>CAWGFK010000029.1:0-5315 GCA_963821735.1 uncultured cyanobacterium
AGCGGATTTGTTAGCCCATCCTAACAGTTATATGAACCAAGATTTTGTGACATTTCTCCATCCCCAAACCAATGAAGAGTTAGCTTCTTGTAATTATTTGATGGCTAAGAAACCTTACCCATCTTCTTTCTAAAAAAGGAAAATGATGACCCGTACTACGATCCTGACGCCTTAAATCCTCAAAACTATTTGAGATTCCCAGGACAAGAAACCGGGTTTTTATGCCAAAATTCAGTGTTCAATAGCAAAAATTGGGTGAAAAACCCGGTTTCCAACCTGACTGTACCGGCGTCCTATTCCTTAACCGATGTCATTGGCGCTCATACCTGAACTCAACCATGCCAGATTTTTTGATTATTGGAACCCAAAAAGGAGGGACAACCTCTCTCTATCATTACTTAACTCAACATCCCCAAGTTTTTCCAGCAGCTCAAAAAGAAGTTCATTTTTTTACCTTCAACTTTCATCACGGAATTGACTGGTATCACCAACAATTTCCGCCCCGAGAATCGCACCTTGGAATGCTGACGGGAGAAGCGAGTCCTTATTATTTATTTCATCCCTTAGTTCCCCACAGGGTTAAGGATTTATTTCCCCAGGTTAAGCTGATTGTGTTGCTGAGAAATCCTGTAAAAAGAGCCTGGTCTCATTATAATCATGAAGTGCGCTTGGGATTTGAGACCCTTTCTTTTGCGGAGGCGATCGCCCAAGAACCAGCCCGACTCGCTGGGGAATTAGAAAAAATGTGGGCTGACCCTAACTATTATAGTTACAATCATCAACATTACACCTATTTATCCCGGGGAATTTATGGGAATCAACTCAAAAGTTGGATGGAACTTTTCCCCAAAGAGCAATTCTTAATCCTTTCAAGTGAAGCCTTTTATGCTAATCCTGCGGCCACCCTTGCGGAAACTTTGGCATTTTTAGGGTTACCCCCGATGGAAATTGCCGACTATCCCAAGTACAATGCGGGAGAGTATGCCACCCTGCCGGATGGACTCCAATCCACCTTGCATCAATATTTTCAGCCGCATAACCAGCAGCTTGTGGATGAATTTTCTCTCAATTTTTCTTGGGATTAAATCACCAGAATGTGGTAAAAGAATGCGGGGGGATGGTCATCCCGGTAGAACACCGGGGTGAAGGATGAATCATCAAAGTTCGCTTGAATGTTGTCTCATAAGGGAGGTAAATGCCACCGCAATGGAAAAACCCAATCACGGCATTGACTATGAAGGGACTTGGGATGCTTATGCCGAAATGTGGCAAGAGTTGCATCCTGAACTCGATCGCATTGGCGATGAATGGATTGGCAAAGGGGCGGGCGCTGCTAGTACCCTAGCGGAATATGAAACCCTGATTGAACAGCGCTTCATTCAGCCTATATCGGGCAGGAACATGGGTTTTAGAAATCGGTGTGGGGGGTGGCAAAACCGGCGCATTGTTGCTTAAACACTGCAAAACGCTCATCTGTGCGGATATTTCTAGTAAAATGCTAAGGCCACGCGATCGCACCTCGGGGCGATCCGTAGCTATCTCAAACTCGATGGACTGACTTTAAAGGCGATCGAACCCGATTCCGTTGATGTCTGTTTTTGTTACGATACGATGGTACATTTAGAACCTCACAATATCTTATTATCCGACTCAAATTCCGGCCTTACTGCAAGGCGATCGCCTCTGTGTCTTTCACCATACCAACATTCTTAGCGAGTTAGGTTGGCAAAAGTTTTTGAGTGATGGGGTCTCAATTTAAGAGGACAACGGCATGGTTCAGCCTTTTCTGTGTGACTGATCACATCATGGAAAAATTCTCACCCATCTCAATTATGAAATTCTAGTCAAAGACACTCAGTCGGTTCCCCAGATTGCGTTTGGGTCTGCAAAGCCCCAATCGTTTAACATCTCCCCCCGTAAGATTAGGAACAAAAGGTGGTTAGCTTTTTGTTCCTAATCTTAATTTTTGCCCCTTATTTATTGTTTACCATAACCGTTGCAATTATAGCTCATGCGAATTCTCTTTCTGCATCCTAACTTTCCGGCCCAGTTTCGTCATTTAGCCACCGTCTTAGGCAGCAATCCTAACAATCAAGTTGTTTTTGGCACCAAAAATGAACGCCCTGAATGGGTGATTCCTGGGGTCAAAAAAGCCTTGTTTTCCCCCAGTCGTGACCCTCATCTTGGCACTCACCATTATGTTCGTCCCCTAGAAGTGCCATGATTTATGGACAAGCGGTTTATCGTATGGCGGAACAACTCAAAACCCAAGGATTTGTCCCCGATGTAATTTATGGTCATTCCGTTGGGGTCCGACGACATTTGCCAAGGATATCTATCCGGAAACCCCGTTAATGTGTTACTTTGAATGGTATTATCATGCCTACGGATCTGATGCCAATTTTGACCCCAAAGACCCCTTAAATGCGGATGATGTAGCTCGAATTCGCGTCAAAAATGCGCCCATTTTAATTGATTTAGCCTCTTGCGATTGGGGAGTCTCTCCGACTTATTGGCAGCGATCGCATTTTCCCCCGGAATTTCATAGCACATTCTCCGTCGTTCATGATGGCGTGGATACGGAATTTTTCAAACCTGACCCGGGTGCAAAATTAGTCCTCCCTAATCTGGATTTATCCCATGTCGATGAACTCGTTACTTATGTGGCGCGAGGTATGGAACCCTATCTGGATTTCCTGAATTGATCGAAGCTGTCGGTTATATTCAGGAACGCCGTCCGAATTGTCATGTTGTCGTCGTCGGTTCCGATCGCGTTTGCTATGGCAAATCTCTCCCCAATGGCGAAACCTACAAAGACTATATGCTCAAAAAAGTCCCCCTCGATTTAACGCGGGTTCACTTTGTCGGGTCCTTGCCTTATGGATTATATTTAAAAGTCATTCAAGCCTCAGACGTGCATATTTATCTCACGCGACCTTTTGTTTTATCTTGGTCCATGATTGAATCGATGTCCACAGGTTGCTTAGTCTTGGGGTCCGATACCCAACCTGTCCGAGAAGTCATCACAGATGGGGACAATGGATTACTCGTAGACTTTTTCTCTCCTAAACAAATAGCCACTGGCGTGGATGAAGTCTTCAATCATCCGACTCGCATGGCAGAGATTCGCAAAAAAGCCCGGGAAACGGCGATCGAACGATATGCCATGCCAACCTTACTCAAGCGCCATATCCAACTGATTGAAGATGTCGCCAGTGGTGTTTTAAACAACAAAAGTTTCACCGCTTGAAGCTGTAGGGGCGATTCGCGAATCGCCCCTACATTGAGGGTGAATTCTCCATTTTAGGATTGGGGCACGATTAGGAATATTCGGTGATCCAAGTCTTGATTCTATCTTCTAAGTTGCCAATATCTTCGGGGCAAAGTTGGCGAATTCGGTCATACCGGCGCGCCGCTTCTTCCGCGAGGGGTTTGCGCCCTTCTCCCGGTGCATCTAATAACCTGCGCTGTTGAGAAAAGGGCAAAAAGTAAGTTTCTTTAGGATTAATTTCTTGGCGAATGACCTGCCAATTATAATCCGGTGGTAAATCTTGACCCGCTAAAACCCAAACTTCAATTTCTTGCCACGCATTTTCAGCTAAAAATAACCGGCGATTCCCTAAAATTTTATGAGCTTTCGTTTCCAGTTTATCGAGTGCAACTTTTCGCCCCTCCTTTCCATCGCGATCGACACAAAGTAAAAATAAATCGACCATCGGATACTGATTAATAATACTTTCAATATTTTCCCATTTTAACGCCTCACTGACACCTCCCAAGAGAGGGTCTTGGCAAATTCTTATTTTAGCGCTAGGTTTACCCAAACTTTTCATCAAGGCAGTGATGATAGGTTTGAGCATATATTGGTCCTTGCGAAAGTCTTCGGGAATGACTAAAACCCTCATTCTTCCCCCTCATCACTCATAAATTCCATCACATTCTCTAACCAAGCTGATTCGTGGAGGTGGGCGAGGGTTTGTTTTTTCAAAACTTCTTGAGCATTCGGGATATCTAAAATTCGGATAATTTTGGCATCGGGTCTATTTTCTAAACGGTAGGTTAACGAGACCGACTCTAAGAGATTAGGACTTAAAAGTTTGAGTAATTGGGAGGAATGAGTGGTGGCAATCATTTGGATTTTGCCTTGAGAGACTTGCCGTTCAATCAGTTGCAGTAAGAGATGTAACCGAGTGGGATGGATGCCATTATCTAATTCTTCAAAAAAGTAGAGTTTTGCCGGAGATGAACCGAGTAAGGCGGCTATCATGGCTAGAAATCTCAGAGTTCCATCGGAAGCACTGTAGGCGGATATTTTTTGTCCACTCTCTTCGGATTAGGGTTAATAAAATTTTTCCGGTAAAATCTGATGGGAACTCAAAATCTTGAGCATCCATTGGGGTGAGTTCCTGTATCCACTCCAGGAGGATGGCCTTTTTTTGGGGGTCTTGACAATATCAAACAAGACAGAGGAGAGATTTTCGCCGCGATCGCCTAAAATAGTTTGTCCCGGAACTGACGGCAACCGGATCGCTTCTGGATTCAGATCGAGAAAATGTATATCCTTGAGAGTGTTTATACATTGTTCTGAGATAGATAAAATGTAGGTCCAGCGATCTTCTGCAAAATGCTCGGTAACTATATAAGAGATTAATCTGGAAACGTTGATTTCTGTGAATTGTGAAACAGCAGGTTTGCCAGGAGATAACGTCAATTTATAACAACTTCCATCCTCAGTTTTGGTCTGGAGATATTCCTCTGAACTCTCTTTAATTAAAGTGCATTTAAAAACCGGATTCGGGAAATTGTTAAGGTGGAGCTTTTCTTCAAAAATTTGGGGACCTTTGCCACTCGGACTTGGATTTACTGTAATGCTATATATAGCTTCTTGCTGTTGCTCTTGATACTCAACTGTAAATTCCACTTCCAATGTAAACGTTTCAGAATTCAAAAACGTAACTTCTCGTGTCCCTCCACGAATTCCGCGCCATTGTAAAACGCCCCCTTCTACATATTTTTCGCCCATTATTTCGGCGAGATTATAGCCGCGAGCAATGCCATGCAGAAAACGGAGAGCATCTCTAATATTACTTTTTCCAGAGGCATTGGTTCCAATTAACAGCGTGAAAGGACTGAGAATGAGTTCAGCATCTTGAAAATTCTTAAAGTTTTTTAGACGGATTTTTTTTAGCATAAATCATTGAATGTCTATCTAGGTTATGATAAAAATTGCTGAGATTGATTACAACATTTTTGGAAATTGCAAATATTCTGATCCTCGCTGTAGTCCAACTTGTCTTGATGTGAGAGAAATGATT
>CAWGFK010000030.1:0-7720 GCA_963821735.1 uncultured cyanobacterium
ACAGTTTAAAGAGATGAAAATTGGGGACTTGTTAGCTCATCCGGACAGCTACTTGCACCAAGATTTTGTCACGTCTCTCCATCCCAAAACTAATGAAGAATTAGCCTCTTGTAATTATTTGATTGCCAAGAAGCCCGAGCCTTCTTAACTTAACTTATGATGACCAGATCAGGGATACTAAGCCAGAACCCCTGTCCGTCAATTTTGACCCCTGATTTAACCCCTATAAGTTTGACCGGCTACCGGATAGATCATGGTAGCAAACTGCACCTTCAACAAAATAATGACAGACAACGGCTTTTCGAGAATACTGAAGATTATTTCTCTTCGATCCCCCATGAAGAAGATTGGCGTGCCAAATTAAAACATCCCCTTTTTCGGCATGAAAATAAGCGGGAACCAGTTGATGATCTCGAATAGTTTTCTGAATCGCGGGTTCATATTTTTCATGAAAAGGAAGATAGCCTCTTTCCCGAAAATCGTTCAGGTCAATCCCGATATCCTCACTGAATAAATAAGGCAAACGGTGACTGCCCGGATAATAAACCAAAGGCCCAGAATCGGGATGAATATCTTCAAATGCTACCCAAGCTGCCACTAAATAGCCTAATGGATAGGTGGTCATGTGAATTGAGTCAGAATGGACTCCTTGTTGGCTCCCTTTATGGGAAGTAATCGTCTGAAAGGGTTTAGGTTTTCGCCCGAGCAATGTTTGAATTGAGTTAAAAATCGTTTCATTGTGAAGCACTTCATTAATCTCGGGAACCAGAAAATGGGTATTTAAAAACCGACCGATATAAGGGTCATTTTCCGCCACTTTTTCCGGTTGCGCTGGAACAATCCCTTCTGCAATCTTTTGTTCATAAATATTCCAGACGCGATCGAGAAAACTCTTGTCAAATCGCTCCTTTGAGGATAATGATGCCATCCCTCACCCATTGCCGACAGTATTCAGCTTCCTCCTCAGATAACACTCCACTTTCTTGCTTCTGGTTAATTTCGGCCAAGGCATTGGGAGAATCTAACCACGGAAAAGGTCCCGAATTCGGAAATTTTCCCGCTCTAAAATATTCAAATTGATTCAAATCAACGGGTTCTTCAGCAAAATAGTTCTGTTTAAACTCCTCTAGGGGGTCGATGATTAAGGCATCGGGGTTTTCTACCTGGTTTTCCAGTGGAGCAAATGTTGCTACGTCCTCGGGGTACTCTACCGGGTTTTCGAGGGGAACGGATGTTTCTGTAATGGGTTCATTCTCCCTTTCGAGTTCCAGGGTTTGAACCGGGGTCCCCTCAGTTTCTCCTGAGTTTTGACTGGGCGCAAATGCCATCGTTTTCAGTTGTTTTAACCGATTTTTAGCCGCTGTCATGAAATTCATTCTTTTCACCTCTGGTGTTATTAGACTCTCCAAGGATTATTATGCCCCGCCGAAAACAATTTTAATCTCCAGACGGATATCCCTTAAGCAAATGACTTGAGCATTTATGGTATCACAACCCTCTGGATCAGGGAGATACCCATTTTTATGATATAATCAACCCGCCTACCTGGTTACCTCTACTGACGATGGGATCAGACCGACTTCTGCGCTCATACCTGAACTCAACCATGCCAGATTTTTTGATTATTGGAACCCAAAAAGGAGGGACAACCTCTCTCTATCATTACTTAACTCAACATCCCCAAGTTTTTCCAGCAGCTCAAAAAGAAGTTCATTTTTTTACCTTCAACTTTTATCACGGAATTGACTGGTATCGCCAACAATTTCCGCCCCGAGAATCGCAATTTGGGATACTGACGGGAGAAGCGAGTCCTTATTATTTATTTCATCCCTTAGTTCCCCACAGGGTTAAGGAGTTATTTCCCCAGGTTAAGCTGATTGTGTTGCTGAGAAATCCTGTAAAAAGAGCCTGGTCTCATTATAATCATGAAGTGCGCTTGGGATTTGAGACGCTTTCTTTTGCGGAGGCGATCGCCCAAGAACCAGCCCGACTCGCTGGGGAATTAGAAAAAATGTGGGCTGACCCTAACTATTATAGTTACAATCATCAACATTACACCTATTTATCCCGGGGAATTTATGGGAATCAACTCAAAAGTTGGATGGAACTTTTCCCCAAAGAGCAATTCTTAATCCTTTCAAGTGAAGCCTTTTATGCTAATCCTGCGGCCACCCTTGCGGAAACTTTGGCATTTTTAGGGTTACCCCCGATGGAAATTGCCGACTATCCCAAGTACAATGCGGGAGAGTATGCCACCCTGCCGGATGGACTCCAATCCACCTTGCATCAATATTTTCAGCCGCATAACCAGCAGCTTGTGGATGAATTTTCTCTCAATTTTTCTTGGGATTAAATCACCAGAATGTGGTAAAAGAATGCGGGGGGATGGTCATCCCGGTAGAACACCGGGGTGAAGGATGAATCATCAAAGTTCGCTTGAATGTTGTCTCATAAGGGAGGTAAATGCCACCGCAATGGAAAAACCCAATCACGGCATTGACTATGAAGGGACCTGGGATGCTTATGCCGAAATGTGGCAAGAGTTGCATCCTGAACTCGATCGCATTGGCGATGAATGGATTGGCAAAGGGGCGGGCGCTGCTAGTACCCTAGCGGAATATGAAACCCTGATTGAACAGCGCTTCATTCAGCCTTATATCGGGCAGGAACATCGGGTTTTAGAAATCGGTGTGGGGGGTGGCAAAACCGGCGCATTGTTGCTTAAACACTGCAAAACGCTCATCTGTGCGGATATTTCTAGTAAAATGCTAGAGGCCACGCGATCGCACCTCGGGGACGATCGCGTTAGCTATCTCAAACTCGATGGACTGACTTTAAAGGCGATCGAACCCCATTCCGTTGATGTCTGTTTTTGTTACGATACGATGGTACATTTAGAACCTCGCGATATCTTCAATTATCTGACTCAAATTCCGGCCTTACTGCAAGGCGATCGCCTCTGTGTCTTTCACCATACCAACATTCTTAGCGAGTTAGGTTGGCAAAAGTTTTTGAGTGAATGGCATCTCAATTTAAGAGGACAACGGCATGGTTCAGCCTTTTCTGTGATGACTGATCACATCATGGAAAAATTTCTCACCCATCTCAATTATGAAATTCTAGTCAAAGACACTCAGTCGGTTCCCCGAGATTGCGTTTGGGTCTGCAAAGCCCCAATCGTTTAACATCTCCCCCTCGTAAGATTAGGAACAAAAGGTGGTTAGCTTTTTGTTCCTAATCTTAATTTTTGCCCCTTATTTATTGTTTACCATAACCGTTGCAATTATAGCTCATGCGAATTCTCTTTCTGCATCCTAACTTTCCGGCCCAGTTTCGTCATTTAGCCACCGTATTAGGCAGCAATCCTAACAATCAAGTTGTTTTTGGCACCAAAAATGAACGCCCTGAATGGGTGATTCCTGGGGTCAAAAAAGCCTTGTTTTCCCCCAGTCGTGACCCTCATCCTGGCACTCACCATTATGTTCGTCCCCTAGAAAGTGCCGTGATTTATGGACAAGCGGTTTATCGTATGGCGGAACAACTCAAAACCCAAGGATTTGTCC
Source organism: uncultured cyanobacterium (assembly GCA_963821735.1). Taxonomy (GTDB): domain Bacteria; phylum Cyanobacteriota; class Cyanobacteriia; order Cyanobacteriales; family Laspinemataceae; genus Laspinema. The sequence goes on from CAWGFK010000030.1 coordinate 3,564, forward strand.
CCGATGTAATTTATGGTCATTCCGGTTGGGGTCCGACGACATTTGCCAAGGATATCTATCCGGAAACCCCGTTAATGTGTTACTTTGAATGGTATTATCATGCCTACGGATCTGATGCCAATTTTGACCCCAAAGACCCCTTAAATGCGGATGATGTAGCTCGAATTCGCGTCAAAAATGCGCCCATTTTAATTGATTTAGCCTCTTGCGATTGGGGAGTCTCTCCGACTTATTGGCAGCGATCGCAATTTCCCCCGGAATTTCATAGCAAACTCTCCGTCGTTCATGATGGCGTGGATACGGAATTTTTCAAACCTGACCCGGGTGCAAAATTAGTCCTCCCTAATCTGGATTTATCCCATGTCGATGAACTCGTTACTTATGTGGCGCGAGGGATGGAACCCTATCGTGGATTTCCTGAATTTATCGAAGCTGTCGGTTATATTCAGGAACGCCGTCCGAATTGTCATGTTGTCGTCGTCGGTTCCGATCGCGTTTGCTATGGCAAATCTCTCCCCAATGGCGAAACCTACAAAGACTATATGCTCAAGAAAGTCCCCCTCGATTTAACGCGGGTTCACTTTGTCGGGTCCTTGCCTTATGGATTATATTTAAAAGTCATTCAAGCGTCAGACGTGCATATTTATCTCACGCGACCTTTTGTTTTATCTTGGTCCATGATTGAATCGATGTCCACAGGTTGCTTAGTCTTGGGGTCCGATACCCAACCTGTGCGAGAAGTGATCGCCGATGGGGAAAATGGATTACTCGTAGACTTTTTCTCTCCTAAACAAATCGCCAGTCGCGTGGATGAAGTGTTCAATCATCCGACTCGCATGGCAGAGATTCGCAAAAAAGCCCGGGAAACGGCGATCGAACGCTATGCCATGCCCACCTTACTCAAGCGCCATATTCAATTGATTGAAGATGTTGCTAGTGGGGTTTTAAATAATAAAAGTTTCACCGTTTGAAGCTGTAGGGGCGATTCGGGAATCGCCCCACATTGTTTGAATCGAATAAAAACCCGCACCCTCAAGGGTGGGGCTATACGGACAAAGCCCGCCTAAGCGGGCTAAGAGTATCAAGCTAATTCACTCCGAAAAATGACCCATAAATAATCCCACTCAGGGTTGCCATGACTACCACTAAAGCCACAAATACAATGGTTTTTTGAGTTCCGATAATGCTGCGAATTACCAACATATTGGGCAAGGATAAAGCCGGTCCTGCTAACAATAATGCTAAAGCTGGACCTTGACCCATTCCATTGCCGATTAATCCTTGTAAAATCGGCACTTCGGTTAAGGTGGCAAAGTACATAAATGCACCGGCAATGGCGGCAAAGAAGTTGGCAAAAATAGAATTTCCCCCTACTGCCTGGACTACCCATTCTGAGGGAATTAAGGCTTCATGATCGGGACGACCTAATAATGCCCCGGCAATTAAGACCCCAAATAATAATAGGGGTAAAATTTGTTTCGCATAATCCCAAGATAATTCAAACCATTCCCCCGCTTCCTCTTTATTGGTACTGGTTAACCAAGACAATCCGACAACCGCAAAGGAGAAGGGAATCAGCGGTTGGCTGGGGAATTGCCAAGCGAGAATGGCGGTACTCACCACAATTAAAGTGACTTTACCGGAATTGAGGTGAAACCAGGCGATCGCAATTCCCGCTAACGCTAAACCCAACAGGCTAGTGATCCACCATTTTACCCCATAAATTGCCGCCCAAATCCCCACATTGGTATCCGGTTGCGCCCAATTAGCAAAGATTAGAATCCCCACGAGAACCGCAAAAAATAGGGCAGTTTGCCAGAGGGGACGAGTGGTTTCCGAGTCTGATAATAGGGTTTTCGCCTGAATGTTCTGGGGGGATTCATGGCGGAAAATCCACTGCATTGATAAGCCAATCACAATGCTGAATAAAATCGCCCCGATTGCCCGGGCAATTCCTAATTTTAACCCTAAAATGCGGGCAGTGAGGATTATAGCGAGGACATTAATCGCTGGACCGGAATATAAAAAGGCGACTGCCGGACCCAAACCCGCCCCCATCCGATAAATTCCCGCAAATAACGGCAAAACCGTACAGGAACAAACGGCTAAAATTGTACCGGATACCGAAGCCACGCCATAAGCAAGAATCGGATTTGCCTTTGAACCCAGATATTTCATCACCCCATCTTCGCTGATAAAAACGGCGATGGCCCCGGCAATAAAAAACGAGGGAATCAAGCATAACAAAACGTGCTCTTGAGCATACCATCGCACCAAATACAGGGCTTCCCAAACTGAATTTCGCAGCCGTTCCGACTGTTGTAACGCTTCAATTGGCAGATAAAAGCAGAGTAAAAAAACAGCAATAATCAGGGATAGTGGCTTCCACTGTTCTTTCCAAAACGGTGAAATTTGCATAAATTTTTCCATGAATTAATACCCAATTCCCTTCTCAAAAACTTTATCCTTGAGCCCGCGCAGGCGGGCTTCGTCCGTATAGCCCCACTCTTAGCCCGCGCAGGCGGGCTTCGTCCGTATAGCCCCACCCTTCCAGGGTGCGGGTTTTTATTTAACCCATCAGATAGGTTTGAATTTGTTCTGAGGTGGCAACTTTACCCTGACTCACGAGGGTGTCATTAACCATTAAAGCTGGAGTTTTCATCACCCCGCGTTCAGCAATTTGCATTGGGTCCGTAATATGGAGGACTTCCGCCTCTAAGTTCAGGGTGGCGATCGCCTCTTTTGCATTCGCTTCCAATTGCTGACACTTCTTACAACCCGTTCCTAACACTTCTACTTTGATAACACTCATTTTTAGACTCCTTTTTGCTTCAATTAAATCCGTCTGAAACCCCTTTACTCAAAGTAACTCTCCGCAAAATTAGCGAGGGGACAATTGGGTTTTTGAGGAATTTCTAACGCTTCCCGTTGCTGTAAATATTGGGTCTTAGTCCAACCTTCTTGTTGCCCGAGAGTGAGTAGAGAAAAGACCCCCGCCCGCAAGCCGGAAGCACAGCGGGTATAGACAGGTTTTTCCGCAGTCTGAAGCGCAGTTTTAAAGGCGGTCAATGTTTCATCATTCAGGGTTTTCATAGAGACGGGAACGCTCAGATATGCCAATCCCACGCCCTTCACGGTGTCCTGATCCAGTTGGGTTCCTTCCGCTGCGGGACATAAATCAATCACGGTTTTATAGCCGATGGCGGCAAGATTTTCTAAAGATTGAACGTCCGCATCGGAACCAATGGCGAGGGTATCGGTGACCGTTTTAAACATTAAAAACTCTCCTGACTTCGGGTTTAGCTGTGAATTACCTTCAGCGTAAGCCCTATACCTAGGTATAAAGTCAAGGGGTTTGCTCAAAATTTTTGAAATTGTTCAGGATGGTCCCTCTCCCGCTTCCAGGACCGTACATTCCTTGGTGGTATTCAGGGGATCCAGATTGGCGCGACAGCGATCGGCTAGAGGGACCAGTTCATCCCGCAACCCTTGCAACTGGCGAATTTTGTCCTCAATCGCCTGAACTTTCTGGTTGAGTCGGTCATAAACCGCTTGGCAAGTGAGCGATCGGCCCTCTCTTAAAGCCAAAATTTCCTTAATTTCATCCAGGGTTAACCCCAAGGATTTCGCACGCACAATAAAAGCTAGACGGTCCAAATCCGCCTGAGAAAACAGCCGATAACCCGCCTCTGTGCGTTGGGGAGAAGGGATTAATCCGATACGTTCATAAAAGTAAAGCGTTTGGGTATTGAGTCCCAGACGACGAGAGACTTCGCCAATATGGAACATAGTTTTCACTCCATAATCATCTGATAAGTCTATACTAATCTGTCGGTATAGTCGCGCGGGATAACCGGGTTTTTTAATAAAATTTCTGCCGAATTTGCCATCAATGAGGGCTGGAAATCCGGTTTCTGTTCCCTGGAATCTCATCCTGTATCGAGATCGAGGAAAAACCCCTGATAGGAACTGTGCAGATTCACTGCCATGCAATTCAGAGTTATGTGAGGCGAATCACGATTAAGGTTAGGGAGAATCCAAACGACAGATGGTGAACAAAAGATAGCCGATATATATACTCAATCGCAGCTTATACTCTAATGAAATTGGCAACCGCTAAAGGGCGCGGATACTAACCGGAATCAATGTTACCCTAA
>CAWGFK010000031.1:0-8001 GCA_963821735.1 uncultured cyanobacterium
TTTAATCTCAATCAGACCGCGTTCCTCAAATTTATACTGATGTTGCAATAAATGATAGGTGGTTTCGGAGACCTGAATTTTTCCGGGGATTCCGTGAGATTCCATGCGGGAAGCGGTGTTGACCGCATCTCCCCAGAGGTCGGGAGAGGAAGTGATTTCCCTGGTCGATCGCGAACAAGGGGGGGCAGAATTGTATCAAAAAGAAGGATTAAAATTTCGCGCAGTCTTTACCATTACCCAAATTCAAGTTCGCTATCAGGAGTTGGGATGATAAGTGAGAGAGAATCGGGAATGTGAAGTAATCTTGAATTAGAAGTGAATGAGACGATCGCTCTGTGAAAAAAAAGCGATCGCAATTCTGGGATTTGGGGCGATCGCAATTCTGGGATTTGGGGCGATCTCTCTTTCTCAAAACCCCACAACCAATTTAGCCTTGGATATTGCCAAAAGCCTCAGTCCTCCTGCTCTCCATCATCTAAAATAGCCTCAATATCCCTTGCGCCATGAATCACTCGGATGATTTCCACCCCAGTATCGGTAACTCGATAAAAAACCAAATACTTCTTAAAGCCTTTAATTGCTTGCTGCCGAACCTCTGCCAAACGAGAATTAGAAAATTGGCAGATTTTCCCCATCCCGGGCATTTTTCCCAGTTGCTGAAAGGTACTTTCTGCCGCAGTTAGAAAGCGATCGGACGCATCCAAGCTATCTTCGGCGATGTAGGTAGCCAAATCAATTAAATCCCGGATGACTTGCGGGCATTTACTAACGTTGCTCATCACTCCTCAACTGGGTTAGACTGTTTGGCTAATCTCTCCCGTACTGCTGCGCGAATGTCTTGCCAATCTTGCGGTGCGATCGCCGTTGCAGTTCCGGATTCGAGCCTCCGACAACAGAGTTTCCAGGCGTTCGGTGGCTTTCCGCTTTTGGATTTGCCGTACCAACTCCCGGAAATACTCGCTCAGGGTGCTATATCCCTCCGTTGCCACAATCTCTTCCACATAAGCTCGCATCGAGTCAGGTAAAGAAATGTTGATACTTTTCATCACTGCCAGTTCATAAACTTTCTGACTCGATTATGGCAGTTTTTGCCAGTTTTTGCCATCGGAGGGATTGGCAGTGGGATCGGGGCGATCGCATTTCTGAGATTTGGGGCGATCGCTAGTTGCGGGTGTCGAGAAGGATAGTCTTGCTGAGAGAAAAGTCGCTGTTTCCAGAACCCCGGAGAAAGGCGATCGGTCGAAAATGGGTTCTGCTCGAATGTCATGATACCCTTTGATTTGGGTACAATAATCTTTATCTCGTCCTTGAGAAAACCTTTATGCCAGAAGTTACCCGATTTTACGGAATCATCATCAAAATTTTCTTTGGAGACCACCCACCTCCTCATTTTCACGCAGTTTATGGCGAGTACAATGCTTTGGTCGGTATTGAATCTTTACAAGTTATTGAAGGAGATTTACCGAATCGGGCTGAAAAAATGGTATTAGAGTGGGCAACCTTGTATCAGCAAGAACTTTTGGCTATGTGGGATAGCCAAGAGTTTAGGAAACTTCCTCCATTAAAATAAAGATGAATTGTTATGAACATTTTTCGGATTCTTTCTGCTAAAGCTATTGAAGATCGCCTCTTACTGGTTCAGTTTACTAATCAAGAAGTCCGAAAATATGACATCACTCCTTTATTGGAAAAACCAATGTTTGCACCATTAAGCAATCCAGGATTTTTCAAAAATTTTAGAATTGATCTGGGTGGTTATGGACTGGCGTGGAATGACGAAATCGATATCAGTGAATATGAACTGTGGCAAAATGGCATCCCTGTTACAGAGGAAGAACTTGAGCAATACAGTGAGGTTGTTAATGTTGCTCCATGAGAAATAATGCTTTGCGGTTAAAAGGCGATCGCATTTCTGAGATGTGGGGCGATCGCCTGGAGTATAACAACCCGATTGTTTCCCCAAAACGTCGGTGAACCATCCAAGGTTATGTTTAAAAGTTGAATGGGTCCAAATGGAGGCATTAAGCGAGCTCTTGTGGTGGAGTTAGATCGATGCCCTCGATAGGTGGGAGGTTATGCTGTAATCGCAATCCTAAGATAATCCAGCCTTCCAAAACTTCCTGCAATAAGTCTCTATAGGATTCCAGGGTTTCGGCATTAGCGTAGACCCCAGGAAACCCTGTAATTTCGCCGTAAAACGTATCATCTTCAATCAACTCATAAGTGGCCCTGTGCATAGCACTTTGAATGTATTGAGTCAGCATTTTTTGGGTTCAGTTGATTTTTATCAGGGTTAGCCAAAAGCCAATCTGTGCCTATTATAATCTACAATCGCCCTCCTGCCGACAAAAGGGAGTGAACTGTGGAAAAAAAGAGGCGATCGCCTTCACTGTAAGCTAGATAAAAAACCGACGCTCGCTATTCTTCATCCTCAAATATTACCGGCCAAAGTTCTTCCACAACTAATTCCCATTCAGGGAGTAATTCCGGCACTGTTAAAATGTCCCCATTGCCCAAAGTTTGTACGGAAGCATTGGGACGGTAAACTTCGACTAGGCAAGTATCCGGATCGATTAAAATAGCAATTTGTACGCCTTGGTCGAGATAAACTTTAATTTTTTCCCGCAACTTTTTGATGCGGTCACTCTGAGATTTGACTTCTACAACTAAATCGGGAACGAGAGTAGCAAAATAGCGAATACTTCTGGGGAGGCGACTGCGCGAAACAAAAGAAACATCCGGTGCTTTCAGGTCGCTATTGGGTAAAATAAACCCACCGGCTGAGTCGAAGACACGACCGAGACGGCGGGGTTTCACCCAATTGAGAAGTTGACTCGCGAATTGGAGGGAGACTTCACTTGCTACAATATCTGATGGCCCGATAACAATAATGCTACCTTGTTCCAGTTCGAGTTGACAGTCAAAACCAGCGTCGCTGAGGATTGACTCAATCCGTTCCACGTCTTTTATGGTCATCTCAGGCATAGTGGAGAACTCCAATTGCGGTTTGATGATTTATTTTAACAGTAAAAGAGCGATTGTATTCTGGAAAAGGCGATCGCTCTGTGGGAAAAAAGGCGATCCCTATCTTTAGTAACTTGTATTATCTCAATATCCTGGCTCATTTATTCCATTTTGAGCTTTCCAGAAGGCATAAATGGGACTCATTGTGCTATTGAGTACATTTTCTTCGGAAGTTCCATTAAAGGGACCGGGATCGTTATAAATACTTGTAACTGTTAGATGAAGGTGAGAATTGCTGCCGTCATTAAAAACGAATCCAAAATCAGGATTGAGATTGAGATTGAGGTCCACTTCATCCCCCTTTTTCCAATCATTATTATTAGCCAAGTGAAGATACCACCAACGCCGTCCTGTCAAATTACCCGATATAGGATGAATTTCATCTACTGCAATAGCGTATCCTATTCCATATTCATCTTGATTTGATGCGTGTGCAATGACTCCAGGAACAGATGGTACTACCAAATCAACATTTGGATTGGCTCTAAGATCGATGCCACTATGATATTTATTATCACCCAGACCTAGGTGGGGATTTGCCTCCACATAATTTACATAGTCTTGATCCTTAGCATATCCAGCATTCATATACTTTTCATTACCAAAGATAGCTGTTGATAAATGTCTATAAATTTCTTTAATTGTTTTTTCATCTTCAGTGTCATCTTTATATTCTGAATGAGCTGGATCAAAATAGTATCCATCACCGCTTTGGTCGTCCCACCATTCTTCACCATATTGCTTTAATTCGGGATGATAAGACGTAATAACAGAAGGAACCAAGGAATCCTTATTATCCCATCCATCATTGGCATCAACATAGTCTTTAATAATACCACCGGGTAAATCTCCCTTGCCACTGATGTAATATCCCTGCTCGATAAATGTTTTACTGGTAATATCAACTGCACCATCAGGATCGTCAGGCATGGCACTAACTGTTACAGTTATTGGATAGGCATCTTGATTTCTTTTTGTGTATTCAAGTCTGATAACTCCGGTCTCATCGGGAGTAATAACTTCTTGCCACATCCAAGAACCCCAGTTAATAGTAACGAGGTGATTTTTCCCTTTATTAGCCTCTTCAAAGTAAATATCAGTCCAAACCGGCCCCGTATAGTTAATGTACTCTGGAGAAGTGTTATTGTAAGTATCTTGTACTCCAATATCCCAACCTACTGTTCGGATATCTGAGCCCCCAGTCCGAATTAAGTTCCCCTTACCACTCAAAACAGGCTCATTATCTGGATCTGGCGCAAACATTGTCTCTGCGTCTTTTTCATAAATGTAAACGATACCGGATCCATTATATTCCAAGTAGGCATTTTCAAACTCTTGCGACACAAACCCACTTGAAGCAATCTGCGGATCGCCTATTGGCGCACCAATCTCAGGATATTCGTCATAAGAGCCCTTGAAAAGGTCATATATTTCAAAGGTTGGCACGTAAACTGGAGATGGTGAATCACCGCTTGAGCTAGAGCCGCCTTTAGGCACCAAATTTGATCGCCGGGATAAATCAAGTTAGGATCGGGAATGTCATTTTCAGGATAATTGGCAATTAACTGATAATCATTGGCATTCCCTGTTCTTAACTGGGCGATCGCCGAGAGGGTATCTCCCTCCTGAACTGTGTAAAGTTCCCACTCTAGACCATTCTCAGTAGGGGAAGGTTCATCTGTTATAAGTGGCTCATCAACTGTAGATGACCCTTCACTTGTAGTTGGGTCGTCTTCAGGGGTTTCTTCAAGCAGGGTACTGTCGCCTGGTTCCCCTTCAAGATACACTGCTGGAATCCACTGTTCCTTTCCCGCTAATCGATACCAGCGAGCATCTTCTTTATTATATTCACCCCCTTGATATCTTAAAGGTGTGCCATTTTTAAGAATCCAAGCATCAAATTCAAGTACATCTCCATAGCTGACACTACCCACAGGTTGAGCTAGGATAGTAGTGGGTTCTGCAAAAGTTCCCATCCCATTAAGCGCTATAACTTCCGCAGTAAAATTACTCAAATAGATTTCTTCATCAGCAACCGCCCGTTCCTCTGGCGTCACCAGACCTTCGCCACCCCAAGTATCTGGGGTCAAAAAGTCCTCTGGATCGTAGTCTTCCGGGGTCATCTGCTTGGCCTTTTCTACTGCTGCATCGGGGTTTACCAAACCGGCACCTGTCTCACTATCTTCCCCTGGGATGTTCAAATCTGTGGAGGTAGACTTGAGTGCTTCGATGATTTGCCGATAGTTTAACTCGGGGTTTGCTTCCCATACGAGAGATGCTACACCCGTTACTTGTGCTGCTGCAATGGATGTTCCCGCCATTGTGCCGACATCTTCACCGGCAGTGGAGAGAATGGGTGAAGCGCTACTACCGCCTTCTGCCATAATATCGGGTCCGCGACGACCATAGCTGGAATAATCCGCCCGTTGATTGCCGTTGGTTGCGCCTACGGTGATAATATTGTCAAATTCTTGGGATGCTTGTCCCAATACTGACATGACGCTGCCATCGTTTCCGGCAGCAACGACGACCAAGATGCCATTCTGCCGCGCATATTCTAGTGCTTCTCGTTCTTTTGGTGTGAATTCGTAGCGGGTTTTGATGCTTCCATCGGACTCGACTTGGGTTAAATCTAAACTTAGGTTGGCGATCGCTGTCGGTTGTTCCGAGGCAATGGCATAATCCACAAATTCTATCAGCGCCTCGCCCCATTTTCCAGACCCGATCGCCCGACTCAACCACAACGGCGCTTGGTCATTAATCCCATAAATTCCCACCCCATTATTCTGGGTTGCACCGATAATTCCTAACGTATGCGTTCCATGTTCGCTACCTTCGCCCTCTTCCAGCAAGGGGTTATCATCGCCATCTACAAAGTCGGTTCCTAATGCGGCCCGTTTGTAGTCAATATCGATGTTATTAGCATTAAAGCCAGTATCGATGACTCCCACCAGTGGCAGGGGATTTTCTGCACTGATGCTGAAGTGTGCCACCGCTGCATTACTCTTGCCGCCTTCGCTATCGTAGGCAAACCCTTTAATTTGATATTTGCCCGGTTCTAACCCAAAGGTGGAATAGTCAAAATAGGCCCATCGGTCATCTTTTGTGGAAATATTAAAGGTCGTCCAATTCTCAATTTCTTCCCACTGTTCCCCAGTTTTATGCAGGGAAAATTCGACTCGTTCCACATCGTTGGCACCGCTGGCATCAAATATCCACCCATTCAGGCGAACTGTTCCCCCTTTATAATATTCCTCCTGTGTGGCTTCCAATTTTAAATGTTTTGGCGCGGGATTTTTCTTGGCATTAGCACCTCCGGCATTCTCGGGCAAATCTAAAGGCGGCGTGGGTTCTTCTTCTAACCCCATCAAGGTTTGAGAGAGTGTTACCGTTGGGGACAGTTGCTCTGCTTCTACTTCATCATCGGACGCTGTGACATTGCCTTCGTCTTCTTCTACCTCATCAAAGGTGTCGGGAATGGTTTCTTCTTCTACCTCATCAGAGGTGTCGGGAATGGTTTCTTCTTCTACTTCATCAGAGGTGTCGGGAATGGTTTCTTCTTCTACTTCAATCGAGACACTGGCAGCGGTTTCGCTTTCATCAGGTAACGTCTCTAAATCGGCAGATATATTGGTTTCTTCTTCCACATCTGATGCTGTGGTAATGCTGGTGGTGGGAGTTGTTTCAGTCTCAAAGACGATTGAAATCGCCTCCTGCGTCTGTTCGGCAATTGCCGAGCTTTCTACCTCGGAAGATTCGGCTGTCGCTGCTTCGGAAATTTCGGGCAGGAATTGTCGTGCCTCTGCTACACCAAATTGCTGCAAATGACCAAAGGCCAGTTTCTTATTGTCACCAAATTCCGCAGATAAATCGCTGTAATGGCTTAAATAATAGTTGAGGTCCAGTTTTGGAGAAAAGCGCCGTCCTTCCTCTAAACCAAATATTTGTAAATGCTCGAATGCTTTGGCGGTATCTTCGCCGAATGCGGCTTTGAGGTCGGCGTTATTGTCTAAATAATATTGCAAATCGACCCAAGGGGAAAACTCGCGCCCTTCGGCTAGGCCAAATGTCTGCAAATGTTGATAAATTTGTTCCTGTAACGTTAACCCGGCAGCCTCTAAGTCGGGATTTTGGGCGGCGTAATGTTCCAGATTGGTCCAGAGGGAAAAGTCTCGTCCTTCGCCTAATCCATGAGTTTTGAAGTGTTGAAAGAGTTGGGGGAGGGTGTTCAAACCTGCGGCATCTAAGTCGGGATTAAGTTGGGCGTAATACTCTGCATCAAATAGCCGATCGCCTGCTTCTCCAGTGAGTCCAACTGGCGTGGAAGATTCTCTGGTAACCGGGTCAATATCGTCGGTTGTTCCAGTCGTTAGCGCAATTTGTACGGTTTCCTCTGGAAGGACTGTTCCTTGCAGGTTCGGGAGGGCACCTGGGTTTAGGGCCGAGACATCAAGGGTGGGACTTCCACTCCCGGGGTTCCAATTTTGCACAGGTTCCAAACCCAAAATATTGTCTGTGGCAGGGGTATCACCCATAATGCCATTGAGCAGATTGGAATTTCCTGAGATGTTCTGTGGTTCAAACATGATGCCTCCGAAATAATCAAATTGACGAACCCCTGATTGTGGGCGCTCTGACTTCAGGAAAACCCCCAAACCGTGATGGTGTCACAGATTGAGTGGTTTTATCAAAGCTAAATTGCCCTGCTTATTCTTTTACTAGGAGAGTCCTCGGCAAATTATGCAACAGCGATCGCCGCTCATCATTAGGTCCCTGTTCTAGGGATGCACCGATGTCGCCCTCTGTTAATCTTTACTATTCCCTCTGCCTAAAGAAAAATAACATTTTTCGGGGAACGGCCAAATTGTAATATTTTTTACAATTAGAGGGAAATATTGAATCGGGTTTGGATTGCTTCGAGTGGGAGGCGATCGCAAACCTGATGGAGGAACATTTACGTGGCAGCCCATTTCGGCC
>CAWGFK010000032.1:0-17531 GCA_963821735.1 uncultured cyanobacterium
TCTTAAACGACTTCAGTCGTTCTCTTTCTTAGTTCGTAGTAACGACTTCAGTCGTTATCTTTCTTAGTTCGTAGTAACGACTTCAGTCGTTATCTTTAGTTTGTAGATATAGCAATCCTCAATCAGTTGTGACATTTTCTTCTCCCCTCTCCCGTTCTGGGAGAGGGTTTGGGGGCCGCCATCGTCTTCCACACTTGAGTTAGGACTGCTATAGATTCATATCACCACTTTACTCAAAAATCCCCTCCTGTCCAGCCCCTGATCTGAATCCTTACAAAACATTTAAGCGTTCAGCAACTAATTAGAAAAACCGATCGCCAAAAAGTCTGAAGAGCCAAATAATAGTAAATCTTCTACTTTTATTAAATCATACCATGCCTGTGTAACGCCAAACCAAACCCTCGAAGCGCTTGGAGATGAGGCGATAACCGTTATCAAAGGTAAAAACCGTAACGATAATTACGAAAAAGTTTAGATTGACAAATGTAAAAATTGTGAGTAAGCTACAAATCTAAGAACTAACAAACACAGGCTATTCGTCGAGAGAGGATAAACCAATGTTTCGCTACCGTATTGTATCTGTGGTGGTAGCAGGAATTGCTTGCACCTTGGTTAGCTGGAGCGCCCCGGCTCGCTCCCAGGAGGATCCGGGCGTGATGGAGACTACCCTAGAGGAGACTATCCCCGGAGATCCGAACGTAGAGAAAGCCATTACCACCAAAAATCTTTCCATTCCCGTTGACGAACTGGCGCTGATGGTCAAGCCGCTCACCTTAGAAGAACTCGAAATCGAGGCAGCGGCGTGGTTGTTGATCCTGCAACAAAAAGTCCAAGAAATCAGCGATGGGGAAATCGCCATCAAGCGACAAAACGCGGCGATCGCCAAGGAGCAAGAGGCCATTGCGGCTCTAACATCGGCGCAACAATCCCTTTCCGAAGCGGAAGAAGCCCAAAAAACTGCCGCTCCAGGCACTCCGGAGTATGAGGCAGCCACGAAAAAAATAGAAGAAGCCAAAGAAAGCCTCAAAGACGCCCAAGCAGCGGTTGAGGAATCATCGGAGATCCAACGAGCACTTGAGGAAGACGAAGCCCTCAACGCCGCTTTAGCCAAGGCTGGAGAAACGGCAAACCTAGAAAAAGCGAAGAAACTGCTGGAAACAACCAAGGCCGATCGCGATACGCTCTATTATCCCGGCACCTTTGAGTATAACGAACAGACGGTCAAGATTGATACCCTGGACACGGCGGTTCGGGAGGTGGAAAAGGCCAAGGAAGCTCTCCAGGCAGCCGAACCCAACACTCCAGAAGCAGAAGAAGCCACCCAAAACTTTGATGCAGCCGAGGCAGCGTTGATCAAAGCAATAGAAGTGATCGAAGGCCCCTCTGCTCCCACCAACCAAAGTCAAAATTCTCAGCAAACCGAACAACTCGCCGCCACTCTGGAGAATACCCAAATCGATAGTGCCGGACAGAGCTTTGTGGCTGGTCCTACGGGGATGGAAGGGGACGCGAACCTCCAGAGACAACAACAACAGATCGATAACACCTCCAATCAGTTAGAAGAAAACTCCGAAGTTCAGTCGGAACAAAAAAATGAACTGGTGGTGACGGTGACCGAATTTCAGAACGAGCGCACGGCAATTATTGATCGCTTCACAGCCGTCTTAAACGAACTGGATAAAAAAGGCGGCGACTCCACATCCTACCGCAAATACGTTGATGCGATTAGCGGGGTGGAAATCGACTTGAACGATAGCGAAGGGCTGGCCCTGCGCTTAGTGAGCTGGGCGAAGTCCGATGAAGGCGGAATGCGCTGGGTAACCAGCGCCGCTACATTTGTGGGGATTGTAGTTGCCACCACCCTCACCGCCCAAGCTCTGGGTTGGATAGTCGAACGTACCCTCTCGATGTCTGGAAAGGTTTCTACGATCCTGGTCAAGTTCCTGGGCATGACGATCAAGCGCGGCGGTATCGTTGTGGGCGTATTGTTAGGTCTGGCGGCACTGGAAGTCGCGCTAGGCCCCCTCTTAGCCTTGCTAGGGGGCGCGAGTTTCGTCCTCGCCTTCGCCCTGCAGACGAACTTGGGGAACTTAGCCAGTGGTTTGATGCTGATGGTGTACAAACCCTTCGATGTGGGGGATGAAATCCAAATCGGCGATGTCTGGGGTTTTGTGGATTCCATCACCTTGGGCGGTACGAAAATCAACTCGTTCAGCAACCAGTTGATTACCATTCCCAACAATACGGTGTGGAGCAGCACGATCACCAACAACACGGGTCATGACGTGCGTGGGGTGAGTATTTCGTTCCAAATTGGTTACGAGTCTCCCCTTCCCAGAGTTGAAGAGATTTTGATGGATCTGTTCAAACAACACCCGTTGATTCTGGATGACCCCGCACCGTTTATGTTCCCTTGGGAATTCCGGCAATCGGCCATCAATGTCCTCGCTACGGCGTTTACCAAAACGGAAAATCGCTGGACGGTGTATGCCAATCTGTTCGCCCAGTTCCAAGAACGGTTGGCTAAAGAGGGCATCGATATGGTGGATTACCAAGAAATCAATTTGCACTATATCCCGAACGGAAACGGCTCACTGCCCATTCAGCTCGGCAAAACTCCGGAAATGGGACGCGGCATGACCCCGATTTCTCCGCCAAAAGCGACTCCCTCTGCTGCACAAGGGGTGTAGTCGGCAATTTCGAGCTTTTCGATAGAAGGCTATGGCGGCGATCGCACTAGAAGCGATCGCTATTTTTTTGAGCCTCATTTCCATCCACGAAAATGCAGCCCTAAAAGCAACAGCCCCCAAAAGCAACAGCCCCCAAAAGTAACAGCCCGGAGAAGACTATGCAGAATTCTGCTTTCCTCTTCCCGGGCTTTTCTCACGCATTGTAACCAACCCCTGTTTCCCGATCCAGAACCCCTTCTGAGAAAACAGAACCACTCCAAGGTTGGTTTGCTTCTCAAAAAGACCACTGGTTTAAACGGGAGCATCCCAGTTAATAACCAAGCAAAAATACTTAGTGAGAAGTCCCCATTAAGGTCAGCGCAGCGTAAGCGAAGGATTTTAGATACAGACTGAGGAAGCAGGGTAAGCGCATCTAATTTGGTATCAAATATAACAGACACCAAAAAAAAGGGATCGAACCTATTTCCATATCGGCACAAGTTGGAGAGTATCCGAATCAACATTTTGCCGAATTGTTACTAATATTGAATCCACTTTGATGAAAACTGGAACGTTTAGTATTCCTGGAAAGAAAGCCTTGCTCAAAGGTTTTGGACATCCAGAAGTGGGTAGTCATAAATATGTAATGATGCGGCTAGACTACTAATAGAAATCTCCTGGGTTTATAAAAAATAAAAGCCAAAATCATTGTGCTTTAATAAGCTAGTCTTATAAAAAATATTTAAAATATAAATATTTTCCTGTAATGGAAAATGTTAAATTAGGACCATAAATTTTAGAGAAATTAACATATGAAAAAATCGATGAATTCTCAACCCATCCAGAAGTCTAATAATTTTGAAGACTCTCAACCAGTCTGTCCTAGATGTGGCTCTCATAACATCCGTTCATAATGGTCATATTCATAATGGTAAGCAAAATCATCAATGTAAGGACTGTGGCCGCCAGTTTGTTGAAAATAACCGTAAAAAATATATTTCTAACTCTATTAAAAAATAGATTGATAAGCTATTACTTGAAAGAATATCTTTGGCTGGCATATGTAGAGTTTTTGAAGTCTGATGGAACTTGGCTTCAAAAATACGTCAATGCCAAGTATGCCGAGGTTTCCAGGGAACTTGAAGTATCAGATAAACCCCCAGGAAAACTAATCATTCAATGTGACGAACTTTGGTCTTATGTTCAAAACAAAGAAAACCAACAGTGGTGGGGATGCCTTTAGATTTAGAAACGCGAGAAATTGTCGGATTTTATGTAGGAGATAGAAGTCAAAAATCAGCGGAAAAATTATGGGAATCTTTACCTCCTGTTTATCGTCAATGTGCAGTCTGCTATACAGATTTTTGGCAAGCATATGCCTGTGTTTTCCCAACAACCAGACATAAGCCGGTAAGCAAAGATAGCGGTAAAACCAGCCATATTGAACGGTTCAATAATACCTTAAGGCAACGAGTTTCTAGGCTGGTTAGAAAAACTTTATCGTTTTCTAAAAAATTAGATAATCATGTTGGGGCCTTATTGTATTTTATTCATGATTATAATGAATCATTACATATTTAGGACTACCAAAATGCTTACTGTGTCTGGATTGCAGTGATTTGGGACTCGGCACTGTAGCTGGAACGCAACCGAAGGGCGCGAGCGGCACGGGATGAGATGCGATTGCCCTTGTTGATCAGTGGCGATCGGGATGAGTGGATAGCTGCGCTTACCGGGCGATCGCACTGGAGCCTACTGATGCGATTAGATTATTAGTTGAATATAACATCAAAGGTTTTTCTGTAGCGATTGCTACTGCATTGCGAGCTATTTTTAGCTAAACCATTCGTTGAATTTAGCATCAACTTGCGAATCAACTACTTTAGGGATTATTTCGTGCAAATTAATGCAAATTATTTGCTTACAGTCTTTACAGTATAAAGTTTTGAGGAATTTTTTTTAATTAAGTGCAATATATCAACGTGAAAAACCCGCGAATTTAATAAAGTTTTATTACAAAACTCGTAAAAAAGCATAAAAACTAGAGACTACTTCTAGAGATAGAGATAGAATCATAAAAACTATGATGCTTATGTACTTACAGGTCGCAAGCCAACTCATCCCGAACGGGTTTGGGAAGGGTTTGCGCGATCAACTCCAGTCGATGCTAACTGCCATTAAACCGATGCACTCAGAGGCATCCGGCACTTTTTTTCGTAGCGTTCAACTTGACGGCTAGAAGGCAGATGGATAACAAGAATACTCAACCGATTTTTTCGTCGTCTGCCTGCAAGACAATTTCGCTCGACCAAATTTCTCCCTCGCAGTTCCAACCCCGGAGCTACTTCGATGGAACGGCAATGGCGGAACTGACTGCCAGTGTCAAACAACATGGTATTCTTCAGCCGGTTATCGTGCGACCAGTTGGGGAAAACCAGTATGAGTTAGTAGCGGGGGAACGCCGGTATAAAGCCGCCAAAACCGTTGGACTGACTGAAATCCCGGTGGTGGTGCGGTGGTAGACTGGTCACTGAATCTGAGACTCAGAGCAATGCGCGATCGCTTAATCCCAGTACCAAATCCCCATTGGCGACCCCAGCCGTTTCAGCCTCTAGTGCATCGACTACTGTTACTCCGTCCAATACAAACACCAATACGAATGCAATGACTACCGATTAAAATTAATCAATTTTTAGTCAGTATTTTTATAACTTATCGTTATTAGTTAAACTAATTTATTTTGCTGATTCCATGCCCAAGAAACCGAGCTATAACATGCTAAAGACTATATTAGATGTAACTCTGAGGGATGGAGGTTACCTAAACGATTGGCAGTTTTCGTGGGAAAATGCGAACCATTTATTGGCCTTTTTACATCAACAGGGTTTACGCAATATTGAAGTTGGGTTTGTCCGATCGCCCCAATTGCAAACAACTGCGGTCAATGGTTGTCCGCCAGAATTTCTCGCTAAACTTCGACAGTTTCACCCAGACATGAATCTAGTCTGTATGTTGAATCCGGCAGATGGGGATTGGCAAGCCGCAGTAGCTGATAAACTTGAGCATATTTCACTATTACGAATGCCTTGCACTGCCAAGCTGATAGATCATGCCTTAGAGATAGCTCACGCCATCAAGCAACAGTATAATGATATCCGCATCAGTCTCAATCTCATTTGTGTATCATCTTATTCCCTTGAGGAAATTAAGGGGTTACTTAGCAGGATCGCCGTCTCCAGGGATGTCGATATTGTCTATCTTGCCGATTCTAAAGGGCCCTTTATCCCAGCGATGTCCAGACGTTGATTTCGAGTGCGCGGGAAATTTGCCCACAAGCCCTTGGTTTTCATGCCCATGATACTCAGGGATATGCGATTCGGAATTCCAATCGGGCTGTCGCTTATGGTTGCGAATGGATAGACGTGACGCTAAACAGTTTCGGGTTAGCTGGTGGCAATACCTCTCTAAAAGGATATCTGACCCATCACCAACTTCAGCCTGAAGGAATCGACCTGGAAGTGGCAGTCAGAGAATTTTGTCAAGATCATTTACCCCTTACCCATCCTCCTCTTGCTGTTCAACAGCTTTATCGAAAATTGGCAGAGAAAAATATCGATCCGGTTTGGAGTCAACAGTTAGAAGAGAAATATACCAACAACCTGCATGATTTGGTCAGCCGGGTGTCCCGACAGGATTATAAGACCCTGGAATCAGTTTTAGGCGCGATCGATACCTTAAGATCCCCCGTTTTGTGATAGAACGCCTTATGAGAAAACACATGAGGTAGGTACATCTATGAATGAATATTACTGCTCTTATCCATCATTGGCGATGGATGTTGTTATGGAGGCGTTTGAGACAACTGAACATCAGGGGTTTGAACCGATCAACCTGGGCAAGGGGATGTCCTCTTTCAACCCATTCGATCGCGTTAATGTTCAACTCAGCAATACGTTGCTGAAGGACTACATTGGTTATGGTGATATCAACGGCATGATGGATTTGCGCCTTGCCATTTGCCGGTATTATCAGGATTGGTATAACTACGATCTAACACCCGATCGCGTGTGCATTACGGATGGCGCATCGGGTGCATTGACGATCGCCTTAGCGATGCTGCTGAAACCGGGAGGAGAGGTGATTTTGCCAGAGTCCTGTTATCCTGCCTATAAAGTGATGGTAGAGATATTGAATGGGACTTGTTGCCTTGTCCCCATGAAGGGTTGCGCGATCGATCTCGAAGCGTTACCCCAGTACATCTCCTCCCAA
This sequence comes from uncultured cyanobacterium, assembly GCA_963821735.1. Lineage (GTDB taxonomy): Bacteria > Cyanobacteriota > Cyanobacteriia > Cyanobacteriales > Laspinemataceae > Laspinema. Next base: position 6,939 of record CAWGFK010000032.1, read on the forward strand.
ACCCAAGCCATTATTATTAATTCTCCAAGCAACCCCTACGGATCTTTCCTGAGGTCAGGAAGAGTTGGAGGCGATCGCCAGCTTAGGAGTACCTGTGATTTTTGATGAAGTTTATCAATCCTTGCCCTTAACCGATCAATTTATCCCAAGTGCTATTTCCTATTGCGATCGCCACCTGATTGTCAATAGTCTCTCTAAATCTCTGGCCATTGCAGGTTTTCGAGTCGGGTATTTAATTGTGCCTGAAGCTCAGGTTAAGCTGATGACTAATGTAAAGGCTGTTTTGAATATGTGTACTAGCTTACCCAGTCAAATCATCGCTGCCAAACTGATGCCCCATTGGGATCTTTTGGTGAACCAACATTGTAGAATGCTCCGGCAAAATTGGGATTTATTCAAACAGACAGCCCAAGATTTAGGCTTATCCCTTCGCACTCACCCCCAAGTCGGTTTTTTTGCCTTGGTTGATGTGACGAAAGCGGAGGAAAGTGCAATGGCATTATCTCTCGATTTGGCTCAAAACCATGCCTTATGTTCGACTCCGGGGGTTGATTTTCACCCTCGCGATAATGCTTTTCTCCGTTTAAACTTTGCTTGTCCTTCTCATCATATTGAGATAGGATTATCCCGATTAGCCGATTATTTAATGGATGCACAATTTGTCGCGAATCCATCTTCCATAACCCCAAGAAAATCGCTGCCAGCCAGAAGCGATCGAACATAACAGCCACAGCACTGAGTTCACTTTCCCGGAACCGAATGAGAATAGGAGTGAGAGCAAAGATCAACACGCTGATTGCCAGAATTGCGATCGCTCTCGTTTTGGGATGGGAAAAAACAGAAAATTCAGGAGATATTGTCAGTTTATCGGTCATATTCAAGTAATCTTTTCTAAGACTTGCCAAGCAGCCTCACCCATTGCGTTACCTTTATTATCCAAAATGGGATTGACTTCCGAAATCTCCAAACAGCAGACTTTAGGATTCGCCACGATCGATTTTAGCAGGGCGATCGCCTCAGACAAATACAACCCATCCGGTTCAGGCGTTCCCGTGCCAAAAGAGACGGTATGGCAATCTAAACTATCCACATCAAAGGAAACATAAACGCGATCGCAATCCTGGATCTGCTGATTGATTTGCTCGATATGCAATGCTACACCTTGCTCTCGGATGTCGGCCACACTGTAGAGCGTAATTCCTAATTGTTGAATCAAAATAGAATGCTCCGGTTTAAAGAAGCGCACCCCAATCAAAATTAAGTCTTGAGGCTGTACCTTGGGTGAAATGCCTCCCAACTCCTTCAGGTGCGTCCATTGTTTCTGTATTGCCAAGGGCAAGGGATTGGGCTTAGTATTCAACCATTCTCTGGCTTCTGCATCCAAGCCTAGCGCACTACCGAGGGGCATTCCGTGCATATTGCCAGAGTGGGTGGTGTAGGGAGAGTGCATATCGCTGTGGGCATCAATCCAAATAATGCCGAGGCGTTCTTCAGGATAGGCTTGCTTAACTCCGGCAATGACTCCGGCAGCCGAGGAGTGATCTGCTGAAAACACGAGAGGAAACTCACCCTGCTCCAATACTTCCGTTACTGTATTACAGGCGATTTGGCAGGTTTCGAGGATATAGCGAAGTCGTTTAACGTGGGAACAGCCCTGATTGTGCTGGCGATCGGATAACAAATAATTGCGATCGGGCAATCGAATCGTTGGATATTTGCTAAAAAAATCACTCCCCGCTTTGTGGGCAGCCATGCGAATTGCATCAGGCCCCATACTCGCTCCCAATTGGGCCGCACCGAGTTCAGAACAGATTTCAATGATTTTGATAGGTTTCATGATTAAGTAGTCTCAACATTGCTTCAAGAGCGATAAAATAGGAATCAATACCAAATCCATAGACAACTCCTGCGGCTGCCACGGATAGAACTGATTTGATCTCTCGTTTGTCAATATTGGTGATATGAATCTCCACATAGGGAGGGGCAACGTAGGTGAGGCAATCCCTCAGAGCATAAGCATTGTAGGTGAAGCCTGCTGGATTTGCCAGGATGCCATCAATGCCATCCGTCACACTAGCATAGACTTTATTAATCGCTTCACCTTCAATATTGGTGTAAAAAATATCGAGTTTGTAACCCAATTTACTGGAATGCTGTTGCAACATTTGATTAAGTTGATCGGCTGTGAGATCGCCATAGGTACTACCTTGGCGATCGCCCAGAGAGGCCATGTTCGCCCCCTGAATGAGTAAAAGCTTGAGAGTCATCGCAAAATAATCCTGACAGAATACTAGCTAGTGCTGAGTTTGCATATAATCGGCAAGGGTTTGACTAAAAATTTTGATCCGACGCTCAAAGGCAGCTTGGGTATACCAAGCACGGCGAGGTGTCAAAATAGTGTTAGGCAGGTTCAAGAATCGATCGTCCTCATGGTGAATATCTAAGCCCGCATAGGAGAGCTGACCCTTGGTTAAGGCGCTTTGGAGGGCAGAAAACTCAATGAGATCGTCAGGGGAAATATTGATGAGAATAGCACCGGGTTTGACTTTAGCAAGGGTGTCTTGATTAATCATGTGACGAGAAGTCTCATTTAAGGAGAGAGTTAAAAAGATGATATCGCTAGTGTTCACTAATGTATCGAGATCGACCTGCACCCCAAAATCACTGACCTTCTGAGTGCGGTTACAGTAGACAACGTTGATCCCGAAGCCCTGTAACATTTGGGCAACCTGCGATCCAATCCGGCCCATGCCAATAATGCCAGCTTGAGCGCCAAACAGTTCAATGCCCTGATGTTCAAAGATTTGATAGTCACCTGTGCGAATTTTTTGGTTAAAATCAACCAACCGTTTTGCTGCGGCCAACATTAGGGCAACGGCATGTTCAGCAACGGATGTCCCCGTGAAGCCAGGGGTATTAAGGACTTTAATGTTGTGCTGTTGACAGTAATTTTTATCAATGTAGTCAGTTCCCGTCGTAATCGTAATAATCAGTTCAAGGTTGGGAAACTGATTAAGATGAGCTGCACTCCAGTCCATCAGGGTGGTGATTAAGATCTCGGTGGTGGGATTGTTGGTGATGGCTTCTTCTAAGGAAAAGCGATCGGAATGATCCTGATACCACACCATATCAATGCCAGAAATATGGTCAAAACAGGTTTCAGGGTAAGGCTCGCGATTATTGACAAACAAACAGGTTTTTACCATTTTTTAATTCGCAGATTATTGGGCGCTATTTCGATCCTATTTTTTCACATCGCTTTGACTGAAAACACCCAGTAATGACCATCGGCTTCAGCACCGAGATAAGGCTGATTCATACGACAATCAATCAGTTGAATTTTACCCTCTGTTTGTAATTGCTTGTAATAGCCTTCAAAATCGTAGGTGTCGTAATAGGTTGTCTTGGTAGACAGGGCGACAAGTCCTCCCGGTTTAGTAACTTCGGCTAACCATTTCAAGGACTCAGGTTTGACAAAATCCAAAGCAAATACGCCACAACAAATGGTGAGATCGTACTGACCCTGTAGAAAAAAGGGGAGGGGATGATTTAAATCTTGCCAGCCAATCAGGGTTTGATAGGCTCCTGTTTTTTGAGCTTCCACGATCATGCCTTGGGACAAATCTGTTCCATCGATATGGTGATAACCCTGGTTTCGTAAGGCTTGACCCACGAGGCCCAATCCACACCCCACATCAATGACTTTGAACTCAGGGGTTGGATGAATAGCAATTTGCCCTTTGTCTTTTAGCTCCATAAGATAGTTGACAATATATTGGGGGCCATCATAGTTTCTTTCTGCAACATCTTGATTGTAATCGGGGGCCCAGCGATCGTATCGTTCTTGATGACTAATCATGATTTTAAGTAATGCTATGCTTGGCTACATTTTGCCCTGCAATGCGACCAAACACAATACATTCTGTCATGGCACAGCCCCCTAAACGACAAGCCCCATGAATTCCACCTGTGACCTCACCCGCAGCATAAAGTCCGGCAATGGGAAGATCCCCAACCCCAAGAACCTGTGCTTGAGCATCAATTTTCACCCCCCCCATGGTGTAATGCACTTTAGGCCATAAGCGTACACCATAAAATGGCGGTTTTAAGGGTTTTGCACGATCGCGTAAGGATTTGCCAAAATCTCGATCTTCATGCAGTTGTCCCACAAAGTAGTTGTATCGATCCAGGGTTTGCTGTAATGCGGTGTCGGGAATGCTATATTCTGCGGCGAGGGAGGATAGGGTTGAAAATTTCTTGACGACTGCTCGATCGGCTAAATAGGGTTCAATATCAATCCCAGAATTTTCCATACCCGCCGTATCAGCGATGCCAATACAAGGATGTCCCAGGGTCAATAGGGTGTCTACCCAGGTTTTGCGATCGGCCAGCTCATTAATAAAACGCTTTCCAGTTACCGGATCAATAGCCAACCCATAGGCTAAAACGGTGTAACTGCCAAATAGAGGGGCAATGCCATATCCCGTTTCATCCGGCGAGACCCAGGGGACTAGCTGTACTTGATCCAAATCAATGCCTTGGGCACCAATTCGTATCGCCTCAATCAGGGCTTCGGCGGTGGCATGGGGGACGTTGGTATGATCCAATCCAGTTGGTAAGTGGGGAGCCTGTTGTTGCAGAAAAGCGCGATCGCCAGAAAACCCACCAGTCGCTAATACAACGCCCTGATTTACCCCAATCTGCTTAATCTCCCGATCGGGGGTTTTGACGACAACCCCCGTAATCATCGGAGGCGTGGTGTTCGTTTGAGCCGGTGTTGTCAAGAGCCGAATGAGTCGGGTTTGGGTTCTAATCTCAACCCCTAGGGACTTGGCCTGAGTCAGCATTGCGGTCAGGATTGCAGAGCCTGAAAGCGTTTCAGGACTGTGATTGCGGGGTACAGAATGACCCCCATACTGATCGACCCGATCCTTGAATTTTACCCCTAGTTCCTCTGTAAGCCATTGCAGCGTTGGGTAGGATTCCTGAACCATCGTCTCAACTAAAGCCACATTATTCAGTTGTCTGCCTGCGGTTAACATATCTTGCTTTAGCAAGGCAAAGGAGTCTGCAATGCCTTCTCGTGTCTGAATCGGGGAACCCACGACGGTCAAGGTTCCACCACTGACCAGGGAGTTTCCCCCACAGCTTGCTTCTTTTTCCACCAGAATGACGGATACTCCTGCTTGAGCGGCGGCGATCGCTGCACTGAGTCCCGCAAATCCACTCCCCACTATTACGACATCAGTTACGATATCCATTCCGGCATCAATGTTAGTCTTGTTCATGCTTTTCATATCCGAATGGTACTTCTACCAATTAAATTTAAGCCTGCACAAGATGAAACTCAGCCGGCTCAAACTTAGTAGCTAATAACGTATCGAGGATAAAGTTGTAAGATGTTAAAGATTGGATCTGTTCTGGGGTGAGCATTTCTAGTTCTTTAGTCACACGCTCGCGTAACTCTTGGAGCGAGGCAAAGTTCTCCCCTTTCCATAGGCTCTTGAGAAATTCCCATAGCCTCTCAATCGGATTCACTTCGGGACTGTGAGGCGGTTGAAACACTGGAATTAAATTCTCAGGCCATTCCAAGGCTTTAGCTCTATGGGCTGGGGCCCCATCTATTTGAATCACCGCAATGGTATCACCGAGTTGTTCAGAGATGGCATCAATAAAGGCTTGAAAGTTTGTACTGTTGAGCTTTTCGTACTCTTGGGTAAATTGCCACCCGGAATAGGGTTCAACTATCCCATATAGCCAGAAAGCTTCTCGCGGCCATTGGACTTTTGCAATCGGTTTGACACCGTGAGCGGTAATCACCCGACCCGTTTGCGTCTTGCGTCCAATTCGGGTTTCATCTTGACAAAGGTAGCGCAGAGGCTGATTCAACTGAAAAAGCGTCTGAAACTCCATTACAGCTAGGCGAATGTTTTTTTTAAATTGATTAATCGCTTCGGGATGTTGGTGAACACTCTGTGGGCGAGGGACTTTCAACTTGGCTTTGAGTTCGTCGCGTACAAACCGACGTACAGTAGCATACTTCAGTGTCAAGTTAAACGAATTCTGGAGCCACTCTACAATTTCACCATAGCTGCCAAACCCTTGCTCCGTGCTGAGACGTTCTTCCAAGGCGGTCTTTGACCTGACCTGCAATTAACGGTTTGGCCCCAGGTGCTACTTTGACCTCTAACAATGCTTTTAGCCCCCCTTGGCGGTACTTCTGTAGCCATCGGGTAATGGTGGAGGGGTTACGCCAATCAGCGCGCCGCCAGCTCTTGATGTTGGGTGACTTCACCGCTTTTGACCCACCACAACAACAGTAGGCGTTCTTTTTGAGCAGCACTCCGAGCGTGCTTCATGGTTTTTTCCAAATACTCAACACTTTCAGCTATTTCCAGCTTCATCCGACCTGCCATAAGCCCCCTCTACCAAACACTGGTTCCATCTTATGCTATCTCATATTAAATTGGTATTACTCGGAACTTTTTAGCTGCAGCCAAGGCTACTTTGACTTAGGGTTGAGTGATGCCTACTTTATAGAGTTCATCTAGGACTCTACCTAATCGGTCGTCATTGAGGAGTTCTGGTGTTATCCCCTCTGAGAGAAGATGTTCTGTGGCTTTGCCGACAAAGAATTGGGAAAATAAGTACAATGGGGCGCTCACTAAGCCTAAACCATTGAGAATCATTGCTTTGACAACGATTCCTGGACTCACCAGAGTGAGGGGGTGGGGTTCGAGTTCCCGGTTAATCAGCTCGACAAGTCCTATCTCATCAATGATGCCCGAGACTATGCCACAGTGGTCAATATCTTGTACTATGATGTTAGATGCTATGTCTGTCATGGTTTTAGAATATTCCGAACTTTCTTATTATTAGGGGTCGAGAATGGAGTCACCTCCATCCCCTCCCATTCAGAACCGGACATGAAACTTTCACTTCATCCGGCTCCTAGTTTAAACGCCCATTGTCATTGGTGCGACTTGACGTTCTGCATATCTTCAGCCGTCTTTTTATCGTGACAGTGTCGATGCAATAACTGTAGATTTCGGTATTCATCTTTACCTCCCATTGAGAGTGGCTGGATGTGGTCAACCTCCATCAAGTCTTCAATTGCAAAGTATTGTCTGCAACGTGAACACCGACCTTTTTGCTTTTTGAGCAATTTTGCTACTCGCGTTGGAACTTCTAATGAGGTTCCTCTTCTAGTTGCCCAATAACTCCAATTTCCGTCATACGGGGATGCTTCTGGCTTAACCAATTTATGCCTTGTAATTTGAGTATAGGAGTGTTTCTTTAGACTTAATCCGTCTTTTGCTTGAAACAGCCATTTCTCATTTCTTTCCTTTCCGTTTCCGATTTTCACCGTGCCCTTATGGAAATATTTTCTCAGCTTTTCCAAGTTTGCCTGACCGCATCTTGATACTGTCCATGCCCTAAGTTGTAGCCAAATGTTATAGTCCATTTGGTTGAAGGTTTCCGCTGAAACTACCCCGGAGTAGTAATTACTCCAACCTCTAATGATTGGGTTTAGTCTACTTATTAGGGCCGCTTGGGGTGCAGTTTTATGATTTTTGATGACACCCTTTAACGCTTCACTGTGGGCTTTGATTGCTTTGGCGCTTGGCTTGATATGGGTTTTATGCCCGATTGGTTTGCTACTCTTACTTCCTGTTTTCCCGGACTTGTATTTACCTACTGGATATTGCCTGATGGTAAATCCGAGGAAATCAAATCCTGGGCTGACATTTTCTCCATTTACTTCGATTTCTCTAAGTGTATGGCAGATTTTGGTCTTTTCAGGTTTAAGCTCAAGTCCTACGGGCTTTAGCCAATTTTCCAGAGCTATCTTGCATTGATTGATGATTTCAATCTCGGGTGAGATTACTACGAAATCATCGGCATATCTGATTAAGGTGGCCTTGAATTTTTGACCTTTCTTTTTAGGATACAGTTCTTCAATTAACCTAGCCATTCCATCCAATGCAATGTTGGCCAGGAGTGGACTTATTACTCCTCCTTGAGGTGTCCCGCTTTCAGTCTCCTCAAATATGCCGTTGTCTACCACTCCTGCCTTTAACCATTCTTTGATTTTTCGGCGGTGTTGTTGGCAGCAACTCAGTTTGGACAGTAAGTATTCATGGTTAATTTTGTCGAAGCATTTGGTTATATCTGCATCTAGGACATAATAACTGCCCTGATTTATTGATGCGTAAATACGGCCTATTGCGTCGTGAGCAGAGCGTCCGGGTCGGAACCCATAGCTCGTCCCTTCAAACCTAGCTTCCCATTCGGGTTCTAAGGCTTGTTTAACCAAGGCTTGCTCGGCTCTATCTCTAATGATTGGGATACCCAATGGGCGCTTTTCATCACGTCCTGGTTTGGGAATCCAAACCCTTCTGAGTGCTTTGGCTAAGAATTGTTCACCAAGGTCCTTAACAAGTTCGAGACGTTGTTCGGGTTTTAAGGATTTTACACCATCTATCCCTGCCGTCTTCTTGCCTTGGTTGTCTTGGGTCACTTTCCTGACCGCTAAGAGCCTAGCGTAGTATGACGAGGTTAGAAGTTTTTGCAGCCTTCTTGCTTTGGCATCCTGTCCCGATTTAGCCGCTTGGAAAATACGTTTTTGCAACTTAAATACTTTTCTTTGAACTTTTGTCCAAGGAATTGCATTCCATGTTTCCGTAGTCTTTAAACTCGTCTTAACCGTATTCATTGCTACTGTTATCCTTTCCTGGCATCTAAACCGTAACCTGTCAGCCTATCCACTTCATTACAAGGTGGCTTTTGCTTGGGGTTACATCTCACCCCCTCAGCGCATCCGCTTACACTTATCACTACTTAGGAAATCGACCAATTTCTAAGAGCATCTGAGGGGTTATAACGTTCCGTCTATGTGGGCATTTCGCTTGACGGCTTGTCCTATCTCCCGGTGGAATTGAGGGTTTGTGTAGAGGTAGGTAAAAGCCTCTACCTTTCCACGTATCCTTTTTGGATGCAGTGTGTCATCCCATTTCACTGCTCATTCTTTACGAGAGTTCAGACCGGACATTCAGTTTCCTTAGCCATGAGCGATTGGCAGTGGTCTCTATTGTGGTGTTGGGCTACCTCTTAGAGCCTTCCGTTCCCCGCTTCAATCCTAGGGTCGTGACTCCTAAAACTGGGGGTGGCTATCGCCGTTGCACCTGATTCGTGTTGGCAACAAATTATTGCACTACTCATCAGAACCCTGTGCCGTCCTACCTTGAGTCCCAGATTGGTAGCTCATTTGGACACGCATAGACAGTTATGAGGTCATCCGGGAAGAGTCCCTTTATCTAACCCAAGGGGGTTAGAGTCTCACTGGGAGGTTATTTCAGGCATTTCAGCCTTATTTCACTCCCAAACGTTTCGCACTTACCTGCGGAATGTAGGTAAAAAGGGGAGTCTGTCTGCTTTAGAAAAAGACTACAATCGGGCTTTAGCTAAAGACAGAATAGTGATTGAACATATTAATAGGAGTCTAAAAATTTTCAAAATTTTGTCAAGTCGTTATCGAAATCGTCGCCGTCGTTATGGTCTCCGGTGTAATTTGTTGGCAGCACTTTACAATTATGAGTTGGCTCTGGGGTCTAAAATTCAAAATTTCTGATGATAACATAGATTTTTTTTGCAAGAGGTCTATTGAGTCTGACTTGAACAGTTCGCTTACCACTCCAGACTTCATAAGTTCCATCTTCTCTTAGACTAAGGGTGGAATTGTTCTTAATTCGTAACACAAAATACTGATTTTCTTTTTTCAGTAATTCTTGAACCCTCTCAGAACTTGAAAATCCTCTATCCATTACAGTTACTCCATTCTGAGGCGTAGCGGCTATGGTTTCGTCTCCATATTCACTATCATGAACCTTGACCAAAATGAATGTGTACTCCATCAATGATTCCGCGTTCATTGTCAGTTCCTGCAAATAACTTGACTTGATGGTATTCCTGTTGCCATAATAATTTACTGGTCCAGGTAACTATTGTTGAATCAAGTGGAAACAAAATCAGCTTATCCTGGCCCTTCTTTCGCTTTACATCGCCTTTTGATTTTTGGAACAAATTTTCAAATCCACTAATATCTCTCGTCTTGCTGGCCTTTGAAAAAGTTGATTTATTTACCGAAATATTTCGGCTGTTTAACCGAAAAAATAATGAAGTCATCGTATCCAGACTTTGGTCAAAACTAAAGCCTAGCCAGCAGGAGACAAATGTGAAAGTGTCTAACACCGGATCATCATCTTTGGGTAGGTGGGCAAGATAGCGTTTTATAATTTTGGGAAAGTTAGAAAATGTCATTCCAGTTAAAATCTTGAGTTTTTATCGGTTCTGTATTATAATTTATTTTGAAAATTTCGCAACTTTTTCTATCATTAGACCTCTTGCAAAATTCTTTAAAGCCCCCCAGGAACTAAACATTTATTCCGCTGGCCTCCCCCTTAAGAAGGGGGACGGGAGGGGGATAATCAGGGGGGTTGGGGGGATCAATCCTTTTTTTTGCAAGAGGTCTATTCAACGCTTCTGAAGGAAACGACTGAAGTTGGGACGTTGAAGTTTTACGTTTCCGTTAGG
>CAWGFK010000033.1:0-120910 GCA_963821735.1 uncultured cyanobacterium
CTGTCAAGGTGTATTTGAGGCGTATTGCATACGCCCTCTCTCTCATGTATGCAATACGCCCCTACAAGAAACAGGGATGAGGCCCGATTCCATTGACAGATAAAGAGGGCGTATGCAATACGCCCCTACAAGAAACAGGGATGAGGCCCGATTCCATTGACAGATAAAGAGGGCGTATGCAATACGCCCCTACAAGAAACAGGGATGAGGCCCGATTCCATTTACCACCTTGACAGGGCTAGGCTATACGGACGAAGCCCGCCTGCGCGGGCTATAGAGACAATCGACTTTTGACAACTGGATTGGGTATGATATCCCCTACGGTATTGACCGCTACAACCCATTGCCCTTAGAGTTGGCCACTGCGGAAGAGATATTCCGAGATTTCAGAAATAAACTGACGGATGGTCGGTTCGCTATAGGCCCCATCGTCAATCACCGTAATAATGTAAGTCTCGCCGAAGAGGTTCATGGCTAAAGTGGTGCCGAGGACGCGAGAGGTTTGTCCGGTTTTTTCACCTAACCAGTGACCAAACCCCCCTTCTAAGCCAGCAAACCCGAGTTCATGGTCATATTGCCGTTCCAGGGACCGAATCAGAATTTCATCTCCGAGATGTTCTCGGTTATAGATTTGAATCATCATCTCAGTCAGCTCATCGCTGGTGGTGGTGTTTCTGCCGATCGCCACATTCTGAGGATAAATGCGATCGCCCACAAATTTAGAATAAACCCGCGTCTGTTTAAAACCCCGTTCTTCTAAGACTTGATTAATGTAATCCCACCCCAAATAATCAATAATTTGATTGGGGCCGATATTACTACTCTGACCAATGGTCGCATTTAAAAGAGTTTGGATCGGATATTTTTCACCGACGCGAAGTTCTGAGGCATCCTCCGTAAAGTTACCCCGATCGACATAAATCGGGGTATCGAACCGAAGTTTTTCCGAAGTGACTTTGTTCATCAAAGCCACGGCGATCGGCACTTTCATCAAACTGGCGGCATCTCGTGCCGGTTCATTTCCGCGCAACCGACGGCAGATCTTAGTCGGGAGGTGACAGATGGTGATTTTGACTTGGGAAGATAGGCCACTGCGTTGAGCAATGGGAATTAAAAATTCGGATTGTGCCACTTCCAGACGGTAGGAAACGGCCTCTAAATTAGCTTGATATTCGGGGATTTTTGCCTTAGCGCGATCGCCATAGTCGGAATCAGCCGGAATTTGATGCAGGTTATCTAGGGCTTTTTCCCAGAGGGATTTGAGGGTTTGTAACGTCTCAACGGAGGAATTCCCGGTTTTACCCAACTCTGATGCTTGCACACCGTAGCTGAGTGCCTCTTCCCAGTAGGGTTTGCCATTGAGTTGTTTAGCCAGATTTCGTTCTACCGTTTCCATCCGCGCCAACAGGGTATCGTATCGTTGCAACAACGGCGCAAACTCGGAAGGGTACGACCATTCATCCGTAGAATCAGGCATCGAGTCAGCACAGTTCGGTTGATCACCGGAGGGATTGTCCTCTGAAATGGGGCGATCGCGAACGGTGCCAGTCCCGGAGTCCGTCTCCATTGCAGTGGGAGAACAAGTAAGCGGGGGGGCTTTCGCTTGGGGTTGGGGCATCCACCACATCCCAGCCGCCAGTAGACTCAGAGAACTTGTCAGTGCGATCGCAATCCCTTTTTTACCTCTGTGCATATTGCACACCCTACCTCACCGAATAAAAACCATTGACGTTCGTTATTTTACTGAATCCTGGAGCAACAAACCGAAAACAATTTCTTGACAAGAGTTTTGCGGAATCCACTCCACATCACTTGTAGCAAACTAGATCCCATCAGTTTTCGGTCAAACCGCTCCTTTCAAACAAATTACAGAAAATCCCAGAGAAATTCTCCACCCTTCATCTTACAGAATTCTCTTCCTGAGGGAGCATCTCAATTTGGCCTAAAAGGGGAATTTACAAGTCTTGCTCCCCCTTCCCTCGTAGGGAAGGGGGCTGGGGGGTTAGGTCTATGAGCCTTCTTGAGATGCTCCCCTTCCCGATCGGGAATTAGGAATACTAACCGGGCAGGACCACCCCACCTCAAACAGTCAAATTCAGGCAATTTTGAATCACAAGCAGGCGATCGCCGGAGTATTTTCCCGGCAGCTTCTCTCTACAGAGAGACGACAGGGACCCCAGATCTAGACTAAAGTACCCCTCTAGGGTTAAATGCGAGCTTTTTAAAATGTTCTAACCCACAGGAAGCGGGAAAAATCTACAGCACCAGCCGCTTTCCTGTTGACGTTAAATACAAAATTCAAATCATCATGAAATGGTTGAGCCTAATTTTCATACTGCCCGTTGTGGCAGTGATCGGCTTTTTAGTTTCCGGGGTCGAGGTCGTCTTACCGGCTTCCCCACCCAGTGAATCGATCACCTACACCCCCATGACCCAACCGGCACCTCCGGGGATCGGTTCCTACGATGTCCTGGGACATCCGGTTAGTAAAGAAGAAGCCAGTCGCCTCTTGCAAACTGAAGCGGGACGAGACTATCTCTCTCCCGAAAATGGGGCGATCGAAATTACCGAAGAACTCATCGACTTAGGGCGTGACAACTTCTACACCCAAACCTTTGGTAACGAAGTCGTCTTTACCGATCTCGTGGGAATTTTAGACGGTCCGATTAACCTGTTCAGCATGACCAAAGCGATTCTGGCCCTGAAAGGAGAACCCACCACCAACCTTCAGATTCCCCTCAAAGAGGATATCACCGTCGGGGGGCAAACCTTTAAAGCTGGAACAAAGCTGAATACCGGACTGGACCTGCCAAAAGGGTCCATTCTCCCCCTCGGACTGAGTAACCATCTGAGTGGGGGTAAAGTCCGAGTCGGGGTGACTTGCGCCTTATGCCATGCCACCGTGGATGGAAAAACCGGGACCATCTTGGAGGGGGCAACCAATAATGATATTGATGCCGGGTTATTGCTGGCAATGGCGAGTAACACTGCCGCATTATATCGGCAGGCGGGGGTCAATCCCACAAAACTGCCTTTGGGCAGTCATACCTATCTCAATAGCCAAGGGGAACTCGCGAAACTGCCGGACCCCGAAACCTTTGAAGAAGCCGTAGATCGGGCGTTCCTCAGTTGGACACCGGGGAATTTTGACTCCAGTGGGGATCAGATTGACAATCCCTCGCAGATTCCGCCCTCCTATACCCATGATGCTTGGCCCTACAGTTGGACTGGCGGGTCCTCGATTGGCTGGTTCCACGGGTTGAGTGCGCTGAATAGTCGGGTGTTTGCCTTTAATGCGGACCCCACGGCGATCGCCGAAAACAGCGAAACACTCTACGGTATTGACAAAGAAACCTTTTTGGGAGCAATTTTTCAAAATTCATCCGCTTCTAAATTCCGGTTACCCGAGGGAGCAAAACCCTCAGAATTCGTCGCTCAGGTTGATCCCACCCCTGATTCCCCGGGGTTTGACCAGACGATTAAAATGCCGGAATATCCGAATGCGTCGCTATTTGCTCAAAATGGGCTGATGTTGGCGACACCGGGTTTACCTGTGGGTACAGCAGCCAATGGGATGTCAGCTTGGCAAAATACCCTGGCACCCCCACCCAATGAATCGTTAACGGATTCAGAAGCGGTGCAGCGAGGGGCGGTGATTTTTAATCAAGCCGGTTGTGTGGACTGTCACAGTGGCCGCTACTTTACCAATCATGAGGTGATCCCCCAACGAGAGGTTGGGACCCAGCCAGAACGAGCCAAGGCGGGTTTGGGACTCAAGAAACTGTTTCAAGACCCGACGACTTATCCCCCAAGCGTCCAGGTCCCGCTTCCAGAAAATCCCCCAGTGATTCCGGTGCCAACGGATATCACGCCGCAACGGTCGATTGATGTGACCTTTGGGATTACCGAACCGAAGGGTGGATACAAAGTGCAGCACTTGATCGGGTTATACTTGACGGCTCCCTATCTTCATGATGGCGGGGTGGCTGCCGCAGCCGATGCTTTAAGGTTAGATGCGGAGGGCAAGTTTGCGATCGCCAATCCCGATCGCATTGGCTTACCCGGAACTCTGTTACAGGGGATCAATCCGGATCCGGAAGCGAGTTTAAGAATGCTGGTCGATCGCCGCTTGCGCGAAGCCATGATTGCCGCGAACCGGGCGAACTCCAGTCTGCAACGGGCGAATATTGACGGCAGGGGACATGATTACTGGGTGGATGAAGAGGCTGGATTTACACCGGGAGATCAGACTGATTTGATTCAGTTTCTCTTATCCATCGATGATGACCCGGAAGTCTTACCCGAGCCTCAATTAGCTCAGGGGTTGTAATCGATTATTCTTAGGGTTTTTCAGTAGGGATTCGGGTAATGTTTCAATTGCCCTAATCCCTGCTTAAAATCGCGTTACCTTGAACGAACACTGTTCAGTTTAGCGAGTTAGAGTTGTTAAGGGAGGAGAGGTTGATGGAAGAATTTATCCGAGGGTTATTGGGCGATCGCATTACCCTAACCTGGCTGATTTTTATCATTGGGTTTTGTGCCGTGACTTACAGCATTCTTTATGGGGATTCCAATGGGCGATCGCCCGATTAAAATCCCAGGAGTGGGAGCAACAGGCTCCCGACTCCTCATCCAGGATCTTACTCAGTTTCGGGTAAGGGAGGGCGGATAGACAGATACACCAAAGGACCCAGTAGGGGAACGATCGCCACCGCCCAGAAAATTCGGGAATCCTGCCAACCCCGACGGGCCATATCATCGCCCAGCAAGGTGGGAAAAACTAAGTACAGCAGGGCAAAATCTAAACTCATTAAATATAAAAATCGACTGGTTTGCCACTGTTTAATAAATTCATCAAAATTGCCGGAATAGAGAGCATAAATGATTAAGCCGATGGTACTGACAAGCAGGGCAATTCCTGTTAAGCGAGCATCGAGCAGTTTGATGATCCAATCTTTTTTACCGGAAAAGTAAGGGCGACTTTCCCGCAGCAGGAGATAGGGCATCATCCCAATCACTCCCGATCCATTAGATGCTAAAAAAGAGGGCCAAGCGGGTATCGGCTGCATCCGTTCATCAATAAACATTAAACAGGCATAAACTAACGGCCAAACTCCCATGAAACTAAACAGGGTAAAGGCATAAGCATTCACTTCAGTTTAGTTGCAGTTTAACCATTTTTTCAATCAGGGTTAAGCTGCCCGGTTGCTCTAAGGGTTTGAGTTGTAAAATGTAGCCAACAAAGACTGACCAAATTATTAACAGAACAATTTTTAAAACCATCATAAAACAGAACCTTTGTAGGGAATGGCTTCTGGATATTATAGAGGAAAGTTTGCTAGAGTTCCTCTGTCTAAAGTGGAGGTTTCAGAAGGACGGGAAACACAGGAATGGACCCGGAAAGGGTGCATTCCGGGGGGATTTTGGTGTTGAGCAGCATTTTGAGTGGGGGGTCCTGATCAAGTCGCAACGGTGGGAGATTTCTGGTATCTCAGGGGGAACAGATGCCTCCTTAACAATGGGAGGAAGATGTAGCTACAACTTTTAAAATGGCTTAAGTATATTTACTCAGCATCCGCCAAATTGCTGATTTCTATTGAGTGATTTGGCTGATGTGAAAATAAAATTACTGCGTAGACAATAAATAGTTAAGTGATTTCACTTATGCGAGCCTGATGTTAGAAAAGTGCAGGGGAGCATGGGTTTACTCAGTCACCGGCTTGCTGGTGAAAAAAACGGAGAAAAAGAGGGTCAATATGGGAAGCATCTGCCAAAGGATTCACTTAAAAAATAGGGAATCGGGAAATAAAAAAATCTACCCAGGGATAGATTTTAAAAATGAGAAACCTCAAAACATAGAGCATCGCTGGTCCCCATTGAGAGGGGATAAAACCGATAGGGTGATTGACAGGAATGAGTCTCACCCAATCCGGGTCAGCAATCGAGGGCAAACTAAAACCGGAAAATTTTTTACAATGGAGTGCGGCTGGTATCGATGCCGCAGTATCTAATCCAAATTGATAAAAATTTGGGGCGAATCTGGACTTTTTCCTATTTTATGGTATGGGAAGAAAAATCTTTGGAGCAGGTCCCAAAAGGGTCCGATCAGGTCCTTTGGGGACTCTAGTGAGCATAAAACCGCTAGGTTTAAGCCAAAGCAATCCTCCTCCCAAAACCGGAGGTTAATATCCCTGATTGCTCTTGCCCATGATGGGTTAAACCCCATATCTAAAAATGACCAACTTGACATATAGTGACGAAAGTTAGCAAGTTTTCATAAAAACTTGGTAACTCGCTGTACTATAACAACTTAAAGGTTTGATTTCCAATATCAGCGAGGTTGAAGCCCGGATATAAAGCAATTTTTTAAGTGCGAAAATTGCCCCTGTTTTATAGACTAATGAAATCAGAAGAGTTTCGGATCAGCTAATGCTAACAGTTAACTTTGCACATTTCCGATTGAATCTGGCTCCGTTTTTGCTGCCCATCCAGCTATATTGTGCGCCTGGACTACCTGGGCCGGATATTCATGCGATGGCAGTCCCGGTGACCAGACCATACGAGGAGCGTCCAACTACAGAGGCGAATTCCGATTGTAAGGAGAACGATCAGAAAGAATGCGATCATCATCGGGGCAGTCGGGAAGAGCGTTCGGAACGCTAGTTTTTCAAGAGGTAAGGCTGACCTTGTGATGGGGAACATCAAAGCGATCGCTTCATGAGGCAGCGGGTCACAAATGGTGGCCCGCCAGTTCACCTCACCGAAGTGAGACTCAACCCCGAACAATCTGCTCGATTTTCTGAGCTTGCACCGGCAAGGCAGCCGTAAAAACTTCCCGACCCTCTTGGGTGACCATGACATCATCCTCGATGCGGATACCCCGGACATCGTGAAACTGGGCTAATTTATCCCAGTTGACCACCCCATCATATTGCTCACGCCGTTGGGGATCGTTT
Organism: uncultured cyanobacterium; assembly: GCA_963821735.1. Lineage (GTDB taxonomy): Bacteria > Cyanobacteriota > Cyanobacteriia > Cyanobacteriales > Laspinemataceae > Laspinema. Next base: position 6,957 of record CAWGFK010000033.1, read on the forward strand.
AAAATAGCAGGCACTTGATAAAACCCAGGCTCAATGGTGACTAACATTCCGGGTTGCAGAGTCCGGTTCAGACGCAGGTAACATAATCCAAAGCGATCGCTGCGATCGCGACCTTCCTGATAGCCTGCAATATCTCCCAAATCTTCCATATCATGAACATCCAATCCCAGGAGATGTCCAATCCCATGCGGAAAAAATAAAGCATGGGCGTCCATTTCCACTAAATCCTCGGGATTGCCCAGCAGAATTCCTAACTCCACCAATCCTTCAGCGATCGCCACCGCTGCCACTTGATGAATGTCCCTATATTCAACCCCAGGACCCACCTGCTCAATGCAGCGGTCATGGGCCGCCAAAACCACATCGTAGAGGTCCCGTTGGGTGGGGGAAAACTGCCCCGAAACCGGCCAGGTGCGGGTCACATCTGCCGCCCAACCTGTGGCAGTTTCTGCACCCACATCCACTAACAGCAAATCTCCCGGTTGCAACAGGTTATGGTAATGCTGATTATGCAAAACCTGCCCCTCAACCGTGACAATACTGTTATAAGCACAGGTAAAATTCTGGGCCATAATCGCCCCTTCCATTGCACCCCGGACCATTGCTTCAGTTTGAGCGCGGCGAGTGGACATCATTCCCACCAGATGCGCCTGGACGGTACAGGCAGCCGCTTGTAACAGTTCACGAATCGCGGATTCATCGTGAATCAGCCGTAATTGAGCGATCGCCCGGGCCAATTCCCGATCGCGAGCAACCGTGGGGTTGCCTTGATCTGGAAACAATCCCACCGGGCGATCGAGCATATCCACCTGTTGCATCCGTGTCGTCAAATCCGATGCCGCAACTGTGGCGGCATTTTGGCTGCGAGATTTTAACGCCGAGAGGGGAAATGCCTCATCTGCGGCGATCGCCTCAGCAACCTGCGATCTCGTTGGCATTTCTCCATGCCAAAGGGTACTACCGGGATGGGGATCATCCATAAACAGTTCCAATCTGCCCCCTTCCAGACGAATGGCCGCATTTTCTAGGGAGACTCCGGCAAAATATAAGAAATGACTACTAGGACGAAAGGGATAGAGATTCGCCGGAAAATTGCGGGAACAGGGACTTCCCGACCACAAAATCACGGGAAAAGCGACTTCATTTGCCAGCTTTTGGCGGCGCTGATGTAGGGCCATTGTCAGGGAGGTTTCAGGAGTGGACATTTGCATGATGGATAATTGCGCCTTGCGATCGAGTTGGGTTTGATCATCCATCATAGGGAGTAAAGAGATCTCCAACCAAAGTCCCCTGAAAGTCGTGATTTCCTCGTTCGTAGTAACGACTGAAGTCGTTACTACAAACGAAGAGAACGACTGAAGTCGGGACGTTGAACACCGGAGAACGGTTACCCTAGTTAAATGAGGAGTATTTATCCCATCCAACCCATGAATGCATCTAAATCGGGGTCAGTGCGCCCCTTCAAACCGAGTAACTGGCCGATCGCCCAATTACCTGGGGTCAGTTCCCAGGACCAAACTCTCCTGGAAAGTTGCGGGATTACTACCACCCGGGAACTGTTGCGCCGAGGGAAAACATCTGAGCAACGACAGGCGATCGCCCAGGAATTAGGCATCCATCTTCAATATGTCAATAAATGGGTGGCAATGGCTGAATTGGCCTCAATTCCAACGGTTGGCTGTGAATATTGTGGGTTATTGCTGCACGCCGGGATTGCCTCGATCGCCCAACTGGCTGACTTACCCATCCACCGATTGCACCAACAACTTTTAAGGGTCCAAGTTGCCAATCTCCAACGCCGGGACCTTTGTCCCCCTGTGGATGAAGTGACGCGATGGATTCAACAGGCGCGGACCCTTACCAAAGGATGAAGTAGGGAAAATTACTCGTTCTGCGGTGGCGCTAATACCCCATGCAGGAAAATATCCGCCAATCCTTCCGCCATTTCCTGCATCGCTTTGGGAGAGGAATCGTTTTCCAGGAGGGTTTGTTGGCTGAACCCTGCCACGGCAAACATTCCCAGAAACACATGAGCAACGAGGCGAGGATTCATGGGACGATAAATGCCGCGTTCCATTGCAGTTTCAAAGAATGCCTCAGCGACATCGGTCATTTTGGAAATCACCTCGGCTTGAATGCGATCGCGTAACTCCGGGTGAAACTGGGCCTCCAGGAAGCAAACCCGCATTAAATCCGCATTTTTGTGAATATTCAACATCCGCCGCCGCATCACCTGCGCCACTGCTTGATAACTGCCCATTTCACTGAGTTCCGTGAGCAGATCCGTGAGGATTTCAATCCATCCCTGGGTTGCCAACTCCACCAAAATTGCTTTTTTATTGGCAAAATGACGGAATAGGGTTCCCTCAGCTACACTAGCAGCTTGAGCGAGGTCCCTTGTGGTGGTGCCGTTGTAACCCTTTTGGGCAAATAACCGCTGCGCCGCATTTAAAATGCGAGTGCGGGTATCGGTTTCAGCAGGTTGGGAGCGAGTAAATATATTCATCGTTAATAGAAAATAGTGCTGTGGGAAATCACATCAATAGCGTTTTTTCTAACCCCGGAGGACTCAACGAACCCGAATCAAACAGAGGAATAACCGCCCTTGCATCACTTAAAATGGCTGACCCTCAATGGAGGGGTCACTTCCAGACTGATGAATCAAAATCACCGCTTTTTTTTACTGGCTATGTCAATCTCTAGGTTTCGGATGGCGATCGCAAAATGGGGAAAACCCCGCTGGACTGGGAACTGGTCCCACTCCCGACCCTTCATGATCGCCCTTTTGGTCACGCTTCTCCTTTGGTCCGGGATGTCATTAAACCCGGCACTGGGTCGAGAGCAAGTTTCCCCCCCTAAAACTCAATCGATTCAGCCTTACTTAGACCGGGTGGCGGAGAAAATTAGCGAATTTACTCTCGATAATGGACTCAAGTTTATCGTTTTAGAACGACATACCGCCCCGGTTGTTTCATTTCTAACATACGCCGATGTCGGGGGTGCCAACGAACCGGAAGGCAAAACCGGCGTGGCCCACTTTTTAGAGCATTTAGCCTTTAAAGGGACTCAGCGGATTGGGACCCGAAACTATCAAGCTGAAAAAGAGCTCCTCGAACAACTCGATCGCCTCGCTGCTCAAATTAGAACCGCCACAGCCGCTGGAAAAACTGCCGAAGCTCAACGGTTACAAACTGAATTTGAGAAAACCGAGGCTGCTGCCGCTGAGTTAGTGGTCCAGAACGAATTGGGTCAAATTGTCGAACAATCCGGAGGTGTTGGACTCAATGCTACCACGTCTGCCGATGCCACTCGCTATTTCTACAGCTTTCCTTCTAATAAGGTAGAACTCTGGATGTCCCTAGAGTCTGAGCGTTTCCTCGAACCCGTCTTTCGCGAATTTTATCGCGAAAAGCAGGTGATTCTCGAAGAGAGAAGAATGCGGACGGATAACTCCCCCATTGGCAAAATGATTGAGGAATTTCTACAGACTGCCTTTGTGGAGCATCCCTATCGCCAACCTGTGATTGGCTATCCCGAGGATTTAGTCAATCTCCGGCGTGAAGATGTCCAGGAGTTTTTTGAGACTTATTACGTTCCCAACAATTTGACGATCGCTGTTGTTGGAGATGTGGACCCGGAGAATGTCCGGCAATTGGCGCAGACTTATTTTGGTCGCTACAAAGCCGGACCCACTCCTCCCAAGGTGGATACAACTGAGCCTCCCCAAACGGAACCCAGAGAGGTGGTGGTCCGCTTCCCCTCTGAACCTTGGTATTTAGAAGGATATCACCGTCCCGGTATCGATCATCCCGATAATGTTGTCTATGAATTGATTGCTCAAATTCTCAGTTCCGGTCGGACTTCTCGCCTCTACAAATCCCTCGTAGAAGAACAGCAAGTTGCCTTGACTGCTCAGGGTTTGAATGGATTTCCCGGAGAAAAGTATGAGAATTTAATGCTATTTTATGGCCTGACTGCTCCCGGTCATACCGTGGAAGAAGTGGCGGCTGGATTGCAAGAACAAATCAATCTGCTGACGGTGGAGGAAGTGTCCACAGAGGAGTTAGAGCGGGTTAAAACCCAAGCCCGAGCCGGAGTGTTGCGATCGCTGGCTTCTAATCAAGGCATGGCCAGTTTGTTGGTGGAATATCAAGTTAAAACCGGCGATTGGCGCAACTTATTTCAAGAATTAGAGCAAATTGCTGCGGTGACGCCGAAAGACATTCTGCGCGTCTCTCGTGCCACATTCCGTCCCGAAAATCGGACCGTGGGACTGCTGCTGCCAGAGGAAGAATCGTAATGAGTCAGAGAATGGTTACATCTAAGAATAGACCGCGAAAATATTGGATTTTGTTGTTGGTTTTGCCGGTAATCTGGTTGCTATTTAATGCGGTGAGTGTCACCGCACAATCGGCGCAACATTATACGGATTTGGAGTTTGCACCGCCTCCGGAAATTGTGTTACCGCCATTTGAACGCTTTGAGCTAGAGAATGGCATGGTGGTGTATTTGATGCAGGACCAGGAATTACCTTTAGTCTCAGGGACTGCTTTAATTCGCACCGGCGATCGCTGGGAACCGGCTAATCAAACTGGACTCGGCCAAATTTTAGGTCAAGTATTGCGGACGGGGGGAACCACGTTGCATTCCCCCGATGAATTAAATCAGTTGCTGGAACGTCGCGCTGCTTCGGTGGAAACAGCGGTGGATACCACCTCAGCATCGGTTAGTTTTAGTGCCTTAAGTCAAGATTTGGATGAGGTGTTTGGACTGTTTGCGGAAGTGCTTAGAACTCCGGCATTTGCGCCGGAGCAAATTGAGTTAGCGAAAAGCCAACAAGCTGGGGCGATCGCCCGTCGGAATGATTCCCCCAGTGCGATCGCCTCTCGGGAGTTCCAAAAGCTGATTTATGGGGAAAATAGCCCCTATGCTCGGACGATTGAATATGAAACCCTGGGCAATATTTCTCGGTCCGATGTGGTCGAATTTTACCAGCGCTATTTCCATCCCAATAACATGATTTTGGGCATTGTCGGCGATTTTGAAACCGCTGAAATGCGATGGCTAATTGAGCAGGAATTGGGCGACTGGAAACCCGATGAAACCCTCAGTCAAACTATTCCGGAGTTATCCCCAACTTCTCAAGCTCAAGAAGGGGGAGTCTTTGTCGTGGAACGCCCTCAATTAACCCAAAGTACGATTCAAATTGGTCATTTGGGTGGGGAATTAAATAATCCGGATTATCCGGCGTTGTCGGTTCTGAATGGGGTCTTGAATGGATTTGGAGGACGGTTATTTAATCAGGTGCGATCGCGTGAAGGATTAGCCTATTCCGTGTATGGCGTCTGGAGTCCCCGCTATGATTATCCAGGGATGTTTATCGCCGGGGGTCAAACGCGATCGGAGGCAACGGTGCCGTTTATTCAGTCTGTCTTTCGCGAAATCGAACGGATTCGCACGGAACCGATTACGGCTGAAGAGTTACAGTATGCTAAAGATACCACTCTCAATTCCTTCATCTTCAATTTCGCCGACCCGAGTCAAACCCTCTCTCGGTTAATGCGATATGAATATTATGGATATCCCGAGGATTTTATCTTCCAATATCGACGCGGAGTCGAAGAAACCACCATTGAAGATGTGCAGCGCGTGGCACAGAAATACTTGAATCCGGATCAGTTAGTCACCTTAGTGGTGGGGAATCCGATGGAGATTACCCCTCCTTTAAGTAGTCTGACTCCTGATACCACGGTGACTTCGATTGACATTAGCATTCCCGAACCGTCGAGAAGTTAGTCATCAGAGTGGGTCAATCCTTGTTGTAGGGTGAGCAATGCTCACCCTATTTATTTGGAAAAAAACTGAGACAAGTTGGGGGATGAAGTATAAAACCGAGGGAGGGGACAAAATCTGGTTTTTAAAAGTTTGTTTTGTCTATAGCCCCTTGTCATACGGAATTCGGTCCGAACAAGTACCCCACTATGCACGGGTGTGGGTTTTAACAGACTCGCCCTGTCAAGGTGGTCAATGGAATCCCGCCTCATCCGGAGTTTCTTGTAGGGGCGTATTGCATACGCCCTCTTTATCCGTCAATGGAATCCCGCCTCATCCGGAGTTTCTTGTAGGGGCGTATTGCATACATGATACGGAATCCGGTTGTCAAAGTAAAAACCCGCAGGCTGTTCGCGTAGCGTTCCGTTAGGAAAGCCTGGAGCTATACGGACGAAGCCCGCTTGCGCGGGCTCAAAGCGAAAACCGACTTTTAACAACCGGATTTGGTATGAGAGGGCGTATGCAATACGCCCCTACAAATACACCTTGACAGGGACAGGGCTAGTTTTAACAGACCTATCACAACCGAATTCCGGATCAGATATGACGGGCGAAGTCTATCCCGGTCCGTCCCCTTGATACTTGAGTGAGACGGATGTGATTTAATCTTGTACTGGTGCTCTCCCTGTTGCGATCGCCCGGGGCGCTAAAAGCTCGATTTAAAGACGCACCCGAGACTTTACTAAAGTTCATATATCCTGCTTCTTGTTTGCGTAATTATATCTAAAATTGCCATAACTTTACCAAAACTTTATATAAAATTTCAATAAATTTACGGTTGTATCTTAAATTATTGTTTAAATATGGCGTGATTAATCAAAAACCTGTCATTTTGGCAGATTTTGTGTGAGTTATCAAGCTAGGTTGTAATTAATAAATATGGAGTGACTGGAGGGAAATAAGTGATGTTCACCCAAAAAGATAAAAAGCATAACCAGAGATTTATACCCGGACTCGCAAAACGCTGGCTGTTGGCGATCGCTCCTGTTATAGCCACCAGTGCGATCGGGACAGCCCCTGCTTTGGGTGCAACGTTTGCCTTTTCGGAAGCATCAGCGCTCTTGGATGGTTTTAGTCATAACCCTGACTCAGCTTCTACCTTCGTCAAAACCCGAACCTTAACCACGACCCTTTACGGTTCTAACTGGAATTCCACCACCCATGACTCCTCATCTGTGAGTATAGATTATAGAACGGGTTCGGTTTTTGCCCAATCCCTCGCAGATGCGTTATTTTTAACTAACTTTTCTGCCTTTGGATACAATAACGCTTTAAGCCAAGCAGGTGGTACAGGATCGGAGTATCGAGGACTCGCACAAAGTGAAGCTAAATTAGTCGGAAACTTTTTTGTGAATCCGGCTGAAACCTTTTCATTTAATTTTGATACCTTCTTTGATCTGTTCGCTGGCATTGACAATCCAGAAGGTGAGCGATCGACTGCATCGGCAAACATCTCCTTCCTGTTGTTAGGCAGCAGCGAGCCTGACTTTACCCATTCCAGTCTCTTAGACTCTTTCTCAGTATCAGGTCACTTAGATACCGGCTCCTATCAAGAGGAAATGCCGTTTTATTTTGAAAAGAGCGACTCTTTCCATCTCTATGATTCTAATGCTTTTGCAATCTATGATCAACCCGGACTCAATCACGAAGAGGGAAGTGTGTTTGTAACGGGTGGATTTCAGCGCAGTTTCGATCGCCCCATGCATCTTTCCTTAGTGGAAGTCAAAAATACAGAGGTCACAGTCAAAGCCCCTGAACCTTCCAGTCTCTTGGCTCTACTGCTATTGGGTGGGGTGATGGGGCCTATTTTAGGAAGAAGACGTCAAAAAATCAAAGAGTAGAAGAGATAGCATCATTAACCTCTTTAAGATTTAGCCTTTTAATCTTTAGTATTCTTCCATAATCCCCTCTTCTATCAGCCCAAATTAATTAGGCTACTAAATTTAATTTAGTAGCCATTTTTTAATGGGCATGAAACTTATAATTTTTAGCAAGGGATAAGTCTGACTATTTAAAAATAAATGGCGAAAGTGTTTTTCTGTCAAAATGGCAATTTGTTGGTTAATTCAGTTTTAAAATATTAAAAGCAAGCATTAAATAAATCATAATTTTTGGAGGTAAAAATGGAACGATTTCAAAATTCTTTTTTTGATAGCTCGATTATTGATGACCGGCTAGATCGGGAAATCCCGGACTTCGATGATGCCCTCAGCACAACCCAACCGACTCTGATCAATGGAACGCCAGAGGATGATGTCATTGATGTATCAACCCTTCCCGGCGCAAACGATAACGATTATAGAATCTTCGGTCAAGATGGAAATGATTCCATCGGAGGTGCCGGTGGCGACGACTACATCCAGGGCGGTAGTGAAAATGACACCCTAAATGGAGGAGCTGGAGACGATCGCCTCTTTGGTAATCGAGGTGATAATCTGCTCTTCAGTGGACCAGGGGACGATGTTTTAACCGGGAGTACCGGAAATGACACCTTAATCGGCGGGCCCGGTGACAACCTCCTCATCAGTGGCAGCGGCGATGATGTGCTTCAAGGTGGACCAGGAAATAATAGATTACTGACCGGCGCAGGGGATGATATTGCCTTCGGACAAGATGGTGATGATACAATTATTGCCAGCTCAGGGGAGAATGTTCTGGTGGGCGGTCACGGCAATGATTACGTCACGGGAGGGAGTGGTAATGACATTATCTATGGGGATGATCGCGACTTTGTTGGGGTTGCCGGTGGCAATAACACCCTCAATGGCGGCGAGGGGAATGATACCATTCAAGCCAGCTTTGGCAATACAATATTATACGGCGGCAATAACTATATTAATGGCGGGGCTGGCAATGACCTGATCCAAGGTCAAGCCGGTGATGAGACCTTGCTCGGGGGGATTGGCAATGATACCCTCATTGGTGGCCTAGGCAATGATGTCATTCAGGGTGCTGGCCCTACCGGAGGAATCTTTGAGGTGGATTGGTTAACCGGCAACCTCACCGGATTGCCACCGGGTCACCCCTGGGCTGGGAATAACACATTTATTCTGGGAAATCAGGAGACGGTCTTCTACAGTAACGGTGGCGAGTCCGATCTGGCTATCATTACCGATTTTAATCCCGGTAAAGATAAGCTTCAGATTAATGGCAGCGCACCCGCCGGTTATTCCTTTGACTTATCTCCCGCTGGAAGTACCTTAATTTCGTTTAACGATGACCTGATTGCTATCTTGGTTGGGGTAACCCCTCAAGAGGTTTTGGCGGAAAATTCGTTTGTGTTTGTTTAGGGATTTGCCCAAAAAAAGTTCTGCATTCAACAGGTAAGGACAGGGCAATGCCCTGTCCTTACTGGTATTGACGAAAATATTTTATTTTTTTGAGTTGCTTCAAAAAAAAATTTATGACTCATGAACCAGACTTGATATCCGTTGCCGTTACAAAACTTCTAGCCCGATTGTCCCCAATCTAGCTTAGTTCTTGGGGTAATTAATCGGGACTTATGATACCTCGACTTGGGTTGGCTCGGTTTTTTCTGCTTCATTATGGATGAAATAAATCACCTCTTTTTCTAACCATTGTTTAAAGAGTTTACTGCTCAGGCTTTGACGACGCTCTGGGGTTAATTCAGCGGGGATAAATTCTTCCACTAAAAATAGATGATATCCTTGCTCACTTTGGATGGGTCCAGTGACCTCTCCCACATTGGCTCTAAAGACGATCGCAGCTATGTCTGGCTTTAATGTGGAGCGCAAAATCTTTCCTTCATATCCACATCTGAGCCGCCGTCGCTCATCAATATCATAGAGGCGTGCTGCTTCATAAAAACTGATTTCTTGTTCTTCAATTTGATAAAAAAGTTCCCGAGCGACTTTTTCGTAGGGAACGATAATTTGATAGAGTAATATCCGCTCAAAGTCTACTCTGTTTTCCATGAAAGACTTTTCTGCTTCTTTTTCAAACAGCGCTTGAGAGAGTTTTTTGGCGAGGAGGCGATCGCGAATCCCCGCCTCCCACTCCTCGGGGGAAATCATGCGGTCTTCTAGCCATGCTAAGGTATCTGCGGCTTTTTCTAGGCGAGTTTCTGTGCGAAATCGGTCACTTTCCGCTTGGATTTCCTCGGGGGTCACGGTGATACCCCGCTCCCTAGCAGTGCGATCGATAATTCGTTGATATAATATTTTTTTGTATGTCTCTTTTAAGCTAGTTTCTTTTTTGAGAAAGTCAACAACTTCAACTGGATTAATCTCTATTTTTTTAAAATTGCTCATATTCTTTTAAAATTTTGCTTGCCCGACAATAAATTCGTAAAATGTTTTCTGATGCCCTGGTAAGCTGTCCTAAGTTCAAAATCATTAAAACTAACCCTCATATTCAAATGAAATTGCTGAAAGAATTTTAAGGGAGCGCTCTTTCAGCAATTTAATGAATTGTTTTTTTCGGCTGTTGCCCTTCCCGCAGTTGTGAGTAAACTCCTGCGGGAAGTTAGGGGCTTTTGGATTAGCTACTGACGGACACAGATTGACCGGAAGAGGCGGCGAAGTAGTCTTCGGTGAAGGTGAAGGTTAAGGACTCAGCATGGGCATTGGTTCCCATTGCGATCGCTTCGGCTTCAGCAAAGGCACTTACACCTTTGACTTCGGCATCTATATCAAATTCTTTGTAGATATCCACATCTTCTTTCACATCGACATCTACATCTTTGTAGATATCGGCATTGAAATCGAAATTGGCGTCGTTTCCGCCCCAGCCGCCAACGACTTGGGTTTCTTGGTTAACAACTTCTAAATGGTTTAAGTCAGAAATAATCATGGTTTCCTCCTGTTGGAAATTGGTTTTTACGTTAATTTGAGCTGTTGCCCTTCCCGCAGTTGTGAGTAAACTTCTGCGGGAAGTTAGGGGCTTCTGGATTAGCTACTGACGGACACAGATTGACCGGAAGAGGCGGCGAAGTAGTCTTCGGTGAAGGTGAAGGTTAAGGACTCAGCATGGGCATTGGTTCCCATTGCGATCGCTTCGGCTTCAGCAAAGGCACTTACACCTTTGACTTCGGCATCTATATCAAATTCTTTGTAGATATCCACGTCTTCTTTCACATCGACATCTACATCTTTGTAGATATCGGCATTGAAATCTAAATTGGCGTCGTTTCCGCCCCAGCCGCCAACGACTTGGGTTTCTTGGTTAACAACTTCTAAATGGTTTAAGTCAGAAATAATCATTGGTTTCTCCTGTTTAAATTTATTAGGCCAAATTTTTCAATTCAACCCAGTCCTCTCAATTTCGTGTTGCCATTTTGACAAATTCCGGGGAAATTCACGATGAAGATTCACTGTCTTTATCTTAGCCAGTCCTCTCAATTTCGTGTTGCCATTTTGACAAATTCCGGGGAAATTCACGATGGAGATTCACTGTCTTTATCTTAGCCAGTCCTCTCAATTTCGTGTTGCCATTTTGACAAATTCCGGGGAAATTCACGATGGAGATTCACTGTCTTTATCTTAGCCAGTCCTCTCAATTTCGTGTTGCCATTTTGACAAATTCCGGGGAAATTCACGATGGAGATTCACTGTCTTTATCTTAGTCAGTTGCCTTAATTTCGTGTTGCCATTTTGACAAATATTGGATAGAAATTCAGATAGTCTATAAAAACTAGCCCTGTCAAGGTGTATTTGTAGGGGCGCAATGCTTGCGCCCTCCGGTGGGCTTCGAGCATTTACTCCGACAAGAAACAATGATTTTTCGTCATTAAATTTATCACCTTAACAGGGCTAGTTTTTACAGACCTATCCCAACCGGATTCTGTATGAGAACCGGATTGGGTATAAAAAAACTGGCAGAGTTCAGGATTTTTAGAACTCCGCCAGTGAAACTATCTAGCGAAAAATAAGCATATTTGAAACAGGAGCTAAAATCATGAGGGACGATCGCAGGTTTCAGCAAACCTCACTCCGGGTTCAAGGAAATGACGTTTCCCAACCCTGTGGACTGATCGCCATAGAGAGCGGTTGATCCGCCGGTTACCTGCTGGCTTTGATGCTCGACAACTTCTAAATAGGTCAAGTCCTTGATTTTATGATTGGTATCCTGGGAATTGTTCTCTCTATCCGGTTCTTGATCTGAGGCGTCATCCTTGGTGCGATGGCCGCTTTCCTGACGCCCTTGGCGTTGTTGTTTCATCAACCTGTTGTAGGTGCGGTAGGGAATGTAATGAAGGGGGTTGTAGCCGCCAAAGCGGAGGATCAAGACGCAAGCCCAGGAATACTTGCCTGCTAGAATTGCATCCACCACGAGTTCAAATTGCTCTTGGGTCATGATTTTGTCAATGTTACGGTTAGAATAATGCATTTGATAAGCCATTTTGATGTCTCCTTTGGGTTAAATTGGGGTTTACTTAAACAAGGTGCTAGAAATTCATGCCACCGTCTTGCAACTTCCGGATCGGATCCAATATCACATCAAGAATCCGACGTTCGCGAATGATGATATCGGCATTGGCAGTTTGACCGGGCTTAAAATAAATCTTTTCTCCATTTTCTGTCACATAGTTATGAGCGAGGGCAATTTCGATGTTATATACGGATCCTAATTGGGGATCGGCGTTGGCTTGAGGAGAAATAGAGGTCACTTCTCCTGGAATGACGCCATAATCCTGGAAGGAGTAGGCATCAAGTTTGACTTGTACTTCCATTCCCGTCTGGATAAAACCGGCTTCCCGATCGGGGATGATCGCTGAGAGCACAAGGGGTGTATTCTCTGGGGCAATTTGGGCTAGAGTCTGTCCCGGTTGGACGACTTCCCCGGGGTGAGAAATGTTGAGGGCAAGGATGGTCCCATCGACTGGCGCATATAGAAATCGCTCGTTTAACTGAGCCTTGGCACTGGTGAGCCGATTGTGAGTTTGGGCGATGGAACCTTCTAGCTGGGTGACTTCGACTTGCAACTGTTTCATGCGCTGCTGGGATTCAATTTCCAGGCGTTCGGCTTCGGCTTGTTTCTGAATCTGTTGTGCCTGTAATTGTGCTAATTCCGATTCCCGTTGCTCAAGCTGGGCTTGGGTGTCGGTAATCCGTTGGCGATGCGATCGCAGGGCTTGTTCGGCTTCAAACAATCGTTCCTGGGCAATGGTTGCCTCGGACATTTGCGATCGCAGGGCAGCCGTTTGCCGATCGCGCAGGGCTTGTTGGGCTTCAAACATCCGTTCTTGCACCGAAGTCACCTCCGACATTTGTGCTCGCAGTACCGCATTACGGCGATCGCGTTCGGCTTGTTCGGCATCAAACATCCGCTCTTTGGCTTGGGTTGCCTCGACCATTTGTGCTCGGGTTAGGGCATTCTGGCGATCGCGCAGGGATTGTTCCGCTTGAAACAAATGCTCTCGGGACAAAGCTCCCTCCTCCACCAACGGACTCAACCGTTCCACCCGTGCCTGCTGTTCAGCCACATCAACCTTGAGTTGCTCAATCAACTGTTGAGTTTTTTGTTGCATCGGTTCGAGCAGTTGCTGCCGTTGCTGCTGGGCGGTGACATCGGTTTCCAGTCGCTCAATCAGTTCCCGAGTCTGATTTTCCATCGGCTTTAAGATCTCACTCCGTTCCCGTTGAGCCTCTATATCCCCTTGCAGTTGCTGCACCAGTTGCTGGGCTTGTCCCGCTAGGGGGGCGAGGGTCTGCCGTCGCGCCTCCAGTTCATGCCGCATCCGCTTGGAGTTGGGTGAGCAACTCTTGGGTAGTGGTGATATTTTTCTCGGCTTGAGCAATCAGGGTTTGATGAGCTTGAGCATCAGCTTTGGCGATCGCCCGTTGGGTTTCTGCTTCCAGCGCGGTACTCTCCATCAGCGCCTTGTTTCTGCACCAATTGCATTTGATAGCTGGCTAACTGCTCTCCCAGGCGATCCACTTCCGTGGCAGCCAATTGAGTATCCAGTTCGGCAATGACTGTCCCCGCTTGCACTTGATCCCCTTCGGCAACCCCGACTTTGGCAACCTTCCCCATTTCCACGGGATGAACTTGATAGACATCTCCCTGGGGAATCAGTTCGCCGACTGCCTGACCCACTTCGTTAATCCGCCCGAACCAAGACCAAGCCCCAAATGCTATACAGAATGCCATTCCCCCTAAGAGTAATTGAGTAGGAAAGGAGGCAGGGGGACGATCCAGTAGGTTTTGCATGGCACTCGACCAGTGAGCGCTGCGATCATCGTCGCGATCGCGTCCAGTCCGAGGCAGCGCGTCTGACGCTGCCATCCCGCCATAGATGGCATCAGCGCGATCGCCAGTCTCCACTGTTTCTGTACCTACATCAACATCATAGGCAGTAGCGAGCAAGTGCAAGCTACCCCGGTGACGAGATGACGGTTCTTGACTATTCCTCCCGCTTGGGTGAGTGAAGGGAGAATCGGGTCCGAGATGAAAATTCATGGTCAGCGTTTCCTTTCTGGACTACTTCTCTAGGGATGATGGCCATTTGTCGGCTGATTGGGTGCTGTAAACTCGGGCAGGAACCACGGATTTTTGCTGGATTAACCGCTTTCTTTGAAGACAGCTTGAGCATTGCCTGGGGGAGAGTGAGTTTCCCCTAAATTCTGTGGAAAAGCGACGGGTGATCTTTAAAAGCCGCTTCCGTGAATATACTAAGATATTGAACTCGGCTGTTTTTGCCATTTTGGCAATTTGGTTACATATTTTACTGGATATTTAAAAAATACTGCTGAATTCTCCCCGGTTTATGAAGTTTTTAAAGTTTTGATAAAGATTTAAACCGTTCCAATCTCCGCATTTTCACGGAGAAACCAAGGCACAAATCCCGGGATTCGGTGAGACCGAAGGAAATTGGAAACAGGCAAATCATACCCAATTCAGCTATTAAAAGTCGCTTTTCGCTTTTAGCCTGCGGAGGCAGGCTTCGTCCGTATAGCCCCAGGCTTGAGCCTGCGGGTTTTTATTGTGAGCCACAATAGGGATTAAAGATCGAGCTGCTGTTGAGCCAGATGATAGTACAACCCCTGCTGCTCCATGAGTTGCTCATGAGTGCCGCGCTCCACGAGAAGTCCGCGATCGAGAACCAGAATACAGTCGGCATTGCGGACTGTCGAGAGTCGGTGGGCAATAATAAAAGTCGTGCGATCGCGGCTAAACCGAGACAGATTTTGCTGGAACCGGCGTTCCGACTCCGTATCCAACGAACTCGTTGCCTCATCCAGGAGCAAAATTCGGGGATTGCCCAACAACGCCCGGGCGATCGCAATTCGTTGTCGCTGTCCCCCAGAAAGTGAGGAACCGCGCTCCCCCACCTTGGTATTGTATCCCAGGGGCATCTCCTGAATAAACGGATGGGCTTCCGCCATTTTTGCCACCTCTATCACGTCATCCAGAGCAAACTCATCGGAGTACAGGGTGATATTCTCGGAAATTGTCCCCGAAAACAAGAAACAATCTTGCGGCACCACCCCAATCTGACTTCGCAACGAAGAGGGGGAAACATGACAGATATCGTGACCATCGATAAAGATCCGCCCGCTATTTGGCTGATACAACCTCTGAAGCAAGCTCACTAAGGTACTTTTCCCCGATCCACTCCGCCCGACGATCGCCGTAGTTTGCCCCGCTTTAACCTCAAACGAAATATTCTCCAAGGTATTGCGTTCGTCATCTTCGCTATACCGAAAAGTGACATTTTCTAAGCGCAAGTCCCCCCGCAATGGCGGCAGCACCATCATGGCACTTCCGGGACTTTCCTCCGGTTCCGTCTCAAAAACATCATTCAGTCTTTCTACAGAAATTAGCACCTCTTGCAGTCGATCCCAGAGGTTTGCCAGGGCCAAAACCGGGGTAATAATCCGGCCTTTCATCATATTAAAAGCCACGAACTGTCCGATAGTGAGGTCACCTTGAATAATCAGTCGCCCCCCGTACCACAACAAGGCAATGCTGCCGACGATATTAATGGTGGAGTTGAGGACTTCTAAGCCAATGCCCAGTTTTTGACCCTTAAAGCGGACATTGAGGGCTTTGGTAAAGTAATCTTCCCAGCGCCAGCGCATCTGATACTCCGTGGCGGTGGATTTGAGGGTGGTGACGCCCGTAAACATTTCCACCAGGGAGGAATTCTGATCCGCAGAGGCATTAAAGACTTCCCGAGATACTTTACGCAATAAGGGGGTTGCCAGAAGGGTCAAGAGGATGATGAACGGAATCATTGCCAGCACCAGCAAAGTCAAGCGGGCATTGTAATAGAGCATCAGGCCCAAATATACAAACCCGGTGAGCGAAATTTAACCAGGCGAGGACCACTTGACCAATCAAAAATTGTTGGATTTTCCGGTTTTCCTGAACTCGCGTGATGATATCCCCCACCCGGCGCGATTCAAAAAACTTTAGGGGAAGCATCATGGCGTGACGGATAAAACCGCCAATCAGAGTGAGGTCCAAACGGTTGGAAAAATAACTCAGCAGGTATTTCCGCACCGCAGAGAGACCTTTACTCCAGAGTCCAAAGATGAGTGCACCTAAGCAAAAGAGATTGAGGGCACTGAGGCTTTGTTGGGTGACGACTTGATCCAGAATAATCTGGGTAAACAGGGGTTGAATCAGGCCAAAAATTTGGATGAGAATCGAGAAGGCGATAATTTGCAACGCTAGATTGCGATAAGGCACTAAGGCACTGATAAATCGGCCCAGGGAGCGTTTCTCGGTTTTGGCCTCTTTCAGGCGTTCGGTGGGGTCGAGGACCAGGGCGTAACCTGTCCAGTGGGACAGAAACTCCTGGCGCTTCACCCATTTTTTGCTCTCGGCAGGGTCGGCAACGAGGATGCGATGGGGGGTAACTTTATAGACCACTACATAATGAATGCCCTGCCAATGGGCGATCCAGGGATTTTTGCGATCGGCTAAACGGTCTAAGGACCCGCGCACGGGCAGGGCATGAAATCCCTGCTTTTCAGCGGCTTTGGCTAATCCTTTGAGGGAGGCTCCCGATCGCCCCACCCCGGCCAAATCCCGCACATAGTTGATGCTAAAGCGTTTACCCCAGTATTGGCCAATCATCACTAAGCAAGCGGCACCACAATCGGAGGAGGATTGCTGTTGGACGTGGGGATATCGCGCCAGCAGGTCTAAAAACCGGCGGTGGGTAGGTTTGGGAAACAGGATTGGGTTTTGACCCGATCGCGGGTCCGACTCCTCCGGGCGGCTATTCCCGTTATCCCGACTGGATTGGGGTCCGCTGGCGGGGGTCATGATTGGGGGGGAGGGACGGTGGAGAATGCGGGTCGGCGATCGCCGGTGTCCATTGCCATTTCCGTTGCCATTCCCGTTGTCACTGCGATCGCCTGCTAGGACTGGGGCGATCGCCGTGGCAGAT
The DNA here is from genome assembly GCA_963821735.1 of uncultured cyanobacterium. Classification (GTDB taxonomy): domain Bacteria; phylum Cyanobacteriota; class Cyanobacteriia; order Cyanobacteriales; family Laspinemataceae; genus Laspinema. Next base: position 24,151 of record CAWGFK010000033.1, read on the forward strand.
TCCCACTGGGCGACTGGAAGTTCAATAATGTCCAATTCCGTTGCCGCAATCCAGTCCGTCGGAGTTTCCTGGGGATATCCCCAACTCGTTCCCGTCGCCTGAATTTGCACCTGGGATGCCTCAGTACCTCCCTGAATCTCTCCATGCCGCAGCCAATAATGACCCTGGGAGGTTGGGGTAACTTCAACCAGGGAGGCATGGGCGGGGATGGATTTTTCTTCGAGATAGGGGAGTAATTGCCGAATCTGATGACTGGAGAGCGATCGCAATTCGGTGACAGTTTTCAAAAAAAGCTGGCATTGCCGTTGAGCGGTTTGTTCCGTTAAATACTCGTGGACTGCCGGTTCTTCCTCCAACAATGGCCGCAGTTTTCCTGGGGGAATTCGCGAAACCACGCCATCACTCGCCGCCACGACTCGGTACGGGATTGGCTTCTGTTCTAACCCTTCATCCCCTCCAAAACTATCCCCTTTCTCCAGGACCATCGCACAAATTTCTCGCTGTCGTTCTGCATCAAAAACCAGCAGCCGAACTCGGCCTTGGTCTATGAAGTAACAATCGCTATGACCGGGCATTTGATTCTCAGCCATTTCTGGATCAGACTCCCCCACATAGAGGAGTTCATCTCCAATTTGAAACCCCTGCACTTCAAACGCTTTAACCAGTTGAGCCGTAGTCCTTGACTCCCGGCTGGCTGCCGGTAAAATCTGCATCAGCGTGGGCAAATTATCTAAGGGATGGGCTGACGAAACTCGGGATGATTCATCAGATTTATTTTTTTGAAATGTTTCTTTCATAACGAGCAAACCTAAATGAATAGTGGAAGACCCAATCGTGAATAGGTCTCGCTTGTTAAACTTATTAAAGCTTAAAAACTTTTCTAAATGATTTAGAAAGTCTATATTTATTTAGGTTGGACCAATAAATTTTATCTTTGTATTGGAGGTCGTTAAAATTTTAAATTGAAGGTCAATCTTAGGAATTGAATAGCCTGAAAAATAAAAAGAATATAGCATCCTAACCTCAAATATCGGATTTACAGAACATTCTGGTTTAGACCTGTTGTCCCCCTGGATGATGGAAAGTTCTGGGCCGACTCTTAGTCGGAAGCAAAAATTTTTGCTTCTCCTGATGGAGGCATCAGGAAAAATATCGGACCCGTTATTTATAGATAGAGGGGGTTATCACACTTTAGGGATAGGTTGAATTGCTCAAAGTCTTAACGTTGTAAGACGGTTTTACGAGTCAGAAACGTTCTTTAAGGTTCTGGTTGCTATTTCAACATAGAAGTATTAGCTCTTTAATCTCTCGGAGGGTGTATTAAGGGATAAGGGGTTGAGCGCTGTCATCCCTGAAACGATCACTCTTAAGTTAGAGTCTTTGTAAACTTTCAGAGTATCCACCCACTTCTGGAGTTGATCCCCTTCTCAAGGATAAAATTCCCGATGCTCTACCTTGAATAGCTTTTCAAGGGTGACCCCCCTGGGTTTTTCGGATGAGTTCCAGACCACGATCCGTTAAGGCGGTGCGCGTCTAATCTATTCATTTAGGTAGAGGGATCCTCTCATTTTTTTCATCAATTCCCCCTACCAGGAATTAGGAATGATGCGTTAGTCCTATAATTTCCATCAAATCTTAATACAGAGAACGACCATTTTATGATAAATTTCTTTGTCTGATTTCGTAGCAACAATTAGCCTTAAATTTGTAGACTTGGACCACAAAATATCAGACTAAATGCGATCGGACGGGATGGTATCCCTGTTAACAGCATAGGAAGAAAAGGGGAAAAGATCCTAGGAATCTGCTAACTCGAAAGAGAATAGAGAAATGGGAAAGAGCGATCGCATTCCTGGACCCAGTTATTCTATTTTTTAATGAGGGGTCAAACCCCTGTGAGGTCAGACCCCTCACTTTGTTGAGTTGGTGTAGAGGGGATTCACGAGGAGATGGGGGAGATGGGGGGGAGATGGGGGGGAGATGGGGGAGATGGGGGAGATGGGGGAGATGGGGGAGATGGGGGAGATTGGGGAGATGGGGGAGATTGGGGAGATGGGGGAGATTGGGGAGATTGGGGAGATTGGGGAGATTGGGGAGATTGGGGAAAATGGTGTTTTAGGTTAATTGATCGGACTTGAGATTAATTCTGCCAGGGAATTGAATGAGCGCCGAACAGGTATCCCATAACAAGATGGCATTTTGGCACTTTTTTTCTAGCCGTTCTATTTATGATCGAGTGAACCCCATTATAAGCGTCGGAGGCCCCGGGCAATGTTACCACAACAAATTAAGCATTGCACCCTATCTACCCTGAAACGAGGAACACAGGTGTTGTTAATCCTTACACCCTGGATTGCAATTAGTGCGATCGCCTCCTCCCCCGTCCTAGCTGCCACCTTTGCTCATTCCGAAGGAATGTTGCAATTTGCTAACTTTAATCATCCTCTCTATTCCACGGATTCATTTGCCGGAACGAATTCATTAGCCCTCATTAAAGCCGATGCTGCCGTAGCTTCTATGAGTTACGCCTCGGCCAGTTTATTTAATCTTCCTTATTATGAGCCCTTCGGTGATTTATTCTCATCCAGTCTCACCCTGGGGACGGGACAGGATTATCGAGGAATCTCTCAAAGTCATGCCCAAATAATTGGTCATTTTTTCATCGAACAACCGGACTGTTTTTATTTTGATTTTGGGGGCTTTTTAAATATTGCTACTTCCGGCGATTTTTCTGGATTTTCTCAAGCCTCGGGAATTCTGGCCTTTGCCTTGTTGGAAAATACTCAACCCTCCCAAGTAAATCTGTTGGATTATTTTACGTTAGCCGGACAATCTTCCAGTGTATTAGAGAACAATTTTGTCGCCTCTGGCTATAGCGATCGCATTCAATCCATTGTTACCTCTCACCAGATCGTTAATTCAAATCAAAGTCTAGCTCAACTCTCAGTCATTGGCTCATTAAAACGTTCTTTTGAAACTCCTACTCATCTCACTTTAATCGCGATCAATGCTCAAAAAGCTGAGGTCAAAGTTCCCGAACCTAGTTTCAGCTTATCTTTATGTTTATTGGGATTTGGATTGGTTGCTAAGAGAAGACATAAGAGGTCAATAAAATAATTACAATTTATCTTAACGATTGATTGAAATTATTTTTAAATCAAACGAAGAGGCTTTAATTTTATCATAAGCTCCCGTCGTCTTGTTGGATTTATACATAGATTAATCTCGATGGAAAACCGCTTTAATACTTTCTAAAAAATGCCAAAATGGCGATTTAAGTTTTTGGGATTAATTTATGATTATTAGTGAAGGTCATCCAATTTAATCTATCTGGAGAAAACCCAACTATGAAACATCCATTTGATTTAATGAAAAATGAAATCAGTTCTAAAGAAATTGATTTTGAAGAGTTAATTACTCAGCAAGAAGCGGAAAACATTAAGGGAGGAATGGCAATCCTACCCGTTCAACGTCCTGGTATTCCTTCCCGGTGTTATGTTCCCACCCCTTATTGCCCTCAACCCATTCCTTTTCCTTTGCCTAAGCCTCATCCCCGGTTCCCAATCTGTTATTCTAATCCTTCTTTGGTGACTACTCTGGCATTAGGTGAAGAAGGAGGCAGTCCTTACTTCTGTTAAAAGACACCATTTTCAACAACCCATTAAGGAATAAAGCAGTAGCCCTGTCAAGGTGTATTTGTAGGGGTTTGGTCTCCAAACCCTCAAGGTGTATTTGTAGGGGTTTGGTCTCCAAACCCTCAAGGTGTATTTGTAGGGGTTTGGTCTCCAAACCCTCAAGGTGTATTTGTAGGGGTTTGGTCTGATCACCCCCAAGGGGTGTAATGCGATCGCCCCAAAAAGAGATCTGACCAAACCCCTAAAATTAGGGCAGAAGAGGGTTTGGTGACCAAACCCCTACCAGAAACAGCGATTTTTCGTTATTAAATTTACCACTGACAGGCTAGGAATAAAGCAGCACCCATTTAAAACCTGTGCTGCTTTATTATTTGTCTAAAAATGAGTTAAAAGATGAATAATTTTTTGAGTAATTGGATAGCCGGTTTGGTTTTCAAAATGGATAAACATCGGACTCGGATTGGCTTCTAAAAAAATATATTCCCCGGTGGGTTTCAAGCGCCAATCTATCGCAGTCCACTCCATCATAAACCCCCGGGCGATCGCCTTTGATTGTTGTGCCACCGAGAGGGGGGTCTCTAGGGGAATAATTCGCGCCTCACGATCCTCTCGAAAGTCTAAAAAAGGGCTGTGAATTTCAGCGGAATAAACGGCATCGCCAATCACATAAGTGCGGATATTGGTGCCGGGAATGTATTCTTGAATCGTGACAGGAGAAATACGGAGTACCTGATCGAGTCGTTCCCGCTCAAGATGAGCGGGGGTGATCAACTCCGTGGGTGCACCCCCATAGACGGGTTTAAAAATGAACTTTTTTCTGGTTCTCGCCAAAGCAATTATTTTCTGAGAATCATTACTAATGAGGGTAAGGGGAATGGGGATACCCAGTTGTTTGGCGAGGGTCAGTTGCCGGGGCTTTTCTTTATGAAATTGGTAAGCTTGCCAGGAATTAATCCATCGAGCAGGACAAAGTTGGATCAGCGATCGCACGAGGCTCATTGCATCACCCCATGCTACTTTTTGCTGATCAGAGTTTTTGAGATGGGGAACATAAACCTCCCCCAGGCTTCTCCAAAAAACGCTTTTAATTTCTTTTAAATTTAATAAAATATTTCCGGGAAGCGTCAAATATCCCACCTCTATATCCGGTTGCCATGACATTTTGATTTGAGTGGGAAATAAACGAGTGTCTAAATAATTTACAGTGGCTCCAGCTTGAGATAAGGCTTCATGTATATGGACTGCATGGAGGTCATCTGACTGCCCTAAAATTAAAAATTTCATCGTTACTTTTCCTGAAATTAGAGTGAATTATGGAGAAGGTAGGTTAATTCACTGGTTAGCCACTGGCTAAAAATTTTATTCTGAATTTCTTCTCGCAAGTCAGGGATTAGTTCTGCACAGATGACCTCTTCAACCAGAAATAAATGATAACCGGCTTCAGTTTTTACGGGACCTCCCAGTTCTCCCACTGGGGTGCGAAAGATGTGGGCCGCTAATTCAGGAATTAACTGCGATCGCGTAACTGTTCCTTCGTATCCACAAACCATCCTTCGCCTTGCATCAATATCATAAAGATGCGCTGCATGGTAGAAGCTAATTTCACGTTCCTCGATTTGATAAAAAAGCTCAAAGGCAACTCTTTGATAAGGAACGATAATTTGATAAAGCAAAATTTTTTCCAAATCAATTTTGTTTTCGGCAAAATATTTTTCTACTTCCTTAGAAAAGAGCGCATTTGCTAACTTTTTAGCCAGGAGGCGATCGCGAATTCCATTTTCCCAGTCATCGGTGGAAATCATGCAGTCCTCTAACCAGGCTAAGGTGTCTGCTGCTTTTTCCAGTCGATTTTTAGCCCGAAATTGTTCAGCCTCTATTTGGATTTCTTCAGGGGTAACCGTAAGACCGCGCTCCGTTGCGCTCCTCTCAATAATCTGTTGAAATAATACTTTTTGATAGACTTCTCGAATCCGAATTTCTTTTTTCAGAGAATTAACAATCTCAACTAAATCAAGCCCCGCTTTAGCTAGATTATTCATGACTTTATTTCCTTGATAATGATGGGGTGTGAGCTTAGGGCTAAAGATGAAGCAGGCGGGGTTGGGTAGGTAAACCAATGTTAACAACTCTGAGGAAGAAATAACCAGACTTGAGCTGAATTGGATGAATCATCCCCGCTAAAGAACAAAAACTGCTGAAAGCTCAATCATTTATTTAGAGCTTTCAGCAGTGTAGCTATTTCAAGTTATAGCTAAAAAGCAGGGTTGATTACCGCAGCAGAGGTGCTAGCAGAGAATGAACCACCCAAGAGTTGAGTCACAGCAACCGTGTCTGCTTTAGTGAAGGAGTAAGAGGGGATACCCCAGTTATTAATAGCATCGCCTTTTGCTCCAGCGGATGCACTATTGCTCATCGTAAATGGCGAGTTGACGTTAGTGGCAAAATTGTTTAATGAATTAAAATTCACTGAAACAATATCAGACTCAACATACGATCGCAAAATTGTCGAGGATGGAAAAGAGTAAGTACCACCTTGGATTGAAGTAGATTCAGAAAGATTTTCGACGTAGTTTAAGTCAGAAATAAACATGGCTTTCTCCTTTCAGTTTTATTCAGTAGTTTGCTGATTTATTTGGGTTTAAACTCCAGTTCTCTGTTGCCATTTTGGCAGATTCTTTTCAGATTGACCCAGGAGGTTAACTGTCTTTATAGTAGTCAGTTTTCTCAGGGTTTGTTTGCCATTTTGGCAGGTTCTTTTCAGATTGACCCAGGAGGTTAACTGTCTTTATAGTAGTCAGTTTTCTCAGGGTTTGTTTGCCATTTTGGCAGATTCTTTTCAGATTGACCCAGGAGGTTAACTGTCTTTATAGTAGTCAGTTTTCTCAGGGTTTGTTTGCCATTTTGGCAGGTTCTTTTCAGATTCACCCAGGAGATTAACTGTCTTTATAGTAGTCAGTTTTCTCAGGGTTTGTTTGCCATTTTGGCAGGTTCTTTTCAGGAAGGTGACATTACCTTATCAGCTTGGATTAGAAAGGGTCATTAACGCTTGATAGGATTGATTCTCTCAATAACCTAGACTGCTACTCTAAAATTGATAAAACCTCATGAACAGGCAAAAAAGCTGCTTGATTTTGAATTAATCTCAAAATCAAGGCAGCTTCTAGCTCAAGAATTAAAAAAATTGAAAATTTGGATATTCAGAAGGTTGTGTAAATTAAGTCCGGTAACAGGGTTTTAAATGTAGCTTCACCAATTTTCTAAAAAAATAGGCTTTTGCTCAGAATCTAGGGTCAAATGACTGGAGCCGCCTGTGACCTCTTGGAGCTGCTTGTCCAGAATTTCGACATAAGCTAAATCTTTGACCGCTAGGGTGCGGGAGGGTTCTCCTTCAGAATCGTTATCATTGGCTCGATGACGACTTTCAGTCTGACCGAGGCGCTGTTCTTTCATTAACCGATTGTAGGTCCGATAGGGGATATAGTGGAGCGGATTATAGCCGCCAAAGCGCAGAATTAATACACAAGCCCAAGAATACTTTCCGGACAGAATGGCTTCTACGACTAGATCGAATTGTTCTTGTGTCATCACCTTGTTAAGCTGATTGTTGGCATAAGACATGGGATAAGTCATGTTCTATTTCTCCTCATGGGTACAGGGGTAAACAACAGTTTAAAAATTAAGTCCATCTTCTTTAAGTTGCCGAATGGGGTCCAGGAAAAGGTCAAGGATGCGACGTTTTTTAATGATGATATCTGCATTGGCGGTTTGACCTGGTTTAAAATAGATGGGTTTTTGATTTTCGATGACGTGGTTGCGCTCTAGGGCAATTTCAACTTTATAGACATCCCCCAACTGTTGATCGGGTTTGGTGTCAGCGGAGATTGAGGTAACCGTTCCGGTAATCATCCCGTACTGTTGATAGGGATAGGCATCAAATTTAACTTGAGCAGTCATGCCCGTTTCCATAAACCCGGCATCGGGGTTGCTGACACTGGCAGAGAGGACCAGAGGAACATCATCCGGCGCGATCGCCGCTATCATTTGTCCCGGTTGCACCACTTCCCCGGGGTTCTTGAGTTCCAGGGAAGTCACCACTCCATCAATCGGTGCATACAAAAATCGGTTGTTCAGTTGAGCTTTTGCCATTGTCTTGCGATTTTGGGTATCGATGATTTCTGCTTTGAGGCTGCTCAATTCGAGTTCGAGTTGTTCTATGCGTTGTTGGGATTCCAGTTGAATCCGTTCGGCTTCGGTGTGCTTTTGGGCTAACTGGTGTTTTAACCGATTTAATTCTTCTTGGGCTTGCATAACTTTACCTTCTGTTTCGGTAATTCGCTGCTGTTGGGTTCGCAAGGCTTGTTCGGCTTCAAATAAGCGCTCTCGCACTTGGGCGGCTTCTGACATTTGCGATCGCAGGGCAGCAGAGGTGCGATCGCGCAAGGTTTGGGCGGCTTCAAAGAGTCGCTCTTGGGCTTGGGTGACATCGGAAATTTGCGCTCTCGTCAAAACATTTTGCCGATCGCGCATGGCTTGTTCTGCTTCAAATAACCGCTCTTTGGCTTGACTCCCTTCGGCCATTTGGGCGCGAATCAAGGCATTTCGGCGATCGCGCAGGGCTTGTTCTGCCTGAAACAGATTTTCTTTGGACAATGCCCCCTCTTCTACCAACGGTGTGAGTCGTTCTACTCGCTCTTCCTGCGCTTGAACATCGGTTTCTAATTGTGCGATTAATTCCTGGCTTTTCTGTTCCAGAGGTTCCAAAAACTCCCGTCGTTCCCCCTGGGCGCTTACATCGGTTTGTAATTGCTCGATTAGTTGATCCGTCTTGTCTTCCAGGGGAACTAACCGTTCGCGCCGTTGTTCTTGAGCCAGGATATCGGCTTGGAGTTGGGCGACGAGTTCCTCAGATTGTGAGACCAGGGGGACGAGGCCCTGGAGTCGGGCTTCTAGGGCGATCGCATCGGATTGCTGCTGGGAGAGCATCGCCTCAATGGTTTTGAGATTATTCTGGGCTTGGGCGATCGCTGTTTCATGAGCTTTTGTCTCTGCTTCGGCTATGCTCATTCGACTTTTGCCTTCTTGACGAGCCGTTTCCATCGCACTTTGTTTTTGCACCGCTTGCAATTCCAAGGCTGACAATTGCGACTCGATGCGGGTGATTTCTGCTGCCGGGAGGGTCGTATCCAGTTCGGCAATGATTTGCCCCGCTTTCACGTGGCTGCCCTCGGTTACGGCAATTTTGGCCACTCGCCCTAAATCTACAGGATGGACCTGATATACATTTCCTTGGGGAATCAACTCACCTCGGGCTTGACCCACTTCGTTGATTTCCCCGAACCAAGCCCAAACTAAAAAGGTTAGACAAAAGGCTAACCCTCCCCCTAAAAGCTGACGCGGAAAAGCCGCAGTGGGTTGATCCAGCAAGGTTTGAACCGATGGAGACCAGTGAGGATTGCTCGGTTGGGACTGCTCAAACCCTGGGGTTTCTGGATTCAGGGCTGTTCGCGATGGACGCAAGGCACTAGCAATTCCCCCATAGATAGAAGGGGTGCGATCGCCTGGACTCGATGGATGAGGCTGCACAACTCTAGGGTGAGAGGGCGGCAAGATTGTACCCTCTGGGGTGTGAGTTGTACTCCGGTGTTCTCTAGGTCGGACATTCAAATTCATAGTCCTGCTTTCCTTTATCGGTAGCTTGGAGTAACCCGGGAACTCCGCTATTTTTGAACGGAGTCCAGTGCTATAGCTAGGCACCCTTGTTTGCGTCAGACTTCTAACTCAGGGGTCCTGGAGAAGATTCTTTGGTTTCAGAATCTTCATTACTATTTTTTTGTGAAGATTTTCTAAAGAAGCCGAAATTTGGGAACTTCGTCTCAGTGAATATACTAAATCCGGAAATTCAATTTATTTGCCAAATTGGCACAAAAGTTACCAATTTTATAATTCCTTTATGATTCAACCGGCAACGAGGGCTTTTTTCTGATTTTTAGTCAGCCCCTAGAACAATACAAAACTTTACATTTAAGGAATTTTACGGACTATAAATTTCCTGAAAACCTGAAATTATTCCTGAGTCTAAACCCGCCAAAGGTTATATATACCGGGCTATTCCCCCGGTCTCACTCCAATTTTTCCCCCGAATTCAGGGGATCATCTTCCCTAGAAATCGGCTGAATTTAGCCGGTTCAGGCGTGATCCCCGTAACTTTTCTTCATCAAGGGGAGGGTTCAGAATAGGACCCGAACCCACCCACTGGATTTTCGGATCCTGGGTCTGTCTTTCCCTCACAATAGCAACCGGATTGTTGTCTAAGTGTTGAGAGGATTAGATAAGGGGATTGCAAAATATAAATCCTCCAAATGTTCAACTGAAAGGAAGGGATGTGTAGGGGCGCAATGCTTGCGCCCTGAATTGGGCTTCGAGCATTGCGCCCCTACATTGACGGGGCTACTCCGTTGATCCGTCACTAGGAACGAACGTTTTGGAGATTTTATTTTTTGGAGTTCCCTAACTGAAATATCACAAGTCAAGCTGTTGTTGAGCCAGATGATAGTAAAGACCTTGTTGCTTCATTAGTTGGTCATGATTGCCGGACTCCACGAGAAGTCCGCGATCGAGGACGAGAATACAATCGGCATTGCGGACCGTCGAGAGGCGGTGGGCAATAATAAACGTGGTGCGATCGCGGCGAATCTGCTCCAAATTCTGCTGAAATCGGCGCTCTGACTCGGTATCCAGAGAACTCGTCGCTTCATCTAATATCAAAATTTGCGGATTCCCTAACAACGCCCGGGCGATCGCAATCCGCTGGCGCTGACCCCCGGAAAGGGACGATCCCCGCTCCCCCACCTTCGTATTATATCCCCCAGCCATCTCCTGAATAAACCCATGTGCCTCCGCCAGTTTTGCCACATCCACCACGGTATCAAGGGAGATATCCTCATTAAAGAGGGTGATATTTTCAGCGATCGTCCCAGAAAACAGAAAGCACTCTTGGGGGACTACCCCCATCTGACTGCGTAAAGAATGGGGAGAAACCCGACAAATATCATGACCATCAATCCAAATCCGACCGCTAGTCGGGTAATATAACCCCTGTAGTAAATTGACCAGGGTACTTTTCCCGGACCCACTGCGACCCACAATGGCGATCGTTTGTCCCGGTTGTACCTCCAAGCAAATATTTTCCAGGACATTGCGTTCCATATCCTCACTGTATCGAAAGGTCACATTTTCCAAGCGCATATAACCTTGGAGTTTCGGTAGAACTAACATTTGGCTTCCCGCAGGTTCCTCCGGTTCGGTAGAGAGGACATCATTGAGGCGTTCTACAGAAATCCAAACCTCCTGAAGTTCGTCCCAGAGATTGACTAAGGCTAAAACCGGAGAAATCACGCGGCCAATCATCATATTAAAAGCCATCAATTGACCAATCGTCAGGTCTCCTTGGATCACCAGCAGGGAACCATACCATAACAGAGCAATATTGCCCAAGCTATCAATAACTCCCCCAGTTGTTTGTAAAATTAGCCCTAATTTCTGAGCGCGAAATCGGGCATTCAGAGAGGTGACTAATCGGTCTTCCCAACGCCACCGTAACTCCCGCTCTGCTGCCGAGGTTTTGACTGTGGAAATTCCCGTCATCATCTCCACCAAGGAGGAGTTTTGTTCAGCGGAAGCATTGAACACTTCGCGGGAGACTCGCCGCATGAAGGGAGTAGCCACTAAGGTTAAAATGGCGATGGGAGGGATCAAGGCTAACACCAAGACCGTCAGACGGGCGTTGTAATACAACATTAAGCCTAAATAGACAAAACCCGTGAGGAAATTTAACCAGGCCAACACCACTTGACCGATTAAAAATCGTTGGATTTTCTGGTTTTCCTGAACTCGGGTAATGATATCCCCCACGCGACGGGATTCAAAAAATTTCAGGGGTAATTGTAAGGTATGACTGATAAATCCCGAAATTAAAGTTAGATCAATGCGGTTGGAAAAGTAATCTAGGAGGTAGGCCCGGGTTGCCCCGATCGCCATACTGCCTAATCCAAATATTAAGGCTCCTAAAGAAAAGACTGTCAGGGCATTCACACTTTTATTCACAACCACTTGGTCGATAATAATTTGTGTGAATAAAGGGCTGACAATGCCAAAGATTTGGATGAGTATAGAAGCCAGGATAATTTGCACCGCGAGGGTGCGGTAGGGCCAGAGAACCTGAAAGAAACTACCCAGGTTTCGTTCTCGACTGGTGGCATTTTCTAGGCGTTCGGTGGGGTCGAGGAGCAGGGCGTAACCCGTCCAACTGTTGAGAAATTCTGATTTGGGAAGCCACCGTTTACCTTCAGCAGGGTCGGAAACGAGAATCCGTTGCCCTTGAACTTTATAAATGACAACATAATGAATGCCCTCCCAGTGAGCAATCCAGGGATTCTTTTGGTCCGCTAAACCGCTGAGGGAGGCGCGCACGGGTCGGGCGTGGAATCCCAGGGTTTCAGCAGCTTTGGCGAGGCTTTTGAGAGAGGTTCCGGAACGTCCGACGTTCGCCATTTCTCGGACTAAGTTGAGGCTAAAGCGTTTCCCCCAATATTTACCAATCATGACTAAACAGGCGGCACCACAATCGGAGGTGGATTGCTGTTGGAGATGGGGATATTGGGCTAAGGTATCCAGAACCCGACGCCCGATCGGTTTGGGAAAGATGGCGGTATGGTTTGGGGGGCGACTGCTGGGGGGATGGTGATTTGGTGAGGGACTGTTGGACTGGGGGATTACCGCGTGAGAGGTGAGGGATAGCGGGACCTTTTGGTGTCCATTTTTTTGGCGATCGCCTGCTAACTGGGGTGCGATCGTGCTGGCGGATTCCCAATGGACCCGAGGCAGGGTGAGTACCTCAATGTCGGTGTGAGCAATCCAGTCCGGGGGGGTTTCCTGGGGATATCCCCAACTTGTTCCCATCCCCTGAATTTGCACCGGAGAGGAGTGATTAGATGCGTCACTATACCCCTGAATTTGGCCGGTCCGCAGCCAGTAATGACCCTCCTGGGTGGGGGTGACTTGTGCTAAGGAGGAGCCAGCCGGAATGTGTTTTTCCTGGAGATAGGGCAACAGTTGGCGAATCTGATGACTAGAGAGCGATCGCAGTTCGGTGAGGGTTTTGAGAAAGAGTTGGGATTGCCGTTGAGCGGTTTGTTCCTGCAAATAGGCTTGAAACCGGGGAATTTCCCTTAACTGGCTTGTCAATTCAGCTTGGGGGATGTGAGCATAAATCCCGGCAGTGGCAGCAACTGCGCGATAACTCAGGGGCTGCGATCGCCACAAGTGGTCCCCGCCAAAGCTATCTCCTACCTCTAGGACCATCGCACAAGTTTCTCGCTGGCGTTCGGGATCAAATCCTAATAACCGCACTCGCCCTTGATGAATCAAGTAACAAGTGCCATTGATAGCAGTTAGGGTCTCTACCGCTTCGGGATCTGTTGCCGCCAAGGAAAACAATTCATCTCCGACTTGAAACTCGCTCACCTCAAAGGCGGCAACCAGTTTTGAGGGAGGGAAATTTCCATTAATTTTCTTTAAAATCTGCATCAAATCTTGGGAAGGTTCGCTGGGAGATGGCATCACTAAAGAGGTCATCCCCACGGGTTGATTGTCCCTAGGTTGTTGGTTCATAAATGGATATAAAAGGCATAGTTTCAGCAAAGAAGGGTTGGACATTCTCCGCTGAGTGGGTTATGAAAATGTTGGCTCTTAAAAAGGTCTATTTTTTCGGCTTTCATCGGTCCCCCAAAAGGCTACCGCTACCCGGATCAATACCACCGCAATCAGCCCGGTCTACTCCCCGGATGCTGAGGGCTGGGTCGGGTTTCACCGAATTGATGGTTTGGAGAAATGGCGCGATCGCGTCAGGCTAATCGAGGAAGGGTAAAACAGTTGATATTTTTTACCAGGGTGATTTCCTCTACAATAATTCAAAAGGGGTTACTATCGAGAGAGTCCCGTTGTTTTTTTATTGGGTTAATCAAAGTCTAATCCTTTTTATCCTTAATGAGGTACTTTCCGCAAGAGGTTTTCTATAATTTTATTTAATCTTAACAAATTGTCCTCTTTTCAAGAAAAAATATATTTGAAATGAACTCGACTGAAATTGTTACAAAAATTAATCAATTGTGATTAATACTTTATGAAAATTTGTAACAAAATTCCCCTAGGACCCTGGACGATTCAAGGTGGGGAAAGAGTCCCTCACACCAGACTCCCATTTGATGAACAGTATGAGGAGGTGAACCGGATACATGGAGGGTCTAAGGTTAACGGGACTGTTGTCGTTTGGGTTTTTTGGAGGGACTCGGTGGACTGCTGGCAGGGGTTGGCAGGAGTTTAGGGAGTTCGGTGGTAATAAAGGCATCCGGGGACTCGACTGCCTCCGATGCAATCCCCAGGCGGATGAAGTCTTGCCAGACGGGTTCTGAGAGTAAATTGAGAGCAATAGTGCGATCCTGACTGGCAATGACAGCGATCACTTGCCGCCATGCTTCGCACAAGCTATCCAGTTCTGGATAATCCGGGGTGAGTTCAGAGAGTTGGGACAGCGCCTGCTTCAAGCTAGGGTCATCCGGGGACATTTGCTGCGATCGCAAGCCCTGACAAGCAATTTTCAGCCAAATTGGGAGCAATTCCAGCCACTCCCGGTCCTGAATCTGCTGTAAGGCAATTTCTGTCATCCCCAACGCACCCCAGATACTTAGAGAGGTAGTGGCGAGGGACTCATCCTGATGGGTAATTGCCTGCTGCCAGAGGGATTCGGCGCGGTGTTGGAATTGTATAGAAAGGGATTGATAGGCATCGGTGACGATTTCGGGTAGAGTGACTTGATAGACAATTTCTCCCTGGGGTAGGCAGTCGCCGCCATAAGTTAGCCAATTAGGCGCGCTACAGACATAAATCTGGCGATCGATGACCACTTCTTTAGCATGAGACTGTTCCAATTCAACGAATTGTATAGCTGCTAATCCTTCAGTTGTTTTCACCGCTGCCAATTTTGCCAGCCATTCGGGCAAAATTGGCGGATTTTCTGATAATTCCTCCGATACAGTTCCCTGTCCCATCAGAATCCACACCCCGCGCTTGACAAGCGTTTTCTAATCCTTGCAACAGGCGATAATTTATGTCCTTGTTCTGGGAATCTAGGCGAATAAATTAATACCTGATGAGTTGCAGTTTTCAGGATTTCTAAAAATTGGGTCTGAATCTGATTTTCGGGAATTAAAATTGCCCTGCCGGTTTCCCGGGTATTTGCTTCTGCATTATCCTATGGGTAGTTGCTGCTGTTCGGACTTTTTCCAGTCTAGCTTCAACTTCTGGATTCTCCGGTGGAAAACTTTCCTGACAAGGGATTTCAAACAACTCCGTTAAGGAAATTTTTCCCTCAGATTGGAGTATTTCTAGCCAAAGGGTAGCGGATTCTAGTAACTGTTGTCCCCGTCGGAATTGCAGAGTTAAGCGCTGATTTAGGGTATCAAAAATGGCAAACAATGCCACAGATTGCCAGCGGGTTTCTGGCGGTTCTGCGATTTGGAAGGCGGTGACTTCTTTGCCAGATTCAGGACTGTGGAATCCCAATCCTTGATGGATGAGGCGTTGCTGGACTTCGGTGAGGGTGAGGGAGTCTACGGGTTGGATGCGGCTATTCAGGGGGAGAAAATCGCCTAAATTGGGGAGGTTTAAGGCGGATTCGCGCAGGGGATTGAGTTCAAAGGTAGTCACCTCTAATAAAGGGTCGGCGATCGCATAGAGGGGGTGACTTTCTGGCGGTTGCGGGACGGACCCTTTTTCATAAAACGTTCGACCTTCTGGAGTGAGTTTGAAGGGACCCATCTGGGAGAACATTTAGGGTATTTAATTGCCTGGAGATTGGCGGTGGTACTTCTAACAAAAATGGGGTCTAAACCCAGAACTTGGGCGAGTTCTACTTCCGTGGGTTTCGGGGTAATTTCTAGGCTGGCCCGGAGGATAAATTCTTCTAAAACATTGAATTTTCGAGGGGCGGTTACCATCAATTCTATACCCGTTTGCACTAAGGAATACCGGAATTGTCTTGCGGCAATCACCGATAATCCCGGGCTAGTTTTTTCCAGTTTTTCCACCGAGGATTGCAGGGAGGAATCAATGGGTTTAGGGGAGGATTCGAGAAACATCAATTAAACCTCCTTGATGACTGCACAACATTAGACACTTCAGAATAAATTCGCCCGACTTCCCCATGATGATGGGCAAATAATTGATGACAGCCAACGATAACCAGCAATTCCCGGGCGCGAGAAAAGGCCACATTGACCCGTTCTGATTTTTTGGCAAATCCCACTTTCCCCTCGGAATTGTTGCGGACCATACTGACAATAATCACGGACCGTTCCATGCCTTGAAATTGGTCAACTGTTCCTGTTCTAATTTGCAGGGAAGGGAAGCGGTTGTCATCCAAGATTCTCTCTTCAATCCGGTTGAGTTGGGCGCGATAAAAAGTGATAATGCCAATTTCTTTCGGGGGATGACCCTGGGCGATTTTCTCGGACCAAGTGTTTTCCATGTCCTGACAAATTTGTTCGATCGCCTCAATTTCTTTGGGATTAATAAAGGAGGTTCCTTCTTTGCGTTCGCCAAAGGTGGAGTCTTGGGGCATTTTCACCCATATCAGGTGTTGATGTTCCTGGATGATGGCACTATCCAGATGATGTTTGCGCGCTTGATCCGGGTCTAAAATACCACATTGGAGACGGCGATTATAAAATTGATTAATCGCCCCCATGATGTTGGGATGCATCCGATATTGAATCGTCAGCATGGTTTTGATAGACTCAGGGGCAGCATCAAATTGGAGTTTAAAGAAGGAGTCTTCTAAAAATTGCAAGGCATCTTTACTGCTGCCCATTTCCACAGCAATATCTTCTATCGTATCATCATTGAGCATGGGCGGTAATTGGCATCGGTCCCCCACTAAAACTAACCGTTTTGCTTTGAGGGCGGGGATTAATAATTCCGGTGGCGTGCATTTGCTGACTTCATCGATAATCACCACATTAAATTTATTAAATTCTTCAGAAAAGTCTCGACGCGCTGCTTGCACACAGGTAATCCCAATCACATTGGCATTGTCGAGATAAATTTGGCGCAATTCATTGCGGTCCTGTTCCGAGGGATGGCGCAGTTTATCAATCCAATCTTGGACTAAGTTTTGATAGCGATCGAGATACTGTTCTTCCTGATTTCCTGCCTGTTCCCAGGTTTCAAATTGGGTTTTGACTTGGTGTAAAAAGGGCAAATCACAGCAGTGTTCCTCGGAGATTTGCGGCAGGCGATCGCGCAGGTTTTCCCAGGTGTTCCGCCACCAGTTCCGGTGCTTGAGTAAGGGTTCTGGCAGATTAGTGGTGAGTTGTTGAGTAATTTCATGCAGTTCCAATTCGCACTGTTCCAATTGCTGTTGCAAGGGTTGCAAATTTTGTTGCTGCTTGGTGAGATAGGCGGTAATTAGAGTCTGAATATGACCTAACACTTCAAAGGGGGCTAAAGCAGCAATGGCAGTTTCTAAATTAGCAATTCGACTCTCCCAGGATTGCACCAGCGTCGCAAATTCCGAGGGTTTTTCCCAAATTAAAGCCCGGTTAGCTTGATATCGCTGGACTACGGTTAAAATTGCGGGGGGTAAGTGCGATTTTTGGCTTAACTCTTGTAACTGGGACAGCGCTTGTTGTAAAGTCTTTTCCCCTTCTTGACGCAATAAATTTAGGGCAGCTTGCGATTGTTCGAGTTGAGGTTTTTGGGCGGCAATCCAATGTTGAATTTGATGCCACTGTTGTCCGATATGGCTTAATCCCTGTTCGGTTTCCGTTTTCAGGGGGAGTAAACATTGACGCGCCTGGGTGACAATTTCATCGATGGTAGTTTGGGCGATTTGTTGCAGGGTCAATTCGACTGCCTGGGTTGTCCAAAGGGTGGCATATTGCTGTTGCTGCTGCTGTAAAACTTCCTGGGTTTTGACGACTAAATTCTGCCGTCCCGATGCCGTCAGTTGGGGATAATTGCCATATCCTGCCGCCAGTTCCCGCCATAAGCTGCGATCGCCTGCTGAAAAGACAATCGGAGGCTGATTCAAACTGCGGTGCAAAAATTCATTAAAATAGGAATGATTGCCTTTGGTATTGCGAAAATTGCCCTTCGTTTCATAAGCTAAGGCTTTGAGAAATTGCTCCCAATTCGGCAGTTCCGTCACCGGATGATTGCCATAGTTGGGCATAATTGCCACATTCAAGGTTTGGGCGATCGCCAGTAAACTATCGGGAACATGAATCAATTTACTGTTAAAGGGTTGACCCGTTTGCACCGCTTGTTTTAAAATGGTATAAACTTGGGCGGGTGCTGTTTCTAACCAAACCCCCACCTCTTTAATTACGCGGTCAATTTCTAACTTACGAGTTTGTAAATTTTGGAAGCGTTGCTGGAGGGATTTTTGCTTAGTTAAGGCTTGGTCATATTCCCCTTGCAATTGCTGCAATGGGGTGGAATCTGTGCGAAATTGGTGGACAGCAGTTGCAGCAGCAGCGATCGCCTCGGCAGTGCAATTCGCTTGCATGACAACCTCCCGCAATTTAGCCAACTCTGGCGCAACAGTTTCGCAACACCAAGCTGCCAACCCAAATGCACCGCGATCGGGACGCAACCAGCCCAATTCCTGAGTTAAAGGTAACGCCACTCTCACAGCATCAATAAAAGTTTTAACCCTACAATCTTCCAGAGTATAGGGGCGAATTTCCGCCAATAACTTCACCACTTCCGGAGATTCCCACGACACATTTGGCGCAGCAGCTAACAACCCTGCCAACTCCTCTCTCACCCGTTTTACCTCGGGATTTTGGTCTTGTGCCGCTTGATACTGCTGTTCCCAAATTGCCCGATTTTCGAGTAAACTCTCCTGACGTTCTTTCCAAAATAGGCGATCGTTGGCGAGTGCTTCTTCTGCTGCCAAATATACTTCAAATTCCGCCGCCACCTTCCGCATTTGGTGATAAAATGCTAAATCATTGCGCCGTTTTTCCAAGTCTGTCTCACAGTGACTCGCCGTATTTTGCAGCCAAGTCCCGATCGCATTCTCTTCTAAATAAGGTGCACCTTCTTCCTGCACCTTCTCCGCTTTTCCCTTTCGCAACGCCCGAATAACGGGACTATGTACCAATCGACTCAAAGCATTATCTACTGCTAAATTCGCTTGAGATGCGATTAACGTTCGTCCCCCTCGGCGCGCCACCTGGTAGCAAATTTCTGCAATTACCGTGGTTTTTCCTGTTCCTGGGGGACCTTGAATTAATACCAAATCTTTAGCAGATAACACCATTTCCACTGCGGCAATTTGGTCCGGATTGGCAGCAGGTAATAATAACTCCGCCCTCTCCAGTTTAACTAAGTTTTTGGGAACCCTCGCCTGTCCCGCATCAAAGAAAAATTGACCTAAATAGGGATTCTGACTATGACCCTGTTCCAGCCGTTTTAAGGCGTTCATTTTATGATTAATTTGACTCAGTTCCCCAAAGGCTTCAAATAATAAATATCCGCTTTCGGGTAACTGATAGTAACCCCCCGCCATCAACTCCAGTAAATCAGAATCTGGCTTAATTCTCAGCAACCGCCGTTCCGTATCCACCGAGTCAATTCGCCCTAAAATTCGTCCATCCCGGCCACTTTTTCCCAGAGGAGAACTTTCAAATAGACGAAGTTGTTCGCTGCGGGCTTTATAGGTGCGACTCCAGAATTCCCCTGCGGCTAATTCGGTTTCGCTGCTGCCATCAATGGTTGCCTCGCGACTGTCCAATTCAAAGCTAATCCGGCGCGCATCCGCCCCATAATTATGACCGATAAAGGGAACACAAAACTGCCTGGATTCAGCAATTCTTTTTTCAATTTCTACATAAACTCGCCATGCCTGAAGTTGTTCCTCCGTGGGGATTAAATCTCCGGAAACTGGCAGTTTTGCCATGCATTTCAAGGCGGAACGAGGAACGCCTAAATCATACTGATGATCCGGCAGCAACCGCAGACGACAGAGAACCGTAAACCCATCCCCCCGTCCCCGAGTCATGGGAACAAAACTCACATCAATCAGGCGTAATCCCCCCCGTCCATCGGGACTGACTACGGCTTTTAAAGATAAGGTTTTGTAGCGCTTTTCCAGCAGTGGAATTCCCGGTTCATCCCGATCGCAAGCGAGGGTAAGTTGCCACCGTTCCTCCCCCGCTTCTTTCCCGCTTCCCAGACGGCGCAAGTAAAAGGAATGCGATCGCTGTTCTAACAATTGTGCGAATAACAGTTCCGCGCGATCGCGACGACTGCGAAAATCCTCATCGCGATCGCCGGGTTTCTCCCCTGCCAGTTCCCGAATTACATTGGCGATCGCCGTTTTGCCAACCAACCGATACCCCCACTTTGCCTCCTCCTGCTTTGCAGCAGATTTCTCCGAGGGTACTACCGTTGTCACCCACTCCACCCGACTGATAATTTCAGCGGTAACCTGAATCTCGCGCTTGTCATCCTCGGAACATAAATATACCGACCCTGACAGTCGAGTTCCTGCGGGGATTCCCTGGGAATTCACCGCCATCTGTAGTGACTGCAACCCCGGAGACAAATATTGCGATCGCACTTGCAACCAATCCAAGTCCGACACCACCTGACAAGACTCACCCAGTTGCAGTTCCCAACCCTTTTCTACCTGGCGATTGGGTTCAATCTCCCCAAACTCCAATCGCCCTGGAACCTCCCAAATTGCGCCTTCCCACTGGACATTTTCCGCGCTGCCGGTTAATCTCACCTGATGCAAAATCGGCGCGGTATTTGCCTCACCCCTCACCGCCACAGCACCTGTTTCACCGCCTACCGTTCGGGCGATCGCCAAATTCTCTAAGCGCACTCCGGCAACCGTCACCACCACCGCAGGCGCATCCACGGCAAACAGCACAGAATCACCGCCACTGCCGCGAATCGTCACTGCGCGGGCGATCGTGAAGGTTCCCTTGTAATCTCCCGGTTTTAAAGAGATTTCATATCCATCCCGGACAATTTCCAGTAATTCAACAAAATTGGTGGGATCTGCTTCAATCGACGGCACAATCACTCCTGATTCATAGTGCAAGAACCCGCAGGCTGAAGCCTGGGGCTATACGGACAAAGCCTGCCTCCGCAGGCTACTGGATAACAACAACTTTTCATATCTGGATTCTATCTGAAACGGTGGTTTCATTTTACCTAAAATTGTCTTTCCCTACAACATTCTCTATTCAGCAATCATCCCCAGCTTTTTTTTGGATTAGTAACATAAATCACGAAACCTGTCAAGCCTGATTTTCTCCTGTTATTTTGCTTCCTCTTCCCCCTTCTCATCGCTACTCTCCTCCGCAGACCCTTCTAACTTTTGAGCCAAGATTTCCAAGCGGCGTTCTTCTTTTTTGAGCTTTTCTTCTAACGTTTGAAGTTGGTCTCTCCGGGCTTCTAATTCTAGGGCACGCCGGGACAGTTCCTGACTTTGTAACGTCAAAGATTGTCGCCATTGTTCAATTTCATCCGCCTGTTCCTGTAAAAAATCCGGCGTCAATCCTTTGGTCAAATATTGTTGAATGAGATTAATCGCCCATTCCGTCGCTTCATTGATACTGCGAATTTGTCCCGTATTGGCAATATCCGCTAAAACGAGGATTCCCTCACCAAACGCATTCGCTTCCGTGGTGACAAGTGGCTCAGTTTCCGACACCAAAGCCCAGATATCTCCAGATTTCTGACAGGCTAATAATCGCAACCCTGTTTTGCCTAAGAATCCCTTTTTTTGCACCTGAGCTAAATATATCATCACAGTCTGCTTGAATGGGTGATGGATGGGAATGGGCGAGAATTTTCGGGTTCCGGTCCCCTTCCCAATGAGGGAGGGGACTAGGGGGAGAACCCCGCACGACAACTAGGGTTTTTTCGGATTATTCACCTCTTAATTGACGCAGGCGATCGCGTAAAATTTCCGCCTGTTTTTCCGCTTCTGCGAGGCTATCCCGCGCCCCTTGGACCACTTCCGGTGGGGCTTTATCCACAAATTTAGAGTTAGATAATCGTCCGGAAATGGATTTCACTTCCCCCTCAATTTTACCCAAACTTTTCTCTAGTTTGGCACAGAGTTGTTCGATATCCACCACTCCTGCTAGAGGCACTAAAACTTGGACGGTTCCCACCACTCCGGCAATGGTTTGTTCTGGTTCTTCTGCTAAAGCGGGGGTAATGGTCAAGTCTGCAACTTTGGCTAAATTTTGGATATAAGATTCCCCTTTATGGAGAATCTCCCGTTCTTTGTCGCTGTCACTTTGCAAAATAGCCTTAATTTTTGCCCCGGGTTTAATCTCCACCTCGGCGCGTAAATTCCGAATGGTCCGAATTGCACCAATGAGTAACTGAAAGTCAGATTCTAATTCGCCATCCATCAAATTAGCATCAGCTTCGGGATAGGATTGCAAAGCTAAAGATACCGTTGATTCTGCTTGGGTTAACGTATGCCAAATTTCCTCGGTAATATGAGGAACAAACGGATGGAGTAATTTGAGAATTCCCTCTAAAACGAAAGCAAGAGTTTGTTGCGCCACTCGTCGGGAAGCCGCATCTTCTCCCTGTAAGCGCGACTTGACTAATTCAATATACCAATCGCAGAAATCCCCCCAAATAAACTCATACAAAGTTTTGGCAGCATCCCCTAATCCGTAGGTATCGACTGCCTCGCAGGTTTGTTGCACCGTATGATAATAGCGCGACAAAATCCAGCGATCGCACAGTTCCAACCCCGCAGCATTCTCTCCAGGATTCCCCAACTGTTGCGGCGTCTGTCCCTCCAAATTCATCATCACAAACCGCGCCGCATTCCACAATTTATTCGTGAAATTCCGCGACGCTTCCACCGAGGCAGACTCATCCGTTGTCCGATTATATTCCAAGCGAATATCTTGACCCGCGCCAACAACTTCCCGAATTAAGGTATAACGGAGAGAATCGGTCCCGTATTTTTCAATCAACAGTAACGGGTCAATCCCATTCCCCGAAGACTTGGACATTTTCTTATTGTTTTCATCCCGGACTAATCCATGAATGTACACATCTTTAAAGGGCATTTTGCCTGTGAAATGTCCCGCCATCATCGTCATCCGCGCCACCCAGAAAAAGATGATATCAAAGCCAGTAACTAGAGTTGTCGTGGGATAATAGGTGTTCAAATCTTCAGTTTGGTCAGGCCATCCCAAGGTCGAAAACGGCCATAATCCAGAGGAAAACCAAGTATCCAAAACATCCGGGTCTTGTTGAATTTGGACGCTTTCTCCAAATTGAGATTTCAATTTAGCGGTGGCTTCTTCAGCAGATTTAGCAACCACAAACGGCGTATCATCCGCAATCATTCCCCCGGTTTCACTAATCGCATACCATGCGGGAATTTGATGTCCCCACCAGAGTTGACGAGAGATACACCAATCTTTGAGTTTTTCCAACCAATCGCGATAGACTTTCGTCCAGCGATCGGGGACAAACCGAGGCGAATTTTGCTCATCAAGGAACGTCAAGGCGCGACTGGAGAGGGAGTCAATTTTGACAAACCACTGCGTTGAAATCAGGGGTTCGACGGGGACTTTACCGCGATCGCTATAAGGAACGGTATGCTTATATTCCTCCACCTTCACCAGCAGTCCTTCTGCCTCCAACTGCTGCACCACCGCCTTTCTGGCATCCTGGCGATCGCGTCCGGCAAAAGGTCCAGCATTCTCATTCAATGAACCATCTTTATTCATAATGGTAATAAACGGCAAATTATGCCGCATTCCCATTTCAAAATCATTCGGGTCATGGGCCGGAGTTACTTTAACACAACCCGTCCCAAAACTCGGGTCAACAAACTCATCTCCCACAATCGGAATTTCCCGATTCATAATCGGCAGGGTCAACATTTTCCCAATTAACCCTTTGTAGCGATCGTCATTGGGATTAACCGCAACTGCCGTATCTCCTAACATTGTTTCGGGTCGAGTCGTCGCCACCTCCACAAATCCCGAACCATCACTGAGGGGATAGCGAAAGTGCCATAAATGACCATTCACTTCCCGCTGTTCCACCTCCAAATCCGACACCGCAGACTGACTCGCCGGACACCAGTTCACCATATATTTACCGCGATAAATCAGTCCCTCGTCATGCAATGCGATAAACGCTTCCAGAACCGCCTTTGAGAGTCCGGTATCCATCGTAAACCGTTCGCGAGTCCAATCCACAGAAACTCCCAACCGGCGCAACTGATTCGTAATCGTATTACCAGACTCTTCTTTCCACTGCCAAGCGCGTTCCAGGAACTTCTCCCGTCCCACTTGATCCCGGGTTTTACCATCTTCGCGCAGTTGCCGTTCCAAAATCGTCTGAACCGCAATACTGGCATGATCCGTCCCCGGCAACCACAGGGTATTGCGCCCTTTCATGCGATGATAGCGCACCAGCACGTCAATCAGGGCGCTTTCAAAGGCGTGCCCCATGTGTAAGCTACCCGTAACATTGGGCGGGGGAATCATGATACAGTAAGGCTCTCCCGGGTGATTCGGGTCTGCTTTAAAAACCTGATTCTCTTCCCAAAACGCTTGCCACTTGGCTTCTGTCGTCTTAGGTTCATATTGACTCGGTAAGTTAGGAATGGTGGAAGTCATCGGGAATATAAGGTGAACGGATTACAACTGATCTATCTTACGATTTTGCCACAAGCCTTTGACGGAAACGAACGGAAAATCATCAGGACCCCTCCAAAATTGATGGCAATTGCGGCAGTTCCAGAGGGACCCTGACCCCGAAAGCTGGGGACCCAGGGCGCTAGGAGATGAATCTATGCCATTTCTGAGGGTCCTGGCGATCGGCAAGGGGGCCAGAAAATTGGCATCAGTAGCCTGGTTGGGTGGATGTTGTTGGCGATCGGCTGAGTCTAATGCAAGAGGCAATGCGAAGAATCAGGCCCTTAGATAAAAGATTGCCAAAGCGGTAGAAAAAGGGATTTAACAGAATTCAGGAAATGCTAACCTAGCCTACCCCGTGTCGAGTTGACCTAGAACCCGAATATAGAAAAATTCCTGGCTTTGGAAAAGAATAAACCCTGAATGTAGTATAATGTAGTGTTTAATGGTAGAATTAGCTGTATCGGCTACTCAGTTGTCGAGCAATCTACCTATAAAATCATAAATAAGGTGGAGTTTCCGTGAAAAATTACTTTCAGAATCAGGAATATGTTTTGAAATGGATTAGTTTTTACTATC
Organism: uncultured cyanobacterium; assembly: GCA_963821735.1. Taxonomy (GTDB): domain Bacteria; phylum Cyanobacteriota; class Cyanobacteriia; order Cyanobacteriales; family Laspinemataceae; genus Laspinema. The sequence continues at coordinate 49,130 of CAWGFK010000033.1, forward strand.
TAGGTATCCGCTACCAAGGTCGTGGCGTAATGACCTGGAATCCAGAACAAGGATTTTATATCCAAGCATTTTTAGAAACTCCTCAAGAATTTCCAAAAACTACCATTGAATTAAATAAACCCGATATCATCAGAAAGCAGCATTTAACATCGATTCGGATGAAATCCACCAATTTTACCTGGGCTATTGTTCCGAGCGTACATTTGGGCGATCAGGGGGAAATGATTCTTTTAGAAAATCGGATTTTTATTAAAGTTAGCCGAGTCATTTTTTATAATTGTTGGGGTTTTCCAAATAAACCCAATAAAAATTTGTGGGGTTCTGCACTATATAGAACTGCAAGCAAATTACATTTGCCAGATAAGGTCAGTACAGAGGTACTAATTAATGATCAACAACGAGAGTTTAAAGAAGAATTATCAGGAATTTTGTATGAAGACGAAAACAATTATAAATTGGTGGGGCGTATGATTGACGACAGATATCTTAAAATTTCTTGGTTACTGCCTACTTCTCAATGCTCCAAAGTAGATAATTGGAAATGGTCAGAAGCACTTCAAGATTCTTTTTCTCTTTTGTATGGGGAAAGTATTGAGTTGGTGAGGCGTGAAATTCGGCGGGGATATAATAAAATTTATAGTGAAATTAAACATCAATCCCGGTTAGATTCTCTAGGTGTTTTATCTCCATTAAAACAAACCCAGCAGCTTAATAAAAGTTCTTTAATGTTGCTGACTCAGTTTTTTGTAACCGAAGGAGTGAATTCTTGGATTTGTCGCCAAATGTTTAAACAAATGCTGGAAGCGTCTCGCCAGGAAAGTTGGCAAGCTAGAGAACTACTTCTTTCTACAATCCTTGAAGCGGCCCTAAGAACAATTGAAAACCATCCTTTCAAGCCCGGAGATCATTCATTTCAAGTAGCAAAAGCCTTAAAAAATTTTAGAGAAAAGTATTTCTCAAGAGAGTGGAAACCAGAGATCAAGAAGATACTCGATATTTATGAAAATATGCGCCATCGGAATGCCCATCCTGATTTTTTACTGAAAAAGGGTGGATATTTATCCGAAGAATATAGAGAAAAATCAGTTGACGATATGATTTATTTAAGCCGATTTTACGGATATATGATTTTAGCAATGGCAGGGTTTCAGGATTTAGAGCCTCAGTTTCCTCCCCCATTTGCTGAGTGGAAAGCAACAGTTAAAATTGAACCGCCACAGAAATAAATGTAAAATTCCTCAAATGCTTTCTATAGGGCTTGGTGCATAGGTGAGCGAGCGCAACCCAAAACCTAAATCCGGGAAAATTTGCCTTCCGTTATGTCTCAAAAAAGTGATCGCCTTGACTGTTACCGAATCACCAAGACGATCACTGTTAACTTTATCAAATCTGTTTTGTAGAGAAGCGCTAATTTCACTTCTCTACAAAACTCGACCTTAATTGTCAGTCACGGGAGGAAAAGCCGCCATCAATTCTTCCAAAGAATTCACCTCTATCAGCATGTCCACGACCGTTTCTAATTGCTCCCGGTTCAACCGTTGCAAGTTAGCTTCAACCGCTTCCGATACTTCCCCAAACCGACGTAGGATTATGCGTTGGATGAGTCGTCGTGCTTCTTGTACTTCTCCCTCCTGTAAAATTTCTTGACCCCAAGGGGATTCCAATAATGCCTGGGTTGCAAAATTCAAGATTTTCTCCACGATATTTTCTCCTAATACATAGCTAGAAAAAATTCCCAACAATCGTTGTAAATCTTCCGACCGTTCTTCCTGTTGTATTCGGACTGCGGCGCGACGTAAGATGGTTTCGTTTGCACCCCCTTTCATCACCGTTGCTAAGGGCAGTAGGGCCTTGAGTTCCGGTTGAAAGGCAACCTCGGCATCGATTTCCCAGAGGTTGATCACCTCATAGTCTTGCCTTGCCTCTAGTCCCATAATACTCGATTCATAACGAGTGGGAATGGGGGTGTTCCCGGTTGGCGGAAAAATATTGACCACCACCGGATGCACTCGGACATTATATTTTTCTTCTGCCAGTGCCGCATAAGCCCGAATCCGCACCGGCATCCTTGTATCCGGGCGAAATTGGAGTTCGGTTAGGCTAATAAATTCCCCTTCTTCCTCGCTATAGGCTTTGATGAGGATATCGCTATCTCGACTGAGCCATTGAAATTCTGAATCGAGGATGACTTCGGCGACTGTACCGGATGAGCGAGTCACCCATTTGACCCATCCATCGGGGTAGAGTCCGATTAATCTTTTGCCACTAATATCTGCTTTTCCCATTGTTTTATGGCGGGTATTTGTAACTTTAATTATAATTTAATTCTTACCTAAATTAAATATGTTATTATTATAAATATTGAGCTTTATCACGGCTTCAAATAACAAACGTTTATCTTTTTGTACAAAATTTTGAATGCCCCTAGGTTCCTGCTAACCCTATAATAATTTTTGATACAAATCTTGATGCCAATCAACTAGATAGGCTCTATAATCATGAGGATTAAACCAGGAATCACTTATGGCCTTAATTGATCAGGTTCAACAAGTCTGCGATCGCCTCGCGAACCACGGATGGCGAGAATTACTGTTACAGCATGGATTGGATATCACAGCGGCCAACTTAACAGCGGAATTGGGGAAAATCCTCCCGAACATCAACCGCACTATTCCAGGATTTACGGATTTTGCCGATGAAGGGAATCGGGCGATCGCACCGGGTCATCCCGCCCGGAGTTTACTCTATCATGCTCTAGCTTCAGCCACAGTCGTCACTGGGGCTGAGGGCAGCGAATTAACCGCCTTTCCCACCCTCGCTGAGATTGAGGCGGTGGAAAACTACGTTTATGGCGTCCAACCGCCCTCCCTGGCCGAATTACGGGTCAAGGCGAATTATGGACCTTTGGCGATCGCTGTCTTTGCTTCCGAATACCGTCCCGCCTCGGACACCCCCCACCAGAAACACGCGGATTTGTGCTTTTCCCGGACTGGCGTCGCCCGAGTGGGAACGGCTGAACCCCTGTATGACAGCAAAAATCGCGGCTTTTTACCCTTTGTAGAAGGCGACTCCCAAGCGATGCGGGTAATTCCCTCTCGGTATAGTGCCTATATTGCCGTCATCCGTCGAGGCGATCGCCCGGGATATAAACCGATGCGCGTTCGGGATGGCGACGATCGCCGCTTGTTCTGGTTTCCCTTACACAAACTATTTAGCGGTAATGAATGTATCCGTGATTTTAACTTAACCCTCAACCTAGAAGCTACTCATATCAACGAAAAACTCCGGCGCATCCATCTCCAACTACAAAGCCAAGGGTATGAAACCGGCTGGAGTGAACCGGATCTCAGCAATCCGCCCTTTATCTTTACCGAAGGTATTGCTGAATTCTCACAAAATCCCAATGATGGCATGGGAACGCTTATCCCCATTGTTCATCCCAATCTCGTTGAAGCAGCAGAATATCAAGGCAAGCCTCTCACCTATCAAGTTCCTGCCAACTATGGCTTAACCCTCTCCTCCAGCTTGTTGATTCCCTCCGACAACGAAGCCCGACGCGCCCCGGAATATGTCCACGCCCGTCACCAAGTGCTACCGAATGGGACAGTCACAGACCTGAATGAAAGCCCCAATGTTGCCCGGATCGTTGCCGAAGGAGGATACAATGCCTTACATTACCTCGACTTTACGGCAGATGGCTGGATCGAAGCCCTCTGTCCCGAATTAGCCATTCAAATCCCCCGACGGGTTCCTGCTTATTCCCTGGTAAGTGCCCCAGATTACTTCCCCACCTGCGATCAACGGCAACTGATGGATTGGTGGGAACAATCGGTACCCGAAGCGGTGAGAAACAGCATTTGGCGAATTCCTCCGGAAACCTTAGCTGATGAGCGAATGCCGCCCAATTTGGCCTTAACTGAAGCCGATTTTCGCCCGGAAGATACCACCGTAACGGCGATCGTCTCCTTACCCGGAGAACCCTTTGTCAAACAGCGTCCCCTAGACCGTTTCATCCTGAATCGCCAATCCTACCTCCCGGATGCGGCTGCGGGAATCTATGCGCCCGGATGGGATGTGAGCTTTGATCGCACTGACGAAGGCTTAGATTTCCTAGCTGCTTATGGTCTCGGGAGTCCCTTTCCCGAAGATTCTAAACTTTGTGCCGCACTAAGTGCTTTTTGGCCTGCGGTCTCTCCGGATGCCGCCCGCACCTTTGAACCCATGCGAAATTGGCCCACCGTCAGCCCTCTAACTGATGCGGAAATCGGGCAAACCGGGGAATTGCCTTGGGATGGGGTTCCGGGACCGCGCCTGGTGCAATTGCCCGATCGCCAGGTGGTCGAATATGAGGCGATCGATCATGTGGATTATGTCACCAATGCCTTACAGGGTAAATTCACCTTAGCCCTCACGGGACAGGTTGATGTGCGAGAGTACGAGGCGAGAGTGCTAACAATGGCTTATGTCTATCACGCTTTAGGGATTGAAGAGGAGAAATACTTTCCTCCCGGACAGTCCGAGGCGCAAGACGCTGAGGCATTTGGCCGAATTGTCAATGAGAAATCCAAATGGGGGGTTCTCTCTTTCCGGGAAGTGACCCCAACGGAAACGGAACTACTAGAAGCGCAAACCTTAACGGGTCAACAGTTACGGGGGAAAATCTATCGGTTTGAGATGTATCGGCATGGCGATATCACTACTCCGGAAGATGTGCGAAAACGCTGGGTGGAAATCCGGGAACGGGTTACCCTGTTTGTGGATGGACTGCGAGTGTTGATGAAACGGGATTCCGGCGTCTGGGAATCGAAAAATGTGTGAGATTGACGTGGCGATCGCCGGGAGTGGTCCGGGAGGAACTGCTGCCGCCATTGCCCTTGCCCAGCAAGGGTTCCGGGTGGCGATCGCTGAAGCGGAACCCTTCCCCCGCGATCGTCCGGGGGAAACCCTCCACCCCGGCATCGAACCCCTGTTAAAGCAGCTAGGAGTCGGCAGTCGCCTCTTAGCTGCCGGATTCCTGCGTCATCCCGGAAACTGGATACAATGGGAGGGCAGTCGCCGGTTTGAACCCTTCGGGTCCGATGAAACTGGACCTTGGCAGGGATTTCAGGCATGGCGGGCGGATTTTGATACAATCTTGCGCGATCGGGCTGTGGAATTAGGGGTCAAAGTCCACCAACCCTGTCGCGCCTTACATCCCATTATCAGCCAAAACCGAGTTACAGGAATCACCACCAACCAAGGTGAAATCAAGGCAAAATTTGCAGTCGATGCCACCGGCAGCAGACAATGGTTAGCCAAACAATTAAAGTTAGCAATTAACCCATTTTCTCCACCCTTAATCGCCCATTATGGCTATGTCCAAGGAGACTGTCCCATCCGAGATGATGCACCGGCAATCGTAGCAGGCGATCGGGGATGGATTTGGACCGCCAAAGTCCGCCCCCAACTCTACCAATGGACCCGCCTGGATTTCCACAACAAACCCTTAGAAAAAAACTGGCAACCCGCCGAATTCCAAACCCTAAAACCCAGGGGAAAACCCGCCTTTGCCGATGTCACCTGGAGACAAGTTTCTCCCCCCGCAGGACCCGGTTATTTTCTAGTCGGAGATGCCGCCACAGTTCTGGAATCCAGCCTCCTCTCATGGCGTTCTAAAAGCAGTCATGTCCGGAATGATGGCAGCCCATTTAATGACCCAAGTCTTGCAAGGGAAAGCGGTTGAGGGTAAAGTGATGGCAGGATACAGTCAGTGGGTAGAGACTTGGTTTCAAAAAGATGTAGAAACGTTAAAAAACCTTTATGCCTTATTGCCGAATGCCCCCGATTGGGTAAGATAGATAAGGCAGAGGAGGACAGGGCAGTTTATCCCTGACTACCTTTCATGGTTTGATTCAAACAAGGAATTTAAATGACAAAAATTAATCCAGAATGCCCTTTTGATAAAGAATCTTTTGATTTTTTTGTTGCTCACTACTTTTACAATTCAGTGTGCAATTCTGAATTTTGGCAAAAAGAAGGGAAAATTTTAGACTTTTTAGTTACCCATTATTCACCACCAATAAATTTCAAATTACTTGACAAAAAAAATTTTGCGGAATTCGTTGCTTTCCCGCTAAAAGAGTTGTTTGAAATAGTAATTAACCATTTACCTCTTGAAATCAAAAAATTGGCAAGCCCTGTAATGTTTAGTGACTTTTTTAAAAAAGGCAATAACTTTGATTACTATGAAGGAGCCTTAATTTTTGTTAGACAAGAAGAGAGCTTTCTTAATCCTCAGTTTTATCTTTGCATAAATGAAGAAGGTTTGGATTTTGGTTTTTGTTTATTCAATAAATGGCAGGATTTTCAAGAAAGAACCCCTTCATCAAAAGACAAAACTTTTCAATTATTTATTTATAACTTTAGAAATAATTTTTTCAATTTACTGTCTGTAATTAAAGAATCAATAGGCCATCAAAATCTTGGGGATTTAAAATATTTTTTCAATCCGCACTTACAACGCTTACAACAGAGGCTTTTTGAAAGTACCGATAAAATAATGCTAGATTACTTAACTTTCGGTGTCTCTTTGACACCTCAAGAAGTTTTGCAACTTAATACTCAAGAACTAAGCCAAAAAATAGTCTACAAATTTATTGGATTTTATCCCTTAGTTTTGTTGGCAACTCAGGAAGATCCGATGCCAGCTATTATAAACTTTATAAATAAACCTCTAGCTGAATTTTCTCAGAATATAGGAGTTGAAGTTGAAACCCTAAAGAGATGGACCCGCGCCATTAATCGCAAGAAGCAAGCGATATTACAAGGTCCTCCTGGTACGGGAAAAACTTACCTTGCAAAACAGCTTGGCAATCATTTAATTGGTGGTGGTGATGGGTTCATGGAACTGGTGCAATTTCATCCCGCTTATTGTTATGAGGATTTTATCCAAGGGATTCGCCCTCAAGCAAACGAGCATGGACAGCTTGATTATCCAGTGGTTCCAGGTCGGTTTTTGGAATTTTGTAAAAAAGCAGAGTCTTGTGAAGATACTTGTGTTTTAATTATTGATGAAATTAACCGGGCGAATCTCTCTAGTGTGTTTGGAGAGTTGATGTACTTACTTGAATATCGGGATGAAAAAATTCCTTTAGCGGGTAGTAATGAACTGTTTGGCATCCCTAAAAATGTCCGGATTATTGGGACGATGAATACCGCCGATCGCTCGATCGCCCTCGTGGATCATGCACTGCGTCGCCGCTTTGCTCTTATCGAACTGCGCCCCAATTATGAGATTCTACGGCGTTATCACGAACGAGAAGCAACCGATTTTCCGGTTGATGGGTTGATTGCCACATTACAGCGCGTGAATCAGGTAATCGATGACCCCGATTATGAACTGGGTATCTCGTTCTTTCTGCTGCCCGATCTGGCGGACCAAATTGAAGATGTCTGGCGCATGGAAATCGAACCTTATTTAGAAGAGTATTTTTTCGACCAAAGGGACAAACTTGAATCCTTCCGCTGGGAGGCGATCGCCAAGACAATTTTACCCAAACCCTGATTTTTCGACATGGGAATTATGGTAAAATCCGCTATGGCAGCGTTTATGTGGGCGAAATCCAAACTTGTCTTGGATTCGGTGCTTTTCCGGGAATGACAGGTTTAAGATTTTAGTAACTCCCGCTATTGAAAACTGCTATCTCTATCCCTTTCCCTAAAATCCCTCAATCAAGTGCCCAAACGCAATGACTATCACCAACCATTTTATCGACATTGAAACCGAACCGGGAATCAGCATTCATAACCTGAATCCCTACATTAAAGAATTGCTAGAGGCAAATCCGGTTAAAAATGGTTATGTTTTGGTATTTGCCAGACATACCACAACCGCTTTATTTATTAACGAGTATGAAGAAAGATTGCTGGATGATATAAAGGTCTATCTGGAAAAATTAGCCCCGCCAGATGCCAAATATCTCCATAACGATTTGCATCTGCGCGTCGTCCCTCCTGATGAACCCATCAACGGACATTCCCATCTGATGGCAATCACCCTCAACAATAGCGAATACATTCCCATCGTCGAGGGAAATTTAGCCTTGGGGACTTGGCAATCGGTGATGTTAATTGATTTAGATGGACCACGAAAACGCAATCTGCTGATTCAAATTTGCGGGGAATGAGGGAGAAGCCAAAAATGCGGGGTTTCTCCCGGTGAGCTAAACTGATGGAGAGTCTATAAAAATTATCATAAATCCGAGGTTTTCTATGAATCCAGAAACCATTTCTTTTGAAATTTCTCAGGATCTCCTCGCCGCTTTAAAATTAGGCAGGGAGCAATTGAAGGAAGAGATGCGACTACTGGCGGCGATCGCCTATTTTCAAGGAAAAAAACTCTCTCTCGGAAAAGCCGCCGAATTAGCAGGACTCAACCGCTTGGAATTTATGGATATTTTATCACAAAAAGGGATAACGTTGTTCGATTATGATGAAACCGGACTAGAGACCGAATTAAGAGGAATCAGTCAGTTAAGAGGGGAAAATGATAATTAGTAATGCCACCCCCTTGATTGCCTTTGCAAAAATCAATCAACTTTCCTTAATCAAAAAAAACGAAGGTTTATTGAGGCGATTTTGCGGCAATTGGGAGAGATTTAAAAGAACATGACGGGCAATCGGGTTAGAACAATTGAACTTCGGGAATATCAGGGTAAGAGCATCTCAATCAGGCTTGACACAAGGATTTGAGAATAAGCATCATGTACTCCTCGCTCATGGCTGCCCGGTTCCTTTTTTGTCTCAAGCTACGCGATAGGGTGGTTTCTTGATTGAGGGCATTAAGGGCCATCCGTCTGAGTACCGCCAAATTTCGAGGGCTATTAAACGCTCGGATCCGAGATTTATCTTCTTCAAAAGTCACATCTAAAACCCAATGTTCTTTATTTTCAATGCTCCAATGTTCCCGAATAATAGAACCATGTTTTTGGGCATCTACGCTTAAAGAACTTAGATAAATCTGGACTTCATGAGAGGTTCCATTCCACTGTTGCCGAAACCGTTCGACTATAACAACCGTTTGAAGTCCCGCCCATTTATCTTGATTATAAAGACCTCCAAATTCTGAAACGGGAATCGCCCAAACTCTTCTCTTCTCAATCCGGTTATGCCCTTTTTCTACTTGACGGTAATCCGTCATCTTAACCCCAGTAAATTGGCGACTTGATTGAATTTCAAACCAAGATTTAACTTGATTGTAAAGAGTCGGGTGATTACTTTTTAAGCAAACTACATAATTAGCTTTTTTATGAACAATCTGTTTAATAATCTCCGTTTGAGTCCCCATTGCATCCATTGTAATAATTGCGCCGGTTACGTCGATTAATTCTAATAAGGCTGGAATGGCTGTAATTTCATTGGAATGGCTGTCAACCTTTACTTGGCCTAGGACTAAACGATTTTCCGAGGCCCACGCTGTCACTAAATGTAAATTTTTTTTGCCCTGATTTCGGTCATAAGACCCCCGAAGACTTTTTCCGTCAATCGGGATAACTTGTTCAACAACTGAACCGAGTAATTTTTGGACCCATTGAGTTAACTTCTGTTCTAAAATCTTGGGGTCTAGTTTTTCAAAAACTCTACGAAATGTATCATGATGAGGAATGCCATTGGGTAATTCTAAAAATTGTTTGAGCCAGTGCTGTTTACTTATTCCATAATTTTCCATATCTTCCCATCCGTTACCTCCAGCTATTATTGCTAACAAAGCAATCACTAGAATATCTTTAAGTAAGTGGTGTTTAGTGCGGTCAACTCTTGGATCAGGTACATCATCAAAATAATTCAACAAACCCCCTTCTAGCTCTGGCATAGAAATAGGTTGAGGCTGGGGTTTTATTGTTTTTAATTTAGCGCTCGCGACAACGGGTGAAAATCCTTTAGTCATAGAGTATTCCTTCCTATTTTCTACTGAGCTTGAGAGTTATTATAGAAGCTCTCAGACAAACTGGGCCGCTATAATACTGCACTCTCTTTTTGCCGTCTGTTACATTTGATACCAAATTAGATGCGCTTACCCTGTCGGGAATATGAAACCCAACGATTTCCTCGGAATGATATTCCTGAATTTATCATCAAGGTCTTGCAGCAAAACTATAAGAGTCAAATTGAGGTAACGCTTCATAATTCCCACAGTGGGGACGAATGGCAATTCAAGGCAAAAGGATGGGTGGGTTATATTGCGGTGACTCCAGAATTTGCGGTCAAAATCAACCCAAAAGTGCCGATCGCCAATCTGTTCGGAATGTTAGAATATGCCTACGACCTTAACAGTTTTCGCTTTCTACAGGGTCTCATCCCCTGCAACACTTTAGAAGACTTTTTCGATCGCCTCGCCAGTCTCCTCGCCCAACTCATCCGCGATCGCACTCGTAAAGGATTGTATCGCGCCTATCTTCCCCAAACTGGGCAACTCGGATATGTGCGAGGACGCCTCGACACTCGTCACGCCATCCGCAAACCTTGGGCGGTAAAACTGACTTGTCACTACGACGAACAAACCAGCGATCTGGAAGATAACCAAATTCTCGCTTGGACTCTCCACTGTATCGCCCGAACTGGACTCTGTAGCGATCGCACTCGTCCGGTTATCCTATCAGCATATCGCGCCTTGAATGGATGGGTGACCCTGCGTCCTTTCACCGCTAAGGATTGTTGCGATCGCACTTATAACCGCCTCAATCAAGATTACCAACGCCTCCACGCCCTCTGTCGTTTCTTTCTAGAAAATATTGGCCCTAATCACGACAGCGGAAATGCCTCTATTCTCCCCTTTTTAGTTGATATGGCGAAACTTTATGAACGATTTGTCGCCGCCTGGTTAAAGGTCCATTTGCCATCACAGTATTCTGTCAAAGCGCAAGAACGGATCGAAATTGGGAAGGACAAGACTCTGTATTTTAATCTGGATCTGGTCCTGTACGATCGCGCAACCCGTCAGGCAATCTATGTTTTAGATACAAAATACAAAACGGACTTTCAAGTTTCTGACTTTCACCAAGCGAGTTCTTATGCCCTTTCCAAAAATTGCCAACAGGCAATTTTGATTTATCCTCAACCCTTACCCATCCCCCGAGATGAATATAACAACAATATCCGCATTCGCAGTCTGACTTTTTCCCTTGATCGCAATCTCAAAGAAGCTGGGGATTTACTTTTGGAATCTTTGGGATTATCGTAAAGGCTGAACTTCCGATTATTCTGTTACCGGGCAAAGCCTCTGGTGTTCTCGGGTGAAATGAAGAAATATTGCAATCTTCGGTTTCTTTTGAGCGATCGCCACTTGATTTGGGTATCATAAGCTAGAGTCTGCGAGAAAACCTATGCCTAGAATTAAACCGCCCTCGTCAATGCCGCCGAAAATTAGTTCCACGCCTCGCAAGAACTGTGAGATGGGGGAACAAGTTGAACTTTATAAAATGATGACGAAGCGACAGCGGATCCAGCATGAGCTTCAGATGATGAAACAGCGGATGGAGTTGTTGAATTCTCAGTTAAGTCTATTGGATAGTCAAATTGAGGCGAAGGAAAAGGCGATTCAGGAGTTGCGGCAATCTTCTGGAAAGGGTGTGGCGGCTATTTCTGGGGATATTAAGCCGATTCAGGACCGTTCACCTCGGTCTCAAACTCCCGTTTCTGAACCGATTAATCGGGGCAATTCCAATCCGTTTAAAACGTTTCATCTGGAATATTAAAGTTGGGTGGGAGTGGGGGTGGAATCTCCATCCCCGTTGTTCTATTTTTAACCCTTGTCAAGGGGTCGAGTTAATCCAGGACTGTGATGAAGAAAGATGATAAACCATCCTCGCTGATGAACTCTTCAGGTTCCATTTCTTCTTCTTGTTCTTCTTGTTCAGCCTCTTCTTCCATTGCTTGAATTTTGAGCAACAGTTCCTCTTCCTGAATTTCAAAGTCTTCTTCGGAAATGTCGCCCATGTCGAAGGCGAGTTGTAAGGCTAATAACTGTTTTTGGACATTTTGAATATCATCCAATTCGCTGGTTGCTCGTTCTAGGAGTTGTTCCCCTAACCAGACGATGCCGCCAAGGGGTCCTGAGATGGGAAAGGTTAACAGTTCAAATAGCATGGAGATTATTCCTCTGATTCGAGTTGGGCAAAGGTATAAGGGGCGGTAAAGTTATTATACCGAATTCGCAGGCGGCTGCAAAAGGTTTTATCGATCGCCTCTACTGCTTCACTAAACTCCGGTTCCCGGTCCCAAGGAATTAAATAGGCGGCATTATAAATCATCTCTTCGGTCATCGGGTCGCTTTCGATGACTTCTTCCGCTAAGGGATTTAATCCGGTTTGAAATCCAGCAATGACTTCTTGTTTTCTAAACTTTAAGCTGCTTTCTATGAGTTGACCGATATTAATGACTTCTTCCATACTCAAGGCTTTACCTAAACTGGCATCGCGCATTTCTTTTAAGCTAGGATTCAAGTCGAGTAATGCCTCTATCTCGCTTTTACTCTCCCAAAATACTTTAACACTGACTTCTCGCCGTCCTTCCAATTTCTGAAACAGGGCTTCGAGTTTCCCCTGATAGGGATCAATTAAGTCTCGGATTACGGTATCCCAGGTTTTCACGACTAATCCAAAACGCAGGGGGAGTAAGGTGCGAAATCCGGCAGTCATGGCCTCTTCTAATACTTTTTCATGGCCTAATAAATTGCGCCGTGAGGTGAGATATTTGGTTTGTTTGGCTTCGGAATAAAGGAAGTGGAATCCCTCAATGGTTTGGTTATGAACAGGTTGGCGATCCAGTCCGGCGATCGCCAAGGTGTCTGGTAGGGGTTCAGGCAAAATTCCGTATAGATAAAACCCTAAACTCATGTTAATTTATCGTCTAATTTATTGAAGAACAGTTACAGCGGTTGGGATGTGAGCACTAACCGTAGTTTGGCCTGAATTAAATTCAGGTTGGCTACACCGAGGTCCAAGTCACCTTGGACGACAATTCCGACATTTAAAAGGCGGTCTAGTAATTCTAATACTGATGCTTCTTGACTGGGTTCGCCGGGATAATAGCTACCCGGTTTCGGTAACAGGGTCCCCACTTCTCCGAGGTCCAGGTTCAAATCATTGGGGTCAATCTCGAAGATATCGCACAAGCGGAGGATTTCTTCTTCTAGTTTTTGCAAACTCTCGGCAGCAGCATCTAACTCGGTTTCACTCAGCACTTGTTCGTCCATGCGACGAATCACTTGCGCTTCCATCAATTGCCGAATCAGTTCCACGAGGGTTAAGACTAAGGATGCTAACCCCGCTTTACTGTTAATGGCGCGACGAGTGGGGAGAATTTCGCTGATTTGGGACGGGTCGGACGGGGTGTCAGCTAATGCCATGAGGGTGCGGTTTTCTTATAAGTTTGACCGGGTTTAAATCTCTCCAACGTTGCCGCTGGGTTCGGGGTTGGTTTCAGGAATGGGGGGACTACTGGTGAGGGCTTTGAGCGATCGCATTTCGGCTTCTAAGACTTGCAGGCGATCGTGCAATTGGCGGTTTTCTTCGATTAAATCTTGATTTTTACTGCTCAGATACGGGTCATTTTCCCACCAATTAATTCCCATTTCTCGCGCTTTATCTACGGAGGCAATCAATAAGCGAATGCGGATATGGAGTAACTCTGTTGTGGCAACAGAAATGGAAATATCCCCGGCAATTACAATTCCTTTATCTAAGACTCGTTCGAGGATATCTGCTAAAGTCGAGCCTTGGGTGGAGGTGGCAATGGTGCGATTTGAGTTGGATTGAGCGCTTTTCGGCTGTATCGGGTTAGAAGACACGATGGATTTAACTCAGTAAAGGGTTTTAATTAGAGTTTTGCAGGGTTGGCTAGAGTTGGCTGCATTCAGCCATTCCTAAAACATTAGGTCCAAGAAAGGCAATTCCCCGGATGGGATTGATTGCGATCGCCCTAGCATCCAATAATCGATGAGAACAATCAGACCGAATGAATATCCTCTGCTATTTTTCCCTGTTTAAACTGCGATCGCCCACCTAAACCTCAGTTTTTTTACGGTTTAAAGTGACCCCACTTTATTTAGATATTCTAACACGCCAATTCCCTTTAAACGGCTGCATCCTTGCTCTCTTTTCTTAAATTTTTCCTCTCCCTGACTGCTAATGGTCACAGGTCTATCTATTATAAATCAAAATAGGTTACGCCCCTCATATATTTTCATGAACATTCCTAAAGAAATATTGCGAAATTCCGGGTTCGTAGTAACGACTTCAGTCGTTTCCTCCATTTTGCCATAAGGAATTCAGCCATTTTCAACATCCCATCCCTCTCATTTCACCTCTCTTGACAAAAATCCCCAAGCATGATTTAAGAATAAGCCCTGGGATAGAGAAAAAGACTTAGATAGCCTTCCTAGACCCTCCAGGACTTCCAGACCCCTAAAAATCTCTCTTTAAAGTTTTGTTAAATTTGTACTTTCCTTGATAATTGAGGTGGCCGACTGAGGTACGATAACAACAAGTAGATTTCCTCAACAAATCCCCCATTGAATCAGGGTGTGGAACTCGCGGCAAATTGACGAGAAGATTTTGCGATCGCCTCTTCAGGATAGCCCTTGAAAAAACACCCGGAGCGCCAGGAGAAAACTCAGAGGAATTCTTGACTCAATCCGCTTAAAATTTTTGGGGGTAAAGAGTTAGAAGGGGGTGGATTTCAGCATCACGGCAAAACACCGGAAAAATGAAGGGAGGGACTGTTGTTTCTGTTCGACTTGTCCAGCTAAAACATCAAGGCGAATGGACCCTGTTCTTTCTCTAAATTTTAGGGTTAAAACCGTAGTCAGTGGGTTCCCTTTTAATCTTGTGTATTGAAGGGGGCAGCAGGAAGAGAACCATCCCTGACATAAAAACCCAGTATTTTTATGTTAAATGGACTCAATCAAGTCATTAGTCCACCTGAATCAAGGGGTGGGAAAGTCCAAGTCTTTATTTACGCTCTGGAGCAATCATCATGGCAGTTGAAAAAGTCAACTCATCTTCCAGTCTAGCCGAAGTCATCGATCGCATTTTAGATAAAGGAGTCGTGATCGATTTATGGGTGCGGGTATCCCTGGTGGGAATCGAACTGCTGGCGATCGAAGCTAGAATCGTCATCGCCTCGGTGGAAACCTATTTGAAATATGCGGAAGCGGTAGGGCTGACTTCCCAAGCTGCTGTACCGGCGGCTTAATCCATTGTAGTGGATCGAAAATAGCGATCGCAAGGGAGATCTAAACCTGCTGCCTGCGAAGAAAAGCAGCAGCAGGTATTTCCCATTCATTAAAAAGGGAAAAATCACCTGGAAGGGAAAGTCAGACTCGGCAATGTTTTTAAACTTTTGCCCATGATTTAGATGGGATTATATCGGGAGGAAAAGTCGTGTCTTTGCGAGAACAATGGAACGCTGGTAGGGTGCAACGTCAGCAGGAAATTCAAGTTCGGCAACAACAGATTTTAGAACAACGCTATGAGACTCAAATCAAACTAGAAGAAATTGCCGCCAATCGAGTCGAAATGGCGGCGGAAGTCAGCCAAGCATTGCAGGACTTTTATGCCAACTTAAAAGCCGATGTTGCCGTTTTTCGAGAAGAAACGCGATCGCAACAGGAACAAATGTGGGCTGCCGAAAAACAGCAGCGGAGTGCTTATGTAACCAACCTGCAATCGTATGTTTGGGGGACAGCGCCTACCCCAATTAAACCCCGTCCCAAACCCAGTGGAGTTTCCCTGAATTCCCCTAAGCGCTAACTCAACGGACGTGATGCAAAGAGGTTATTTGTGACCACAGTTTTACAAGCGACTTCCCAGAATTTTGTTGATACACCGGCCATTCATCGTCTGACCAAACGCGCCTTACGCTATCTCCATGCGGGATTTTCAGTCCACCTGCGCGGTCCTGCTGGAACGGGCAAAACCACCTTAGCCATTCATTTGGCTAATCTGTTGGAACGTCCGATTGTTTTAATGTTTGGCGATGATGAATACAAATCATCCGACTTGATTGGCAACCAACGGGGATACAACCGCAAAAAAGTCGTGGACAACTTTATTCACAACGTGATTAAAGTCGAAGATGAATATCGTCAATCCTGGGCAGATGCCCGATTAACCACCGCCTGCCGCGAGGGATTTACCCTCATTTATGACGAATTTAATCGATCGCGTCCCGAAGTGAATAATGTGCTGCTATCAGTTTTAGAAGAAAAACTGTTAGTGCTGCCAACCAGTGCACAACAACCGGAATATATTCGGGCTCATCCCCAGTTTCGCGTGATTTTTACCTCCAATCCCGAGGAATATTGCGGAGTCCATGAAACTCAGGATGCCTTAATGGATCGGTTGATTACCCTGGATATTCCCGAACCCGATGAACTCACTCAACAAGAAATTGTCGTCCAAAAATCGGGATTAACCCGAGGGGATGCGGCAATGATTGTGCAGTTAGTCAAAACCTTTCGAGAACGGAGTACAACTCATGAAAAATCCTCGGGTTTACGCGCTTGTTTAATTGTTGCCACAGTCTGTCACCAAAATAATATTCCCGTCTTGCCAACCAGTGCCGACTTTCGAGAAATTTGTAGCGATATTTTGCTCTCCCGGGCTAAAATCCCTCATGCGGAGGGCCTGACTGTTCTCGCGCAACTCTTTAAAGAAATCATGGCGGCAGACAAACGTTCGGCTCCTGCGGAGATTTTAACTCATGGTAAATTAGGATAAACTCGTCCGATTCTATCTTGACTAGGACCTCGGTACAGAATCGGTTAGAACCCGGAGTTTTTCAGAAAATTTCGGCCCATTAGAAACCCAGAAAGTGCGGTTAACTCTGGTCTATTTTTCTTGAACTTTAACCCTGTACCGGCTTCCTAGAGAAGGATATCGCAAGTCGAGTTTAGCCTAAATGCGATCGCTCAATTAGCAGCTACAAATCCCCCCAAGATGATTTTCAACGAATCTGTTGCCGTTCCACCCACCGCGAAAGAAGTTGACCTCGGCTATTCTTATCCAGATATCCCCTTATTTAATGGGACTAGCGACTGGATTGAAATTCCCTATAGAGGCGATTTTAATCCCCGTCAGTTTACGGTGGAACTGTGGGTTGACTATCAAGGAGGAATAGGCTATCGAGCCATTTTAACCTCAGTTTGTAGTTCTGCTCAAGAGGGAAGGCGGGGCTATCTTTTTTGTGTGAATCCCGCCGGAAATTGGCAGTTTTGGGTGGGTAGCGGTCAACCGGATGCGCCTTGGGTGATGCTGACTGGATCGAGAGCTTCAAAAGCGGTCTGGACGCATTTAGCGGGAATTTATGATGAACCGTCTCAAACGGTTTCTTTCTATATTAATGGTAGTTTGGTCGCGCAACGAATCGGAATACCCTTTCATCCGAACGATCGCAATTCCCTGCGGGTGGGGGCCGGGGCCACGGAACAAAGTGGGGCGAGTCCTTGTTTTTTTCAGGGACGGATTACGCAAATTAGAATCTGGAATAGTCCGTTAGTTTCGGCGGACATTGCCACTCTAGCGAGTCAGGATTTAACGGGCGAGATTCCAATAACTCTACCCACCCCTATAGTTTCTTCTCCGGTGGAACCTTCCCCCATTCCCTCAGAAACTAACATTGAACCGGATATTTTAATCGACGAAACTTCCCCCAGAATTGAACAAGAAAAAATTGGTAATGAACAAATAACCGAACCGGAACCGGATGTTTTAATCGAAGAAACTCTCGTAGGGATTGGGGAAGAAAAAATCTGGGATGAAGAGATAACCGAACCGGAACCAGATGTTTTAATCGAAGAAACTTCCTCCGAAGCAGAACCGGATATATTAATCGAAGAAACTCCCTTAGTCATGGGGGAGAAAGAGATAGAGGAACCGATGGAAGTACCGGTAATGTCTCAAACTCTGGCAAAACCGGAACCGGAAGTTGTCCCTTCCGCGAACTCCTTCCAGTCTGCTTTAATGTTTAATGGGATTAATCATTGCGTAGAAGTTAAAACGCCCTTTAAAAATAACCGGACCTTTACTCTCTCTCTGTGGGTTAACCCGGCATTATTGGATCAAGGTTGGTGTGGGTTGTTCAGCAATGATTCTGGAGAGCATTTACCTCCCCTGCAACTCGGAATTGCCCCGAAAGGGGGATTGTATTACGATTCCTTTGATGCAGAGGGAACTTGTCGATATCATGATACCCTTGACGGATTCTTTGAAAGCACCGATCGCTGGGTACAGATTGCCTGGGTGAAAGCGGGAACAGAATATCAGTTTTATCGCAATGGCGAGTTATATGCCATCCAACCGGCACCGGATCGGTTTTATCTGCGTCAGTCCCAAGCACTAATTGGGATGGGGGAAAAGGGGTTTGCCGGGGCAATTCGGGATGTGAGAGTCTGGAAAGTCCCCCGAACTGCTGCGGAAATTCGCCATGACTTGCACCGTCCTTTAACTGGAGAGGAACCGGGATTATCCCATTACTGGGCGTTCAATGAGGGTAATGGCGCGATCGCCTCCGATGGAGCAAAATGTGCTAACTGGGGGAACATCATCGGGGCCACTTGGGGACAAGGCAACCCCCCTGGAAGCGGTGAGATTTCCCCAGACGGGGGATTCCGGCCCCTGTTATGCTTTGCTGGAGAGACAAACTATCTCGAAGTCGAAGACCCTTTCGAGAATGATACAACCTTTACAATTTCCCTGTGGTTGCAACCGGCCACTGCTGGCCCAAACCCCTATGGAATCATGGGCAAACGCTGGTGGCCTTCGGCCTTTAAACCGGAACTGTGGGGCGTTGACTATCAACAAACATTATACTATCATACCATTGATCCATCTTCTCCCAACCTGCGTCATGCAGCCCCGTTATTGAACTTTTTTGCCGGTTCTGAAGGCGACTGGGTGCATCTCGCCTGGGTGAAAGCGGGAACAGAGTATCGATTTTATCGCAATGGGACATTATTTGCCACCCAAGCTGCACCGGAACGGTTCTATACTGATAATACAACCTATTGGTTTGGCAAGGTGGGAATTGGGAATTCCGTTTCGCACTTTCGGGGGCAAATGGCGGATATTCAAGTCTGGAATGTAGCACTCACAGAGGAACAAATTCAACAGAATCTAAACCGCAATATCACCGGAGATGAGCCTGGATTGCGGTATTATTGGCCTTTAAATGAAGGGGAGGGGACGCGGGTTCGGGATATTGCCAATGCACCGAATCACGGCAAAATTCGCGGTGCGACATGGCAAATTGAGGAAGTGGCGATCGCCCTGCCGGAACCGGAATCACCCCTCCCCCACTTTGTGACATCGGTACTGACGTTTGATGGACAAGATGATGTTGTCATCCTTCCCGAAGTCGGGGAAATGAATCGCACGTTTACCCTGTCACTGTGGGTCAAACCGGCAAGGTTGGATGATGAACGGTGGCATGGTATTTTGAGCAAGCGGGGGGGAGACTCAGATCAACTGGGACTCGCCTTGTGTCCTTGCGATCGCGCCTTGCAGTATCACTCCGTCGGGGTAGGGGAGAAAACGCCTGATACCAATGTCTTGCTCAACTTCTTTGAAACCGGCGATCGCTGGGTTCATATCACTTGGGTGAAAGCTCTAAGTCTCTATCACTTTTACCGCAACGGCGAATGGTTTGCCACCCAACCGGCACCGGAACGATTACAGCAGACTCCGGGAGAGTATTACTTAGGGAAATCCCAGGTTTTTGGAAACCGGGATAGCTTTTTTGCCGGTCAAATTGCCGAGGTGAGACTGTGGCGGGTGGCGCGAACAGAGGCAGAAATTTACAGAGATTTCACCCATCGCTTGCAAGGGGATGAACCGGGATTAACTGCTTATTATCCCTTGAATGAAGGGGAGTGGGGACTGGGTAGGCGATCGCGGACGGATTCTGGGGGCGACATGGGAACAGATGGAGATACCGCTTGGGTAAAATTGGGCGATCGCTGATGCTGGAACAATGGGATAATCATAAGCAGATTCAGAAACCGGAAAGGGAGCAATCTCGATGAATATAACCGATAAAAAACTCACTTCGATTACCCAGTACAACTCCCTTCACCTTGCTTTATTCAGTGGCAAAGGGGGAGTCGGAAAAACCACCCTCGCTTGTGCCTTTGCCCGAGAATGGGCTAAACTTTTTCCCCAAGAGTCTATTTTATTAATTTCCACCGATCCCGCTCATTCTTTAGGGGATGTGTTGCAGCTTCCTGTAACCACTGCCGCCACAGCTTTACAGGACTTGCCCAATTTAAGCGTGCGATCGCTCGATGCCAAAGAACTCTTGGGAGAATTTAAAGCCAAATATGGCAAATTTTTAGAATTATTAGTAGAACGGGGCAGTTTTGTTGAGGGAGAAGATTTAACCCCGGTGTGGGATTTAGACTGGCCCGGATTAGATGAAATCATGGGATTGCTGGAAATTCAACGATTACTCACGGAGAAAGTCGTAGATAGAATTGTAGTGGATATGGCACCTTCCGGTCATACCTTGAATTTATTAGGCATCAAAGATTTCTTAGATGTGGTGTTAAATTCCTTGGAACTCTTCCAAGAAAAACATCGGGCCATGTCTAAAACCTTTAAAGGAACCTATACCCCCGATGAAGTCGATGAGTTTTTGGTTGATTTGAAAACTGACTTAAACGAAGGGAGAGCCTTGCTGCAAGATGATAGCTTTAGCGCTTGCTTAGTGGTGGCGATCGCCGAACCGATGAGCTTGTTAGAAACTGGGCGATTTATTACCAGTTTGGAAGAATTATTAATTCCTTGTCAGGGTTTATTCATTAACCAAATTGTCCTCAATCCCGAACCAGATTTAGACCGCTATAGTGAACAACAACAATTACTCCAAAAATTCCTCAACCTTCCCGGTAATCACCCGGTTTTCATCCTCCCGCAACAAGCTACAGAACCCCTGGGTGCAGAGGCCCTAGATGCCCTGATTCCCCAACTACAAGCCCTGCAAGAGGTAAAATTGGGTCCCGAGGCGATCGTGCAATGGCCGGAAAAAGTGCCTCCCAGCTTCCCCGATTTTATCGCCGAAGGTCGTCAATTAATTTTAATTGGCGGAAAAGGAGGAGTGGGAAAAACCACCGTTGCCGCTGCATTAGGCTGGGGATTAGCCCAGCGCTATCCAAACAAAAAAATTAGAGTGATTTCCATCGACCCTGCCCATTCTTTAGGAGATGCTTTCGGTCAAGAGTTGGGACATAAACCGATGCAAATCACGAATAATTTAAGCGGGCAAGAAATTGATGCCGAGGTGATTTTGGAACAATTCCGCGAGAACTATCTCTGGGAATTAGCAGAAATGATGAGTGGAGAAGGGCCGAACCCAGGAAACATCAAAATTGCCTATACTCCCGAAGCGTGGCGGATGTTAGTCGCCCAAGCTCTACCGGGAATTGATGAGATGCTTTCCTTAATTGAAGTGTTTGATTTATTAAACCGAAACGAACAAGATTTAATTATTTTAGATACAGCCCCGACGGGTCATTTATTGCGGTTTTTAGAAATGCCTGCGGCTTTATCCGATTGGTTGGCATGGATTTTTAAATTGTGGATTCAATATCAAAATGTGTTAGGGCGAGTCGAATTCATGGGACGATTGCGGACGTTGCGGCAACAAGTTGTGAAAGCACAAAAGCAGTTAAAAGATGCCCAACATACGGAATTTATTGGCGTGGTGCAAGCACAAGCGGCGATTCTGTCGGAACAGGTGCGGTTAACGGAGTCATTGCGAAAAATGGAAGTGCCTCAACGGTATGTTGTGCATAATCGGTATCGCCAAGGGGATGAAATTAAAGGGGAATTATTTCCAGCACAAACCGTGATTCGCTTGCCGGTTTTGCCGCAATCTGTGTCTGCTTTAGAGCGGATTCAAGGGGCTGCTGATTTGTTGTTTTAATTTGGATTGGAATGAATCTTGTATAGAAAAGGTTATATTAAGTTCAAAAATTAACTTAAGAAACCATTTCCCCCTCTTCTCCCCCTTCCCTAAGAGGGAAGGGGGTTGGGGGGTTAGGTCACTCTGGGCAATGGCGCAAACATGATATTACGAGGGGGGATTAAAAAATGCTAAGATTTAGTCTAATCGACTCTACACCTTGGGATATAGGGACCCATGCCCTATAAAATCAGCCTTGAGAGGAAGACTATTTAAGGGATAAATCGTTAGATTATTAAGTAACCTCCCTTAAACAATTCCGGGGCTTTCTCCATCTCTTAGGGTAGAGCAAAATGCGGTAAATTACTGCATTTTTGACCCAAATGAATGGGGTCAAGAACGGAACTGTTAATCATTAGGGAGAGTTATTCATGAACGATTTATTTAAAGGGTTTGAGCAGTTATTAGAACTAGCGAAAACCTTGGAAGAGAAAATAGAAGCTGGAGAACTCAAGGCAGATATGCAGTTCCGTAGTCGTCCGATTAGTAGCATACCTCGTACTGGCGCGATTCCCCGGACTGGGAATGTCGGAGTCTCGACGGGTGGGGTTTCTGTAGATGCCAGTCCATTCCGTTCACCCACAAGTCCTCGTTCCACGGGTCCTCGTTCCACGGGTGGCGGGTCAAATGTCACATCCCCGACTCCCGGGGTGTCGAAGCCTAAAAAATCGGGGTCTTCGATGAAAGATATTGGCGGACTTCGAGAAGTTTTAGCTGAACTAAAAGAACTGATTGGGATGCCTTTAAAACGTCCCGATTTATTAGAAAAAATTGGATTAGAACCGACCCGAGGGGTGTTGTTAGTTGGACCTCCGGGAACTGGAAAAACTTTAACGGCTCGCGCTTTAGCTTCAGAATTGGGCGTTAACTATATTGATTTAGTTGGACCCGAAGTGATTAGCAAATATTACGGCGAAGCGGAGCAAAAACTGCGGGCAATTTTTGACCAAGCGGTGAATAGTGCGCCTTGTATTATTTTTATTGATGAAATTGACAGTTTAGCGCCCGATCGCTCTCAAGTTGAGGGAGAAGTAGAAAAACGCCTAGTCGCCCAATTATTAGGCTTAATGGATGGATTTGCTCAAACTCAAGGGGTGATTGTCCTGGCTGCTACAAATCGCCCCGATGCGCTCGATCCTGCCTTGCGTCGCCCGGGACGGTTCGATCGCGAAGTACAGTTTCGAGTCCCCGACTGCGCCGGACGGTTGGAAATATTAGAAATTCTCACCGGCGCAATGCCTTTAGATGACACGGTGCAGTTAGCTGAAATTGCTGAATTAGCCACCGGATTTGTGGGGGCCGATTTGAAAGCGGTTTGTCAAAAAGCCGCCTATACTGCCCTGCGTCGTCAAGTGCCTTCCATTGAGGCAGAGATTCCGGAGACAATGACGGTACAGCAGGGGGATTTTTTAGAAGCCCTTAAAGCGGTGAAACCCGCAGTTCTGCGGTCCGTGGAAGTGCAATCTCCTCATGTTTCATGGGATGAAATTGGCGGATTGGAGAGTATTAAACAGACCCTACGAGAATCGGTAGAAGGGGCGCTGATTAATCGGGAATTGTATTTACAAACCAAAGCCCGATCGCCCAAAGGAATTTTGCTCTGGGGTCCTCCAGGAACGGGCAAAACCCTGTTAGCTAAAGCCGTCGCCTCCCAAGCGAAAGCGAATTTTATCTGCATCAATGGACCGGAATTACTCAGTAAATGGGTGGGGGCCAGCGAACAAGCGGTTCGGGAATTATTTACCAAAGCCCGCCAAGCATCGCCCTGTGTGGTGTTTATTGATGAAATCGATACCTTAGCCCCAGCCAGAGGTCAACATACCGGGGATTCCGGCGTCAGCGATCGCGTAGTTGGACAGTTACTCGTGGAACTAGACGGCTTGGCAACCGGGGCCAATATTTTAGTCATTGGGGCGACAAATCGTCCCGAGGCAATGGATTCAGCCCTCCTGCGGGCGGGACGCTTCGACTTGCAACTGATGGTGGATTTACCCGATGGAGACAGCCGCTTAGGGATCTTGCAAGTCCACAATCAGGAACGTCCCTTATCCGAGGTGGATTTGTCCCACTGGGCAACGGTTACGGAAGGTTGGAATGGAGCAGATTTAGCCCTCTTAGGCGATCGCGCCGCAGTAGAAGCCATCCGTCGCTATCGGGCGATCGGCATGAGCGATCCCGCCCAAATCCGGATTACCACCGAAGATTTTGCCTACGCTTACGATGCCTTGAATCAACAGCGATCGGCTTAGTGGGGAGATGGGAGAGATGGGGAGGATGGGGAGGATTGGGGAGATGGGGGAGATGTTCGTAGTAACGACTTTAGTCGTTACCGCGTTACTTGGCATCCGCCAAGTAACGCTCCCATGTCCGGCTCCTCCAGTTTCCTCACAGGCTGCTTAAGCCCTAGCCCTGTCAAGGTGGTAAATTTAATCACGAAAAATCGTTATTTCTTGTAGGGGCGCAATGCTTGCGCCCAAAAGAGGGCGCAAGCATTGCGCCCCTACAATCTACACACCTTACAGGGCTAGTGCTTAAGCCCCTCAGAGTGAATGTCACCGCTTTAGATCAGAAACGACTGAAGTCGTTACTACGAACATTCAGGGATAACGACTGAAGTCGTTACTACGAACATTCCCCATCCTCCCCATCCTCCCCATCTCCCCTATCCTCCGTTAAGCGATAATAAACTTAAAGTGCCTTCTGAGGAGTCGCCCTACTGTGCCTCCTCAATTCACTCTGAAAAAACTAGCTTCATGTTTGAACAACAACCTCAAACCCTGCGCGAAAAAGTCCAAAAATTAGCAAATCAATCCCTGGCGCAATCGGACCCTTCGGCATGGTTTGATATTTTATATGCCGAAGCTCAAGGAGATGCGGGACAAGTGCCTTGGGCAAAATTGACCCCCCATCCGGTCCTGGAAAGTTGGTTAAGCGATCGCCCCCTTTCCCCACAGAGTCGTTCTGCCTTAGTCACCGGATGTGGATTGGGCGATGATGCGGAAACCTTAGCCGCCCGAGGATTTGAGGTGACTGCCTTTGATATTTCCCCCACAGCGATCGCCTGGTGTCGCCAACGATTTCCCGATACCTCGGTGAATTACTGTGTTGGGGACTTCTTTAACTTAGATCCAGCATGGCGGGGACAGTTTGATTTAGTGGAAGACTGTCGGAATATTCAAGCGTTACCCCTTGAGGTGCGATCGCAAGTCATCGAGGCGATCGCCGCCTTAGTGGCCCCAGGAGGAACCCTGCTAATTATTACCCGCCATCGCGACAACGACAGCCAACCCGAGGGTCCGCCCTGGCCCCTATCGGACCGGGACCTCGCGGAATTTGAGAATTGGGGACTCACTGAAATCGAACGGCACGAATTTTTTGACCAGGATAATACCATTAAACAACTGCGGGTAGAATATCGGCGATCGGCTTGAGTCTTAAATGACGGCAGGAACGAGCGTCCCCATGCCGTGAAAAGGCCAGTTTAATACCAAATCCGGAGTTCAGTCGTTTTTACTCTTCAGCCCGCGCAGGCGGGCTTCGTCCGTATAGCCTCCGGGCTACAGCCTGCGGGTTTTTATAGACTTCCAGGGATCTACTATGACCTCAAAAACTGAAGCAATCATCGGCTGTATTCTGGGAACTGCGGTGGGAGATGCGTTTGGACTTCCCTGGGAAGGGTTATCCAGACAACGGCAAGGGCGGATTAATTCCCGGTTGACGCGGTATCATTTTTTCTTCGGTAAAGGCATGGTTTCCGATGACACCGAACATACCTGGATGGTGGCGCAATCTCTGGTGGTTTCTGGAGGGGATGTCCGGCGATTTACCCAGGCGTTAGCTTGGCGGTTGCGATGGTGGTTGGTGGCTTTACCGGCAGGTGTAGGTTTTGCTACCTTGAGGGCGATCGCCAAGTTGTGGTTAGGATTTCCCCAGTCTGGAGTCTTCTCTGCTGGAAATGGTCCGGCGATGAGAAGCGCCATCATTGGGGTTTGTTATGGCAGTGATTTGCCCAAGTTGCAGGAATTTGTCAGGGCCTCTACTCGATTGACCCATACGGACCCCAAGGCAGAATATGGAGCAATGGCTGTGGCGATCGCCGCTTATTGTGCCAGTCAAAAAAGGGTGATTTCTGGCAATGATTATTATCAAATCCTAGAAAAGAGTCTCCCTGACGAGGCGATCGAATTTTTGCACTTGATCCAACAAGCTTGTGACAGTGTTGCACAGGGTCAAGATACCCCAACCTTTGCCCTCCAGTTGGGACTGGGAAAAGGAGTCAGTGGCTACATTTACCATACTGTCCCGGTGGTGATCCATGCCTGGTTGACTCACTGGACAGATTATCGCCAGGGGGTGATAGAAATCGTGCGCTGTGGCGGGGATACGGACACCACTGCTGCCATATTGGGTGCAATTATGGGTGCTGGGGTTGGAGAGGAACGGGATTCCTGAAAGCTGGATTAATGATTTATGGGAATGGCCGAGAACCGTTGTTTGGATGAGAGACTTGGGTTATCGATTAGGGCAAGTTTGCGATCGCGGCACCTCGGAACGTCCCGTTCCCCTGGCACTGTATGGAATGGGAATAATTCCGAGGAATTTGTTCTTTTTAGTCGTGGTGATTTTGCACGGATTTCGGCGCTTACTGCCACCCTATTAATACCAAATCCGGGTATGAAAAGTCGTTTTTATGGAGTAGCCTGCGTAGGCAGGCTTTGTCTGTATAGCCTCCGGGCTTGAACCTGCGGGTTTTTACAGACCTTTGACAATTGGATATACCCCCCCAAAAAAACGCGAGTAGCTAGGATTAGCTGCTCGCGTCGAGTGATGGGCTGGAATTTCAAATGAGCAACTCTTACACCTTCGCTGCTATTTTTGCTTCCTTGGAAGTCAAGCGCTCGTAAGCGGCGCGCATCTTCAGACCCGTGAGGACTTGGAACAAACCGGTGCCATTGTTAGAACCCGGATAGGTGGGGTGCTGGAGTAACAGTTCGGTCAACTCACCGTAAAACTTGGTAGAGGTGTTACTGAGGTGACTTTCGATGTAGATCATCTCCTCTAAATTCTCGAACTGACCGTCCACTTCCAAAATCGAGACTTCATGACCCTCAAAAGCATCCGGTCCGTAGGCCATTTTGATCCCTGGGTAGGAACAGGTGAGTTTACGTCCACAAGGCGTCCACTTAATCGTGGAACCCTCATCAAACAGGTAAACCGGATCCATATCATGAACACCGTACCGTTGGATCATCTGCACCCGCAGAACCTTGCGCTCTTTGTCATCGGGGATTAAGTTCGTCGGTAACACCCGGATTACCACATCAGCATGAGCTTTTTGCGGTTCAATATAGGCGCTAAAGTCAGGACGACGGGAGTTAATCGATGCTAAAACATCTTCATAACGGTGACCGCGTTCTGCCATGTCCCGTTGAATTTTCCAGGCAATCTTCACCTCATCACTGATATCGAGGTAGACGCTGAAATCGAGCAGGGAGCGAACTCGCTCATCATAAATGGGATGCAGGCCCTCAATCACGATAATGTGATTCGGTTCCACCCGTTCAGGTGGATCGATCATGCCAGTTTCGTGGTTATAGATGGGCTTGTTAACCCCCTGCCCGTTCTTTAGCGCTTTTACTTGTTCATACATCAAATCAAAGTTATTCGCTCTCGGGTCAAGCGCTGTGACCCCATGCTCTTTCCGCTGTTTGCGGTCTAAACTGTGGTAGTCATCCAAGCAGATGACCGTCATCAGTTCTTCTCCAAATAGGTCTTTTAGTCGGTGCAGGAATGTCGATTTGCCGCATCCGGAGTCTCCGGCAACACCAATTAGAACCACGCTTTCCGGCTTACTGGTCATAGATTCCCTCTATCGATCTTGCTCTTTGTACCTATGCTACGGTTTATTGCGTATTAAAAGACAATAAAATTGATTCTATCTTGACATACAGCGTGTAACTTTACTCAATTGAGTCCATCCTCCTGGCTCAGAACGGGCTGGCGATCGGGGATCATGATTTGCCCTAAGCCTTATATCTCATGCTTTTGGCGAATTGTCAAAAGTTTTTTTGCCCGAGTTTTAGCCCCTTGATGCCCCTGGGTTCCCGGTCGCGGGATCGCGCCCCTGGGTGTCCCTCCCTTCAGACTAGGGCCATTAAGGGGTTGGGGGCTGGGGCGTGATCCCCTCCAAGGAGCGACGGCCCCTGATCCGGGTCCCGTTGCCTCGAATCTCCCGCCCGATTGGGGGAGCAAACCGTCCCTGAAGGCTTTGTGCAATGGCTAAATCGCCTCAATGGACCCATGAAACCTTGCTTTCTGCGGCACAAGGTCAGGACGGGGACATCGGGCTGTAATCTAGTAATAGTCTTTTTAAAGATCCCTTCATCGACAGGATAAAGGGATAATCATCACCGGACAACGGAAAAAGAGAGGGCGATCGCAGATTTCTAGGATCTGCAACTGGCTTTCAGAGTCAGCCTCCGGAACCTCTCAACCCCTTACCGGAAAACAGTTGTTTGATTTGGAGTCCTTAACATTATGTACAATCCCAGCGCAGCAGGCGTTACAGTGAATACAGAATCTGGTAACCGCTTTTTCGTATATGAAGTAGTGGGTCTGCGCCAAACTGATGAGAATGATGCGACGAGTAACCCGATTCGTCGGAGTGGCAGTACCTTTATTACGGTACCGTACAACCGCATGAACCAAGAAATGCGTCGGATCACGCGGATGGGTGGACAAATTGTCAGCATTCGTCCTCTGGGCGAAGAAGGGACGAGCAATGGTCACGCCACTCCCACCGTCAGTCAAGAGCAGACCCAGAAGGAAGCTCAACCCAGCAAGCCAATGACTGAAACCAAGGCGAAAAAGGCAAAAACCGACGATATTCCTGTTAATATCTACAAGCCCAAAAATCCCTATATTGGTAAGTGCCTCAGCAATGAACCCCTCGTCAGAGAAGGTGGAAGTGGGATCGTTCAACACTTGACCTTCGACCTTTCTGCGGGGGATCTGCGCTATTTAGAAGGTCAAAGTATCGGGATTATTCCTCCGGGAGAAGACCAAAAAGGCAAACCTCATAAACTGCGTTTGTACTCGATCGCTTCGACTCGTCATGGCGACCATGAGGATGACAAAACCGTCTCTCTGTGCGTCCGTGAATTAGTTTACCAGCATCCAGAAACCAACGAAACCATTAAAGGGGTTTGCTCCTCTTTCCTCTGCCATTTGAACCCCGGAGATGATGTCGCCATCACGGGTCCCGTGGGTAAGGAAATGTTGCTCCCTGACGATGAAGAAGCTACCGTCATCATGATGGCAACCGGGACCGGGATTGCTCCCTTCCGGGCTTTCTTATGGCGGATGTTCAAGGAACAACATGAAGACTACAAGTTCAAAGGTTTGGCTTGGTTGTTCTTCGGTATTCCCTACAGTGCCAACATTCTCTACAAAGAAGAGTTAGAAAAGTTACAAGCTGAGTTCCCGGATAACTTCCGCTTAACCTACGCCATCAGCCGTGAAGAACAGAATGCTCAAGGCGGTAAGATGTACATCCAAGACCGGATTGCGGAAAACGCCGAAGAAATCTGGAACCTGCTGCAAAAACCGAATGCTCATACCTACATTTGCGGTTTGAAAGGTATGGAAGGCGGCATTGATGAGGGGATGTCTGCGGTTACCTCTAAACAAGGGGTGGATTGGTTAGACTATCAAAAACAACTCAAAAAAGAACATCGCTGGCACGTTGAAACCTACTAAGGTTTACTGGGCGATCGCAGCTTAGTTTCTACTTCATCTGTGCATGAGGGGGAGGTCTTTTATGGGCCTCCCCTTCTTGTTTGGGGGAGATGGGGGAGATGGGGGAGATGGGGGAGATGGGGTGGATGGGGGAGATGGGGGAGATGGGGGAGATTGGATGGAAATGATGAGAAATGGGTGATGAAATTGGCGCTATAATAGGCATAATATATTGATGGGGGATGGGGATAGGATGTTGCTCAAATTTGATGGGTTTCCCCAAACTGAGCTTTAATTCATCTCTCCCCTATAAATCCTGTTAAATCAGAGTTTATCCAGGCATTGTAATGGAGTAATTTGATGGGAATGCTCACTGCAAGTCGATTACATCAACAAATTTCTAATTTTTTAATCGCTCAATTTCACAGGCATTTCGCCAGTCATCATCTCCCCTTTATGGCAATGGGGTTTCCAGGAGTTTCCACGGAAAATTCTGCCCAGAAACTTCCCGATGTCATGGTTTGCTCGGTTGAACTTTGGGAACGAGTTTGTACAACGGAAGGGATGGGGGTGTTAGATGGTGAAGAAAAACCCGTGATTGTGGTAGAAGTCACGAGGGATAATTGGCGGGAAGATTATATTCTTAAGCGCGCGGAATATGCGATGGCAAATATTCCAGAATATTGGATTGTCGATCCGAACAAGTCGAAAATCCAAGTTTGTTTTAACCCGAACAATGACAATGGTTACGAAGATTTAGAATTTTTGCCGGGACAGGATCTTCATTCCGTGCAGTTTTCGGACTTAATTTTACCTGTAAATCAGGTCTTTTCTCCTACCCTGGTGACCGATTTAATCCGCGAAGAACAAACTCAGCGACAACAGCTAGAACAGCGCGCTCAAGAGGAACGTCAACGGGCCGCTCGCCTTGCCCAACGCTTGCGAGATATGGGGATAGATCCGGATGCAGTTTAGGGGGAGTTCGGTTTGAGGCGCTGTTTTACAAAAAAATAAATACCAAAAATTATTGAGGTGTGGAAAAAATGAAAAGTATTACCCCCCAAGAATTAAGCGGCAATCTTGACAATTTGCTCGACGAAATTTTAAGCACCGGGATACCTCTGGAGATTGAACGGGGAGGGAAACGGTTTCGCATCATTCCCGTAGAACCGTTAGACAAGTTAGAGAAATTGGTACATCGTCCCCATGTTATTTTAGGCGATCCTGATACTCTGGTCGAGAGCAATTGGGAGCAGGAGGTTAATCTTGATCTACCTTGATACTCATGTCGTAGTTTGGCTCTATGCAGGATTAACAGACAAATTCAGTGACTTAGCGAAGTCTTTGATTAATGCTCAGACTCCCTATATTTCACCGATGGTACGTTTGGAGTTAAAATATCTCTATGAAATCGGACGAATTGGCGAACTCCCTGACCTGATTATTGCTGATTTGAGTAATCTCATTGGTTTGAGGATTTGTCAGGAAGATTTTAATCAAGTGATTGGTTATAGTCTGGGATTAGATTGGACTCGTGACCCCTTTGATCGCCTCATTGTGGCTCAGGCAGCCCTCAATGGGAATATTCTACTGACAAAAGATACCAAGATTTTAGCTAACTATGCTCAAGCAAAATGGGAATAATGACATTTCTAGATTTTGTTGAGTTAGTTTGGTTGAGGTAAAGACATTTCTCAGTTTTGCTGCTGCGGTATGGATTGACTGGGAAATAGGGGCGTTGGATGGGGAAAAAACGACTGAAGTCGTTACTACGAACTGGAGGGTTGAGGTTTGAGGTTTTGTCGCGGATGGGTGTTTAGCGGGACCGATCGCCAATTTTTTGGAGGGATGCGGGCGACTTGAGGGCCAAATCCCTGTAAAAATGGTAAGTTAGTCGGTTATGGATTAGAATTGTGACTTTCAAAATTGGTTTACTGGGATTGGGAACGGTGGGCGCAGGAACGGCCCAGATCTTGCTAGACTCCGGAGGACGGCATCCGTTGTTGCAGGAGTTGGAAATTGCTCGGGTGGGGGTGCGATCGCTGGATAAACCCCGGGATATTGAGCTTCCTGCGGATATTTTAACCACGGATTTAGAATCAATCGTCACGGATCCTGAGATTGATATTGTGGTGGAGTTGATTGGCGGGTTGGAACCTGCGCGATCGCTGATGTTGAAGGCGATCGCCTCTGGTAAGCACGTTGTCACTGCCAACAAAGCGGCGATCGCCCTGCATGGTGCGGAAATCTTCACGGCAGCCAATGAAAAGGGCGTCTATGTGATGTTAGAGGCGGCAGTGGGAGGCGGTATCCCGGTGATTCAACCCTTGAAGCAATCTTTAGGAAGCAACCGCATCCAAGGGGTGATGGGGATTGTTAATGGCACCACCAACTACATCCTCACCCGGATGCAACTGGAAGGGGCGGATTTTGAAGCAGTGCTCGCGGATGCTCAAAAATTGGGTTATGCGGAAGCGGACCCCACGGCAGATGTGGATGGTTTGGATGCTGCCGATAAAATCGCGATTCTGGCATCTTTGGCATTTGGGGGACGAATCAAGCGTGAACAAGTTTATGCGGAAGGGATTCGTCAGGTGAGTGCAGAAGATATCGCTTATGCCGAAAAACTGGGGTTTGTGATTAAGTTGCTGGCGATCGCCAAGCGGGAAGAAGGTGCTACTCCTCAAACTCAAACCGATGTTGAAGATCGTTTACAGTTGCGAGTGCATCCCACCTTGGTCCCGAAACAACATCCCTTGGCGAATGTGAATGGGGTTTATAACGCTATTTTTGTGGAAGGGGACCCGATCGGACAGGTGATGTTTTATGGACGAGGGGCCGGTGCAGGTCCCACGGCAAGCGCGGTGGTGGCGGATATTTTAAATGTGGCGGCAGTGTTGAAAACGGAAACGGAACCGATACCTCATCCGTTGTTAAGTTGTTCTCATCAACATTACTGTGCGATCGCCCCGATGGATGATGTGGTGACGCGCTTTTATGCCCGGTTTTTGACTCAGGATAGTCCTGGGGTCATCGGCGAATTGGGGACAATTTTTGGTAAAAATGGCGTCAGTCTCGAATCCGTGGTGCAAATTGGGATGCGGGAAAATCAGGCGGAAATTGTGGTGGTTACCCATGATGTGAAAGAAGGCAATTTTAATCATGCCTTAGCGGAAATTCGCAATTTGGAGGCGATCGTTTCGATTCCTAGTCTGTTGCGCGTTCTTTAGATAGAAACCCGCAGGCTCAAGCCTGGGGCTACACGGACGAAGCCCGCCTGCGCGGGCTGGTTTATAACAACCTCGCAGATGGAAACCCGCAGGCTCAAGCCTGGGGCTACAGGGACGAAGCCCGCCTGCGCGGGCTGGTTTTTATCAACCACTTTTGATATCTGGATTGGGTATGATTCCAGGAACGGTTATAGAAGAAAGACCATCGGGTTTCTTGAACAAACCTCTAGTTTTTTGGACATAACACTATACCAAATCCGGGTATCAAAAATCCCTTTTCTTTCTTAGCCCGCGCAGGCGGGCTTTGTCTGTATAGCCCCACCCTTTAGGGTGCGGGTTTAACCCCAGATTTCGTATTATTCTGATTGTTTTTGACCTAAATCCTATGTTAAATCCTCAATCCTCTGTTCCAGAAATTATCATTCCTGACGAGTTGCTTCCCCCCAAGGACCTGCGGTTATCGGTGGGGGGAAGTTTTAAGGCGATCGGGACGGAATTTTTTCGCTATTTTATAGAATTAGCGGGTTTACAGCCCGATGAAGCGGTGCTGGATGTGGGGTGTGGGGTGGGACGGATGGCGGTTCCTCTGACCCAGTATTTGAGCGATCGCGGCAGGTATGAAGGATTTGATATTGTTGAATCCGGAATCACTTGGTGTCAATCGGTGATTTCCCCCCGCTATCCGAATTTTCAGTTTCAACGGGCGGATTTGTACAATCAGTATTACAACCCCACCGGACAAGAACAGGCAAACACCTATCGCTTCCCTTATTCGGATAATTGCTTTGATTTTGTCTTCCTAACTTCGGTTTTTACTCATATTCTGCCCGATGGAATTGAAAACTATTTACGAGAAATTTCCCGGGTTCTTAAACCGGGAGGACGAGCGCTGATTACCGTTTTTTTGTTAAATGAAGAGTCATTATCCTGCTTGGAAGCGGGTCTGTGTACCCTGGAGTTGCCAGAAATTTTTGATAACTATCGACTGGCGGATAAAACATTCCCCGAGTCGGCAGTTGCTTACGAAGAACGGTTTTTTTTGGAATTGGCCGAACAAGTTGGATTAAAGGTTAATTTACCTGTCTATTACGGGTCTTGGTGTGGACGAGAAGACTTTTTAAGTGTTCAAGATATCCTGTTGATAAGTAAACCTTAGTCCGGTATAGCGGGAATAAGTAGAACTCGGGAAATCCCCCCTTTGGGAAGAATCGGGGGTGGCAGGGGGGTGATTATTCGGGAATCCATCCTCAATCCGTGATTCCTAGTAATGAGCAACGATTTTGGGGAGACGATTGGGGGCCGGACTGGTTTTCCTCTACAATTCATTAAAATCGTTGCGATCGCACCAGACGAGTCTCGTCTAGTACACTCTATTCTATTGGTTACGGTGATAGGAGTTTAGGTGATGAAGGGTTGGCAGAAATTCCAGGGACCAAGAATTTTTCAGGGACTGGGTGTTGCCTTGGGGGAAACACCTGTCACTCTGCGGTTACGTCCCCGGGACTCCATCCGGGTGTTAACGGTGGTGTTTGGGTTGATGCTGCCGGTGGGTATGATGGAATCGGCAGATGCCCAGTCTACCTATACGGATATTACGAATCATTGGGCAAGGACTTGTATTGAAACCCTTGCGGAACGGGATATTCTCTCGGTGTTTTCCGCTGAGACGTTTCGCCCGGAGGACCCAATCCAGCGCGTGGAGTTTGCCTCGGTGGTTCGCCAAGCGTTCCCGAATGTTGAACCTGTTCGGGATCCCATTGAATTTATTGATATTCCAACGGATTATTGGGGGCGGGAAATTGTCCAGGATGCTTACCGCAGGGGGTTTATTTCTCCTTATTCCGGGCGCATTTTTAACCCCACTCAGGTGATTCCCCGTTGGCAGGCGATCGCCTTGTTAACGACAGGTTTGCGCTATAAATCGCCGGAGAATGGGTTAGAGACAATTGAGACATCCCTGGCGGATTGGGAAGGGATTCCTGATTATGCCCGAGGGGCGATCGCCGCAGGGATTCAAAACCGTTTGGTGGTAAATTATCCCGATCCTCGCAGTTTAAACCCCACGGAACCCATTTCCCGGGGTGAGTTGGCATCGATGATTTGTCAAGTCCAGGAAGATATTGGTGCGATTGCTTTGGTCCCTCAACAGTATGTCGCCTCACCGGATGCGATCGCCACCGCAGAAACACCCCCTGTAGAAACACCCCCTGTAGAAACACCCCCTGTAGAAACACCCCCTGTAGAAACACGCAGAAACACCAACCGCAGAAACACCCCCTGTAGAAACACCACCTGTAGAAACACCCACGGCAACGCCTGCAACCCCTCCGACGCCGATCGCCGCTGGGAATCAACGGTGGCAAACTGCTGTCTTGACCAATGTTTTGAACTTCCAACCTACGGGAATCACCCCGGATTCCCAGGTGGAACAATGCGTTACGGATACCACCGGAACCCGTCAATGTGAGTCGATTTCCGCCTCAATGGATGCCATTGAACTTGCCATTGATGGTCAAGGATTGATTATGGCGAGTGGTCATCGCGGGGCGGATTTGGCCCCGATTAATCTCTGGGACCTGAGAACTGGGGACCGGATTCGCACTCTACCCGGACATCGGGGGAGAGTTGGGGCCTTGGCGATCGCCCCCAATGGACAACGGGCGATTAGTGGCGGTGGTGATGGAGAAATTAAAATTTGGGATATCACAACCGGGACTCTCACTCAAACCCTCACCGGACATACCAGTGAAGTGACGGGATTGGCGATCGCCCCCAATGGGAATACTGCCATCAGCAGCAGTCGCGATCGCACAGTGAAACTCTGGGATTTGAATACTGGGGAAGTCCTGCGGACCCTGGAAGATCGCCAAACGGCCATGTTAGATGTGGCAGTGAGTTCCGATGGTCGAATGGCCGCCAGTAGTAGTGAAGATGGACTGGTTCGCCTTTGGAATCTCCAAACAGGGGAGTTAATTCGGACGATTTCTGCGGATATTAATGCGGTTAGAACTCTCGCTTTTAGTCCCAATGGTCAGATTTTGGCAACGGGGGGAGAGGGAACAATTCGTCTGTGGAATATCGCTAATGGAGATTTACTTCGCACGATCGCCCGCAATCCGGAGGCGACCTTTTTTGAAGTTGTCTTTAGTAATGATGGGGAAACTCTGGTGGGAACGGTTCAAGAAGGGGACATCAGTGCGATTCGGGTTTGGGATGTGAGGACTGGGGCGTTATTGCACTTTTTCCCGACAGCAGCAGGGGCGATCGCGTTAACTCCCGATGGTCAAACGTTGGTGGGTGGCGGTTGGGATATTAAAATTTGGCGGATGCCTTGAGGGATGGAAGAATGAACCACAGATTATACAGATTTTCACCGATGGCGGGATTGATGGCGGGAATGGCGATCGCTGCTGGAGGATTGGGTCCGGTTCCTGTTTTGGGGCGGGTTGAGGGGTGGGGGTTGCAGGCGTTGGCGTCGGATTCTCCGCTGTTTAATCCGCCTCTGGGGATTGGTGAAGTGACGGCGATCGCCAAGGATATGACGGTGTTTATTGCGGGTCCGACATCGGGTTCGGGGGCGATCGTCAATCGTCAGGGGAATGTTTATACGGTTCTGACGACGAAGACGGTGGTTTCTGGAGGGGGTGTATATGAGGTGGTCACTGGGGATGGCCGACGCTATCGGGTGAGTCCGGAGGGGGTAATTCTGCTGCCTCTGGTGGATTTGGCTGTCTTACAGTTTACCAGTTCTGAAACTTATCCCGTGGCGCAGTTGGCCGAACCTTCGGACTCGCAAATTTATCTCACCGTTGCCAATCAACCCCAAACGACGTTGTTCGCTGCGGGAAATTTAGTATCTACGGCGGGAACCAATCTCTCGGACGGATACGATTTGCTGTATAATAGTGCTTTGCAATCCGCTGGGAGTGGCGGTCCGGTGGTGGACCGTTGGGGTCGGTTGATTGGGATTCAGGGTCGGTTTAATACCCAGTCTCCCACGGTAAGTTCGGCCATTGCTGTGAGTAATTTTTTGCGATTAGCGCCTACGGTGGGGTTGAATTTGGGATGGCGGGGTTGGATTTTGGCTAATATTATCCAACCGGGAAGCAAACCCCGGGCGATCGCCTTGAGTCCCGATGGTAGTCTGTTGGCAACCGATGGCGGATACAATCGGATTCAGTTATGGGATTGGCAGTCGAGTCAGTTGAACGCTACCTTGACGGGACATAATAGTGAGGTGAATTCTCTGGCGATTAGTCCCAATAAACAGATTTTAGTCAGTGGCGATCAACCAGGGTCAGGTGATCATTTGGAATTTGCGAACGGGACAAATTGCTAATACCATCTCGCGATCGCGTCCGAATCAGTCCAATCCGATTACTTCGGTGGCGATTACTGCCAATGGTCAAACGTTAATTACCGGGAGTAATCAAGGGATTGAATTGTGGGATATCAATACCGGACGCTTGGTTTTGACCTTGCCTGAGTCTGGGGAAGCGAATGCGATCGCGATTAGTCCGGATAGTCGCACATTAGTCAGTGGTCATCTGGATAATACGGTAAAAGTGTGGAACTTGCTGAATGGCAATTTAGTGCATACCCTGGAAGCGGGAGAACGGGGATTTATTGTGGAATCCGTTGCCATCAGTCCTGATGGTCAAACCATTGCTGCTGGAACCTATCGCGAGATTCGACTCTGGAATCTGGAACGGGGAATTCGCCAGCGCACCATTGTGGCCCATTGTGATTTATGCTATGTGTATGAGTTGGCCTTTACTCCGGATGGGACGGCGATCGTTTCTACCAGTGAAGATGGGACAAAAATTTGGAATATAGCCGATGGAACATTGATTCGGAACCTGGATGGATCGGCGAAATCCTTGGCCTTAAGTGGCGATCGCACCCTGATTTTGGGCGGGGATACCTTGCGAATTTGGCAAGTTCCGTAATTCAACCCCCGATTGCTTTAAAGTTAAAAACTTCCACCCATTTCTAGTCACCCCCCTCAAAATTGATATGACGCCAGAAGAGTATTTTGCCGGAGAAGAAATTAGTCCAATTCGTCGCGAATACATTCGAGGAAAAGTCTATGCCATGTCCGGGTCTACCCCAGCTCATAACATGATTGCCTTGAATTTGGCAACCCTCCTCAGAAAACAGGTTCGCGGAACAGACTGTTATGCCTTTGTGCAAGACATCAAGGTGAGAATCGAAACCGTCGATGTTTTCTATTATCCGGACTTAACGGTGACTTGTGACCCTCGCGATCAGCAGTTAACGGACTCTTTTATTTGCTATCCTTGCTTAATTGTCGAAGTGCTATCCCCTGCTACCGAAGCATTTGACCGAGGGGATAAATTTGCAGATTATCGCCACATTGAAACCTTAAAAGAGTATCTGGTCATCAGTCAAACTCGCCCCAATGTGGAATGTTTTCGTCGCAATGAAAGGGGACGATGGGAATTATATAGTTATCAGGACCAAGAACAAATCCAGTTAACTACCCTGAATCTGTCTATTGATATGGCGACCCTTTATGAGGATGTTTGGTAAGCGCATCAATGTTAGCGCCTAGAATGGTGTTGGCGACGCCAACCCCGGTGAAGTGTTCGCCAACGGCGAATCAGTTTAATCCCGAAAAAGTAGCTTAAAAATGCAGTCAGACTCGCCATTACCAAACAGCCAAGTCCGAGAATCATTAAAAAATCTGCACCCACTTCCAGTAAGGCTGTTGTGGACTGAATGCGTTCCAGTTCAAACACTTCATGAGATTTGAGTAGCCATTGACCCACCTCAAAATTGAGCCAAAATATCGGTCCATAAGTTAACGGATTGCTGATCCAAGTTCCAGCAACCGCCATCCATTTATTGCCCCGAAATAGAATCGCTAAGGCAACCCCCAGAATCGTTTGCAGTCCAAATAACGGAAACAACCCCGCAAATACCCCTGCTGCCAACCCTCTCGCCAGGAATTCTGGACTGCCCTTTTGTCGGACTAAACGCCAGTAGTAGTAACGCCATAACCGATGCCATCGACGCCGGGTAGGTTTGAGTTTAGAGAACAGATAAGCGGAACGAAAGCGATTGATTTGAGTCCTCCGGGAGTTGATCTGCAAAGGGTGTTTATGTAACATGGTTGGACCTAGAATAATGGACTGAGTTGTGCAATGTAGTTGCCCCCTGAGAGTCTGAGATGTGAGTCTTTAATTTGATATTATGACCGATATCTTACCGCAATTTACTCGTCCTCGGGGGAGATTGGCGATCGCAAGGGATAATAAAGTAGTAGTCATAAGGTGTGAAATCATGGATCGGGTGACTCAACGGGAGACAATAGCGGCGATCGCCACGGCGATTGTCCCACAGCAAGGGAGTATCGGGATTGTGCGCCTGTCGGGGTCCCAGGCAATGGCGATCGCCCAAACCCTCTTTCATGCGCCCGGATCCCAACCCTGGGAAACCCACCGCATCCTTTACGGGACGATTCGTCACCCCAAAACCCAGCAAATCATCGATGAAGCCCTCTTGTTGCTGATGAAATCCCCCCGGTCCTTCACCCGAGAGGATGTGGTCGAATTTCATTGTCATGGTGGCATCATTCCCGTTCAACAAGTCTTACAACTCTGTTTAGAACTCGGTGCAAAATTAGCACAACCGGGAGAATTTACCCTCCGGGCGTTTTTAAATGGACGATTAGACTTAACCCAAGCCGAAAGTGTGGCAGATTTAGTCGGTGCCCAATCTCCTGCGGCATCTCAAGCCGCTTTAGCCGGATTGCAAGGCAAATTAGCCCATCCCATTCGACAATTACGCACCCAATGTTTGGATATCCTAGCAGAAATTGAAGCCCGTATCGATTTTGAAGAAGATTTACCGCCCTTGAATGAACCGGAAATCATTCAATCGATTCAATCGATTATTAAAGAAGTCGAGAGAATTTTAGGAACCGCCAGTCAAGGGGAACTGTTGCGGATGGGATTAAAAGTTGCCATTGTCGGGCGTCCGAATGTGGGGAAATCCAGTTTATTGAATGCCTGGAGTCGTAGCGATCGGGCAATTGTCACCAACCTCCCCGGGACCACCCGCGATGTCGTCGAATCCCAGTTAGTCGTCCAGGGAATACCCGTCCAGGTGCTTGATACCGCAGGCATTCGCGCCACCGAAGATACAGTGGAAAAAATCGGCGTTGAGCGATCGCGACTAGCGGCCCAATCTGCCGATTTAGTCTTATTAACCCTCGATGCCGAAGCCGGTTGGACTGCCGATGATTACGAGATTTATCAACAAGTCAATCATAAACCCATTGTCGTCATTTTCAATAAAATTGATTTAGTCGAACAAATTACCCCCTTACCTACCCTAGACAATATCCGCGAAATTGTTAAAACCTCTGCCGCCCATCAACAAGGCATTGAAGCCTTAGAAACCGCCATTTTAAACACCGTTCAGGCTGGAAATTTGCAAGCAGGAAATCTGGATTTTGCCATTAATCAACGCCAAGCTGCTGCCTTAACCCGCGCCCAAACCGCCCTAGAACAAGTCCAAACCACCATTGACCAAAAGTTACCCCTAGATTTCTGGACCATCGACCTGAGAGGTGCAATTCAAGCATTAGGAGAAATCACCGGGGAAGAAGTTACCGAATCCGTTTTAGACCGCATTTTTAGCCGCTTTTGCATTGGTAAATAAATTAGACCCGCCCGCACCCTGTTCGCGAGCATCGCGATCGCTGCTGGTCTGTATTTTTTTCCGGGTAGAAGCCCCTTTTTAGGGTCGGGTTCACTCCTCACCGTTATAATTTATAATGATTCTCGTTCTCTTTTACTGAGAGTTTGATTTTAGCACTATCACTGGAGTAATTAAAAAAAATTATTAGCAAGAATTCAGTTTAAAATTCGAGTGTTGCCAATTTTAAGGTCTCAGCCAGACTTTTTGAGATTCTGTTGTTTGCGGAACGGGTGATAAGGTACGCTTTCCCCTGGGTACTGTCGGTTTTCCGTCTCCACAGGTCACTGTATCCCACATTTTTGTTTATGTTTGATCGCAAATCTATCCAGTCTATCCAGTTGACTCGTCGCCGCCTGCTGCAACTCACCACTATCGGAATGGGAGTCACGGGTGCAGCGATCGCGGCGCAACAGTGGAATCGCATCCGTTCGCAACAGGTGGTACAGATCCCCTCCTTTCCCACGGATATCTCGGCAGATGGCAACGGTATCAATCCAATGGCGATGTTGCGCGAGTTCGACTATGGCACCCTCAAGCGCGAGAACGGTCGCACGGTCCGCGAATTTAGAATCACCGCCCAGACTAACGAGTTGCAACTCAATAGTGCGGTTTCGTTCGTGACTTGGAATTATA
This sequence comes from uncultured cyanobacterium, assembly GCA_963821735.1. Taxonomy (GTDB): domain Bacteria; phylum Cyanobacteriota; class Cyanobacteriia; order Cyanobacteriales; family Laspinemataceae; genus Laspinema. The sequence continues at coordinate 90,454 of CAWGFK010000033.1, forward strand.
ATGGCCGCGTCCCTGGCCCTACTCTGCGGGCAACGGAAGGCGATCGCGTGCGGGTGGTGTTTCTCAACCAGGGGGGACACGCCCATTCCATGCACTTTCACGGCATTCACAGCGCCGAATCCGATGGTATCAAACCCGTGCATCACAACACTGCTACGATTTACGAATTCGATGCCCAACCCTTTGGCATCCATCTATATCACTGTCACATCGCACCCGTGACACGCCATATTAGCAAGGGATTGTTTGGACTGTTTATCGTCGATCCCCCCCAAGGACGACCTCCGGCAGATGAGATGGTGTTAGTGATGGGCGGGTATGACATTAATGATGACAATCGTAATGAACTGTATGCCTTTAACGGATTGCCGAATTGCTATATGCAGCATCCGATCCCTATTTACCAGAATCAGCTTGTCCGGCTATATTTGCTGAATGCGATCGAGTTCGATCCTGTGGCTACATTTCACATTCATGCCAATTTCTTTCGCGTCTACCGGACTGGCATGACGTTAACACCGAGTGAGGAGACTGATGTCATTACAATGGGGACTGCAGAGCGCCATATTTTAGAGTTTTCCTACCCGTTTCCGGGTGAGTATATGTTCCATCCCCATCAAGATGCGATCGCCGAAGCAGGCTGTATGGGTCAATTTCAAGTTATCACCCCAACCTAATTGGGCGGGACATCTTCCTGTCGCCACGGAGTCGGGTTTTACCCTGAATGCGGGACTCTATTGGAAATTTTTGTTAAATCTATTGACAAGAATTTGCAACTAATCCAAAATATACAAACCTCTATTTTTCCCGGTTTGGTTGGGAAGGGAGCCTGGGGCCACCCTCCCCATAACCGAGAAACCATTCAATATTGTGGAGTCACAATCGTTATGCACGCTTTTCGTTCTCTGTCTTTGGCCGCTGTGACCTGTAGCATCATTGCCCTCACGGGCTGTAGCGAGGGGCCACCCACCGAAACGCTTTCCTCTGCGCCAGTGGAACAAGTGGGCAGTCACGCTCACGGGGGTGAACGGAAAATTAACATTAATACGGCGATTTTGTCGGAACTGGATAAACTGGAAGCTAAGTTAGGGATTCCGGCATTATCGAATAAAATTCAAAGCAATCGACCATATACCAGCCCGGAAGAATTAGTCGCCAAAAAGGTGATTAGTCAAGAGGAGTACGCTCGCATTCAAGAGATGGTGACGATTGAAGATATCGTGCTAACGGGAGAAGCGAAAGATATTGATTATTTGGTGAAGTTGGGGTTGATGAAAGGTCACATGAAAGTGGCGAAAGAACTACTGGAAATGGGCAATGCTGAAGCCGCAGAACCCCATATCGGGCATCCGGTGGAAGAGATTTATGTGGATGTGGAAGACCAATTCCAAGAACGGGGAGTACCGGATTTCAAAGAGACGTTAATTCGCCTGCAAGATTTGGTGAAGTCGAAGCCCAACGATCCGCAAATTCAGGCGGAATTCGATAAAGCAATGGTCGCCATTGATGAGGCGATCGCCACTTTGCCGGAAGCCCAGCGACAATCTCCAGCGTTTGTGTTGCAAGCGATCAACGGCTTATTAGATACGGCGAGTGCGGAATACACCGCAGCGATTGCCAATGGGAAAATTACTGAGGCGATCGAATATCAAGATTCCCGGGGATTTGTAGACTATGCCGCCAATGGGTTGTATCCCACAATTGAAGGGAAACTAACAGAAAAAAATCCGCAAGTGAATCAGCAAATGAAAGGAACTTTCGCGGAATTGCAAAAGGCATGGCCCTCGGTGATTCCACCAGAAACGCCGGTGATGAGTGCGGATGAAGTCGCGGCTAAAGTGCAAGAGATCGGCAAAAATATGCAACCGATCGTCGCCGCTAACACTCAATAGCCTGATCGTAGGGTTGAAAAATTTTTCGACCCTGCGGGTTTTAGTGAACTCATTACTGACCGATACTGATGGATTTTACTGCTGCTTTACCCACATTTGTCATTACCCTCCGAGAAGGAGTAGAAGCGGCGATCGTGGTGGGGATCGTCCTCGCTTGTCTGAAACGAGCGAAAAAAAGTCACTTGAATATCTGGGTGTATGCTGGGATTGGCTTGGGAATTGCTGCCAGTGCGATGGTGGGGGTATTGTTTGCCCAAATCATGCAGGGATTAAGCCGCGCTCATCCGGAATCTGCATCGGCGATCGAACCGTTAATGGAAGGGATTTTTAGTGGGGTAGCGATCGCGATGCTGAGTTGGATGCTCATCTGGATGACGCAGCAAGCGCGATTTCTGAAAGCTCAAGTGGAAGACGCTGTAAGTAGTGCTATTTTTGAGAGCGATCGCCCCGCTTCTCAATCTAAGTCCCCTCTTCATTCCCACTCTTTTCAAACCGCCGCTTGGGGAATTTTTAGCTTGGTTTTTATTGCGATCTTGCGCGAGGGCTTTGAAACGGTTCTATTTATTGTTGCCAAATTACAACAAGGATTATTTGCTTCATTGGGTGCGATCGCAGGATTAGCAAGTGCTGCGGGTATTGGCGCATTAATCTTTAAGTGGGGAGTAAAAATTAATCTCCGCGTCTTTTTTAAATGGATGGGAACTTTTCTGCTGTTAATTGTGGCGGGATTAGTAGTGTCGGCTTTGGGAAATTTCGATACCGCTATTAACGCTCTAGCACAAAGCGATCGCCAATCCCAATCGTTGTGTTTCTATTACGAACACTTTACCCAATATCATTCCTGCGTATTGGGGCCAATGGTGTGGAACCTATCTTCAGTTTTACCTGAAGATCGATTCCCTGGGTTGTTACTGTCTGCCTTATTTGGCTATGCTGAAAAACTCTATCTCGTCCAAGCAGTGGGTTATTTGCTATTTTTAGTTACCATTGGCACCCTTTATTTTCGCAGCACTCTGGGGAAACCTAACCCAACAGTTAAGTCTTCGCCTAAATAATCTTCAATTTGAATGATAGGTCGTTTCCATCGTTTTGCACCGATGGAAGAAACCTCCAAACATTCCGTCCCAGACATGGCCGAGGTGGCATCAGGAACCTCCCCAAAGATTTGAGCATACAGCAGCACAGAATCTGCATAGTCTTCGTTCAGATGCTTGCAGATGCGACTGCTCACTTGAGCCGAAATAAGATTCGCGATCGTTTAAACTCCTGATTCCCATAACTTCAAGTCAACCCGAGATAAATTATCCCTGACTTAAAAAAAATTATCCCAGTTAGGGTGCGATTTTTCACCCTTATTTCTGCTTCAAAACCAACAAAGTAATATCATCATAAACCTTTTGTTCCCCGATAAATTCTCGGACATCGGCTAAAATAACCTCCAGAATTTCTGTCGCCGATCGCCCTTGTTGTTGACCCGCCAATTCTATCATGCACTGTAACCCATATTGCACTCCCTCCAGATTTTCCGCCTCGGTAATCCCATCGGTATAGACGATCGCCACATCTCCAGGATTTAACTCAATCTCCATTTCAGCCACAAACTCCCCAATATCTTCCACTAACCCCACAGGAAAGCCTAAATCCACCGTATCGATTAACTCCACTTGACCCCCGGCGCGCACCAGGATAATATCTTCATGTTGTCCACTGACCACCAGTTTCCCTTGGTGATAATCCAGCAACATCAGAGACATATTTTTTTCCGATTTCATCCGTTGCAAATTGCCATATACGGCTACATTGAGCAGGGTCAAAAAATGCACCGGATTGCGGATATTACTTTCGAGGAGAGTGCGAACAGCCATTTGCACCATAATCATTAAAACCCCGCTTTCTAATCCATGTCCCGTGACATCTCCAATGCCAATTTTTACCCCGCCTCGATGTTTAATCACATCATAATAATCTCCCCCCACTTCCGTTGCCGGTTCCATAAAAGCGGCAATTTCTAAATCTTCAATCAATTGTAATTCTTCTGCACTGGGTAAGAGCATTTGTTGTTGCTGACGAGTAACCTCTAATTCAGCCACCAACCGGAGGTTTTCATTTTTCAGGCGCAGCAGATTCAAATGGGTTTTAATCCGGGCTAATAATTCATCCTTTTCTACAGGTTTGGTGAGATAATCATTGGCCCCAGACTCAAATCCCGCCACTAAGTCGGACAATTGATTTTTAGCGGTTAATAATAACACTGGCATTTCCGATGCCTGCCAGGTTTCCCGAATCTTTTGCGTGACTTCATATCCGGTCATTTTCGGCATCATCACATCCAGCAAAACCAAGTCTGGTTTAAAGCCTTTATTGAGAAGTTCTAAAGCATCAATGCCATTTTTAGCTTGAACTATGGTATAATTTTGCAAGGAAAGCATATTGACCAAAACCTGGAGGTTAATCGGTTCATCATCGACGATTAAAAGTTTGGCTGAACCTTTATGAGAAGCAATCACCCGAGGTTCCAAGGGTTCAGGGTTTAAATCCGCTGTGGCAAACTGTTTGAGTAAAGGCAAAGTTTCCGAGGAGTTTTCGGCTTTTTCCCCAGCAAGGGGTAAGGTAAAGCTAAATTTTGACCCTTCTCCCAGGCGAGAGTTTACCCAAATTTGGCCGCCATGTAACTCGACTAATTGTTTGGCGATCGCCAATCCCACGCCGGTTCCCCCATACATTCTCCCCGTAGACCCTTCCGCTTGTTCAAAAGATTCAAAAATTCGCTCTAATTTATCCTCAGCAATCCCAATTCCTGTATCGGAAATAGTAATTTCAAGTTGAGAAACTGAGGAGAGTTGTTCCACCGAGTCATTCCCAGATATTTCCTGGGCAGAAATTTCTATGGTTCCCGTTTCGGTGAATTTAATAGCATTTCCGATTAAGTTATGGAAAATTTGTTGCAAACGATTTTCATCCGCTGTAACCGCTGGTAAATCTTCCGGAATATTATTCACCAAGTTCAGGTTTTTATTCCCCACCAAGGGTAAACTCAGGGTAAACACAATTTCGACCAAAGAACGCAAGTCGATGGGTTTGAGTTGTAAGTCCAGGGTTTTGTGTTTAAGTTTTGAAAAATCCAGCAAATCATTGACTAAATTCGATAACCGACGCCCACTGGAAGAAATCATCGCTAAATTGGCGCGAGTGGGAACAGGTAATTCTCCGGTTGCGCCATCAATCAGGGATTCGGCAATGCCTATAATGCCATTCAGTGGCGTTCGCAATTCATGGGAGGTATTAGCTAGAAATTCATCCTTGAGGCGATCGAGATGTTGTAATTGAATATTAGCCTTTTCCAGTCGTTGCTTTGCTTGTTCATTTTCACAAATCACCGCTGACAGGGTTAAAGTCGTCAGGGAAAAGACCCCGACAAAAGATTGTAATAGGATTAACGATTCATTGAGATTACTGCGGATAAAAGGTCCCAAATTATTGGCGGTCGCCAAAATAGCAATCAATGAACCGCTTAATAACAACAAAGTCGCCGCCCATTGTCCAAACCGAAAGACGACCCAGACTAATAGAGGCAGCAACATATATTCGAGTGGATAGCCTTTAACGAAAGTAATCTGACAGATTATTAGGGTGATAAATACAAAAACTAACCCTTCCATCCATCGCTTCTGCCCTTTTTGCAAAAACTCGTTAAATCCCTGCCCAAAAACTAATAAAACTGGCGCAAATACTAGGATTCCGACCACATCTCCAATCCACCAAGTCAGCCAAAGGCCGGGATAAATGTCCCAAGTAATTCGACCCACTAAAAAAATGGTAGTTGCGCCAAAAGTGGAACTGAACATCGGGCTAATTAATCCAGCAAAAGCCACAAAATAAATGACATCTTTAACTCGGGAAAACAGCCTGAAATTCACCGAAAATTTATGAATAAAATAAGCAGCGGATAGGGTTTCAAAGGTGTTGCCGAGGGTAAAGCCCAAATTCATCCAGAGATCGGCAGGACTCAACTCGGTCAGATAAAAATTGACCATGACATTTCCTAGAAATACCCCAATTCCCATTGGGTATCCTATTAATAAAACTGAGGCTAAAGCAATCCCAGACCCGGGCCAGACTGGGCTTCCACCTTCTTTGAAGGCGAGAAAGACTGCCCCGAACTCAGAAATGAGGAAATAGGAGACTGCCACGAAGAGGATTTGGATGAGGGTTGTCTCACTTTTCGTCAAGGACCAAAACACTTTTATTCCTGAATTTGATGTCATAATTTCTACCGGGTTAAAAGCCAAGAAAACAATAGAATAGCTAGGACATTGAAAGGGACTGAACTGACAATTTAGGGGTAAAATCCTGAACCGATTAACCGATGAGATGATGAGGGATGGTGACTTGAAAATTTGTCAAACTCTGAGCAAAAAAAGCCGGTTTCTCACCCTGATTTTACCGAGGCCCGAGGAAACCCTCTCGGGGGACTGGCTTTCCCTCTCATGCTGATTTTTGTCGGAATAATTCACAAATCAATCCAACAAAAATCAGCAAAAATCACCACGTTTCCGTTATGCAGTTTTGGCTTGCCTTGCCTGTTTCACCATTGCAATTAAAGTCTGGTGAGCATCTTCAGAATCGGCCAGTGCATGGTCAAAAGTTACCCGAACTGGCAGGGATTTTTCTCCAACTTGAGCCGTGAGGTTCATCCCCAAAGGGTCGATCGCCACCAGGGTGGCCGAGGTTGCATCAGGAACCTCGCCAAACATTTGAGCATAAAGCAGCACAGAATCTGCATGGTCGTCGTTCATGTGCTTGCAAATGCGATCGCTCACTTGAGCCGAAATAAGATCCGCCATCGTTTAAACTCCCGATCAGGTAATTTCAAGTCAATCTGAGATTAATTATCCCTGGATTCAAAAACAATTATCCCAGCTTTTCTATTAAAGCAAACACAAAATTAGCCGTTAACATTCCCACGGCGATCGCCAGCACTACAAATAAGGATAAACTGAACAAAGATCGCAGAACAGACGGTTTTTTGGGGTCCATATCAAAAAGAGGGATAGAATTGAACAGTCCCGGATAGAGTACCGATTACGGCGAACCCATCCTCGAAAACTGAGGCAGCAAAGGAGAAGAAATGGGACGTAACGCCTGCGCCAGAGAGACCAGTGTTGTATCATCCATTGCCGGATAGCAAGGGAGATAGAGCAAATGCTGGAACATCTCACGGGTAGTGATCGCTTCGCATTCCGGGCGAGTTTCCGGTGGGTCCACTACCGTCATACTATTCCCCTGAGTCGAGTCAAACCCTGCATTAGCAAGAGTGGCGATCGCCTCCGATGGGTCCTCCGCCAAAATTGGGACAACCCAGTGCAGATTAGGCGAAGCTGCCACACCCGGCACCTGAATCTGGGGACAATACTCCTGCAACAACTGAATCAGGCGCTGACCCCGGTGAGTTTGTAACCCTAAACGTTCCTCACTATAACCCTGCAAGCGATGACGGAGTAATGCTAACAGAGGCGCACAAGGTTGATGACGCAGACGCCAGATCAGCTCATCCTGGGGAAACCCCTTTACCGACTGATTCAGGAGGCGATCGTAGTCAATTCCCAACCGCCGACATCCCCGGATGAATGCTGTAAACCCAGCGCGACTAGAGAGGGTTTTCAGACCCAGATATTTCAGCAATCGGCGGGTGTAGTTCCCGGAATCCTGGACTGGATAAGTCGATTGGATTTGCCGGAGACAGTCCGCGAGTTGGGGGTCACGCACCCGCAATAACGCCCCACCCAGGGCCGTGGCAAACTTGATAGTGCCAAAACTAAAACAACTCACATCCGCCTCCGGATGACCCCGAAATCCGGGAGTGAATGCCTGAGCACAGTCTTCCACCAAAATCGCCCCAACGCGATCGCGCGCTGCTAAAATCGGTGCTAAATCCACCCGACCCCCGAACAAATGAGCGATAATAATCACCCGAGTTCGGGGACCAATCGCCCGGTCCAAACTAGCGGAGTCCGGTGCCATCGTCCTGGGGTCCAAATCAATCGGGACCGGGACCAACCCATGATGACGAACAATCGACACCATATCGGGAATGGTCAATGCACTCATTGCCACTTCACTCCCGGGAGGCAATTGCAACCCTTGCAGCAGCAAATCCCATCCGGAACGTACCGACAAACAGGCAACTGCCTCCCCGTCGGAGTCCGAAATCCACCAGTCCTCCAACTCCTTTTGCAACCCCTGACCCTGGGAATTTCCCACGGTCAATGCTGCACCCAAGCCATAAATTAAATCACCATAATCAATATCAAACCGTTTCCGGGACCACATTTGAGCAATCTCTTGAACTTTAATTGCTTACTTTAGCGCGATCGGTTCCTAAGTGACACTAGGCCGCCAATCGTTAAAACCACCGCTTTAACGCGATCGGTCCTGAAGTTGCAACCGGCGGTGGTTAAAACCCCCGCCTAACAGCTAAAGTCGGTTGAAACCGACTGAAAACACCACGGTATAAGACTTGCAGTCGGTTTTTCCTGACAGGCTAGGGTTTACAGTTGTTGAACTCATCAGTGGTGATATCCCCTGTGGCTTTTCCCCGCAGACTGGAGATTAAATTTGCTCCTTGAGGCAAGTGATTTTAATACCGCCAAACTCAAAAGTCTAAGAATATTTTAGCTTCTTCAAGTGGGTTCCCCCCCAGGGGTTTTTGTTCGGCTGTTGATTTCCTATCACAGACCCTACTGTAGAATTAAGATTATGATAGATCAATTGCTGTTCATGGAGATGAATCATGATTGCAAACGTTAAATCTTCTGGAATGACGGTGGCGGAGTATCTGGCTTGGGAGGCAGAGCAACCGATTAAGCATGAGTATATTGATGGCGAGGTGTACGCGATGGCCGGATCGACGTTACCCCATAATGATATTGCATTAAATTTAACGAGTTTACTGCGGCCTTTTTTGCGGGAAAAGGGTTACAAGGTGAGAATGTCGGATGTCAAGGTTAAGGTTTCTGAGCAGGGGCCGTATTTTTATCCGGATGTGGTGGTGAGTTGTGATGAGCGCGATCGCCGGGCCATTGAAGCGATTCATTATCCTCGGCTAATTGTTGAAGTGCTTTCACCCAGTACAGGGGCATTTGATTATGGCCAGAAGTTTCAGTTTTATCGCCAAATTCCCACCTTTGAGGAATATGTATTAATTGATGCCACTCAGATCAGAATTGATCGTTATACAAAAAATGCGGCGGGCAAGTGGGAGTTAACGGCTTATCCTGAAAATGAAGAGGATTTAGCGGCTTGCCAATTAGAATTAACCAGTCTGGATTTTCGGTGTGCTTTGGGGTTGATTTATGAAGATGTGGAGTTGAAAGGCGATACAAATCTTGGGATTGAGTAAAGACATGGGATTAATTGGAATCTAACGATTTTTGACTATTCTTGAGAGCGATCGCCCTCAATGGCGGCAAAGGTTGCACCTAAGTCCGGTTGATTTGACCCAACACTCGCCGCGCACTGGGTAGGGAATAGCACCCCAATTTTACCCCCTACCCAAACCTCAGAAACCGGGTTTCTTACTCCCGTTCATTGGGCTGCGATCGCCGCTTTTGAATCAGCCGAGTAGGGTGGGCAGTAGCTAGAGTAGCACTGCCCACCGACATTAAAGTGGACACTGCCCTACAATTCTGAGGATTCATTTGACCGTTTTTTATCCGATTTATTTTTCCCTCGGTTAATCAATTTCTCCGCCAGCACACCACGCCCCAATTGAACAAATAATGCTCCCCAATAATCCAATCAGAAACGGATGGGGTGGGGTGAACGGGAGTTCCATTTTTTGACCGTTAGGATAGTACCAAGGTTGGGTGATTAACCCTGAAGTTGAAGCAACGATCGCCCCTGCGGCAATTCCCACCCCAACCGCTTGGATGCGTTTTTCTAATTTTTGCTCTGCTTGTGCTTGGCGTTCTTGTTCCGCTTTGGCTTTCTCCTCAGCTTTTTGCAGTTGTTCTTGCAGTCGTTTTTCGCGTTTTTTCTCCCAACGCTGCCAAGTGCGATCGCATTGAGCTTGGTCAATTTCCACAATCGCCCGAATCGACGCCACTGCCTGACTCATTAACCCCGTTCCCTGTTGAAAATAACTTAAATCCGCCTCAATTTGTCGCCGGAACTGGGGTGCAGTATTCTCCCCGAACTGTTGCCAAAACGATAGTTCTTCCTTATCGGTTCCTAGTGTAGCACAAATTGCCGCAACTTTATCATTGTAATTGTTACAATTTATGTCGATTGTCGTTAACAAATCCTTCATTTTCCGCAACAAGCGGTCATAAATCAGGGAATCGGCAGAGAGTTGTTTTAACTGGTTTTTGAAACCCTGGAGATAGGCATTATCCAGGGGGTCAGGTTGGGCGGCATCAATTTGGGCTTGAATTTCATCCAAGGTGGGGTCTAGCCCGCGATAATATTGTTTCAGTTGCCGATAAACCTCCCGACTATCTTCAAAGGCTTTCGTCACCTTATGGCGATAGAAAAATAAATCAAAGGTAGAAGAAAAGCACTGTTGCAGGGTTTTGTCGGCAATTTCATCTCGGAATAGCCAGATTAGAACATGGGGAGAATCATCAAGTTGGCGGGGGTTGCCATATTCAAAAATCGGACTGCCAAATAATTCCCCCAGACGAGAGGGGGAACTGTTTTGATTAAATAAAGCCTGATAGCAATCATTGGCTAACTTCGTTAAATCAGCCCCTTGCAACTCTTGATTTTCTGGCGTTAAACCCAGGGTTAATAGCAAAGTTTGTCCGAGAAAATCTTCGCTTTGAGGAAAGGGTAAAATCTGGTTAGGATTAAACCGTTGCAGAACCGGAATTTCCACCGTATTGCTGGGTTGGCTATCATCGTAGCCAATATTCAGAAATACCCCATAACTATCTTGAAGTTGGACAGGTTGGATACAGCCTTCGATGTCGGTAAAGTCGGTGAGTTTGAAGGTAATCTCCGTTTGGGGTGGGGGGAGGAGGATGCGATTTTTGGTAATGTGAAGATGAGGTATCAGTCGCTTGGGGGTGAGGTGAGACAGGAGGCGATCGCAATTTGACCACAGGGGATGAGTCTCTCCCTCGGTGTCATCTTTGCGGAGATGGTAAGCGCATAAATAGAGGTTGGGGGCGAAAATGCTCATCATAACCGATTGTAATCCATTGGAGTAGCTTGTCCATTGGCGCATTGTTGTTTCGCGTGACTGGCGGCAGCGACTAAGGCGGATTGAGTCCGATTAAAAGCCCTATCCCACCGTTGTTCATCTTGTAAATCGGCAATATAGTCTCGCCAATGTTCAATCACTTGAATTTGAACCGCCTCGGGTAAGGATTCAACCCAATTCACTAAGTCTTGAATCGCTGAGGATGACATCTATTTAATTCCCCTGATAAGTTTCCCAAAAATTCATAAATTGTTTAGCGATATCAATTTGTTTTTTAGCTTCAGATGCGGTAATATTAACCTCTAAATCATAATCACTCCGGTTTCGCATATCCTGTGCATCAATTAAAGCCCTGTGAAATTCTCGAAATTTTTGATTGTCCTTGGCAAATTCTCGACCAAAGGCACTAATCACAGCAGAATGGCTGGAAAAACTTAAGTTTTTTACCAACAAAAAGGCAGAAGCAATATAAAACATGGAATAATAAGCACGGGAAGTTGCGAGTTCGGCTAGATTATTCTCCACTAATAAATCTGCACCGATTAGACTACGTTTAGCTTTTTCTAGTAGTAATCTTTGCTCATCACTCATAGAACAATTCCTTCTCTGTGAACATTCAAAATAAATGGACTTTTTTCTTGATTAAAACGCTGCTCGGAGACAAAAGCACGAGAAATAACCGTATCATATTTTAAGGACAACTCTTGAATAACTTCACTGGTTCTTTCGATTTCATCAGAATAATTAAACGCATATTTCATAACTATGAGCAAGTCAATATCTGAATCAGGTTTGGCTTCTCCCCTAGCTTGAGAACCATATAAAATAATTTTCACAACCTGTTCAGAATAATGGGTATTAAACCAATTTTTAATGAACTCTATAATCTCCGGTAATTTTTGATGTTTCATTTTGACAGTTGATTTAATGTGCGAGAAACGGGGTTGCTCTCGTGCCACGGCTCTGCCGTGACACGCCCTTCTGCGGCTCTGCCGCATGGAAAAAGATTCGCCCCTAAAGTTGATAAACCATCAAGATTTACCCTCTTTTTTACCTATTCTCGGAAGCCTGGTTCGGAGAACTTCGGTAATTTCAGGATATAGATTGACCAACTCGTGGGACTCTGTACTTGGCGGAATATTATGCTCCCCTCTTATCTTGCGGGTACTCGCTGCATCCACTGCATCGGTTATCGCCTCATAATTGGAAAACCAACTTTCCAAACAATCGGCTATTTGTTCATCCGATGCGTTTTTTAGCTTAATTAATTGGGTTTGCAACTCTCCTAAACTGTCCGATACTTCTGGCTTCTTAAACAGTTCTGGATTATTTTCCCAAACCGATAGAAAAGCGCTGATAAGTTCTTCTGGGTTCATAATTATCCTAACCGGGCTTAACGACTAAAAGACGGAGGCGGTTACTCTACTTATTTTACGCTCCAATGGCGCAAAATGCCGCCCAGTAGTAGGGAGACTCAAACCGTTTAGCATCCAGTTTATTTTTCCAAGCGCCAAAGGTGAGTCTTTTTTTCATTTCCTTCCGCCGCTTCGGGACTAATCACCGCACAGCTATCAATCCAGTCTAACAAATCTTGCACCGTCGCTTCCCGCAACCATTTCTGAGTCTGCTGCAACGCCAGAACCACCGACAGTTCCGACTGCTGCTGGAGAGTTTGATAAAACTGAATCATTAAAATCGCCGTCGAGATATCCGCCACCGCCCAGAGGGTACTCACCACATTGGGAGAACCCGCCAAAATGAAGCCACTGGGTAAACCGATATATTCATCACTGGTGGAGGTGAAGTCGGTGATACCCGTTTCGCAGGCGGACAGAGTGACGAGACGGCAGTGGGTCAGGTCAAGGCGTAAGATATCCTCTAAAGTCAAACATTTTTGCAGGTCGAGGAGTTTGTTGTCTTCTAGGGACAGATAGCGGCTAGGGTCATCCGTTGGGGGAGGGGGTATAAATTCACTTTTAGCCAGGATAAGGGCGGATTTGAGGGCATCTTGAAAGTTGAAGTAGCCGTGACAGGAGAAGTGGGTGCAGTGGGCGTTTTTCAGGGTTTCCCCATCAATGGCGGCTTTTTCGGCTTCGTCATGTTTGAGGACTTGGTGGGGGTTAAACAGGGATTGGATAGCTTCCACTTCCATATCCGTAAATTGGAGGTCTTCGGTGGGGTTTTGGATGGCGAAGAGGTGGTTAAAGTGCGGGCGTTGCCGATTTTGGGCTTGTTGCAGCAGTTGGCAATTGGGGGCGTAGGTGACTCCCTTGGGGAAGAGGTCTTGGAGGAATTTGCCCTCACCCTCTCCTGTGGCAACGGGTAAGGCATGGAGGGGGAACAGGTGCAGGTAGCGGTGAGGGATGAGGATGAGTTTTTTGCATTTGGGGAAGTTTTGACGTAGGTTTTGCAGGATTTCATCCAGATGCAGGATTTTGGGGAGTTCTTCCAGGCGATTGGCCAGGTTTTGCCAGATGTCTTGAGCTTCTTTGAGCGCATTGTGCTGTTGCCTTCTGCTGGTTGCTGGTAGTCGTTTCTGTAGTTGGTCTTTTGCCGATAGTAGCGATTGAGTGTTTCCCATGTCTAGTTGTTTAGGTCTTCCTCGGAAGATGTCCAGAGGTTGAGGCTTTGGGCGGTGAGGGTGAAGGTGAGGAATTTATCCCCCAGGATGTACCATTCTAAAATGGCGGTTTCTTCATCCAGTAACTCTTGCATCCCTTGGAAATGCAGGGGTTTATAGGGTTCGAGTTGCTGCTTTTCTTGCCGCAGTTGGTTGAGGTGGGTATAGTCCGGGTTCGTGTCTCTGCTTGCAGGCGGCGTTCTTCTTGGGCAATGGCGATTTTGAGTTATTGCAACCGTTGGCGGATGTTCTCGGGAATCACTCCGCCTGGGTAGGCGTCACGGGTGGCGATGAGTTCCACCAGGTTGCGGGCTTTACTGCGGTCTACATATTCAATGGCATCCTGGTATCTGCCCAATTCTAGGCACACTTCCACCATGCCGCGATAAACTTTGTTCCATTCTTCATTAAAGTTGCGTTTATACCCCTCGCTATCGGCTCCAATTTCACCCCGGAGATATTCCACCTGTTCCAAAGCTTCTGCAAAGATACGGTAGGCATTTTCTAAGGCTGGTTTGTTTCTGGGAGGGACTGCTCCCGGTCAGGCGAGATTGAGCTTGGTAGGCGAAACCAAAGTTATTCAAAGTTCTGGCTAAGTCTCGGTCTAACCCGAACTGCCGCCTAGATGGCTGCGGCTTCATCGTAGGTGATGATGGCTCTTTCCAAATTGGCGGCAGGGTTGATGCCCATTTCGGCTTGGGTGCGGCGGGCATTTCCGAGGTTATTCAGGGTAGTGGAGAGGTCTTTATCTAACCCCAACCTCCGACGATGGCTGCGGCTTCATCGTAGGCGGCTATGGCTTCCTCCAGATTGGCGGCAGGGTTGATGCCCATCTGAGCTTGACCCAAGCGGGCATTTCCGAGGTTATTGAGGGTAACGCGAGAGATCTTTGTCGAACCCCGAACTGCCGCCTGATAGTTGCGGCTTCGTCGTAGGCGGCGATAGCTGCCTCCAGATTGGCGGCTGGGTTGATGCCCAACTCTGCTTGAGTGTGGCGGGCAATTCCGAGGTTAGTGCAGGGTAGTGAGAGGTCTATGTCTAACCCCAACTGCCGCATGAATGGCTGCTGCTTCGGTCGTAGGCAGTGATGGCAGCCTCCAGATTGGCGGCTGGGTTGATGCCCATCTCGGCTTGGATGCCGCGGGCAACCCCCAGATTAGTCAGGGTATATGAGAGGTCTTTGTCTAACCCCAACCGCCGCCGAATGGCTGCGGCTTCATCTGTAGGCGGCTATGGCTCTTTCTAAATTGGCGGCCGGGTTGATGCCCATCTCGGCTTGGGTGTTGCGGGCAGTCCCGAGGTTATTCAGGGTCATGTGAGAGGTCTTTGTCTAATCCCAACCTCCGCCTGAATGGCTGCGGCTTCATCGTAGGCGGTGATGGCTGCTTCCAGAGTTGGCAGCCGGGTTGATGCCCATCTGGGCTTGAGTGTAGCGGGCAGTTCCCAGGTTATTCAGGGTATCCGAGAGGTCTTTGTCTAACCCCAACTCCCGAAGAATGGCTGCCGCTTCATCGTAGGCGGTGATGGCTGCCTCCAGATTCGCGGCTGGGTTGATGCCGCATCTGAGCTTGGGTGAGCCGGGCATTCCCGAGGTTAGTCAGGGTAGCGGAGAGGTCTTTTTCTAACCCCAACTCCCGAAGAATGGCTGCGGCTTCATCGTAGGCGGCGATGGCTGCCTCCAGATTGGCGGCTGGGTTGATACCCATCTCGGCTTGGGTGAGGCGGGCATTCCCGAGGTTAGTCAGGGTAGCGGAGAGGTCTTTGTCTAACCCCAACTCCGAAGAATGGCTGCCGCTTCATCAAAGGCGGTGATGGCGGTCTCCAGATTGGCGGCTGGGTTTATACCCATCTCGGCTTGGGTGAGGCGGGCATTACCCAGGTTACTCAGGGGAGCGGAGAGGTCTTTGTCTAACCCCAACTGCCGAAGAATGGCTGCAGCTTCATCGTAGGCGGCGATGGCAGCCTCTAGGTTGGCGGCTGGGTTAATGCCCATCTCAGCTTGGGTGCGGTGGGCAATCCCCAGGTTAGTCAGAGTCTCTGCGCGCGTTTTTCGGGTTTATCGGCCGCAGTTCCAGCACCACGCCATATCCGCGAATCGCAATCTCTAACGCTTCAGCATATCGACCATAGGGAAATTGTTGAATACTGGTGCAGGTATCTTCCACTAAGTCAGCCACGGTTTCGGCCTGGTCGGGATGTTGGGTAAGGACTCCCTGGCACCAACTGGGCAATAATATCCCCCAAGGCGGGAACAATCAACCCCATATTTTGCCGCATCACCTGATGCACTGCTGATGTGTCGCCCTCCATTTCTGCTTGCAGCAGTCGTACCAAGAATTGCTGTAATCCTTCTTGCTGATTCTCTCCGGTTCCCTCCAGCCCCAAAAACGCCCCTACCTGCTGCGCCACATTTCGCAAAAACTCCGCCTGATTCTCCTCTCCTTCCTCCTGCAACTGCGCCGCCACCAGCTCGCACACCTGCACAAACCCCTCATCCACCAACTCACTGGACGGTTGAGAACATCACTTTCCTCCCCACTGGGACATTCCAGGAGTTCTTGAATCAGGGAGAGATAAGCCTGCACTCGTTGTTCATCCATAGTGGCGCATCGGGTAGGGGATAGACCCCGATTTTACCCCATTCCCAGACCTCAGAAACCGGGTTTCTTTGTTAAATCTTTGTGAAGGAATCGAGATGCTGCCAGAAACTCGGGTTTCTTTTCCAGCGGCTCCAAACTCAGTTTTCTCTGACAAGATGGGTTATAATCATCCTGAAACTCCAATCATCTGAAAACTCAACCCTGACCATGACTCGGCAACCTACTGAAAACCAACCCCAGGCGATCGCCGCACGAGTCACCAGCATTGAAAAATGAATCGCACTGTTGGTTTAATTGTATCAGCAATTTAAGTTAAAATCAAGCCCTTAATTACTCATATCATCTTGATTAAAATGACTCGAAAAATCAACCTTGAACTTCCCGACGATCTGAGCCAACGTTTAGAATCCAAAGCTCAAATCATCAACCTCTCTTTAGAAGCAATGATCTTAAAATCATTAGAGGACTTAGCTACCCAACCTGATGATCCAATTGCCGCACTGATTGGCACATTAAGCGCTGAAAATAACGATATTGCATCTCGCCACGACGACTATATTGGCGAAGCCATTTATTCACGGGAGTTGCCCAGTGAATAATAGTGTATTTGTTGATACTTCTGGCTGGGCCAACTTATTTATCAAAACTGAACCGGATCATCAGTATGCAGTAGAATGGTTTACTCAAGCTAGACAACAAAAATACTTAATGGTGACAAGTAACTATATTGTCCTTGAACTTGTAGCATTGCTCAATAGTCCACTTAGAGTTCCTCGCCCCCAAATTTTTCAATATATTGATGCGATTCAATCTGCTCCTTATTTGCAACTCGTTCGCGTCAATCAGCAGATTGAAAATGCCGCATGGGAACTTTTAAAAAAGCGGTTAGATAAAAATTGGTCACTGGTTGATGCCACATCATTTATAATCATGCAACAATTAGAAATTACCAACGCTCTAACTAGCGATCATCATTTCGATCAAGCGGGTTTTGTTCGTCTTCTTAAATCGTAGAGCGCTGTTCATCCATCGGCGCGCACCAGGTAGGGGATAGACCCCATTCCCAAACCTCAGAAACCGGGTTTCTTTGTTAAATTTTTGTGAAGAAACACCAGATGCTGCCAGAAACCCGGTTTCTTTTCCGGCGGTTAGAAGCCCGGTTTCTTCCTTGAAAAGATTAGTTATAATAATTCTGAGACGCCAATTACCTGATAAGTCAACCCGTCATCGCTTATGAAGGACTGCAAAAACCAGCAAATGACTCTTGTTTTATTCCCATTTTTTCGATAGTAATTGAGTTCAAGGTACAGCAGATTTAATTTTGAGAGGGGATAGCCGGGTAATCTTCCGTTACCCTATCCAGAATCACCTTGCTATCCCCGACAATCCGTCATTCCTCATTGCTGCTGCAAAATGGCGATTAATTTTGCCACGATTTCTGTCAGCTTATCGGATTTCAATTTTCCTGCTTGATAGGCAATTATTCTTTCATTTGCAGTAAAAACTCGATTAGGAGTTGTGTAAAAATAACTTGACCAATTAGACCCCCCGTGGGATACTTAAGAAGTAGCGCTACGGCGAGCCATACGATTGTGGATAATGAAACCCTCAAAAGCATTCGAGATAAATATCAGTCATTATTACCTTATTTGAATGAAAAAACACGACGGATTTGGGCCGCCTGTGAAGCCATGTCTTTGGGATGGGGAGGCGTAACGCTCTTATCTGAGGCAACTGGACTATCGCGGACCACAATAAATTCAGGGATCCGTGAACTGTCTGAATCCTCAGATACTCCATCAGAACAAAACATAACTCGCATCCGTCGTGAAGGTGGTGGACGGCGATTACTAGAAGAAAAAGATGGAATGCTGCTATCAGATTTGGAATCCTTGATAGAACCCATGACATTGGGAGACCCGGAGTCCCCTCTAAAATGGACTTCTAAAAGTGTAGCCAAACTTGCCAAAGAGCTAAATCGTGGGGGACACCGAATCAGTTCAAAAAGTGTTTACAATTTACTGGACTATCTAGGCTATAGCTTACAATCAAATCAAAAAACTCGGGATGGCTCATCTTGTCAAGATAGAGATGAGCAATTTTTATATATCGCATCCTCGGTGAAAAGTTTTCAAGCCGACAACGAACCCGTAATTTCTGTTGATACTAAAAAAAAGGAATTAATTGGAGATTTTAAAAACGGAGGAACAGAGTGGAGCCTTAAGGAGCAGCCTATTGAGGTCCGAATGCATGATTTTATAGACCCACAGTTGGGTAAAGCGATTCCTTATGGAATTTATGATTTAACCCAGAACAAAGGATGGATAAATGTGGGAATTGACCATGACACGGCAGAATTTGCGGTGTCATCAATTCGTCATTGGTGGCAGTCAATGGGGAAAGATTGTTATCCTAATAGTCAAAAAATAATGATTACAGCCGATTGTGGAGGGAGTAATAGCTATCGGTCAAGACTCTGGAAGTTAAAACTCCAAGAGTTCGCTGACGAAATTCAGAAAACTATTCAAGTCTGTCATTTTCCTCCAGGGACCAGCAAATGGAATAAAATTGAGCATCGCTTATTCTGTCATCTGACTCAAAATTGGCGGGGTAGACCTTTAACTAGCTTGCAAGTCCTAGTTAATTTAATTAAAAATACGACGACCCAACAAGGATTAGAAGTGCAAGCCAACTTAGATGAAAGTCGCTATGAAATAGGAATCAAAGTGACCGACCAAGACTTTAATTCTATTTCTATTGAGCCCCACTCTTGGAGGGGTGAATGGAACTATATCATTAAGCCCCGAGACTCGGCGTAATTGACCAACTTATTTTTACACGGATCCTTAGACTTAACGTAACTGATTCTATTGAGACTTCCTGTTTCAAAATCACTATCTTCGATCCGGGTTGTATAGTCATCATTAGCAAACTGACTGGTAATCTGACAAAGAATTAAATCGTTTTTATTCAATTGGGCCAGGACTAACGCAGGTCGTCGCTTCGCCTGGGTCAAATCAGAAAAAGGAAATGGAACAACAACTACATCACCTTTTACAAATGTTCCCATGCTTTATCCTCGGCTGGGGTTAGCCAATCTTTTGCTAAACTAGCTTCACTCAAGCGGCTAATTTCTAAATCAGCCTTCTGACTTTCTTTGAATTCCAGAAACAACAAAAAATCTAAAACTTCTTCGAGGGTCGATTCCGAGGCTTGTTCAATTTTTTCGATGAGTTGTTCTTTAATTTCCAAATTCATACCACCTTCTCCTGGGGATGATTTTTCAGTAGATAACCTTAAACCCAAGTTTTACCCCGAAAGTTTTTGGAATTTTATTTTTTGGGATTTCCCTGGACAACAGCGCAATCCACCCTATGGGTTCCACCTGTTATTTTAGCACATTCCCCATTCCGAACTCGGGTTGATTTCTTAAATATTTGTGAAGGAATCGAGAGACTGCCAGAAACCCGGTTTCTTTTGCCCGACCCCAGACTCAGAAACCACTCAAAAACCGGGTTTCTCCCTCATCCCCTCGTTTTTATCCTCTACACCCGGAGAAGGTTTCTCAGTTTCATCCTCAGAAACAGCTTGCAAAACATTGTCATACAGAGATTGATTAACCCAGTATTGAGCTTCCGTTATCATTGAATCTAATAGCGGTTTCACTTTGGGGATAATCTGGTTTTGTTTGGCTAAAATCAAAATTCCTAAAGTGCCAATCACATTCAAATCTAAACTTTGAGCCACTTTTCTGGCTCTTTTTTCATCCAAGACAACCCTAGTTTTTTGTTCAGTCAGTGCTAAAGCAATCACCTCCCTTTCCCCAGCATCTAATTCTAAAGGGATGGAGTCTGGCATTTCCGGCACGGACTTAACTTTAAGCCAACCGGCTTCAATTCCCTTAACAATGGTTTCAGAACTAGGAAATCCTGATTCAACGGTTTCTGAGTAAACCGCTTGGGGAATGACCATCTCAACAAACAGGGATTTTAAGATATCTAAGCGGTTAATACTGGCAAAATTAATCAAAGGTGTAGCATTACAAATGATTTTCACTATCCCACAATCCGGATTTTACCGCTTCAATATCCTCGGCTAAATCATCCTTGTCGTATTGCCGAACAATATGATTTTCCCCCAACAGTTTTTGAAATTCCCACACGGAATAATTCAATAACCGACGGGCTTGACTAAAAGTGAATATCTTGTTTTCATAAAGTTGCATGGCAACTTGTTCCAAAACTGCCCTCTCACCTTGCTCAATTAATTCGATGGGAATTTGTATATTAATAGCTTGCATCTACCATCACCTCATCATTTTAAAAGACATTCATTAATCACTCTCGCTACCTCCACCGGATACCTCACCCGGACAGTCGAGGCGTTCTTGAATCAGGGAGAGATAAGCCTGAAAAGGTTATTCATCCATAGCCTAACACCGGGTAGGAGATATCACCCCCATTTTACCCCATCCCCGCGACTGGTGAAATCGGTTTTTTTTGTTAAATCTTTGTGAAGGAATAGAGATGCTGCCAGAAACCCGATTTCTGACCCTCACCATTAACTCCCAAGCTAAAGAAACCGGCGGGGGTTCAAATCCCCGCTTAACTTCTACCAAGAAGTCTAACTCCCACTGCTAACCCTCTTACATGTAGTAGTGTTTTTAGTCGGTTACAAGGCGACTTTGGGTGCTTCGCAAGCGCCCGGACTACAAGGTCTTCCAATCGTTTTAACTAACCCCCGTTGTCGCTGCAAGCCTTATATTCTTTGTCGTCAAAGTTCATTTAGATGCAAGGATTATCAAACCGACTCTTAGTAGAGGCGGGGACCTTAACCCTCCCCAAGAAAGGGGAGGGGACCGAAAGTAAGGGACTTATCGAGGTTTGCCGAGGGTTGTGATATACAGGACCGCTTCATCCGCAGGAATGCCGAGGACTTCATTCACGCGATCGTCAAAAAATCCTCCGATGCCACTGACTCCTAATCCCATATAAATCGCCCCCAGATTTAGCCGTTGTCCCAGATGTCCCGCATCCAGGTGCAGGTACCGATAAACCCGATCGCCATATTTTGCGATCGCCTTCTTTAAATCTGCCGTATGAAACACCAACGCCGAAGCATCTCGTCCCAAATCCTGACCTAAACAGAGATAATGCAATTCCCGACGGAAATTTTTAAACCGCACTTGCCGCAGTTCCTCCGCTTTGGGTGCGTAATAATAACAGCCTTCATCTAAACCTGTCACCGATGAAACGGCAATAAAGGTTTGAATATCCTCTAAATCAAAAAAGTCGGGAAAAGCATCCAAATTCTGATAGGTGTAATGTTCTGAATGATAGGTAAAATCCAACAATGCCTTCAATTCATCAAAGGACAACGGTCACCGGAATAAGCACGAGTTGAACGCCGTTTCAGAATGGTGTTTTCCAGACCTTCTAAATTAGTTCGCCAATCAATTGGGCGGGTTTTGGTCGAGACTTTACTACAGAAGGGGAAGTTATATTTATCCTCCTCGGATTCTTCCTCGTCACTGAGAGACCATCCCCCAATTCCGGTCTTGTCTGAGTTGATTTTGGTCGCTTGATGGCAGTATCCCAGCAATTCTCCATCGGGAATCGTGGGATAGTCAGTTTGGGTATCCGAAGGTAAAGCGGTGCGATATTTCGGCAGATTTTGGTCGATATCTAGCAAATCCGCCAAGGGGATAAAGGTAATCAAAGATTCCTGGGTGGGGTCGAGATAAAGCAACTCATTGAGTGCATCATCATGAAATCCGGCGATCGGGTGAGGTCGATAGTCCGTTAAGGAGGCGGCGAGTTCGAGATTGCCCAGCAGATGCCCGGTATCCAGAAAAATCCGGCGATAGGCGCGGTCTTGGTAACGCCAAGCGGACCGAAAGAACACTGCACTGGTGGCGATCGCCAGTTTAGTATGTTCTAAGGCCGGATGCCAAAAGGTGGCGGCTTGTAAAGCAGGCCACACATCGCTATCCCAAAATCGAATTAATGAATGATTGCGGGCTTGATAATTATACAAACCCGGAGGTAATTGGGGGCTTCCCTTAGAGAGTAAGTACAGTTCTGCGGGGTACAGTCCTCCGGCAGAAGGGGCGGATCTTAAATAGATTTGACTTCCGGTCATGGTTGCCAGTTTCGCGGTTAAACCATAGGTGCAAAATAGCAACCGCGAAAGTCGGGTCAACCCCTTGCGGGCGACATCTTTGCCCCCATCGGGTTCTTTTTTGAGATAGGGTTTAAGGTCAATGGTGGCCCCGATTTTATATTCTTTGAAAGGGACCGGCTGATTTTCCCAATCCAGTTGATGACTTTTGGCCCCTAGGGTATCCGGATCGTATTTGGTGCGATCGTGATAATGCTGGGCGATGGAGAGTGGCAGTTCTGTCATAAGTTTGCTTCAAGGTGGAGGAACATTCTTCATTTCATCCTCGATCTTGACATCCCTGAGTCCCAAATTTGCTGAACTCTCAATAAACCTCCTAGGTTTAGGAGACCCATTCCCTTGGACTGCAAGCGGTTACAGGGTTTTTTCCCCGCTGTGGCAGATTTTCTGCTACAGATTAAAATTATGATTGATAGGTTACAGTTTGCCCCAATTCTCTCTACAATTAAGTAGATATACTCCATCACCAAACTGATGCAGTTTTTCTCAGTCCCACCCCCAGAGGAACTAAAGCAAAATCTCCCCTATCCCCCCATCTCCCCTATCCCCCCCATCCCCCCTATCTTTTCTAAAAAACATGGGCAAGCGCTGGCTATTAGAATGGTGCTGTCTGGCAATCGTCGTTATGGTCCCTGGGTCTTGGTGGATTTATCGATCCCTAGAACCGAAACCTTTTGCCTTACCGAAATCTGCAAAAAATGAACCGTGGGCCGTCCAAAGTGGGCTAAAAATTGCTAAATTGCGCGATCGCGTTCCGACAGTGGACCGCGTGGTCCTCGTTCCCGATGAGGCGACTTTTCTGTTCGCGATTCGCCAATGGAGTCTCCAAGGTCGCTGGCCGATTTTAATTGAAGATACTCAATATACAAAGCTATTTCTCGATCGCTTCCAACCCCAGGAAGTGATTCGCTTACCGGCAGTGAATACGCCCTTACCCACGGGTTTGGCGTTGCGACAAGGGATGCAGAATGCCGTTGCTGACGCTTGGGATGCCCCGAATCGCTTTTCCCTCAGTAGCCAATGGGACAATTTGGGATGGGAACCCCCGGGTGCAGTCGTTACCTCGCCAACGGACCCCGCATGGCCTGCGGCAGTCGCTTTAGCCAGCGATCGTGGTCAGCCTTTGGTGTTTTTAGAAGGGGATTTCGGAGAAGCTAATGAACGGTTAGACTTAGCTACTTGGACAGGTTTGAAAACCCAAATAGAAACCCTGGTCAAAGGCACTGGATATGCATACGATACCCTGGGAGATGCGATCGATACGGTGACTTTGGTCAAAGAATTAGCGGTTAAATATGAATCTCCTGAAAATACCAAGGTAGATTTAGCCGTAACCGATGGATTAGGACGCCATGAAACCGGCGATCGCTGGGCAGCAGTCGGCTGGATTTATGGAACTCCGGCCCGGGCCGTTTATCAAGCCATGTCCGCCATCTTTATCGATGCGGAAACTGCCCTATTTTATGACAGCTATCCTAAAGAAGAACCCTGGATTCAATATGAAATGAACCAAGCAGCGGGTTTGGTCTCCGAAATTGGCCTAAATGTTCAGATCATTCAACGCCCCCAAGCGACAGTCCAAAGCTGGAAAAACTTGGTTGAAACAGACCTAAATTTTGATACGATATGGGTGAATTCTAAAGGACTGTCTACGGTATTTGCGGCAGGAGGAGGAGATGCTTCGGTTGAAGATATTCCCCAACTGAAATACCCGGCGATCGTGCATTTTATTCACAGTTGGTCCGCCACCACTCCAGGCGATCGCAATACCGTCGCGGGTCGCTGGCTAGAAAATGGCGCATATTTATATGTAGGCAGCGTCCATGAACCCTTCTTAACCGCCTTCATCCCCCCCACCCTCCTCGCCCGACGCCTCAAACGAACCACTCCCTTCCTAATCGCCGCCCGTCAACTCGACTCCCCACCCTGGAAAATCACCACCATCGGCGACCCCCTAGCCATCATCTCTAAACCCAGGGTCCGTCTCAATCCCACTCAACTCCCCCTACCCACGCCCTAATTAGGAGTTATATCATGTTTGCTTGCTCACTCACACTGACCTAACCCCCCAACCCCCTTCCCTGCAAGGGAAGGGGGAGAAGAAGAAGAAAACTTTTTTTAGATTAATCCCACGGGCTTGATATTACCGAGTAACGACTGAAGTCGTTTCTTCTTCATGTTCGTAGTAACGACTGAAGTCGTTTCTTTTTCATGTTCGTAGTAACGACTTCAGTCGTTATCTTTTTCCCTCTCCCCAGCAGAATCCCTTTTCTCCCGCTGTTCTATCTCCCTCTGCGCCCGTTCCTTGCCCTCTTTAGCTGCCCGATAATTCGGTTGATATCGCAACGCCCGATCATAAGCTAAAACAGCCTCTTGATACTGCCCCAAAGTGGATAAACTATTCCCTTTACCATACCAAGATTCCGCATGATCCGGCTTCAGATAAGCCGCTTCATTATAGGAAGAAACCGCCTCCTGATATCGATTCAAATTATAAAGGGCATTCCCTCGGTTATACCAAGCCCGATAGTCAGTTTTCTTCAAATCGATCGCCCGATTATAAGCCTCGATCGCCTGTTCATAGCGGCGTAACTCGTGCAGCGCCCACCCGAAACTATACCACGCTTCCTGATAACTTGCCTGAATTTTAACCGCCCGTTCATAAGATTTCGCGGCTTCAGAAGAATCATTTGACTTCATCAAGGCATTCCCGCGACTGTACCAGGCTTCCGCATAATTTGGCTGAAATCGCACGGCTTTATCATAAGACTCTACCGCCTCTTTTTCTTGCTCCAATTGCATCAAAACATTTCCGCGATTATACCATCCCACGGCATAATCAAACTGATATTCTACAGATTTATCATAAGATTTTAAAGCCGCTTCATAATCTTTTAATTGATGAAACGCCCATCCCCGGGCATACCAGGCTTCTGAGGATTCTGGTTGAACTTCTAGGGCTTGATCATAGGCGGCGATCGCCTCTTCATACCGCTGCACACTCAGTAAGGTATTGCCCTTACCATTCCAGGCTTCAGCGGATTCTGGAACCAGTTCTATGGCTTTCTCAAAACTGGCGATCGCCCCATCATACCGCTGCAATCGATTTAAGACATCCCCCCGGCGAATCCAAGCATCCAAATATTGGGGATTGAGTTGAATGGCGCGATCGTAAGCATCCATCGCTGCTTCATTTTGATTTAATCGAGAGAGAGTATCCCCTTTTTCTTTCCAGGCTTCGACATAATCGGCCTTAATTTCAATGGCATTTTCATAGCGTTTTAATGCCTCTTCATACCGGCTTAAATGATATAAGGTATGCCCTTGCTGGTACAACTCACTGGCATTTACCGATTTGATTTTATTCCAAACAAAAACAGACCCGGCAATCATGCCTGCGCCAATAATTCCGCAAGAAATCACCCCTAAAACCCATTGATATTTAGAAAAATTAAAGCGAGATTTAGGCAGGGATGCCACCCCAGGGACAGAAACAGTCATCACCGTGGGTTTTTCTAAATCTGCGATCGCCTCTAACGCCTCCGTTGCCGAACCATAACGTTCCCGGAAATCATACCGGACCATCCGTTCTAATACCTTGAGAAATTCCGGACTCACCGTCACAAATTCCGCGACTTTGATTTCTTCCGTCTCTGGATCTTTGGGAAATTCATGAGGTAATAAACCCGAAAGGGCTTGCAAAGCAACAATCCCTACCGCATAAATATCACTACTCGGTTTGGGAGACCCGGTCGCTTGTTCACTGGGTAAATAACCGGGAGTGCCAATACAGACACTAAATCCCGGTTGTCCATTCGGATTCAGCAGTTCGGTGGTAATTTGTTTAACTGCCCCAAAATCAATTAAAACTAATTTTTGGTCCGAATTGCGGCGGAGAATATTCCGGGGATTGATATCCCGATGAATGACATTTTTACGCTGAACAAATTGTAAAATTTCTAACAGTTCTCGCAGTAAATCTAGGGTAGTTTTCTCATCCAGCTTTTCCCCAGGCGTCAATTCATGACCGAGATCCTCACCTTCGATATACTCCTGAACCAGATAGAATTCTTGGTTTTCTTCAAAATAGGCGAACAATTTGGGAATGCGATCGTGACTTCCCAACTCATGGAGGGATTGCGCCTCTGTATCGAATAACCGTCTGGCAATTTGCAGGGTGTTCGGATCCGTTGATTGAGGCTTCAATTGCTTGACCACACAAGGGGCAGTCCCCGGAAGGTGACAATCCTGCGCGAGAAAAGTCGCCCCAAAACCCCCGCTTCCCAAGGAGTTGACAATCTTGTAACGTCCACCGAGAGTTGTTCCGAGCATGATTCCGAGCATGATGGGTTACGGCGAGGGTAGAAACGGGCTATTCAAGCATTTGACCCATTTTGCCATAGGTTAAACAAATCAGCAACCTGGGACCTGTGTGGGAGAGTGGAGGGATTTAGCGGGGGGGATTGGGTTGGGAATTTCGGGATAAGATAAAAGAAGAGAAGAGAACGACTGAAGTCGTTACTACAAACAATGGGAAGAGAAGAGAACGACTGAAGTCGTTACTACAAACAATGGGAAGAAAAGAGAACGACTGAAGTCGTTACTACAAACAATGGGAAGAGAAGAGAATAGACTGAAGTCGTTACTACAAACAATAGGAATTTTTTGATTGTTTATAATTTTTTTGAAATCGTTACTTTAAAAGGAGAAAGGCGCAAGGTTAACCTTGCGCCTTTTGGAATTATCCCCTGGATTTAAGAGGGATATGCGGACTTTTGCCAATAAGAAATGATACCAAATCCAGGTATGAAAAGTCGTTTCTATGGATTAGCCCGCGCAGGCGGGCTTCGTCCTGTGAGCCTCCACCCTTTCCTAGCGGAACGCTGCGCGAACAGGGTGTGGGTTTTTATAGAATTTATCCTCCAGCGAGGAAAACTTCTACGGCATTTCCTGCCTCTTCTTCGGGGTAGAGTTCTTCCACTCGGCTTTGGATTTGAGCGTGGCGTTCGACGCCTTCAAAGGCGTAACGGTTGTAACCATTGCGCTGGATTAACTCTTCTAAATAGCGGAGGCGATCGCTGGAGGCGGGGTGAGAAGATAACCAGCTTAAAACCCCTCCACCACCGCCATCTAATTCGGTGAAGGTTTGCATCAGGTTGCGTAAACCATCGGCGGCATAATTGCTATTGGCTAAGACTCTTGAGCCTAAAACGTCGGCTTGTCTTTCGTTTTGGCGGCTGTAGGCGCGACCGACTAGGGCGGCAATTAAATCCCCCATTGGTACGACGCGATTTAAGTTAGAAAGGAGGGCGCTTTGAACAACCCGTTGATAGCCATGAGACAAAACAGCATGAGCCACTTCATGACCTAGTAAACCGGCCAGTTCTGCTTCGCTGTTAATTTTTTGGAGTGCGCCAGTATTTACAAAGACTTTGCCACCGGGAAGGGCAAAAGCATTGAGATTTTTGTCTTTGACGACGAAGAATTCATACTCAAATTCATCCCGTCCCATCAATTTAGCCATTTTCAGGCCCACTTCATTGACATAGTTGACGATGGTTTCATCTTCAACCATCGGTAAACGCTGTTGGAAGGACTCCGCGAGTTGGTTACCAAAGGAGGCTTCTCCTTGCATTAACAGCATGGTGAGTTGAAGGGCGGGGATGGTTCCGGCTACGTTTCCAGTTAGGAGTAAATCTCCGATGGAGAGTGCGCCGGTGACGATGGTTTGCCCGATTAAGCGGCGACGAATTCCAGAACGGTAGCGACCCAAATCATCATCAGCGATCGCCTCAAATTCAGAGGCTTGGGGATGTTCCGGATACAGCACGGCAAATTGCCTTGCGGCAATGGAAGATTCCAACCATTTCTCTTCACTTTGTAAGGCGGAAATTTCGGCTTGAATTAATTCCGGTTCGTTGGGATAAAGGGTGGTGGCGCGTTCTAGGACGGCTAGGGCTTCCTCTCCTCTTCCGTACTGTTGTAAGGCTTGGACGAGCAACACATGACCGGGAATAAATTCCGGCTGTTTTTCGACTAATTGCTGTAACGGGACAAAAATTCGGGTTTCTAACCCTTGTTCAAATCCCGCTTGGGCTTCGCGCCAATAGACTCGACCCGCGCCGGAGAGTTGTTCGGGATCGGTGATGGGTTCAGCGATCGCCTGGTCCCCTCGGTGTTGGGGAAATTGACCTTTCACTTGGCGATAGAGTTGTTCTGCCGCTTGGGTGTTACCGTCCAGGAAGAGGCGATCGGCTTCCACGAGGGTATTAAATTCTGAGCTTCCTGGCTCAAACGCCAGTTCCAGACTCTGTTTGAAACTGGAGAAGCTGGGGATTTTACTCTGGGGTGCAGGGGTTGTGGCTCCGGTGGGTGGGAAGGTGGAGTGAGCGGGTGCAAAGGTCAGCAACAGATTCATGCTGAGGAATAAAGCCACTCCAACGGTTGCCCAGAGTGCGTGCCGAAATCGTTTCATTGGGGGGGTTCCTCTCGATTGGGTAGGGGATGATGGCAAAAACCCACAGGCTCAAGCCCGGGGCTATACGGACGAAGCCCGCCTGCGCGGGCTAAGAGAGAAAACAGCTCTTTGAGAACCGGATTAGGGTATTAGCCTCTTAGAACCCGGATCTGAATCATGAGTTTCCTTGGAGGGGGCAATACCGGAAATCAAGGCGCTTCAAATCCCGTTCCCGAGACTGAAATCCGGTTTGTGATGGTTTTATACGGAATCCGGTTGATAAAAGTCGGTTTTCTGGATCAGCCTGCGGAGGCAGGCTTCGTCCGTATAGCCCCAGGCTTGAGCCTGTGGGTTTTGATAAACCTTTTACAACCCGAATTCCGTATTACATGGAGTTTTGTAGTTCCTCTTCCAGGAGTTGCTGGTAAATGGTGGGTAAATGGGCGCTCATGGAATTGGTTTCAATCCCGTAGCCGAGACTGGTCCAAGTTCCGGAGAGCAGATATAAGACTTCATCTAATTTTCCTTGTTTTAATAATTCAGGAATGTTCACTCCCCACGCTTCTTCGTCTTTTAGCCACGCATAGACGACTTTATCTTGAAATTTGGGTTCAAAACTATAGGATTTCCAAAACCATCTGCCATCGGGTTTGGGGTGGTAGCGTTCGGCCATTTCTTCCCAGGTGGTGGTGATGAACTGATAGCGACCGGCAGCGGTGGAACAGTTGTCGATATTGGGTCCAGCGACGATTCGCACGCAGCGATCGGGATGGCGTTTTAAGTCTTCCATGTATTGGCCGCCATAGATGACGGCGTAGGGGTCGTCCACGTTGGATTCACTGGCGGAAATGGTTCGCATCAGGGCGCGGATGTAGGGGTCACCGTCCTCCATGACTAAGGGGGGTAAGGGGGCCATTAGGGCGGGGGGCAGGGATTCGGTGCGACGAAAAATGACGTTATAAAACAGCATGGGCAAGGCGATCGCCCCAGCCAGTAAGAAGACAAACTGTCTGAATTTCGGGGGTTTTCTTCGCCGTTTAACTAGGCGTTTTTGACTCAAGTTTAACGGTTGAGCAGAAGGTTCAGAAAGCATAAGGCATGATGAATGATTGAGAAATTTTGGTGAATTTTACAGGTTTTGGATCTAATTGAACCGATCGCATTTGGCTGGATGCAGTTGGTTCTCTATGTTTTACTTTCAAGGAAAACCCAGAAAAATTCCGGGCTGGTTTTCCGCTGTTAAATGCCCCTGCTTTAGGGGCGTCCGATGATGCCGGTAGGGGTTTCACCTGTGCGGTTTTTCATTGGACGCCTCCTCCTTTTAAACTATTTATCCCGGGTTTTTAGCATAGCTTAAGCCTAATTCTCCCCAGGGTTGGAGTTAAACCACACTGGCAAATAGCTCAGGGAATGGTTGGGCTGGCGCTTCGGCATTGGTGACAATTTCAACAATTTTATTCCGGGCGGCAGGTTGGAAGAGGGCTTCAACGCTGACTAAGGCGACTT
>CAWGFK010000034.1:0-195916 GCA_963821735.1 uncultured cyanobacterium
CGTACTATAGCGCGTCTAAATCAGTTTGACACGAGGGACCAGGTAGGATAAAATAAAAGTTTATGTACAAAGAGGGGGCAAATCATGGAAATTAGTGCTCAATTAGACAGTATATCTACGGATTTAATTGATTTAACCGAGTTCATTGACAGTACCAATAATATTAAAGAGTGGAAAAAAGGTCAAGCAGTTATATTGAGCCTACAAGGTTGGTCTTATGCAGAAATTAGCCTCATACTAAAGATGTCCTATAGGTCGATTGCTCGGGCCAAAAAAGAATACAAGCAACAAGGAGTTTTGGGATTAAAACTTAAATATAAAGGCTCCAAAAGTTATTTAACTGAAGTTCAAAAGAATGAGGTAAAAATTTGGCTACTTGAAAAACCGGAAAGACGAAACATTTCTGAACTTGAAAGACATCTTATGGAAACCTATGATGTAGTCTTTAAGTCACCACAAAGTTACTATGATATCTTGAGGGATAGTCAATTAACTTGGCAAAAAGCGAATAAACAGAATACTAGAAAAAACCCCGAAGCCATAAAAAAAAGAACCCAAGAGATTGTAGAAATATTAGAAGAATTCAAGCCGGAGATAGAAGCTGGAACCCTTGTGGTGTATGCTTTAGACGAATGTCATGTCCAGGGTGATGATGTTTGTAGTTATCTATGGGGCGACTCAAAAGATAGAGAAGTTATAGCTATAAATAACGAACGAGATCGTCAAACTTACTATGGAGCTTTAAATTTACTGACTAATCAGTTTATTGCTAGTCCTTATGGAGCGGGTAATGGGGTAAATACCGTGAAATTCTTGGAAGAAATTAAAGCGGTTCATACTCAAGAAGATTCTGAGCAAAAAATCCTGTTAATTTGGGACGGTGCCAGCTATCATAGAGGAGAAGAAATGAAAAAGTTCTTAACCTTGCAAAATCAGGAAAAAGAGCGACAAGATTGGTCAGTTATTTGCGAACGTTTTCCGACTTATGCCCCGGAAGAAAATCCCGTTGAGGGAATTTGGCTGCAGGTTAAAAACTTTATTAGGCGCTTCCATTACCGATGCAAAAGTTTTGCTTCAGTAAAACGATTGGTAGAGATTTTCTTCAAATATCAACTTTTTAATCGCCCTAATTTGAAAAAGTACGATGCTTTTGCCAAACTGATTTAGACTCGCTATATCTGCAAAACTTCCATCACCAAACTGATGGATACTTAAGTGACAATTCAGCGAACTTATATGATTTACAGGTGGAATTGTTATTTAATGGGTCTGCCGATGCCATGCGGCGAAGAATTTTAGCCCCCGTAAAGCGATCGCTCAATACTTGGCCTGCCATTCCTCAAAATCAACTCCGCATTTTAGATGTGGCCTGTGGCACCGGGCGCACCCTGAAATTCCTCCGAGGAATGCTCCCAAAAGCGGCGCTTTTTGGCATCGATTTATCCCCCGCTTATTTGCGAAAAGCGAATGAAATCCTGTCTCAAATTCCGGGAGAATTACCCCAACTCTCCCAGGCGAACGCAGAGGAATTGCCCTATCGGGATAATTATTTTCATGCTGTAACTAGCGTTTTTCTATTCCATGAACTTCCAGCAAACACTAGGCAAACGGTGATTAATGAATGTTTTCGGGTTCTGCAACCGGGGGGAAGTTTAACCCTTTGTGATTCGATTCAAGTGATTGATTCTCCTGAATTGAAAGAGGTGATGGAGAACTTTCCTCAGATGTTTCATGAACCTTACTACCGGCATTATATTCAAGATGATTTAGTCGAGCGGTTAGAAACAGCCGGGTTCAAGGATGTTGAAATTGAAACCCATTTCATGAGTAAATATTGGACGGCCCGTAAGCCTCACTTGAGTGAATAGGTCGGGCGACTTGAAAGAGGCGATCGCCTCCGTCACAGCAGGCGATCGCCCCTGTCCAATCAGCCGAAATCCTATTGAAGCCTTGAAAATAGAGAAGACAACGGTTTGAACCCTTCTATGGTCCAGAGTAAGCGACTCAACAGCCCGGACTCGAATGCTCAATCCCACAGCAATATATCAGTCCTGGGAGAGTAGACAGAAACGGCATGGATACGCTATACAAGGTCTAAGAAAAACCCAACGATGCACCAGTAGGAACCTGATAATGACAACCGACTTAGAAACCCAATGCACTCCCACCCCTTCCACGGAAGAGTTATTAGAGGAGTCTTCAGAGACTAACCTCGTAGAGGAACTTGAAACCGTCATTGGCAGTTTGGCTCAGGACCAAAAGGTGATGTTCGCGCTCAACGAATCGGGTCATCTTTGGAAATTCAAATACGGTACCGTTGAGGTGTTCGTGCAACTGTCAGGAACCAGTGATGAGGATACCTTAACCGTTTGGTCCTTCGTCCTCCAACTCCCCGCCAAGAACGAACCCGAGTTAATGCGGAAGTTATTGGAAATGAACTGGTTGACCACTTATGAAGCCCACTTTGGCATTGTAGACGAACGAGTCACGGTCCTCTGTAGCCGTACCGTTATGGACCTCAATCCCAGCGAAATTTCACGATGCGTCACCATCGTAGCGGCGATCGCGGATGAAAATGATGAAAAACTGCTGGCGGAGTATGGACAATAGGTGAAGCAGGACATAGGGTCATTTGTCATTTGTCCTTGGTCCTTGGTCCTTAGTCCTTGGTCCTTAGTATTCAACAATCCAAATGACAAATGACAAATGACCAAGGACTAATGACCCTCGATTGTATGAATTACCAAATCGTCTGAATCGTCGTTAATGCCTGAATTTTTCGGTCACGGGTGACTAAGGGAAGATTTAAAGATAAAGCAGTCGCCGCAATAATCCGGTCTGGCATATCTGGCACAGTTGCCCTGTCAATTTGTCGAACAGTTGCGGCAATATTCCGATCCAAGGGTGCTAATAAAATGCCCATATTCGGATTATCCGCTGCATTTAAAACTCGGGTCAGCACCTCATTTACTAAACGCCCTCGTTCAATCAAATAAGAAATTTCTACAATAGAAATAGCAGAAAAATAGATGATATCTCCCTCAGTCGCTGCTTGTTCTAAAGCATTTAATGCGGGAGCATCTCAATTTGGCAAAAATATTATCTTTCTAGAGTCGGATGATGGGAGGACCCTTCGCCTGGGTTGCTGAGAAAAAAGTTTATCAAAGCTTGGAGTAAACTTTAGGCAGAATAAAACGACCTAACTTCCCATACGGGAATCAGATAAATGGGATAAAATATTGAGTTATAAACTCTAAAAAAATAAAAACTAACCGTCAGTCTTTGTCACCTTATGCAGCTAGGCTCCCATTAAGATAAGCACAGCGTAATCCTAAAATTTTATGGAGATTTTCGGAATTCCATTGTGCTCCAGCTAATTTTAATCGTTTGTCAATTTGCTTAACTGCTGACTCTACAGCTCCCGAGCCAATGGAACAAATTTGTTCTTTTTGAGCTTGCTCATAATTAATAATTCGGGATTCATGTTTAGTTAAATACGCTCTGAATTTAGAGGCTTGGTGACTTTTATACTTGAACACTTCGGCTTTAGCCTCTATAACTTGGCCCTTCCAGAGTAAAGTTTCGATTTTTTTCAGGTTCTTCTTTGACCCCCTAACTTTATAAAGATTTTCTTTAAGATGAAACCAATCTAAAATTTCCTGACGTTGTTCGGGGCTGCCTATTTCTTTAAAAAGATTCCAAATTCCGTCATGCCCATCTCCTAAACAGATGAGTGGATTAGTCGTTTTTTGACTATTAATCCAATCCGTTAAAGTTTGAGGGTCTTGAAAGGTCGCCCCATAGTAAATTCCTTGCATTCTTCCTACTTTATAATCTTTCCAGACACAAGGAGCGCCTTGAAAGGGAGTACGCAGTCTAACTTTACCTCCATCAATGCTGACTTCACTTACGGCTTGTTTAGCTGAAGGCCAATCAAATTCTGACTTATTAACTTGACGTTGTAATGTACTATGAGAAACTTGGACCCCCGTCAAGACTTCTATGTCCTTTTCTCCCATTCCATAAGAAGCTTTAGCACTCACTAACAAACTACATTTTAATAAAAGTGGGCTGAGGCGAGCATAGGAGGTTATTCCCATAATATGGGCTTGTTTGTTAGTTAAAGTTAGGTTTCCTACACAAGTTTTAAGTTTCCGGTTTTTTCCGTGAGTTGTTCCGGTCACTTGAGAGATAAAAAAAAACAAAAGTTTTGGCCCTATATAGTCCAAGATATGTTGCCGCTTCATGCTTTCTAACATTTCCATGTCTTTAAGCTTAACTGAGTCCATCTGGCTGTACAAAATTTCACCTATTTCTTGGATACAGGCGTCAAGGCGTTCTAACTGTTCAGGATTCAAGTTCATCAGCTTTAATTAAATTCAAATAAATAAAATTTTATCACATCAAATCACCCTCCTCAGCTATTGACTATTTAAATTCAATGCTTCTAGCTCATTCATCGGCTGCAACGCCGCACCCAGTCGAGTTTCATAATTTCCCTCAGAGCATCCAATGAACGACGGTGAGCAGCTTAGTACCGTTTTTCTCTTCTTTAGTTTAATATTGGCAATCTGCACTAATTTGAACAGTTACAGGCTTTTCCTGCCCCCTAAAAGTATCAAGTGCCAAATTGAGATGCTCCCCATTAGACTCTTTTTGGACAAAAGTTAAGCACAAATTTCCGGACTGTAAAACTCTTTTAATCAAACAAGATAACGGCCGAGAATCATTCCCGGCGAACTCAATTTATGAAGCGAGTTGTAGATTTTGTCCAGCGCCATAAAATCAACGTGCGTCTAGTGCAAACGTGTAAAAATAAGTAGCCAGTCTAGTTAGGCTCCTTGAACCCTTGAAATTTCCATAAAAATGGTTTGGCGCTCGTTCGGTTGAAGTAATCGATAAACTTAAGGATTTGTTCAGATAGGTCATAGATCGACGTGAATTCACCTCGTTTTAAAAGGCGACGGGTCAAGATACTGAACCAACATTCAATCTGGTTTAACCAGGAGGTGTGTTTGGGCAAATACACAAAACGAATGGGATGGGTTGGGTCGCTTAAAAAAGCTGTGCGAGTTTTCATCGATTTCAGAATTCCTTTTTTCCCTTTAACACCCAAGTCGATATCTATCTGACAACGAGAGGCTACTAACTTAACTAGAGATTCACTCATATGAGTATTCAGTTGGTCAACAATAAAAATCCACCCGGCTTCGGGATCCGTATCAATGGTCTTAGTGATATGGTTGGCAAAATCTATTTCAGTACGAGTCGGACCAATAGAGGGTTCTATAACTTGTCCCTTATAGATATCCCAATTGGCTATTAAACTTAGAGTTCCATGTCGGATGTACTCGAACTCTATCCGTTTTACTTCTCCAGGAATCATCGATTTAGTCGGGTAAGCTCTTTCTAATGCTTGAATTCCCGTCATTTCATCGGTACTAATCAAATGCACACCGTTTTCGGCTAATTCCGATGCTTCCTGGTGTAGTTTACAAATATTCCTTACCTGTTCTTGAAATACTCCTCTATCTTTAGGGGCTGTATTTAGCCAGTATTGAGAGCGGTGCGGTTGAAGATCAGCCTCATTTTAAAAAACGACCCACACTATAGCGGGAAATTTCTTTGACTATTCCTCTTTTAACGACTTCTTCTGCCAATTCTTGGTGAGTCCATTCATTGATTGGTCGCTGACTTTGTGAGGGATGTTCACAGGCCACTGCCACAATTTGGACAATATTATCTACCGTAAATGTGGCGGGCTTACCGGAACGAGGTTGATCACTTAAAATATCTACAATCAGTTGAATTAATTTTTTATCGCTAGTTGCGGAGGTTTCGGCTTCCGCTAGAGTAGCTGCAGCATCCGCCCATCGTGCGCGCCACATCCGCACTTGATTCCGGTTCATTTCCAACCGATTGGAGATTTCGGTATTATTGATTCCATCAGCAGCCAACAAGACTAACTTGGCTCTTTCTACTAACCGATGGGGATTAGTTGCCTTGCGCGATATTTGTTCTAATAACTGATGCTGCCTGTCCGATACTGTACAGACTTTAGCTTTTGGAGTAGGCATGATTGATTACGTCGAGATAGAAGCTTGAGGCGAGGGTCCTGATAGGGGTCCCTCTGCCTCTTCGTCTCATTATAGCTGATTATCTTCTTTTGCACATCTGCACTAGCCGGTTCAGGCTGGCGGCAACTGAAGACATTCCCTCTCAAGCGTGGCGAGGCTTTGTGCTTGCACAACGTTAAACTCCACAAAATAGAGTGTTACGGACCCGTGAATGTGGCCATCGGCTACAACAACATAAACGGTGAGTTTTGGGCCATCGTCAGCGATGAACCCACCAAATTACAAACCTTTCAAGAATATGGATTACGCTTCGATATTGAGGAAGCCTTTCGCGGGTGACCAGTCTAATGGCTGGAATCTTCAGAAATCTGAGGTTCGCTCTGTCTGTGCCCTGTCTCGCCTATTTTTTATCTTAGCGGTAGCAACTCTCTATGTAACTGCCCAGGGTACTCAGGTTGTAGCCGATGGGTTGCGTCGCCGAGTTGACCCTCACTGGTTTCGGGGCAATAGCTATTTCAGAATGGGTTGGGACTGGATTAAAACCGCCTTAGAACAAGGTTGGCAGCTCATTCACTCCGTGTGCTTCACTCGCTCTGGTGACCCAGAACCGGCTATGGCTTCT
Organism: uncultured cyanobacterium; assembly: GCA_963821735.1. Classification (GTDB taxonomy): domain Bacteria; phylum Cyanobacteriota; class Cyanobacteriia; order Cyanobacteriales; family Laspinemataceae; genus Laspinema. The sequence goes on from CAWGFK010000034.1 coordinate 6,700, forward strand.
CGAAAACAACATGACAAGCGTATCTACCGTATTGAGTTCAAAATACATACTTACAGGTATCAGCCTGACTAAGTTTTGTCAGTCAACCAGGCTCAACCCTGACCCATTCAAATCAGTGTTGGACTTGACAGTTATCGAAAGCGGCGATCGGCTATGGCATAGCTGCGTTTACCGTACCGGAGCGAGTTGCAAGCTAATGGAATGGCAGGTTTTAGGACTTTGAGTCAGGCAGCCCCCATCGACACGAGAAAATTGGTATTTTTGGAAACAGTTGGTCTGTGGTAACACAGGATATAATATTTACCGAAATTGAGAAGAAATTAGAATAATTTTTAAAATTATGACATCCATCAATTGCTCAAATTCTAATATAAAAATACCACCTGTAATTTACTGGGACAAGCTGGCGGAGATTGAAGAATTACAAGGATTTTTTCAAGAAGATTTTTCATTTTTCAAGGACTTTATCAGCGAACATATTGAAGAACTAGAAAAATTTTCTGATAAAACCTTAGATAAATTTAGCAAAATGCGGGCATTAGAAGTGACGAATGGATGCCTCCAATGGGGGTTCCGTCGCAAAGATGAAAAATCCTTGCCAATAGAGCAGACCCGCGAATGTATGAATCTAGTCATGGGTTTTATAAAACGAGCCGAATTATATTTTCCGAGTGAAGGTCACATTGAATTTGATGAAGAAGAAAGCGCCTTTGTTCAAGCTGGAAGGACGCTTTACCAGAATGCGTTTAAAAACAATGTGGAAGGTTCAAAGCGGGAATATCACGCCGCCTCAACAGCCCAATTTATTGTTTTTGGACATGAACGGATGCAACGAGCTATGGCGTTAGTCAAACAAGATTATGAGACTCTCTTTTCACCTTATTATATTGAACGGGGACAAAAATATATTGCTCGCTACTTAAGCGGGTTTGAATAGATATCGCCGTCCGGTAAAACTTGACCAGCCTTAACCTAGCTTGAAACGAACCCCGGCAACAGCACCGGCGGGATAGATAACTGTCAGAACCAGCAGTTATCAAGAGCGGCGATTGCCTCCGGCATAGCTAAGTGCATTCCGTGCAGACTCCGCCAACGCTTACCGCATCAAAGTGGGAATCCGTTTCCCCCTAAAGTGTCGGGTTTGGAGGAGAGGCGATCTCATCAAAGTGGGAGAAGCCGCAACTTCTCCCACTGTGGGATTACCTTGATTCGAGGTAATCCCGAACGTAATTTTCGTTAACTGACCTTTTCAGTACCCCGCAAAAGGTCAAACCTTTTGTAAGGATTGCTATCAACCTTACTTACAACTACATCATCTGGAATGTCACTCAAATTCACTCCCGCTTGCATCGCAGCCGCTTGTACTTCTACTGGGAGTGGCTCCCGCCAAGCCTGGGCATCTTCCGGTACGAGTTGATGGTGGGGATTATCAAAGGTGAGGTTTACATTCTCGATAACTGAATGAAATCGTTCGGGCAAGTATTTTTTAACGCAAAATAAAGTTGGCCGTCGATCTCCAAAGGTAGACCTTTGAATGAGAATGCCCTTGGGAGGTTCTATGCCCCGTTTGTGCAACTCGTCTGGGTCGCATAAAACGTTCTGGATAAACGCTGGGCGCTCGTTCTCTGGTAGGCAGTCTATTTCGTTGTGTATTGCCGTAAATTTAGGAGAAGTTACGAAATCAATCAACTCGTCATAGGTGGCTCGTGCCGATCCATAGATGTCTTCCGGAGTGAAGCCCAATCGTTCAAAAATATTTGCTTTATCATTCATCACAACCTCCTTAAATTAGCTTCCAAAACAAGCACATACAATTCCAACACCAACTCCACCACAGGCTGCAAGTGAACCCAGATCATCAGGCCCCCCTACCCTCGACTCGCCGAGACGCTCTAAAATTTCAGGATCTCGTTCCCGTAATCGTCCTAAGATTCCGGGCGAGAACTCTTCAAGGGTTGTAATGGGGTTCACTTTTTGGCCGGGAATGTCACCAAGCTCAATTGGGCGTTTGAGATTTGGCTCAAAATAACGGCTGCTTACTCGCAGATTGGACGGAAGATTTACACCTGCCTCTCGAAGTGCTTTAGGGGTCAGCCTTCTTGCAGCCTCATCAAGTCGTGAACCCTCTGGAGAGTTTAGCACAGCATTTAGCTGTTCTAAAAACTCTTCTGACTTCAGCAATTTTGCATTTTTCTCAGTTTGCTCACGAAGAGCTTCTTTATCAAGTTTAGGCATCTTTAACTCCAATTAGCTAGTTGCAGCCTAATAACTTTTTTTGGCTTTGTTATGCATCTTTAGGTAGAGATAAAAACAAGGAATTTCTGGCTACTTTTTATCTTTACTGAGATAATAAACTGTTAGCAAGACTTGTAAATAAATATTAATTTTTTTGTTATCAAAGTAAATAGACAGCCTTGATTTATTTAATGCTTCCATCCAAACAATAGCTTGCATTTCCGCCAATTTTTAGTTAATTGTCAACAATATAAGACTTTCTTAAATTAAGAAATTACAATGTAAAGAATAGATGTAACATTGAACACAATACAAATAGGTTCATCGGTCGGATAATTAGGGGTGTTTCCTAAAATTTCTACAAAAACTGAAAGTCTGAACGGCTTTGCAGATTTGATTGATGTTACGAGCCGACGGACCAAGGGAGGCAGATACTCGCAACGAGATCTGTCACGCAACATCACCTCTGGCAGTTATTGATGAGGCGATCGCTGGTGGAAGTAACCAGATTAAGTGTCATCTCTGACAGTTTGGGAAAAGCGATCGCAACACCTGCGGCATTGGTTGAGGCAGTAGCTTCCTACAATCGGAGCAACAGCAGAATTTGTCATGAACGAGATACAGCAAGCGGTCCAAAATTTTATCAAGCAGCACCAACTCGAAATCGCTGCATTTTCCTGGTCGTGCTTTTGCCAAGATGGAGCCGGAACGGTCGATATCAGAATCCTACCGGGTCGATTGCAGTTTGAGTGGATTTTAGCAAGTCAAGCGGAGGATAAAATTGCTGGACTGATTTCTCGCTGTAATTTCCAGAATGAAGCGATTGCAGTTTTTGCCGATCGCACTGCGGTGAAGTTCACTCCCTTGATGCCGCCCGCAAAATGTTGGGATGCGATCGCCCCTCGTTCAGAAGAGTTTGTGCGGCGGATGCCTGAAAACTTTCGGTGGTGACTTGTCAGCGGTCACTAAAACTCAAACGAAAGCTGACCCGGCGGGATGTTCGACTGTTGCCGGATGTGACAAGCCAGGTGGCAGGTTGTGCAGAGTGCAATCAGATTCTCGGGCCGGTTGTCTTCCGGGATGCGGTTATGGTGATGCACAGTCAGAGTGATTTTGGTCCGTTCGGATTTAGTCAGACTCGTGCAGTCGTCACCGGGGCGGAGGCAGTGGCGATGGCATTTGGCACAACGCCATCCGGCTTGTTCTTTGATAGTGAGCGCGATAGTAGACCAGTCTTTGGAATATCGTGACATCTTGGATTGTGGGGAGCCACGGAGTTTTTTCTATTTTATCCGAACTCCATTCTCAACCGGCAACTCTATCGCCTCCCAAGACATCCCACTCGACCGCGTTCAAAACTTTGGGAGCCATCCCGTTCAAATCTCTCAACACGGCATACAGCCGAGGTAATAGCAAAATAGGACAAGACGTAAAGTTTTGTGACGAAATTGTTCCATCTGCACCGGCGGGAATCGGATAAGTGTTGGAAGTGACAGTTATTGGCCCGAGGCGATTCCCTACGGGATAGCTGCGCTTACCGCAACCAACACCCCAAGACCGAACTTAATTTTTGCTTTCACGGCCCTAGATTCCACTGTGAATCCTGGAATATCTTGCAGTTCTGTTTCGCTCAAACTGTACTGTTCGCAAACCAAACTCAAACGAGTTCCGGTACTTTTAACAGCGTTGACAGAGTGAGTCAAATCTCCTTGAAAATAGATCAGCGAGTTGGCTTGCGGCTTAATCTGTCCGACTTGCTGTTTGTTGCGCCGCAGTATCAACTCTCCCCCTTGCAAGTTCGGCGGTACTTGCACATATAAAACGCTGACGGCTGCGGGAGGTTCAACTGTTTTGCAGTACGATCGCAAAGATCGATCGATATGCGGATCGACGCGGGAACCTTCACCCAGCAACAAAGGGTTGAGGTAAAAAGCATTGCATTCAGGCTGTAATGCTTGGTCTAGATAGGGTTTGAACAAGGGGAACCGCCGTTCTACTTCGGAAATTTCCGAACGTTGAAACACCACGGAAAACCCTTTTGTGCCAATGAAATCGCGATTGAGGTTGTTGATTGCTAGATAAGGGGAGGCTAGAATTGCTCCTCGCAAGTCGTTGAGGTAGTCGATCGAAGAAAGCGTTAGGATGTTGGCTATAGTATTTCAAGGCACTCAAAAATCATCAAAGTTTAAGGAAACAGCAGATAGAAATGCAGCAATCGCTCAGACTTGGGATTGCTTCGTTTCTCGCGGAGGACATAATAATCTTGATTTAAGTTCGCGTACTTAAGTCAAAGGTTTTTCTGAACTGCGAACACCGGCTCAACTTTCGGAAACCAGAAATATTCCGTGAGGGTGGTAATGGGGAAGTTAATAGGAAAAATCGTTAGTATTCGCTTAATCTGTAAGAGTTTTAGAATTCAGTCAAGACAAGAGTTTTCCCACAGCGACAAAATAGGGATAGGTGCGGCTAACTTAGGAGATTATCCTCACATCCGCCGCCTGTAACCCTTTTGGTCCATCATGCAGCTTAAAGCTGACGCGCTGTCCTTCCTCTAAACTTCGGTGACCAGATCCCTGGATCTCTGAGAAGTGAACCAGAATATCAGTGCCGTTTTCCCTTGTGATGAATCCATAGCCCTTGTCTCGATTAAACCACTTCACGACGCTTTCCTCAGTCATATTCATTTACTCTTACTCCTCAGTACAAAATTAAATTTTTGCCACTACTTAACGAGAAGCGTAAAACCGCTTAACGTTGTTTTCCAATTATAAAACCTTACAGCCCACCTTCCTGCTAAGGATGCTTATATTTTTGCCATAAAAAATAATCACAAAAGCTAAGGAGCCACACGGTTTTTCCTATTTTATTCAAAGGCTCCAAACCATTCTCAACCCGCCCCCGGGTAATCGCAGCTATGCCGTTAGGCTATCGCCTTCCAAGATTTCCCACTCAACCGCACTCAAAACCTTGGGAGTCATCGAATGCAAATCCCTCAGCACTGGCTCAACTGTGGGGAATCGGAAATACTCGGTCAGAGTGCCAATCGGATAGTTAAACCGCTGATAGCGGTGCTTGAAATATAATTCGGCGTTTCCTCTGTGTTGCCAGAGTCCGAGTAGCTCAACGGTCACCTCTGAGAAATGCGATCGCATATCCCGTTCGACTTCTTTGATTCTGGACTCAATCGGTCGGGTCGTAATCCCGACTTTATGGAACAGTTGCCCATCGGCTTGCACTTCCAGGAAATAGAGCGAGTTCAAGAGAATCCGCCTAAGTTGAGCGCGGTAGATTTCCAGGTCAGCCCGCCGCTCATCCATTGCCGATAATCCAGCGGCGATCGCAACATTCGCGGACCGTTCCAGTTTGTCCAGTTCTTCCAACAACATCGGCTCCTGGACTTGGTTGAATTTTCCCAGTGGCAGGGAGCCGATGGGAATTCTCCCGAGGGGAGTGAACTGGCAAAAATTGCGATCGCCTACCATCAGTCCTTTCAAAATCCACCGAAACTCAGTCAGGTCTCGGGGAATCGGTCGCCGTTCTCTGCCATACTCACGCCATAAGACTTTCAACCGTTCCAGTTCCTCGCCCTTGAGTTGGATTAGGAAATTGTCATACAGAGGCAGCGATGGGAACGCTTTGGTTTTGATTCTTTGTACCACAGGCTGGCAAGTTTGAACGCTGTGAGCGAAATGGTGCTCTTTCACCGTTCCTTTCCTCGCCGTCAAACCCCCGCCGCAGTAGAGACAGGTGAGTTTTGTTTTCCCTCGTACAGCTTCATCTACTCCGACTAACTCACCGGCAGGAGAAACGCCAAATTTTAACCACATAATGCAGTCCTCCTAAACGTCACGATTTCTTAACATGACCTTTAGAAGGCTACTCCGTCCGGATGGGTTCCGGTGGCAGTGGATTTAAAGTGGGGCTAGACAGCCATAGACTAAGTGATGCTGCGCCCGGGCTATCTGCGGACTAGAGACAGAGGTCTGTTGTCCATTCATCCCTAGCGGTCGGTCCTCGCCAACATTGTTGCTGACGGCCCGCCCAGACCAGTTCCCAGGTGAGTCCATCGTCTTGAAGGTCAAATTCCAATCGATAGCGTCTAGCTCCAACGGAATCATCAGCAAGGCCGGTTAGAGTGATGACGGCTTCGGCGCGGTTGGTGTCTGGCATCTTGAGGGTGAGGGTTTCTTCCTGATTTTCTGTGCGCTCCCTAAGTCCAAAATTCTCTCGGGTGAAGGCTTCGATATCTCGGGTGGTGCGATCGCCGGGTAAGTCCACAGAGAGATATTGGTCCCGACTGCCATCAGCACTGGTATGGGTCCGTTCCGTAGCGGCCCCAGCCTGCCACAGACGCACAATCGGAGTCGGGAAGGTCGGTGGTTGTCCAGCCCAGGCTAGAGTTTGACCATCGGGACTCAATGCAATCGCTGAGGCTCCACCCTGCTGACGAGTCCGAATAGAATTATCCACCGGATTGCCCGCGAAATCAATCAAAATACCCTCGGGAAACTGACCCGCAAGCAGGCCATCAGGACTCAAGCGCACTGCCGATTCCCCCAAATGCTCATGCTGATAGCGGGGGGTTTGTTGCTGCCAATCCCAAATCACCACCTGCCCCCGAGAGCCTGAGCCATCCCCTGACCAAATCGCTGGAGTTTGAGTCACCAGGTATTGACCATCAGCGCTAAACTCAACATCGGTAATATCAATGGACCCATCTAGCGTCCCCAGGGGTGCAAGACCTTCTCCCTGGACTGTCCACAGCCGGACTTGGGTATTATCTTGCCGTCCATCGGGCAGATTCATCTCCACCGTGGCGAGGGTTTGTCCATCGGGACTCAGGGCGACTGCCTCAAGCAGACCCGCCTCCACAGACCAATCCAAAGTGCCTGTTTCCACAGACCACCGTTGCAACTCCTGTCCACAGGCCGCCCAAAGCTGGTTTCCTTCAGGACTAAACGCCACATCTTGACAGCCGTTTTGGCTTGCTAACTGATGTCGGGGTTCGCCACTGTCGAGGTCCCAGAGAATCAAGGAATGTTCCGCCGTGACTCGCCCAGGACTGCGAGTGGTTGTGGCCAGGGTTCGACTATCCGCACTCAAGGCGATCGCTGTCGGCTGCATCGCCCCCAAAGGCGAGTCTGAGCGATGACCGGGCAAATCATGCAACAACGCTCCCGAACCCACATCCCAAACCTTGAAGGCATCCTCACTAACGCTGACGAGAATTTGCCCATCTGGACTAAATTGCAACAGGTTTGGGGATTGCTCATGACCTTCTAAGACCTGGGTGAGGTCGGCCATCGTCCAATCAGCCGGGGTGGCCTGCGGGGACTCATCCAGCTCTCGGGTCACCTCAGAGTCAGGAACTCGGCTTGTCTCGTCGGAACCATTCCCGGGGGAGTCCACTGCACAGCCAATGAGTCCCCCTAACGTGATAACCAGACTGAAGCGAAGGAGAAGGCGGGACGATTGACGAGAGAGCATGAGTCCTCTAAAATTTGCGTCAGTATAAACTTCAGTCCCCAAGCAGCAATTTCCGGAAGTTGAGGATAAGCCGTGATAGCCTAACCCCTGGAAATGCTAGGTTTTATACAAACAAAAAACTCGTGCAAAATCTGTACCCGGGCCGCACTCACGCCTAGATTTTGTTCTCACGCCCATTGGTTTGCCAAAATGGACGCCTTTATTTGCAGGCGATCGCTTGGCTTACCCACTCAAGCTAGTCTGGTCCCATCAAGCCCCACCCCGTTCCATCCCCATTCGGGGACCCTAGGATGTTGGGGCCTAGTGAGTAGAGGCTGCTTGATTTGGGGGGTCAACTCGGTGTTTCAAACTGCGCTAATACTTGAACAGCAGACGTTAAACTCTCTTTTTCAAGTAGCACTTCGTCGCACTTGACTATTAATTTAGAACTTGAATAATTGGACTAGAATTTTATTTTGTGCTAGAATCAATCAGTTTTATCTTAAGAATAAGATAAGAAAGTAATCCGCCTAAATGCTTGCAGGGCAAGATTATCAGGATTTTAGCTTGGGTAAATCTTTAGACTAGATTTACCGGATTTATTGATAACAAATACTAAAACACTGCTGAAATATCTTGAAACGGGTAGTTCAGCAGAATAAATGTGCTATCATGTTTTCAGAAAAAAAAAGGTGGCTGTCCCCGAAAACTCGACGCCAATCGAGCGGATCCAAACCAACCCACACACAAATCTACAGAACTTCTGTTCTGTAAAAAACAAAAACTTACTTGCAGTCTAGCAAATTTAGCATCCCTAAACAAGTTAGCCGCTCAGTTTAATCTTTCAATGGGAACAGGATCCATGAAGGGACGGCTCCATATAAGGAGTGCGTCTTGTGAATACTTACCTGCACCGGCTGATTGACCGGGCATTGTCTAGCTATCCATTTAGCTGCCAATGCCCCTCTGTTCACCGTTCGAGCGAGTTGGGGGGGCAAAGCTAATGGCCTTCTCCATTTTCGACCATCTGGAAAAGCTCGAACCCGCCAAAGAGAAACACGCCTACATCTGCCCGGTCTGTAGTGGCGATCGCCTCACGGTGGACCCCAAGAACGGCAAATATAGCTGTTGGCATGGCTGCGAATGCCGAGAAATCCGCGAGAAAATTGCCCCCTGGAACAGACTAAACTCGAACTATCTGGACCGATTGCAAAAACAAACCCAAAAACGCCGTGAAGAAAACCGGCGCATCCAGGAAGAAAAAGAGCGCCAGACCTCGGGCCTTGACGACTTTTTGAGTGCAAGGGATGCCGAGTTAAAACGCTGGCTGAACACGATGGGCTTATCTTGGCAGCACCGAAATGACTTGCACCGGCGCGGACTTTCCGATGAAGTGATTGAGTTAGGTGGATTTCGGTCGCTGCCTTTCGGATTGATTTGTCCCGCTTGGGTTGATGGGAAAATCGCGGGCTACCAGATTCGCATGGACCAAGCAAAAAATGGCGACAAATATAGATGGGGCAAAAACCAACGGCTCAATAATGGCGAAATGCCAGTGACCGTGATTGGTTCCCCCACTGACTCCACCGCCAACCTCTGCGAGGGCATCTTGAAACCGCTCATCTCCCAGCAACGGCATGGGGGGCTGTGGATGGGTGCGGCAGGTGGTCATTTTCTGGCATCGGAACGGACGGTGATGCGATCGCTCTCTCAACTGGGCATCAAAAAGATTGTCTACTGGCCCGACTCCGATGGGACCAAGTTTGCCATTCACGAGAAAAAGGCAGCATTGTTGCAATGGCTCGAATCTCAAGGGTTTGAGGTGACAGTCGCGTACTGGGGGCAACTGGAAGGCTGCGAGTTTGACTGCGATGAGTTGCCCGCTATTATGCAAATCCAGGAAATCTCGCTCTCACAATATCGCGCTAAACTCGGACTGGCGAAACGGATTCATTCGCTCACTCGCAAACCAGACATCATCCTCAACAGCAAACGGTTATTGCCAGACACTCAGAAGCGACTGCCCCGGTTTGGATTGCTGGGCGTCAAGAGCGCGAAAAAAACTGGCAAAACTCGCTCGATTATTAAGCAACTCATTGAAGAATGCAAGGCTCAAAATCTCTCGATTTTGTCGCTTTTTCCGCGCATTTCTTTGGGTTTACAGTCTTGTGCTGAGTGGGGCATTCCTTGGAAAAGTGACCTAAATTTAGTCACCGAAGATGGGCAAGATTTAACGAGAATGCAACGGGACCACACTAGCGAAATTGGTCTGTGTTTTGATTCGTTGCTGGCTGTGTCTTGGCGCGAGTGGGATGTGCTAATTTTAGATGAACTCCATACGTTACTGGAACATCTGCTGACGGCAAACACCGCCATTGCTAACAACCGTCCGCAGATTATCGCTGCCTTTGAGAAACTCTGCCGCAACGCCAAACTTATTTTGTGTTTGGATGCAGATTTGGACGATGCCGATATCCACTATATGGAAGCAATTGCTGGACGAAAAATGTTTCTGGTTCGTAACGATGGCAAACCGGAGGAAGGTAATGCGATTCTGTTTCATGAAGGCAAACCCGGGTCAATTCATGATAGAATTTTGTCGGCAACGAATGCAGGACAACGGGTGATTTTCTTCTCGGATTCGCGCACCGAAATCGAAGCTATTGAGTCAGTTTTGGTAGCGAATAACATCAAGTGCCAAAGCTGGACACAAGACACGGCAAGGCTCACGCAAGTCAAAGAGCAAATGAAAAACCCGAATCGCTGGCTTTTGACTGAACCGCCCCAGGTGTTGCTCATCTCGCCTACTGCTATCGTGGGATTGTCCATCGAAGTTGATTGTTTTGACCTGCGAATTGGCTACTCCGTGGGCGTGTGTCAGCCGTATGCGTTCCGGCAATTGATAGCAAGATATCGTCCAAATATTGCCAGCGAAATCTATGCCAAAAAACGCGGGATGCCAACGGGTGAACTAGCGCATTACACCGACCCCAAGAAAATCATCAAAGCTCTGACACTCAATGCCAAAGATGGGTTTAATGTAGTGGCATTAGCTCAAGCTATTGCCATCAAAGAAGATGGCTTCGACCCGGAAGATTGGGCGGAGATTTTGCAAGAATGGCAGAGTGACGAATGGGCAAGTTGTCCGAGTCTACAATTGTATGCCGAGATTGTGGCCCGTCGCAACTTTGCCTGGAAACATCACGCCGAACTCCTCAAAGCAGAATTGGCTGCTGAAGGGTTCCAGGTTGTTGAAGTGATGGGCGAGGATTCTTACGCCTCCGAATTGGTCAAAGCGGCCAAACTCGAAATCAAACAAAAACAAGCCACCCAACGGTTCCAAGGTTGGAATGGCCCGCTCACCCTTGAAGATGCCCGAATCATCCTGGATGACCCTGCGGCATCCGAAGCCGATCGCAATGAAGCTAAAGGTGTTCTGTTGCGCGAGGACTTGCCCGGTTTTGCCATTACGCCCGAATGGATTCTGGCGAATGTCATCCAGAACCCTTTGTATATCTCTCGGTTGCGGTTGGGATACTGGCTGGAGCATCCTGAACTGGCGATGATTCTGGATGGGATGAAGTTGCGATCGCATTTCAAGCAGTGGCGCTCCAGCATCATCTTTGCTCCTGATTTGACCACCGTGGGAGCAAAGTTGCGGTTGTTGCAGGCGATCGGCATCCAGGAAATTATCAACTCGTCCGGGTTCAGCACAACTTTGGATGACCCACTGATTGCTGAATTCTGGGAAAAATGCTGGTTCCGTCGCTATCAGATGAGCCGAATCCTGGGCGTGCCCTCTCGGCAAACTCGAAGCCCGGGAAAATCCTCTCGTCCATCTTGCAGAAGATTGGGCTGAAAACTAAAGAGCCGCATCCAAGGCAAAGACCGTAAACGCATCTATCAAGTTGTGGCCCCCACTGACCGGGATGCCATCTTCTGCGCCTGGGACCTCAAGTATGCGGAGTTGGTGGCGGCGGGTGAATTTTGTCGGGGTCGGGTTCCAGAAATTGCCGCTTCTTTGACCCGGGAGCGCGAAGCACCTAAAATCGCTGAAACCCAGACAGGGCAAGCCTCAGTGGGGGTGATCACAAGTCCCGGTAAAAACGTTGCTCTTATAAATAACCGGACTTGTGATCACCTTGCCGCAATGGAAAAACCTGATGCCCTCCCCGCACCGAAGGCTCCACTCACCGGCAGCCTGGAGCGTAACTATCCCGTAGTGCCTAAACCCGGCCCCAATGATTTCGCTGCCAACCGCACGGATATCGAAGGCTGGGCGGAACTGCTCAAACTGGTGGCCGACGAACCCGAGGCTGATGCTCAGTTGCTGGCCGATGCCACGGTGGGTCTACCCCGGGAATGGCGGCAGACCATCTGGCAACGGTTATCATCCCAAGTGCGCGATCGCCTCCAACAGATTCGCAACCTCGTCCAGCCCGGTGCTAATTGGAGAACTAGCACATCACCCTAAAATCTTGCAAATATTCAGCAAATGCTTGAGCAAAACTATCATAAGTGCTATAATTGGTTTATCCTGTTCCCTGATTGCCAGCTATGGACTACACACTGAAAGAGGCCAAGATTCTCTACCGCAAAGCCTTAAAACTTGCGAAAGAATCCCATTGGTTCACCAAAATAGACCGCCCCTATCCGAAGCTGGCTGGTTATGAACCGTTCGCGACTGCGGCCAAGAATCTGGCTCACAATTTGCTCACGGTTGAATGGGGGATATCCAATGGTCAGCTAGATATCCATAACGTACTCAATGACATAGCCTGGAATTCGATTGTATCTTCCGCTTGGACGTTAGCTCACAACGAGTTTCCCGTGTGGTGGCTCGACAAGGATTTGTTTGCCGCGTTCGACCAGTCCGACGTTCCTCGGGCGATTGGAGACTTGGAAGGTTTCGGTCCCATTTGGGATTATCATGCTACCCCGGGACAAAATCGTCAACCCCGAGGATAACGCTTGCGATTGGGTGTTTTTCCAGCATCTTCCCAAAGGATTGCAACTGCCTCCGTTACGCTTGGGCGGTCATACTATTGAGAACGCGCCCATCGAATGCGACAAATTCCGCTGGGCTACCATTCTGCGGGAGGGAACGGGTTACGCGAGTACCATTGAGCTAGTTGGGGACCAGGTAGTTCATGGTGATTTTGAAATGGTCAATGTCGGCTTTATCGACAGCAACCAAGACCTCGACCTCGAAGAACAGTTCCAGAAACGCATCGAACGCCTCGTCCTGCAAACACTGCTGTACCTGCAAACTCAGACCCGATGACCTGACCCCTCCGGCTCCCACGGCTATTTCCACCAAAGGTCAAGGTTTTTCTGGCGGCAAATCCAAATCGGACCGCTTCAGCCCCTTGATTATCGGTCAGAAGTTCCAGGCTAAGACCGAACGGGTCCCGGGTACGACTCACTCAAGCCATGCCACTCCCCGGACTCATTGGCGCAGAGGCCATTGGCGTAGGGTGGCGATTGGTGAGGGACGACAGCAGCGGGAGTGGCGGTGGATTCAGCCGGTGCTGGTGAATGGGTGACGGCGGGAATGTGGCAGTAGGTGTAGCTGTTTGAACTGGATATTGATACGGCGATTGACAAGCGCTATCACGACCAACCCAAGTAAACCTGGTCCGGTGGCTGGCAGTTTGCTGGGGGCAGGATGGAGGCAGAAACTCTACAGGTAGTAGTACAGGCATCTCTTTTTGACTATATATAGTACCTAAAATGTACTTTTGCCTAATTCCTGTGTGGAGCCAAATCCTACCATGTCTGGTAGCTCATCTTCTATCAGTCGTAAACGTGGGTATTGATAGGCTATAAGCGTTGCCACAATATTGATCGTCCCGACCAAAATGAACATCATAGCAATGCCTCTACCTGCTCCCACACCGATAATCTGTCCAATGCTTCTGGTTAGAAGTCCTCCACTAGCAAACAGAGGTTCAAAAATATAATCTGCTAGGGTACCTGCTGTCAGATAGGCAATTGGAGGTGGCAAGTGTTCGATGAGGTAGCGCACACCAAAGACCCGTCCTTGGAAGTCGGGAGCTACTTTACTTTGCCAAATCGCTTGACTGCAACTTAATAGAATTGGATAGGCAAATAAATATCCAAATATTCCCACGGCTGCAATAGGCACTGATGGCTTTAGCGCACCGAGAAATAACAATATCCCTTGTAAAATTACAAAAATGAATACACCATATATACGGCGCTTGGGACCTCCCCACAGACTAATACACAGGCTCCCACTTAGCCAGCCAAGACCGCCAATTGATAAGATAAGACCAAGTTGGGCAGTAGAGGCAAAATTTAACACCATTGGTGTAAACAATGTTTCTAGGAGACCTAGAGTAAAGTAGGGGATGGTGAAAAATAGGAGCAATCCTAATAAACCCGAACGGGTAACAATGTATTTCCAGCCAATTGCCATCTCCTGGAATAGAGATTCTTTCCTTACAGAACTTTTATTGCTACCTTCTAGTTTAGGGAATCGAACGCATAAAAGCGTGGCAAGGGCAAACAGGAAAGTTGTACAGTCAATTAATAAAACACCCTGAACCTGGATAGTTATTACTAACATACCCGCTAGCATTGGGGCAAGAATCTGTGAGGCCGCCTGAGCAAGTTGCACCAGCCCACTAGCGCGACTGAAATGTTGCTTAGGAACCAACAGGGTGATTGCCGCTGTATAAGCTGAAAACAAGAGAATATTACAGGTTGAAACGACTGCCAAAGCAACGTAGATCTGCCAGGTTTCTAATCGTCCAGCAAAAAATAGCCAAGCCATGACCAAGCTACTAAGCCCAGATCCACAGTTGCTGGCAATCATCACCTTACGGCGATCATAGCGGTCTACCAATGTACCTGCAATCGGTGAAAGCAGCGTACCGGGTAAATAAGTAAACAGGTAAATAAGGGCAAACTGGGTAACTGAGTGAGTGTGCTGGTATGTCCAAACTCCTAGAGCAAAGCCTGTCAACCGAGAGCCAATCACAGAAACAAATTGACCGAGCCAAACCAGCAAAAAATTTACCATGCTTTTATTTCCCTTATTCTCTAATTTTCACCCCACTAAAAAGTCTGGATTAAGTCTTCGAGGCTATTTAAGCCAAAGCGTTGGGGTGCGCCGGATTCTGCTATATGCTCTCCCTGCAACTTGCCATCCACCAAATACTCGCAACCCATTTTTTCCTGCGCCCATGTCAGAATGCGATCAAACATGGGAGTTGGAACGCCTGCTAACTCAGCTAATCCTTTCAGGACAACTACGCCATAGGGAATATCTTCCAAGAAGAACCGACTTTGATAATTGGGAACCCATCCGTCTTCCACCTGATTCATCGGAGTACGAATTCCGGCATAGGCGAGGTTGGTAGCAATAGTAGAACGAAGGGAGGTTCGATCGATTACTGCCGCCCCATAGCCCGCTTGAATAGAGATAGCTAAAGGAAGTACGGCAGACAGGTGAAGATTTGGAATGCGTTTCTCTAAGGCAAAACGCAGCATCATCAGTTCATCACTCATTTGTTGAAGGATGTCAGTCGCCTCTTGGGTGATGTCTTCGTAGAACAAGGGCGGTTCAGGGAGTGGAGTCCCATCCCAGTCACGGAACATACTGTATGTAATTCCGGGATGTAAAAGTTGGTTGCCAGGATTAAGGGTAATTTGCAGGAAGTTTTCGATGTTTAAAACCGGCATTTTGAGCAAGTTGCCCATTAATTCTGAGACTTCAGGCGCTCGATGGGCAGGAACACTTACCTGTCCATTGATAGTTTTGGTTCCTAATACCTTCACTTCTTCGCCATACTTGGCAATTTTGCACATCCAAGGAATTGCACCCATGCCGAAAATGGTTGCTTTTTTCTGAGTTTTATCCAGTAAATATTGAGCAGTCCAGTTAAAACCCCCAGGCCCGGGAATTGAACCAATAAAGGTATCTTCATCAAGGAACGGAATGATTTTAGTCAAAATGGCTGGTTCTACAAAGGAAGGCAGGCAGAGCAGCACCAGACGGGAACCCGGAATCGCTTGTGCCGGATCCGCCGTGACTAAGTGAGGGTGCCGACCAGATCCCCTTCTCGCCGTTTGAGTACAATACCATTGTTAATTGCTATTCCTTGTTGTAACTCTGCGGCTTTCTCTGGTGTAGAAACCAAAACATTCACCCGCAAATCTTGACGAAGCGATAGCCAACCGGCAAAGACATGGCCCAAGTTACCGGAACCGCAAATGGTGACCTGCATCGGCTCATCAGGATTAGCAAAGAGTCCCGGCAGGAGTTGGCTCAATGACTCTGTTTCAGGGTCATAAACCACTAGACTTCCAAGTTCTACTGGGTATGCCTTGCAAATGGATTCCAGTATCACTGTGTTTGGAATCAATCGTTCGTCATCATAAAGTTCCTGGACAAGCTCGGAGCTGATGCCAGTTTTCTGACAAAACTGCTCAAGGGAGCAATCTTGTTGTACAAGCATCGATTTGAGACAATTTTTTGAAGTTTTGCTGCGAATGAACTGACTCATGACATACTCCTTAATAACAAAAAATGGGGTCTGAAAAAATTCCTTTAGGGTTGTTTTCCAAGTTGGCTTCCTGTCAAGACGTGAACTTCTAACCCATTGGCTGAATCTTTAATCAGGTCAGAATCAAATGTAATCGATTTCGGCTCAAATAGCAAGACTAAGGTAGAACCGCCATATTGGAAATAACCTTTTTCTTGCCCCTTCTTTACACAACCAGGTGTGTAAGTTTGGACAATACTGGCCACGGTCAATGCACCGATTTCAATGTAAGCAATCCGTCCAAAGTGCTTAGAGTTAAAGTCAGTGACTGTCCGCTTGTTTCGGCAAAATGTACCGGGAACTCTGGCTAATGCAATGGGATTGACTGAGTGATACTCTCCCTTGATTGCCTTAGTAAGATTGGCTTTTCCGTCATCGGGAAAGTGAAATCGGTGGTAGTCGTAGGGAGCAAGACGGATTACCAGTGCTGACCCCCCTACATAGGGTTGGGCGGCTACCTCGAAATCTAGCAAACTAGCGATAGAAATGGAGCTTCCTTTTATCGGAATTAGTGTGTCGTCTTGTAGCTTAGGATAAACTAAAACTTTGCCATCACAAGGAGAGCAGAAAATTTCTGACTGGGTGACAAAGGGGCGAACGCCTGGTTTTAGACGACGGGAGAAAAAAGCATTAAAACTTGGGTAGCAATCCCATGATAGTTCTACTTCTTCGAGGTTAATTCCATAGCAACTAACAAATTCAGGAATCTTTGTACAAGTGCTAGGTGAATTCTGCCACCAGCCGTAGAGCGAGCAAAACACTCGATTATTCAAGAATACATTGAGAACTTGAAACCCCAAAACAGTTTCGTAAAACCAACGCAATATGGTTTCTGAAAAAATAGGCTCTGTAACGATCGCACCCGTTTGTCTATCGCGATAGCACGGGTTTGTTCGAGCCGGACTCATTTTAACTGCATTTGTTTTGGCCGATTTACCGATGCTCATTGGGTTGCCTCTTGATCCCCAGATTATAATCCAACAGCGATTGCCCAACCATAAACCACAGTGCCAACCAGGGCAGCTAGTGAAAAAATGCCATACCAGATCCCACGTAACTTTAACATTCTAAAGTCCGCTACCATTGCGAGAGCCAAAGCTAAGTAGAGACTGTCGAGTACCATTTTCATTAAGGGTTCTGATAGAGCAAAGCTAGCCAAACAAGTGAGGGGAATAAATAGCGCTGCATACGTTGTCGGAAGTCCAGTGAAGTATTGTTCACTTCCTTGGGACGACAAGCCAGCACAGTTGAAATAGGCTAACCGCATAGCTACAGCACTAATGTAGACCATTAGGATAGCCACTGATAACGGATCTCGCAGTCCAAAGCAATAGGCAAAAACTACGGGTGCACACCCAAACGAACAGACATCAACAATGCTGTCAATCTGCTTGCCTACTTGGCTTTGTAGCTCAGTACGCTCAATTTTGCGTGCTACAAAGCCGTCAAATAAATCAATGATTCCAGCATAGATTAGACAAATCAACGCAATATAAAACTGACCCTGGATAGCAAAGATAGAAGCAAAGGTACTCAGTAGTAGCCCTATTAAAGTTAAACCATTGGCTAGATCGAGTTGTCTAAGAACTGGATTAAGCATATTTGTTCACCCTCTAATCCACATCGTCACGACATAAAACATGGGAATCGAAAATAATAGGCTATCGAATTTGTCCAAAACCCCACCTGTGACAAACAAAACTTGACCAAAATCCTTGATTCCCGCTTCTCGCTTCAGGGAAGAAGTAACTAAATCACCTGTAAGTGATAGTAATGAAATGCCTACGGAGATTGATAAGACTTGCCACAGATGCCATTCTGGCACAGTAAAGTGAAGGGAAAAACCTGCTGCTGTACAAGTTAGCACTCCTGCGATCGCCCCTTCCCATGTCTTGTTGGGACTGATGGCAGGACAAAGAGGTGTCTTTCCCAAAAACCGACCAAATCCCGCAGAGAATCCGTCATTCGCCATAACTAGCAGAATTAGAAACGTAAATATTCCATAGTCGGTGGCCACCAATACCAGCAAAATTGCTAGGGGTAGAGTGATGAAAATCATGCCAAACCCAGCCGCTAATATACCATGCATAGCAGGAGGTTTTCGAGAAATAATTATAGGCAAGGTGATTACTCCCCAAGTGGCTATAATAACTCCCAAGGATACGCTGAATGAAGTTCCCCCCAGTCCTCCTAAAATCCCCAGAATTCCGAGAATGGGTAACAGCATCGAAGTGGTTATTTTTCCATACTTCTTTTCGACACTTTGTACTATTTCTTGCCAAGCGAAATAGCCAAGGAATAAAGTAACCGGGAGAAGCCCCCATTTGCCCAAACTGCCTGCACCCAGCAGAATTATAATGAGAAGCAATAAAATGCCGAACTTTAGCCATTCCGCTTGGTATTTTGCCGGATCGGAGCGATTGACCATACCGATAGCTCCCATTAAAATTGCACCACAGGTGGCGGCAACGCCCACTATAACCCATGTGTTAACAGTTAGTTGCTCCAATCAAAAAATCCTCTCTACGGAAATAATTGTTACGGGTTAAACAATAACTTTTAATCGCTGGGGTTGAATTTCAATGTCTAACGCATCGGCATTAACCGTCAGCAACTCTCCATCGGCATGAACGGGCAGTGAGTCTTTGCAAACAATGTCAATTTTACAACATTGGTGAATCATTATCTTGGGATGGTTAGTATGTGTACCTCTTATTACTTTGGGCAGTAGAGCTAAGATTTGATACCAAGGCATCGCTTCACCGATCGCCAGGTCAAGTAATCCATCATCGAGCAGCGCTTGGGGAGTTACATGAAAACCCCCACCGTTGCGATCACTGTTGCCAACACTGAGCATCAAAACTTTTTTAAGAATTGTTTTATGTTCCCCTGTTGGCGTTTGCCAGGTTAACTCAACTAAAGGCTGAGTATAGTGAGACAATGCTTTACAAACGGCAGCAATATAGATAAGAATACCACGCAAATGCTTAATGGTTTTGATTTCTTGAGCCAGTTGTCCCTCAAAGCCAGCCCCCAGATTGTTGTTGAAATAACGCTGCCATTCCTGAGTTCCCACACGCAGTTTAATCTGACCGAGATCGACACAGCGCGTTTGACCTTTGGCGATCGCCTCTGCTGCTGCGTTTAAATCCATAGGACAACCCACAGTATTGGCAAAATCATTACCACTGCCCACCGGCAAAATGGCCAGAGTACCTACTTGTTCTTGTGAAGGCGTAACTTGAGCTAGACCGTTCACAACTTCGCTGACAGTCCCGTCACCACCCGCTACAGCGAAAGTATGATATCCTTCCAAGCGAGCTTGACGAGCCAAATCAATGGCATGACCTACACTCGTTGTTTTGGCTAAGTCAAACCGCACATTGGCGCGATTGAGTGCCTGACAAATTTTCAGCTCATTTCTGGCAGCACTCCCTCGACCGGCATAAGGATTGAGAATAACTTTAATCGTTTCCCCTTTGTCTCGTATCATTTGAATTCCCAACCCATTAAAAGCAGTTTCAGGTGTACTCAACGGCTGTTTTGCTAGGACACATCACAGAGCAAGTAGGGTGGAGCCTGATAAGTAGTAATAGAGGGATTTGAACCCACAAAATCTTTGGCGCGCTCGATAGCCTCTGCCAAACTATCTGCTGTTTCAAAGCCCATAATTTCTGCCGGACGTTTTGAACGGGGTTTCACAACAATGACTTTACCAACCTGGGATAACCCGTGACATCCCCAATACCAGGCATAGAAAGCATGAACTCCGTGGAAGGCGTAAGAGTTCCGAAAAAGGTCGATATATTTGGGATTATAAGCAAACTCTTCTTCATACTTCTCTTCTATCGTTTTGGGGTCGGTCGTGTCGGTAAGTACCCGTTCATAAAACTCGATATAGGACGGGTGATGGACGGGATGAAAGTCCTCATGAAGAGGATAGAGTAAAATATAAACCCCTCCCTTCCGCACGAGTGGCTTGCCCCGATAAAAGTTAAAGAAATAGCCCAAGGTCTGGCACATGAACAGCACTGGGTTCATAATTGAATTCACGCTATAGGGACCGAGGTAGGGAACTCCTGAAATCAGAATATCAGCCTGTCCCTGTACGGGTACGACGTGCTGGCGATAGACATTTTCTAGCGTTTTTTCATGTACCAGTTCGGTACGGCCTGCATGAATGCCAGTTATTCCATAAGGTGCGCGCATCCGATTAAAAATTTCTCGCTTCAGATTCGTCGGCAAAATATCGGTTGTCAGTTTGTTGGCATAAAGGTTGATCTGATCAAGAGCGTTATATTCCCAGCTAGGCTTGAGTAAAAATCCGAACGCTTGAGGCAAAGAGGTGTTATCGGTGGTTGTCTCAATTCTGAAAATATTCATATGAGACTCAATAATCTTACCCATCCGATTACAGGAGCGGTGCAAAGCGGAATTTTGCGGGTCCATGTACGAACGGGAGTGCATTAGGGTATGTACATTATGGTGATGCTTTAGGGTTTGGTAAGTCCCAAGTCCCGTTGCAATGGCTTTATGTCCGCCACTCTGAGAAGCAATATTGATGTTGACGTAAATCAACAAATCAGACTCAACTGCTCGTCGGTTCACCTCTACTACCTCGTGCTTTTCGGTCTTACCCAAAAAGGCGATATTGTCTTTGTCCTCCGCGTCATGGTTATAAAGCTTATCAGGATAGAAAGCGTTAAAAATATTTTTCCCGAGAGCGTGCTTGAGTTCGGCGGGAGTCATCCGTCGGTGTAGACCCAATGCTGCAATCAAGTGGATGTCACTAATTCTTGCATCGGCTAACTTTTGCAACAGCTTCTCAATGATTCGCTGTCGGATATCAGGCGCTCGCATTGAGGGAAGCGGAACCGAGAGATCGTCAAAGGCGATTGTAACTTTCATTCCCGCCTTTAGCTGTGCCGATAGCGGGTCGCAACCCAGGGGATTCTCTAGGGCGTATTCAATGGCAGCATCAACATCTTGGATCGACTCAATCGAAGGCGGTGGATAAATGACTCGCGTACCTGCTGGTACAGGCTCATACATGAATCCTTCGCCGTAGTGGAATAGAATCTTTTGACTCTTTTCTAGGGTGTTGACGCAATTAGAGCGATCAAAAGTTTTATTGTCATTCGGTGAAATGAGACTCATAATAGTTAATCTTCCCGTAAGTCAAAAAGAGTTTTGATTGCTTTTGAGTGGCCCGGATGCATCGCTGCTTTGAGTGCCTCTCGATAATCGGGCAATTTGTAGCAACCTGTGATTAAGCAATGCAGCTTTCCTTCTAGTTGTTGCATCAATTGCATGGCCAAGGTAAAGGTATGAATGCGTTCTGTCCGATACGTTTCGATGCCATAAGCATAGGCTCCCATCACTTGGAGTTGTTTAAACCAAATGGATGTCCAATCTACACCGTGAGGAACGGCAGGCATCCCTACCAGCACAACTTTCCCATGTGGACGGGTGAATCTTAGGGCATCATCCAGAGTGCTAGAACTGGCAACACAGTCAAAACAGTAGTCAGCGCCACCTGTAAAGACAGGTTTTCCCAACTCGGGTTGAAAAGATTCAATGTTGAAAACTTCACACACCTCAGAGTAGAGTTCGCTACGGGCATACAGAACGGAATCGGCTCCCAAGGTTTGCGCTATCTCGCCTTGATGGGGATATTTTGCGATCGCCACCACTCGTCCCTGAAATTCTAATGCTCGAAGAGCAGCAAGGGTCAGCAGTCCGATCGCACCACAGCCAATCACTAGCACTGTTTTGGCGGCTTGTAGATCTACCTTCAAGACGGCATGAATTGCACAACTAAAGGGTTCAATCAACACGGCTTCCCAATCAGATAAGGATTCGGGAACCCGATGAACTTGGGATTGGTGGGCAACTAATGCATGGCTCCAACCCCCACCTGTACTTTGGCAATAACCCGTCTGCATCCCAGGCGCAATATGGCCTCGCGTAATGTTTTCACAATTGGCATAATTTCCTTGAGCGCACATGGGACAAGTTGGAGAAATTCCCCGCACCTGGCACCCTAATGCAGGTTCAATCGTGACGCGATCGCCAATCTGAATTCCCTCCACTGCACTACCGATTTCGGTCACATCCCCCACTATTTCATGGCCAAAGACAAACGGACAAGAAATAAATGGAGAAAAGTAAACGCTTCCTTGTGCTTGAATTGTTGCTAAGTCTGATCCACAAATCCCACTGAACCGGGGACGGATTCGCACCCACTCTCTACTAGGCAGAGGCGGCTCTGGAATGTCAGCAAGTTGGATTAGAGAAAAATTGCCGGGTACCAATTTCCGTCCAGTATGGAGTTAGAGTACGCATCATTAGATAGCGGGAGACACTTTTTTTATAACGAATTGCTAACATCGGTATCACTCCATTTTAATTAAGAGGATTTACCTCCTCTAGCAGTTCTCAATCAGTTGTCTTATGGTTCAACTCCTCAACTCTTAGAGCGCGATCCAGAAAGTTCGCTAATTTTGTTCCCAATCATTTGGTATCTCTATATCATACACTATTTTCAGAAAAGGTTTTCTCAGATTGGCTTAATAACTCCCAATGTTGAACCTCCCATTTTTTTTGTTGAGCAATTCTACTGAGCGTCAAATTGGGATTTACGGCTACTGGGTGTCCAACCATTTGAAGCATCGGCAAGTCAGCAGCACTATCCCCATAAGCATAGCTTTGGGTGAGGTCAATTCCCCATTCTAAAGCGAATGCTTGCATAGCTTTGGCTTTCTCCTGTCCTGTCAAGGGAACGCCTATTAATTCCCCCGTATATTTGTCATTCACAGCTTTAAGACAAGCTGTAAGTGCTTTAGCATTCAGAAATTCACTCAAGGGAGCGACGATAAAATCTAAAGAACCCGTCACTAAAACAATTTGTCTTTCCTGTTCTCGATGCTGGGCGATACATTCTAGGGCAGCCGGAAACAATTTGGGATAAATTATTTCTTTGAATTGGAGCTGACTCCATTGCTGACAGTGTTCAACAGATAGACCTCGGTAATTTCGATAAAAGATTCGATTAAACCGATCGCGACTCAGACTATCCACTAGCAGATAGTAGGGGACTTTCCCAGCTAACTGTACAGTTGTCCACCATCGTTGTAGAGGAGAAACCCCCTGGGTTGCTAAGTAGAGGTAGTAATCCACTACTGTCGATTTAACCAGAGTCCCATCGACATCAAAAAATGCGGCGGTTGAAGACAAGAATTTTACTCTCCTTTGTTAATCAGAGTGGGTAGTTATCTCGCATTTGAGCAATTTCAGATTGCACCTCATCCACAATTTCCTGACAAATCTCTCGATCCGGTACAGTTCCTTGTTTAGCTTTGTAAGGAGATAGCTCTAAGGGTTTACCGATCACAATTTGGATGGGATGTGGGCGGGGAAACCATTTGCCTTTTGGTAACGCTTCGTAGGCCCCGTCGATGTAAACCGGCAGAATAGGGACATTTAACTGCAACGCCAACCACCCTAGTCCTGGTTGAAAGGGCTGCATTTTTCCCGTTAGAGAGCGAGTGCCCTCCGGAAATATCAATACAGGCTTGTGACGGGCTAAAGTTTCTTGGCATTCTTGCATTCCTTTCAGAAAGTTACCTTGCCGATCAAGTGGAATCATGTGCAAGAAAGTTTTACAGAGCCAGCTTTTCACCGGGTGATCAAAGAA
Source organism: uncultured cyanobacterium (assembly GCA_963821735.1). Taxonomy (GTDB): domain Bacteria; phylum Cyanobacteriota; class Cyanobacteriia; order Cyanobacteriales; family Laspinemataceae; genus Laspinema. The sequence goes on from CAWGFK010000034.1 coordinate 30,670, forward strand.
GTAGTCTTGAGCGGCCAATATGGAAATGCGATCGCCATTTTTCGCGAGTGCCACTGCAATAGCTTGCCCATCCAGATGGCTGGTGTGGTTGGCAGCAACCAGGTAAGGTCGATCATGAGGGATGTTTTCTAATCCCCAGCAGCTCATTTGAAACCACTGGTTATACAACAGTTTTACAAAACCCCAAAACAGATAAGCCATGATTTTTTGGAGAAAATTGGGCTGCTTGTTGAGTATCGGGGCTAAACTGGTTGCTGCTAGCGCGGTTGTCTTATCTGTATGGGTATGTTGAGCAAGGTACTGGCTGAGGGCTTCAATCGTTGGGTAGCTGTTCAACAGATCGGGAGAAAGCTCGCACCCCAGCCATTCCTCTAATGCACTGACAAGGCTTACAGCTTGAACTGAATCCAGACTGTAGCAGGTGAAGGCTTCGTGAGGATCAATGTTTTGCGGATGAGTCCTTAACTGTTGTGCTACTTGGGAAACTAGCCAAGTTGCAATAGAGTCAGCCTCAAATGCTTCGGAAGTCTCATTTTGAGAGATTAAGGGAGTTAGGTCTGGCTTATCTAATGAGAGCTGTGAGTTATTAAGTTTAGCGGGTTTCTCCAACAAGCCACTCTTAAGAAAGTAAGAGAAGTAAGTATTCAGCAAATCAGAGTTCACCGGCGGACAGTCAAGTTGACTTCCAACAAGAGCCTTGAGAGTTTCTGGGCAGCCTAGTTGGGGCATTTTGTCCTGCTGGTAAAGCTGGGCGATCGTTAATTTATCGTCTGTCCAATGACCTAAAAATAGAGGGATCAGGGGATATAAGGGATTCTCCTGAGTGGGTGATAGGTTTCTTAGCTTAGACTGCCACTCTTCATAAGGAAGCCGATCAATAGAATAGCCTAGCGATCGCATCCAGTCTACGAGATGATTCCAGTGTAAGGGATGGGGGCTAATTAAGTGAAAAATTTTGCCGAGTCCGTCCTGCTGTCTCGATAGATGAACAGTTGCCTGACTAACATAATCAACGGGTGAGATGTTCCATACATAATCCATTTCCGGCGCTACACCCATTTGAATGCAACCTTTCATTAGTCGGCAGATAAAGTCTTCCTTGTTGCAGACACCCGTTTCGCTATGTCCAAAAATCCAGGCAGGTCGATAGATCGAGATCGGCAATCCGCGATCGCCAGCAATGGACACTAACCTTTCCGCTACCCATTTACTCTGAGCATAACCCACTGCAATTTCGCTGGAATGGTCGAGGTTTTCCTGTTCGGTGACGATCTTTGAGGCATAGCTTGATGCGTCAAATACCGCCGTACTCGAAATATAATGAACAGGTTTAGTTTTACTTTGGCAGGCTAGTCGCAATACTTCCTGAGTACCCAACACATTAATCGGCTTCAGGGCTGCATAGGGATAGACAAAATTTAAGTAAGCAGCGTTGTGGTAGATCAGATCGAGTTGCTGTGCCAACGAGTCGAATTGCTCTAGGGTTAATCCTAACCACGGCTGAGATAGATCTCCGACAACTGTCACGATTCTATCATTGAAGCGATCGCGCCACAGCCCATAGGTTTGCAGATTCTCTCGAATTCGCTGCATTCCTCGTTCTGGGTTAGTCGCCCTTACTAAGCAGTGAAGTTGAGAGGAGGTTTGTTCGAGGAGTTCATAGAGCAGAAATGCTCCTAGAAAACCTGTTGCTCCGGTCAAGAAAATGTGGTCCGGGTTGATGACGGGTTCAGTTAGAGGAGTGGCAGGACGAATTGTTTCATCGAGAACTGCTTCAGCCTTCAAATCAACAACAGTGGAGTGAAGCGTTTCATCCTTTGAGGATATTTGTTTGTTCCGTAAGGCTTGCAAATGGTTTTCAGGGGAAGTGGCTTTCTCCTTTTGATGTTTTAGGAAGATTTCAGGAGTTGGTAAAGCCGATCGCTGAAGCTTTGCATAGGGGGTTGGCGAAGTTAAGGAGTTTTGATTGAGCGTTCTGATGTCATCTTGCGATAGCTTACTGTCCTTCTGTAACACAATCAATACATAGCTGGCTAACTGGCTTTCCAGTAGCTTTCCTAAGTTATCCCAAGAAGTAAAATGTGCATTGACAACTGCATCAACCAGTTCTGGATTAAGATTCGCTAAGTTTTCTTTAAAGTTAGGATCATAGAGGAAATTGGCAACTTCTTGGCTAATTTCAACAAACTTCACCACCTTCAGGTTGTTGGCAGAAAATAGCTCAACCCACTCTTTAGCTGTGATGATGTAAGACGATGTTTCCTGATGGTCAATGGAGGAAAAGGTGTTACTGATAAACTCAGCTAATAGTACCGTTCCTCCTTCATTTAAGTGGCTGGAGATATTGGAAAATAAATCTTCCTTCTGTTTGACATAAACAGCCACTTCAAAGCCAAAGATTAGATCGTAGCGATTGGGGAAGGCATCTTTTGCACTGTCTCGGTTATAAATATTAATGCGCTCTTGCAATTGAAGCTTTTCTATCTTTTGGCTATCGGTTTCTGCTTGTTTAGCAGATATCGTGTAACCCGTAAGCTGCAAGTGAGGATAGGTTTTTCCCAGACGGATGAGGTCTGATGCATGGCCGCAGCCGAAATCCAGTACCTTTGAAATGGTTGAAAAATCAAGATCACCGAATAATATATTTCTCAACTCAAGTTGGGACTGAAGCGCTATTTGAGCGTGTTCCGGATAGGCTTGAGGATTATAAAACGTCGAAATCCAGGAAAAATTTGGGATTTTTTCGGGGAAAATTCCAAACGTTAGGAAACTTTCATCGAACGCATAAACATCATTGAGCTTGGAAACAGCATCATAATGATGAGCAATCGTGGCAGACGCCTTGTTATTTACCGAAGCTTTATCCGCTTTGTTAGAAAGAGCTTTTAATTTTTTAAGTGAGTAAAGACCTGCCATTGTGGAATCAACATCCAGCCCAAAATCAATCAGACAAGCAATCTCATTCACCCCAATCGCTGCAAGGCGATCAACCCTTTCCAAACAGCTATCTGGTGTACCAAATAGAGTGCTGGTTTGGTAGTAGCGCTCAAAAGCATAATTCAACAAATCTTCCTGTTGTTTTGGCGATAAATCATCTAAGTTATCGGACCCCTGACGCCATAATCCAACTGATGTTTTGAGATACTCGATAAATGGCTCTCGAACCTTACTACGAACAGTTTTTAATTCTTCACTAACAAAGGTATGGAGCATCAGGGTGATATGCCCTGTTTTCGGATCGTGACCGTGCTGGGCTCTCGCTTCTCGGTACAGGGTAATCTTTTCAGCTAATTCCTCAATAGATTGGAACAAAAGAGCAGTAAGAACGTTCGTACCGGCAGCACCCGCTTCAATAAAACGTTCTTTGCCTCCAGTACAGGTTGTCCAGACTGATAGGTCCCGTTGCTTGGGGAGGGGGTAAATTTTAATCTCGGTTGACTTGCCAACCCCATTCGGTAATGCAATTGATTCTCCGCGCCACAGTTTTTGCACAGTTTGCATACCTGAAAACATAGCCTCTGTGCGGTTGCGATAATTTTCTGGAGCCAGGGTAAAGTCGTTGGGATTCCAACCAGCAGCAAAGGCGAGATCTACTCTACCGTGGGATAGGTTATCTACAACAGACCAATCCTCGGTGACCCGAACTGGATTTTGCAAGGGTAGGACGACGCTACCGGCCCGAATGCGAACCCGCTTCGTCACCATTGCTAAGGCTGCACCCAAAACCGATGGATTAGGGTAAAGCCCGCCAAAGGCATGGAAATGCCGTTCTGGCACCCAAACGGCTGCAAATTCGTTTTGATCGGCAAACTTCGCTCCTTCAATTAAGAGACGGTATTTATTGTCTGCAAACTCTGCTTCATTACTGGAGAAGTAGAATAAGCTGAATTGCATCCCTGTTTTAGCAATCCTAGCGCTGGGGTTAGCGGATTGGTCAAACACCTCTAGGTCATTTTGGGAAGATGGCTTGGACAGGACGGGAACTCCACTAGATTCCAGATTTAGAGTAGGTAATGTCGCTCCCGAACGAATTTGGCTGACCAGCTTTTCAATGGTGATCTCGTCTAAAAATACCTCAATCGGTAAAATCAGACCAAAGTGGGTTTCAACATAATTTTTAATTTCAACTACCTTGAGAGAATCTAACCCAAACTCACTCAGTGGTTGGTCTAAGCTCAGTCGATCGCTGAGCAATACCCAGAATTTGGGCAATGCGATCGCGCAAGTCAGATACCAAAACCTCTGGATCGTGGATGGTAAGAGTTGCTGATGAGATGAGTTGGGTGTCGGTTGTACTGTTAGCCGATCCCTCTGTTTCCCCAATGATACTAGAGCTAATAACTTCCAGGGTTCCAGCTAAGAATGCTGCCTGACAAGCATGACGTTGAATTTTACCGCTTGACGTTTTGGGAATGCTGCCAATCTTTAATAATAGCACTCCATACACTTGCAACTCGTATTGCTGTGCCACAGCTTGCCGGATGCTTTTAATTATTGGTGCAGCATCGAACGATTGAGGACTCTTGACATCATCACTTAGCTCTCCTTCAAAACTGTCTTTGTTCGTTGAGATCCGCCTTTGTCGATAGCGTCGATCTAACTCAGCTACTACGACTAGGCGCTCTTCACGATCCACTTCAACCGAGAATGCTGCGGTAAAGCCCGGTTGACGGATGGCAGGATGGCTTTGCTCGACCGTCAGTTCAATGTCTTGTGGATAGTGGTTACGTCCCCGGATGATAATTAAATCCTTGAGACGGCCTGCAAAGAACAGTTCCCCCTGGCGCAGAAAACCTAAATCCCCTGTACGGAGGAAGGGGCCTTCCTTTGTATCGGAGAGGTAAGCCTGGAAGATTTGTTCCGTCTGCTCTAGTTTGTTCCAATAACCCTGTGCCACACTTGCGCTCGCAACCCAAATCTCTCCGATTTGCTCATCAGGACATTCGGTTAGAGTTTTGGGATTGACAATCAATACTTTTTGCTCAGAACGAACATGACCACAGCCAACTAACTTTTTAACTTTGGCTTGCTGCTCAGGTAGTCTTAAAACTTGATTCTGTGCTAGAGCTTCTGCATCTACTTCATGAATGAAGGGAGGGTTCGCTTTTAATCCACCTGTAATAAAGAGAGTTGCTTCGGCCATGCCGTAGCAGGGATAGAATGCCGAGCGGCGAAAACCACAAGGTTCAAATGTCTTGGTAAATTGCTCTAGAGTTTCAGCTCTAATTGGTTCTGCTCCAGTAAATGCTACTTCCCAACTACTCAAGTCAAGATTTTTTCGCTGTTCTGAAGTAATTCTGCGAATACATAAATCGTATGCAAAATTCGGTCCCCCACTGATGGTTGCTTGGTGGCGGGAAATTGTCTGCAACCAGCACCAAGGTTTTTGTACAAATATGGCAGGTGACATGAGCATCACTGGAAAGCCGCCAAACAGTGGCTGGAGGATTCCCCCTATCAACCCCATATCGTGATACTGTGGCAGCCAAATTACTCCTCGACTATGAGGAGATGCCTCAAAACTTTGATTAATCAAAGCCAGATTGTGCAGTAAATTGCCATGACTTACCATCACACCTTTGGGCGCGCCTGTAGAACCTGATGTGTATTGGAGAAATGCTAATGTATCTTTATCGATTGCTGGTACTTGCCAGTCTCGACCTAAGTCATTGTCTAGCTTATCAGTTGCCAGCCATTTCATTGCTGCTAGATCTCGATTTGATGCGATTCGTTGCTCCAAAGTGGACAATTGAGATGTTGTGGTAAGCGCAAAGCTTGCCTGAGCATCAGCTACGATCGCTTGCAATCGTTGTATTGATTGATTGGCTCGCGGTGGATAAGCTGGTACTGCAATAGCACCTGCATATAAACAACCAAAGAATGCTGCAATGAACTCCAGGCCCGGGGGATAAAGAAGCAGAACTCTTGCTCCAAAAGTGTTTGAACGATGCAGCAATGCAGAGATACTGCGTGCTTGTCGATCTAATGCTTTATAAGTTAAACTCAAACCTTCAGTTTCACCATCTTTTAAAAAAGTAAAACCAGTTTGCTCAGGTTGATAAAGTGTTCGGTATTGCAGGAGATCAACTAAAGTTGAAATTTGATTGAGAAAACTTCTCGATTCAAGCATTTCGATATTCATTCAGTTACTTAGTAATTCTTAAATTGGTTTACTGGAGCTTGCAATTGGCTAATTTTTAGGCGTTTTTTGAGATTGCCTACAACATAATGAGACTGAAAGTTCTCTTACTCAATTTAGACAAACTATCGAAATATCTGACTAATCATTTGGGGCCGCTTTTTTATCAACTACAGTGAAAACTCTCCATGTCGCTTTATTTTAGTTCTCGAAGTTATTACAAAAGCGACTCTAAATCATTTTGGCAATGGACGATGGCGGTTTCCAACCCCTCTCCTTTTCTGGGAGAGGGGAGCCGAGCTTTATGTCAAATTTATTTAGGCTCGCTATAGTATTGATTCTATTTGTTTGAGCAGCAATTCAATTTGAGAACATTTATCGGGGTCATCCCAAGCTTTAAGTTTTTTGATTTTTTTTGGTATGGCTTCCATCCGAGTTTGCAATTTATCTTTTTCTGTTGATAGTTGTTCTACTTTCACTCGCTCTCGAATCGCACTTAAAGAAAGTGAACCAGCGATTGCCTCTTTAAGAATTTTTTCTCTAATTTCAGCATCTTTAACTTTAGAGATCGCTTTTCCCTTCGTGTACTCGATCTGTCCCTGACGAATAGCATCCAGAATTTCTGGCGGCAAGTTAATTAGGGGCAGACGATTAGTTCGGAATGACTCCGGTGAAAGCTTGCCTAGGCTTTGAAAAACCGACAAGATCGCTTCTTCGTCTTCTTGGCGGATAACGTTATCCGCCAACCTTCTTTTAACTTTAGCCATCCGGTTAAGTAGCGAAATAACCGATTCTCGGTCAGTTTGTAAGCTCATCTCCAGTAATTGCAAAATCCCCTCGGTTTCTTCAATCGGGTTCAAATCTTCCCGCTGCAAGTTTTCCATGAGGGCATAGTGCATAGCTTCAGAATCGCTCATCTCTCGTACTATTACTGGCACGTCCGCCAGTCCAAGAGTTTTAGCTGCTTTATAGCGACGCTCTCCTGCTACTAACTCATACTGATCTGCTCCAATTGAACGCACGAGTATCGGTGCCATAATCCCGTGTTGTTTAACACTAGCAATCATTTTTGCCATTGCCTCTTCATCAAAATACTTCCGAGGTTGGTATTTTGAGGGAGAGATTTGCTGGAGAGGAAGTGTTGTAGCAACAGATGAGCAATCGCAAATAGGGTGAACATTTTGGCGATTCCTTGGGTTTTTAGACATGGAATCTGGAGCTAGGAGAAGATTGGGCAACGTTTGTGGGTACATGATATGAGTTGGATTAATACACTGGACTGAACGGAGCAGCTTTTTCCGATTTTGTTCGGAATAAGCTGCGCTACGACTTTAAATGTTTCGGTTTCCTATTGCTTATGATTATACATCTATCTTTAGGAATATTTTTACTATTTTTTATTTTTTTTTAAAGATTTCTTAATCAAACATGGAGAAAGTTTAAAGAAACTTTAGACCTAGTTGTGGTATGAAAGCGAGGCGATATCAAAATCTCCCTTTTGTTATTGGCCTTCATTGTTGCTATATCCATGCAAGCATATTGCAAATCAGTAATAATAACTAAAGGAACTTGAATATTGCAACTTTTAATCAATCTAGTAACCGTAATATTTACTACTAAAGCATCCTGATGTTTGCGATTGTGTCTGACTTGGGTATAAGTTACTTAAAACGTATTTCGGTTTTTATGATTTTTGCAAATTAATATTTTGTATGTTTTGTCAAGCCGTAAAATTACTGATTTTTACATAGGAGTGACATAAGACAATACGTCTAATTGCTTAGGATTATGACAATGGCAACAGGAACCCCTTAAATCACCACCGTCTTCAACCTTACCTGAAGCTGATCGCAATCACAGACTAAAAATTGCCATCAAGCGAGTCAAGGTACGATGTGCGCGATGCGTGGAATGTGCAGGTTGTTCGGCTAATTAGAAAAAGAACTGAACCCGTCCAACCGGCAACCAGTGCGATTATAGGGTCGTCAATTCAAACGGTTGCTGGGCAAAAACCTACAGCAATGATTGCGACAGAGAAAGGAGTTCCTGTTGCCCGCAACACTGAACAGGGGTAATCGGCGATATGGAATCATCACCGGCGAGTGGGCTTCATAATTGAAATGATTTTGTTGCAGTGATCGGCAGTTTCAGATTGACAAAGACGTTCTTTACCCAAAATGACCAACAACGGCAAAGATGGCTGGCTCCTTTTTTCAAGGCGATCGCCTATGGCATAGCTCCGCTTACCGCTCAATCAGTCCGAGACCGATCGCCTACCAACGAGGGCCAATCTAGTCGATGTTGCATCATCCGGCAGTTTCCCCGATAGTGAGCCAACCAATGCAACAAAATCGCTGAAACCATTATGGGACAAGACTTTATTGGGGTGAACACAAGTCCCGGTAAAAACGTTGCTCTTATAAATAAGCCGACTTGTGTTCACCCTGTCCCAATGGAAAAACTGGGTCTTCGCTGGTAGGGGCTTCGACCGATGCGATAAGCCCAGCTATTGCGACGAGACCAGAATTTGTCAATCGTGGCTTTGTTCAGTGCGATCGCCAACTGGCGGGATGCCATCTGGATTTGCCGAGCGAGTCGGTAGATGCGATCGCCACCTGGTGACAAAATGGACAAAACGTATTGTGATGGCATCCAGAGAAAGCCCATGCCGGATTCCACAGGATGCGGTAAGCCCAGCCCGGGCATAGGCCATCGCTTTCCCCAGTCATCCAGGCTCCACCAGCTAAATCAAAAGCAAAAGTCCTTCGCCCGAAGCCTCAATCAGACTATCCGACTGGTCGAACTAGCATGATTCCCCAGGATGCGATCGCCAACCCCGTCATCCAGGCTCCCCTAGCTAAATCAAGAACAAGAATCCTTGCCACTTGTCCCGAACTAGCCACGACTCCCCGCACTGCTGCCAATCCTAGATAAATCGATGAAATCGTTGCAGGGTAAGACTTTTTGGGGTGATCATAAGTCCTCTGTCAAAGCTATCTCTTATAAATAAGCCGACTTGTGTTCACCCCCACGCCCCACTAATTCACCTGCCCAGTAGGTCCCAGCAAAATCTCGTTGACATTCACCCGCCGAGAAGGAACGAGTTGGGATCGGCAGATCGCTAGTCAGTCTGGCAAGCGCTCACCCGCAACAGCATCGATTTATCGGCATACTGCTTGCACCCGTGAGCACCATAGCAGACCCAGCTACGGTCCTCGCCACTGAGCGCACCCCATACCGAGCCAGTCTGAAAGTAGCGCCTGGACATTGCCCCTATTTTATCGGCTGAATGTAGGGTGGTAAAATTAAGGTCAAGCGATAGAGGAGATTTTTATGGCGAGAAAGTCTAAAGCCTTTGGTGAAATTCTCAAGCAACAACGGGCGGAGAAAACTCATCGAAAAAGAACTGGAGAAGTTGCAGCAGAAACTCAAGAAAGGACCATTGGGTGACAAAGTTGCGGGTACGGTGACGAATCCGAAAGGTGAAGTCAAAATGTCTGAGGTTTTGGAGGAATTTGTTGAGCCTTATCTATCCTCTATCGAGACTGCGATTGAGCGAAAGAAGTTGTTTGAGGTTGCGGTGGTTGCCTGGAACTTATCCCTGATGCCAGAGAATGTGCGGCAAACCATGATTAACAAGTTAATCAAAGAAAGCATTGGAAGGGGCTGACCCGTCACTTAAACAAGATATGCGGAAAATGATTGACGAACTAATGGCTCGAAAACAGAAATTCTTTGCCCAGCATAAACGGTATGTTATTGATTTTCAACTGGAAGATACAGGTAGTGGATTTCATCTTTCTGTGGCATCAACGTTATCAAATCCCATCGCTTCAGATTCGGCTGACTGACCGAATTAGTTCCACGGACAGCAGAAACATTAGCGCAAAATCGACTCGCCACCCCAACCGCACCAACTCAGTCCCAATTCCCTGCCGCCGATGAGTCGCAGCCCCGCCCAAATCCGCCAGGTATCTGCAATGAGGAGCCAACCCGAACTCATCTAGCAATTGCCAATCGAGCAGCCGCCATTCTGGTTCGGGTTCAATCCGAGTCTGTTGACCCATGATGGAAGCGGCGGCCAAAGGTTGGACAAAACCATCCCCACCCAACATTGCCAAAAACGACACCGGCGCTCACGGAAAACGGCAATGAGAATGCGATCGGATCTATTCGAGCCAGAGTGCGACTGCAATCGAAAGCAAGTTAGCCTAAATCGCTGTAACCTAGTTAGAGTAAGCATTGTCAGGGTGAACAGAAGTCCCGGGAAAAATCCTTTCCTTATAAATACACTGACTTGTGCTCACCCCGATTCAAGGGCAAAAAGCTGGCTTCCTCTTCCGGCGGCAACCTGCAACTATTTGCAGTTTCTCCAGTCCTCGCCTCAATTCACCTGCCCAGTCGGTCGCAGCAAAATCTCGTTGACGTTCACGCGCTGGGGTTGAGACAGCGCAAACCCAATCGCCCTCGCGACATCCTCCGGCAACAGTGGCTCCCCGATGCCCTCTTGCCAACGACTAATTCGCTCCTGCATCGCCCCACTGCAATCTCGTCATAGAGTGGCGTCTCGACCCACCCCGGCTCCACCACCGTGACCCGCACCCCGCTCTTGCACAATTCCTGGCGCAACGCTTCCGAGAACGCACCCACGCCCCATTTGCTGGCATTGTAGGCACTCACCCCAGCCGAAGCCGTCCGACCCGCCACCGAGGAAACATTGACGATATGGCCCTGTTGCTGTTCTTGCATCACTGGGGCAACGGCATGGCAGCAGTACATCGTTCCCAAGCAAATTCACCTGAATCAACTGCTGCCAGCGCTCCACACTCGCCTCGACGGTAGGAGCCACGTCAATCAGTCCAGCAGAGTTTACCAGGATATCGATTCGTCCGAACTTGTCCAGGACCGTTTGCACCATTGTTTTAACTTGTTGGCAATCAGTGATATCGGTGGGGATTGCGATTGCTGTGCCGCCGCTGCTGAGAATCCGGTCAGCGAGTTGTTCGAGGCGATCGCCATTCCTTGAGACTAGCGCAACCTGAACGCCCGACTCAGCCAACAGCAGAGCAGTGGCCCGTCCGATGCCGGAAGATGCGCCGGTGATGATGGCAGTTTTGCGAGGTTGGTCGGTTGGCATAGAATATTGGAAAAACAGTCCAGAGTGAGCAGAGCGATCGCATTTTTGGCTACATCACGCAAAGGGGGACAGATTAGCTAGGCAGTGGCAGTGGGTCCCAACCGCAATGCAGCATCAAACGAGCGTAGTGACCCTTGGCGACTTCGCGCACTCGGATATCACTCGTCCATCGTCCCCATTGAGCGCGTTCTTCTCCCTGGTTGCGCCATCCGAGGTAGGAGAACGAATTGAGTTCGCTTTGTTGGCGTAGCAACTTGAGAATTTCTGCCAGATGAGGCGGGGGTTGTTCCTGGTAAGAAACCGGCTTGAGTTGTTGAGGTGGGACCCATAACGCCGGGAGATTACGTTTGAGTAACTGTTCGGGAGTCGAGTCGAGCAAATCCAGCCCAGCTTGGTTGAAAATCAGGTTGCGGTGGTAGTTAATCGACACCAAAAAAGCAGGGCGACTGCTTTGATAGACTTCCTGCTGCAACCGCAACAAACTATCCGTCACCAATCCAGATAAAAACGGATTTTCAGTGGTCGCTAACGGGTCCAGGGCAGCTACATCACTCATTCTCAAAGATTCCGATGGGGTTGAACTGCAAGAGCGCTTGAAGGCTAGTTTAGCTGGGATTCTGATTTTCGAGGGCATCGCCTCTGTCTCGTCCCCCTCGTGCCATAGTTCCACCGCATCCTTGTGTAAGTCTTGCGCTAATTTCGCAAAATAATACAAATGGGTTTCTTTAAGCTGGATAACTTGTTGCCAGTCCTGGAGGCGAATTTGGAGGACCTGCTTATGGTGAGCGTCCAGGGTTGCGCCCAGACCCAAACAGCCAGGAAAGAGCGAGTTGAGTTCGTAGTCGTTTTTGTCATCCCTTGCCATTGGGTTGCTTCTCCGGGTGCGTGTCGCTTCCAAATTCCCACTCGCAAATATCGAGCAAATCTTCCGATGGAATGTTCAAGGCCGCAGCGAGGGAAACTAGCTCCTTATCGTTAGGACGTAACGAACCGCTGGCAATGCGACTCAGGCGATCGTTATCAAGCTGGAAGCGTTGGGCCAAGGCTTCGATATCCCGACCGACCAACAAACCGCTCAAGGTGGGACATTCGGGTGCAGATAACGAACGAACGCGAAAGGAGAGCAGTTCGTACCCCCAGGATACAACTTGCTGAAGTCGTCGGATCCTCAGTCGCTGCATCAGTTCAAACGATGTAACCCAGAGCGAATCATCCGCTGATGGAGTGGGTTCCTCTAAGGTTTTAGGTTTATCCGGTTTGAGAATCGCTTCTCTAATTTGCGCGGTCAAATCGGCCAGCAGTTCGGACAACTCAGGCAGAGTCAACGTCGTAATCCACAGCTTAAAGCGAGGCCGGGTAAATTCTGGCTCGGCCACTGGCACGGTCCGCATTGACAGCAGTTCGTCTAGTTCGCATTGCCCTTGTAAGTAACGCTCGATTTCTTCACGCTCTAACCCAGACTCAGCGCACAGGTTCGGCCACAACTCCATCCACCGCTTTGAACTCGGATAGCTCTGGGCTGCTTCCCAACTGTAGTAACCGCCATAGCTGATACCGCCTTCGAGGGCCTCCTCGATAAAAACCTCGATGCTGCGATCGCCCCTCAACCGCTTCAACAATGCCGATAATCGTTCTTTCTTGCTTTGAGAGGCCATGTAACTCGCAATCGCGATTCCTTCACAATAATTTACAATTTGCCAGCCAATCATCTGCCCAAACCGTCTCGATATTATTTAGACTGTGATATCATTCTAATATCGAATTGGGGAGACCCAGACTTTGCCCCGGACTGGAGGAGACCACCTCCAGGAGGAAAGATGCTTTCCACCGGGGACGTAGCAATAAAAAGGAAGGGGACCAACCCTTCCCAGCCATATATAATCATTTCAAGGATAGCATTATGACCAGCGCTAACTCAGTGGCATTGCCGCTTTCGTTGTGTTTTGAGTACAATTATGCGAGTTTCGGTTCCGAAGCCTTGCAGCGCCAAGCCAGAGCAACCCTGTCCCAGTTTTTCGGATTCGTCCATCACACTTTCACCAGTGGCCTAGAGATCGGTCGCAGTTTCCGCCGATTGCTCCATGAACTTTGCCTCGAACATGGTTCAGCCAGGGAGAGCAACGGTTTGACGAGTGGCTGCGTTCGTCCGACTTCGGGGGTTCGACTTGGATGGCCCGGTCCCTCATCCAAGTTTCGGAATGGTTTGATCGCCAACGTCAACGCATCCAAAGGCTCATCCTCAACTCGGTCCAATCTTGGTCCATCAGCGCTGTCAAAGAACTCACCAAAATCAGCGATGAGCACCTACTCGTAAAATTGCTCAAATCGGGCAAACAAACCGTCACCAGCATCCGCAGACCCGGAAGACAGATTACTTTAGGGCAGCCCGCCACCCTTGCCGATTGGGTTAACTGCTTGCGGGCAAATTCGAGTGCCGATGAGGACAGTCGCCACCCTGCAAGCGGAGGCCCAACGGTTAGCCCATGTCATGAACTCGCCGGTGGTCCTCACCGACCATTTGGTTGAAGCGGTCCAAACTTTGACCGAGTGGGACATCTCCAAATTCATCCAATCCCCACACAAACGCAAAACTAACCCGGCGATCGCCTCTTCCTCGCCAACTGCTGGGGATCCTGATGAAGTGGTTCCGGAAGCGCAACTCAAATGGATAGAGCGCGGGTTGGGGCTAGACGCCACAGGCTTCCCAAGAATTTCGCTCCTGTGTTCGGAATTTGGCCGGCAAGAAGCTGGGGAAGATGGCGACATTAGCCCGGCATCATCATCTCCAACAAGCCTTAGCCAACAAAAACTCGCTCCAGCCGTCCCCAAATCTGCAGACCGAGTGGCGCAACTGGAACGGCAAGTCCGGGACCTCGGCGCCAACTCAAAGAAGCGGACAAAGCAACTGCCCTGATCCATGCACTCCAAGCCCAGCGCGATCGCCTCGAACAAGAAAACCAAGAACTCCAAGGACTCATCCAGGAAAATGCCCAGAAAGATTTAGAGATTCACCTACTCCAACAACAATTAGCTCAACTCGAAGCCAGCCGGTCTGATGCGGTCCTGGAGCAATTGAGACAGCAGAATCAACAACTGCTGATTCAGCTTGACCAAACCCAGCAACGTTACGAAGCTCTAACTTAGAGATGGCGGCATCCAAGCAAAATATGAAGTACAGCGATAATTCGACTTTGGTCGCCAAAGTCATGGCCTTAGAGGCCGAATTAGCCGAGCAAACACGAAACTCTCGAGCAAGAACACAAACCCAGCCCCCGCACAAAATCCCCAGGTTGAAACTTATAAATCGCTCCTGGCGCAAATGGCCATCCCATCCCCGTTCTCCCGTCAACGAAGGCGATCGGGTCTTAGTCGTCAAACCGAACATCCAGCCACCGGGGAATTTGTCACCGTAACAACTGAACCAGATTCCGTAAATTTCGTGAACATTCAAACCGATGCCGGTGCCACCTGGCATATCTGCGCGGAAGATTTGCGTTTGGAGGCTATGTTAGGGCGACAGGGCCTAGATTCTATTTCCGACAACCTTTGCCGCTGCTGCCTCGAAACAACAGCCTTCCCGGTTGGACAGAGAAGGGATATCGCAGCCCTTATGGCTTGTTCTATCAAGGTTGGGATGCGATCGCCCAGTTTGCCCGCTGGTCCATGCAAGATTCAGAGCTAGAACAGACTAAGTTTCTCACGCAATAAAGAAGAAAAGATAAAAGTGAGAGAAAAATAAAAAGCTCTCGCCTTGGGTGAAAGAAATAGTGAGGAACAACTCATGGAAACAATCACCCAAGCAGATTTAGCTCGATTCCAAGGCACAGAGAACCACTACAAGCACTGGCTTGGATACTTCAAATACACTGACGGCGTAAAGTATCTAGCGGATAAAGCCGGTGCTTACTGGCTGATTGATGACATCGCCTCGCACCAACTGGATGCGCGTGTCCAGAATGACGAGATGCTACAACAGTTCCAAATCTGGCAACTGTCGGTGCAGGAAAATTCGGGAGTTCTCACATTATTGCGCGATACCGATGACCCGATGCTAACGCAAGAAATCAAATACACTGATTTTCCGCTGGATGAAATCAAGCTCTATCTGAACGAAAAGGTGCTGATGTTGCCCAGCGAGTATTAACTTCTTTTTTCTAGTTTTAAGCGGTTGCCATCCTCGGCAATCGCTGCATCTATCACGAGAATTTTGCCATGAACGAACAAAAAATTGAATCCAAAATGGGCTGTTGGGAACACCATCCCGCACCCACTCCCAAACCTGAAATTCCTGGCGTTTATCTGCTACCAATGGGCATTCCCCCGAAACTGTTGAGTGCGTTGCAAGTCGAAGATAAACCCGCCAACCGCTACGTCATCCTGAGCTATCAAGCCACGAACTGCTACGTCGAGCATATCTATGGCGGACACACGGATTCCTACCGAGTGTATTCCGCACTGATTGACCATTTTGCGGTCGCCATTCATCTGATTGGTTGTGACCTAGGTTCAGATGATAGTTACCCGGTCTATGGACTCCTGCTCGACCAACAGGAAGACCAGATTTGGTTAGGCCAGTATCGTCACCTCAAGAACTTTCTAAAGACTTGGCAAGACTACGCTTATCCTCAGCCAGTCTTGACGCCAGAGCAACGGCAAGAAATTGAGCAAAATGTGCAAAAACTATGGCAAGAGCTTGTGCAGGATAATGTCGAACTGCCTGAAATTTCACCGCAAGAATTTGGCGGAATGGTTCAAGCTCAAATGAGACTAGAACAAGAAGCGATTGTCGCAATTACGGAATACCTGGACCAACACCTTCCCCACGCACTCAGTCTAGCAGAACGTCGGCTGAATGCAGCAAAAAACAATCAAGACCATCAAATCATGCGGTATTTGAACTCGTTGATTTACCGACTAAAACACCGCCAAAACTAGGTTTTATTTATGTTTAGTCTTGCCTTGATTTGCGGGTTGACTGGCACTCCTATGATGCCACCACCTGAACTCAACCCGCCAGTCATTCTTGTGACGACCAAAAAACATTCAGACATTCACCGAGGAGGAACCAGAAGAGATGAGAATCACCAAAGAAAGATACTCAAAACCCAGCTTGCGACGATGGACCACTTTCGTAGTGCGTGATGGCGAGACGGGCTGCATTTACTTGAGAGAACTGGTGGAACATCAAATGGGAGCCATTTTCTTGAAAATATCGGGCTTTTATTCGATTCAAAAAGCCCACCAGTATGCGCGGAGTCTTCGAGCGGAATATGCCAAGAAAAACTCGAACGAAATGCTGGATATTCTGACGAGCAAACTTGGTAAAGCCAGCCAGAATTCACGCAAAAACTCTCGCAAAAACTCTCGCAAAAACTCTCGCAAAAAAGGTCGATAAATCATGCCCAACTTTTATGTAGCATCAAACTCCAATTTAGTCCTACCTGAGCTAGATTTTGCCCTATCTCCTTCGGGTTTGCTGTTACCTCGAAAGTCTTGCGCCCCCAAACCTTATCCGATTGTCATTGATTTATTCTGTGGTGCGGGAGGATTCAGCTTGGGGTTTATGCAGGCTGGATTCCATGTGGTTGCGGCTGCTGATAATAACGTCAATGCGGCGCTCACTTATATGCACAACCTCGGAGCTTATCCGTGCGAGTTCCACTATGGCAGCGACCAAGACGAAACCAAACTAGAAAAAGCTCTGGTGCAACAGTTGGACAATCACAAGGAAGAATCCGATAGTGCAGTCCAAATTCCGTTT
The DNA here is from genome assembly GCA_963821735.1 of uncultured cyanobacterium. GTDB lineage: Bacteria > Cyanobacteriota > Cyanobacteriia > Cyanobacteriales > Laspinemataceae > Laspinema. The sequence goes on from CAWGFK010000034.1 coordinate 47,707, forward strand.
ACGAGTGGTGGAGGATGGCGCATGGCTCACCCAGAAATTCCAGGCTGTCCCCATTTTTACTTAGGCGATATTTGTCAACTTCAAGGTCAGGAATTGCTCGGTTGGCTTGGGCTAGAACGCGGTGAAGTCGATGTGATTATCGGCGGGCCACCCTGTCAAGGATTCAGCCGGATGAACCGCAACCGCAACCCCAACGACCCGCGCAACCAATTGATTTTCCAGTTTGCCCGACTCATCTGCGAAATCAACCCGAGATTTTTCGTACTCGAAAATGTGCCGGAGTTGGCAACCATGACCACCCCTGAAGGAATTCCCGTGTTGGATGTGTTCTGTCAGTGTTTAGACCAGCGCGGTTATAGCAGTTACCACGCACTCAAATCCTCGCTAAAAACTCAGCATAACTGGATGTCCACGCAATCAACTAGGCCAGCGCCCAAAACTGCCCGCAAATCTAACTCCTCTAGTTATGAGCAACTCAACCTGTTTTAAAAGGACCATCTGTGTTGTCTCAGGAAAATTTTGTCATGTTCTGGATTTTGTACTACCTATTTCTCGGTTTTGTCTTAGCCCTAGCCGTCAGCGTTCGATTGTCCAAGAATCTTTGAGGAGCAACTTTTATGTACGCACTACAACCGAATCCACACCGACGCAATCGCCACCCATCGCAACGGCAAGCAAATCAGCACTCACCGGATGCGGTAAGCGAAGCTATGCCGAAGGTAATCGCCATGAGTCCCGAGCAATTCTGTGACCAATTCTTGCCGTTGCGATACCCTGGAGAAAAGCTCGACTATAAATCTGGCAGACGAGCGCGATGTGTGCGATTTTTAGCCGCAGTGTTAAGCCGATTTACCACCGCAACAATTTTAGAGTCGCGCATCGACAAATGGGGAGCCGGTTTAGAGTTTGGTAAAGCTCCTTGCTTCTTCCCTGAACTGCTGGCATTGCTCGCCCAAACCCACGCGACCGAACTAGAAAACATCGGCAAACGCTTCTAAATGTTGTCCCATTACGCTCCTGTCCCCTCCCAACGAGGGGATTTTTTTTGCCAACCAGAACGGAAATTATTCCGTAAACTCTTGTACTCTCTGAGCGCGTTGGATTAAATGAAAGTAACTAATTCCTAGTTGATTACAAGTTGTTACGAAATCTCATCTTACTGCATTAGGATTCCTAATGTGCTGAGGTAGAAAATCGCATCAACTTCGACCGGGTTAGGAAAAGTGCAAATCGGTAAAAGCGATGGTAAATGGAACCCAAACGAATTCAAAGACTGACAGAGTATGCACCTTACACCAAAGGCAAGCTCATCGCGCTCTATGGCTGTAACTACCAGACCCTCCAGCATTACATGGAGCAAACCGGACTAACGTTAGCGGGACTGCGAGTACCCCGGGGACCGCATGGAGCGTTCCTAGATATCAAGTACGTTTTGATGGTGCATTTTGTGTGGTTTGGGGTCAGCAAATTGGGAATGACCTACAAGGATTATCGAGAAATGGTAGTCAAAAAAGGCAAGGCACTACGTTTCTGGGACGTATTTGCGACCATGACCGGAGGGGGGTCGCTCGTCATGGCACTGGAAGAATTTTGGTTGCCCAGTACCACCCATGCAGGACAGCGGCAAGTTATGGAATTTCTGATTGATTACATCCGCAACAAAGAGGAACGAAAACATGGCTAACATTCTCGAACTAGCAACTCAACTGGAACTCGAACCCGAGCAAATTGAAGCGGTCTGTTCTATCTTTGGAATGACTGGGACGGCGACGGCACGATTGGCACTCACTCAACCAAACTCAATCAGCCGTTGCAGATTGAATCGTTGTTGGCACGGTTAGTTGAGCAGTCTAAAACTAGCGATATTCCCCTGGAAGTCCTGGCTCAAAAAGTGTTGGATGAAATGGTGCTAATCGCATCAAATCAAGCCCAGCAACGGCAGCAAAAACCCGCTGAAAAATTTGACCTAGATGGATACTTCCAAGCGCGTTATGGCTTCCATCCTGAACAGTTAGCCAAAGGCAGCATCCCTCACTTTATCTATGAGTTGTTGCGGACCACCTACCAGCCGATGAGCGACCAAATCACGGCGATGGGTTACGAGTTCCTAGCCTTGCAAATTCAGGCCAATCTCACTCAAGGCTGGCAGTCCGACGAACTGGGAAAGTGCGACCAAGCGATCGCCACTGCCTTGGAGTCGCTCCAGACTGGGATGGGCAACTTGCTGGACTGGGAGAAACCGACCCACGCACCGGCCCTGGGTTCGTCACCGTCCCGCAAGCAAATCACGCATTCCTCGTCCAACGAGTAACCGAACGCGCCCGGGCAGACACCGCTCAAGCCGTCGCCACCTACCAGCACCAAATAAAAACCCAATCCCAAGACCGGCTGGAGGTCGCCCGGTGGTGTGCGATCGCCTCGGTGGGAATCCACTCAATCACTACCGTCACCACGACCACGATAGCCGTGGCAGTCCAGCCCGCCAAACCCTTGCATGAGCGGCTTTTGAGCGGGGGAATCACCGGCATTTGCTTGGGTGCGATCGCCACGGTCGCGTTTATCCAGTACAGCTTCACCAAATGAGAAAAACTCTATGAAACATCTACTCAACACTTTGGCAAAACGTGCGCGACATCTAGCGATTGGTGTCACCTGGTCAGGCATCGTCGGCGCAGCAATCGGCTGTGTCACACATGGAACGGTAGCAATTGCATTCACCCCGGCCATGCTAGCTGGCGGGTTGCTTGTGGGTGCGTTTGTCGTGCCAATCATCGAATACCTGTTGTTTCTGCAAGAACAAAGCGCCCTAAGCCTAGACCCGAGTGGTATGACGAAGCTCACAACATTGTCCATTACTAGGAGGAAAAGTCCATGACCGTTGCAAATCCAGGATTTGATACAAACCCATACATTGACGAGTTGGCCGATGATTCAGCCGAGTCAAACTCACGACTGCCGCAGTTGGGCCAAATCAAGGCAGTCTATTCAATCTGTTGCTCAATCGCTACATTATGGCGATGGTCGCTGCTGCGATCGCCAGTCTATTTTTGGCAGCCATTGCCTTGGTCCAGAACCAAGGCCAGTTCGTTCAAGCGCCCACTCATGTCAGCCAAGTGAATCCGGCCAACTGCGATGCCACCCAAGTTTCTTGTTTGGAAGCGATTCGGGCATCTAGTCAAAACCAACTGCAAAACCGGCGCATTAGCGAAGCCTCGAAAATCACGCAGTTCGACCTCAACCCAAACAATCCCGAGGCGATGGGATATTTGCAAATGGCTCTCGTCAACGAGGCGGCTGCATTCAACCAACGAGTCCAGGAATCACGAGGCGATCGCAACAGTCCGAACTATGGCAAACACCCCGCCGCCATCAAATATGCCAGTGCCATTGAAGCGATGAAAAAAGTCAATCTCGGTGCGGGTGGCGAAGGCAGCACCTTAGTTTGGCCTGACCCATCTGAAGTTGAAACGGACGAAACCGGAAAACCCGTCTTGGACGAGAACGGCAAACCCGAACGGCAAAGTGGTCTACGAAAAGTTGTCCCCACATCTGACCCAAGCCGTTGGAGTGGTGCAATTGCTGGCGAACATCATCACCGAAAATCCGAATTTGCCCCAGTCCGATGCGGTGGCGATCGCACTTCGACCTGATGAACGGGCAAGAGGACCTCAAGACTGCGCTGGTCCCGTTGCTCAGACTGCAAGGATTAGACGCAGTGGCCGAAGAACTAGAGCGGCGTGATATGTACGGGCGATCGGTCGTGCCGAATCCCCCGAAGATGCCGCACCAGGGCAAGTAAACCCGGTGGACTACTACAACCCATTCCCGGAGGATTCTGATGCCCTTGAACTTGAAATGGCTGGCACTGGCTCCTGTGTCCTGGCTAATTGGTGGCACGATGTTCGCGGCTTCCTTTGAGCGGGTGGAGCGGGTGCCGGTGTTGGTGAATGCCTACAACAATCAGACCCAGGAAGTCTCCTTTGGCGTACCAGACACAGCAAGGAAAATTCTGCAATTCGGTGGCGGTGCGATCGCCATCGGGGGAACTGCCGCCGCTGCCTTTTTCGGGGTCGGGTCGGGTACGGGTTCAAAGCGCGATGCTAGTTCCCAGATGCTGCATGAACGGTTGACAACACGCATCCCGGTAACGGGAAATCAGCCAGCTAGAACAATGCCTACTGCAAGCGTACCCCAAGTCCAGCCCAAGACGCCTAGCCAGAATCACGAACCCTTAAACAAGTCTAGACGGATAGTGCTTGGGTACGGATTTATGGCAGTCACATGAGACCCACGAACCATGCCGAATCATCAGACCCCAACTAGCAATCAAGTCTACATCAATACCTACACCAATCGTGCTATCAGGATACGCAAACAAAATGCAGACTCAACCCGAACAACCGGACAACCCGAACTCAATCTGTTGCAACAAGTGGCAGTGTTTGGATGCGGCCAAAACCGCAACGGCATCAAAGTTCACTTGCTGATTCCCGCTATTACCCAATCGGGCAAGACTAGCACATTGTGCGGGATGATTCGGGAAGTGGTGCAAATTTGTCCCGATGTCGTATGGCATGGCGTGGACCCGAAGGGGTCAGTGTTCTTGGGACTCGAACGGTTGTGCCATGCCGATGGATTTCCGGTGATTGTCAGCATTGACCTAGACAAACCTAGCGTTGGCGTTTCGATGGCCGTGGAGTTGCTACGCCGTGCCATCACTGAGCAAACTCAACGCAAAAAGCAGCGGCAAAAAGCGATGCAGACCGGGCAAGTCTATGACCCATCACCCTACGTCCTCATCCTGGACGAGTGGCCCGCGCTACTCAAAGCGGCCAAAGACTGCGACCTAACCAACGGAACCAAACACCGCCAAACGATTATTCAACTAGCAGAAACTTTGGCGTTCGTGGGCTTGGAAGACAAGATTTTCCTGTGGATTGTCTCGCAATCTCCCTACGTCTCTCAACTGGGTTTTGATGGTTCGGTCAGCGCTCAATTTTGCACCTTTGCGATTGGTCGAGGTTTCAACATGAAATCGATTGAAGTGTGCAAGAAAGCCATCGAAAGGTCAACAAGCGACGAAGCTCAAAAAGTCCAACTCTTTGCCAAACTCAAAAAACTCAGCGAAGCTCGTCCCTATCATCCCGTGTGTTTTTCTAGCGCGGGCGGACAGATTGCCTACGCACCTGACCTCGCAGATATCCAACGGCAACAACTGTTCCGCGCTGAATCAACGGACGATGAGGATATCGCTCATTTGCGTTCCTTGTCCCCTCAAGCTATTGCACTGGAATTCAATGAGTTTCTCGCACAGAATCGCCCCGATGAGACCGAGGATGACGAATTGTAATTTGCTCGGCAGACCTCCACCCAAACACGAAATTAACTCGGTTTTTAGCTTTTTCAATGAGGTAAAATCATGAATTCTTATCCAACCGAAACTGACCCGCAAACTCAAGTTCAACAAGCTCAAACTCAACTCCAGCACGCTCAACGGATTACCCAAGATGCCCTCAACGCCATCCAACGGGCTTCGGCTAGTGCGAACAATCGGCTGGCGGGTGCGCCTGATGCGATGAAAACTGGCGCGGGGACTGCCATTGACACTATCGGGAACGCAGTCGGCAACACCCTCAAGCACTCGAATCCGAAGCATCCCTGGCGCTCTCTGGCTTACTGGTCAATGAGCATCGGTTGTTCGTGATTGTCACCAACCTTTTCAATGCTTGCCAAGGTGCAATTTCAGGGGTGGCAAGTAACGAACCTCTGCCATACAACGCCCCCGCTGCGGCCCGGACTGGCAACGCTACGGTGCGCGGACTCAAGTTGGTGACGCAATTGGGTAGCCCGTTAGTGGAAGAGAGCGATCGCACTTACCGGACTCAACTCATCCGGCAACAAGGTGGGCCAGTTCCAAACAATGGACCCATTCCGACGGACCGCAGCCGCATCCTGAAGGTGCGGACCAACGTAGAGCAATATCAATCTCGATAAAACTACAGCAAGCGGCAGTATTTTAACACTGTTCGCTTGCTGTCATTTCTTCAGTTTTGGAGCTAAATAATGAACGAATTAACCGACAGAAACGGACGCCCTCTCAAAGGTGCGGCATTGCAAGCTAGACTCACGGCTTTGCAACGGCAAGAATTTGAACAGAAAGCTAGACAGTATTTACAGAAAAATCCTCCGTTAGACTGGCCTAAACTAGATATTGAAGAGAAAATTCTAGTTCTTTCAGCCCTGAATGATTTGCTTGAGGATTATTCAGTTTCTTCAGAGATTCAGACTATTAACATTCAAACTATCGATGCCCAGCAAACTAAAATAAAATGGACAGACCTGGCAATTTTTCAGGTGATTAAAGCATCCGGATATATCTGTGCAATGGCCGGAGGAACGGTCTTGCTATTTTTGACAATTCATGGCGGCGAGATATCAGATGTGAAAGATGCGGGAGCAACATTCGGGGCAGGAGTGGCTCTCATCAAGTTCTGTTACGACAAAGAAGATGAGGAAAAATGAAACGCTGGCTAATCATTCCTAGAGTCCCAGGCTTGCTCGTTCTACTCATGCTGGTGTTGTTCGGACTCGACATGGCAAAACCAGGAATCGGACAATTTGCACTCATTCCTAGTTTAAGAAAATCAGCCTCACAGTCAATTCAAGCGATTCCCAAACCTAGAATTATCCCAAACCTGCCAGCACCCCAAACGCCAAGCGCCGCAACGAACGAGCCACCTCAACCGCCACCACAACGCGCCAACTGCACAGCAGTCGAAATCTATGCCGGTAAATGCACCCAGTTATGAACCAAACCTCACTTGATGTACTCCAGCAATTAGAGCCAGAATTCCAATATCGCGAACTCAAAGGACGAGAACTGCAGAACTGAGCGCCAACTCCAAGAACAACGCGATCGCATTGAAGCCGAAAACCAACAATTTCTCGCTAATCTGGAATCCTTGGCTGCCCAGAAAGAACGAGCTAATGCCGAACATCATGCAGCGGTGGCGAGGGGTCAGGCTTTGTGTGTGTTCGCCTCGGTGAGCTTACTCTCGTTCATGGTGATTCCGGGACTCAACCGCATGGCGGAACGCACCCTCAAACTTTACGAATGGACTGCAACATCGGCAACCCCTACCGCAACCAGTGCGAACCAGGCCACTGAACGAGAAACTAACAAGACCAAACCGGCTGAGTCGCCGACAAAAGTTGTCCTGTTCCGGCCACTGATTCAGCATCGCGGCCCACACTTTATCGACAATTCACCCCCAGGCAGTTATGACCCAGTTTACTTCTTCAAGGATGACCCCAGAAATTCAGCTACCCCACTGCCTTCTCCTTGTCGTGCCAAGGTTCTCGTTAGCGAGTTCCAGGGCAAAACTGGCGGACTAAAAACCGGCAGCGGCTATGGCAATGTGGTGATTCTTCAGTGCCTCGACCGGACCATTCAGGGTAAGCCGCTAGTCTGGCTGACTGGGCATTTGTCTAAACGTTCGGTCGAGGTTGGCGATGTTATCCAAAAGGGTCAAACCTTCGGTGAACAAGGCTCTACAGGACGCTCATCCGGAGTCCACGCCCATCACGGCATTATGGCGGGATTTGGTCCTGGATTGTGGCGCAGTTACCAGATTACTGACCGTTCTATCACGCTTCCTTTGATTGACGAATACCGAGATTTTGTAGCTACTGGAGGTCAAACTCATGAGTGAAGTTGTTGTGATATTTAAAAGCAAAAATAAATGCTAGTTTTGATTCGGTAAAAACAAAGTTAGTTAGTAATTAGAGGAGGCTATCGTGAGACAACTAGAATGTGTAAAATAACCCATGAAAAGCACAAACTCAACAATTGAATATCTTGCGTCTGGAGTAGCATTAGAAGAAATTCAATTTTTGAATCAATGGTATAAAAAACAACTCGAAGTAATTGATATCAATTTCAGGTCTAAAAATCACAATAATGCAATAATTCAATCTTCGGAAGGTCATTTAAAGTGGCCTTGGTGAAATAGAATATAGGTTTAGACCAACTATCATCCCAGGAAGAATATCACCAAGCCTGGTTTGCAGAACTTTGCATTATATCGCATAGATGGACTAATTTTGTCATGTATCAATGCTTATCGAGCAAAGCTACTAATTTTAGACGAAGCATTGCAAGGCTTAATCAATAAAATTGATGAAGTAAAATCCAGAGGAAAAAGAGGAATCTCAAAAAAGCAAAGAAAGCAAAAATAATCCAGAAGAACGCATGGAGCTTGAGCTTTATCTGTGGCTTATCTCGAACGGAATAGAAGCAGAAAGGCAGGTTTCAACCAGTAGTAGACACAGAATCGATATTTGGATTCCAGGTAAGTTATTCTTGGAATTAAAAGCAGGGAATGTAACTGGTGATGATATTTGCCAAGCTATGGATTACTATGCAACCTTCTCTGTACCTATTTTACTTGTTGGCAAGGCTTAACCAAAGCATCTTCTCGGGGTATTGATGCCTTTAATAAGGTAGCAGAAGATAGCATTGCTTTTGTATCTTGGAACGCTGTTAAGCCTTACTTAAAAGGATTCTTTGGGCTAACTTAGGTACTTCCTGAGCATTTACGGACAACTATTTTCAAACCCCAATATAAACATGAAACTTCACCACAAGATTCTGATAGGAGCCAGCCTCGGTGCAGTCGCCATCGGAGCAATCAACCACCCAATCAACGTGATGCCCTGCCAGTTACTCGAACCTGGGGCCAAGCAGATGTGCGAGTTGGCAACAATTCCCGACACCGCCGCTGCTGCCCAAAGTGGGTTTATCCTAGCTGGAACCCTGACGGCGTAGGTCTAGGATTGGGAGCCATCAAGAAATCACCTTCAGGCGATCGCGTAGCGTCTCGGAACGAGAATCGCATCGTGGGTCATCACAACTTGAACCCTGACCCGTTCGGTTCAGCCACCAGTGTCGGCGAGTTGTACGCCCAACAGTTAATGCAGCGTCTCGCACAACCCGTACCCCAACAGAGCGAGTTCCAGTGGAATTGGCTGATTTACGGTGCGGTGGGCATTGCCAGTGCGATCGCCATCATCAACCCGACGACTCGTCAAACGATTGCCCAGACTTCAATCATTCAGCCAACAGTCAATGCTATCAATCAAATCACCTACCGCACTCCCCCAGCAATAGCCGATGTCGCCAAGGATATGGACTCGATTGCGGTGCTCACCATTGGACACGCCGAGGGCAATCTTACTGTTTCAGGACAAGAAACACCCTTGATTCAGGGTCACATTGACCCGAGTCTGATTGGCGGCAGAAAGGTTCTCAACAAGGGCTGGTGCAGCAATTATGGAAAAGGTGGCACTTTATCGGAAGCAAACCAAGGTTGTCTTACGCGAACACAATCCCGAGTCAACCTGATTGCTTCGCGCATGGAAAAACACGGCCTACCACCGGAACAACATTTGGAAGAGTTTCTGAATATTCTGGACCTGTGGAATCAAGCGAGTCCCCGAGTGAGCGATGTTGCTCCCAAAGTTGCGGGTGATTTATACAAAAAAGGTTTGCGAGGCGAAGACTTGATTTTAGCTACAAGAGTCGAGTCTTTTCGGGATGAAAGCTCGGGCCAATTGAGCGCGGGTGGCTTGTTCAACATTTGCGCTAATCCAGTTAACCAAGCACACGATTTTGTCAAGTCTTTCCCGCACAAGTCCGAACAATGGCGTGCTGCTTGCATCAAATGGGACCAGAACAGACGAGCAACAGCGATTAGAAACGTACTGAAATATCGAGGTTATTTGCAATGAAAGACTTTATCTTAGGCACATTATTCGGCAGTGGCATGGTCTGTGGCATCTATTTTGGCTGGGTTCAGTTTGAGTTTGAACTGTTCGGGATTAGCATCAACAGCAGCCAACTTGAAAATGCCAGTGCCGCCCAGTGCCGAGCCGAAATCAAACGGGCCAATCAACGGGCTTTTGCTGCCGATAAGATTGCTGAACAGATGCGGAATCGGGCGTTAGTGGCGGAACAACAACTCAATCAGCGACAAAATAACCGTCGTCAATAGGTCTTATAATTGTTAAAAAAAACTAGAGAAACACTGATGAAAATTCTAGCAGGCTGGGCTATTTTTTGGACATTCCTAGGTTTATATTTGTTGGCAATCCGTTTTATCCTAATTTGGCTGGCTCAATTTTCCGGCTATCCTATTTTGCTTAACTTGGCCCTGGTGAGCCTGGTTGTGGTGATTCTAGCTGCATGGTCTGGCCGGACAAAGCCGCTGAGATTCGTCCCGAGGATGAGGTCGAGGAATCTTTCCGTAAACCGGACCCGGGAATGCTCGTCTTGATTCATCGTTATTTCGACAAACCGCCATGAGTGAGCGATTGCTGGATGATAGGCGATCGCCTCGAAGATGAACAAGCAGCTAAGGCGTTCGGGTGCAACTTTATGGCAGCGGACATTCTCAGAAGCCGTTATCTGCCTGGGTTCCATCAGCTATCTGTGGATGTGCCAGGGCTGGAGTTCTTGGAGCCAAGTCTTAAGGGAATCTACCGAGTCTGAGCTAGATGCAAAACCCCGCTCTCGGGTGGGGTCGCTTCTGAGCTAGGCGATAAGCCTACGGCATAGCTCCGCTGTGCGGCATCTAAGTTTCACTATCATTTCAAATGATGGCTTATCCACCAGACTAAACCTATCAATAAGTTTTAAACTAGAAGAGAGCAAGTTAACGAATTAAGTCATGGTCAAGCCTAAAGGAGGCAAGATAGCGCCCTACCAAACCAAGCAAGTGCGTATCCCGGTCCCATTGGAATCGCAGGTGATGCAACTGTGCAATCACTACGGTGAATTTGTTGAGTCCGGGGGCAATCCCGCTTAAGCGCCATCGATGCTGAAATCTTCTAAGCGATCGCAACGGGAAACACCGCCATCGATGAGGGAATCTCGCGAGGGATTGCTCTGTTGGTGACGCTGGGCGAAAAGCCTTTCGGGCATAGCTAAGTGCACCAAGCACAGGCTCCGCCAACGCTGTGCGGCATTCGTCGCCGGGTTCGCGTTCCGACCAACTCGCACGGATATCATGCAAGCTCCGGCAGCGCCAGACCTCAACACCGATATATGGACTATCGAAAATATTGAAGATGCTGAAACTCTGCTGGTTCGTCGTGGACGCGATCGCCCCGATGATTTAATGATTTGAAGGAAACGCTATGGCATCTCGAAGGAAAAACTGAAATCTCACAGATGCCGGTTGCTCGCTCAACAAATCTGATGGGAACTGGCTTGCCAGTCCTGGCGACTTGCGATCGCGAATCCGAGAACAAACTCCCAGGTTGATAAAAGTTGATTTTTTTCGGGTTTTTCCGAACCCAATTGGTGGCCGCTTCGAGGGGGCTAGTTTTGTCATGCCTCGACGCACTCCTCCTGCTTTTGTAGAGATGAAAATTACCAACCTGAAATTCTGTTTTCGGCAGAGTTAGGGTGACGCGATCAAGTTTTTAGTGGTTTTGGTATCATCAGCAACATTTTTTTGATGAGAGCGCTCTCATCGTGGAAATGAGGTTTGAAGATTTTTTTGCCGTCTTCTTTCTCAAGGTGTGGAAGAGTTCTGGAAATCCTCTCAAGGTGGGGAAGCTGTTGGAAGTCTGGAAATCTGGAAGCCTGAAAGCTGTGGAAGTGTTGGGAATCGCTCCGGTAAGCGATCGCGTTCTCTGAACTTTCCAGAAAGAAGAACTGAAAATGCTGGAAGTCGCTCCGGTGAGCGATCGTGTTCTCTGAACTTTCCAGAAAGAAGAACTGAAAATGCTGTACGTCCGATCGCTCACCGGCTTAACTGATTTATCGAGTGGGAAGTTTCCAGCGCTATCAATCTGAAACTTAGTTTTCAAAGGGGGTGACGCGCTCGCCGTTTTGATAAAAACTTCCAGCGCTTGAACAACGCTGGAACTGAGGATGGGAATCCGTGCGGCGCTCGTGGATTAGCTTCAGCCTTTTCGATTTATCTGCGCACAGGTCGCCCTGACCTCTGAATAAATCGCGTGTTGGCTCGGACAAAACAATTGATTCGCTCCGAAGATTTATGGGGTGCCTCTAGCACAACCCAAGGAAGCCCCCGATCGTCCATTCGCAAGGCATAGGACGAAAATTCCTGTCCCTCGTAAAAAACATAATCAGCGGGCAGATTGTAGTAATCCAATCCCTCCGCCAGCGGATGTTTGCACCGAACATTTAGGCCATTGGGATCCGGATCCACTACAACCCAGTTTTCCAGCAAGTGCTGACGATTTTGGGGTAGGGGATTTACAATTTGAAAATCGCCATTTGCATCGGATTGAGGATATGGATATTCCGCTTGAGCGGTTCTTGGTGCCAAGACTCCCAGCAATCCAGCAGAGATCGCCAATCCTAATCGTGAAATCTTTAATCGTGAAATTTTTAGCATGGTTGTTCACCAAAATCTAATGAAATTATTCTCCTTTACCAGCCGCAAAAAATTTAATTTTTTTCTTTTCGCAGTCTAGATTATTGTGAACGGTGGGGCAATCGGTTTCAAGCTCGATAGCGATCGCCTTTGTTTGTCTGTCTTTTTGAGTCTATTCTGCCTGTCTATCCGTCCAACCGATACGGGCAATCGCTCTCCCTTGGATCCACGACAGGGATCTTGATAGAATCGCGATCGCAGTCGAGCGATTTTAGAAATGTTCCAATTGACAGATTCTTTCATGCAAAAACCCCGCCGAAGCGGGGTCAGTGGATTAACTCGACTGGGTTAGTTGCAATCGGCGATCGCATCCAAGTCTCGCAAAACAACGGCTTATTGAAACTCAGCGCTGGAAGTTGAACCCGACAACTCCGAACAAGAGACATCCAGTTCGGGGCGATTCGGACTCGCTGCAACTAGAACTATTTGACCTTGCTCGTTCAGTTGCCATTCGGTTGCTTCGATATATTCCTGCGCCGGTGCTGGAATCCGCGACTGGTTTAGCGGGATGCGATCGCCCTGACTGCTACCCAAATCGGTCAAAATTCTAGGCTCTGAGAGCGGGTCGGTTGGACTCGCTGGAATCCCCCCGCGACCCACCACCGTGAAACTATTCTCGTCTCCTTGGCAGCCGGTGGCAATTTGGCCGGAAGGGTCGAGGAAGTTGGTCTCAAGCGGGACAAGCGCAGCGGTGGGGTCCAATTCGGGGGTGTTGAGAGTGACGATGCCGGTAAATTCAGCCCCGCGTTCCGATGTGGCGGTGATATCTGAGGTTTGGTCGGACGGGCGATCGCGAAATGCCGTGCCGAAAATGCCGGAGGTGTTGATGCTAACGCGACCGCCAAAGCCAGCCACAGCGTTGGCAGTGATGTCGCTATTTTCCAGAGCAGCCAGCACCAGAGCGTCAATGTTGATATTACCACCGACAACGTTTTCGCCCTGAGCGTTGGTGGTGATGCGGCTGCCGCGACGCAAAATTGCAAAGCGCGATCGCAGCGAAATATTGCCTCCACCCGTTACCGTATCCGCATCGATCGCGCCTCCATCTAACTGAACGGTCTCGGTTGAAATATCGATTTGCCCCGCATTTCCCGCTCCTTCGCTGTTGGCTGCAATTCTTCCCCCATTGCGGACGATTAGCTGCGGAGTTTCAACAATCAAATTCCCGCCTTCTCCGGTAGAGCGGGGGAAAACGTTCGTCAACAAACCGCTGCTTAAAATTCCATTATTTGAAGTTCCACTAATTTCTATGAATTCGGAAGCTTTGAGCGTAATCGTTCCGGAATTTCCTGAGCTAATGGTAGATGCATCTATCTCGGCTCCACCCTCAAGGATTAACCGTTGAGTCTGAACGATTAAGTTGCCGCCATTCCCGGTTGAGGACTGTAGTGCTGAGGTAAACAACCGGCTGGGAATACCCTCTGTTGACGTTCCGCTCACTTTGACGAACTCCGAAGCGCTGACAATCAAATCTCCCGATTGTCCGATTCCAAACGTTCCGGTACCAATCTGCCCTCCATTGGCAATCGCTAATTGGTGAGTTCTAATGGTTACATTGCCGCCATCACCCGTTACTTCAGGTAGCACTGTCGTTGCCATACTGCTCGGAAAGCCGTTCGATGCTTGCCCTTCAACTTCGATTAATTCTGCAATATCTATCGTTAATCCGATGCCTGCATTATTTTCCGGAGTCAGACTAGAAATTACTGAACCCGCTTTAAGCAACAAACGACCGCCGACAATTTCAACATCACCGCTACTGATAGAAGCAGCTTGGGTTAAATAAATATTTCCTTGAAAAGTATTAAAAGAATTTTGTGTAAAACTAAATTCAGAACTGTCCCACTCAAGTCGAGCATTTTCTCCCACACTAAGCAATCTAATTTTTCCACCTTCAGCGGTTAAGTGCCCTCCTTCTAGCCGCACTCCATTAGCCACTAAAGCTAAAGTTTTTCCGACCCCAACCTGCAAGCCAATCGGTCGATTTCCGAAAAGAACATCATCGCTTTCTGGATCGACGCTAAGATTGTGTCCCAACCCTTGAACAATAATTGGTCTGGCAGAATTCCCCATCTGCAACCCCACCGGCACACTCACCGTCAGCAATGGATTCACCTGCGGATTACTTGCACTAAACTTGAACCCATCAGCAAATATGACACTCTCTGCGGTTGTACCCAAAAAAGAACCGCCAATATCTAAAGCAGCATCTGGGCCAAAAACAATCCCATTCGGATTGAGCAAAAATAAATTTGCTGTGCCATTAGCGCGAATCAACCCGTCAATTTCTGAGACAGAACTGCCAGTGATTCGGGTAAAAATAGTTTCAATATTCGGTGCATTGTTAAAGTGAGCGGTGCGTCCGGTGGGAACGGAAAACTCACTAAAGCTGTGGAATAAGTGAGTACCGCTCGTTGTCCCCCCTTCGATAAAATCGGTGACATCTTGGCGGGTAATTTGAGAATTGGCTGGCAAAGTCGCATCGGGGACGATTTGAGCAAGGGTTAGATTTTGGATTAACAATGCAGGAAAAGCCGCAACAATCAACCCAAACCTGACAAATTTGTTCATGACAAAACAACTGATTCTGTGTTTATCCTCTATAACACAGCTTGTTCAATTAGGCTGTAATTGATGCTCGTCCTAAATTATTTGGGTAGAGTTAAAATAGTCTCCAGAGTCAATGTCAACGTCACTCCATACCAAGAGGCAGGAACTAAAGATGACATCAGTTAAAGAGCAACTTGAAGCCAGAGCCGCTGCTTGGATAGAGCAAGAGCGCGATCGGATAGCACTGCTCCACGAGTGGGAAACGTTGCACGCAATGTACTGGCTGTGGAGCGAGGGAGCTAAACGCGAAGGCTACAGCAAGAATCTAAAAGAATTTGTAAAAGCTTGCAAATTAGCGGTAGAGCCAGACGAGGATCAACCACCTGATTTGTCAACGCGACTATTGCACCAAGTGCGACGTTACGTTTAAAGTGGAAAACTTAAGTCTTTGCCGATGTGGAAATCTCTATTGCTACAAGTGTATCGGGAGTCGCGGCGTTCACCCTAACGGCAATCGCTCTTGTTCTTGTGGCGGAGAAATCGTAGGGTGATAATCTTTGCCATACCCAATCACGTTTATTATTGATAGCTTTCACTGCAGGGCTGATTCATTCAAAAATTTTGCCCTCCCCGAAACCCTACTTGGAGTGCTGGGGATGACGGGTTGACAGCAGCCGGGGAGCGTTCAGGTGACTATGGCGGGCACAGTTGGCGGCATTGTTGGGTACGGCTACGCAATTGGAATGACCGTTATGGCAGGAGTGGGCTGGTTTGGGAGTTTCACAAAGACTGGAAATCCTATCTGGGAATCACGGAGGAGGGACGCAAATTCTACCGGGAAAACTGGCAGAAATATCGGGAGCTTTATCCCGAAGTGGAAGCACCTGAACCTGATTTACTTGGCTGCCTTTAACTTAGAATTCACCTTCTAATTTTAAGCGTTTGGTTTTTCGGTGGTTGGCAGTTCATTAACTTTCAAACTCCGATTAAGTTGCGACAACATTCTAGGGGGTCCGATATCTTCGAGTTGATAGCCATGCGGATAACTTCGGAGTTGACTGTCCGCAAAAAAGTCAGGGTTGCGTCTGGGTGGTAACCACTGGGAAACCCAACTGCGCCACTTTAGGCCATTTGCGACTAAGTTGCGGATAACTTGTGGAGGACTAGACCAACCGAACGCCTGTCAACATTGACTCATCAAACAAGGCTAAAACATAAGGTTTCAAGAGCGCACGACTAGGAGACGGAAACCAACTCAAAAATAAATTGACCGTTGCTTCTCCCACTCGCCGGTTACTCTCAGAATAGGCAAAATATGCTTGTTCGTAATCGCGGTTGAATTGAGCAAATTCTTCTGATGTGGCGGGAATGTCCTGGATATCCATCTTTTGACCCACAGCTTGCCAAAAATAAAAGATAGCCAGTTTTTCAGTTTCACTAAACAACCGCCAGCCAAAACGCTCATTCCACCGAATAGGTTCGTAGATAAAACTCGAAAGAACGTAGAGAAAATCTTCGTTGCTGATAGGAAAATGTCCGTGAATCGCATTCATCCGCCGAATTGACGCTTGACCCTGTTCACTCTCGTGACCCCATTTGAACAGGAGAGCCACTAGCAAACCCGTGTCATCGTAGCGTTTTTGGGTATGCTGATAGAACTCACCTGTGCGGTCGAGGAGTCGGGAAATGCTCGGGACGCAGTAGGTTTTGAGCAAGGCTAGTTCAAGAGGCACGGGTAACATCCCAAGGAAATTCATAGCCCATCAACAGGTGACAAATCTGGCAATGGTCGGTCACTGGGTCGAGTTGTTGAATCTGACGAAGGCGCTCATTACGAAAGTCAAGCCAGGACATAGGACGGTGGTTCAAACAATAAAGTTTATCTATCTTATACCTGTTTCCTCAAGATGAGCGACAGATGTGGCTGTGGCTCCCAGCTTCATCGAGGCGGTTCAAGTTGGCTGGGTAGGGGCTGTTTTGACTCGGTTGCCCTTGGATAGCGCCAAGTGGAAGCGCCAGAACCTGAGTGAATTGGCTAGTTTCTATGAGGCGATCGCCAACAATCACCCGTCAATCAAAAGCCCCGGCTGTTTATCACCGAGGCTTTTGATTGAGATTGAGATGAGTAACGTTGGGCTTTGAGAAATGGCAGGACAGAGCTTCAATGCGGTTTATTCTTCGATTGAGTTCGTGAAAGATAGGCTAATTTCGGCATGGTCGCCGCCACCCGTTTCTGTATTCCGCAGATTGATGCCATGATGGGCGGGACGGCCTCCTTTAGGTACGGTAAAGGTGACGACTTTCTCATCCTCTAAATCGTCAGTATTCTCGGAAGTCCCCTCGAACAGTTTGGCATTCCCTTCAATTTGGACTTCTCCGGTGCCAACAACTCGGGCCGTCAGTGTAACTTCAACACGACACTCACCACCCCAGCGCACATGAGGTATCTCTAAAGCGACTGCGGGCTGATTTTCGCTCAGGGCCATCGTCACTGTATGCGAACGGTGGACCTTCTCATCTGAACCCCAGGTTTCATCGTCGGTTCCGTTGATAATCACCGTGCCGGATAATCTTCGAGGCATAACACTTTCTCCTGTATCCTACTGCCAGTCATTCTGTTGGTCTCAAAGTTATCCGGGAAAATACGCAAGGAAACCATCAAGGGTGAGTTAGTTCCGTTAGGCGATCGCATCCGACGGACAGGACGACAAACCCGACTCTTCGGTATCCCAAGAACAGCGCAGGAGCATTCACGTTATTCCTCCGATTCTTGTTGGGCTTTAACCGGACGTGGTTTGGGCTTTGGCTTGCTTGGTTTGACCTGTTTTTCCTTGGCCTTGGAGGGAGTGGCGTTCTTTTTTTTCTGCTTTTGGACGGTGGCTTTATCTTCGTTAGATGCCTTGAAAAATTTGGGTGCTTTCTCTAGGGGTGGCGCGAGTAAGGCCACAAACTCAAACCCATCTTTTGCCGGGATAAACTTGGCTTTGAGTTGTAGAAACAGCGGACGACCTTGCTCCTCTTTTTCGAGTTTAGGGTTGAACCGGAAGGGCTTAAAGGGCGCGTCTTTCCATATCAACGGGACGTGGGTCGCTTTCATGAAATTGACCTTTTTTTAGCCGCAACTGTTTCATCTAATTTTTTCAAATTTTGGTGGATGGTTTCATCAAAATTCCGGAATACCGAGATGACCGGAACCCGACAAACTGGGATAAACTGCCACAACCCAGACAACTTAAACTCAAAATCTTCTAGTTGCATGGAGATGGCGGATGATGCCGGGTCTTTCTCAAAACCGACCAACTGAAAAGCAAGCTGATGGGGTTGGTCCTGTTTCGGGAAGTGCATCACCTTGGGATAAACAATCAAGCGTTGGGTGGTTACTCCCGACTGTTTTATCTCTAGTTTTAAGGCAACCATTGCCGACATCAACCTAGGCTTAAACAAGAGTCGATATTCCTTACCGCCCACCGTCACTTTTGCCATAATACTGCCCTCCTCAAAGCTAACCTCGCCGGGGAGGATGCCGACGGCTTGAAAAAATGCGCCCTGATGTTCGGGTTCGGGTTCGGGTTTAGTTGTTTCGGCAGTTTCTAATTCGGCTGGCGCTTCAGTTGTTTCGGCAGTTTCTAATTTGGCAGATACTTCAGTTGTTTCTGTAGTTTCTAAATCGGCTGGTGTGGGTTCTATTTGGGCTTTATCGCTCATTGTTCAGGCGGGTTTTTCTTTGCTAGTATGATAACTAAAATTGCCCGGTTGAGTTCAGAATCACCGAAGTTGTTCGGGTTGGGTGTCGAGTCAGTCGCCTCCGTTGGGAAGCAACCGAAACAACTCAACGGCTACTCCACTGCAACGAGCCTCAAAACTCCAGTTTCTGCACCGCTGCGCGCTTAGTCTCCTCGCCCCGCCGGTCATAGCGGGCCGTAGTTCCGATATTGCTATGACCCGCAAGCTGTTGGACCGTGGCGATATCCACTCCTTTATCCAGCAGATTCGAGATAAACGTGCGTCGAAAATCGTGGGCCGAGAACGGTTCCAACCCAGCAACTTTCCCCCATTCTTGCAACCGCAGAGCTAGAGCATCACTGGTAATTCGTTTCGGGACAATTTCGCCCCACCATTGACAGTGATAAAACAGAGGGTCCCGACCGTCGTCCGCGCAAACTCACCCAGTTTTCCAGCAACTCTAGGCTACCGGGCCGCAGGTAGGTTTGCCGGTACTTTTTGCCTTTGCCTTGTCGCACCAGCAGACCGCGCGTTTCCCAATCACAATCCCGGTAGTCCAAGGCCACCACTTCCGCCCGTCGCAGTCCAGCAGACAAACAGGCGACTGCCGCTGCATCGCGAGTCCCAATGGCCGTGTTGGATTCTTGGCAAACCCGCACCAGGGCTTGAATCTCGTCCGGCTGCAACAATCGACCCCGCAGCGGAGCATCCCCGCGAATCCGCTCAATGGAAATCGCATCCTCGTAATCATCGGCATCTATCAACCGCAACTTCCGTGCTGCTTTGAGCACTTGCTTGATTGCCGTCAACTTTAAATTCCCCGTTGATGGCGGGTGAATTTCGAGCAAAATCGAGCGCAATGCTGCGGTGTGTTCGTAGCGTAACTTAGACCAATCCAACGTTAGGCGATCGCACTGACCGGCACTCAAAACTCTGGCGCACCAATTGAGGTTGTGGGTCATGGTGCGGCGGCTGTTTTCCGAAAGCTGACTGAGATAGACCGCAGCGGGATGGCGGGTGAGCGGCAATGGCTCAAGCAATGCCAACGGATGCGGATGTTCGGCGGATTCTAAACGCAATATCATAGAGCCGCTCTCTCGAACGACTAGGGATATTCTGATGGTCGCATGAAGCGAGGGGCTTTTGACCAAACTGCCACACTCAGGTAAACCCGTATTTCCATAAGTCTGACCGGCGCAAACCTGTCCACTAGACAATTCCAACGAATTGGGAAGTATGCTGCAAATGGGTTGGAAATGGCACGGACTTCGAGGGCAAATCACCAGCTATGATGAAGGAGCAAGGCACGACTACAGCACGGAATCAGCATGACACCGCCAACGAAACGGATTGTGGGCTATTTGCCGGTGGAATACCACAACCGGCTCCGTCAGTACATGGAAGAACAGGGCCTGGGCGAGAGTGCAGCACTGGTGCAAATTCTGCGCGAGTTTTTTGATGGGTCGCAGCAGAATCCCGAACTCGACACACTCAAGTCCGAACTGGTCCAGTTGCAGCAACGGGTGGCGGTGGTCGAGGCGGTGTTGCGTGCGGGGGGTCGAGGTGGCAGCGGACGTAGCTCCATGCCGGTGATGAGCGAACCGATTAAGCCGAAAGCACTAACTACAGCAGAACTCGCGGAACGATTGAAGGTGAAGCCCGAGGAAGTTGACGAAGCTGTGCTGCAAGGGGTCGAGGAATTCAAGAAGTGGAGCCGCAGTCGGGACCCCGCTTTGATTCGCTGGGAGAAACGGGGGGAGTTGTTCCATCAGGTGGAGCGCTGAGGCGTGGGACAAGGCGACTGCCCCTGAACCCATTGCACCAAACTGAAAAGGTTTACAGTTTTCTAGGTCAGTGTTGAGTTGTGCTTTTTGCGATCGCCTCCGGGATAGCGGGTGCCGGATCGCCAAGTGTCTGCTTAAGCAGAATCGCCTCTGAACCCATCGCGCCAAACTGAAATGGTTTACAGTTTCTCAGGCTAATCTTGCGAGGGGGGCGAGGCTCCTAGCAACCACACTCTTTTCTTGGACTAATTGGAGCCATCGTGAATCCTTGGAGCCGGGGTGATCACAAGTCGGTGTATTTATAAGAGAAGAGCTTTGACAGAGGACTTGTGATCACCCCACAAAAGCATTGTCCTGTCTGGAATGAGCGCGATTTTACTCCGGCACAAGCGCTGGTCCTCGCTGCGAGTTGGGGACAGGTCTGATTGAGGTTTCTGACCAAGGACCCCTGTTCTTGACTGACCTGATGGAGCCTGGTGCAACTCAAGCAAAGACCTGGAGAAACCGAGGTTGGCGATCGCACCGAACGAAGGAGCTACCAATTTTCTATGGATGCAATCGCCATGCTTTCCAGCCATCAAGGCTGATTCCATCCAGCATGGCGATCGCCTATGGCATAGCTGGGTGTTTAGGCATCTGTCGAAGACTCCACCGGCAAGGACCTAGTTTTCCATTGGACCCAGGTGAACACAAGTCGGTATATTTATAATACGGAATCCGGGATTCAAAGGTCACAAACAAATTAGGTAAAAGTAAGCCAATGATAGTTGGTTAAATTCCGAATTTCCTCTTGCATACTTTCTTGCAAAATTTGACAGCGTTCTATCAGGGCTTTTTCTAAATCATCTAGGCTGTCAAAACAAGTGTTAACTAATGGCTCATCTACTAACTTCCACAAGCGTTCAGCGGGTTGCAGTTCTGGAGAATAGGGAGGAAGAGGCTCAACAACCATACCTGTAGGTAAGCAAACTTTGTCACTCATATGCCATCCGGCTCTATCTTGAACTAACAAAATAATCTTGTCTTCAGATGCTCCAACTTCTGCGGCAAAAGCCTCAAATACTAAGTTCAACCATTCCACATTAACCCGAGGAATTAAATACCAACAAGTTTGGCCGGTTGAAGGCTTGACAAATCCATAAACATACAACCATTCATATCTATGATTAACGATGGCAATTGGTCTTTCACCCTTCAAAGACCAAACCTTAGATAAAATTGGTTTTAACCCCACTCTATGTTCATCAAAAAACCAAACTTCCACTTGAGCATTTGGATATTTTTCTTGTAGAGCCTTGACTTTAAGGGGGAGGTCCTCCTTGAATTCTTGTTGTTGAATCGGACATCCTTTTTTATGTTTTGGTCTGGGCTTTTGCCATGAGTACCCGAGCTTTTTTAAATACTCCCACCCCCTTTGATCATGAATTTTTGTCCGTCCCGTTTCTTTTTCCATCCATCGAGCTACTTTAGGGCCAGTCCACAGCCCTTTGTCTTGGGGTTTTTGTGTTAATGTTTCTTTTAATCGATTTAGCTGTTCTGTATTCAATAAGCGGTTACCCCCTCCTTTACCCTGAGAATTTTTCGGACGCTGATTTGGAACCGCTTCTTCTCCTATTTCATTATATTTTCTGATAAAGCGTCGGGCATAATCATAATTTAAGCCCACTGCCCATGCGCTGTCTTTGCACGACCAACCCTGAGACACTTTCCACAGTAGATGCCAACGCCTAACTTCTACGGGATCCTTTGCTTTCCTGTATCTATCCTGGAGTTCTTCACTCGAAAGATGCGGAATTAGCTCTAGTTTTTTAGGCATAAATCTTTTCCTCTAATTTTTCAGTTATTATAGCAGATGTTTGAAACCCGGATTTGGTATAAGAGATGACTTTAACAGTGGACTTGTGTTCACCCAGTTAAAGTATTGTCCTGTCTGGATTGTAGCGATTTTATCCCGGTTGATAGCAGTGCCTTGAGTCTATGCCCGAATCCGGCAAGCGCGACTCGGTTGGTGCTTCTTTTGGTGCGATCGCTTTGGTGGTTGATTGACCAGTCGCCTCGAAGGAAGGACTCGCAAATAGGGCCATTCTGTTTTGAGTTAGGGCCAGTTGGATGTGGATCCGTGAAAGTGCAAGGGGTTTCAGGTTGTGGCAACGGGTGCGGATGAAGTTGGAAAGCAACGGGGATGAGATCGCCTAACGCATCGAAAACGGGGCTAGTCCCATTAAGTCAAGGTGAACACAAGTCGCTATTTTTATAGGAAAACCCAATTTAACCGGACTTGTGTTCACCCAGGCAAAGTCTTACCCAGTCTGGATTAAAGCGATTTGGCTAGAGAAGGACGAGCGCAACGGGTTCAAGGGATGCAACAGAAGGTTGTCTGCCGCTGAGGCGACTGGCTTGGTAATCGAGTGAGTGATCGCCTGAAAGCATGGGCACGATTCTACTCCATTCCACATAGCCCCATGCTGAAACTGGAGGGGTCTGGTTTTGGTGGCGATTCTCCTTAAGGAGACGCTTCACAATCGGCCCTTCAAAATTAGAGCTGCACTTCAAGCTGACTGTTGCTCGAACTTGAGCGCCTTCAGTAATGCTTTATCCGAGTAAGATTTTTCCCAGTCGCCCTCTAGCTGAATCCGTACCGACTTGGCCCCACCATCCGGAGTGCAGACTATCCAGTACAAATCACTCTCTCCTTTTACTTTGGCAGCCTCCTGGTTCTCCGGCTCATCAGAAAGACCCGCATAAGCCTGAGCGCAACTCCAGGTAATTCCCTTGGCGTCCGTCACTTCTCTTGGCATTGCTTCTTACTCCTCTTGTTACCCCTAGTCTATGCCCCTGCTATCTTTCACACCTCTATCCCAGCCATGATTTAGGGGTGACTCGGCAAGAAATCCCCCAAGACTTGTGTATGCGCTCTCATCCGGATTTATGCAATCGCCTCTAAACGAAACTTCCCAGGGAATCCATTATCTACCACCTGGGCTAGGGCTAATGGGAGCCAACATCGTATGGAGCCTATGTCCCTACGAAGTAGCTCAGAGCTTTTCGTTGAGCATCATCCTTAAATGTGCTTGCCGATGTCCGGATAATCTCAATGTCTTTGGTATGAGTGGATCACATTTATTTTCTAGCTCCGAATAATATGTCGCTAATTAAGAATGGTTGGAACAAGGTAGTGGGTGCAGGCGAAACCCTTATAAAAGGGGTAGCTAGCACGGTCGGTTTGGCCCCGCCCGCCGATATTCTCGCTCAGACAATCAGGAACAATGGCCTACTCCCTTTCGACGTAGGACAAATTCCGTCAATTGCTTCATTTATTCCGAAAATATCTGTCCCTAACCCTTTTAAATTTATCAAAGAGGTAATTGAATCAATCGCTAATGTTTTCAAGGGATTGGCTGATACTATACTCAATAAATTAGACTACGTTATCACCAAAGCAGCAGACCAACTCAAGAATACTGGAATAGCTGTGGCTAATAAGTTTGAGGAAGTTGCCACTAATATTATTAGTAACATAGGAGAAACTTACAAAGAATTGCTGAATCAGACCTTGAGCGAAATCCGCTCTTTCTTAAATGAGGCTTTGGAAGAAGCTAAAGCATTGCTGCATGAGACTAATGCTTATGTAGAGGCTCGGATAAGCCAAGTTGCGGAAATCGTTGCAGCCAGCTTGAACCAAGTAGCTAAAATAGCCGAGGATTACACCCCAGGCAAAATTAGAAGCGAGCTAGTTGCTCCAACTTTAGAAAAGATAGAAGAAATGCAAAAACAACTATTCCAAGACGTTAATAATGTCTTAGATAAGCTGATTAATGAGGTCAATCAAAAGGCTGAAGCATTCAAAAGAAGAACCAATCTGGTGGCTATCGTTAGCTCATCAATCGGGAGAGATACTTTAAAAAGCATGGGTTTAGGACTGGGTGACCTAGAACTTTCTGACTGGAATTATTACCAGTTCCAAAAAGCCTACTTACAACAAGTAATCGAGCGCGATGGGCAAATAACTATTAAAGAAAGATTAGCAGTTTATGACGAAATGCAAGAAAATGCGGCTATTATGCGGTTTCTCAATATAGTTGCTACACCGGGTCAAAATGAATTTTTCGCACAAGAATGGTTAGAATATGGCTTGCTCCGGCAGGAAACTGAAAAGTTTCTCGGTGTTGCCACTAACATCACTTCAGGGGAAAGACCCTCTATTATAGACCGCTTGATTCAGAGAGCCTTGACTATTTAATTGGAGAGTTTAACATGACTTTAACGGGATATTTCCGGAATTCTTTCCTGGCTATCACTTGTACTTTTAGCCTGCTTGGACTAACGAGTTGTGAGTGGATTAAGCCTAAACTCGTTGAAATTAAAACTTGTGAACAATTAAACGCCGAAGGTTTTTGTCTCGAAGATTTAACAAGCTTTGAAAACAAAAATCAAAACCTCTTTGTCAGTGCTAATTTGAACAATGCTTCAAGTAATACCCTAGTTACTGTCGATTGGAAATACTTGCCCAATACTGGTCCGGTAGCGGGACAAGAAATTCCGCTGACCCAAGAAACAATCAAGCCCAAAGGAAGTGATAACTTTGTCGTGTCATCAATTTCTAGTCCAGCCAGAGGATGGCAACCCGGAAACTATCAAGTAATTCTTACCCTGCCTAATGTAGCAAACTCCGAACCTAGCATTAAAGAATTTACCATTAATCCTTAGTTTCATAGGACTCATCTTCTGGGTACTGTTTTCGGTTTTCTGGAACGCCGCACAGCGTTGGCGGAGCCTGTGCGTGGCGCACTTAGCCATGCCTACTTGCGATCGCCACTAACAACCTGCAACCCGTTTCAGTTTCTAGCCAATGTCACCGTCAGGGTCGAATCCCTAGATGACAACATCCGGAGAATGGGACGTGGATGTGAATGGCTTCGCAGAAATGGTCCAGGTTGAAAGCGATTCTCCTTCGCAGAGACCTGGCGATCGCCTCTGGTCATGCGGCCAAGTTTGTGGTGGATTGCACCTGCTGCAACTGACTCCGGACCCACTGGCGCTAATGAGGATGAGGAATAAGCTATTAATTGTCCCAAGCGATGATTTCTCCAAAATGTCGCTTCCAACAGTTTAGCCGCCGGTGATGATTCCTAAACTATGGGCGTTGAGAGTTATTAGGTTGAAAACCAGGCGATCGCCTATTCCACCCGTAGCAGTTTCCCCTCGATAAACTGCCAGCCGTCCGGTGCCCAGTTTTCCTCGGGTTCATCAGTGTAGGGATTGGTGATAGGAGCCTCAATTTCGACGGGTTCGCCTAGCTCTAGGAAATCCTGAAAGGGTATATGTATTAATGATGTGCCTGGGTCATAGTCTTTGCACGTTTCCTCGGTTGGACCCGATGGATGCGGCGCACAGACTAGCGCGTAGTGATGGGCGTTGTATCGGCAGGAGTGGTATTCAGGGAGTTTTGGCATGAGTGGCGATCGCCTGTTCCGTCGGGATTGATTCAATTTTGCCATCATCAATAACTGTCGGAGGCGACACTTATTTTTCCCGACAGTCCCCGGGGCCGTTGCCAGTTGTCTCTGGTGGGGGCTGTTCGAGATGAAAGCGGGCTAGTGCCGTGAGTTTCACTGGCGATCGGGTCGGTAAACCACTCGTGTTAAGTCAATCTCTAACTCTAAATATCGGGATTGGCTGTAACTAAGACATTTTAGGCAATGACATAAAAAAAGCACCTAAATTACTGCTATGCGGGCTGTAACCCAACAGATTCAACAAAAAAATGGCTAAAGTTTTGTTAAGAGATTTAAACAGATTTTTTGCGGTTTAAAGAACAAATTCTATAGGAAACCCGTTTTGCAAATAAAAGAAGTAAATTAGTCAAGAATTGCAATGCTCTCTTCTTATTTTTTGATTTTAATGTTCATAAGTTTTTCACAATTTTTTTTAGAATTATTTAATGTTTAAGCAGGTATTTTCTAAAAAACTTATTTTTAAAGAATTTTTAAAAATAAGATTATAAAGTTTTAGCAAATAAAGATAAGTAGGTCGGCGGAATTAACGCGAAGTTGGGCAACCGACATAACCCTTGCAGCAAAAGGGTTTTAGGCAAAACGAACCTGGAAATATTTTCGCCTACCTACTTAAGGGGTTTATAAAGTTTTGGTAAAGATTGGTTTTCAAATCTTTACAACAAGTAAAAGATTTAGCTATGCTTACGTAATATTACTGAATAAAAGTTCTCGGTAACTTCTAAGCATTAAGTTAAAAAATTACGTGAAGCATCGGGAATAACCTAAAATAAAGAGGTAAAAATGCTTAAACTTAATTCCATTTTAAAATGTGGCTTGCTAACCGCTCTCACCGTGGGCACTAACAGCCTAATTTTTCAGCCTGCTGCATCCGCCTGGAAAATAACTCGCACAGGGCGAGAATTGCTGGTTAATCAACCTCTTACTATTGGCGGTAAATCCTTTAGTTGTCCAGGTTACGGTTTCATTCCAGGGGCAATTTTAGAAAATAATGGTCAGACATCAACTGTATTCATGGATAAACCCTTGTGTTTACCCTATAGCCCATCAGGAACTACGGTTGGTAATACAACAGTATCTTTTTCATTTAAAACCACTAACCAAGGTGTTCAAGTAGACTTACGCTTCTATACTCCACAGAGCGTCGAGTTCCTAGGCGGAGAAGATACAGATAATTGGACACTAGAAGGATACCTCGAACAGGCTTCACTGGGAAATGGATTGTATCGTAAAAGTATTTTTACTGGTGAGGGAACTGAACAGACAACAAAAACATTCCCAACATCTTACCATGAAGGTTCTTTTAATTCTGGTAGTGCAGGACTTCCTATAGGTTCCGATCCTCTTTACTCTACTAAGAATAGTATTGTGAGTTCAGATTCTACTCCTGGGCCAACGGCTGAAGACTATAGACAACTCTGGTCAGCAAGTGGCCAAGCTGTTTTAAATAGTGGTGATATTTTTGTAAGAGAGTATTTAATGCAACCATACTATGGTGCTTACGAGCCTTCAGGTAATGTTTTTGCTGATTCTACCTACTACAAGTTATCTTCATACACTCAGCAACCAGGAATAGATGATAATGGCAGTCCCAAAGATATTATTCCCACTTTATTCGGGGAAAAAATTGTTGAGTCTTCTTTATTACCTAATTTTTCCGAAAATACAATATATGTTGATGAGCAATCGAAAACTAGCTGGCTAGCACAACTTGCTACTCCTGACGAAGTGAATACTTTAGAGAAAATAACTTCTCCTTTAAAAGGTTACAATCCTAACGAAATAATTAATAATACAAAGCTGGAGGCTTATCCCTCGGATGATAAAAGAACAATTTACTTTGATTTTGCCCCTAAGATTAATACTATTTCGATTGAACTTGGCACATTAGCAAAAGCTTTAGGTTACGAATACTTCAACTATTTACAAATAATTTCTGGCGTTCCGAAAAGCGAAACATGGTGGGATGGAAACGGAAAACGAATAGTAGATAAAGGAAAAATAACCACATCTAAAGGAACAGGGGCATTCTTCGATTCATTACCAGGTGGAAATATAATTTACACTTATGATGAATCGAATTTGAATACAAGAACTCGGGAGATTATAAATAGCGCTCAACTTTCTCCACAGGATCTTAATGACTCAAAAAATAAAAATGGGCATTGGATTAAAGCAGATACACAACCTTTTTATAATGACGTACCTGGGTATGGAGGCAAACAGCCAGGAGATTGGGGAACGTACGAGGATCATGCCGATTCATATAGCATATCAATGGACGATACACCTTTTTCGGCAATAAACCCCAATAAGGAACATCGGTTTTTTCATACACTTCTGGTAGGTGTTAAAGATAAAGGAAAGACTTTTCATTCTTTTGAGGGTTTAGATAAGTATTGGAACAGTAATACAACTTGCCTCGACGGAATACTTTCTGATTCTACTTGTAGCGGTAGTATCGGCAGTGGTCCTTCAGAATTGCTGCCTGAATTTACAACTGGAGGTATTGAAATACTAGACGACAGCGTTACATTTGATGAGTTACCAGACGATGTAATTGCTTTGTTTACCGCAGCGGGTGGTAAGCTGATCAAGACTGATGGTTCAGAGTACATCAGAAATCAAGATATAGAGGCGGTTCCTGAACCTTCATCTATATTAGGATTAATGATGGCATTAAGTGCTGGTGCTGCTATCAAACGAAAAATTAGATAGCCGCATAGAAAATAACAGGCAAGTTGCCCGTGTAGTGTACTCGAATCGGTAAGCGTTCGCGCAGCTTGTGTGGTGCCCGTAAACTATGTGGGAGGCTTGTGACCGCTGGAATAACTGTCGGAAGTGACAGTTATCTGATTATGAGTTGCGATCGCCTCGCCAATAAGTGCCAGTGCTGACAGTTTGAGGATTCGCCGCTGGTGATTCCTCCCCGATAACGCTCACTTCCGACAGTTATCGCGTTTCTCATGCCTATAAGGTACGGCGATGGCGGCCCAAGAAGGGAGAGGGGCTTTAGAGTTAACAGGTAAGCGGTCAGGTAATAAGCAACAGGGTGGAAAGGATGGTTCAAGAAGCTAACGCCCAGACCGAAACAACGGTCAACGCCTCACAAGGGATGGATTAACGTCCGGAATATGCTGACGTGAACCGCAATGTGCCAAAAGCTAGAGGTACCAGTAGCAATGAATAAGCCTAAATCTGATTCAATCTCGAAGACAGAGGGATGGAAAACTATTAATTGGCGAAAAGCCGAGCGATACGTTTTCAAGTTGCAAAAACGCATCTATGCTGCTTCACGTTGTAGTGATGTCAAAAGAATGCGCCAACTCCAAAAAACACTGATGAGATCTTGACAACGTTGGGTATTGGTGCTTTGATGGGATGGATGAGTTTACTTTGGTCGCAAGGAGGGTTTGCGCCGGGGGAAGCGGTTCATTTGACTCTTGAGCAGGCGGAGGCTTTGCGGTGGGCGACTAGCGCTGAGGGGAAATAAAACCTGTGGAATTCCACTTTTGTACTCACTCTGAGAGCGCCTACCTTCCCACTTGCTATGGGCGGAAATTTATGGATGAAATGTTTATGGTTTTATACACTATAAAGGGATATTAGAACTTGTTATACAATGTAATTAACCTTACCTAATTAGAAGTTCAGCATATGAAGAGATTAATTGTATTAGCAACTGGGACTGATGGATCGCTTCAAAAATGGCGACCTCTATTAGAGAGACTACGTGAGGAGGAGTTAGTAGTTGACAGTAAGTGGCTAATTTTTAATCACTGTGGATTCTGGAATATTAATGCCTTTAGTAAGTATTTTACTAAATCAATTGAAAGACTATCGCTTGAACTGAAAGCGAAAATCGAACAGTATTGGCTTGCGGCAGTTGCTAGTGATGAGCCTTTTGACGATATTATTTGCCTTGGTCATAGCTTTGGTGGATTAATGGTAAGACAAGCTTATTTAATGGCTGCTGGAGCTTACCCCGGAAGTGTCAAAAGTGAAATTCCGTGGGTGGAAAAAGTTAGTCGTTTTGTTCTACTTGCATCGACTAATCGAGGATTTAAAGCTAATAATTTCTTGATATCAGCAGTCGTAGATTTATCAAGCGCAACGGGTTGGTTCCCAATTTTACGCGATACGGTTCAGGGATCTGCTTTTGTTACCAACTTACGGATCGCTTGGATTCGCTATTTTTCAAACTTCCAGGGTGCAGAACCGATAATGATTCAAATTCTTGGCACTGAAGATGGCATTGTCAAGAGAGAAGATAGCATTGATATTCAACAATTTCCTAACGGTGTTCAGTTTGATATGGCTGGTGTAAACCATGACAATCTTTACCGTCCTCAAGGAAGAAATTCTAAAGCACTTGAAGAATGGGAGCTACGCTATAATGTAATAAAATGGGCAATGCTACAATGTAATCCTCAAAAACCTGAGCAAATCCCCTCTGAACTTAGGGGTGGTGTTACGGTTAACCCTACAGAAAGCGCACCTGAAACCACAACTGTTTTTGTCATACACGGGATACGGGATAGTAACAGTGGTTGGGCTAGCCAGTTAGAAGATCAGATTAGGAATCTTACCAATGGAAAAATTGCAGTAGTGCGCTCTACATATGGTTATTTTTCTGCTTTTAATTTCTTCTTTCCCTGGCTCAGGCGGCAGAATATTCGCTGGTTTCAAGATCAGTACAGTTATCGCTTTGCCTTAAATCCCAAGACAGAATTCCTTTTCATTGGTCATAGCAACGGTACATACATTCTTGGAGAAAGTTTGAAAAGAGTGTCAGCTATGAGATTTAATCGAATCTACTTGGCAGGTAGTGTTTTACCTTGTGAGTATCCTTGGCAAGAGCGCTTTGATTTAGGTCAGCTTAGGGAGTTTCGGAATGACAGAAGTTGTTGGGATTGGCCAGTGGGAATTCTGTGCAGTGGTTTACGTGGACTTGGAATGAAAGATATTGGTACTGGTGGATTTGACGGTTTCCATTTCGATGATTATCGTACAGAAGAGGTCTGCTATTACAACGGAGAGCATGGAGAACCTCTTGATAAGGAAAACCATACCAGTATTCTTGCATTCATATTGGATGGAGATTGCACTCATCCCCCAAATCTTCTCAGACTCGAACAAGTTTCAGCTAAGTTTAAATTGATTTCGCGAATGGCTCCCTACTTTGCGCCATTACTGTTGTTGCTAGCCTTTTGCATTGTATTTCTATGGATTAGGTGGATTCTTCAGGGTTTTGGGTGGAACAATTTGGAGTTCTGGCTTAAACTCATCATTTCGGTTGCAATTGTATATTTTGCCTATGCTGTTGCTAAAACGGGTTGACTGCTATCCTGACGACCCATATAGGAGCAAAGGAAAGGAGAAGGAAGGCGCTTTTCTTGAGCATACCAGAGAGAGCAATGTTTGCAGAGATAGAGATGGCCTACATCCTCTCTACCCCAACTTTGGCAGTTTAGGAATTCGCCGCCGGTGATTCATCCCCGAT
Source organism: uncultured cyanobacterium (assembly GCA_963821735.1). Taxonomy (GTDB): domain Bacteria; phylum Cyanobacteriota; class Cyanobacteriia; order Cyanobacteriales; family Laspinemataceae; genus Laspinema. The sequence continues at coordinate 79,247 of CAWGFK010000034.1, forward strand.
AACTCTCAACTCTGACAGTTTGAGGATTTCCCACCAGTTGCGATCGCCCCCAAAATATCCCCAGTTGCGATCGCCCCTGAAATAACTGTCAACTCCAATATCGGATTCTGCTTCCCCAGGGGATTGGCTACTGTCTAGTTCTGCGAGGTTGTACACCCAAGCCTCTCTAATTTGGTCGTCAACTTCATCACTGGAAGCATACCAAACGTGGAGCATCATCGGGTAATTCCAATACTGATAGTTCGTGGGTTCACACTGGCTAAAGATAAGTTTCATTAGCTCTAAATCTGAACTCGAAATCGGAATATTCCCGTCTGGAATCAGCCCAAGTCATCCCGCCTATAATTTGGCCGTTGACTTGGACATCTAAAGCAGCAACAGTTTCACAGATTGAGGTGCTTGCCATATTGCACAACTCCCACCGCACATTCATCTCGAAATTTTAAGGTCTGGCGCAGGTCTTCTTTAACTTGCTCGACGGACTCAATGGAATCCACCAATCCTTGCAAGTCGCTTTGTCCTTGAACGGGTTCGATGACCATGCCGATGCCGACTGCTACTAACAAGGTAATGAGAAGGAGTTGGATAATAGTGGTGCGCTGCTTTTTGCTAAATCTCATCCATTTGGCTCCAATTATATTTTGAGCACATCAAACGAACCGATTGTAACGCTTTAGAACGATGTCGGGTTCATTCCAGGCGGCAAGTACCAACTATCCCCAGAGGCGATCGCCTCCCACATCCCCAAAGTGCCAACTTTGGCAGGTTGGAAATTCGCCGTCGGTGATTCCTCTCCGATAACTCTCAACTCTAACAGTTATCTAATTCCGAGTTGCGATCGCCTCCAAAATATCCCCAGTTGCCGCACAGCGGAGCTATGCCGTAGGCGATCGCCTCGGACAAACCAATTCAATGTGAGATTTCATTCCCGCCGCTGCTTCTCCCAAGAACTGTCAGAGCCAACACTTATTTCCCCCAAGAGTCCCCGGGGACCGTTGGTTACAAGAGTAGGTTTTTTATGTTCATGGGGATTTGGCTTTCTATTCAGTGAACCTCCAGTTGCCTCTCCAAGGCACAGGGGAGCGTTAGGGTGAGGTCCACTCCCCCGGGATTATTTGAACCTTTGATTTTACCCTCGGGTCAAAACCCTCAGAATTCCAAAATCCTTGAAGAAAAAGCCACAGGTGCTCACCGTGTCAGCAAAGGTATTTACAAAGAAGCCATCCGATTCAGATCTGGTCAAGTGTTGTCAGAAAAGGGATTCCCCTGCCGCCTGCCAGGACTGTTTTGGTCAACTGTACCGGCGCTATCAACATCAAGTGCGCGCAACCCTTTACCAACTCTGTGGTGCAACCGAAATTGACGACTTGATCCAGGAGGTCTTTTTAAAGGTATGGAAAGCACTGCCGAAACTTCGGCAACCCGCCTACTTTTCGACCTGGCTGTATCGGATTACCTGGAATGTAGCCAGCGATCGCCGTCAAGCCTTTGCCAAAGAACACACTCAACACAGGCAATCCATCGCCTCCCTACAAGCCGGTAGTAGCAACGACTGCCCCCCTCAGTCGCAGACCCCTGATTGGATGCACTTACATTACCAAGATTTAGTGCAACGCGGACTGGAAAGTTTAAGTTTCGAGCATCGTGCGGTGTTAGTCCTTCACGATCTCGAAGATCTACCGCAAAAGGAGGTCGCCCAAATTATGAACATCCCGGTAGGAACGGTAAAATCCCGCTTGTTTCATGCCCGAGCGTCTATGCGAAAATTTCTGGAATCAGAAGGAGTGCAACTATGAATCAACCCCTAGAAAAAAACAACTGCCTTGTCGATTTTTTACGTCAATACCGTCCGGAAATTCCCCCGGCATCCCCAAATTTAGAAGAGTATATTTTAGCAGTCATTGCCCACGAGCAGGCCATCCAGGTAACCCGACGGAAATCCCGCCGAGTTCTTTGGTTAACTGTTTCCTCAGTTGCTGCAACTTTAGCCCTGACCCTTTGGGGGATTAAACCCTGGATATCTTCCCCCACTCCAAGTCAGGAATTAGCGCAAATAGAAGCATTCATGGAATATACCTGGAACGGGTTATTAGAAGATGAAATGCTTGACCCTTCTACAGATTGGCTCTTTCCTGGTGAAGAAAATCCCTAGCCCTCAATTCCCCTTAAAATAGAGAGGGCATTTACATGGAAAAGGTTTAAAAAAACTAAATTAAAAATTAAAGAACCTTTTTCGCTGCAAAGCCGGTCTAAAAAATTAGTAGAAATAAACACTACCCTGCAAATTAACTGAGGCTTTAATTATGTCTGCCCATCGTCTTTCCCTGTTAGCTGCTGTCATGCTCGTTCTTGGAACTACAACGGCCACTTATGCCGCCCCACAAGCCTTTGGAGAACAGATCATCACTCAGAACCCCGGTCGCGGGTCTGGAGGTGGCGGTCAATTGGCTGAAAAAAAAGGCGGACTCGAACAATTAAATCTCACACCCGAACAACAGCAAGAAATTCAAGCCATTCGTGATCGCTATCAAACACAAACGCAAGCTAGTCGAGACCAAATGCGTCAAAATATGGAGCGCATGAGTCAAATGATGAACGGCAATACCAGCGATAGTGACCTACAGAATCAACACAATCAAATTCTCCAGGCGCGGCAACAAATGGGGCAAATGCGATTCGAGCAAATGTTAGCAATTCGCAACGTTTTAAACCCGGAACAGCGGGAGCAGTTTGCCCAGTTGATGCAACAACGTCGGCAAAACTCCCAGAACCAACGAAGCAATAATGGGAATGGACGAGGAAATCGTCCCGAATCCAACCGTTCCGGAACTGCACAGTTGTAATTTCTAACCCTTAAATCCTTCTAAGGCGCTTGAATTTTTCTGACTCATTTTCCGAAGTCTTCCCCTTAAATGGCCTGAAAACTTTACCTTTAAATGAGTTGGATTGAACGAACTCAGCACAGGATTCAAGCCCCTTAGTCAATGTTGATTCCCTCATAGTCTGAAGCGTGAAGCGTGCACTTCATCCTTCAGGCTTTTTTTGCCTTAAAAAGGACTCTAATTTGGGGAAGTAACCGGGTCACCTAGCGATCGGATTCACATCATTCCCAAGGTGTCGGTTCTGGCCATTTAGAGATTCGCCGCCGATGATTCCCCTCCGATAACTCTCAACTCTGACAGTTATCTGATTCCGAGTTGCGATCGCCCTAAAATTTGGGACCCGCTCACCCATTCACCAAGACGGGCTGAATCCATCGCCATTTCCGTTCTTGCCGTCCCTCGCCCATTGCCACCCGTCGCCAGTGGCCTCGCCGCCAGTGAGTCCTGGGGGTGGCATGGGTTGAATGCGGATTATGTGAGGTGCGTTCAGTTTGGGGCTGAAACTTTTGGCCGACAATCAACGGAGTCAGGCGATCGCTTTTCGCTTTTCCACCGCTGAATCCTTGACTTTGGTGGAAACTAAGATCTTATGCATCTTGTAAAAATAAGTTAAGCAAATTTTATCTGGAGTCCTCCTGGTTGACTGACAAAAGTTAGTCAGGCTGATACTTGTAAGTATGTATTTTGAATTCAATACGGTAAGTACGCTTGTCATGTTGTTTTCGAGAAGCCATAGCCGGTTCGGGGTCACTAGAGCGAGTAAAGCAGACCGAGTGAATGAGGTGCCAACCTTGTTCTAAGGCGGTTTTAATCCAGTCCCAACCCATTCGGAAATAGCTGTTACCGCGAAACCAGTGAGGGTCAACTCGGCGACGCAACCCTTCAGCTACTACTTGTGTACCCTGGGCAGTTACATAGAGAGTTGCTACCGCTAAGATAAAAAATAGGCGAGACAGAGCACAGACGGAGCGAACCTCAGATTTCTGAAGATTCCAGCCATTGGACTGGTCACCCGCGAAAGGCTTCCTCAATATCGAAGCGTAATCCATATTCTTGAAAGGTTTGTAACTTGGTGGGTTCATCGCTGACGATGGCCCAAAACTCACCGTTGACGTTGTTGTAGCCGATGGCTACATTCACGGGTCCGTAACACTCTATTTTGTGGAGTTTAACGTTGTGCAAGCACAAAGCCTCGCCACGCTTGAGAGGGAACGTCTTTAATTGCCGCCAGCCTTTACCCGCCCGCCAAATCCAGGTATTGCTCTTGAGGCGGATGCGGTAGTTCCAGCCCAGGTCATTGCCCAGGGCTGCCATCGCCAGCAACGTGAATAAAGCCTCGGTCCGCTAGCAAAACCACCTTGACTCCCTTGGGTAATAGATGCGCGGCTTGATACAGCATTTCTCTATATTCGTTAAAGGCAACCGAGGCACCAGAGATGTTTCAACACTCGCCACACCAGGGGCAACGCCCGACCACGATACACGACCGCCAGACGAACCAGGCAATACTCCTCCCAGTATGTTGAAGTATCTAAACTCAGATACAGACACTCCTCCTCCCAGTTGGCTAAGGCTGCTAAGATCAACGGTTTGTAGAGTCGATGGACATTGATGCGGCTGTTGTGTAACCATCGGCTGACCCGGCGTTGTTTACTCTGTGCCTGCTCCCCTCGACAGGGAAGGCATCGGCAACCAACGGGTAAGACTGACGAAGCCCCGTTGGAGCAAGGCCACTACCATCCACAGGCAGGTCGTCAGATGAGTTCTTCGGAGCCCAGGGGACCGATTGACTCAACCAACTTTGCAAGGCATTATAGAGAGGGGAGCTTTTATTCATGGCGTTCTGGCTTTTGAGTGGAATAAGAGCTTAGAACGCTGGCTTCCCCTTTTTCAACCCCAGCGCTGAAAATCCCTACCTGTAAAGTTTTCAGCCCTCATTCCTAACTTTTGTCAGTCAACCAGCCGATCGGCTCAAAGGAAGGAGTCATTCTTTCCAGTTCTGTATTGACTAACTGATCGCCTCAAATGAATGGGCCATCTTTTCCCTGGAAAACCGGACTACTCTGTTTGGCTTTGGGGCCCAGTTCTCCTGGAGGTTTAGTCAGGCGATCGGTTGAATGGCAGTTGACCGCTCGCCTCCAAGAAATCGGCCATTTTTTCCCTGAAAAAGCTGATTGAGCGCTCGCCTCGAACAGACGAGGGCATTCTTTCCAGTTTAGTGGCAGTTAACCGATCTCCTCAAAATCAAAAGAAGGGACCCTTCTTTGTCCCTGAAAAATAGGACCACTTTGTTTGGGTTTGGGGGCAGTTGGGTTGGGGATCTTCTCAGGCGATCGCTTCGGTGGCTGATCAATCGCCTCCCAAGAAGGGGCCATTTTTGGCCTGGGAAAATAGGGCCATTTTGCTTTGGGGTCGGGGGCCAGTTGTGCTTGCCATCTTCTTAGATGAGCGTTTCGGTGGCTGACCGCTCGTGTGAGAGCACCAGAATGATTCCGCTCAATCTGTTGGCGGCTATCCTAAGAGTCGCGTGTCAGGGTGATTGCGATGGTGAGGGTTGCGACCGGCACAAGGAACTAGAGCCGAACTGATTGGGAACTAATTCATTTGAGTAGGACTACAGCTTGTGAAGTGGGGGCTTTAGAGGTGCGATCGGCTCTATCTGAAAATGCGTAAGGTGGAGTTGAATTTTTCATCAATTACTTTGCCCATTCTCAAATTTTATGCAATTTACATTCTGCCGGTGAGATAAAATCCTAACAAATTTAGGACGTTTGAGCCTCTATCGAAGGCTCTCAATCTAACCTTTATTAAAAGTATTTTCAATCGGACATTAAAATTTTTGTAAAAAGTTTTAATGTCCTAATGCTGAGGGAAACAATCCTGTAACTCTTAAAAACCATACAAGCATTAAAATTAAAAATAGAGGAGCAAAATCTCATGATTAATCTAGCGATTTTTCTGCCATTGAGGACAGATAAAATTTTGATAATTATCCGTTTATTTCTCTTAATTTTTTTTTAAAGTACAATAAATTGTTGCAAGGTAAAGGTTGTAGCAGGGAATTTTAGGGTTGAATAAGCAATCTGTTTTGGCTGTAGAAAATTTATGAGCAGGGTTGAAACAAACTGGCAATATTACGGATTCATTTGACCTGTGTCTCGGATTGTCCCGACGAAGTAAGTAGCTGCTTTATCGATTACATTTGAGGTAGTTTAATATTGAAAATTGAAAAGAATTGTAGGCAGAGTTGGGAGCAGACTAATCCAGAGAATAAACCCCGAATCAGCAGGACTCTGATTCTTGGGCGCAGTTGAGTTGGATGGGTTCGTTGATTTTTTAAATCTCTCTTGACAAAAAAGTTTGCTGTGTTAGGATAGTGGGCTATTAAATAGGGATTTTTTTCGAGAGACGCAACCCTGGCCAGGATTTGGGCTGAACGGGTTAATTTAGGGCGCGATCGTCAGGTTGATTGCTCCAGTAAATTTTCTCCGAGATGCCTTAACACTGGAAAGACCTCGGGTTGTGATCGCCATTTTTTGGGTTCGGGTCAAGATTAAAGGACTATAAAATGAATAAATTTAGTATGATACCGATCGCACTGGTGCTCTCATCGGTGTTGACTGCACCCGTGAGTTTTGCACAACCCATCGTCCCTGCTGCCGATGGGACAAATACTCAGGTTAACCCCGAGGGAAATCAGTTTAATATTACTGGGGGTTCCCTATCAGGCGATCGGGCTAATTTATTCCATAGTTTTGAGCAATTTGGCCTAGATGCGGGTCAAGTTGCCAACTTTTTATCCTCTCCAGAGATTCAAAATATTCTCGGACGAGTAACGGGTGGTGATGCTTCGATTATTAATGGACTCATTCAAATTACCGGGGGCAATTCTAACCTATTTTTAATGAATCCGTCGGGGATTTTATTCGGTCCCAATGCCTCCTTAAATGTCCCCGCTTCATTTACCGCCACCACCGCCACAGGAATTGGGTTTGGAAATGATTGGTTTCAGGCAGTGGGAGAAAATAACTGGGGCAATTTAGTGGGAACTCCGAGTCAATTTGCCTTTGATAGTTCCCAACCGGGAGGAATTGCGAACTTAGGCAACTTAGCCCTATCACCAGGGCAGAATTTAACTCTATTGGGAGGAACCCTACTCAATGCCGGGACGCTTTCTTCTCCCGGGGGAAATATTACCGTTGCAGCAGTTCCTGGAGAGAGTCGGGTAAGGATTTCTCAAGCAAATCATTTACTGAGTTTAGAAGTTAGTCCCTCTCCTACTCATCCTCTCACCTCCCAACTCACCCCCCTGAGTTTGCCGGAACTGCTAACCGGGAGTGGGGTAAGTCATGCTAATCAGGTGCAGGTGAATCCCGATGGCACCGTCGCCCTCACGGGTTCTCACGCTCAGGTTCCGGTGGAATCGGGGGATGCCGTTGCCTCCGGTAATATTAATGTAATGGGAGAATCGGGGGGGACAGTCCAGTTATTAGGCGATCGGGTTGCGGTTATCGGGGCCAATATTGATGCTTCCGGCATAAATGGGGGCGGTACGGTCCTGGTGGGGGGTGAGTATCAGGGTCAAGGTCCAGTTCCCAATGCCTCGGATACCTTTGTGAGTCGGGATTCGATTATTTCTGCCGATGCCCTATCCCAGGGAGACGGGGGTCGCGTGATTATTTGGGCGGATAATACCACCACATTTTTGGGGACAATTCATGCGCGCGCGGGGTTGGAAGCAAGAGATGAACCCCAAAATGGCGGATTTGTAGAGGTATCGGGCAAGAAAACCTTGATATTTCGGGGGACGGTAGATTTAAGTGCCCCAAATGGGCGTTTAGGCACATTACTCCTTGATCCAGAAAATATCATTATTCAGGATAGTGCAACGGGAGAATTTTTTGTCCCGGCAGCGGATGATAACCAACTGGCGGCAAATATCCCGAATGTGGGTGACCCGGAAGGAGCAATTTTCCAGAATGATGGCGGCGCAGCGATCTATACAATTTCCAGAGGTGTCCTAGAAAATTTACCCGGGAATGCCAATGTGATTTTAGAGGCGACTAATAATATTACGATTGAAGAATTAGGGGAACTGGGGACGCAGGAACTCAGGTTTCAGACGGGAACGGGTTCTATTTCCTTTGTGGCAGATGCGGATGGGAATGGAGTGGGCGATTTTTCCATGAGTCCGGAGAATACCATCTCGGCACCGGGAGAAGTTTATCCATCTCTGGCGCGAATATAGTGGTTGGAGATATCAATACGGGAATTGATTTTGACGAGAGGAACGGGGGCGCAATTACTTTAAATGCGACAAATGGTAGTATTACCGCTGGTTTGCTCTTCTCCGGGGCGGAGGATCTGGAGTATGGCAGCGTATCCTCGGGTAATGGGGGTGCGGTTACGGTAACTGCGACAAGGGATATTATCCTAGATACAATCAGTACCATTTCATCATCTTCATACTCTGGAACTGGAGAGGGGGGACTGATTACAGTAAGAAGTACAACAGGAAATATATCAGTTCAGTCACTGGATTCTTCTACAAACACTGCTCTGAATAGTGGTATCGGGTATAGTGCGGGTAATGGTGGGGATATTCAGGTAGAGGCACTGAACGGGAGTGTGAATATCTTTAGCATTAAATCTACCACTCAATCCTTGAATGGAATTCCGGGTACAGGTGGGGATGTTATGGTGAATGCCGGGACGAGTTTAAATATTAGTAACTTTTTGGATTCTAGTGGGGGTGCGGTTACGGTAACTGCGGGAACAGATATTACCCTGAATACAATTAATACCATCCCATCATCTTCAGATCATCCATTAGCTTCAGAGTATGGAACCAGAAACGGGGGGCTGATTACAGTCAGAAGTACAACAGGAAACATATCAGTTCAGTCACTGGATTCTTCTACCAGCAGTCTCAACATCGGGAATGCTGTAGGTAATGGTGGGGATATTCTGGTAGAGGCGCTGAACGGGAGTGTGAATACCTTTACAATTCGATCTAATGCTGAATCCTGGGATGGAACTACAGTTACAGGCGGGAATGTTGTGATGAATGCTGGGACGAGTTTAAGTATCAGCAGTTTTTTAGATTCTAGTAGTTCTGAAATCAACAGTGGGGGCAATGTTGAGCTAACGGGGGATCAGATAGAGTTACCCATAGAAGGGGCAGGGGCGGTAAATAACAACGGGGGAATTTTACTGCTGCAACCAAGTACCCCGGATACCAATATCGTGATTAATGCCCCGGAGAATGTTCCCGGCAGTTTAACCTTGACTCAAGACGAACTCGGAAACCTGAATTCGGGTTTCGATTCGATTACGATTGGACGGGCGGATGGAACCGGAACCGTCACTTTGGATAGTTTTGACAATCCGATTGATGCGCCTCTGACGGTGCGATCGCCCAATGGTGCAATTACGGTAAATAGTCCGGTTGAGGCAGTCGGTATAGGTTCGATTACGCTACAAGGTGCAACCATGCTCAATTCTAACCTGACCACGGAGAACCAACCGATCGCCATTCAGGGAAATGTCACCTTGGGAGGTAATCCCATTACCCTCACGTCAGGGGGTGGTCCAATTACCCTAACCGGACAGGTGAATGGGAATCAATCTCTAACGTTAGATGCGGGGACTGGCAATTTTAGTATTACCGGGGCGATTGGCGGGGTTACCCCAGTAGGAGATTTGACCGTGAATAGTACCGGGATTACCAGCTTTGGCGGAACCATTAACGCTGCGAGTCTAACGACGAATCCCGGGGGAACCACCCAACTCACTGGGAATGTCACCACGACGGGGGCAACTGGACAAGTTTATGGCAACAATGTCAACACCCCAGGCAACCTTACCTTAACTGGAGATGAACTCAGCTTTGGCGGAACCCTCACGGGAACCGGATCACTGACTTTGCAACCCGCTAACCTGAATACTCCAATTGCTTTAGGAAATGCCATAGAAATCGGCGTGGAAACCTTAGATATTACTGCGGCAGATTTAGGCGCATTTCAGGGATTCACTGCCCTAACAATTGGGCGGGGGGATGGCAATGGGGCGATTTCTGGCACTAATTTATCCTTAACTATTCCCACCACAATTCAATCGGGAAATGGCGGCATTACCTTAGCGGGGGCAAATGGCGCACAACCCCTGACGGTGACTTCTAGCACTGGAACTGTTGCCTTATCTGGGGCCTTGGGAAATATTACCTCCTTATCCTCCTTATCCGTGAATACGGGAGGGGTTGTCAACCTGGGGAATGCCATGACCACCAATGATCCTGATGGCGTGGCAATCGTCGGAACTGAAGGGATTAGTTTAACCGGACCCGTCACGATTAATAGTAGTACCGGCAAGGGGACAATCACCTTAACCGGGGCAGTCAATGGCAATTTTCCCCTGACCCTGACTTCCGGAGATGGAACTATCACCCTCCCGGCGATCGGGCCAATTACCCCCATATCCTCCCTTACGGTGAATAGTACCAACCGGGCCCAACTCACCGATAATATCGCCACCCAGGGAGTCAATGGGGTAACGGTGAATGCACCGACTACCCTGGCATTCCCGGTAACCATCGATACAAGGATTGGCAATGGTCCCATTAACTTCACTGGGACAGTGGATGGAACTTTTCCTTTGAGCTTGACAGCAGGAACCGGAAATGTGCGACTCATTCAACCTGTTGGAGGTATTTTTCCCTTACCTCAACTGACGATCGCCGGAGGAATCCTGGAGACTGCTAATTTGAATGTCGGGAGTGGAGGAATTAATATTACCGGCAGTGACATCACCCTGAATACCCTCAACACCACGGACGGAGGATCTCTGCTGATTAACAATAGCGGAACCCTTAATTTTGATGGATTACTGAATTTGACCGGATTCTTTTCCCAAACCGGAACCGGACCCATCACCGTGGGAAATGATTTTACTACGGCCAACCAAAATATCAGTTTTAATAGCCCCGTTAGCTTAACAGGAAACCCCACAATCTCCGCAGGAACAGGCAGTCTGTCCTTTAATGACACCCTCAACGCCGGGACAGGCAATTTGAATTTAACCGCCAACGAGATGCAGTTTGGCGGGGCAATTAGTGGGACTGGGTTGGTATTTTTATCCCCCGGTTCTAGCGATCGCAATATTCAAATTGGCGGAACATTTAGCAATAATGCCCTGAACCTCTCCCTTGCTGAACTCAATCTATTTCAACCAGGATTTACCCAAATTACCATCGGGCGGATGGATAGTACCGGGTTAATTGCGATCGCCCCTCTCACCCTGTCTAACCAGTCCTTTTTCTTCCAAAGCGGCAACGGAGTTATCTCCTTGTTAGGACCGCTACGGGGCAACCTCGGCGCTGATTTTACCTTCTTTGCCAACGAGATTGAACTCAGGAATGGAATCGAAACCGATGGGACCGATATTGTTCTCGATGGCAATGTCAAACTCGCTGCTGATGTCACCCTGAATACAGGTCCCGGTAATGGCACAATCACCTTTGAACGAACCGTGAACGGACCTCACCAACTCACCCTCCAGGCAGGGACTGGCAATGTGGAATGGTTAGGGGCAGTGGGAGGAACAGAACCCCTGGCGGGGACAACTGCCACTGGAAATACTATTTTATTATCCTCGGAACTTCGCACTCTCGGGGATATTATCCTGAATAGTGACTTACGCCTGATTGATAATATTGATAATACAGCGATCGCCTCCCCAAATGGAGATATCCAGTTCAATGGATTAGTCGATAGTCTCACCACCCCGATTAATTTGAGTCTAAGTGCAGGAGGCGCTATCACCCTGAATCAAGCAGTTGGTTCTCAAATTCCTCTGGCACAATTCCAAGTCAGCAATGCCACATCGATTACGGCAACTGCCCCAATTAACGCCAATACCGTGGGAATTTCTGCTGCTCAGATTCAACTGACTGGGGACATTACCACAACAGGAGGGAATGTCACAGTTACCGCCAATAATCAGTTAACCGTGGGGAATATTACGACATCTGGCGGGGAAATTCGGGTGATTAACAATACTGGGGATACCAATGCTGGTAACCTGAATAGTTCCAATCCCACCGGAACCGGAGGGGCACTCACCATTGAAGCGCCCAATGCCGCCACCCTCGCCGGTGACTTGATTTCTACTGGAGAAACCGGGGGAAATATCCGCGTGATTGCCCTTGATCGCATTCAAGTGGGTAACATTGACTCCTCCGGCAGTATCGGCAGTGGCGGTAATGTCTTTATTGACCCGGAAAACGATACAGAAGTGGGATATATCAATGCCCAAGGCGGCAATTCCGGTACTGGGGGAGATATCTTTATGCAAACCGGGCGCTTTTTCCGGGCGATGAATACCTTTAGTGATCGCAACGGACAAACCGCCAGCATTTCCTCGGCAGGGGGACAAGGCGGCGGTTCCATTTCCCTGACTCATGGGGGAGGGGACCTAGAAATTCCCTTGGTCATTGGGGATAATAGCAGCAACGGGACGGCAGGAGTGATTACTACTGGTAGCGAAACTCTCACTTTAGGAGAATCCTTCCTCGGTCCCGTGACTCGCGGCAATATTGCCGTAATAACCGGGGAAGTGATACCGCCAGAAGACGAACCCATCGACGAACCCATCGACGAACCCATCGACGAACCCATCGACGAACCCATCGACGAACCCATCGACGAACTGCCACCGGAGGAACTGCCACCGGAGGAACTGCCACCGGAGGAACTGCCACCGGAGGAACTGCCACCCGCCACAGAATCTATTTCGACACCGACGATCACACCTGGACCCACCGATATACAACCCTTGCCATCGGAAACCCCAGCAACAGGGGAAACAGCATCGGAAACCCCAGCAGCAGCAGAACCCACCGCAGAAGCATCCCCACCAGAGGTATCCCCAGAGGAAACTTCCCTCCTGGTTGCCGTTGACTCGCCGGTTAGGGAAGAAACCAACCCGGTGATTGCCCCCACCATTGAACCTCCGGCGATCGCCCCGGCAACCATCGAGATAATTCCGATCGCCTCCGAGGAGATTGTACCCCCTTCCCCAGAGGTGAAACCGACCCTGACAACCCAGGAACCTCTACCGCCTTTGTTGACAGAAACTTCCCGGCAACCCGCCGGAGAACCACCCCTACTGCGGATCCAACAAGGAGTTGCCGAAACCCTGCGATCTCAGAGTGAAGGCAATACCAGCGACGGAAATCAAGGACCGGCGATCGGTATCTTTCCAGAATCCATTGCCCAAAACATTGATACCGGCATGGGGGCAATGGAACAAGTCTTTACCGATAGCTTTAGTCAGCATCATGGGATTTCACCGGGACCCATGATTTCCTTATCCCAAGCGCAAACCTTAATGGGAAATATCGAAGCAGAAACCGGCGTGAAACCCGCCTTAATTTATGTCAGGTTTGCCCCCATCAGCTTAGAAAGCAATCAGGGCCAAGACCAACTGGAAATCCTGCTTGTCACCGCAGAGGGACAACCGATTCCCCAACGAATTCCCAACACCAGTCACGCCGACATTATCAAAGTAGCGAATGCCTTTCGGGGAGAAATTACGGCAACGGGAATTCGCCGCAACCGCTATTTAAACAGCGCCCAACAGCTTTATAACTGGATAATTGCCCCCATCGAAGCGGATTTAAAAGCCCAAAATATTCAAAATTTAGCCTTCATCATGGATAGCGGATTGCGAAGTCTTCCCGTAGCGGCCCTCCATGATGGCAATCAATTCCTCGTGGAAAAATATAGCGTCGGACTGATGCCTTCCTTAAGTTTAACCGATACCCGATATGCGGACATTAAAACCCGGGAAGTCTTAGCAATGGGGGCCTCTGAATTTATCGATTTAGACCCTTTACCGGCAGTTCCATTAGAAGTAGAAACAATTACCACAAAACTGCGAAAAGGACAAGCATTTATTAATGAATTGTTCACTTTAGAAACTCTTAAACGAGAACGCAGTGAGCATCAATATTCGATTGTTCACTTGGCGACTCACGGGGAATTTCAATCGGGAAAACTCAGCAATTCCTATATTCAACTCTGGGACCGGAAGCTGAAAATGGATGAAATTCGAGAATTGGGTTTTAACGACCCCCCGTTAGAATTGCTCGTCCTCTCCGCCTGCCGAACTGCTGTGGGGGATGAAGAAGCGGAATTAGGGTTTGCCGGGTTAGCAGTCCAAGCAGGGGCTAAAACTGCCCTAGCCAGTTTATGGTATGTTTCTGATGAGGGAACCTTTGGGTTAATGAGTGAATTTTATCACCATTTAAGTCAGGCCCCCATCAAAGCCGAAGCCCTCCGTCAAGCCCAAATTGCTATGATTCAAGGGCAAATCCGAGTCGAAGATGGTATTCTTTATACCGCTAATCAGGAAATTCCCTTACCCGAGGCGATCAGCCATCTCTCTCAATCGGATTTAACCCATCCCTATTATTGGTCCGCCTTCACCCTAATCGGCAGTCCTTGGTAAATCAGCTTACATAAACAGTAATTTCCACGTCACGATTTCATCTGTCCCTTAGTTTGTAATAACGACAAAACTCGTTCTTTTAGATGATGGCCCTGAATAGATCTTCAGAACTTTTAACGTTAATTAATTCTTTATCTAACTTCGAGACTAGAGGTCTTTTGGCAAGAGTCGCTATATTTTTCTTCAATCAATTTTAAATATTCGAGTTCAGTGGGAGTATAGGAGACTTGACGTTCTAGCAAATTCAGGATTTCCCGTTCAAATGGGTCTAGTTCAGCTAAATCATACAAGCGGTTAATGCGATCGTTGATTTCCCCTAACGCAGGCCACTCATTAGTTGGAACAGAAATTAAAGATGAATGCTTAAAGGTATGAAGTTGCATCGTCATTGTCTGAATATCCCGTAGCCAAACTTCTGCTGTTTTTTCACCCACTTTATGAACTCTACCCGGGCGTCCATCTATTTTATCATCTTCAGGAGCAGAAACTTCCACTAACCCCCCCGGCTTAAGCTGGATATGTAAAGCCGGTTTAAAACAGGAAGGGGACGAATTTTGCGCCTGCTGACCCGACTGAAAAAAATCTCGCACGGATTGGGGATTCCTTTTGGCCGTATGAGCCAGGGAGATGACCTCTTTTTTTGAGAGCCTTTTGCTTCGAGTCAAGATAGCGGTTCGTGCAAAATCACCTGCCGCCTGAGCAATCAAATCCACTGCCCAAGCAAATTGAGCATCCCGACGAATCGTTGCCGAGGACGTTTTGAATCGTTTGGCCAACTGCTCCCCAGTTTTCAAGTGCTCAAAATCGAGCACTTGAAAACCGAGCGCCCCCATGAGAGCGCTTATTCAGTTCGTACCAGGTCCCTCGCAGGTAGCTGACTGCCTCTGGGGTGAGGTTTCGTTGGGATAGCTGGTTGGCAATGATCCAAGCTTTGACCTCTTGGCGATCGCCAAAAGGAAGCTCAACTACTCGATAGGGGATCTGGTACGAAGAACAAATCGCGTATCGCTGGTATCCATCGACCAAAATAAAGTGTTCCTTCCACACCACCAAGGGGTCCCGACAACCTTCTGTACGCAAACTCCTCTCCAACCCCTCCAACTCCTGCACTGACAAAGTTGGAATCAAGACCGCAAATTCAGGATCCAAAATAATCGGCGGCGAAGTCGGCCCTTCTATCAAAGAGGTAGATGGAGTAAGGCTATCTCCTGGGGACACACGAATTCTCGTTACCTGCAAGTTCGTTCCCAGTGCTTCCTTTGCCCTAGTGATGGAGTGCTGGGGCTTGTTTTGCTCATTTTCATGGATGTACATTGATGTAAATGCCCCTATACCCAGATGGATTGAATGATTACTGAAAGGGGTTAGAGAAAAACTAAGCCCTTTCCCGCTTCCCAGGAGTCGTTCACGTTTGCTACAGTTAAACAAGACCAACTCCACCCGGAACTAAAACCGTCTACTACTTTCAGCCGGTTATCCCAATTAAAACCATCACCAGGTTTCTCTGGTTATTTACCCATAGTAAAGACATATTTACCCCTAGTGAATTAAGTACATAAATCTTAATGTTTATTCATGAAGCCTTTAATGAAACTCTGAAGCGCTACCGCATTAGTGGTCGCGCTTTAGCTGAAGTCGCTGATGTCAGTCAGAGCATGGTTTCCCAGTTTAGACATGGGAAAAAAGGGGTCACCGACGAAATGCTTGACAACCTTCTGCTGGCGATGCAGCAGATTGCACCGGGGTCTCGTAGTTATTTTTGCTCATTAGTTGCCGGAGAATCTTTAGGTTCCCTAGGGGTAAAGCAAGTCATCGAGGAAATATCTGAGGAAGAAATTCCCCAGTTGCTCGTGGCGATCGCCCACCGATGGAAAAATTCAGAGGGCGGCAAAATGGCAGGCGAATTGCTCACTTTATGAAATTGGATCCTTACTCCGGCAGCTAGAGTGTGAGATTGGTTAATTATCCCAGTCCGTTACAGCCCCAAAAAGTCTTGCCTAGCAAGGATTTTATTAGTTTATTTCTGTTGAAGGACCTTAGTGCTGGGCCTACGCCCAAACGATGCAACCTCAACAAGGTTGGTTCTCTTGCTCCGGCGATCGCTCAACTACGAAACCGATCGCCTCGAATGGAGGAGCCATTCTTTTCCATCGCCAGTAGCACCACTCCATTTTTGGGGTTGGAGCCAGTTTTTTTGGAGGTTCAGTCAGGCGATCGGTTTGGTATTGGCTGACTTAATCCCGGAACGAAGGGGTGATTTTTTCCGATCAGTTCGCTGCTGAGTGAATTGACGCACACTTGTGGTCAGCAATTCTCATTTTGGAAAAACACTGTTCAAGTGATTCCCTTAGTCCCTGAGTTTGTCCGCCCCCAAGACGGTCATGACAAACAAGACTGTGAAAACGCTGCGGCGAAGCGGTGGTTGAACGAACATGGTCCGCGCTTGAGTCGATTGAAGGTAACGGTGTTAGGCGATGACTTGTACTGCCACCAACCCCTGTGTCAGCTACTGTTAGACCACCAGCTAGACTTTATCCTCGTCTGTCGACCGGACTCCCACACCACCCTTTATGACCATCTTAAGGGGATTGACCTACCAACGGTCATCAGTAAACGGTGGACGGGAAAAATAGAGGAAACCTGGACTTACCGATATCTCAATGATTTGCCCCTCAAAGACGGGGCGGATGCGCTGTTGGTGAACTGGTGTGAGGTAACTGTCCGCCGTCCTGACCAAAAGGTGATTTACCACAACGCATTTGTGACCCACTACACTCTTACCGATGACAACGTAGCCTAGATTGTTAAAGCCGGTCGCACTCGTTGGAAGGTTGAGAACGAGAATAACAATACCCTCAAGACCAAAGGCTACCTATGACTGGACTGAGGCATTGTAAAAGTGGTAAGATGTCTTTTTTATGCGAATGTAGATCTCATTTGTGGTTGTGGTAAACAACAAGGGTACTACGTTGGCCCTCCCTTTTTTTGGCGAAGGTATTGTTTAAGAAAGTTTAAACTCAACCCCTTGTCTGC
Source organism: uncultured cyanobacterium (assembly GCA_963821735.1). Classification (GTDB taxonomy): domain Bacteria; phylum Cyanobacteriota; class Cyanobacteriia; order Cyanobacteriales; family Laspinemataceae; genus Laspinema. The sequence goes on from CAWGFK010000034.1 coordinate 96,670, forward strand.
TGGGGACGAAAGACTCTTCAACGGGTCCGGTCTTCCCGGAAACCTGAGCGCTAACTCTAGAGAGGCCCCTTTCTGAGCGGTTGTGCTGTCAGTAACACTGAGACAACACTAACTGAATGCCCCGGACGAGCGGTATGATGGGAGGTTAAGGCACGAGTACAGCACATTCGAGGCATGGCAGCACCAACTAAACGGATTGTGGGTTATTTGCCGGTGGAGTACCATAACCAGCTCCTGCCTTATATGGAGGAGGAAAACCTGGGCGAGTGTGCAGCCCAGGTCCAAATCTTGCGAGAGTTTTTTGATGGCAGACAGCAGAATCCTGAGATAGAGTCGCTGCGAGGGCAACTGACTCAGTTGCAGCAACGGGTGGCAGTGGTGGAAGCTAAGTTGTGCTGAGTTCCGGGGGCAGAGGTGGTAGACGACGGAGCCAGATGCCGGTGATGAGCGAACCGATTAAGCCCAAGGCACTGACCACGGCAGAACTGGCGGAACGATTGAAGGATTGAAGGTGACACCCCAGGAAGTTGATGAAGCGGTACTACAAGGTGTCGAGGATTTTAAAAAGTGGAGTCGCAGTCGGGACCCAGCTTTGATCCGGTGGGAGAAACGGGGCGAGTTGTTTCACCAGGTGGAGCGGTGAGTCGGTTGGGTTGCCGACAGTTATCTGACCCGCGCTGGTGCTGTTGCAGGAGCTTGTTTCAATCTGGGGTAGTTAAGTCGTTACGAAGTACGCGAAGGTCGTCCGTTATTTTTTTCTATCCCTGAAAGGGATTAGAGGTTGTTAAGGAAGTCGGTTGATATGGTACGTTTCAATCCCTAGAAGGGATTAGAGGTTGTGGAGACCTCAAGATACTTTTACACCAACCTGGATTAAGGAGACAATGCCAGTCGGTCATTAAGGCAGTGGCGATCGTGCTGCGGGTTGAGAGATGAGAAAGGGAACCACAGATTTCACAAGATTTCACAGATTTGCACGGATTTTTTCTGTATCATCTGTGTAATCTGTGGTTTAAGGATCAGACCCCACATTCCGCATAAGCAAAAATACTTGTTTGGAATATCTCCGCAAGTTTTTTGACTGAAGCAAGCATTTTTAAAACATGGCTATAAACCATTCCCTCTAAGATTTTCAGCTATTTTCTGTAGAAAGGGTTCTATAACTCTCTCCAGCGGAGCAAGCATTGAAAACGTGCGGTTTTTATTGAGAATATTCTCAATAAGCCGGAAAACTTTGGTTACAGTGAGTACCCTCGTTCCCCTAGATTTTTTATAAAATCGCTGAAACCATTGCTGGACAAAGGTTTTAAAAATAAAAAGCCAGCAATTAAACCGGAGGAATATGGGTTAGATGGAGACGATGCCTCGTTTGACGGCAACGATCGCCGCTTGGGTGCGATCGCGAACGCCAAGTTTTCCTAAGATATTGTTAACATGGAATTTGACGGTGCTTTCGCTGATTTTTAATTGGTGACTGATTTGCTGGTTGGTTTCTCCGGCAATTATCAGACGGATGACTTGTAGTTCTCGATCGCTAAGTTGAGAAGAGTCTAGGCGATCGGATAGTTTTTCTCCGACTGCTGAGGGAATATATTTTTTGCCGAGGCTAACCAGACGAATGGCGGTGATGAGTTCATCGGGTTCGGTGTCTTTGAGTAAATATCCTTTGGCACCGGCTTGTAATCCTCGGTAGATGTCTTCATCCCCATCATAAGTGGTGAGGACGATAATTCGCGCCTCGGGACATTCTCCACAAATCTGGGTGATGGCTGTGACCCCATCCATTTGCGGCATTCGCAGATCCATCAGGATGACATCGGGTTGGTGGAGGCGAAAGCAGGCGATCGCTTCTTCCCCGTTCCCAGCTTGTGCCACGACTTTAAAATCGGGTTCTTGTTCCAGTAATGCCACTAAACCCTGACGGACAATTGGATGATCGTCAGCTATTACAATGTGAATGATATCGGATTGATTGATCATGATTTAACCCCTGAATTGTTACACCTTATCCCTAGAGCATCACTACAGTCGCAGGGAAACAAACCGGGTTGATTGACAGATTCATGCTGACTTGACAACCCATTTGGGCGGTGCAACCCGGTTTTTTGTCTTCCTACGTTTTGAATGCTGAACTGATGCCCTAGATAGTGTAATCTGAAAATGCCCGTTAGGGGTGAGGGGATTCTACTGGCAGGGAAACGATGATTTCCGTTCCTTGTCCGAGCTGACTGTCGATGGCTAATTTTGCCCCGAGGCGATCGGCTCTTTCTCGCATTCCCATCAATCCAAAACCACTCTTTAAAGCCAAATGTTGTAAGACAAATCCCTGACCATTATCTTTAACTCGTAAACAAAACTCTCCGGGATGATAAAGGAGCTTAATTTCAATTAAACTCGCCTGAGCATATTTGAAGGCATTGGTTAAGGCTTCTTGGGCGATGCGGAGGAAATGATTTTCGACTTCTGACGGGAGAGAATAGGGGGAACCCACGGTTTCTAAGGTGGTTTTGATGTCGGGATTTCCAGACATTTGGCGGGTCAGTTTATAGAGGGCGCTATATAAATCTCCCTGTTCTAATAGTTGGGGACGTAAGGCTTGGACCGATCGCCTTGCTTCTGTGAGTCCAGAACGAGCCAGTTCGCGCACGGTTCTGAGATGTTCGGGAACTTGCTGCGGTGCGAGGGTGACGGCGCGTTCTGCTGCGCCTAAATGGATGATAATGCCGGTAAAAGATTGGGCTAAGGTATCATGAATTTCCCGCGCCATGCGGTTGCGTTCTTCTAAGCGAGAGGCTTCTTCTGCTTGCAGGCGATCGCGAATATCCTGTCCAATTCCTAAGCGTTTTCCATCACTCAGGGTCATAAACATCCAAGCGTTATCAATCTCACTTCCCCCGCGAGTGGTTAATTTAAAATCTTGCCATTTTCCCGTCGCCAACTGCCAATGTTCTCTGAGTTGTTTCCAATCTTGTGTATCCGGATAGCATTCTGCTAATAGATTAACGCCTTTTAATTCTTCTTGAGACCATCCCAAAACAGACTCAAATTCCCGATTGACAAATTGCACCAGGTGATGTTCATCGTAAAGCACCACCATCACCGGAATCCGGTCAAAAATAGTTTGTAAAAGCTCGTTTTGTTGGCGCAAGGCTTCTTCCACTTTCCGCCGTTCCGTCAGTTCTTGACCCAATTGTTTATTCCGGGCATTCAGTTCTTGCGTCAGTCGCCTCATTCGCAACTGAGTCTCGATTCTGACTAAAACTTCCTGTTCATTAAAAGGTTTAGTAATATAGTCTACTCCGCCCAGAGAAAAAGCTTTAATTTTATCGAAAATTTCCTGCAAGGCGCTAATAAATATGATGGGAATATCCTGAGTCTGTTCAGAGGCTTTGAGTTGTTTACAGACTTGATATCCATCCATCTGGGGCATCATAATATCGAGCAAAATCAAGTCTGGTAGATTGGATTCGATAAATTTTAAGGCTAATTTGCCACTGGGGGCTAAATTAAGTTTATAACCGGCTTGGCCTAAAATACCACTTAACAGATTCAGATTATCAGGACTATCATCAATGATTAAAATGGTGGGTTTAGGATCCAAGCTTAAATCAAGATTCATAATTCATCGTTAGTATTTGATAATATATCTAATACTAGCTCATACTGAAACTGTTTCAGATGAAAGGCAAGCGCATTGCCTAGGGGCGGATTCTGTTGGGTGATTTGTTCCGTGAGGGTTTGCATCTGGTTCCCATCCAGATTGATAATCGCGGTTTGCAATTGGCGGACTAACCCGAAAGGCAACTGGGACAATGCTTCCGGCGTCAGCGTATTCAGATCCAGTTTCGGGACTCCGGGGTCTGGATGGAGGGTTTCAAACACAAATTTGACTCCAATATGTTTCTGAAGCATATCAAAAACCTGGTTTTGGCGAAAGGGTTTGCGGATAAAATCATCACAGCCTGTCGAAAGAACCATTGCTTTTTCTTCCTCAAAGGTACTGGCGGTGATGGCAATGATGGCGGTTCCTTGACCCTGGGTGGTGGCTTTGATCCGTTGGGTGGTTTCATAACCATCCATCACCGGCATCCGCATATCCATAAAAATTAAATGGGGCGAGTATCGTTCCCAGATTTCTAAGGCTTTTTTGCCATTTTCTGCCTCGTATATTTCAAAGCCCAAGGGGGAAAGGAGTTGCCGGAGAAGTTGCCGATTATCCCATCGGTCATCTACAATTAAGAGTCGATAAATCGGCTGATTGGGTTCAAGAGAAATAGCTTCTTGGCTTGAGGTTTCAGGAGAGCATTCGGTAGATTTACCGGGATAAACTGGGATATTAAATTTAAAAATGGTTCCGCAACCCACCTGTGAACTGACGGTCATTTGTCCCCCCATTAACTGCACAAAAGAATGGGCGATGGTTAATCCCAGTCCCGTACCTTGTTGGGAATTTTGTCCGGTTCTAGTTTGCACAAAGGGTTGAAAGAGTAGGGTAACTTCTTCAGGCGCAATGCCCTCTCCCGTGTCTTCTATTTCAAAATCAATCACTAAGGGTTCTGAGAATAATTCTGAGTCAGGGGATAAACGAGACCTTTTCCCCAGGAAGGGGTTTGAGGGAGCAATCCTGACTCGGACTGAAACACCGCCCTCTTGAGTGAATTTGAGGGCATTATTAATCAGATTAATTAAAACTTGTCGTAATTTGACTTCATCGGTCCGCACATATTGCGGCACTTCCGCTGTGCGTTCTACTAACAACTGTAATCGCTTACTTTCTGCCTGAAACTGAAACATCTCTTCCAAGTCATCTAGCAAGCGATGTAAATTAAAGTTAGTTTCATGGAGGATGGCGCGTCCAGCTTCTATTTTAGAGAGGTCTAAAACTTGGTTAATTAAGCTGAGTAAATGTTCGCCGCTCCGGGTGATAATTCCCAGAGATTCTTGATGTTCTAAGGAGAGGGTTGAGGACCGATTGAGGAGTTGAGAAAAGCCTAAAATAACATTTAGGGGCGTTCGCAATTCATGGCTCATGTTGGATAAGAAGATGCTTTTAGCGCGATTCGCTGCTTGAGCGGCTTCCTCTGCTCGTTGTCGTTCAATAATTTCTCGTTGGAGTTCTTGGGTGCGATCGCTGACTTGTTGTTCTAAGGTCCGATTGTAATCCGCTAACAGGTTTTCCGCTTGTTTGCGCTTAGTAATATCCTGAAAGGTAGCTACAGCATAATTGATTTTTCCCAGATCATCTACAATGGGGGTACTGGATACTTCAATGGAAACAACTTTATTGGAGTGATGCAGTTCCATATCATCAACGGTAACCGTTTCCCCGGCTAAGGAACGCACAATTGGCATTTTTTCTGTGGGATATAATTCCTGGGTTCCGGCCACATAAACCTGAGAAATTTCAGAAAATTGTTGATAATTAAGGTCAACAATTGTATCAAATCCACTCAGTTTTTTAGAGATAGGATTGGCATAAGTGACTTGTCCGGTGGTATCAATGACGGTGACCCCAATCGGCATGGCATCGATAAATTGAGTTAGGCGACTTTCCCGTTCCTTGACTTCACCATAGAGTTTGGCATTGGCGATCGCGATTGCCGCTTGTCCCGAGAGTAGCTGCAACACTTCCAGGCGATCGGGGGTAAAAGCGTGAGAGGTTATGCCATTTTCCAGATAAACAATGGCGGTAAGTTTTCCTTGATGCAGCAAAGCCGCACACAAAATTGACTTAGGTTGACGAGTCTGGATATAAGGGTCCTGGGTAAAGTTTCCCTCTTGGGTGGCGTCGTTCAGGACTACGGTTTCTCCCGTCCTTGCCACATAGCTGACAATGGATTTGTGGCAGTTTTTGAAAACCTTGCATGGGGTGAGACTGTATCGCTGTGTTCTCTTCATTCCCCTCCACCCCTTCTGCTTCAATGACTAATTCTCCTTGATGCTCTAAAATTAAATATCCTTTTTGTGCCCCAATATTTTCTCTGAGAATATTCATTAATTTTGAACCCAGTTTATGGAAAACCATCTCTCCTGAAATGGCTTCTGAAGCCTTCATAATCGTCGCCATATCCAACGCCGAACCGGAATGACTCCCCGTGGTGGAAAGTGGGCTAGAGATATCCGGATTACTGGGTTTTGCGATCGGCAATAACTCCGGATATTTGGCTTGTAAATCCTTGACTTTTGCTAAAGCCCCCCATAACTTATAAGAATACAGGGCTTCTTGCATATAGGCTTTAGCAATTAATTCTTTCCCTTGAGATAAGTAGAATTTAGCAGCGAGTTCATAAGCTAAAGCCGCTTCCTGGATATATTCGTTTTTTTTTGCCCCAGCAATGGCGCGATCATAGTAGTCCATTGCTTCAATAACCCGCTTTAACACTCGGGCTTTTTCAGCTTCTACTAAATCATATTTATGTTGAAAATTAACCGGAGCAGTTTTTACCCATTTGTTTAGTTTAATTTGATTAGCATTAACGGATTCTATTAAATAATCAATATCCGTGTTTAGTTTTTCTGAAGATTTACTCAGAGTAACTAAAGAGTCATAAAACAAAAATACCGGAACATAAATCATCCCCAGCAATTTATCTAAATCTTGTTTTGCGAGTCCTGCATATTCGTGCGATTTAGCACAATCATCAAATAAATAATATAAAATCAAACAATTTAAATGGAAAACAAAAGTATCTATATTATTAAAAGTTTGAGAAAAACTAAAAATATTTTGGCCGTCTAGCTTTTTATTGATTGGACTAAATTTAATTGTCAAACTTACCAGAACGTGCTGACAGAAAAACAAATGATTATTTAAGCTAGTTTTAGCTTCCCCTTCGCTCATAGTCTGACTGCAAATATCGATTTCTTGTTGAATTTATTCAGTTCTAATCCAGTAAAATATAAATACTGGGATTGATGATAACCGATAGCAATTGCCAGGGATAAATGCCCAGTTTTTATTCCACTGATATAGGCTTTTTGCAGAGGTTCTATAGATTTTCTAAGATGGGATTTACAATGAACTAGGCATAACCCAGTACCCACTAATGTATAGGTAGATAATTCTCTATTTTTTAATTTTTTTAATAAATCTAACGCTATCATTCCAAACTTGTAAGCGGTTTCAAAATCATCGAACATTTTATTCAAAAGACAACCGTAACTCGTGTAAGCAAGAGCGGTCCAAGGAGTTTGACTATAGTTAATTGAGCGCTCCATTTGTTCACAAATAACTAATCCCCATAAGTTCCAGGAAACTAAAAAAGCCGAAGAAACTACTGTAGATAAAATCTTCATTATCGCTAAATCGTGAGGGTCTGTCATTTCCGGTAAATTCAAAAAATATTTAGCTGTTTTATTCCCCACCCTTCTTTTTATTTCTTCCATCTTTTTCTTCAAATATGACGGAGGCGGCGAATCGGGAAAATCTACCCCTAATAGCTTTAATCCTTTTAATCCGACTTGAATAGCTTGGATAAAATCATGTTGAGCCATACAACCGTGAATTTTTAGTTCATAAGCTATCACGTTAGTGAGAATATTTTTGCCTTTTTCAAGCAAAATATTAATTAAATAGTTCATTTGCTCAAAATTCAGACATAAATAACTAATCGTGGCTGCTTCTTGATATAATGTTAAAGTCAAGTCATACTGAACTTCCCAACTATCCGACCCTAATAATTTTATACCTGCGTTTAAGTATTCTGCTGCAGCTTTATAAGCAAAAGCAGTTTTAGCCTTTTGAGCAGCCATCAGGTTTAAAGAAGCTAATTCATATTTTTGGGATTGATTGGGCAATAAGCTTTGAGCTAAATTCAAATTATTGACGATATTAAATATTTTTTCTTTTTGTTGGCTTTTAGGGGTATTTTCAAGAAGAATTCTTCCAATAAATTGATGCAAGTAAGGTTTTTCTTGCTTTATTATTAGAGAATAAGCAGCTTGTTGAATTCGGTCGTGAACAAATTGGTATTCTAGGGAATGATTCAGGGATAATGTTCCAGCGATCGCCAATTCAATATCCCCTAAGTTTCCGAGGGGAACCACTAAATTTTCTCTAATTGCTGAATACAGATCATCCGCCGTTTCAGAAATTGATTTTTCTACGATTAAAGATAGCATCTCTAATTCAAACTGATTACCTAAACAAGCCGCTATTTTTAAAATTTGCTGCGTTTCCTCCGGCAATTTTTTAATTTTCATCGCCATTAGTTCAACCACATTATTGGTAAATTTCTGAACTTGAATTTGCTCTAGGCTCCATTCCCAACTTAAACTCTTATTATCAAATCTCAAAAATTTATTTGCATATAATGACCAGATAAACTCTTTTATGAAAAATGGATTGCTTCCTGTTTTCAAACAAATTAGTTTGGATAAAGATTGAACTTGATTTGTCCGGCAATGCAGAGTTTCAGCCATTAGCTGCGTGACACTTTCTACATTCAAAGGAGACAAATAAATTTGAGTAATTCTTGTGTTAGATTTAGCCATTTTTTCCACGGTCAACATTAAAGAATGGGTGCGAGAAACCTCAGTATCCCGATAGGCACCAATGACAAACAGTCCAGGAGAGCGATAACTCATCAGGAGTTGCAGCAAAGTTCAAAGATGCACCATCAGACCACTGTAAATCATCTAAAAATATCACCAAAGGATGATCTGAGTTGGCAAAAACTTTAATAAAATTTTGAAAGACTAAATTAAATCGGTTTTGAGCTTCAGTCCACGGCAACTCTATCACGGTAGGCTGGGGTCCGAGGATTAATTCAATTTCAGGAATCACTTCAACAATCACTTGGACATTGTTTCCCAGAGCTTCTAAAAGTCTTAGTCGCCAATCTTGTAGCTGTGCTTCGCTTTCACAAAGCAGTTGCTTGACTAATTCTTGAAACGCATTAACTAGCGCGCTATAGGGAATATTCCGCTGATACTGGTCAAATTTTCCCGAAATAAAATAACCCCGTTTTAGAGTGAGCGGCTTATACAACTCTTGGACTAAAGCCGTCTTCCCAATCCCCGAATAGCCGGAAATGAGCATGAGTTCACTCTGCTGTGAAACTCGCTCAAATGCCGCTAATAAGGTTTCAATTTCCACCTCTCTTCCATACAGTTTTTGGGAAATTTGCAATCGTTCACAGATATCTCGCTCTCCCGGTACAATTTCTTCGATCGCCCCATTGGCTTCTAATTGCATTAGGCAGCACACTAAATCCGCTTGAATTCCCCAAGCACTTTGATATCGGTCCTCCGCTGTTTTTTCAATCAGCTTCATCACGATATCAGAAAGGGGTTTTGGGATGTTGGAATCTAATTGATAGGGCGATATCGGTGGTTTTGCAATATGACAGTGGACTAATTCTAAAGCATCGGTGGTATTAAAGGGTAGACTTCCGGTAAGCAGTTCATAAAAGGTCATCCCGAGAGAATAAAAATCCGTGCGATAATCCAGGGAGCGATTCATTCTGCCGGTTTGTTCCGGCGACATATAGGGCAAAGTTCCTTCTAAAATGTTCGGATTTTTTAAGGGGGTATGCTCTCCTTTTAAGTCAGTAGAAATTCCAAAATCAATAATTTTAAGTTCCCCGGTAGTGGGATTATAAACAATATTAGAGGGATTAATATCTTTATGAATAATGTTAGCCGAGTGAATTTGACCGAGACTATCTGCTGTGGCGATCGCAATTTCCAAGAACTCTTGCAGGGAAAACGGTTTCTCCTGCATCCAAATTTTCAAAGATTCCCCGCCAAAGTCCTCCACAGACATCACTAAAGTATTTTGATAGGGTTCTAAACTTTCTGCCTGAATGCAACCCGGTAAGTTTAAAGACTTAGTAATTTGGTATTCCGTGCGATAACGAGCCAGTTCTTGTGGGGTGGGATAATTTTCTTTCAGTACCTTCAGGATAATTGGACGATTATCCACCTTTATCAGGGCGCGATAGACCAGGGAGTTGGCACTTTCGTAGATTTGAGCAATCACTTCAAAGCCAGGAAAAGTCAGCATATCAAAACCATCCTCCTGAAAAAATAGAGCGGAGTGAATCCGTCTTTAAGCTAAATTGTTGCAATAACTTTAAAGCATCTTACTGTAGTACAAGATGCTTAGAGCAAGTATTTTATTGTTCAGGGAGCAAGTATGTCATAAACATAATCTGGTACATTTCGCCCAGGGTGTTTTACCCCTCATTTTTTAAGTCTAATGAGAGGTTAACCGATCTATCTCTAATATTACCTTTTATGAAGACCACAATAAGTGAGTTTCACAAAACAAAGGATGTTACCGGAACTCAAGTCCGCACAGGAGCCAGCTATGGTTTTGCGAGTACAGGTTTTCCAGTCAAAACAACTTGTTCAATGATATCAGCCGCGCGGCTGACGCCTCCTCCCCGTTGAATAGCTTCTTGGAGGGCGATCGCCCGTTGTTTATAGGACTCTTCCCCCAACACCTTCTGAATCGCCGTTCGCAGCTTCGGAACTCTCAACGGCTTCAAAGGAACCACTTCACCAACCCCCGTCCAAGCAATCCGTGATGCCACGCCAGGTTGGTCATTCATGATTGGAATGGCAACCATTGGAACTCCATGAGTTAATGATTCTAATGTAGTGTTTAAGCCTGCGGGAGTGATAGTAAGGCTTGCTTTTTTCAGCAGTTCTAATTGCGGTGCATAGCTAACAATAATTGGATTTCCTGGTAATTGGGAAAAAGATTCTACAGAGGCATTTCCACCCAGAGATATGACCAATTGAGCATCTAATCCTTCGCAAGCTGTAGCGATTTTTTGAAAAATATCTGACTGATTATTGAGAATACTTCCCAGGGAAGAGTAAATTAAAGGCTGACCCGTCAGTTTTTCAAAGGGAAATGGTACCACTGGTCGGCTGAACGTATAGTGATACGGACCCGTGAAATGAAAATGAGCCGGTAAATCGGTTCGGGGAAATTCAAACTCTATAGGTTCTTGACTAATTTGAGCCAGGTTAGAATAAATATCATTTGCTTCAACATGGGCGAGTAAATTCCACTGCCGGCGATAATCAGCAATAACTTCTCGAACTGGCTTGGTTAAATAAGTAAGCAAACGATAGCCAAATTTATTTCGTAAACGTCCTCTCCAAGTAGGATTATATTGCCAAGGAGTAGAAAAAGGAGGGATATTCGGATCTCGATTCATCACTACAGCACTACAGACGGTGATTAAAGGAATATTTAAAAAATCTGCTATGGTCCCGCCATAGAGAGAAACTTGATCCACAAGTAATGCTTCTACCCCTGCTTGCTTAATCACATGGGGGGCTTGTGTCAGGTTAATAGAGGCATTTTGTGCGAGTAAATTAATCGTATATCGCAACCCAGCTAATCCTTTGAGCTGTCCCATCTGGTTCAATTGTTCGGGTATTTTTCCCACAGGAACTTCCTGTTCAGCCACTGGGCAAAATTCTAAACCACTTTCCAGGACTTTATCCTTTGCATCAATAAAGTTAAATACCGTTACTCGATGACCCCGACGGATCAGATCAGACCCTAAAGGTATCATCGTATTAAAGTGTCCTGTAGACAAGGGACAAATAATTCCAAAATGGGTCATAAGTAGATGCTCCTTTGAGTTTAAAGAATTTGCGGTTTATTCCCCTTTTTTAACCCGAACGCTGAACTGTTTAACCACCCATTCCCGGTAAGAATAAGCAGCATTTAATCGGCGGTCTTGGGGGTTTTCTTGGGCGATCGCCTCTGCTACCTGAGAAAGCGGATCGGACCCACTATACCCCCGATATCCTGGCCGTGCAACCATCGGGGAATCAAGTGCTGGTAAAGCTAACCCGCGCAGTTCGGCTTCCCCCAGGGTGGCAAAGACTTTAACAATATCGACTCCCTCTTGATATCCTTCCGGCAACTGGGGGCAAAAAGCAGCGACCTTTCGATTTGCTACTTCTGGCGAAAACTCTTCATACCCTTGTTTATCGGGTTTCGGCCAAGATTGCTCGATCGCCCAGTCGGATTGCAACTCTAAAATCGCCACTCTCAAGGGATGAGAATGCAAATTGATAATTTCCAAAAAAATCCATTCTCCTTCCTGAATCGTGGGATTTAAAGGGTCATCAAGGGGCTGAAATTTTTTCAACTGCTCAGGCTGTGGATCGATGCCCTCTGCATAATCATACAGCTTCCCCAACCACTTAACTTGCAGCTTATCCAGTAAGGGTGAGGCTGAGTTATATAGTTCTTGGACGGCTTTATATTTAGATAAATGAATTAACCGTTGCGTAATTTTTAGCGATGCGTTTGATTCATTTATTTTGACGGTTGGATTGATGTTTTTATAAGGAACTCCGGCTGTATCACAAATCTCATATTCTTCTTGATTGTTGATACAGAGCAAATAATCAATTTCTTCATCATCCGAGGAAATGGCTTGAGGAGATTGGGAGTCAGTCCATTCTATCCATCCTTTTCCATAGACATAGAAAGCGTTTTTGAGAGATTCTAGCGCCTTACTTTGTTTTGTGTAAATTTCAGGGGTTAATTTATTAGGCGGCAATTGACTTAAAGCCATCTCTTCCGCTGTTGCTTGTTCTTGATGAAATAAGCAAACTTGGCGAACTAATGCCGGGGGTGGGGATAGCAAAAGCACCGGATCACCGAGGGCGACTTCTCGCTGTCCTTCGATGGGTTCTAGCTTGCATACCGCGACGGTTGAATCGTATTCTACCACTTCAGCTAAGGCTAATCGGGTATCCGTTTGGCTAAAATCTCGGCTACCAAGGGGATAAATGGCAAAGGTTGCGCCTTTGCGAATTCCGGTGGCGATGCCTGCATTAATGCTCACCTGTTGTTTGGCGGGGTTGATTTTTTGCACCGATAAAAACTGAGTAACTGCGGTGCGATCGCGTCCAAACACCGTCCGGTCAAATTCTCCCAATAACATCGGTGTCTGGTAGGGAAACTGACTTTGGATTTTTGCTCGGATGCGATCGTAAATATCTTTATAGGTTAATCCCACATAATCCTGTCGCAAAGAATCTAGTAACCAGTAAGTGAGTGCGCCATGTCTTCGCTTCTCTTCACCGCAACGAAACCCATCCTCAAAGGCTTTTTCACTGGGACAACAAGCAGCTAAAAAGACATAATCTTTTGATTGAGGAAGAGACCCTAAATGCAGACTAGACTCCCCTCGTGTAACTTGCCGTAAAGAACGCCAATTGTCCAGAAGTTCTTCCCGAAATGCCACCAAACTCTCAGTTTTTTGAGCCATTTTATCAAGGGTATCCGTTCCCCGGACTTTCGCTTCACCGCGAGTCGCACCCCCGGAATGGCAACTGTCAAAAACAACGGTCACTATGAGACCTTTGTTTTCCATTTGTTTCAACAGCAAAGCTAATTCTAAATCCCGGAGATAGCAATTAACTGGCTGACCCGATTCATCAAGCTGTCCGATATCGGTAGGGACTAACGATTCATCAACCCCCGATTCTCCTTTGATTTCAGGATAAGCCGTGATGGTGCGGCCCCCGTGACCTGAGTAGTGAATGTAAATGCGATCGCCCGGTTGCCCTATCTCTGTTATCTCCTTAAACTTCAATACCATATTGGCATAAGTCGGAAGCTGTTCCGGCGGTTCTACGGGTTCTTTTAATACCGGATTGGGATTAGAAGCGGTCAATTTAAAAATGTGACTTTCTGAAACTTTTAAGTTGATCGTCAAAAAGGCTTCAACGGCATTAATATCATTAACAGCCCCTTGCAAATTATCGTAATAAGTCCCATCGGATAATCGATGGGGTAAATAGCAGTTAACTCCAATGAGTAAAGCGTAGAAATTTGAGTCAGCCATTGATAATATTTAACTAAAGAACAAAAATTTTTAGGCTTATTTTTTTTCACTAGATTTCTACCCCACCCAACCCTCCCCTTGCCAAGGGGAGGGCTAAGAGCGAATCGGGTTGTCTGAAAGGCTTGGTTAAATTAGCCCGCGCAGGCGGGCTATCTGAATTACGCAAAAACTCGCCGAGACTCTAGCAATTTTTGCCACCATTCATCAGCAAAACCGCGTGTTCCTGCATCAGAATACTGAATTTGCAGAGGAATCTCGTCAATCCCTGCTCGATTTGCCTTTTTCATTAACTCCGTAAACATATCAAACTCATTTTGTTTCGTTAACACAATACATCCGGCACTACCGGGAGCATTGGCATCAAAATGAACCCCAAAATGAGCCCGATTACGGCCATCACTACGCCGAAATTCCAGGGGCAGAATATCAAAGAAATATCCTTCAATTCCCACAAGAGTAGGCTCATAGTATGGAACGGTCGAAACTGTAATTGGGCCATTTATAATCATTTCCTCAGATGGAAGTAATCCGGCACCTGTTCGCCAATGGTCCTCTGCACTTTGACATCCGGCTAACCCACTGGTAGCCTCTGCTTCAAACATAGAGGTTCCAGCTTCATCTAAAAGAGAAAAACGGCCAGTAATTAAATAGGGAGATGTATCTCGCCGGAATGAGAAAATAGCAGTCGCAGGCAGACTTTGCTTAGGTTTTTCATATTCTATTTCCAATGGAATAGAATCGATTCCAGCTTGTTTAAGCGCAATCAACAGGGCGCGAAAGCGGCGGAAAGACTCCGCATTCAGAATACCAATTCCACCGGATGTTCCTGGACTACCGGAATCATTATAAATCCGGAAATTACCGCGATTGATATCTCCATCGGGACTTTTTAGAATATGGGGCAAAATTGGAAAACACCAATCCTTGCTCTCATCCATTTCTAAAATCGAATCTTCTGTATTAATGGCTAAACCCCGCAGATCCGGAATTGGACCCATCGCCCTTGCCCACAAATGATTTGGACTTTGATACCCAGGACGTCCCGTGGTTGCTACCGCATCAAAGATTTGGTTGCCATCGGCATCGAAGAGGAACATATTCCCCAAGAGTAACCCCGACGAATATTTAAGCTGCATCTTGAAAACTGCTTTCGCAGCTTGTTCGTAAACAAAAGATTCGGGGGGAATCGGCAACTCTTCACTGGAATACTGTAATTTAAACGCTTCTCCTCGTTCTCCCGCGTTGGGTAATCGCCAAATTGAGGAACCCGGATAACGCTTGAGAAATTTTTGCAAAATATCAGCAGTTGAAGGATTTTGCGTATCCGATTCTGAACCCCAAATCGGTAAAATTGGCTTTTTCAAACTCAACTGTTCGTGAGCAGTGAATGCGTCTTGAACGAACGTTTCATATTTCTCGGGGTTCGAGGTCCACTTTTCAAAATACATTTGCGGCATGGCAATATCGCAGAGGTCATCCAGCAATTTCCAAGGAATTTCGTGATGATCCTGGGGATTGCCAAAACTGGTGTAGCCTAATGTACCGGGTTTGACATAAGGACGCAAGGCTTGCAGCAGTTGCTTGATATTTTCATGGGTGTTGACATTTTTAACTTCTTCCTCAACATCCAAAATATAGCCATCCAACTGACAGTTAATCGCCTCGCGAACCGCTGCAACTTGAGCTTCCACATCCGGAGTTCCATAGTGATAGCCCCAGCCGTAAACTTCGATTCCTGATTGATGAAATTGGCTGATAATATTGGTGCTACATTGGTCGGACCAAAACATGGAACGACTCTGACCATCGAATACTTTTAGATAGACCCGCTGGCAGTTGATTGCTTTGAGCTTTTCCAAATAGTCTGTGGGCAGGGAAGAGAGTTCCCAAATCCATACGCCAGCAAAATGTTGAGCCATGATTGTGTGTCTCCTATGTGATTATAAAACAAAGTAAAGTTCCCAGATTAAGCAGCAATTTCAAAGACATCACGCACCGACTGGGTTTCCACTCCGGACTCAGTGTTTAGCTCGATTTCATAAGTACCGGGCGGTAGATTTTCCAGAGTGGCGGTGCAGTGAGAACCGTTTTCTTTTAGAGGGACGGAAATAGGTTCTGTCTTTGCAGTTTTAGAGTGGATTCGAGCCACAAGTTTTCCCACAGAATCGCCCCCATTCCGGGTAGTAGCTCGAATTTCAACGGGTTCACCGGGTAAATAAAAATCGTCAATTTCTAGGCTTAAGGTGACGGGTTCTGAGTCAGAGGGAACCTGTTCCGGGCCTCGGATAGCTGAGGAATCAAATTGCATTTGTATCAGACGCTCATAAATTTGTTCCAGTACCCCTTTATTGGCTTGTAATGACCCATGATGTTCAGGAATAAAGGTATTGTAGTAACCCATATTCGACATTTCCAGGGGAATTGCCGAGACCCGAGGCACGGTATCATCCCCATTTCCTAAATAATCAGGAATCGTTGAGGGGACCTTATTGCTAACCTCAAGTTTGCCATTAATAAGGGTGGCAGACTGATAGGTAACCTGACCCGTTCCCACAAAAGGAACGAGGACATATCCATGAGTTTGCCAATCTTTATCTTGACGATTTGCTTCCGCTGCGATGCGGATTTCTTCGTGAAATGCTCGGGCAGCAATAACCCGCCCTAAATCCAACTCCGGCAGAGCATCCACTTCCGCCAACCGACAACAACCGTTGGCAGTTTGAAGCATGGGATAAACGGGTAATAATTGATAAACCGAAGTAAAAGAGCGCAAGGCTTCAGTCAGGTCAACAAAGGCTTTTTTGTATCCCTCTAAAAGGGATAGAATCGCACTTACTGACCCTCGATAGGGAGTGCCAAAGGTAAACAACGCCTTGCAATCTCGCCATCCCCCCAAAACTTCCAAATAGTACCGACTGACTAAACCCCCCATACTATGGGCCAGCAGAATCACTTGGGCATCTTCATAACCCGATTCTTGCCGCCACTTGTGCAGTTTTTCATCAATAAACCGCTTCAACTTGCGGGCAGAAACCCGGTTATCGCGCCGCCAATCGTAAGGGAATTCATAATAGTTAACTAAATCGGGATTCTCGGGAGACTGGGGATAAATTCGGAATTTGCCACTGAGCAGCAGTTCTCGTAACTTCGTATATCCGTCAATCACTTTTGCCAATCCCGGAACCAGATAAAAATCCTGCATCACCTGGGTGGCAATAATTCCATCCTCCAAATCATCCAGTTCTGGGTCATCCTGTTCCAGGACCAGGGATTCCGGGAGATTTGACCGCATTCCAGAAGGATTTTCCAGAAATTGCCCAGACATCCCGCCCGTTTTTTTGCAACACGCTACCCGTAATTCCCGGTAGCAGCACAATCATATCTTTGAAATCAATCGGTGACATAAATGTAAGACCTCTCGGATTTATTTAAAGCGGTCGGTTATTGGTTGGTAACAATACCATCACACATTTTTTTATCGCTTTTAATCACAGTCAGGCTAGTTTTCAAATAGTGATGCACCTGATTGCAACCCCGTTTTAGAAGTCGTCGAAATGATATTCCACAACACGATTGTTTTCCCAGTAGTAAAAGCGAAGGTTTTGCCATCGGGACTGAAGGCGATGCTATTAACCGAATCCTGATGTCCAGTCAAGGTCTGAATTTCTTCCCCGGACTCCATATCCCACAGTTTGATAGTCTTATCTATACTCCCAGAAGCGAGGGTTTTGCCATCGGGACTGGAGGCGATGCTATTAACCGAATCCTGATGTCCAGTCAAAGTCTGAATTTCTTCCCCGGTCTCCACTTTCCACAGTTTGATAGTCGTATCCTTACTCCCAGAAGCGAGGGTTTTGCCATCGGGACTGAAGGCGATGCTATTAACCCATTCCTGATGTCCAGTCAAGGTATGATTTTCTTTCTCGGTCCCCACATCCCACAGTTTGATAGTCTGATCCCAACTCCCAGAAGCGAGGGTTTTGCCATCGGGACTGAAGGCGATGCTATAATAAATCCATGCCTGATCTCCAGTCAAGGTCTGAATTTCTTCCCCGGTCTCCACATCCCACAGTTTGATAGTCTTATCTATACTCCCAAAAGCGAGGTTTTGCCATCGGGACTGAAGGCGATGCTATAAATCCATGCCTGATTCCCAGTCAAGGTATGAATTTCTTCCCCGGTCTCCACTTTCCACAGTTTGATAGTCGTCTTCCTTACTTCTAGAAGCGAGGGTTTTGCCATCGGGACTGAAGGCGATGCTCTCAACCCAATCCTGATGTCCAGTCAAAGTCTGAATTTCTTCCTCGGTCTCCACATCCCACAGTTGATAGTCTTATCTTCACTCCCAGAAGCGAGGATTTTGCCATCGGGACTGAAGGCGATGCTATAAATCAATGCCTGATCTCCAGTCAAAGTCTGAATTTCTTCCTGCATTTCCACATCCCACAGTTTGATAGTCGTATCCTTACTCCCAGAAGCCAGGATTTTGCCATCGGGACTGAAGGCAATGCTCCAAACCAATTCCTGATGTCCAGTCAAAGTCTGAATTTCTTCCCCGGTTTCCACATCCCACAGTTTGATAGTCGTATCCTTACTCCCAGAAGCGAGGGTTTTGCCATCGGGACTGAAGGCGATGCTCTTAACCCAATCCTGATGTCCAGTCAAAGTCTGAATTTCTTCCTCGGTCTCCACATCCCACAGTTTGATAGTCTTATCTTCACTCCCAGAAGCGAGGATTTTGCCATTAGGACTGAAGGCCATGCTCCAAACCAAGTCCTGAGGTCCAGTCAAAGTCTGAATTTCTTCCCCGGTCTCCACTTTCCACAGTTTGATAGTCTTATCTATACTCCCAGAAGCGAGGGTTTTGCCATCGGGACTGAAGGCGATGTCAAACCAATCGATGTCCAGTCAAGGTATAAATTTCTTCCCCGGTCTCCACTTTCCACAGTTTGATAGTCGTATCCTTACTCCCAGAAGCGAGGGTTTTGCCATCGGGACTGAAGGCGATGCTCTCAACCCAATCCTATGTCCAGTCAAGGTCTGAATTTCTTCCCCGGTCTCTACATTCCAAGTTTGATAGTTTTATTGTCACTACTAGAAGCGAGGGTTTTGCCTCGGGACTGAAGGCGATTTCTTAACAAACCAATTCTTCATTCCAGTCAAGGTATGAATTTCTGCCCCCGTCTCCACGTTCCAGAGTTTGATAGTCTTATCCTTACTTCCAGAAGCGAGGGTTTTGCCATCGGGACGGAAGGCGATGCTCCTCTAACCCAATCCTTACGTCCTTCTAAGCGATTATATTCTTTCTTGGCATAGACGGCAGCTATGCAAAGTACCCTTTATAAAGAGCGGTGGTTTCCATAAAGAATTGTGAAAAGGGTGTGTGGCACTGCGTAAAATTTCTATGAGGGGCGTCAAAATTTTGGCCTTGGTTAAAAAAGTATTGTGAATGAGTCCTTGAAGTCTCTGCTTTAGAAGTTTCGGCTAATCGCCATTGCCAGCCTGCAAACCCAGCTAAAATTAGGGCAACGGTAGAAATTCCGCTGAGTATCATTACAGTTCTGCGCCGTTTTTGTTCCTGGCGATTGCGCAATCCTTGACTCGAATCAATGAACTCGTTTTCCTCGGGGCTGAACCCACCCAAAACTTGATTAAAATTGGTATTTGTTTGCAGTTCTACCACTTCATCTAACTTGAATAT
Organism: uncultured cyanobacterium; assembly: GCA_963821735.1. Taxonomy (GTDB): domain Bacteria; phylum Cyanobacteriota; class Cyanobacteriia; order Cyanobacteriales; family Laspinemataceae; genus Laspinema. The sequence goes on from CAWGFK010000034.1 coordinate 116,203, forward strand.
TCACTCCATAATTCATCGTCAGATTTTTTGCTTTTCCAGAGATTCATGTCGTGGTTGAGGCGGTTGCTAATGGCTATAGCCTCTCGATTTTCCTTAATCCATTCATTCAAATACACCATGTTGAAGTCAGCAAAATTTCATGGGTAAGGATCTAGGGCTTGCTGAAAAAATGCGAAGTTCTTACGGGACAAGGCTTTTAGAAGTCTTGCCCGGACACAAAAGACAGGAAAACGAGGTAAAATTGGAAATTGTTGTAGATCGGCGAAAGAAAAATGTATCGAAAATCACAAAAGTACCTGGGGCGAGAAGGGGCCTTTGAACTTCCCTTTGAAGGCCAACTGTGTGAAGACAATCGTTGGATAGTTCTGTCGAAGCTAATTCCGTGGTCCTTCTTTGAGGCAGAATATGCCCAGAATTTTTCTGAAGAAATGGGGGCCCCCGCCAAATCTTTTAGGATGGCACTGGGTGCTTTAATTATCAAAGAAAAATTGGGTATCAGTGACAGAGAAACCGTTGAACAAATCCAAAAAAATCCTTATTTACAGTATTTTATTGGACGCAATAGTTATCAAAATGAAGCCCCATTTGACCCTTCAATGATGGTTCATTTTCGGCAGAGAATTAGTTCGGATATGCTTCAAAAATTAATTGCAAAATTGTCCAAACAAGTCTAGGATTCAATCCGGAGGAACCCAGCACAAAAAAGTTAGAAGAAGCCGAAAAACCGCCAGGAAATAGAGGCCGGCTATTAATGGATGCAACGGTTGCCCCTGCCGATATCAAATACCCCACGGATGTAGAGCTATTAAATCAAGCGAGAAAAACTACCGAAAGCATCATAGACATCTTATATAAGTCCCTGAAGGATAACCTAGACAAAAAACCAAGAACTTACAGAAAAAAGGCTAGAAAAGATTATTTAAATTTCGCCAAAAAGAGGAATCCCTCTGGAAAAAAAAGGAAAGAAGCCGTTAAAAAGCAACTGCAATATGTCAAACGCAATTTGGGACATATTGACAAGTTAATTGAAAAAAAAGCCAGCCTAGAACTCTTAAGCAGAAGGCAATACAGGAATTTATTAGTCTCAGCCGAAATTTATCGTCAACAGGATTTGATGTGGTCAAATAATCAAAAAAGAATCGACAATCGGATTGTCAGTTTAACACAACCTCATGTCCGTCCAATCGTCCGAGGTAAAGCAGGAAGTCCTACGGAATTCGGAGCGAAATTATCAGTTAGTTGTGTAGAAGGATATGTATTGCTCGAAAAAATTAGCTGGGAAAACTATAATGAAAGTAGAGATTTTATTAGTCAAGTAGAGGCGTACAAAGACTTGACAGGATGTTACCCAGAATCGGTTCATGCCGATAAAATTTATCGGACCAGAGTCAATCGAGCTTGGTGTAAAGAAAGAGGTATTAGACTCAGTGGTTCTCCGTTAGGGAGACGTCCGGCCCAAGTCAGCCTTCAAGATAAAAAACAAGCCCAAGAAGATGAGCGCATTCGCAACGAAATTGAAGGGAAATTTGGACAGGGTAAAAGAAGATTCAGTCTGAATCGAGTCATGTCTAAACTCTCTAAGACTTCAGAAACCTCTATTAATCTTACGTTTCTAGTGATAAACTTGGTGAAACTGCTGAGGCAGTTTTACTGTCTTTTTTTGTGTCAATTTTTCCAACTCTTATAATTTTATGCCGAAGCATTAATTTTAGCTATGAATTGAAGAATCGAAGTAAAGCTCTATTTATTGGGGCAGTCAGAGGGGCCTCTTGTTAATTGGCCACCCCCTGCTTTTTATAACTTTTTCAGCAAACCCTATGTATTGTTGATTCTTTGATTTCTGAAAGAGCGATCGCTGACTAATAAATTTTCATTAATTAGCTTTACTAGAACCTGTTGTTCGACTTCACCCGCAAACATCGCCTTGGGTGTTCTTCGGCGCACAGGCTTCCATTCGTTACCTGCTGCTGGATCCTCACCAATATCAACTAATTTCAAGAAAATTCTTTGGGTTGCTTGTTGTTCTTCCTCTGTTAGATTGTTATAAATATCATCTATGTGCTTTTCTAATGCGCCCCGAATGCCTTTCAGTTGGTTATAGGTGCTAATCTTTAACGTGCGATCTTCACTCAAATCATTTGCCGGCTCAGTTTCCCACAGCAAGTTAAGTGTGTATTGCAATAAAGGTAAATACCCAGCCTGTCCTTGAATATCTTTAATAATTTGATTGACTAATCCCCGTTCAAAGACAACTCCATGATGAGCGGCAGGCTGTTCAATGGCCAAGCGTAATTCATCAGGCTGCATTTCTGCAATCATCGGACGATGTTTATCTGTAGCTTTAACGAGTTTAGGATAAGGACCTAATTTATCAAGAAAGTCAGCACGCATAGTTGCCACAACTTTCACCAAATCGGGTTGAGTTTTAGCCAATTGAACCAAACCAGCAATAAATTTATCTCGCTTTTGAGGTTGACTAATAGTAAATAGCTCTTCAAACTGGTCGATGACAATCAACCAATAATCTTCTGGCTTTTTCAGGGTTTTGACTAATAAATTAAAAGTATTCTCTTTCCCTTCCCAGACGAGTTGAGTTTCAGCTTGGTTATATTTGTCCTGTAAACTAGAATATAGCTTTGCAAAAGGATCCTGATCTGGAGTAAATACGAACTTGCTAAAATTAGACCCCCACTTTTGAGACAGCCAAGGAATTAAACCGGCTCGTACTACGGAAGATTTCCCACTTCCACTTGCCCCCATGAGTAAAAGCAGATTGCTTTGTTCTAGTTCGCTGACTAAACTAGCCAGAAATTGATCTCGACCAAAAAATAGATCTTTATCCTCATAATCAAATTTATTCAATCCTTTGTAAGGTGAATTTTTGATAAATTTACGCAGCTTTATATTTTCACGTGAAGATTGTATTATTTCGGTACGATTAAAGTTTACAATCTTTCCCTGAATTAAATTTCCTTGAATATAATCTCTGCCGATAGTTTCAGCGTAATTACCAGCTTGAATTTCAACTTGCCGATTGTCAGTATTAGATTTTCCATGATTATATCACCTTAATTTTTTTGTCAGAGAACATTTATCAGCAAAACAAATTTACTTGAAAATTTTAACCCTTATTCATTTTTGTCCAATCTTCTAAAGCACCAATTATAAAACTTGCAGCCGGATGAGTAAGGCATTGCTGAAATTCTTGAACACCACCTGCTTGGATAACACTCATAATCTGTTTGGATAAAGTGTGGTTATTTTCAATTTGCTTGATGGCTTCGGCTGCAACTTGCATTTTCCCTAGAGTGGTATCCATCGAATAAGATTGTTCAAGTGTTTTCAGCAATTTTTGAATTTCTATAGCAGCTTCTGCTAGGTTTGCTTTGTGCGGGTCGCTGGAGTAATTTCCCTGAATATAATTACCCTCTATCTTTTCGTTATAATTACCCTGGCCAATTTTAATTCGGCGATTATCGGTAATTGTGGTTTTTTCCTCTTTAGTCATAGCTTGAACTGGAGGGGGAACGGGTGCGATTTTTGCTGAGGCTTCAAGCTCTTTTATCCCAGAAAAAGCATAGGGGCGGGGTCTGGCTTTCAGTTTTGGGGTCTCGGCTTCGTCCATTCCCTCTAATGCGATGGAGGCACAACCGATTTCAAAACAGCGATCATAAGGTTCCCCTGCACCCAAAGCATCATAAAATCCAGTGGCAAATTTGATGGCGGCTTCATCTCCAATGGGTTGATTCATGCCAATCAGATAATCAATATATTGGTGAATCACTTCGGCTTGGATTTCGCTATAACAAGCATTCAGTAAAACACACTCGATTTTAGTTTGAAAGAGTTTAAACAGATAAGCTAAGGATTTGCTACTGACTAACTGAGTTTGTCCAGACTCGTTTTCTAAAACCAGTCCCTCGGTTCCCACCCCATGCCCGGAAAAGTGAACGATCGCCGGTTGATGATCTAATAAAGCCCGTCGCAAGTCATCGACTCGGACGGCCCCTTCACTGACGATTTGAAAGCTGTCGCGGTATTTGACCGCTTCAAGGTTGCTTGAATTTCTCTAACTTCGCGATCGAGTCTCAGTCTGGTTGTCCCTGGTGGATTAACCGATAAAATCAGAATCGTTTTCATGGTTGAAGCCCCTGCTTAATTTCGCCTCACTTATAGGTTGTTGGAATTTGGGCAACGGGAAAAGTCACCAAAAAGGGGATAAAAAGTAGGCCCTGCGGTTTTCCTTACCACCACTGTACGCAGATCAACCCAAGACAGGGCTAACCCATCGGTTAGTTTTTAACCTATCCGAAAGATCAGCCCTAACCTGACTCTGGGTGGGGAAAAAACCTGTACTTTTGACTAGGTGTCACGCAAAATGATCGGTAGGCAAGACTTCGGAAAAGGCTGGGGCAAAAAATTAACCACAGATTTCAGGGACTTTCACAAAGATTGGGGCTGTAAAATCTGTGTAATTTGTGGTTAACCCGATGGGTGACAACTTAAGGTTAGAGTGTAATTGTCAAGCGAGTTTCAGCGGAGTTAGATGGAATGAGTCGTCCTCGCAAAAACAACCCAAATCATGTTCGCCGCCACAATATGCCAGCGCCAAGTAGCGAGGCGATTGAAGCCCACGAGCGACTTGTTGAAGCCTGTGGTTCACGAGCAATTGAAATACTATCGCCAGTTAGGGCTGCGCCAAGACGAATTTTGGGGCTTCCTCTAATGGTGGCAGCAGTGTTGAGCCTGTTATGGCGTCAAATCCCGAGCGTTCGAGAACTGGGAAGGACCTTAGCCCGGGAAGACTTACTGTGGTGTCGAGCGGTGAAGGTATCGCAGCAAGCTCTCTCCACAAGATTTTTAGAATTTCCGGCATCCATGTTTGAGCAGGTTCTGTGGGCTTTAGTGGGAGGAGTAAAGCGACGTTGGACTCATCGTGTTGTTCGCCCGTTGCCAGCGAGCGTGGCACTTTGGACTTTTCAAAGGTTTGACCACATTTGGATCGTCGATGGTTCGACCCTAGAGGCCCTGTTTCGTAAACTTAAAAGTTTACAAGAGCAACCCATAGCTTTAGCTGGGAAAATCTACACGATAGTAGATATGGCGAGCCATTTGCCGGTGGCCATGCGATTTGAAGAAAACCCTAATGCGGCAGATAGGAATCAATGGGAATGGTTGCATTCAACTCTGCCTAAAAGGGGTTTATTGATTTTTGATCGGGGCTTTTACGATTTCACTGAATTTGCGACCCTAGTCAAAGCGGGTAGCGCTTGGATTACCAGGCTGAAAGATTGGCACCTATCAGGTCCAGAAAACTTTTAGCCAGAGTGCTAATCTGGTTGACCAATTAGTTCTGCTCGGCCATAAACGAGGAAAGGCGAAACAGATTACCGTGCGTCTAGTACAGGTTCGTCATGGTAAAAGCTGGTATAACTATATTACCTCGGTGCTTGAGCCTGAGGACTTACCACCCTATGTGGTGGCTGATTTGTATTGCCGTCGTTGGGAGATTGAAACGGCATTTTTTTTAGTTAAGCGATTGCTAAATCTGGCTTACATCTGGACAGGTTCGATTAATGGCGTCAAGCTACAAACCTGGGCAACATGGCTGTTCTATGCTGTGTTGCTTGACCTAGCTGATGATGTGGCTGATTCTCTCGAATTGCCCACCGAACGGATTTCTTTAGAGATGCTATTTCGGGGGTTCTATCATTTCACTGTTGCATCGACAAAGGGGCAATAATCAATCCTTGGTTGAGTATTTTTGTGACCCTCGGAATCAGGATCTTGGCATTGTCAAAACTTTACGCAAAACCAAGGGTTCTCAAAAGCTAGACCTCTCTCCTTTTCCCGGCTTGACTTTTGTCCCTTCTTCTTAAGTTGTCACCAATCGCCACTAACTAATTTTGACCTCAACCCCGGGGTACTCTTCGCTGGGAACTGGCTCAAATTTTGATGGAATAGCCCTGGTTGACTGACAAAAGTTAGGAATGAGGGCTGAAAGCTTTACAGGTAGGGATTTTCAGCGCTGGGGTTGAAAAAGGGGGAGCCAGCGTTCTAAGCTTAGATACCACTCAAAAGCCAGAACGCCGTGAATAAAAGCTCCCCTCTCTATAATGCCTTGCACAGTTGGTTGAGTCAACAGGTCCCCTGGGCTGATAGAGCTCATCTGACAACTTGCCTGTGGATGGTGGTAGCCTTGCTCCAACGGGGCGAAGTCAGTCTCACTCGTTGGTTGCCTTACCTACCCTGTCGCGGGGAGCAGGCACAGAGTAAACAACGCCGGGTCAGTCGATGGTTGCACAACAGTCGCATCAATGTCCATCGACTCTACAAACCCCTGATTCAGTCAGCTTTAGCCAACTGGGAGGAGGAGTGTCTGTATCTGAGTCTAGATACCTCAACGTATTGGGAGGAGTATTGCCTGATTCGCATAGCAGTCGTGTATCGTGGTCGGGCGTTGCCTTTGGTGTGGCGAGTCTTGAAACACAAGAGTGCCTCGGTTGCCTTTAACGAATATAGAGAAATGCTCTATCAAGCGGCCCATCTATTACCCAAGGGAGTCAAGGTTGTCTTGCTGGCGGACCGAGGCTTTATTCACGTTAAGGCGATGGCAGCCCTTCGCAATGACTTGGGCTGGAACTACCGCATCCGCCTCAAGAGCAATACCTGGATTTGGCTGGCCGGTTCAGGCTGGCGGCAACTCAAGACGTTCCCTCTTATGCGCGGGGAGGCTCTGTGTCTGCACAACGTTAAACTCCACAAGCAAGAGTGTTATGGACCCGTGAATGTGGCCATCGGCTACAACAACATAAACGGTGAGTTTTGGGCCATCGTCAGCGATGAACCCACCAAGTTACAAACCTTTCAAGAATATGGATTACGCTTCGATATTGAGGAAGCCTTTCTTGATGATCAGTCCAATGGCTGGAATTTTCAGAAATCTGAGATTCGCTCTGTCTGTGCCCTGTCTCGCCTATTTTTTATCTTAGCGGTAGCAACTCTCTATGTAACTGCCCAGGGTACTCAAGTAGTAGCTGAAGGGTTGCGTCGCCGAGTTGACCCTCACTGGTTCCGGGGCAACAGCTATTTCAGAATTGGTTGGGACTGGATTAAAACCGCCTTAGAAGAAGGCTGGCAGCTTATTCACTCGGTCTGCTTTACTCGCTCTGGTGACCCAGAACCGGCTATGGCTTCTCGAAAACAACATGACAAGCGTACCTACCGTATTGAGTTCAAAATACATACTTACAAGTATCAGCCTGACTAAGTTTTGTCAGTCAACCAGGGAATAGCCTCCTCCAGTTCATCCAACCGCTAAGGTGAGGCCAAAGTCTCCTTTCCTGCGTACCCAGCATTGCCGCTTATTCCGGCCAAATCCGGAGGCGGTTTTGAAGCTATCTGCACCCAGTCCCCTATGCGCCAAGGCATCGTGTAAAAATAAGTTGTGTAAATTTTATCTGGAATCCTATCCTGGATAATGCCTCCAGGTAAAAATTAGTCAAGTTATTTTTACATGACTCCTAACTGCGATCGCATCGACACCAGGGAACCAATTTCAGTCAGATCAACAACGCCCTCCAGGTTGTTGGTGGCATGAGTTTTATTCTGTTCGTTTGGCTAGAAGAGATAAAAGCCGATCGCGTAAATCTCTCAATTGCGATGTGGACATCAACCGCCGATCCGGGACCCCATACCGGCCAACAATTAACTCCCGGATTGCTCCTAAGCCGGTCCCCTGGTGGGTTAGTTGTTCGATAAGCTCAGTCGTTTCCCTCGTCACCACCGGGTCAGGGAGTGGGCGAATATCCTGCAAAGAATCCAGAAGAACCTTTGGGGTCACGTCAAACTTAGCCTTTTTTTCAAGGGTGAAGTAAAGCTGACCCAGCGGGTCAACCTCCACAGTCCCCTCCCTCTCCTCCGTGCCACCATAAGCATTGTGAGAGATGCCGCGAATGCGATCGCCGGTTACAAACCGAGGGGGTAGGGTACCCGCATCAGTTCGGTCACCGGCGGGGGAATTAGCAGAGGAGTTGATGTCGTCCTCGGGTTGTTCACCAGCGGGGGAATTGGTGGGGTTTTCTCCATCGGAGGCGATCACTCTGCCCTCCTGGGGTTGGTTCACCGGCGGAGGGAATTGGTGGGGTTTTCGTCTAGTGGAGGCGATCGCTCTGCCCTCCTCGGGTTGTTCACCGGCAGGGGAATTGGTGGGGTTTTCTCCATCGGAGGCGATCACTCTGCCCTCCTCGGTTTGTTCACCGGCGGGGGAATCGTCGCCCTCGAAGGGTCGCTCATACCGCGAAAAAATTCGTGGCGGATTCGGCCCCCTACCGGGGTTGATCGACTGGGTACAGGGGAATCAGTCGAGGTTTTCTCCATCGGAGGCGATCGCTCTGCCCTCCTCGGGTTGCTCACCGGAAAACGAGTTCTGTGTGCCCTCGCCAGTTTTGTCCCCGGGGGGGAAGTCGGCATCGTCCCCTTCTTCTAAGAGAGACTAATCCACCCCCACTGATCCATCCCCTACATAAATAGATCTATTTATAGGAGGGGTGGATCGGCCCCACCCTTCACCCGGGGTTGGATCCGGAGGGACTGGATCACTCGCCGGCTCGTTCACCACCGACTAGATCACTCCCCGGAGAATCCGAAGACTTCAGCACCTCGCGGTCAACCCAAAGATCAAAAACAGTCCAGCGTTCATCCTGGGGAGGAACAAAACGGTAGAAGCGTTTGACCCCTTCAGGAGTGCGGCGACGGGAACTTGTCAGCTTGAGGTCCATCAAACCTAGAAGCTGCTGACAAGTTTGCATCGCACTCACACCGGGATTAATCTTGACTCCCAAACAATCCTTAACCGACTGGCGACCCGATCGCGCCAGAGTCACAATCCCTTGCACCTCCGGCGAATCCCCAGTAAACTCCTTGTGCGGGTCTAGCAACCGCTTCACCCCAAGAAATTCCAACATCCTCGCCTTCACCGAACGGCATTTGATATCCGGCAGATGAAGGAGTGGGCGAGACAGCAGATGCTCCAAATCTCGCCTATCCTGGGACTCAGCAAACTTGGCAAACAGGAGATAAAAATTCAAGCGCCATTGTTTGTGACGGCCCTCATCATGCTTCTTAATTAGGGAGGGGGTCAATTCCTCAATCCCGCCAAAGTCTTGCGCGATGCGGTAGCGCTCACACTGGTGCTGCTCGGCCTCCGTTTTCTGAGCCTTTTTATCCAACTCCCTGAACGTTTCCGGCTCGATTGGACGAGCATCAGCCCGTTGCACGCAGTGGTCCGCCCAATTTTTATCCCGAGCCATCTTTGCCGAATCGGAGATAGCTTTGGCCTCCTCTTTATCCAGGGAATCAACCGGAATGACCCGCACCCCCTCCGATTCAAACAAGGAGATAGCCGCCTCTCGGTACCGATAACAATCCCGGTTAAAGCGGGCCACTTGTTTGGCCCAAGTACGGAAGCATACCGGGTCGTAGGCTCTATCAATATTGAAATCTACCTCCTGAAGAATTCTCATCAATGCCGAGACTTGTCGGTTTTTACCCGCTCTAATCTTCCGGTAGTCACTCGATCCATTGGCGATGGGTTTCGCAATTTTGGGGATAAACAAATGCCTGTCTACCCGCGCACGCACCCGGTCAAGTCGCTGCCGATATTCTCGGACGCTGTTGAGTCCAGCAGAAATGTCGCAAACAGCAATCCATCGCGCAGTCTCATGTAGGCTGACCGCGCTGCTGATTGAGGTGGAACTCAACATCACATCACAGTCACGCGCTAACTCATTAATGTGTTCGATGTCTGCATCCGAGTTGTCAGTCCCGAGAATTTGCTGGTCAAACCGTTTGATGCGGATGCCAGGGAACTCCTCCTTAAGCATCCGCTCAATTGTCTTCGTTCCCCATTTTGATTTGGTTTGCGCCCCCTCTACGCTGAACCAGAGACACTTATCCTGGGGCTTGGATTTCAGGATTTCAACTGCTTTGTTGTAGATGTCGGCGGGTCCGTTGTAAAGGTAAGCATTGTATTTATGCTCATGCTGGAACTCATTGACCACCACAAACGGCTTGATGGGGCATTGCAACGCATCTTCGTCGTCACAGGCTTCTCGGGCGATCGCCATCAAAAACTCAACATCTAAATCGCTGATGTCGGCGCTTATGGCTACCACTAACCCATTGGACCGGACTAAGACATCTTGGATGAGGCTCTTAAACGTGGTGATAATCCAACCGCGATCTCCTCGACAAGTTGACCCTCCTAACATTTGCTGCAAGGTTTGGTCAAACTCATCAAGAATCACAATCCCATCTAACCACTCAGAGGGCAGTTTTTCGGGTCCCAGTTCGGTTTGGCGGACCCGGGTCACCTGGGGTGAGGCTTTACCGAAGGGTTTCACCGATTCAACACAGCAGGCAAAACCATAGACTGAATCTCTAACCCCCTTGCCGTCATCAATATATTGCACTCCAAAGCGAGCGGCTAACTCCCGTCCGGTGGATTTGCGGTTGGTGATAATCAGACACCGTGACCCCTGTTCAATTAGGGGGACCATCTGATCCCGAATGTGGTCCGTTTTTCCAGTGCCGGTGGTCGCCTTCACGATCCTCAATCCTGAATAGGGAAGTCCTTCGATATCGCCCAGATAAGGGCGATTTACTAGGATATCTGGCTCGTAGGTGAACTCCCAGGGATTGTAAGGATAGAGGGACTCATTAGAGAATTCGCACCCTTCTAGGTCATCATCCCCAGTCTGGACAAAGTAATCATCAAGACCGCGTTTTTCACCGTCGGGTGAAGGGATGCGGATGAAGTCAACGATCGCCCCTTCCTTTCTCAGCAGATAAGCCAGGGTGTTCGAGGCTTTTCCAACGGCTATTTGAGTCTTGAGTTTGGGGTCAAAGTCAAACCCAATATGAATCCTACGCCCCTTCAGCCCGATGGCCAAAAGGTCAGGGTGCAGTTTATCTTTATCGCTGGGGTCCCGGAACATCCAGACCCCACCCAACCCAATCGCAGCATGACCTCGGGAAAGACAGGCGGCATCTTTTTGGCCCCTTCTGCCAGGATTAACGGGATAGAAATGTTGTCTCTCACCCACTGCCAAAAATTCCCACCTGGATAGGGAACACCACAACGAGCGCTGACTTGAGCGGCAATTTCCCCGGGGACATCGAGGTAATAGACCCCATAAGATTCGTGCTTGGGGGACTCGTATTTGTTGAATTTCCCAGGGACGACCACCCAGGAATCATCCTCTAATTTTTTCCAGGATGGCCGGGGGTGGAGGGGTTTGACCTGACTCCATAAGCTCTCCTGTTCCCAGTCGGAGGAGGGAGCCAGATTTTTGCAACGCCAGATGCCATCTTCTAGGAAACGGTAAGGCTTCTGTTCCGGAGGGGCGACGGGGTTGCCACCGGATTGGGTGCGGCGAAGTTTTGGGCTATAGAGCACGCGGTCTAGTGCTGCTATGCCTTCATAGATTTGAAGATTGGCGGCAATCATCAAGGAGTTGATGCCGGAGGCTTGCCAATCTGCGATCGCCCAATCCCGGATAGTGGAGAGAGTCGAGGGGTAGACTGTGCTCATAGCTCATCCCCTCCACCTACTCGGTCTAAGGTGGGCTGAATGCTGTTGCGGTGCAGGCTGTTGCGGCGACGGCTGGGAGAGTTTAACTCGCCCCACCCATTGCCACCCTTTACACCGGGGGCCATGAAACTGGGCAAGAAAACGGGTAAATTTTTCGCTCAAAACGGGACTTTGGCATTGGCGACATCTACGGAGATGCCGCCACTGGACGAGTGGGCGTTTCTCAAGGGTAGACACTGGACTGCTCCTTTATTGGAGCTGTCCCCTTTATCTATGCCTCAACCTGTGTTAAACTTAATTTAGTTATTTAATGAAATAGGTTGAGGGGCTGCTTCCTTGCTCGTTTACCAGACGAGCGTTAGATTTTAGGGACAGCTCTTTTTTTTGTTGAACAAACGGAAATTTTTGGGGGAAACTTTGGCTCATGAAATTAAACTTCCTCACCCTTTCAAGGACTAATAAATAGAAATTTAGCTTGTTGAACCTTTGTCCTGTAAAGATTACAGGGTTTAAAGCTATCATCAATTTAATTCATTTATTAGTACCGTTTTGGAGTTACTTATCAAGTAAGCCAGAAACGTTGTGGGGTCGGGAGAGGAAGTCGAGTCTTCATTCCTCCTGGGAAGAAAATTTGGCACACAGAGACTCCATTACCCCCACCTCAGCATCAATTGTCTCTAGCCTCTGCCGGAGTTCAGAGGCTTCGGCTTAATTGTGTTCGATAGCGGTGGGTTGCTTTAGGGTTGGCAGTTTGGCGGAGATTGCGTCTATTGCAGCGAGGATTCGCTGGCGGTTGGCGATCGCCCTGCTAAGGAGGAGGGCAAGTGCTTTTTATTTGTGCAGACTCCGAGGGTGAGACAATGGTTAACTCACCCCTACCGATTTTCTCCACCAGCTGTGAGCGACTAAGGTTTAGCGAGTTAGCAAGCACATCCAAGCCTTCTAACCCTTCAATAGAAATAGAAATAGTCGTCCGAGTCTTTGGTCAATCATACAGAGACGGTCTGCCCCCAGGGTTCTTTCTCATTTATTTAGTCACTCATATTTTTTTTCTGTCTTTCCTTAAACTTATAGTCATATCTAAGCCCTTGCAACTCAAAATGATACAAAACTTAAAAAATCTTCACAAAATTACACGAATGAGTTCCTTAATATCAGTACAACATCGTTAACACTGTTGACAACAAAAGTGGGGTAGCTTACACTGTTAGCAATGTTAACAGAGGTAAAAGTTATGGCAAGTTCTACAAAACCCGCCACAAAGCTATTGGGGTTCCGCATTGACAAGACTCTGTTGAAACAGTTCGGGGAAATCTGCGATCGCAACAAATCCAACCCTTCAGATGAATTGCGGCGATATATTGAGGCTGTTGTGCGTGACAAGAAACTGCCCCAGACTGATGATGAGTTGATCCCAGTCGATGCCCTAGACCAACGAATCAAGAACGCAACCGAGTCCCGTTTTGCAGCGCTTGAATCTCAACTCGCTGCAATGGCCGATCAGTTAGGGGCAACAGCTCCAAAGGGTGAAGCGGATCCGGTTGAGGCGATCGCCACCAAAGGGGACCGGAAAGGAAAGCTGAAGTCTGTGGTAAAAGGTCAGCACCCCGCACTGAAGTAACGGGGCTTCATGCCTCACGCTTGCAGTTAGTTGACCAGCCCAAGTCTTAACTGACTCCGTTACCTGAGTCAAGATACCCACGAATGCGACGCTAGTTCGTGGCTCTATCGTTAATCATTAAACAGTTTTACGAGGGGTAAGACAGTGTGGTTAGCCTCTCAAGCTCAGATAACATTATTGAAGCGAACTTTACCCTAGAAATAGGAGTTATTTCATGTCTAATTACGTCTTTGTTGTTGATACAAATAAACAGCATCAAAACCCAATACATCCCGCCCAAGCTCGATTGTTGTTGAATCAGGGTCAAGCTGCTGTTTATCGCCATTATCCATTTACTCAAGTTGCAAATCTGGGCGACATGGCTGTTCTATGCTGTGTTGCTGGACCTAGCTGATGATGTGGCTGATTCTCTCGAATTGCCCACCGAACGGATTTCTTTAGAGATGCTATTTCGGGGGTTCTATCATTTCACTGTTGCATCGACGAAGGGCAATAATCAGTCCTTGGTTGAGTATTTTTGTGACCCTCGGAATCAGGATCTTGGCATTGTCAAAACTTTACGCAAAAGCAAGGGTTCTCAAGAGCTAGACCTCTCTCCTTTTCCCGGCTTGACTTTTGTCCCCTCTTCTTAAGTTGTCACCAATCGCCGAATCCAGGTAATGCAGGTTTATCGAATTTGGCAAATCGAATAAATCAACTGATTCTGCGGTGGCTCCACCCAGACACACCAACAGCGAATCGTGGGGTCAAGGGAGTCAAAAATATCGCCCTTCCACCGCTCCCGCCGCAGTTCGATATCAAGATAGTCCTCGTTTTCCTCCAGGGGAAACAGTTTGAACGTGAGCCGCTTGAGATAAACCAGTCCGCCTCGACTGCGACCCTTCTCGGTCATTGGGACGAGTTTCCAAACTTGACCCCAGGGCAAGTCAACCGGAGATTTGACGCGGATTTTGTCACTGGCTTTATCGGCAAATTGTCCCGGTTGAATCAGCAGGAAATCGTTGGGGTCGAGGGCTGGAGACAGAGTTTAAATTTCTAACCAAAGTTGTTTAAAATTACTCATTTTTTATGCTACCATAAGGATATGAGTAAGTTTAGGAGGACCGAAACCGCCAAAATCAAAGGAGTTCACCATCTCCATTGTTTTCTGCTAGTCTTTATGATAGCATGGGGTCACCCGAACAAAAAGATTGTTGAGGAGTTAAAAAAAGTCAGTGAAGAGCTTTAAGACCAAGCTAGACTTAAATAACCAACAACGAACACTCATGAATAAGCACGCCGGGGTCGCTCGACACGCTTGGAATTGGGGACTCGCTACCTGTAAAGAAATATCAGAAGCCGGAGGTAAACTCCCAAGTGCCATAGACTTACATAAGAGATTAGTAGCCGAGGTTAAAAGTCAAAATCCTTGGTACTATGAGGTATCGAAGTGTAGCCCTCAAGAGGCATTACGAAACCTAAATAAAGCGTTTAAGCGGGTTTGGCAGGTCAAGGGTACAGGTTTCCCCAAGTTTAAGAAAAAGAACGTTAAAGATAGTTTTTACCTGGAAGGAAGCATTAAAATTTCGGGTTATTGGGTAAAGCTGCCGCGTATCGGGTGGGTAAAAAGCCATGAACAGTTACCTCCCGTCAATCCCAAAAATGTCACGATTAGTAAACGGGCAGGGGACTGGTATATTGCGTTCAAAATTGATGTCGAACCCGAGGCCACTCCCAAAGTAAGAGAGCGGATTGGGGTTGATTTAGGAATCAAAACTCTGGCCACCCTGAGCGATGGTAAAACCTATCCCAATCCAAAAGCCTATCGTCAGGCCAAGAAAAAACTAGCCAAACTCCAAAAAGAGCTAACTCGCCGTCAAAAAGGAGGTAAAAACCGAGAAAAAACTAAACTCAAGTTAGCTAAAGTTCACCGACGCATCGCCGATATTAGAGCCGACCATTTACATAAGTTAACAACTTACTTAGCCAAAAACCACGGTGAAGTAAAAATTGAAGACTTAAATGTGTCAGGGATGCTCAAAAATCATAAGCTGGCTGGCGCTATTGCTGATGGTGGGTTTTATGAGTTCCGTCGTCAGCTTGAGTACAAATGCGAGTGGTATGGGAGCAAACTAACCCTGATTGACCCCTGGTATCCTAGTTCACAGATCTGTTCCAACTGTGGACACCGACAAAAAATGCCACTGCACAAAAGACAGTATGACTGTCCGAACTGTCACCTCTCAATCGATCGTGACTTAAATGCGTCAATTAATTTGGAGAACGCGGATAGTTCAGCCGTGTAAGCCTAGTGATGGAAAGGTCTGCAAAGATCCAAGCTAGGAACTAAACATCATACAATCAAGTTTGAGTAAGTTTTAGAGAGCGGTCAGGTTAACTCGGAAATTGGTCATGAGGTTGTTCTGGAATGCACTCGTCAATCGCACTAGCAAAATCATTGTACGGTTTCATCGCCCTGGGCTGACTCCGAAGTAATGCGATCGCCAACGCAACCGATCGCATTCCAACCCCGCCCCTCATACTGAGTTTGCCGATACTGGAGCCTACTGCATCACCAGCGAAGAAATTGCGCGGCGGCAGTCCGGGTCCTGACTCAGCACTGACGATTACCTACGGCATAGCTTCGCTTACCGCATCATTTTGGACGCATCAGCCATCACCGGCGGGGAAACTCTGGGCATCCCATCAAGAAAAGGCAAACTTGAGATTGGTGTATTCATTAACGCGCCAGCCGTCCAAACAAGCACCCGTCATCACCGCATCCTGGAAGTTGGCAGCCAAGGCATTCGCGTCCGTGAGGTTGGCATAGCTCAAATCCGCCTCAATCAGTCTAGCCCCGACCAGACAAGCACCAATCAGTTGAGCATAATCTAGGTTGGCTAGGACCAGTTGAGCTTTGCTGAGATTGGCCCCGTTGAGCTTGGCTTTGCGGAAGAAAGCGCCACTGAGGTTAGCCGTAGTCAGTTCCGCTTCACTCAAGTCAGCCTCTATCAAGTTGGCCCCTATCAGATTGGCATTGACGAGGTTGGCGCGCTGGAGGTTGGCACTTCTGAGGAATCCAGCCAACAAATAGACCTCGCTGAGATTGGCATGGCTGAGGTTGGCATGGCTCAAGTCGGCTTC
This sequence comes from uncultured cyanobacterium, assembly GCA_963821735.1. GTDB lineage: Bacteria > Cyanobacteriota > Cyanobacteriia > Cyanobacteriales > Laspinemataceae > Laspinema. The sequence continues at coordinate 132,540 of CAWGFK010000034.1, forward strand.
TCGGAGGTTGGTTCTAACTAAATTGGCTCCGACTAGATTGGCCCCGATTAAATTTGCTTCGATGAGTTCGGCTTCTTCTAGGTTGGCATGGCTGAGGCTGGCTCCACTGAGGTCGGCTCCGCTCAGGTCCACTTCGATAGTGGGATTCTCGTTGCGCCACTGATTCCAGGTTTCCACGCCTTGTCGGATTAGTTCAAGCTGCTGCGAATTTGCCATCTCTTTGACTGACTGGACAGTGAAAAGTTCTGTGAGATCACTAATTAGGGGCCTTCAACTATCCAGTTCGTCTCTGTATGGCTCTATGCATGAATGACTCTTTGGCGTGAAGAAATTTTGTCAAAAGTAAGCTGGATGGACTTTCCGCTAAAATAGAAGGACCCGATTGGAGCAGAGTCAGGCGAACAACTTGTTCACTGGGATAACCACTGCTTGAGACGGTTCTGAACCACCCGGAAAAACTGCTCCAAATCGTCTCGGGCATTTCTAGGCTCAAGACTTGTAAAATCCCCAAAACTAAAGCATTTAAATTGACAAATCGTTCAAAGGCTTCTATTTTCTCCATAATTTTTAACTGCTCAGGCTCAGAGTATTCCTTGATATTAATATTTTTAGGGCTTCGGGAAGAACGAACCATATTCTTCATCCAGAACTGATAACCAAAGCCTGATAAAATCTCTATTAAAGTCCGAAAAGTTACTTCGATTTTAAATCGCCAACTATAAGCCATTATGATTTCTGGGCCGGACAAATTTAGGTCAGTTGACAACAGGATGATTTGCTTCCCATTTGACCACAAGACCAGGACAAATCGGACTAAATTTTCAGGACTATCCCAATGTGAATCTACAGTTCGATAACTGAGGCTCTGTTTTTTTCCATAAAGGGACAACGATTCAGTTGTTAAAGAATCAGAGTCATTAAATAAGGTACGTAATTCCAGGCGCTTTCCCCATTTAGCCGGTTTACCGGGACCTCTTTTCCGGGGGGATGGTGGTAAAGGCTGCTCTGGCCACCGTATTAATCTTGACCCGAGTAATCAAATGAATTGAATGAGACCTCAACTCTTTGATTAGTGCTTTAGAGGCGAAATAAGCATCCAAAATAACGTAACTTCCGGCCTTTATATAATTTAGGCATAATCCCGACATTTTATCGACTAAACTCGGAGAATTATCATCAACTTTTTTAATTCCATCTTGAATCTCAAACGTAACCGGGACGGCGAGTAAAGAAGCACCGGATTGCAATAAAAGACTTATAGCCCCAAAATAATGACCCCTAATCCATTCAGGTTTAGTTACATTATCTGATTCTTGGTGTAATTTTTTGACCCGGGGCATTTTTCTTCCTTCTTTCGGGACTTTAATGCCATCCCCGACATAAACTAGCTGGTCCTTTAAGCGTTTGACATTGTTATGAACACTCAACCATTGATGCCATCGGTGTGATAATGTTTTGACACTCCAACTTTTGCGTGAAACCAATGGAGAGCATGGTTATAGTAAAATTCACTCAGTCCCACAGCATTCAGATAACTGGTGATAGCTGGGGCCCGGTTGCATAACAGAATGCCCCAGACCATGATCACTAACCATTCAAACGCCGCCTCACGGCTGAATGCGGGCCTTAGACTTTTTATGATTTCCTCAATTCGCTCTTGAGTGTGCATAATGGTAATACTGGTTAAGCTTAGACTCTTTACCAGTATGAATTATGGACTGGTTTTATGCCGGTCCATTTTTTTTAGGCCCCACAAGCGACCCCCGAGGGGTTATACAGAACTTTTCACTGTCCAGTGACTGACCTAGACCTCATCTACTGTGAACCTGCCGATGCCTCGCTCTACGGCAACTGTAGGGGATTCCACTGTCGCCGCCTCAACACAGATACAACTATCACAAATATAGCACATTATTTCCGATAAATCGAGTAAATTAGCTGCTGTTGTGGTGGTTTGACCCAGACGCACCAACAGCGGATTGTTGGTTTGAGGGAATCAAAAATCTCGCCTTTTAAGTGTTCGCGCACGAATCGCACATCCACATAATCCTCGTTTTCCTCCAGAGGAAATAGCTTGAAGGTGATGCGCTTGAGATAGACCGCTCCACTTCGGCTTCTGCCCTTTTCTGGCAAGGGGACGAGCTTCCAAGTTTGACCCCAGGGAGAGTCAACCGGGGATTTGATGCGGATTTTGTCGCTGGCTTTGTCGTCAAATATTCCGGCTTGAGTTGGTAAAAAATCGTTAGGGTCCAGGGTCAGGCGAATTCTAAAGTTGTTCATTAGCAATGCAAGCAATTGTATCTATGCTTGAAGCCTAACTGAAAAGGGTTACAGTTTGGGCGTCGGGTTCCGTGTGGACTAACTCGGACCTGTCAACTCCAACTGGCATCAACTGATCGCATCCCCGGTGACTCATCCTGGCAACATTCTAGCGACCACTTCTGCTGCACCAGACAACTGCTAAACTCATCCTATCCACCTAGAAAACGCATCCCACCGCCACCAACCTGATGAGCACCTCCGAGGACACGAAAATTGCCAACATCCTCAAAAGATGGCTGAAGACGGCCAACGAACTCGAAGCAGGTACGAGCCGATATTTTCCCATCACGCGACTGACCAGCATCAAAAGTTTATGCCGCAATCGCAAGACAGCCCAACAGTTTGCCCTCCATATCGCTGGGCGGGTGCAGCAATCCATGAGTGAGGCTCCGGCTCCCGACTATTTCGAGCCTGCTGAATGGGACGCGCATCAGCAGATAGTGGCTGAAGCGATTGCCCTGATGCAACGGGCAATCGCTGATGAACCCGATAGTCAACAATCCTTGCAAGCCCTTCGCAAACAGATTGACTCCTTCCAGGGGGACGACTACCGGAATTTCCAATGGGGAATGACTGTGCATTTCGTCCGCAGCGGTAACCTGCCTGAAGGGGTGACAAGAAGGCCAAAAGGCTTGCCCCTTGCCGACTTTAGCGATTTGTAGTATAAAAAAAAGAGGTCAGCTCCTTTTTAGGGCCTAGCCAACCTCTATAATCACAAAAAAATGCTACCTACATTTTACCAAACTTTTTTATCCGAGCAACTGAATCATTCTGATTGGCTGATGGTTAAAACCCTAGTGTGGCTCTTGCAACTGCACAAAACCCAGGGTAAGCGCATCTAATTTGGTATCAAATGTAACAGACGGCAAAAAGAGAGTGCAGTATTATAGCGGCCCAGTTTGTCTGAGAGCTTCTATAATAACTCTCAAGCTCAGTAGAAAATAGGAAGGAATACTCTATGACTAAAGGATTTTCACCCGTTGTCGCGAGCGCTAAATTAAAAACAATAAAACCCCAGCCTCAACCTATTTCTATGCCAGAGCTAGAAGGGGGTTTGTTGAATTATTTTGATGATGTACCTGATCCAAGAGTTGACCGCACTAAACACCACTTACTTAAAGATATTCTAGTGATTGCTTTGTTAGCAATAATAGCTGGAGGTAACGGATGGGAAGATATGGAAAATTATGGAATAAGTAAACAGCACTGGCTCAAACAATTTTTAGAATTACCCAATGGCATTCCTCATCATGATACATTTCGTAGAGTTTTTGAAAAACTAGACCCCAAGATTTTAGAACAGAAGTTAACTCAATGGGTCCAAAAATTACTCGGTTCAGTTGTTGAACAAGTTATCCCGATTGACGGAAAAAGTCTTCGGGGGTCTTATGACCGAAATCAGGGCAAAAAAAATTTACATTTAGTGACAGCGTGGGCCTCGGAAAATCGTTTAGTCCTAGGCCAAGTAAAGGTTGACAGCCATTCCAATGAAATTACAGCCATTCCAGCCTTATTAGAATTAATCGACGTAACCGGCGCAATTATTACAATGGATGCAATGGGGACTCAAACGGAGATTATTAAACAGATTGTTCATAAAAAAGCTAATTATGTAGTTTGCTTAAAAAGTAATCACCCGACTCTTTACAATCAAGTTAAATCTTGGTTTGAAATTCAATCAAGTCGCCAATTTACTGGGGTTAAGATGACGGATTACCGTCAAGTAGAAAAAGGGCATAACCGGATTGAGAAGAGAAGAGTTTGGGCGATTCCCGTTTCAGAATTTGGAGGTCTTTATAATCAAGATAAATGGGCGGGACTTCAAACGGTTGTTATAGTCGAACGGTTTCGGCAACAGTGGAATGGAACCTCTCATGAAGTCCAGATTTATCTAAGTTCTTTAAGCGTAGATGCCCAAAAACATGGTTCTATTATTCGGGAACATTGGAGCATTGAAAATAAAGAACATTGGGTTTTAGATGTGACTTTTGAAGAAGATAAATCTCGTATTTCTGAGCGTTTAATAGCCCTCGAAATTTGGCGGTACTCAGACGGATGGCCCTTAATGCCCTCAATCAAGAAACCACCCTATCGCGTAGCTTGAGACAAAAAAGGAACCGGGCAGCCATGAGCGAGGAGTACATGATGCTTATTCTCAAATCCTTGTGTCAAGCCTGATTGAGATGCTCTTACCCTGGCACAAAACCGTTAAAATTGAGCGGTTGGCGGCCTGTTTTCCCCTGGCTATTAAACAGGAGAGCCGTCGTCGGCGAATCCAACGATTCTTAGTCTCTACCAGTCTAAGTGTTCCTCTGCTGTGGTTTCCCTTGATTCAAATTTTAATTCATCGTTATTTTCCTAAAAACAAGCCCATTTATCTAGCCTTAGATAGAACCTCTTGGAAACAAAATAACCTCTTCATGGGTTCGGTGATTTATCAAAAACGAGCTTGGCCGGTTTATTGGACATTTATTGACCATACAGGGGCCAGCAATCTCGCCCGTCAAAAAGCCCTTCTTACTCCGATTATTCGGTTATTAAACGGTTATAAAATTATCGTCGTTGGAGACCGTGAATTTCATAGCGTTGAGCTGGCTAAGTGGCTCCAGTCAAAGAAAGATTATTTTGCCCTCCGTCAAAAATGCAACACTTACATTAAACAGAGTCGGAAAAAAGGCGAGGATTTTGAGAGCTTAAATAACTTAGGGCTTCAACCGGGGATGAAACTTTATTTACCCTCGGTTCAGTTCACTAAAAAGAAAGGATTTGGCCGCTATGCGTTAGCCGCTTACTGGAAACGTAAATATGGGGCCAACAAGTCGAGTGAACCTTGGTATATCTTGACTAACCTTCCGGATTTAAAAAGTGCTTTGAAGGCGTATGAGATGCGGATGGGCATTGAAGCGATGTTCAAAGATTGTAAAACTGGAGGATATAATTTAGAAGGAACAGGAGCCAACCAAGAGCGGTTGACTCGTCTAGTTCTTTTAATTGCTTTGGCTTATACGTCCATCATCTATTCAAGCCGTGCCAATCAAGCAACAAGGAGTGCAATCAGGCGATCGCTCGTTTAACCGAAACTGGACGCTCTCAACGCCGTCATAGTAACTTTTGGCTTTTGGATAGGGCTTTATGGATTGAATTGGATTGATTCTATGGAAAAATTGCAGGAGTTGAGTATCGAGTTTATGAAACTTCATCCCGATAAACAGCCTTTTTATCGAAGGGGCCTAAGAGCTATATCCCTTATCCAATCTACTTTCTAGCCTTCTTGTCACCCCTTCAGGGTAACCTGCTCAAACTGGAATATGCTATACAATGTTTTGTCCAGTCAGATTATCCGTATTACGCTTACCAACTCGCTAGACAATATGCCGAACGTTATGAGTCCAGTTGCGGCACCGGGCTAATCCCCAAGTCTAGGCCCCAATTGCTCGATATTGCTGAGTTTTGGTGCCAGTATTATTTTAGTCAGTCTTTGCAGGAACGGTTTCCTAAGCTGATGGCGAGTTGAATCCGTTGCCTGTGGTGGTGGCGAGTCCAGGAAAGAAACAGGTTGGGTCCGGTGGTGCGATAGCCTACGGCATAGCTGGCGCTTACCGCATCCTTGGCAGGAATCCAACAACCTGGATTCGACAGTGCCGGTAAGCGAAGCTATGCCGTAGGCTTATCGCATCGCAAAGAACCCAACCGACTGAATCCGTTCGTGGCGATCGCATCGTTGAGAGGAACAGCACTGAACAGGTTCGCTTTGGCATTAACAATCGCATGGCAAGAACAAACTCAACAGGCTGGGCTGGCTAGGGCTATGGCAAATGGGTCACGAAAGAAACAGGCTGATTGCGGGTATGGCGATAGCCTACGGCATACTGAAGGGGTGACAAGAAGGCTAGAAAGTAGATTGGATAAGGGACATAGCTCTTAGGCCCCTTCGATAAAAAGGCTGTTTATCGGGATGAAGTTTCATAAACTCGATACTCAACTCCTGCAATTTTTCCATAGAATCAATCCAACTGAGTCCATAAAGCCCTATCCAAAAGTTACTATGACGGCGTTGAGAGCGTCCAGATTCGGTTAAACGAGCGACGTAAGATTGCACTCCTTGTTGCTTGATTGGCACGCCTTGAATAGATGCGGACGTATAAGCCAAAGCAATTAAAAGAACTAGACGAGTCAACCGCTCTTGGTTGGCTCCTGTTCCTTCTAAATTATATCCTCCAGTTTTACAATCTTTGAACATCGCTTCAATGCCCATCCGCATCTCATACGCCTTTAAAGCACTTTTTAAATCGGGAAGGTTGGTCAAGATATACCAAGGTTCACTCGACTTATTGGCCCCATATTTACGTTTCCAGTAAGCGGCTAACGCATAGCGGCCAAATCCTTTCTTTTTAGTGAACTGAACCGAGGGTAAATAAAGTTTCATCCCCGGTTGAAGTCCTAAATTATTTAAGCTCTCAAAATCCTCGCCTTTTTTCCGACTCTGTTTAATGTAAGTGTTGCATTTTTGACGGAGGGCAAAATAAACTTTCTTTGACTGGAGCCACTTAGCCAGCTCAACGCTATGAAATTCACGGTCTCCAACGACGATAATTTTATAACCGTTTAATAACCGAATAATCGGAGTAAGAAGGGCTTTTTGACGGGCGAGATTGCTGGCCCCTGTATGGTCAATAAATGTCCAATAAACCGGCCAAGCTCGTTTTTGATAAATCACCGAACCCATGAAGAGGTTATTTTGTTTCCAAGAGGTTCTATCTAAGGCTAGATAAATGGGCTTGTTTTTAGGAAAATAACGATGAATTAAAATTTGAATCAAGGGAAACCACAGCAGAGGAACACTTAGACTGGTAGAGACTAAGAATCGTTGGATTCGCCGACGACGGCTCTCCTGTTTAATAGCCAGGGGAAAACAGGCCGCCAACCGCTCAATTTTAACGGTTTTGTGCAGTTGCAAGAGCCACACTAGGGTTTTAACCATCAGCCAATCAGAATGATTCAGTTGCTCGGATAAAAAAGTTTGGTAAAATGTAGGTAGCATTTTTTTGTGATTATAGAGGTTGGCTAGGCCCAAAAAGGAGCTGACCTCTTTTTTTTATACTACAAATCGCTAAAGTCGGCAAGGGGCAAGCCTTTTGGCCTTCTTGTCACCCCTTCAGCTACGGCATAGCTGGCGCTTACCGCATTGCTGGCGGTACGGAACAGGTTGGCTACGGTAGTGGCGATCGCATCGTAGAAATCCAGCAGGCTGACTCCGTTCGGGGCGATCGCATCGCTGGCAAGAACGAACTGACTGAATCCGGTAGCGGTCACCTTACCGTTTAGCAAGAACTCGACAAGGCTCCATCGGAACTATCCGGCTCTGTGCGAGTTCCGGCTCAACGAGACTCAACCGATCGCATCCCTCCCCTGCTTTTTACAACTTTTTCAGCAAACCCTATGTAATTCAGCCTCCAAAAAGTACAAGTTAGCGCGTCAGCTTTTAACCCTTACAAACCAGAATAATTCACGAATTCCTTTTGGAAACAACGATGAGTATCTGCATCGAAACAAACAAAGACAATTGCCCCAATCGCACTAGAATTTATAAGAAAGCGACTGGTTTCTGCATAAGCAATTTTCGCCGCAAGTTCGACTGGAAAACGCATTGCTCCCGTTCCAATAGCCGGAAAAGCAATACTCCGTAATGACTGCTGTAAAGCTAATTCCAAACAACGGCAGTAACATTTTGCTAATAGGTCTTCCTCTCCATGAGAGCCACCGCGCCAAGGGGGACAAACCGTATGAATCACCCACGGTGTCGGCAAATTATAGCCCGGAGTAATTTTCGCATCCCCTTCCTCACAACCACCTAAACGACGGCATTCTGCTAGAAGTTCTGGCCCAGCAGCTTGGTGAATCGCACGGGATATGGCACCAGAGTCAGAGAGGTTGCGATCGCACGAGTTAACAATCGCATCGACTCCTAAATTTTCAGTAATATTCCCCAAGACAGGGCCTTTGCGATAGGCGTACAAAAGGCTGACATGACCGCTACTGCGACGACCACCACGTCTGTAGCTTTGCTGAGTGGACATTTTGCGATATGTGCTATACTCTCGCTGTTTGAGTTGTACTTCCAAGTCATCTAGTGCCTCGGCTTCTGGCGCACTCATGGGCAGATCGGGATTATTGAGCAACTGCTGTTTTGTCTGCTGCAATACAAGGATAGCGCCATCGTAATTCCCTCCATCTACCAGTTTCACGGCTTCTTTCTTAGCGCGTGCTGTCATCATTAAAATCGCTTGCTGTCGTACCTCAGAGTTGAAGGGAAATTCCTCTAATTGTGCAGCATTGACAACGGGTAAGCGTAAGGAAACGCGGATTTTTTGCTCAGTTGGTTGTTCGGGCGTGTTCCAAGTCAGGCGAAAATAACATAAATCTACTTCCTCTGTCATGGCAGGCACTTTCAACCGCAAAACTACATCAACTGGATTACCAATTACTAAATTAGGTAAGCGAAACCGACCATTTTGGTTGACCTCGAACTGATTGAGTACCTCAACCAATTCTACTCCAGCTTGCGGTTCAATTCCCAAGGTGACATTTGTACCCACTGTCGCCATTAAGCCGAGTAATTCTTGTTGAAAAATACTGGGCAATTGTTCGGGAGATTGAATGTAATAATAATTGCCATCCCCACTCCGTGCCATTGCTTCTAACAAGTCTTCGTTGTAATCATTACCAATTCCCATTGTGGTAGTGCTAACACCCCGTTTGGTTAAATTGTTCACATCGGAAGCAATTACATCGGGATTTGTTTCGCCGACATTGGCTAGTCCATCTGATAAGAGAATGACTCGATTTAAGTGTTCTGAATTGAGGTGTTGGCTAACTTGATTTCCTCCTTGCACCCATCCGGCGTGTAGTGCTGTACTGTTTCTAACTTGAATTCTTTTGATTTGCTGCAACAGATGGGATTTATGATTAGCAAGGGTGCTAGGGACTAGGGTTTCTACCTCGTCATCATAAATCGTAATACTAACGCGATCGCTTGGTAATAACTGTTCGACGGCGTAACTAGCGGCTTGCCGTGCATATTCAATGTTTTGCCGCTTGCATGGACCCAGAGCGATCAATTACTAAACCTAAATTAAGCTGGGGTCGCTCAATAGTTTTTTCGGGTGCTGGCGGCGTAATTCTGACTAAAACATCGAGAGTCGTTGAACGTTCGGAACAAACGGCAGCACGTAAAGGAATAAGCTGTATGTCCATGTTTGACCTCGTTTAGAGCTGGCTACGTGAATGACAATATTTCTAAGGCGATCGCCTCAGAGGGTGACAACGAAGGGAAAAACCCAGGTGGGGCAAGTGTTTGAGATAATTGAGAAGTCGTCAAAAAGGGGGTGGCCCTTGGAGCCAGCCTAACAAAAAATGCTCCCGACATTATACCACTCGTTATTACGAATCCATTTGAGCGAGAGTCAAGCACTTACCTTAGAACTTAAAGTGGGTGATGCTTCAAAGAAGAACGGCAAGTTAGATTATCAACCCTCGCCAACTTCTTTCCACAACCGATTCAATACCCGAGTCGGATCCGAAGTATCCAGCGATTTCTGAAACGGACCCAACTCTCGGCCAAGTTGCTCTGGTTTCCAATAATCAAGGTCGCTTTAAAATCTGAATTTAGAGAGAACCACTTAAATAGGGGTACAGCCGAGATCCGCCCACGATTCGCCCGGGAATAATCGCGATTGATGTTCAGATTGAACCTGTGCCGGTCTCGTTCTAGCCGGTAAGCACCAGCTATGCCCCCGGGCTTATCGCAATCTATCTCGGTGCTGATAGCAGTTGGAGCCAATTGGATTTATCCGGCAGTGGCGATAGCCTACGGCATAGCTACGCTTACCGCATCGCTGGTAAGGACGAACCCAACGGGCTGAGTCCAGCAATGGCGATCGCATCGCGGGCAAGAACGAACCGAACGGGCTAACTCCGATAGTAGCGAATCCGGTACGAACAGCAACAGGTTTGCTTCCGGTGGTGGCGATCGCATTGGAAAAACTGAACAGGTCAACTCCAGTGGCGGCGATCGCATCCAAACCAGGTCTCATCGTGGACAAAAACTGTAAACCTTTTCAGTTTCACTCAGCCTCCCCAATCAGAGTAAACGCCGCCCAGTTCTCTGGAGCGGGATACTGTTGCATCGTCGTGAGCATGGCTTGACGGAGTGCCTGGGCTTTGTCGCTACCATCCAGCCAGTTTTCGTAGAACTCGCGCATCAGGTACGCGGTGGCCGCATCGTCCACCTTCCACAGGGACACCAAAACGCTGGGAACACCTGCCGAAATGAACGAGCGGGATAAGCCAATTATGCCATCGCCGGTGATTCGGCCTCGTCCCGTATCGCAGGCGGAAAGAACGACTAACTCAGCGTTGAGTTCTAGCTCAAAGATTTCCTCAGCCGTCAAAAAGCCGTCATCTGAATCAGTTGGGGTTAGGGCCAACCAACTGCCGATACCACGATTGGGGTCGAAACTGCCGTGAGTAGCCAGATGGATAATGCGTGAGGAAAGCATCTGCTGCACCACCGCTGCTTTGGTGGCTTCTGAACCAATCAGGGGCGTGACATTGAGGAGTTGGGCAATATCTTGGGCTTCTTTTTCTGCACCGGGAAGAGGGCTGAGTTGCTGCGGTGGTTGTCCGATAGAGGGCATGGTAGGATTGCCAACAATTAGCAGGTTGCCATCGTTTCCCGGTCGATTGAGTTTCTGCTGCCGGGTCAAATCCAGCACTTGAATCGAAGGCGCGGTGAGGACGGTATGCTTTTCAACTAGATAAGTGCCATCCGCATCAAGTAACGCTGGAAATGGTACCAGGAATAGGGAAGTGTGGGGAACGAAAATCACTCGTTCATTCGGGTCGGCTGGCAGCAAATCCGCGATGGGTTCGATGAGCAATTGGTGGAGTTGTTGCCATTCGCGTTGCTGGGGTTGAGGAATCCGAATGGCTTGCTGTTGCGCGGCTTCCCGATTGAAACTCAGATTGCTATTGCTCGTAACCTCCGTTGCTCCATCACGAGTTTGGGCGACGCTGAGATGACGACGGCAGAGGTAGTTCTCGAAACATCTCGCTTCTGCAATGAGTTTTGATAAAAAACTATTTTCCTCAGCCCATAAAGGTTTGAGGTCACTGCGACGAAATGCTATTTCTCCGGTTGGTTTGATAACCCAAATATACAGTTCGGATTCATGCTCTTGATTGGAGCCGTCAATAATAAATTCATCATAGATTCGCGAATATTGTACGATAGTGGCATTTTGCTGGGCAGCAATTTGTTTGATTTGAACTAGATTTGCTGGAGTGACCGTCAAATCTCGGTCTTCAATATTTGTGACTTGTTGAGCCAGCAATTCTACAAACGCTCTGGCACGTCCTCGTTCAGCAATCTCCAGAGCAGTATCATGATGATTTTGAGCAACTAAAACTTTTTGGAGAAGTTCATAAGTTTTGATATGATTTTCGGCTAAAGAAATTTTTTGCTCATCCGTTAAATTCGGACGCAAACTTTCTATCAATTCCAGTGATTCATAAAGGTGTTTTTCTGCTTGTTTATATTTTTGTAGTTTATCATAGAGAAAACCGAGATTATGGAGGGCATTAATTGCTCCAACTTTGTATCCAATCTGCTGAAATATCACCAAGGAGTCTTCATAAACTTGTTGAGCTATCTCGTAATTTCTCAATTTTTGGTAAATCAGACCCAAATTATTCAGGGCGATTCCCTGTCCCGCTCGGTTTCCAATTTCTTGAGCAATAGCCAAAGAATGTTTATAGTAATATTCTGCTTCTAAGTATTCTTGAATATTATTGTAAAGCGCTCCTAAATTATTTAATGTAATGCTTTCACCGGCTCTATCTCCAATTTCTTGAAAAATGAAAAGAGCGTTTTTATAGAAACTTTGCGCTCGTTCGTATTCTTGGATATTCTCGTAAACAACCCCGAGATTATTCAGGGCATATCCCTCTCCTCTAGCGTTGCCAATTTTTTGATGAACCCGTAAAGATTCTTCGTAATATTGTTGAGCCTGAGTATATTGCCCTAATGCCAAAAAAAGATTCCCCAGTCCCGTCAAAGTAATGCCTTCTGCTTTTTTCTCGCCAATCTCTCGAAAAATGACTAACGCTCGTTCGTAGTATTGTTGAGCCGCAGCATATTTTCCTAGGTTACGATAGACTAAGCCTAACCCTTTAAAAGAATTACCTATCCCTAATGGGCTATTAAGTTCTTGAAAAATCCCGAGAGACTGTTCGTGCAATTCTTGGGCGCGGCTGTATTCACCTAAATCGACATATACGGTGGCGAGATAATTCAGAACGTTACCCACTTGAGTTTTGTTATCAATCGCTTGATAGATTGCCAGCGCTCGTTCGTAGGATTGTAGCGCTTCGGCAAACTGACTGCGTTCGTACTGCTCCTTCCCCAAATCTATCAGCCGGTCCGCTTCCTGTTCCCGTTGAGCCACAGTTTGAGCGTTTGTGACCAGAATGAATCGCTCGTACTCGATTGTTGCCACTGCATCCAAGCCACCCATCAAAAAGAGCGCGACTCCAGACCAGCAAAGATGCTTATACCAACAAAGCATAGTACAGACTCCCCGCTAATTTGTAGAAAAATTTCAGATATAATCTGAAGTTATCACCCAGTCTGCATATCGTACCATTTTGGAATGGGAAACGCCAAGTTTTTATTCGGGAAAAGTCTATCCTACTGAGGATGATTAGTATTTCTAATGGAGAGTTTGTAATCAGCGAGTTCCTCCTCCAACTCTTGGGATTGGAGCCGATTGGCTTTCCACTGGTGGCAAAATACGGTTGTTATTTCTGCCATCATCTCTACGGCAATCGCCCATAGAAAAACCACGACGAGTTCCTCCTCCAACTGTGGGGACTGGGCGGTTAATAGGTCGCACATATCCGCCAGACCGTTCTAACCTACCATTATTATTTATCCGATTATTTAAGTCAGGTGTGGGTTCGCTAAAGTTAGAGTGATTGGGTTCACGACATTCATTGTCATATTCTAGGTTTAAAAACTCAATTAAATCTATCTCGATAAAATTCATATCATCTAACCTAAATATTTTCCAGTTTAATTTAGGTATTTCTGATTTGGTAAGCCCTGAATTTCTGAAGCCACAGGTAGGGCAAGGAATCGGGGGTAACGAGTGAATACTTTTGGTGCTTGCCGCTTGGCTAGAAAAAGGGAATCCAGCTAAAACTATGATTCCAACGGTACTAAATAGGTGATTTCTCATGATGTATTGAGCTTAAGAGACAGAACTTAGGTTTTCAAATAGTTGGTGAAGTGACAGCCAGACATCCGCAATTTAACTTAGACAAGGGAGGGTTGCCACTGTAGTCAGGGCAAGCGAGTTAATCAAGTAGGAGCAATGATTCTTTAAACAAATTGTGAAGTCAATAAATTCAGCAGACTGCACCAAAGTAGCATAGTAAAGGCTCCCCAACTAGAGTCAAGAGATTTAACTCTCGTTATAGCCTAAAGTGGTTGCAATGTCTACACAATCGGGTAGTCCTAAATATGTAATGATTCATTATAATCATGAATAAAATACAATAAGGCCCCAATATGATTATCTAATTTTTTAGAAAACGATAAAGTTTTTCTAACGAGTCTAGAAACTCGTTGCCTTAAGGTATTATTAAACCGTTCAATATGGCTGGTTTTTCCGCTATTTTTGCTGACCGGCTTATGTCTGGTTTTTGGAAAAACACATTCATATGCTTGCCAAAAATCTGTATAGCAGACTGCACATTGCCGATAAACAGGAGGTAAAGATTCCCATAATTTTTCCGCTGATTTTTGGCTTCTATCTCCTACATAAAATCCGACAATTTCTCGGGTTTCTAAATCTAAAGCGAGCCACACCCACTGTTGGTTTTCTTTGTTTTGAACATAAGACCAAAGTTCGTCACATTGAATGATTAGTTTTCCTGGGGATTTAGCTGATACTTCAAGTTCCCTGGAAACCTCGGCATACTTGGCATTGACGTATTTCTGAAGCCAAGTTCCTGAAACCTCAAAAACTCTACATATGCCAGCCAAAGATATTCTTTCAAGTAATAGGTTATCAATATATTTTTTAATAGAGTTATCAATATATTTTTTTTGGTTATTTTCAACAAACTGGCGGCCACAGTCCTTACATTGATGATTTTGCTTACCATTATGAATATGACCATTATAACGGATGTTATGAGAGCCACATCTAGGACAGACTGGTTGAGAGTCTTCAAAATCATTAGACTTCTGGATGGGTTGAGAATTCATCGATTTTTTCATGTGTTAATTTCTCTAAAATTTATGACCCTAATTTAACATTTTCCATTCCAGAGAAATATTTGAATTTTAAATACTTTTTATAAGCCTAGCTTATAAAAATGCAATAATTTTGGCTTTTATTTTTTAAAAAACAAGGATGTTTCTATTAGGATTTTAGCAGCATCATTACATATTTATGACTACCCACAATCGCTACTTCTGGAAAGAAGCCGTTACTCGGATAAACTCGCCATACGATTGCCAGCGTAAAAATGTAGCCGCATTTGATACTATCCGACTCCCAAGATTCAGGTGGGATTTGTGCCGGTCTTGTTCTGGCCGATTGCAACTCGTGTCTATGCTGTCATTGGAGCCAATCGGATTTATCCAGCAATGGCGATCGCCTACGGGATAACTCCGCTGTGCGGCATTGCTGGCTGGAACCCAACGGGTTGACTCCGGCAATGGCGAATCCGGTACAAGTCTGCTTCCGGTGCTGGCGATCGCATCGTAGAAATCCAGCAGCCTAGATTCGATAGCGATGATTGCATCCTTGTCACGGAACTGAACCAGTTTGCCTTTGATGCTGGCAATCGCCTCGTAGGAATCGAGTAGGCTGACTCCATTGGTGGCGATCGCATTGTTGGCAGTATGAAACCGGCTAAATCCGACAGTGGCGATCGCATGGCAAGGACGCAAATAAACTGATTCCGGCAATGGCGATAGCCTACGGCATAGCTTCGCTTACCGCATCCCTGGCACGGAAGGACCCGAACCAGCTGACTCCGACAGTGGCGATAGCCTACGGCATAGCTGCGCTTACCGCATCACCAACTTAGGAAGCAACGGGCTGAGTTACCGCTCGTGAACAGCCCCTATCCGTAACTCCCAATGATTCTTAGACTTCTCGCAATTCGGGCAAACATCCACGGTATCCCCCGATGGGTGACAACTTAAGGGTAGAGTGTAATTGTCAAGCTAGTTTGGACAGGAGTTTGATGGAATGAGTCGTCCTCGCAAAAACAACCCAGATCATACTCGCCGCCACAATATGCCAGCGCCAAGTAGCGAGGCGATTGAGGCCCACCTGAGCGACTTGTTGAAGCCTGTGGTTCACGAGCAATTGAAATACTATCGCCAGTTGGGGCTGCGCCAACGAATTTTGGGGCTTCCTCTAATGGTGGCAGCAGTGTTAAGCCTGTTATGGCGTCAAATCCCTAGCGTTCGAGAACTTGGACGGACTTTAGCTCGGGAAGACTTACTGTGGTGTCGAGCGGTGAAGGTAACGCAACAAGCTCTCTCCACGAGATTTTTAGAATTTCCGGCATCCATGTTTGAGCAGGTTCTGTGGGCTTTAGTGGAGGAGTTAAAGCGACGTTGGACTCATCGTGTTGTTCGCCCGTTGCCAGCGAGCGTAGCTTGGACAAAGCAAAAGTTTGAACACATTTGGATTGTCGATGGTTCGACCCTGGAGGCCCTGTTTCGTAAACTTAAAAGTTTACAAGACCAACCCATAGCTTTAGCTGGGAAAATCTACACCATAGTAGATATGGCGAGCCATTTGCCAGTGGCAATGCGCTTTGAAGAAAATCCTAATGCGGCAGATAGGAATCAATGGGAATGGTTGCATTCAACTCTGCCTAAAGGGGGTTTATTGATTTTTGATCGGGGCTTTTATGATTTCACTGAATTTGCTGCCCTCGTCAAAGCCGGGAGCGCTTGGATTACCCGGCTGAAGAAAGGCACTTATCAGGTCCAGAAAACTTTTAGCCAGAGTGCTAATCTGGTTGACCAATTAGTTCTGCTTGGCCATAAACGAGGAAAGGCGAAACAGATTACCGTGCGTCTAGTACAGGTGCGGCACTGGTTGACTGACAAAAGTTAGGAATGAGGGCTGAAAGCTTTACAGGTAGAGATTTTCAGCCCTGGGGTTGAAAAAGGGGGAGCCAGCGTTCTAAGCTTAGATACCACTCAAAACCCAGAACGCCATGAATAAAAGCTCCCCTCTCTATAATGCCTTGCACAGTTGGTTAAGTCAATCGGTCCCCTGGGCTCATAAAGCTCATCTGACAACTTGCCTGTGGATGGTGGTAGCCTTGCTCCAACGGGGCGAAGTCAGTCTCACCCGTTGGTTGCCTTACCTACCCTGTCGAGGGGAGCAGGCACAGAGTAAACAACGCCGGGTCAGCCGATGGTTGCACAACAGCCGCATCAATGTCCATCGACTGTACAAACCGCTAATCTTAGCCGCCTTAGCCAACTGGGAGGAGGAGTGTCTGTATTTGACCCTAGATACCTCAATGTATTGGGAGGAGTATTGCCTGATTCGCATAGCAGTGGTGTATCGTGGTCGAGCCTTGCCTTTAGTGTGGCGAGTCTTGAAACATAAGAGTGCCTCGGTTGCCTTTAACGAATATAGAGAAATGCTCTATCAAGCGGCCAATCTATTACCCAAGGGAGTCAAGGTCGTCTTGCTGGCGGACCGAGGCTTTATTCACGTTAAGGCGATGGCAGCCCTCAGCAATGACTTGGGCTGGAACTACCGCATTCGCCTCAAGAGCAATACCTGGATTTGGCTAGCCGGTTCAGGCTGGCGGCAACTGAAGACATTCCCTCTCAAGCGTGGCGAGGCTTTGTGCTTGCACAACGTTAAACTCCACAAAATAGAGTTTTACGGACCCGTGAATGTGGCCATCGGCTACAACAACATAAACGGTGAGTTTTGGGCCATCGTCAGCGATGAACCCACCAAATTACAAACCTTTCAAGAATATGGATTACGCTTCGATATTGAGGAAGCCTTTCGCGGGTGACCAGTCTAATGGCTGGAATCTTCAGAAATCTGAGGTTCGCTCTGTCTGTGCCCTGTCTCGCCTATTTTTTATCTTAGCGGTAGCAACTCTCTATCCCACATTCCGCAGGTTAGATCGGGTTCTAACGAATTTAGGAGGTTTGAGCCTCTATCGAAGGCCCTCATCTACCCTTTACTAATAAATATTCTCAATAAAGACCCCAAAATTTTTCTGAGGGCTTTAATGTCATAACGCTTATAGAGTAAAGACTTCAGGCTTTACAAGCCTAAATATATATTGAGAATAGAAATAAACCTGCGGAATGTGGGCTCTATGTAACTGCCCAGGGTACTCAGGTTGTAGCCGATGGGTTGCGTCGCCGAGTTGACCCTCACTGGTTTCGGGGCAATAGCTATTTCAGAATGGGTTGGGACTGGATTAAAACCGCCTTAGAACAAGGTTGGCAGCTCATTCACTCCGTGTGCTTCACTCACTCTGGTGACCCAGAACCGGCTATGGCTTCTCGAAAACAACATGACAAGCGTACCTACCGTATTGAGTTCAAAATACATACTTACAGGTATCAGTCTGACTAAGTTTTGTCAGTCAACCAGGGTGCGGCATGGCAAAAGCTGGTATAACTATATTACCTCGGTGCTTGAGCCTGATGAGTTACCACCCTATGTGGTGGCTGATTTGTATGCTCGTCGCTGGGAAATTGAAACGGCATTTTTTTTGGTTAAACGATTGCTGAAGCTGGCCTATATCTGGACAGGTTCTATTAATGGTGTCAAGCTACAAATCTGGGCGACATGGCTGTTCTATGCTGTGTTGATTGACCTGGCTGATGATGTGGCTGATTCTCTCGAATTGCCCACCGAACGGATTTCTTTAGAGATGCTATTTCGGGGATTCTATCATTTCACTGTTGCATCGACGAGGGGCAATAATCAGTCCTTAGTTGAGTATTTTTGTGACCCTCGAAATCAGGATCTTGGCATTGTCAAAACTTTACGCAAAACCAAGGGTTCTCAAAAGCTAGACCTCTCTCCTTTTCCCGGCTTGACTTTTGTCCCCTCTTCTTAAGTTGTCACCCATCGTATCCCCCCCATGATTCCGACCAATCAGAAAAAAGGACAGTTGACGGGCATGGAGTCGGCAGATGGGCCGGTCACAATTTTCCCCGTCGCATAACAAGGGTGCAGGGTTATAGCGGTTCCCGGACTCATGAGGTACAGTAGCAACAATGAGCAAACCAATTGCGAATATCTTGTTGAGTGACTTGCCGCATTGCTTCGGTAATCCCAATAACTAAATCTTCATAGGTTCTCGCTTGAAATTTTTTGAGAATCTCTTTAACTTTTGACCAAAAATTTTCAATGGGAGAAAATTCCGGAGAATAAGGAGAGAGATAGATAAGTTTTGCTCCCGCTTCTTGGATAGCTTCTTCAACCATTTGGCTCTTGTGAATGCTGGCATTATCCATAACTACACAAGCATTTTTCCATAAATTAGGAACAAGCTTTGTTACAATAAAGGCTTCAAATGTAATTTGATTTGTTGTTCCATATATGTTGGTTGAAGTTACCAGCTTTTCGAGCGATAAAGCACTCAACAAAGATACTCGTTTTCCTCTTTTTTGTGGCTTTGGGCCTCTAGCTCTTTGCCCTTTAATAGCTCTGGCTTGGGTTCTAATTAAGGCTAGGTCTACTCCGGATTCATCTATGAAAATCAAGTCCTCATAAGGAATGTCTCGAATTTTCTCCCAAAACTCTACTCGTTTTTTTTGAACTTCTTCTTTATATTTTTCTTCGGCATAAAGAGTCTTTTTTTTAACCGTGTAGTTGAGCTTTTTAATGACTCTATCTAAAGTGGATGTACTGACTTTTATCCCTGTTTTTTCTTCAAGCAAATCACAAAGCTCTTGCAAAGTAGCATCATTATTATTTTCAATGAGTTCTATCAAAATTACTATTTCTTGACTTCCGAGTTTAGGATGAGTATTTCCCCCTTGAGGTTTAGGGGCCAAATCACCCGTTTCTTTATATTGCTTGAGTATTTTTTGCACAAAACTTTTAGCAACCCCAAATCGGGCAGCTATTTTTCGCATTGATAATTTTTCTTCCTCATAGATTTGTACGATTTTTTGCCGAAAGTTTAGAGAGTAGGGTTTCATGATAGATTCGGATGGTTAAGATGAGTCAGTTTTCCTATGTATTGTACCTCATGAGTCCGGGAACCGCTATATCGCAAAAGTGGCACTTCATTCGGATTTCTCCGTTTCTCAACATCAAAATATTGCCATCCCGTCGCGCCTGGATGAAACGAGCTTGAACCCATTGGATGGAGTCGGTTCCCAAATTGAGGATATTCTAAGAAATGACATTCACTCAAGAGTTGCACTGATGACCACCCTAGAAAAACTTGTCTTAGAATCTTTGCAGGGGCATCGACGTTTGCCTGAAACTATCCAAAAATATCTTAACGAAACCTACTACTCTCTCGCTGATTTAGAGGATATAGAAGCCACTTTACAGCAACTAGAAATTAATGGCAAAGTAAGGCGCTATAAGTTGCCATCGGGTCAAGTAACCGATATGTGGGAGTTGGCATGAGATACCGTTTAAGCGCGGGATGTACTCACAGGCACTTATATAATGTTCTGCAATGTACTCACCCTCAATGGGTCCAGTCGGGGCTGACAGTTTAGGGATTGAGTTGCCATCGCCTGCCCGCCGGTGGTAGGACCCAACCGGATTGATTCAGTTCGCTCTCGCGATCGCGTCTTGGGAGGCGATCGCATCCTGGGAACGAACCGAGCAGACTGAATTCGACAGTTAGGAGCCCGTAAGCACGGGACAGGCTGACTCGAATGCTGGCAATCACCTCGGGTATAACTTCGATGTAAGGAGCTTATAAAAACTCTCAAAAACTTTCTAAACTAACTTTAATCTCAAGTCAACTTTTGTTAAGATTTAGACCAAATTGATGCCTTCTTCTCCATCAGTTTTACTGACGATTGTTTAGTCTTTAAGATTGACTCATGAATGAGTTTATCCGCATTTCCCTCGAATACCTACAAGCAGCAGAGGCCCTCTATGCCCTAGGAAACAGGAGCCGTCCGGTGGTTTTTTGCTACATCCAATCAAGCGAGTTGTTCCTCAAAGGGTTAGCGCAACAGCAGAATGTGTTGAGTGAATCTCTCAGAAAAACTCACAATCTCCTCGAACTCTGGGATTGTCTCAACCACCCCCCCGCAGCACTGCGAATAATGGTGGCAGAACTCAGCACTATCGACCCGAAAACAACCCGGTTCAGATACCCCAATTCTGGGGAAGCCGTTGATTTGGAAGCCATTCGCCAGAAGGTTTTGACGCTGCATCAGCTTTTTCCAAGTTGATTGAAGACGACTGCATCTGAATCGAAACTATCATTGAGTCGGTTGTCAGCGCTTCACTTCACTCAGCCTATCCCCGACAAAACCTCGCTAGATTGTTGCCGATCGCAACCCACAAAGACTGACCCAATTTTATCGGTGGCAAGGCCCACTCAGACTAAAACCAGTGGCAGCCCCAGGACAATGCAACCCGACTCACCCGGCTCCAGTGGACCCAAGTTGATTCCTCTCGTGAGGCGATAAGCCCGGGGGGCATAGCTACGCTTACCGCATTCAACCGGCGACGAAACTCAAACTTATTGATTCGGTCGGGGGCGCTCGGATTATCACTCGGATAGGGTCAAGGTCATCCCCAGGAATAGTCACCAATCATCACTGCTAGACCCGACAGTTTGGGGATTGAGTTGCGATTAGTGAAACTATCCCGTAGGCGATCGCATTACTCAGGGTGAAACTCTTCCAACCAAGTGGGGTTGAACTTGCGCCGTTTCTGCTTCAGTCGGTCGATAATCGCTTTAGATTCAGCCGTGGGGCCAGATTTTTCCTTGGGCTGAATGCTCCCAGAAGATGAGCGGATTCGCAACGAAATTGAAGGAAAATTTGGACAGGGCAAAAGAAGATTCAGCCTGAATTGAGTCATGACTAAACTATCTAATATCTCCGAAACTTCCATTACGCTTACGTTTTTAGTGCTCAACAGCAGTGAAACTGCTGAGGCAGTTTTACTGTCTTTTTTTGTGTCAATTTTTCCAAACTCTTGTAATTTTATGCCGAAGCATTAATTTTAGCTATGAATTGAAGAATCGAAGTAAAGCCATGTTTATTGGTGCAGTCAGAGGGGCCTCTTGTTCATTTACCCCACATTCCGCAGGTTTAATTGCTGAGTTTTTATTTTTTAAAAACCTTTGCCCATAAAGGGTTCCAGCGATTCTATAGAAAATCTATGGGAACGATGGTCCTTACTGTAACCGGAGTTTTTGGGCTTATTGAGAATATTCTCAATAAAAACTGCACTTTTTGAGTGCTTGCTCCGATGGAGGGAGTTATAGAGCCCGTTCTACAGAAAATAGCTGAAAACACTATAGTTTAAGGTTTGTAGCCATTTTTTGAAAATGGTTGCTTCAGCCAAAAAACTTGCGGAGACATTCCGGATAAGTATTTTTACTTATTCGGAATGTGGGATTTACCCCCCCTGCTTTTTATAACTTTTTCAGCAAGCCCTACTTAAACCGGATTACCGAAATTGGTCAGGCAGTAAAACAGGGCCATCCGCTTTCAGAAGCGGCAGCCACAGCGATGCACCAGGATATTCACAAATTTGTAGAATAATCCTGGCGCTCCAACTCTTCTAGAAGAATCAACTCGATGATTCTTCTTCCACTAAGGCTTGTAAGTCGTGTAGCCTCCGGGCTTCAGCCTGTGGGTCTTTTACAATTCGATGATTCTTCTTCCACTAAGGCTTGTAAGTCTTTGAGTAACTTGCGGAGTTTCTTTTGCTTCGTTGGGTCTTTCCAGACTTCAGATTTTTTAACCTCAGAATAGGCGGCATCGAACTCTTGCTTTAACGACCGTGTTTTGTCCGACTGATTCTGCAATCGGTAGGCGGCAATTTTTTCCTTGATTTGCGATAAGGACAACCCCTGAGAAATCGCTTCCTCTAATAGTTTAGAGCGAACATCTGCCTGCTTCACCGTGGCGATCGCCCGGGCTTTGGTGTACTCTAACTGCCCCTGCCTTAAAACGGCTTTAACATCCTCGGGCATTTTGAGTAAAGGCAGGCGATTGGTTCGGAAACTTTCTGGGGTAAATTTACCCAAGGTCTCAAAAATGCCTACAAGTTGTTGCCACTTTTCCCCGTGAATAACGTTATCCACAGATTCTCGTTCTGGATGAGCTGCTTGATTAAACCATTTCATAATGGTGGTTTGTGGCTCAGTTAAGCGCAACTCCAGTAACCGTAAAATCCCTTCGGTTTCCTCAATCGGGTTCAGATCCTCGCGTTGTAAATTTTCGAGTAACGCCACTTCCAAAACCTCTACATCAGAAAGGAAGCGCACCAATACCGGGACTTGCTTTAAGCCAGCAGCTATTGCCGCACGATAACGCCGTTCCCCGGCTACCAACTCGTAGAGTCCCTCACCTTGAGGACGCACCAGGATGGGTTGCAAAATTCCGTATTGCTTGATGGATTGGATTAAATCTTCTTCTTTCTCAGGTGCAAAATAACGTCGTGGCTGTTCGGATACCCGGATCTGCCCTAGCTCAACTTGCACAGGTTCAGCTTGACTAGCATCGGTATTCGGGGAGTCTGGTGTTAATCCGAAGAGAGCATCAACACCTTTAAGCTGATAAGTTGAACGTTTATTCGTCATTTTGCGTCTAGGAGTTTAGCGATTTCTTTCAAAACTTGAATGGCTCCATGAGTCCGCTGGTACAGGGCTAGAGGAAGTTGTTGGGAAGAAGCATCAACAAATGCTACTGCACGGGGGACTGTCGGAAAAACTGGAGCAATTTTAGATAGAGATTGGTGGATTGATTCAACACAAGCAGCCGCCTGAGCCGTTCGTGCATCATACATTGTCGGGACAAATCCGGCAATTTGCAATCGGCGGTTAGCTCGGCTTTTAACCCGGGAAATCGTCTGCAAAAGCAATTCAGTTCCTTTGAGGGCTTTAAATTCGGTTTGAATCGGAACTAAGACGTGGGACGCAGCCACCAGGCTGATGTAACTGAGAATACCTAAAGAGGGTGGACAATCAATCAAAATACAATCATAATTTTCTCGCACCGATTCGAGCGCATCGACCAACCGCAACTCTCGCATATCCGCCACCACTAATTCTAGTTCGGCTCCACTTAAATTGATGTTGGCGGGAACTAAATCTAAGGTCTGTTGATACAGTCCACTGTGAATGGGCAATGGATCGGATGCCATCAAAGATTGATAAATTGTCTCCTCCAAATCCGATGGCTCTAGCCCCAAAAACACCGTCAGCGATGCTTGGGGGTCCATATCCACCAACAAAACTTTTCGCTTCCTCAAGGCTAAATGGTATCCCAGATTATGAGTAAGGGAGCTTTTGCCTACACCACCAGACTGGTTGAAAATGGCAATAATCTTGGCTTGTCCCATTTTTATTTCTAAAGGGTAATTGCTTGTTCTTGGAGAAAAGGGTCACCGAAACTAGACCGGGCAAGGGCGCGAGTGCGCGAGTGCGATGATGTCTATCCAATTTTAATTACCATGAATGCTGTAATTTTAAACCAACGCACGGTCAAATTGGATTCGTTTGACCCTAACTTACTTACCGCCCTTGCACAGAAAGCTCGCTATCTGGGCGGAAAATTTCGGACTAGCCTCTTGCCTAAGAAACGAGTGGCTACCTTGACTTTTTCCACTTTGCCCTCCGTTAGTTTGTCTGAGATTGTGAACGAAGTGACAAACCCTGGCATGAATTCTACACCAACCAACATTTCTGAGCAATCACTTCCAAACAAGACTTCTTCTAAATCTTCCGTGGTGATTGCCTACGGCAGGGATCCGCTTACCGCTACCCCGACTCCCTTGAATGGGGTGATTGCTCTGAAGGGGTGACAAGAAGGCCAAAAGGCTTGCCCCTTGCCGACTTTAGCGATTTGTAGTATAAAAAAAAGAGGTCAGCTCCTTTTTAGGGCCTAGCCAACCTCTATAATCACAAAAAAATGCTACCTACATTTTACCAAACTTTTCTATCCGAGCAACTGAAGCGTTCCGATTGGCTGATGGTTCAAACCCTAGTGTGGCTCTTGCAACTGCACAAAACTGTTAAAATTGAGCGGTTGGCCGCCTGTTTCCCCCTATCTATTAAACAGGAGAGCCGTCGTCGGCGAATCCAACGATTCTTAGTTTCAAAAAGTCTGAGTGTTCCTCTGGTATGGTTTCCCATCATTCAAATTTTAATTCATCGCTACTTTCCTAAAAATAAGCCCATTTATTTGGCCCTAGATAGAACCTCTTGGAAACAAAACAACCTTTTCATGGGCTCCGTGATTTATCAAAAACGAGCTTGGCCAGTTTATTGGACATTTATTGACCATACAGGGGCCAGCAATCTCGCCCGTCAAAAAGCCCTTCTTACTCCGATTATTCGGTTATTAAACGGTTATAAAATTATCGTCGTTGGAGACCCTTGAATTTCATAGCGTTGAGCTGGCAAAATGGCTCCAGTCAAAGAAAGTTTATTTTGCCCTCCGTCAAAAATGCAACACTTACATTAAACAAAGTCGGAAAAAAGGCGAGGATTTTGAGAGTTTAAGTAATTTAGGGCTTCAACCGGGGATGAAACTCTATTTGCCCTCAGTTCAATTCACTAAAAAGAAAGGATTTGGACGCTATGCTTTGGCCGCTTACTGGAAACGAAAGTATCGGTCAAGCAAGTCGAGTGAACCCTGGTATATCCTGACCAATCTTCCGGACTTAAAAAGTGCTTTAAAAGCTTATGAAATGCGGATGGGCATTGAAGCGATGTTCAAAGATTGTAAAACTGGAGGATATAATTTAGAAGGAACAGGAGCCAACCAAGAGCGGTTGACTCGTCTAGTTCTTTTAATTGCTTTGGCTTATACGGCCTCATCTCTTACGGTTCGCTCATTTTTAAAAAAGTAAAAAAGATGGCAATTTAATCCTCTCCTTATGAGGAGAAAACAAAAGAGCGTTCGTTCAAAATGGCACCGGAATTAAAGGGAGAAAGACTTGTATTAAAAACGAAAGATGGAGTTGACCAGCTTTTAGTGTAAACTTACGGATTATTGTAACATCAGGACTCCTCAAGAGCCTGGGGGTAGTCATAAATATGTAATGATGCTGCTAAAATCCTAATAGAAACATCCTTGTTTTTTAAAAAATAAAAGCCAAAATTATTGCATTTTTATAAGCTAGGCTTATAAAAAGTATTTAAAATTCAAATATTTCTCTGGAATGGAAAATGTTAAATTAGGGTCATAAATTTTAGAGAAATTAACACATGAAAAAATCGATGAATTCTCAACCCATCCAGAAGTCTAATGATTTTGAAGACTCTCAACCAGTCTGTCCTAGATGTGGCTCTCATAACATCCGTTCATAATGGTCATATTCATAATGGTAAGCAAAATCATCAATGTAAGGACTGTGGCCGCCAGTTTGTTGAAAATAACCAAAAAAAATATATTGATAACTCTATTAAAAAATATATTGATAACCTATTACTTGAAAGAATATCTTTGGCTGGCATATGTAGAGTTTTTGAGGTTTCAGGAACTTGGCTTCAGAAATACGTCAATGCCAAGTATGCCGAGGTTTCCAGGGAACTTGAAGTATCAGCTAAATCCCCAGGAAAACTAATCATTCAATGTGACGAACTTTGGTCTTATGTTCAAAACAAAGAAAACCAACAGTGGGTGTGGCTCGCTTTAGATTTAGAAACCCGAGAAATTGTCGGATTTTATGTAGGAGATAGAAGCCAAAAATCAGCGGAAAAATTATGGGAATCTTTACCTCCTGTTTATCGGCAATGTGCAGTCTGCTATACAGATTTTTGGCAAGCATATGAATGTGTTTTTCCAAAAACCAGACATAAGCCGGTCAGCAAAAATAGCGGAAAAACCAGCCATATTGAACGGTTTAATAATACCTTAAGGCAACGAGTTTCTAAACTCGTTAGAAAAACTTTATCGTTTTCTAAAAAATTAGATAATCATATTGGGGCCTTATTGTATTTTATTCATGATTATAATGAATCATTACATATTTAGGACTACCGAGCCTGGGTATTGTAGCTCAACCCTTTGTAGTACAAGTAGTACAATCCGGATGAACAACAACGAAGAATTCAACGCCGAAAGAGTAGATGACATACCTGTATTACTAGCCATGTTGGAGCGGATGGGAATCCAAAAGCTACTAGACAAACACTTCATTACTCATGGGAACTGGCAAGGAATAAGTCTGGGAGGGGTAGCTGTAGTATGGTTGAGTTACATTTTATCACAAGGAGACCATCGATTAAGCCACGTTCAGTCCTGGGTAGAAAATCGGATAGAGACCTTAAGTATTTCTACCGGGACTGCTATTAGAGCTTTAGATTTCAGTGATGACCGATTACAAGCTGAATTGCGATACCTAAGTGACACCTCGCGTTGGGAAAAGTTTGAGCAAGAACTGGGGGGCAATCTCCTACAAGTGTATGACTTAAACGCCGATAGAGTCCGCCTAGATACGACAAGCGCATCAACATACTGTGGCGTGAATGAACAAGGATTATTTCAATACGGCTACAGTAAAGACCATCGACCCGATTTAGCTCAAATTAAAGTGATGCTGGCCACCCTAGACCCCTTGGGAATGCCAGTGGCCACGGACATAGTAGCGGGAAATAAAGCCGACGACCCTTTATATTGTCCGGCCATTACCCGAGTCAGAGAGACCCTGAAAAAAACTGGCCTATTGTATGTCGGTGACAGTAAAATGGGGGCAATACAAACCCGACGGTTTATTCATGAACAGGGAGATTATTATCTAGTTCCCTTGAGTGCCACTCAAATGATGGAATCCGTTCTCACCAGTTATTTAATGGAGCGAGAACAGACGGAACAAGAATTAACAGCGGTTTATAGAGATTTAGACTCCGGTGAGCCGACTAAAATAGCGGAAGCCTTTGAAATAGAAGTCGAGCAGATGGCGGAGTTTGAAGAAAAAAAAATAACGTGGAAAGAGCGACATCTAGTTGTCAGGTCAATCAAGATGACTGAGGCTGCCCAAAAATCGTTAAAAGAGCGAGTCCAAGAAGCTCAACTAGAACTGGAGCAATTAAATCACCCCAGGAAAGGTAAAAAACGGTTGATTGGTTTACCCGCTTACCAGAACGAAGTCGAAAGAATAATCGAAAAATATCAGGTAGAGGGATTGTTGAACATTGAGTATGCGACCGAGAGGAAAATCTCTCAACGGAGGGCGTACAAAGGTCAACCGGCTCAAATCATTAAAGAAGATTTAGTCACTTTAAGTGTCCAGGTATTGTCCGAGGCTTTAACCCAAAAACTCACCAGTTGTTCTTGGAGAGTTTATGCGAGTAATTCACCAGCCGAGCAGTTGTCAGTGACTGATGGAGTCCTAGTTTATCGGGATGAATATTTAGTTGAAAAAGGGTTCGGCAGAATGAAAGGATTCCCTTTATCTTTGACTCCGATGTATTTACAAAGAGAAGACCATATTACCGGGCTCATCCGATTGCTGTCCATTGGATTACGCCTCTTAACACTTTTAGAATTTGAGATGCGCCGAAGTTTGAGTAAAAATGATGAAAAAATTTCAGGAATTTACCCCGGAAACCCCAAACGGAAAACGGCCACACCTAGTTCCGAACTCTTGTTGGCAGCCTTTAAAGAAATTACTTTGGTTTCGGTTCCAATAGCTCTTGGAGGCAATCGCTATCTTACCAAATTTTCTCCCATTCACCAACAAATTTTAATTCGTCTAAATATTCCCCTAAAGATTTATACAAACTTGGCCGACGATGAGGGGCCACCCCCTTCCACTTCGGGTGATCCTTCTGTTATGGTTTCCCATCTCAGGGAGTAGGGTCAAAAATGAGCGAACCGTAAGTCATCTATTCAAGGCGTGCCAATCAAGCAACAAGGAGTGCAATCTTATGTCGCTCGTTTAACCGAATCTGGACGCTCTCAACGCCGTCATAGTAACTTTTGGATAGGACTTTATGGACTCAGTTGGATTGATTCTATGGAAAAATTGCAGGAGTTGAGTATCGAGTTTATGAAACTTCACCCCCATAAACGGCCTTTTTATCGAAGGGGCCTAAGAGCTATGTCCCTTATCCAGTCTAGTTTCTAGCCTTCTTGTCACCCCTTCAGGGTGATTGCTACAACCCCATCAACTGCTACCCCGGCTCCCTTGAATGAGGTGATTGCACTCGACCCCCAAACGCTTGACCCACTGGATGCCGCAAAACCATCAACCACTACCCTTGAACAATACCTTCGCCAAAAAAGGGAGGGCCAACGTAGTACACTTGTTGTTTACCACAACCACAAATGAGATCTACATTCGCATAAAAAAGACATTTTACCACTTTTACAATGCCTCAGTCCAGTCATAGGGACCACAAGTGTCTGTCAATTAAGCCGGATTGCCAAAGCCATACTGGCAATGGAGGGCCGAGTGACCATGTTGGGGATTTCTCGTTGGACCCCAGTTGGGGGCAGTTATCGCACGGTACAACGATTTTTTTTACACGGTTTTACCTTGGGCTACAATGTTGTGGGTATTTTTTCGTTCTTCATTTGTTCAACAAAGATGACATTTATTTGCTCGCTGGCGATGACGTTCGTTGTCACCAAAGCGGGAAAAGAAACTTACAGTCTGGACCGATTTTTTGCCAGCTTATACGGCAAGCCAGTGCCGGGGTTATCTTTTTTTGCTTTATCTTTAGTCAGTGTTCAATAGAGGAAGTCCTTTCCCATTCATTTAGAACAAACCTTAAAAACTCCCGAAGAAAAAGCGGCAGCCCTAGGGCGTCGGTTCAGTAAAAAGGCTTGACAACACCGAGCAAATGTGTATCTACCTGCTGGATTCAACTACAGTGGGGCCTGTTGTATTGGTAAAACCTCATTCATTCGAGCAATGACATGAAGATTATGGACGACAGCCACTCGCCTGAGATCGAAGAGGTTTTTGCGCTGTCCAATATAACGGGGACGTTTGTCCTGCCACTGTCCGACATGAGCGAGAGAGTGTTCTACAGAGGTTCTCTCCCTCAGTTGTGCGCGACCGCTTGAGGTAGATTGACGCCTCCGTAATTCCTGCATCAATCCTTCATCGGGATGGATAGATATGCTGCGGCCATTTTTACTCGTAGTACAGCGTTCTCTCAGGGGACAAGCGGCACACTCCGGTTTGGGAAAATGAACTACCTTACCGGGTTCAAACGGCATAATAACTTGATTTGGACAACTAATTACCTGGTTTTCCCAGTCAAAAACAAAAGCGTTTTTATCAAATCGTCCTGAGTTTCTTACCGGCCACGCTTTACAAAATATCTGTAATTGTTCGGAGCGTTCTTTTACCCAATGACTCGATAAATAAGCTCGGTCGATATGTAGCTCATTTAACTGAACCTGTTGTCTTTTCAAGTCAACTTCTAAGTCAACAGTGGCAGCGGCTTCTGGGGTATTAGCACGGGTTACAGCCACAGCCCGAATCACCCCTATATCTAAATCTTTAAGAATATGGCGTTTGTAACCATCTATTTTTTGAGAGCGGCTTTTTCGTCCATGCCGCATATCTGGATCTTCAATAGAAATGCGTCGGTCCTTAGCAACCCCTTTGGTCAACTTCGGCACTCCCATTGTGTCTACTGTCACATTTTGGGATTCAATCAATCGGGCAACCTGGAGAGGAGCTTGCGCCTCTTCTATTTCATCAGGATTAGACTGCTGTTGCATCCATTCTTCTACAGAATTTAGGCTGTTTAGTATGGTTGATAATGCCTGTTGGCTTTCGGCTGGGTCATCCCAGTTTAAATCTAATGCGGCTTTTAAGCTGGAACTATTGACAAAATCCGCTCCCGCTTCATGGGCAATTTCTGCCAGCCCCCACCCCTGCTGGCCAGCTATAATACTCAACGCCTTACGCAGAGCATGACCCAAAAGATTATAGGTATCTTCAACTTTACCTGCACCCCATAATGGAGAGGAATCTAATGCAGCTCTTAAATTAGCCGAACCAAAGCCTCCTTTGAGCTTGGCAATTTCTACAGTACGGTCAATTAAACGCTGGTCAAAGCCTTTTTTAATTAAGGCGCTTCTGAATCTTATTAAAGTGGCTTTACTGAATGGGGGTTTTTCACAGTTCAGGCAATCCATAACTAATTGCCATCGTAAATCCATGACTAGCTCTTCAATCACTTCATCGTCAGAAATCCCCATATAAGCTTGGAGAATAGTGGCTAAGGCCAATTGTGCTGGTGCGATGGGACAGTAGCCCATTGTGCTGTCTTTAAAAATGGTGTTTAGTTCTTCTTGAAACTCATCATCGAATATGTACAGACGGTTCAGGCGAAGAAAAGTAAAAAGCTTGGCTTTTTTGATGCGATTAATAATTACCTGTTCTGAATCTGATAGCTCTACTGGGGGGTGCACAAAGGAGGACGCATAGACTTTAGGGAGTAATGAGCGCTTGAATTTAATTGGTTCTTCAATTTCAGTTATGCATAGTTGAGTCGTTTTGTCAAGCCCGGGTACTGAACCGACGCCCTAGAGAAAAAACAGGCTAAATCTCAGGGAAAACCCTCAGCAAAAATTCCCAAGAAATATTCGCCAGACGAAACAAGCCTTCAGGATAAGGGGGATAGCTCTCTAGTCAAAAAGAACAAAGGAGGCCGACCCCCCGGGAGCAAGAACAAAGACAAAACTCAAGTAAATTTCACTCCGGAGTTATTGCGAATCAAGGCAGCAATTGCCCGAGTGTTGGGACAGATAAATAAATGTGTACCTTTGACGTATTTATTGCTGGATGGACATTTCTGTAATAATAACGCCTTGCAAATGGCTCGTCAATTAAAACTTCATTTAATTTCTAAATTGCGCCAAGACTCAGCCCTGCATTTTCCTGCCAAACCGTCTACTCCAGAACAAAAAACTAAAGCTAAGTATGGACCCAGGCTAAAAGTTGGTCAAATTCCCGCCAAGTATTTGAAAGACAAGACAACGGACAAAAACAAAATCACGACGGAAATTTATCAAGCGACTCTGCTTCACAAAGAATTTGCCCAACCTTTGAATGTGGTGATTATCATCAAAACCAACCTGAAAACTTCCAGCCAAAGCCAGGTCATTTTATTCTCCAGCGATGTAGACTTAAGCTATGAGAAAATAATTGATTATTATCGCCTGCGATTTCAAATAGAATTTAACTTTAGAGATGCCAAACAATTTTGGGGATTAGAAGACTTTATGAATATTAAGGAGACCGGGGTGACTAATTCCGCGAATATGAGCCTTTTTTATGGTGAATTTATCCCAGGGTAAGAGCATCTCAATCAGGCTTGACACAAGGATTTGAGAATAAGCATCATGTACTCCTCGCTCATGGCTGCCCGGTTCCTTTTTTGTCTCAAGCTACGCGATAGGGTGGTTTCTTGATTGAGGGCATTAAGGGCCATCCGTCTGAGGAGCGCCAAATTTCGAGGGCTATTAAACGCTCGGATCCGAGATTTATCTTCTTCAAAAGTCACATCTAAAACCCAATGTTCTTTATTTTCAATGCTCCAATGTTCCCGAATAATAGAACCATGTTTTTGGGCATCTACGCTTAAAGAACTTAGATAAATCTGGACTTCATGAGAGGTTCCATTCCACTGTTGCCGAAACCGTTCGACTATAACAACCGTTTGAAGTCCCGCCCATTTATCTTGATTATAAAGACCTCCAAATTCTGAAACGGGAATCGCCCAAACTCTTCTCTTCTCAATCCGGTTATGCCCTTTTTCTACTTGACGGTAATCCGTCATCTTAACCCCAGTAAATTGGCGACTTGATTGAATTTCAAACCAAGATTTAACTTGATTGTAAAGAGTCGGGTGATTACTTTTTAAGCAAACTACATAATTAGCTTTTTTATGAACAATCTGTTTAATAATCTCCGTTTGAGTCCCCATTGCATCCATCGTAACAATTGCGCCGGTTACGTCGATTAATTCTAATAAGGCTGGAATCGCTGTAATTTCATTGGAATGGCTGTCAACCTTTACTTGGCCTAGGACTAAACGATTTTCCGAAGCCCACGCTGTCACTAAATGTAAATTTTTTTTGCCCTGATTTCGGTCATAAGACC
Source organism: uncultured cyanobacterium (assembly GCA_963821735.1). Taxonomy (GTDB): domain Bacteria; phylum Cyanobacteriota; class Cyanobacteriia; order Cyanobacteriales; family Laspinemataceae; genus Laspinema. Next base: position 165,239 of record CAWGFK010000034.1, read on the forward strand.
CCCGAAGACTTTTTCCGTCAATCGGGATAACTTGTTCAACAACTGAACCAAGTAATTTTTGGACCCATTGAGTTAACTTCTGTTCTAAAATCTTGGGGTCTAGTTTTTCAAAAACTCTACGAAATGTATCATGATGAGGAATGCCATTGGGTAATTCTAAAAATTGTTTGAGCCAGGTCTGTTTACTTATTCCATAATTTTCCATATCTTCCCATCCGTTACCTCCAGCTATTATTGCTAACAAAGCAATCACTAGAATATCTTTAAGTAAGTGGTGTTTAGTGCGGTCAACTCTTGGATCAGGTACATCATCAAAATAATTCAACAAACCCCCTTCTAGCTCTGGCATAGAAATAGGTTGAGGCTGGGGTTTTATTGTTTTTAATTTAGCGCTCGCGACAACGGGTGAAAATCCTTTAGTCATAGAGTATTCCTTCCTATTTTCTACTGAGCTTGAGAGTTATTATAGAAGCTCTCAGACAAACTGGGCCGCTATAATACTGCACTCTCTTTTTGCCGTCTGTTACATTTGATACCAAATTAGATGCGCTTACCCTGGAATTTATCCCATTATTTGTTAAAGGTGACCCAGCAGGGGCCTCTGTGGAGTGTTCTGGATCTCAAAAGTCAATTTAGAGGGTACCGTTATGCAGAAGAAACGATAAAACTGCTTAAGGAAAAACCTGACCCAGTTTTATTGGGTCAGATTTTGAAACGCTTATCCAGTCTGGGCTGTATCCATCAACATTCCCATGAAGCCACTGACCATTAAATTGGCGAAGGTATTGACTGATGGAACAGAACCGGCAGCAACAACTAGAGCAGCAGCAGAATTTGCCTTGATGGTCGGGGTTAGAACTGAAACGAAAGCTGACCGGGCGGGATGTTCGACTGCTGGCGGGTGTGGTAGCTCAGATGGCAAGTGCTGCACAACGCAATCAAGTTTTCGAGCCGGTTGTCCTCGGGGATGCGGTTGTGGTGATGCACGTTCAGAGTCAACTTGCCCCGTTCCGATTTGGTCAGGTGGTTCGTGGGGTCACCGGGGCGCAGACATTGACGGCTGCACTTTGCACAGCGCCATCCGGCTTGTTCTTTGATAGCTAGGGAGATCGCTTGCCAATCTTGGGAATATCTGGAGTTTGACATCGACGTAGCTCGGTTATTAAACAGCAAAGACTGAACACATTCGGGTTGCGCCGTCTCCATTATCTAACATTCTTGTCTTTGAATTGCCAACCAGATAAGCCTTACGACTGTTACTCGCCTGGGTTCTAGTTGTAACGGCGATCGCATCTGGGGCTGACTTGCATCACCGACCGACGAGACCAACCGTGCCAATCTTGGATAAATTTAGCTGCACTGCAAGTTTTCTAAAAAAAAGCTTACTCGCATCTATTTGATAGGTAATTATAGCAGCTTGTTGGTTTGTTTAACACAATTTTAAATGAAACCGATTAGGTAGCTAAATTTGAGAATATTTAGCTCATTTAAAACATACAAATTATCGAGGAATAACTTCTCAATTATGTGGGAAAAGATTAGCAAATCGATGGGCTTGTTTATGCAGAACTGGATGCTGTTTAGCATGATTGTTCTTACGGTATGGCTACCCGCTTCCATCTTGCTCGTTTATCTGCGTTGGTACGTCTTCCCAGAAATGACCGGAGGCGATGAAATGCAAATGTTCGTTAAAGAGTACCGATTTACTGCTTTAATTGAAACCATCTTTGGCCCATTCTGCATCGGTGCTTTGATTTATGCTTTGGCTCAAATCAAGCAAGACACAATGCCCACCTACGGCGATTGTATGGCTCATGCGGCTAGAAGAAGTTTTAAGCTAGTTGGGACCCGTATTGGCACTGGGTTCATTGTCCTAGGAGGGTTTCTGCTTCTGATTGTGCCAGGAATTATTTTGGCGTTGCGGTATGCTCTAACGGATATCGTTGTGACCCTAGACCGAATTGATGGGAGTAATGCTCGCAAGTATAGCGCTCAACTTACCGAAGGAAAACGAGGAAAACTGTTAGGGGCTATGATTGTCAGTTTTTCTTTGGTGTTACTGGCTTCAATGTTCGTTTCATTACTATTTTCCATGTTCATTTCAGAGCCAGGAAGTGGAATTTTTGTCTTAGATGTTATTGATGAGTGTCTCCTTCAGCTTGGAATCAATGTAATCACAACTACTATTTTATTCCTGTTTTACTGGGAGTCAAAAGGACAAGAATCGTAACTTCTAATGCAAGATTAGCCCTTTTAGATTACAAGCATTTACCCCTCAGCCCCAAAGTGAAATCATTTTCACTTTGGGGCTGAGGGAGCGGGTAGGGTGCGAGTTGAGGCGATCGCCTACGGCATAGCTAAGTGCTGACGCACGGGCTACGCCAACGCTTACCGCATCCCAAGACCGGGAGCCATTCTGTCCGATGGAATTAACCCGCAGTTCTATCGCCATGCCAGACTCATAAATTCTGCCCGATGCAATCAACCCGCAATGCCGCACAGCGCAGTTATGCCGTAGGCTATCGCCACCCCAAAACCCGGACTCAATCTGGACAATCGAACCAATCCGCAGTGCGGTAAGGGAGCTATTCCGTAGGCGATCGCATCCTCGACCTGCATCCACTCTGCCCCATTAAATCAACCTGTGATGCGTTAGTAGTAAATTAAGCTAAAAGATTATGCCACCTAAATATAGGCTTTCATTCAAAAATAAATGTTTCGGTAATATTGTCTAAAATGTTTTCGCCAAACTCCAACATACTAAATTCGGAAATTTTGTCTAGCATTTTTTCGCCAAACTCCAGCATACTAAATTTTTGATGAAACTTTTCTCTAAAACCTGGAGGATTGTATTCCCAGTGCCACGGTTCATTTTGGAACGGATACCAGCCATACTTAGCACCATGTAGAAAAATCCATTTGTGTACAGGTGAAGTTCGCATATTGACAACATTTTGCATATCGGATGTATCTATTTCACTGAAATGTTGTTTTCCGTAACTCATCTGTAAGTCGAATGCTAGTCCTAAGATATGGGGAGAATATTCAGCAACTGCTTCTGGATGTTTCGCACGTTCAGCGTTAGCTTTTGCTCGTTCAGGAGTTCTATAAGCAGCCCGAATAATTAAAGGAACACCATCTTTTAATGCAGCATTTCGCATTTGTAAAAAACTTTTTAATGCGTCTTTATTCAACCGTTTACCACCGGGCTGTTTAGGAGGAGTTGTTTCTCCGGGCAGAGGGCTTGTAAAGTCAGGGACCAATTTTAATTGGTTAGTAATATATTCTTGAAGCTGTTTATTTTTCGTAAATTCTGTTTTAGTCACTACTGCATCTTTGTAGCCAACCCGATTTTGGTTGACCCGTCTTTCAGGCCGAATAGCGTTCAGCGCTCTCATCATTCTGTTTGCTTTTGATTCATTTGGGCCAGGTGCTTTTCCGGGATAATCATTTTTATGCCACTTAAAGTTTTTATATTGTTCAGCTTGTTTCTCATCAAGTAAGTCTAAGCTAGACATTTTCGGGTCTAAGATAAACTGATGCTCCACTGCATTTAGCAAATCTAAGTAGTTTTTTTCCATCACATATAGGCGTTCGTCTTCAGTGGTGGCTGAGTTCATTGCTTGTAATATGTGCATGAATACTGCATGAATATTCGGATTTTCTTTGTGATTGTTTAGTACATGGGTTAGATAACCCTTGGGCAACAGACTCTTAGACTGAGCTTTTTTGACGGTATAATTTATAAGTTTCTGCTGTAAAATTACTTGACTAATCGTAGCAGTAAATGGATTGGTAATAAATCTTTGAATCTGCTGAGGTTCACCTTTTTGCTGCATGATATGGGTTAACTCATGGGCCATCAACTCCTGCCCTGCGATGCTATCTGGGTTGTACTCGCCACTTCTAAAGAAAATATCTTGCCCAGTGGTAAATGCTTTCGCTTGGATTGAGCGATTTAACTGGTCCGATTGAGCATCGGTGTGAATTCTAACCTGGCTAAAATTTGACCCAAATGCTTGCTCCATCGGCTCTTTCACGCTGGGCTTGATGGGACGCCCACTGCCCCGAGCCGCTTGAATCGAGGCTTCTAAATCAGGGGTTGCTTCTGTGGCTTGCCCTTGAGTAGTGGGTTTCCTCCTGATACCAATACGGGGTCCAGTCTGCCGCTGAATGGATTCATTCGCTTGAGGCTGGGAGCCTGAAAAGCAGGGCTATGAATTTTTGTAACAACTTGATGAGCCACTTGGTCGGCTTCTTTCTCATATCGGTCGTTCGGTGCGCCAACGGTTAGTTTAGGTTGCAGGACGGGCGCTTCTAAGGTCGCTGGATAGACCGAAATTCGCCCCAGACGGTTGCTGTTCGAGGGTGAACGTTGAATGTCCTGTTGGGGCGCATCTTCTGTGGGTTTTCGTTTGGTAGAAGGACGAGGAGCCTGGAATGTTCTTTGGGTTGGAGAGATTTTAGCTGAAGATTTTTGGAGCTTTTGGTAAACCATAATTCCACCTCTTGAGAGCTAAATTTTCAAGTGATTCTAAATTTTAGTTTCACTAATTTTGTCGAAATTTAAAGTATTTGTACTTAAAATATCTGGGTTACAGAGCCGCCTATTTAGTTTAATAAATTAACGATTAGAGCGTTTTCTGCTTGAGAATAGACTTAAAATATAAATTGATTCGATAGAAGGGTATCTACCTTTAGAGGTATTTTTCTTAGAATGAGACAAATTCCGTTAATGTTTAGCCAATTTATGGCAACTTGCATTATTTCAGTGCAAAATTGTAGGGACAGATATTTACTTGTGTCTACACTAAGGCCGGTTTAACTTGCCTATCGCGCCTTGCTAATGCTAGGTCCTGTTAGGAGAAAAGACCTCCACTCGCAATCGAATCAGACTGTAGTGCGGTGACTACCAGCTATGCCGTTAGGCGATCGCATCCCAAGAACAGGAAGGACCTAAGTAGGACAATGGAATTAGCTTACAACCCGGTAAGCACCAGCTATGCTGTAGGCGATCGTATTCCCTAGACCCGAACCCAATCGGCACGATGGAATCAGCTTGCAACCCGATCGCTACGCTAGACCTGGAACCCAATCGGCACGATAGAATCAGCTTGCAACCCGATCGCCACCCAATACCGGAACCCACTATGGACAAAGGAATCACTTTGCAACCTGATCGCTATGCTAGACCAGAACCCAATCTGGATCATAGAATCAGCTTGCAACCTGATCGCCACCCAATACCGGAACCCACTATGGACAAAGGAATTACTTTGCAACCCGATCGCTTCCCCCAAACTGGAACCCGATTTGCACGATAGAATCAACCTGCAACCCGATCGTCACATCAGACCGGAACCCAATCTGGACAAAGGAATTAATCTGCAGTGCGATCGCTACGCTAGACCTAGACCCAATCAGGACAAGCGAACTAACCTATAACCCGATCGCTACGTCAGACCAGAACCCAATCAGGAGAAGGGAATTAGTTTGCAACCCGATCGTCACCTCAAGACCTACACCTAATCTGGACAATCGAGCTAACCCGCAATAGGGTAAGCGCAACAATGCCGCAGAGCGATCGCTATGTCAGACTTAAACCTAGTCAGGGCAATCAAATCAATCCGCAACGCGATCGCTATCCAAGACCCAAATCCAATCTGGATAAGGGAATTAACTTGTAGTGCGATCGCTATCCCAAGACCCGGGGCCAATCTGGACAACCGAATCAGATTGCAAGGCGATCATCACGTCAGACCTAGACTTACGCTGGACCAGCGAACCAACCTGTAATGAGATCGTCACCCCAGACTAGAACCCAATCTGCACTATGGAATTAACCTGCAGTACGATCACCACCCCAGAACCAGGCTCTATTTTAGACAATCGAATTAGCTGACCACCCGACCGCTCAGCCCGAGACCTAAAATTAAACGACTACGAGCCTTTCGCTCTATTAATGAGTGGAGTGGCAACAGCTTAGAAAAGATGCCATGCTTCCTTAGCCCTCAAGCCTTATTATCTTGCCCCAATTCTTCTAGCAGTGCTTTTGCCTCTTGCAAATCCAACGTATCGAAACCCTCAGTAAACCAACCGTAAATTTCCGATAGCAACGCCTGTGCTGCTTGCACTTTTCCTTGTCGCTGCCACAAACGGGCCAAACTCATGGAGGCGCGTAACTCCAACGACTTCGCTCCTTGATGCCGAGACACTTCCAAAGCGTGTTCAAAACACGCTTCAACCTCAGACTGTTGCCCGACTTCACTGCCTTTGCACTGCAATAACTCACCCTTGAGCCGATAAAGCTCAGATTCATAGAGCCGTTCTCCAGTTTTTTCTACCTGTGCGAGTGCCTCAGATATTGTATTCAATCCGGTGTCAGGTTGTCCTGATTGCAAATATCCCTCAGCTAGCAGTGATAAAATGTATGTCAGTAAAAGTTCCGCTCCTGTGGCGCGATAGACGGCTAGACCTTGGTGCATTTGAGCTATTCCCTCTTCTACCTCTCCTTCTTGTGTGGCGGCCCAACCGTGCATAATCATACCCCATGCGGTAAAAAATACAAATCCTTGCTCTGTTGTTAGGGTAATTGTTCTTTCAGCCAGTTGCTTGACTACCTCGAATTTTCGGCAGTAATTATAAGATATAGCACCACAGCCAAGGGCAAAAGATTCGGTATAAGGATGAGCTAATTTATCTGCTAAAGCCATTGCTTTATCACTATACTGGATAGCCTGCTCTGGATAGCCAATATGCCATAAGTTCCATGATATTATGCTGTGCAATCTAACGTAAGGGTCTTGCCAAGTTAAAGGATTACTAGGATGAGGTTGTTGGGGATTATAAAGATTAACCGCCTGCTTAAAATAGTTGTAACTAGCAATTAAATCTCCAAAACATAATAAAGGCCATCCCATCATATAAGCGTATTCACTTTGAATATTAACATCTGTATCTATAGTAAAAATATCTAGTAATTCAGGAATTTTTTCTAGTGCTTTTTTATATTGTGAATTCCCTATATAGAATGCCCAAAGCCCCCATACAACACAAAGTAATTGAGAAGTTTTTTTAATAATGTTACAGAGTTCTTCTGTAGTTTTATATGCGAGTTCGACTTCCGGGTCTGCGTATCCTTTGGTCGCCATTAAAGTTCCAGCTAAATTTACCTGCAAGTCAAGTTCTGTTTGGATCCGTTCTGGCGTATCAGGCAAGGTTAAAATCAATTCCAGTCCTTTGTTAAAATGCCCGATCGCTTCTATATTTGCCGAGCGTTGTAAGGCTTTTTGTCCAGCGAGTAACCAGTAAGAAATCGCTTCTCGATTCAAACTAGCTTTCGTGCAGTGATGCGCCAACAGTTCCGGTTCATTCTCCACAACTTCGGGAAACTGCTCCTCTAACACGCCGACAATTTTTTGATGGTATCGTTTGCGCGTACTTTTGAGCAACGATTCGTAAGCTGCATCTTGAACTAGAGCGTGTTTAAAGCTATAATTATCGGAGTTTGCAAAGAGTAACTGAGTCTCGACTAATTGCTGAAGTCCTCGTTGCAAGTGGGTCTCCTCCATTGGGGCGATCGCCTGAAGCAACTCATAACTAAACTCTCGCCCAATAATCGCAGCGATTTGGGCAATTTCCTTGGCTGAGTCCAGGCGATCTAGCCTTGCCATTAGCAAATCCTCTAAGCTCGATGGAATGGCTAATTCGACTAATGGCTTATTTTTTAGGTGATAGATATCTTCACTTTCAGCTAACCAGGCTGATTCTAGCACCATCTTAGTCATTTCTTCGATAAATAATGGGATACAATCGCTTTTTTGAATTGCCACCTTTAGCACGTCTTGCGGCAAAGTTTTGCCCCTAGTCAACCCCTGAATAAACTGTTCTGTTTCTGCCTCTGCTAATGGGTTTAAAATAATTTCTACAAATTTATCAGTTATTTTCCAAGGAGATTGGAATGCAGGACGAGTCGTACATAACAGCAGGATGCGGTGAGATTTAAGGTGATGAATCAGCCTTTCAATGAATTCTAAAGTGGATGGGTCTACCCAGTGTAAATCCTCGTAGATTAAAATAAAAGGCTGTTCGGCAGCATTAGCGATCGCCATTGCCAAAAATGCCTCTAAAAGTTTCTGTTTCTGCGCCTGGGGCGATAGGTTCAGGGCTGCATAACGTTCCTCAAAGGGAATCGAGAGCAAATTGGCAAATAAAGGCACTACTTTTGTCAGTTCAAAATCGTACTGACTCAGCAATCGTTCTAATTTGGTTAACTTAATCTCAGCAGAATCGTCGTGTTCAATCTGCATCCATTGTTGTCCGCAACCCGGTAACGGCAGGATAAAAGGCCGTATTCTGATAGTAGGGAGAGCCGTATAATTCCGCCAATTGGTGAGGTTCGGCAGCAATTCGCGTTTTAAATTCCTGTACCAAGCGCGATTTGCCCATTCCCGCTTCTGCGGATAGGATTATCGCCTGTCCTTTCTCCGCTTTCACCCGGTCCCACGCCCCGAACAACTGTTCTAACTGTGGCACTCTCCCCACAAACGGGGTTAGCTGATGGGGTGAAGCTTGCAAGCGCTGGTGAATGCCAGTTTCACGCAGAACCCGATACACTTGCATTGGTTCCAAGATACCTTTGAGGGTGTGAACTCCTAATGATTCACACTCATAATATCCTCTGGTAATCGTATAGGTCGCCGTGCTGATAGCGACGGTATTCGGTGTCGCAACGCCTTGGATTCGCGCAGCAATATTCGGTGTGTCGCCAACAATATCCATTACTTCACGAATCTCGCCCGAGCCAGTATCCCCAATCACGGCGCGTCCTGTATGGATGCCGATTCGCACATCTAGTTGCAACCCTTTTTCTGGCAGCAAACGAGCGTTCAGTTTTGCCATTCCGGCGAGAATTCCCAATCCGGCTCGCATTGCCCGTTGTGCGTTATCTTCATAGGCAATTGGATATCCAAAATACACCATCAATCCATCGCCAAAACTCTTAGCAATTTGTCCTCCCGCTGGGCGGATTGCTTCGGCACTGACTTCTCGATATGCAAGAATTGCATCCCGCAATTCTTCTGCGTCAATGTTTTCGGATAATGCAGTTGACCCTACCAAATCGATAAACATCACCGAAACCTGGCGTCTTTCTGCTTCTTGGGTTGGGGGTGTTGGTGAAGCAGGTGTAATCAAGGATGTGCCGCATTCTCCACAAAATTTGAAGGTTGCTGGATTCTGGAAATGGCATTGAGGGCACTGGCGAGAGAGGGGTGCGCCACAATCACCACAGAATTTTATTCCCTCGGGATTGTCAAAGCTACAACTGAGGCAGTGCATAATATATTGTGGTTTTTTTGCATGAAAATAGGCATCCCAAACCGGCTGAAAAATCTCTCCAATGGCTTGGATAGCGTTATTAACTGGCTAGATTTTTCGGTATTATAACCGAATAAAGCACTAGACAGGTGTGGATAGGTTGACAGTTTCCGGTTTTTGAAGATGCTTATATTTTTGCGATAAAAAATAATCAAAAGAGGTGAGGAGCCATGTAGTTTTTCTATTTTATCCAAAGGCTCCGAACCATTCTCAACCTGCAACGCGGTAAGCGCAGCTATGCTGTTAGGCTATCCCCTTCCAAGACTTCCCACTCGACCGCGTTCAAAACTTTGGGAGCCATCCCGTTCAAATCTCTCAACACGGCATACAGCCGAGGGATAGAGTCGAGGGGAATGTTACCATTCCACCCCTCTCTTCCGAAACCGTGAGTGCGATTTTCACCGCACACGGCTACTCAATGTGCAATCCCTTTGTCAATAACGGACTTCTGACTGCCGTCAGCAGCAGTCTTTTCATCGTGGCAATGTCGATGTAATAGCTGAAGATTAACCCACTCATCTTTTCCTCCTTGAGAAAGTGGGGTTTTATGGTCAACCTCCATTACATTTCCTGAAAGAAAGTGTAGTCCGCACCAAGCGCACTTACCTCGTTGTTGTTTTAAAAGTATCGCTTGTCTGTTAGGTAATTCAGGATGTCTGCCTAACCTTCTACTCCAATAAACTAAGTCGCCATCATAGGGGCTTCTATCACCTTTCACCAACAGATGGTTGTTGCTACTGGTCGCAAACTCGGTGTGTAAAATTAGCTTTTTTGGCTTATCCCCTTTGGTCGCAAACACCCAGTTTCTATTGCCGATTGCTCGCCAATATAGACGATGAGCTTTTTTGACATTAAGAGTGCGACGTTTGGCCCATCTCCGAAGTTTTAGGTAGGTCAGATTATCTTGTCTGGATAATTCTCCTACCGTGCCAATATCCCAGGGTAAGAGCATCTCAATCAGGCTTGACACAAGGATTTGAGAATAAGCATCATGTACTCCTCGCTCATGGCTGCCCGGTTCCTTTTTTGTCTCAAGCTACGCGATAGGGTGGTTTCTTGATTGAGGGCATTAAGGGCCATCCGTCTGAGGAGCGCCAAATTTCGAGGGCTATTAAACGCTCGGATCCGAGATTTATCTTCTTCAAAAGTCACATCTAAAACCCAATGTTCTTTATTTTCAATGCTCCAATGTTCCCGAATAATAGAACCATGTTTTTGGGCATCTACGCTTAAAGAACTTAGATAAATCTGGACTTCATGAGAGGTTCCATTCCACTGTTGCCGAAACCGTTCGACTATAACAACCGTTTGAAGTCCCGCCCATTTATCTTGATTATAAAGACCTCCAAATTCTGAAACGGGAATCGCCCAAACTCTTCTCTTCTCAATCCGGTTATGCCCTTTTTCTACTTGACGGTAATCCGTCATCTTAACCCCAGTAAATTGGCGATTTGATGGAATTTTAAACCAAGATTTAACTTGATTGTACAGAGTCGGATGATTACTTTTTAAGCAAACTACATAATTAGCTTTTTTATGAACAATCTGTTTAATAATCTCCGTTTGAGTCCCCATTGCATCCATCGTAACAATTGCGCCGGTTACATCGATTAATTCTAATAAGGCTGGAATCGCTGTAATTTCATTGGAATGGCTGTCTACCTTAACTTGGCCGAGGACCAAACGATTTTCCGAAGCCCACGCTGTCACTAAATGTAAATTTTTTTTGCCCTGATTTCGGTCATAAGACCCTCGAAGACTTTTTCCATCAATCGGGATAACTTGGTCAACAACTGAACCGAGGAATTTTTGAACCCATTGAGTTAACTTCTGTTCTAAAATTTTGGGGTCTAGTTTTTCAAAAACTCTACGAAACGTATCATGATGAGGAATGCCATTGGGTAACTCTAAAAATTGTTTGAGCCAGGTCTGTTTACTTATTCCATAATTTTCCATATCTTCCCATCCGTTACCTCCAGCTATTATTGCTAACAAAGCAATCACTAGAATATCTTTAAGTAAGTGGTGTTTAGTGCGGTCAACTCTTGGATCAGGTACATCATCAAAATAATTCAACAAACCCCCTTCTAGCTCTGGCATAGAAATAGGTTGAGGCTGGGGTTTTATTGTTTTTAATTTAGCGCTCGCGACAACGGGTGAAAATCCTTTAGTCATAGAGTATTCCTTCCTATTTTCTACTGAGCTTGAGAGTTATTATAGAAGCTCTCAGACAAACTGGGCCGCTATAATACTGCACTCTCTTTTTGCCGTCTGTTACATTTGATACCAAATTAGATGCGCTTACCCTGGCCAATATCCGAGGCTTTGTAATAAGAACTCCATCCCCTAATTACAGGATTGAGGTCTTTAATGAGGGCCTCTTGTGGCGATACTCTGTGCATCTTAATAATGCGAGATATTTCCCGCTGATGCGTCAGAATTGCCTTCTTTGATGGGGTGATGAGTGTGTTAAAACCTAATTTTCGACCGTGATTATCTTCATTACTACGATATTTCCCCCTAGGGAATTGCTGGATATGATGACCCAGAAAGTCAAATCCAGCGCTTCCATCTTCACTTAAATTGGGGTCGAGTGTATGCGCTAATCGGGTTTTGGAAGGTTTTAATTGTAAGCCAATGCCAGCTAACCACTCACCTATTACAGCAATACACCCAGAAATTACGGACTTGCTTTCGTGCAAAAGGATGAAATCATCTGCATAGCGGATGACCCCAATAGAACGGCGTTTTTCCTTATTACTTAACTTGGGAATAGTTAAGGTTTGCACGTAATCTTTAACTACCATTTCTAGTCCGTGTAAGGCGATATTCGCCAAGAGTGGCGATATAATACCGCCCTGTGGTGTACCACTGGATGTGGTATTCCAAACTCCTTTATCTATCACTCCCGACTTTAACCAGGCTTTGATTTGTCGCCTGAGTCCTGGGAAGGTGTTTAATTTTCGGAGGAGTTCTTCATGATTGATGCAATCAAAACATTGAGATATATCCGCATCGAAGACATATTTAGCCTTAGTTTGGATACAGTTTTTGATATGTTTAATTGCATCCTGGCATGACCTGCCTGGTCTAAATCCGTAGCTTCCTGCCTCAAATCGAGCTTCCCACTCAGGTTCTAAAGCAGCCTTGACTACGGCTTGGAGGGCGCGGCTTTCCATTGTGGGTATTGATAGTGGACGTTTTTCTTGGCTTCCAGGTTTGGGTATCCAAACTCTACGGTTCGGCTTGGATTTACCTGTTAGCTTTAATTGCCCTACCAATTTTAGACGTGCTGATGGGGACAATGATTTCACACCATCCACTCCTGCCGTCTTTTTACCTTGGTTTTCGACTGTTACCCGACGTACCGCTAATACTCGGTTAGACCAAGACCTCATCAGTGTTTTTTGGAGTTGGCGCATTCTTTTGACATCACCACAACGTGAAGCAGCATAGATGCGTTTTTGCAACTTGAAAACATATCGCTCGGCTTTTCGCCAATTAATAGTTTTCCATCCCTCTGTCTTCGAGATTGAATCAGATTTAGGCTTATTCATTGCTACTGGTACCTCTAGCTTTTGGCACATTGCGGTTCACGTCAGCATATCCCGGACGTTAATCCATCCCTTTTCAAGCGTTGACCGTTGTTTTGGTCTGGGCGTTAGCTTCTTGAACCATCCTTTCCCCCCTGTTGCTTATTACCTGACCGTTTACCTGTTAATCGACCCTAACAGGAGCTATAGGGAGGATTACTTCGTTCCTGACACCCATTGGTTTGAGTCTTTAGGGTATGTCTCTCCACCGGGGTTCTAGGTAGTGCGCTAACTCGATACGTAGAAACTGTTAGACCTTACCCTTACCGGATATTCCCAGCCCAGGGTGTGACCGAATCACTAGCTTATTTCCCCTGGTTATTTTTGACGGTGGCTCAACGACATTTAGTCTGCTCTACCCCACGATTCTCCTCCACAGTAATTGTGTTGGCTCGCTTATAGAACTCTTGCTTACGGAGGGCGTTTTCAGCAATTATCGCCTTTGACCGCTTTCATCCCCGCTTTACGAACCGAGATAGTCAATCTCTTTCGTAGGGGCTACCATTACTGGTAATTTATGTGCTTTCAACCCCGCACCAGGGCGGTAGGGCTTGGTTCTTTGGTAGAACGTCACCTACATGGGTATCAAGTTGTCATTGATAGAGGCTTAAAGTGCGGACTCAACCCAGAGAGGTTACTCTATCAAAGCCTGGAATCCCCCCAAAAACTGGGTTTCTCCAGAACGAATCGCACTAATAGCAAAATAGGACAAGACGTAAAGTTTTGTGACGAAATTGTTCCATCTGCACCGGCGGGAATCGGATAAGTGTTGGAAGTGACAGTTATTGGCCCGAGGCGATTCCCTACGGGATAGCTGCGCTTACCGCAACCAACACCCCAAGACCGAACTTAATTTTTGCTTTCACGGCCCTAGATTCCACTGTGAATCCTGGAATATCTTGCAGTTCTGTTTCGCTCAAACTGTACTGTTCGCAAACCAAACTCAAACGAGTTCCGGTACTTTTAACAGCGTTGACAGAGTGAGTCAAATCTCCTTGAAAATAGATCAGCGAGTTGGCTTGCGGCTTAATCTGTCCGACTTGCTGTTTGTTGCGCCGCAGTATCAACTCTCCCCCTTGCAAGTTCGGCGGTACTTGCACGTATAAAACGCTGACGGCTGCGGGAGGTTCAACTGTTTTGCAGTACGATCGCAAAGATCGATCGATATGCGGATCGACGCGGGAACCTTCACCCAGCAACAAAGGGTTGAGGTAAAAAGCATTGCATTCAGGCTGTAATGCTTGGTCTGAGATAGGGTTTGAACAAGGGGAACCGCCGTTCTACTTCAGAAATTTCCGAACGTTGAAACACCACGGAAAACCCTTTTGTGCCAATGAAATCGCGATTGAGGTTGTTGATTGCTAGATAAGGGGAGGCTAGAATTGCTCCTCGCAAGTCGTTGAGGTAGTCGATCGAGAAAGCGTTAGGATGTTGGCTATAGTATTTCAAGGCACTCAAAAATCATCAAAGTTTAAGGAAACAGCAGATAGAAATGCAGCAATCGCTCAGACTTGGGATTGCTTCGTTTCTCGCGGAGGACATAATAATCTTGATTTAAGTTCGCGTACTTAAGTCAAAGGTTTTTCTGAACTGCGAACACCGGCTCAACTTTCGGAAACCAGAAATATTCCGTGAGGGTGCTAATGCGGAAGTTAATATGAAAAATCGTTGTATTCGCTTAATCTGTGAGAGTTTTAGAATTCAGTCAAGACAAGAGTTTTCCCACAGCGACAAAATAGGGATAGGTGCGGCTAACTTAGGAGATTATCGTCACATCCACCGCCTGTAACCCTTTTGGTCCATTCTTCAGCTCAAAGCTGACGCGCTGTCCTTCCTCTAAACTTCGGTAACCAGAATCCCTGGATCGCTGAGAAATGAACCACAATATCGTAGTCGCCGTTGTCCCTCGTGATGAATCCATAGCCCTTGTTTGGATTAAACCACTTCACCTTGCCTTCTTCCCTCATATCCATTTACTCTTACTCCTCGGTACAAAATCAAATCTTTGCCACTACTTAACGAGAAGCGTAAAACCGCTTAACGTTGTTTCCCAATTATAAAACCTTACAGCCCACCTTCCTGCTAAGGATGCTTATATTTTTGCCATAAAAAATAATCACAAAAGCTAAGGAGCCACAAGGTTTTTCCTATTTTATTCAAAGGCTCCAAACCATTCTCAACCCGCAACCGAGTAAGCGCAGCTATGCCGTTAGGCTATCGCCTCCCAAGACTTCCCACTCAACCGCACTCAACACCTTGGGAGCCATCCCGTTCAAATCCCGCAGAACCGGCTCAACCTTCGGGAAACCGGAAATATTCGGTCAGAGTGCCAATGGGGAAGTTAAACCGTTGGTAGCGGTGCTTGAAATATAATTCAGCGTTGCCCCGGTGTTGCCAGAGTCCGAGTAGCTCAACGGTTGACCTCTGAGAAATGCGATCGCATATCCCGCTCAACTTCCTTGATTCTCTGCTCAATCGGTCGGGTCGTGATGCCGATTTTATGGAAGGTTTCCCCGTCGGCTTGCACTTCCAGGAAATAGAGCGACTTTAAGAGAACCCGCCTCAACTGGGCACGGTAGATTTCCAAGTCTGCCCGCCGCTCGTCCATTGCCGATAATCCAGCGGCGATCGCAACATTCGCGGACCGTTCCAGTTTGTCGAGTTCATCCAATAACATCGGCTCCTGAACTTGATTGAATTTTCCCAGTGGCAGGGAGCCGATGGGAATTCTCCCCAGGGGAGTGAACTGGCAAAAATTGCGATCGCCTACCATCAGCTCTTTCAGAACCCACCGAAACTCAATCAGGTCTCGGGGAATCGGTCGTTGCTCCCTCCCATACTGCCGCCATAAGACTTTGAGGCGTTCTAATTCGGACCCTCGAAGCTGAATCAGGAAATTGTCATACAGTGGAAGTGACGGGAACGCTTTGGTCTTGACCCGGTGAATCACTGGGTTACAAGTCTCGCCGCTGTGCGCGAAATGGTGTTCTTTCACCGTTCCTTTCCGAGCCGTCAAACCCCCGCCACAGTAAAGGCAAGTTAATTTCGTTTTCCCCCGTGCAGCTTCATCCACCGGCACCAATTCACCGGCGCTCGACAAGCCAAATTTGAGCCACATTGTCAAAAATTCTCCTTAAAGCAGGTTTGAAGATGCACCCGCTTTGTGGATATTTAACAATTTTGTCTGGGGTCAGTGACTATCAGCGGCAAGTGCTAATAAATCCTGAGAATTATTTACGGCGCGAACGCTTCGATTTTCTGTGTTGTTCGTCGTTGATGCGGCTCAGTTCCTTGATGGCTTCGACTATCTGCGACTTGCTCATGGTTTGATAGCCCCTAACCTTGTTTTGAGCCGCAAACAATCTAAGTTCCTCCAAATTAAAGCGATACAGGATGTCGTAATTCCGTGGGTCGGATGTGTCTTCTTTTTTGACCATTGCTTTGTGCAGTTGTGTTCAAGGGGGAATGCTTAAGATTCTCTAGGGTCAACGGGATAAAACCGTTGCTGCAAGCCCGATTATAGCCTATCGCGAAGTGGTACTTTTCCCCGTTCTCGCCGTGGAGTGGGCAGATAACTGTTGGTGGTGACATTTAGTTCCAGGTTTTGAGGCTAAGGAAAACCTGACCGGCGCGGATTGGATAACTATCGGTCTGTTCTGGTCCCACCTAGCCCCACCCCTTTCGACTATTTTCGGCTCAGGCTAATCTAGTCCCATTAAGCCCCACCCCGTTCCATCCCCATTCGGGGACTCTAGGATACTGGGGCCTACTGGGTAGAGACTGCTTGATTTTGGGGGTCAACTCGGTGTTTCAAACTGCGTTAATACTTGAACAGCAGATGTTAAATTCTATTTTTCAGGTAGCACTTCGCCGCACTTGACTATTAATTTAGAGCCAAAATAATTGAGCTATAATTTTAATTTGCGTTAAAATCAATCGGTTTTATCTTAGGAATAAGCTAAGAGTGCAATTCCCTGGAAGTCTTGCAGAGTAAAGTTTTCATATTTTTGCCTCAAATAAATTGCTATACAAGAGTAGCAGTATTGTCTAATAAGAAATGACAAAACCCTGCTGGAATATTTTGAAATGGTTAACCCAGCAGGGCAAATGTGCTATGATGTTTTCAGATAAAAAAAAGGTGGCTGTCCCAGAAAACCTGATTGGCGTCAGGCGGATCCAAACCAACCCCCACAACAAAAAGACACAGAACGTAAGTCCTGTACTTTTATTAAAAAACTTACTTGCAGTGTAACAAATTTAGGACGACCTAAACAAGTTAGCCGCTCAGTTTAATCTTCTCAGGGGAACTAGATCCATGAAGGGACGGCTCCAAATAAGGAGCGTCTATGGATACCATCCTGCAATCCCGGCTGATTGACCGGGCATTGTCAAGCTATCAATTTAGCCGCCAATGCCCCTCTGTTCACTGTTCGAGCATCGTTGAATTGGGGGGGCAAAGCTAATGGCCTTCTCCATTTTTGACTACCTCGACAAGCTCGAACCCGCCAAAGAGAAACACGCCTACATCTGCCCCGTCTGTGGTGGCGATCGCCTGACCGTGGACCCCAAGAACGGCAAATACAGTTGTTGGCATGGTTGCGAATGCCGGGACATCCGAGAGAAAATTGCCCCCTGGAACGGGCTGAACTCGAACTATCTGGACCGATTGCAAAAACAAGCCCAAAAACGGCGTGAAGAAAACCGGCGCATCCAGGAAGAGAAAGAGCGCCAGACCTCGGGCCTCGACGACTTTTTGAGTGCGAGGGATGCCAAGTTAAAAGACTGGCTGAACACGATGGGCTTATCGCTGGCAGCATCGGGACGACTTGCACCGGCGGGGACTTTCCGATGAGGTGATTGAACTAGGTGGGTTCCGGTCGTTGCCGTTTGGGTTGGTCTGTCCGAGCTTGGATTGATGGCAAAATTGCGGGCTACCAGATTCGCATGGACCGAGCAGAAAAAGGCGACAAATATAGGTGGGGCAAGAATCAACGGCTCAATAATGGCGAGATGCCCGTGACCGTGATTGGCTCCTCGACTGATGCCACCGCCAACCTCTGCGAGGGCATCCTCAAACCGCTCGTCTCCCAGCAGCGGCATGGTGGGCTGTGGATGGGTGCGGCGGGTGGTCATTTTCTGGCATCGGAACGGACGGTGATGCGATCGCTCTGTCAACTGGGCATCAAGAAGATTGTGTATTGGCCGGACTCCGATGGTGTCAAGTTTGCCATTCACGAGAAAAAAGCGGCATTGTTGCAGTGGCTGGAATCTCAAGGGTTTGAGGTAGCGGTGGCATACTGGGGGCAACTGGAAGGCTGCGAGTTCGATTGCGATGAGTTGCCCGCTGTGATGCAAATCAAGGAAATCTCGCTCTCACAATATCGCGCTAAAATCGGGCTGGCGAAACGGATTCATTCGCTGACTCGCAAACCCGACATCATCCTTAACAGCAAGCGGTTATTGCCAGACACTCAGAAGCGGCTGCCTCGGTTTGGATTGCTGGGCGTCAAGAGTGCGAAAAAAACTGGAAAAACTCGCTCGATTATCAAGCAAATCATTGAGGAGTGCAAGGCTCAAAGTTTCTCGATTTTGTCACTTTTTCCGCGCATTTCTCTGGGTTTACAGTCCTGCGCTGAGTGGGGCATCCCTTGGAAATCTGACCTAGATTTAGTCACCGAAGATGGGCAAGATTTGACGAGGATGCAACGGGACCACACTAGCGAAATTGGGCTGTGTTTTGATTCGTTGCTGGCGGTGTCTTGGCGCGAGTGGGATGTGCTAATTTTGGATGAACTCCATACCTTGTTGGAACATCTGCTCACCGCCAACACCGCCATTGCCAACAACCGTCCACAGATTATCGCTGCCTTTGAGAAACTCTGCCGCAATGCCAAACTTATTCTGTGTTTGGATGCAGATTTGGACGATGCCGATATCCACTATATGGAAGCAATTGCCGGACGAAAAATGTTTCTCGTTCGCAACGATAGCAAGCCGGAGGAAGGTAATGCGATTCTGTTCCATGAAGGCAAACCGGGTTCGATTCACGAGAGAATTTTATCGGCAACCAGTGCAGGACAGCGAGTGATTTTCTTCTCGGATTCGCGCACCGAAATCGAAGCCATCGAGTCAGTCCTGGTGGAACATGACATCAAATGTCAAAGTCTTGGACAAAAGACACGGCAAAGCTTTCAGAAGTCAAAGAACAAATGAAAGACCCGAATCGCTGGCTTTTGACTGAACCGCCCCAGGTGTTGCTCATCTCGCCGACTGCTATCGTGGGATTGTCTATCGAAATCGACTGCTTTGACCTGCGAATTGGCTATTCGGTGGGCGTATGCCAGCCGTATGCGTTCCGGCAATTGATAGCAAGATATCGTCCGAATATTGCCAGCGAAATCTATGCCAAAAAGCGCGGGATGCCAACGGGCGAACTAGCGCATTATACTGACCCCAAGAAAATTATCAAAGCCCTGACACTCAATGCCAAAGATGGCTTTAATGTGGCGGCATTAGCTCAAGCTATTGCTATCAAAGACGACGACTTCGACCCAGAAGATTGGACGGAGATTTTGCAAGAATGGCAAACGGATGAATGGGCAAGTTGTCCGAGTTTACAACTGTATGCCGAGATTGTGGCCCGTCGCAATTTTGCCTGGAAACATCACGCCGAGTTCCTCAAAGCGGAATTGGCTGCTGAAGGATTTCAGGTTGTCGAAGTGATGGGCGAGGATTCTTATGCCTCCGAATTGGTAAAAGCAGCTAAACTCGAAATCAAGCAAAAACAAGCCGCTCAACGATTCGAGGGCTGGAATGGCTCGCTCACCCTTGAAGATGCCCGAATCATCCTGGATGACCCCTCCGCGTCCGCTGGCCGATCGCAACGAAGCCAAGGGCGTCTTACTCCGCGAAGACCTCCCCGGTTTGCAGATAACGCCGGAATGGATTTTCAGCAACGTTATACAAAATCCGCTATACTTGCATCGGTTGCGGTTGGGTTATCTGATGCAACGCCCCGTGCTGGCGACTCTCGTGGACGGCATCAAAACGCGATCGCATCTCAAGCAGTGGAAGAATAGCATCATCTTTGTCCCCGACTTGACGACAGTGGGCGCAAAATTGCGGTTGTTGCAGGCGATCGGCATCCAGCAGATTATCAACTCGCCCGGGTTCAGCACAACTTTGGATGACCCGCTGATTGCCGAATTCTGGGAAAAATGTTGGTTCCGTCGCTATCAGATGAGTCGAATTCTCGGAGTGCCTCTCTCGGAAAACTCGAAACCCGGGAAAATCCTCTCGTCTATTCTGCAAAAGATTGGACTCAAACTAAAGGTCATCTCGAAGGCAAAAGATCGTCAACGAATCTACCAAGTCGTGGCCCCTACTGACCGGGATGACATATTTCAAGCCTGGGACCTCAAGTATGCGGATTTGGTGGCGGCGGGTGAATCTTGTGGCGAAGTCGCACACGGAAATCGCTGCTGCCCTCTCGGGGCCGTCCAAGCCGTTCAAAACGCTGAAACCCAGACCAGCAAGTCTCCCCAGGGGTGAGCACAAGTCCCGATAAAAACGTTTCTCTTATAAATACAGCGACTTGTGCTCACCTTGTTGCAAAGGAAAAATCTGACCTATCCCCCGCCGCCCGACCTGGCAGATTGGCGATCGCATCAGCTGCCACCTACATTGATGCTTTCGGCGTGACCTGCACCGGCGAGGGCGAGATTATCAACCTGCTGCCAGATAGCGTTGTGGTCAAGGTTGCAGGAGGTTGTTACAGTGTTGCGTTCGATGATTTGCAGCCAGTTGACGATTTGGCGAACAACCGAATCGACCTGGATGGGTGGCGGGAGATTTTGCAAATGGTGGCGGATGAACCCGATGCCGATGCTCAATTGCTTGCCGATGCTACAGCAGGGATGCCCCAGGAATGGCGGCAGACAATCTGGCAGCTACTCTCTGAGCAAGTGCGCGATCGCCTCGGGCAGATTCGCAACCTCGTCCAGCCTAGCTTTACTTGGATGTGGAATGGGTAGTTACGAAATGTTTTTCTATCCATCAATTAATGGTAGATAAAATGTTGTTAGCCAATGATAGAATGGAGTTAACTGATGAGGAAAATCCTATGGAAATTACTTTAGAGGAATCTAGGAAAATTTATGCTAAACAATTAAAACTAGCTCGACGTTCTAGCTGGTTTGAAAAGCTCAATTTTCCTTGCCAAGAACTAAAAGGATACCCCTCCTTTTCTACGGTAGCCAATCATTTTGCTTGTGCTTTATGGAGCGCTGAGTCCCAATTAGGTCGGGGCCAGCTTACCCTGAAAGAATTTGCGGATGATGTAGCTTTTAGTTCAATCGTTACTTCAGCCTGGAAGCTGATTAACCGTCCGTTCCCGTTATGGTGTCTTAGCCTAGAGATATTGCAACTGTTTGAAAATTATCAGTGGAGAGCGACTCCCGATTTAGGGCAGGCTGGTTCCTGTGGTATCATTATGTTGCCCGAGCCGATTCTGAACCCGGAGGGCGAGAAATGCGAGTGGGTCTGTTTTGAAAATTTGCGTGAAGGGAAGATTGAGCTGCCGATACAGTTGGGGCAGCATCTAATTCCCATACTTCCGGCTAAGTCCAATAGATTGCGCTGGACGACTATGGTGCGCTCTGGGTGCGGCTTATTCTAACGTCGTTGAAATCGAAGATGACTCGGAGAATGAGTTGGAGATTAACAATGCTGGTTTTACCGGAATACAGTACGATATTGCTGCCGAAAAACGATTTGTAAAACGGCTAGAAAATATTGTCTTGAAAACGCTGCTATACGTTGAGTTTTGTCCAGATAATGTTCAACCAGCTTCTCCAAATATGCTGACTCCAAAGAGCTTAGGTTTTGGGAAAAAGACTAAATCAAAAACCCTCACTCCAATGGTTATTCTCTAGCCATCCTAAAGCCATCCCATCACTCAACTCAGGATTTCTGGCGCTACTCAACAACGCAGCATTTTTGGGCAAAAAACAGCAAGAAGTTGCCGTGAATAAATCCCAGGTGGCGATCGCATCCCCAGGATTACTCATGCGCTCTGGCGTTGTCACAACCCGGTTCAAACCGCTGAATCCCATACAGAGCAAGCCTCCGTGGGGTGAACACAAGTCCCGATAAAACCGTTGCTCTTATAAATACACCGACTTCTGTTCACCTTGCCTCAATGGAAAAATCCGATGCTATCCCCGCACCGGAGGCTCCACCCCAGGGCAACTATCCCGCAGGTGCTGACCCCGACTGCAACGATTTCGCTGCCAACCGCACGGACATCGAAGGCTGGGCGGCACTGCTCAAGTTGGGATTTGCACAAAATAAAATCTGCAAAGTTTACGGGGCATTATAGAAAATGTCTACAAACCATTTACCCAAGTTGTACTGATTTTCTGGCTCTATGTTTATAAAACGAGTGAGCTTGGTTTCCAGCTCTTTCATCGCTTTACAAGTTAGCTTGACTCCTGTTTGATAGGTCTTATTCATGAGCTTTACTACGGGATTATCGCCTTTCCAAGTCATGGTTTTTGCCCACTGTAAAGCCGTTTGAATATCCTCAAGAATAGTACCATTCCAATGATTTTCTAAAACAGCCCAAGTCCGCTCAATTGGATTATATTTACTGTGATATGGCGGATAGTATGCCAGACGCACGTTGATTTTATAAGTTTCAACAAACTTGACAATGCGGTTCATAAATTGAGTTCTTCGTGAATGATTCTCTGGCCCATTATCTTGTTTGATTAGCAGGGTCTTACACTCCCCAAACATTGAGCCAAACTCTTGCCACCAATCTTCTAAAATATCAACAATGCAATCGCTAGTCACCTTGGATTCTATAAAATATAAAAATAAGTCGTCTGACTGAGGTAAAAGAATCCCATAAGGTACAGAAGTGTTGAATGATAGAAAAAGTTGCAAAAATTTTCAAAACAATAAAGAAAACTGATAAAAACTGAAGATTCTAACTGTAATGACATTTTCTAACTTTCCCAAAATTATAAAACGATATCTTGCCGACCTGCCCAAAGATGATTATCCGGTGTTGGACACTTTCACATTTGTCTCCTGCTGGTTAGGGTTTAGTTTTGACCAAAGTCTCGATACGATGACTTCGCTGTTTTTTCGGTTAAACAGCCGAAATATTCCTATAGATAAATCAACTTTTTCAAAAGCCAGTAAGAATAGAGATGTTGGTATATTTGAAAAGTTGTTTCAAAAATTAAAAGACGATGTAAAACGAAAAAAAGGCAAAGACAAGCTGATTTTATTCCCACTCGATTCAACAATAGTTACCTTAACCAGTAAATTATTATGGCAACAGGAATACCATCAAGTCAAATTATTTGCAGGAACTGACAATGAACGCGGAATCATTGACGGAGTACACATTCATTTTGGTCAAGGTCATGATAGTGAATATGGAGACGAAACCATAGCAGCTACACCTCAGAATGGAGTTGCTGTAATGAATAGAGGTTTTTCAAGCTCCGAGCGAGTTCAAGAATTACTGAAAAAAGAAAATCAGTATTTTGTACTACGAATTAAAAACAATTCTACCCTGAATCTAAAAGAAGATGGAACTTATGAAGTCTGGAGCGGTAAGCGAACTGTTCAAGTCAGAGTTGTGACTTTTTGTGATTTAGAAAGTCGGACAGAATTTAGATTTGTGACTAATTTGCCGGAATCAGGAGAATTAGCATATAGTAATGAAGAAATCGGAGAAATTTATCGAAGGAGATGGCAGATTGAATTACTGTGGAAGTTTTTAAAAATGCATTTAAAGCTATCTCGTTTAATCACAAAAAATACCAACGGTATCTCGATCCAAATTTATGCTGCATTGATTTGCTATCTGCTCCTTCAGTTAGTGGAAATCCCCATTAGCTTTGGAAGTAAACCCTTAGATAAGTTAAGGTATTTACAGGCTTTTATGTCTGAAAATATCAGCTATGTCCACTGGTTCAAAAAACTCGTTTTGAATGGCTAAAATTAGCAGTTGACAGGATTAGTGTATCTATTTTTAGGTTTCTCTTAAAACTCATTCAACACTTCTGGACTTTACTCTTTGAATTAAAATCATGATCGCAAGCGGATGTTGGGACGCGAGTTTTTCCTTTTCGGGAAAAAGGCCCAATGTTAACGGCTGCTTTGCCGTCCATTGATATTTCTAAGGTTGTAGGAGAGAGTGAAGCTTCTTGATTAATCACTTCCATCTGCTCAAAAATTTCATCGGTTTCGGGAATTTTTTTTTGAGGTTGACTTTTTTTCACTTTTTGCGGGTAATAACCTAAGTGGTTAAGTTTTCGTCGTATGGTTTCTGTCGTGGGCAACTCTTCTTCCGTATAGTTTTTTTGGATAATCAGTTGCTTTCTTACTTGTTCGGCGCTCAATCGGGTATATAAACGGCTACTTTTAAATGTCGGGTCCGTTTGACTCTGACTATCTACTATCGATTGAATATCTGCTAAGAGTTCCGGCAAATGTTTTTCAGCTTTTTTGCGACCTCGTGCTTTATAATTATCTACACAAGTTATGCCGGTTCTCTAGTTCCCGCACTCCTTTCCTTACTGTATCCCTATCCCATCCCAGTTCTTTGTTAGCTCGACTCTGACCCCCAAACCCCAATTCCTTAACCGTCAGAGCCATGAAACGACGTTTCGCCGCTCCTTTCAATTGCTTTGCTGTCTCAATTAATAAAGTTTTCACCGAATCCGTTAATTCCATCTGCGTTCTCCTCAGTCACGGGGTTAATGCTTATTTTATCACGTCGTTGCAGAATTTATTTTCTGGAAATCCCTTAGTGGCCGACGAACCCGAGGCTGATGCTCAACTGCTGGCCAATGCCACGGTGGGTCTGCCCCGAGCAATGGCGGCGCACTATATGGCAGCGGTTATCATTGCAAGTGCGCGATCGCCTCCAACAGATTCGCAACCTCGTCCAGCCCGGTGCTAATTGGAGAACTAACACATCACCCTAAAATCTTGCAAATATTCAGCAAATGCTTGAGCAAAACTATCATAAGTGCTATAATTAGTTTATCCTGTTCCCTGATTGCCAGCTATGGACTACACCCTGAAAGAGGCCAAGATTCTCTACCGCAAAGCCTTAAAACTTGCGAAAGAATCCCATTGGTTCACCAAAATAGACCGCCCCTATCCGAAGCTGGCTGGTTATGAACCGTTCGCGACTGCGGCCAAGAATCTGGCTCACAATTTGCTCACGGTTGAATGGGGGATATCGAATGGTCAGCTAGATATCCATAACGTACTCAATGACATAGCCTGGAATTCGATTGTATCCTCTGCCTGGACGTTGGCTCACAACGAGTTTCCCGTGTGGTGGCTCGACAAAGATTTGTTTGCCGCGTTCGACCAGTCCGACGTTCCTCGGGCGATTGGAGACTTGAAGGTTTCGGTCCCATTTGGGATTATCATGCTACCCCGTGACAAAATCGTCAACCCCGAGGATAACGCTTGCGATTGGGTGTTTTTCCAGCATCTTCCCAAAGGATTGCAACTGCCTCCGTTACGCTTGGGTGGTCATACCATTGAGAACGCTCCAATCGAATGTGACAAATTCCGCTGGGCTACCATTCTGCGGGAGGGAACGGGTTACGCGAGTACCATTGAGCTAGTTGGGGACCAGGTAGTTCATGGTGATTTTGAAATGGTCAATGTCGGCTTTATCGACAGCAACCAAGACCTCGACCTCGAAGAACAGTTCCAGAAACGCATCGAACGCCTCGTCCTGCAAACACTGCTGTACCTGCAAACTAGACCCGACGACCTGACCCCTCCGGCTCCCACGGCTATTTCCACCAAAGGCCAAGGTTTTTCTGGCGGCAAATCCAAATCGGACCGCTTCAGCCCCTTGATTATCGGTCAGAAGTTCCAGGCTAAGACCGAACCGGGTCCGATGGGTGACAACTTAAGAAGATGGGACAAAAGTCAAGCGCGGAAAAGGAGAGAGGTCTAGCTCTTGAGAACCCTTGGCTTTGCGTAAAATTTTGACAATGCCAAGGTCCCGGTTTTTAGGGTCACAAAAATATTCGACGAGGGACTGCTTATTGCCCTTCGTCGAGGCAACGGTGGAATGATAGAACCCCCGAAATAGCATCTCTAAAGAAATCCGTTCGGTGGGTAATTCGAGAGAATCAGCTGCGTCATCGGCCAGGTCAAGCAACACAGCATAAAACAGCCATGTCGCCCAAATTTGGAGCTTAACGCCATTAATAGAACCTGTCCAGATATAGGCCAGATTTGGCAACCGTTTAACCAAAAAAAACGCGATCTAGATCTCCCAACGACGAGCATACAAATCAGCCACCACATAAGGTGGTAAGTCCCCAGGCTCAAGCACCGAGGTAATATAGCTATACCAGCTCTTACGATGACGCACCTGTACTAGAGATGTAATCGGTTTATTCTTTCCTCTTTTATGCCCGAATAGAACTAATTGGTCAACCAGATTAGCACTCTGGCTAAAAGTTTTCTGGACCTGATAAGTGCCTTTCTTCAGCCTAGTAATCCAAGCGCTACCCGCTTGGACTAGGGCCGAAAATTCACTAAAATCGTAAAAGCCCCGATCAAAAATCAATAAACCCCCTTTCGGCAAAGTTGAATGCAACCACTCCCATTGATTCCGATCTGCCGCATTCGGATTTTCTTCAAATCGGATGGCTACCGGCAAATGGCTCGCCATATCGACTATCGTGTAGATTTTTCCAGCTAAAGCTATGGGGTGTTCTTGTAAGCTTTTAAGTTTACGAAACAGGGCCTCTAAGGTTGAACCATCCACGATCCAAATGTGTTCAAACCGTTTTTTTGTCCAAGCAACGCTCGGTGGCAACGGGCGAACAACACGATTGGTCCACCGTCGCTTTAATTCCTCCACCAAAGCCCACAGAACTTGCTCAAACATGGATGCCGGAAATTCTAAAAATCTCGTAGAGAGAGCTTGCTGGGATACCTTCACCGCTCGGCAGCAGAGTAAATCTTCCCTGGCTAAAGTCCGTCCAAGTTCTCGAACGCTCGGGATTTGACGCCATAACAGGCTCAACACTGCTGCCACCATTAGAGGAAGCCCCAAAATTCGCTGGCGCAGCCCCAACTGGCGATAGTATTTCAATTGCTCGTGAACCACAGGCTTCAACAAGTCGCTCAGGTGGGCCTCAATCGCCTCGCTACTTGGCGCGGGCATATTGTGGCGGCGAGTATGATTTAGGTTGTTTTTGCGAGGACGACTCATTCCATCTAACTCAGGCGCGAAACTGGCTTGACAATTACACTCTAGCCGATGGGTGACAACTTAAGAAGATGGGACAAAAGTCAAGCGCGGAAAAGGAGAGAGGTCTAGCTCTTGAGAACCCTTGGCTTTGCGTAAAATTTTGACAATGCCAAGGTCCCGGTTTTTAGGGTCACAAAAATATTCGACGAGGGACTGCTTATTGCCCTTCGTCGAGGCAACGGTGAAATGATAGAACCCCCGAAATAGCATCTCTAAAGAAATCCGTTCGGTGGGTAATTCGAGAGAATCAGCTACATCATCAGCCAGGTCAAGCAACACAGCATAAAACAGCCATGTCGCCCAAATTTGGATCTTAACGCCATTAATAGAACCTGTCCAGATATAGGCCAGATTTAGCAACCGTTTAACCAAAAAAAACGCGGTCTCAATCTCCCAACGACGAGCATACAAATCAGCCACCACATAAGGTGGTAAGTCCCCAGGCTCAAGCACCGAGGTAATATAGCTATACCAGCTCTTACCATGACGCACCTGTACTAGACGCACTGTAATCGGTTTATTCTTTCCTCTTTTATGCCCGAGTAGAACTAATTGGTCAACCAAATTAGCACTCTGGCTAAAAGTTTTCTGGACCTGATAAGTGCCTTTCTTCAGCCTAAGACGAAGCGCTACCCGCTTGGACTAGGGCCGAAAATTCACTAAAATCGTAAAAGCCCCGATCAAAAATCAATAAACCCCCTTTCGGCAAAGTTGAATGCAACCACTCCCATTGATTCCGATCTGCCGCATTCGGATTTTCTTCAAATCGGATGGCTACCGGCAAATGACTCGCCATATCGACTATCGTGTAGATTTTTCCAGCTAAAGCTATGGGGTGTTCTTGTAAGCTTTTAAGTTTACGAAACAGGGCCTCTAAGGTTGAACCATCCACGATCCAAATGTGTTCAAACCGTTTTTTTGTCCAAGCAACGCTCGGTGGCAACGGGCGAACAACACGATTGGTCCACCGTCGCTTTAATTCCTCCACCAAAGCCCACAGAACTTGCTCAAACATGGATGCCGGAAATTCTAAAAATCTCGTAGAGAGAGCTTGCTGGGATACCTTCACCGCTTCGGCACCAGAGTAAATCTTCCCTGGCTAAAGTCCGTCCAAGTTCTCGAACGCTCGGGATTTGACGCCATAACAGGCTCAACACTGCTGCCACCATTAGAGGAAGCCCCAAAATTCGCTGGCGCAGCCCCAACTGGCGATAGTATTTCAATTGCTCGTGAACCACAGGCTTCAACAAGTCGCTCAGGTGGGCCTCAATCGCCTCGCTACTTGGCGCGGGCATATTGTGGCGGCGAGTATGATCTGGGTTGTTTTTGAGAGGAGGACTGATTCCATCTAACTCAGGCGCGAAACTGGCTTGACAATTACACTCTAGCCTTAAGTTGTCACCATCAACGGGTCCCGGGTACGACGCACTCAAGCCATGCCACTCCCCGGACTCATTGGCGCAGAGGCCATTGGCGTAGGGTGGCGATTGGTGAGGGACGACAGCAGCGGGAGTGGCGGTGGATTCAGCCGGTGCTGGTGAATGGGTGACGGCGGGAATGTGGCAGTAGGTGTAGCTGTTTGAACTGGATATTGATACGGCGATTGACAAGCGCTATCACGACCAACCCAAGTAAACCTGGTCCGGTGGCTGGCAGTTTGCTGGGGGCAGGATGGAGGCAGAAACTCTACAGGTAGTAGTACAGGCATCTCTTTTTGACTATATATAGTACCTAAAATGTACTTTTGCCTAATTCCTGTGTGGAGCCAAATCCTACCATGTCTGGTAGCTCATCTTCTATCAGTCGTAAACGTGGGTATTGATAGGCTATAAGCGTTGCCACAATATTGATCGTCCCGACCAAAATGAACATCATAGCAATGCCTCTACCTGCTCCCACACCGATAATCTGTCCAATGCTTCTGGTTAGAAGTCCTCCACTAGCAAACAGAGGTTCAAAAATATAATCTGCTAGGGTACCTGCTGTCAGATAGGCAATTGGAGGTGGCAAGTGTTCGATGAGGTAGCGCACACCAAAGACCCGTCCTTGGAAGTCGGGAGCTACTTTACTTTGCCAAATCGCTTGACTGCAACTTAATAGAATTGGATAGGCAAATAAATATCCAAATATTCCCACGGCTGCAATAGGCACTGATGGCTTTAGCGCACCGAGAAATAACAATATCCCTTGTAAAATTACAAAAATGAATACACCATATATACGGCGCTTGGGACCTCCCCACAGACTAATACACAGGCTCCCACTTAGCCAGCCAAGACCGCCAATTGATAAGATAAGACCAAGTTGGGCAGTAGAGGCAAAATTTAACACCATTGGTGTAAACAATGTTTCTAGGAGACCTAGAGTAAAGTAGGGGATGGTGAAAAATAGGAGCAATCCTAATAAACCCGAACGGGTAACAATGTATTTCCAGCCAATTGCCATCTCCTGGAATAGAGATTCTTTCCTTACAGAACTTTTATTGCTACCTTCTAGTTTAGGGAATCGAACGCATAAAAGCGTGGCAAGGGCAAACAGGAAAGTTGTACAGTCAATTAATAAAACACCCTGAACCTGGATAGTTATTACTAACATACCCGCTAGCATTGGGGCAAGAATCTGTGAGGCCGCCTGAGCAAGTTGCACCAGCCCACTAGCGCGACTGAAATGTTGCTTAGGAACCAACAGGGTGATTGCCGCTGTATAAGCTGAAAACAAGAGAATATTACAGGTTGAAACGACTGCCAAAGCAACGTAGATCTGCCAGGTTTCTAATCGTCCAGCAAAAAATAGCCAAGCCATGACCAAGCTACTAAGCCCAGATCCACAGTTGCTGGCAATCATCACCTTACGGCGATCATAGCGGTCTACCAATGTACCTGCAATCGGTGAAAGCAGCGTACCGGGTAAATAAGTAAACAGGTAAATAAGGGCAAACTGGGTAACTGAGTGAGTGTGCTGGTATGTCCAAACTCCTAGAGCAAAGCCTGTCAACCGAGAGCCAATCACAGAAACAAATTGACCGAGCCAAACCAGCAAAAAATTTACCATGCTTTTATTTCCCTTATTCTCTAATTTTCACCCCACTAAAAAGTCTGGATTAAGTCTTCGAGGCTATTTAAGCCAAAGCGTTGGGGTGCGCCGGATTCTGCTATATGCTCTCCCTGCAACTTGCCATCCACCAAATACTCGCAACCCATTTTTTCCTGCGCCCATGTCAGAATGCGATCAAACATGGGAGTTGGAACGCCTGCTAACTCAGCTAATCCTTTCAGGACAACTACGCCATAGGGAATATCTTCCAAGAAGAACCGACTTTGATAATTGGGAACCCATCCGTCTTCCACCTGATTCATTGGAGTACGAATTCCGGCATAGGCGAGGTTGGTA
>CAWGFK010000035.1:0-8469 GCA_963821735.1 uncultured cyanobacterium
ACAATCAAACTGGCTCGTTTGTCATGCAAGATCTAAATGATGCGATCGCAGCACCGGGAGAAACCTCTCTATTTCCGGGGCGAGTATAACCACTGGAACTCTGAATACTGGGGCGATTAATGGAGATAATGGAGGTTTAATTACTCTAACAGCAACGAATGGCAACATTCAAACCGGCAATCTTGTTACAACAGCCTATGCCTCTAGCGGGGTAGCTGGAAATGGGGGTGCAATTACCTTAAATGCTAAAGCAGGAATTACTACGACTGGCTGGATTCAGAGTACGTCCGACTCAATAGGAACTGCAAATAGTAGTAATGGGGGAAACATTACGATAATTACTTCCAGTGGTGACATTCAAATACCATTCACAATCCATTCTGCGTCTGTTTCAAATAGAACTTCTGCTAATGGGGGCAATATTGTTTTACAAGCACCAAATGGTTCTATTTATACTCATGCTATTTCTACTGCCAGTCGTTCTTGGAGCGGAACTGCTGCCGGGAATGGTGGCTCGGTCAACATTGAAGCAGGAAATCTATTTAGTTTTACTAACCTTGATCCCTATTGGGTGGGGATTGGCACTGACAGTGGAGGTGCGACAGGTTCTAGTGATGGGGGTCCTATCAATTTAACCGCTCCACAAATTGAGCTATCATCTCTACCTGGCATGGAACCACCTCTATTTGACATAGACACAACACCTGGTTTATACACAACGAATCAACCGATCGCCATCCAAGGAAATGTCACCCTGAATAGTCCGATTACTCTGGCGACAGGAAGTGCACCGATTACCGTGACTGGACTTGTCGATGGCAATCACCCCTTAATTTTAAATACCGGCACTGGGAATATTAGCATCACCGAATCTATTGGTAGTGTGAACCCTATTGCTGACTTAACGGTGAATAGTACCGGCATCGCGACCTTTGGAGGGCCAATTTCTGCTGCCAATTTGACCACCAATGCAGGAGGTACAACCCAACTCAATGGGAATGTTACCACCACCGGGGCAACAGGACAAGTTTATGGAAACAATGTACTCACCACTGGCGATATTACGTTAACCGGCAACGCGCTTACCTTTGGGGGAACAGTCTCGGGGACGGGAAATCTGACGTTTAATACCGGAACGATAGAGACTTTGCCGGGGAGTGCAGATGTCATCATAGAAGCGACGAATGATATTACTATTGCAAACTTGGCTGGTGGTTATCTCACTTTTCAGGCAGGAACGGGTTCAATAACTTTTACTGCCGATGCTGACGGGAATAAAATCGGCTCGTTTGTCATGGAAGATATAAATGATACAATCCTTGCACCCGGGAGGAACCTCTCTATTTCAGGGGCGAGTATAACCACTGGAACTCTGAATACGGGGGCCATTAATGGGGGGTCAATTACTCTAACAGCAACGAATGGTAGCATTCAAACCGGCAATCTTATTACTAAAGCCTATGCCTCTAGCGGGGTAGCTGGAAATGGGGGTGCAGTTACCTTAAATGCTACAGCAGGAATTACTACGACTGGCTGGATTGACAGTATTTCTGAGTCCACATCAAGTGCAGATAGTAGTGATGGGGGAAACATTACGCTAATTACTTCAAGTGGTGACATTGAAATCCAATCAATAATACATTCTGCATCTATCTCTAATTTTGGTGCTTCTCATAATGGGGGAAATGTTGTTTTACAAGCACCCAATGGCAGTATTTATACAAATGGTATTTCTACTGCTAGTCGTTCTTGGAATGGAACTGCTTCCGGGAATGGTGGCTATATCGACATTGAGGCCGGAAATCTATTTAGGATTAGTAGCCTTTTGACCGGGTGGGGGATTGGTACCGTTAGTGGAAGTCAAGCCGGTTTGGGTATGGGGGGTTATGTAAAGTTAACCGCTAATGAAATTGACATATCTATACCTGACATTACCACCTCGAATCAACCGATCGCCATCCAAGGAAATGTCACTCTGAGTAGTCCGACTAGCCCCATTATCTTTAAAACAGGGAATGCACCGATTACCCTGACGGGACTTGTTGATGGCAATCTACCCTTAACTTTAGATAGCGGTACTGGTAATGTTAGCATCACCGGAGCTATTGGTGGTGTGAACCCTATTGGTAACTTAACGGTAAACAGTACCGGCATTACTACTTTTGGAGGGCCAATTTCTGCTGCCAGTCTGACTACTAATGGCGGTGGCACAACCCTACTCAATGGGAATGTTACCACCACCGGGGCAGCAGGACAAGTTTATGGCGATAATGTTACCACCACTAGCGATATTACGTTCACCGGCAACGCGCTTACCTTTGGGGGAACGGTCTCGGGAACCGGGAATCTGAGTTTTAATACCGGAACCATAAAGACTTTGCCGGGGAGTCCAAGTGTCATGATAGAAGCGACGAATGATATTACAATTCAAGACTTGGTTAATAATTCCCTATCTTTTCAGTCAGGAACGGGTGCAATAACTTTTACTGCCGATGCTGACGAGAATGGCAGTGGCTCCTTTGTAATGCAAGATATAAATGATACAATCCTTGCACCCGGGAGGAACCTCTCGATTTCAGGGGCGAGTATAACCACTGGAACTCTGACTACGGGGGCCATTAATGGGGGGTCAATTAATCTAACAGCAACGAATGGCAGCATTCAAACCGGCAATCTTGTTACAACAGCCTATGCCTCTAGCGGGGTAGCTGGAAATGGGGGTGCAATTACCTTAAATGCTACAGCAGGAATTACTACGACTGGCTGGATTCAGAGTACGTCCGAGTCAATAGGAACTGCAAATAGTAGTGATGGGGGAAACATTACGATAATTACTTCCAGTGGTGACATTCAAATACCATTCACAATCCATTCTGCGTCTGTTTCAAATAGAACTTCTGCTAATGGGGGCAATATTGTTTTACAAGCACCAAATGGTTCTATTTATACTCATGCTATTTCTACTGCCAGTCGTTCTTGGAGCGGAACTGCTGCCGGGAATGGTGGCTCGGTCAACATTGAAGCAGGAAATCTATTTAGTATTACTAACCTTGATCCCTATTGGGTGGGGATTGGCACTGACAGTGGAGGTGCGACAGGTTCTAGTAATGGAGGTCCTATCAATTTAACCGCTCCACAAATTGAGCTATCATCTCTACTTGGCATAGAAGCAACTCTAGTTGGCATAGACACAACACCTGGGATGTACACAACGAATCAACCGATCGCCATCCAAGGAAATGTCACTCTGAGTAGTCCGACTAGCCCCATTATCTTTAAAACAGGGAATGCACCGATTACCCTGACGGGACTTGTTGATGGCAATCTACCCTTAACTTTAAATAGCGGCACTGGTAATGTTAGCATCACCGGAGCTATTGGCAGTGTGAACCCTATTGCTGACTTAACGGTAAATAGTACCGGCATTACGACTTTTGGAGGGCCAATTTCTGCTGCCAGTTTAACCACCAATGCAGGAGGGACAACCCAACTCAATGGGAATGTTACTACCACCGGGGCAGCAGGACAAGTTTATGGCGATAATGTTACCACAAGTGGGGATATTAGATTAAGTGGGAATGAAATTAGTTTTGGAGGACCGATCGCCGGAACGGGTACGTTGACCCTCCAACCCGCCACTGTGACCAACCCGATCGCCTTGGGAAATGCCACAGATCTCGGAACTGGTACTCTCGATATCACCTCAGCAGATTTAGCCGCTATCCAGGGATTTACCTCCCTGACTATTGGACGTGGGGATGGGAGTGGGGAGATTTCCAGCAGCAATTTATCTCTACAAGTCCCGACTACAATTCAATCGGGAAGTGGTGCGATTACTTTAAACGGAGAGATAAACGGAGGGCAACCCCTGACCATTACGGCTCAAACTGGAGACATTACCTTTCTATCAGGGGCGATGGGGAATACAACCCCCCTATTAAATGTTATTTTGGATACTGGGGGAATGGTCCGCCTTGCTAACTCGATTACCACCAATGGTTCTCTCGGTGTATCAATCACTGGAACCAGCGGAATTAACTTAACCGGACCCGTTACCATTAATACCAGTGGCGGAAATGGTGCGATCGCCTTAACTGGGGCAATCAATGGTTCCTCTTCTAGTGGCGGGGGTGCGAATAGTTCCTCGTTCCCAAGCTCATCCCTAGGGATGAATGCGGGGGCTGGCGTTGTTACCTTAGACCAATCTGTAGGGAGTAGCACACCTTTAACTCAATTAGCAGTTACTGGCGGGAATATTACAGCCGCTGGTGATTTGTTTGTAGATTCTGACGGAATCAACCTCACGGGAGATAATATTAATCTCACGAATGTCACAACTACAGGAGGGGGCCAGGTGGCGATCGCCAATTCGGGTAACCTCAACCTAAATGGACTACTGAATTTAGATGGCAGCTTCTCTCAAACCGGAACCGGGCCTGTTTTTGTAACTCGTGATCTGATCACAACTAATGATCCTATCAGTTTTAATAGTCCCGTTACTTTGATGGAACCCGCAGCGTTCAACGCCGGAACTGGGACACTCTCGTTTAATAATACGATTAGTGCCGGGAGTAACGATCTAAATCTCACTGCAAACGATATGGAATTTGGCGGGGAGATGAGTGGGACTGGAACTGTATTCTTAAACCCGGGTTCTAGCGATCGCAATATTCAAATTGGAGGTACTCCCAGCAGTACCGCACTCAATCTTTCTGCGACTGAATTAAACCAATTTCAACCGGGATGGCAAACCATTTTCATCGGAAATACTCAGAGTACAGGAACCCTGACGATCGCACCTGTCACCCTGGCAAATCATTCCTATGTCTTTAACGGAGGAAACGGCACTATTGTAGTGGAGGGATTACTCCAAGGCACATCTGGTGCAGGCTTTAGCTTCAATGGATCAGCTATCCAACTGGCTGGCAATATTCAAACTGAGGGAACAGATATTACCTTCTCAGGAGATGTTACCCTAGGAGCGGATGTCACCTTAAGTACGGGGTTGGCATCAGGGGGCGCGATTAGATTTGATGCGCCGGTTGATGGACCCCACCAACTCACGTTGGAAGCTGGGTTAGGTCCCGTTAATTTGGAGAGTTCCGTAGGCGGAATATCACTTTTATCAGGGGTCAAGATTACAGCTAACACAACAACCTTAGCCTCCTCATTGGCTGCGATCGGGGATGTCATTTTGAATAGTGATCTGTCGGTCTTGAATAATGCTACAATTTCCAGTCAAACCGGGAATCTTCAGTTTAATCAGCAGGTCAATAGTCAAGATTCTCCCGGTAATTTAAGCCTGAGTGCACCAGCAGGAACGATTACCTTTAATCAAGCTGTGGGGTCCCTATTTCCCTTAGCGCAATTAGAGGTGACTGAAGCGATGAGGGTGATTGCCAATGCTCCTTTGAATGCTAATTCACTTTCCCTTTCAGGGAATACGATTCAACTCAATCACCCCGTGACTACAACCGGGGGTGATGTGAATATTACTGCCAATAATCAGCTTACCGTCGGAGATATTACCACATCCGGTGGTGGGATTCGCGTGATTAACAATACGGGAAATACCAACGCGGGGAACTTGGATAGTTCTAATCCCAGTGGAACCGGAGGGCAGATCGCGATCGAAGCCCCGAATGGCGCGACCCTTAGCGGCAATCTCACCTCCACAGGCCAAACCGGGGGAACTATCCGAATTGTTGCTCAGAATTATATCCAAGTAGGCAATATTGATGCTTCTGGAACCCTAGGGAATGGGGGGAATGTCTTCATTGACCCAGAAAATGATACCGAAGTGGGATATATTAATGCCCAAGGGGGTGCATCAGGAATCGGAGGAGATATCTTTATTCAAACCGGGCAGTTTTTCCGCGCAGCGAATACGTTTAGCGATCGCAATGGACAAATCGCTAGTATTTCTAACGCAGGGGGACAAGGTGGCGGTTCTATTACCCTCAATCATGGTGGGGGTGAAAGTAAGACCCGGTTTGCGATCGGGGATAATAGTATCAACGGGACTGCTGGGGTGATTACAACGGGTACAGACACTTTTGCACTGGGAGAGTCGTTCCTCGATTCTGTGAGTCGGGGAAGTATTAGCCTAGTAACATCTGACGTGATTTCTCCAGAGGAACCGCCTCCAAAGGAACCCATCACCCCCGAACCGCCTCCAGAGGAACCCCCCACCCCCGAACCGCCTAGGGGAGAAACGCCTGCCGATCCTGGATCGAGTCCAACGATGACAGCGGATCCTACAGATCCATTACCACCTGTATCAGACACATCCGAACCGCCATCAGAAGCACCCACCCCTGAAACCCCAACGGAACCGGGATCAGAACTACCCCAAAATGAAGAATCGGAACCGACGATCGCGGAACCGGGTCTTCTTGTGGAAGAACCGAGCGTTCCCCTAGCGACTGAGGAACCGCCACCCATTGCGATCGCACCAGCGTCGGTTCAGGTCCCACCGATAGAGGTGGAGACTGTCAACCCTCCTCCTCTAACCGTTGAACCCACGACCCCAACGGTTGAAATATCTCCCTTACCCTCACCGGAAATTCCACCCCCCTTACCCTCACTGGAAATTCCACCCCCCTTGAACCCCGAACCCCAAATCTCACCTGTACAGACGGTGATTGAGACAGTCCAATCGGGGATTGATAGCGATCGCGGGGAGACGGTGACAGGACCTTTGTCTGTGGGTTCAGGAGATACAGTCTCTCAAAGTATTGAGACGGAGATCGGGGGGATTGAAGATGGGTTTACAGATACCTTCAGTCAACATAGCGGTATGACACCCACAGCAACGTTTTCTTTACCGCAAGCTCAAGGGATCATGCGGAAGATTGAAACCGAAACGGGAGTCAAAC
This sequence comes from uncultured cyanobacterium, assembly GCA_963821735.1. Lineage (GTDB taxonomy): Bacteria > Cyanobacteriota > Cyanobacteriia > Cyanobacteriales > Laspinemataceae > Laspinema. The sequence continues at coordinate 6,879 of CAWGFK010000035.1, forward strand.
CGGCTTTGATTTATGTTCGATTTGCACCCCTTACTTTAGATGAAAATCGCCAAAATGACCAACTCGAAATTTTACTGGTAACCAGCGATGGCAAAGCCATTCCTAAGCGAATTGCTGGAACAAGTCGAGAGCAAATCAAGAAGGCAGCTATAGACTTTCGGGTGCAACTAACGGGAATCGGCATCCGCCGCCATAGCTATTTACAAACAGCCCAAAAGCTCTATGATTGGATTATTGCTCCCATTGAAGAAGAGTTACAAGCGCAGCAAATTCACAATTTAGCCTTTGTCATGGATGCTGGATTGCGAAGCCTTCCAATCGCTGCCTTACATGACGGAAACCAATTCTTAATTGAAAAATACAGTGTAGGCATGATGCCTTCTTTAAGCTTGACCGATACCCGATATGTTGATATTAAACACCGGGCGGTTTTAGCAATGGGAGCCTCAGAATTTGCTGAATTAGCTCCCTTGCCTGGAGTCCCAGCGGAGTTACAAACCATTACCCAAAAAGTGTCAACAGGGGAATATTTTCTCAACGAAGCCTTTACCATAGATAATCTCAAAAAGTCACGGCAAGCGCATCAATATTCCATTGTCCACCTGGCGACTCATGGGGAATTCCAATCGGGAGAACTCAGTAACTCTTATATTCAATTGTGGGATCGGAAATTGAAATTGGATGAAATCCGAGAACTGGGATTTAGTGAACCCCCTGTAGAATTGCTGGTCTTATCCGCCTGCCGCACAGCAGTGGGGGATGAACAAGCCGAATTAGGGTTTGCGGGTTTAGCGGTGCAAGCGGGGGTGAAAACTGCCCTCGCCAGTTTATGGTATGTTTCCGATGAGGGAACCTTCGGGTTAATGTCAGAATTTTACCACCAGTTAACTCAGGCCCCGATTAAAGCCGAAGCACTGCGCCAAACCCAGATTGCCATGATTCAAGGTAAAGTCCGGATAGAAAATGGAATCTTATACACATCTAATCAGGAAATTCCTTTACCCGAGTCGGTGTCTCATCTGAATCAACCTAACTTCAGCCATCCTTATTATTGGGCTGCATTTACCATGATTGGGAGTCCCTGGTAAATGAGGGGAGAAAAAGAGTGGCAATAAGAACCCTGACTGCTCGTGGTATGAATTCAGTCAAGGCTTTGAGGGTTCTTATACCCATTTGATAAATGTTGGCAATCGATGCGATCGCTGATACATGAGTTTAGCCTGAGCCATGAGAATTGATTACGATCGCCGCCAATCGATCGCACCCATCCAAGCCGAACTAGGGGCCAACGGCATCAATACCCTGCTATTTAGCATGGATTCGGGATTGCGCGCCTTACCCATCGCCGCCTTACATGATTGAAAAATACCCTCTTGCGTTGATTCCCAGCATCAGCTTAACCAATATGCGGTATCGCTCCCTGGCGAATACCCGCGTCTTAGCAATGGGAGCCAGTACCTTTACCGAACTCAATCCCTTACCTGCCGTGCCGGTGGAACTCTCCACCATCACTGAGCAGCTTTGGCCGGTGTCCAGTTAGGGTATTCCAACAAATAAATCCTCCAAATTTGATGCGATCGCATCCAACAAG
>CAWGFK010000036.1:0-9722 GCA_963821735.1 uncultured cyanobacterium
AGAATGGAGTCGGCAAGTTTTCTATGGATGTTTTAACTCAGGGATTCCGGACACGAGGGATGAACATTTATTCAGGGGCAAGTATAAGAATCGGGTATATCGACACAGGAAGTTTTATCCCCACAGAAAACAACGTTGGGGGAGGTTCAATTAGCCTCACAGCAACAGATGGCAATATCGAGGTAGGCTATTTATATTCTGGTGATCAACCGATTGCCATCCAAGGAAATGTCACCTTACTTACCCCGAATATCCCCTGGACCCCCTGGCCAGCAGGGACTCCACCGATTAATCTCTGGACAAAGAATGCACCCATTACTGTGACTGGACTTGTCGATGGCAATCAACCTTTAACTTTAGATAGCGGCACTGGGGATATTACCATCACCGGAGCAATTGGTAGTGTGACGCCTATTGGGGACTTAACGGTAAATAGTACCGGCATCACGACCTTTGGAGGGCCAATTTCTGCCCCAGGGAGAAACATCTCGATTTCAGGGGCGAGTATAACCACTGGAGATACTGAATGCTAGTGGAGGGTCAATTACTCTAACAGCAACGAATGGCAGCATTCAAGCCCACAGGATTGATACTACGGGGTTGTTGGGAAATTCAATTACTTTAACAGCAACAAATGGGAGCATTATAGCTAACTATATTTTTGGTGTGGCGACTTTTTTTGGAACTTCAATTACTCTAACAACAACAAATGGGAGCATTATAGCCAACTATATTGATGCTTCGGGGGCTAATGCTGGAGGTTCAATTACTCTAACAGCAACCAATGGGAGCATTGAAGTAGACAATCTCTATACTTATGTCTTACACCCGGGGGACTCAGTCGGAGGAGATGGGGGTGCAGTTACCTTAAATTCAACCGGCGGATATTATAATTGGTGACATTTGGGCGTATAGTGCTGATAAGCCTGGTAATGGTGGGGACATCTGGCTTTCTACAACCAGTGGCAGGATTCAAACGGGCAATCTTGATGCTAGGGCCAATCCCTTCTTCTTCTTCTCGGAGAATGGTGAAGTAGCCGGAGATGGGGGGGAATCACCCTAAGTGCGAACACAGGGATTCCACCGATGCGATTTCGAGTTCTTCCGCCTCTGTTATTGGTAGTGCAGGAAATGGGGGAAAAATTTTTATCTCTACCGTCAATGGGGATATCGGAATAAATAGTCTAAACTCTTCAGCTGGTACTAATGCCGGAGATATTCAAATCATTGCAGGTAATGGGATTAGTATTGGTTCCTTTTTGGAGAACTGCGCTTGTGGGCCTAGGGTTGGGGGGAATCTTGAGTTAACAGCAAATCACATTAACTTACCCACAGACAGTACAGCTGACTCCAATAATGGCGGAATGCTGGTCCTGCAACCCCTGACACCGAGTCAGAATATTTTTGTTAACTCACCGGCTAAGGTAGCGGGAAGTTTGAGCTTAACGGATGTAGAACTCTCTAGCCTGAGTACAGGCTATGATGCCATTATCATCGGACGCAGTGATGGGAGTGGGACTATCACAGTTAATAGTTTTACAAATGGGATTTCGGATCCGCTGAATGTGCGATCACCTAATGGAACGCTCATTATTAATAGTCCTCTGATAGGGAATGATAACGCTTCTATTACCCTGAATGGTGCAACCGCCCTCAGCGCCAATATCACTACAAATAACCAGCCCATCGCCATCCAAGGAAATGTCACCCTAGGCAGTAATCCGATTACTCTCTCGACAGGGGATGCACCGATTACCTTGACTGGATTTGTCAATGGCAATCAACCCTTAACTTTAAATAGCGGCATTGAGAATATCACTATCAGTGATGCAATTGGCAGCGTGAATCCTGTTGGTGACTTAACGGCGAATAGTAGTGGCATCACAACCTTTGGAGGGCCTATTTCTGCTGGCAGTCTGACTACCAATGTGGGGGGGACAACTGAACTCAATGGGAATGTTACCACCACGGGGCTGCGGGCAAGTGTATGGAGATAATGTTACCACGATTGGCGATATTATCTTAACCGGGAATGAAATCAACTTTGGTGGGAACGTCACGGGAACGGGTCGTTTAACTCTGCAACCCTTCACTCCCAGTCACGCGATCGCCGTGGGGACAGAGGCAACGGGATATGGTACGACTGATGCTTTAGATTTGACTACGGCAGAAATGGCCCGGTTGCAGGATGGGTTTAGTGAGATTTATATTAATACCACAGGCACAATTAATATGGGTACGTTAACGGTTGCCGACCCGCTGCGGTTACAAGGGGGAACCCTATCTCTGGGGGGCAATATTACAGGGACGGATAATGCAAGCATTAGCCTCAATAGTAGCAATATCAGTCTCAGTGGGGATACAACGATTACCACCAACAATCAACAAGATATTACCTTTAGTGGCAGTGTCAATGGTGGCAGTTATAACCTGACTACCGAGGCATGGGGTGGCAGTGCGATTCTGAATGGGGATATGACGGCAGGGAATCTGACGTTTAACAATACCGTTACCCTGAATGGCGATACTATCTTAACGGCGGATGAGGTCAACTTTGGGAGTGGTGTGACGGGAACGGGGTATCATCTGACGTTGCAACCGAATTCCCCCAGCAGCGCGATCGCCATTGGTGGATCATCCCAGACTAGCGCATTCGATATAACAAAAACGGAACTGGGTTATTTGCAAAATGGGTTTGGCCGGATTACTATTGGACGCAGTGACGGCAATGGTGCAATTACGATTGAGAATCCTGGGGTAACGTTCCAAGATCCGGTAACGTTGCGATCGCCTTTAGCAGTGGGAACTCTGACCACCAATGGTCCCATTACCCTAACGGATAATGCCACCCTCACTCTGGAGATTTATAAAACCCATCTGAATCATAATATTACGGGCACCAATCCCACCGGAAATGCCATTGACTTCGGAAGTGGTTTAGTCCAACTGGGAAACAGTGTGACGGTTAATAGTAATGGGGGAAATATCAGCTTTGGTGGTGCAGTGGATGGTAATTATCCGCTGACGGTAAATGCGGGTTCGGGTAGCTTAACCTTCGGGAGTGCAATGGGTGGTTCTACTCCACTCACCCGTTTGTCTGTCACGGCTGGCAACACAGAAATTGCCAATAATATTACCACAAATAATGGCAATATTACCTTAAATTCTCCGACAACCTTAACCGGAACCAGTGCTATCAATGCCGGAACGGGAACCATTGAATTTAACAAAACTTTTGCTGCCGGGAGTCATCCCTTAACCCTGACTGCCGATGAAATTAACTTACTGGGGGGGAATAATAGCGTTAGCGGCAGCAGTAGCATCGTTTTACAACCGGCAACGGCCAGTTTGCCGATTAATATTGGGTATGAGGTTGACAATATCGGGGAATTAGACATCACCCAAACTGATTTACTGGCCTTAAAAAATGGGTTCAGTTCAATTACCTTCGGTAGTGCATCCGGTAGCGGTGCCATTGATATGGGAACCGTCACGTTTTATGATCCGGTTATCTTGCGATCGCCTCAAGGAGAGGGAACCCTGACCCTCAATGGTGCAGTTACTCTCCTGGATAATGCTACCCTAACTCGGGAGATTGCTGGACTGACAACGTTGCTCAATGATATTACCACGGACGGAACGGATATTATTTTTGAGGAAGATGTCCTGCTCGGTGCCGATATCACCTTGAGTACCGGAGAAGATGAAGCTGGGAATATTATCTTTCAAGGTCTTCTTGATGGAACTCGAACGCTTCATCTGACTTCTGGATTGGGATATATTGATTTTCAGCGCCCGGTTGGGGTCTTTGAACCTATCGGAAATTTAGCCTTTGGAACCGCAGCAGAAATTAAAGTGGGAGGGGGAATTCGCACCGATAATAGTAATTTAACCTTGAACAGTTCAGTCACTTTGCACCGGGATTCTAGCTTTAATACGGGTCGGGGGATTTTAACCTTTAATGATTCGGTCACTGCGGGTACTCATGGACTAATTTTAGCTGGAGATGAGATTAATTTAAACGCGCCGGTGAGTGGCAGTCACTATCTGGAAATTCAACCGGCAAGCGCTACCCAAGGGATGACTATTGCGGGAACGGATAACAATACCGCTGCACTGGATATTACCCAATCTGAATTGAACTTGATTGAACCGGGATTTAGTGAAATTCGCTTGGGACAAAGTAGCGGATCTGGGACTATTAATGTCAATTCTCTCACTGTGGGTCAACCCACTACGATTCGGTCTGGAGTGGGAGTGGTGAATCTCAATGGTGCTTTGACGGCAACGGATAGCGCTGCGGTGACCCTGGAGGCAGAAACAACAAATCTGTATGCCGATATTACCACGGAGGGTGGGGCGATCGCCCTCAATGGTGGGGTGCAATTACCCAATGATGTTACCCTCACCAGTAACAACGGTGATGTTACCTTTACGGGGACTATCGATGGTGCGAACCAGTTATCCGTGAATGCGGGAAGCGCTGATGTCCGGTTTGGAGGCGTTGCTGGGGGAGTGACTCCCTTGGCAGGACTGGAAATTACGGGCAGGGGAAACCTTCGTCAACGGTGGCGGCATCTATACTCAAAATAGTCCCCTGACGTTTAACTCCCCGGTGACGGTGAGTGGCAATAGTATCTTGTCTACGGGAACCGCAACCCTCACCTTCAATCATCCGGTGAATGCGGGAACGGGGGATTTAACCTTAACTGGGGATGAAATCAACTTTGGCGATCGCATCCGGGGGACGGGTTCCTTGGTGTTGCAACCGGCAACTCCCTCTCAGGAAATCGCCATCGGGGGTTCTGAAAATACTGCCGGTTTAGATATGACTGCCGCAGAATTGGCGCAATTACAGGATGGATTCCGCAGTATTGCGATCGGACGGACCAATGGCAGCGGTAGCGTGGTGATTGAAAGTGCCAGCTTTAATGATCCAGTTGCGGTGCGATCGCCTGCCGGTGACATCACGGTGAATGGCGCAGTTTCGGGGAATGGTGGCATTACCCTGAATGCCTCTACCCTCAATCTGAATAGCGAACTCAGTAATACCGGGGGGGAACTGAACCTCACCGGAGATACACAAATTACCAATGCTGTCAATCTCAGCAACACCGGCAATATTTCCCTGTCCGGTGCGATTAATGGCAGTGGGAGTCTGAATATCACTGCCGGTTCGAGTGATGTCACCTTCGGGGGTGCGATCGGCAGTATCACTCCCCTAGAACAGGTAACGGTTACCGCAGGGAATGTGACTGTCAACGGCGCAGTTGTCACCACCAACGGCATCACGTTAAATAGTCCCGTCACCGTCAGCAACAGCGGAGGAACATTTAATGCAGGCGCGGGCAGTCTCGCCTTCAGTTCCTCCCTCACGTCCCAATTCCAGGATTTAATCTTCACCGGCAGTGAGATAGACTTGGGGGGTCGCCTCAGCGGTAGCGGACAAGTGTTCCTGCAACCAGCAAACCCCTCCACGAATATTGCAATCGGCGGTTCGGAGACGACAACGGACCTGGATTTAACTGCTGACGAACTCGCCAACTTCGGCAGTGGATTCCGCAGCGTCACCATTGGACAAACCGATGGCAGTGGCAACATCACCATTGGCAGTACCTCTCTCCCAGTCCCGACTACAATCCAGTCTCCTACGGGTGTGATCGCCCTGGATGGAACAATCACCAGCACCGGGGGTCTCACGCTGACTGCACCGACCCTCACCCTCAATGCTGCTAGTATTGATAATACGACGGGCCCGGTAAATCTCCAAGGTCAGACAGAAATCAACAATGCGGTGAATATTACCAATAATGGGAATATTACCCTAACGAGCGCAGTCGATGGCAGTGGAGAATTGACCATAGATTCCGGCAGTGGCAACGTGCAGTTGCGGGGTGCAGTCGGTAGCAGTTCCCCTTACAGCAATTGACCCTGAATGGCAATCTCGCCACCGTCAATGGTGAAGTCGCCACAACCAATGGCATCACGTTGAATAGTCCTATCGAACTGGGTGTTAATGCTGGCAACTTTAACGCCGGAGGCGGTGCCCTCACCTTGGGTTCTACCCTCACCGCCGATACCCAAGATTTAACCCTCACTGCCAATGATATCAACTTAGGCGGTTTTGTCCGAGGGACGGGTAACTTGGTGCTGCAACCGACAAACCCCACCCAAAGTATGGCGATCGGCGATGCCAATGCCAATGCCGGATTCACCCTAACTGCTACTGAAATCGCCAACCTGCAAGACGGATTTACAGGGGTGACTATCGGACGGAGTGATGGCAGTGGGACCGTGGCGATCGCCGACGTCACCCTCCCCGACCCCACCATTGTGCAAGTTCCTCTTGAACCGGGGTCTATCTCCGTCACTGGCAACACCACCTTAGTTGGCAACGGTTCCCTTACTTTAATTGCTCCCCAAACCCAGTTAGGGGGAAATATTACCTCAGAAAATGGCAATATCGCCCTAAACAGCGACGCCATTCAACTCAGCAACGATGCCACCCTGAGTACGCAAGATGCAGGTAACATCACCCTCAGTGGCACCGTCAATGGCGCGAATCAGTTAACCGTGAATGCTCGTGGAAACGTGGAATTAGGCAATTCCTTGGGAAATATCACTGCCTTAACGGGATTAACCATCAGGGGTCAAAATCTGGCCTTGAATGGAGATATCACCACCAATCAGGGGAATGTCAACATTGATGCACCAATTTCCTTGCAACGGGATACTGCGGTGATCACTGGCAGCGCTGCCACGGGATATGGAGATGTGACCGCCACTAGCACCATTGATGGCAATTATCGTCTACTGATTAATGCCGGTAACGTGAGAGTGGGCGGGCGATCGGCAGTAACGACCCCTTACAAGAGGTGATCATTCAGGCGCGAAAACGCATTAACTTGCAAGATGTTACCACCGACGGTGGCGATATTCGACTCCGTGCAGAAGAAACGATCACCACGGGTGATCTTTCCACCCTTAGTGAGACCGGAGAAGGGGGTGAGGTTGAGCTAGAAGCCAATGGCGATATTACCACGGGAGATATTACCACCACGGCTTTTTAAATGCGGGGAATGTACTGATTAAGAGCATTTTGGGGAATATTACTACGGGAAATATTTTCGCCACCTCAACCCAAGGAGCAGGCGGGACCGTTGACCTCACTGCTGCTGAAAATGTGAGTCCGGGAACTATAGATACGAGTGGACAATTAGAGGCCGGGGCGATTAACTTAGTGAGTACCCGGGGAGGAACAATATCAACGGGAAATATAACTGCCATCTCGGAGCTAGGAGGCCCTAGTGAGGTCGATATCTCTACCTCGGGTGAGGTGAATACCGGAGTGATCCGGGTAACACCGGAACAACTCGGATCGCCGCAACAACCTACACGGATTGAACCCCCCTCAGATCTGCCACCCCAGGCAGCAGAGAGCGTACCGACAACAGAAGAGACTGTGGCAGATGCACCCGGTCCCAACCCATCCGCAAAACTCCCGGCAGAACCGGCAGTCGCTACCCCAGAGTTGCCAGGGATAGAGACAGAACCAGAGATAGAAACAGCCACACCAGCGGTTATCGTGCCCCTTCGATCGCCCCAACGGAGGTGTTGCCTCCGGCGGCTGAGCCAGTGCAATCCCCCGAACCCGGGGCCACAAGCCAGTCTCCGCAGCAGTAGGGGAACCTCACATCCAACCGGCAGATTCAGGACATTCAGAGATAGTACCGATGGAAACACCATCCGGTGCGGTTATAGCCATGCCAGAGGGGAACATCGCTCAAGACCTGATACCAAGTTCCGCTCCTATAGAAATCGTCACCAACCCAGGCAACGTTCAACCCCCTCAATCCACCGTTGTCAATAACCCGGTTTCCACATCTCAAATCCTCGATATAGCGCGCTATAACCTCAACCAGAACCTGGCCTCTGGGAACCTCGTTGACGCCGTGGGTGGCATCGAAGAACTGCGATCGCAAGAATTTGCCGAGTATTTTGGCTCCGAGTTCCAAGAAGTCCCCACCAGTCTCCAAGGGATTCGCGATAGCCTGGGTAACATCAGCCGCGAAACCGGCTCAAACCCGGCAATAATTTATACTTTAGTTCAACCTGAGCAATTAGAATTGATTGTCATCACCGCCAATGGTGCTCCCATCCGGCGAACCGTAGCGACTGACCGGGAGACCCTCCTCCAAGCCGTGACAGCATTTCGGGGAGAACTGACCACTCCCAATCGTCGCCATTCCCAGAACTATTTACGGGAAGCACAACAACTCTATCAGTGGCTGATCTCACCCATCCAAGCCGAACTAGAGGCCAACGGCATCGATACCCTGCTATTTAGCATGGATTCGGGATTACGCGCCTTACCGATCGCCGCCTTACATGATGGAGAGCAGTTCCTCATTGAAAAATACCCTCTTGCGTTGATTCCCAGCATCAGCTTAACCAATATGCGGTATCGCTCCCTGGCGAATACCCGCGTCTTAGCAATGGGAGCCAGTACCTTTACCGAACTCAATCCCTTACCTGCCGTGCCGGTGGAACTCTCCACCATCACTGAGCAGCTTTGGCCAGGTGTCCAGTTATTGAATGCCGACTTTACCCGTGCCAATCTGATTGCAACGCGGCATAATTATCCCTATGAGATTATTCATCTGGCAACTCATGGAGAATTTAGTGCCGGTGCTTTGAGTAATTCCTATATTCAATTATGGGATGAAAAACTAGGTCTGGATCAACTGCGAACCCTGGGATGGCAGAATCCACAAGTGGAGTTATTAGTGCTCTCTGCTTGTCGGACTGCGCTAGGGGATGAAAAAGCCGAATTAGGCTTTGCGGGATTTGCCGTCCAAGCGGGAGTAAAAACAGCGATCGCCAGTTTGTGGTATGTCAGCGATGAAGGAACCTTAGCCTTAATGACGGAATTTTACAAGGAGTTAAGCACCGCACCCCTGAAAGCAGAAGCCTTGCGCCAAGCACAAATTGCCATGATTCGCGGGACCGTCACCATCGAAAACGGCATCCTGCGATTCAGGGGAGAATCCGAGGGGATTTCTCTCCCGCTTGAATTATTTGGCTCCCAGACAACCCCTCTTTCCCATCCCTATTACTGGTCTGCCTTCACCACGATTGGCTCTCCTTGGTGAGCATTTGTAGGGTGTTGAAGCGGTAAGAAATTTTGCCTCTCAACAGAGATTCGACAATCCGCTTCAACAGCAAATATTCGGGTGTAGATGTTAACCTGACGGTGGTTTTCACAAGGTGAAAGACACCCTATAGCGGTTCCCACTAGAAAATATCAATATTCTGTTTCTGATTTCGTTATTGTTTCTGAATTTGAGTTTGTTATTGTTACTGATTTTGTTATGGCATTAGAGGAGGGTTGGGGACGGGGAGAGAGTAAAAGGGGCATAATTGTAGGGCTATTTCATTCTAAAATTTTGCTCTCGCCGAATGGCCCCTGAATCCAAACAAAGTGGTTTTATTGGCGATGGAAAAGATGACCCCTTCATTAACGGGATCATCACCAGCCCAAAGCCTCTTGGCCTGGGCGGTACTGACCATTCTCGACAACTGTAAAAATTTTGTTGTAGAGATCGCCATACACGATCTCACCTTAAATTTCTCGTCAGCAGGCAGTATCAGTTTCTCCTTGCCCAAGACGCTCCCCGTCCAATATCACAAAAACAACACTGGCAGGAACTGAACACCGCAAC
>CAWGFK010000037.1:0-4677 GCA_963821735.1 uncultured cyanobacterium
CTGGACAGGACTTACGCAGGACTGACGCAATAGGTGGGTTCAAACCCTAAATGTAGAGTTGAGAAAGCGAATCAACTCTACGTTTAAACGAAATGCCTAAGTCCTAAAGGATTGACTCGTTGCGGGAATTCCTCAAACTGATATTGTTTTAGGGTTCCATCATCCCAGTAAACGACATTTCCCAGAATTTGCCACAGATTAATGGTTGGAGTTAAAATATCAATAACTTTTAGCAAACAGATTTTTTGGGGGGAATTATGACCAACCTATCTAAGGAAAAAACAGCGATTATCCGTACAGAACGAGGACTGACCATAGCCGGGACAAGGATTACTCTCTACGACATTATGGACTATGTGACGGCTGAATATCCGCCTAAGTTTATCAAGGGATTATTTGACCTAACAGAAGAACAAATTAATGCGGCTTTAGCTTATATTGAGGCCAATCGTCCTCTGGTGGATGCGGAGTATCATCAGGTGCTTCAGGAAGCGGAAGAACTGCGACTGTATTATGAAGAAAAAAATCGAGACCTAATTGCTAGAATTGCAGCAATGCCACCGAAACCAGGTCAAGAAGAGATTCGGGCAAAACTTCAAGCAGCCAAAGCAAACCGTCAGGCTAAAGCATGATTTTTTTGATAGATCACAATCTCAATGGGCACGCACTGGTTTTGTTTGGGTCTCTTGTCAATAAAGGATGGCTCGATCTCATGCCAATTCGTTTTGTGACTTTTGCCCAAATGGAATTGCCAATTAATAGCGATGATAGAGTTGTTTGGCGAATTGCCCAAGAAAATAAGATGATTTTGCTGACAGCTAATCGCAGCATGAAAGGCAAGAATTCCTTAGAACAAGTAATGCGCGAAGAAAATACCCCTAATTCACTCCCTGTAATTACGATTGGAAATGCGGATAGATTACTGAATGAGTCGGAATATCGAGAAATTTGTGTTGAACGTCTAATCGAGATTTTACTGGCTATTGACAACTATAGAGGTTCGATGAGGGTCTTTATTCCTTAATTCCTTCCCAGATTATTCTGCTACTGCTTAGGAGTGAGGCGATCGGATACCCATAAACTGCTCAGAAACAAGAAACCGGGTTTTCAAAAACCCGGTTTCTTGGCAATCTTATGGGTGCGATCGCACCACATTAACTTTAAAGGCTCCCTGTGATTTTTTCGTCTAATTCATTAACCGCAGACATCACCCCAAACTCATAATCCGTTGAAAGAGTCTTTTTGATTTGATGTAGAGACTCAACTAGATCCTCACGCAAACGCGGTTTATTTTTTGCAACTCCATTGGTATAATCCCAATAATCGAAGGCAATTAATCCCAAACCGACAGCAGGATCAATTATAGATGCTATTGAACTGGAAAGAAAGCCTGCTGCAACTTTACTACCGGCTTTAGCTGCAACTAGAGAACCCGCTTTAATTGCCAAATAACTTCCTGCGCCTATAATTTCAACGGCCAATGTTTCATTTCCTTGTTCATTTTCTAGTCTTACCTTAATTACTTCTAAATATTCCTGCCAGTCAGACTGGGGGATTTTATATTTTTTAGAAACATTTTTCAGTTGCTTAGAGAGTTGAGTTAAATACAAATCAGTTGTATCTATCACAATTGTCTTAAATTTACTTTCAGCAGATTTTGAATTGACAACGCGACGAGCAAATTCCCGATTTATATTGGCAAGAATGCGGTCTTTAATCCTATCATCAACTATAGAGGGTTTGAATCCAGTAATTGCCATTTCCCCTAAATAATTTAACAAAATTTTAAGCTCTTCTGTCTTTTGATTAAAATAACTAAAATACCAATCTAGAAAATCCGTATCTAGGCGCTTAATTAATTCAGATTCCCATTTTATCTAATTCGTGTTCTGCATATTGTTGAGCATTGTTTATAGGCTGTTTGCCGAGCTTTTTCAAAAGCTCGTTGGTTGTCTGAACCCCAAAATGCAACCATATTTGGCGTAATTTCCAAGGAGGGAGGCGGATTTAATTCAGCAGCTAACGCTTGAGTCATAATCAAGCGTCCCAGTAATGGGAGTAACACCAGTAAAATCACCAGAGTCCAAATGAGAATACTCGCTATCTTAATCGCTTTTACGACGAGGGATGGTTGTTTTAATTCAAACATACTGAAATTGCGATCACGCAAAAAATTACTTAATTTTTTGCCTAAATTTTTAACAAAAATCTTCCGTCCTACAGGAACACCACTGGGAAGGCAAACCAGATTATTAGTTTCATCTAAAAACACCAGAGCTAAACATTGACTTTCGGGTTTTTCTTCGGAAGATTTTTCCCGAATAATAGCTAAGTGCTTAATTTTGGCATTTTCACTGAGATTAATATTAAAATAATTAATCACTTCGTCTAGGCTAATTTTTTCTAATAATTCAGGCTTTTCTTGGAGGAAAAATGATGAATTTTTAAGGTTTTCGATGATTTGGCTTGCATTTTTATCACCATCTTCTATTTTATTTTTTAATTGCAATTCGGGTTGATTTGCTGATTTAAACAAGGCCATAAGGATACTCCAGGGTTGATTTAATTATTAACCAAAAATATTAGCTCTGTGTCAGATTGATTTTTTAATTTTATTTTTGACAAGGCCAAGCATCATTTTTTCATTCATACTTGACCTATAAATAATTATTGGCCCATTAAATTAATCGTCCCAACATCTTTTTTGTCCATCAATATATCGACAAATTCGCTTCTCAAGAATTAAATGTTTTTGAACTTGATCCAACTGAGAATTTGCCATATATGTCTGACTGACAGCCATATTATGTATTGGGCTAAAAGATGAACTAGCCCATGCAGGCACAACATTGCTGAAAAGCAGCACAACAATTAATATTGATGCCGAAAAAAATGTGATTGCTTTTTTCATAGTTTTTCTCTGGAATGTACTTCATGAAAAAACTGGTTTCATTATCTAAGATATTTTTAGCTCTGACAACCCTCAAAAAGTACGGTAAAGTCAGGAGGGTTGTAAAGTTTTTTATCAATTCATGGAGGAGATACTTGTCAAAGTACGAAAAAGTACGATAAATTAAGAAATGCTTAAGCCAAGACTTCAACCCCGACAACATCTATGACTACAGAGGAACTGCTACAATGGGCGGATGACATTGTATTTACCAATACAGAAAAACACCTCGATTCTGTGCAAACTGCCATCCTAGAAGGCGCTTGGCAAGGGTTGAAATATGAAGAAATTGCTGAAAAATGTCATCGCAGTAAGTCTCATATTAAAAATATCGCTGCGGAATTATGGCAGACTCTATCAGAACTGTTAGGAGAAAATATCCAAAAGGCAAATGCTCGTTCCGTTTTAGAACGAAAAGCGATCTCTAATATTTATAATTATGGAAACTCTTCACCCATAGTTAGCGGATACATTAACAGTCATATAAATATCTGTTCTGAAAACCGGCAATATCCAGAAGAGGCTAGACACCGATCGCCCTCTAACTCCAACTCTCCTTCCAGCCAAAATCAACCCACCATCATCGATTTAACCGAGGCCCCTGAGTTCACCGACTATTACCCTCGCCCTACTGAAGAATCCACCCTCAAACAATGGATTTTAGAAGACGGTATGCGCTTGGTTACCCTCTACGGTTTAAGTGGAATTGGCAAAAGCGCCCTCACTGTCAAACTCATTCAAGACATTCAAACCGAATTTGATTACATTATTTGGCGAAGTCTGGGGAATCCTCCCCCCTTCTCTACCCTACAAACCGAACTCTACCAATTCTTTTCCCAATCACAACCCAACCCTTGCGCTACACTTATCGCGTATTTGCGTTCATTTCGGTGTTTAATCATCCTGGATGATGTCCAGAATCTATTTAAAAGCGGTGAAATAGCCGGTCAATATCTAGCCGAATATGAAGAGTATGGGAAATTTTTTAAACAACTTGCCACCTCATCTCACCGTAGTTGTGTTATTCTCCTGAGTTGGGAGAATTCCAGAGAACTTGCTACCTTAGAAGCAGAAAACCGACCCCTGCGGAGTTTACATCTCCCCGGATTAGAACCCCTCGCAGCCGAACAAATCCTGAAAGATAAAGGCTTAAACGATGAAACCCAATGGGCAGAATTAATTCGCCTCTATCAAGGTCATCCTTGCTGGTTAAATATCATTGCTGCAACGATTCAGGAACTCTTTAACGGAAACCTTTCCTTATTTTTATCCAATCCAACGGAACTATTTTTAGGTGACTTAGAACCCTTATTGTTGGCTCATTTAGAACGGTTGTCCGATGCTGAGAAAACGGTGACGGGCTGGTTAGCGCTTCAAGGGGAAGCGGTTGATATTTCTCCGCACCCCTTCGAGAGTGGATTATCTAAATCTGAATTTTGGCAAGGGATTCAATCTTTAGCGCGACGGGGTTTAGTGGAAAAACTGCCCGTTGAATCGGGATATCGGTTTCTCCTCAATCCGGTATTTCAACATTATATTCAGTCTCAATTAACATAAATAATTTGGTTTTATTAAATCCTGGACTTACGCATTGGGGGAAAGCAAAACCTAAATGTAGAGGCGATTCGCGAATCGCCTCTACATTTAGGATGAATTCTCAAAATCTGCGTAAGTCCTTAAATCATTGAACCCAATCTGATTAAAAAATAAAAAAAGCGCCCCCAATT
>CAWGFK010000038.1:0-91217 GCA_963821735.1 uncultured cyanobacterium
TATTAGACGATAAACCCTTATTTTGGTTTATGCCAGAGTGGGGAGAAATTCTGTGGATTGTCTTTTGGGGGATTAGTGGTAGCCTGGTTGCTCCAGAGATTCCGCAATTCTCTGATGATTACCGGAAGCAATATTCATTGCATTAGGGCTAATCTTTGGTATCGGCTACAGCCTCTTTTTAACCGGCGGATGGATACCCCTAGCCGCCCCAGCTACCGCCTTTATTTGCACCAGTTTATTCGGGGTGATGTACCAGCGACAAATTGCCGGAAAACAGCAAAAAATGGTGATGAACCTGCTGGGACAACAGACCTCCCCGGAGATAGCCACAGCCCTTTATCTGGAGTGAACGCGATCGCCTCCTCAAATCGGGAATGCTCCCCTGGCAAACCCTCACCGCCACCATCCTATTTACCGACCTCAAAAACTTCAGTACCCTGTCCGAAACCAAAAATTCCAGAAGAATTAATGACCTGGTTAAATCCCTATCTCAGCGCCATGACTGATGAAGTCTTAAACCATCACGGCATCGTCAATAAATTCACCGGCGATGGGATTATGGCAGCCTTCGGCGTCCCCGTCCCAGCACCACCCCCGAACAAATTGCTAAAGATGCGGAAAATGCCGTCAGTGCCGCCTTAGCCATGAGCAGAAAACTCAAGAATTAAATCAAACCTGGCAACAAGAAGGATTACCCAAAGTACAGTCCGAATCGGCATCTTCACCGGCTCCATTACCGTTGGCAGCCTAGGGGAAAACATCGCTTAGAATATGGCATCATTGGGGATAGCCGTCAATACTGCCTCCCGCCTAGAAAGTTGTGAAAAACACCGCCACCCCGATGATTGCAGAATCTTAATCGCCCGAGAAACCTTAGTCCATATTTTAGACAAATTTAAAGTAGAATCCTGGGGAGCTTTACCCCTAAAAGGCAAAACCAAAACCATAGAAGTTTACCGAGTGCTTGATTCCTTACCCAAATAACATCAACAACCAACGTTCGTAGTAACGACTTCAGTCGTTCTCCAGGTTCGGTAACGACTTCAGTCGTTCTCCCCCGTTCGTAGTAACGACTTTAGTCGTTCTCCAGGTTCGTAGTAACGACTTCAGTCGTTCTCCCCCGTTCGTAGTAACGACTTCAGTCGTTCTCTTCGTTCATCGTAAGCTACAATACCTCAATCCCAACCCACCTGATCCAATGAGGCCGGGAATTCCCACCCGCCAATCATTGGGACCCATTTAAACCCTCTGCGGAGGTATTTCCCGCGTCAAGCAACCCCATTCAATCTGGTGCCTCTATCATGCTGAACCCACTCTTCTGCCTAAATGCGATCGCCCTCTCCACCCTCTGCATTCTCAGCCTATCCCCTGTCCCAACAGCCCTCCGGACCCTCGCCCAAACCTTGCCATCTCAAACCCCGGAAGTCATGCCTCCCTTAGATCCGGATGACAAACCCCCCACCCTTCCCGCAGGACCGCGAGATGAGTGCCTAAGTGGGGAAAATTCTCCATCCCTGATTCCCCTACTGCCGGATTTAAACCAGAAAATCGGACTCACCGTTTCCCCCCATCCCTCCATCTTCGTCTATATCCCGCAAACCTTGGCAGAAACAGCCCTATTCGTCCTCATCGATGAACAGCGCAACAGCGTTTATAGCCAAGCCGTACCCTTAGAAGGGACCCCCGGCATCTTAAGCATCACCGTCCCGGAAGATGCCAATATCCCCCCCTTAGAACCCAATCAAACCTATTCCTGGACCCTCGCCCTCCTTTGTCCCACCACAGCAGGAATCCGAGAAGCCAACATCTATGTCACCGGCAAAATCCAGCGCGTCGAGAATCCGGAATTAGCCCAGCAAGTGAGCCAAGCCACCCCCCAACAAATACCCTCACTTTACGCCCAAGCCGGAATTTGGCACGACACCCTCCACACCCTCGCCCAACTGCGCCGGGAGAATCCCGAAGACACCGACCTAACCGCCTACTGGGAGCGCTTACTCACCGATGTCGGACTCGCAGACATCGCCCAAGCCCCCTTGCTCCCCCTGGACTCCGACCCCGCCACCCCCTAAACCGAGACCTCACTTTTGGCTCATCTCTAACCCTGCATCTCACTGGCTCAGTTAACCCTATCCCGGGAGCTTCTACCCATGCCATTTTCTCACAAACCCCTCAATCTAGCCCTACTCACCTTATTCCTCCTCCTCGGCATCCCCACCCTCGGGGAAAGTCAGCGAAACCTATCCAATCTTTCCGTGACTGCCCAAACCGTAGAAGAACTCAAAGAGCAAGCGGAACGCCTGTTTATGTTAGGACTTGAACAGGCACAGCGCAGTCAATTTCGGGATGCATTACAATCCTGGGAACAAGCACTGGAAATTTATCGGGCGATCGGGGACAAAGCGTGGGAAGGCGGCACCCTCTACAACCTCGGAAATGTTTACGGTTCTCTGGGAGAGTACGCCCAAGCCGAGCAATTCTTCCGGCAATCCTTAGAAATTAGAAGGCAACTTGGGGACAAAGCAGAAGAAGGCAGCACCCTCTACAACCTCGGAATTGTTTACGAGTCGCTGGGAGAGTACGCCCAAGCGGAGCAATACTTCCGTCAATCTTTAGAAATATCCCGGCAACTCGGGGACAAAGCAGAAGAAGGCAGGACCCTCAACAACCTCGGAAATGTTTACAATTCTCTGAGAGAGTACGCCCAAGCGGAGCAATTCTACCGCCAATCCTTAGAAATATCCCGGCAACTCGGGGACAAAGCAGAGGAAGGCAGGACCCTCAACAACCTCGGAAATGTTTACAATTCTCTGAGAGAGTACGCCCAAGCGGAGCAATTCTACCGCCAATCCTTAGAAATATACCGGCAACTCGGGGACAAAGCGGCGGAAGGCAACACCCTCTACAACCTCGGAATTGTTTACCATTCTCTGAGAGAGTACGCCCAAGCGGAGCAATTCTACCGCCAATCCTTAGAAATTAGACGGCAACTCGGGGACAAAGTGGGGGAAGGCAGCACCCTCTACAACCTCGGAATTGTTTACCATTCTCTGAGAGAGTACGCCCAAGCGGAGCAATTCTTCCGCCAATCCTTAGAAATATCCCGGCAACTCGGGGACAAAGCGGGGGAAGGCGGCACCCTCGACAACCTCGGAATTGTTTACCATTCTCTGAGAGAGTACGCCCAAGCGGAGCAATTCTTCCGCCAATCCTTAGAAATATCCCGGCAACTCGGGGACAAAGCGGGGGAAGGCAACACCCTCAACAACCTCGGAATTGTTTACCGTTTTCTGGGAGAGTACGCCCAAGCGGAGCAATTCTTCCGCCAATCCTTAGAAATATCCCGACAACTCGGGGACAAAGCAGGGGAAAGCAAAGCCCTCAACGATTCGGAAGTGTTTACTCTTTGCTGGGAGAGTACGCCCAAGCGGAGCAATTCTTCCGCCAATCCTTAGAAATTAGACGGCAACTCGGGGACAAAGCGGGGGAAGGCAGCACCCTCAACGGTCTCGGAAGTGTTTACTCTTTGCTGGGAGAGTACGCCCAAGCGGAGCAATTCTTCCGCCAATCCTTAGAAATTAGACGGCAACTCGGGGACAAAGCGGGGGAAGGCAGCACCCTCAACGGTCTCGGAAGTGTTTACTCTTTGCTGGGAGAGTACGCCCAAGCGGAGCAATTCTTCCGTCAATCCTTAGAAATATACCGGCAACTCGGGGACAAAGCGGGGGAAGGCAACACCCTCAACAACCTCGGAAATATTTACTCTTTGCTGGGAAGAGTACGCCCAAGCGGAGCAATTCTACCGCCAATTTTTAGAAATATCCCAACAACTCAGGGACAAAGCAGGGGAAAGCAAAGCCCTCAACAAACTCGGAAGTGTTTACTCTTTGCTGGGAGAGTACGCCCAAGCGGAGCAATTCTTCCGCCAATCCTTAGAAATATCCCGGCAAATCGGGGACAAAGCAGAAGAAGGCAGACCCTTAACAACCTCGGAATGGCTTACCGTTATCTGGGAGAGTACGCCCAAGCGGAGCAATTCTACCGCCAATCCTTAGAAATATCCCGGCAAATCGGAGACAAAGCGGCGGAAGGCATAACCCTCAATAACCTCGGAAAGGCTTACCATTTTCTGGGAGAGTACGCCCAAGCCGAGGAATATTACCGCCAATCCATTGAAGTCCGGGAACAATTACGTCCAGGGTTAACCGATGAGCAAAAAATCTCCCTGTTTGAACAACAGAAATCAACTTACGAATTCCTGCAAACCGTTCTGATTGCTCAAAATAAACTGGATGCGGCCCTGGAAATTTCCGAACGGGGACGTGGACGTGCTTTTGTGGAATTACTGGCAGAACGCCTCTCAGATAATCGAGAAACCCCAGTCACGGTGACCCCGCCCAATCTGCGGGAAATTCAACAAATTGCCGCAGCACAACAGGCGACGATTGTTCAATATTCCTACATTGGTGAAGCATTCAGCTTTAGTAACCGTCAGCTGTTGGACGGAATTGGAACTGTATATCTGGGTGATTCAACCCACTGGAGAAATCACGTTCCGGCGCACGGACCTCAAACCTTTATGGCAAGAGCAAGATAGTTCCTTAGCCAAAGTGATTGCAGATGCCCGGTGTTTTGATAACTTGGCCTGTCACAGTCAGATTGCCATGACTCGAAGTCGAGAGGGAACGACGGAGGTCCGCAGTACAGGGGGTGCATTTAATCAACAGGCACAACAGGAGCAAGCTCGTCCGGTTTCCCAAGGGGAGAATCGGGAGTTGAAGCAACTGTATCAACTGTTAATTGAACCCATTGCCGATTTACTGCCCACCAACCCGACTGAACGGGTGATTTTCGTCCCTCACAATGCCCTGTTTTTAGTCCCCTTCCCAGCGTTACAAGATGCTCGGGGTCAGTATTTAATCGAAAAGCATACGATTCTCAGCGCCCCTTCGATTCAAGTCTTGGGGTTAACTCGGGACCAGAAACAGGCTCAAACCGTAGTGAATTCGGATATTTTAGTCGTAGGCAATCCCACAATGCCGGTGGTGGGAACAGAACAACTCAGAGCCTTACCCGGTGCAGAACAGGAGGCGCGGGAGATTGGGCAATTGCTGAATGTTACTCCCCTGATTGGTTCAATGGCAACCAAAGCGACGGTAGTACAACAGATGCAGTCTTCGCGGATTATTCATCTGGCGACTCATGGGAGTTTTGACCCAAATATTCCCCTGGATAGTTGGTTGGCGCTGACGCCTTCGGGTTCGGATAATGGATTGCTCACTGCCGCCGAAATTTTCGGGTTGAATCTGAATGCGGAGTTGGTTGTGCTATCGGCTTGTGATACGGGACGGGGGAAAATTACGGGGGATGGGGTGATTGGTTTATCTCGGTCCTTTATTTCTGCGGGAGTGCCGAGTGTGTTGGTGTCGTTATGGAAAGTACCGGATGATTCTACGGCGTTGTTGATGCGGGAGTTTTATCAGCTTTGGGAGGAGAGTGGAGATAAGGCGCAGGCGTTGCGGCAGGCGATGTTAACCACGATGCAGCAGTATCCGAATCCGGTGGATTGGGCGGCGTTTACTTTGATGGGGGAGGCGGAGTGAGCTTACAAGAGTAGGTTTTGTACGTTCAGGAGGATTTGCCTCACATTTAAGCTCATTTCCGGTCCCCTCCCCTTGGCAAGGGGAGGGCTAGGGTGGGGTCCTCTTCGTGCCCTTGAGCGCATCACGAAAAAATCGGGTTCCCCAGCCTCACATACAGGTGCGGTAAGCGGAGCTATCCCGTATGGAATCGCCCTGAGAGTGGGTGACGTGGCTGAAGCTACGTCGGGAGGACCCCACCCTAACCCTCCCCTTGCCAAGGGGAGGGGATTGGAAGGGTTAGAATTGACAAGGGCCACTTCTGCCATTGGGACAGACGGTGAGGTTATCGGTGGTAATTCCGGTGACTTTTGCTCCGGTGATATCGGCATTTGTTAACTTTGCTGCGGATAAATTGGCTCCGGTTAAGTCTGCTCCCATTAATTTGGCTCCGCGCAAGTCGGCATTGATTAGGTTAACTTTTTGCAGGTTTGTTCGTTGCAGGTTGGCGTCGATTAAACTGGCATTGTTTAAGTTAAATCCACTCAAGTTTAATCCGGCTAGTTGTCGGTTTCTTCTGGGCCAATTGACGATTTTCCAGTTGAGTAAATCTTCGGAGTCAATGCGGGTGGTATTAATATCAATTTGAGTGTTTAGTAAATTTGCACCCCTCAGATTGGCTCCGCTTAAGTTGGCTCTAACTAAATTGGCTCCGCTTAAGTTGGCGAATTCGAGGTTAGCATTGGTGAGGTTGGCCCAGTCTAAACTGGCATCGGTTAAGTTGGCATATTTGAGGTTAGCCGATTGCAGACTTGCGCCATTGAGATTGGTATCTTGCAGGTTGGCGTTGATTAAACTAATTTCGGCTAAGTCGGCGTTATTTAAGGTTGAACCACTAAAGTTACTGTCATCTAATTGGGCTCCGGCTAAATTGATTTCAGTTAAATTTTTGTTGGTAGCTGTGGTTAGATATCCTTTGCGTAGGGCAAATTTTAACAAGGGGTCAGAGACTCGGGGATGAAAGAGTAATAAAAATGGGCTTAAAGAGAGCAGGACAAAGGCAACGCTCATGGCGTTTTTCATGTTTTGTCCAAGGCCGGTATTTCGGGTGAATTGGGAGTTGTAAGTGGCTGAGAGGAGGCGGCTATTTTCTTGGTTGGCGACTTCTAATTGCCATTGGGTTTGGGAGAGTTGGGTTTGCAGTAAAACCCGCTCTTCATTGGCTTGTTCTAGTTGAGTTTGGAGTTGATTGCGCTCATCGAGTAACCAAGCGGTTCGGGATTCGCTGATGCGGCGTTCTTGCCGTTCTTCGCCGAGTTCGGTTTGGATTAGGGAGAGTTTGGTTTCGAGTTCGGAGGATTTGGCGGCGTTGGTTTGGAGTTGGGTTTGGAGTTGGTTGCGCTCGTCATGGGAGACTCGGCCTCCATTATTTTTGTAGTGATGGAGTTCGGATTGAGTATCGGTGAGTTGGCTTTGCAATTGCCAGTAGGCGGTGGCTGCTTGTTGGAGTTGGTTTTGCAATTCTAGGACCGTTTCTCCATCGCTGGAACGGGAGTGAGCGGTTTTTTGTAATGTTTTTTCGAGGTCTTCAAGCTGACGCTGGAGTTGAGTGGTCCGGGCTTTATGCTGTTTGCTGTCGGACTGGGCTTTGGTGAGTTGGCTTTGGATGCGATCGCGCTCTTTTTCTTCCTGTTCTAAGCGGTCTTGCAAGCGCCAATAGGCTTTAGCCGCTTCGTGAATTTGCGACTTATATTGAGTACATTCCTGGGTAAATTCTTCCAGTTTAATCTGGCTGGTTTCGAGTTGAGATTTCAGGGATTGCTGGGCTTTTTT
Organism: uncultured cyanobacterium; assembly: GCA_963821735.1. Taxonomy (GTDB): domain Bacteria; phylum Cyanobacteriota; class Cyanobacteriia; order Cyanobacteriales; family Laspinemataceae; genus Laspinema. Next base: position 7,413 of record CAWGFK010000038.1, read on the forward strand.
GGCATCCTCTAGCTGAGACTGGGCCTGTTCTCGGTCTTTTTTGGCGGAGTCTAGTTCAGCGTGAGTGGTTTCGAGTTTGCTATGCAGTTGCCAATAGGCTTCCTCGGTTTGCTCAAACAGGGATTGTAGCTGATCTCGTTCCTGATTGGAGAGTTCTAGCTGAGTTTTGAGTTGGGATAGCTGCATTTGCGCCTGAGTGACTTGCTTGAGGGTCACTGGGTTGAGACTGAGACTGCGATCGCCAATGGTTGCGGGCCCAACTCAGTTGTGCTCGTTCTTTCCGCAAAAAACTATCCGGGATTCGTCCCAAGGTCAAGGGGTATGGCGTCAAATCCCAACCACAGGTCGAGCAATTTTTGACCTCGCCCTCAACGTATGTTGCTTGACAAACTGGACACTGTGCCACTGCTCTCTCCCGCATCGAAATCAGGACTATGATATTGAAGGAGGGGGACTGGTTTTCCTCCTCTGACAGATTATCTCCCAACATCCGACTTTTGCGATCGCCTCTTTGGGATTTTACAGAGGAAACCACCCGAGAGGGACCCCACTTAAGCCGCCCTGGGGCCAAATTATCCAGGGGAATCCAGACCCCTACATTGAGTTGGAGGGTTTGGAAACCAAACCCCTACATTGGGTTGGAGGGAATCGAGGCGGGAGCATTGTTGCCGTTCCCTTAAGAATTTTGAGCCACTGTAGCAGCAACTTGATGTTCAGAAGCGGGTTCCCCCTGACTGCGGATGGCGCGGAACATTCCAAAGCGGCAGAGTCCCACGCCAAAGGCGAGACGCATTAACAGAATGGTGGGAACTTCGCGCACGGATTTGATAAATCCAGATACTCCAAATTGCATCCATCCTTGAGGTTGAATGATGCCTTGCCAAATGGTATCAATCCAGGAGGGGAGGGTTTGTTCGGTCCAGTCATCGGTGGTGACTTCTCCTGCTACTAATCCGGTGGATTCTAACAGTTCAGAAAAGCCTTCAATGCTGGAAAAAGCAGGATGAGCCCATTGTTCGAGGAGTTGCTGCATCACCGGGCGTTCCCAGAAGTTGAGAGGCGTTTGGCGATCGTCCCGTTGATTCCAGTCGGCAAGGACTAGGATACCCCCGGGCTTGAGGACGCGCAACAATTCTTGAGCAAATTTTGCTTTATCGGGCATATGCGGTCCGGCTTCAATGGACCACACGACATCAAAACTGCGATCGCCAAAGGATAAATTTAGCGCATCATCCAGGGCGAATTTAGCATCTAAATCCGCAGGCGTGAGTTCTTGAGCCCGCTTGACTTGTTGAGGACTAATGGTGATACCCGTAACTGCAAACCCATAGTCTTTCGCTAGGATGCGACTGCTACCGCCAATGCCACAACCTACATCTAAAACGGTCGTTCCTGGGGGTAATTTATCCAACCCTCCCCAACGCACCATCTCATGTACAAAGTCTTCTTTGGCTTGGAGAAAATCTTTGGATTCTGGGGGAGAACCATAATGCCCGAGATGAATATGTTCTCCCCAGTAATATTCTAAAATCCCGTCTTGAGTCCATTCGTCATAAGAATTGGCGACAGAATCGGAAGATTGATATTTGCGGGCGCTGCTGAGATACAGAATAAGGCTGACAATAAATAGGGTGAGCGTTAGTCCAAAAATTAAATTCATAACCTGATTGGCAAAGTTTAACTAGAAAACAGAGGGTTGGTGAGAACCTGATGATGTTAAAACCGGGTTTATCAGAAAACCCGGTTCTTTAGGGTTTATTGTAGCCCAACCCAGCTAGGTATCGAGGAGGCCATTTCTGCGGTTAAATGGTCTGGGGTAGAGTGGATGGAACGGGGAACGGAGGCAGAACAAATGCGGTGGATTCCCGAATGATGTCCGGACGTTCTTTGTAGGGAACTTTTCCCTCAGAAGCTGCCGCATATTGTTGACAAAAGGTCGCCAAATCGGCTGCGGATTCTGTGGGAGAGAGTCCACTGAGAACAAAGGTAATTTTTTCGCCAGCGGTGAGGGTGACATTGCAAGCATCGCTGCAAGCTGCCATACAGCGCACTGGTTGAAGTTGGATGGTTGATTCCAAGTTTTTGGCTTGCAATTCGCTTTGCAATTGCTGAATTAAATGCTCTCCGCCTGATAGCCCGTTCTGAGTGGGTTCTTTCCGGGAAAATCGGCAGAGGGAACAGACAAATAGGGTAGCTTGGGTCATGGACTCTCTATCAAAGTTGGGTGGATGGGAAACTCGTCAGGGATTGTGAAGATGGACCGATCGCCCGTTTAATGCCCTTGTTTTAAAATAGCGATCGCTGAGTGAATTCTGCCCTGAATTCGGCGGCCTAATTGAGACAAAACCGGAAGAAAAATTCGGCTAGGGCTTGGCTTAAACCCAGACAAATCTTGACCCTTTATTCGGTTGTGAACTTTCTCAAATGGATGAATTGCAGTGGGAATTTTTCCCATTCTCTGCGGATAAAATTTTACCATGAAAGGGGGATAATGGATAGGGGGTTAGCGGAAAATTTAGAACCCGCAGGGCGTCTGCGTTCCCTAGGGTATAGCCCTTCATGAGGGGAGTCATACCAAATCCAGAGTTCAAAACTCGTTTTTACTCTTCAGCCCGCGCAGGCGGGCTTCGTCCGTGTAGCCCCAGGCTTCAGCCTGCGGGTTTTCTGAACTTAATTCCGACTCCATCCAGTCGCCAGACCCCGAGTCAACAAAACCGCCATTAAGTCCAACCCCAGACAGCAATTGTCTGGGGGGGTGAATTGTAAAAATGCCAAATCAACCTTCATCTATACCTCGCAGATGAAAAACAACAGGTTCGCGATCGGCGGGCATCCTGACTTAGAGACCCATTGTCTCATCACAGTTGCGGGACAGCGCCGGATTTTCACCAGACTTTCCCCATTTACTCCAACGGCTGAACCCCGTTGAAACCGAGCGTTCTCCCTATCCTACCACAACTCAACGGCAACGGCGCTTAATTTTTTATCCCCCCGCTCAGGAACCCACATCAAGGAGGAAGAAAAACCGGCTTGGGTGCAATCGTTTTTATCTTTAAATCAAGCGGGAACGAACAAACCGAATGGGTGGCAATCCGTTGGGATTTGTTCAGCGATCGCCTATCAAAAAACCCCGTTTCTAATCTGACAAAAAACCCCGTTTCCGGTATGAATATCCCCTCACTTTAATATCCTAATGCGGCACCGGCTGGACGACGGGGGTCGTTTGCTCCCCAGAGGGTGTCTCCTTCTACGGCAATGGATGAGGCTGCACCCCAACTTGATAAGGAGTCAATGTGATATCCCATTGCGGATAGCCGTTCTACGGTATTGGGAGAGAGCGCCAAGGGTTCTGTTCTTACTATGTTAGGTAATCCTTGGTAGTGAAAGCGGGGGTGACTGACGGCTTCTGCTACGCTCATGTTGCGATCGCTGATATGAGTGATGACTTGTAAGACGGTGGTGGGAATGGTGGAACCCCCGGGACTGCCGGTAACGAGGAACAATTCACCGTTGCGGGTGACAATGGTTGGACTCATGGAGGAGAGGGGACGTTTCCCGGGTTCGATGCGATTGACGGTTCCTTGCACTAACCCAAATTGATTGGGAACGCCCGGTTTAGCGGTGAAATCGTCCATTTCATTATTTAGAAAAAATCCCGTTCCCGGCGCAATTTCCATCGCCCCAAATAAGGAATTAATGGTATAAGTAACCGAAACAGCATTGCCGAAGCGATCGACGATGGAGTAGTGGGTGGTATCGGTTCCGGTGGGGTCGGGAGTCTGATGGAAAAGCGGTTCCGGGGGAATAGCTTGATTTGGGGGAATTTTAGCACGCAGTTGGGCGGCATAGTCGGGAGAAAGCAGCCGATCGCTGGGATGATCCACAAACGCCGGGTCCCCTAAATAGGTGTTGCGATCGGCAAAGGCAAACAACATTGCCGATAGCATCAAATGCAGGCGGTGGGGTTCGCTGCGGTTGAGTTCGGCAACGGAATATCCATCAAGCACATTCAGCATTTGACAGAGGGTGGTTCCGCCTCCCGGTAGCGGTGAAGAAATCACCCGATCGCCTCGATAATCACATTCCACGGGAGCAGATTCGGTGACGCTGTAAGTGCTAAAATCTTCTAAAGTGAGGATTCCCCCATTTTGTTCACTGGCGTTAACGATTTTTTCGGCAATTGGCCCTGTATAAAAAGCGTCTGGTCCTTGGTTCGCAATCAGTTCTAAGCTGTTGGCTAAATCGGTTTGAATCAGGCGATCGCCCACTTCGTAGGGAGTTGTGCCATCTTTTAAGAAAATTGCTGCAACTTCTGGCTGTTCTTTGAATTCTTCTACACTGCGATTGAGAATCTCAATGTCACCGGGTTGTAAAATAAATCCATCTTGGGCTAAGGCGATCGCCCCAGCCATCACCTGAGCGCGATCGAGCGTACCATAGCGAGTTAAGGCGCGATCGAGTCCCTTTACCGTTCCGGGAACCGCCACCGCCAGATATCCCCGACGACTCAATCCCTCCACCACCTCTCCAGTTTCATCCAGATACATATCAGGGGTCGAAGCTAGGGGTGCGGTTTCTCGAAAATCCAGGAACACCTCTTCCCCATTCGCCTGACGAATCAGCATAAATCCACCCCCACCCAAGTTGCCACAACAAGGATGGGTCACTGCTAAAGCATACCCCACCGCTACCGCAGCATCCACGGCATTTCCCCCCGCTTTGAGGACTTCTAAGCCGACTTGAGAGGCGTTTGCAGAGGCGGTGACCACCATACCATTTTTTGCTGCCACCCCGGAGGTGACGGGAATATTGGCGAGGGGACTATGACTGGAAAGTTGAGCCTTAACAAACCGCACCCCTTGAGCGATCGGTGGAAACGAACGATTCATGCTTCTGAAAATCGCCATCTCGACTCCAATCGATAACGGAATGGCGATCGCTGATGCCACCATCAAGCGCAACAGTCCAGTTTTCAGGGGTGGGGGAACCTGACGCATAAATTCTCGGCCCGTTTAAACAGTGAATTGATCCAGTTTAAAACATTAAGGTCTGGGAAAAATGGCACCAGTCCCTTAATCCCATTGCTTTCCACTCCTGAATCTCCACGGGTCATGATAGAGTGCGTTTCAATCAGGATGAGCAAAGAATGGATGGAGTGGGAGCAAGGTGTTCCCCACTCCTGCATCAAAATTGTCCAATTCAGGGAAATGTCATATACAACTTAAGTCTGATTCTGAAATCCCTCTTTAGGTAGATAGCGGTTTAGAGCCTTTGACAGAGAATTGGTATAACAAATGTTATATCCACTGAAGAAATATGGGGTCTTCCTCAAGAATCACCGCAGGGGCTAAAAAAACATTGCCCCTAAAGCAACCCCAAATAGGACATCTGATTCGGGAACTGCGACAGCTTGCCGGATTAACTCAGGAACAGTTTGCATTGAGGCTGGGGGTGGCTTATGGGACGATCAATCGCTGGGAAAATGCTCGGGTGCAGCCGTCTTCTTTAGCCTTGCAGCAGATTCGAGCAGTGATTGACGAACTGGGGAATTCCCCATCACCCCAGCTACGAGAAGGGAGTCGGGACCTTCTGTTGAGCTATTTAGGAATACAGGATTAGAGCTTCGTACCCAAGGAAAATAAAGCAATGGAAGTGGAGGATAATTTGGCAGTCGGTGGCGAGATGGGTCTGCTAATGGGAAGGATAGACTGGAGGGCAACCCCACTCGGTGCGATGGAAAGTTGGCCGGGGAGTTTGCGGAATGCGGTCCAGTTGAGCTTGACTTCTCCAGTGGCGATCGCCATTTTGTGGGGACCAGACTGGGTACAATTTTACAATGATGCCTACCATCAGCTACTAGAAGAAACTCCAAAGTTGCGATTATTGGGTCAGCCGGTGCGAAACTGTTGGACGCAGGATTTTCCAGCAATGGCAAGAGTCATCGCCTCGGTATTTGCCACGGGACAAGCTGATCGGCTAGAAAATCAATGCTTTGAGTGCGATCGCTGCAATTGTGGCGAAACCGTGACAGTCACCCTTTCCTCTAGTCCCATTTTCGATGAACGAGGAGAAGTCGCGGGGATTTTTAATATCATCACCCGCACTCCCCAAACGCCGAGAGGCATTCATCAGGAGGCAGAAACCCTAGAATTGATGGTTTCACCCCTGCCGAGTCCCGAAGACTGCCTAGAGGGTCAACAACCGTTGAGGAATCCTCAACCGGAGGAATCCCTGCAAGGGACAACCCATCGGATCTCTAATGTTTTAGAAAGCATTCCCGATGGATTTATCACCTTGGATGGCAATTGGCGGTTTACTTATGTTAATTCTGAAGCGCTCAGGCTGTTGCAGCGATCGCCTGATGAGTTATTAGGCAAAGCGCTCTCGGAGGAACTCAGAACCCAGGGGAGTCACCTGGATTGTTTGAATGTTCCCGCGCTACAGCGATCGCAGGCGCAGAGAATTCCGGTAACCGAGGACTATTTTTTAGCCGAATCGAATCAGTGGATAGAACTCTCGGCGTTTCCCCTGAATGAGGGAATCGCAGTTTATCTTAGAGATATCAGCGATCGCCAGCGCACCCAACAGCGTCAATCCGCTCAATATGCGATCGCCCAGGTATTAGCCGAAGCCACCACTTGGGTTGATGCAGTTCCGGCTATTTTAAAAGCCTTGTGCGAAAGTTTAGGATGGCAAGTTGGAACAATTTGGACACTCCATCCCCAGGATAATCGTCTGCACTCCTTCCAAAGTTGGCATCTCCCCGGGTTAGAACTCCAGGAGTTTTTGGAACTCACCGCCCAAATTACCTTTGCGCCTGGGGTTGGCTTGCCGGGACGGATTTGGCAGTCCCGTCAACCGGCTTGGATAACGGACTTAGAGACAGATGGGAACTTTCCTAGAGCAACCGCAGCCCTCCAAGCAGGACTGCGGACTGCCTGTGGATTTCCGATTTTGTTGGGAGAGAAACTCTTAGGCGAAATTGAATGCTTTAGCGATCGCCTCCAAGCACCGGACCCGGATTTGTTGGACTTGATGGCAGCCATTGGCTCACAAATTGGTCAATTTATCGAACGAAAACGCACCGAAGATGCCTTGAGAGAAAGTCAAGAATTATTTTCTCACTTCATGAGCCATAGCCCCTTTGCGGCCTTTATCAAGGATGCTGCCGGACGGAAAATTTACGTCAATGCAGCATTAGAGCGACTGTTACAGCGTCCGAATGCGGAAATTATCGGAAAAACTGACTTTGAATTATTTCCCATTGAGGTAGCAACCCAGTGGCACATCAACGATCGCCAGGTGCTAGAGCAAGATACACCCATTCAATTTTTAGAAACCATTGAACAAGAAAACCAGGAAACTTGTTATTATATGTCCTATAAATTTCCCTTCCGGGATAGAACAGGACAACAGTTTATCGCTGGAGTCTCCCTCGATATTAGCGATCGCATTCGGGCAGAAGCCGCCCGGGAAGAAAATGAACGGCGCTTATCGATGGCACTCAGTGCAGCTAATGCCGGAATTTGGGAATGGGATATCATCACCGATCGCTGGTTCTGGTCCGATGAAAATTATCACTTGTTAGGATATCAACCGGGCGATTGTGAAACCAGCTATCAAAACTGGTTGCAGGCGGTTCATCCGGACGATCGCCAAACCATCGAGGCATCGATCCAAACCATTTTAAATGGCCGAAGTAACTTAAACTTAGAATATCGAGTCTTGCTCCCCAACGGGTCTGTGCGCTGGTTGAGTAATATTGGAGAAACCCGCTTAGATGAGAACGGGCAAATTAAGGGAATGAGCGGTATTCAAATCGATATTACCGATCGCAAGAACACCGAGGAAGCCTTAAGAACCAGTGCTCAACGCCTCAGCCTTGCTTTAGAAGCGGCGAAAATGGGAGATTGCAGTTGGGAGATTGCCAGCGATCGGGTGACGTTTTCCCCAAAAGCAGCAGAAATCTTGGGGATTGACCCTGAAGCGGATATCACTTGGACTCAAATCCAGGAAATGTTGCCCGAGGAGGATCGCCAAAAGGTCCAGCAGGCGATGGAACGAGCCATTCGCGATCGCATTGACTATGACATTGAATATCGGATCCGACGTTCCGACGGGAGTCAACGTTGGGTGGCGGTGAAAGGCCTCGCTCAATATGATGCTAATGGGCAAGTTCTGGGAATCTTAGGAGTGATGCAGGACATTAGCGATCGCAAGCAACAGGAGGTAGAAAAGCAAGAACTACTTGATCGAGTCAGCATGAAGCGAAAACTCCTCAACGCCATCCTGGAACAGTTACCTGCCGGAGTGATTGTCGCGGAAGCGCCCTCGGGAAACATTCTCTTGTTTAACGAGCAAATTAAACAAATTGCCCAGATTCCCGACTCATTCCCGGTGAACCACCTGACTCAACCAAACCTCAATCAGGGATTTTATCCCGATGGACGGGCTTATCAACTCGAAGACTGGCCTTTATATCGGTCCGTATATAACGGGGAAGTGGTCAAAAACGAAGAAATCCACTTTTGGCATGAAGATGGCACAAGGGGGATTATCCTGGTTAATTCGGCCCCGGTGTATGACGAAAATGGCACCATCCGAGCAGGAGTTGTGACCTTTTCTGATATTACCGATCGCTATTTGGCCCAGGAAGCCATTCGCCAAACCGAAGGCGTCTATCGGGCGATCGGGGAAAGTCTGGATTATGGGATCTGGATTTGCGATCGCCAGGGACGGCACCTTTACGCCAGCGATTCATTTTTGCGTCTAGTCGGCATGACCCTAGAACAATGGAAGGGTTTAAGTTGGGTAGAGGTGTTAGAACCCCAGGCAGCCGAACAGACCCTCGCCGACTGGACGGAGGGAGCAAAAACCGGGGAGTTGTGGGATCGCGAACAACTGGTGCACGGAGTCGATGGCAACTGGCATCCGATTCTGGTTCGGGGAGTACCTGTGCGAAATCAATCCGGAGAAATTATCTGTTGGGCGGGGATTAATTTAGATATTAGCCGTCTCAAACAGGTTGAGGGGGAATTGCGGGAATCTGAGTATCGTTTCCGGCTGTTGGCGGATAAGGTTCCGATCCAGATTTGGATGCAGGATGAACAAGCCTGCTGTCACTTTGTGAATGAGCGATACCGGGAGTTCACAGGGTTGTGTCAATCGGATATTACCCAGGATTGGACAGAGAGCTTGCATCCGGAGGATTGGGCGAGTTATATTAGAGACTATAGCTTGGCGATCGCCCATCGCAAGGAACATCGAGCCGTGGTGAGAATGCGTCGCCATGATGGGGTATATCGGTGGATGGAAGTGCTAGGCTTGCCCCGGTTTGAAGGCACTCGCTTTGTCGGGTATGTCGGCTGTAATACCGATATCACCGAACGCAAACAGGCGGAGGAAGAACGGGAACAACTCCTCGCCCGGGAACGGGCAGCTAGAGAGGAATCGGAAGCAGCAAACCGGATAAAAGATGAATTTTTGGCCGTTTTGTCTCACGAGTTGCGATCGCCCCTTAATCCGATTTTGGGCTGGTCGAGATTGTTAAGAACTCGCAAATTTGACGATGACTCTCGCGATCGGGCCTTGGAAACCATTGAGCGCAATGCGCGCTTGCTCTCGAAACTAATTGAAGATTTATTAGATGTATCTCGCATCCTCCAGGGTAAAATTGCCCTCCATGTCGGTCCCGTTGAGTTAGTTCCAACCCTAGAGTCAGCGTTGGAAACCGTTCAGTTAGCCGCCCGTTCCAAAGAGATTCAGATTGTTACCCACTTTGAATCGGAGATGGGTCTAGTGTCTGGCGATCGCGATCGGATTCAGCAGATTATCTGGAACTTGTTGTCCAATGCTGTTAAATTTACACCCCCTGGGGGACAGGTGGATGTTTACCTCCAGCGCAAAGGCGGTTGTGGCTCAAATTAAGGTAACGGATACCGGCAAAGGGATTGATCGCGAGTTTTTGCCTTATGTCTTTGACTTGTTCCGCCAGCAGGATGGAAAAACCACGCGACAATTTGGGGGTCTGGGATTAGGACTGGCGATCGTGCGCTATCTCACGGAATTACATGGAGGAACCGTTGCCGTAACCAGTCTCGGAGAAGGACAAGGTGCGACATTTACTGTCTGTTTACCCCTCACTCAGGACCGGGGAATGCCCAGAGAGAGTCTTGAATGTGATTCAGTTCTCATCCCAGAACATTCACTGCTGAGGGGAGTTCAAATTCTGGTGGTAGACGATGAGCCAGATATGAGAGAATTAGCCAAAACCATTTTAGTCCAAGCCGGTGCAAAGGTAGAGGTTGCAGCTTCAGCAGTTGAGGCGATCAACTGTCTTGACAGCCAAAGCTTTGATGTTCTCGTCACCGACTTAGGAATGCCCGATATTGATGGGTATATGCTGATCCGTCAGGTGAGAAACCGGCCCTCGGAACAGGGTGGCGCAATTCCAGCGATCGCCTTAACCGCTTATGCCGGAGAGTCCAATCAGCAAAAAGCACTCCATGCCGGATTTCAACTGCACCTGTCCAAGCCCGTAGAACCTGAAGTCCTCGTTAAGGCGATCGAGCAGTTAATCCCTGGGTGATTTTGCTTCCTTGACCATAAAAATCTTGGTCCTTGGTTTTTGGTCCTTGGTCATTTGTGCTGGGTTCTTGGATGGGGGCCTAACCCGCTTTAGGGGAGAGCTTTCGGAATCCAAACCCTGAAAAATATCGGGAGGGGTCTGTTATTCCTCCAGGAAATCATAATCTCTCCAGAGGGGGAGGCAAGGGAGCAACTGCTCACCCTAATATGAGAGATTGTTAATATTTCTGTCTTATCCGAAATTGGGTTTTGACTCTCGCTCCAAATCGATGAAACTCTTGTATATTAAGTCTTTTACCGAAAAATCTCTCCGGGTAAAAGTTTCCCCTAAATGGTAGTCAAGTCGCCTCATTTCTCTCAATGTTATCGCAAACCTAACGTTCAGACCCCTAGCAGGATGGAACTTTAGACGGACTTGCTGCGTCTTGGGCGCGTTCAGATTGACCCAGAGAGTGAAATCGTCACCTAACTCAGCAAATTGTTAGAAAAATTTAACCTTTTTTGAAGAAAAATGGAATATACTTCTATAGAAACATTAGTATGATTAGCTATTCCCCTACTCCTTCAGGCTAAGGTGCAATCCACCCGGTTTGCCGAAAGGATTGTTAAGGACTCACGCCTCGGAACGAGCAACTGCTTCTCCCAGGCTGCGATCGTCCCGATGTGTCCCGGTTTTGCAATCGCGCTCACCCCTGTTGAGGGGCGATCGCCCAGAGAGAGGTCCATCGCAACCGACCCTCCCGAGACCCGCACCGATGCCAACTGAGGAAACCCTCTTAATAACATAAAAAAATTAGGATATAGACCATGATAGACCTGTATTCCTCCGATGAAACCGCTCATCCTCACTCCCTATCCCTGAAACGATTAGACCGAGCGATTTCTATGTCCCAAGGTCAATTTTGCCTAATTTTGGCTTGCTGTAATTCCGTTTCCCTGCGATCGCAACTCGTCAAGCAATTGCCGGTTAATTTGTCTGGAGATATTTACCAGCTATGTTTGCAGCCTTCAGTTAAAACCCTTTACACGACCGTGCAACAATCGCTGCAAAATAAAAAGCCCAATGCTTTAATGATTTTGGGATTAGAATCCGTTATTTCTATTGAACAATTACTAACAGCCACCAACTTTGTCCGGGATGATTTTCGGAAAGATTTCGCCTTTCCCGTCATCTTGTGGGTGAATGATGAAATCATGCAAAAATTAGTTCGGTTAGCCCCCGATTTCAAAAATTGGGCCGCTTCTACCATTCGGTTTCAAATGATAAATGAGCCAGTAGCAACCCCGGATTTAGCCTATCAATTAATCTAACAAATCCCGCGAGGATTCCCGTGGCCCAAAACAGTGAAACTTCACACCGGAATGAGTCAAGGGTGGCAAAATGCGGTAACGTAAGCGATGTTAATCCAGTCCGTCGTTACTGTTATGTTAGAAATTCAAACGTTAATTGATGAAATTCAGGAAGAAGCAAAACGGGCTGAATTTCCCCTAGATGAACCCGTTTATCAAAAAGCAGGTGCAGAACCGACTCAACCGATTCTCTATGCCGGGAATTTGCAAAGTCAGTTATGCGTTTTTGGCCGAGATTTGGGTAAAGATGAAGTCGCCACTCGTCAACCGTTATATGGTGCAGCAGGTTCCTTGGTTCGCAAAGGGCTGTATCGGACTCTTTTTAACACCGAGGCAGGGGATAAAACGGAACTAGAAAAGGTGCTGGACCAAGTTTTATTGACCAATACAGTCCCCTACAAACCCCCGGGGAATAAAGCCTATAGTACAGCGGTTAAACAGCGCTTTCGGCCCTATATTGAGCGCCTCCTCGTCTGCCACTGGCAAGGCGATCGCATCATCACCCTCGGAAACGATGCCTTTGACTGGTTTACCCCCTACGCCCCAAAAGGGACCCTGAAAGAATTTTTTCAACGTGGCGATCGCTACAGTTCCAGCCAAATTATTACCCTTAGCGCTACAGATTCTCAAGGGAATCTCCATCAGCGTCCCATCACCTTACTCCCCCTGCCTCATCCTTCCCCCCTCAACCAGAGATACTACGCCCAATTTCCCCAACTGCTCCAACAACGCCTGAGTGACATTTTCCGGTGAATTGAGGGGTGAGTTGATTAAGGAGTCATCGGTGATTTGTCCTGTTTCTGGACGAATCATCGGCGATTCGGCTGTTATGAACTGTTACGAAATCCTTAAGAAGTTTTCCCTGATTAAATTTGGGTGGTTTCACGGAAGCATTTCGGGGCAACTTTATCATATCTTTATAAATGAGATTCAAGAATTCATGAAAAATTTAAACAGCAACTAGCGGAGATATAGTAATGGCAACCTTAAGCTACGGTTTCAACCCCTCCTTCCTCCCCTTAACCAATCGCGATCAAAAAGCCCTCAACTCCATGTTTGAAGGCATCGAAGGCGACCCCCTAGCCGAACTTGAAACCGTCTTAAACGAATCCTTTGGCGCTAGACCCCAAAAAAGCAGCAGAGTCCGTCAATCCTCTCCAGTCCATACCTCCGCACTCAGGTGAACCCGACAAAAATGTAGAGGCGATTCGCGAATCGCCTCTACAGCAACGACTGAAGTCGTTACTACAAACATCCCCATCTCCCCATCTCCCCATCCTCCCCATCCTCCCCATCTCCCCATCCTCCCCATCTCCCCTAAGCTACGATTAGGATATAAATCCCCCAAGTTCCTATTTAGCTTTGAAGCATTGATTCAGTCTGAGACCTTAGAACTCCTAGAATGGCCGCGCCTGTGCCAGCACCTAGCAACATTTGCTGGGACCAAGCTGGGAGCAATGGCTGCCGGTGACCTCCAAATTCCTGATACGTTGGAGCAGACACTGGTGCTGCTTGCTCAAACCCAAGAAGTTTATGAATTAGAAAATCAGGGACTCACTACCCTGTCCTTTGATGGCATCCATGATATTGGGGACTCCCTAGAACGGGCGGACTTGCATGGCATCTTATCTGCCGAGGAACTGCTGGCGATCGCCACCACCCTCTCCGGTGCCAGACAACTGCGACGCACCATCGACGATCATCCCCAATTGTCCGTCCTCAACCGTCTGGTTGCCGATCTGCGAACCTATCCCGAAATCGAACAGGAAATCCATCGCTGCATCGACGATCGCGCTCAAGTCGCCGATCGCGCCAGCACCCGGTTAGGGGAAATTCGCCAGCGTCAGCGCACCGTCCGCGACCAGATTTATCAGAAATTGCAGAGTATCTTGCAACGGCATAGCAACGCCGTCCAAGAACAACTCATCACCAAACGGAGCGATCGCTTTGTGATCCCCGTGAAATCTCCCCAAAAAGATGCCATTCCCGGCATCGTTCACGATAGTTCCATGAGTGGCGCTACCCTCTATGTAGAACCCCATAGCGTCGTTGAACTGAACAACAAAGCCCGCGTCCTACTGCGGGAGGAAAAAGCCGAAGAAGAGGCAATTTTGCGGGCATTAACCGCCAAAATTACCGAAGTCGTCGAAGATTTAGAACGATTATTGGCGATCGTCACCATCCTCGACTTGGCAACCGCCCGTGCCCGGTACAGTTACTGGTTAAATGCCAACCCCCCGACCTTTATTAACCGAGGGGAAGAGGGCCAAACCATTACCCTGCGGCAACTGCGCCATCCCCTGCTGATCTGGCAACAACAGCATGAAGATGGGACTGCCGTCGTTCCCATTGATTTAATTGTCCAACCTCAAATTAAGGTCGTTGCCATCACCGGGCCCAACACTGGGGGAAAAACCGTCACCCTGAAAACCTTGGGGTTAGGGGTACTCATGGCGAAAGTCGGGTTATTCATCCCTGCCAAAGTCCCTGTGGAACTGCCTTGGTTTGACTTTGTATTGGCGGATATTGGAGACGAACAGTCCCTAGAACAAAGCCTTTCCACCTTTTCCGGTCATATTCGCCGGATTAGCAGGATTTCAGGAAGTTGTACCCCAGACTCCCTGGTGTTACTGGATGAAGTAGGGGCCGGAACTGACCCCACCGAAGGCAGTGCCTTGGCGATCGCCCTGTTGCATCATCTAGCAGATTGCTCCCAGTTAACCATCGCCACCACCCACTATGGCGAACTCAAGGCCCTCAAATATGAAGACGATCGCTTTGAAAATGCCTCAGTAGAGTTTGACGAAGCCAGCTTACAACCCACCTATCGCTTACTCTGGGGGATTCCGGGCCGTTCTAATGCCTTAACCATTGCTCGTCGTCTGGGGTTAAAGTCGGAAATTGTGGATCAGGCAGCCAACTTAGTCGCACCCACCGGCAACCAAGACGTGGATCGGGTGATTGCTGGATTGGAAAGTCAACGCAAACAGCAGGAAACCAAGGCTCAAGAAGCGGGTCAATTGCTGGGAGAAACCGAACGCCTGTATCGGGAAGTCGCGGATAAAGCGCAGTCTTCTGAAAGAACGGGAACGGCAACTCCAGCAGTCCCAAGAACGGGCTGTTGCCGAGGCGATCGCCGTTGCCAAGCAAGAAATTGCCCAAGTGATTCGGCGCTTGCAACAAGGCAACGTCACGGGACAGGATGCCAATCAAGCAACCCAGGACTTACAGGGAATTGCCGAAAAACATCTGCCGTCCAGACAGCAAAAAGCCGCCAAACCGAAACCGGGATTTCGTCCCAAAGCAGGCGATCGGGTGCGGATTCCCCAAATAGGACAAACCGGCGAAGTGCTGGCAGTCGGGGAAGGAGATATGGACGTGACTGTGCGGTTTGGACTGATGAAAATGACCATCGGGATTACAGAAATCGAATCCCTGGATGGTCAAAAAGTGGAACTCCCACCCAAAAAACCAGCCGCCACCCAAACCACGAAAGTCTCCCCAGCAGCAGAGGCAGCCACTGAAAAGGTGGCAACCCAAGCCCCCATCGTCCGCACCTCTCGAAATAATCTGGATATCCGAGGGGCCAGAGTTGCCGATGCGGAGATGGAACTGGAACAGGCGATCGGCCAACAAATTCCCCTAGGCGGTGCGTTATGGATTGTTCATGGCAAAGGAACGGGTAAGTTGCGCCAAGGGGTGCAGGAGTTCTTGAAACAACATCCCCAAATTAGTCACTATGAACTCGCCCCTCAAAATGAGGGCGGTTCCGGTGTTACAATTGCGTATCTTAAATAGGGAATGAGATGGGGGATGGGTGAAGATAGGGGAGATGGGGGAGATGGGGAGGATAGGGGAGAATGGGGAGATAGGGAGGATGGGTTCCTGTTCGTAGTAACGACTTCAGTCGTTGCCGCGTGACTTGGCCCCGGCCAAGTCACGCTCATCGCAGGCGATCGCACCAGTCCCCAAACAGGTACTTAATCCGCTCAGAGTAAGTGTCATGGCGTCCGCCATGACACGAGAGCAACGACTAAAGTCGTTACTACAAACAATCTCCCCCCCTCCCCACCTCCCCATCCTCCCCACCTCCCCCATCTCCCCCACTCTCCCCCACCCTCCCCATCTCCCCCACCCTTCCCAACCCCATCCACAGAGGTTCACGATGCGCCAGACCCTAAAATTAGCTCCCCCGGGTCAACCCAACGGTGTTGCGAACAAAGCGGCACCGATCGCTGCTTCTCCACCTTGGGAGGAAGTAGTGGGTGTGAATGCACCGACCCCGGCACAGTTGGATAACATCAAAACTCAGTTAGATTTAGTCTTGCTGGCCCTGGAATGCTTGGCGGACATTGGTTCTGAAGCCATTCTGCGAACAGCAGAAGAGTTGGGACTCGAATCGGTGGTGGCCGATCGCGTCTCATTGTGGCGACTGCGCCAGTCGAATCCCATCCGCAAGAGTCAGGGGGGCCGCAAAAAGCTGGATGTGGAGGAAGCGCGATCGCTGGTGATGATTATTTGTCACTTAGCGAAAACCCACCACGAACTAATCCGGCGTGCAGTGGCCCTCCTGGAACAGCTTGCGGAACAAAACCGCGCCCCTCATGAAGCGTCTATATTAGGCGACTTTATTGATACCTTTTGCAACACCTACCAAGAACGCATGGAAGATGGAGACACCACCTCCCCGGACTTGCTGACTCACTTAGCCCTCAAACTGCTGATTGATTTACTCTTCTACAGCGGTCCTAGCGGTCATCGACGGCTATGGTTGGCTTTGCTCGATCGCTCAGTCAGTCGTTAACCATTCATTAAGCACTATACCCCCTCAAAATTTTCTCATGCCATCGTTCAATTCTGTTATGCGAAGGTACACGCCCCCCACTTGCACCCTAGAGATTGTGGCAAAAAGCTCCCCTCTTTCCAAGTGGATGGGCAAACCTGTCCTTAAACAATTGCGGTTTCAACTCAGTTTTGATGCGCCGCAATTGCCCGAGGAACAACAAGTGACCATTCGCGGCGACGCCCGAGCACTGGATGCCTTGTCTCATGCCGTCACAAATTATGTCCAGGGCTTTTTGCAGGAGTCGCCTCAACGCCTCAATGCCACTTATTTTGCTGCAGAAGCTGACGCCACCGCTACACCGTCGGAAATCCAAACGGAGATTACCGAACCCACCACGCGCTTACAATCTCCTCACCCAACCCTAGAGGAAAAACCGTTGGCGGGTTTCCCCTCTCCCCCACCGGATCAAGTCTCCTGGAATTCTCAAACCCCTGAACCCGTTCTAGGTATTTATTTAAAACCTCGGGGGTTACTGGCGCATGAGTTACATTTCGGTGAACTCGCGACTCCAGAATCCGGTCCCCTGGTGAATTTGGGAACGTTGCAATTATTTGACCTCGCCACGGCCCTAGATTCTGCGGCAGCGGATGCGATCGCCTTACCAAACTTAGGCGGAGTCGCCGGATTGTCCAAGACTCCCCCTTGGCTGGCGATCGCCGCAATGGCCCTCTTTACCGTCGGCGTCAGTGCCTCCCTGAGTCAAACTGCTCAATCCCGCTTCAGAAGGGGATACGCCCACCGTGGCTCAAAGCCCAGCAGAACCCTTCCCTGAGCAGAATGTAGCCCCCGTTCCTCCCCCAGTCGTCGCCCCTCCGACCGTTCCCCCCGGGGCAAATCCGGCCCAAAATGGCGTCCAGACCCCCCCGAACGGTCAACAGCCTTCCGCCTTACCCCCCACGGCCCCAACTTCGCCTCCAGTACCTCCGGCAGCGCCTCCCGTGGGTCAGACAACTCCTCCTCCTGCACCCCAAGCAGCACCCACAACTCCCCCACCGGCATCGCCTCCCGTGGCACCGCCCCGGTTGCCTCCACACCGAGACCCCTGCCTGAAGGGCGGCAGAGTGGTTTGCAGATGCCACCGGCTGCATCAGCCCCCCAACGGCCCCAAGTCGAGTTGGAAATTACTCCCGAGGATTCGGACCCCATTCCCCCCATGCGTCCGATGCCCTCCCTCGCCGACGACCCCATCCCCGAACCCCCAGATTGGGATGAACTGATGGCACAAAGGGGAAATTCTACTGCTGCACCGCAACCGAGTTTCCCACCAATGCCAACAGACACCGGAACGGGTTCCGACTCCGGCACCAACCCAACCCGCTTCTTCTCCAGAAACCCGCCAAGAAGGCAATCCCGCCCCAGCATCACCCAATCGGTCCCCCTTGGATGATGCACCGCCTCCCCTGCCCAATGTGCGCTTAGATTCGTTGGCAGGGGTCCCGGAAGCAGCGGAGGAGAGTCTGGTATCGGAAGCAGAAGGGATTGATGCGATCGCCCTAAAAGCACCTCCGACTGATTTACCCGAGTCCGAATCGAGTGCAGGGGATGTCCCGTTGGAAAGTGCCACCCGGACTCAATCCATCTTTGAGGACCCACCCCAACTCGCCGAAGCCAAGAGTTATTTCCAAGACACCTGGCAACCCCCCGAAGGGTTTAAGGACAAGTTGGAATATGTCCTCACCCTCAATCCCGATGGTTCGATTCAGCAAATCGTCCCTCTGGGAATCGCCTCCGGAACCCACATCGATATTAGTGGAGTTCCCCTGCAAGGGACTCCGTTTGTCTCACCCTTACCCGAGGCCCAGTCTCTGCAAATTCGCGTAGTCCTAGAACCCGATGGTCGGGTCTTGACTTTTGCCCAATAATTTGGGATAATTAAGGGTTATTTTGAAATCGGGAGATTGACCTCAGTCGGGTCAGTCTCCCGATTTTTTTGGGAAATAGAGGAATTGATACAAAACTTTACATTCATTTAATTTACATTATATTTCTCGTGACGTGGCTCTGCCGCTATCACGCAGTTCTGGAGGCTCTGCCTCCAGATGCCCCAAGCCTATTCCTGAGTGACGTGGCTCTTGCCGACTCATCACCAAACATACAGGCGAGCAAGAGCTCGCATTCAAGAGACTTTACCGTGACAACGGTAGTATGCCACGACACGAGGGGAAAACCAGCACCCTTGAGGGTGCTGGTTTCTCTTCAGCCTGCGGAGGCAGGCTTCGTCCGTGTAGCCCCACCCTTTAGGGTGCGGGTTCTTTTGCCAACAAATAATGCAAATTAAATGTATCAAAATCCCCAATCTGAAAATTCTTTCAAAAAAACTAGGGGGTGAGGGGTGACACCCCCCATTGACCGTGTTATATTTAATTCTGTAGATGCACCCTGATGGCAAGCGCCCAAGCTTTTGGGCGTTTTTTTTTGTCTAAAATTAGGCAGGGGTAGGAGTGGAGGGGAAATCCGCGAGTTGCGATCGCCTCTACCCTGACATCAAACCCGGTAAAATCAGGAAACCTTGAGATTAACCCCTGGTTTTATCCCCCCGCGATTTATGATTGCCATTGAAGAAGTCGTGAATGCGCTCGACTGCAAAGACTATCGAGAAGCGGCAAAATTACTCAAAGCCCTCCGTGAAGAATCACCCCAGAATCCTTGGGTGGGGTTTTATGTGGGGCGCTATTATGAAGAAACCGGAAAACTGGATCAGGCAGAGAAAGCCTATCGACGGGTATTGCGAGACATTACCAATCCCAAGATAGTTTCTCAGGCGCGGCAGGGGTTAAAGCGCATCGAAACCCGACCTAAAGAACGAGTTAAGGAGGCGATCGCCCAAGTTAAAAGTGATCCATCCCAGCTTAAACCCGGGTTGCTGGTGATAGAACCGATTGATGTGGCACAAAGAAGCGAACTGGTGATCAAGTTTGCGCGGATTATGCAGCTACAACCCTACAACGCCAAACTGTTGCTGCCGACGAGAACCTGGCGGATGTATCGAACTGGGGCGATCGGGGAATTGCGCGTGTTTGTCTCGGAACTGCGACAAGCGGGAATCAATTGTTTTTGTGCCACTTTAGAGGAAATTAAGCAAGTGCGGGTGTTTCGCATCAGTCATTTTGAAGCAATTTCGCCCCAGGCGGTGGTGATTTGCAAAGACGAGGGCGATCGCGTGGGTCAAATCGCCTTTAATTGGTCCGAAGTCAGCCAACAAGTTGAAGGCAACCTCCCCATATTCAAACAAGTTGCCGTGGAAAACCATCGCCGCACCGAAGTCACTTATAAACAAGAAATGCACGAATATGTCGGCATGAAAGACTTGCACATACCCGGGAGAGGCTGCATCCTGCGTCTGTGCGAAGAACATTATCAATTTGATAAAGGATATGCCTTCATTCCCGGACAAGACAACTCGGGGAAAAAGCAAAAATACAGCATTGACAGCATGAGTATGCACTTAAAATGGCAAACCCTGATTAAAGTCCTCAAACAAAACCTGTCAGAAGTTTCCACCTGGACCGACTTTACCCCCTTCGCCGAAACCACCCTTGCCGAAGCGGATATGCTAGAGCGCATCCCCTCTCACATTCATCTGTTCAGAGTGCAACCGAGTCCCTGGGACCCGGCTTTTCACTTGTATAGTAGCCTAGTTTTTCTCAAGCCCTATTTGTAAGGGAAGGAGAGATTTAAAGCATTTCCCACAGTTTTGTGGAGTGCGAGCATCTTGCTCGCTATTGTGTCCCAAGCGAGCAAGATGCTCGCACTCCTTTAAGAAGATGCTCCTTAGAATCATCCAGATGCCGAACAGGTTAAAACCGGGGTGACCCGATGACTGGGTGGCACAACCTCATGAATCGGATTATGATAGTAGAGTAATTAATCAACCCTACTTCGGCAGGAATCATCATGTTAGCCACCACCCCCACTTACCGGATCACCTGGGAAAAGTTGCCCGATGATTTTGTGCTGCCTGATGACCCAGTGGATAATATTAATCAACCGATTCTTGCGGCTGCCTTAACCGAAATCCTACGGTTTGCGGGAAAACTCCCGGAAACGGCCCTCACCACCACCAACTACGGCATTTGTGCCACCCTTAATGGCAAATTCGTCGTCAAAGCACCCGATTGGGCTTACATTCCCCATATTACAGTTAAACGCTCGGAAGTCGAGCGGAGTTATACCCCCCGACTACAAGGAGAAATTCCCGCCCTTGTTCTAGAGTTTTTATCAGAAACTGAAGGGGGAGAATATTCCATTAAAGAAACCTATCCCCCAGGGAAATTATTCTACTACGAGCAGATTTTGCAAGTTCCCAGCTATGGCATTTTTGACCTAGAAACGGGGACATTAGAACTGTATCGTTTAGGGGAAAACAAGCGCTATAAACTAGAATCTGCAAATGAAGAAGGCCGGTTTTGGCTACCCGAAATGCAGCTATTCTTGGGAGTATGGCAAGGACAACTAGACAATCGGTCGGGATACTGGTTACGCTGGTGGGATGAAGATGGGAATTTACTCTTATGGGGTACAGAACGGGTCGAACAGGAACAGCAACGGGCTGAACAGGAACGCCAACGGGCTGAACAGGAACAGCAACGGGCTGAACGATTAGCGGCTCAACTTCGTGCTGCGGGAATTGACCCGGAGGAATGACCTATTCAGAGTTGTGAAAGCGCAACAACGGGCTGAAATTGTCACAAGACCCGCAATTTTTTCCAGAATGGAGCGAACCTTAATAATCCGAAAACTATCAATTTTTTATCCAATTGACCAGTTCTGCCAGCCAATTCCCTTGATTCGGGGAAAACGTTTGCAACCCACTGACTCGCGCCTCAGTCACCACGCAAATCGCCCCATCAAATTTGCTTAAATCCGTGAGAAATCTCTCACTAAATCCTGACAGTTCCGGTGCTGTTAGAGTTTCGTAAAACACTAAAACAATCGCCTGTTCCGATTCTAACGTCAATTCATCCCAATAGGATTGCAATTCCGCCATTGTTTTCGGTGTGCCATCTGCACTTTTGGGACAGTTAGCGCGGCGCATTTCATTGTAGATTTTAGCAGCAGGATTATCTTTATTGATAAACTTGCTGCCATCGATGCAGATTAATTGGAGGGATGAAGACAATCCCATTTCTTCCAATTTGGCATGGAGGCGCTGGGGTAAATTGGAGACGGGTTCTGGTTCTACTTCATCCTCCTCACCATGCCAAGCGCGATAAAATTCAGGATAGGGCAGGTTTTGGGCGCAATGCCAGATAACTCGGAAGGATTTCTCGAAGCGCTCAAAGTCATTTTTATAAGTCTCTTCGGATAAGCAATCCTTCAAGGCAGTCACGACAAACGGCATTTGTTCTTCTGTCGTCAAAATATTAATCAAACTTGATTCCGCTTTCCGGTAGGTATCTTCAAATTCAGAGTTGGTGATTAAATTGATTAATTCTGCGATTGCCTGTGGATTGCCCGGGTCAATTTTACCCAAAATTTCTGCTGTTTTCCACCGGGTCAATTTATCTTCAGAGTTAGCAATTAAATTAACTAATTCTGCAATTGCCTGTGGATTGCCCGGGTCAATTTTACCCAAAATTTCTGCCGCTGAGCATCCGGATCTCTTCAGATTCAGACTCAGCTATTAATTTGACTAACGCCGCGATTTGCTGTGGATTGCCGGGGTCAATTCCCCCCAAAGTTCTTGCCGCTTGCCACCGGGTGTATTCAGATTCAGAGTTAGCGATTAAATTGACTAATTCTGCGATTGCCTGTGGATTGCCCGGGCCAATTTTCCACACACTATATGCCGCTTCCCCCCGGCTATATTCAGATTCAGAGTTAGCGATTAAATTGACTAATTCTGCGATTGCCTGTGGATTGCCCGGGTCAATTTCCCCCAAAGTTCTTGCCGCTCACAACCGGATATATTCAGATTTAGAGTTGGCGATTAAATGGACTAACGCCGCGATTTGCTGTGGATTGCCGGGGTCAATTTCCTCCAAAGTTCTTGCCGCTTGCCACCGGGTATATTCAGATTCAGAGTTAGCGATTAAATTAACTAATTCTGCGATTAACTGTGGATTGCCCGGGCCAATTTCCCCCAGCGTTTCTGCCGCTAGTATCCGGAGATCTTCAGATTCAGAGTTAGCGATTAAATTGACTAATTCTGCGATTGCCTGTAGATTGCCGGGGTCAATTTCCTCCAAAGTTCTTGCCGCTAGCCATCCGGATATCTTCAGATTCAGACTCGGCGATTAATTTGACTAATTCTGCGATTGCGTGCGGATTGCCTGCGCCAATTTCCCCTAAACTATATGCCGCTTCCCACCGGGTATCTTCAGATTCAGACTCGGCGATTAAATGTACTAATTCTGCGATTGCGTGCGGATTGCCCGCGCCAATTTCCCCCAACATTTCTGCCGCTAGTACCCGGATATCTTCGGATTCAGACTTGGCGATTAAATGGACTAACTCTGCGATTGCCTGTGGATTGCCCGGGTCAATTTTTTTACCCAAACTTTCTGCCGCTATTATCCGGATATCTTCAGATTCAGACTCGGTGATTAATTTGACTAATTCTGCGATTGCCTGTGAATTGCCCGCGCCAATTTCCCCCAACATTTCTGCCGCTAGTATCCGGATATCTTCAGATTCAGACTCGGCGATTAATTTGATTAATTCTGCGATTGCTTGTGGATTGCCCGGGTCAATTTCCCCCAAAGTTCTTGCCGCTTCCCACCGGGTATCTTCAGATTCAGACTCGGCGATTAATTTGACTAATTCTGCGATTGCCTGTGGATTGCCCGGGTCAATTCTACTCAAACTTTCTGCCGTTAGCATCCGGATCTCTTCAGATTCAGACTCAGCTATTAATTTGACTAACGCCGCGATCGCCTTGGTGCGTTCTATTTCTCGCAGAACAGTTCTCGCGTCTGATTTTATCGAATCGAGAAAAGTCTGCCACGCTTGTTTGTCCTCATTAAAATAACCAAACACCCACTTCACGGTTTGGGTAGCGATTTCATCAGCCCGATCGCATTTCTTAAACTCAGCTATTCCAGCAGCAGCAAGAAAATAGGCGCGATATTCATAAAACCCCTGATCGCAGTCGTTTCGGTTTTCCCATTCTCCGCATCCATCGTCAAACTCGACCAACCTCTCGATAAACGCCTCTTTCCTTTCCGTCGGTACATCTTTGCGCCCCAACCACAGTAAAATTGTTTGTTTCCACAGGGGGTCAAAGATGCGATAGCGCTTGCCGTGAACCGGGCGATTGATATGATTGCTGGGCAAGAAAAAATCCCACTCCTCAAGGCTTAACGCCGCGAAATATTCCTGAAACGTGGCGTGATAAAAAGCGTAAACCTTTTCTGTATCGTCTTCTGCTGCGACTCCCACCTGATTTAACCAACCCAGTTGCAGCGCTAAGGCAAACAGAGACTGATCAACATCACAATCCCCCAGTACCTCGGTAACCAACTGATGCCGCAGGCGAAATGGAGAGACGGCATCATCTATTCCTCGCCGCGCCAACTCTCCTAATGCGTGGTTAAGTTGCTGACGCTGCGGTTCCGTGGTGGGGAAATAGTTCTGTTTCCACTGATAAATTTTCCCCACAAATCGTTTGTAGAGTGCTGCCTGAGTTTCCGGCAACCCTTCGGAGGTTTGCCAAGTGCTGCACAGTAGGGTCAACCGCAGGGGATTTTTCACCAAATCCTGTAGGCGCTGATATTCCGCTTTGGCTAATTCCTGGCGCAGGGCTTTCCCTTTCGTGGCATCGCTGCGTTCAAACCACTTGCCGATAAACGCTTCAACCTGGGTGGGATACTTAAAATTCAGCATCCGATAAGTCTCGAACGCTTCCAAAGTATTGAGATTCGCTTCCCAGACATTAACCCGACAAGTTAGAACCACCCGCGCTGAGGCAATCCAGCCTTTCAGTTGGGTGGCGATTTGCTGGAGTGGCAATCCTGCGGTGGCCCTTTCCGTCGCCATCTCATCCACCCCATCCAGCAGCAACCACACCCGCCCTTGTTCCAGTTGCGCCAGAAAGTCTTCTCGCACCTGTTCACTCAGGCGCGGTGAGGGAATCCCTTGTTTTAGCCAACTTTCCAGCAAATAGTCGCCGAGTTCCCGTCCCTGCAAGTCCGCTAAGGAAATCCAAATCGGCAAATCTGAGCGTTCCTCTAAAATCCAAAAAGCGATTTTTTGCAGCAGGGTGGTTTTTCCGGCACCCGGTTCGCCGATGATGGCAATCTGCCGCCCTTTGGTTTTGCCTTCCCCTTTGCCGAGGATATCTTGCAAAAACTGATCATGTTCAAAGCGCTGTTTTTCTTCATATCCCGTGGGTTCGTAGAGTTGCGAACCGTCTTCGGCGCGAGTCTCCCCCGGGCGTTTGTCGCGCTGGCGTCGTTCCACCAGCGCCAGGGGAACATGAATGTCATCGAGGTTAAAGTTGATATCCTCGTTAGCAGTGAGCAGGTTGCTGCTGAGTCTACCGTTGAGCATCGTTTCGCAGACTTCGCGCCAGTCGGGGGGAGTTGACTTAACCGGATCCCGTTCCGGCGAATGGAGTCAGAAGTTTTGGGTTAATTCCTGTTTGTAGATAATCCCTTGATTTACAAATCCAATTTTTTCTGCCAGCTTTACCAAATTCTGAATGGTTGGCTGTTGAGATTTAAGAGCCTCTCGAATTTTTGCGACCTCATCAGCCAGTTGTGGATCCGCCTGGGCTTGTGTTGCAACTTCCTGGACTGCTTCACGAATTTCTGGATCTGCCTGTGCGGCAGCTTCCAGTTCCAGGACTGCTTCACCATAGTCTAATGGGGTTAGGTTAGCCTTTTTCAGATCAGCAGCTAGTTTCGGCAGTTTGGCTTGGATCCGTTTCCATAGATTACCACCTTTCTCCAGGAGATCTTCTCCTACCTTTCCAAGCGCTCCTTGAGCAATTGGAGTTAGTACCAAAATCGCGATCGCTGTCAGTTCTACTGGTTCCATTGGTTTATCTGTAATGATTGCAGGACATTAGAAGTATTTTCCGATTTTACTATGATCTGGGCAGATTTGAAGTATCACATCTGTTGCTTCATCTGCCGGTTTACCTCCAGCATTTCAGTTGCAATGGCTGTTGCTGCTGTTGGTGCATCTGGTGGGGTTGTGGTTTGTGCGGAAAAAATAGGCGGTAAAGGGGGCATCGGATGAGGATGAATGCGATCGCCTCCTGATACTTCGATTGAATCCTGATGATTTCCCGCCTAAATGTCGGTGTTTAAACCGGGTTTCTCGGGTTGGTTGCGGCTATCCTGTTTTTGAACGGGCGATCGCCTTGCCATTACCCTGCCGAAACCAGTCTCGTTAATTCTTCTTCTGTGAATTCTTCCTCGGATACTGATGCTGTTTGAGAAGCGATTAATCGGACTAGGATGAGTGCAATCTGGCGAAACATACGCGGCGATGAACCCACGGGACTATGTGCGGCACAGTTGCACAATAGTATCCCAGATCCGAGAATTTCCCCCGCGTCACCTATCCCATTAAATACGCTGTCTGCATACTCAACTGGCAAACCCCTGTAAACTGTATCAAGGTTAGAGGCAAGTGACCCAGGCATTTCTATTTCGGTATTTTCTGATACTGCCACCTTGACGATAAGTTCTCCTGAGTCAGTGGGCAAAAATTCACCCCCTAACAGTCCATAAAGAGCGCGTCCGGCTGAGGGTACGAGCATTTCAATAGCTCCCTGTTGTCGATGAGTTAAGGTAGAGGTTCTCCCGGGTAAAGAGCGCTCTAAATATTCATGCTCGGGATTAATTAAATTGGGTAACTCTCCTAGCCAAATTTTGGCTTTTCGATGACGATTTAGATTTAGTGTAGTTATCATTTTATTTTTCTATCCTCCACGCATTCAACCAGTTTTTATTGAATTCATCGGGAAATTGTTGGATTACTTCGGGATGATACAGACTGAAAGGTGATACTCTATAAAATTGTAAAGCGGTTGTATGGGCTTCCTCGTAGGATAGACCATTGGTCATGAGTTCTGCTTCTTTTAATTCATGGTAGTAAAAGCTCAAATCAGCCCCAGAAATTTGCCGTCCCTCTATCAAGGCAGTGTTCAACCGATTCAGCATGGCCCCGTTCTGGGGAAATTCCCCGGGGAATTCCTCAAACTGTGCGAGATGCTGCTCTACAATTGTAAGTTTTTCAGGCTCAACGAAGTCTGTTAGACCAGCAAGATTCCCCAGGAGATTATCTGGACCATTACTCAAGACTCACTCCTATTTTAATCATTTTCCCCGATAAGAACTTGGTCCCGATCGCCCAGGATTCTATCAAGATCCCTCACGCTGTTGAGGCACTTCCGCTTCTGGCAATTGGCCGATCGCCTCTTTCCCCGCTAGACTAACAAGGCATCCAGTTTGTACCGACTTTCATATTCGGCGCGAAGTTCATCGCGATACCAATCGGCTAATGTCACAAATTTAGACAATTCTTGATAGCTGTCACTGAGGGTAACGTAGCGCCCATCGGTTAACCGAACTGCACTCAGTCCAGTTCCGATATGAAACAGGAGATACTCCTGCGCCATACCTTGAGCATGGTGCAACTCATTCACACTATCAATATCATCTCCCAAATTGGCGATCGCCAAACGGACTCAAAATTGTTTCTGACTCGAACAACTCTCCACCCCCAGTCATTTCCCAGAGTTCGATTAAGTCATTGGGGAGTTTCAAGTTCCGTTTTTCTAGCCAAGTCTGTAAGCGGTTGGCGGCGATCGGACCATTCCATACAAAAAGTTGCGGGTGATGGGCTGAATCTTCGATTAGGATATGATTCATTGGCTTGCTAGTGACTCCTCTAAAAATGTTATAAATTTGTAGGTATTTTTCTCAAATCGGACTCCCTGACCTAGGGCGTTATAAATGTCGATAACTTTATCGCCCATAAACTGTCGGTGGGGGTTGGCGAGGATATTTTGAATTAATACTTCGGCGTTTTCTTGGGTAGCAGAAATTCCTTCAAAGGCGGAAATGTATCCCCCTGAGAGGGCGTGTCCCCGTTTTTTGGCGATCGCTCTTGCACCTTCTGTTGTCTCTCCCCGAACTCGCCTCGAACTTTGTACAACATTTTCAATTTCTGTTTCTGTCAATGCCCCTGGGGTTTGGATTGATTATTTTTTATTATAATCAACCATAGGGCAACCCCTGAAGGGGTTACTACAAACGTTAAATCATCACAAGCCCTTGACAAAACTGGGATTTTATGGTATATCTCCGAGATATGATGCCCGAGTCCTGAAATTCTCTGAAACCGTGGTGGTTTCCTGGAATTTTTGCCAGTTACACTGAAATAAGCTGTAAGGTCCATGAAAACCCTTAGTCTTGTTGGAAGGTGGTACTGTGCCAAATCGCAATTTTTTGATTCCTCTGTCCATCGCCCTTGGTTTGTTTACGGTGGTTCCACCTGTGATGGGACAGGCTTTATTGCCTCGGACTCTCCAGCTTGATGGGACTCAGTTGGAACAGCAAGGGTTGTTTCTGGCGGAAGAAGCGGCTCAGTTGGCGAGATTTCAGCAATTTGAACTGGCTTTAGCGCGGGCGGAATTGGCGGCCCAGCTTGCCCCGAATGCGCCCCAAGCCTGGGGGATTTTAGGCAGTTTGTATCTGCAATCGAAGGAGTTGCCGAAGGGGATTGCAGCGTTGGAACGGGCCGATCGCTGGATCCGGAGAATCATGTGGTGATGTTTGCCCTCGGTTCGGCTTATTTTCAGCAACAAAATTACCAGGAGGCGATTAACTCCCTGCAAGCTGGATTAAAAATCCAACCAGATGTACCCGGGGCTTTATTTGATTTGGGCAATGCCTACTACATGACTAGAGAGTATCGAGAGGCGATCGCCCAATATGAACGCGCCGTTGCCCAGGATGCAACATTCTGGCCTGCTATTAACAATATCGGTTTAGTCGAATACGAACAAGGGGACATCAATGCGGCGATTCAGCAGTGGGAAACGGCACTCAGCATCGACTCCGCAGCGGCGGAACCCATGATGGCGATCGCTGTGGCGATGTATGCTCAAGGCAACCGAGAACGGGGTTTAGCCCTCGGAGAAGAGGCATTGCGGATTGATCCGCGTTATGGGGAAGTGGATTTTCTGGTGGAAAATCTCTGGGGTAGTCGCCTTTTGGAAGATACCAAAAAATTCTTGGAAACTCCCCGCATTCAAGCGACCCTGGCGCAATTTATGGATGTAACCCCACACAACCACAGCCATTAATCCTGGACTGGATCCCATAAAGGGGGAAGGATCAAGGCTCAAGGATGAAAATCACCCCGTAAATCCATCTTCTATCCCTGAGACCCTAATCCTTCATCCTTCATCCCTCCTCTTTGGGCAGTAGGGCCGCAATCTGGTCAACGAACTCCTGATGATCCACCACGGGTTTAGAAATGTAGCCATCGGCCCCACTCTGTTCGAGAAAGGATTCCTTATCCCCCGCCATTGCGTGTGCCGTGACCAAAATAATCGGCAAATAAGAGGTTTTGGGGTCAGCTTTGAGCATTTGAGTAATTTTGATGCCATCCACTGCCTTGCCTTGGTAAACGCTGCGAGACAGGGACACATCCATTAAAATCACATCCGCCTCACCCGCTTGGGCAATTTGCATCACCTCTTCCACATTTTCGGTATGCTTGACATTGAGGCCACCCCGCTTGGTGAGGATTTTAGAGAAAACCCTAGCGTTGACCAGATCGTCCTCCACAATTAGAACGGTTCTCATATCCCTTTCCTTTTCATTTAATCAATCGGATGCGCTTGATCGTCAGACTGTCAGAAATGATAGTACGCTGACAAAGTGTCCTCCGATCTTCTTCTCTTCGCTAACGATAGCGTTATTGAGCGCAAAAAAGCAGGACACTCTAAGAAGTTGGTTTGGTTTAAGGAACGAAACTCATGGCTAAACAATTGAACCTACTGTCTACTGGACAGGTTATCCCGACTGCTTTGCACGTCGAAATGCAACAGTCCTACCTTGAATATGCCATGAGTGTGATCGTGGGGAGGGCGTTACCGGATGTCCGAGACGGTTTAAAACCCGTCCACCGGAGGATCCTGTACGCGATGCACGAATTGGGTTTATCTCCCGATCGCCCTTATCGGAAATGTGCTCGCGTGGTTGGGGATGTCCTGGGTAAATATCACCCCCACGGCGATCAATCCGTTTATGATGCGATGGTGCGGTTGATCCAGGAATTCTCCAGTCGGTATCCCCTCCTCGCGGGTCATGGCAATTTTGGTTCGGTAGATAACGACCCGCCTGCGGCAATGCGTTACACGGAAACGCGCCTTGCCGAAATTGGCAGCGATGCCATGCTTCAGGAAATCGGCGAAGCGACGGTCGATTTTATCGGAAATTTCGATAATTCTCAACAAGAACCGATCGTTTTACCGGCACAATTACCCATGCTGCTACTCAATGGCAGTTCGGGAATTGCCGTGGGTATGGCAACTAATGTCCCTCCCCACAATTTAGGGGAGGTGGTGGATGCATTGATTGCTTTAATCGATAACCCGGATTTATCCGATGAAAAACTCTTCACCCTAATTCCCGGTCCCGATTTCCCCACTGGCGGGGAAATTATTGACACGGAAGGGATTCGATCCGCTTACACCACGGGACGGGGAATTATCCCGTTGCGGGGGGTGGCAAGGGTGGAGGAAATCCAAGGGGGACGCGGTAAGCATCGGCGGCAGGCGATCGTGGTGACGGAGTTGCCGTATCAGGTGAACAAATCCGCCTGGATTGAAAAAATCGCGGATTTGGTGAATCATGGGCGGTTGGATGGAATTTCCGATCTGCGCGACGAGAGCGATCGCGATGGGATTCGCGTTGTCATTGAACTCAAACGGGAAACTAATCCCGAAGTGGTTCTGCAACATCTCTACCACCAAACCGCACTGCAAAATAACTTCGGTGCCATTCTGTTAGCACTGGTAGAGGCACAACCGCGCCAGTTATCCCTCCGGCAAATGCTGCAAGAGTTCCTAACTTTCCGGGAACAGACGCTTAATCGTCTCTACACCCATGAATTGGAACGCACCCAGCAGCGGTTGGAAATTGTCGAAGGATTACTCAAGGCGCTGAACAACTTAGATGCACTCATCGAGATTTTGCGGAATGCGCCGGATGGGACCACGGCAAAAGCAGAATTGCAAAGCGAGTTAGAACTCACGGAGAACCAAGCGGATGCAATTTTAGGGATGCCAATGCGCCGGATTACCGGATTGGAACGGCAAAAATTGCAGGATGAACGGAATCAACTCAATACCCGGAGGGAGGAGTTGGAACGGTTACTGGGCGATCGCCGGGAATTGCTCAAAGGGTTGAAGAAAGAGTTGCGATCGCTCAAAAAGAAATTTGGCGACCCTAGGCGCACCCGGATTTACACGGTTTCGCCCGATCGCGAGACAGTGCTGGTGGCAACTCCTGACTCTGGGGAAGAAACCAGCAAAACCAAATCCCGCAAAGGCAAAAAGGCAGCCATTCCCGAAGAAGTTGCGCCTTCTCTACCCCTGTTTGCTACGCCTCCAGAACCAGAAGAAACGGTTTTGGAATTTACCCGGCGCGGATATGTCCAGCGGTTGTCTCCTTCCACTTATGAGCGTCAGCAACAGAAACAGGAGGAAACTCCCGAGATTCAAACCCTAGAAGCGGGTGCGGATTTTGTAGTAGAAACCCATGTGGCGTTTACGGATCAGGATGTGCTGATTTTGACCCGGGATGGCAAGGGATTCTCGATTAAAGTTGGGGATATTCCGGCGAATAAACGAGGCGCAAAGAAAACGCCGTTCGTGAGTTTGTTTCCCCCAGCAGTGCATGGCAATCCAGATGCGATCGCCACTCAGTTTATCCTCTCAGATTATCCTGAAACCCTGGATTTAATCTTCTTGACGGAACGGGGAAGAATTAAACGGTTACCGTTGTCAGAATTTGCCAATTTAACGGCGCGAGGATTAACAGCCGTTAAACTAAAAGAGGGAGATGCGTTAGCTTATGCCAATTTAGCGACAGTGGGACAAGATATTGCGATCGCCACATCTGGGGGACGACTACTCCGATTTGCGATCGATGATGACAACCTCCCCATCACCAGTCGCGCCTCCATGCCACAACAAGCATTGCGCTTAGGCAAGGGTGAGAATTTGGTCGGATGTGTCGCACTCAGTCCGAGTGAGAAACTGTTGCTGGTGACTCGATTGGGATATGGGAAACGCTTGCCGATGGATTTAGTCCGACTCGCCAAACCGGGGGATTTGGGTACTCAATCCATGACGTTCAAAAATAAAACCGATGGGTTAGTGGGGATGGTTGCAGCACTTCCGGATGCGGAGTTAAAATTACTGACGAGTAGCGATCGCTTCTTGCGGTTGCCAGTTAATTCCGTGAAATCCAAGCGTAAAGATGACGCAGGCGATCGGTTAATCAAACTCGAACCCAAAGAAACCCTCGTTTACCTCAGTGTTTCCTCTCCCGAACCCGAACAATATGTGTAACAGATGAGCCCCATCCAGGGAGTTGCATCAAGATGACTCCTAAAGGAGTCACTACAAACATTTCCGGTCCCCTCCCCTTGGCAAGGGGAGGGTTAGGGTGGGGTCCCCAAGGGTGCGGGTTTTTACAGACTATCAATACCGACTTCCGTATGATATTGTTGAATTCTTTTTCTAGGATAACCCTATGAAGCTCAATTTAATGAATGATACGTTACAAATTGAACTGGACTTTTGGGAGCAATTCTTGGCATTCAGCTTTGAGAAGATTTTGACCCTTCCCCTAAGTCACATTGTCAATGTTTCCACCGCCGAACCCAAAAGTAATTGGGCTGAAGTTCGCGCACCGGGAACGTTTTTACCCGGAGTGATTAAAGCCGGAACCTACTACAATCCGGAAGGAAAAGAGTTCTGGTATGTTACCCGAGAAAAAGATTATCTCACCCTAGAATTACGAGATGAACCGTTTAAGCGGATTGTTTTAACGGTAGATAATGCCTTGGATTGGGCGAATCGAATTCAGGGAGAAATTTAGGGTAACCGGCGGGGGCTTCACAACCCCGCAAATAAAAACCCGCACCCTAAAGGGTGGGGCTATACAGACGAAGCCCGCCTGCGCGGGCTAATTCAGAGACAACCGGATTTGGTATTAGCCACCAGCAACAGCCGGGACAATACTCACCTCATCCCCTTCCTTGAGAGGCGTATCAGGACCCTCTAAAAAGCGGATATCTTCTTCATTAACATAAACATTCAAAAAGCGCCGAAGTTGTCCTTTTTCATCACAAAGACGCTCTTTAATACCGGGACAGTTAGCCTCCAAAGAGTCTAACAATTCCGCCACATTACTACCACTGCAATCAACAGTAGCTTTATCATTGGTAAACTTTTGGAGAGGAGTCGGGATTAAAACTTTAACAGACATGGTTCGTAAATAAAGAGGATAGGGGAGATAGGAAAGATGGGGGAAACTGTTCGTAGTAACGACTTCAGTCGTTTCCGGATGTTCGTAGTAACGACTTCAGTCGTTTCCGGATGTGCATCCCCCCATTCCCACAACATCAAACCCATGTTAAACTAAAACCTGCTGCCATTCCAAGCGATCGAGGGTGCGAGAACGCTCTAATGCCCGCTCAAAACTCTCTAATTTCGGCTCAATCGTCAACGGTTCACCAATGTAACCCTGAACTGCTTCCTGGGTTTTTAATCCATTCCCGGTAATATAAACCACCGTCGTTTCATCCGGGTCAATCTTTCCCTCTTCCAGAGACTTCTTCAAAACAGCAATCGTAGTCCCGCCAGCAGTTTCCGTAAAAATCCCTTCAGTTTCAGCCAACAGCTTCATCCCTTCAATGATTTCTGCATCACTGACGGATTCAATATTGCCATTGGTTTTATGAGCAACTTCTAAAGCATAAATGCCATCAGCAGGATTCCCGATCGCAATGGATTTCGCCACGGTATTCGGTTTAACCGGCTTAATAAAATCCCGTCCTTCCCGGAAGGCAGCGGCGATCGGTGAACAACCATCCGCCTGAGCCCCTGTAAACCGAACGGCTTTCTCGTCAACCAATCCGACTTGAATAAACTCTTGGAATCCTTTATAAATCTTGGTAAACAGAGAACCAGAGGCTAACGGTGCAACAATGCGATCGGGCAATTGCCAACCCAATTGTTCTGCCACTTCATAAGCGAGGGTTTTAGACCCTTCCGAATAATAAGGACGGAGGTTAATATTAACAAAACCCCAACCATGAGTATTGGCGACTTCCGAACAGAGGCGGTTTACTTGGTCATAATTCCCTTTAACAGACATCAGGGTTGGATTATAGATGAGAGTCCCCAACACCTTGCCTGCTTCCAAATCCGAGGGAATAAACACACAACAATCTAACCCAGCATAAGCGGCGATCGCAGCGGTAGAGTTCGCCAAATTCCCGGTACTTGCACAGGAAACCGTGGTAAATCCCAGTTCCTTCGCCCGAGTCAACGCCACGGAAACCACCCGATCCTTAAAACTCAGGGTCGGCATATTCACCGCATCATTTTTAATATAAAGATTTTTCATCCCCAGACGATGCGCCAAACGGTTGGACTTCACCAAAGGAGTCATCCCCGTTCCCACATCAATCGGACTATCCGTCATCACCGGCAAAAAGGGACGATAACGCCAAATCGAGTTAGGACCCGCCTGAATCGTTTCCCGAGTCACCTGACGGCGAATCTCATCATAATTATATTTAACTTCCAGAGGTCCAAAACACAATTCACAGACATGAATCGCCTTAGTTTCGTACTCCGCACCACATTCTTTACATTTCAACTGGTCAAACGTGGCCCCATTCGGTGGGGTTTCATGGCTGTGAGTATGCAATTCTGTCGCCTGGATCATGGTTCAAACCTCTGGACTCTCTAAAAATAGGGGCTTGGAAGTCACCTTCCCTCATCTGTTGGGAAGATAGTAACACAGCGCAAAATACTCGTCAACCAATCCCGACAAAAAAGGTCGGGATTGATAAGTGACCCACAACCAACACTCCTCACCCCCCACTCACCGGGGGAATCAACACCACTTCATCCCCAGCTTGTAAGGGAGTCTGGGGGTCAACGAAATCGAGATTAATCCCAAAGCGGGTGATATCGCGCCAACAGTCGAGTTCCGGGTGTTCGGCAATCAGGCGATCGCGCACTGCCACCACCGGAGTCCCCGGCGGAAATTCCAGCACTAACTCAGGAACGCCAAAGGCTTCTTGATAAGCAGCGAACAGTTTTACCGTAACGGCGATCAGGGGTTCAGACATTGTAAAACAATCACAAGAGGGCTAACTCTAATAAAATACCCTGAACTTGTTAAACTGACTCAATTCATTTATGATCGGGAAACCTAAGAGTTTTTAGACTCCTGATGTTTATCCCCTATTTAAAATGCCAACTCGAAAAAAACCTCAATCCATCTATCAACTGAAAATCACCCTCAGCGGTATCCGACCCCCCATTTGGCGACGAGTGCAAGTGAGCAGCGATTACACCCTAGGAGATTTACACCAAGTCATTCAAGTCGCAATGGGTTGGTGCGATGGACATCTCCATTCCTTTACTATTGATGGGGAAGATTACGGAATGCCAATGGATGATGATTTTGGCTTTGGTGGCATGGAAATCAAAAATGAAACCCGGGTCAAACTGAGCAAAATCATCCCCGGAGAAAAGTTTAAATTTTCATACCTCTACGACTTTGGCGATTCCTGGGACCATCAAATCCTCGTCGAGAAAGTGCTGCCACCGGATCCGGATGCCACCTATCCAGTCTGCATCAAAGCCAAAAGAGCCTGTCCCCCAGAAGACTGTGGCGGTCCTTGGGGATATCCAGATTTGCTAGAAGCGATCCAAAATAAAAAGCATCCGGACCATGAAGAAATGCTCGATTGGGTCGGGGGTTCTTTTGACCCGGAAGAAGTCAATCTGGATCAGATTAATGCCGAGTTTAAGAGAGGTTTCAAATAAGATGACTCGTCTCCCCAGCTAGGAAATTGTTACAGGGTTGAAGAAGCAAGACCAGAAACCGGGTTTCTAGCACAATTTTGGGAATTGATTATACATTTTGTAAAGAAACCCGGTTTCTCAACCCCCAACCCCGGACCAGAAACCGGGTTTCTGCGACAATTGTTGTTTCATCGCCTAAATTTATGAAAGAAACCCGGTTTCTCAAATATAAGGGACAGGTAAAGATTTGGTATGACCAAGACGCTGATTTTTTAGAGGTTATTTTTTCAGAAAACCCGGGATTTATGCGAGAAACCGATGATGATTCTATTATGGAACGGATAGATGAAGCGGGGAATATTATTGGTTTTTCTGTGATGAATGTCAGTGGTTTCTCACCGAAGACGCCAGGGATTGCGGTGAGGTGGGTGGCTGTTTGGTCAGAGGGCGATCGCATCTCATCGGTCAGTTCTGTTAAAATCAGTAAAGACCCATCTCTTGCCGAAAACCATACCATGATGTCTTCTCCTATCTTCAGGCTATACCTGAAAGCGGCAGGGGAAAGAAGTCCCAGGCATGGCTGCTATCTTGGATAAAAGAGACTGATAGTAACCGTTATAATAGCACTATAATGATTTGAGTTTGAGTGGCCGGGGAAAATCGTGACCAGGGGAGGGCGATCGCCTCCTCAATGAAACAGCCTGAAGGAGTGAACGCCTTGCGCCGATAGGCAGAGGGAAGAGTGACAAGAAGGCTAGAAAGTAGATTGGATAAGGGACATGCTCTTAGGCCCCTGCGATAAAAAGGCTGTTTATCGGGATGAAGTTTCATAAACTCGATACTCAAATCCTGCAATTTTTCCATAGAATCAATCCAACTCAGCCCATAAAGCCCTATCCAAAAGTTACTATGACGGCGTTGAGAGCGTCCAGATTCGGTTAAACGAGCGACATAAGATTGCACTCCTTGTTGCTTGATTGGCGCGCCTTGAATAGATGAGGCCGTATAAGCCAAAGCAATTAAAAGAACTAGACGAGTCAACCGCTCTTGGTTGGCTCCTGTTCCTTCTAAATTATATCCTCTAGTTTTACAATCTTTGAACATTGCTTCAATACCCATCCGCATTTCATAAGCTTTTAAAGCACTTTTTAAGTCCGGAAGATTGGTCAGGATATACCAAGGTTCACTTGCCTTATTTGGCCCATACTTACGTTTCCAGTAAGCGGCTAACGCATAGCGACCAAATCCTTTCTTTTTAGTGAATTGAACCGAGGGTAAATAGAGTTTCATCCCAGGTTGAAGCCCTAAATTACTTAAGCTCTCAAAATCTTCGCCTTTTTTCCGGCTCTGTTTAATGTACGTGTTGCATTTTTGACGTAGGGCAAAATACACTTTCTTTGACTGGAGCCACTTTGCCAGCTCAACGCTATGAAATGGACGGTCTCCAACGACGATAATTTTATAACCATTCAACAACCTAATAATTGGAGTAAGTAGGGCTTTTTGACGGGCGAGATTACTGGCTCCTGTATGGTCAATAAATGTCCAATAAACTGGCCAAGCTCGTTTTTGATAAATCACGGAACCCATGAAGAGGTTGTTTTGTTTCCAAGAGGTTCTATCTAAGGCTAGATAAATGGGCTTATTTTTAGGAAAATAACGATGAATTAAAATTTGAATGAGGGGGAACCATACCAGAGGAACGCTTAGACTATTCGAGACTAAGAATCGTTGGATTCGCCGACGACGGCTCTCCTGTTTAATAGATAGGGGGAAACAGGCGACCAACCGCTCAATTTTAACGGTTTTGTGCAGTTGCAAGAGCCACACTAGGGTTTGAACCATCAGCCAATCAGAATGGTTCAGTTGCTCGGATAGAAAAGTTTGATAGAATGTAGGTAGCATTTTTTTGTGATTTATAGAGGTTGGCTAGGCCCCAAAAAGGAGCGGACCTCTTTTTTTATACGACATATCGCCAAAACCGACAAGGGGTAAGCCTTAGAGCCTTCTTGTCACCCCTTCAGAGGGAAGCAGACTACCGATGAAAACAGATAGCCTATTTTATAGCGGTTCCCGGACTCATGAGGTACAGTAGCAACAATGAGCAAACCAATTGCGAATATCTTGTTGAGTGACTTGCCGCATTGCTTCGGTAATCCCAATAACTAAATCTTCATAGGTTCTCGCTTGAAATTTTTTGAGAATCTCTTTAACTTTTGACCAAAAATTTTCAATGGGAGAAAATTCCGGAGAATAAGGAGAGAGATAGATAAGTTTTGCTCCCGCTTCTTGGATAGCTTCTTCAACTATTTGGCTCTTGTGAATGCTGGCATTATCCATGACTACACAAGCATTTTTCCATAAATTAGGAACAAGCTTTGTTACAATAAAGGCTTCAAATGTAATTTGATTTGTTGTTCCATATATGTTGGTTGAAGTTACCAGCTTTTCGAGCGATAAAGCACTCAACAAAGATACTCGTTTTCCTCTTTTTTGTGGCTTTGGGCCTCTAGCTCTTTGCCCTTTAATAGCTCTGGCTTGGGTTCTAATTAAGGCTAGGTCTACTCCGGATTCATCTATGAAAATCAAGTCTTCATAAGGAACGTCTCGAATTTTCTCCCAAAACTCTACTCGTTTTTTTTGAACTTCTTCTTTATATTTTTCTTCGGCATAAAGAGTCTTTTTTTTAACGCGTGTAGTTGAGCTTTTTACTGACTCTATCTAAAGTGGATGTACTGACTTTTAATCCCTGTTTTTTCTTCAAGCAAATCACAAAGCTCTTGCAAAGTAGCATCATTATTATTTTCAATGAGTTCTATCAAAATTACTATTTCTTGACTTCCGAGTTTAGGATCAGTATTTCCCCCTTGAGGTTTAGGGGCCAAATCACCCGTTTCTTTATATTGCTTGAGTATTTTTTGCACAAAACTTTTAGCAACCCCAAATCGGGCAGCTATTTTTCGCATTGATAATTTTTCTTCCTCATAGATTTGTACGATTTTTTGCCGAAAGTTTAGAGAGTAGGGTTTCATGATAGATTCGGATGGTTAAGATGAGTCAGTTCTCCTATGTATTGTACCTCATGAGTCCGGGAAGTATACCAAATATTTAAGCAGTTTCCGGCGAGTTTTTTTGAACTCATCCATCGCTCGGCCAGTGATGCAGCCGCTTATCAATTTACCTCCGTGGAACTCAAGCAAGTGGCATTTCGGATGGATGGAGTTTTTCTACCCAAACAGGAAGAGTCTACCCAACCGTTTTATCTGGTAGAAGTTCAGTTTCAACCCGATGATAGTTTATATTACCGCATTTTTGGGGAACTGTTTCTGTATTTAAAACAAAATCAACCGCCCCATCCTTGGC
The DNA here is from genome assembly GCA_963821735.1 of uncultured cyanobacterium. Lineage (GTDB taxonomy): Bacteria > Cyanobacteriota > Cyanobacteriia > Cyanobacteriales > Laspinemataceae > Laspinema. The sequence goes on from CAWGFK010000038.1 coordinate 46,580, forward strand.
GGGTGGTGGTCATTTATCCCAACCGCCGCATTGAACGCGAACAAGAGTTACAGTTTTCTGAAATGCTGGAGCTCAGTCGCGTTTCGCGGATTTATCTGGATGAATTGAATGACTCAAATGAATCTTTGGGAATTCAGGTGCTGCAACTGGTGATTCAAGATACCGAAAGTGCAGCAACAGAAAGAGCGAAACAATTAATTGCTCGCTCTCAATCTCAAATCACCTCGGACGAGGTGCGACGGCAGTTTATCGAGTTAATAGAAACCATCATTGTCTACAAATTACCGCAAAAAAGCCGGGAGGAAATTGAAGCTATGCTGGGATTAAGTGAGTTAAGACAAACCAAAGTCTATCAAGAAGCCTTTAGCGAAGGCAAGATTGAAGGCAAGATTGAAGGCAAGATTGAAGGCAAGATTGAATCGATTCCGAAAATGATTCAGAAAGGAATTAGCCTGGAAGACATTGCCAATATTTTAGACTTACCGTTAGAAACAGTTCAGCAAAACATCCCCGATTATGAAGGGAAATCCTCAACTTAATGGAATTCCGAGGCAACAATCAGTTGTTCACAAGTGTACGGGTCTTCGCCATTGGCGGGGACCCGAATCCTGATGCAATGATTCTGCCCGGGCACTCCAAAAACTGAATGTTCAGGGTAATCTAATTTTTATCAGGAGCGTGAGTGACTGGAAAACTTTAATGGACCCAGATTGAGGATATTAAATCGTGAGTGAGGGTGCATGATCACCCCGTTTCTCACACCCCCTCCAACCGCAAAAGAAGCAGGACCAGAAACCGGGTTTCTACCAAAAATTTTGGGAATTGATTATCCATTTTGTAAAGAAACCCGGTTTCTCAACCCCCAACCCAGAACCAGAAACCAAGTTTCTGCGACAATTGTTGTTTCATCGCCTAAATTTACGAAAGAAACCCGATTTCTCAACCCCCAACCCAGAACCAGAAACCGGGTTTCTGCCACAATTGTTGTTTCATCGCCTAAATTTACGAAAGAAACCCGATTTCTCAACCCCCAACCCAGGACCAGAAACCGGGTTTCTGCGACAATTGTTGTTTCATCGCCTAAATTTATGAAAGAAACCCGGTTTCTCAAATATAAGGGACAGGTAAAGATTTGGTATGACCAAGACGCTGATTTTTTAGAGGTTATTTTTTCAGAAAAACCGGGATTTATGCGAGAAACCGATGATGATTCTATGTAACTATTCAGGGGGAGGGGGATATGATGCTTTCCTAGGGGATATGGTGTAAACTAGGGGATATGGTGTAAACTGGGGGATATGGACGAGAGCATAACCATAGGCGGCATCAAAATTCCACGCGCGGACTGGGAAAGAACCCCAGAAAGCGTGAAAAATGTGGTGAGGAATATGGAGCAACGAATTGCCGCCATTGAAGAACGTCTGGGACTCAACGCCTCAAACAGTTCCATCCCGCCCTCCAAACAGTCGCCTCAAGCCAAAGAAAAGAAGCAAGAGAAACGCCCTCGACGTAAGCGCGGAGGCCAAAAAGGACACAAAGGATTTACAAGACACTTATATGAGCCGAGTGAGTGCAGCGAGATTATCGACCATCAACCCGAGACTTGCAAGCATTGCCAAGCCCCTCTGACAGGAGAAGACCCACAGCCTTACCGGCATCAGATTGTGGAAATTCCTCCGGTGGCTCCAGTGGTAACGGAACACCGACTTCACGCCTTGACTTGCCAGTGTTGCGGTCAAACCACTCGGGCCAAGTTGCCCGATGATATAAACCCCAGTGGTTATGGAGAGCGTCTGCAAAGTCTGGTCGCTCTGCTGAGTGGAGCTTATCGTCTCAGCCACAATCAAGTACAAACCCTAATGAGGGACTTGTGGCAAGTGCACCTGAGTACAGGAACAGTCAACCGCATCCGTCAACGAGTCAGTCAGAAACTCAGCCAAGTAGTGGATGAAGCCAGAAGTTACATCATGGCTAGTGGAACGGCTTACGTTGATGAAACCAGTTGGAGTCAAAACAATGGTGATGGCAACAATCCCCAGAACGCCTCGGCCTGGTTGTGGACCGCCGTCAGCAATAACGTGGCGGTCTATCAAGTGACTCTTAACCGCGCTCGTAGCAGTGCCGAAGCTCTATTAGGAAAGAACTACACAGGCCTAGTCGTGAGCGACCGCTATAGTGTCTACAACGGATTTGCGGTTGAGCAACGACAAGTATGTTGGGCGCACTTAAAGCGCGATTTCAAACGGATAGCTGAACGCAGCGGGGTCTCCAAAGACATTGGTGAAGCTCTACTGAAACAGACTAAACGCCTGTTCCACTGGTGGCATCGAGTGCGAGATGGAACCTTATCAACAGAGTTGTTCCAAGCTGCTATGGCACGGCTACGTCAAAGCGTTCATCATCTGTTGAGTGAAGCCGCGAGCCTTTGTCATTCGAGCCGAGAGCAAACGCCTTTGGCTAAAACTGCACGCACCTGCCAGCAGATTTTAAAGCTGGAACCGGCCTTGTGGACGTTTGTCGAGGTGAACGCCGTCGAGCCGACGAATAATACAGCCGAGCGCGCTTTCCCCCGGGCGGTCATTTGGCGTGACTTGAGTTTTGGCTCCTGGTCTCGCTCCGGCAGCGAGTTTGTGGAACGTTTGCTGACGGTGGTCACATCTTTACGGTTTCAGGAACGCCCGGTCTTGGAGTTCTTGATGCAGGTTTTGCATTCTGAGTCGGTCTCTCTCCTCCCTCTACCCCCTGAATAGTTACGATTCTATTATGGAACGGATAGATGAAGCGGGGAATATTATTGGGTTTTCTGTGATGAATGTCAGTCGTTTCTCACCTCCACGCCAGGGATTGCGGTGAGGTGGGTTGCTGTTTGGTCAGAGGGCGATCGCGTCTCATCGGTAAGTTCTGTTAAAATCAGTAAAGACCCATCTCTTGCGGAAAACCATACCATCATGACCCAGATAGTCTCTCTGCAACAGGCGATCGAATGTGTAGAATCCCTTTCTCTGGAAGAACAGGACCTATTGATTGAGTTAATCAAAAAGAGAAGGATTGAACAACGCCGTCAAGAAATCGCCACCCATGCCACGCAAACCTTGGAGTCCCTAGAAGCCGGAACAGCAAAACGCGGGACTTTAGCTGACTTACACGCAGATTTGTTAGGGGAAGAATGAGAAGTTTAGTATGGGAAAATAGCTTTAAACGGGCCTTTAAACGAGTCGTTCGTAAAAACCCGCAGTTACAGGAAAAAATTTTTGCGGTTTTAGAACTCCTTTTATTGGATTCCTTTGCTTCGCCGTTAAAAGCCCATAAATTGAAAGGGCAACTGGAAGGATTATGGGCTTGTTGGGTTGAATATGATTGCCGAATCATCTATACTTTTAGGACTGAATCAGATTCCAGTGAAGAGATGATTGTGCTAATTGATATTGGCACTCATGATGAAGTGTATTAATGAAATTTATCCCCCCACACGGGTGGACTTGGGAGTGCTGGGGCAAACTACAGCAACGAATGGAGGATTCTTTATCGGAGATTTTATACAGGACTTACGCATGACCTCTATATCTGTAGAGGCTACAAGAGAATCGCCCATACAGATGGAGTTCGGTCTCTAAATATCCGTAAGTCCTGTATTTTGACTTTAATGAAAGCAGGATTTAGTATTAGATCTTGCTTAGGAATGAGATAGATGGGGCCAGATTACCAACCTTCGCGGGAGAGGAGGAGACGTAGGCGACTTCCCTGGATGTCTCCGAACCCCCAACGATCCTTCTGATGCCCGAGAAGTGCCGGTAAATGACCTTCCGGTGCGTCGGTATCAAACTGAAGATCCCCGTAGTATAGCCAGTTTTCTTGGGAGCATCTCAATTTGGCACTTGATACTTTTAGGGGGCAGGAAAAGCCTGTAACTGTTCAAATTAGTGCAGATTGCCAATATTAAACTAAAGAAGAGAAAAACGGTACTAAGCTGCTCACCGTCGTTCATTGGATGCTCTGAGGGAAATTATGAAACTCGACTGGGTGCGGCGTTGCAGCCGATGAATGAGCTAGAAGCATTGAATTTAAATAGTCAATAGCTGAGGAGGGTGATTTGATGTGATAAAATTTTATTTATTTGAATTTAATTAAAGCTGATGAACTTGAATCCTGAACAGTTAGAACGCCTTGACGCCTGTATCCAAGAAATAGGTGAAATTTTGTACAGCCAGATGGACTCAGTTAAGCTTAAAGACATGGAAATGTTAGAAAGCATGACGCGGCAACATATCTTGGACTATATAGGGCCAAAACTTTTGTTTTTTTTTATCTCTCAAGTGACCGGAACAACTCACGGAAAAAACCGGAAACTTAAAACTTGTGTAGGAAACCTAACTTTAACTAACAAACAAGCCCATATTATGGGAATAACCTCCTATGCTCGCCTCAGCCCACTTTTATTAAAATGTAGTTTGTTAGTGAGTGCTAAAGCTTCTTATGGAATGGGAGAAAAGGACATAGAAGTCTTGACGGGGGTCCAAGTTTCTCATAGTACATTACAACGTCAAGTTAATAAGTCAGAATTTGATTGGCCTTCAGCTAAACAAGCCGTAAGTGAAGTCAGCATTGATGGAGGTAAAGTTAGACTGCGTACTCCCTTTCAAGGCGCTCCTTGTGTCTGGAAAGATTATAAAGTAGGAAGAATGCAAGGAATTTACTATGGGGCGACCTTTCAAGACCCTCAAACTTTAACGGATTGGATTAATAGTCAAAAAACGACTAATCCACTCATCTGTTTAGGAGATGGGCATGACGGAATTTGGAATCTTTTTAAAGAAATAGGCAGCCCCGAACAACGTCAGGAAATTTTAGATTGGTTTCATCTTAAAGAAAATCTTTATAAAGTTAGGGGGTCAAAGAAGAACCTGAAAAAAATCGAAACTTTACTCTGGAAGGGCCAAGTTATAGAGGCTAAAGCCGAAGTGTTCAAGTATAAAAGTCACCAAGCCTCTAAATTCAGAGCGTATTTAACTAAACATGAATCCCGAATTATTAATTATGAGCAAGCTCAAAAAGAACAAATTTGTTCCATTGGCTCGGGAGCTGTAGAGTCAGCAGTTAAGCAAATTGACAAACGATTAAAATTAGCTGGAGCACAATGGAATTCCGAAAATCTCCATAAAATTTTAGGATTACGCTGTGCTTATCTTAATGGGAGCCTAGCTGCATAAGGTGACAAAGACTGACGGTTAGTTTTTATTTTTTTAGAGTTTATAACTCAATATTTTATCCCATTTATCTGATTCCCGTATGGGAAGTTAGGTCGTTTTATTCTGCCTAAAGTTTACTCCAAGCTTTGATAAACTTTTTTCTCAGCAACCCAGGCGAAGGGTCCTCCCATCATCCGACTCTAGAAAGATAATATTTTTGCCAAATTGAGATGCTCCCTCCAATTCAAGCTACATTACTCGCTCGTTGGGATGAAGGGTATCAAGACCCTTGGCTAATTTTAACGGATTTTTCCCCCCTTGAGGGTAATTGTGAATGGTATGGAACCCGCTGTTGGATTGAGTGCGGTTACCGAGAAAATAAAAGTGATGGATGGTTATGGCAAAATACCCGCATGAGGGACCCCAATCGGGCGGATAGACATTGGTTAGCTATGGCTATTTCCACTTTATGGATGGTGTCACTCGGTAGTAAACCGGATGTTCAACCCCCCTACAGTTCATCCGGGAATCAAGCGGATATCCAACCCCCCTACAGTTCATCCCAGCCTGATTGCTCTAACCCCGTCGAGCCAGTGGACTCGACTGTGGTCAAACGCCCCGTTCAATGTCTTGTTTTGCTAAGGGTTTACTCACTATTATCGCCGATTTAATTAAAGGGGTCCCTATTCGTTTGTTCCCTCTGATTCCTGACCCCTTACCTCTACATCCCCGGACTCTTCCCCTCAATACTTCTTAATCGTAAAAAACCTACCCTTGTAAGGCTCCGGGGGTTAGGTCTCTTTGCCAAATTGAGATGCTCCCGTTTTCTTCTTGTTTCCATCCCACTGTTTCGGCGAATTTTGACCAAACTTCTACATTATATTGAGCCGTTCCACCTAAACACTCATAAATACGTTTTTGTTGAGAAAAACCGAAACAATCATTGCTGTTCTTTTTCCACAGATAATTGATATAACTGAGATGTTGTGGGGGAAAATCGTGGATACTTTTATCATCGAACCACTTGGTCCTTTTGACAACTTCCAACATGACCCGCCTCGTTTCATTATCCGCCTCCTTCCATTTACCATCTTTCAGTAAATTTTCTAAGTGACTGTACTCTACGCCCGGTGGAGGTGGTGGAGGAATCGGTTCACTTGTTTTTTCACTTCCTCGATTTCCATCCTTTTCCGTCTCTGGCTTATTAGAATCTGTTGGAAATTCGTTGCGAATTACTTGTGCTAAATCTTTATCATCTTGTACATTGTACAAATCGCTGCATCCAGGGTAATCGCATCTTAATTCGGATGTCTTTTTCAAGAAGATTGGCTTGAAATTTGACAGAGGGATTCAACGAAAAGCGTCAAAGAGTGTGACCTCCTAAAAATAATAACTGTATAGATAACGGTAGAAACCCGATATCACTGGGACTAAACCGAGTTGTAAGCCTTCTATTAACTGGTTTTAATGGGGATAATAATAAGTCTTACCTCTCTTAGATTTTTATTGAATTTCAGCCAGACCAGCACTGAGGATTTGGAGCAGAAAATCGTTATCCATACCCGCCGTGTAACGCTTCATTTTTAAACTCAATTTCGACGGTTCTTGCTTGAGTAAACTAATACTCAAATGACGTAACAAGCCCAGATTTTGGGCAGCATTACCCTGTCTAATCCGACTGGCATCCTCATTAAAGGTGACATCTAACACCCAATGCAGACTATTTTCAATACTCCAGTGGGAACGAATCACCCAGCTATGTCGCTCGGCATCGGCTTCGAGACTGCTCAGATAAAATTGAATCTCCGTGGTGGTTTTATTCCATAATTGTCGCTGCCTGCGAACCATTACTACTGTGGTTAAACCCTCCCATTGGCTTTGTCGATGCAACCGTGGTAATTGTTTAACACTCACCACCCACACTTGTCTAGTTTCTACACGGTGATGCGCCGCCTCCACAGTTTCATGATAGCTTACGTCAATTCCTTCCCAAGACTTGGCGCTTGCTTCGATGAACCAAGCTTCCACTTGTTTGTAAAGATTGAGCTGGTTGCCTTTAAGAGCCAACAGATAGTTCCCGTCTTGTCGCTTAATTTGACGAGCAATTTCGGTTTGGGTGCCCATAGCATCCAAGGTTACTACTGCTCCCTTTAGATTCAGCAATAGAAGAAGCTGCGGTACTGCTGTAATTTCATTTGACTTATCTTTAACTTTTTGTTGTGCCAGTACCAACCCATGTTCACTACTCCACGCACTTACCGTATGCAACGCTTTGAGCGAACCTTCTCGATCGTAGGAGCCTCTGGCCGTCTTTCCATCTATATGAATTACTTCGATCTTCAATTTTTCCGAGATCGTAGCAATCCATGCCAAAAAGCTCTCCTGTAATGCCATCGGATCAATCGCTCCTATCACTCGCCCAAAGGTATCGTGGGATGGAATCCCATGAGGCAAGTCTAAAAACTGCTCTAACCAAGATTGCTTACTTTTGCCGTAAACCTCAATGGCAACAAATCCGTCCGCCCCTGATAGCACTGCTAAAATGGCTATGGTGAGAATAGCTTCCAAACTGTGGTGTCTTGTTCTGTGCACACGAGGGTCGGGTATTTGCTGAAAATGCTTGAGTACACTCTGCTTTATAATTTTAACCTCTCGTTGTTGCTGAGGGTTGAGAACAACTTTACCAAAGCCTTTTTTCATTTGCCTGAGTTAGGGATATCTGCAATTGTACCATTCCCAGTTTAACTGCTTGTTCGTCGCCAACGCCATCTGTAGAAATTCTGGCCCCCTTACTTCTTTTCCTGTAATTTGTCAAGTACAATTTATACCAAATTAGATGCGATTACCCTGTCGCTGCATCGACTTTTTTCCAAAACTTGCTCAAACTTCGTAGGGTTATCCAAGAGTGGAACTCCCTCTAATTTTGCTTTGTAGAACACACGAGCGGCTTTGCCCACCGTGAAAATCATTAGGGCATGAGAAACTGCGCGGATATTTATTTCATTAAAAAAGCCAACTTCGAGGCGTCCAATACCCGCATTGATTGCTCTTTTTCCGAGCCAAGCTATACCAAAAGCTGCCAAGGCTTCAAACTGTCGCATCGGGTCTTTCAGCTCGAAGCCGTAGATCCCCGCAATTTTAAAAACCATTTCGGCACATTCCTGTGTAATAGTTTTCAAGTCGCAGTTGGCTACGCAAGAAATAGCGTTTTTAATTTCATCTTGTCTATCCCAGGGAGCTAGGTCTTCTATGTAACTGATTCCGGCTACTTTAAAAACTGTTTCTTTGATCAGAATGTTGGCGATCTTGTCCCGGGTATAATAGGGATATTTTTTATGGAGTTCTGATACCTCGTTTCGTGCTTTTTCAAAATCCACATCAAACCAAAGAGCTGGCAGGGGATCAATCGCCTGAGTGAAAGCTCGTTTTGCTTGACCTAAAAGCCACTGAATTAGCTGATTCCAAGCCTCTGGCTTGGCTTCTGATCTTAATTTATTAAGTTGATTTAGTTCTGACTTTTCCTCAATTTTATCATTGATCGTCTTTGTGATCTGCTCTGGGGTTGGCTCTTTGAGGTGGGGGGGTGTAGGTGGTTTGGGATACACTATGCAAGTTTTCTCAGTTCCATCATCGCTCTTGTCTGGCGGGGTATGAGGGTTAATAACCTTGATTCCCGGGTCGCGACATTCATCGATTAAAACTTTATATTCCGATCGCGGGTCGAGGAGAATGACGGCATCTGGTAGCCGAATCATTTGTTTGATGCCTCTTAAAGGATTCAACTGACGCTGCAAATGGGCAATCTCTTTCAGTGCCGAATTGTCTAAGTTTCCCGGTGCTTCTCGCCTTTCTAATGGTTGCAGATTCGATAACTTGGTCAGGATTTTTCCCGAGTACCGTCGATTTATATAACCGTGCAGTTGATTCGTCTTGTATCGATAAACTTTGCGTCCATTTTTGCAATAAAATATTTTATCTTTGTAGCGCTTTGCTAATTTGTCTAGGGAACTCCAAAAAATAAAATCTCCAAAACGTTCGTTTGCAGTGACTGCTCAATGGAGTAGTCAATGTAGGGGCGCAATGCTTGCGCCCTCCGGAGGGCGCAAGCATTGCGCCCCTACAGATACCTTCCTTTCAGTTGAGCGTTTGAAGGATTTATATTTTGCAATCCCCCTACCAGTTTTGATGTCCGTGGTTTTGTTCCGACAATTAAAAAAGTTTTTCCCTGGGTGCTGGGTGCTTCTATATATTGGCAAACCCATTTCATTAATAAAGTTCTGGCATCTCGGGATTTTTGATTGTTTTTTGCCGGGGGTTTGAGGGTCTTACTTGCCATGTTCGATTCCTTCGTATCTCTAGGGTTGTCAAAATTTTAAGTTTGGCGAGCAGCGAGAAGGTGCTGTTTAAGAGCAGAGTGTAACAGAAAGTTGCTCTCAAATAGCGGAAGCAGGCTTTCTAATAATACTCAGTCATAATGTAGCATAATCTTACAAAAAGTTCGCTTTTGCGTTTAATAAGTGTTCGGATGTTTCCCAGGTAATACTCTGGAGTGAAAATCTGTCTTCTTTTGGTGCTGGGGTTTTGGGGGTGGTACTCATGAGAAATTTTCCTCCACTGATCGCTTACTGAGCTTCGGATTGAATTTGCTCTCTCACCCAAGTGCGAAAGGCTTTTAATAACTTGGTTTCCCCGACGGTTTGGCTTTGTTCTAAAAACTTGGCGACTTCGGTAACAGGTAATACGGGAAAAGCTAGAGAATGCTCGGTTTCTACATAGTTACCCGATCGCAATTGTAAAAACTTGACCTCACCGCGATCGCATCTCCAGATTTCCGGTACTCCCATTGCCGCATAAATCCCTTCTCGGTCAATGGAACTGCTGGTAACATCCACTTCAATTACCAAGTCAGGGGGTGGGTCGGTTTTGAGGTCAAGGTTCCGTTTGCCTTTGATAGCAGTCTCATTTTGGATATAAAAACTTGAATCGGGTTCTGAACCGCGAGCCAAATCTGGGTTTTTCAATGTAGTGGAACCCGCTCTAATTATTTCTATATTTAATGCGTCTGCTAACACACCCACAAGCGCCGTGATTAATTCTTTCGGATTTTCATGTTCAAATAGCGGAGTCATGATTTCTAATAATCCTCGGTCATAATGTAGGCGAATATTGCGCTGATCTCCCATTTCATTTAATAAGCGTTCGTAAGTCTCCCAGGTAATATTTTGGAGTAAGACTCTGCCTCCGGTGGGTGCTTTGGTTTGGGGGGTGGTAATCATAATAAAATTTCCTCCAACGATCGCTTACTGAGCTTCGGATTGAATTTGCTCTCTCACCCAAGTGCGAAAGGCTTTTAATAACGTGGTTTCACCTACGGTTTGGCTTTGTTCTAAAAACTTGGCGACTTCGGTAACGGGTAATACGGGAAAAGCTAGAGAATTCTCAGTTTCTACATAGTTGCCGGACTGCAATTGTAAAAACTTGACCTCACCCCGATCGCATCTCCAGATTTCCGGTACTCCCATTGCCGCATAAATCCCTTCTCGGTCAATGGAACTGCTGGTAACATCGATTTCAATAACTAAATCCGGTGGGGGGTCGGTTTTTAAATCAATCGTGCGTTTGCCTTTTATCTGTTGTTCATTTTTGATATAAAAGCCGGAATCGGGTTCTGAACCGCGTGCTAAATCTGGCCGATTGAGGGTGGTTGAACCAGCACTCACGATTTCGATATTGAGGACATCCGCTAACGCATCTACGAATTTCTCCAATATTCGCTTAGGATTCTCATGTTCAAATAACGGTGTCATGATTTCTAATAATCCTCGGTCATAATGTAGGCGAATATTGCGCCGATCGCCCATTTCATTTAATAAGCGTTCGTAGGTTTCCCAGCTAATATTCTGGAGTAAAACTCTGCCTGGGGAGGGGGATTTGGTTTTGGGGGTGGTAATCATTAGAAAATTTGCTCCAAACGACGAAAATCTCGTTCAACTTCCATCCACAGCGATCGATTGTGTGGATCGATGCGGAGGGCTTTTTTTAAGTATATTCTGGCTTTATCTAGGTCTCCGGCGGCGATCGCATGGCGTCCCCAGCGTTGATAGGCGATCGCCTGCCATTGTCGCACTTCTGGATCGTGAGGGAGGCGTTGTGCGAGTGCATCGACTAATGCCACGGCGCGAGGGAAGCGTTGCGCTTTTAAAAACCCCTGTAATTGTAAATACCCCCGCTGTTTGAGGAGTTGTTCCAGGTCCGTTAACCGAGGATTGTTCCGGAATTCCGGTTCTTTCCGAGTCACTCGGGTTTTGACCGTGGTTTCGGGTGCAGTGACAGGGGTCGGTGATGGTGAAGGGGTGCTGGGTTGTCTAACTTGGGCGGCAGGTTTGGCAACTTCTAGCAGGCGGTGATAGGCTTGATTAAGCTGGATAAATCTGTCGTGCGATCGCCCATCGGAAGGATTGACGTCGGGATGATATTGCCGCGCCAATACACGGTACGACGTCTTGACCTCTTCTAGGGTCGCACCTACTTTCAAACCTAATACGCTATAGCATTCTTCGATAGTCATTCTGATTAAAAATGGCAGAGTCGGATAGAAATTCTGCCATTTTTCCACAAGTTTAGGATAGTCAGGATATTACCCAATTTGGAGCAAGGATGAGGGGACAAGGATAAAATTTTACCCTTGTCCCCCCAAAAAATCCTTACCCTCGCAGTTAAGGACGTTCTTCAATCACGCGATCGATGAGGTCATAGTCTTTGGCTTCTTGTGCTCCCATGAAAAAGTCGCGGTCCATGTCTTTCTCAATTTTTTCCAGGTTTTGATTCGTGCGATTGGCGTAGATTTGGTTAAGCTGACGCCGAATTCGCACGATTTCCCTGGCCTCGATTTCAATATCCGAGGCTTGACCCCGGACTCCGCCAGAGGGTTGGTGGATCATGATCCGGGAGTGGGGGAGGGCCAGACGTTTGCCCGGTGCTCCAGCCGCTAAGAGGAAGGAACCCATTGACGCCGCTAGACCCACGCAAATGGTGACCACATCGGATTTAATGTGCTGCATGGTATCATAAATTGCCATGCCCGCAGTGACGGAACCTCCGGGAGAGTTGATATAGAGAATGATATCTTTGCCTGCTTCCTCAGAGTCGAGATAAAGCATGATAGCAATGATTTTATTCGCCAGTTGATCATCAACTTCGCTACCCAGGAAAATAATGCGTTCTTGATACAACCGGGTTTCTAAATCAATCCACTGTGTATAAGAATCTCCCGGCAGACGATAGGGAACTTTTGGGTAACCGATAGGCATGATGTGAGACTCCGATGTTAGAAATGAGAGTTGAGCGGTGAGAGTTTAGAGTTCTCAAAATCTAAATTCTCAAGGAATTAGACAATGGCAGGGATGGGATGAGCTAAGTCTTTGGCTTCCAATACGCGATCGATGAGTCCGTATTCTACCGCGTCGTGCGGGCTGAGATAGAAGATCCGATCCATATCTTTGATGATCTTATCGGCGGGCTGACCTGTGTTTTCGGCGAGGATATCGATCATGGTCTGGCGATTGGCCAGAACTTCCTTGGCGCGAATTTGAATATCTGAGGCTTGACCCCGAGTATAACTCTTGGGTTGATGCAGCACAATTGTCGCATTGGGTAAACTGGTGCGGCATCCTTTGGTCCCCGCCGAGAGCAGCATTGCTGACATTCCCACTGCCATGCCAATACAGATGGTGTTGACTGGCGGCTTGATGTATTTGATGGTGTCGCAGATGGCAAAGGCTTCGGTTTCAAAGGCTACGGGTTGGCCGCTTTCGTTTGAGGTGCCGGTAGAGTTGATATAGATGTTGATGGGTTTTTCTGGGTCATCGTACTGCAAATACAGCAGTTCAGAGATGATGAGTTCAGTAACCTGCGGCACTAGGGGCATACCCAGATAGACAATCCGTTCCTTGAGCAACAAGGACGGTAAATCTGGGGGGGGTGTCCGTTGATATCCATCTCCATAGTAAGGAGATTGAACTGCCTGTATGGGTGAGTTCATGTCAAATTTCAGCTCGAATTCATGGCGGTTTCTCTATCAATAGTAGCGTGTTGCTGGACGGGGCGCAGGGGTGGATGCTCGATTATTGATTCGTAATTTTACGAGTCGGGAGGTTCGGAGTAGGGGCCTGGGTTTTGGGGTGGGGTCTGTTGGGTGTTGCCTTTTGGATTAGGGGTGGGAGTTGGGATTAGGTGAATCAGTGGGGAGGTTAAATCGCCTGAAACGATTGTAGATACGGAATCTGGTTGTCAAAGGTCTGTTAAAACCCGCAGGCTCAAGCCTGGGGCTATACGGACGAAGCCCGCCTGCGCGGGCTAAAAGCGAAAACCGACTTTTACCAATCGGATTTGGTATAGAGACGCGCAATGGGGCGTCTCTACGAATGAAGAGAACGACTGAAGTCGTTACTACGAACAGGGGAGAACGACTGAAGGCGTTACTACGAACTTAGATTTTGAATTAAGTCGCGTTCTTCTTTGAGGCGATCGATGGTGGTCCAGATTTCTTGGAGGAGGGGGTCGAGTCCTTGTCTGGAGACGGCGGAGATTTGGAAGATGGGGGTGGTGGACTGGGATAGTTCACTTAAGCGAGTCGCGATCGCCTCGATTTCTTCTTCTGTGCGATCGCAAGCATCCATCTTATTTAACGCCACAATTTGGGGCCGATTTAGCAAATCCCGCCCATAGGCGGCTAACTCCTGCTGAATCATCTCATAGTCTTCAATCGGATCCGGTGCGGTGATATCCACCAGATGCAACAACACCCGGGTGCGTTCAATATGGCGCAAGAACTCATGGCCCAAACCGGCCCCCAGATGCGCCCCTTCAATTAATCCGGGAATATCCGCGAATACGGTGCCGTCTCCACTGGGTTTTCTGACGACTCCTAAGTTAGGCACTAAAGTCGTAAAGGGATAATCGGCAATTTTGGGACGGGAGGCAGAGAGGGCGGAAATTAAGGTAGATTTGCCTGCATTGGGTTTCCCGACAATACCGACTTCCGCTAACAGTTTCAGTTCTAGGCGGAGGAACCGCTCTTCCCCTTCTAATCCCGGTAAGGCATATTCGGGGGCACGGTTACTATTGCTGAGGAAATGTTTGTTTCCGAGTCCGCCTTTTCCGCCTGCGGCAACAATTAGGGTTTGTTCCGGTTCGATTAAGTCCCCGATGACTTCTTCCGTGGTGGCGTCATAAACCATTGTGCCGACGGGGACTTGAACGATGCGATCGCCTCCGGAAGCCCCCGTCCGATTATTGGGACCGCCTCGTTGTCCGTTTTCTCCCTCAATTCGGCGGTTGTATCTAAAATCTAACAGGGTTTGCAGATGTTCCACTGCTTTAAGAATGACTGAACCACCCTTGCCGCCATTGCCGCCAGCGGGGCCACCCGCCGGGACATATTTTTCCCGGCGGAAAGCGACGATGCCATCGCCACCCTTGCCACCAGCTACTTCTATTTCTACGCGATCGATAAATTGCATGATTGTCCTGGGTCCTTTGTCAAAAGTAAGTTCGTTTTACACCCTGAACCCCTCAACAAAGGACTCTGGAGCCATTGGCGAGTGGTCGGGATTATTGGCAATAGGGGGTTACATCTTCTCCGCATTCATCCGCTAAGTAGGATAAAGCGCGGAAGCGTAAACCCACCATTTGCTCATAAAGCGGATTGATATGGCACAGGGGGGGAATATGGACCACCTTATTGCCGAATAAATGGATATCTCGTTCAAATGGGCATTGCGGTGGGATCATTTTGCAGAGAAATCTCGCCAGTCGGGGGTCATGGATTTCCAGATCATCCAGCCAATGGCGCACTGGGGAGAGGACATCCCCCTGCGGTGTGGGACCCGGGTGGAGACCCACTGCCCCTTCCCCCTCGCCGGAGGCAGTCGCCTCGGAAGGGTTGAATTGAGAACTTCTTCCATCCCAGAGGGTATGGCGCAGGGCTTCTAAAACTTTAGAGTTTTGTCCGAGTGCTTGGCAAAACTCATATAATTTTTCCTCTTCACTGGGGGAATAAACTCCATCAGCGATCGCAACCATAACCGCCGTTCTTAAGAAGTTTTCGGCAATGATGGGTTCGTTGCCTAAAACCGCCGCTAAATCTTGGGGTTTGATGGGTTCGAGTTCACCCAAGTTAATGGAGGGCGCTAATTCTTCCTGAGTCAGTTCCGCAATTAAGTCTTTTTCTTCTTGATCGAAGTGACCATCTGCCCAGGCAATCGTTAATAGTCCCCTCAGCCAGACATAAATTTGCTCGGCATTTAGAGGAGATTGAACAACACCAGTCATAAACTCTCAACCTGTTGAGTGTAAGTGCTCAATTCTATGGTAACTGCTGTTTTGGGGATGGGGTTGATTCTTTGGCCCATCTCGGGTGATCTTGATCACCCGAGTTGCTCACAAACAATCAGCGGATATCTTTTTGGAGATATCCGCTGCTGTGAAGGTTTGATAACTCAGGGCTTCAGCTGCTACCTGTAAAGGCCACTTCCGGAAATTTGGACTGAGCTTCCATCATGGGCTGCCTTCTGCCTTCTTCTTGCCAGTAGTTAATGACTTCAGTGGCTTTGTTGAGCAACTCTACGCGGTCAGTTTCGGAGATCCAGTGCTTCGCTTCTAACTCATTTTTTAGTTCTTCCCAGGCATCATTCCGAGGCCAGAAGAAGTAACGGGTTAATGGGCTGGTTCCCTTACCCACAACTTGATCAACTGCGATCGCGACGTTGTCCTCTAACCAGAGAACTTTTAAAATGAACTTTGACAATCACACCTCCTTGAGGTTTGTGTAATCTTCTGGTAATGGTACAACGCTTTATTGTAGCGCATCTTTGGGCTACTTAGGCGAGGATTGGAAAAATAAAGGCTCAAATAAAATCTCAATTTTTCCGGGTCCCATTCTTTGGGAATAGGCCAGTTTTTAATTATACCTGATGTTGGACGAAAGGCGATCGCAATCTTTTTTCTTTTGGGACTATCGATGCTCTAGGGCCTATATTCTGAATAACAGCACTTTAAAGCTGTTATGGAGGGGAGCTACTTACGATGGATAGGAACATGACAACGACGGCGATCGCTGTTTTTGATATTGATGGAGTAATTCGGGATGTCAGTGGTTCTTACCGCAGGGCGATCGCTGATACGGTGGAACACTTTACCCAAAAGGCTTATCGTCCCTCGTCGGCAGACATTGATAGACTCAAGTCAGAAGGGGTCTGGAATAATGACTGGGATGCCTCGTTTGAGTTAGTTTGTCGCTATTTAGAGAGTCAGGGTCAAAGCCGCGATCGCCTGTCTTTAGATTACGATACCCTGGTTGAGTTTTTTCAATCCCGCTATCGTGGTCCAGACCCGATTAACATGACGGGTTATATTTGTCAAGAGCCTTTGTTGGTCAATCCGGCTTATTTGGACAGTTTGACCCAAGCGGGAATTCCCTGGGGTTTTTTTAGTGGGGCCATGAGAGCAGAAGCGGCTTATGTCTTAGAAGGTGCTCTGGGATTAACGGATCCGGTGGTGATTGCGATGGAAGATGCGCCGGGGAAGCCTGACCCGACGGGACTTTTTGCCACACTAGAGCAATTAGAAACTCGATATTCTAGTGCTGAAAATGCCCCTGTGGTGTATGTGGGAGATACGGTTGCGGATTTGTACACGGTTAGCCAAGCTAAGGAACAGCAGCCGAAGCGCCTCTGGATTGGGGTGGGGGTTTTACCGCCTCATGTGCAAGAGAGTGAAGAGAGAAAGAATGCCTATACTGCCAATTTGCAAAAAGCAGGGGCGGCGATCGTTTTAGGGAATGTTAAGGAGTTGACACCGGCGTTGATTGGGGAGTTGGTGAGGGTTCAGGGATGAAGGGGTAGCCCTGTCAAGATGTATTGATTTGTAGGGGCGTATTGCATACGCCCTCTTATGTATGCAATACGCCCCTACAAGACACAACGATTTTTCATGATTCAATTGAGGGATAAAGAGGGCGTATGCAATACGCCCCTACAAGACATAACGATTTTTCATAGATTCAATTGAGGGATAAAGAGGGCGTATGCAATACGCCCCTACAAGACACAAGGATTTTTCATGATTGAATTTAGCACCTTGACCCATGACCCATGAACACTCACTCAATCTTGAGAAACTTCTCCAGGGCGCTGACCATTGCTGGGGGCCAGCGGCGGGTGTGGGCAACCCAGTCTAAGTCTTTGTAGCGGGTGTCTAAACCGACGGCGGCAACCCAATTGCTTTCGGCTTCGCCGCGATTTCCTTGGGTCCAGAGGGCGGCGGTGAGGGCGGCGCGCATATCGGCAAATTTGGGATATTTGCGGAGGATATTTTTCATCGACTTGATGGCGGCTGCTTCTTCTCCGGTTTGATAGAGGGCGAGGGTGTAATTGGCGCGGGCGAAGGCGTAGTCTGGGGCGAGTTCGCTGGCTTTTTGATAGTTGGCGACAGCTTCGGTCCAGTTTCCTCGTCCTGCTTCCGCATTGCCGCGATTATTGTAGGCAGCAGGGTCTTCGGGGTCAAGTTCGAGGACGTGATTGTAATCGGCGATCGCATCGTCCCAGCGTTTTAATCCTTCATAGGCAGTGCCGCGATTGAGGTAGGGGTCGGGTGCATCCGGTGCGAGTGCGATCGCCTGATTATAGTCTGCGATCGCCTCTTCGAGTTTATTCAAACTCACCTTGATATTCCCGCGATTACTCCAGGCAGCCGCATTATCCGGCACCTGTTCTAAAAACTGAGTCCAGTATTTTTCGGCCCCCACTAAATCCCCGGCATTCATCGCTGCAAAGGCTTGAGTTCCTAGTTCTTCCAATTGTAAAAGCGCTTCAGTCCCTAATCCTCGGGTTTCGACTTCCTCAGATTGGGCATAAGCTGGGGTGAGGGTTCCAGTCCAAATGAATAAACAGACTAAACAGAGCAATGCAATTCTGATTACCTGCCGTTGCCAAAGGTTCGCTGTTGTTCTCAATCGTTTCTCCATTGGGTATTTTTTTTTTAAAAATTAGATTGACACCAAATCCGGTTGTCAAAAATCGTTTTTTCTTAGCCTGCGGAGGCAGGCTTCGTCCGTATAGCCCCAGGCTTTAGCCTGCGGAGGCAGGCTTCGTCCGTATAGCCCCAGGCTTTAGCCTGCGGGTTTTTATTGGGGAATCTAAATCCTCAAAGACAATTGTTCCGGGGGTGGTTTGTAACCGAAATGCCGCCAAGCGGCTGGGGTGGCGGTTCTGCCGCGATGGGTGCGATTCAAATAGCCGATTTGCAATAAATAAGGCTCATAAACCTCCTCAATGGTTTGAGAATCCTCTCCGGCAGCAGCAGCAAGGGTTTCTAATCCCACGGGGCCGCCATTGAAGTTTTCAATCAACATTTTTAATAAGCGTTGGTCGGTCCAATCCAGACCGATCGGGTCTACGTTAAACAATTCTAAGGCTTGATTGGCGACGTAGGCATTAATATCTCCGCATTCCTTGACTTGGGCGTAGTCGCGGACTCGTTTGAGCAGGCGGTTAGCGATGCGCGGAGTTCCCCTAGAACGACGGGCAATTTCTTCGCATCCATCCGGGGTGATGGGGGTTTGCAGGAGTTCGGCAGTGCGTTGGACGATCGCCGTTAGTTCATCCACCTCGTAGAAGCGTAACCGTTGAATCAACCCAAAGCGATCGCGCAGGGGGGAGGAGAGATTACCAATGCGGGTGGTGGCTCCCACCAGGGTAAACCGTTGCAGGGGAATACTCCGAGTTCGCGCACTTTGTCCTTTGCCGATGGTAATATCTACCCGAAAATCTTCCAATGCCGGATAGAGAATTTCTTCACTCATCCGACTCAGGCGATGAATTTCATCGATGAAGAGGACATCACCCGGTTGCAGATTCACCAGTAACCCGACGATATCTCGGGGGCGTTCTAAAGCAGGGGCTGAGGTGATTTTACAGCCCACTTTCATTTCGCTGGATAAAATTAAAGCCATTGTGGTTTTACCCAAACCGGGGGGACCATACAGTAATAAATGATCCAGGGCTTCCGATCGCGATTGGGCCGCTTTGATGGCAATATCCAGGACTTCTTTCAGGTCTTTTTGTCCGATATAATCAGCCAATCGGTGGGGGCGAATGCTTTCTTCCTGCTGAATGTTGGTTTGTTCTTCCGGAGTCGCTTGAGGTTCAAGGAGTCCGGGGTTGGAAGGATTGTAGGTTGCACCTTTGTCAGCAGTTTTGCGCTCTTTCTTCGGTGGATCGGTGGGGTTATGGGAAGAGATGATTGCCATGAGTGCCTTTGTTCGTAGACAATAGTGCGAATGCCAATGGTGCAAAGCGCCATTTTTAGTCAGGATGCTCCAACGGATTTAAACCGGCTATTTTATGACTTATGACTAATTTATCTTCTTTAACCGTACCGGATTCGGTCAGCTTCGCCGATGCGATCGCCTTAACTGAATCGTTCTTAGAACAAATGGCGACAGGGGCGCTTTCCGAAGCTCAGATTGCTCAGGTAACGGAAAATCTAGTGCGGACTCAAAATGGGGCGCGGGGGTTTTTCGTAACCTATTTAAGCGATGAGAGTCCCTTGCCCGACTGCCCCTCTCCGGGAATTTTCCAGGGATTAGGGTCCTGCGAGGAGATTGTTTCGGAACTGATGGTGAAAAATCTCGCCATGTCTTCGGCAATGGTAATTGCTCATCGGCGTTCCGGGGATGAAACGATGGCCCAAGGTTCTGAGCGCGTGCGCGATCGCAGCACCCAGATTATTCAAACTCTAGCTTTGCCGAAGATGCAACAGGGGATTGAATCTCTATTAGAAACAATCCGCACAGGAACGGGACGTTACCAGTCATTTTTAGAACGCTGGAAGTACGATGCCGAACAAAAAGCGGCGATCGCCAAGGCGTTGCAAGCTGTTTTATAGGAAAAAACACCACTTTTGATGAAATCAATCGACATTTACCCCACAAGGGGCTATCTGGACCGCGCGGCGATCGTTAACGATGAGTTGGTCCTGCAAGGATGGGTGGCCCCGATTCAAGGCGACTGCCCGGTGGACCAATTTCAAGTCACCTTTGCTCATGAGCCATTGAGCAATTTAAACTGTACCCTGGGGATGCCTTCTGAGGATGTGAAAAAGGTTTATCCCGAGTTAAAGGGGGCTGACAAAGCTCGGTTTGAGATTCGCGCTCCCCTCACCCCAGAACAGCAACAGCAGCAGCAAGATGTGTTGATTACGGCCACTCCCTTGGTCAATGGGGAACCGGGGACGATGCTGCTGACGCTGATAGAACCCACCCTACCCCTGCCTCCGGAGGAGTACATCCAATATATTGGGGGCGGTTTTACGAATATTGGGTTAGAGTTTTTGGGCTATTTCATCCAACGGGGGATATTACGACCGAGCGATCGCGTCTTGGATGTGGGCTGTGGAATTGGTCGGATGGCCTACACTTTGGCCTATTATCTCAATGATCACGGGAGTTATGAAGGGTTTGATATTCATAAACCCCTGATTGAGGTGGCGGCTCAAACCTTTGGCGATCGCTGTCGGAACTTTCGCTTTGAACACGCGGATATCTACAACCCGATGTACAACCCAGACGGTCCTGTACAAGCGGCCCAGTATCGCTTTCCCTATCCCAATGAGCGGTTTAATTTTGTGTTTTTGACCTCGGTGTTTACCCACATGAGAGCCCCCGAGGTCCGTCAGTACCTGAATGAGATTCACCGGGTGATGAAACCGGGGAGTCGGTGCGTGATGACCTGTTTTTTGCTCAATCCTGAGTCAGAATCTTATATTCGCCGGGGGAAAAGCTCCCAGAATATTGTTCATAAATTAGAAGAGTGTTTTACCAGTACCCTGGAGGTCCCGGAAGAGGCGATCGGGTTTAAGGAACCCCTGCTGTTAGAGTGGATCTCTAAAAGAGGATTGAGTGTCGTCGGGAAATATTATGGCGGATGGTGTGGACGCCCATATCTGACGAGCTATCAGGATATACTGGTTTTGCAAAAAGACTAAGAAAATATGCTTATCACTTTCCCCGTTAGACTATTCTAACTGGGGATTGGTTATCCTAACCTTTAAGGCGATCGCCATTGGCAGGGGAAACCCTCTAAAGGGCGATCGCCTCTAAGTCTAGTTTATTCCGGCTCATGGTGTTGGGCGCTCCCCATTCAGGCGATCGGCCAAGTGTTGCCACAGCAATCGCACCCATGAAGCCCCCTATCTGTAGTTGTGGGTGAGGATGTGAAAATTGGTCAGAACAATCAAAGGAGCCTTTCGCAAGGCAAACCCCATTTCCCAAAGGTCATTGATCGACGAACAACTGTTAGTCAAACTCAACCTGCTCAAAACCCTGGTCCAACGAGACTTAGCCGCCCGTTATAAAGGGTCCGTTTTGGGCAATTTATGGCCGTTGCTTAATCAGCTTTCCCAACTGCTGATTTACACTTATGTCTTCTCTGTTATTTTAAAGGTCAAGCTTCCCACAAATAACTTACCGGAAAATAGCTTTACCTTTGGTTTATGGTTGTTTGCTGGATTGGTTCCCTGGATTGCCTTCACCAGTGGCTTTATGCAAGCAGCCAATGTCGTGGTAGGACAACCCAATTTAGTCAAAAAAGTGGTTTTTCCCCTCAGTTTACTGCCCTTAGTCCCGGTCCTCTCGGCCTTTATTGAAAGTACCTTTGGACTGATGGCCTTAATTTTCATGTTGGCAATTTCTTCCGATACGCTCCATCCCACCCTGTTCCTCCTCCCCTTGGTGTGGGTGACCCAACTGCTATTTACTGCCGGATTGGGATATTTAACTTCGGGATTCACCGTGTTTTTGCGAGACATTCCCCAAACCCTGATTGTCTTGGTGAATTTGTGGTTTTATTTAACCCCCATTTGCTATCCAGCAACGGTGATTCCTGAGCAATGGCGCGAGTTAGTATTTTGGTTGAATCCAATGGCGGCGATCGCAGAAACCTATCGAGATATCATCCTCGTTGGCGAAATCAACCACCCCGGAGAATGGGCCGTTGCTACCTTGATTTCTTTAATCATTTTTGGACTCGGTTTCTGGTCCTACCGTCGCTTACGGCCCGCCTTTGCTGATGTTATCTAAATTAAGAATAAAGGATGAAGGATGGAGGATGAAGGATGAAGGATGAAGTTGTTACTAAAAACTGTTTTTACTAATTTCTCTACCCCATCCTCCCCATCTCACCCCATCCTCCCTATCTCCCCCATCCCTCTCCTGCTCTCCTCCACAAATTGACAGGCCGTTTCATACACCAGTAAACTCATGGGTGAAATTGCAATTTCGCTAAAAAATGTTTCCAAATGCTTCAAACGCTATCGGCATCCCGCCGATCGCCTCAAAGAAATTCTCCTCCCCGGCAAAGTCCGATCCGATGAATTTTGGGCCTTACGCGATATCTCCCTAGAACTTCCTAAAGGCAAAACCCTCGGCGTTGTCGGTCGCAATGGGTCGGGAAAAAGTACACTCCTTCAAACCATTGTCGGCACTCTATCTCCCACCAGTGGACAAGTTGAAGTCAAAGGCAGAATTTCCGCCCTTCTTGAACTCGGCAGCGGGTTTAATCCGGAATTTACCGGACGGCAAAATGTCTTTTTTAATGCTCAATTACTCGGTCTCTCTCAACAAGAAGTTGAGAACAGATTCGATGAAATAGTCGCCTTTGCAGATATCGGCGATTTCCTGGATCAACCCGTCAAAACCTACTCCAGCGGGATGTTTGTCCGGTTAGCCTTTGCCGTCGCTACCAGCGTTGACCCGGATATTCTGATTGTGGATGAAGCCCTTTCCGTGGGAGATGAAGCCTTTCAACGCAAGTGCTTTGCCCGGATTGAAACCATTCAAGAACGCGGCGGGACGATTTTATTTGTCTCCCATGCTGCTGCGATGGTTGTTGAATTATGTGATTCGGCAATTTTCATGCATGATGGGGAATTACTGCTCTATCATACGCCCAAAATTGTGGTGGATAAATATCAAAAATTGATTTACTCTCCACCCCATAAAGTAGAGGCGTTATGCGACGAGATTCGCAAGCTCAATCAGGAAAAAGATGAGCCAGAAGACTCGGAAAAACTCCCCCTGTTTACTCCTCATTCCAGTGAATTTGCCCTCCCCGCCTCGTCGGGTCCGGTGGAACAGGCCGCGCGCGCTTATTATGATGAGGACCTGCAACCCAGCAATACCCTACACTACGAATCACGGGGGGCGAAAATTATTGACCCCCATATTCTGACCCCCACGGGAAAAAAAGTGAATAACCTGGTGGATCGTCACGAATATGTTTACACCTATACGGTGGAATTTTTGGAGTCCGCTTCTCAAATTCGCTGTGGGATGTTGGTGAAAACCATTAGCGGGTTAGACTTGGGTGGGGCGTCTCATTCCTTTTCTGAACAGTCTCTGCAAACAGTTGAAGCGGGGACGAAAGTTGTTGTAAAATTCCGGTTTAAATGTTTGCTCAATCCCGGAGTCTATTTTTTAAATGCTGGGGTTTCAGGGATTGTCAATGGGGATTTTACCTATTTAGCCCGTTGTATTGATGTGGCAATGTTTCGAGTTCAACAGGAACAAAGTTTATCTGCCACCGGCATTGTAGACTTACTGGTTAAACCCACGGTTACGGTTGAGACCGAGGTCCCGGAACTGGTCAAAGAAATTGAATTAATTTGATTTAATTTGATTGGACTGGTGACTGAATGACCCGAAAATTTCCACCCACCTCCCCTCATTAACCCGGATTCAGGGGGGGAGGATGGGACTGTGGAGATGTCCTTTCATTGATACGGATACAAGGAATCATGTCGTTGCCTCTGATTGTCACCGGAATGCACCGTTCGGGAACTTCTCTAATCGCTTCGTTGATGAAAGTCATCGGGGTGGAACTTGGCGATCGCCTCTATCAAGCAGACTGTTTTAATGTCAAGGGGTATTTCGAGGACCTGGATTTTCTGGAGTTTCAGCGATCGCTTCTCCAAGACAGTTGTCCCCCGGGAGACCCCGGTTGGCCGGATTGGGGTTGGACGGAACAAGAATCCCTCAATGTTGACCACTTTAAAACGGGTTTGGCAACGGCACAAGGGTTAATTGACTCGCGAAATGCTCAAGGAGGACTCTGGGGTTGGAAGGACCCCCGGACTTCCCTGATGCTCGATTTTTGGCAGGAATTACTCCCCGAGGCGCGTTATTTATTCGTGTATCGTCTCCCCTGGGATGTGGTGGATTCCATTTTGCGTTTAAATAGTGGAATTTTTTCCCAGCGTCCCGACTATGCCATCCGCAGTTGGGCCTATTATAATCGCCATATTTTGGACTTCTATCGCCGCTATCCCGATCGCTGTCTGTTGGTCAATATTAATGCGCTTCTAGCACAACCCACTAAACTGGTCAAGTTGTTAGAAACTAAGCTAAATCTTCCCGTCAAATCTGGGTTAGATGATTCAGCGTTTCACACCATTTATGACCCGAACTTGTTTCAGCAATTGCCTCAATCACCGCCCCTTAGTCCGGTTTCTCCAACATCCAGAACTCCCCTATCTTTCTATTTTAGAAGAACTGGATTGGACGGCAGATCTCCCCAGTCATTTTACTCCAGAACCCCAGTCGGATTCGTTGCCTTTAGAAATTTATCCCCTGTGGTTGCATCATGAAGCGGTCCAGGCCAAAATTCAGCTAGAAACCCTGGCGAATTCGGCGGGTGCGGTAGTTGAGATTCAGGCTGAATGCGATCGCCTCCGAGACCAAATTGCTTGGATGGAAACCTCGAAGTTCTGGAAACTCAAGGTAAAATGGTCTGAATTGAAAGGGGCAGTTGCCCGCACTATCCATCTCAAATCCAGCCAATTATAGGACCAGGGTAATATGTCGGAATCGGCAGCAGTCTATGCAATGTCCAAGATAGCAGTATCGGTGATTATTCCTTGTTACAACCAAGGAGAGTTTGTTTTAGAGGCGATCGCCAGTGTCGAAAGCTGTCAAGACCCGGTTTATGAAATTTTAATTGTTAATGATGGTTCCACTTCGCCGGTGACCCAAAAGGTGCTGACTTATCTCCAAGAAAAGGGCTATCAGGTGATTAACCAATCCAATCAAGGACTGGCTGCTGCCCGAAATACCGGCATCAAAAAGGCCCAGGGTCGTTATATTTTACCCTTGGATGCTGACAATAAAATTAAACCCGCCTATATTACCGAAGCTGTCGAAATTTTAGACGAACATCCGGAAGTGGGGGTGGTTTATGGCAATGCGGAATTATTTGGAGAAAAGACCGGGATTGTTGAGGTTCCGGACTTTGATATCAATCGCCTGGTGGCGGGAAATTATATTGATGCCTGTGCGGTGTTTAGAAGAACGGTTTGGCAGGACTGTGGGGGGTATGATTCCCAGATTCCCCAAAAGTTAGGCTATGAAGATTGGGATTTTTGGCTAGGGGTTGCGGAGAAAGGTTGGCAATTTCACCATGTTTCTGAAGTGATGTATGAGTATCGCTTTCGGGCGAATTCAATGGTGAGTGCTTGTAATATTCCTGAGAATCGGCGGGAATTATTTCGCTATATTTGTAGCAAGCATATTGGGTTATATGCGACAAATTTCGCGAATATTTTCGCTCAAAAAGAGTGTGAACGGTTAGAAGAACAGGAGAAAAACGAGGAAATTGCGGCCAATTTGAGCAAAACCGAGGTGAAATTAGCGGTTTTGCGATCGCAATTGGAAGCAGCAGAAACCGAGTTACAAGTCCTCAGAACACAAGTCCAAGAAACGGAGGCATGGGACCCGAGGGCAAAAATAGCCGAGTTGGAGGAGGAACTCCAGGACTTGCAAGAGGAACTGGGGCGATCGCAGGGGGAAAACCAATCGTTAGCGTCTCAAATCCAGGATTTACAGCAGCAGTTGGCGCAATCTCGCGCTGATTTTGAGGTGCAACGGGAGGAAGCTGTGCGATCGTCTCAACACCAACAGCAGGAACTCGAACAAACCCGGATCCAGATGCAAGCACAACTGGATGAACTCACCCACCAGTCCCAACAGCAGACTGCCCAACTCCAGGCGGAGTGGGAGGGCCAACTTCAGGAGCGCGATCGCCTCCACCATCAACTCCAATCCCAGATTGTACAGACTCAGGCCACCCTCGAACAAGCTCAACTGGAAATTGCAGCGATGCATACCAGTAAATTCTGGAAATTACGGACCCAATGGTTTAAGCTAAAACAAGCTTTCCGGATGACAAATCCGGTGAAGGGATGATGAATGTTAGTTCAAACCGCAGAGATGGAACATGAATTCATAAAAGTGTTGGTCAATTTGAGCGGGAAATTTTAATCCGTTTCCCTCTCCCACCCCGATTTTTGAAAACCCCTGCACCCCGATCAAATCGAGAACGAATGCGAAACCATCCTCTGTCCCGAACCCTCGACAACTTATCCCGCGCCCAGCGGTTATCTAAACGGTTTTACGAAAAAGTAAAAACCCAAGGTGTCCGTTATGCTTTGGCGCGATTATTTCGGAAACTTTATTTTAAGCTTGATGATAATCCGCTTCCGGGTCCGGGCGCGCCGGAAGTCACTCATCCTTATGCGGATTATCATTTTTGGTTAGGTCAAAATTCATCTCGGGCAGCAGATTTACGGCACAAAGCACAAACGTTACAGGTGTTTCAATATCAGCCGTTAATTAGCATTGTCATGCCGGTTTATAATACCCCGGAACTCTATTTGAGAATGGCACTAGATTCGGTGACTTCTCAGATTTATCCCCATTGGGAACTCTGTATCGCCGATGATGCTTCCACCGCTGACTATATTCGGCCTCTTTTAAAAGAATATGCGGAACGAGATGGGCGGATTAAGTTAGTATTTCGGGAGGAAAATGGTCATATTTCGGCGGCCTCTAATTCGGCGATCGCCTTGGCAACTGGGGACTATATTGCCCTCTTAGACCATGATGATATGCTCAATGCCGATGCCTTATATGAAATGGCTTTATGGCTGAATCTCCATCCCGATGCGGATATGATTTATAGCGATGAAGATAAAGTAGATGACAGCAATATGCTGCGGGATCCGTTCTTTAAACCGGACTGGTGTCCTGATTCTTTTCTCTCGCGGATGTACACCTGCCACTTGGGATTGTATCGACGGGCGATCGTAGAGGAAATTGGCGGATTTAGAATCGGCTATGAAGGGTCCCAGGACTATGATTTTGTCTTAAGATTTACTGAAAAAACCGATAAAATTTATCATATTCCTAAAATTCTCTACCACTGGCGCATTCATCCGCAATCCACCGCCAGCGAGTTAGAAACTAAAAACTATGCTGTTGATGCTGCCGAAAAAGCCATCACTGAAGCCTTAATCCGTCGGGGAGAACCGGGACGAGTCCTCCCCACTCCTGGAGGACACTGGATTGTTCGCTATCATATCCAGGATTATCAGCGGGTTACGGTGATTATTCCCACCCGCAATTTAGGGTCAATTCTCAACACCTGCCTCACTTCAATTTTTGAGAAAACCACCTATCCGAATTATGAAGTGTTGGTCATCGATAATGGCAGTGATGAACCGGAAACCCTGGAGTTATTCAGTAAATGGCAAGCCAAAGAACCGGACCGATTTCGCTGCATTCAATATGATGTTCCCTTTAATTTCTCTAAGATTAATAATTATGCCGTAACCCAAGCTGAAGGCGAGTATTTGCTATTTTTAAATAACGATACTGAAGTGCTGGATGGGGACTGGATGACGGCGATGGTAGAACAGGTCCAACGTCCGACTATTGGGGCAGTTGGGGCGTTGTTGTTGTACCCGGATGATAGCATCCAACACGCCGGAGTGGTGATTGGATTAGGGGGAGTAGCGGATCACAGTCATAAGCATTTTCCATCCCAAGTTCCGGGATATTACTATCAACTGAAGACGGTGAATAATTATTCCGCAGTCACTGCCGCTTGTTTGATGTGTCGTCGGGAGGTGTTTGAATCCGTGGGAGGGTTTAATGAGGAGGATTTGAGTATTGCCTTTAATGATGTGGATTTGTGTTTGAAAATGTTGGAACAAGGCTATCGCAATCTCTATTTGCCTCATGTGGTTTTATACCACTATGAATCAAAAAGTCGGGGATTTGAGGATACGCCGGAAAAAATTGCTCGGTTTTCTAAAGAGATTGACTATATGCGGAATCGTTGGAAAACGATCATTAAGCACGATCCATGCTATAGTCCGAATTTAACTCGCGATCGCGAAGATTATAGCATCGGGATTTAATCCAGTTGGGGTTGAGTTCAGAAATCCATGAGCATCAGGATGTAACCGCAGCGATGAAAACGTTTAATACTTCCAATTTCAAGTCTTTTGCCAAAGCCTTGTTAGGTAGAAAAGATTTGCCTGTACCCAGTATCACTCCACCCTCGGAACCTTTTTTGTACTGCATTGATTCTCCTCAGTCTCAATCAGCTATATCAACAGCGTTTGTGATTGTCAGTGGGTGGATTGTGGGGCGTGAATCCAGTCAGATTGAAGATGTCATTCTCTGTAATGAAAACGATGATGTTTTCCCGTTAAACCGGGTCGATCGCCCGGATGTGCAATCCGCCTATCCCAATCGGACTGGAGTCGGGTTTCAGGGCTTTCTTTTAACCCGTCAGCTTACCCGAGGAACCTCTTGGTTTATTCAGTTTTGGATGGATGAGGAACTTTATCGGTTCCCCATTGATTTGTTTGTATTGGGAGAGTTGTGCGAGGATTTGTCGCAGCAAAAACAATCTAAGTTAGCCAAAATTCGACCGATTTTGCAATGTCCGGTTTGTAGCAGCGATCGCCTAGAAGAACACAACTCAGTTCTCTCCTGTTCTAACTGTGGTTCAGAATTCCAGTTCAATTCCAACCACTATAACTTCCTGAATCCCCAATTAACCGAATATGGAAAGGTTAAATCAACCGCTTCTATTTCCGCCAATGATTATGACCCCATTACCCTCAAGTTAATTAAACAGCTTTCCAGTGGCTTAATTTTGGATAATGGCTGCGGGTTAAGAAAGATTTATTATCCCAACGTCGTTAATTTAGAAATTGTTGATTATCCCACCACTGATGTGGTTAGTATCGGGGAAAAACTGCCGTTTAAATCTAATGTATTTGATGCGGTTTTTTCCCTCGGTGGTGTTAGAACACGTTAAAAACCCATTTGAATGTGCCCAAGAAATTACTCGCGTACTCAAACCCGGAGGGACACTGTATGCAGCCGTTCCTTTTCTCCAGCCGTTTCATGGTTATCCGGATCATTACTATAACATGACCAGCAGTGGCCTGAAAAACCTGTTTAGCGAGTTAGAAGCCCTGGAATGTACCGTGGAACTCCCCGGGTTACCCATCGCCGCTTTAACTTGGTTTCTCAATTCTTATGTCCGAGGGTTACCTCAACCCATTGCTGAACAGTTTAAAGAGATGAAAATAGGGGACTTGTTAGCTCATCCGGACAGCTACTTGCACCAAGATTTTGTCACGTCTCTCCATCCCAAAACTAATGAAGAATTAGCTTCTTGTAATTATTTGATTGCTAAGAAACCTTACCCATCTTCTTTCTAAAAAAGGAAAATGATGACCCGTACTACGATCCTGACGCCTTAAATCCTCAAAACTATTTGAGATTCCCAGGACAAGAAACCGGGTTTTTAGCCAAAATTCAGTGTTCAATAGCAAAAATTGGGTGAAAAACCCGGTTTCCAACCTGACTGTACCGGCGTCCTATTCTTAACCGATGTCATTGGCGCTCATACTTGAACTCAACCATGCCAGATTTTTTGATTATTGGAACCCAAAAAGGAGGGACAACCTCTCTCTATCATTACTTAACTCAACATCCCCAAGTTTTTCCAGCAGCTCAAAAAGAAGTTCATTTTTTTACATTCAATTTTCATCACGGAATTGACTGGTATCACCAACAATTTCCGCCCCGAGAATCGCACCTTGGAATGCTGACGGGAGAAGCGAGTCCTTATTATTTATTTCATCCCTTAGTTCCCCACAGGGTTAAGGATTTATTTCCCCAGGTTAAGCTGATTGTGTTGCTGAGAAATCCTGTAAAAAGAGCCTGGTCTCATTATAATCATGAAGTGCGCTTGGGATTTGAGACCCTTTCTTTTGCGGAGGCGATCGCCCAAGAACCAGCCCGACTCGCTGGGGAATTAGAAAAAATGTGGGCTGACCCTAACTATTATAGTTACAATCATCAACATTACACCTATTTATCCCGGGGAATTTATGGGAATCAACTCAAAAGTTGGATGGAACTTTTCCCCAAAGAGCAATTCTTAATCCTTTCAAGTGAAGCCTTTTATGCTAATCCTACGGCCACCCTTGCGGAAACTTTGGCATTTTTAGGGTTACCCCCGATGGAAATTGCCGACTATCCCAAGTACAATGCGGGAGAGTATGCCACCCTGCCGGATGGACTCCAATCCACCTTGCATCAATATTTTCAGCCGCATAACCAGCAGCTTGTGGATGAATTTTCTCTCAATTTTTCTTGGGATTAAATCACCAGAATGTGGTAAAAGAATGCGGGGGATGGTCATCCCGGTAGAACACCGGGGTGAAGGATGAATCATCAAAGTTCGCTTGAATGTTGTCTCATAAGGGAGGTAAATGCCACCGCAATGGAAAAACCCAATCACGGCATTGACTATGAAGGGACCTGGGATGCTTATGCCGAAATGTGGCAAGAGTTGCATCCTGAACTCGATCGCATTGGCGATGAATGGATTGGCAAAGGGGCGGGCGCTGCTAGTACCGGTAGCGGAATTGAAACCCTGATTGAACAGCGCTTCATTCAGCCTTATATCGGGCAGGAACATCGGGTTTTAGAAATCGGTGTGGGGGTGGCAAAACCGGCGCATTGTTGCTTAAACACTGCAAAACGCTCATCTGTGC
This sequence comes from uncultured cyanobacterium, assembly GCA_963821735.1. GTDB lineage: Bacteria > Cyanobacteriota > Cyanobacteriia > Cyanobacteriales > Laspinemataceae > Laspinema. Next base: position 77,740 of record CAWGFK010000038.1, read on the forward strand.
GGATATTTCTAGAAAATGCTAGAGGCCACGCGATCGCACCTCGGGGCGATCGCGTTAGCTATCTCAAACTCGATGGACTGACTTTAAAGGCGCTCGAACCCCATTCCGTTGATGTCTGTTTTTGTTACGATACGATGGTACATTTAGAACCTCGCGATATCTTCAATTATCTGACTCAAATTCCGGCCTTACTGCAAGGCGATCGCCTCTGTGTCTTTCACCATACCAACATTCTTAGCGAGTTAGGTTGGCAAAAGTTTTTGAGTGAATGGCATCTCAATTTAAGAGGACAACGGCATGGTTCAGCCTTTTCTGTGATGACTGATCACATCATGGAAAAATTTCTCACCCATCTCAATTATGAAATTCTAGTCAAAGACACTCAGTCGGTTCCCCGAGATTGCGTTTGGGTCTGCAAAGCCCCAATCGTTTAACATCTCCCCCTCGTAAGATTAGGAACAAAAGGTGGTTAACTTTTTGTTCCTAATCTTAATTTTTTCCCCTTATTTATTGTTTACCATAACCGTTGCAATTATAGCTCATGCGAATTCTCTTTCTGCATCCTAACTTTCCGGCCCAGTTTCGTCATTTAGCCACCGTCTTAGGCAGCAATCCTAACAATCAAGTTGTTTTTGGCACCAAAAATGAACGCCCTGAATGGGTGATTCCTGGGTCAAAAAAGCCTTGTTTTCGCCCAGTCGAGACCCTCATCCTGGCACTCACCATTATGTTCGTCCCCTGGAAAGTGCCGTGATTTATGGACAAGCGGTTTATCGTATGGCGGAACAACTCAAAACCCAAGGATTTGTCCCCGATGTAATTTATGGTCATTCCGGTTGGGGTCCGACGACATTTGCCAAGGATATCTATCCGGAAACCCCGTTAATGTGTTACTTTGAATGGTATTATCATGCCTACGGATCTGATGCCAATTTTGACCCCAAAGACCCCTTAAATGCGGATGATGTAGCTCGAATTCGCGTCAAAAATGCGCCCATTTTAATTGATTTAGCCTCTTGCGATTGGGGAGTCTCTCCGACTTATTGGCAGCGATCGCAATTTCCCCCGGAATTTCATAGCAAACTCTCCGTCGTTCATGATGGCGTGGATACGGAATTTTTCAAACCTGACCCGGGTGCAAAATTAGTCCTCCCTAATCTGGATTTATCCCATGTCGATGAACTCGTTACTTATGTGGCGCGAGGCATGGAACCCTATCGCGGATTTCCTGAATTTATCGAAGCAGTGGGTTATATTCAGGAACGCCGTCCGAATTGTCATGTTGTCGTCGTCGGTTCCGATCGCGTTTGCTATGGCAAATCCCTCCCCAATGGGGAAACCTACAAAGACTATATGCTCAAAAAAGTCCCCCTCGATTTAACCCGAGTTCACTTTGTCGGTTCCTTGCCTTATGGATTATATTTAAAAGTCATTCAAGCATCGGACGTCCATATTTATCTCACGCGACCCTTTGTATTATCTTGGTCCATGATTGAATCCCTCTCCACAGGTTGCTTAGTCTTGGGGTCCCACACCCAACCTGTCCGAGAAGTCATCACCGATGGGGAAAATGGACTACTCGTAGACTTTTTCTCTCCCAAACAAATCGCAGATCGCGTGGATGAAGTCTTCAATCATCCCACTCGCATGGCAGAGATTCGTAAAAAAGCCCGGGAAACGGCGATCGAACGGTATGCGATGCCTACCTTACTCAAGCGCCATATTCAACTCATTGAAGATGTCGCCAGTGGTGTTTTAAACAACAAAAGTTTCACTGCTTGAAGCTGTAGGGGCGATTCGCGAATCGCCCCTACATTGAGGGTGAATTCTCCATTTTAGGATTGGGGCACGATTAGGAATATTCGGTGATCCAAGTCTTGATTCTATCTTCTAAGTTGCCAATATCTTCGGGGCAAAGTTGGCGAATTCGGTCATACCGGCGCGCCGCTTCTTCCGCGAGGGGTTTGCGCCCTTCTCCCGGTGCATCTAATAACCTGCGCTGTTGAGAAAAGGGCAAAAAGTAAGTTTCTTTAGGATTAATTTCTTGGCGAATGACCTGCCAATTATAATCCGGTGGTAAATCTTGACCCGCTAAAACCCAAACTTCAATTTCTTGCCACGCATTTTCAGCTAAAAATAACCGGCGATTCCCTAAAATTTTATGAGCTTTCGTTTCCAGTTTATCGAGTGCAACTTTTCGCCCCTCCTTTCCATCGCGATCGACACAAAGTAAAAATAAATCGACCATCGGATACTGATTAATAATACTTTCAATATTTTCCCATTTTAACGCCTCACTGACACCTCCCAAGAGAGGGTCTTGGCAAATTCTTATTTTAGCGCTAGGTTTACCCAAACTTTTCATCAAGGCAGTGATGATAGGTTTGAGCATATATTGGTCCTTGCGAAAGTCTTCGGGAATGACTAAAACCCTCATTCTTCCCCCTCATCACTCATAAATTCCATCACATTCTCTAACCAAGCTGATTCGTGGAGGTGGGCGAGGGTTTGTTTTTTCAAAACTTCTTGAGCATTCGGGATATCTAAAATTCGGATAATTTTGGCATCGGGTCTATTTTCTAAACGGTAGGTTAACGAGACCGACTCTAAGAGATTAGGACTTAAAAGTTTGAGTAATTGGGAGGAATGAGTGGTGGCAATCATTTGGATTTTGCCTTGAGAGACTTGCCGTTCAATCAGTTGCAGTAAGAGATGTAACCGAGTGGGATGGATGCCATTATCTAATTCTTCAAAAAAGTAGAGTTTTGCCGGAGATGAACCGAGTAAGGCGGCTATCATGGCTAGAAATCTCAGAGTTCCATCGGAAGCACTGTAGGCGGATATTTTTTGTCCACTCTCTTCGGATTAGGGTTAATAAAATTTTTCCGGTAAAATCTGATGGGAACTCAAAATCTTGAGCATCCATTGGGGTGAGTTCCTGTATCCACTCCAGGAGGATGGCCTTTTTTTGGGGGTCTTGACAATATCAAACAAGACAGAGGAGAGATTTTCGCCGCGATCGCCTAAAATAGTTTGTCCCGGAACTGACGGCAACCGGATCGCTTCTGGATTCAGATCGAGAAAATGTATATCCTTGAGAGTGTTTATACATTGTTCTGAGATAGATAAAATGTAGGTCCAGCGATCTTCTGCAAAATGCTCGGTAACTATATAAGAGATTAATCTGGAAACGTTGATTTCTGTGAATTGTGAAACAGCAGGTTTGCCAGGAGATAACGTCAATTTATAACAACTTCCATCCTCAGTTTTGGTCTGGAGATATTCCTCTGAACTCTCTTTAATTAAAGTGCATTTAAAAACCGGATTCGGGAAATTGTTAAGGTGGAGCTTTTCTTCAAAAATTTGGGGACCTTTGCCACTCGGACTTGGATTTACTGTAATGCTATATATAGCTTCTTGCTGTTGCTCTTGATACTCAACTGTAAATTCCACTTCCAATGTAAACGTTTCAGAATTCAAAAACGTAACTTCTCGTGTCCCTCCACGAATTCCGCGCCATTGTAAAACGCCCCCTTCTACATATTTTTCGCCCATTATTTCGGCGAGATTATAGCCGCGAGCAATGCCATGCAGAAAACGGAGAGCATCTCTAATATTACTTTTTCCAGAGGCATTGGTTCCAATTAACAGCGTGAAAGGACTGAGAATGAGTTCAGCATCTTGAAAATTCTTAAAGTTTTTTAGACGGATTTTTTTTAGCATAAATCATTGAATGTCTATCTAGGTTATGATAAAAATTGCTGAGATTGATTACAACATTTTTGGAAATTGCAAATATTCTGATCCTCGCTGTAGTCCAACTTGTCTTGATGTGAGAGAAATGATTATTGCTCCAATCTATCCTTTTTAAATAGATTGGAGCAAAGTTTTTATAAATCCTGACTAATCAGGACGTTGGATGATGGTTTCCATGACTCGGCGCTTATTGGCATCAATTCCAAATAGGCGAACATATTCCCCGGCATAGTTCCCTAAACAGGATTCTAAGGCGGCGATCGCCTCGGATTCATTCCCCGTTTGAATGCATCCGCAACTTTGCCAGGACCCGGTTCTAAACCGACGGCGATCGACGTCCTCGATGCCAATCGGATACCCTTGTGATACTAGCTGTCTGAGTTGTTTCAACGCATCCAAGTCTAAGGTTGCTGTAGCAGATTTAGGTTGGTTTTGGGGACGAGACACCTCCGCAGAGGGAGAACCATTGGATACAGTCGGTTGAGCGTTATAACCCTGATTTTCCTGACGGATTCCATTCCCCGAGGCAGGGGGTTGTCCCGGCATAAACCCATAGCGTTGTGCCGTGTTACTTTCCGCCAAAGAACGGTTATAAGCAGCTACCAATCGCAACTCTTGAATATGTTGCTGTTCTTTCACCATTGCTTCCCCTTTTTCTATCAGGTGTTCCAGGCGGAAATCGGGTTTAATGAAGCTATGCTTTTCCGTACTATTGGCAACTTTTAGACCAATTTTATCAAAGCCAGTTTTTTCAATAAAAGCCAAAATTTGCTCATCGTAAATACTGGCTCGCAAAGCACTAAAAAAGTCAATAGATTGACCTTCAAATTTAGACACCAGTTGTTCAATTTGCTGACGGGTTAGTCCATCGGGAGTAAAAATGCCATTGACAATTTCTAATCGGTCCTCTCGATTGGGTTCCCAATAGAATTTGTCCATGCGTCCATCACGAACCAAGGGCGCATACAGGGTCCCAAAGTCATTCCCAGTTACAATAATGGGAACCCGAGGCAAGGGTTCACTATCGTAGCTACCGGGAAGCTGAACATTCGTAGGATTATCGGCAATATTCATCAATGTGGCATTGACTAATTGCGTATTAACCGTATATTGGGTTCCGCTATCCACTCGTCCTGCACCGGCATCAATATCATTAATCATTAACACGGCTAATTTGCCATGTTTGCTAATAATATCCGCTGCTTCTCGATACCTAAAGCGCACTAACCTAGAAGGGTCTCCCGCATCCGGGCTTTCTAATTCACCGGCGGATAGGTGAATTGCTTGGACTTTCATCCGTTTGAAAACTAATTCACATTGGAAGGATTTTCCTTCTCCTTTGTGACCATGAATTCCTAAAATTAGCGGCGCGTTAATACCCGGTAAATCGAGAAAATTCTTGGTAATATGAACCGCTAATTTGTTGAGAAATCGGGGGGCGATATAGTAAGTCATGAGATTAGAGTGAATCGGATAAGATAAAAGGAAGGGTAGACAACGGGTGCGTCAGCCTGCTTTTAATTAAAACAATTACCTGAGCATCTGACACACCTTTTACAATTTTAACGCTCCTGAAAAGGATTAGGAGGGAGGAAGGGCGATCGGGCTGACTTTGAGTTCGGGATGGTCGGCCAAGTTTTGGTCCAAGTTCCATTGATTGTTGAACAATAGAACAGGACGGTCCCATCGGTCTTTCGCAATAAAGGTATTAAAGAGACGACCAACTTTTTCTAAGGTTTCCCAACCTCCTACGACCCATCGGGCGACAGAATAGGGTAAGATTTCCAGGCGGGTTTCTACGCCATACTCATTGATTAACCGGAATTGAACAACTTCAAATTGAAGTTGTCCCACGGCGGCTAAAATGGGGTCGCGTTTACTTTCATCGGTGGAGTTGAGGATTTGCACCGCCCCTTCTTCTTGCAATTCTGAGACGCCTTTATTGAAGTTTTTATACTTCGTCGGGTCAGCATTTTTCAGAAAGGCAAACAGTTCGGGGGAGAAGGAGGGGATTTCCGGATAGCGAATCGGTTTTCCCATGCAAACTGTGTCCCCGATCGCAAAGCTGCCTGGGTTATTTAATCCAACTACATCTCCGGCATAAGCGACTTCTACCGTTTCCCGGTCCTGGGCAAATAATTTCTGCGGACGGGAGAGGCGAATGGTCTTGCCAGTGCGCGTATGGGTCACTACCATGTCTTTTTCAAACTGACCGGAACAGACCCTCAAAAAGGCGACGCGATCGCGATGTTTCGGGTCCATGTTCGCCTGCAATTTGAAGACAAATCCGGAAAACTCTGGATAAGTTGGGGGAATTTCTCCCTGGTCACTCTCATGGGGGGCCGGGGCGATCGCATAGTCTAAAAATGCCTCCAAAAATAACTCCACACCAAAGTTATTCATGGCGCTACCAAAGAACACCGGCGTTAATTGCCCTTGATGAATCGCCTCTAAATCCAGTTCCGGACTGACTCCATCCAGCAATTCTAAATCCTCCTGAAGCTGTTGATACAACTCCGGTTCTATCAAAGATTTTAGGCGCGGGTCACCGATGGGAATGACGGTATCGGTCGCTTTTTTGCTACCGTGGGAGGCACTTTTTTCAAACAGGTGAATTTTTTGTTGACGGCGATCGACCACTCCCCGGAAGCGATCGCCTGTCCCGATCGGCCAATTCACAACATAGGTGCTTAACCCTAATTCCTGCTCAATTTCATCAATCAACTCCAAAGGCGATAAACTCGGGCGATCGAGTTTATTAATGAAGGTAAAAATTGGCAGTTGCCGCATCCGGCAGACTTCAAACAATTTCCGAGTTTGAGTCTCTAATCCTTTTGCGGCATCAATCAGCATCACTGCATTATCTGCTGCTGCCAGGGTCCGATAAGTATCCTCACTAAAATCTTGGTGTCCCGGGGTATCCAACAGGTTCAATAAATGGTCTTGATACTGGAATTGCAGAACCGTCGAGGTAATTGAAATTCCCCGCTGTTGTTCCATTGCCATCCAGTCCGAGGTGGCGCTACGTTGTGCCCGTTTTGCTTTAACCGCCCCCGCTTCTTGAATTGCCCCTCCATACAGCAAAAGTTTCTCTGTGAGGGTAGTTTTCCCGGCGTCAGGGTGAGAAATGATAGCAAAATTTCGGCGACGATTCACTTCCCAATTGAGGCGATCGTCGGGTGAATTACTCTGTGTTTGTTCCGGTTGCATTTCTAGTTGCATGACAGTCCTCAAATGGCGTTCAGGGTTAGGAGTCAGAAATGGGTGAAAAGGGTTGCTGAAGTTCATTATAGCTAACGCTTTCTTTTTCTCGAACCATTGATAGCCCTTCTTTGAGGGCCGTCAGGCGATCGCCCATCCAGTGGTTCCCAGGAATCAACCCAGCAATCCCCAATTTTTCTAACCGTCGCTTCACTTTACCCGTTGCCCCGACAACAATCACATCCCGTCCCGCGTCGATCGCCTCTTGGATGGCATTTTCAATCGCCAGGGAAGAAGTCACCCCTAAAATCGGCACTTCACCCAAATCCACAATCAGCACATCATAATTGGCGATCGCATGATGTTCCCGGGCGATCGCTTTCGCCACCCCAAAAATCATCGGTCCACTCAAATGGAACAGTAAAACCCGCCCATTCGCTAAATCTAAAACCTGTTTTTCCTCCTCCGTCAACACAATTTGGTCATCGGCATCAGTAATCGCTTTCACCGATTGAGATTGCAGTTCATCCAATCGCTCAATCGTCAAAATATTCGCAATGAATACCCCAACCGCCACCGCAACCATTAAATCGACAAAAACCGTGAGTAACACCACACTATAAACAATCCCCGCCGCTTTCCAGGAGATTTTATGAACCCGGTTCAAGAATCCCCAGTCAATAATGTCAATCCCCACCTTGAGGACAATTCCTGCTAACACGGCTAAGGGAATAACGGAAGTTAAAGGGGCCGCCCATAGCACCACAATCAACAACACTAACGCCCGACTAATTCCGGCTAAAGCAGTTCGTCCTCCCGCTTGAATACTCACCACCGTCGCCGTCGTTGCCCCAGATCCAGCAATTCCGCCACATAATCCGGTAATTAAATTCGCAACCCCTTGACCGATTAATTCTTTATTGGATTTATGTTCCGTCCGGGTCAAGCTGTCAGCTACCAAACAAGTTAACAGACAATCAATCGAACCCACCATTCCCAACACCATTGCATTCACGAACATTAACCGCAAATTGTCCGGAGTAAAGGTGGGGATTTGCAGTTGCGGTAACCCCGGGGTGATTTCTCCAATCGTGGCAATGGTGCGAATATCCATTCCCCGAAAGACAATCAAAGAAATTGCCGTTCCAATCACTAACGCCACCAATTGTGGCGGCATCAACCGTTTTAGTTTCGCCGGATAAAAGAAGAGAATCCCTAACGTAGTCGCCCCTAAAATCGTTTCCCAGGGATTAATATTAGCAATCAGGGTTGGGAAATTCTGGAGAACACCAAGCACCCCACCTTTGGGGGTTTGTTGCCCGATAAAAGGAGCAATTTGTAAGAAAATTAGAATCACGCCAATTCCCGTCATAAAGCCGGAAATCACATTATAAGGAAGCATCGTAATATACTTCCCTAATCGCAAGACCCCAAACAGAATTTGAAAAATTCCCGCCATCATGATGACAGTAAAAGCCATTGCTAGACCATTTTCTGGGTTCTTTGCCATCAATTCGGCAATGACTGCGGTAACAATCACCGTCATCGGTCCTGTGGGTTCAGAAATCAGGCTGGGGGTACCGCCAAATACAGCGGCGAAAAATCCGACTAAAATCGCTCCCCATAAGCCCGCAGAAGCACCAGCCCCGGACGCAATTCCGAAAGCGAGGGCCATTGGCAAGGCCACTACTGCAGCGGTTAATCCGCCAAAAATATCTCCTTTGAGGTTATGAAAATGGATGGTATTGGTTATCTGCATAAAGAAATTTCCTTGATTCAAAAATGACTCTAAAATTTTTACCAAATTAGACTAACGAAATAACAATACCGGAATTTTGCTACTTCTCAACATTTGGGCAGTGGTACTGCCGATGACTAAATGACGAATCCGACTATGACCATAGGCCCCCATGAGTAACAAGCTAATATTTTGTTCAGTAATATAGGAGGCGATCGCCTTTTCCGGTTCCCCTTCTAAACGGCAAATCACTGGCTTAAATTCAGATCCTTGCAAGGCTTGTTCTGCTTCCTGCAATCGGGAATTTACCGTGGGACTGTCTTGACTTTTAGCCACCTTCACAATATGCAGGTCCACCCCCTTAAATAACGGGGATTCCCGAATAAATTGCAACATTTTCTGCCCCGTGGGACTGCCATCATAAGCCAACAAAACCCGGTCAATCGTTTGATATTCCAGGGGAACTACCAGGCAAGGTTTCCGACTACTTCGGACAATCCGTTCTAAATTCGCCCCTAAATGACTCGAAGCAAAACTCGCCGCTTCTCCTCGTTTCCCTAGTACAATTAAATCAGAACTTGCCTCAAATTCATCCAAGCAATCCACCAAAAAGCCGGTTTTATGGATCAGGTTGATGCGATCGACTCCTTCGGATTTGAGACGACTCGCAGCAGTTTGTAAAATCAGCTTGGCCCGTTGGTGGTTAATTTTGGCTTTTTCATGTTCCAACTCCACCAACCGATTCAGCAAATTTTCCGACGCATCAATCCCAATACTTCCGCTAAAGTTTCCGGTGGAAACCGCCTGTTTACTGCGAATATCCGTCACCGACAATACATCAATTTCCGCCTCTAGTTTGGTAGCAACATCAGCGCCATAACGATAGATGGTTTCTGCAAACAGCGATCCATCAGTGCAAATTAAAATCTTTTTCATGTTACTGGGAATGATGGGATGGATATTCGGCGTCGTTCTGTTCTTTCCAGCGGTCAGATTTGGGGGATAGATCCGGTGGTTTGTAGGTCGCCAATTTATCGTACAAGGTTGCACTGGCTTGATTTAAACCCACTAATTCTACCTCAGTTCCATTGCGACGGAATTTAACCACGATCTTATCCAGCATCTCCACAGAACCTTGGTCCCAAAGATGGGCGTGAGTCAAATCTACCGTGACGCGATCGACCAGTTCATTAAAATCAAATGCCGCCAGAAAGTCTTCCTTGGATAAAAAGAAAATCTGTCCCGCAACCTTATAAATCCGGTGCGTTCCATCGTTACTGAGAACCTTATCCACAAAGACCAAATCGGCAATTTTGCGGGAGAAAAATACCGTACTCATAACAATGCCCGTCACCACCCCCAAGGCAAAATTTTTGGTAAAAATTGTCACCAACATGGTGGTCAACATCACAGCAGTTTCACTGCGAGGAATCCGGGGAATATTTTTGAACGATGACCAACGGAATGTTCCAATAGAGACCATAATCATCACGGCAACCAAAGTCGCCATCGGCATTTGCTTCACCCAATCTTGCAACACCAGAATTGCAAATAAGAGAAACACCCCAGACGCGAGAGTTGATAACCGTCCTCGTCCCCCGGATTGAACATTAATCACCGATTGTCCAATCATCCCACATCCGGCCATGCCGCCAAAAAAACTGGTGACAATATTGGCAATTCCTTGTCCTTTAGCTTCTTGGTTTTTATCACTCGGGGTATCCGTCAGTTCATCCACCAAAGAAGCGGTGAGAAATGAGGCCAATAACCCGACAATTGCCAAGGTTAGGGAATAGGGTAAAATAATCTGTAAGGTTTCTAAAGTTAGCGGGACTTGTGGCAGTGCAAAGAAGGGTAAGGCGGTGGGGAGTTCTCCCATATCCCCGACCCTGGGGACTTCTAATTTGAGGGCGATCGCCGCGATCGTCATCACTGCCAATGCCACCAACGGAGAAGGCACCGCTTTCGTAAACCGAGGCAAAATATAAATAATCGCCAAAGACAAACCTGTAAGCACATAAACGGCTACAGGAACATTGGTTAATTGTGGCAACTGGGCCAGAAAAATTAACACCGCCAACGCATTAATATAGCCAATGGTTACCGCCCGAGGAACGTATTTCATCTGCCGTCCCAGCTTGAGGAACCCAAACACAACTTGAATAATTCCCGTTAGCAACGTAGCCGCAAATAAATACGGCAATCCATGATCCTTGACCAAATCAATCATCAGCAACGCCATCGCCCCTGTCGCTGCCGAAATTGACCCGGGTCTACCCCCTAAAAAGGCCGTCATTATGGCAATAATAAAGGAGGCATAGAGTCCGACTTTGGGATCAACCCCAGCAATAATTGAAAAGGCGATCGCCTCGGGAATCAACGCCAAACCCACCACTGCACCCGCCAACAAATCCGCGCGCACATTTGAAAACCACTCTTGCCTGAGTCTGCGACTGTTCAAGTTTCCTCCGTTAACATCATCAAAAGAATTGCGGCTGAATCACGCCGTAAACATAGCCAGAATCAAACTGACTCAATCGGATTAATCCTGATAATTTTTAGCCTCAAACCCCATTAATCCATATCCCACCGTGCCTTAACCCTCCAGGTTCGAGCATCCATTGCAGAGCATCTCCACTGCTTACGGTGGACAAGTTAGCTGAAACCTAAACCGAGAAACACTGACGAACAGGGACATGATTAGCTCTTTCTTGAAAATGGGTAGGTCGTTTAGACTGGGTACGCTGATTTTGCTGATCCAAACCATACCATGAAACCTACCCACAAAAACCCTCCCAATGGCGATTCCGGAAAAAATCCCGAAAATCTTGATTCGGCGAGGGTTTGGGCTTTTTATGCGGGTCTTGTGTCCCATTCCGGTACATGATGGCCGGACTTCAGGGGGCTTTGTTCATCCAGTTTCGGGGAATGGGGAATGAGGAAAGGGAGAGGCTTCGGGTATTAAGAGGCGATTGGCTTGAGTCTACTAACCGACTGACTTGCAAACTTGAGCTGTGCGGAACTTCATCAATAGGAATGAAATACTGGCTTGCTAACCATATTTTACTTACGAGGTGGGTTGTCAGCATTCAGACTCGATGGAGGTTAGGGCGGGAGGCACGCAGGAGGAGGAAGCCGTGGATACAATCATCCGGCTCTATCACTGTGAAATTTAGAAAAATAGAATTATACTAGACAACACTGGGAAAGTTAACAAAGATGAAACTATGTCGCCGAAAACCTTTGAGATTACTAGCTTACCGGAGAACTTAATTGAATTATTCGGCAGATCTTCAGAATCAGACAGAGATCCTCTTAACTTCTGAAGGAGTACCTTTTGCCAAAGTGCTGCCCTTGCCCAGTCAGCAACCTATGATACCGAAAGTTGGATTAAATTATGGGGCGATGGTGATGAGTGATGATTTTGATGAGCCTTTACCGGATGATTTTTGGGGGGTATGAAAGTTTTATTAGATACTCATACGTTTATTTGGTGGGATAGTAGCCAGAACAGTTGTCGTCGGACATGGTGGAGTTTTTAACAAAACCCGATACCGAGAAATTTGTCAGTGTTATAAGTTTATGGGAAATTCAGATTAAAAGTCAGTTAGGAAAGTTAACCCTCAATCAACCTTTAGAAAATATTTATCAGAGTCAAAGACAAAACTTTATCTCTTTTTTTAGGGGTGACTCCTTCTCATATTTTTAAGGTTGGGGTGTTACCGTTTCATCATAAAGATCCATTTGACCGGCTGTTGATTGCTCAGGCTATGACAGAAGGTTTAACAATTTTAACGCGGGATAAGATATTTAATTTATATGGAGTTCCGTGGTTATGGATTTAAGCGATCGCCTTCTGGAGTTCAGGAGAAAGGCGATCGGCTCTTTAAACATCACTAACTAATCTTGATTAGAACAGGGATACCTAACGATAGAGCTTAACCAGTCCTCTCCTTATCACTGAGTCCGTGGGGTAAGGTTTATGATGGAGATTGGCTATTAATAGGGCATGGGGCGGGGAATCAGACGGTCTATCCAGAAGCTCTATTGCCGCTTCAGTAAGCTTTTTCAATAGCCAAATAGCGGTTTCTTTTAGCCATTCTTTTAAGCTCTCCTTTGCTGGTACAGGATTGATTTTTGCTTTTGAGCGCTCTCTCGTAATAATAATTGTCTGACTTGTTCTTCTTCTGTTGCGGTTAAAACCATAGATATCTACCTCCGTAACTCCTTTAATTTAACAAGCAAAATCATTGAAAGTTTTGGGACATCCTCGAAATAGGATTGGTTTTCAAGAGTAAAGTTTGCGATTGGGGTTGGCTATATCCGGAAGATGTGCTTTCTCCAATCTATGATTATCAGCTCTATTGCCATCTTGGTAATCGGTTTAATTATCCAATCCCAAACTGACTTCTTAGATATATTATCAAAATCTGTATTGCGGCTTCAGTAAGCTTTTTCAATAGCCACGTAGCATTTTCTTTTAGCCATTCTTTAAAGCTTTGTTTGGTGGCTGAAGAATGGCTTTTCTGTCTGAGCTTCCTCTCGTAATAATAATTGTCTGACTTTTTCTTCTTCTGCTGCGGTTAAAGCCATAGATATCAACCTCCTTTATGACCTGAATTTAACAAGAAAAATTCTTAAAACTTTTAGCTCCTCCTCGGAATAGGATTGGTTTTTAAGAGTGCTGTGATTTGTTTAATCATTTCAATATCATCGGGAAAATCTAGTGTATTTGCTTGCAAAATTAGCAAAACTATATCGCACTCAGGAATTATAGTTTCAT
>CAWGFK010000039.1:0-6790 GCA_963821735.1 uncultured cyanobacterium
GAAAGAATTATCCCACTTTATGTTATTATCAAGTTTTACACATTTATGGCTGGATGTTATAAATTGCTTAAGTCTTGATTATGCTGATGGTTATTGCTTTAATAACGAGCAGATATGAATACTTTAAAATAATTTTAGATGATGAAGAACAACCCTAAAATCTCTTGCTTAGAATTATTTGCCGGTGCAGGAGGTCTAGCTAAAGGAATAGAACTCTCGGGAATTCAACACAATGCCTTGATTGAATGGAATAAAAATGCCTGCCAAACTCTGACCTATAACTATAGCGAAAATCTGGTTTATCATACGGATATTCGTTCATTACAGTTTGACCAGTTCGATAACATTGATATGGTTGCAGGTGGACCGCCCTGTCAACCCTTTTCAATGGGAGGAAAGCACCAAGGAAATATAGATGAACGAGATATGTTTCCTTATGTGTGCAAAGCCATCAGTATCTCTAGGCCCAAGTTTTTTATCTTTGAAAATGTCAAAGGTCTCTTGCGAAAATCATTTAGGTGTTACTTTGAATATATTATTTTAAGATTAACCTATCCTGACATTGATATAAAACCTTCAGAAGATTGGCAAGAATATCTCATCCGGCTTGAAAACATTCAGACATCAGGCAAATATGATGGCGTAAAATATCAGGTAACTTTTCGCCTAGTTGATGCAGCAAATTACGGCATTCCCCAACGCCGTGAACGGGTTTTTATTGTCGGCATCAGAGAGGATTTAAACATTAACTGGAGCTTTCCTCAAGAAACCCACTCTCTGGATGCACTACTCTGGTCACAATTCATCAGTGGTGATTATTGGGAACGACATAGAATCAAGCCTTCAGGACTTGAAAATTTGGATAAAAGAACCCAGCAAAGAGTTGAGCAACTCATCCAACAGCCTACTTTATTCCCTCCCCCGTTAAAGCCCTGGAAAACAGTTAGAGATGAAATTGGAGAACTCCCAAAACCGGATCCGCAAGGGAGCTTTAATAGTGAACATATCCTCAGAACAGGTGCAAAGGCATACCCTGGACACACGGGGAGTTATATTGATATGCCTTCTAAAACATTGAAAGCAGGAGATCATGGGGTTCCTGGAGGAGAAAATATGATTCGGTATGAAGATGGTCAAATTCGGTACTACACCACCTTTGAAGCTAAACGAATCCAGACCTTTCCAGATGACTATAAAATTGTAGGTTCATGGACAGAAGCCATGAGACAGATTGGCAATGCTGTACCTGTAAAACTAGGACACTATATCACGAATTCCTTGACTCAAACAATTTATATGTCCTAGATTTCTCCCACCTAGATTTTTTAGACCCTTTTAATGTGGTGGAAAACCATCTGCACCCGATCCAGAAGCCAAGTGGAAACATTTCTGCATAGAATATTAAAATTTAATTAAGAAATACAGGTATTGATCCCCGAAAGATATTTTATGATACGATATCAAATTAAGTTTATTATCGAATATCTATAAATACATTCGCAGGCATGAACAAAAGCCAAGAAATCCAGAGTATTATCGTCCAACGTCAGCCCCTCGCCAAAAAGTTGGCAGATATCGAGACTGGGTTATCCTCGCTTTATGCGGCGATCGCGCGATTAGAACAAGAACGCGATCGCCAGTTTCAGCACTGGGCAGGAGATGACGCCACCCAGTCCAAACTCCAAAAACTGAATTTTGCCAGTTTTCAGCAAAATATCATGGAACACTTGGCATCACTGGATAGACTCCAGAAGAGATTTTCCCGGAAAACCCTAAATATTGGGGTCATTGGGCGCATGAAACAAGGGAAAAGTACCCTATTGCAGAGTTTGACTGGACTAAACAACGAGGTAATTCCAGCTCATTCAGGAAAAGCTTGTACTGCGGCGCGCAGTACCATTCGTCATCAACCGGGGAATTTGACCACTGCCGAAATTCAATTTCACGATCGCGACTCATTTTTACAAGAAATCATTATTCCCTACTACACGAAACTGGGACTGTCTCCGATTCCCAGTTCTTTTGAAGCCTTTGCCCATAGCGCCATTCCCAGTTTACCTCCTAACGCCGATCACACGGACATTAATATTTATAACCGCTTGAAAGACGATTATCACACCCATGCTACACAATATCAAGAATATTTGGGTTGCGGCTCTTTAACGATTCAAGACGAGTCACAGATTTCTAATTATGTAGCCTCAAAATATAATCAGGGCTATCAACTGATTAACCATGAATGTTTGGCGGTGAAGCGGGTTAAAATCTCATGCCCGTTTCCCGTTAAGGAAATTGGGGCGATCGCTTTAGTCGATGTTCCCGGTTTAGGGGATTTCAAGTTAGGAGATGAGAGTTTAGTCATTGAAGCCCTCGGCCAAGAAGTCGATTTTATTCTATTTATCCGCAAACCCTCCAAAGACGGGGCCGCTTTCGAGCAAGGCGATACCCAATTATATGATTTGGCGAATAAAGCCTTAAACGATTTGCCTTCTCGGTCTATGTTTGTGCTGAATGCCGATCGCAATGGCGAAAATCAGGAAAGTTGCCGTTCTATGAAACGGGATATCGATTTGAAAAAAGTGCAAATGCCCGTGTTAGATTGGGTGATCGCTGATTGTTCTTCCCCCGAAGAAGCCAATAGCAATGTGCTTCAGGTGGTTCTGAATAATCTCCGCTCCAATGTCACTCAACTAGACCGGAAGTATGCTGAACAGAAAATCGCAAATTTGCAAGCGAGTCTCATAGAATTAAAGCAGCAATTGCCATCGCTCCAAGTTGCGTTACCCGATATCGATGATAATGAAATCTTTAATTTATATCAAGAGTTATTCGATATTTTCTGGACCACCATCACCAATAAATTGACCGAGTTGCAAAATGAACTAATTCAAAACCGTGACTTACCGGATAAAAACCTGGAAAATCAAATTCAGATAGTTCTGGATGCCTGCCGAACCAATAAAGAAATGCCCAGTTCAAGAGACGTGGAAAAACTTGGCAATCAACTTGGGGCTTTGGCTGCTGCCTATATTAATTTTTTGATACAATTGAGGACCAATTTATCCCGAAAATTCCTCGATATCGAACAAGGATTAACTGAAAGCATTGAGAAAATCAAAGATAAAGTAGCTGAGGTTTTAGTGGACCAATGTGGTTTAGGCGGGTTAGCAGAACCTCGCGGTGCGAAATTTTTGGCGGAAGTTTCTAGTCAAATTCCCCAGCAATATGCGGAATTAAAAAAAGGGTTTGAGATTCTGTCAGAATTTAATCTTTCTTATCGGGGATTAATTCAGCATCGGATCCGCTTGCAATTAGATCCGTTAACCCCAAATAAAGCGCCAGTATTGAAACAAGGGGCAAAGGCTGACGATGCTGTAGAACAGTTAACGGAGTTGTATCACCAAACCCTTTATAACTGTGAAAATGCCTTGACTGGATTTTTATCAGAACCGAGTCAAGCATCCTTTGCTATTGTTGAAGAATTTTCTGATCGGGTTCTCCGAGCTAAAAATGTTAAAAAAGAATGGAGCCAATTTTTATACAGAAATAAGCGTCAGATTTGGGATGATTTTAAACTTCTGGAAACCCAAGTAAATGCTATCAAAGACTGGTCGAATCTTTTAAACTCTGTCGCCGATCAGGTTGAGCAGTTAGAGGAGTCTTTGAACCAGTTGTGAACCCACCAAAACCCTAGTAATTTTGTGAGGAGAGTCGATGCAATCTTTTGTAAACATATTCAATCGGGAACAACAACTACCCACTCTTAACGTGGCTATGCTTGGTGCAAGGGGGGTGGGCAAAACGAGCTTGCTGGCAGCCATGTATGACCAGTTTGAAAATGTCAGTAAAGATTTACAAGTGGTGCCTGATGCTGACACTAAATTGGAATTAGATAAGCGGTTAAAGCAACTAAAAAATTTAGAGGGTAACAGCATAAGGTTTCGCAGTCCGCTTCGCGGAGGTGGCGACCTCCGCACATTTAAGTTTGAGTTTGGAGAAACTGGAACTGCTCCATCTTTAGAAATTAATTTTTATGATTATCCAGGGGGATGGCTAATAGAACCTTCCAGTATAGCAACAGTGCAAGATTTGATTTACCAATCGGCAGCCGTTTTGATTCCCATTGATACCCCAGCTTTGATAGAAAAAGGAGGAAAGTATCATGAAGAGTTTAATCACCCGACAGAAATAAATGATGTATTCAAGAAGGTCTATAAAGACTTGGATTCTCCCCGTCTAGTCATTTTAGCTCCTGTCAAATGTGAAAAATACATCAAAGATAACCCTTTGGAATTATTTACCAGAGTAAAACAAGGTTATCGAAAATTATTGAATCAGTTTGACAGCAACAACCTAGTCTCGAAAGTTGCAGTGGTGATCACTCCGGTTCAAACGATTGGGAGTGTTGAGTTTTCCTACATTGAGGATCAGAACAATGAGCCAATCTTTTACTTTTGGAAACGTCAGGCCGACAGTATGTATCAGCCCCAAAATACCGAAGTTCCTCTGCGGTATCTGTTGCGATTTTTGCTCAAGCTACATTTGGATAACGAACCCAGTTCTATATTGACCAGAATCCAGGACTTTTTGGGGAACAATACTGGGAAAAATACTAAACTGCGAAATGCAGTGAGTCGTTTTGCCGATCCGAAAAGTGATGATGTGGAAATTGTTCAAGGAAGCGAGTTGTTGAAATTCTAAGTCAAAAGGAGATAAGTCATGGAAGTTTATGTGCAAAGTGGTGGTGTTTCTAAAGAATATAGCTGGGTATCAGAATCTGATCTGCCTGAAGATGATCTAAAGCCGATGCTCAACATGGTAGATAGTGATTATTTCTCCGTGGTGATTTATCCACCCAAACAGGACCGCCTCCTGTTATTGGTGACAGCATTGCCCTCGAAAAGTCGCATGGACAACCGCACTCGAACAATTTATAATTCTGTTTTGTGGGTTGGCAAAGATTCTGATGAAGCAACTTTGCGGGCGATCGCGATTAAAGCATTGAATGGAGAATTAGCCGACCAAGTTGATAAAGCGGTTCTTTCAGACAATGATCCTAATAAACCAGGGTTTACAGTCGATTTTGAAAAATTAAACCGGGATAATTTGGCTCTTCCATATGTTGATGTTAAAGAAAACCCCGATAATTCTAATAAAATCGGCAACTTATCAGCCTTGAAAAATAGCCTAATTGCGGAGGAACTCAAAAAATATTCGTTGCCCAAACATGACGGAATGTTAGTTGTAGTCTGTTCAACGGTCTCGGAATCCAGTCTTAAACAGGCGAAAGTTTGGCGAGGTTTGTCCGATACGATTTATGGTGATGAGTGGCTTGAGTTATCCGCGAACGTGAAGGGGGATACAGGTGACAACTTTCGACGTGGTTCAACTGCCGGAAATTCCAATTCAAAAAATGAGGGAAAATCTGCGTCAGATAGTCAACAGTCTTCTTCAAAATCCCAACTTACGTCAAAATCCACAGTTGTACAAACTCATAACCGAAATCAACAAACTGCTGGAGTAATCAACAAATGGTTGAATGTTATTGCAGCTTTTATTCTGGGGTTAGTAATTGGCCTAATTGCCAATCAGTTATGGTATCATTTCACTGAAAATCAGCTACAACAAAAAATCCAAAGTTTGAAAGGTGATATCACTGAACTGGAACAGGAGAAAAATAGTTTAGGTAAAGCCCTAACAATCAAGCAGCAAGAAATTAAAGTTTATGAGAAATTTGAATCAGAATCAGAAACTCGGTACAGTCATTTTCAAAATGAGGTTCAAAAATCTTATGAGAGCTTTATCAGAGATTCAGAGAAATCCAAACAAGCCCTAGAAGCCGAAATAAATGCCTTACAAAATAAAGCCAATGAATTAAACGCTAAATCATCCTAATTCAGGATTTGTTTATTTCTCGTTGTCTCGTGAATAGGTACAACCTGGTAACGCTGATATAGAGACTCTGCCTCCTAGGGATGCAAGACTATTCTAATGTCCATTATCCATTATCAACTGACTGAAACTGCGCCATTAACCAGGCACCCACTTGGGATTGGGCTTGGTTGCGACTCCGTTGTAGCGCTTGGTCTAAGGTCGCTATCTCCAGTCCTGGAAACATCACAGAGGCATCAATTCGCTGACTCCCCCGATCGCTCATCTGATACGCCATTACCTCCGAGGTTTCCACGTTAACAATCCAATATTCAGCAATCCCCACATCTTCATACAGCACTCGTTTAACCGTGCGATCGTCAAACAGGGATGATTTCGCCACTTCCACCACCAAATCCGGCACCGGATACTCTTCCCGATTTACAAGGTCAGTGTTCCTGGGGATGGCGGTTGCTTTGGTTCCCATGTAATACGCTAAATCCGGCTGAAATTCGACATAGCCGGTTTTGCGGAAGGAACAGTTGTCTAATTCTTTAAATGCGATCGCCTTCAAAATGCTGAACAAATTAACTGCTAGGGAAATCACACTATGATTTGTGCTGTGGTCAAAGCCTACGGAGAATTGCATTTCTAATCGCATTCGCCCATTGCTGTAATAGCCTTTGGATTTAGCATGGGTGGGGTCATCCAAAGCACTCAGGTACTCATTCCAGGTGGCAGGAACCCAGGTATCACTGGCTATTAGATTAGAGAGTGGATTCATGCTCATCATCCCAGAGGAAAAATTTACATCTCTTCTATGTTAATCGTCGTCTTGAACTTTGGCAACCTGTAGCGCATTATTCCCTACTAGAAAAAGGGAGGAGGAGTTCAGTTCATCGGGTTTGATTCGGAACTT
>CAWGFK010000040.1:0-36414 GCA_963821735.1 uncultured cyanobacterium
ATGCGATCGCCACCACCGGAAGCAAACCTGTTGCTGTTCGTACCGGATTCGCTACTATCGGAGTTAGCCCGTTCGGTTCGTTCTTGCCCGCGATGCGATCGCCACTATCGGATTCAGCCTATTGGATTCCTGCGATGCGATCGCCACTGCCGGATTCAGTCTGCTCGGTTCCTACGATAGCGATTCCCACTGCCAGATAAATCCAATTGGCTCCAACTGCTGGCAGCATGGAGACGAGCTGCCAGAAGCCCATTGGTACAGCAACTGCTACCGGCTAGAACGAGACCGGCACAGGTTCAATCTGAACATCAATCGCGATTATTCCAGGGCGAATCGTGGGCGGATCTCGGCTGTACCCCTATTTAACTTTTTATCTCTAAATTCAGATTTTAAAGCGACCTTGATTATTGGAAACCAGAGCAACTTGGCTGCAGAGCTGGGTCCGTTTCAGAAATCGCTGGATACTTCGGATCCGACTCGGGTATTGAATCGGTTGTGGAAAGAAGTTGGCGAGGGTTGATAATCTAACTTGCCGTTCTTCTTTGAAGCATCACCCACTTTGACGTTCTAAGGTAAGTGCTTGACTCTCGCTCAAATGGATTCGTAATAACGAGTGGTATAATGTCGGGAGCATTTTTTGTCAGGCTGGCTCCAAGGGCCACCCCCTTTTTGACGACTTCTCAATTATCTCAAACACTTGCCCCACCTGGGTTTTTCCCTTCGTTGTCACCCTCTGAGGCGATCGCCTTAGAAATATTGTCATTCACGTAGCCAGCTCTAAACGAGGTCAAACATGGACATACAGCTTATTCCTTTACGTGCTGCCGTTTGTTCCGAACGTTCAACGACTCTCGATGTTTTAGTCAGAATTACGCCGCCAGCACCCGAAAAACCTATTGAGCGACCCCAGCTTAATTTAGGTTTAGTAATCGATCGCTCTGGTTCCATGCAAGGGCAAAAAATTGAATATGCACGGCAAGCCGCTAGTTACGCCGTCGAACAGTTGTTACCAAGCGATCGCGTTAGTATTACGATTTATGATGACGAGGTAGAAACCCTAGTCCCTAGCACCCTTGCTAATCATAAATCCCATCTGTTGCAGCAAATCAAAAGAATTCAAGTTAGAAACAGTACAGCACTACACGCCGGATGGGTGCAAGGAGGAAATCAAGTTAGCCAACACCTCAATTCAGAACACTTAAATCGAGTCATTCTCTTATCAGATGGACTAGCCAATGTCGGCGAAACAAATCCCGATGTAATTGCTTCCGATGTGAACAATTTAACCAAACGGGGTGTTAGCACTACCACAATGGGAATTGGTAATGATTACAACGAAGACTTGTTAGAAGCAATGGCACGGAGTGGGGATGGCAATTATTATTACATTCAATCTCCCGAACAATTGCCCAGTATTTTTCAACAAGAATTACTCGGCTTAATGGCGACAGTGGGTACAAATGTCACCTTGGGAATTGAACCGCAAGCTGGAGTAGAATTGGTTGAGGTACTCAATCAGTTCGAGGTCAACCAAAATGGTCGGTTTCGCTTACCTAATTTAGTAATTGGTAATCCAGTTGATGTAGTTTTGCGGTTGAAAGTGCCTGCCATGACAGAGGAAGTAGATTTATGTTATTTTCGCCTGACTTGGAACACGCCCGAACAACCAACTGAGCAAAAAATCCGCGTTTCCTTACGCTTACCCGTTGTCAATGCTGCACAATTAGAGGAATTTCCCTTCAACTCTGAGGTACGACAGCAAGCGATTTTAATGATGACAGCACGCGCTAAGAAAGAAGCCGTGAAACTGGTAGATGGAGGGAATTACGATGGCGCTATCCTTGTATTGCAGCAGACAAAACAGCAGTTGCTCAATAATCCCGATCTGCCCATGAGTGCGCCAGAAGCCGAGGCACTAGATGACTTGGAAGTACAACTCAAACAGCGAGAGTATAGCACATATCGCAAAATGTCCACTCAGCAAAGCTACAACGTAGTGGTCGTCGCAGTAGCGGTCATGTCAGCCTTTTGTACGCCTATCGCAAAGGCCCTGTCTTGGGGAATATTACTGAAAATTTAGGAGTCGATGCGATTGTTAACTCGTGCGATCGCAACCTCTCTGACTCTGGTGCCATATCCCGTGCGATTCACCAAGCTGCTGGGCCAGAACTTCTAGCAGAATGCCGTCGTTTAGGTGGTTGTGAGGAAGGGGATGCGAAAATTACTCCGGGCTATAATTTGCCGACACCGTGGGTGATTCATACGGTTTGTCCCCTTTGGCGCGGTGGCTCTCATGGAGAGGAAGACCTATTAGCAAAATGTTACTGCCGTTGTTTGGAATTAGCTTTACAGCAGTCATTACGGAGTATTGCTTTTCCGGCTATTGGAACGGGAGCAATGCGTTTTCCAGTCGAACTTGCGGCGAAAATTGCTTATGCAGAAACCAGTCGCTTTCTTATAAATTCTAGTGCGATTGGGGCAATTGTCTTTGTTTGTTTCGATGCAGATACTCATCGTTGTTTCCAAAAGGAATTCGTGAATTATTCTGGTTTGTAAGGGTTAAAAGCTGACGCGCTAACTTGTACTTTTTGGAGGCTGAATTACATAGGGTTTGCTGAAAAAGTTGTAAAAAGCAGGGGAGGGATCGATAGGTGAGTCTCGTTGAGCCGGAACTCGCACAGAGCCGGATAGTCTCCGATGGAGCCTTGTCGAGTTCTTGCTAAACGGTAAGGTAATCGCTCGGATTCAGTCAGTTCGTTCTTGCCAGCGATGCGATCGCCCCGAACGGAGTCAGCCTGCTGGATTTCTACGATGCGATCGCCACTACCGTAGCCAACCTGTTCCGTACCGCCAGCAATGCGGTAAGCGCCAGCTATGCCGTAGCTGAAGGGGTGACAAGAAGGCCAAAAGGCTTGCCCCTTGCCGACTTTAGCGATTTGTAGTATAAAAAAAAGAGGTCAGCTCCTTTTTAGGGCCTAGCCAACCTCTATAATCACAAAAAAATGCTACCTACATTTTACCAAACTTTTTTATCCGAGCAACTGAATCATTCTGATTGGCTGATGGTTAAAACCCTAGTGTGGCTCTTGCAACTGCACAAAACCGTTAAAATTGAGCGGTTGGCGGCCTGTTTTCCCCTGGCTATTAAACAGGAGAGCCGTCGTCGGCGAATCCAACGATTCTTAGTCTCTACCAGTCTAAGTGTTCCTCTGCTGTGGTTTCCCTTGATTCAAATTTTAATTCATCGTTATTTTCCTAAAAACAAGCCCATTTATCTAGCCTTAGATAGAACCTCTTGGAAACAAAATAACCTCTTCATGGGTTCGGTGATTTATCAAAAACGAGCTTGGCCGGTTTATTGGACATTTATTGACCATACAGGGGCCAGCAATCTCGCCCGTCAAAAAGCCCTTCTTACTCCGATTATTCGGTTATTAAACGGTTATAAAATTATCGTCGTTGGAGACCGTGAATTTCATAGCGTTGAGCTGGCTAAGTGGCTCCAGTCAAAGAAAGTTTATTTTGCCCTCCGTCAAAAATGCAACACTTACATTAAACAGAGTCGGAAAAAAGGCGAGGATTTTGAGAGCTTAAATAACTTAGGGCTTCAACCGGGGATGAAACTTTATTTACCCTCGGTTCAGTTCACTAAAAAGAAAGGATTTGGCCGCTATGCGTTAGCCGCTTACTGGAAACGTAAATATGGGGCCAATAAGTCGAGTGAACCTTGGTATATCTTGACTAACCTTCCGGATTTAAAAAGTGCTTTGAAGGCGTATGAGATGCGGATGGGCATTGAAGCGATGTTCAAAGATTGTAAAACTGGAGGATATAATTTAGAAGGAACAGGAGCCAACCAAGAGCGGTTGACTCGTCTAGTTCTTTTAATTGCTTTGGCTTATACGTCCGCATCTATTCAAGGCGTGCCAATCAAGCAACAAGGAGTGCAATCTTACGTCGCTCGTTTAACCGAATCTGGACGCTCTCAACGCCGTCATAGTAACTTTTGGATAGGGCTTTATGGACTCAGTTGGATTGATTCTATGGAAAAATTGCAGGAGTTGAGTATCGAGTTTATGAAACTTCATCCCGATAAACAGCCTTTTTATCGAAGGGGCCTAAGAGCTATGTCCCTTATCCAATCTACTTTCTAGCCTTCTTGTCACCCCTTCAGTATGCCGTAGGCTATCGCCATACCCGCAATCAGCCTGTTTCTTTCGTGACCCATTTGCCATAGCCCTAGCCAGCCCAGCCTGTTGAGTTTGTTCTTGCCATGCGATTGTTAATGCCAAAGCGAACCTGTTCAGTGCTGTTCCTCTCAACGATGCGATCGCCACGAACGGATTCAGTCGGTTGGGTTCTTTGCGATGCGATAAGCCTACGGCATAGCTTCGCTTACCGGCACTGTCGAATCCAGGTTGTTGGATTCCTGCCAAGGATGCGGTAAGCGCCAGCTATGCCGTAGGCTATCGCACCACCGGACCCAACCTGTTTCTTTCCTGGACTCGCCACCACAACAGACGACGCATTTTAACTCGCCATCAGCTTAGGAAACCGTTCCTGCAAAGACTGACTAAAATAATACTGGCACCAAAACTCAGCAATATCGAGCAATTGGGGCCTAGACTTGGGGATTAGCCCTGCGCCGCAACTGGACTCATAACGTTCGGCATATTGTCTAGCGAGTTGGTAAGCGTAATACGGATAATCTGACTGGACAAAACATTGTATAGCATATTCCAGTTTGAGCAGGTTACCCTGAAGGGGTGACAAGAAGGCTAGAAAGTAGATTGGATAAGGGATATAGCTCTTAGGCCCCTTCGATAAAAAGGCTGTTTATCGGGATGAAGTTTCATAAACTCGATAATTTAACTCCTGCAATTTTTCCATAGAATCAATCCAATTGAATCCATAAAGCCCTATCCCAAAAGTTACTATGACGGCGTTGAGAGCGTCCAGTTTCGGTTAAACGAGCGATTCCTTAAGATTGCACTCCTTGTTGCTTGATTGGCACGCCTTGAATAGATGACGGACGTATAAGCCAAAGCAATTAAAAGAACTAGACGAGTCAACCGCTCTTGGTTGGCTCCTGTTCCTTCTAAATTATATCCTCCAGTTTTACAATCTTTGAACATCGCTTCAATGCCCATCCGCATCTCATACGCCTTCAAAGCACTTTTTAAATCCGGAAGGTTAGTCAAGATATACCAAGGTTCACTCGACTTATTGGCCCCATATTTACGTTTCCAGTAAGCGGCTAACGCATAGCGGCCAAATCCTTTCTTTTTAGTGAACTGAACCGAGGGTAAATAAAGTTTCATCCCCGGTTGAAGCCCTAAGTTATTTAAGCTCTCAAAATCCTCGCCTTTTTTCCGACTCTGTTTAATGTAAGTGTTGCATTTTTGACGGAGGGCAAAATAAACTTTCTTTGACTGGAGCCACTTAGCCAGCTCAACGCTATGAAATTCACGGTCTCCAACGACGATAATTTTATAACCGTTTAATAACCGAATAATCGGAGTAAGAAGGGCTTTTTGACGGGCGAGATTGCTGGCCCCTGTATGGTCAATAAATGTCCAATAAACCGGCCAAGCTCGTTTTTGATAAATCACCGAACCCATGAAGAGGTTATTTTGTTTCCAAGAGGTTCTATCTAAGGCTAGATAAATGGGCTTGTTTTTAGGAAAATAACGATGAATTAAAATTTGAATCAAGGGAAACCACAGCAGAGGAACACTTAGACTGGTAGAGACTAAGAATCGTTGGATTCGCCGACGACGGCTCTCCTGTTTAATAGCCAGGGGAAAACAGGCCGCCAACCGCTCAATTTTAACGGTTTTGTGCCAGGGTAAGAGCATCTCAATCAGGCTTGACACAAGGATTTGAGAATAAGCATCATGTACTCCTCGCTCATGGCTGCCCGGTTCCTTTTTTGTCTCAAGCTACGCGATAGGGTGGTTTCTTGATTGAGGGCATTAAGGGCCATCCGTCCTAATACCGCCAAATTTCGAGGGCTATTAAACGCTCGGATCCGAGATTTATCTTCTTCAAAAGTCACATCTAAAACCCAATGTTCTTTATTTTCAATGCTCCAATGTTCCCGAATAATAGAACCATGTTTTTGGGCATCTACGTTTAAAGAACTTAGATAAATCTGGACTTCATGAGAGGTTCCATTCCACTGTTGCCGAAACCGTTCGACTATAACAACCGTTTGAAGTCCCGCCCATTTATCTTGATTATAAAGACCTCCAAATTCTGAAACTGGTAAATCGCCCAAACTCTTCTCTTCTCAATCCGGTTATGCCCTTTTTCTACATGACGGTAATCCGTCATCTTAACCCCAGTAAATTGGCGACTTGATTGAATTTTCAAACCAAGATTTAACTTGATTGTAAAGAGTCGGGTGATTACTTTTTAAGCAAACTACATAATTAGCTTTTTTATGAACAATCTGTTTAATAATCTCCGTTTGAGTTCCCATCGCATCCATTGTAATAATTGCGCCGGTTACGTCGATTAATTCTAATAAGGCTGGAATGGCTGTAATTTCATTGGAATGGCTGTCAACCTTTACTTGGCCTAGGACTAAACGATTTTCCGAGGCCCACGCTGTCACTAAATGTAAATTTTTTTTGCCCTGATTTCGGTCATAAGACCCCCGAAGACTTTTTCCGTCAATCGGGATAACTTGTTCAACAACTGAACCGAGTAATTTTTGGACCCATTGAGTTAACTTCTGTTCTAAAATCTTGGGGTCTAGTTTTTCAAAAACTCTACTAAATGTATCATGATGAGGAATGCCATTGGGTAATTCTAAAAATTGTTTGAGCCAGTGCTGTTTACTTATTCCATAATTTTCCATATCTTCCCATCCGTTACCTCCAGCTATTATTGCTAACAAAGCAATCACTAGAATATCTTTAAGTAAGTGGTGTTTAGTGCGGTCAACTCTTGGATCAGGTACATCATCAAAATAATTCAACAAACCCCCTTCTAGCTCTGGCATAGAAATAGGTTGAGGCTGGGGTTTTATTGTTTTTAATTTAGCGCTCGCGACAACGGGTGAAAATCCTTTAGTCATAGAGTATTCCTTCCTATTTTCTACTGAGCTTGAGAGTTATTATAGAAGCTCTCAGACAAACTGGGCCGCTATAATACTGCACTCTCTTTTTGCCGTCTGTTACATTTGATACCAAATTAGATGCGCTTACCCTGGGTTTTGTGCAGTTGCAAGAGCCACACTAGGGTTTTAACCATCAGCCAATCAGAATGATTCAGTTGCTCGGATAAAAAAGTTTGGTAAAATGTAGGTAGCATTTTTTTGTGATTATAGAGGTTGGCTAGGCCCTAAGAAGGAGCTGACCTCTTTTTTTTTATACTACAAATCGCTAAAGTCGGCAAGGGGCAAGCCTTTTGGCCTTCTTGTCACCCCTTCAGATCGCCACGCTATCGATCAAGACCCGAAACTGACCCACCGGGAGTCTTTGCCAAGGGGATAGTGCGGAAAGCAGGAGCTATGCCAAAAGTTTGAGGCTACCATCGCAGTTAGTTCGGGTTCTCTGCCAGGGATGCGATCGCCACTGTCGGAGTCTCGGTTGCTATTCCCTACGATGCGATCTGGCCACTATCGGATTCAGCCTGTTTCTTTCCTGGACTCGCCACCCGTACAGCCAGCGCGTTCAATTCTCTAAGGCCTAAAATTAACTGAGGGATAACTGTTCCCGAGCAGAGATTGATGGAGGGCAAACTGTTGGGTTGTCTTGCGATTGCGGCACAGACTCTTGACGCTGGTTAGTCGCGTGATGGGAAAATATCGGCTCGTGCCTGCTTCAAGTTTGTTGGCCGTCTTCAGCCATTTCTTGATGATGTTGGCAATTTTCGTGTCCTCGCTGGCGCCCATCAGTTTGTTGCTGGAAGGGTGTTTTTTCGGTCGATAGAATTTTTTTTTTTTTTTTTTTTTTTTTTTTTTTTTTTTTTTTTTTTTTTTTTTTTTTTTTTTTTTTTTTTTTTTTTTTTTTTTTTTTTTTTTTTTTTTTTTTTTTTTTTTTTTTTTTTTTTTTTTTTTTTTTTTTTTTTTTTTTTTTTTTTTTTTTTTTTTTTTTTTTTTTTTTTTTTTTTTTTTTTTTTTTTTTTTTTTTTTTTTTTTTTTTTTTTTTTTTTTTTTTTTTTTTTTTTTTTTTTTTTTTTTTTTTTTTTTTTTTTTTTTTTTTTTTTTTTTTTTTTTTTTTTTTTTTTTTTTTTTTTTTTTTTTTTTTTTTTTTTTTTTTTTTTTTTTTTTTTTTTTTTTTTTTTTTTTTTTTTTTTTTTTTTTTTTTTTTTTTTTTTTTTTTTTTTTTTTTTTTTTTTTTTTTTTTTTTTTTTTTTTTTTTTTTTTTTTTTTTTTTTTTTTTTTTTTTTTTTTTTTTTTTTTTTTTTTTTTTTTTTTTTTTTTTTTTTTTTTTTTTTTTTTTTTTTTTTTTTTTTTTTTTTTTTTTTTTTTTTTTTTTTTTTTTTTTTTTTTTTTTTTTTTAAAAAAAAAAAAAAAAAAAAAAAAAAAAAAAAAAAAAAAAAAAAAAAAAAAAAAAAAAAAAAAAAAAAAAAAAAAAAAAAAAAAAAAAAATTTTTTTTTAACTGGACAGTGAAAAGTTCTGTATGACCCCGAGAGTGTCGCTCTATGGCCTAAAAAAAATGGACCGGCATAAAACCAGTCCATAAGTCATACTGGTAAGGATTCTAAAGCTTACCCAGTGTTACCATTATGCACACTCAAGAGCGAATTGAGGAAATCATAAAAAGTCTACGGCCCGCATTCTCAGGCCGTGAGGCGGCGTTTGAATGGTTAGTGATTATGGTCTGGGGGATCCTGTTATGCAACCTGCCCTCGGCTATCACCAGTTATCTGAATGCTGTGGGACTGGGTGAATTTTACTATAATCATGCTCTCCATTGGTTTCACGCCAAAAGTTGGAGTGTCAAAACATTATCACACCGATGGCATCGATGGTTGAGTGTTCATAACCATGTCAAACGTTTAAAGGACCAGCTAGTTTATGTCGGGGATGGCATTAAAGTCCCGAAAGAAGGAAGAAAAATGCCCCTGGTGAAAAAATTACACCAAGAATCAGATAATGTAACTAAACCTGAATGGATTAGGGGTCATTATTTTGGGGCTATAAGTCTTTTATTGCAATCCGGTACTTCTTTACTCGCCGTCCCGGTTACGTTTGAGATTCAAGATGGAATTAAAAAAGTTGATGATAATTCTCCGAGTTTAGTCGATAAAATGTCGGGATTATGCCTAAATTATATAAAGGCCGGAAGTTACGTCATTTTGGATGCTTATTTCGCCTCTAAAGCACTAATCAAAGAGTTGAGGTCTCATTCAATTCATTTGATTACTCGGGTCAAGATTAATACGGTGGCCATAGGGATCTTTACCACCATCCCCCCTAAAAAGAGGTCCCGGTAAACCGGCTAAATGGGGAAAGCGCCTGGAATTACGCACCTTATTTAATGACTCTGATTCTTTAACAACTGAATCGTTGTCCCTTTATGGAAAAAAACAGAGCCTCAGTTATCGAACTGTAGATTCCCATTGGGATAGTCCTAAAATTTAGTCCGACTTGTCCTGGTTTTGTGGTCAAATGGGAAGCAAATTATCCTGTTGTCAACGGACCTAAATTTGTCCGGCCCAGAAATCATAATGGCTTATAGTTGGCGGTTTAAAATAGAAGTAACTTTTCGGACTTTAATAGAGATTTTATCAGGCTTTGGTTATCGGTTCTGGATGAAGAGTATGGTTCGTTCTTCCCGAAGCCCTAAAAATATTAATATCAAGGACTACTCTGAGCCTGAGCAGTTCAAAATAATAGAAAAAATAGAAGCCTTTGTACGATTTGTCAATTTAAATGCTGTAGTTCTAGGAATTTTACAAGTCTTTAGCCTATCAATGCCCGAGAGGATTTTGAAGAGTTTTTCCGGGTGGTTCAGAACCTTACTAGTAGTGGTTATCCAAGTGAACAAGTTGTTCGGCTGACTCTGCTCCAATCGGGACCCTTTATTTTGCCAAAAGTCCACCCTGCTTACTTTTGACAAAATTCCTTCACGCCAAAGAGTTATTCATGCTTATGGCCATACAGAGAGGAACTGGATAGTTGAAGGCCCCTAGTTAATTACCTCACAGAACTTTTCACTGTCCAGTTTTTTTTTTTTTTTTTTTTTTTTTTTTTGGGGGGGGGGGGGGGGGGGGGGGGGGGGGGGGGGGGGGGGGGGGGGGGGGGGGGGGGGGGGGGGGGGGGGGGGGGGGGGGGGGGGGGGGGGGGGGGGGGGGGGGGGGGGGGGGGGGGGGGGGGGGGGGGGGGGGGGGGGAAAAAAAAAAAAAAAAAAAAAAAAAAAAAAAAAAAAAAAAAAAAAAAAAAAAAAAAAAAAAAAAAAAAAAAAAAAAAAAAAAAAAAAAAAAAAAAAAAAAAATGGGTTCCTCAGAAGTGCCAACCTCCAACGCGCCAACCTCGTCAATACCAACTCTGATAGAGGCAAACTTGTTCGAGGCCAACTTGAGTGAAGCGGAACTGACTGCGGCTAACCTCAATGGCGCTTTCTTCCGTAAAGCCAAACTCAATGGGGCCAACCTCAGCAAAGCCCAACTGGTCCAAGCCAATTTCGACCATGCTCAACTGGTTGGGGCTAGACTGGGCTGGGGCTAGACTGGTTGAGGTAGACTTGAGTGATGCCAATCTGACCGACGCGAATGCCCTGGCTGCCAATTTCCAGGATGCGGTGATGACAGGCGCTTGTTTGGATGGTTGGCGCGTTAATGAGTACACCAATCTCAACTTTGCTTTTTCTTGATGGGATGCCCAGAGTTTCCCCGCCGGTGATGGCTGATGCGTCCAAAATGATGCGGTAAGCGAAGCTATGCCGTAGGTAATCGCCAGTGCTGAGTCAGGACCCGGACTGCCGCCGCGCAATTTCTTCGCCGGTGATGCAGTAGGCTCCAGCATCGGCAAACTCAGTGTGACGGGGCGGGGTTGGAATGCGATCGGTTGCGTTGGCGATCGCATTACTTCGGAGTCAGCCCAGGGCGATGAAACCGTACAATGATTTTGCTAGTGCGATTGACGAGTAGCATTCCCGAACATTTCATGGACCAATTTCCGAGTTAACCTGACCGCTCTCTAAAACTTACTCAAACTTAATCATTTGATGTTTAGTTCCTAGCTTGGATCTTCGCAGACCTTTCCATCACTAGGCTTACACGGCTGAACTATCCGCGTTTTCCAAATTAATTGACGCATTTAAGTCACGATCTATTGAGAGGTGACAGTTCGGACAGTCATACTGTCTTTTGTGCAGGGGCATTTTTTGTCGGTGTCCGCAGTTGGAACAGATCTGTGAACTGGGATACCAGGGGTCAATTAGGGTTAATTTGCTCCCATACCACTCGCATTTGTACTCAAGCTGGCGACGGAACTCATAAAACCCACCATCAGCAATAGCACCAGCCAGCTTATGATTTTTGAGCATCCCTGACACATTTAAGTCTTCGATTTTTACTTCACCGTGGTTTTTGGCTAAGTAAGTTGTTAACTTGTGTAAATGGTCGGCTCTAATATCGGCGATGCGTCGGTGGGCTTTAGCTAACTTGAGCTTAGTTTTTTCTCGGTTTTTACCTCCTTTTTGACGGCGAGTTAGCTCTTTCTGGAGTTTGGCTAGTTTTTTCTTGGCCTGACGATAGGCTTTTGGGTTGGGATAGGTTTTACCATCGCTCAGGGTGGCCAGAGTTTTGATTCCTAAATCTACCCCAATCCGCTCTCTTACTTTGGGAGTGGCCTGGGGTTCGACATCAATTTTGAAGGAAATATACCAGTCCCCTGCCCGTTTACTAATCGTGACGTTTTTGGGATTGACTGGAGGTAACTGTTCATGGCTTTTTACCCAACCAATCCGAGGTAGCTTTACCCAATAACCCGAAATTTTAATGCTTCCTTCCAGGTAAAAACTATCTTTAACGTTCTTTTTCTTAAACTTGGGGAAACCTGTACCTTTGACCTGCCAAACCCGCTTAAACGCTTTATTTAGGTTTCGCAACGCTTCTTGAGGACTACATTTCGATACCTCATAGTACCAAGGATTCTGACTTTTGACCTCGGCTACTAATCTCTTATGTAAGTCTATGGCACTTGGGAGTTTACCTCCGGCTTCTGATATTTCTTTACAGGTAGCGAGTCCCCAATTCCAAGCGTGTCGAGCGACCCCGGCGTGCTTGGCCATGAGTGTTCGTTGTCGGTTATTTAAGTCTAGCTTGGTCTTAAAGCTCTTCACTGACTTTTTCTAACTCCTCAACAATCTTTTTGTTCGGGTGACCCCGTGCTATCATAAAGACTAGCAGAAAACAATGGAGATGGTGAACTCCTTTGATTTTGGCGGTTTCGGTCCTCCTAAACTTACTCATATCCTTATGGTAGCATAAAAAATGAGTAATTTTAAACAACTTTGGTTAGAAATTTAAACTCTGTCTCCAGCCCTCGACCCCAACGATTTCCTGCTGATTCAACCGGGACAATTTGCCGATAAAGCCAGTGACAAAATCCGCGTCAAATCTCCGGTTGACTTGCCCTGGGGTCAAGTTTGGAAACTCGTCCCAATGACCGAGAAGGGTCGCAGTCGAGGCGGACTGGTTTATCTCAAGCGGCTCACGTTCAAACTGTTTCCCCTGGAGGAAAACGAGGACTATCTTGATATCGAACTGCGGCGGGAGCGGTGGAAGGGCGATATTTTTGACTCCCTTGACCCCACGATTCGCTGTTGGTGTGTCTGGGTGGAGCCACCGCAGAATCAGTTGATTTATTCGATTTGCCAAATTCGATAAACCTGCATTACCTGGATTCGGCGATTGGTGACAACTTAAGAAGAGGGGACAAAAGTCAAGCCGGGAAAAGGAGAGAGGTCTAGCTCTTGAGAACCCTTGCTTTTGCGTAAAGTTTTGACAATGCCAAGATCCTGATTCCGAGGGTCACAAAAATACTCAACCAAGGACTGATTATTGCCCTTCGTCGATGCAACAGTGAAATGATAGAACCCCCGAAATAGCATCTCTAAAGAAATCCGTTCGGTGGGCAATTCGAGAGAATCAGCCACATCATCAGCTAGGTCCAGCAACACAGCATAGAACAGCCATGTCGCCCAGATTTGCAACTTGAGTAAATGGATAATGGCGATAAACAGCAGCTTGACCCTGATTCAACAACAATCGAGCTTGGGCGGGATGTATTGGGTTTTGATGCTGTTTATTTGTATCAACAACAAAGACGTAATTAGACATGAAATAACTCCTATTTCTAGGGTAAAGTTCGCTTCAATAATGTTATCTGAGCTTGAGAGGCTAACCACACTGTCTTACCCCTCGTAAAACTGTTTAATGATTAACGATAGAGCCACGAACTAGCGTCGCATTCGTGGGTATCTTGACTCAGGTAACGGAGTCAGTTAAGACTTGGGCTGGTCAACTAACTGCAAGCGTGAGGCATGAAGCCCCGTTACTTCAGTGCGGGGTGCTGACCTTTTACCACAGACTTCAGCTTTCCTTTCCGGTCCCCTTTGGTGGCGATCGCCTCAACCGGATCCGCTTCACCCTTTGGAGCTGTTGCCCCTAACTGATTGGCCATTGCAGCGAGTTGAGATTCAAGCGCTGCAAAACGGGACTCGGTTGCGTTCTTGATTCGTTGGTCTAGGGCATCGACTGGGATCAACTCATCATCAGTCTGGGGCAGTTTCTTGTCACGCACAACAGCCTCAATATATCGCCGCAATTCATCTGAAGGGTTGGATTTGTTGCGATCCCAGATTTCCCCGAACTGTTTCAACAGAGTCTTGTCAATGCGGAACCCCAATAGCTTTGTGGCGGGTTTTGTAGAACTTGCCATAGCTTTTACCTCTGTTAACATTGCTAACAGTGTAAGCTACCCCACTTTTGTTGTCAACAGTGTTAACGATGTTGTACTGATATTAAGGAACTCATTCGTGTAATTTTGTGAAGATTTTTTAAGTTTTGTATCATTTTGAGTTGCAAGGGCTTAGATATGACTATAAGTTTAAGGAAAGACAGAAAAAAAATATGAGTGACTAAATAAATGAGAAAGAACCCTGGGGGCAGACCGTCTCTGTAATCGACCAAAGACTCGGACGACTATTTCTATTTCTATTGAAGGGTTAGAAGGCTTGGATGTGCTTGCTAACTCGCTAAACCTTAGTCGCTCACAGCTGGTGGAGAAATCGGTAGGGGTGAGTTAACCATTGTCTCACCCTCGGAGTCTGCACAAATAAAAAGCACTTGCCCTCCTCCTTAGCAGGGCGATCGCCAACCGCCAGCGAATCCTCGCTGCAATAGACGCAATCTCCGCCAAAATGCCAACCCTAAAGCAACCCACCGCTATCGAACACAATTAAGCCGAAGCCTCTGAACTCCGGCAGAGGCTAGAGAAAATTGATGCTGAGGTGGGGGTAATGGAGTCTCTGTGTGCCAAATTTTCTTCCCAGGAGGAATGAAGACTCGACTTCCTCTCCCGACCCCACAACGTTTCTGGCTTACTTGATAAGTAACTCCAAAACGGTACTAATAAATGAATTAAATTGATGATAGCTTTAAACCCTGTAATCTTTACAGGACAAAGGTCAACAAGCTAAATTTCTATTTATTAGTCCTTGAAAGGGTGAGGAAGTTTAATTTCATGAGCCAAAGTTTCCCCCAAAAATTTCCGTTTGTTCAACAAAAAAAAGAGCTGTCCCTAAAATCTAACGCTCGTCTGGTAAACGAGCAAGGAAGCAGCCCCTCAACCTATTTCATTAAATAAGTAAATTAAGTTTAACACAGGTTGAGGCATAGATAAAGGGGACAGCTCCAATAAAGGAGCAGTCCAGTGTCTACCCTTGAGAAACGCCCACTCGTCCAGTGGCGGCATCTCCGTAGATGTCGCCAATGCCAAAGTCCCGTTTTCAGCGAAAAATTTACCCGTTTTCTTGCCGAGTTTCAGAGCCCGCCGGTGTCAAACGGTGGCAATGGATGGAGCAAGTTAAACTCTCCCAGCCGTCGCCGCAAGCCCGCACAACACTCGCGCCACAACAGCTTCAGCCCACCTTAGACCGAGTAGGTGGAGGGGATGAGCTATGAGCACAGTCTACCCCTCGACTCTCTCCACTATCCAGCACTGGGCGATCGCAGATTGGCAAGCCTCCGGCATCGACCCCTTGATGATTGCCGCCAATCTTCAAATCTATGAAGGCATAGCAGCACTAAACCCGTGCCCTATAGCTCAAAACTTCGCCGCACCCAATCCGGTGGCAACCCCATCGCCCCTCCTGAACAGAAGCCTTACCGTTTCCTAGAAGATGGCATCTGGCGTTGCAAAAATCTGGCTCCCTCCTCCGACTGGGAACAGGAGAGCTTATGGAGTCAGGTCAAACCCCTCCACCCCCGGCCATCCTGGAAAAAATTAGAGGATGATTCCTGGGTGGTCGTCCCTGGGAAATTCAACAAATACGAGTCCCCCAAGCACGAATCCTATGGGGTCTATTACCTCGATGTCCCCGGGGAAATTGCCGCTCAAGTCAGCGCTCGTTGTGGCGTTCCCTATCCAGGTGGGAATTTTTGGCAGTGGGTGAGAGACAACATTTCTATCCCGTTAATCCTGGCAGAAGGGGCCAAAAAAGATGCCGCCTGTCTTTCCCGAGGTCATGCTGCGATTGGGTTGGGTGGGGTCTGGATGTTCCGGGACCCCAGCGATAAAGATAAACTGCACCCTGACCTTTTGGCCATCGGGCTGAAGGGGCGTAGGATTCATATTGGGTTTGACTTTGACCCCAAACTCAAGACTCAAATAGCCGTTGGAAAAGCCTCGAACACCCTGGCTTATCTGCTGAGAAAGGAAGGGGCGATCGTTGACTTCATCCGCATCCCTTCACCCGACGGTGAAAAACGCGGTCTTGATGATTACTTTGTCCAGACTGGGGATGATGACCTAGAAGGGTGCGAATTCTCTAATGAGTCCCTCTATCCTTACAATCCCTGGGAGTTCACCTACGAGCCAGATATCCTAGTAAATCGCCCTTATCTGGGCGATATCGAAGGACTTCCCTATTCAGGATTGAGGATCGTGAAGGCGACCACCGGCACTGGAAAAACGGACCACATTCGGGATCAGATGGTCCCCCTAATTGAACAGGGGTCACGGTGTCTGATTATCACCAACCGCAAATCCACCGGACGGGAGTTAGCCGCTCGCTTTGGAGTGCAATATATTGATGACGGCAAGGGGGTTAGAGATTCAGTCTATGGTTTTGCCTGCTGTGTTGAATCGGTGAAACCCTTCGGTAAAGCCTCACCCCAGGTGACCCGGGTCCGCCAAACCGAACTGGGACCCGAAAAACTGCCCTCTGAGTGGTTAGATGGGATTGTGATTCTTGATGAGTTTGACCAAACCTTGCAGCAAATGTTAGGAGGGTCAACTTGTCGAGGAGATCGCGGTTGGATTATCACCACGTTTAAGAGCCTCATCCAAGATGTCTTAGTCCGATCCAATGGGTTAGTGGTAGCCATAAGCGCCGACATCAGCGATTTAGATGTTGAGTTTTTGATGACGATCGCCCGAGAAGCCTGTGACGACGAAGATGCGTTGCAATGCCCCATCAAGCCGTTTGTGGTGGTCAATGAGTTCCAGCATCAGCATAAATACAATGCTTACCTTTACAACGGACCCGCCGACATCTACAACAAAGCAGTTGAAATCCTGAAATCCAAGCCCCAGGATAAGTGTCTCTGGTTCAGCGTAGAGGGGGCGCTAACCAAATCAAAATGGGGAACGAAGACAATTGAGCGGATGCTTAAGCAGGAGTTTCCTGGCATCCGCATCAAACGGTTTGACCAGCAAATTCTCGGGACTGACAACTCGGATGCAGACATAGAACACATTAATGAGTTAGCGCGTGACTGTGATGTGATGTTGAGTTCCACCTCAATCAGCAGCGCGGTCAGCCTACATGAGACTGCGCGATGGATTGCTGTTTGCGACATTTCTGCTGGACTCAACAGCGTCCGAGAATATCGGCAGCGACTTGACCGGGTGCGTGCGCGGGTAGACAGGCATTTGTTTATCCCCAAAATTGCGAAACCCATCGCCAATGGATCGAGTGACTACCGGAAGATTAGAGCGGGTAAAAACCGACAAGTCTCGGCATTGATGAGAATTCTTCAGGAGGTAGATTTCAATATTGATAGAGCCTACGACCCGGTATGCTTCCGTACTTGGGCCAAACAAGTGGCCCGCTTTAACCGGGATTGTTATCGGTACCGAGAGGCGGCTATCTCCTTGTTTGAATCGGAGGGGGTGCGGGTCATTCCGGTTGATTCCCTGGATAAAGAGGAGGCCAAAGCTATCTCCGATTCGGCAAAGATGGCTCGGGATAAAAATTGGGCGGACCACTGCATACAACGGGCTGATGCTTGTCAATCGAGCCGGAAACGTTCAGGGAGTTGGATAAAAAGGCTCAGAAAACAGAGGCCGAGCAGCACCAGTGTGAGCGCTACCGCATCGCGCAAGACTTTGGCGGGATTGAGGAATTGACCCCCTCCCTAATTAAGAACATGATGAGGGCCGTCACAAACAATGGCGCTTGAATTTTTATCTCCTGTTTGCCAAGTTTGCTGAGTCCCAGGATAGGCGAGATTTGGAGCATCTGCTGTCTCGCCCACTCCTTCATCTGCCGGATATCAAATGCCGTTCGGTGAAGGCGAGGATGTTGGAATTTCTTGGGGTGAAGCGGTTGCTAGACCCGCACAAGGAGTTTACTGGGGATTCGCCGGAGGTGCAAGGGATTGTGACTCTGGCGCGATCGGGTCGCCAGTCAGTTAAGGATTGTTTGGGAGTCAAGATTAATCCCGGTGTGAGTGCGATGCAAACTTGTCAGCAGCTTCTAGGTTTGATGGACCTCAAGCTGACAAGTTCGCGTCGCCGCACTCCTGAAGGGGTGAAGCGGTTCTACCGTTTTGTTCCTCCCCAGGATGAACGCTGGACTGCTTTGATCTTTGGGTTGACCGCGAGGTGCTGAAGTCTTCGGATTCCGGGGGCGATCCAGTCGGTGGAACACGACCGGCGAGTGATGCTCTAGCTGCGTGTAGATTCATTCTCAAGTGCTCCAGCCCCGGAGGCTCCAACCCGTGGGGAAGGGTGGGGCCAATCCACCCCTCCTATAAATAGATCTATTTATGTAGGGGGTGGATCAGTGGTGGTGGATCAGTCTCTCCTAGAAGAGGGGACGATGCCGACTTCCCCCCCGGGGACAAAACTGGCGAGGACACAGAACTCGTTTTCCGGTGAGCAACCCGAGGAGGGCAGAGCGATCGCCTCCGATGGAAAAACACCTCACTGAATTCTCCCTGTTCGTTCGAACAACCGGAGGCAGTGAATCCGCCACGAATTTTTTCGCGGATGAGCTGACCCCTCAGAAGGGCAACGATTCCCCCGCCGGTGAACAAACCGAGGAGGGCAGAGTGATCGCCTCCGATGGAGAAAACCCCCACCAATTCCCCTGCCGGTGAACAACCCCAGGAGGGGCAGAGCGATCGCCTCCCACTAAACAAAAACCCCACCAATTCCTCCGCCGGTGAACCAACCCCAGGAGGGCAGAGTGATCGCCTCCGATGGAGAAAACCCCACCAATTCCCCCGCTGGTGAACAACCCGAGGACGACATCAACTCCTCTGCTAATTCCCCCGCCGGTGACCGAACTGATGCGGGTACCCTACCCCCTCGGTTTGTAACCGGCGATCGCATTCGCGGCATCTCTCACAATGCTTATGGTGGCACGGAGGAGAGGGAGGGGGATGTGGAGGTTGACCCGCTCGGTCAGCTTTACGTCACCCTTGAAAAAAAGGTGAGTTTGACGTGACCCCAAAGGTTCTTCTGGATTCTTTGCAGGGTATTCGCCCACTCCCTGACCCGGTGGTGACGAGGGAAACGACGGAGCTAATCCAACGACTAATCCAGCAGGGGACCGGCTCAGGAGCAATCCGGGAGTTAATTGTTGGCCGGTTGGGGTCCCGGATCGGCGGTTGATGTCCACATCGCAATTGAGAGATTTACGCGATCGGCTTTTATCTCTCTAGCCGAAGGGGCAGAAGAACACTCATGCCATCAAAAATCTCGAGGGTGCTGTTGATCCTGACTGAAATCGGTTCCCCGGCGTCGATCCGATCGCAGTTAGGAGTCATGTAAAAATAACTTGACTAATTTTTACCTGGAGGCATTATCCAGATAGGTATTCCAGATAAAATTTACACAACTTATTTTTACACGATGCCTTGGTGCATAGGGGATGGGTGCAGGAAGCTTCAAAACCGCTCCGGGATTTGGCCGAATGAAGTAGCAAGCAGGATATGTAGGATGGAAGACCAAGCCTCACCTCAGTTTAGTTGGAGGAGAAAGTGGACAGAGCAAATATCCAGCTCTGAAACTCTTCATTCCGCCAATCTGTGTGCCTCTTATTCTCAATATATCTTCGAGCCTTTAAAGCAAGTATTGAGCCCATAGCCTGCTTAACTAACAAAACTATAAGGCTGATACTTGTAAGTATGTATTTTGAACTCAATACGGTAGGTACGCTTGTATGTTGTTTTCGAGAAGCCATAGCCGGTTCTGGGTCACAGAGCGAGTAAAGCATACGGAGTGAATAAGCTGCCAACCTTGTTCTAAGGCGGTTTAAATCCAGTCCAAACCCATTCGGAAGTAGCTGTTGCCCCGGAACCAGTGAGGGTCACTCGGCGACGCAAGCCTTCAGCTACGACCGGGAAACCTGGGCAGTTACGTAGAGAGTAGCCCCGCTAGGATAAAGAAGAGGCGAGACAGGGACAGACGGAGCGAATCTCTGATTTCTGAAGGTTCCAGCCATTGGATTGGTCATCATGAAAGGTTTTTTCGATATCGAACCTTAACCCATATTCTTCAAAGGTGTGCCGTTTGGTCGGTTCATCGCTGACGATGGCCCAAAACTCACCGTTAACATTGTTTTAGCCAATAGCCAGATTTACAGGTCCATAACCTCTATTTTATGGAGTTTAACGTTGTGCAAGCACAAGGCTTCGCCACGGTTCAGAGGAACCTCTTCAGCTGCCGCCAGCTTGAACCCCGCCAGCCAAATCCAGGTATCTCGCTTGAGGCGAATGCAGTAGTTCCAGCCCGAGTCATTGCTCCTTGCTCGCATCGCAGTAACGTGATAAAGCCTCGATCCGCCAGCAGTCCGGCCTTGACGCCCCGAGGCAACAGATGAGCCGCTTGATAGAGCATTTCGCGATAGTCCGTAAACGCACCCGAGGCACTGCTCCGTTTCAAGACTCGCCAGACCAAAGGTAAGGCTCGACCTCGATAAACCACGGCTAATCGACCCGGCAATACTCCTCCCGAAACACTAAGGTGTCTAAGCTCAGATACAGACAATCCTCTTGCCAATGGGCTAAACCTGACTGAGATCGAGGGGTTTATAGAGTCGATGCACGTAAATGCGACTGTTGTCCAACCAGGGAAGCTAAGCCGTGCGTTGTTTACTCTGGGCCTGCTCCCTCGCGACCGGGAGGTAAGGCAACCAACGGGTGCGATTGACTTCGCCTCGTTGGATCAAAGCCACGACCATCCAGAGGCCGCTTGTCAGATGCGCGCCAGTCGAACCCAGTCAACCGATTAACTCAACCAACGGTGCAAGGCACGTGAGGGGGGAGCTTTTTTTCACAGCGTTCGTAGCTTTGAGTGGTATCTAAGCTTCCAATGCTAGCTCCCTTTATTTCAACCCCAGCGCTAGAATCCCCAGCCTGAGAGCTTTCAGCCTCATTCCTAACTTTTGTCAGTCAACCAGGGCTATTCCATCAAAATTTGAGCCAGTTCCCAGCGAAGAGTACCCCGGGGTTGAGGTCAAAATTAGTTAGTGGCGATTGGTGACAACTTAAGAAGAAGGGACAAAAGTAAGCCGGGAAAAGGAGAGAGGTTAACTCTTGAGAACCCTTGGGTTTGCGTAAAGTTTTGACAATGCCAAGATCCTTATTTTGAGGGTCACAAAATATTCAATCAAGGACTGATTATGCCCTTCGTTGATGCAACCGTGAAATGATGGAACCCCCGAAATAACATCTCTAAAGAAATACGTTCGGTGGATAATTCGAGAGAATCAGCTACTTCATCTGCAACGTAAACCAACGCCGCGTAGAACAGCCATGTCGCCCAGATTTGCAGCTTGACGCCATTAATAGAACCTGTCCAGATATAGGCCAGATTCAGCAATCGTTTAACCAAAAAAAACGCAATTTCAATCTCCCAACGACGAGCATACAAATCAGCCACTACATAAGGTGGTAAGTCCCGAGGCTCAAGGACCGAGGTAATATAGCTGTACCAACTTTTACCATGACGCACCTGTATTAGACGCACGGTAATCTGTTTCGCCTTTCCTCGTTTATGGCCGAGCAAAACTAATTGGTCAACCAGATTAGCACTCTGGCTAAAAGTTTTCTGGACCTGATAGGTACCTTTCTTCAGCCTAGTAATCCAAGCACTACCCGCTTTGACTAGGGCCGCAAATTCCGTGAAATCATAAAAGCCCCAATCAAAAATCAATAAACCCCCTTTAGGCAGAGTTGAATGCAACCATTCCCATTGATTCCTATCTGCCGCATTCGGATTTTCTTCAAATCGCATTGCCACCGGCAAATGGCTCGCCATGTCTACTATGGTGTAGATTTTTCCAGCTAAAGCTATGGGTTGCTCTTGTAAACTTTTAAGTTTACGAAACAGGGCCTCCAGGGTCGAACCATCCACAATCCAAATGTGCTCAAATCTTTGAAAAGTCCAGGCCACGCTCGCTGGCAACGGGCGAACAACACGATGAGTCCAACGTCGCTTTAACTCCTCCACTAAAGCCCACAGAACCTGCTCAAACATGGATGCCGGAAATTTAAAAATCTTGTGGAGAGAGCTTGCTGGGATACCTTCACCGCTCGACACCACAGTAAATCTTCCCGCGCTAAGGTCCGTCCAAGTTCTCGAACGCTAGGGATTTGACGCCATAACAGGCTCAACACTGCTGCCACCATTAGAGGAAGCCCCAAAATTCGTTGACGCAGCCCCAACTGGCGATAGTATTTCAATTGCTCGTGAACCACAGGCTTCAACAAGTCGCTCAGGTGGGCCTCAATCGCCTCGCTACTAGGGGCTGGCATATTGTGGCGGCGAGTATGATCTGGGTTGTTTTTGCGAGGACGACTCATTCCATCTAACTCCGCTGAAACTCGCTTGACAATTACACTCTAACCTTAAGTTGTCACCCATCGGGTTAACCACAAATTACACAGATTTTACAGCCCCAATCTTTGTGAAAGTCCCTGAAATCTGTGGTTAATTTTTTGCCCCAGCCTTTTCCGAAGTCTTGCCTACCAATCATTTTGCGTGACACCTAGTCAAAAGTACAGGTTTTTTCCCCACCCAGAGTCAGGTTAGGGCTGATCTTTCGGATAGG
Source organism: uncultured cyanobacterium (assembly GCA_963821735.1). Classification (GTDB taxonomy): domain Bacteria; phylum Cyanobacteriota; class Cyanobacteriia; order Cyanobacteriales; family Laspinemataceae; genus Laspinema. The sequence continues at coordinate 22,531 of CAWGFK010000040.1, forward strand.
TTAAAAACTAACCGATGGGTTAGCCCTGGTCTTGGGGTTGATCTGCGTACAGTGGTGGTAAGGAAAACCGCCGGGCCCACTTTTTATCCCCTTTTTTGGTGACTTTTCCCGTTGCCCAAATTCCAACAACCTATAAGTGAGGCGAAATTAAGCAGGGGCTTCAACCATGAAAACTATTCTAATTTTCTCCGTTAATCCACCGGGAACGACTAGACTGAGACTCGATCGCGAAGTTAGAGAAATTCAAGCCACCTTGAAGCGGTCCAAATACCGCGACAGCTTTCAAATCGTTACAGAAGGGGCCGTTAGAGTCGATGACTTGCGACGGGCTTTATTAGAGTATCAACCGGCGATCGTTCACTTTTCTGGACATGGGGTCGGAACCGAGGGACTGGTTTTAGAAAACGACTCCGGACAAACTCAAGCTAGTGAGTAGCGAATCCTTAGGTTCTCTCTTTAAACTATTTCAAACTAAAATTGAGTGTGTCTTACTGAATGCTTGTTATAGCGAAATTCAAGCCCAAGTGATTCACCAATATATTGATTATCTGATTGGCATGAATCAACCCATTGGCGATGAAGCCGCCATCAAATTTGCCACCGGATTTTACGATGCTTTGGGTGCAGGGGAACCTTATGATCGCTGTTTTGAAATCGGTTGTGCCTCCATCGCTTTAGAGGGAATGGACGAAGCCGAGACCCCAAAACTGAAAGCCAGACCCCGCCCCTACGCTTTTTCTGGGATAAAAGAGCTTGAAGAATCAGGAAAAATTGCACCCGCGCCCCCTCCGGTTCAACCCATCACCCAAGCGGAAACAACAACAATTACTGATAATCGCCGGATTAAAATTGGCAAGGGTAATTTTACTAAGAGATAAAGAGGGAAATTATAGCGGGAAAAATAGGAGGAAATTATAATGTTTATAATAATAATTACAGCCCCAGCAACCATCACAATCCAATTGTGGCAGATGCTGCGACCGAACTGCAAAATTTGCTAGACAATTCTTGGACAATCTTATTCAACCGAGACAACCCTAGGAAAAATGCAGATAGCAGCCGAAGCGGTTAAGCAGATTGAAAATAATCCCAGATTGTCCGAGCAAATTAGGAGTGCGATCTGGGCCAGAGTGGCATTCAGGAGTTTCAGCAACGTCTTAAGCATCCGGCTGCACATTTTGTCATCGGTGCTTTAGAAGATTGGACAGAAAACCTCGAACATTTAAGCCAGTCATGTCAACTCATGCTGTTTAAAGCAGGAAATTGAAATTAAATCCCCCTAAAACAGTCTGTAAAAACCGGATAAGGGATAAGAACCGACTTTAGGGCCGGTGTTTTATTGGATGAGTTTAGTTGAATTAAAAAATAAAATTCATTGAAAGGGTGGCATCAATCATGGAAAAAAATAATACGGATAACCGAGAAGTTGATATAAAAAAAGGGGAATTATATTGAGCTAACGGCAGGGAACTATACGGAGGCGATTGCTAGAGATTATATCCAAGGAGATTATTTAGTTAATGGGCATATCCTCACCTTCAACAATACTGAAATTATTCAATCTTCCGGCGAAAGTATCAAAAATCGGGAGTTCGTCAAAGCGTCACCCTACAAAGGGTTAAAGAAATTTGACGTTGAAGATAAAGACCTATTTTTTGGCCGAGACCAATTTCTAACGGGCTTAGTCAATGAACTCGAACAAAGCACTTTAATTTTACTCATTGGAGCAAGTGGGAGTGGGAAATCCTCTGTAGTTAGAGCAGGTTTGATGCCTTGGTTAAGCAAGGAATGCGGGTCACAGTTTGTTAAAATCATCTTTACTCCAGATCTCGGGACCCTTTTTATTCGTTCTATGCCAGCTTACTGAGTAAATACAAACAAGCGGATGCCCAAATTGCCCGAGAAGCGAAAGCCGATACTCTGCATCGGGTGATTACCCAACTCAAACAGCCTGATGAATATTGGTTAATTGCGATCGACCAATTTGAAGAACTCTTTACCACCACTCAGGCGGATAAGCGCGATTTGTTTATCAAAAGTTTAGTCCACTTCAATCAAACCCAGCTAAACGCCATTAAAATCATCGCTACCATGCGGGCGGATTTTTTAGATAAATTAAGTCCGCACCCCCAATTGGTGGCAATTACCGATAAACATCGCCCCATGATTGCAGAAATGCAGCCTTATGAATTGCGGTTAGCTATTGAACAACCCGCCGCCCATCATGGAGTCATCATTGACCCAGAGTTAGTCCAGGAAATCCTCAAAGATATTCAGGGACAAGCCGGTTATCTGCCCTTATTGCAATACACGCTCAACTTACTCTGGGAAACCGAACTTAAAGATCATAATTTAAGTCAAAAGCGCACCCTCAATCTCGATACCTATCGCGAGTTAGGAGGAGTTCAAGGAGCCTTGCAACAGCACGTCAATACTCTCTATCAAGCTCTATCATCGGAGGAACAACTAGCCACCCAAAGAATCTTTCTAAAATTAGTAGACATTGGGGAAGATGCAGCATCCGGCGGCGAATGGAAACCCGTACGGAGACGAGCATCTAAATCCATATTTACCAGTGAACTAGAGCAGCAGGTCCTACTCAAGCTGATTGATGAAAATTTATTAGTGAGTGATGGTTGTGAGCAAACCAAAGAATCAACAATAGATAGGGTTTGCTGAAAAAGTTATAAAAAGCAGGGGGTGGCCAATTAACAAGAGGCCCCTCTGACTGCCCCAATAAATAGAGCTTTACTTCGATTCTTCAATTCATAGCTAAAATTAATGCTTCGGCATAAAATTATAAGAGTTTGGAAAAATTGACACAAAAAAAGACAGTAAAACTGCCTCAGCAGTTTCACCAAGTTTATCACTAGAAACGTAAGATTAATAGAGGTTTCTGAAGTCTTAGAGAGTTTAGACATGACTCGATTCAGACTGAATCTTCTTTTACCCTGTCCAAATTTCCCTTCAATTTCGTTGCGAATGCGCTCATCTTCTTGGGCTTGTTTTTTATCTTGAAGGCTGACTTGGGCCGGACTCTCCCTAACGGAGGACCACTGAGTCTAATACCTCTTTCTTTACACCAAGCTCGATTGACTCTGGTCCGATAAATTTTATCGGCATGAACCGATTCTGGGTAACATCCTGTCAAGTCTTTGTACGCCTCTACTTGACTAATAAAATCTCTACTTTCATTATAGTTTTCCCAGCTAATTTTTTCGAGCAATACATATCCTTCTACACAACTAACTGATAATTTCGCTCCGAATTCCGTAGGACTTCCTGCTTTACCTCGGACGATTGGACGGACATGAGGTTGTGTTAAACTGACAATCCGATTGTCGATTCTTTTTTGATTATTTGACCACATCAAATCCTGTTGACGATAAATTTCGGCTGAGACTAATAAATTCCTGTATTGCCTTCTGCTTAAGAGTTCTAGGCTGGCTTTTTTTTCAATTAACTTGTCAATATGTCCCAAATTGCGTTTGACATATTGCAGTTGCTTTTTAACGGCTTCTTTCCTTTTTTTTCCAGAGGGATTCCTCTTTTTGGCGAAATTTAAATAATCTTTTCTAGCCTTTTTTCTGTAAGTTCTTGGTTTTTTGTCTAGGTTATCCTTCAGGGACTTATATAAGATGTCTATGATGCTTTCGGTAGTTTTTCTCGCTTGATTTAATAGCTCTACATCCGTGGGGTATTTGATATCGGCAGGGGCAACCGTTGCATCCATTAATAGCCGGCCTCTATTTCCTGGCGGTTTTTCGGCTTCTTCCAACTTTTTTGTGCTGGGTTCCTCCGGATTGAATCCTAGACTTGTTTGGACAATTTTGCAATTAATTTTTTGAAGCATATCCGAACTAATTCTCTGCCGAAAATGAACCATCATTGAAGGGTCAAATGGGGCTTCATTTTGATAACTATTGCGTCCAATAAAATACTGTAAATAAGGATTTTCTTGGATTTGTTCAACGGTTTCTCTGTCACTGATACCCAATTTTTCTTTGATAATTAAAGCACCCAGTGCCATCCTAAAAGATTTGGCGGGGCCCCCATTTCTTCAGAAAAATTCTGGGCATATTCTGCCTCAAAGAAGGACCACGGAATTAGCTTCGACAGAACTATCCAACGATTGTCTTCACACAGCTGGCCTTCAAAGGGAAGTTCAAAGGCCCCTTCTGGCCCCAGGTCTTTTTGTGATTTTCGATACATTTTTCTTTCACCGATGCACAACAATTTCCAATTTTACCTCGTTTTCCTGTCTTTTGTGTCCGGGCAAGACTTCTAAAAGCCTTGTCCCGTAAGAGCTTCGCGTTTTTTCAGCAAGCCCTAGATATTACCCATGAAATTTTGCTGACTTCATGGCCTCAGTTGAATGAATGGATTAAGGAAAATCGAGAGGCTATAGCCATTAGCAACCGCCTCAACCACGACATGAATCTCTGGAAAAGCAAAAAATCTGACGATGAATTATGGAGTGGATCTAAGTTAGATGAAGTGGTAAAACTGCAAACAAATACCAATTTTAATCAAGTTTTGGGTGGGTTTAGCCCCGAGGAAAACGAGTTCATTGATTCGAGTCAAGGATTGCGCGATCGCCAGGAACAAAAACGGCGCAGAACTGTAATGATACTCAGCGGAATTTCTACCGTTGCCCTAATTTTAGCTGGGTTTGCAGGCTGGCAATGGCGATTAGCCGAAACTTCTAAAGCAGAGATTTCAAGGACTCATTCACAATACTTTTTTAACCAAGGCCAAAATTTTGACGCCCTCATAGAAATTTTACGCGGTGCCACACCCTTTCACAATTCTTTATGGAAACCACCGCTCTCTATAAAGGGTACTTTGATAGCTGCCGTCTATGCCAAGAAAGAATATAATCGCTTAGAAGGACATCAGGATTGGGTTGAGAGCATCGCCTTCAGTCCCGATGGCAAAACCCTCGCTTCTGGAAGTAAGGATAAGACTATCAAACTCTGGAACGTGGAGACGGGGGCAGAAATTCATACCTTGACTGGAATGAAGAATTGGTTTGTTAAGATTGCCTTCAGTCCCGATGGCAAAACCCTCGCTTCTAGTAGTGACAATAAAACTATCAAACTCTGGAATGTAGAGACCGGGGAAGAAATTCAGACCTTGACTGGACATCAGGATTGGGTTGAGAGCATCGCCTTCAGTCCCGATGGCAAAACCCTCGCTTCTGGGAGTAAGGATACGACTATCAAACTGTGGAAAGTGGAGACCGGGGAAGAAATTTATACCTTGACTGGACATCAGACATTGGTTTGGAGCATCGCCTTCAGTCCCGATGGCAAAACCCTCGCTTCTGGGAGTATAGATAAGACTATCAAACTGTGGAAAGTGGAGACCGGGGAAGAAATTCAGACTTTGACTGGACCTCAGGACTTGGTTTGGAGCATGGCCTTCAGTCCTAATGGCAAAATCCTCGCTTCTGGGAGTGAAGATAAGACTATCAAACTGTGGGATGTGGAGACCGAGGAAGAAATTCAGACTTTGACTGGACATCAGGATTGGGTTAAGAGCATCGCCTTCAGTCCCGATGGCAAAACCCTCGCTTCTGGGAGTAAGGATACGACTATCAAACTGTGGGATGTGGAAACCGGGGAAGAAATTCAGACTTTGACTGGACATCAGGAATTGGTTTGGAGCATTGCCTTCAGTCCCAATGGCAAAATCCTCGCTTCTGGGAGTAAGGATACGACTATCAAACTGTGGGATGTGGAGACCGAGGAAGAAATTCAGACTTTGACTGGAGATCAGGCATTGATTTATAGCATCGCCTTCAGTCCCGATGGCAAAATCCTCGCTTCTGGGAGTGAAGATAAGACTATCAAACTGTGGGATGTGGAGACCGAGGAAGAAATTCAGACTTTGACTGGACATCAGGATTGGGTTGAGAGCATCGCCTTCAGTCCCGATGGCAAAACCCTCGCTTCTGGGAGTAAGGATACGACTATCAAACTGTGGAAAGTGGAGACCGGGGAAGAAATTCATACCTTGACTGGAGATCAGGCATGGATTTATAGCATCGCCTTCAGTCCCGATGGCAAAACCCTCGCTTCTGGGAGTATAGATAAGACTATCAAACTGTGGGATGTGGAGACCGGGGAAGAAATTCAGACCTTGACTGGAGATCAGGCATGGATTTATTATAGCATCGCCTTCAGTCCCGATGGCAAAACCCTCGCTTCTGGGAGTTGGGATCAGACTATCAAACTGTGGGATGTGGAGACCGAGAAAGAAATTCATACCTTGACTGGACATCAGGAATGGGTTAATAGCATCGCCTTCAGTCCCGATGGCAAAACCCTCGCTTCTGGGAGTAAGGATACGACTATCAAACTGTGGAAAGTGGAGACCGGGGAAGAAATTCAGACTTTGACTGGACATCAGGATTCGGTTAATAGCATCGCCTTCAGTCCCGATGGCAAAACCCTCGCTTCTGGGAGTATAGATAAGACTATCAAACTGTGGGATGTGGAGACCGGGGAAGAAATTCAGACCTTGACTGGACATCAGGATTCGGTTAATAGCATCGCCTTCAGTCCCGATGGCAAAACCTTCGCTTTTACTACTGGGAAAACAATCGTGTTGTGGAATATCAATTTCGACGAACTTCTAAAACGGGGTTGCAATCAGGTGCATCACTATTTGAAAACTAGCCTGACTGTGATTAAAAGCGATAAAAAAATGTGTGATGGTATTGTTACCAACCAATAACCGACCGCTTTAAATAAATCCGAGAGGTCTTACATTTATGTCACCGATTGATTTCAAAGATATGATTGTGCTGCTACCGGGAATTACGGGTAGCGTGTTGCAAAAAAACGGGCGGGATGTCTGGGCAATTTCTGGAAAATCCTTCTGGAATGCGGTCAAATCTCCGGAATCCCTGGTCCTGGAACAGGATGACCCAGAACTGGATGATTTGGAGGATCGAATTATTGCCACCCAGGTGATGCAGGATTTTTATCTGGTTCCGGGATTGGCAAAAGTGATTGACGGATATACGAAGTTACGAGAACTGCTGCTCAGTGGCAAATTCCGAATTTATCCCCAGTCTCCCGAGAATCCCGATTTAGTTAACTATTATGAATTCCCTTACGATTGGCGGCGCGATAACCGGGTTTCTGCCCGCAAGTTGAAGCGGTTTATTGATGAAAAACTGCACAAGTGGCGGCAAGAATCGGGTTATGAAGATGCCCAAGTGATTCTGCTGGCCCATAGTATGGGGGGTTTAGTCAGTCGGTACTATTTGGAAGTTTTGGGGGGATGGCGAGATTGCAAGGCGTTGTTTACCTTTGGCACTCCCTATCGAGGGTCAGTAAGTGCGATTCTATCCCTTTTAGAGGGATACAAAAAAGCCTTTGTTGACCTGACTGAAGCCTTGCGCTCTTTTACTTCGGTTTATCAATTATTACCCGTTTATCCCATGCTTCAAACTGCCAACGGTTGTTGTCGGTTGGCGGAAGTGGATGCTCTGCCGGAGTTGGATTTAGGGCGGGTTATTGCTGCCCGAGCATTTCACGAAGAAATCCGCATCGCAGCGGAAGCAAATCGTCAAGATAAAGATTGGCAAACTCATGGATATGTCCTCGTTCCTTTTGTGGGAACGGGTCAGGTTACCTATCAGTCTGCCACCCTTATTAATGGCAAACTTGAGGTTAGCAATAAGGTCCCCTCAACGATTCCTGATTATTTAGGAAATGGGGATGATACCGTGCCTCGGGTCTCGGCAATTCCCCTGGAAATGTCGAATATGGGTTACTACAATACCTTTATTCCTGAACATCATGGGTCATTACAAGCCAATAAAGGGGTACTGGAACAAATTTATGAGCGTCTGATACAAATGCAATTTGATTCCTCAGCTATCCGAGGCCCGGAACAGGTTCCCTCTGACTCAGAACCCGTCACCTTAAGCCTAGAAATTGACGATTTTTATTTACCCGGTGAACCCGTTGAAATTCGAGCTACTACCCGGAATGGGGGCGATTCTGTGGGAAAACTTGTGGCTCGAATCCACTCTAAAACTGCAAAGACAGAACCTATTTCCGTCCCTCTAAAAGAAAACGGTTCTCACTGCACCGCCACTCTGGAAAATCTACCGCCCGGTACTTATGAAATCGAGCTAAACACTGAGTCCGGAGTGGAAACCCAGTCGGTGCGTGATGTCTTTGAAATTGCTGCTTAATCTGGGAACTTTACTTTGTTTTATAATCACATAGGAGACACACAATCATGGCTCAACATTTTGCTGGCGTATGGATTTGGGAACTCTCTTCCCTGCCCACAGACTATTTGGAAAAGCTCAAAGCAATCAACTGCCAGCGGGTCTATCTAAAAGTATTCGATGGTCAGAGTCGTTCCATGTTTTGGTCCGACCAATGTAGCACCAATATTATCAGCCAATTTCATCAATCAGGAATCGAAGTTTACGGCTGGGGCTATCACTATGGAACTCCGGATGTGGAAGCTCAAGTTGCAGCGGTTCGCGAGGCGATTAACTGTCAGTTGGATGGCTATATTTTGGATGTTGAGGAAGAAGTTAAAAATGTCAACACCCATGAAAATATCAAGCAACTGCTGCAAGCCTTGCGTCCTTATGTCAAACCCGGTACATTAGGCTACACCAGTTTTGGCAATCCCCAGGATCATCACGAAATTCCTTGGAAATTGCTGGATGACCTCTGCGATATTGCCATGCCGCAAATGTATTTTGAAAAGTGGACCTCGAACCCCGAGAAATATGAAACGTTCGTTCAAGACGCATTCACTGCTCACGAACAGTTGAGTTTGAAAAAGCCAATTTTACCGATTTGGGGTTCAGAATCGGATACGCAAAATCCTTCAACTGCTGATATTTTGCAAAAATTTCTCAAGCGTTATCCGGGTTCCTCAATTTGGCGATTACCCAACGCGGGAGAACGAGGAGAAGCGTTTAAATTACAGTATTCCAGTGAAGAGTTGCCGATTCCCCCCGAATCTTTTGTTTACGAACAAGCTGCGAAAGCAGTTTTCAAGATGCAGCTTAAATATTCGTCGGGGTTACTCTTGGGGAATATGTTCCTCTTCGATGCCGATGGCAACCAAATCTTTGATGCGGTAGCAACCACGGGACGTCCTGGGTATCAAAGTCCAAATCATTTGTGGGCAAGGGCGATGGGTCCGATTCCGGATCTGCGGGGTTTAGCCATTAATACAGAAGATTCGATTTTAGAAATGGATGAGAGCAAGGATTGGTGTTTTCCAATTTTGCCCCATATTCTAAAAAGTCCCGATGGAGATATCAATCGCGGTAATTTCCGGATTTATAATGATTCCGGTAGTCCAGGAACATCCGGTGGAATTGGTATTCTGAATGCGGAGTCTTTCCGCCGCTTTCGCGCCCTGTTGATTGCGCTTAAACAAGCTGGAATCGATTCTATTCCATTGGAAATAGAATATGAAAAACCTAAGCAAAGTCTGCCTGCGACTGCTATTTTCTCATTCCGGCGAGATACATCTCCCTATTTAATTACTGGCCGTTTTTCTCTTTTAGATGAAGCTGGAACCTCTATGTTTGAAGCAGAGGCTACCAGTGGGTTAGCCGGATGTCAAAGTGCAGAGGACCATTGGCGAACAGGTGCCGGATTACTTCCATCTGAGGAAATGATTATAAATGGCCCAATTACAGTTTCGACCGTTCCATACTATGAGCCTACTCTTGTGGGAATTGAAGGATATTTCTTTGATATTCTGCCCCTGGAATTTCGGCGTAGTGATGGCCGTAATCGGGCCATTTTGGGGTTCATTTTGATGCCAATGCTCCCGGTAGTGCCGGATGTATTGTGTTAACGAAACAAAATGAGTTTGATATGTTTACGGAGTTAATGAAAAAGGCAAATCGAGCAGGGATTGACGAGATTCCTCTGCAAATTCAGTATTCTGATGCAGGAACACGCGGTTTTGCTGATGAATGGTGGCAAAAATTGCTAGAGTCTCGGCGAGTTTTTGCGTAATTCAGATAGCCCGCCTGCGCGGGCTAATTTAACCAAGCCTTTCAACAACCCGATTCGCTCTTAGCCCTCCCCTTGGCAAGGGGAGGGTTGGGTGGGGTAGAAATCTAGTGAAAAAAAATAAGCCTAAAAATTTTTGTTCTTTAGTTAAATATTATCAATGGCTGACTCAAATTTCTACGCTTTACTCATTGGAGTTAACTGCTATTTACCCCATCGATTATCCGATGGGACTTATTACGATAATTTGCAAGGGGCTGTTAATGATATTAATGCCGTTGAAGCCTTTTTGACGATCAACTTAAAAGTTTCAGAAAGTCACATTTTTAAATTGACCGCTTCTAATCCCAATCCGGTATTAAAAGAACCCGTAGAACCGCCGGAACAGCTTCCGACTTATGCCAATATGGTATTGAAGTTTAAGGAGATAACAGAGATAGGGCAACCGGGCGATCGCATTTACATTCACTACTCAGGTCACGGGGGCCGCACCATCACGGCTTATCCTGAAATCAAAGGAGAATCGGGGGTTGATGAATCGTTAGTCCCTACCGATATCGGACAGCTTGATGAATCGGGTCAGCCAGTTAATTGCTATCTCCGGGATTTAGAATTAGCTTTGCTGTTGAAACAAATGGAAAACAAAGGTCTCATAGTGACCGTTGTTTTTGACAGTTGCCATTCCGGGGGTGCGACTCGCGGTGAAGCGAAAGTCCGGGGAACGGATACCCTTGATAAAATGGCTCAAAAAACTGAGAGTTTGGTGGCATTTCGGGAAGAACTCTTGGACAATTGGCGTTCTTTACGGCAAGTTACACGAGGGGAGTCTAGTCTGCATTTAGGGTCTCTTCCTCAATCAAAAGATTATGTCTTTTTAGCTGCTTGTTGCCCCAGTGAAAAAGCCTTTGAGGATGGGTTTCGTTGCGGTGAAGAGAAGCGAAGACATGGCGCACTCACTTACTGGTTACTAGATTCTTTGCGACAGGATTATGTGGGATTAACCTATAAAGATATTTACGATCGCATCCGAGCAAAAATCCAAAGTCAGTTTCCCTACCAGACACCGATGTTATTGGGAGAATTTGACCGGACGGTGTTTGGACGCGATCGCACCGCAGTTACTCAGTTTTTATCGGTGCAAAAAATCAACCCCGCCAAACAACAGGTGAGCATTAATGCAGGCATCGCCACCGGAATTCGCAAAGGCGCAACCTTTGCCATTTATCCCCTTGGTAGCCGAGATTTTAGCCAAACGGATACCCGATTAGCCTTAGCTGAAGTGGTAGAATACGATTCAACCGTCGCGGTATGCAAGCTAGAACCCATCGAAGGACAGCGAGAAGTCGCCCTCGGTGATCCGGTGCTTTTGCTATCCCCACCCCCGGCATTAGTTCGCCAAGTTTGCTTATTTCATCAAGAACAAGCAACAGCGGAAGAGATGGCTTTAAGTCAATTGCCGCCTAATAAATTAACCCCTGAAATTTACACAAAACAAAGTAAGGCGCTAGAATCTCTCAAAAACGCTTTCTATGTCTATGGAAAAGGATGGATAGAATGGACTGACTCCCAATCTCCTCAAGCCATTTCCTCGGATGATGAAGAAATTGATTATTTGCTCTGTATCAACAATCAAGAAGAATATGAGATTTGTGATACAGCCGGAGTTCCTTATAAAAACATCAATCCAACCGTCAAAATAAATGAATCAAACGCATCGCTAAAAATTACGCAACGGTTAATTCATTTATCTAAATATAAAGCCGTCCAAGAACTATATAACTCAGCCTCACCCTTACTGGATAAGCTGCAAGTTAAGTGGTTGGGGAAGCTGTATGATTATGCAGAGGGCATCGATCCACAGCCTGAGCAGTTGAAAAAATTTCAGCCCCTTGATGACCCTTTAAATCCCACGATTCAGGAAGGAGAATGGATTTTTTTGGAAATTATCAATTTGCATTCTCATCCCTTGAGAGTGGCGATTTTAGAGTTGCAATCCGACTGGGCGATCGAGCAATCTTGGCCGAAACCCGATAAACAAGGGTATGAAGAGTTTTCGCCAGAAGTAGCAAATCGAAAGGTCGCTGCTTTTTGCCCCCAGTTGCCGGAAGGATATCAAGAGGGAGTCGATATTGTTAAAGTCTTTGCCACCCTGGGGGAAGCCGAACTGCGCGGGTTAGCTTTACCAGCACTTGATTCCCCGATGGTTGCACGGCCAGGATATCGGGGGTATAGTGGGTCCGATCCGCTTTCTCAGGTAGCAGAGGCGATCGCCCAAGAAAACCCCCAAGACCGCCGATTAAATGCTGCTTATTCTTACCGGGAATGGGTGGTTAAACAGTTCAGCGTTCGGGTTAAAAAAGGGGAATAAACCGCAAATTCTTTAAACTCAAAGGAGCATCTACTTATGACCCATTTTGGAATTATTTGTCCCTTGTCTACAGGACACTTTAATACGATGATACCTTTAGGGTCTGATTCCGATCCGTCGGGGTCATCGATAACGGTATTTAACTTTATTGATGCAAAGGATAAAGTCCTGGAAAGTGGTTTAGAATTTTGCCCAGTGGCTGAACAGGAAGTTCCTGTGGGAAAAATACCCGAACAATTGAACCAGATGGGACAGCTCAAAGGATTAGCTGGGTTGCGATATACGATTAATTTACTCGCACAAAATGCCTCTATTAACCTGACACAAGCCCCCCATGTGATTAAGCAAGCAGGGGTAGAAGCATACTTGTGGATCAACTTTCTCTCTATGGCGGGACCATAGCAGATTTTTTAAATATTCCTTTAATCACCGTCTGTAGTGCTGTAGTGATGAATCGAGATCCGAATATCCCTCCTTTTTCTACTCCTTGGCAATATAATCCTACTTGGAGAGGACGTTTACGAAATAAATTTGGCTATCGTTTGCTTACTTATTTAACCAAGCCAGTTCGAGAAGTTATTGCTGATTATCGCCGGCAGTGGAATTTACTCGCCCATGTTGAAGCAAATGATATTTATTCTAACCTGGCTCAAATTAGTCAAGAACCTATAGAGTTTGAATTTCCCCGAACCGATTTACCGGCTCATTTTCATTTCACGGGTCCGTATCACTATACGTTCAGCCGACCAGTCGTACCATTTCCCTTTGAAAAACTGACGGGTCAGCCTTTAATTTACTCTTCCCTGGGAAGTATTCTCAATAATCAGTCAGATATTTTTCAAAAAATCGCTACAGCTTGCGAAGGATTAGATGCTCAATTGGTCATATCTCTGGGTGGAAATGCCTCTGTAGAATCTTTTTCCCAATTACCAGGAAATCCAATTATTGTTAGCTATGCACCGCAATTAGAACTGCTGAAAAAAGCGAGCCTTACTATCACTTCCGCAGGCTTAAACACTACATTAGAATCATTAACTCATGGAGTTCCAATGGTTGCCATTCCAATGATGAATGACCAACCTGGCGTGGCATCACGGATTGCTTGGACGGGGGTTGGTGAAGTGGTTCCTTTCTTTGAAGCCGTTGAGAGTTCCGAAGCTGCGAACGGCGATTCAGAAGGTGTTGGGGGAAGAGTCCTATAAACAACGGGCGATCGCCCTCCAAGAAGCTATTCAACGGGGAGGGGGCTTTGGCTGCGCGGCTGATATCATTGAACAAGTTGTTTTGACTGGAAAACCTGTACTCGCAAAACCATAGCTGGCTCCTGTGCGGACTTGAGTTCCGGTAACATCCTTTGTTTTGTGAAACTCACTTATTGTGGTCTTCATAAAAGGTAATATTAGAGATAGATTGGTTAACCTCTCATTAGACTTAAAAAATGAGGGGTAAAACACCCTGGTCGAAATGTCCAGATTATGTTATCTTGCTCCCTGAACA
>CAWGFK010000041.1:0-4019 GCA_963821735.1 uncultured cyanobacterium
TGTTGCCGGATTCAGTCGGTTGGATTCCAGCGATGCGATCGCCACTGCCGGATTCAGTCGGTTGGATTCCGCAGATGCCGCACAGCGCAGCTATGCCTAACGGCAATCGCCACCACCGGATTCAGTCGGTTGGATTCCGCAGATGCGATCGCCACTGTCAAATCCAACCCGATCAATTCCTGCTAACGATGCGGTAAGCGCCAGCTATGCCGTAGGCTATCGCCACCATCTCCGTCAACCTGTTTCTTTCCTGGACTCGCCATCTCTGCCAACGGATTCAACTCGCCATCAACTTAGGAAACCGTTCGCGTAGGGACTGACTAAAATAATACTGACACCAAAATTCAGCAATATCGAGCAATTGGGGCCTAGACTTGGGGACTAACCCGGTGCCGCAACTGGAGTCGTAGCGCTCGGCATATTGTTTAGCCAGCCGGTAGGCGTAATACGGATAATCGGACGTGGATAAAACATTGTATAGCATACTCAATCTGGAGCAGGTTCCCGCTGCGGACGAAATGGACCGTCATTCCCCACTGGAAATTGCGGTAGTCGTCGCCCTGGAAGGAGTCAATCTGCTTGCGAAGGGCTTGCAGGGATTGTTTAGTATCGGGTTCATCAGCCATCGCTCGTTGCATCATGGCAATCGCTTCAGCCACTAGCTGCTTGATGCGCGTCCCATTCGGCTGGCTCGAAATAATCGGGAGCGGGAGCCTCGTTCATGGATTGCTGCACCCGCCCAGCAATATGGAGGGCAAACTGTTGGGCTGTCTTGCGATTGCGGCACAGACTCTTGACGCTGGTTAGTCGCGTGATGGGAAAATATCGGCTCGTGCCTGCTTCGAGTTCGTTGGCCGTCTTCAGCCATTTTTTGAGGATGTTGGCAATTTTCGTGTCCTCAGCTGGTGCTCATCAGGTTGTTGCCGGTGGGGTGCTTTTTCTCGGTGGATAGGATGAGTTTAGCAGTTGCCCGATGTAGCAAAGGTGGCCTCTAGGTCTTTGCTAGGATGAGTCACCGGGAATGCGAGTTGAGGAAAACCTCTAAACTCTCAAGCGATTCGGTTGATGCCGAGTTGGAGTTGACGGGTCCAAGTTAGCCCATACGGAACCCGCCACCCAAACTGTAACCCTTTTCAGTTATGGTCAAGAACAGATACGAATTACCTGCATAATGCTAATGAACAACTTTAGAATTCGCCTGACCCTGGACCCTAACGATTTTTTCCCGACTCAAGAAGGAATATTTGACGACAAAGCCAGCGACAAAATCCGCATCAAATCCCCGGTTGACTCGCCCTGGGGCCAAGTTTGGAAGCTCGTCCCTCTGCCAGAAAAGGGCAAAAGCCGAAGTGGAGCGGTCTATCTCAAGCGCATCACATTCAAACTATTTCCCCTGGAGGAAAACGAGGATTATGTGGATGTGCGGTTCGTGCGCGAACACTTAAAAGGCGAGATTTTTGATTCCCTCAAACCAACAATCCGCTGTTGGTGCGTCTGGGTCAAACCACCACAACAGCAGCTAGTTTACTCGATTTACCGAAAATAATGTGCTATACTTGCACGAGTTGTATCTGGGTTGAGTCGGTTACAGGTGGAATTCCCGCAGTTGCCGTAAAGCGAGGCATTGGCAGGTTCATAGTAGATGAGGTCTAGGTGAATCAAAGGACGAAATGATGGCAAATCCAGAACAGCTTAAACTAATCAGACAAGGCGTGGAAACCTGGAATCAGTGGCGCAAGGACAATCCCACCATCGAAGTGGACTTGAGCGAAGCCAACTCAGAGGTGCTAACCTCAGTCATGCTAACCTGGAAGAAGCCGAACTCATCGAAGCCAATCTAGTCGGGGCCAATCTAGTTGGAGCCAATCTAGCCGAGCCAACCTCCGAGAAGCGGACTTATACCAAATCCGGTTGTTAAAAGTCGGTTTTCGCTTTGACGCCGCGCTTCTCTCGGAACTTTGTCCGTGTAGCTCCAGGCTTAAGCCTGCGGGTTTTTACAGACCTTTGACAACCGGATTCCGTATTAAGTCATGCCAACCTCAGCCATGCCAATCTCAGCGAGATCTATTTGTTGGCTGGGTTCCTCAGAAGTGCCAACCTCCAGCGCGCCAACCTTGTCAATGCCAACTTGATAGGGGCTAACTTGATAGAGGCGGACTTGAGTGAAGCGGAACTGACTGCGGCTAATCTAAGTGGCGCTTTCTTCCGTAAAGCCAAACTCAACGGGGCCAATCTCAGCAAAGCCCAACTCGTCCAAGCCAACCTTGATTATGCTGAACTGATTGGCGCTTGTTTAGTCGGCGCTAGACTGATTGAGGCGGACTTGAGCCATGCCAACCTGACTGATGCGAATGCCTTGGCTGCCAATTTCCAGGATGCGGTGATGACAGGTGCTTGTTTGGAAGGTTGGCGGATTAATGAGTACACCAACTTAACTTTGCTTTTTCTTGATGGGATGCCCAGAGTTTCCCTCCGCCGGTGATGGCTGATGCGTTCAAGCGTGGTATGCGATCTCGCGATCGCATTACTTCGGAGTCAGCCCCAAGCCGATGAAAGTTACAATAATTTTGCCAGTGCGATTGACGAGTAGATTCCCGAAATTTCATGGACAGTTTTCGAGTTAACTTGACCCTCGACCCTCAAGATTTCCTGCCGATTCAGCCGGGACAATTTGCCGATAAAGCCAGCGACAAAATCCGCGTCAAATCCCCAATTGACTCGCCCTGGGGTCAAGTTTGGAAACTCGTCCCGTTGCCGGAGAAGGGCCGAACCCGAGGCGGATTGGTTTATCTCAAGCGCCTTACCTTCAAGCTGTTTCCCCTGGAGGAAGACGAGGACTATCTTGATGTCGAACTGCGGCGGGAACGGTGGAAGGGTGATATTTTCGACTCCCTCGACCCCACGATTCGCTGTTGGTGCGTGTTTGTGGAGCCACCGCAGAATCAGTTGATTTACTCGATTTCCCCCAATTCGATAAACCTGCATTACCCGGATTCGGCTGGGATATTGCGATCGCGTAGTGTCTCTTCACTAGAATCGCCTCCTTCACTCTCCGAACGGGTGACCCCATATCGCCCGGTTTTCCTTATTGAATGGCGCTTTCCACTTCTTAATCAGCGAGTATTCCATCTTTTGCCTCAGCCTTGTTTCTGCCGGTGCTCCCCACTCGAAAGCTAAAACGGGCAGCACTTCTAAGCCCGTATTTGCGGTTTAATTGCACATATTTTGCCAAGTATTCTTGGACATGATGCCCGCCTCTCCATCTCTGGTTTGAGTGGACTGTCTCACCGATGTATAGAATCAGGTGAGACGCATTATCAAGGAGGAAGTAGATACAGGGGTCCCCTTCCTGGCCCAAGCCGTCTCTGCTAAATCGTAAAACCGGGTTGCGTACTGTTTCAGCTCACATTCCGCAGGTTTAATTGCTGACTTTTTATTTTCTCAAAACCTTTTTCAATAAAGGGTTTCAGCGATTTTATAAAAAATCTAGGGGAACGAGGGTCCTCACTGTAACCGGAGTTTTCTGGCTTATTGAGAATATTTTCAATAAAAACCGCACTTTTTGAGCGCTTGCTCCGCTGGAGAGAGTTAGGCATCATGTAAAAATAAGTTGTGCAAATTTTATCTGGGATTCTCTCTGGACGGCGCTTCCAGGTAAAAATTGGTCAGGTTATTCTTATATGACTCCTATACAGCCCCGGGTGTAGAAAATAGCTGAAAACATTATAATTCAAGGTTTGTAGGCATTTTTAAAAAATGGTTGTTTCAGCCAAAAAACTTGTAGAGACATTCCAGCTAAGTATTTTTATTTATGTAAAATGTGGGAATTAACTGTGGAGTTTGAACAATTAAGTTGCCGCCTTCTCCGGTAGAGCGGGAGAAAACGGCATTATACAAGATTAAAGTATAGCTATGCTTTTATACAATGGTTGTGGGTTCGCTTCTGGGTAAAGTTTTCAGGTTTGGGCTTTTACCCTTGAAACCATTTGCCACCTTTGCTGATGAAGTCTTGCTTTCAC
>CAWGFK010000042.1:0-6105 GCA_963821735.1 uncultured cyanobacterium
CCCTAGTACAGACGTGCAAAAATAAATAGCCAGTCTATTTAGATCCTTGAAGCCTTCAAATTTCCATAAGAATGGTTTGGCGCTCGTTCGGTTGAAGTAATCGATAACGTTAAGAATTTGCCCAGGATAAGAGCCAGCGTTGGAGTTAAATCTGGGGGTTTTAAAAGGCGACGGGTCAAGATACTGAACCAACATTCAATCTGGTTTAACCAGGATGTGTGTTTGGGCAAATACACAAAGCGAATTCGATGGGTGGGGTCGCTTAAAAAAGCTGAACGAGTTTTCATCGATGCCAAAATTCCTTTTTTCCCTTTAACACCCAAGTCGGTATTTATCTGACAGCGCTCGGCTACCAATTGAACTAAAGATTCACCCCGACGAGTATTCAGTTGGTCAACAATAAAAATCCAGCCCGCTTCTGTATATGTATCAATTGTCTGCTCGATATGGTTGACAAAATCTATCTCAGTACGCCTCGGACCAATGGAGGGTTCTATAACTTGTCCTTTAGCAATATCCCAATTAGCTATTAAAGTTAATGTTCCATGTCGGATGAACTCGAACTCTATCCGTTTTACTTGTCCGGGAATCATCGATTTAGTCGGGTAAGCTCTTTCTAATGCTTGAATTCCCGTCATTTCATCGGTACTAATCAAATGGATGCCGTTTTGTGCTAATTCTGATGGATCACTGGTGTAGTTCACAAACGTTTTTTACCTGCTCTTGAAATGCTTCTCTATCTTTAGGGGTTGGATTAAGCCAGTATTGAGAGCGGTGAGGTTGAAGATTCCGCCTCATTTTAAAAAACGACCCACGCTATAGCGGGAAATCTTTTTTGACTATTCCTCTTTTAACGACTTCGGATGCCAGTTCTTGGTGGGTCCATTCATTGATTGGGCGCTGACTTAGGGAAGGATGTTCACAGGCAACTGCAACAATTTGGACAATATCATCTACGGTAAATGTGGGGGGCTTACCTGGACGGGGTTGATCACTTAAAATATCTATAATCAGTTGAATTAATTTTTGATCGCTAATTTCTGTGGTTTCTGCTATCTCTAGTGTAGCTGAGGCGTCAGCCCATCGGGAGCGCCACATCCGAACTTGATTCCGGTTCATTTGCAATTGGTCAGAAATTTCGCTGTTATTAATTCCATCAGCCGCCAACAAAACTAATTTGGCCCTTTGTACTAATCGATGTGGATTAGTTGCTTTGCGCGATATTTGTTCTAGTAACTGATGTTGCCTTGGAGATACTGTACAGACTTTGGCTTTTGGAGTAGGCATGATTGATTAAGTCGAGATAGAACTTGGGCGTGGCCCCTGATAGGGGTCCCTCTGCCTCTTTCTCTTATTATAGCTGGTTATGTTCTTTTGCACTTCTGCACTAGGGGCTTCCAAGCTAGATGCTTATGTGAAGGATGAACTGATTCAGGGTATTTCTGCTCTATTTCCAGAGTGGATTGAATAGGGTCGACTGGGGCGATCGCTCTCTTAACTAAAATCCCTTAACCCGGTGCGTCAGCAAACATAACGATCCATCCGATCGCCTATTAATCTGACGCCCCTACCAATTTTTCAACTTCTGATCGCTCAACCCCTCAGTTAGATCCATGTCCTGGGTAACATCGAGTAAGATGCCCAGGGACAACCCGGGAATTCTGGACAATTTTCTTCTTTACTGCCCTAGAAAACGTATGTTATGATTACGATACTGTCACATCAGAGTTTAAGCTATGGCCAATCCCAAAACATCCGATGCTTTAAACCAAAATGACTATTACTCAGCATTGACCGTTTCAGTCTTCCCCAAACCAGCGAAATCTCGGTTGTGAATCTACCTACTCCATTCACTCGTTACAGATTACTCATTACGAGCGGGTAATCCGGTAGGGTGAGACGAGGGGCTTGAACAACGGAGGTACAGATTAGGGCGTTATCATTCTCGCTTTAGGGGGAATCGCGTAACCTTACTGTACCTCCCATCCCGGATCAACCCCCTGAAAATTTTGTAGGGTTAAGCTCAATTAGAATTGAGTCGTCTTTCTATGAATGAATTAGACAGAAATCAAGTCCATTTTATCACCGGAATCACCATAGCAATGGATCATGAAGATGGTGTTTTAATCTTAGGAATGCTCTCAGACACTCCTTTTTCAGATAATCAGGCAGAAGCCCAGACTAAAGAGCCGATCAGTAATTTTGCATTGACTCGTCAAAAAGCTAAATTTTTACGAGAAAAATTGGATGAATTTTTGAGAGAATCAGAATGATTATGCCTAGTATCCCCCGCAATACCTTAGAACCCATCTCTACAAAAAACTCATGGAATAACGTTTACTATTCACCCGATTTGATTCCGAGAACCGGAGAATCAAAACCCTCTCCTGCGGTTGCTTCAGCATCGGAACTGGTCCAAACTCTCTCTAAAATCAAGGGAGTTAAGAGAGTCAGAGCGATCGCCCCTAGACCCACGGATTTGCACTGGCTTCAATTTGACTTGGCATTACAACCGGACAGTGAATTATCCGATGAATCCTGGGAAAAAATCCAAGATTTAATCATTGATGCTGAATGGAGTCTTCGGGATAGACCCAGGAAAAATGGTACTTTCACGCTGAAGTGGTCGAAAATTATGAGACGATTCGAGAAGGGGCCAAAATCATTGTTAATTCTGATAAAAAATCCTTTGATTCCTCTATCACCCATCTCACTAACCGCTCAGATTTTATCCCCCGTTTAAAAGTTTTAACTCCCTAAGTGGATCAAAGAGCTATCCGTGCGGTGTTCCTCTGGTGACACGCACTCCTCATCAGGCACAGGAATCTGAACCCGGCCAGAAAAAACTACACAGCCGTTGATTTTTTTATGGCAAGCGAACGATCTCATCGTGAACAGGCTGAATTGAACCAGCAAGCGGCCCAAGATCTCCGAGATACCAAACCAGATTGGGCTGTTACAATGTGTTTTTATTCAGCACTGCACTGGGTAGAATTTTATGCAAAAACTCACGGATGCGATAATTTACGGCAGCAATATTGCGGATATTCTACATGAAAGTCGAACTCAGTATGTCGATAATTTAGCCAGAGACCTCGGGAACAGAGCACTGCGAAAAGCCTATGAAGAATTAGAGAGAACCAGTAAAAAGTCTCGGTATTTACAAAATATTAATACAAATTCTCGGGAGTTTTTTAACAAGCAGAAAAAAGAAGTTAATAAATCTTTTGAAAATCTCAGGATTATCACTCAATTATTAAGTTAGCCGGGGTCTTGGGGTCAAAAAATTTGCCATTTAATTATAAACCAGCTAAAATAAACCGATGATTGTTCCCGACGCTCAGTGTTTTTAATCTGCCATGAAAATAGCAGAATTACCCTACCGGGTACGGACACGAGCTTCCGTCAAATGCTGAGTAATAGTCATTTTTATGACTGTTTCTCGGACTTTCCCCGCAAGGGGACACACTCATTGCTGTCAGGTGCGTCAGCAAACAGCAGGATAAACCCGATCGCTTGTTCATCTGACGCACCCCATCCATTAACCCTCGGTTCTTTCGTTCAACCAGGCGACGAGATCCGCTTCACTGGTAAAATCTAGCAGGGCCTCGCTCAACTCCTCTAACTGGGGAGTTGAGAGCTGTCGGACTGCCAAATCTAACTCGGGAGAAATGCCGCCGCAACGGCGATTGAGTTGACGCTGAACCAGGGAAACCGTTGCTTCCCGCATTCCTTGTTCCATCCAACTGGTGACGATTTCCATGACTCCCTCCTGTTCTTGGGGTAAAATGGTACTCAATTGTGCTTGAAATAGGGCTTGTTCTTCTGGATTTAAGCGTAGGTAAATATCGATAAATCCGGAAATTAACTGGGTTCGGGCTGGGTTGAGGTTTAGGTGATGCAGCATTCGCAAACGTTCTGGCTTGACTTCGGGCCGATCCCTCTTTCCATCTGCATTTTTGCCATCAATGCACAGCCGATCGCATTGTTGTTGTCCCGAAAATCTTGCCAATTCAGGCGATTTAACTGGATGACTTCATCGTAAATCGGATCACTCTTTGCCACAACACTCGACTTCATAGTAATTCGGATCCAGTCGTTGGGGTGTATCAAAGGATAGCACGGCGATCGGATAAATTCCGATGGCGTATTTTCTAGCAATCGGCAGAAGTAAATAAACATCCGGCGAGGAAAGTTGGGCTCGGTGCGCGCTTGATGTTCGAGATGAATCAGGATGGGGATTTTCCCATATTTCGGTTGGGTTCGGAAGACGAGATCCGCTGCGTATTTCTCCCCAGAGGTGATGTCGGTAAACAGTTCTTTATCTTGGAACGATAAGGAGTCCGGGTCTATGGCGTTCCAGAGTTCGGGGAAAAACAGTTCCAAGAAGTCTGGCAAGAAGGTTTCTAGGAGTTCTTTGAATAGGCGATCGTGGTCTATCATGGAGATTTGATGGGAGTTGCACTTCTGATATTGTATTCTATTTTAATATCAATTCCTGTTTTTTATGATTGTATATAGCGGTGCGGTGGACTCGCCCTCACTGCGATAGCGATCGCCTCTATTGACCCGAATTTTATCAGCCTTTTTCGAGGCGATCGCCACTGGGAAAAATTCTCACTTCACTCCTTTAATCCTTCGGTAAGTTTTGACACTCTAGCCCGGTCAAGGGTGTAAATTTAATCACCAATAGCTAATAGAACAGCGTTGCCAGAGGGTGCAGTATTCGGTGTTTGAGTGTCCCCTGGATGAGGAAACCCTCACGGGATTGATGCAGAATCGCTGGGTGAAGGTGTTGAACCTGTCGGAGGACAGTCTGCGCGCCTATCCCTTGACTCGGACGGCGAAGAAGCAGGCGAAAATTTACGGCAGTCCTCCCCTGTATGAACCCCCGGATTATTTGATTTTTTGAAGGGTTGATTCGGGTAGGGGGGTGAAGTTTTCTCCTAATCCTTGACCCGGTGGGGTTTCTGGCCTTTGTAACGGAATGTAAAGTTTTCCAGGGATTCGACGCAAAGAGCTAGAGGGAGTATTTGAGCGTAATTTTGAGGGAGAATGAGATAAGGCGGGTAATTTCCCGCTTTTTTATTTGACCCTTTTGCGCTATTGTTCTGTTATGGACTGATTTCCGTCGGTCTTCCCCCGCTAAAGCAGCGCGTTAAGTTTTGTAAAGTTGACTCTCTGTACTTTGGCGCGATCGCACCTTGAAAACTAGATAGTGCAAAGGTTTCAACAGGATAGGGTTAATTCCTATCAATTCCCCGAAAGGGGACGGAAACAAGAACTTAGGCATCTTAGCCCCATCGTTGAGAGTCCAGGTTAATCCCTATCAATTCCCCGCAAGGGGACGGAAACTAATTGGCTCCGGTAATAGATTCGCCATCACCCGGTTAATCCCTATCAATTCCCCGCAAGGGTAAGGAAACTCCTAAACAGGAAGCTCCTTATCTTCACACTCCCAGAACTCACAAGTTAATCCCTATCAATTCCCCGCAAGGGGACGGAAACTTTCATAAGAAAGCGGTAAAGGCCATGCATTATGCCTCTTTAATCCCTATCAATTCCCCGCAAGGGGACGGAAACACAATCTCTCCAGTAAATATATCTATTTGGGGGTCAAAGGTTAATCCCTATCAATTCCCCGCAAGGGGACGGAAACTAGTCGAACTTGTCTTTTCGGGAATAATCGGTGGGAGTTAATCCCTATCAATTCCCCGCAAGGGGACGGAAACGCCGCATAGTGCGTGTAGGCACACACTATTCCCCGTTCAATCCGTTAATCCCTATCAATTCCCCGCAAGGGGACGGAAACAAGACAGCTCCGGCGATAGTGTTGAGGCTCTCCACCATAGCTATGACCGCATCGTTAATTCCTATCAATTCCCCGCAAGGGGACGGAAACGCCTCGTACTGCATAACCCGGTCGATGAAAGTATCAGTATGAGTTAATTCCTATCAATTCCCCGCAAGGGGACGGAAACAAGCATACGGCGAACGCAGCGATTGCGATGGTGTCTGTTATTTACTAATCAATTCCCCGCAAGGGGACGGAAACAAGCGGACCCGCATTTCGCTTTGCATCTTTCCAGTGTTTGATATGGTCTT
>CAWGFK010000043.1:0-272763 GCA_963821735.1 uncultured cyanobacterium
TGGGTTTTTATTGAAATGGGCCGGTTATCATTGGGTTTCCATCCAAGTTAAACAGCGTTGGAGTTCCTCCTGCATTTGCTGTACATTTTCTGCATGATAACGGCGACCATGCCCGGGCAAAACCCACTCAAAAGAGTAGTCTTTTAACTTGTGCAGGGATTTAATTAATTCCGGCCAAGAATACCAACAGGCATCGCGAAAAGCAATCAATTGATTCAGCCAATGGGACCAAGCTAAACAATCTCCCGTAAATAAAAATTGGTTTTGATAAAGCAAAACCGTATGGCCTTTCGTATGTCCGGGAAGGGGAATAATTAACATATCCGATTCGAGTTCAATGGGTTCATAGCCGGTGAGCTGAATTTCCACATCCCGAGTCCGGGGATTGATTTCATCTTGATGCAAGATGCGATCGCATCCAAAATGTTCAGCAAATTTCTGATGATCTGCTACATCATCTTGATGGGTTAAATACAAATAACGAACCCCTCCCATTGATTCCAATTTTTTAACTAAAGGCGGAGCAAACCGAGGGGAATCTACTAAAATATTTCCCTCGGGTCGATGAATTAAATAACTCGCCGCCCCAAAAGAACTCTCCGCATGATACCCACAATGATAAATATTGCCCTCAATTAACAGGGGAAAACTCTCTTGGGCTTGTTTGATGTCTTTGGGTTTATCGACAGTCCCAATCGAAGCCGTAGGACAGGCTAAAAGGGCCTGTAAAGCTTCCAAGCGTTGGGCTTCAGTTTGGGGTTGCTGATAAACTGCTGATTGGTCATTGTCACGATGAAAGATATCGGGAGCCATCCATCGGCAAGTATCGCAATCAATGCAGGTGGTATCCACATAGAAATCACCGCCAACATTTTCAGTTCTTCGCAATTGTTGATTAGCCATTATTTTCCTCTAATTTATTCTCAAGTTTGATTCCGTAAAACAGTTATAAATCCAATCATTCCGGCCAGGGAATCTTCGGGGGGAGGTGCAACTCAGGCCCAGGTTTAAGCCCGGTACAAACTCCTAAATGGTCCATCGGGTGCATCAGTCCTTGACCAGAATGAGAGAGGGAAGCCCCAAAGAAAGGGGAAGAAATCCATGCCCGGATGTTCAGGTCTGATTCTTTTAAGTGTAGCTTGTGTTGGCTGGAGTCAACCCCTGGGAAACCGCAGGGAGAGTGGTGGCGATCGCACAGTTTTCCACTCCTGCTAATATAAATTGTAGTAAATGAACCCCAGGAGACCGACCATGACTGAGAAAAAGCCCAGAAAAACCAAAAAAACCCCAGAGAAAACCACCCCCAGTGCTGCCAAAAGCACTAAAAGCACTAAAAGTACCAAAAGCACCAAAAGCACCAAAAGCACCAAAAGCTACCGAACCTCCAGCAATCCAAGGATTCAAAGGACCCAAGGTTGGCAGTCTCCAGGAGATGGAAAAGATGATGCGGCAGATTCAGAAACTCTTGGAGGAGAATGAATTTGAGTCCATCGAAGAAGCGAACGCTTTTCTCCAGGAAGCCCTCACTTCCGGACAACCCCTCACCCTGAACCAGGAGGAAACCCCCCTGGAAAAGGCACAAGCTATCATGTATGAGGCTTGGTCTGTTCCGGGCAAGAAGCGGGTACAATTAGCAAAGCGGGCATTAAAGATTTGTGCAGATTGTGCGGATGCTTATGTGCTATTAGCCCAAGAGTCTGCTAAAACCCTCAAGGAAGCCAAAGCGTTTTATGAGCAAGGGGTACAGGCGGGTGAACGAGCTTTAGGTCCAGAATTTTTTGAAGAACAGGCTGGATATTTTTGGGGAATGACCGAGACTCGTCCCTATATGCGGGCGCGGCAGGGTTTGGCGGAATGTTGTTTGCAGTTGGGGGAAACCGCAGAGGCGATCGCCCATTACCAGGAGATGTTACGCCTCAACCCCAATGATAATCAAGGCGTCCGCTATATGTTGCTCCCTTGCCTGTTGGAAGAAGGTGACTCGGAGGCAGTCGCCAATCTCTTTCAACAATATGAAGATGAAGCTTCGGCTTCCTGGACCTATTCCCGCGCCTTATGGTTGTTTCAAAAGGATGGCGCAACGGAACAAACGAATCAGGAGTTACAACAAGCTTTAGAGAGCAATAAATATGTTCCCGATTATCTTTTGGAAAAGAAAAAGATGCCGAAACAACTGCCAAGTTTAATCGGGTGGGGGGATGAAAGTGAGGCGGTTTCTTATGCAGCTACAGCGCTATTGGCATGGCACAAAACACCCGGCGCACTGCAATGGTTATCCGCAACTGTGGCGAAGTAAGATGGAGTCCAGTTCTCTTCTGTCTCAATCTCCGGAGAAATTCAAGGACGTGGCTATACAGATCAAGCCCTTGATCCAGGCTGAAGAAAAAACTGGCTTTTAAAAACTAGCCCTGTCAAGGTGGTACATTGAATCCCGCCTCATCCTTGTTTCTTGTAGGGGCGTATTGCATACGCCCTCAATATCCGTTAATGGAATCCCGCCTCATCCTTGTTTCTTGTAGGGGCGTATTGCATAATATTGTAGAGGGCGTATGCAATGAACGCCCCTACAAATACACCTTGACAGGTCTAGCTTTTAAAAACCAGATAATATATATAGCAAGTCTAAATCAATTAGACAAAATTTAAAGGGAGTGGGAACATCTTGTTGCAGTAAGGAGCAAGATGCTCTCACTCCTGGTTTGTATGATGGTAACCATTTGGGTCGCTATACAGGAACGAGACGATCGCCCATCCCAGAGAAGGCGATCGCCAGTTCAATCGATTCATCCGGTTGTTACCCCAGAGCATTTTTCCCGAGTCGAATTGCTCAGACTTTCCGGCAGGGGTCGCCGCTAAGATCTATCCGTGGGATAGTTTTTTGAAGCAAAAACCAGAGGCGGTGTCCTGCGCTACATTTTTTAGATCCCGAGGGACTGAAAATATTACCGTCCGTGACATTGATGCTAATTTGGCTGTATTCTTTCTGAATCCTGATCGTAGGCTGGGGTCATCATGAAACCGCGAATCATCGTTTGCTGTCTGGGTAGCACGGGGTATCAAATTTTTGGCTTGTTAAGACAACAGGGGGCCTCGGTTGTCGGGGTGGGAGAACGCCCAATTCCTGGAGAAGATACAGGGATCATTGTGGGAGACCCCCAGTCGGCTGCCACGTTACTCGCGGCTGGAATTCGCGATGCCGATGCGATCGCGATCGCCTCCGATGATGATGCAGTGAATTTAGCCATTCTGATGCAAGCTCGATTGCTCAATCCCCAGATTCGGATTATTACGCGGCTGTTTAATGGCAGTTTAGGCGATCGCTTGGACCGCACTTTACCCCAGCATACCAGTATGAGCGTCTCCACCTTGGCTGCCCCGATTTTTGCCTTTGCGGCAATGGGGAGTCGGGCGATCGGGCAACTCACTTTATTTAATGAAACTTGGCCGATTCATGAAGAATATATCGATGAGCGTCATCCCTGGAATGGGCGCAAGTTAGCCGAGTTATGGGAAGATCAGCGCCGGATGCTGATATACTATTTACCCCAGCATCCTCATATTGACCTGGTTTCTGCGGTTTTGGCGGGCAAGACATTGGAAGTCGGCGATCGCCTGATTGTCGCCACCCAACTGAATAAACGCCACAACCGACGTTCCTGGAGGCGGAAATTCCAAGAATCTCTCGGCAATTGGCGACGATTTCAACAGCAAAATCAAGCCACCACCCTCGCCCTATTCGCCCTATTACTAACAATTTTAACCGCAACTTTTACTTATACGTTTGTTAATACAGATACTTCTTTTGTTGATTCACTGTATTTCTCCGTCGGCATGATAACCGGCGCGGGCGGCAATGAAGCCGTAGCCGAACAGTCTCCCGTTCCCCTGAAACTGTTTACCGCCCTGATGATGCTCGTCGGGGCCGGTGCAGTCGGGATTTGCTATGCGCTGCTCAATGATTTTATCCTAGGTAGCCGATTTAGACAACTGTGGGATACCCCGCAAATCCCCCAGCGCCATCATTATATCGTGTGTGGATTGGGGGATATCGGGATTAAGGCGATCGAGCAACTGCATACCAATGGATATGATGTCGTCGTCATCGATCGCGACCCCAACTGCCGCTTTCTGAGTACCGCACAAGGGTTAAAAATTCCCATCATCCAGGCAGATGCCACCCTTCCCGCCAGTTTAAAAGCCGCTAATATTGAAAAAGCCGAAGCAGTATTAGCCGTTACCAGCAATGACATGACGAACTTAGAAATTGCCTTAACTGCAAAAGGCGTCGTCCCGCAACTGCCGGTTGTCGTCCGAAGTGAGGACCCGCGCTTTGCCTTAATGGTACAACAAGTATTCGACTTTGAGCGCGTGCTCAATCCCACCGAAATGGCAGCACCAGCCTTTGCAGCAGCGGCGATCGGGGGACGGATTTTAGGCAATGGCATGACTGCCGGGAGTCTCTGGGTGGCGATCGCCACCTTAATCACCCCCGCCCATCCATTCTATCATCAAACCGTCAAAGAATCAGCCATAAAAGCGGATTTTGTCCCGTTATATATTCAAACTCAAGAGGGAACCCTTCATGGATGGGAGTTATTAGAAACCTGTTTAGACGTAGGAGATGTTTTATATCTAACTATACCCGGCAACAAACTAGAATTACTCTGGCGCACCACCCCATCTAAACTGATATCCAGCAGTTCCAGTTAACCTCAATTCAGAAACCGGGTTTCTTACCTAAATCTCGGAAATCAGACAAAAGTGATGCACAAACCCGGTTTCTAACCCTCGGCAACAATCCAGAAACCGAGTTTCTTACTATTCGGTGATGAAGCAAAAGTGATGCACCAAACCCGGTTTCTAACCCTCGGCAACAACTTCAGAAACCGGGTTTCTTACCTAAATCTCGGTGATGAAGCAAAAGTGATGCACCAAACCCGGTTTCTAACCCTCGGCAACAATTTCAGAAAACCCTTAATCCAGCAAACTACCACCATTCATGATAAACTAGAGGGACGGTTGATAGAGGTGTCAAGATGGTACTGTCAACAATCAAGTGGAGCATAGAAGACTACCACCAAATCATTAAAACCGGGTTACTCGACGATCGCCCGGTGGAATTGTTAGCTGGAGAAATCGTCGAAATGCCCCGAGAAGATCCACCTCACGCCTATTTCAGTTCCGAAGCGGGTCAATATCTCACTCATTTACTCGCTTACCGCGCCCTAGTGAGTCAAGCTAAACCGATTACTCTCCCCAACCAATCCGAACCAGAACCGGATCTCGCCATTGTCCAACCCCTCGGACGTGAATATCTCTCCCACCATCCCTATCCGGAGAACATCTTCTGGGTGATTGAATATGCTAATACCAGTTTAGAGAAAGATTCCACTCTAAAATATCATATCTATGCCGAAGCAGGAATCCCCGAATATTGGCTAGTCAATCTCCAAACAGCGGAATTAATTGTCTACCGTCAACCCAGGGGACGGGATTATGGCTCGAAAATGACCTTAAAGGAGGGAGAAATTTCTCCTCTAGCCTTTCCTGATGTAACCATTCCCATTCAAGCCATAATTTCAGCCTAATTTGGGGGTTGTTTGCCCTCAGCAACCCCGTTGATTTCCTAAGTCTTGGTGCTGAAATTCAATAGATTACAGCACCGTGACAGGCATCGTTTAAAGGGTTTCTGGGTCAATCCCCAGTTCCCGAAGTTTAGCAAAGGCGCGATCGCGTTCTTGTGCAGCCTCATCCCGTTCTTGTGCAGCCCGATCGCGTTCATCAAACAAATCCCCGGGTTCCTTGAACAATTCCCCATCAGGATGATACACCGCTAACCCATCCGCAGATAGTTCAAAGCGAATATTTAATATTGGAGAAGTCCAGGGTAAATCATCGGGGTTGATAAACATTAAACTATCTTGCGCCGTAGCCCGATGCAACCCCCAAAAATTATAAGATTGGGGGTCATAAAAAAACATTTCCAGCACACCATACTGTGCATAAAAATTTTGTTTCGCAGTCATTTCGCTGATGGTATTACTGGGGGAGAGAATTTCAAACACCACCTGGGGGGCAATGTTGTCTTCTTCCCACTGTTTATAACTACCTCGGTCCCCATCCGGACGACCCAATGCTACCATCGCATCCGGCGCTTGACAAGGGGCAGGAGGACGTTCTACCTGAACCGGATACCAGAGTAAATCCCCTGCAACAAAAGCAACTTGGTCCTTGAGAAGTTGCTTGAGATTAGTGACTAACCGCACAATCCAGCGATATTGCAGGGTATTTTCTGCCATCGGCTTACCATCAGAGTCCGGGTAGAGAATATGAGAGGGAATAGGAGTTTGAACCATAGTCCCGGTAATTGTTAATTAGGATTAATGTATTATAACAAATCCGGTTCTTCAAAGAAAGAAGGGAGAGGGTGGGCAGATGTTTTCCCACCTCTTTTTGGCTGCAATTTTTACAGGGTTTCAGGGTCAATCCCCAGTTCCCGAAGTTTAGCAAAGGCGCGATCGCGTTCTTGTGCAGCCTCATCCCGTTCTTGTGCAGCGCGATTGCGTTTCTTGTTGCGCCTTATCCCTTTCCTCAAACAACTCCCCTGGTTCCTTGAACAATTTCCCATCAGGATGATACACCGCTAAACCATCAGCGAACATTTCAAAACGAATGTTCAGCAAAGGAGAAACCCAGGGCAAATGTAGCGGGGTAATTAACATCAAACTATCTTGCGCCGTCGCCCGATGAAAACCCCAAAAGTCATGAGATTCGGGGTCATAAAAAAACATTTCCAGCACACCATACCGTTCATAAAACTGCTGTTTCGCAGTCATTTCGCTGATGGTATTACTGGGGGAGAGAATTTCAAACACCACCTGGGGGGCAATGTTGTCTTCTTCCCACTGTTTATAACTACCTCGGTCCCCATCCGGACGACCCAATGCTACCATCGCATCCGGCGCTTGACAAGGGGCAGGAGGACGTTCTACCCGAACCGGATACCAGAGTAAATCCCCAGCAACAAAGGCAACTTGGTCCTTGAGAAGTTGCTTGAGATTAGTGACTAACCGCACAATCCAGCGATATTGCAGGGTATTTTCTGCCATCGGCTTACCATCAGAGTCCGGGTAGAGAATATGAGAGGGAATAGGAGTTTGAACCATAGTCCCGGTAATTGTTAATTAGGATTAATGTATTATAACAAAAATCGGTTGTCATTTGTCCATTAGACTTATTGCAAAATTCTCTTAAGCCCCCCTTCTTAAGGGGGGTTGGGGGGATCAGATTGGTATTTTGCAAGAGATCGATTATCAATTGTTATCCCCACTCGGAATATCTGTGTCGAGAGTGGGGCGTAATTGAATCAGCCGATCGCCCTCACGACTGCGAGGAATCACCACCACCGGCGGACGGCGGGTTTCATCCCGTCTAGGAAGTGCCGGGAATATATAATAATCTCCATCCACATCAATCAGCAACCGCCAGACGCGATTCTGGCTGGGATTATTAATCGCCGCACTTAGTAGTTGCTGGTAGCTGCTGGCATCCCCAATAATCCGGATACCTTGAGGATTGCGGATATTATCCGGGTTCACCCCCAGGGGAAAACTATCCTCTCGCACCACTATCGTCACCACCGGGAGAGACGAAGTTTCATTCACCGCATCCCGCCACGCATCCGCTTCTCCCTGCCATTGTGCCAGCCAGAAACAGCCCGCCAGCAGCCAACAGATAATCACCGTTTCATCCAACAAAGAACGCAAAAAGCGCAGAGATTGATACTCCAACAGGTGGAACTCCAGAAACGATTTCAGCAGTTGCAGCAGTCCCCGATACAACCGCAACAGCCTTCGTCTCCAGAGGGTTTTAGGCGGTTGACCCCGGGTTAAACCACTATTCAGGCAATCCAGTATCCGCTGACGGATTTTCTGCATTCCCGCTTGGAACCCTTGGGAGGGTTGCCCTTCCAGTAACCACAGACTGCAATAAACCCCCACCACAATCAAGGCGACAGTTATAATAGTATGGAGAATTGCTCGGAAGCTGCCGAAAAACACTTGAAAGGCAGCAATATAAAAACGACTCTAGGGGTAAAGGGAGCGTCGTCACTTCCAGTTGGAAAAATCCGAAATAAATCCATCGATAAGTCCAACCCGTGAAGTATAGCCACCGCCCCCAACATCACCAGTAAACTGGCAATTCTTCCCAGTGCAAAAGTTTCAGGGGGCAAAAACGCGGTGACTCACTCATATCAACCTTCTCCCAAAGATGACAACAAACCCTACTGGGGATACATCTTACCGTTTAGCCAGTGGGCCTCTATCCCCTATGGCCCTTCTTAACCTAGCCCTGTCAAGGTGTATTTGTAGGGACGTATTGCATACGCCCTAGGGCGCTTCTCGAAGCGCCCCTACAATTCACAACGATGAGGGATTCAATTGACTGTTAAAGAGGGCGTATGCAATACGCCCCTACAACAAACAACGATTTTTCGTCATGCAATTTACCACCTTGACAGGGCTACCCTTCTTAACCCTCCTCATCGAGTTCTAAACCAGTCTAATCTGTTATGAAACATCCAACTTGCCATATCTTGTCACTGATTTTAATGCTTTCCTCCCTGGGAATAGCCGGATGTGCCATTAGCTCTCCTTCCCAAACGGCTGAAGTGACTGCCACAGAGCAACAGGAACAGGGAATCATCCCCGTGATGCTGCCTGTGAATGTCAAAATTGAGTTAAAAGCTGGGGGGAGAGGGGACCATGAATTGCTGGGATTTAACCCAGAAACCCGCCAAGTGCAATTGGCGGGGTTCTCCCAAGGATTGCCCCTGACGGAAATTGCCAAAATAGAGCGCGATCGCCAGAAAAATCAGGGGTCAGTTCTCGGAGGGCGGGCCAAAATTCGTGGCGAGGATATGGGCACGCCAGAAACTTGGCGGGTTCCCTTCTCTGCCATAGACTCTAAGGAGGAAAAAATGATGATTCGGGGTCAACAGGCGTGGGAGAATGAGGACTTACAGGGGATACTGGAAAACCAGAACGATTTTGATTTTCTGTTAGATCAGCTTATCCCCCTGTCAGAGGATGAGATGGAAATTGTCGTGAGTAAAGTGCGTCGTGTCGCGCAGGAGTAAGTCATCCGAGTTAGGGTGGGTTGGGTGCAGCAACAACCGGCGGGGGTTAAAACCCTAGCCCTGTCAAGGTGGTAAATTTAATGACGAAAAATCGTTATTTCTTGTAGGGGCGCAATGCTTGCGCCCTCCGGACAACATAAATTTAATCACGAAAAATCGTTATTTCTTGTAGGGGCGCAATGCTTGCGCCCTCCGGACAACATAAATTTAATCACGAAAAATCGTTATTTCTTGTAGGGGCGCAATGCTTGCGCCCTCCGGACAACATAAATTTAATCACGAAAAATCGTTATTTCTTGTAGGGGCGCAATGCTTGCGCCCTCCGGACAACATAAATTTAATCACGAAAAATCGTTATTTCTTGTAGGGGCGCAATGCTTGCGCCCTCCGGACAACATAAATTTAATCACGAAAAATCGTTATTTCTTGTAGGGGCGCAATGCTTGCGCCCTCCGGACAACATAAATTTAATCACGAAAAATCGTTATTTCTTGTAGGGGCGCAATGCTTGCGCCCTCCGGAGGGCGCAAGCATTGCGCCCCTACAATCTACACACCTTGACAGGGCTAGTTTTAACCCCCGCAGGGTGTTGCCACTTGGGCTATGAGGCGGGGAATTTATTCCCCGACGGGTGTGGTTTACTCAGAAGAAAATTGCTATAAATCCGAATCCCAGAACAGGAGAGGGACTTTAAATCCACGTCACGAGGAGAAATTTAGTAAACCATGATTTGTGAATTAGACCGAGTTGTTTTAACCGCAGATTTACCGGAATATGATTTAAAATCCGGCGATATGGGCACCGTTGTGTTAGTCCATCAAGAAGGTTTGGGCTATGAAGTAGAATTTATGACCATCGCCGGAGAAACCATTGCCATTGTTTCTCTTTTGAGTTCTCAAGTGCGGGGAATTGGAGACAGAGAAATTGCTCAAGCGCGGGTTCTAGCATCATCATGAATGGGGGCTTGAAAAAACTAGAAAGGTGGGTTTTTCGTGGAAAACCCACCTTTCGCTCCAACTGACCAAGCTCTAGGTAAGTGCTATCTGTAGGTTGGGTGCAGAAAAGCGCGCAACCCAACAATTCACCAGAAGACTGTAGCCAACATTGAGTTATTTCATATAAATAAATTTCATCCCAGAACTTTTGGTGCAGCATATCTGGAAAATTAATACCCAATCCGGAGTTCAAAAGTCGTTTTACTCTTTAGCCCGCGCAGGCGGGCTTTGTCCTGTGAGCCTCCACCCTTTAGGGTGCGGTTTTTAACAGATATATCAATACCGGATTCCGGATAAAATAGGGATTGACTCGTTTAATTCCTAATATCATCATCAAAAATTTCATCAAAAATTTCTCGCTTGACTCGAAAATTGATTTCTGTGATTTTTTGGTACAAAACATCAAAATCAGAAATATTAATCCGACCTTCTAGGTGTAATTTACGAACCACTGCCAAAGTTCCTTTAACATTTAGACCTAATCTTTTTGCTTCCTTTCTAGCCGCAAAATCATCAAGGATTATATAATCTGCTTGCAAGTCTATTGCCAAAGAGATTGCCTCCGATTCACCTCGACCCAGCCGCTCATTTAAACGATTTGCCAAAGATAGCAATTTAATTTCTCGAACGACTAATTGCTGATTTGAAATTAGTCTATTAATGCATCCTGATGCTTGATCCGGTTTGGCATTGATTTCTAATTGCACACTTGGGGGGATATAAAACTGATGGTCGTCATTGATGAAAATTTCTAGGAAGTCTAATCGGGACAGGAAAATTAAGGGAGAACAATTAAAAACAATTTTCATCAGTCTTACCAAGTTTTTTCCGCTTTAATATCTTCAGGAGTAAGATAAGAGAAATCGATACTCATCATTTCCAAAATCTTTAAAAGCATTTCCGGTTCCATCTCCATGATTTCTGCTCCTTTCTGAAGGCTAATTAATCGAGAAACTAAAGCACCAACGACAAAAACAAACTTTTCCTTTTGTTCGATATCATTAAACAGTTGCACTTCGGCAGCAATTTCTTGGAATTGGGTTGTGTTTTTCATGATTTTTCTGGGTTTTATTTTGAGTGATTTTAAATCCCGATACCCATTGACAGTCTGAGCAATATCGATGCTATCGGGTCGAGAAAAAATTATGTAAACGGTTGAGGATATGAGCGAAGACCTGTTCTCCATTTATCACTTGTCCCTGTTCAATTTGAGTGGCATCAATCGCGATTTCCTGACGCAGTTCAGTCAGGTATTGCTGGTGTTGGTCCAGGAGTTCTAGGGCGGCTAAGATGACCTCATGGGCGGATTGGTAATGTCCTTGGTTGAGTTGATCCGCAATCCGTTGTTCTATTTCTGGGGTGAGTGATAGGTTCATGGCACCAGTAGGAGCGTTATAGATTACCTTGATTATAGTGGTGGAGAAACTGGGCGGCGATGAGGCTGATATCATGGCTCTGCCGTTCTTGGGGGAGACTCAATTTCTGCGCCTTCGGGCAATAATAGAAGAGATGGAGTCACAGGGAGAGTTAAGCCATGACTGGACGCTGGGTGAGTTCGCTGTTGACGGTTTCGCTACTGTTGGGGATGGGTTCTCTGTCGCCTTGGGTGGGGGCACAGACGGTTTTGGTGCAGGCGAGACTTTCGGCAAGGGAGGTTGAGGAACTGTTACGGCAGGGTGGTCAACAGACACGACAGGGGCAATCTGTGCAGGCGATTCAAACACTTGAACGTGCTTTAGAGGCGGCTCGGCAAGGGCAATATCAGCAGTTGGAAGCTGTAGCCCTTTTAGGGATTGGTCGAAATTATGACCAGATGGGACAAAGACAAAAGGCTTTAGAGTCCTATGAACAAGCGCTGATTCTTTTTCGAGAGACAAATAACAGGTCATGGGAAGCCACCACCCTCCATAACATTGGTAGCGTGTACGATGAATTGGGCAAACGCACTGAAGCATTGGACTACTACAATCAAGTTTTGCCGATTCGCCAAGAAGTGGGCGATCGCCCTGGAGAAGCCACCACTCTCAATAACATTGGCTTGGTGTACCATGCCTTGGGCAACCGGACTGAAGCCCTGAACTATTACAATCAGGCATTGCCAATTCGGCGAGAAGTGGGCGATCGCTCTGGGGAAGCCGCCACTCTCAATAACATTGGTCAAGTGTACGATGCCTTGGGCAACCGGACTGAAGCCCTGAACTACTACAATCAGGCTTTGCCAATTACGCGAAAAGTGGGTGATCACTCCGGGGAAGCTACCATTCTCAACAACATTGGCATGGTTTACCAGGCATTGGGCGATCGCCATCAAGCCCTGAACTACTTCAATCAGGTTTTGCCCATTATGCGAGAGGTGGGCGATCGCTCACGAGAAGCCACCACTCTCAACAACATTGGCTTGGTGTACCATGCCTTCGGCGACCGTCCTCAAGCCCTGAACTACTTCAATCAGGCTTTACCCATTATACAAGATATTGGTGATCGCCCGATGGAAGCCACCACTCTCAATAACATTGGTGGAGTGTACCATGCCCTGGGCGATCGCGGTCAAGCCCTGGATTATTTTAATCAGGCTTTACCAATTACACAAGATATTGGTGATCGCCCGATGGAAGGCACGATTCTCAATAACATTGGCGGAGTGTACGATGCCTTGGGCGATCGCGTGTTTGAAGCCCTCAACTACTACAATCAGGCTTTGCCAATTCTGCGCGAAGTGGGTAATCGCTCAGGGGAAGCCAACAATCTCAATAACATGGGTGGTCTGTACAATGCCCTGGGCGACTACCGCCAAGCATTAAACTACCTGAGTCAAGCCTTGCTAATTACGCGAGAGATAAGCGATCGCCCTACAGAAGCTGCCAGTCTTGTTCATATTGCCTTAGTGTACAATGCCTTGGGAAACCGCCGTCAAGCTCTGGACTACCTGAGTCAAGCCTTGCCAATTACACGAGAGGTGAGCGATCTCCCTGGGGAAGCCGCCACTCTTAGCAGCATGGGATTCGTGTACAATGCCTTGGGAAACCACCGTCAAGCATTGGACTACTTGAATCAAGCCTTGCCAATTCTGCGAGACGTGGGCGATCGCTCAGGGGAAGCCAGGACTTTCAGTAGCATTGGCTGGGTTTACTATGCGCTGGAGAACCACCATCAAGCCCTGAACTATTAGACTCGTCCGAAAATTATAAATCCTTATGGAAAGGGAGTTTCAGCCTTTTGACCCGGCGTAATCTTCAATAGGGTTAAGAACGAAAACACAAGGCTTGTAGCTAGGTTACTAGGCTATTTGATTAAAATGGTTCTCCTTTGTTGCCAGTCGAGACTTTAAATTGGCTCTAGGGGTACTCCATTTTTTAATGTTAGTAAATCTACCGAACCTAGTCGAACTCTAACTAATCCACAAACCGCGAGAATTACCTGTTCATATTGATGCCTAACCAATCTAAACCTTTCCGCAGCTACTCGAAAAATTTTAATCTTTCCTATCAAATGCTCAACCCCTATTCTCTGAGTCGATATTTTTTTGTTTTCTTGTTTCTGTTCTTCGGTTAGTTCTCCGTTTTTGGGCTTTTTTTGAGGTGTAACAATGGCTGGTTCTCCAAGGTAAGCTTTATCTCCTAAAAATTTTTGATGGTTGTTGAATTTTGGAAGGCTTTGTCGAAACAAACTAATATCACTTGTTTTTCCTAACTCTCCAACTGTTACATCCACAATATCTTGACCACCGGGCAAAACAATAAATTGGTTTTTTAGCGTATGCATTTTTTTTTTTTCCCGAATACAACTTTTTTTGTTCTTCATAGTCTACAGTTTTTTTGCAGTACGTTGCTCAGAGTTATCTACGTATTAGTAAATTGTTCGGTCAATTTTTGCTGAAGTTTTTCATAAGCTTGTTGCGTTATCCTCCGCTTCTTCTATTTGCGAAGCTGGTAAAATCTCTCTAATGATTTTTATCCAATAATGAAAAGCGTCATTAGCGTTAGTTTTAGAAATATCAAATAACAAACCTAGAACTTCAAATATGGGTTTTTGTCTTAAATAAACCAAACAAAGACAGACTCCTTCCTCTACTGTCATTTCAGCTTTACGTCCAGCTCCCTTGGCATTGATTCTAATTTTTTGGGCTTCCCGTTCTATTTGTTTTTCAATATGTCGTTGTTTTGCCAGTTCTACTAACGCTAAAAACTGGTCATATTCGATTCCGATTAGACGCTTGGATTCTTTGGGATTTTCTTGAATACGCTTCAGGGGCTAGTCATGGTTAAATCTTACTAAAATCTTTTTTTTTATTTCATTATAGCATAAAATTTATATTAAGGAGAGGTCTATTACAATCAGGCTTTGCCAATTCTGCGAGAAGCGGGTGATCGCCCTGCCGAATCAGCCACTCTGGCAAACATTGCCTTTGTTTACCGAGACACCAATCAACCCGACAAAGCAATCACCTACTGGGAAGACTCCCTCAACATCCTCCTTGAACTCCGGGGTGAACTGCAAAAAGAATTCCGCGAGACCTTCCTCCAAACCTATGGCGGCCCAGCCGTCGCCCTCGTTGACCTGCTCATCGACCAAAACCAGCCCCAACGCGCCTTTGAATGGGCGAACCGCGTCACCACCTACGAACTCGCCGATTATAACCGTCTCATCGGTGTGAGAGTCGCTAACCCCGAAGCCCAAGCCGCCCTTGATGACTGGAACGACCAATCCCAACAACTGCAAGCCCTCCGCCAACAACTCCAAGACAACTTCAGCGCCGCCCTCGTGGACCAAATGCGCGACTTAGAAGCCCAAGTCAATCAACAAGCCGAAACCCTCGCCAACTCCTACCCCGAAGTTGCCGAACTCTTTGAAATTCAACCGGAAGACCTCAGCCAACTGCAAGCCAGCCTCCCCCCGGGAACCGTTGTCTTACAACCCGTTCTCCTCACAAACATCCAAAACGTTCCCAACACCCTCGCCCTCTTCCTCCTCAGCCGCGACAGCCTCAGCGTCCAGAAAGTCCCCATCGATGCCGACCAATTCAACGATTGGGTGACAAACTATCGCCAAATGCTCCAAAGCGGCGATTCCGGCTATCGTCGGCTTTCTGCCTCCCTCTACCCGACCACCTGATCCGCCCCGTTGCCCAGGAGATTGAGGCACTCAACCCCCAACAACTCGCCATCATCGCCACCGGGTCCCTGCGCCAATTCCCCTTTGAAACCCTCCGGGACTCCGAAACCGACACTTTCCTGCTGCAACAGTACCCCATCCATTACCTGACTCGTCTCTCCAGTCGTTCCCTCCTCGCCAGTCCCTCCCCCTCCCCTTCTTACAACGGTAGGTTTTTTACAGGATGTTCAAGGATATAATACTTGTGGGGCAGGCCCCACCCCAACAGATGAGAGGAGCGTGCCTCTATCCTTGCGCTTAATGAAACCGGGAAAACGAAGGAGAAACCAACCTTGATAAAAAATGAAGCACTTAAACAGTGGATGACAATAGTCAGCGCCCATATGCCCTCATTAACTCTTCCTCAAGTACGAGGATTCGCCACTTGGAGCTTTGGGATGGTTATGACTCGCTCCGGGAGTATCACGGACGTTGCCCAGTTCATTGCTCTTATTAATGATGAAAAAGCTAATACAGTAGAGTGCCGTTTGAAAGAATGGTACAAAGAAAAAAGTGCTAAAAAAGGGAAAAAACGAAAAGAATTAGACGTAACTTCCTGTTTTGGCCCTTTACTCAAATGGGTAATTAGCTTATTTCCAAAGGATACTACCCATCTACCATTTGCCTTGGATGCCACTAATATCAAGGATAAATTTACCGCTTTAACAATTAATGTTCTTTACAAAGGCTGTGCTATTCCGGTGGCCTGGAAAATCGTCAACCAAGGGGAAAAAGGCTCCTGGAAACCTATCTGGGAGTCCCTTTTGGGGAGTTTGCAATCCATTATTCCTCCGACAATTCAGGTGATAGTTTCGGCAGACCGAGGTCTATATGCTGATTGGCTTTATGATTTAATTAGGGAGGTCGGCTGGCATCCTTTTTTACGGATTAATCATCAAGGGAGTTTTCGTCTGACCGGAGAATCTAATTGGAAACCTCTGACTACAGTCGTCCCCAAAGTAGGAACCCGTTGGGCCGGTGAAGTTGTCTGTTTTAAAACTAATCCAATTCAAGCCACATTGCTCGCTCGTTGGGATGAAGGGTATAAGGACCCTTGGCTGATTTTAACGGATTTTTCCCCCCTTGAAGGTCATTGCGAATGGTATGGAACCCGCTGTTGGATTGAGTGCGGTTACCGAGATTTTAAAAGTGATGGATGGTTATGGCAAAATACCCGCATGAGGGACCCAAATCGGGCTGATAGACATTGGTTAGCTATGGCTATTGCCACTTTATGGATGGTCTCACTCGGGAGTCAACCGGATATCCAACCCCCGCACAGTTCATCCGTCCGTCAACCGGATGTCCAACCCCCGCATAGTTCATCCGTCCGTCAACCGGATGTCCAACCCCCGCATAGTTCATCCCAGCCTGATTGCTCTAAACAGGTCGAGCCTGTCTACTCAACTGTGGTGAAACGCCCCCGTTCCATGTCTTGTTTTTCTAAAGGTTTACTCAGTATTATCGCTGATTTACTCAAGGGGGTCCCTATTCGATTGTTTCCTCTGATTCCAGACCCCTTACCTCTACATCCGGTCACTCTACCCCTCAATACTTGTTAATTGTAAAAAACCTACCGTTGTAAGCTCCCCTTCCCCAACTTTCCCCCTGTGGTCGATTCCCCTCTTCCTGGGAGTCATCGGCGTTGGCGCAACGGTCAAACACCATTGGAAACTGGGGGGAACATTGCTCACCGTCGCCCTAGTCACCGCCACCCTTTCCCCGCGCTTCTCACCGGGCTACCAAGTGCTAGGCTTTGCCAATCCCCAACCCCAAGACCCCTTCAACCTGCCGGGAACCGAAGCCGAAGTCGATGCCCTCCTCCGCCTCGCCCCGGAGAGTGAGATTTACCGCCACCAACAGGCGACCTTGGAACAGTTCAAACGTCAATCCCCCCGTCATCGCTATCTGCATCTAGCCACCCACGGCTGTTTTCAGCAATTGGGTTGTTGTTTGCAAGAGAATTGTGCGGATTATCAGCCAGATATGAACGCCAACACCCTGTTATTTGCCGATGGAGAATATCCCCTAGCAGACGCGGCGTTACTGGGGTTACAGAACACAGAATTGGTGGCCTTAACCGCCTGTCAGACGGCATTACAGACCAATATCGACGGGGATGCGATTATGGGCATGGCTTATATCTGGGAACGAGCCGGGGCCAGGGCGTTGATGGCGACGTTGTGGAATGTGGATGATGCGGCAACCGAGGCAGTGGTGAGCGAGTTTTATCGCCTGATGATGCAGGAGGAGTTAACGAAGGTGGAGGCATTGCGTCAGGCGAAGTTAAGTCAGTCTCACCGTCATCCGTTTTTCTGGTCGCCGTTGGTGTTGATTGGCGATCCCCGTTAGTCCAGACCCTGGGTCAGGACTCGGGGAATTTCTAGTAAACTAAAATTAAGCTATGCGGCATTTACATTATTTTTCACGGTTCAGGAGGTAACAAATGACAGAAATTACGACCAATGAACTGCCCCAACTTCTCCAGAATCTATTTATAGAAGTGGAACGCACTAAAACCCCCATTACGGTCATCCATGAAGGCAAACCCTTAGTGATTATCTATCCCGCTACCATCCCAGATGCCCGCCCCGCTTTTGGGGCAATGAAGGGCATCGGTGAAATTTTAGGAGATATAATTGCGCCAGAGCCTCAGCCCTGGGAGGTGTTAGAATGAAACTGCTGCTAGATACCCACATTTGGCTTTGGTATTTACTGGGAGATCAACGCTTATCAAGCCAACTTAAAACGGCAATTGCCGATCCTAATACTGAACTTTGGCTGAGTCCAATTAGCATTTGGGAAACATTGATTTTGGCAGAGAAAGGACGCATATCTTTACATCCTGACCCGATTACATGGGTTGACACAGCTTTAAAAACACTGAAAACTCGTGAGGCACAGATGAATTATGCCATTGCTATTTTAAGTCACCAGATTTCCCTACCCCATCAAGACCCAGCCGACAGATTTATTGTTGCCACAGCTATTTACTATGGGTTAACACTGGCTACAGTTGATGCTAACATTACCAGCAATTCAGCAATCCAAACCGTTAGTTAAGCAATAGTTTAGAGTGATATTGCGTGAGGCTAAATTAAGTTAAGTCAGTCTCACCGTCATCCGTTTTTCTGGTCGCCATTGGTGTTGATTGGCGACCCCCGTTAGGGAGTCCCTACCAGAGAACCTGATGGTTGACCGGAGACAGTTGGGGTTCCCATCCTCTAAACTAGAAAAGAGTTAGCTTGGTTGAGAAAATTATGTTAGACGAAGTGACCCTAGAACAGCGTTTGCTTACCCTAGAGCAAACAGTTTCCCAGCTTAAACAACAAGTCGAGAGTCAGTCTCCTCCTGAGAATTGGCTGACTCAAGTTGTGGGTTCTATTTCTGACGAAACCGCATTTATGGAAGCCCTTGAACATCAGGGTAAACGCAAGAAAAATATCGAGAAATTATGCTACGTGACGAGACCTGCGGCAAGGACAGTGAGCATATACTCGGGACTCATCGAGGCCCGCTTCGCCTTTTGCTTGAGACTGCGCTTGAGAGAGGTTTCTTGATTCAGCACACTGATGGCCAAGCGCCGTAAAAGAGCCATGTTCTCGCCCCCGTGGCCCCGTCGGATGCGGGACTTATCCTCGCCCCAGGTGACATCTAGTACCCAGTGGAGTTGATTTTCGATACCCCAGTGGGTACGGATCGCCCGACCAATCAATGCCGCATCACAAGGCAGTGACGAGAGATAGAACATCACTTCTTGGGTGGTCTTGTTCCAGAGGTATCGTACCCGCTTCACCATTACGATGGTTTTAAGACCTGCCCATTGCTCGATTTGGTGCAGATCTCCCATCAAGGCAACCGGCACAGCCCACACCTGCCGATGTTCCCGCCGATGATGACCCGATTCCACAAGCTGGTCATAACTGTGCTCACTACCTGCAAAATGCTGGGCCTGAGCCTGCTCAAACCAAGCCGTGACCTGGGTCCACAGGGTAGGGTGATTCGCCTTCAAACAAAGGACGTAATCGGCCCGGTGGCCGATGATTCGCGGGCAATCTGCGTCTGAGTCCCCATTGCATCCAGGGTAATGATGCAACCGCTGATATCCAGGAGTTCGAGCAACGCGGGAATCGCGGTGATCTCATTGCTCTTGGACGCCACCTTCACCTGGCCCAACAATAAACGATGCTCGCTGGCCCAAGCGCTGACGACGTGGAGGGCGGATTGCTTGTGGTTGCGGTCGTATGAGCCTTTGATGGTCTTACCGTCAATCGGAATCACCTGGGCACCGGTGGCCTCAACAATCTGCTGCACCCAGCCCAAAAAGCATCGCTCTAGGGCTTCAGGGGCCAGTTGCTGAAATACACGACGATACGTGTCAGCATGGGGTACTCCACGGGGTAGCCGCAATAGGGTACTCAGCCACACCTCATGGCTCTCGGCGTAGGTTTCAATGTCTTTCCAACCTGTCGCGCCGCCGATGACGGCCAAAATTGCGATCATCACAATGCTTAAAAAGGGATGCTCTACCCCCTGACGGCCACGGGGGTCTTCCAATTCAGCAAATTGCGATTGCCACTGCTGTTGGACTGACTCCGCGTCGATAGCAGGCGGCAGCGGTTGCTGGACTTTCGGTTTAGCTGAGTCTGTGGCGGAATCAAAGCTGAAGGCCATCGGAAACCTCAGGGATTATGTTAACCGGGTGATTCTATAGCATATTAACAGCTCATTTTTCTGCGCTTACCCTGCCTTGAACATGGGCGCACTGTTCGCCAAAAGAGTTAAAATTTAGTAAAAACAGCCAATTTCTATGCAAAATCCCAACCTACCATTAGTTATCCAGCGAGTTAAAGAAGGTCTGATGAATTATTATCAAGACCAGATAGAATCGATTATTTTATATGGGTCTCAGGCGCGAGGAGATGCCCAAGAGTATTCGGATATTGACTTTTTGATTATTTTGAAAGTTTTGGAACATCCTTTTCAGAAAATTGATAAAACAACGGAGTTTATCACCCAAATTTGCTTAGATT
The DNA here is from genome assembly GCA_963821735.1 of uncultured cyanobacterium. Classification (GTDB taxonomy): domain Bacteria; phylum Cyanobacteriota; class Cyanobacteriia; order Cyanobacteriales; family Laspinemataceae; genus Laspinema. Next base: position 20,319 of record CAWGFK010000043.1, read on the forward strand.
ATGATGTGGTGATATCGTGGCAGTTTATTGCCTCAGAAAGGTTCAAAACTCAGGATTCTCCTTTTATTTTTAATGTCAAAAAAGAGGGAATTTTTGTATGAACTACATCAATACCGAAAATTTGCAACATTTCTGGATGTGGGAAATGGGGACTCTGCCGGTTGCCAAAGTTCCAGAGGACGAGTAACATAGAATGGATGTCAATTTTTCCTGGGGGATGATGAGCATGAATCCACTCTCTAATCTAATAGCCAGTGATACCTGGGTTCCTGCTACCTGGAATGAGTACCTGAGTGCTTTGGATGACCCTGCCCATGCTAAATCCAAAGGCTATTATAGTAATGGGCGAATGAGATTAGAAATGCAACTACCCGTAGGTTTTGACCACAGCAAACATCATGAAACTATTGCCCTTGCCATTAATCTCTATGGCATTGTGAAAGGCATTCCGTTCACGATTTTAGACAATTGTTCCTTCCGTAAACCGGGATATGCCGAGTTTCAGCCGGATTTAGCGTATTACATTGGCAACAAAGCAAGCGCCATCCCCAACGGCACTGACGTTGTGAATCTGGAAGAGTATCCGGTGCCGGATTTGGTGGCGGAGGTGGCGAAATCATCCCTGTTGGACGATCGCACGGTTAAACGAGTGCTGTATGAAGAGGTGGGGATTGCTGAATATTGGATTGTGAACGTGGAAACATCGGAGGTAATGGCTTATCAGATGAGCGATCGGGGGAGTCACCGAATTGATGTCTCTCTGATGTTTCCAGAACTAGAGATAGCGACCCTAAACCAAGCGCTGCAACGGAGCCGCAACCAATGAATCCCAGGTGGGAGCCTGGTTAATGGCACAGTTTCAGTCCGTTGATAATGCATAATGGACATTAGAATAGTCCTGCATCCCTAGGTACAACTGAAAAACAAGCACAGTTGCAGCGATCAGCCTAAAATGTCTGGCGACTATTTATTTTTGAATACCCTTGAGAAAATCATTGTTATCCTCTAGTAATTCTCGTAATTCTGGTGAATTAAATCGAGCAGTAAACTTCTGGATTCCATCTAATATTTTGCCTCCTTTTTGAAGATTTAAGTTTTGTTCATCTATTTTTTTCTCTTGAGTTTTTATCTTGTTTTCATTGTTGACAATCTCTACTTTCAATGCTTGGCTTTGCTCTAAGAGCTTCTCATATTCCTTTTTATTGTCAATTGCATCCTGCCACTTCAAGAATAATCCAATATTGGCAATGAGCGAGATCACTAACAAGATACTCACAACTGTTTGACCAATCGTTAATCCTTGTTTTTGAATAACTTCAGTAGAAATTTTATCATTAGTTCTGCTGTTTCCGGGTTGGGTTTTAGCTCGGATAGACTCTTGTGCAGAATTTCCAGACTTTGAAGCCACTTTTCCAGTAGTTGAATCGGGGCGAAAGCTATCATCTTGATCTCCCTTCACGGGCAAGTCAATCCACTCATCACCAGGAATTGTATCGGATAAACCTCGCCAAACTACGTTGTTTTCAAGATTAGTGTGAGATACCGTTGAGGACACTACCACTAACATACCCTCCTTTTTTTCGGGTAATCGATAGTTAAGTAATTCCTCAATTAGTTCATTTTTAAGGGTTGGCCAATTTCCAATTCTACGGGAATCAGCGAGTTTATTTTCAGCAGGTTTGAGAGGGTCAAGCTTTAAATTTTTTAAAATATTAAAATCAACTTTAAACCCTTGATCATTATTGTCGGACTTAACCGCTTCATCAACATCCTCTTCTAGTTGTTTATTCAAGGCTTTAATCGCAATCTTCCGCAAAATCTCTTCTTCATCATTAGAATCATCTCCAACCCACAACACTGAATTGCGGATTCTCCGAGTTCGATTATCTGTTCTATCTTTCGTTTCCAATCCTGTAATTAATAAAGACAACTTACCTTTCATGCGATACAAAATCAAGGAAAAATCATCAGTGTCTACAATTTTAACTCCTTCGGTGAACAGAGGGGGATTAACAATTGTTTCATCCTGGTTTACCCAAGAATATCCCCTGGAAACACCCCTAGTTTTGACATAAACATCCATGATTTATCTCCTTAAATTTTAAATAAATTACCACTTTGAACAATCTCAACCAAATCGGAATTTGAATTAGAAAATTGACAAACTGCATTTTTGAGATCGGTATTTTTGCCAAAATAATCCAGGATTCTGGTCAATACCGAGTTACGTTGGTTATCCAAATGCAATTTTAACAAAAAGCGCAACAGATACCGCAAAGGGACTTCCGTATTTCTCGGCTGATAGGGGTCGCTTGGCTGGGGTTTACGAAAATAGAAGTTTGGCTGATTATCTTGAAGCTGGATGTATGAAAAGATTACACTCCCAACGGTTTGAACTGGAGTAATCACTACAGCAACTTTGGGTAATAACTTCTCACTACCAAACTGATTCAACATCTTCTGATAGCCTTCCCTCACTTCTGTGAATAAGTTTGTGGGGTTTTTCATGTATTTTTCACACTTCACCGGAGCAAGGATAACCAAACGGGGCGAATCTAAATTTTTATAGACTTTTTTGAATAATTCATTCAATTCGGTCGGTTTATTAAACTCGTCATGATACTGTCCGTTAAGTTCCATCAAAGCCGGTGTATCAATGGGAATCAGCACCGCTGCCGAGTCGCGAATAAACTCCTTGACTTCCTCTAGTTTGCCAGGTTTCTCTAACCATTCCCCGGGATAATCTTGAAAATTAATTTTTAGAGATGGATTCATTCCAGTTTGTCCAAACTCAAATTTGAATGAGCGGTCATCATTAGTGGGGTTAACACCCCCACGAACTCGAATATTATCACCTACTAGACTTTTAAGCTGTTTAAGTCGCTGTTCCAAAAAAAGCTTGGTTTCTTCATCAGGCAGAAGCTGCAAATCCTTACTGACATTATCAAACTGGTCATACATGGCTGCTAGTAAACTGGTTTTGCCAACACCACTCGGACCAAGCATAGTTACGTTCAGCACGGGTAGCTCTTGGGGAATATTGAATATGGTTTTCCAAACAGATGTCATTGAAGCTCCTCACAAAATTACTGGTTTTTTGGGCGGGTTTATAAAGTCTTTAAAGACCCTTCTAAATCATTGATCTGACCAGAAACCGAGTTTAAAAGTCTTGACCATTCTTTACTGGCATCAATTTGTTTTTCCAGTTTCTCAAAATCTTCCCAAATCTGATCCCGCTTGGGGCGCAAAAACCGTTTCCATTCCTTCTTTGCAGTTTTTGCCCGTAGAACGCGATCGGCAAATTCTTCCACGATGGCAAAAGAGGCTTGACTTGGTTCGGATAAAAATCCCTCCAAAGCCTTTTTACATTGGAAAATGGTCTCTTGATACAGTTCGTGTAAGTGGTCTAAAATATCTTGAGCATTTACTCCTTCTATTTTTAATCCTGCGGTTTTATCTGGGGTTAACGGATCCAATTCCAAGCGAATCCGATGCTGAATTAATCCCCGATAAGAGAGATTAAATCCTGATAGAATATCAAACCCTTTTTTCAGTTCCGTATAGTCTGGAGGAATTTGACCCGCAACTTCGGCCAGGAACTCGGCTCCACGAACTTTTGTCAGACCCCCTAAAGCACATTTTTCGATTAACACATCAGCCACTTTCGCCTTTGTTCCTTCAATAGTTTTTTTCAATCCTTTATCCATGTCGAGGAATTTTCGCGATAGGTTGGTTCTCAGTTCTATCAAATACTCATTGTAAGCGCTGGCGGCACCTCCCAGTTTGTTGCAGAGTTTTTTGACTTCTTCAATCGTGGGCATATAGGGATTTTCCCGACAGTCTTGCAGCACGGTTTCAATTTGATTTTTTAGATTTTCATCGGGGGTTTCGCGAGTTTTAATTAGGTCTTCTTTCAAAAAATTCATGATTTCATTGGTGATTTTCTCCCAAAAATCTTCAAATAAATCGTCATATAGAGCCTCTATCTCATATGTATTAATATGCGGTAGGATTCCCTCTGCTAATTGCAATTGCTGTTTTAATTCTATGAGACTCCCTTGCAAATCGGCGATTTTTTGTTCAGCATACTTCCGGTCTAGTTGAGTGACATTGGAGCGAAGATTATTCAGAACCACCTGAAGCACTTTGCTATTGGCTTCTTCGGGGGAAGAACAATCAGCAATCACACAATCCAACACGGGCATTTGCACCGTTCCCGAATCAAGATCCCGTTTCAAAGAACGGCAACTTTCCTGATTTTCGCCATTGCGATCGGCATTCAGCACAAACATAGATAGAGAAGGCAAATCGTTTAAAGCTTTATTTGCCAAATCATATAATTGGGTATCGCTTTGCTCGAAAGCTGCCCGACCATTAGAGGGTTTGTGGATAAATAGAATAAAATCCACTTCTTGACCGAGGGCCTTAATGACTAAACTCTCATCTCCTAACTTGAAATCCCCTAAACCGGGAACATCGACTAAAGCGATCGCCCCAATTTCCTCAACGGGAAACGGGCAAGCGATTTTAACCTGCTTCACCGCCAAACATTCATGGTTAATCAGTTGATAGCCCTGATTATATTGTGACGCTACATACTTAGAAATCTGTGACTCATCTTGAAGATTTAAAGAGCCGCGCCCCAAGTATTCTTGATATTGTGTAGCATGGGTGTGATAATCGTCTTTCAAGCGATTATAAATATTAATGTCCGTTTGATCTGCGCCAGTGGGTAAACTGGGAAGGGCGCTATGGGCAAAGGCTTCAAAAGAACCGGGAATCGGAGTCAGTCCCAGTTTCTGGTAATAGGGAATAATGATTTCTTGTAAAAATGAGTCGCGATCGTGAAATTGAATTTCGGCAGTCGTCAAGTTCCCCGGTTGATGACGAATGGTACTCCGCGCAGCAGTACAAGCTTTTCCTGGGAGGGCTGGAATTACCTCGTTGTTTAGTCCAGTCAAACTCTGCAATAAGGTGCTTTTCCCTTGTCCCATGCGCCCAATTACCCCAATATTTAGGGTTTTCCGGGAAAATCTCTTCTGGAGTGTACCCAGTGATGCCAAGTGTTCCATGATATTTTGCTGAAAACTGGCAAAATTCAGTTTTTGGAGTTTGGACTGGGTGGCGTCATCTCCTGCCCAGTGCTGAAGCTGGCGATCGCGTTCTTGTTCTAATTGCTGAATCGCCGCATAAAGCGAGGATAACCCAGTCTCGATATCTGCCAACTTTTTGGCGAGGGGCTGACGTTGGGCGATAATACTCTGGATTTCTTGGCTTTTGTTCATGCCTACGAATGTATTTATAGATATTCGATAGTAAACTTAATTTGATATCGTATCATAAAATATCTTTCGGGGATCAATACCTGTATTTCTTAATTAAATTTTAATATTCTATGCAGAAATGTTTCCACTTGGCTTCTGGATCGGGTGCAGATGGGTTTCCACCACATTAAAAGGGTCTAAAAAATCTAGGTGGGAGAAATCTAGGACATATAAATTGTTTGAGTCAAGGAATTCGCGATATAATGCCCTAGTTTTACAGGTACAGCATTGCCAATCTGTCTCATGGCTTCTGTCCATGAACCCACAATTTTATAGTCATCTGGAAAGGTCTGGATTCGTTTAGCTTCAAAGGTGGTGTAGTACCGAATTTGACCATCTTCATACCGAATCATGTTTTCTCCTCCAGGAACACCATGATCTCCTGCTTTCAATGTTTTAGAAGGCATATCAATATAACTCCCCGTGTGTCCAGGGTATGCCTTTGCACCTGTTCTGAGGATATGTTCACTATTAAAGCTCCCTTGCGGATCCGGTTTTGGGAGTTCTCCAATTTCATCTCTAACTGTTTTCCAGGGCTTTAACGGGGGAGGGAATAAAGTAGGTTGTTGGATGAGTTGCTCAACTCTTTGCTGGGTTCTTTTATCCAAATTTCCAAGTCCTGAAGGCTTGATTCCATGTCGTTCCCAATAATCACCACTGATGAATTGTGACCAGAGTAGTGCATCCAGAGAGTGGGTTTCTTGAGGAAAGCTCCAGTTAATGTTTAAATCCTCTCTGATGCCGACAATAAAAACCCGTTCACGGCGTTGGGGAATGCCGTAATTTGCTGCATCCACCAAGCGAAAAGTTACCTGATATTTTACGGCATCATAGTAGCCTGATGTCTGGATGTTTTCCAGCCGGATGAGATGTTTTTGCCAATCTTCTGAAGGTTTTATGTCAATATCAGGATAGGTTAATCTTAAAATAATATATTCAAAATAACGCCTAAATGATTTTCGCAAGAGACCTTTGACATTTTCAAAGATAAAAAACTTGGGTTTAGAGATACTGATGGCTTTGCAGACATAAGGAAACATATCTCGTTCATCTATATTTCCTTGGTGTTTTCCTCCCATTGAAAAGGGTTGACAGGGCGGTCCACCTGCAACCAGATCCACGTTATCGAACTGGTCAAACTGGACTGAACGAATATCGGTATGATAAACCAGATTTTCGCTATAGTTATAGGTCAGAGTTTGGCAGGCATTTTTATTCCATTCAATCAAGGCATTGTGTTGAATTCCCGAGAGTTCTATTCCTTTAGCTAGACCCCCTGCACCGGCAAACAATTCTAAGCAAGAGATTTTAGGGTTGTTCTTCATCATCTAAATTATTTAAAAAGTTTTCAATACTTTGAAAAAGGTCTTCCTGGTTTGCAGGTATTCCCTGGCATTTTTCTGCCCAAGCACGTCCCGGATGGCAAACATCCCAATCGGATTTTGCTTGTTGGTATCTACCCTTGCCCGGATCATGATTACCAAAGCCGTCAATTAAAGTGTTCCAAATGGGTTGATATTTTCGGATGAGGGCCGCTTCAACAGTTCCAATCAAATCACTTTCTCTCCCTTCGAGAATCATAAACCGGCAGAAAAAATCCGATATTTCCAAACCCTCTGCAATAGTGATGCTGTGGCTATGTTCATAGATACGATTATATAATTCGTAACTTTTAGCATTTTTCGAGGATAACTGCCTAGCTTGCCGCCAACCTTTAGGAACCGCTTTTCCAATATAAATTGGCATACTAAATGCAGTTCTATTAACTCCATGAAATTTGGAGTAAATTCCAGATTGAGCAATACAGTATAGAGCATAGACGCCCGTGCCAGAAAAGCGCCTGGGAATAGGAATCGAATGGACAGGGGTTCCATTAAAAAAGCGAATCGTATCTTTTATAATGGCGTCAAAGTCTGACGAAACATAGATATGTTGTGAACAATCAAAAATATTCATACCTGCTCGGTCTTAAACCAATAACCATCAGCATAATAACATCAAAGGGAATGATTGCTTAATATATTTAGAGGAAAGGAGTGCGAGCATCTTGCTCGCTCTTGTCAAGAGCGAGCAAGATGCTCGCACTCCTACCCCGATGCCTTAAAATGACATCATCGGCGCGAGTGCCTCGGTAATCTTTCCGGTGACCAATTCATTGCCACTTGGACTGAGATGAATGTGGTCCCGATATAAACTAGCGGGTTCTTCTACGGCATTAAAAGGGTCTAAAAAATCTAGGTAGGTGATTTGATGCTGTTGGGTGAATTCTTGTAGGCGTTGACGGGCTTTTATTTCATAGTCTCTCGGTCCCGGTTCTCCGAGTTCTCGTAATAATGGGGTGATTGCTAATAGAAATTGTCCTTGGTTTTGGGTGACGATTTGCTGAATTTGATGAATTGCTTCTAAGTTAAACCCCACCCGATCGCCTTTTTCCTCGGGTAACTTAGGCACTGTTGGCGCGGGTAACAAATATCGACTCACAACCTCTACCAGTGCTAAGGGGGGTTTTGTATCGGGATAGTTGCGATCGCGTCCGACTTGTATAGAACTGGGTTGGGTCCCAAACAAATCATCGGTATTGATTAGCAATACCACTGCTTGGGCACCAAAGGTCCCAAATTTCTCCAGATAGGCGCGTTCATTGCGGGGTCCCCAAGAGTTTGCGGAGGCGTTGAATACTTCGATTTGAGGGGAATTCCCCGGGAGGCGTTTCGGGAGTTGTTGCTGCATTAAGGCGGAGATGGTTTGCGCCTGATCTGTCCACCATCCGCCATTGGCAACGGAATCTCCCAGCAACAAGACTCGTGGGGTGTCTGATGTTGGGGTGACGGCAGCACTCCGCATGGAATATTGGTTAATCTCGAAGCGATTGCCAAAGCGCCGCAGTTTCTGATTGGGTGCTAACAGATACCCGATTTTCTCGTCGGGGATGTACAGGGGAGGGTTGCCGAACCCAAAGAGCAGTCTGAGTGCCACTTCTACGGCGATGAACAGTCCCAGAATTATCGCGATCGCCATTCCTATCATTTTCACGGATTTAACCTCCTCCTCAACCCTCAGCGTTTTTATCCCATCACCCTATAATAAAATTGGGATTTAGGACTTAATATGATTATAAGAATCAATCTGTAATTCTGTGCTAATGAACGTTCCTCGCATCCATCCTGACACGATTGAAGAAGTCAAGCAACGTGCTGATATCGTAGATATCGTCTCTGAGCGCGTTGTGCTCAAAAAACAGGGTAAAGATTTGGTGGGATTGTGTCCCTTTCATGATGAAGGGTCGCCCAGTTTTACTGTGAGTCCCAGTAAGCAGATGTATTACTGTTTTGGATGTCAGGCGGGGGGAAATTCGATTACGTTTTTGATGGAAATTGGTAAACACTCGTTTTCCGATGTGGTGTTGGATCTGGCGCGACGGTATCAGGTTCCTGTGCATACGATTGAACCGGAACAGCGAGAAGAGTTACAACGGCAGCTTTCTCTCAGAGAAGAACTCTATGAAATTATGGCGATCGCCGTGCGGTTTTATGAACACGCTTTACATCAACCTCAAGGCAGTGATGCGCTGAATTATCTGAAAGTTGACCGGCAATTGAGTCTGGAAACGATTCAACAGTTTCAATTGGGTTATGCACCGGCAGGATGGGAAAGTCTTTACAGTTATTTGGTGGAAGAAAAAAGGTTTTCGGTGCAGTTGGTGGAAGAGGCGGGGTTGATTAAGGCGCGAAATACTGGGGGAGGGTATTACGATCGCTTTCGCGATCGCCTGATGATTCCGATTCATGATTCCCAGGGTCGTGCCATTGCTTTTGGGGGAAGAACCCTCAGTGATGAACAACCGAAGTATCTCAATTCTCCGGAAACGCCGTTATTTGATAAGGGGAAAACTCTGTATGCTTTGGATAAGGCGAAATCAGCTATTTCCAAGGCAGATAAAGCGGTGGTGGTGGAGGGATATTTTGATGCGATCGCCCTTCATGCGGCGGGAATTTCTAATGCTGTTGCCTCTCTGGGGACAGCATTGAGTTTGGATGCGGTTAAGCACCTGTTGCGTTATACCGACTCTAAACAAGTGATTTTGAATTTTGATGCAGATGCGGCAGGGACGACGGCAGCAGAACGGGCGATCGGTGAAATTGCTGAATTGGCATACAAGGGACAAGTCCAACTGAGAATTATCAATATTCCCGATGGCAAAGATGCGGATGATTTTCTCAAATCTACCGGCAGTCCGGAACCCTATCGGCAACTGATGGAGGATGCGCCGTTATGGTTAGATTGGCAGATGCAGCAATTGTTACGGGGAAATGATTTAAACCAATCGGATGCTTATCAACGGATTGCCAAGCAAATGGTTAATTTACTCACCAAAATTCAGAATACCGATACGCGGATGTATTATGTCAATCGCTGTGCAGAAATTCTCAGTCAGGGGAATGGAACTTTAGTCTCTTTTCGGGCGCAAGATTTAATTAAACAACTCAACCGAATCCGGCGACAAGGAAAGTAAGAGTGAGCAGGAGAAGCAACTGGATTTGGTTCCGGTTTCTGCCGATCGCGGGTTATTAGAAAATGCGGAAGCGGTGTTATTGCGGTTGTATTTGCATTGTCCGGAACATCGCGGGGCGATCGCCGAGGAATTGGAGGCGCGAGATTTAGATTTTAGTCTCTCCCACCATCGGTTTTTGTGGCAGCAAATTATCCAGGTTGAATATCACGCTCCAACCGGGGATTTACTGTCTCAAGTGCAAGAGCGATTTTTACAGAATAATCGGGATTTAAAACTTGTTTCTGAATTGTTTCATTTGGATGAGAAGTCTCAGCGAGATTTATTTAATCCGCCGCTGATGATTCAAGGGGCGATCGCTTGTATTGAACAAGTGCTTTGTGATAAGCGCTGCCGTCAAGCGTTACAACTTTGGAAGGAAACTGATTTGACGAAAGAACCAGACCGTCCTCGTTACTATCAAGAGCAAATTTCTGAAGAAAAAAAGCGAATTGAAGAACTGGACAAACATCGGCAAGTGAGTTTAATTGATTGGTTACAAATGTATTGAAAATTAGGATAGTTTTTAAATATTGGGTAAATATAGAAATTACGAAATGATTTGAACATACACTTCTAACCCCTGTAGAGCCGATTCGCGAATCGCCTCAACAGTTGAGGGCCGCCATTGTCTTCCACAATTGACTTAGGATTGCTAAATAGTATAAAAAATATAAGCACAAAACGAATCGAAACTGGCAGGCGGATTCCCCGGTTTCCTAATCGCCTGTTTATCCCCCTGCCACCGGACCCAATTTCCCCTAAAATAGGAAATATTTCACCGAACCGGAGGTAACATTAGTGGCAACCACAGCAGCAAATGAGACGGCACAACCCTTGTCCCGAACTCCCCTCTATGAGGAGGCGATCGCCCTGAATGCGAGGATGACTGCCTTCTCTGGATGGGAAATGCCGGTGCAGTTTTCGGGAATTAACCCGGAACATCAAGCAGTCCGAACTGCTGCGGGAATGTTTGATATCTCCCACATGGGGATGTTTTCTCTCTCCGGTAAAGATTTGCTGACGCAAATGCAAGGATTAGTTCCCTCGGATTTGTCTCGGTTAGAACCCGGTGAGGGTCAGTACACGGTTCTCCTGAATGCCCAAGGTGGCATCCTAGATGATATTATTTTTTATGATCAAGGACAGGATGAAGCGGGAAGGCATTTTGCTCAGGTGATTGTGAATGCTGCCACTTGTGCAGAAGATAAAGCTTGGTTGTTGGCACAATTGGCAGGGTCCGATGTGGAATTCCAGGATTTATCCAAACAAAAGGTATTACTAGCGGTTCAAGGTCCGAAGCAGTGCAGAAACTGCAACAGTTTGTAGAGGTGGATCTGTCTGCGGTGAAACCCTTTGGACATTTACAAGGGTCGGTTTGTGGGGGAAATGGATTTTTGGCCCGCACGGGATACACTGGGGAAGATGGGTACGAAGTGATGGTGAATCCAGAAACGGGGATGACCCTGTGGCGATCGCTGTTAAATGCTGGGGTAACTCCTTGTGGTTTAGGTTGTCGGGATACCCTTCGTCTGGAAGCAGCAATGGCGCTTTATGGTCAAGATATCGACGAAAGCACCACCCCGTTAGAAGCGGGTTTGGGTTGGTTGGTGCATCTGGATAGTAAAGGGGAATTTATCGGCAGGGAAGTGTTAGTAAAACAGAAAGAAACGGGGGTAAAACGGCGTTTGGTAGGAATCGAAATGCAGGGTCGTTATATTGCTCGTCATGGTTATCCGGTGATATCTGAAGGTAAACCAGTGGGAGAGGTTACCAGTGGCAGTTGGTCGCCTACTTTGGAAAAGGCGATCGCCCTAGCTTATTTACCCCTAGAATTGAGTAAACCGGGTCAATCCATTGAGGTAGAAATTCGCGGGAAAACCTATCCCGGAACTGTGGTGAAAAAGCCTTTTTATCGGTCTGCTAAAAAACCTCAAAAATCTTAATTACACGAACTGATTTTAACCTGCCCAGGAGAGGTTCGGTTCCTAGAGTCGCACCCTTGAATGGGTCGGTTTTTATTATCCCTCAAAGCATCCATGAGGAATTATGTCCGGTAAAATCTTGACCCCATCCCCCCGAAAAATCCTAGTCGATACAGACCCCGGTGGAGATGATACGTTTGCATTACTGTGGTTGCAAAGTTTGGTGAAACAAGGATTTGCCGAATGGGTGGGAGTGACGACTGTGGCGGGAAATGTTTCCGCTGAATTGACCTTTGCTAGTGCTTGTAAAGTCTTAGCATTCGGTGGGTTTGAATCGGTAAAAGTGGGCCGGAGTGTGGTTTGGGAGGGTAGTCAAATTGGGGATGCTGCGGAAATACATGGGATGGATGGTATGGGCAATTTATCTCATGTATTGCCGGATTATCCTCGACAATTTGCAGCGGCATCCTATGCGGATGAAATGATTATTGAAACCTTGGAAGCTGCACCGGGGGAGGTGACGGTGATTGGGTTGGGACCGCTGACAAATTTGGCGGCAGCGGAACAGAAACGACCGGGTATTTTGCGGTTGGCGAAGGAATTAGTGTTAATGGCGGGTGCGTTTGAGGTGCCGGGAAATGTGACACCAATAGCGGAGTTTAATGTAGCATTTAATCCCGAGGCGGCAGTGGCTGTTTTGGACAGTCGGGAGGATATAGTAATTTTGCCGTTAGATGTGACGCGGAAGCTGATTTTAACCGTGGAGATGACCGAGGCGATCGCCCAGGAATATCCTAACCTTGAACTGGCCCAGTTTATTCATAAATTGGCGCAATTTATGAGCGAGTCTTGTTTGCGCCATCGAGAAACCGCTGGAATCAATGGATTTTTAGTGCATGATGCGGTCACTATTGCTTATTTATTTTATCCAGAAACTTTGTTATTTCGGCGGGGATGGGTGAGGGTAGAAACTGCTGGAAATTATACCCGAGGTCAAACAATTTTAGACCGTCGCCACGGAACTAAATCCCTCTCGAATGCGTTTGTGGCGGTGGAGGTTGAGGCGATGAATTTGTTAGGAATTTTAGTGGATGATTTAAAAAGACTCTGTTCCCACAGGGTGAAAGAAGGGGTTAGGGTTTAAGTTGGCATGACGCCATGAGAAAGGGGAGGGTGGCGAATGCTACCCTCCCCTTTAAGCTGAAATCAATCACTGTTGGCCCTCAACCTGTTCTAAGCGATCTAACCGAGTGAAATCGATTTGAACCGCTAACCCATCACCCTCGCTTTCCTGGGAAGGAGCGGTGAGTCGGATGGGAAGGAGGAGGGGAGTGCCGAATTGAGTTTCGGGGTTTTGATTGGGGAGATCCCAGTCAAAATCACTAATTCCCCGTTCCAGATCAGCCCGATCGCCCATATCCGTTTGCGCCATCGTCTCGGTAGGCTCGGACGTTGTTTCAGGACCCTGTGCAATCAACTGTTCAGAATTCATTATTGCTGTTGCCGGTCCCATCGCGGTCAAACTCAGGCTGACTCCCGCGAAAGTCAGTAGTGTAGACAGTAGTTTTGGCATATATATACCCCCTGAGATATTTTAGGGTGGTTTTACTAGACAAGGTAAGAAAGAATGCTGTTTAACTCGTCCATGAAAAATTCAACAGTCAGACCCTGGGTCTGCTGTTGCGATCGTCATGAAACCCCAACTTTTTAAAGTGGTTTTTAAAGTTTCAGAAAATCTGATAACATTATACCAAAAACTAGCCAAAAATCATCATCCTAAAGATGTACCGATAAAGACCAGCCGGATTGTCCGAGGCGATCGCGCACAAGGGCTTCCCACTGCCCTAAACTGTCAGTGAATTCGGGTTTATGTAACCCCGATCGCCAAAAAATCAGGGCATCTTCGTCCGTGTCTTTATAGTACCGTTTGCGAAAACCCACCTCTCTAAAGCCAAACTTTTGGTAGAGGGATAAAGCCGCTTGATTAGAGCGACGCACTTCCAGGGTGGCCCATTCCAGTCCCCGTTGAGCAGCACAAGTCAGCAATCCATAGAGCAGAGACTGACCGAAACCCTGATGCCAATAATCGGGATGAATCGCCAGAACCGTGATATGAGCTTCCTCCAGAATCGACCAGAGGCAACCGATGCCCACCAGAGGAGAAACAGGAGGAGAGTCTGGGGAATCAGAAGAGTCCGGTGTTGAGGAAATCGATAACACCAGCAAATCACTGTTAGGACTGTTGAACTCGCGCTGATAGGCATCGAAGCTCCACATTCCGCCCAAAGAACGCCGATCGAGTTCCACGACAGACTCTAACAGGTCGGGGGTGAGTCGGTTGAGTAATAGAACAGGCACAAAACAGCCGAGGTTAATTGGAGAAAGGACAGGAGACGATTGTACACTGGAAAACGAAGCCACTTACGCTGCTCGACCTAACCTCATACAAATTCTTAAATATGGTATCCATTCAAACCCCGACGGTTCAAAAAACAGGCCGTCAGTATCTAACTCAATCCAGTAGCGCCACCGAGAGGCGATCGCCCAACCAGGAACTGCTCCCCCTCACCGCCCGAGTCAATCAAGCCGATCGCCTAGAAATCGGCGGCTGTGATGTCGTTACCTTGGTCGAGCAGTTCGGTTCGCCCCTTTATATTGTGGACGAAGAGACCCTCAGAGAAGGAGCAAGACAATATCGGGACCTGTTTGCGCGGTACTATCCCGGTCAATCTCAAGTCTTGTATGCATCGAAAGCCTGGAATTGCTTGGCAATCTGCGCGATCGTCGGCCAAGAAAGCCTGGGGATCGATGTCGTCAGTGGCGGTGAACTGTACACGGCCCTAGAAGCCGGTTTACCCCCGGAAAAAATTTATCTACATGGCAACAACAAATCCAAAGAAGAATTACAGATTGCCGTTGCCAGTGGCTGTACCGTCGTTGCCGATAACTGGCAGGACTTGCATCAATTAGTGGCGATCGCCACTGAAACCGGACAGTCTGCCATCCGCATCATGTTGCGGTTCACCCCAGGGATCGAATGTCACACCCATGAATATATCCGCACCGGACACCTCGACAGTAAATTTGGCTTTGATCCCGACCAAATCCAGGAAGTCTTTGCCTTTGTCCAACAGCATCCCGTTTTGAACTGCATTGGACTCCACGCCCATATTGGCTCCCAAATTTTTGAACGGCAACCCCATCGGGACCTCGCTGCCGTGATGGTTCAATGGTTAAAACAAGCTGCTGCCTACGAACTCCCGGTGACGGAACTCAATGTCGGAGGCGGATTAGGCATTCGTTATACGGAATCTGATGACCCGCCGAGTATTGAGGAATGGGTCAAAGGCGTTAGCGAAGCCATTACCGAAGCCTGCGAGTCCCAACAGGTAGCTTTACCGAAATTGCTCTGTGAACCCGGGCGATCGCTGATTGGTCCAGCTTGCGTCACCGCCTACACCCTAGGCGCACAAAAACAGGTCCCCGGAATCCGCACCTATCTCTCCGTAGATGGCGGGATGTCCGATAACCCCCGTCCGATTACCTATCAATCGGTTTATCGAGCGCTTGTCGCCAATCGGATGTCCGCACCCCTAACTGAAACTGTTACCATAGCCGGTAAGCACTGCGAATCGGGGGACATCGTAATTCATCAAGCCAGTCTGCCACAAACCGAAAGCGGCGATATTCTAGTCGTCATGACCACAGGTGCTTACAATTACAGCATGGCCTCGAATTATAATCGGGTACCCAGACCCGCTGCCGTATTAGTAAACGATGGCATTGCGAATATCATCCTAGCCCGGGAAACTTACGAAGATTTAATTCGACAAGATCGCCTACCTGAAAGACTGGCTCATCTGAGTTAATACCCATTCATTTCGGCCCAGGACCGGCGGTGTAAGCCCTTAAAACTTCTGGAGTTGAACCCGGTAACGGGTTAAAAACGGATTCCAGTGTTGGGGCGATCGCCAGCGGAGGGACAACGGCTTGGGATCAAACACCTGTGGGTTAAAACCCCCGAAAAAGCAACAGGCTGGCAACTTCGCCAGCCTATCAAGCTCGTCATGTAGAAGCGCAAGGTTAATCGAGATCCGATGGGATATTTGTGGGAGCAATTGTCGATCGACCCGAACTGGACTCAGTCCTTGCTGCTTCACTTGGTCCAAATTTGGACGAACTGGATTAAAACTCCCCTGGACATCCTCTTGGTTTTGGCCCTGACCTATATGGTGCTCGTCATCATTGGGGAGCGCCGCACCCTGTGGATCGTTCGCGGATTTATCATTCTGATGGTCGCAGCAGCTATCAGTAGCCGCCTCGAATTGACTCTGTTGAGTTTCGTCCTCAATAACTTAGTGATCGGTTCGGCAGTGGCAATGGCGGTGATTCTTCAGTCGGAATTCCGCCGATTTTTGGAACAATTGGGTAAAGGCGAAATCCGGCAACTGTTTCAACCCTACCGCCAGATTATTCCTAAACCCGATAGTGTCATTGATGAAATCGTCGATGCAGTCAAGGAACTCTCCCAAAACCGCACCGGCGCTTTGATGATTTTAGAAACCAGCGGTCCCATCGACGAACGGGATTTTTCTGTTCCCGGGGTAAAAATCAATGCCGAGGTTTCTAAAGAACTCTTACAGACCATTTTTCAGACCAGTACCCTGTTGCATGATGGGGCGCTATTAATTCGCGCTTCTCGAATTATGGCCGCAGGGGTGATTCTTCCTTTGTCCGATCGCACCGCTTCGCGACAGTTAGGAACCCGCCATCGTGCCGCAATGGGGATTACGGAACGAGTCGAAAACTGCGTTTGTGTTGTCGTCTCCGAGGAAACCGGCTCGATCTCCTTGGCCGAAAAAGGTACCCTGAATCGACCTTTAACGAGCAGTAAACTTAAGGAACTACTACAAGCCCGATTTTCACAAACTATCGAACGGGAACCCGTTGCTCCAGATTTGCGAAATTTAGTTCGTCAGTTAGTATCAAAAGCAGTCGGACTCGTGCTACGCTTGCTCCGTCTTCCATCATCGGCTTCACGGGAGAAAAAATGATTACCAAGCCATCAGCTTTACAACAGTTGCCTGCTGACCTCGACTGCGAGAGACTCCCCAAGCACGTAGCAGTGATCATGGATGGAAATGGTCGATGGGCGAAGCTTCATGGAATGCCCCGGTTTATGGGGCATCGGCGGGGAGTCGATACCCTCAAGGACCTCCTGCGCTGCTGTCGGGATTGGGGAATTGCGGCCCTCACGGTTTATGCGTTTTCCAGTGAAAATTGGGGGCGTCCCTTAGAAGAAGTCAATTTTTTGATGACCCTGTTTGAACGGGTCCTGCGCCAAGAACTCCAGGAGATGATGGAGGAAAATGTCCGGATTAACTTTGTCGGAAACTTAGAGTCTTTGCCGAAATCTCTCCAAGAAGAAATCAGGCGATCGGTAGAAAATACTCGCAATAACAAGGGGATTCACTTTACCATCGCCACGAATTACGGGGGTCGTCAAGAAATTGTCCAAGCTTGTCGGGCGATCGCTGAACAAGTCCAGCAAGGTTTAATTCAACCCGAACAAATCGATGAGGCGTTATTTGAACGCCATCTCTACACCTCTGAAGTCGGGGACCCGGATTTATTAATTCGCACCAGTGGCGAAATGCGCCTCAGCAATTTTCTCCTCTGGCAAGTCGCCTATTCGGAACTCTATGTCACCGAAACCCTCTGGCCGGATTTTAACCGCGAAGAATTCCATTACGCCCTCCGTTCCTACCAAAAACGAGAACGCCGTTTCGGCAAGGTTTAACCCTCCCCCATCCCCCAACTCTCCCCCATCTCCCCCATCTCCCCTACGGTCCACTAAAAATCGCTTCTTCAATATCTCGCCGACTGAGGGAATATTTGAAGGAGCGTTGAACATCTTGCATCCCACCCTCAGCATTGATGTAGCGGACACTGACTTGATCGACATCCAGTACCAGTTCGGCATTCCAACTGGGGCGTTCTACTCTCCAGCAGTGCAGTTCAGTTCGGTCTTGTTCGCATCCTTGGTCCTCTAACCATTGCTCGATCGCCGGAAGCGCATGGTTATAAAGCGGGGTATCCGATGAAGGTAATGTCATAAAAAATTTAGCTTTACTCAAGTCAGTTTAGAAAATTTGCTCTACTGGGATTTCCCGATCGCCGTCGCCGCGTCCTGTTTTTTGAGGATAAAAAAGACAGTTCACGGGTTCAACTTCCAACTTTCGCCGGATAGCTTCATTCTCCCATCGAAGGCGATCGTCGAGACGGGCATTGATAACAACTCTGAAGTTTGAGCGGGTAACGGGACATTTTCTCGCGTTAATCCGATCGCGATCGCCAGCAATAAACAGCCGATCAACGTGAGCCCCAGAATCAACAGCACAAACAACTCCCCACCGGACAAAGGACGCTCAGACGGCTCTCGACCCGTCCCTGTAGACCGCCCATAAGCAGCGTCAGGGTGGCGTTTCCAGTGCGGGGGTAACGCCACCCCATTTTCCCAAATTCCCTCCCGCTCTAGTCTCAATTTCACATCATAGAGATGTCGTTCGCGGTCATTACTCAGAGTCTTGTAGGCATCCTTAAGCTGTTGAAACTTTTCCCGCGCTTCCTCTTGGGGAAGGGGGGAGGTATCGGGATGATAACGCTTGCTCAGTTCCCGATAGGCGCGGCGAATTTCCAGCACCGTTGCCCCATTGGAAAGGCCCAGCAAGGCATAATAATTCAGTGCCGACAAGGTACCCGGTGGCATCGGGGGTTTTCGGTTGTTGAAGTTTACTCGGTTTTGAGTCACAACACACACCACTGGCTTCAGTTTTAGTTAGTTTATCGCATCTGTTCCGAGTTCTGATTTTAAGTAAAGTCGGTGCGAATCCGGGCGATCGCCTCATTCAAGGCGTCGCTATCCACCCAATTGACAAATCCCCCATAAATAATATTTCCTTGGGTATCTGCGAGGAAAATATGGTCAATTCCCAGCCAATTTTTCCAGATGCGGACCACGGTCCCATCCCGGAGAACAAAAATTGGGCGAGAATTTTTCAAGTCACTGTCTGAAGCATAGTTGATGCCCCGAACCCGATCTAAAAGGGCGATCGCCTCCTGAGTCACGGGTCCAATCGAAGTCGCAAAATTCGCCTGTTGGTTACCCACTTGCCGCACTTCCCATTCCAGACGAGATTTCAACTCCTCAGAAATCGGTAACCACTCCAACTCCCCTAAAACCACCTGGGTGCGTTCGGTGCGCGCCCGCACCCGATAGACATCGGTGAGTAACTGTTCCAGACTTTCCCGGGTCAGATATTCCGCAATTAACCCGGTGATCCCCAAAACGCCGATGCCGCCGAGGACTCCGGCTGGACCCCCCAACATGGCTAAGGCAGCGGCGATCGCCGCTGAACCTGTTAATCCCGTCGTTGCCATTGCGATCGCCAGAATAATTCCAGGCAGTCCCAAAGCGGCCACCTTTTTTACCACTTCATCCATTGGTTCTATCCTTCCTGGGACATGATGTCGAGCCTACGATTTCTAGGGTAGCGTTAAGCCGCCTCCAGGAGAAACCCAGGGGTCTGATCCGGATCCAGGTGGATTTGTAGGGGCGCAATGCTTGCGCCCAACCGGAGGGCGCAAGCATTGCGCCCCTACAAATAGTTGGAATCCTTCCCCTTATCTGATACAATATGAAGTTTGCAATATTTACGAAGCTTGCTGGAAGGAGACGTCTGTTTATGGCCCGGATGTACTACGACGAAGACGCAAATTTGGACCTATTAGCCGGAAAAACCATTGCAATTATTGGTTACGGCTCTCAAGGTCACGCCCACGCCCTCAACCTGAAAGATAGTGGCATGAACGTCATTGTCGGGCTGTATCCGGGCAGCAAATCAGCCACTAAAGCAAAAGACGCCGGATTGACCGTGCATAGCGTTGCTGACGCCGCGAAAGCTGCTGATTGGATTATGATTTTGTTGCCGGATGAGGTCCAAAAGTCGGTTTATAAAAATGAAATTGAGCCGAATCTCAGCGCAGGCAATGTACTGTGTTTCGCCCACGGTTTTAACATTCATTTTGGACAAGTTGTCCCCCCGGATGATGTGGATGTGGTGATGGTGGCACCGAAAGGACCGGGACATTTGGTCCGTCGGACTTATGAACAGGGAGAAGGGGTTCCGGCATTGTTTGCGGTGTATCAAGATGCCACGGGTCAAGCTCGCGATCGGGCAATGGCTTATGCGAAAGGCATTGGCGGCACCCGCGCCGGTATCCTAGAAACGACGTTCCGCGAAGAAACCGAAACCGACCTGTTTGGCGAACAAGCGGTGCTCTGTGGGGGCCTCAGTGCCTTGATTAAAGCCGGGTTTGAAACCTTGGTTGAAGCGGGATATCAGCCCGAATTGGCTTATTTTGAATGTCTGCATGAAGTCAAACTGATCGTTGACTTGATTGTAGAAGGTGGACTCGCCACCATGCGCGACAGTATCTCCAATACCGCCGAATATGGAGACTACACTCGCGGTCCTCGCATCGTCACCGATACCACCCGCGCCGAAATGCGGAAAATTCTCAAGGAAATTCAAACGGGACAATTTGCTCGGGAATTTGTGTTAGAGAACCAATCCGGTAAGGCTGGATTTACCGCCATGCGCCGACAAGAAGCCGAACATCCCATTGAGGAAGTCGGAAAAGATTTGCGGGCGATGTTTAGCTGGTTGAAGAAAAAATAAGCCGCTATAGGAGTAGAAAAACCACAAACGCGCCCTAGGGCGCGTCTGTGGTGCAATGAAATTGGCAAAGGGTTGAGGAACGCCTGGGATTCCATTACTCACCCTTTTGTTCTTGCTGGAGTTGTTGTTCCGTTCGCTCAAACGAATCGGGTTTCTCTTTAGTGTTAGAAACCCACTTCGGGATGAGTCCGGTGCCAAATTTCGTGAGGCTGGTGCGAGTTTCGGCGCTCGTTGTCTGCATTTCTTTTGGCAGAAAGGTAAATCTATCTCCAAATCCGATATACAGAGCGGCCAAGATAATCGAGCCTGTAATTAAGGTCGTTTTAAGCATCTGTGTCTTTAGAGTGAAAGGACAGCACTGTTCGTTAAGGCTCACACAACCGTATTATACCACATTTTCTCTGGGTTTAGGAAAATTAGGGACCAATTTGGGAGGGCTGGGATTTTATTCCTCGATCGCCCTGATAGAGGATCTGCAATGGATCGCGAGGGTCTGGGTTGATACCCGGTCCAGATTGCTCTCCTCACCGGGGCGATCGCTAACCTTTTCTTTTATAAAACTCCTCGTCCCCAGGGAATAAAAACCCAGCACTTAGCCTCAGCTTTCCCGAACGAACACTAAATTTTAAACTTCGGCTTATAACGAGGATTCACCTTATTTACCCTGGACTTTTCCCCACAAACTTATCCCTAAATAAACCCCTAATATTTTTTTTAATCGAGTGGATTGTTACCGATCCCTCTACCCAATTACCTGGGCTTTAAATCCCTCTACGGGAGGAGCCGAACTGGATTTTAAACCAGTACAGTTGAAATTACAGCAGGGTTGAATCCTGAACCAATCAGGAGTCCAATGCACCTAGAGTTTCGACTGATTCTCTAGGGCCCAAGGCCAGACTCGATGGGACATTGGGGTAAACTCACGTCCCCTGTGCCAAGCCAACTTATTGAGAAGGCGATCGGCCCGAGGATGACCCGAACAAAAGTCGGTTTTGCGCCCTCGAATCCTTTCGATTCATTCGCAAAACAATCGCTTTTCCGTCTGAAACCGTATTTTACCCAGGTCAGACTCTCGAACCCTCATTATTAAACTATTTTTTTTGAAAAGGGGTGTACAGCATGAAACCGTTGAACCAGCAACCATTCACGCCAAAACTTTTTGATTGAAAGAGCATTTTGACCGCGTGGATTGTCAAAACCGAAGCAGGGATGAACTCGAAAATCAAGCCGGTTAGACCCTTTGTTTTAAACTCAGTTTGAAATTTTTAAAAGCCTGAACCAACAACCCGGTTATTTCCAGTCTCAATCTGCCAAGGTTACCTAACCCCCATTTTTTGAATACTTTTGATAGAACCGATTATGAAATCTAACGAACGCAAATCCTATCCTCAAACCCCTTCCGAGGTCAATACCACACCGCAAGGGCATGGTCAAGTCAGCGTACCCCCAGCGAGTCCGACGGCTGCCCGAGTCCAGCGTGCAGAAAATGCCGGTTATAACCAAGGTTATGTGCAAGGTCGAGTCGTGGAAAACATTCGAGAAAATCGACTGCGAGAGCGCGATCGCGACAATTCCGCCCGAGGCTTATTCTTGGGGATTATCCTCACCTCCTTAGTCGCGTTAGGGGTAGGAACTCTGTACTATCTGTCCCAACGCGATGGCGCTTCTACTCCAGCAACTGCCCCGGTCCCTCAACAGCCGGAAGCCGAACCCGCACCCACCCGCACCATCGAGCGAGAACGGACTCTGATTGAACGAGTGATTCCAGTCCCCCAAGAGACTTCCGGGGAGCAAGAGCAACCCCCTGCGGAACCCGCGCCTGCGGAACCCACCCCGAATATCAATATCACTGTCCCCAACTCTCAAACCCAAGAGGCTCCCGCAGAACAACCGGAATCTGAGCCTGCGGCCCCCTCGAATATCAACATTAACCTGCCGGAAATTAACCCAGACTCCACTCCGGCTGCACCTGCGGAACCTGCGGAACCCGCAGAACCCGCTACGCCTCCGGTAGAAAGCCAGCAGGCACCGGAAACCCCCGCAGAAACGACTCCAGAACCTCAGTCGGCTGAACCCAGCGATGACTCTGGTTTTGCGATTCCGGCGAGTTAAGTTTTAAGCTGAACCTAAACCCTGAACTCCCTCCGATTTTGGAGGGAGTTTTTTTAGCCTGGAGCAAAGCACTCCGGCTGGAGATTAATCCCCCGCCGAAGTGCTTTGCTGTACCGAGATCCTAGGCGATGGGGGGGCGGTACTGAATCCAAGGGTGAGCGGCTTCTAGTTGAGCGGCTAAGGTGAAGAGGGGGGCTTCTCCGGCTGGACGGCCCACAAGCTGGACCCCTACGGGTAAACCGGAGGAAAATCCGGCGGGAATGACGATCGCCGGTTGACCTGTGGCATTAAATAAGGGACAGGGAGCCACCCATTCAAAACTCTTGTGCAAAATCTCTTCAGGACTGAGATTCGCCCATTCTCCGACTCGAATGGTCGGACTCATAAACACGGGCAATACTAAGGCGTCATATTGCTCCAAGGAGGCGACAATCCGCCGACAAAACATCTGCATCTGGGCGACAGCTTGCAAGTATTGACCGCTGGTTACCTGTTGTCCGCGTTCTAAAAACCACTGGTTGACAGGTTGCAGAATCTCTTTAGGCATCCCGGAAAAGGAGACGCCACTGACCCAAATGGCGGTGAGGGGTTGGAGTAAATCGGTTAAGTCTAGGGAAATTTGCTCGATCGCGTGTCCCATCTGTTCCAGGCGTTGCACTGTGTCTAGGACCGCCTGCTGACATTCCGGGGCCGCTTCTCCAATGGGGTCAAGCTTGGTGGCGAAGGCGATTCGCAAGGGTTTGACGGTTTTGGCGGTGGCATGAGCGAGAAAGGACGGGTCAGGGTCGGGAAGCCAGTAAGGGTCTCCGGGAACATAACCGGAAATCAGGTCCAGCATGGCAGCGGCATCAGCAACGGTGCGGGTGAGTGCGCCATGAGTCAGTAATCCATTGACGCAATCCCCCAGGGGGGCTAGGGAAACGCGACCTCTGGCGGGTTTGATGCCGACTAATCCACAGCAAGCAGCGGGACCCCGGAGGGAACCCCCGCCATCGGATGCCTGGGCGATCGCGCATAATCCCGCACTGAGGGCAGCGGAGGCTCCTCCACTGGACCCCCCAGGGGTATAGTCTAAATTCCAAGGATTGCGCGCCGGTGGAAATCCTGCGGGTTCGGTGAAGGGAAGACTGCCTAATTGGGATGTCGCGGTTTTCCCCAAGAGGACAAATCCCCCTTGTTTGATGCGGGTCACTACAGCGCGATCGTGACTGGGTAATTTGTCCCGCAGGGCCGCCACGCCATAGCTACAGGGCATATCGGCGACGGCGGTGAGGTCCTTGATGGAAATGGGGATGCCAAAGAAGGGAGGCAGGGTATCGGGATCGGTTGTGGCGAGTTGTTCCGTTTTGGCTTTAGCGTCGGCTAAGGCTAATTCTGAGGTGACGGTAAAATAGCTGCCCAGCTTGGGATCTAAGGTTTCGATGCGGTCTAAATAAAGCTGGGTTAGTTCTAAAGGCGAGAGTTGCTTGGTCCGAATCAACTGCGCTTGTTCTAAAGCTGGTGTAAATGCTAAATCCTGTTTATTCATGGTTGCTTCTCTTGCGATCGCCTTCTTCTTCTCTATCTTGTCATTGAGCACTCCTTCGGCGTGGGGCCGTTGATGCAACCTACCCAATTTAGCTTTGATTGTTGCCAAGCGTGCTCATGGTTTACCTTACAATCTGGATTACCCTTGGTGTGCATTGAAGTAGACACTTTATCAATCGTCACTGTTGGCGATCGCCCCTTGAACTGAGGATGCCAACTTGGGTTTTCACCGGGGATCTTCGGGGACTCCACCCCGTGGGGTGAATTCATCAACATTTCCGGGAATTTAGAACAAATCAAACCGGATTCTGAGTTCGGGGAATTTTCCTGCAACAACGGCCAGAAAATGGCTCTGTTTTCTATCGGAGAATCGTCAGGTTTCAAGATAGCATGGACAAAAAAATGATCGCCCCTGATTGGCGATCGCTCTGGATGATTTCCGAGGTGAATGAGTGGTGAATTTGGCTAAAATACAGCGCTGGCACTCCCTAAAACGATATAATACCAAGCTAAAGCCAGTAAGTAGGTGTCGCGGTCGGCAGTGGGCGAGCGATAGAGGAACACCCGCACAGCCACGATCCAACTGGCAAGGGCTTGGGCGATCGCCCAGGGGAGTAAATGATTGTTGAAACCCGCTGGCATCAGCAGTCCCACATGAATGGCTAAAGGCAATAGCAAAAAGCCGATACAAAGGATAATTCGGCTGCCCACATTGCCAAAGGTTACCGGAAATGTATTCACCCCCGTGGCTACATCTCCCTCCAGATCACTCAGGTCTTGAATGCCGACAACGGCGCTACAAAGAATCGCGAGCAATAAGATCCAAGTCCCCTGCACTAGGTCAATCGAGGTGACTGCCTGCCATGCTGCTGCCATTTGAGCGATCGCTCCGAGTCCTAAAAAGAAGTGTTTCGTGGGCCACTCTAACCCCAAGCGCCCCAAGGTGAGAGCAATGATACAGAGTTGCCAGAGCAGGGCCCATTCAAACACCCCTAACTGCCATCCCACCATCGAAAAGCCGACCATGCTGGCAATCCAGCGCCACTTGGCTCCCTGGTAGGAAATCAGTCCCCGGCATAGGGGCCGATCGCGTTGGTTAATGCGATCGCCCACCACCCCCATCATTTGGTTGGCTACACAAAATGTATAAGTATAAAACAGGAAATACAGTGTTCCCCAGGTTAACACCGGCAGGAATTCTCCGGCTGGCGATTCTTGCGAATTCCAGGCAACACATAGAAAAATCAATCCCGGGACAACTCCGACCCATATCTCACTTTTGATGAATAACCAATTCACCAATAGTTCGCGCCTGACCATCTGCGCCCATCGGATGCCCCAGTTCCAGTTTCCTAGCAGTTTAGCTTGCACAATCGCTTTTTCTCCCTTACACCCTATTATTGAATTGAGCGAGATGCTATACTCTAAGATGCTGACGCTCGGTTTGAACGAACTCAGCGATCGCCTTTCATTTAACGGATTATATCACCTTCCCCTGGGTTTGGTTTCCCGGGGAAGCTTAAAAAATTTTGAAGATAGAAATCATCATACTATAATACGATACTCGATAAAATATTTCACCGCAGTATCTGGATTAACAATCTCGTTAATCTTTAGATGGGTTTGAAAAGAGTTAAAGATTAACTGCGAATGTTGTCACCGGAGTCCGGAGATCCAGGATGGGGAAGACTACCGGGTTTATTGACATCATTGGTAACCATCAGCAACGGTCTAGGGGCTAGAAACCTAGTTTTTTGTCCCAAGGATTTAATCCTGTAGCGAAGCTTGAGGGTCGAGTCAGAAACCCACCCAAAAGGCGATCGCGCCAGAGAACAAGTGATCCCCCATTCTCGACGGGGTGGGTCAATCTAGGAGTGGGGTACAGGAACGGTCAGACCCACCCAGTTTTTTGATAAAATTTTTGCTGGATCTCCACTCAATTTAAGCCAAAAACCCGGTGTTTGGTCCCGCATTTGTGGTGAATGAGCAGGAGGATGTCAAAAAGCCCCTTTCTCAGGGCCACCCCGGAAGGGAAGGGGCGATCGCCTCCAAAAAAATAGCCTCCATCCGACTGGAGGAGGCAAGTCTAACCGAAGAACTATACCTTGGTGCGATCGGTTAAAATCTCATAACCTTGGTCAGTCACCAACACCGTATGCTCGAACTGAGCAGACAAGGAATTATCCACCGTCACCGCTGTCCATTTATCCGATAAAATCTTCGTGTGACGCGAACCTTGATTGACAATGGGTTCGATCGCCAAAGTCATCCCTGCACGCAGTTTCACATTCGGCATCTCCCGAGTCCGGAAATTAAACACCGAGGGTTCTTCATGAAGATTTCGACCCACACCATGACCCGTGAAATCTTCCACCACCGTAAACCCATTTGCCTTGACGCAATCCTCGATCGCACCGGCAATATCCAGCAAATAATTCCCCGCCTTGACTTGTTCAATCCCCTTATAAAGCGACTCTTCTGCCGCCCGAATCAAGTGTGCCGCCTCTGGAGAAGTTTGCCCACCCACGGCGATCGTAATGCAAGAATCCCCATGAAATCCTTCAAAATAAGCGCCGGTATCCACCTTGAGGACATCCCCGAGACAGAGGACCTTCTTTTTATTGGGAATTCCATGCACCACTTCTTGATTAACGCTGGCGCAAATCGAAGCGGGAAAGCCATGATACCCTTTAAAACTGGGAGTGGCCCCCATTTCCCGGATGCGTTTTTCCGCATAAGCATCCAAATCAGCAGTGGTCATTCCGGGTTCAACGGTTTCAGAAATTTCTTTGAGGACCGTAGCGACAATTTTTGATGCCTGACGCATGATATCGATTTCACGCTTCGACTTGCTTAATCCCTCGGCGTTGCTGTTTTTTGGGACGCGATTGACTGACGGGTTGAGGCAGTAGATTAGAAAGAATGTTCATCTATGGGATAACTAACTAGGATATGGACATCAATAAATAAGAGGAAGCGTTGCGCCAGTCGGCGATCGCCCTTGTGCATTTAGGACTCTTTATCTAAGTTAACAGATTATTCACCAATTCCCCAGAAGGTTATAGGGTAAAGGGTCACTCCAGACCCTTTACCAGGTCTAGTTATTTATACTGATTGCGCTCCAGCAGAGATAGTAATTGTCCCCGTCATCCCCGCTTCTGTATGACCCGGGATGGTACAGCGCAACTGATAGGTCCCAGGTTTGAGGGGGGTTAAGATCCATTCCGCCTCAGCGGTAGGTTTCAGTTCAAGTTCGTGAATCGCCCCTTTAATTTCCACATTTCCCGCTTCGACTTTGCTCGTCCAACTGGCATCGGCAAAATCTTTAGCAGTGAAATAATGTTTTTGGGGACTGGGATTGTCCAGAACTAATTTATATTGCTTTCCGGCCACAAAATCGAGGTGACTGGGAAAAAACTTTAGCTCATTCGCCGGATTGCCTAAACTGATTTTAATTTCAGTCACGGATTGAGCCGCCAGAGTTGTGGGAGGAAGGGCATCCGCCAGAACCGGGGACCCCAACCCACTCAATCCGAGGGCCAGAGTTAGCACTAAGGAGAGCAGCGTTGGCAATAACAGACGCAGGAATAGTTTTAAAGGCGATCGCAGGATGGGGAGGACTGTCATAGTTTTGAGGAAAATTGCGAACGTTTCCTTCCCGAATGTATCATCCCAGGGGAATCCCTGGGGAGGATGGGGGAGATGGGGAGATGGGGGAGATGGGGAGGATTGGGGAGATGGGGGAGATGTTCGTAGTAACGACTTCAGTCGTTATCTTCCCTTGTTCGTAGTAACGACTTCAGTCGTTTCCGCGTTACTTGGCGATCGCCAAGTAATACCAAATCCGGAGTTCAAAAGTCGTTTTTGCTCTTTAGCCCGCGCAGGCGGGCTTTGTCCGTATAGCCCTAGGCTTTCCTTACGGAACGCTACGCGAACAGCCTGCGGGTTTTTACAGACCTTTGACAACCGGATTCCGTATAACGCCCATGTCAGGCTCTGTCTCAAGTCTCTAAGCAGTTAGGGGTTAGACCCTGGGATTGCTCGTGTTATCGCGGATGCCATAACACGAGAGCAACGACTGAAGTCGTTACTACAAACAAGGACAACAGCTTACGCACAAGTCACCAGAACCACTCTAATCTCCCCCATCTCCCAATCTCTAGGATTTTAAAACTCGAATAAATTCCAACGGGAGTCCATCAGTATCCGCAATGAAGGCGACTTCGTAGAGCCGATCGCCGATTTGTTGCTGAGTGGGTTCTAGCAATACCTTCAAGGGGGACAAATCTGGATTGGTTTCTGTTGCTTCCAAAACCTGCTGTTGTAACTGCTCTAACCAACTGGGTAGATCTGGAGTGGAGTTGGTCAAATCAAAGGATAGATGATAATAGCCGGTGTAATGCTCATCTCCAAAGGCATCGGCAGCAGGGCGGGGTTCGGGAATTTGAATCAGTTCAATGCGGCCATTTAAACCTTCCATCCAACAGGCGAGGGTAATGCCTGCGGTAAATCGTTCGCAAACTGTAAATCCGAGGAGGGAATAAAAGGCGATCGCCCGATGAATATTCGCAGTGCGGATCGAAACGTGGTGCATCTTCCCTGCTCTAAATGGAGTTACTCAAACAATCGGAAATAAGGATAGCGGATGGGAACCCCCGGTTCCTTTTCCAGCTCAAAATTAATCACTTCCCAACAGGGTTCCACCTCCGCCTCGGGGCTGAATTCCACAGGTAACCCATAGAGTCGCAGTTTCGCCGAATCGGGCTGACCCCGCCAAGGAGAACTGCGTTCGAGATAGGACCCGATTAGGTTCTGATAGCGTTGGGCGATAATGACTTGAGTTGCCCGATACCCTTGGGTGTAGAGGCGATCGAGGGCTTCATGGATTTCAAAGCGAATCCCATCGGGATGGGTATGTTGCCGATACCACTCATTATTCCACTGACGCCAATGCCGTCCAGACTGGAGGTGAATCAGTTCCCCGGTGTTCGGGTTGGCTTCAAATGCACCATGACGCTGACACAAATAAGTATCCGTCAGAGTCAGTGCCGGGATTGTCTGACGACAATGGGGACACTGAATCTCTGGGCCGAAGATAGGATACTGCGAAGCTAAATTGATCATGCTATTGGGGGCCAACTTGCTTGGGTTAGGTGCGCCAGGGATTTTGGCTTTATTATAGCTAGGGAGACCTGGGTATTGCTTACAATTTATGGCGATTCCTTAAATAAGGCAAGCCAAATTGTGACAAATCTCAATCAACCTCTCAGGGTTTCCTCGAATTATTGGCCGGTACCGGATCTGTCTGCTGCGGCTTTTGTTGCTCCGAATGCGACGGTGATGGGCTGGGTGGAGGTGGGTCCCGGGGCGAGTATCTGGTACGGGGCGGTGGTGCGCGCTGATGTGGAAAAAATTATCATTGGCGCGAGTAGCAATATTCAAGATGGGGCCGTGTTGCATGGAGACCCCGGAAAACTGACGGTTTTAGAAGAGTTCGTGACGGTGGGCCATCGGGCGGTGGTGCATGGGGCCTATATTGAACGGGGCTGTTTGGTCGGGATTGGTGCGGTGGTGATGGATGGGGTGCGAGTAGGGACCGGGAGTACGATCGGGGCTGGGGCAGTTGTCACGAAGGATGTTCCGCCTTATACCCTGGTGGTGGGCATTCCGGCTAAACCCCTGCGTACTGTGTCGGAAGCGGAAGCGGCTGAATTGATTGAACACGCAAGGCGCTATGAGAAGTTAGCGCTGGTTCATGCGGGTAAGGGGACGGATCTGGGCTTTAGGGTGGCGGATTCCTAGGGCATCGGTGTCGGGAAACTCGGGAGTGTTGGAACCGTGAGGAAGGGCCTGGGGTCCATCCCTGAGTTTTAATGGGGTCTCACGGTTTTTTCTGGCACTTTGAGGAGAATCTATCAAAAGGGCTGTTCAAGTGAGCCAATTGATTGCAAAATGTCAGTAGAACTCGGAAAATAAGTTAAGAATTTAAAGAAAAGGGGAATTCACTATGGATTTTGACTGGCGCATACTTGTTGTTCTGTTCCCAATCATTGCTGCTGGAAGTTGGGCGCTGTTCAATGTTGCTAAAGTGGCGATCGCACAGATCCAAAACTTTTTGAACAAACAAGCCTAATCAGTGTCACCCTGGTCCCAGGGGCGAATACTTCCCTCTTTCGGTGTCGTTTTTCCCTTGAGCTCGTGGGAGTCTTTCTGGAACTTGAAGAGGGGTTCATCGGTCATTTCGACCCAGCAGCTTGGACTGCCAATCACGCAAACGCAAACACAAAACGAATCTAAAAGCACCTGAACCGAGGCCACTGATCTCAGGTTTGGGGGCTTTTTTCTTGGGGCGATCGCCTTAAGCATCAGTCTGGGGGGTAGACTCGGGTAGCTGGATCGTAAATGAAAAGGTACTCCCTTGACCCAGGGTACTTTCGGCCCAAATCCGTCCGCCATGCTGTTGGACAATTTTTTCACAAATGGCTAGACCTAAGCCGGTCCCTCCATGAGCGCGGGAGTCGGAACTATCCACCTGTTGAAAGCGCTCGAAAATCTTTTCTAACCGTTCTGGGGGAATGCCACGTCCGCAATCTTTGACCTGGAACAGGATATGGGTGGATTGTACCGATGCTCTCAGCCAGACGGTGGAGCCTGGAGTGGAAAATTTGATGGCATTGCTCAGGAGATTGGTAAATACCTGGATGAGGCGATCGGCATCAGCCCATAAGATGACCTCCCCTGGCTCAACTACAATCGAAACCGATGCTTCTTCAGCGAGGGCTTGTATGGAATCTACCCCGCGTTGCATCAGTTCTCCGGCATGACAAGGCTGTTTGACGATCGCCACTTTTCCCGAGGCCATGCGTTCCATATCCAGAATATCGTTGAGCAGACGCAAGAGGCGATCGGAGTTTTCTAAGGCAATGGTGAGCATTCGTTGGGATTTGTCCGGTTTATTCGCCAGGACTCCACTGGCTAAGAGTCCCAGGGAACCGCGAATTGAGGTGAGTGGGGTGCGAAGTTCATGGCTGACGATGGAGATAAACTCATCTTTCATCCGTTCGATTTCAATCCGCTCAGTGATGTCTTTGAAGGTTAAGACAACTCCGACAATTTCCCCTTTTTGCCGCAGGGGGGCGCTGATATATTCCACGGGAAAACAGGTGCCGTCTTTCCGCCAAAAGACGCCATCGGTAATAAATTTGACGCTGCCTTGTTTGAGGGTTTCATCAATGGGAAATTCCCCGGACGGATTGGAGGGGTTAGGAGGATGGGTCATTCTGAGCAGGATTTGGACCGGATGACCGATCGCCTCTGCGGGTCCATAACCCAACATTCTCTCAGCAGCAGGATTTAAAAAGGTGAGTTTCATCTGCTCATCCAATCCACAAATCCCTTCTCCGGCAGAGTTTAAGATTAACTCGTTCTGATGGCGCAACCAGGCTAGGGCTTGATCCGGGAGGGGATAATCCGCCGGTTGGGTGCCGATGCTGGAGGCATACAAATCGGCTCGCAGTGCCATGTGAGCGAGGCGATCGCGAATGGTTTGCAGTTCGTTCCGATTGCTCACGGGCGATCGGGGTGCAGGGATGTCCTGGTTCGGCCAGTTCGGGAGGTCGTTACAAGGACAGGACATGGGGGGCATTCCTCTCGTTCTTAGGGGTTGGGGCATGGAACAGCGAGGGCAATCCACAATTTCCCATTCGGATGTCATCAGATCGGCGACGGTTTCCTCGGTTCCTGTTAGATAACAATGCCCTGACTCTGGCGCTTGCACCTCGAACCATAATTCTTCAAACTCCGGACTGTAGGACTCGCCTGCAATGGTTTCTTTTGGCTTGCGGTGTAGCCCTCCGTTTTTCATCAAGACGCTTTTGCCTAATTGCAGCCAATGAGCAAGATACGCTTTTACTTTAGATGGGGACGCCATAATTCCCTATAACCTTCCATTGTGGAGCCAGACCCTCTTCAGGGCTGCTTTTTTAATCAAATCTTAAGATTGGCAGTCTTCCGCCTATCCCCAGTTTAAGAAATTTTCGGGAATCCATGAGCGATTCATTGAGGGGCCTTGATTGGGCAACCCTTTCTGGGTGGTAACTGCAAATCTGAGGAGTGCGAGCATCTTGCTCGCTATTTTTTAGAGTGCGAGCAAGATGCTTGCACTCTTGGGGGAAACGCTATAACCGCCTCCCCCAAACGATCCTGGGGATAAGAAAACTGGGCAATTCCAGGTTCAACTGTGCTATCAATCCCCGGAGTTAATTTCCTTTCCCTGGGCCAAATTTCCCGGTTCAGTTCCCACTCACTCCTGATGGTGAGCGCGAACTTTGTCACGGAGGCGTTGAGCGATCGCCTGAATGTAACTCATCCCTTCATCATCGGGTTCCATGTTACACCGTCGCCAGCGATTTCTAGCTATCAATAAGGCGGTGCGAAGTTCCTGGAAGGACTGCGGCAGAATCTGCTTTTTTTGGTACTCTTTTGCACAGCGATCGCCTATTTCTATGCATTCCTCTACCGACTCCCAAGATTCATAGCCATTGAACGTTAAAGCAAAATGATTAAATAACTCCCATCGGGCATGAGTGGACGGAATATCAGATTCACTCAGTTGGGTATGCTCAATCGGTTTTAACAGTAAACGAACCAAGGGCAACCAGGTTTTTTCGATCCATTTTAAATCTGAGGCAGCCGTCACTCGTTCAAAAATCCAATGGGTCTCTATTAATCCCATTTCCATACCAATTTCCGCTTCTTTATTCGACGCATGAAAAATCAATGGGCATCGGGGGGGTTGCGTCGCTAAATAATCGACGACTTCTCGGCCATTCCCGGGGTCAAAAACTTTATCTTGACGGGTCCAAGTTGGACCTAAATTATAATCCAAGCTGATTAATAAGCATTTTTCTAAATGGACTTTTAACCAGGATAAAAGCTCAGGCGCATTATCAAAGAATAACACATATTCCTCTGGAAATATCTGTTCCAGGTGGTGGCGCATCAGGTCAATCCGCTTTTTACTATTCTCTAAAATCACAATACTTTTGGCTCGACTCAGCCGGTTAAATTGGGGGGTATTGCGCGACACCCAGGCCATTAATTCTAAAGAATTTTTGAAAAACCCGCAGGACCAACCGGGAAAGACTTCACCGAGGCGATCGCTGATTAAATTTTGGGCTTCTGGGGTATCATCTAAAACAATAATCATCCGCGATGAGGGTGCAGTCTGAGGGTCGCGTTGATGAGGTTTATTTTTGATTCGGTCCTCAATACCAGTTGAGCTATTTTTACCCCTAGATTGGATTAATCGTTTCAGGGTGTCGGCCCAATTTGAATCAATCCAATCCCCAGAATCCATTGCATCTAGGGAGTGATCGGGAATGACTCTTTCATAATGCCAATTGGCTCCTTTCAGCGCCATTTCCATGCCAATTTCGGCATCACTGTTTGAGGTATGGAGAATCACTGGACATTGCGGCAATTGTGTGATTAAATAATCTACCACATCGCGCCCAATTCCCGGATCAAACAGTTGGCCGTTCCGTTCCCAACTCGGACCCAAATCATGATCGAGACTGAGCAAAAGGCACTCATGCAGGTGGCCTTTTAACCAGGCAATCGTATCCGGGGCATTATTAAAAAACATGGCCGAACAGTCAGGAAATGACTCCTTAAGACGCTTTTCCATTGCCTGAATGCGCCCGGGGTCATCTTCTAAAATTGCAATGATTTCATGCATCCCTACCCTCCCCTCAATTGATTTTCCATTATAGGGAGTATTCCCCCGTAGGGGGTTGAACCTATCAGGAGCATCACCCTCGATTGACTAGGGCCTCCCCACTCAGACGACAGATGCGCCAGTCGGGAAGAATTTCGGCCCCCAGACGACGATAAAAGGCGATCGCCGGTTCATTCCAATCCAATACCGACCATTCCATCCGTCCACAACCCTGTTCAACGGCCAATTTTGCCAGTTCCTCAATCAGGGATTTGCCAATCCCTCTGCCGCGATAGTCGGGCAGTACAAACAGGTCTTCTAAATATAGACCGGGCTGGGTTAGAAAGGTAGAATAATTATAGAAAAATAGGGCAAATCCTACAACGGTGCCAGAATGTTCCGCAATCAATGCTTCGGCATAGGGGCGATCGCCAAACAAATGCTCATGCAGTGCCTGGGGACTGCCGGTAACCGCATCGGATAACTTCTCATAAGCAGCAAGGGCGCAAATTAACTCAAAGAGTACCGCCACATCATCCGCAGTGGCAGCACGAATTCGGATTTCAGAAGAGGTTTTGGACATAATCCCGGGAGAGTATTGTGGCATTATTATATCCCCCAGGGAAACTGACTCAAAAATCTAGCCCTTGACAGTCATCTAAGCGAGATGTCAAATTTCCGGCCCATCCGACTCCTAAGCCCTCTTCGGTGTAGAATGGCTTTGCTGGTAAATGTCCTGCCGGTGCGCTTAAATCAAAGATGAGATCAGCATAATTGCGCCATTCTATTCCCCCTAAGACTGTCCATCCCACAGTTTGGGCAAATTGGGCATAATCCTGCTGTTTTTGCTGCCAAATCTGGGACTGAATCGTGAATCCAAAGTGACCCTCGCTAGAGTCCATCCACAGGCGATCGATGAGACACAAATCGGCACAGGGAAGGTTCAAACTATCGTCTTCTGTGAGATAATCCAGACGGGTCAGCCATTGAGCATCTGTTTTGGAGAGTTCCCCTGCAACTCGCAAGGTTTGGGCAATTTCTAACAGAATGCGCCCGGTTTCGCGATCGCCACGTTCCCATTCTCCCGCGTTTAAAAATTCCCGCAGTTGCATATAATTGACGGTCCCAATCATCAGAGAATCTGGCATTGTTATCCGGCAATGGGGAGAGGCAATGGACAGCACAGCATTAGGGGAGAGAAACAGCAGGGGACGGGTTGATTCATGATTTAAACGACAACAGAACAAGGTTCAGGGGAAGGGATGAGATTTGGCAATAGACTTGGGGTGTTTATTATCATACAATGAAACGAATGGGTAGCATAACTGGTGTGAGTCAATGATGCAATACGATATCCCCTGGGAAGATTTATCGCCGATCGCCCGCCTGGTTGCGGAACCGGGGGGCGGTTATGATGCGATCGGGGAGACACCAGGGACAAACCGGGAATCACAAGGGTCTTGGATCGAGGTGTTGGTGGACTCTCCCGCTTCTGAGACGCCTCTGGATGAAGAACCCCTAAAATTATTTACCTATCGAGTACCACCGGAGTTAACGGTACAACCGGGGGATATTCTCAGTGTATCCTTTGGATCGCAACAGTTAGGGGCGATCGCCATCCGATTTACGGATCAATTACCCGCAGATTTGCCTCTCCATAAGGTTAAAGAAATTGAAGATGTGGTGGTTTCTGGGTTTTTTGCCCGAAACTATTGGCAACTGCTGGAACGGGTAGCAGATTACTATTATACTCCCTTAGTGCGAGTGATTCGCGCTGCGATGCCTCCGGGATTATTTGCGCGATCGCAACACCGAATCCGCCTCACCGCGCAAGTTCCAGCAGGTGGAAAAGAGTTTCTAAAAACCATTT
Source organism: uncultured cyanobacterium (assembly GCA_963821735.1). Lineage (GTDB taxonomy): Bacteria > Cyanobacteriota > Cyanobacteriia > Cyanobacteriales > Laspinemataceae > Laspinema. The sequence goes on from CAWGFK010000043.1 coordinate 56,085, forward strand.
CTGCCCAAAAAATCCTGGAATTGTTGCAATCTTCAGACACGGGAAATTATACCTTACAATATATTCGCAGTAAAGTTAAACCGGGAGCAAATTCGGGGTTAAAGGAGTTAAAAAAACGCGGGTGGGTGGAAAGTTACTATGAGGCAGGCAGTCGTCCTGCGCCGAAATTGCAACAAGCGGTTACCCTGATTACCAGTTCTTTTCCCCCAGATTTGAGCAAGCGCCAGGGAGAAGTGTTACAAGTGCTCAGGCGTCGGGGTGGGGAACTGTGGATGGCGGAGTTGCTGAAAATCTGTCAGACAAGTTCGGGGGTGGTGAAAAAGTTAGTGGAAAAAGGGTGCGTGGAAATCTACGATCGCGAAGCATTGCGATCGCCCACGCAACCTAACCAAACTCCTGATGCGCCTAAAGTTTTGAATTCCTATCAGCAACAGGCATTAGATGGGATTAATCAGATCGACGGATATGCCCGAGTGTTGCTGCATGGGGTGACAGGTTCGGGAAAAACTGAGGTTTATTTACAGGCGATCGCCCGGATTTTAGCACAAGGAAAATCAGCGATTGTGCTAGTTCCGGAAATTGGTTTAACGCCGCAACTGTGCGATCGCTTTCAAGCGAGATTTGGGGATAAAGTGGTGGTTTATCACAGTGCGCTATCCCAGGGTGAACGGTACGATACTTGGCGACAAATGCTCACAGACACCCCCCAAATTGCGATCGGAACGCGATCGGCCATTTTCGCACCTTTACCCAACCTGGGTTTAATTATCCTCGATGAAGAATACGACGATAGTTACAAACAAGACCACCCTGCACCTACTTATCATGCCCGAACTGTCGCCCAATGGCGGGCGGAATTATCCAATTGTCCCCTAATTCTCGGTTCTGCCACCCCTTCTTTAGAAACTTGGGTAGAGATTGCGCGTAATCCCACCGAGGGCGATCGCACCCATTATCTGCGCTTACCCGAACGCATCGAATCTCGACCCATGCCTCCGGTGGAAGTTGTGGATATGCGCCAGGAATTACGCAAAGGAAACCGTTCCCTATTTAGCGAATCCCTGCAACAAGAGTTAAGTACCCTCCGAGAAACCGGACGACAAGGGATATTATTTATCCATCGCCGGGGACATAGTACCTTTGTTTCTTGTCGCAGTTGCGGGTATGTCATGGAATGTCCCCATTGCGATGTTTCCCTGTCCTATCATCAATTTCAAGAAGGCGGCACCGAATTTCTGCGCTGTCATTATTGCAGTTATACCACTCATCCCCCGGAACGCTGTCCCGACTGTGATTCTCCCTATTTTCGGCGCTTCGGCAGTGGCACTCAGCGGGTGATGCAGGAATTGGCGAGGCAGTTTCCCGAGTTGCGCGTGATTCGCTTTGATAGTGATACCACTCGCACGAAAGACGCACATCGGATATTATTGTCGCAGTTTGCCACAGGGGAAGCAGATATTTTGCTGGGAACCCAAATGCTGACGAAAGGGTTAGATTTACCGCAAGTCACGTTAGTTGGGGTGGTGGCAGCGGATGGGTTATTAAATTTAGCCGATTTTAGAGCATCGGAACGTGCCTTTCAAATGTTAACTCAAGTGGCGGGTCGTGCGGGTCGAGGGGATGAACCGGGACGGGCGATTTTACAAACCTATTCCCCGGAACATCCGGTGATTCAGGCGGTGCGAAATCAGGAGTATAACAGTTTTATCGAACAGGAGTTGGAACAGCGAGAGGCGTTGAGTTATCCGCCTTATGGACGGTTGATTTTGTTAAGAATTTCGGGGAGGGATGATTGGACGGTGGAGGATACTGCGGTAGATTTAGCGCAGGTTTTGGGGGGACCGGATGCCTATCTGACCCGAGGATATGATTTGTTGGGACCGGCACCGGCACCGATTTTACGGGTTGCCGATCGCTATCGGTGGCAAATCCTACTGAAGTTTCCGCCTAATATTCGGGTAGAGTTGCCGATGTTGGAGGAGTTGCGATCGCGCTGTCCCCGAGACATTAGTTTGGCGATCGATGTCGATCCCTTAAATCTAAATTAACGACTGAAGTCGTTACTACTAAGGCGATCGCAAAATATAAATCCTCCAACCGTTAAACTGAAAGAAAGGTATATGTAGGGGCGCAATGTGCAGGCCCTCCGGAGGGCCTGCACATTGCGCCCCTACATTGACGGCGCTACTCCGTTGATCCGTCACTACGAACGAACGTTTTGGAGATTTTATTTTTTGGAGTTCCCTAACAGGAGGAAACGACTGAAGTCGTTACTACTAACAGTGTTAGCGAGTGGGAACTGCGGGTCGGCGATTACGACGCCAGAGATTTGCTAGACCCGCTAAACCGATCAGTCCCGGTAACCCTAACAGTCCCCAATTCGCCGTGCGATCGCGGGTTCGGACCGTTTGAGTCGCTGAACGGGTTGTCCCTGGGGTCGTCGTTGTTTCTGTATCGGTACGCTCGATAATGGTGGTAGTACCTGGTGTGGTTGTTGTATTCGGTGTCGTTCTAGGCGGTGTCGTGGGACGCGGGGTCGTCGTCGCCGGAGGTACAATCAATGTATCTTCGGGAGTTGCGCCGGGAGTTGTACCGGGAGTTGTTGTTGTACCTGGATCGGTCAGATTTGGACTGGTAGTAGCATCCGGAGTCGTACCTGGAGACATCATTCCTGGACTGGTAGTATCCGGAGTCGTACTTGGAGACATCATCCCTGGAGTCGTACCTGGAGTCATCATCCTTGGACTGGTAGTATCCGGAGTCGTACCCGGAGTCGTCCCGGGAGTTGTCTCGGGAGACATCATCCCTGGACTGGTTGTACCCGGAGTGGTTGTCCCTGGAGACAGATTCGGAGTTGTACCCGGAGTGGTTGTCCCCGGGGTTGTCCCTGGGGTTAGAGTGCCATCGGGTTGAGTTGGATTTAACTCCAAAGTGCCAGGAGTTGGGGTGGCATCCGGTTCTGTGGTATAAGGGTCTGTGGTATAAGGGTCTGCGGCATCCGGTTCTGTGGTATAAGGGTCTGTGGTATAAGGGTCTGTTGTCCCTTCGGGAACCGTTGTTTCGGGGGTGGTTACTCCCTCTGGGTCCGTGGTATAAGGGTCAGGATTGGTATAATAAGGGTCGGTGTTCTCCAAATCGGTGGTTCCCTCGGGATCAGTCCCGGCAGGTGCGGTGGGGGAAGTCGTTCCCATGCCATCGGGTGAGGTTTGAGCAAAACCGGGGAGATTGAATAAAGGTACGGTGACTACACTCAAGGTACAGGCACTTGCCAAAACTATTTTAGAGAGATTAACAGATTGCATGGTTATGTTTTGTTGAGATTGACTAATAACTTAGGGTTGCTTGTTAATTGGACTAAGAACCCGTTCTCATTCCGGGGGATGCACCCCTAAAAATAAAAGTTGGAGACTGGGGAATCTAAGGAGTGAAAACTGGGTTAGTCCTGTTTTAGAGTAAGAGATGAAAGGAGGGGTTGCCAATCCTCTGTAGGCATAGTTTGATCCAGGGGATAACTGAAGATGGAGGAATTAGAAGAGTCCGAGGATTTTTTTCAGAAATCCCCGGGAGAATTCAGGTGCTAGGATTGCGCCGATCGCCTAAATATTTCAGTCAGTTAGAATTGGTTTGGTGATGAGGACAGTTGACCTCTTCCTCTGGATAGATTTAGCTTGAATCCCCAGGATGAAAAATGTCGGGGGGGAAATTGAGGGGGAGTTTCAATGAGGCGATCGCCAGCGATTTAATCCCATCCAACTGACTCCGGCAAATAGCATTCCCAGAAAAATACTCCCGAAAAATACTAATCCATAATTTAATCCCATCTGAGTTGGGGTGAATTTACCGGGGGATTCCGGTGGCGATAATTGGGAGATTGTCTGAGTTAGAGAAAGGGTTGATGCTGTGGTTGTGCTGACTCCGATCGCAGCGGAGGCGATCGCATTTTCTAACCGGCGATCGTGTTCTTCCTTTTGAGCGCGGTTTAGCATTGCTGTTATGTCTTGTAGAGATTGTTCTCGACCCTGCAATCCCATTTTAAATTCCCGCCATTGTTGTTCAAGTTCCGCTTGATATTGGGGAGCGATATAATCTCTAAATTCAACCCAAACTTTTAAGTCACTGGTGGCCATTTCATCCTTGAGTTGCTCTTGAATCCGCTGCAACCGTTTCTCATACTCTCTTAAATGGGTACTTAGCGCATGGCGTTGGGTTTCTAATCCTGCTACTCCAGCGCGATGTTGCGCTAAAATTAGGAGAGTTTGAGACCATTGGGATTGAAGATTAGACAAACTTTGAAGCATCCCCGGGGACGATGGCATCAGTTCGGGGAGTTCAGGTAAAATTGCGCCAGTTCTGGAAATACCTTGGTTTTCCAAGGCGGTTTGAATGAGTTGGCTGTTTCGATAAGCTGACCCAATTTGATGGCGATGCAAAAATAACCACAACCACTCGGAATATAAGTCGGCGACTCGCTTCAAAGCGGATTTTGAGGGGCAAATACAAATCATAATTGCTTCAATTTCTGGGTCATGATTCTTCCAATTTTGAGAAGATTTTCGGACTTCAAATAATGAACAATTTAGCAATTTACTGGGATGAAAAGCCGGAACAGATTTAGATGGATAAAACCCTTGATAGGCGGCGTGAGCGGCTTGAAAATGAGCGGAATCTGAGCGACTGTTGACATAGCCTAAAATTAGCCAAGTTTTGCCCAAATTGGCAGAAATATCCAGGGTTTGGCGAAAGCGAGATAAGAGGGTGATATCGCAGGTTTCGTCAGAATGAGGCATCAATGCCACCATCAGACTTTGGGTATCTCCCATGCCATAGCGCAGGTAAAATCCTTGTCCGTCCGGGTTGCGAAACAGATAATCCCGATCGCCGGGTTGATTGGCCTCGGGATGAATTTGCAGGCGATCGCGTAATGCATCCCACTGTTGCTCATTTCCCCCCTCAGCACCGGGAACCTGTCGGTCATAAGCAAATAGAAATAGCTGAGGGTAACTTAAATAAGTTTGCACGACAACCTGACCCAAATATTCACATAAATCCTAAGTAATTTTAGCATGAGCTTGACAAAATTACTATTAACTATTATTAATTCAAAAAACTCTAAGTCAGGTTATATTCTGGCGAAAATCATTGATATTCATGCCTAAAAAGGATGAGCCTGCGTCAGTTTTCGGCAGAATTTGTCCAGGTAACTGCTGCAAATCTTCTAGGGGTTTACCCAGTGATTTACCTACATTGTTGTCTATAGGAGCATCTGGAAAAGCCCCTCATTCTAGTGAGCCAGATGTTAGTGTTCCTTGTACAGGCTGTTGCAATCCTTCACTCCTATCTTGAAGGCGATGAGTACCTCATGAGTCGAGTGGGTCTAATTGGAGTTGGAAACCGGGGTTCTTGACAAAATTTCTGCTCATGAGTAAGTTTCTTGAGAGTCAAAACCCTGATTTCTTCTGTATGGGATCTAAAACTATACCGGAGTCGTAGGCGGGTTGAGTGGCAAGTCTAGCTTTTGCTGTCTATGCTAAAATCATAAGTCAACACCCCAGAAAAATTAGGTCGTATATAATTGACCTGATCCCAAACTGGCGATTCACCTGATGCCCTGGGTTCCATCATTCACCATTGACTAGAAGAACTTGATGAAACGCCCTATCCGGATTGATACGCTTCAATGGTTTATTGGCATTTATCTTGCCATCCGGGGAACATTGATGCTGATGTTGCCACATAAGGTCGCCAGCGATATTTTTGCCCCTTTTCAACCTTATGTGACCGGGTTAGGCGCGGTGCAAGTGATGGTAGGCGCTGCATTGATTGTAGTGGCGACCCTGCTACCCCTGCGGTGGAGTATCCTCGGCGCTCATCTGATGGCGGGGGTGGTGTTGTTCCAGATTGGCATCGGATATGCCTCTGGGGGCAAGTTGATGGAGGTGGTGGGGGCGTTGAGCTTGGGATTGGCACTGGCAGTCGCCCCGTTTCTAGGCAATGAGGATGAGCGTAGAGATCGGCAGAGGGAGGCGAAGACTGGGGCGATCGACCTGTTTGCGGTGGCAATGGGATTGAGAATGGCGATCGAAGGGTTACTCTTCCTCGCCCTGTTGAATCCAGAATTACAGGCATCCTTGTCCCCGGTGCTGCCTTCCTACCGGATACCCTACACCCTCTTCTATTTAGGGCTGGGCGTGAGTGTTGTCGGGGTTCAGCTTTACCCGAAAGTCCCTCGGTGGCTGTTTCAATTGGTGCATTTTTTCGCGGGTATCTTCCTTTGGACCTGGATTCTCGGGAGGGGGTTTTCGCTTTGGAATGGCGTGATCTCCTACGCCGGGTTGGGAACGGCTTTGGCTTTCCTGCCTTGGATTAGCAAGCGCCTGAACCGACTCGATCCTCATTCGTTACAAACCCGAGTTGCTGTCGCATCGATTGGCATCGTTACCTTACCCCTGGTTTCTTTAACCACCCTGGTGTCCCTCCCCCAAGAGCAAGCGACGATCGATCACTCTCTGACGGTCCAGCAGTCCCTGGCAGTTGCCCTCTCTCAGGATATCGCCACCTATATTAACCTGCACCGTTCCGCGATTATTGCTCTGGGGAATCAGCCCGGATTGGCTCAAATGGAGCCGGAACAACAGCAGGCTCTCCTCCAGGTGGTTCATAGGGCTTATCCTGATATTCAGGTGTTAAGTACCTTTAATGCCAATGGTCAGGAAATTGCCCGCAGCGATAATGGGCCCTGGGTCCCTCGATTCGGGAGATGGCCTCGTTTCAAGAGGTCCGCCTGACGGCTCGGCCTATTTTGAATTTCCAGGTGGGTAGAACCGTGAATCTGCCGGTGGCATTTTTTCTGGTACCCATCCAAAATTCTCAGGGAGAATTTGCAGGGGCTGTCGCGGGTTCGATCGCCTCATCACGGATTACGGAACAACTGGGTCGGATGGCGGCAGATACGAATCTGAAAGCCTATCTAGTCGATACCAAAGGACGGGTAATTGCTCATCCTAATGTCGAGTTAGTCAATTCTTTTGCCAACTTCGCCCAAGTGCCTCCGGTGGCTGCCCTTTTGGAGAGTACCATTTCCTTGGGAAAACTCAGCTATTGGAATGGACCCACCCGAGAATTGGTCGGGTATGCCCGAGTCCCGGATTTTGGCTGGGGTGCGATCGTGGAACGTCCAGCGGATGAAGTTTTAGGGACGTTGAATGTTAGACGGGAGCGGGATTTTGCGGTGCTGTTGTCGGTGGCAACGGCTTCGGTGGCAGTCGGGGGGTTCCTCTCTCACCGCTTGACCCACCCCCTGAAAACCCTGGCATTTGCCGCACAAGAGTTAGGCAAGGGCAATTCCCAAGCACCTCTACCGACTAGCAATATTACGGAACTGGCAAATTTATCCTTGGTGTTTGGAACCATGCGCGATCGCCTGGTTCGCCGCACTCACGAACGCGATCGCGCTGAGGCGGAGTTACGGCAAAGTGAGGCGAAATTTCGCCGTTTGGTGGAATCGAATATTATTGGGGCGATCGTGGTGGAAATTGAGGGCCCGGTACTCGAAGCCAATGATGAATTTCTTCAGATCATGGGCTATACTCGCGCTGATTTAGTCTCGGGTAAAATTCATTGGCTCTCCATTGCTCCTCCCGAATATTTTGAGGGCGATCGCCGCCTCAGTCAGGAATTGCAAGAAACTGGAGCGTTCGCTCCTTTTGAAATGGAATGTATCCGCGCCGATGGTCGTCGGGTCCCGGTGTTACTGGGGGCGGCCCGGTTAGAAGAAACGGAGGATAAGGCGATCGCCTTTGTCCTGGATTTGACCGATCGCAAACAAATGGAACGCGAGCGCGAACAACTCCTCAAGCGAGAACGAGCGGCTAGAGAAGATGCGGAATCGGCCAACCGAATTAAGGATGAATTTTTGGCGGTCCTTTCTCATGAATTGCGATCGCCCCTCAATCCGATTTTAGGCTGGGCCAAGTTGCTACGCTCTCGCAAGTTTGATCAGAAAACTATTGATAAAGCTTTAGAAACAATCGAGCGCAATGCCTTGTTACAAACTCAATTAATTGAGGATTTACTCGATGTTTCTCGGATTCTGCGGGGCAAATTAACCCTGACTGTTCAACCTGTTAATTTAATCTCGACCATCACTGGGGCGCTAGAAACCGTGAGCTTGGCAGCAGAGGCGAAATCTATTCACATCGAAACTCGCTTTGATCCGGAGATCAGTCCCGTTGCGGGTGACGTGATTCGCCTCCAACAAGTGTTCTGGAATCTGCTCTCGAATGCGGTGAAATTTACCCCGGCTAATGGGCAAATTGAGGTGATTGTAGGCCAGGTGGATTCCACGGCTCAGATTCAAGTGAAGGATACGGGAAAAGGTATTGCTCCCCTGTTTCTACCTTATGTGTTTGAATATTTTCGCCAGGAAGATGGCGGGACGACGCGCTCTTTTGGGGGTCTGGGGTTGGGATTGGCGATCGTCCGCTACATTGTGGAACAGCATGGGGGTTCGGTGATGGCAGAAAGTCCCGGTGAGGGGTTAGGTTCAACCTTTACGGTCAATTTACCCCTGATGTCTGTGGATCCGACTCCCCCGGTCAGCGATCGCCCCCTAGAGGAGCAGATGGAGAATTTGCAGGGCCTGCGCGTGCTGCTGGTGGATGATGAACCGGATCTGCTGGAGTTGGCCGCTTTTACCCTGGAGGAAGCTGGAGCAAAAGTAACCGGGTGCGCCAGTGCGGCGGAGGCACTCACGGCTTTGCATCAAACGCTCTATGATCTGCTGGTTTGTGATATCGGAATGCCGGATATCGATGGATATATGTTAATGCGTCAGGTCCGCGCATTTCCTCCTGAACTCGGGGGCAAAATTCCGGCGATCGCTCTGACTGCCTATGCGAGTGAGCTGGATCGTCAACAAGCGCTGTTAGCTGGGTTTCAGTTACATTTGTGTAAACCCATTGAGCCGGATCTGTTCATTCAGGCGATCGCGCAACTTCTCCAATCTTCTCCACAGATTGACGGTCAAGCCAATTCCGATCCGGCTTCCGATCCTGACTCATCCCCTAACAATCCTACCCCATCCGGTTTGTGAAAGTTGCCGCACTGACGCCCTCTTTAGTATAATTCTGGCAGCATTCTATGGATTAGGGCAGAGGTTGATGAGTCAAGATTGGCTAATTTTTATCGGTTGTATGGGGGGTTTGGTTCTCTATTTAATCTTTTCGGCTCTCACAGAAATGGGAACAAAATGGCCGGGGAAAAAATAGCATCATCCCCAGTTATAGGCTCGTGGAAATCAGCTAGGGGAGCAAGATGCTCCCACTCCTGGGAGTAATTGTCCAACGGCTGCAAGACTTGCTATATCCGGGCAGATATTGAATCTCGGTCAATGGATGGATTAGGATTTAACCAGACGACAAATTAGATCTCCTACCCCATTGTCATCGAAGGAAACGCTTGTCCCATTGGCTTGGACTCGAATGCGATCGCGACAGTTGTAGCGTTCTAAGGGTTGATCTACCCCGTCAAGGCGAAGGGCCACCCGATATTCCCAATGATATTTAGCACTGCGCTGAATCCGCACAATGCACCATGAGCAGATCGCCCAGGGTTCGACAGACTAAGGCTTGAGCGGGGAATGCCACGGTCAAAGTTAATAGGATACCAAGTAACAGCGCTATGGCTTTGATCCATTGTCTGGGTTGAATGCTGCTCATATTGTGACCTAATTTCGGGGATAAAATGGGCTAGATTGAGTCTGTCTTTTGATAGAAAGTTGGGACTCTATCCTTAGATAGAGACAGAAAATCTCAAGTTCGTCAATAATTATAATGGCTTACTCTATGTGAATAGCTCACTTCTAAACTTGCGATCGCTCAAACGGCATGGGGGAGGGAATTTAGGTCGGAGGCTAGGCGACATCTAGTCCGCAGACTAGAGCGGTTCAAAAATATCCGGGTCAATCCCCAAACGGTGAAGTTCACTGCAATTTAGAGGAAGAGTGTTCTCACGAGGGAGGCTAAACCGGAAAATGACGAGGAGAAACAATGAATTCGGTAATTGTATGGATTCTCGGGATAATTATTGGACTGGCGATACTTCTCCTGATTGCGCTGTATATTCGCGGAACCTTTCGCGATCGCGTAGAATACAAGGTGAAAAATCCACCGACTCCGGGAGAGCCGCGCTTTGCGATCGCCCAAGCGAGCTTATCCAATTCTTTAATCACTTCCGCTTTAATTACCGATGTTTGGAATGATGCGCCGACGATTCAACAAGTCCGACTGGATGCGATCGCCAAAGCCAAAAGTTCTATCCATTTTGAAACCTTTTTCATCACCCCGGGACGACGAGCGAATGACTTTGCTGCCGCCATTGCCGAGCGAGCAGCAGCGGGAGTCGAGGTGCAATTACTGGTAGATAGCTACGGCAGTAAAAAGATGTCCAAGAAATATTGGAACCGCTTAAGATCTGCCGGAGTTCAAGTGCTTTTTTTCAATCCCTTTGACTGGAAAGCTCCGGCGGATTATGCCGGGAGAACACACCGAAAATTACTCGCCATTGATAGTGAAGTTGCCTATATTGGGGGTGCAGGAATTTCCGATTTTTGGGACGGCGAGTCCGGTTCCGGAGAAAAAGAACCGTGGTTTGATTGTGAATTTCGTTTAGAAGGAGAGATTGTTGCCGTATTAGAAGGGGTCTTTGTTCAACATTGGACTTATGCAAGTGGGGTGGCAAATCTCGGTCCGGAAACCTTTAAAAAAGACCCGGCCCAAAAGCCGATTACCCTCGTCACTCCTTCCTTTAATCCCACTTACCGATTTTCACCGATTCGAGCTTTATTTCAAACCAATTTATTAGCAGCCCGAAAGCGCATTTGGTTGGCGAGTCCCTATTTTTTCCCAGACCTTAATTCCCAGGATTTGCTGATTGCGGCCAAAAAGAGTGGGTTGGATGTTAAAATTCTCACCACCAGTTCAGTGAGTGATAAAAAAAAGGTTTATTATGCTTCTTATGAAGGATATGGACCGATGTTAGCCGCCGGAATTGAAATCTATGAATATCAACCGAGTATGACCCATGCCAAGCTATTATTGATTGACGATCGCTGGATAACAACCGGCAGTGCTAATTTTGACCCCCGTAGCTTTTTTCATAACGATGAATTAGATTTTTCCACCGGCGAACCCAATGCGATAAAAGAAGTTGAGCAAATTTTTCAACGAGGTTTTTCTAAATCTAAAGTAGCCAGTTTGGAAGATTGGCGCAAGCGATCGCTTTGGAAGCGAATGGTGGGACAAACCGTTCGCTTCTTTGAATGGCAACTCTAAGGGGGTTAAATCACTGATTTAACCGCCGCTTATTAGTTCGAGGGATAGTTGCTAAACGGAAACAAAAACCCCGTGGATTGTCCCCCGGAGCTTCAGGCGGTACTGATGGTGGATTGGGATTAAACCCAGTAGGGACAGGTTTATTCGCCTGTATCAACGGGTTGCGCCGGAGTTTGATAGGGCTGCTTGGTGGGAATTTCCAGGATGAATTCGGCCCCCTGGGACAGTTCAGAAATACAGCGAATCTCACCTTGATGTTTCTGTGAGACAACTTCCTTGGCGATCGCCAACCCAACCCCGATGGATTTTTTCGGAGATTTGGTGGTAAAAAACGGCTCAAAGATTTGGTCCTGAAGAGTTGGGTTAATCCCCACCCCATTATCGGCAATACTAATTAAGACGCGATCGCCTCCGAGATCTTCCGTGCGGATCAAAATGGTTTTTTGTCCCGGGTGATTGGGATAGGAGTCTAACGCATCGATCGCATTAGAGAGCAAATTCATAAACACTTGATTGAGTTGGCTGGGATAGCACTCCACTTGGGGCAGGTTTCCATAAGCTTTGACCACTTGAATTCCCCGTGAATCCCCTTTCCCTTTTAATCGATGTTGTAAAATCAATAAGGTGCTATTAATTCCCTCGTGAATGTCCACCGCCTTCAAGTCAGATTCATTCAATCGCATGAAGTTTCGCAAAGCATGAACTAAATCTCGAATCCGTTCCGCGCCCCCTTTCATCGACTCGATCATGTGGGAAAAATCTTGGGAAGTAAATTCCAAGTCGATTGATTCTATGGTGTCTAAAATCTCCGGAACAGGCTCAGGATAGTGCTGTTGATAAAGATACAAGAGATTTAATAAATCCTCAGCATACTCCTGGGCATGAGACAAATTCCCCGTGATGAAGTTAATCGGATTGGTAATTTCAGCGGCTATACTAGCAATTAATTCCCCCAGTTCCGACATCTTTTCTTGTTCGATTAACTGGGTTTGGGTGCGCTGGAGTTCTTGCAGGGCTTTGGCAAGTTGATTGGCTTTTTCCTTAGTTCTGGATTCGGATTCCTGCAAGGCTGCATTTAATTTAGCGAGTTCATCCGCCTGCCGCAGGACGATGGTGACGATCGCATTTTTGAGGTCTAATGCAGCATCAATTTCACAGGGTTTCCAGGGTAAAGATTTGAATTTGACAATTTCTTGCCACACTTCAAAGGATTTTCGAGGATGCAGTCGAGGATTTCTTCCGGGTAACAGTTCAAAGGGTGTATTCGGGTCTCCTGCCCAACTCACCTGGTGAAGGACCTCGGATCGAAACCATAATACATAATGCTTTGGTTCTTTGGAAATCGTCACCGCCAGCAATCCACTGGCGATATCTTTAAACGATTCGGCTTCGGGATAAAGACTAGGAAGGGCATCGGTATGGTAAACGCTAGGAACGTTTTGTTCCTCCAACCAGTGAATCAGATGCTCAATGCGATCGCGGCTAGGAGTATCGCCTAGTTGCTCACAGGTTCCTTTAAAATAAATCACCGCCCCATCCGCCCTGACTAGATTGAGTAAGTTCGGTTGAAAGTTTACTAATCCATCAATAAAATTAGCCTCCCTTGACATATATTCGACTAATTTTGCCGTGTTAGCTTGCAATTCCAGGCGATATTCATAATAGCTATCATCTTCCTTGGACCGGAGTTCCAATGCCATGACTTTGCCAAAGAATTCGCAGGCTTTCCTCACTTCATAAGACACATATTTGGGGGAATTATGATGGCAGGCAACCAGTCCCCAGAGTTTTCCCTCTTTGACAATCGAGATGGACATCGATGCACTGACGTTCATATTTTGAAGATACTCGATATGACAAGGGGAGACACTGCGAAGAACCGAATGGCTCAAGTCAAGGGGCCTTTTATTTAGGGGATTAATCGCCGGGACAATCGCAACAGGTTTGTAGTTGACATCGGCAATTAATCGGAGCAAATTAATTGAATAGAGTTGTCTCGCCTGGGGGGGAATATCCTCTGCCGGATAATTTAAGTTTAACCAAGAGGTCATAGAATCCAGTTTTTCCTCGGCCAACACTGTCCCATGTCCAGCCGGGTCAAATCGATAAAGCATTACCCGGTCAAATCCCGTAATATTTCTAACTTCTTTCACCACAAATTGGCAGAGTTCTTGGAAATTTTGGGAATTCTGAATATTCGAGGCAGCAGCTTCTACCAACTTGTAAAAGCTGAGAAATCCCACGGTTTTTGGAGAAAGGGCGGGTTCGAGTTCTAAAATTAAACAATCCGGATGAGAGTGATGAATGATTCCATCAAAATAAAGGGTTTTCCAGTCCGTATGAATGGTGATGTTGAGCGGATTGATACTCCCCAAGGTCTGATAATTGATTGATTCTTTGATCACATTCACCTGAGTGGGATCTAGCAACATTTCTAAGGGTTGGTTTAGAAATGTTTCGGGTCGGCGTTCAAAAAACTTAACGGTATTGTTGCTGACTTGTAATATATTGAGTTCCGTGGAAAGAACGAACAGGATCCCATGAGGTTGGATTAAACCGGGGCTTTGGATCGGTTCTCGTTCGTAGTTTGCCCAACTTAGTGTTTCTGACTGCATCATCTGAATTCTCCGACTGTCTGAGTGAATCAAGGACCTGACTTGAGGACAACTGGGTTGAGAGAGGGAGGAAATTTGGCCTTTCCCGGTTATTTAAGTTGACGGTTTATTTGAGGTGGCTATTTTCCTTAAGATTTTCTTAAAATTTTATCATAACCGTTGACTGAGACTTTATTTTTTGATGAAAAAAATCTTTTTGTAACAATTCTTAATTTCTTGATTTTGCGAGTCCTAATTGCGAAAGAAAAGCTGGGAAGCCCGGACGGTTCAGGTTTTATAAAAGCCCCAAACTATCGCCCCTCCACAACAGCCCAAATCTCAGCTTTGTGAGAGGGGGCAACCGGCTTGCCTGCGATCGCACGTTGGTAGCCACAGTCGAACCCCTTTCAACTCTCATCACTGCCCCCAATCCCGCATCACCCTTGTCTCCTCGGGGCTATACATGGACTCAATGGCTGGATCAACCGGCATCATCGGCCAGAATCCGGGTTTCCCCGGGGAATTAATGGCTGTCTTTAAAAAATTGGAATTGGCGATCGCTGATGCGCCCTGCATCATAAAGGGTTTCGGCTATTTCCGAAAGGGTCAAGACTGAATGCGCTTGATACCCATTCATTTTTAATCGGTCTTTCACCCCTTTTTCATGGTCGATAAACACCACAATATCCTCCACCTTCAACCCCGTAGATTGCAACTTTTGCGCCCCTTCCATCGCACTTTTTCCACTAATTAAAATATCATCCACCACCACCACGGTTTCCCCAGGATTAAAATGACCTTCCACTAACCGCCGCGTCCCATGTGCCTTCACCTCTTTCCTGGGAAAAATCATCGGGTAATTCAACCGCAAAGAAAGTCCCGTTGCCGTGGGTAATGCCCCATAGGGAATTCCGGCAATTCGGTCAAATTTCAGGGTTTTTAAAACCTCGGCATAAGCGCCAATAATTTTATCAAAAATTTGTGGATTGGAGATAATCGTTCGCAGGTCAACATAATAAGGGAAAGTTTCCCCGGATGCTTGAACATATTCTCCAAACATAATGCAACCTAAATCATAGAGTTGCAGAATTAAATCCGTATGGGGATGAGCATCAGTGGCGGGAATATCCGGAAACCACACGGGACAAGCTTGTGCCTCCGATGGAATGCGAACTCTCACTTGATTAATCGTTTCTCTCAATCCTAAAATTAGGGAACCCGCATTTTCACTGCTTAAATAATCTTGGGGAACGGGCAGGATTAAGCCATCTCCTTGACTGTTTAAACCGGCCTTGAGGATGTTAGCTAAAACCGTTCCTTCGGACCAGATACTGCGGGCCAGAATCAGCCGTTCTGGGGCGATGGACCGGACTCTCCTCAAGACTTCCGGCGTATTGGTTCCCACCTCCACTGCCACCTGTTCCGGAGTCCCCCAAGTCCGGGTTTCTTTGACGATTTGTAGGTATAAAGGCGCGTCATTTTTAGGATAATGTTGCAAGACTTGCGCCGCCGGATTGGAGGTATGACACAGGACAAACACGGCTTTATCGGGATACAGTAAAAATGGGGCCGCCAAATCTTGCCCGGGATAGGGACTCAGGGTCACCGCATCCACCTGCCAGCGTTCAAAAATGGTCTGGGCAAATACGGTACTACTGTTGAGATCCGAGTGTTTGACATCTAAAATCACCGGGAGGCAACGGGGAATCGCTTGTAAAATTTGCGGCAATAAATTAAGGCCATCCGCACCCAATGCGGTGTAGAATCCGAGGGTCGGTTTGTAGGCACAGACCAGTTCAGCAGTTTGGGCAATAATAAAATGCAGCCAATCCGTCAAGTGCGCGATCAGAGTCTCAGGGTTATCCGGGGTCCCGAACCGGGAGGGCAGCGCCTCTGGATCCGGGTCGAGTCCCACGCACAGCAGGCTGTTATTGCGCTCGATCGCACTTTGCAATTTATCGCTAAAATTGATCATAGTGGGTGGAGATTGAATCGATTTTGCACGAATTTCGCTCACCTCCCCCGGTTTTACCCACCGGGGAAATGACCCACGGCGATCGTCGCCCAACCCGGTCAAAAATTAGCAATTTGCCATTCACCAATCCGGTGAATTCTTGTTAAAACCGGAGATTTACGATATCAATGGAGTATAACTTAGGGAATGAACGGATGAGGGAGGAAACAGAGGAATCTGTGGTTGCCCTCACTCTGGCTTATTTTACCACCAACGAGCGATCGCAACGATGACTGGAGAAAAAATTGGCAAATACCTCACCCTAGAAGAATTTTGCACCTGTACGCAAACCTATCAAACCTACAAGGATCTGATTAATCCTTTTCCTGACAACCCCCAGGAAACGATTCCGGCAATTTTGGCATTAATCGAGGCAATTGTCGATCCCGTTATCGACGAGTTTGGACGCGATCGGTTCCGGTTGACTTATGGGTTTTGTTCCAAGGATTTAAAGCGTTATCTGGAGAAAAAAGACCCGGTAACGGGACAAAAAAATGGTCGAGTCGCCCCGGAATTGGACCAACATTTGGCCCATGAGGTGAATCCAAAGGGCCATTATTATTGTCAGCGCCTCGGGGCCTCTTGTGATTTTCTGATTCTGGATTTATCGAGTGCAGCTTTAGTCGAGTGGATTTTGGCCCATCAATTACCTTTTGATTCTCTTTATTTTTATGGGGAAAATCGACCAATTCATATTAGTTATGGTCCGCAGCAGAAGCGGGATATTTGGACATTTACTCGGGGGAGACAGCCGACTAAAAAAGGGATTGAGGCGTGGGTGGAGTTGGCGAAATTGATTGAATAAACCCGCACCCTAAAGGGTGGGGCTATACGGACGAAGCCCGCCTGCGCGGGCTAAGATTGAGACAATTATTAAATAAACCCGCACCCTAAAGGGTGGGGCTATACGGACGAAGCCCGCCTGCGCGGGCTAATATATAAAAGGTGATTTAATTAGAAAAGCAAGCGGTTTTATTACTCAAATACTGGCGGCCATAAATCAGCGATCGCCATTTCCCAACCTGGGAATAATTCAGGAATGGTTAAAGTGTCTTCAGTGTTTAATACAGTGGTTTCGCCCGTGGGACGATAGACGGTGACGGTTTCTTTATCCGGGTCAACTAAGATGCCGACGGTGGTTCCTAATGCTAAAAATAGTTTGATTTTATCGGCGAGGGGATTAAGGCGATCGCTTTTGGATTTAATCTCCACCATCAAATCGGGAACGAGGCGCACAAAATCCCGATTACTGCGCTTAATTCGGTCCGCGAGAACAAAGGATACATCCGGCGCACGCAAGTCGGTATTTGGCAGGATAAATCCCCCACTGGAATCATAAACTCGCCCCAATCTGCGGGGATTGACCCACAGTTTCAGCAAAAAGGTAAATTGAGCACCAATTTCGCTAGAGGTGTCGTCAGATGGACCCATTGCTTTAATCCCTCCATCAATTAATTCCAGGTTCCACTCGGGATGTTCTATTTGCAGTTGTTCCAAGTCAGCAATTGTTAAACTCATGATTTAACCTCGCGGTTGCTTTATTTTAGTTTAGCTTAAGTCCGGTTCAGGTTGCACTTGCTTTTTTTGGCGCGATCGCAATGCTGTTGCTGCTTTGAGGATTTTCAAGCGATAGGGGTCGGCATCTTTGCGCCAAAATACCTATATTTCCCCGAATCTCGGCACAATTTTCTTCTAACCTTTTTTGCCAATTTTTAAGGGTTTTAATCTCCCAGGGTCGGTCTAGTAATCCCCGATTTTCTTCCTGATGGGTCAGTTTAACCAGTTTCTCATACTGGGGATAGTCCGGAGTCACACAGGCATCTTTGCGATGAAGGATTGGCGGATTATCGTCGTTATCATAATCTCGATAAATCACCCGCAAATCGATTAAGTCAATATCCATCCGGGTATGTAAGAGGGGATGGGTTTCTTGGTCAAAATTGGGGTAAAATAAATAAGATATTCTCGGCTTTTTCAGGCTAAACTTAATTAAGGTGGCCTCATCCATCCGGCCAATTGCTCGACTCACAACCCCTTCATAAATTCTCAGCAAGGGTTCGAGGGTTTCTAAGGCGGAAACATGAACTGTGAAACTATTGGGTTTGAGCAATCCCACGGAACTATTTTTACAGCTACTCGCCACTAATTTGATATCATTTAAACTAAACACCAGTTGTTCTGCCATGATGCAGGCGGTCCGATAGGAGGGAAATAGCGCTTTAATATCATTTTGAATTTCTAACGGTAAATGAGACAGTTGGACTCGTTTTAACAAGTTCGTGACGGCAATATAAGTCAGGATATCTTTGCGGCGTTTTTCGGTGATTGCCTCCCATTCTTCCGGGTGAGTGAACTCCATAATCACTTTAAAGGCGCGGCGCAAATTGCCAAATTCGGCGATAATTTGGGGTTCTTGAGGGAGTTCTCCGGGAACGGGTAATCTGCCGCGATCGCTGGCAAATTCCATGAGTGGCGTCAGGATTTCCCGATATTCATCAAAACTTTTCAGCAGTTTGGGAACCGTCGTCCGACTGCGGAAGCGATAGGATTGAATCCGTTGTGCCAATTGTTGGTCCCGAAAGACGAAATAAATCCCCAATGCCACCGGAATTGCTTCTACTTGCAGAACAGTTTCAATATACTGTTTCAGTTCTTCCTGTTCATAATATTTCTGAAACGTATGGCGGCGAGTAATTACCCCATCTCCATAAGCAACTTGACCCGAATTTCGGTCATCCACTAACACTAAAGACGCAACAATTAACACTTTTTGGGTCAATTCCCAGGATTGAATCAGCGCTTGTCGGCGTTCTTCTAAATCTTCAATCACATTAATGATATAACCCAAATTCACCACGTCTGCAGGAGTCAAAGGTGTATCTGGGGAATAATACGGGTCCCAACCACTACTCGGTAAATCCTTGTTCGGCAATCCGTTTAATATCTCCCCCATGACCACATCCATAATCAAAAAAGGTCGTTCCTTCGGTAAAAAATCCCGCTTCTAATCCTAATCGCATCGGACGGGAAAGTGCATTTCTGACAATGGCAGCGCGATGGCGTTCGATTTTGGGGGTGGTTTTTAGGGGTTTATAGGTTGTCTTGGGTTCGGAGGTGACAATGACCGTATGTCCCTGAATTTCTACTCCAGAATCGGCCAAATAGTCTAACCATCCATTGCGAGTTCCAATCCCCCGGGACTTGTTTAACAGTCCTAATTTTTCTTCTTCTCGGGTGAGGGTTTCAAACAGTTCATACAGGGGATAATCTGGGGTGACAAAGGTTTCTTTGCGATGAAGAACGGGAGGATTATCCGCTTGGCGATAGTCTCGATAGCGAATTCGACCCTCGGGGAAATGAATCCGGAGACTTGCCTCTAATGCCGGATGTGGGTCAGTGTCGAATTCCGGGTAAAATAGATAAGAAATAATCGGTTTTTCAAGGTTAAATTTAATTAAAGTTGCGCCATCGACTTGTCCTAGATGACGACGGACAACTGCTTCATATAATCGCAAAATTGGGTCTAAGGATTCTATCGCCCAAAAATGAACATACAATGCACCAGGTAGCTTTTTTCCCGAGGGGACTATTTTGGCAAGCGGTGGCAACTGCATCTGGGGATTCTAATTGGGATAACAAGTTTTGCGCCGATTCTTTGGCGGTATTCCAATTCCCAAATAAGGCGCGAAAATTAGTGGCAATTTGCGGGGAGAATTCAGAGAAGGAGGGAACGCGCTGTTTCTCCCAAATCCAACTCGCTAGATAAATTAAGGCATCTTGACGGCATTTTTCCTGAATTTGCTGCCAAATTTCCTCGGAGGTTGCTGCTTGAATCTGATGAAATGCCTGTTCTAAACTGCCAAATTCTCGGATAATTGCTTTGGCGGTGGATAATTCCTTAATCTTAGGTAATCGTCCCCAGTCTCCGATAAACTCCATCAACGGGGTGAGGATTTCTTCCTGTGCAATTAACGCAGTCGCATCGGGGTTGAGGGGAGGAATGACAAAACGCGATCGCCCTAAATTGAAGTGATAAATTTGAGCATCTGCCGGATTGCGAAAGATGAAATAAACCCCCAATCCTGCTGGGGTCGCCTCTACGGATAAAATGCGTTCCAGTTCCCTTTTCAGTTCTACTTGTTCATAATAGGTATGAACCGAATTCATGGGAATCACGCCTTCTTTCCCATAAGCGATTTTTCCTTGATTGACCTCAGAAACGGTGACCGATGCAGCGACAATTAACACATTTTCGGTCAATTTCCAGGCATCCTGCAAGACATCCTGACGTTCTTCCGGGGACTGGATTATATTGAGGATATCGGCAAGATAAACAACATCCGCAGGATTATGATTGGCATCTCCCCCATAGTCCAAAAACGTGGTTTCAGCAGTCAAATTCCCGCTTCTCCGGCGAGACGCAGGGGACGGGGGAGATGGCGGTGAACCGATGCCAAACGGTCTAGTTTGGTTTGGGGTAGCGGCAAACTGGATTTATCCATAAAATTGGAGGTGTAACTCAGCAGCGATCGTGACCCACCTTGTTCATACCACAAAACGGCTGCCGCCAGTTTAAATTTTTATTGCCGCTACCCCGTCACGGCAGAAACCGATGTCCAACTAGGCGCTAAATTTACTGCGGATTTCTTCGATTCGTTTGCGATTCACCCCTAAATCAGATTGTCCTAACCGGGATGCCGATCGCACTTGAATGACATCTGACTTGCGATCGAGAAAAAATTCCACATCATCCACATATCCCATCAAAGAACTGGTAAATTCAGCATACAGATAATGGGCGTCGGATTTGATTATCTTAGCATTGTCCATCTCTTCGATAATCTCCTTGAGATGAGCAAATGCCCGTTTTGCCGAAGATTCATATTTTAACGGTTCAATTTGATGCTTTTTATCCGTTGCTTCCGCTTGAGAAGAGACACAATTGGGAGAAGTCGGACAAGGAGATAATTTTCCCATCGTCACCCCTAAATTATCAGGACGTTCCCCGGAAAAGGAGAACAGACTGGCGATCATCCCATTGGGTGAAATCTCAGCAGCGAATGCCGCAGGAGTTGCACCGAAATAACACAAGATTGCCAAGGTGACCGAAAAACACAGAGTGAGAACTTTGACAGGAGATAACTTGTACATAAATCACCGTTTGATGTAAAATGCTCTTTTCATTCTAGCGGCAAATTTGACTACTGGTTCACCGTTTCCCCTTTGATTCTTTCTCCCCAGTCTGACTCGCCACTGCCACCTCGATTAAATGCTCAATTTTCTTAATATTCGGGTCTCCTGCCAGATATCCAATCCCGCGATGCAGATGCAAGCGAAACTGATTCGCCAATGTCTCTTTATCCGTCCCCAATCCATCTTGGTGACAGCGTTGTTTCAAGGCCAAAATTAAAATATCCGACATTTCACCGCCAAAGACCCGCCAACTCATTTCGACGTTACTATCGGCAGGAATTGGCACCGGAGAAGGGGTAGAAGTTTCGGACAAGGATTTACAAAAGGCCCATCGGCATAAAATATTCCATTGGTCAATTTTGGTATAACGTTTGAGTTTACTGAGTTGTTCTTTTGCGGTTTGAGAGAGTTTAATTCGGTCGAGGGGTGGTTCCATTGATGGTGTAAAATAAAGGTGGATGAACCCGCAGCCTAAAGGGTGGGGCTATACGGACGAAGCCCGCCTGCGCGGGCTAAGAATTCGGTTTAATAGTTTACCAGAAATAGCCATTTTCTACAATAGTTTTTCGGGTTTCGGGGTGATATTTGAGGAGGTAGCTGTTGGCGATCGCCTCCTGTTCTACAAGATGTTCATACTCAGTCTTGCTAATTTCTGTATCCGTAGATAACAGAATCACTTGATGGGATGCAGACGGAAAATAGCGTTCAATCAGATTATTCCGATGGGAAGAATCCAACCGTCCTAATGGCGTATCGATCGCCACCGGGAGATGCCGTCCCGAGACTCGCGCTAATCCCCACAAAAAGGCGATCGCCAACAACTGCTTTTCCCCCGCCGAAAGACGATGTTTCGGGACAGGTTGACCCTCGGGGTTGTACAGAGACAATCCAAAACTTTGCGTATCAATGGCAATCCGATGGACTAAATCAACTTTATGTAACAGATAGCGGAAACAATCCGTTACCTCCACCTCTAACTTATTTAACTTCCGCAGGGTCAACCGTTCCTTAAACAATTTCAGGGTTTCCTGAACCTTCTTCGATGACTCAATAATATGCTCATCATTTTGGCGTTCAATACTCGTTTCACTGTACACCGCCAGTTCCTTCTTGAACCCATCAATCTCTTTGTTTAACTTATCGCATCGCTGCTGACCATTATTATAGTCCCCTTGCGCCTTCACCACTGCCGCTTGTGCCGCCTTCAATGCCGCATCCAGTTGTTCATAAATCTCCGGAGAAGGTGCAGATGCCAGTTGCCGTTCATTGAACGTAATTTCTACCTCCAATGCTTCCAAAGACTGCAACTTTTCTCCCGCCAATTTTACCTGACTCGGCAGTTCATGACGCAAAATATTCGCCAACAAAGACAGAGTTTCCTCATCTGCCGATAACCAGATATCCTCTTCCGAACCAATTTCGCGATCGAGTGCCTCATCCTCCTGTTCCAGAAAGAACTTAATCTTATCCACCTGTTGCGGTTTCAGCTTCAATTTGTCCAGATATTCCACCAGACGACTGCTGCGTTCCTTCACCACATCCCGCGCAATTTTCGCCTGAAGAGACTTCGCCTCCTGTTCCCCTTGAACCTGCACCTCAGTCAGCAACGGTTGAATCAAAGCTAGGGGTAAACTCCCCCCCGCTAATTCCCCCAAAGACTCGCGCATCTGTTCCAAACTTCCCTCTAAACTGCGCTTTTGCTTTTCTAACTGAGTCCGTTCGGCCGCAATTTTTCCCCCTTCCGAAATAAACTTATCCCAAGCATCCCGCTGCCGTTCATGGGCCTTTTCTAAGTCATTTTGTAACCCTCCTAAATCTTGCTTTGCCTCCTCCAAATCCTCGTTAGATTTAGACAACTTTTGTTCAATTTCTTCCAAACTTGCCAACTGCTTTGCACTTGCCAACTTCTTCTGTTTCCGCCGGACCAAAATATCCAAATCTATGGATAAACGTTCCGCCAACTCCAACCCCAATAGAGATTGAATCGCATCCACCACCACCGGAGGCGGAGTTTCCTGTTCCGCCAATTCCTTCACCTGTTCCCCATCAAATAGAAACAGATTAGAAATCCCCAACGGCAACAAATTCTCGATATATTCATCCCAAATATTCGTCAAATCCGTTCGCGGCCAATCTCCTTCCAAAATCCCTAAAGTATCCTTACCATCCTTGGGATTTGCTTCCCAATAGCGCACAATCCGCAACTCCACTGCCGCATCATTTTCAAAATGCTCAAACACCAACTCAATCCGAGTTTTTTCCACCGGATCCGAATCCCGAGTCACACATTGAGTCAGGAAATCACTATAATTCAAATTGCCTCGGGTCGAACATTGAGCCCGAGGACCATAAAGCGCTAACCGAATGGCATCCATCAGGGTCGTTTTCCCCCCACCATTCATCCCCCCAAACAGGATAATCGGACGAGTTTCCCCATGAATTTGAGGACGTAAATCAATCACCTGTCGTCCCATATAAGGACCAAAGTTTTGCAGAACCAGTTCAATAAAAATCACGATACAGTCAAGGTAATAAAGTCAACAGTAGGCAAAATTCCAATTCCCCCCAGCAACAAGATAGGGAGTTTCAATTCTCTTCCAATCTCCCCCCCCTTAGCAAGGTAGGGCTGTTTCATTCTAAGGCAAATTACTTTTTTGCTTGTTCGTAAGCTTTATCTGGCGGGGGAACAGACGTTATTTCCTAATTTTTAACCTAAAAGTAGGAAATAAGGCCGAAAACCCTTTGGCTGTAACGCTTACGGTGCAAGGAAAATTTTAGAATGAAACAGCCCTACCCCTTAGCAAGGGGGGGTTAGGGGGGGTCTCTTCGATTAATTCTCTACATCATCATCATCAGAATTGATACTGGGATATTTCATCGTCCCCCAACTTAACTGTTTAATCCCAGCAACATCCCCATCAGTTACAGCAGCTTTCATATCCCGGTTTTTGAGTTGTTTAATCGCATAAACATCCCCTTCCTGAGCAGCAGCTTTCAGGTCCCGCTTGTAATGAGCATTTTCAATTGCTTCTTCCTGCGATCGCGAACTACTCTCAAAGCATTTTTCTAGTGCATCATACACCCCAGTACGCCGGGATTTAGTATGATACTTGTACTCCGTCCCAATCAATTTCGACATCAATTCCAAGTGCATCGTATCGGGTTTGCAGATTTCATCCAAAACCTCCCACTCATCACTTCCCCACGACTGATTGCCAGCGCCAGGACGAGGGTCCGTAAAGGGTTCCCCAGTTACTTCTTCATAAATCTTTGGCAAGCTATCGTCAAATTCATGCTTCTCTTCCAGCCAAATTCTCCGAATTTCACTGAGTTCTCCCAAGGTAATTAGAGTGATATCGTGCATATCTTCCGGACCATTTTTTCGGATTTTCGTTTGAGCCGAGAGAACTTTTCTAAGCCAATGTTCCCGCCATTTTTTTAGATAAGGTCCAGGAATAGGCACAACAGCCATTTCCCCTTCATTATTGCGCTCAAAGAGTTCAACTTTTCCATAAATACGACGGAAGTCTCGCTTATCGTGATCTTCATGAATATCTAATTCATTGCGAATTTCCAGCAGCGGCATCATCCATTCTTTTTCGTCATCATTTTGGATCATGGCTTGCATGGATTTATCTTGATTGACAAGGGTACAAACCCAGCAACCAAAGCGAGAATCCCCACAGCTTGGGGTAGTGGTATCAACGACGAGGGGACATTCATTGTCTGCGGTTGCACCCCGATACATAGTAAATAGATCTTTATTGCTTTGTCCCCAGGGATTTGACCATTGATTCAAATAAATCCAGACTTCATCATTGCGCCAGTCTTCGATAGGACTATAGACTAAAGAATTAGGCAATCGAGCATTAGGACTAAGGCGATCGCGAACTCTACCTGCTTCATGCTTTCGCATTGTCATGGCGCGTTTGCTACTTTCAGCCTTACGAGTACCTAAGACAACAATTGTTTCCCCACTAATTCTGACTACATCACGGATAAAGTGGTTGACTGGCTGAATTTTTAGGCGATCAGTACACCAACGAAATCCATGCCGTGGTGCTGGATAGCCTTTTCCAATTAAACACACCCAGAAAGTATCTTTGACTTGTGGATTCAGCAGATGTGGCTCAAATGGCATTTTTTGTTCCCTAGCTGCTGCCTTCATTCTATCTATTGATTTACGCACCCACGCTGAAACAATTGGGTTTTCAACTAAAGTATCTGTCGTAATAACGTAAATTTTCTTAGTTCGCTTTGATAGTGGAAGTTCAGCGATCGCATTCCAAATTAACTGCAATATTGTCGTGCTATCTTTACCTCCTGAATATCCTATAATCCAGGGAATTTCGTCTAAACAGTAGAGCGCTTGAATCTCTTTTGTTAAGTTTTCGATATCTTCGACTAATTCCTCCACAGTCCGAGGCGGAAAAAGTGACATCTGAGCTTGTTCTATCATGATCTCAACACTCCTTGATATTTTCTAAATGGTAATGGGTATGTTATAATTGTACAGCTTTTTACTTCCATCACCACTTAAGATGACAGATGACTTGTTACCCCAGTCAGAAACGCCTCCCCGCCTCGATCCGGTGCTTGAACCCTATTTCGCAAAGCATCATCGCGAAAAGTGTTATCCCGGGTTAATTTTTCGCCAGGGGAAACGGCAGATGGTGCAAATCAATGTCCCTGCCGATGATTTGCCGACGCTTCTCCAAGCAAAACCCTCTAGTGACAACGACCCCGATTCGGGTAAAAATCGCCCAGAAGTTAAGGGTCATGCCGAGGAAATCAAAGAATATATTCTCAAACGTGCCACCAACGGCAAACCCTGGATTTTGGGAACCTTAACGGCAAATGTTGATCCCAGCAAGATTGAGATTGTAGAATTGGGAAGAGGGATTTGCTTAGTAGTCATTCGTCGGGGGGTCAAATTAGACATTACAGATGGACAACATCGTAAAAGTGCAATACAAGATTTGATTATCGGGAAATCCGGCGAGTTAATTGGCGATAATGATTTCCCCATTACTCTCGTTTTAGAACCCGACTTTAACCAGTGCCAAACTGATTTTAGAGATATGGCACAAACCAAACAACTCGACAAATCACTGCTGTTGTCGTTTGGGGAATTTGAAGGTCGGGTCGGCATCACTAAGCGAGTCATTGAAGAAGTTTTCATGTTTCAAGGGAAGACGGAAAAAATCCAGGGTTCTCCGGCTTCCAAAAAGAAATTAATTTATACCACTAATTATTTAGCTAAACTGGTGAGTCGTGCTTTTTCAGGGGATCCCAATAATGATCTAAGAGAGTATGGGGTCGAAGAAGCATCAGATGCACTCATTAATGCCCTGAATCAATTTTTTGGTGAATGTACTCAGACGCGGCATATTTTTGAGACGAGTGCTGAAGATCTGAAGGTTGAGGAAATTGACACTTTCAAGAATGAAAACCTATTAGGGAGAAGTGCTGGCATGGAGATTTTAGGGCAATTGCTCTATTGTATTTATGACAAAACCGATTCTTACTTTGATCCAAATAAAGTCTCCAAGTTGGCTCAACTTAATTGGTCAAGAGAAAATACTCTATGGCAAAACAATGTTGTTTCTATCGACCCGAACGCGAAAAATCCAGCAAAACGTTACAAAATAGCCAGCAGTGGGAATCCGGTAAGAATTGCTATAAATGAGGCAAAAACACATCTAGGATGGATGTAAATTAAGACATTTAGCAAGGAGGAGGGAGTCGATCGCCCGAATTGCTCCCTAATTGCTCCCTCCTCAACTTCTACTACTATTTCAAACGCTTCTCTTCCTCCGTTAGTGGCAAATTTAAGCGCTGTTTCAGATAAGCAGTCATTCGCATCACGCTGATTGACCCTGGGGACAGTTGACCCTTGAAAATCACCCTCCCTTCCCAGTCTAAATTCGATCGCGACCAATCGACTTGCCGCAAGGGGTCCAAATGGTCTTGCCAGGTGTCTGGATAGATCCGGAGTAACGTTGCACCCACTGCGCCTAATCCGATTAAGACGATCGCCTGGGTATGCAGGTAATCTCGCCGCATCTCAAAGGCGCTGACTTTGCGTTCTAATACCAATTGCCAATCTGGTATCTGCCGACTGACGGCATTCCAGTAATCCACTGCCTGTTGGATTTGTGCCTCTAGGGGTTCCCGTTCCCAGTCTGCCAATAATGTCACGGTTGCCTGACAAATATGGGGGAGTATAAAGAGTTTACCAGACCGGGTGCTTAAATGACTGCGTTCGGTTTCCGTGAGGGTGCGGAATACCTCCACTTGCTGATATACTCCTCTCCCTAATGCGGCAGTGCGATCGCGATGGTCATACAGCAGATTTAAGGCAGGGTCCGATCGCACTGGGTAGCGGTTGAGGTCACTAAAAATTTGCTGCGATCGCTTCAAACCCACATCCAGAAACAAAATCAGGGGAATAGTTTCATACCCCAACTCCGGATTTTCCTTCAATGCCGACTCAAATGCCACCCGCCGATGTTGGCCGTCATTGATGGTAAATCGCGCATCCATTGGCACTCGCAAGCGTCCGACTTTTCGCCCTTCCGCCTCGGTTCCCAGGGGTTCAAAGGTGATATCCGCATCAATCGAGGCCGTAATCGCCGAGACCGTATAACTCTTGAGATTATCCAAAATATACTGGGTAATTTGTGGCACCCGGGTCCGATTCAGCGATCGCCTCGCCCGATTTTCTGGCGGCGTTTCCCCCTGTTCCAAAGGGAACAGTTTCGGCAGCAGTCGCAGAGGACACATGGATACATAGTATTCCCGTCCCGCCTGTATTCCTCGGATGACAGGTAAGACATATTCAAACGCAGTATTTAGCACGATCGCCCTCCCGGTATGTGCGGTAGATGGTATCCCACCGGCAACTCCCCCCTTTTTTTTCTGATGCCCCTTGACAAATTAACATAATTGTGTTAAATGATGACCGAATTTAATCGCTTTATTTTAGTAAAGCACAAAAAGTTTTTAAAAACCAGCTTTTTAGCAAAATAGCCCCCAAACCCTTACGAATAGGGAGTTTTGAGTAGAGATGAGTCAGTCTGGGAACTTTCCTGCTATGTTTAAGGATGTGCCTATCGATGATGAAAGTCCCCATGAACCCTCCCCGGAATCCAGCAACAGACCTTGCCAGCAAAATCCTGGAACAGGAAAATAGCGATCGCGAAGCATTGGCGTTATTGCTGGATCGCCACCTCTCCCGCAGCGATCGCCTCCTGGTCCAGAAAACCCAGATGGGGAATACCGAGGCATTTATCGGATCCGTCACCTTAGAATGGTTAAGCAGTCGGGTTCGTTTCGCCTCCCAACTGCCACTCTTTCAGAAAAAATATGACCCCCAAACCGATAATGTGGTCCGGGACCGAGAAACTATTGACGAATTGCTACAACGTCCCCTAGATTGGTCCCGCCAAGCAGCTTTGACCTTGTATTTAGTGGCCCGAAAAAACCATAAATTTCCGGCATTGTTAGTGGTGCAAAGTCCGCCGTGGGTGGATAATCCTGATGCGCCAGAGTGGGATAAAACTGGGCGATCGCGTCAATCCAGTTGTGACTTCATTACCTTAGACAAAGACACCACCATCGGACTCTTAGATGTGTCTGAAAAAGTAGCAATTTTTGCTCTCGATGGTCAACATCGACTGATGGGAGTTCAGGGGTTAATGGAACTGATTAAAACCGGACGACTCCAACGGTATAACAAAAATAAAAAGGCCGTGGGTGCAGCAATTACAATCGATGATTTAAAACAGCAATATCAGGTGGAATCGGCAGACCTGCAAAATTTGGCATCGGAACGAATCGGCATCGAATTTATTCCCGCAGTCCTGGAAGGAGAAACCCGAGACGAAGCAAGGCGGAGGGTTCGGTCAATTTTTGTTCATGTTAACTTGATGGCGGTCAACCTCAGTAAAGGACAACTTGCTGTTTTAAATGAAGATGATGGATTTTCGATTATAGCGCGGAAAGTTGCAGTTACTCATCCTTTATTGAAAGAGAAAAAGAAACGGAATGCGCGGGTGAATTGGGACAGTGCAACTGTGGCGGCAAAATCGACGGTGTTAACCACGCTTCAGGCGCTTAAAGATATGTCGGAACGCTACTTAGGTCCGAAATTTCCCCAGTGGCGATCGGCGAATAACAAAGGGTTGGTTCCGATTCGTCCTGAAGATGACGAACTAGAGGAAGGGTTACGGGAATTTGAGGCATTATTTGATGGATTATCCAGTTTAGTTAGCTATCAGCAACTTGACTCAGGAACGGAAACCCCAGAAATGCGCCGATTTAGTCATGAAAAAGGTGGCGGTGATGGGAATTTGCTGTTTCGTCCGATTGGACAAATTGCTTTAGCGCAAGCGATGGGAATTTTGGTGTTTGAGAAAGGGTTTTCCCTGAAAGAGTTGATTGAGAAGTTGCAGGAATTTGATGTGGATGGGGGATTTAGTGGGATGGAATATCCCCAGTCCCTATGGTATGGGGTGTTGTATGACCCCAAGTAAACGGCGGGTATTAGTTTCGGGTCGAGATTTGGCGGCGAAGTTGTTGGTTTATATTTTAGGGGGAATTGAGGATGATTATGAACGCGCAAATCTTCGCAAGGCGTTAGCGGATGCGCGTACTTTTGAAGGGAAAGCAGTTAGTTTTGATGGGAAGTTTGTGAAACCGAAGGAGGTGGGTTTGCCGGAGGTTTTGTGATAGGTATTGGGGGGAGAGAACGACTGAAGCTCAACTCCGGCGGGGGATAAATCCCCCGCCTAACAGCTCAAGTCGGTTGAAACCGACTGAAAACACCACTGTATAAGACTTGCAGTCGTCTTTAGACGACTTTAGCTATTAGGCGGGGGATTGATCCCCCGCCGGGTGTTACTACGAACTAACAGCTCAAGTCGGTTGAAACCGACTGAAAACACCACTGTATAAGACTTGCAGTCGTCTTTAGACGACTTTAGCTATTAGGCGGGGGATTGATCCCCCGCCGGGTGTTGCTACTACGAACAATTACAAAAATCGACTGAGGTCAAATTCATCGGGTTCTGAGGTGGTTTTTTTGAAGCGTTCCGCGAGGAGGATGAGCAGGATTCTTTCGGTGTAGTCTACGGCACCTCGTAACTCTTCGCGGAGGATTTCTAGGCCGCCGTTGGCATATTCTTCAAAGATATGAGCGCGGATTTCTTCGGAATCGGGGTCGTTGGGTGCGATAATTTTGGAATCTTTGGTTTCGGCGATCGCCAGTAATTTAATCACCAGGTCATATCCTTTGGTGACAAAGGTATCGATGTCAATTGGACCCGGTTCGGTTTTGGAAATTGCGCCAAGGGGAACTCGTTTTTTGCGTTTGGCACCCAAGGCGGCAGCAAAAACGAGAACATCGGTAAAGTGACGAAATACGCCGGTTTTGTTGTCCGATGAGGTTAAGGATGTGACTAAATCTGCTTTATCTTTGGCCACCTTAATTCGATATGCACCCATTGCGATCGCCCTGTGTTGTATTCAACCGTGAACAGGATTCAGGAAGCAACGCCCCCATCCTACTAATCTAGCATAGATGGAGGCATTTTTATAGTCGGCGACTCACCCTTTTAGGGTTCGACTCGATACACTCCCACATCATCAATGATAAATTCTGTGGAATTTTGACCATCTGTATTTCCCGTAGAAAAGAACAAATAGTCCAAATTATCAAACTTAAATCCATAAGGAGTATAAGTCGCAGCAGCAGACTGAGAACCAGCGCGGAAGGTGAGTAAATCTCTCGGAGTTAAATCATCAACTCCCGGACTGGCGTAGTAACTAATTGACCCATCTGGATTGAATGCCATGCCAAGCGTCCACCATCCGGTATTGGTAAATTTTTGTTCGCTGGCATTGACATCTACGCCTTCATTATTAGCGCGAACCACCCACCGAAACGTGCGACGCCCACTACTTTCTTTGTCCATCCAAATCCAAATTCCGGGCCAATAATTCGCTAATTTACCATCGGATTTACGTCCACTAGCACCGACGCGAAACCCGATATGATATCCACTGATATCGTGCCATTCATTCAGGGGAGGTAGATAAATTCGCGTCACCACACTTAACCCCGAACCCAGAGGGATATCTGCGTTGGTTTTTCCGGGAATAATATTCAGTAAATCGTCTTGTTGAACCGTCCCTTCCGTAATATTAGGAGTGCCAGAATTTGTAGTTCTTAAACGCAAGGAATATTGACTTCCGGGGATGCCTCCGGGTGGGGTTCTGACTTGTTCGGCAATATCCGGATGTCCCCGAGTCGGTCCCTCAATCCACCTGCCATTGGCAGAGACACCCGTAGGCGCATTTCGCGCATGAATCACTTCAACCCAACCAGAACCCGGATTGTGAAATTGATTGTGGAGTTTAGGATTATTGAAGTTATAACTCCAACCGACTTGCTCGAAGGTATCCCCCAACTCAGGGAGGCGGGTTCCTCTCCCCGGTGGCATCAATTCGGCGCTATTGGATAGGGTGAAGGCGACTAAAACGCCTGCTAGAATTTGTAATGCTTTCATTTGAACATAAATTTTTACGCTTTCCTACGACGTATTTGTAGCCTAAATTGTGCCAGTTTACCGCAGGACTGTGCCAGTTTCCGCTTCTGGCGCGATCGCCTCGGTGGGTTCTTGGGGGGAAAGTTAGTTTGAGTAGAGGTTATCAAGGGGTGAGACAGGCGATCGCCCTCTAGTAAATAGAAGGCGATCGCCTGTCATGTCCCCCAAAAATCAGAAAATCAAGGATTTAGTCCCTTGCAGAAAATCTTCCTAATAATTCTTCCCGAGATAGAGTCGATAATTGCAGCATGATGGCGCTTAATTCCTCGGGAGGTAATGCCAAAAACGGGTCAATTAGCGCGGAAATTTCCTCATCTAATTCCCCAAAGCGTACCCGCAAGAAATTTTCTATCAATTGGCGCTGTCCCTGCTGAATCCCTCGCTGTTCTCCTAGCTGAATCCCTCGTTCTTCTCCTTCGCGGATTGCTTGTTCTCGGTCTTGTTGATAAAGTGGTGCTAATCGCATAATTAACTCCCGTTCTTCTGCATCGTTACTTTGATTAACTTGTAAGTTTTGTCGCAGGTTGTAAAGCATTTCTAAGGCAACTGCCCGAAACGGGTTATCCTGTGGAAGTGCTTCGAGTTCATCGATCGCTCGTTTTTGGACTGTTCCCCTTCCCAGAAGTCTCAACCAGAGGGTTTCTGAGGTCCTGGGTAGTTGGTGAATCACCACGATTCCCGTTCTCAGAGAGTCCCCCATCAAGTACACCCCAGGCAACCAATTTGGTTCTATTATAGCTCTAAATCCATTTAAAAGGTTGGCCGATGCCGTCGGGGTGAGTATCCATAATTTGGGTAAGTCTGACTCTTGAATCCGGGTATTATTCCGGTTTGCTTCTCGTTGGTAATCTCCCCGAACTTCTAGCAATTTCAAGAGGCAATTACAGATGTCGTCGGTGTTAGCGGGGTTACGAAAGGGTTCAAAGATTGCCGGAGTCCCTGCGAATCGTCCTAATAATCCTAATCCGGCAAGATTGGCATCGGATTCAGGAGAGGGTGCAAACCAAACATCGATTTCTCGGACTTCTCCGGCAACTCGTCGGGAGGGTTTGACTTCTCCGTAGGGGGACAGCAATTCTTCTAAATAATCTTTGGCAAATTGGTCATGGATAAATCGGGTCATTTGTCAAACAGTCATTGGTCATTTGTTTAAGGGTAGAAACCGAGTTTCTTAACCAAGTTTATGCTAAATTGCAGCAATTTTGGCTAGAAACCCGGTTTCTGGTCCCGGGTTGGTAAAACAGTTGTTGGTCAGAAAATCAAAGATTTAGTCTGTTTCAGAAAACCTCCCTAATAATTCTTCCCGAGATAGAGTCGCTAATTGCAGCATGAGGGCGGTCAGTTCTTCGGCAGGTAATGCTAATAATGGGTCAATCACCGTGGAAATTTCATCATCTAATTCCCCAAAGCGTACCCGCAAGAAATTTTCTACCAATTGCCGTTGTCCCTGCTGGATCCCTCGTTCTTCTCCTTCGCGGATTGCTTGTTCTCGGTCTTGTTGATAAAGTGGTGCTAATCGCATAATTAACTCCCGTTCTTCTGCATCGTTACTTTGATTAACTTGTAAGTTTTGTCGCAGGTTGTAAAGCATTTCTAAGGCGACTGCCCGAAACGGGTTATCCTGTGGAAGTGCTTCGAGTTCGTCGATCGCTCGTTTTTGGACTGTTCCCCTTCCCAGAAGTCTCAACCAGAGGGTTTCTGAGGTTCGGGGTAGTTGGTGAATGACCACGATTGCCGTTCTCAGAGAGTCCCCCATCAAGTACACCCCAGGCAACCAATTTGGTTCTATTATAGCTCTAAATCCATTTAAAAGGTTGGCTGAAGCGGTGGGGGTGAGTATCCATAATTTGGGTAAGTCCGACTCTTGAATCCGGGTATTATTCCGGTTCGCTTCTCGTTGGTAGTCTCCCCGAACTTCTAGCAATTTCAAGAGGCAATTACAGATGTCGTCGGTGTTAGCGGGGTTACGAAAGGGTTCAAAGATTGCTGGAGTCCCGGCGAATCTTCCTAATAATCCTAATCCGGCAAGATTGGCAGCTGCGATCGGGGAAGGTGCAAACCAAACATCGATTTCTCGGACTTCTCCGGCAACTCGTCGGGAGGGTTTGACTTCTCCGTAGGGGGACAGCAATTCTTCTAAGTAATCTTTGGCAAATTGGTCATGAATAAATCGGGTCATTTGTCAAATGTCATTTGTCATTTGTTTAAGGAGAGAAACTGGGTTTCTTAACCAAGTTTATGCTAAATTGCAGCAATTTTGGCTAGAAACCCGGTTTCTGGTCCCGGGGTAAAAGGTTAGAAACCGGGTTTCTTAACAAAGTTTATGCTAAATTGCAGCAATTTTGGCGAGAAACCCGGTTTCTGATGCCTTGGTTAAAAGCTAAACTTTTTTAAAATGCCTCGTCTACCTCCACAACTTCGGTATATTCAAATTCATTGGGACTGAGTTTAACTAAGGGGTAGCGCATTCCTTTTAATTCAATCCAATCTTCTTCGCAATCGGGTTTGGGAGAGTTGTAAACTAGGACATATTCTTTGCCGATGTAAGGTTTCATTTCTTGGGCGACTTCTCCCCGCCATTGGGTTTTGGTGACTAAAACGACGAGTTGGTTGGCGAGTTGGGGGAGGATTTTGGCAATTTGGCGGCGATAAATTTCGTCTAAACTGCCAAAGGGGGAGTCCATGACGATGGGGAAGGTACTGCTATCCGGTCCCATTAAGGTGTTCTTTTTACTCCACTCGCGAACGCCGTCGATAATGCCGCCAATGAAGGATAAACTGAGGATTTGATTTTCGCCGGTGGAGGCGGCGACGGGGACTTCAAATCCGCTGGTATTTTCGATTAAGGTGAGTTCGTATTTGTCGCTGAGTTTGGGGAGATAGGGGGTAAAGGAAATTTCACTAAAGATTTCCTGAACTCGCTGTTCGAGTTGGGTTCTAAATTGGTTTTCTAGGCGCGATCGCACTTCGGTTAAGCGGTCGATCGCATCCTGGGTGGCAAATACTCTTTTTTTGGCTAACTCCTGTTTCTCTTCGTTGGTTTTCTGCTTTTCTACTTGTTTATTCAAACGGTCTATCGCCCCTTGCAAGCTATCAATTTGGGTTTGATTAGACCCTAATTCTCGGTCAAGTTCACTCATTTTGCGCTCGATTTCGTCTAGGCGCTTTTGCAATTCTTGGATGTTTTCATCGGGATAGCTTCTCAGCTTGTCTTTGATTTCATCGAGTTGGGTTTCTATGGCAGAAAGTTCGGTTCTAAATCCCTCGATCGCCTTCTGTTGGCGGTCCATTTCTTGCCAAAAGTCGGGTACTTGTTTGTCGATCGCCTCAACTTGGGTACTCATGCGAATGGCGGTTTCTTCAATGTCTGCCATGCCTGCTTTGTCCATCCACGATCGCACGAGTTGTCTGGCGGGATTGCCGTCACTAAGTTCGGCACCACAGATACAACGTTGGCGATCGAGCAATTGTTGGACGAAGGGTTGTTTAATCCCTGCCGGTAGTTCCCCTCGGTTCCTTAAATCATTGACAAGGGTTCTAAATTCGCTGGTAAATTCCCCCAGTAAGGTGATATAACCTTGGCTAGAAATGGCCCGTTTTAGCGCTTCTTTCGCTTGTTTTAATTGGTTGCGAATGGAGGAGTTTTGTTCCTCTAGGTTTTTGCGCCGCTTTTGCAATTCTTCGGCACCGCCTAATTCCAGGAGGCGATCGCTGATGGTTTTCTTCAGTTGCGCTTGTGCTTCTAACTCTTTGGTAATCTCAGTTTGCCGTTTCTGGAGGCGAGTACCCTCTTTCTCTCGGGTTGCCTTTTCTTTTAATAACTGTTTGGTTTGGGGGTCGCCAATCGCTTTTAATTCAGTTTCTAAGTTTTTGCGGGTTTCCCCGAGATGCCGAATTGCCCGATTTAAGACTTCTAATCCCAGTAATTTCTTTGTCGCTTCGGCAATTTCAGCTTTTTTCTCAGAACGAACGATATACTCGATCCGTTCTCCATCAAAAAAGAAATATTGATGTAAACTTTCCGGTAAAATCCGGCCAATGATATCATCGGGATGTTGTTGAGGTGGAGGTGGGGACCATCTGCCATCATCTCCGGCGATCGTCATAAATAATTCACTCGACCCGTGGGTAATTCCTGTGGAGGTATTGTAAGCGCGAATTAGGCGTTTTGCTTGATAGCGTTTGCTGTCGTGTTCAAACACCAACTGCGCCCAACAGGCAACAGGTTCACCGGGTTTTGCTTCGGTGATGGCGCGTTTATTCACCAGGCGATCGGGTCCGGCAAAGGCAGCGGAAAATTGTTCATAAAGTACCCAAGTAAAGGCATTCATGAGCGTCGTTTTACCGGACCCGTTATTGCCATGAATGATGGTGGTATTATGCGACCCTCGGGATAAGGAAATTTCCGGGGTTCTACCATAAAATTGGCGAAAGTTACAAAGCGTCAGAGAAATTAGTTTCATTGGATTACTTCCTTGACAATTTTGAGGATATCATCGTTAATATTCCGGGGCATTTTCATATAGAGTTTATCTTTTTCCGCTTCCAAAACACGCTCAATAATGGCGCGAACTTCTGGGGAAGCACTGGTAATCGGTTCTTCGATATCTCGGAGTTCCTCATGGGGTCGATTGCTGGGGTGATAGGCGGGTTGCTTTTCTGCGAAAATGAGGTGCTTTTTCACAGGAACTGTCTCGGAAGGATAGGCGACTCCCAAGGTTGTATCCGATTCTGGCGGGTGACTGGCGTACATTTGATGATTTCCTCCCCGATTGAAGTGTTACCCAATTGTCGTTAATTTTACCTGGATTACCCCCAACTGTCAAAGACTTAATAATCCGTAAGATTTCTGAAGTTGGAGTAATTGCATTCGCGCTTCTCCGGCATTGTCGGCTAAGTCTGCAAATTCTATGAAGCGTCTGAGTTCTTTTTTTAAGATATTTCGCTCGATTTCTAGCGCTTCTCGGTCGAGTTTGGGTGGCATGACAATAGTATCAAAGAGAGTTGCTCTATCCTTGTTGGGATGGGGGCGCAAAATCCGACCCCGACGCTGGATAAACTGGCGGGGATTTCCACTAGAGGCGAGAATAACAGCGGTTTTAATCGCCGGGATATCTACCCCTTCATCTAAACAGCGAATTGCCACTAATCCTTGTAATTCTCCACTTTCAAATTGCCGTCGCAATTCTTCTCGTTCCTCGATCGCCGTGTCAGCGGTATAGGTATTCACCCGATAGCCAAGTTCCGACCCCAGGAGGTGGGAAACGGCTTCCAGTTGGCGATTACTGCCACTATGAGATGAGGACTCAACGGTACCATCGCCACAATAGAATAAGGTATGACTGGTATGCATACGAGTTTTCATTAACTCCCGCAAGGCATTTAATTTATTACTCGCTGACCCCACTAATCGGGCGCGTTGCATGACTAATCCCCTTAAATCATCATGATTGAGGTCCATTGTTTCTTGATGACTTAATACCCAGCCAATTCGCTTGGTTAATTTTAAATAAGCATAACCTTCATTTTCAGTTAAATTCACCAAAATGGGATAATAGAGATACCGCACCAATGCCCCTGCTCGAATTGCATCGGCTAGGGTCAATTCCGGGGGAATAACCGGGCCGAAATAGTCAAGTAAACCCGCTGTTCCCGTCTCATCAAAATAGCGTTCAGGAGTGGCAGAAAGGGCTAGTCTTAAGCCAATTTGCCGGGGTAAACTTTCTTCGAGACGCGGTGCAGCCCAGGTTGTGCGCTTCATCCCCAATAATCAAGGTTTTTGGAGGAAAGTACCGCAATTGAGACTGAAATCCCTCACTAATCAGGGTGGCATTGGTGGTAATAATTGTGAGGAAAGGCTGGAGACTGGCGCTGACGTTGTAAAGTTGGGTGGAAAGCTGATTCTGCCAGGTGTTAACATTTTCAAAGGCTAAAATTGGGGCCAATCCGAACATCTCACATTCTCGCGCCCACTGATTGACGAGGTGGCGGTAGGGACAGAGGATGAGCAATACTTGTAATCCGATGCGGTGATAGAGTTCCGTGGCGATCGCCAAGGCAGCGATGGTTTTGCCGCTTCCCGTTGCCATTTTTAGGGTCCCTCGTCCTTGGTTGCCAAACCAACTGGCGACTGCCTGTTTTTGATACGATCGCAGATGCAAATTAGGCGGCAGCGTCGGAACCCCCGGTCCCGATTTTTGAGCAGGATTCGATGCACTCATTTGTCAAAT
Organism: uncultured cyanobacterium; assembly: GCA_963821735.1. Taxonomy (GTDB): domain Bacteria; phylum Cyanobacteriota; class Cyanobacteriia; order Cyanobacteriales; family Laspinemataceae; genus Laspinema. Next base: position 94,056 of record CAWGFK010000043.1, read on the forward strand.
TTGGGATAAAAAAATATTTTTTATTTTATCGTAAAATTCTGGATTTTTGATTCAAACCCTGCTAAAATAGATAAATTCATCACTCCATCCAGTGTTCCAACCGGCTCCAGTCTAGTCAAATGTCCGAATCTGTTCTACAGTAGATCCGGTAATCCTATTCGTCACATTGCCATCATGATAGAGGACAAACGGAGGTTGCAAGGCAGCCTCACCCTAGAACCCGATACGTTATGGTTTAAGGTGAAACACTGTACGAAACATGGAATTGAATCCGGTGCACTCCAATCGATTCCCACGGATTCTGAGTTTTTAGAAACCCAGGGACTGCGCTTTTTAGTACGGATTTTGTCGAACCTTGTTCGCAAGCAGAAAGCCAAGGAATCTGAAGCTGATAAAACTCAGAAATCCGGTCAAGAATTTAATCCATTTTTACCTTATGACCGGGATTTATTTGTTACGGATATTTCCCCCACTCATGTTTGTTTATTAAATAAATTTAATGTCGTAGACTATCATTTGTTATTAGTAACGCGAGAGTTTGAGGAACAGGAAAAGTTACTCAATCTGGCTGATTTTGAGGCGATGTGGGGCTGTTTACAGCAGTTTGATGGATTAGGCTTTTATAATGGCGGAAAAGAAGCGGGGGCGAGTCAGAGACACAAACATTTGCAATTAGTCCCCCTACCGATCGCCTCTGATGGACCGAGGATGCCTTTGGAACCCGCAATCATCTCGGCGACGGTGGTAGATGGGATAGGAACGATCGCCGCCTTTCCCTTTGATTGTGCCGTCACCTTTTTTGAACCGGACTTATTTAACCATCCCTTGGCAGCAGCAGAACTCACCCTCCAATCCTATTTTAAACTGTTAGCAACTGTGGGGTTGGAAGCGGAGGAAACGAACCCGAAACAACCCGGTCCTTATAATCTGTTAATGACCCGAGATTGGATGCTGATTGTCCCGCGATCGCAGGAAAGTTTTGAGTCTATTTCCATCAACTCCCTCGCCTTTGCCGGTTCCCTCTTTGTCCGCAATTCTCAGGAAATGCAGCTTCTTAAAGAAGCAGGTCCCCTGAAAATATTAGAAACCGTCGGGCGATCGCCTCGGTCCTAATCTGGATTTAAACCTTCCGCTTTTCAAGGTGAATCGGAATTTCAATGGTAAACTCTGTGCCTTCCCCCGGTTGGGAGGTACAGAATAGTTTTCCCTGATGACGTTCCACAATAATTTGATGACTAATGGATAACCCCAATCCCGTCCCTTTCCCTTCGGGTTTAGTCGTAAAGAAGGTATTAAACAGTTTTTTCTGTACCTCCTCAGTCATCCCCGACCCATTGTCAGCGATATGAATCGCGACGCAATCCTCTTTCAATTCGGTCTGAATGCGAATTGTTTTAGATGCAGTTTCCTGGGTCGAGAGTGGGGCGTGATTCTCTAAAGAAGATCCCCTCGTAACTAACGATAAGTGACTCGCCGCGCCTGAGTCTAAGGCATCGATCGCATTAGCAATCAAGTTCATAAACACCTGATTGAGTTGTCCGGGATAACATTGGACTAAGGGGAGATTTCCATACTCTTTAATCACCGTCACTGCCGGTTTAGAACCTGTCGCTTTCAAGCGATTTGATAAAATGAGCAGCGTACTATCGAGTCCGGCATGAATATCGGATTTTTGAAACACCCCAGGGTCTTTGCGGGAAAAATTCTTCAGGGATTTGACAATTTCCTTGATGCGATCGGTTCCGAGATTCATGGACCTGAGCATTTCCGGGAAATCTTCTTGCAAGTATTCTAAATCGATCGCCGTGGCATGATTTTGGATATCGGCAACAGGTTCAGGATAACATTGCTGATAGAGTTGCAGATGGTTGAGTAAATCTTCGGCATATTCTAGGGCCATATTCAAATTGCCATGAACGAAGCTGAGGGGATTGTTGATTTCGTGGGCGACTCCCGCGACTAACTGTCCCAAGGTAGACATTTTTTCCGTCTGAACCAGTTGCAATTGGGCTTCTTTTAAGTCCTGAATCGACTGTTCTAAATTCTGGTATAATCGGGCATTTTCTAGGGAAATAGCCGCCTGAGACGAGAGTAACTTTAAGACTTCGAGGCGGTCCCGGGTAAACACTCCCGCACTTAAGTTATTTTCTAAGTATAAAATTGCTACAGTGTGGCCTTGGTAGACCATTGGGAAGCAAAGAATGGATTTCGGCTGTTTCGCGGTAATATACGGATCCGTCGTAAATACTGACTCCACTGCCGCATTATTGATGACCAGAACTTCCCCGGTCCGATGCACATAATTAACAATACTTAAGGGCAAACAGCAGAAGTCTTCCAGAGAAATTCCCGTGCAACTAATTTCAATAGACGGTATCGTAGTCGTCAGCGTCTCATCTTCAATATTCCCAGAGGCTTGAACAACTTGTTTTCCCTCTTTTTCTAAAATTAAAAACCCCGTTTGTGCCCCCGCATTTTCCAGGATAACCCGCATTAACTTATTCAGAAATTTATCCAAAACCAGTTCTTCAGAAAGCGCTAAGGCTGCTTTCATCACCGTGGTCATATCTAAGGCAGAAGAGTCTTGGGTGATGCTGGTACTGGTGGTGGAAAAAGAGGAAATCGTTTCCTGAATGCTGAAGGGTCGAATCACTGAGCGTTGGGTAACTCGGGCCAATACTAACGGATATTTTTGTTCTAAAAATTTCACTTTAGCGCTGGCTGACCACCGCACATATCCATAGTAGGCTTCAGTTAAATAAAACTGGGCGATTTGTTGATTGCCGCGCTGAAGATGGAATTCTCCCGCGAGTTCGTTAGCGAGGGCTTCTTCTTGGATATATTGGCTTTCCCGGGCGTGGAGAATGGCCCGGTCATAACCGGCGATCGCCTCGGCAATATCCCCCTTAACTCGGGCTTTTTCCGCTTCTACCAGTTCATACTTATGCAGGAAATTATCTGGGGCAAATTCTGCCCATTTTTTCATCTTCCCTTGATTTTCTTCCACCTTATCCCACAGAAGTTCTTGTTCCGCTTCGGGCTGATTTTGATAAACCCCTAATGCAGCCAGAGAGTCATAAAAATAGAACAGCGGTAACGGATAAACTGCGGTCAACCCATCTAAATAATTAGCCGCAATCCCAGCATTTTCAAAGGCAGACTTGCTTTGTCTGAATAAATAGCTGAGAATCAGTTTGTTTAGGTACAAACAACATAAGGCGTAGCGATCGCTAGTTTGTTCATGCAGCGGTAACATGATGAACTCATTATACAGTTCCCCCACCAGATGTTCTGGGCGATCGGCCCCTCGAATTAAGTGAGATAGGACCTGCCAGTACATTTTTTGATAGTTGAGAGTATTCGTCTGCTTGAGTTTCTCCATCAGCAGGCTGTAGGAAGACATTTCCGCTTCCAACTGCCCCAATTCTTTCCCGGCAAAATAGGAATTAATGCAGTAATTATAAGCACATAACCCGGCATATTCTACATCACCCGTTTCCAGTCCACTCTCATAGGCTATCAGTAAAGGTGCAACCGTCTTTTGGAGAGGTTCTTTCCAAAACCGGACATTATTATTCACCACCATCATTGTCCGGGCTTTGAGTTTCTGATTCTCGAATTGCGCCAATACCGTTAAGGCTAACTGTCCAAATTGATGGCCGGTTTCAATATCTCCGACAATGCCACATAAAATTAATCCATAACAGCCGTAGGCATAAGTCGATTCCTCGCTATTACCATAGTCGAGAGATAGCTTAACTTCTTCAAACACCAGCAAGGGTAACAATAACGGGGCGGATTGATAGGCCGGGGCAATGGCACTGTTGAGAATCCGCATCGCCGCTTTTTTGTCAGGATTGCTCATCTTGGGCAATTCGCTTAAGGCTTTGACAGGCTGATCCGTTAACCGGGAAAACAATTCTCCGAGGCCGTTCTGAATATGGTCAAAGCTGGGTTTTTCCGGTAAATTAACTCCCAATAAAGCCAGGGCTTCTCTGGCGGTTGCGAGGGCTTCGAGTTGTTGATTTTGAGCGGTGTAGGCTTGGATTTTGACTTCATAAATTTGAATTTTGTCCAGGAGGGTCGCGGCTTTTTCTAGGACGATTGTGGCAAGGGACTCCATCCGCTCAAACTCGGTGCTCAAATAGGCAGATTCGGCGGCTGCCAGATGAAGCTGGAGGGTTAAATCATAGCGATCGCCCCAACTATGAGGATGCAATAAAGCCAACCCTGCCTCCAAATACCGTAATGCTGGTTCGTAAGCCGTGGCCGCTTTGGCTTTATCTCCCGCTTGCAGATTCAAGGCCGCCAATTGATATTTTTCCCCTGAACTCTCGATTAAATCAGCCCCGATATTCAATTGATTGACTAAATCAAAAACTTTTTCTTCTACCGCTTCCCCGGGAGTATTTTGTAACAGTAACCGTCCGATTTTGAGGTGGGTAGCTTGTTTTTCAGGGTCAGGAATCAGAGAATAAGCCGCTTGCTGGACGCGATCGTGCAAGAACTTATACTGGACCGACGGGACTTGAGTATTGATCTCTTCCCCCTGTGATCCAGAATCGGATTGGAAGAATTTATACAACTCGCTGACGGGAATCACCACCCCCGCTTGCAGGGCTGACCACAATTGGGCTGACGTTTCCCCGAGGGACTGTTGATACACGACGGCTAAGGTGGCGAGGTCGAATTGATGCCCGATACAAGCGGCTAAGGTTAAAACGGTTTGGGTGGGGGCCGGTAACCGTTGTAACTGAGTTGCCATAAATTCTACAATGTTCTCGGAAACCGCTAAGGATTTCACTTGGGTGAGGTCACACTGCCAATACCCCTGCTCGCCATCGTACTCTAATAACTGATCCTCATACAGGGATTTTAGAAACTGGGTGACAAAGAACGGATTTCCTTCGGTTTTCTGAAATACCAGTTCGGAAATCGGTTGCGATCGCGTTTGTGGACAGCTTAAGGCATCGGCAACTAACTGATTCACATCCTCTTGCTTCAGAGGGGGAACTTCAATCCGGTTGATTCCCACTCCCTGGGTTTGTTGGAGGCGATTAACCATCAACATCAAGGGGTGTACCGGACTCACTTCGTTATCCCGATAAGCCCCAATGACCAGCAGATGATGTAAATCCCCGTCGTTTAAGAGCAACTCTAGTAATTTTAATGACGCGATATCCGCCCATTGTAAATCATCTAAAAACAACACCAAGGGATGATTTTCATTGGCAAACACCCGAATAAAGTTTTGAAAAACTCGATTAAAGCGATTTTGGGATTCAGCCGCCGGAAGTTCGGTAAGCGCAGGCTGTTTTCCTAATAGCAATTCCAGTTCAGGAATCACTTCAATGATGACCTGGCCTTGTTTTTCTAAGGCGGCAGAGAGTTGTTTTTTCCAGGTGGCGATCGCCTTGGGACTTTCCGTGAGGATGTGGTAGCGAATTAAATCTTTAAAGGCTTGAATCAGCGGTGCATAAGGGATATTTCGCTTAAACTGGTCGAATTTTCCCGAGATAAAATAACCCCGTTTTGCCAGAATTGGTTTATGGACTTCGTGAACTAATGCGGATTTCCCAATCCCCGAATATCCCGCCACTAACATCAGTTGAACAGGGCCAGCAGCAACAGTTTCAAATGCCCCCAGTAAGCGCTCGATTTCCCCGGATCGTCCGTAGAGTTTTTCCGGAATCTGGAATCGCGCCGCCCTATCTTTCTGGGCAATAGCAAAGGGTTGAATGCTGCCTGTGGTTTGTAGCTGTCTCAAACAGGTTTCTAAATCCGCTTTTAACCCCCGCGCTGTTTGATATCTTTCTTCCGCATTTTTCGCCATGAGTTTCATGACAATTTCAGAGATCGCCTCGGGAATTTCCGGAACGACTCGGTTCGGAGGGACCGGATGTTTGGCGATATGATAATGCACTAATTCCATCGCATCCGTCGAGGCAAACGGCAAGGTTCCCGTTAACAGTTCATAAAAGGTTACGCCCAGGGAATAAAAATCCGTGCGATAATCAATGAATCGGTTCATTCTCCCGGTTTGTTCCGGGGAAATATAAGCCAAGGTCCCCTCTAAAGCCGTGGGATTGACCAAAGTCAAGCTTTCTTTCGGCAACCGCGAAGAAATACTAAAATCCGTGACCTTCACCTGCTTAGTCAGGGGATGAATTAAAATATTCTCCGGCTTGATATCTTTATGAATGATGCGATTTTGATACAACGCTTCTAAGGCATCGGCAATTTGGATCCCAATGTAGAGAAAGTCAGCAATAGAAAGGGAATGAGATGTGGTATAATCTTTTAAAGAAATTCCGCCAAAATCTTCCAAAACCAGAGCCAACCCATTGCGATCGCGTTCTAGGCTTAAGGGTTTGACAATTCCCGGGACGTTGAGATTTTTGGCGATCGCATATTGATTTCGCAACCGAACCAGTTCCCCCATAGTCGGATATTCAGCATTGGGGATTTTAATCATCACGGAGGTGTCATCCCCGGGCCGCGATCCACGGTACACCAGGGTATGAATACTTTCATGAATTTTTTCGGTAATCAAATAGTCAGCGATCGCGTGCATTATCTCGTTTCTCCAGTCCCTGACACTTTTTTAAGTGTTCTGCTTTCATTCTATTCTACCTCGATTGCTATCGCAGTTAACAATAATTGCGATTTTTTTGAGGACCGATGGGGAGATGGGGGAGATGGGGAAGACGGGGAGAATGGGGAAGATGGGGGAGATGGGGGAGAACTCTAATATTTATCAGTCCCTTTTATCCTTTTTTATCCTGGTGAAATTGCTCCTGGTGAATGGGCAGTTCAATCGTAAATTCAGTTCCGATCCCTGGGGTGGAGGTACATTCGAGTCCACCTTTGTGGCGATCCACCACAATTTGATAGCTAGTGGCCAATCCTAACCCCGTCCCTTTGCCGATGGGTTTGGTGGTAAAAAAGGGATCAAAGAGGCGCGAGAGAGCATTTTCTGCAATGCCACAGCCATTATCTTTAATCTGGATCGCAATGCGATCGCCCGGGATCACCTGAGTCTGAATCCAGATTTTACCCGGTTCCTGGGGATTACCCTGGCGAGACGCTTCATCAATGGCATCGATCGCATTGGCCAAAATATTGATAAATACCTGATTCAGTTCGCTGGCAAAACACTCCACCTTGGGAAGGGTCCCATAGTTTTTAATCACTTCAATTTCTGGACGCTTCCCTTGAGAATCTAACCGATTTTTCAGAATCATTAAACTACTCTCAATTCCTGAATGAATCTCGACATCTTTGAGCGCCGCTTCATCATACCGGGAAAAAGTCCGCAACGAGGTCACAATTTCTCGAATACGAATCGCCCCTTGCTCCATCGAATCCAACAGTTTAGAAAAATCTTCCTTCAAAAACTCTAAATCTACCTCATCTGCTTTGTCTATAATCTGAGGGGCAGGATGCGGATAATATTGGTCATAGAGTTCCACCACTTCTAGCAAGTCGGACAGATACTCTCTAGCATGGATGATATTTCCAAAAATAAAGCTAATTGGATTATTAATTTCGTGAGCAATTCCAGCCACCAGTTGGCCCAAACTCGCCATTTTCTCACTTTGAATGAGTTGAGTTTGAGTTTTTTGGAGTTCCTTGAGGGTTTGTTCGAGTTCTTGCGATCGCGCCGTGGCTTCTTTATAGAGTTCTGCCTGAAAAATAGCAATTTCCATGCAGTCCCGGACCGCCTCTAACAAATGAAGTTCTGACGACTTCCAGGGACGAGTCTGGCCCACCGTGGCACAACAAATTACCCCTAATTTTCCATTACTTTTACGCAGGGGAACTAACAAAATTGAGGTGAAGCCATATTCTAAATAAATAGTCTGCCAGTCCAGATCCGCCGATTGGCCCAAATCATCGCACCAGACGATTTCTCCTGCGGTCAGTTTCAGATATAAAGCGTTATTATCTTGAATCGGGTATTCCCCCAAGAAACTGTCTAAATTGGGCCGTTTAGCCTCTTGAATGCAAGACCAAACTGAAGTGGGTTCAGTTTGATGCCACAAAAAGTAACAGCGATCCAGATTCAAAACCCGATGCAGTTCAGTCACCACAGTTTGCAGAACCTGATTGAGATCCAGGGAATTACGGATTTGGGAAGTTAGCCGATTCAGCAGTTTCTCTCCCTCCACTTTTTCGCGAAGTTTAGCCTCACTTTTGAGTCTTGCCGCTTCAGCTTCCTTGCGATCGGTGATATCTTCGACCACCGAGATCCAATAACTCCCATCTTGCTCCATCGCCACGGTTAAATTCACCCAAATCCAGGTGTAATCTTGGCGAATATAACGTTTTTCAATGGAGTAATGAGTAATTTGCTCTCGCTTCACTTGCTGGGCCAATTCCCAATCCACATCTAAATCCTCGGGATGAGTAATTTCCTGAAACGTCAGGGCCAGCATTTCGGCTTTGGAATACCCCACAATGTCACAAAAGCGTTGATTAATCCGAATAAAACGACCCTCAAAATCCACATGAGCGACGCCCACTGCCGCTTGTTCAAAGGTGGTCCGAAAGCGGGCTTCACTGTCTTTTAATGCCTGTTCTGCTTGTTTGCGATCGCTGATATCCGTATTAATTTCTAAAATAGCCCGAGGATGATTCTGTTCATCCCGTTGCAAGGTCCACCGACTTTCAACCACAACTTGAGTGCCATCTTGCTTGGTATGGACTAACTCTCCTCGCCAATGTCCTTCTCGTAAAAAAATTGCCATAATTTCTGACAACGGTTCAGGAAATTGGGTCTGCAACCAATCATGAATATATTGTCCCATGACCTCGGTGAGACTCCATCCATATAATCGTTCAGCACCTTGATTCCAATATCGGATTTCGTTGTTTAAGTCACGAATGATAATCGAATCATTGGCTCGGTTCAACATCTCGATCTGTTGACGCATTGAATCCTCGGCCAACTTGCGATCGGTAATATCTAAAACCATCCCATCCCATAACATCGCTCCATCGGTTTGAGGTGACATTTTGGCAGCCCCTTGCAGCCATTTCAGCTTTCCTGAAGGGGTGATGATCCGCCACTGATAATACCATTCTTTTCCCGTTTGGGCCGCACGAATGAATGAGCGCGCAAATCCCGTACTGTCCTCTGGATGAATGATTTGCCACATCAACTGGGAATTGTTGAGGACCGCTTCAGGTTCGAGTTCATAAATCTCTCGACAAGCGGGGGAAACATAGGTAAAAATATCATCAGTTTGTTGGTTCAGGTACTGACGGTATTGATAAACCATTCCCGGTAAACTTTTCGCTAACCGTTCAAAGCGGGCTTCATATTCATGCAAAGCAGCTTCAGCGCGTTGGCGTTCCGCTTTAACCCGTTTTACTTCATCTTTGCTCCGGTGGATTTTACCTTGATGATCGGTGATTTCTGTGATAAAACCCATGACTGACTGTGGCAGTCCTTGCCCATCCCGGACCAAATTCATCCGCAAGGAAACGCGGGCGATCGCCCCGTCCTTTCTCAAATATCGCTTTTGTAGGGAATAGGTATCAATTTGGGCATTGACCAATTTTTTGGCCCAAACTAATTCTCCATTCAAGTCCTCGGGGTGGGTCAAGTCCTCAAAACTTCGCGATCGCAACTCCTGCGCTGTGTATCCGACGATCTCGCAGAATTGCTCATTCGCCTGCCAAATTTGACCGTCTAATCCACATTGCACCATTCCCATCGGGGCTTGAGTAAAGCTAACCTGGAACAGGCTTTCACTCTCGTGAAGCCTCTTCTGGAGTTCGGCATATTCTTTTTGCAGTGTTACAAGTTGAGACGGTGTGACCATTGGAGCTTACCTCACTCACTCAATTTCTGGGATTAACTTTGGAGGGTTCAATCGCTTTGGGAACCGCTACTCTGTGGAGTAGTCGGACTCATTTGAGATTCCTAAAGCGGTAACCTCCCTATTTATTTCTTGAGAGACTTGACAAAATTTATAAAAAATGATTTCCAGTCTTTTAAGAACTTTTTATTTTTTCTTTATGTTAATAATAATAGCCCGGTTTATACTCCATCGGGTACTCATCATTCTTTAAAAAGCACCCTTGAAACCTGTAGAGTTGTGATTGAGTTGTGGTTGACTGGAACCAACTATCCCACTGCTAAGTCACGCCAGTTCACCCCCTTGATTCGTTGCCACCCGGTCCGCAAAATCCGCTTGGGGTGTCATCCGAGGGCAACATTCAAGGTGTTGCGGCCATTTATGTACAGCCCTTCACCTTGCAAATGCAGAGAAATAAATTACAGATAATCTTCCCCAGAGGCATCAACTGGAGTCCCAGGGAAAATCACAGGGGGGTGATCCGGTTCGGGTTCCAGTGCGATCGCCTCCCCTCTCTCCCTCTCTCCGTTTTCTTCAAAATGCTGCGGTGGTTGCGCTATGGGACGGGAAGTTCCCATCCGCCCAAAACCGACCCTTGAGAATAACAAGGGTCGAAAGAGTGTTGTAGTGATTAACGCTTAGAAGGAAGCATTCCTGACCTGTTCTGCCATTGCTGCGGAGGCAGTATAACCTATCTTGGCATCAGGGGATTTCCCAATGGGAACATTGGGCGATTGTTGCAGTGGAATTGACTCCGGCAAGTTAGCGATTCGCACCGATTCATTTGGGTCGGGTTGGGCATTAGTCTGACACTCACGGGGATGGCGTGGTTGGGTGTAGAATTTGCCCTGGGACTTTTGAGTGTTGGACCCGGACAGCCCGAACCGGCTTAAGTATAATTACTTATTCAGGTAAGGCTTTATAAGTAGCAATCACGGCGAGTAATAAGACAACGGTCCAGGACCAACTGGGAATGGAGGCGATTAATAACCATACATCTCCAAAGATAGCGGCAAATAGCTCCATGAAGTAAGCGATCGCTATCGTGCCAATGGCCAAGAGGATAACCGGGAATATTTCAGACATGACCTTTCCTCGTCTAGTTCTCATACCCAGCAAGGCGATCCCTAGCTGGTTTTGGTGATTCTTGTCTGTAACAGATTATAAAGCAAAAGTTACAAAAGTCCAAACAATAGGTTAAGAATTATTAAAATTCAGGGACTGATTGACGGCGATCGGCTAAAATTAACCGTTGGGTTAGAAACACAGCGATGGAATCCCATAGACTGTCTTGATTCTCCCTGAATTCTTCAGGGATAGGCGGTTAGAGGAACCGCTCGGTTCTGATAGTTACAGCCTAAGCTGTTTAGACCCGTTGAGAGCCCCGACTATGACAGCTTGAGATGTGGCTGGAACCACTGATTTTACCCAGAGACGCGATCGCCCTCAATCCTGTTTCTTTCCTTTTAGTTTACACACCAAAACAACCGGATTGACTCGGTAATAATACTTATTTAACCCGGAAACTCTATCCTCGTTTTTTCAGAGACTCCCCGGATAAAATCCCATGAAAATTGCCCCTCAAAACTGTAGTGAGGGGTTGGGGTCAAAATCATCAGACCCCTAGCCCCCTGAACGGTCTGCTGAGGTCGCTAAATTAATCCCTTTAACCGATTCAGACTCAGGAGTAACCGTCGCCTCTTGGACCCGTTCTGGAGCAAGGGTACTGCGGGCGATCGCCTGTAACAGTGGATTTTCGGCAGCCAGTTTTCGGTAAGCAATAAACTCAAAGATTTGTTCCGCCCGCAGTCCATACTCAATCCGGCGCTGATATACCCGCCATAAAGCAATCAGAGGGCGAATCTCCTCGGCTTTCAAATCCACCCATTGTCCCCCCCGTTCCCCGGTGAACTCTTGTAGATAGCGGGATGCTTGCCAATGGGGGGGAATCCGGTTCTCGTAAGGGCGAACTAAACAGCCACAGGTGAGATCAAAGGTTTCATATTGAACCAACCGTTTTAAAGCCGCTTCCACTTTTTGGCTCTGCATCTCTTGGAGGATGGCAACACCGAGGGTAGATAGACGGCCATTCTCACGAGTGGTCAAGGTAAAGTGAATATAACCGCGATTGTGGCGATCGCCCTGAATGCGATCGCTCACAGACTCAACGTCCACCCCGGCGAGCTTCTGTCCCAGAACCCGTTGGAACCCAAAATAAATCGCCTGAGCCACGGTCCCATTATCGAGAACAGACTCCGAAGTTTCTGCAAAACTCTGTTCCCGTTCAAACGCGGTTTCGACCTGTTCAAAGGGGTCTTCTTCCACTGGATGGAAATTTTCCGCGCACCATTCCAAAATCTCCCGAACTGACAACTGTTCCCGCGCTAACGCTCTCAATTGGCCCGCTTCAAACGGATAAACCGGGTTCGGTGGGGTTAACTGGTAATGTTCATAAAACTCTTGTAACCACAGGCGAACCAACTCCACAATCCCGTCGGGACTAATCTGGTATAACTGCATCGGTTCGCCTTTGCACAGGTAGTTAGCGATTCCCGGGGGCAGCGCTTGGACCTTATTGCGCCAGGTTTCCTCCGTCATCACACTGAACAGGACCATTCCCCGTTCTAGGGAAGCCCGAGGCAGGGTATCCCAGATTCGTTTAATAATGCTGGCAACGACCCGTTCTCGTTTTAACCCCGTATCGCTTTTATCTGCCGCCTCCAACTGGTCAAAACATATTATCAGGGGGTAATAAGCACTGATTAGGGTTAGGGTATGCATGAGGATTTCCCAGGCATCAGCATCGCGGGAGTCTCGGGAGCGATTGGGTAAACCGAGTTCCGTCGCTTTAGAAGGGGCGATCGCCGTACCGGACAACCATTTAATACTGTAGGGGGCTTCAATGCTTGATAGGGTCCAGATAATGGCTCGGACGAGATCCGGATCAGCCAAAGCTGGTTTAAGTTTGCAGAAGCCTTCCGTGAGTTGATTGACCCAAGTTTGATTTTTAACCCGGGTATGATTGTTGAGTTTGGCAATCAGTTCCGGGGGAGTAAAGCTGCGGGCGTTGGGGTCGATCGCATGAATCGCGTGATTGGCGATCGCTGCCGCTAGGCATTGCCACTGCATCACGCCCCCTTGACCGGCATAGCGCAAACTCTCCACAACGCGCTGATGAAATTGATAGCGCAGGAGGTTTAAGTCCGTTAATTGACCAGCATTGATATAAACGAACAGCGCGCTATCATCTTGTTGGACCTGATGGCGCAGGGTACTGATCAGATGACTTTTGCCCATGCCCGGATTGCCCGTTACCGCGATCGCACTCAGAGCAGACCGACCTTGGCGAGAGCGGTCCAGGGCTTGAAAAACCACCTGACGAATGCGATCGTTCAAGCTATTGAGATTGGGAAGGTCATCGCGCCAAATTTCGCGATCGCTCACCGATGCAGGGTAAGGGAAAGGGTTCTGAGCGGCGATCGCAGTATTGAGGTCTTTAATCGAAGAAATAGAACAATTAGCCATAGCAAGACGTATAAAGGAGCAACCCGAATCGAGCTTCGGCTCTTACTTAAAGTGTGCCGCGAAATTCATTTAACCTGACACCATGCCAATCGATTCTCTAGTTCAGACCCCTTTCTAGGGAGTCGGCACAGGATGAAATCCATAAGAAGGACAAGAAACCGGGTTTTTGGTCCAGATTTGTTACTCATGAACAGCGATTTCCCATAGACACCCGGTTTCTCATCCCTACTGAACCGACTCCCTAGATCCCGAAGGCGATCGCCCATTGATATCGCCCATTGATGTAGAACTCTGCGATTTGCCAACCCACTTCAGTTAACCCGAGGTGCTGCCTGATAAAATCTCGTGAGCTTGCTGCAGATGCTGGGCAACGGATTCAGCAGAAGCCTGGAAAGCAGCCCGTTCTGCCTCGTCCAGTTCGAGTTCTAACACCTTTTCAATCCCTCGGCATCCTAACTGACAAGGAACCCCGATGAACAGATCGCGTAACCCATATTCACCCTGAAGATAAGCCGCAGCCGGAACGATTCGCGACTGGTCAAGCAAAATTGCTTCAATCATCAAACTCACCGAAGAGGCTGGAGCAAAATAAGCACTCCCGGTTTTCATTAATTCTACGATTTCCGTGCCCCATTGCGCGTGCGCTCCACAATTCGCTCAATGGTTTGAGCATCCAGCAGTTCCATCAGGGGAATCCCATCCACCGTGGTGTAGCGGGGCAGAGGGACCATTAATTGTCCGTGATCTCCCAGGACCATTGCCTTGATATCCTGGATTGAAACCCCCAGTTCCATCGAAATAAACGTTTTAAACCGCGCCGCATCCAGGACTCCTGCCATACCAATCACCCGACGGCAGGGGAGTTGAGTCGCTTCCCAGGCAACGTAGGTCATCACATCGAGGGGATTGGTGACCACAATTAAAATGGCTTCGGGCGATCGAGCGACTGCCTCCTTAGCTGCGGTTTTAACAATCGCCGCATTAATCTCAATCAAATCATCCCGATTCATCCCGGGTTTGCGAGGACGACCGGCAGTGATCACCACAATATCCGAATTCGCCGTATCATCATAATCATTCGTCCCCACAATTTGCCGGTCATGACCCTCCACCCCCCGGGCTTCCATCAAGTCCAGGGCCAGCCCTTGGGGCATCCCTTCCAGGACATCCAGCATCACCACATCGGCTAAATTTTTTTCGGCGACTCGTTGGGCGAGGGTACTGCCAACTTTACCCGCACCAATAATGGAAACACGAGCCTTCTGACAAGAGGGAGGAAAAAAGGGGGAGGAGGACATGATTAATACAACCGTTGAACAGTTTAGGGTTTACTGGAATTCTTCGAGTTGGTCGAGTCGCAGCCAGACATTCGGGGCAGGCATCTGACCAAACTTGATCAGGGCATAGTCCCCATTTAGGTCTACGACTTCCCCTTTGGTTTCAAAGATATAACTGGGGAAGCGCGAATCACTAGCACTCGCTTCTAAACTATTGTCCAACGTTTCGCGAACGGCGCGAACCATACTACCTTTTTTAACTGCCATAACTTGCTCTGCACTGTGTTAAAACGCTTTCTCTCCCTAATTGTAATCCCTTCGTGGGTCGCGATTTGAGGGAAAAATGTTCGTAGTAACGACTGAAGTCGTTACTACAAACATTTTTCCCATCTCCCCAATCCCTAACGCTGACAATTGGGGCAGAAATGGCTAGAACGTCCGGTCAACTTCAGACGATGGAGAGGAGTACCACAAACGCGGCAAGGTTGCCCCGCGCGATTGTAAACCCAAGCGACTCCTGCATAGTTCCCATTCACACCGCTAACGTTGAGAAAATTGCTGAAGGTGGTTCCTCCGGCAGCGATCGCCGTTTGCAAAACTTCAATAATCTGCCTGTGCAATCGCTCAATTTCTGCCCTAGTCAACTCAGCACACAGCTTGGTCGGCAAAATCCCACTCAGGAATAAACTTTCATCGGCATAAATATTCCCCACCCCCGCAACAATGGTTTGGTCCAGGAGGGCTGTTTTAATCGCTTTTTGACGCTTGTGGAGTTGGCGCGTCAGGTATTCGACCGAAAATTCAGGGGAAAAGGGTTCTGGCCCTAATTTGGCTAATCCAGTGATGATGGAGGAGGTGGGGACATTTGGCGGGACCCACCACATTTGACCGAAGGTGCGTTGATCTACAAATCGCAATTCCCAGTCGCCCTCAAAAAAGAGGCGCACTCGGGTATGTTTCTGCAAGGGTTCCTCTCGCTGGACCCATAACAGTTGCCCAGTCATCCGCAGATGGACTCCTAAACTGCCTCGATGAACAGCATCGGAATCCGGTGATGGGGAGAGTTGCGCCAGGAGATATTTACCTCTGCGTTGCCAGGAGGCGATCGCGCATCCCTGGACTCCCTCCAAAAAATCTTTAGGTGAAACTGGGTGGCCGATGGTTCGCGTGAGCAAAACATCGCCACCCAGAATACTCGTACCGAGGGTTAATTGATTTAACCCTCGACACACTGTTTCAACTTCAGGGAGTTCCGGCACCGATTAACGGGCTTCAGTTCCCTGGTTGGGATCGCCTTCTACGGTCCCGCTGCTACCGGCTTCCGGTTTGGCGGTCTTTTTGGTGCCTTTGGTGGCGTCGGTCCCGGTTTTGCGCGCAGCAGCCTTGGTTGCGGTGCCACCTTTGCCAGCCCCAGCTTTTCCACCTTTGGGTGCTTCGACTTCGACAACTTCGCTCATCCCGAAGTTGTTGGTGTTGACTCCGGCGTAGTTCACTTTGTCAAAGCGAACAATCACGGGATAGGTGATCCCGCTTTGGTCTACAGTGGCAACGGTGCCAACTTCTTGAAACCAGTAGGACTCTTTCCGCAGAATGCGAACTTTAGAACCACGTTGAACCATGTGTTTTTTTCCTTCTGATGAATTGAACGAAAAGTTTAAGGGGAATTGCTTCTCAGCGTACTACTCTAACGGGATACTCTGGAATGTTCCAATCTTTAAGTTTTATTAACTACTCGATCCAACGGACCCCGACAAAATGGGCGGAACGTCCCCACATATCCTGGGTGGGGGTGACTTCTTCGATCGCCAGATTATAGGGAATGGCCGTGGTGAGGTAGCGTTGAGCCAGGATGCCGAGGTCTGGGGTCACCTGAGAGGCAGCGGTTGCCGCGACTCCTAAACCCAAGAGTTGGGAGATGGGGTCTCGGGGAAGGACCATCGTGATGCCAAAAGCCAACCCGGCAGTGATCAGCATTCCCACGGAGAGGTTGGTGCCACAACGGGGATGAACTGCCAGGTCCCATTCTCCCCGGGTCAGGCGATCGTGGGCGACATGAACGGCACGACGCAGGTCAAGGAGGTTAACCTGACCATAGAGATAAAATCCGCGATCGGTGGACATCCCCCCCAATCCATCATTATCCAGCGATCGCCCCGGTTGGCCATTTTCGGGGGGCCTCTGACCGGAGGTTTCGCTCAATACCCAGACGGTGGCGTGTTCCAACGCATGAACCTGACGCACGGCCAAAGTTTCTTTCAATCCGGGGATAAAGGCAAGTTGTTGCAGCAGTTCCGCATCTCCAGTCGGATGCGGCGCAAAATCAAAGGGAAATGGATTCGCCTGGGAAGAAGTAGCAGTCATGAGGTTAAGTCTCCAAGGAGGTAGGGTGGGTTTGGCCTGAGAAATATTTGGGTTGATTGGTCTTAATTTAACTAATTTGCCTACCCGTTGCCCATCTGTAAGAGCGATCGGCTATCCTCCCCTCAATCCGATACCCGATTCTATCAAAGGGCCAGAAACCCGGTTTCTCACTCATGCGGTCCCGATGTCTTAGAGGCGATCGGTCTATGTTTTGGGGTTTTGAGAGAAATTGTATAATTTGTTTCCATCAATCGGGGCAATTTATATACTGCCCCGACTGTAATTGAAGGGATGGACAAACTAGAAACTTTATCTCACTTATAATTCCAACTTGGCGATCGCCTCTTTCAACACCGTAGCCGACTGTTGCAGCAACTTTTCTTCATTAGGCGTCAAAGACAAATCCAACACCCGAGTTACCCCCTCACGATTCACCACCGCAGGCAAACTCAGACAGACATCATTAATGCCATTAACCCCATGAATAAAACTACTCACCGTTAACACCCGGTTTTGATTTCTCAACACCGCTTTGACAATATCCGTCACCCCCAACCCAATCGCATAAGAAGTCGCCCCTTTGCGCTTAATCACCTCATAAGCTGCATTTTTTACCTGGTCAAAAATTCCTTGCAATCGTTCGGCATCCGCTTCGGAACAGTCCTCAATTCCGCCACTGCACAGATTCATCCCAGAAATATTTACCTTACTCCAAACCGGAACCTCACTATCCCCATGTTCCCCAATAATATAGGCATGAAAACTGCGCGGGTCAATCTGTAATTGATTCGCCAACAAATACCGAAATCGGGCCGTATCCAGAACCGTCCCCGAACCCAGAACTCGGTTACAGGGAAATCCCGATAACTTCAGGGTGACATAAGTCATAATATCCACCGGATTGGTCACTAAGAGTAAAATTGCATGAGGACAATATTGGACAATATCCGGAATCAATTTTTTGAAAATCTGCACATTGCGATTCAGCAAATCTAAGCGAGTTTCCCCGGGTTGTTGTTTCGCACCAGCGGTAATAATTACAATATCCGGGTCATCACTGTCCGCTAAAGTCCCGGACCGGATTCCCGTAGGGTCGATGAAGGGGACACCGTGGAGTAAATCCATAACTTCCCCTTGGAGTTTTTCTTGGTTGACATCTACCAAAAGCATCTCATCCAGGGTATTTTGGATTAACATAGAATAAGCACAAGCCATTCCCACTTGACCTGCACCAATAATCACGCCTTTGAGGGGACGACGACTGCTTTGGACGGTGCGATCGCGATTGGAAAATTCCGTAAATAACTGTTCAAACATCGAACGATTCCCTAAACTTACATTTACCTGTCCTAGGATAAAGGGTAATTCGATATTCTGTCCAACTTTTGATAGCCCGGGCTAAAGATTAACTTAAATTCATCTGATTTTTAATCATCCCTTAAACTCAACCCCTTCATAAAGCTCTCCCAAAGATAGCTCAAAATCAACAGACTGCAACCGTAAACCCGCTACCTCCCCTTCCCATTCCGTTAACATCCAATGATGCTCCTCAATTTTATAATATTGCATCACATAACACCGAGTTTGGTCAATTAAAAGATATTCCCGCATTTCCGGTATCGAGCGATAATACATAAATTTATCGCCTTGGTCGTAATTTTGTGTAGACTTGGATAAAACCTCTGCAATCAGCAAGGGATTCGTGACCGTAGTCGTTCCCATATCCGGATAAATCGGTTCGCCGCCAATCACCATAACATCGGGATAAGTGTATTGGCGATACCGAGGAATCCACAACCGAACGTCACCCATATAAACTCGATAATTTTGTTTTCTGAGTTGCAGTTTGAGTAAAGCAGCTAAAGTTAAAGCTAATTCATTATGATGATTAGTCTCCCCAATCATGGGGACAATTTCTCCATCTCGATATTCGCTTTTATAATCCGCCTGTTCTTCCAATGCCCGGTATTCTACGGGAGAATAATATTTTTTACCCGGTTCAGTGAACATGGTTCATCATTTCCCTGAGTAAATTCATGTTTACTCTAAACAAATATAGCCTTACTGTTATTGTAACCGCCAAATCTTGATGCTGTTGTCACCATTCGCAGTCCAAACCCCTCCACTGCCACTGACCAGGGTCCGTCCATCGGGACTGATCGCAAGAGATTCCACCGAGTCAGTATGCCGAGTGAGTGTATCCAGGAGTTCCCCAGTTGTCAAATTCCAAATTTCATGCTTCTGTTTCCGCTAATTGTAATGCCTCCCAAGACGCTGTAGCAAATTCAGCCTCCATTTGTAACACTTCCGCTTGATATTCCGGATCCTGTGCCATTTCTGCAAGTTCTGCATCAATTTCTGCTCGTTTAAGGGCCGCTAATTCCCGACGAATCGCCTGCATAATAAATTCATCGCGGCTTTTGGCTTTTCCTTGTTGCACGGCTTTATCCGTTGCTTCTAGCAAATGTGCAGGAAGACAAATTTGTGTTTGAATTATAGGACTAGACATGGACCTTCCTCCTAAGCTATCTATTTAGTTTAAATCATTGAGCAGAGCAGTGCCAATGGGAGGGATTAGTAACGGGCGGTATCCTGAAACATTCGACCGTTTCTCGATTTTCCTAGCGAGCAAGATGCTCACACTCCGAATCTGTAACCCCTGAGTCCGGGAACCGATATTTTCAGAATTGTCTCTCCCCAATTTCTATCCTAAACCCTCGCTACAACCGCATTTTGTTGTCGATAGCGATAATAAGCGGCACAAGCTCCTTCTGATGAAACCATTGGTGCACCGAGGGGATGTTCCGGGGTGCAGCGTTTGCCAAATGCTTGACAGTCATGGGGTTTCTTAACCCCTTGCAGGATTAATCCACTCATACAGTCGGGGGATTCTTCGCTCTGAATTCCGGTTAAATCAAAGCGGTTTTCTGCATTAAATTGAGCATATTTCGGTTTTAAATTTAATCCGCTTTGGGCAATTTCTCCAATGCCTCGCCATTGTCTAGGGACGATTTCAAAGACTTCTTTGAGGATGTTTTGGGCGGGTTGGTTGCCGTCTTTTCTAACGGAACGACTATATTGATTTTCGACTTGTGCTTGTCCGGATTCCAGTTGTTTGATGCACAGATAAATCCCTTGTAAAATATCAACGGGTTCAAATCCGGTGACGATGATGGGGACTTGATATTTGGGGGCGATCGCCTCGTATTCGGTGTACCCCATAATGGTGCAAACATGACCCGCCGCTAAAAATCCTTGCACTTTACGGTTGGGTGCCGATAAAATTGCTTCCATTGCTGGAGGCACTAAAACATGGGACACTAACATGGAAAAGTTCGGGATGTTTTGTTGCGCTGCCTGATACACTGCCATCGCTGTTGCTGGTGCAGTGGTTTCAAATCCCACGCCGAAAAATACGACTTGTTTGTTGGGATTCTCTTGGGCAATTTTTAGGCAATCTACGGGGGAATAAACGATGCGAATATCGCCGCCGGTTGCTTTAATACTTAGCAAGTCTTGAGCGGTGCCCGGAACGCGCAACATATCCCCAAAAGAACAGAAAATTACCTCGGGATGGGAGGCAATGACGATCGCCTGATCAATGAGTGCGATGGGTGTAACACAGACGGGACAACCGGGACCGTGAATTAAGGTAATGTTGTCGGGTAACAGTTCATCAATGCCAAATTTGACGATCGCATGGGTTTGACCCCCGCAAATTTCCATAATCGTCCAGGGACGGGTGGTAATACGGGCGATCGCCTTGGCGCAATCTTGAGCCGTCGTAGCATCGCGATATTCATCTACAAATTTCATAATTTGTCATTTGTCATTTGTTGTTTGTTGTTTGTCATTGGTCCTTGGTTGATGGGGGAGAGACGGGAGATGGGGGAGATATGGGAGATATGGGAGAGATGGGAGATATGGGAGAGGCGGGAGATAGGGGAGATATCGGAGATGGATAACGACTGAAGTCGTGACGTTGAACATCTCCCCCATCCTCCCCATCCTCCCATCCTCCCCATCTTCCCCATCTTCCCCATCTCCCGTCTCTCACCCATCCTCCCCATCCTCCCTATCTTCCCTACTGTCTAACTCACAGCACTTGGAGTCGCAGGTACGTTGCTACTGTTGTGTTCCAGGGAATGTGAGGTATCTCCCACATAAATTCCGAGTGCACGTGCGGTTTGTACCATGAATCCATTGGGATCAACGGGAGAGGCACAGCGTTTTTCTTGGTGGCACTGTCGGACGAGTTGAATCACTAAGTCTAAGGGTTTGCTTTCGACTTTGCCGCCTTCCCAGACCACTAAGCGGCTATAATGTCCTTGTTCGATTAACTCAACCGCTTTGATGCCAAAGGCAGTGGCTAAGATGCGATCAAAGGAGGATGGGGTACCGCTACGCTGTAAGTGACCCAAAACCGTTACCCGGGTGTCGATTTCGTCTAACCCGCAAAATTCCGGGCGATCGAGGGAACAAAGTTTCTGGCTGTAGAGTTTAATCTGTTGCGCCAGATAGTCGCCGATATTGCGATGCTGTCGTCGATCTTCGTGTTTTACCCCTTCCGCAACGACGACTAAGGCAAATTTGCGCTTATCTTGACGCAGGGTGGCAATTTTATCGCAAATTTGGGCGATCGCCTTCTCATCCAACACGGGAGTCAGTTCCGGAATTAAAATCACATCAGCACCCCCAGCAATTCCCGCGTGGAGTGCCAAATGTCCCGCATCCCGTCCCATCACTTCCGCTACCATGACTCGTTCATGACTCGCCGCAGTAAAGGTGAGGTTGTACAGCGCTTCGGTAACCGTATCCACAGCAGTCTGGAATCCGACTGCACGTTCCGTAAAGGGGACGTCGTTATCGATGGTTTTGGGAACCCCGATCATATTCCAATTGCCTTTGACCGCCAAATCATAGATAATGTCCAAACTGCCATCGCCCCCGATCGCCACCAAGCCATCGAGTTCTAAGCGTTGATAGCCTTCTAAAATCTGTTGAGCCACTTCTGGTTTTTCTGTATCCCCTTTACTCAGACTTCCCAGAACACTACCACTGAGAAATTGCAGCACGTCAAGACCCTGTAACAATCCAGGGATATCATAACCATGCTCGTTTAATTTCATGTCCTCCGGTTGGCGAGTTCCGTTGGCAACATCGATAAATCCGTCAGTGCCGTAGGGAATGCCATAGACTTCCCATCCCTTGCGGGAAGAGCATTTGACCACAGCTCTAATTACAGCATTCAGACCGGGACAGTCTCCGCCACTGGTGAGGATACCAATTCTTTTTTTTGCGTGTGTCATAGTGCGTTTACCTGTTCACTCTCCTAATTTATTCCGAACTCCCTGCACTGAAAAAGTAACCGCGATCGCTTTTTTATTTTCCCTTTATGTTTCCCCTTCAATTTTAGCAAATCGTCCTTATCTTTTTGATTGCTCTATCAGGGGAATTTCACATAGGACCTAGCGTGCGTTAGCTTAGTTTGCAAGGGTCTCTCTTGAGCGAAAAACTTGGATCGTGGGGAAGACGCTTGCACCGCACAATCTTTGACCACTTGTTTTGATGAGTACACCATTGAGGGATAATTCCTTGGACAATTCAGCCCAGGCTTCTGCCCCCCAATATTCCCCTCTTTTATGTCATTTTTTCGCTCTCTCGTAAATTCTATAACAGTTTCTCCGATGCCAGCTTAAATACAGATTTTTTTTATAAATTTACGGCAAAGTAATTCTATGCTATAATTGAAGGCTAGTTAAAAAAATATTGTGAATTCTTGACCATTCCCAACTGGAAAAAACACCCCACCCCCTCAGCATCACGCCAATTTACCTCTTTTCAGGACTCTCCCCAACTGCCGCTCCACTCCCCTAGGCACGAAAAACTCCCAGGAGCAGCAGCAATCAAGGCTGCTCATAAGATTATCCCTGTATTATCCCCGGGTTATGAGTCACCAGTTACCCATTGCCTGTATCCGTTGTTGGAGCAATTCGCTTCACCTCTGAGACGATATTTGTTAACCCTCCCTCACTTTTGGCGGAGTTCTCTAGCAAAAAATTAGAGGACAGAATCCAGAATAATCCCGGACAATCCCAGTGGTTTTCTCCCGAGGGCCGATCCTTCCCCCCAAAATTTTAACAGTTCTGGTACTATAATAAGTCGTTTTGCTCTATTTCCCCCTGAAAAATGAACCCTATCAATACTCCCCTTACTGAACAACTAGCGGAACTCACGAATCGATTATTTTGGCTGAGTGAATCTGAGTTCCCCTTCCAGGTGATTACCTGGGATACGGATAGGATATCCATTGAGCAATTACTCAAACTGACTTATCACCCCCCAAATACCCCAGTTAAAACCCTCGGCATTGATGAATTCTTCGCGCCTGCACTAGAAGGTCTCGGCAGCTTTAGTTATCTTTTAGATCAAAGCCTAATCGGAAGATATCGTACTCTCTACAATTACCTCACTTATTATTTGCACAATATCAAAGTGTATCAAGTTGGCACGCATCCGCTTTATATTTATATCATGGGACTCACTCGCGACGAAAATTTAGCGGGGATCGCTACCCAAGTCATCGAAACTATCCCTCAATCATCCAGAATTTATCCGACATAAGGGGAGAAAGGGAGTTAAGCTGTTCGGCATTTAAACTGGATAATTTGAGTGAGCACAGGCAACATTTTACAACTCCCCCATCCTCCCCATCTCCCCCATCCTCCCCATCCTCCCCATCTCCCCCATCTCCCCCATCCGAATCTATTCCGATCGCTCTTGCTGCAACAACTCCTCTTTAGAATCCCCCCAGTAAGCGCTATAGGTCCAGGTTTCCCGGTTACCGCTGGTTTCTAAAGTCCAGCGAAAAATGGCTGATTTCGGATTAACTCCGACTTCAATCAGCTTGGCACCCATATAATATTCCATCTGGCGTTTTTTCAAGTCTTTAAATGCTGGGGGTTTTCGACTATCCCAACTTTGGGACATTTGTGCTTTTGTCGGCCTTGCCATTGTCCTTCTCCGGTTCTCTTGTGGTACGGGTATCCAACTCTTAATTTAGAATACCAATCTTTCTACTCTTAGCACGACAACGGGACTGTTTTAAAGCGTAGTCAGCTTGGAATCACCCGTGCAACCCCTAATTTTATACAAATTCCCCCTTAGCAACAGCGATCGCCTTACCGCCAACGGATACAGAAATCTCTGAGTTCTCTTTATGCGCCTTCAATAATAACAGCGACGGTCTCCCCATTTCATATCCCTGTTCCACTCGCAAATCAATTCCCCCCTCCCCAAAATATCCATACTCCACGAGATATCCCGCCAAACAACCATTCGCACTCCCGGTTGCCGGGTCCTCGGGTACTCCTAAATAATCAGCAAACATTCGGGCACTGAGATCATTTTCGGGTTTGTTCGTCTCGGGACAAAACAGAAAAATACATTTAGCCTCAGTTCCTTCGATTAATTTAAAATACTTATCTCGATTGACTTTTGCCTTTTTTAATGCTGCATGAGTTTTCAACGGCACAATCAGAAAAGGAATCCCCGTTGAAACTTCTCGAATCGGAAACCGCGAATCCAGATCCCCAACTTCTAAATTTAAAACCTCTGCCACCCGTTCCCCTTCAATTATCTGATGGAACGTCGGCGGTTTTTGCTGCATCCACAAAATATCCACCGTCTCTTGTTGATAGTGCAGAGTCACTGGAATTTGCCCGATCGCCAGATTCAAATTAACCCGTTCTACCGGCTGTTGAATTATCTCTCGCTGAATAATAAAAGCTGTACCTAAAGTCGGATGACCGGCAAAAGGTACTTCTTGGGCCGGGGTAAAAATCCGGACATCATATCCCCCCTTTCGTTGCTCCGAGGACAGCACGAAAGTGGTCTCGGAATAATTCATTTCTTTAGCAATTTGTTGCATCTGCTCCCCAGTAATACCAAGGGTTCCAGTAAATACAGCAAGCTGATTTCCCTGGTATTTTTCTTCTGCGAAAACATCAACAATGTAAAAATTAAGCTTGTCCATTTTTTTTGAGGTTCCAGATTTCGTTACAGTTAGCTCTCACCGGGGATCGTAGTCCATTGAGGTCTCTATCTGAGGCTCAAATCGATCCCCAGACCCACTTGATCTCTGAGGGAGTTCGGGATATGGTATTAGGAATTCGCCAAAATGATAAATTTGTTGACCTCTTAATAACAACGCTTATGCCATTGATGGGACTGGTCTGGATGACCTGCTGTTTGAGCGGGTTGCTTGCATACAGCCCAGGATTAGGGAATGCCTCCATTGCCCTCAGAAATCCGCTGTCACTGCAAGCTTTATCCGGTTTGAGTCATCGGTGGGACCTTCCTCACCGGCTTGTCCGAGGCGGTAATGCCCCAGTGAAAAAGCGCCGCCCTCGGTTGAAATTCAAGGGCGCTTCCGGTGAGCGTCGGCTGTTTGCTAACCGGGTTCAAACCAGCGATCGCCCGGGAAAACACCGCCCAGCTAACTCCAGAGACCGCCAAATTTTCACCACAGTGCTCAACTGGGACAATCGCCCTCAAAAGGGAAAATGCACGGTTGATCCACCTGTAACGAATTCTAGTCCCAGTAAAGCTTTGGGACAACAAAATTTTCTCTCAACTCCACAGGATTTGCCGGAAAAAGCCACCCTGATTAGCAGTGGACCTTCCCAGAAGTCAAAAAAATCCACCCCGGGAATGGGACAACTTTTGTCTAATTTCTTCCCTGAAAACTCCTTAGATGGAGAACCCAAACCCAGCCTGGACCCATCGGTTCAGGTGAAAGCCGTCTCCGTTGCTCCGGGTCCCTCTCGCCCCATGACCCGCGTCAATTGGTGGAAGTCTCGGCATCTCTTTGGATTGGGACAACTCGTTTCCTGGTCCTCAGAGAAAACCCCAAAGCAGATTGTCTTCACGACACCCTCGGAGTTTCAAGTGGTGGTTCAGGGATATGAGGTTGCACAATTACCCGATCGCATCCAAGCAGACTTGTTCGCTCACCGGATCCAAGACTGGCTAGATGGGGGCGATCGCAATCCAGCACAACTGACCCCCACCACCCTCAACGGCGTGAGAGCCATCCAAGGGGGCGATCGCACCTTATTGCTAATGTCCGAGGATGTCATTGAGTCCATCCCCCGTAACCAGGACCTGCTCACCGTGGAATGGACCAACAATCTCCGCAAAGCCTTAGGCGCTGAACCCTTACCCATCGCCGAAGCACAAGCGCAGATGTACGGTTTAGTCGAAACCCCCCAAAAACTTCAGGGAACCGCCTCTTGGTACGGCCCTTATTTTCATGGTCGTCTCACCGCTAACGGCGAAACATACAACCAAGAGGACATGACAGCCGCGCATCCCTCCTTACCCTTCGATACCTATCTCAAAGTCAAAAATCTTCAAAATGGCAAAATGGTCATCGTGCGGATTAACGATCGCGGACCCTATATTCCCCCCCGTAATTTAGACCTCTCCCTCGGTGCCGCCAGGGTTCTAGGCAGTGAAGAAACCGGCGTCATCTCTTATGAGGCCACATTTATGAAACCCACTCCCTCGAAGGTGAAGTGAGTTGTTTTGGGAGATGGGGGAGATTGGGGAGATGGGGGAGATTGGGGAGATGGGGGAGATTGGGGAGATTGGGGAGATTGGGGAGATTGGGGAGATTGGGGAGATGTTCAACGTCACGACTTCAGTCGTTCTCCTCTTTTGTTTGTAGTAACGACTTCAGTCGTTAACCGCGTTACTTGGCGATCGCCAAGTAACGCACCCATCTGGGGATCCTCCAGTTCCGAAACAGGCGCTTAGGGAACTCCAAAAAATAAAATCTCCAAAACGTTCGTTCGTAGTAAGTGTTCAACGGAGTAGCCCCGTCAATGTAGGGGCGCAATGCTTGCGCCCTCCGGAGGGCGCAAGCATTGCGCCCCTACAGATATCTTCCTTTCAGTTGAACGTTTGGAGGATTTATATTTTGCAATCCCCTTAAGCCCTTTATGGGGATGTCACCGCTTGAGCGAAGAAACGACTGAAGTCGTTACTACGAACAGGGGAGTACGACTGAAGTCGTTACTACGAACAGGGGAGTACGACTGAAGTCGTTACTACGAACAGCCCCATCCTCCCCATCCTCCCCATCCTGCCCACTTCCCCATTACCCATCGCCCCTCAAGCTTTACCCTTCCGAAGACCCGCCCAAACAGCCGATCGCCTCTAGTAACCCTCGCGCTTTATTCAGGGTCTCTTGATATTCACTCTGAGGGACCGAATCCGCCACCAGACCCGCACCGGCTTGGACAGAAACCGTATGTTTACCATTGCCATTGCTGCGGACCACCATAGTTCGGATGGCGATCGCACTATTCAACTGACCCTCAAAATCGTAATACCCATATACCCCAGAATAAGGACCCCGGCGACAGCCTTCCAACTCATGAACAATCTGCATCGCCCGAATCTTCGGTGCACCACTGACAGTTCCAGCAGGAAAACAGGCTTTTAATAAATCCCAGGCTGTTTTTTCCGGGTCCAATTCCCCCCGGACATTACTGACAATATGCATCACATGGGAATAGCGCTCAATTACCATTAATTCATCCACCCGGACGCTTCCCTTGACACAGACTCGTCCGAGGTCATTGCGACCCAAATCCACTAACATGACGTGCTCAGCCACTTCTTTCGGGTCGTTGAGTAAATCTTTGGCTAAGGCGGCATCTTCTTGGGGGGTTTGTCCGCGCAATCGGGTTCCGGCGATCGGGCGCACCGTGGCTAACCTAGACCCTTCTGGAGTCAGTTCTGCCTTGACCATCACTTCCGGACTGGACCCGATAATTTGCCAGTCATCGAAATTGAAATAAGCCATATAAGGCGATGGATTAATCAGGCGCAGGGACCGATAGAGGGAAAACGGATCGCCCTCATATTCCGCTGAGAGGCGCTGAGAAATCACAACCTGAAAGATATCCCCCGCTTTGATGTAGTCCTTTGCCTTTAAAACGTTTTGGCAGTATTTTTCGGGGGAAGTATTGCTGGTATAGTGCAACTCTTTCCGTTGGCTGGCATCTGAGGGTCTGGAGGGTGGGGTCCATTCTAACAGGGTGTCTTTTGTTAACAGGGGTTCTTGGAGTTGCTTGACTAAACCCCGCACGCGATCGCAGGCTTGGTCATAAGCCGATCGCGGATCCAAAGTTCGCAAATCTGCGTAGGCGATCGCCCAAATCTTCCGCTTCACTTGGTCAAACACCAGCAAACTATCCGCCTGCATCCACAATCCATCGGGCACATCGGTTTCTCCCGCAGCATGGACTGGCACTCGGGGTTCCATCCACCGAATCAATTCATATCCCCAAAACCCAAATAAACCCCCCACTCCCGGAGGCAATTCGGGTAATTTCACGGGTTGAATCAACTTCAGGCAGGTTTCCAATGCCTCAAACGGGTCCCCCTCAAATACATCCACCACTCCCGTGCGATGTTTTTGAATGGTTTGGTTATCTCGCGCTTCCAAAATCCACAAAGGGTCACAGCCGAGAAAACTATACCGGGCCAGGTTTTCGCCCCCCTCGACCGATTCCAACAAAAAGCTATAGGGTTGTCCTGCACAGACTTTGTACCACGCTGAGACAGGGGTATCCAGATCCGCCACCCATTCTTGGTAGACGGGGACAAAATTACCTTGTTTGGCGAGTTCAGTAAATTGAGAAAAATCTGGAAAAATCATAGGGTCTTGATGTTGCCGGAGATGGGGGAGGTGGGGGAGATGGGGGAGATAGGGGAGATGGGGGAGATAGGGAAGATGGGGGAGATGGGGGCGATGGGGGAGATGGGGAGGATAGGGGCGATGTTTGTAGTAACGACTTCAGTCGTTGCCAAGAGTGTCATGGCGTCCGCCATGACACTTACCATGAGGGGCTTAAGCGCCTGTTTGGGGACTGGAGATTAAGCCTCATTTCAGGGCGTGACTTGGCGGACGCCAAGTCACGCGGAAACGACTGAAGTCGTTACTACAAACATCTCCTCCCCATCTCCCCTATCCTCCCCATCTCCCCTATCCTCCCCATCTCCTCTTCATGTTCCCAAAACAATGGCTAACTGCTCATTGCCAAAAAACTTTGAGCAATTAGCAATTAGCCATTGAGATTTCAGATTAAAAGAACGTTACACAAACATTGTGGGCGATCGCAAGTCGGGTTCCCTCAAATGTTAGGGGACCCTGACTCGGAACTCACAGCACAAGGCTCTTTGTTCCTAGGCGATCGCCCCGAAGTGCCTGGTGTTTACGGATCGTAAGGCTTCTTACCGCTGAACTTGATTTTCGCAGGTTGGGGGTTGTCGCCAATCTTGCGATCGTTCTTGCCGTAGTAAGCACGACCTTCGTTCACTTTTTCAGGGAAGACACCATCTTTGGGATGGAGATACTCGGTTTCACCACTGGCATAAACGCGGTAAATCTTATAGTCTTCGATTTTGGGCTTGAACTTGGTCCGGAACTGGGTCCCCAATGCGAGGCAGTGCTCTTTGCGAGGCAGGTAGAGGAGGTTTTCCCCTGCGTTCATCACCGCTGCGCCACCGCTGGGCATTTCAAAGACTTGTTCTTTGGAAGAGGTCCATGTGATAGCGTATTTTTCTTCCACTAGCGCTTTACTGAGTAAACCGCCGGTGCTGCCCCCAAATTTTGGGGCTTGTCCTGTCAAGGTTTCTGCCATATCTTACTCCGGATATTTTGAAACAATTTTTAGGGCATCGTACCACTGACATCGCCTGCTCCTACAGATTTCGTAAGGATCTGTAACAGTTCTTTAGATTTGGGTGGTTTTGTGTTGGTTATTGGTGATCTGTAGAGGGAGGAGATGGGGGAGATGGGGAGGATGGGGAGGGATGGGGGAGATGTTTGTAGTAACGACTTCAGTCGTTGCCTAGAGTGTCATGGCGTCCGCCATGACACTCTCCATGAGCGGCTTAAGTGCCTATTTGGAGACTGGATGCTTGGCCTTCACTGGGGCGTGACTTGGCGATCGCCAAGTCACGCGGTAACGACTGAAGTCGTTACTACGAACATGAGGAAGCGACTGAAGTCGTTACTAGGAAATTCCTCCCTATCTCCCCCATCCTCCCTATCTCCCCTATCTCCCCCATCCTCCCCATCTCCCCTATCTCCCCCATCCTCCCCATCTCCCCCATCTCCCCCATCTCCCCTCACTACCGAATCGGTGTGCGGCGATTGCGGGAACTGCCGGAGGACCGATCGCCTTTTGAAGATTTGCTTTTACTGCGGGGGTTCGGGGTGACTTCGGAGGCGTTGTCTATGGCGATGGGGATGGTGAAATAAAACTGACTGCCGCAATCTTTCCCGCCGGATTTGGCCCAAATTTGCCCCCCCCAGCCGGTGACGATTTGCCGACAGATGGCTAATCCTAGGCCGGTGCCTCCGGTGGAACGACGTAATGCTCCTTCTTCTTGGTAAAAGCGATCAAAGACGGTTTCGAGGCGATCGCTGCTAATCCCTCGTCCCGTATCCGCCACTTTCACCTCCAGTTCCCGATCGCCTCGGGGTTGGGCCACAATGGTCACTGTTCCCCCGGAAGGGGTAAATTTACAAGCATTATCAATCAGCTTGGAAAGCACCTCCACCAACCACTCCCCATCGGCACGCACCAAGGGCAAATCCTCGGGCACTTCCAGGGTCAAGGTGGGTAACCCTCCCGCTTCGCTGTTGGCCCGGGTGTGAACGCTACTGATGGCTAAGGACAGGCATTCGTGCAAGGGTAGGGCTTCGGTGTTCCATTCCACTCGTCCGCTTTCTAGGCGCGAGAGGGTCAAGAAATCCTGCACCAGGGTCCGCATTCTTTCGGCATCGTCTAGGGCGGTACTGAGCATGACTTGGCGCAGTTCCGGGGGCATATCGGGGTCGGAGGCGAGACTTTCTAGGCAGACTTGAATGGTGGACAGGGGGGTGCGGAGTTCATGTCCGGTAATGGCGATCAGGTTGCTACGAGTGCGATCGAGGGCGGCGAGTTGTTCGTTTAAGTCTTCTAAGTTGGCGTAAGCTTCTGCTTGCAAGGTGGCGACCCCAACTTGGGTGGCGATCGCCTCCACCATTGCCAGTTCCTCTGCATCCCACTCTCTTTCCTCACAGCCACAGTGGTGCAACTCGACCATTCCCACCAGTTGATTCTGATAGAACACGGGCACCATTAACCAGGACCCAATCTCCCACTCCTGGACTAGGCTCATCAACTGTTTAGACCCGGTAATCCGGGGATCGGTGCTGATGTTTTCGACGGTGACTCGTTCTCCCGTGGCGACGACTTCCTGAAATAGGGGATTCTCCTGCAAGGGCCACACTTCTCCGGTGAGGGACTTGACCGATCGCCCTAAAAATTCATAGGCGATCGCCGCTTCTTGATCGGTAGCTTTGCAGCGATAAATTAAACACCGACAAACGTCCAGCGCTCCGCCTAGTTCTCGCACGGCGACTTGGAAAATATCCGCCGGATTCAAGGATTGCCGAATGGCGGTGGTAATGGAGTTGACTAACCGTTCCCGACGCTCTTGCGCGGCGATCGAGCGATAGGTTTTAACTAATTTATGTTGACCCGCCTGTAGGTACGTTACCAACCGTTGCACAAAGGGTCCCGGGTCTACATCCTGGAATCTGGCTGCGGCTTCTAGGGCCTTGTCGGTTTCGTTCAATTGATAGGTGGCGATCGCCCGTTGGATCTTCTCCTCCAAATCCGGTCGATACACCCGCACTCGCTCTAACAATAACCGCGCCACGGTACTGGAAACCTGCCGGTCAAAGGTCCAAATTCCCTCAAACCGTCTGGATTGATCCATCGATGGCAGATCCGATGGATTCACCGCCCCTGCCTCTTTTTCCCGACAAACCAGACAAGTGGAATAGTTCGGCGCAAGCACCACCAAGTGCCACTCTTTCGCTAACCCATCATCCGGTTCAAAGGCGATCGCCTCCTGGATCTGTGAACTATTTTGAAATTCCGTTTCCGGTGCCGCCAAGACATACACTTGATCCGTCTTGTTGCTGATTCGTCGATATCGGTGTGCCTCCTGACGATAAAATCGCTCCCGTTGAAAGCAGGCAATCACCAACGCTGGCTCAGTCCCCGCCAGGACTTGATCTTCCATCGCATGGGACAGTGCGGTTAAAGAAGACTTGAAATAAATTTGAGTTCTCAGCAGGGGCAAGGCGTGCAGCAACTCTTCCAGCACCGAAGTAGGAATGCTCATTTATCTTGTCTTTATTTCCAGTGTAGGCAACAACGATTTGTAATCTGCACGGCAATGTTCAGGCGGTCCCGGTATTGCCGAAACTTTAATATTTTCCCTCTAACAACGTTATCGCACCATGAGCCGACTACCGCCAAACTGCTGCTATATTCCTCAAAAAACTGCTCTATTTCAGATTGTTGATTGAAAATTAAGAATTCATTTTCCTAAAATTAGGTATAAATTCTCATCAATTTTCTTTCGTTAACCCCGAGTTAAACCCCACAAACTAGCCTAAGCCCTTAACAAAATCAATAATAGTTATTTCATATCCTCCATGTTCGTAGTAACGACTTCAGTCGTTATCTTCTCTCCCCCAGCCCCAAAAAATTATAAAATTCTTAGTTCGTAGTAACGACTTCAGTCGTTTCTTTTCTTCAATAATCCCGAACAATTATAAAAAATTTTCTCCCATACTTTTAGACTAGCTATATAAGATGGGCCATACAAATTCAAAGGTTAATCTTAATTAAAAATCAAACCTATTTAATATTGAATCAAACCCTTAAAAACAAAATCAAAAAACGTAAAGGTATTAACCCATTCCAACTCAGGGATGATTCGAGTGAGCGTCCGAAGTTGAGCGCCTTAGCCCTACAACCGATCGCCACTTGCTCCTCAAAGGCAACCGCTCCGGATTGGATCAGAGCAATCCAATCCTTACTCTGAATAGCGGCTAATTTTTCGCCGGGGATGAGGGTGGCGGCGGAATTTTCCCATCATTATTGGCTCCTTCAACAGCTTTTTCAATAATAAATGCGGCCAAGTTTGCCACAGGCCGTCCTTGACTGTCCGCCCACCGTTCGAGGGCATCATAGACGGCATCGGGAAGGGTTACATGGACTCGTTTACTCACGGTTTTGTCTCGATGTCAACAGTTTCATGATACATCCTTGGAGCTACAATGGACGTTAACTTGACAAATAGGGAACCAATCTGCTTCGGTGAGGTACCCTGTTGTGATAAACTAGCCATTAAGGAAAAACCGCGCCCTGTCCTGCCGGACAGAACGCGGGGAAATGTTAAGCCTAACCGCTTATTCAAGCTACGGATAGGGGATCAAAATCATTTGAAACTCTCAGGTGTAACCACACTGAGGTTCTTAACGCACAAGGACCATTCTCGTAAGTACAAGAACAGTTAAGGACAGTTAAGGACAATCCAGAACCGTTAAGGACAATCTAAGGACAATCCAGAACCGTTAAGGACTATTAAACTTAAACTATTAAGGACAATTATGGCACAGACGACGGAAGGTATCAACCCATCTCCCATAGATTATGGAAATTTACCCGCCAATGTAGTAGAAGAGGCGGAGGCGGTGGTGTCCCGGATCCGCGATCGCATCAAAACCGGGACCATTCAGCAGATTGAGAACGGCTGCGACTTGCTGGCAACCAGACAACGGTTGGGAAAAGACCTGTTTCGAGTCTGGGTCGATCGCTATTTTGACGGGTCGGAATATCTCGCTAAAAATCTAATTAAGGTGGCGGAATTGGTGCAGCGGATTCCCCACCGGATTGACCAGATGGCGGGATGGAGTATTTCCTCATTAGCGGCCCTCAGTGGCGGGTCCGATCGCCTCGCGGAAAAGATTTTAGCCTCTGGCGATCGCCCCAGTGCCACGATGATTAGACAACGGGTCCGCACGGAACGCACAGGCAAACCGGCGATCGCCCGCAAACCGGCCCCCAAAAGGTTTAGTCAAGAAGAGGTAGAGCGGAAAATCGCCGAGGCGATCGCCCGCAAGGACCAAGAACTGGCAACCTTAAGAATCCAGTTAGAGAAAGAATTCCAGGACCGAGTACAGGCAGAATTTCGCAAGGCACGGGATGCGGGATTGCTGGCGGCGAAAACGGAAGTCGCCGCAGCGCAGGAAGTGCGGGAAGAACTGCTGGCTAAAAATGCTGAATTGGCCGCTGAATTGGAACAAAAACAGGCAGAACTAGACGGGATTGCTCAGTTGCATCGGGAGAATCAACTCAAAGACGAACGGATTGCGGATTTAGAGGCAGCGTTGGAACAGTCTAAACAAGAAAGCTGGGAAAATACCTTTAATGAGGAAGCCGCCAAGGTGGTGAATGCGGACTTAGAAAAAGCCTATCAGCCTTTGGTGGAAAAGTTGGACCGGATGACCCAAAAGGTGGCCCAGCAAGAGGCGGAACTCCAGCGCTATCGCCAGGGGGAAGCAGAAGCTGCCGCAGAGGAACCAGAAGAGGCAGAAGAAACCTGGGCGATCGCCTCTGATTTTGGTCAGTTGGCAGAAACCCTAGATTTGCCCGGATGGAGTGGTCGAGGTTATCGCGCTTCCGATGGAATGCTCTACACCAATTTAGTCTCGGCTATCTCTCATTTTATTCAGGATTTTCAAGGGGATTCTTCCTCTAATTCTCGCCATTTTTAAGGGGTAAGTTTTGGGTGGGAACATCTTTCTCGACTTGAGGAGTAGGGAGCAAGATGCTCCCACTCCTCAATTTTAGGGTCCGACTGCTGGAGGACGCTCTACTATCGCCCCTCTTAAACAGCAGTGGCATCCGCTAATCGTTGCAGAGAGAAGGTTGCTGCTTCAGAAACTTGGAAATGACTATCTTTTTCCATGTATTTGAGGGCGGAGATACTTTTTTCACTGGGGAGATGTCCCAGGGCTTCGGCGAGGCGCTGACGCACGAGCCAATCCTGGGACTGGACGAACCGCAAGAGGCGATCGACGGCTTCAATACATTTAATTTCCCCAAGGGCGGCGATCGCCGCTTGTTGCAAGACGACTTCATCGCTATCCAAGGCACTGAGCAACACATCCTGAGCCCGCAGGTCCTTGAGATTCCCGAGGGAGACTGCTGCACTAAAGCGCACCAGCCAATCGGTATCCTCATAGAATGCTCGAACCAGGGGTTCAAAGGCTCTTTCGTCTTCGAGATATCCCAGGCCCCGGCTGCACCGGCCCGAATGCTATAGTCCGGTTCGCCTTCGAGGATTTTTACCAGAATCGGAAAGGATTGGGCGGTGGCTTTTATTCCCAAGGCAAAGACGGCCATCGATCGCACTTGGAGGTTCTCATCATTGAGGAGTTTTTCGATAAAGGGGAAGGCTACCGCAGCGGGGACGTTCCGCAAGGAAGCCAAGCCTACCATGCGATCGCCGGAATTTTCACTGTCCAGCTTGACGGCTATTTCTTCTAAACTTAACAGGGACATAGATTCAGGAAATTTACAAAAGTTTACATTCACTTTTTTATTATAGAGCGAGGACCGAAGGAACGGGAGAAAATCGGTCCTCTTCAGGGAGGGATTTCCGAACCGGCGATCGTCCGCTCAGGGTTTATTCGGCATCCTTGACAGCAGCCTTGTGCTTCCGTTCATAAAGCTGCAACAAAATCTCCGCATGAACTTCCCGGGTGAGGGGATAAAAATAAACCAAAATTAAACCCCCGATTAAAAACAGGGTTGGTAGAGGCCCGATCACCATGCGAATGGCAAACAAAGCGGAGTCTGGTTGTTCGGGAATCGTGGTACTTCCAGCGGATGCGATAAAACCGGACCATTTGAGAGTTTGTCCTACGAAGAAAATTCCCAAACCTAAGCCGAGCTTTTGTAAAAAGACCATACAGGAGTAAAAGATTCCTTCCCGACGTTGCCCAGTATTTAATTCGTCTAAATCAATCACATCGGTGAGCATGGACCAAGGAATCAGATAAGCCGTTGCCACGCCTACACCGGCTAAGACGGCGAGGAAGAACATCACATCCGTGCGATCGCGAGGTAAAAAGAAGAGGCCAGCTTGAGCAATAATCCAAAACCCCATGCCCATAAAATAAACAGCTTTTCTCCCCACGGAGCGGCTAATCGCGCTCCAGACAAATAGCATGATAATCGCCACCATTTGCACAATTAAGGCCACTTCAAAAAATGAATCTCGCCCCATCCAACTGACGACAAAATAGGGAATAACTGCCGTAGTTAATTGCAGAGCTAACCAAGAAAACAGATAAATCCCAATCACAAACTGAAATGGACGATTGCTCAGGGCAATTTTGAACTGAGAAACTAAGGATAAACTGCTCGGATCTGAGGGGGTTTGATACCGTTCTTGGGTTCCGAAGACACACCAGTAGAGGGGAAACATGGAAAGAATCGCACAAATGCCGCCTAGGGTGACATACATCTGTTTGGGGTCAGGAATGAGCTGACTCAAAACCACACCCAAAATGAGAGCTAAGATACTCCCCCCAATGGAGAAGGCAAACCGAAAGCTATTGAGACTGGTCCGCTCGTTGTAGTCCTGAGTGAGTTCGGGGGTGAGGGCTGTATAAGGTAGATTGACTGCGGTGTAAGCGGCGTGGAAAAAGATACTCACCAGAACGTAATAGCCGAACAGTATCCACTTATTCAGGTCGGGGTCGGCACTGAAGTGAGGGACCAACCAATACAGGAAAAAAGACAGCCCAAACGGCAAGGAGCCAAAGAGCATCCACGATCGCCTGCGTCCCCAGCGAGACCGGGTGCGATCGCTCAACATCCCAATTACCGGGTCATTGATGGCATCCCACAACTTACCAATCATCAGGACCGTTCCTGCCAATCCGGGGTCTAAACCTGCAACCTCAGTTAAAAAGATTAGCAGGGTAAACGAGATTAAAATTGTGGTGATCCCAGCCCCCATATCTCCCGCACCATAAGCCAGTTTTGTGGAGAGCCTGAGTTTTTCGGGCTGGGATCTGTCGTTCGCTGGAGCAGAAGGGGACGAGTGATTCATGGAGTTTGTTTTTTCCGGGGAAAGAGTGTGACAGGATTACTGCAATCGCTGGAGGAGGACAACAAGCGCCCGTGACCCTACAAATTTTAGGGGCGCTTTTCTGTATTGTGGCATACGATACAGCCCGTAAATTATATGCTATCGTGATCTATTACCTTTGTTTATTCCTGCTTCCTGTTGCTACTGTTGGAAAAATTGCCCCCATGCGTGACCTTTATATCGGTTGGGCCGAGTACCACCAAAAAATAGAGCA
This sequence comes from uncultured cyanobacterium, assembly GCA_963821735.1. Classification (GTDB taxonomy): domain Bacteria; phylum Cyanobacteriota; class Cyanobacteriia; order Cyanobacteriales; family Laspinemataceae; genus Laspinema. The sequence goes on from CAWGFK010000043.1 coordinate 131,387, forward strand.
GCTTGCGGTCCAAATTTATCAGTCGAATTGGCATTTTGACCAGATCGTTTGTATTGCCAAAGGTGGACTGCGGGTGGGGGATATCCTTGCCCGGATTTACGATCGCCCGTTAGGGATTCTATCTACAGCCTCTTATGGGGGTGCTAACGGCCAACACCGAGGCTCCTTGAAGATTGCCCGCCACTTAACGGCGATCGGCGATACCCTCGGCCCTCATGTCTTATTGGTCGATGACCTAGTAGATACGGGAATTTCTCTCAAGGAAACCCAACATTGGCTGAATTCCCATTATGAAAATCAGATCCAGGAGATTCGCACCGCAGTCCTCTGGTATAAAGCTTGTTCGGAAATTAAACCGGATTATTCGGTCGATTACTTAACGGATAATCCCTGGATTCATCAACCCTTTGAAGGATATGAACAAATCACCCCAGAGCAACTGGCTCAAAGCTATCAAACGATCGCAAGTTAATCCAGAATAACGACTGGGAAAAGAGACCTAACCCCCCAGCCCCCTTCCCTCAGAGGGAAGGGGGCTGGGGGGTTAGGTCAGATTGGGTTTTATACTCCATACGGTATTTAAAGGTCTATAAAAATGGATTGTAGGGGCGCAATGCTTGCGCCCCCACGGGCGCAAGCATTGCGCCCCTACACATACAGCTTGACACCGCTCGTTTTTATAGACTTATCGGTATCGTATTCCGTATTAGGCAACATTGGGATGCTCCCAATTTTTTCGGGACAATTCTCCAAGTGCAGGACTTTAGGAATTACCTCAATGTAGGGTTGATTCGGGAATCGACCCTACATTGTGAATCATCCTTAAATTTAGGTAGATTTGGAGAGCGTTTAAACCGTGGGAATTCCAAACATTAAAACCCAAATCGGTAGGGTGACTAATAAGCCAACGGAACCGAGTCCTAGAGCCGTTACAGCTAAATCGCGATCGAGATTGTAGGTTTCTGCTAAGACTAGGGTAGCAAAGGCTGGAGGCATTGCAGTTTGTAAGACTAGAATCAGCAAGGCAGGGCGATCGAGTCCCCAGAAAGATAGGATGATGCCGAGGAACAAGGGCACAATTAGCATTTTAATGACAAGACTGACCGAGGCGGGTTTGAGACTACTCCAGGAGTGTAATTGGCTCAGTCTCATGCCACAGAGAATCAGGGATAAGGCGATCGCACTCCAAGCAAACCGTTGTAAACTATTTTCCAATAGGGGAGGTAGGGGGATATCTCGGACCAATAACCCAAACCCTAAACTCCATAGGGTGGGATTGTAGACGATCGCATGAATAAACTGTTTATAACTTTTCGACCCCTCTCCAAATCGAGCAGCTAATAAGCACCCAAGCCATAAGCTCCGATTACCGTACCCAACAAATCGTAAAATAGCGCCCAGGCAAAATATTGTTCTCCCACTAATGCCAAGGCGACGGGATAGCCAATAAAGCCGGTATTACCCACCATCGTCGAGAGGACAAAACTGCCTTGGGTGGGTTGATGGGACCATAGAGAGGATTGTCCCTGCTCTAGGGAAGCAGAACCTGAGTTGGTTTTACTCCTGATCCAGAGCCAGCTTAGTCCTACTCCCAGCAGAATCGCCACCCAGGCGATCGCCGGTGCTAACCAGATTGAACCCGACAAATCCGAGCGGCGCACGAAGGCAATCACCCCGATCGGAACACCAATCCAAAACAGAAATTTACCGATATAAAGTGGGATTTTCGGAGGCAACAGCCGACCGAGAATAAATCCCAATAACGCTAATCCCCCAAGTTGGAGGTACAGTTTTAGGAGTTGACTTCCCAGAACGAGCATAATAATTTCAGGGAGGATTAGTTTTCATTGAGTTGGAGGGTTATTCCCTCATTCAAACGAGTTTTTTAACTCCGTCTCAATGAGCAGGATAACAGTGCCGTGACACCTTCCAATTCAAACGCCGCTTGGACCGACTCTCAACGGAGAAACCAAGAGCCAATCATGCAGCCATTTGGGATTAATATTGCCATAGAACCAAAGGGGGCGTCCGTAGCACGTGACGCTAAACGGGGGATTTTTGTTATTGGTCCCTGGTCCCTAGTCCCTAGTCCTTGGTTACAGGTCCCTTGACAAATGACCAATGACCCATGACCCTCGTCGTCCCGATCTACAAGGATTCGGTAGAATGCTTTTTTAGACCTGTAGGGGAGTAGGGAAGCTTAACCGACGCAGGAGGAGAACCCGTCCAATGCTCTGTCACCGCTTCCGCCGCCGTTCAGTATCATAGTTTAGGGAATCCGAGTCAATCTGTTAGGAGTCGAGTCATTGAATAAGGCATCTGTGTCGGGACAAGCGTCGAAAACCTCGACATTTATGGGGGAGGACATTCCTCAAGCGGTTAGAGATACCTCCGAAAAAGTCTCTGCGGTTCAGGGGTCCAAATCGGTCAAATGGATTGTAATTGCCGTGATTGCCGGGACCGTCGCCCTCGTCGCCGGGGTCCTAGTGGCATGGCAAGGGGGAATGCTGGCACTCCTGAATACCTCAGAGGTGGCTCAAACAGAGCAAAATGAGGCCGAGGAACCTGATGCGCCTGCGGACCCAAACGCCCCGAAAACAGAGTCGTTACTGGGTCATTTACCCTATCAAGAAGCCCCTTCCGAAGACCTTCAGCCGATTTCCGGTGATGGGAGAATCATGATGCGTCAAGCTGCCGCTAGAGCGTTTTTGGACATGAAAGAGGCGGCGCGATCGCAAGGGGTCTATCTGGTGCCGATTTCCGGATTTCGCACCGAGGAAGACCAAAAATATCTATTTTTTGAGGTGAAAGCGCAACGGGGACAGGTGGCAATGGAACGCGCCGAAGTTAGCGCCCCTCCAGGGTACAGCGAACATCATACCGGCTATGCGGTGGATATTGGCGATGCCAATGTTCCAGCGACGGATTTGAGTCCGAACTTTGAAAATACCCCCGCTTTCCAATGGATGGAAGAGAATGCGGCCTATTATAGTTTTGAGCTATCCTTTCCGAAAGGAAATTCCCAAGGGGTGAGTTATGAACCCTGGCATTGGAGATTTGTCGGCGATCGCCACAGTCTGGAAACCTTCTATAAAGCCCGAACCCAGGAAGTCGAAGCGACTCAACCCTAACAGGATATTCTATTGCCTTCATGCTCCTTAAACTGTTGCTCCTCCCCATCCCGAACCCTAAATTATGAGTCAAACTGCGCTGAATCTGGTGGCGATTTCTGTTTTTTTGATGACCCTTTCCGTATTGCTCGGACCTATCCTAGAGTTATCTCCCGTGATTGGTGCGATCGCCACCGCCAGTCTATTAGGATTTTTTACCCTAGATACTCTCGGCTGGCAAGGCAAAGGTGCCAACCTAATCGTTGATGTGTTTGCCGGAATGTCCGAAGATCATCGATCGCGGGTTGTGCGTCATGAAGCCGGACATTTTTTAGTCGCCTACTTATTAGAAATTCCCATCACCGGCTATGCCTTAAATGCCTGGGAAGCCTTCAAACAAGGCCAATCCGCTGGCGGTGGCGTGCAATTTGACGATCAAGAACTCCTCACCGAACTCCAACAAGGTAGTCTTTCTGCCCAATTATTTGACCGTTACTGCATCGTCTGGATGGCAGGAATTGCCGCTGAAACCTTAACCTGCGATCGGGCCGAAGGCGGTGCAGAAGACAGAACCAAATTAAAAGCAATTTTGGCCCAAAATCGCAAATCTCCCACCGATGCTCAACTCAAGGAACGATGGGCCATTTTGCAAGCCAAAACCCTAATAGAATCCAATTTAGATGCCTATCAAGCCTTAGTCACCGCAATGGAACAGCGACTGCCGGTGACTGAATGTTATCAAATTTTAGGAAATCAGATTCCCATCAAAGCCGAAAAAAATGCAACGGCTTAATTCAGTCGTTAGTTCATTTTTAAGTTCGTAGTAACGACTTCAGTCGTTATCTTATCTGAGTTCGTAGTAACGACTTCAGTCGTTGGTTCATTTTTAAGTTCGTAGTAACGACTTCAGTCGTTATCTTTCCCCCAGTTCGTAGTAACGACTTCAGTCGTTATCTTTCCCCCAGTTCGTAGTAACGACTTCAGTCGTTATCTTATCTGAGTTCGTAGTAACGACTTCAGTCGTTTCTTCTGGAACCCACTATGGAAAACATTTTTTTACAAATCTACCTTCTTATGCTACAACAAATAGGGAGCAAGATGCTCCCACTCCCTGCATTCTATATGTACATAGGAGTGAGAAGCGTTATTTAACACCCTTGTGGTATAAGCCTCACTATAAGCCAAAGAAACGACTGAAGTCGTTACTACGAACATGAAGAAGATAACGACTGAAGTCGTTACTACAAACTGGGACAATTTATGCTTATTCCTCCTCTGGTTCCTCCTCTTCATCAGAGTCTAACTCTTCCCCTTCCGGGTTTGCTTCATCCTCATCGGAGTCTAACTCTTCCCCTTCAGTTTCTTCAGTTTCTTCAGTTTCTTCCGTTTCTTCAGTTTCAACCTCTTCTAATTCTATATCCAGCTTGACTAAATCTTCCTCGGAGAGTTCTTCTCTGAGCAATTCTGCCACACGCTGACGGATTTCTTGATGTTTTTCTACTCCTTCATAGGCGAACCGATTATAACCTCCTCGTTCAATTAGGGTTTCGAGATCGGCAATTCGTTCTTTTGTGGGAGGGTGAGAGGACATGAATTTCCAAAAGGAACTGCCTTCGCCATATTGTTCCTTAAGTTTCACCATCAGATTTCGCAGTCCATCGGCGGAATAACCGGCAGAGGTGAGTAATCGGGTCCCGAGTACATCCGCTTGTTGTTCCATATCCCGGCTATAGTCAAGCACTAACAGATTGGCTAATGTGCCTCCGAAGGGAACATATCTTGCCATGTTGCTGATTAAATTGCCATGAGTGACCATTTGAAAGCCGTGAGAGAGGACTGCATGAGCAAGTTCGTGGGTGATTAATCCGGCTAATTCGGCTTCGGTGTCACTGTGGAGAATGGCCCCGGCATTGACGAAGATTTTACCTCCGGGAAGTGCAAAGGCGTTGAGATTTTTATCTTTAATTACATAGAATTCATACTCGAAATCATCCCGTCCCGAGAGTTTTGAGAGTCTTTCTCCGAGTTCTTGAACGTAGGTGACGATTTCTTCATCTTCCACCATTTCTAACTGTTCAATGGCTTGATTGGCGATACTTCTGCCGATCGCCGATTCTCCTCTCGCTAACATGACTAAGGTTTCTACCGCAGACAATGCACCGAGAGGATTGCCGGTTAAGGCAACACCGATCGCCCCGGTTACAACATTCCCGATCGCATTTCCGGCGATCATTTTCCGAATGTATCCGCGAAATTTACCGAAGTTATCTTCGGCTAACGTTGCAAATTCTTCCGCATCGGGATGATCGGGGTTGAGAAGGGCAAATTGGCGGGCGGCGATCGAGGCTTCTAGCCATTGTTCTGTGGCAGCGAGGGCGGCTATTTTCACCCGCAACAATTCCGGACTATTGGGATAAAAAGTCGTGGCTCTTTCTAAGACTTCAACCGCTTTTTCCGGTTGTTCGTAGGTGGTGTATGCTTCGGCGAGTAATAAATGTCCCGGTAGAAATTCCGGTGAAGCTTCCACAAGCAATTCTAAGGGAACGAAGATCCGAGATTCTAGTTGACTTTCCCATCCCGCTTGTGCTTCGCGCCAGTACACCCCAGAGGCGGGGGAGAGTTGTTCGGGATCCGTCAGGGGTTCGGGGAGGGTGGAAATTGCCGCTTGCTTGCCATTGGCGGAAAAGGGCGGTTTCACCTCCTGATAAATCGCCTCTGCTGCGGCAATGTCTCCGGCGACAAACAGGCGATCGGCTTCTGCCAAGCGTTCCAAAATGCGGCGTCTTTCCGCTTGTTTTGCCGCTTCTTCGGGATCTAATGTGTATTCTTCTTCTGATGTCTCCTCTGCTTCGTCTGAGGTTTCAGCATTGGGAGATTCCGGGTCCTCTTCCTCCTGTGGCAGGTCCTCTGCTTCGTCTGAGGTTTCAGCATTGGGAGATTCCGGGTCCTCTTCCTCCTGTGGCAGGTCCTCTGCTTCGTCTGAGGTTTCAGCATTGGGAGATTCCGGGTCCTCTTCCTCCTGTGGCAGGTCCTCTGCTTCGTCTGAGGTTTCAGCATTGGGAGATTCCGGGTCCTCTTCCTCCTGTCGGGGTTCCTCCGATGCGGTTTCGGGGGTCGGTTCACTGGTGGGTAAGGTGGATCGGGTTTCGGTATTCGCTTGCGCTAATCGGGAGGGGGAGGGAACGGGTAACTCCGCAAGTGCAGGTGTGGCAATGGGGAGTACCAAGCTAAGGGTAACGAGCCAGGAATTCCAAAGGAGTTTCATCTTAGCAACCTAGGGTAAATTTTGAGGGAAGACTGGTGGAGCAAGGGTCGAGTTTCGCTGTGATCCTGATTCCTATTGTAGAGATAAAATTTAGGAACGGGCAAAAGGGTAATCAGTTGATTTGAAATTGCCTAAATTTAAGCCAACAATAAAGCGAAATAAAGGCTGAAGATTGAATAGATTTAGATGAGGTTTATTTGATAATTCAATTGGGTTTATGACAGTTTTTTGAAAAAGTTTATACGCCTCCAGGATAGCTTTATTCTGGTCAATACACTTAAACTCGATAGGGGATAGGCATTTGCTGAATAAAATTCCCTCGCCTAAAATAGAGAGGGAATTGTTGTCAAAATGCCCCATATTTTTTGTGAATGAGTCAAGGGAGATTAGAGAACAATCCCCCAATTTGGTTGCTTTCTAGCTAACCGGAGGGTTTACACCGCAGCTAGAACGGATTCGCAAACATCTAAAACCAACCCTTCGCGAGCGAGAACGGAGTTGGGAAATGCTTGTTTAACTTCCCCATCCAATTTATCGAGAAATTCATCATTGTGACTGGGGTCATGGTGGAAAATCACCAGTTTTTTCACTCCAGCGGCTTTGGCAACTTTGACGGCTTCCTGCCAGGTGGAATGTCCCCAGCCATGTTTGGGGGATTTAGGGTTATTATATTCATCATCACTGTACATGGCATCGTAAATCAATAAATCTGCATTGCGTGCCATGTGCAGAACGGTTTCATCCATGCGATCGGGAAAATGTTCGGTATCGGTACAGTAAAATACCGTATGACCGTTATAGGTGACCCGATAGCCCATTGCACTATTGGGATGATTTAAGGGTCCGGTTTCAAAGTAGATGTCATCCACATGAAACGGTTCACCACAAACCATTTCTGAAAATTTCAAATTCGCCTGCATTCCTTCGAGGGGAACGGGAGAATTGGGATGGAGAATTCTTTCTACAAAATGCTGTTCCATCGATTCGGCATCCAGGGGAACCGAGCCATGAATATGCAGGCTATTGCCGCGAATAAAGGCGGGGGTAAAAAAGGGAAAGCCCTGGATATGATCCCAGTGGTAGTGGGTGAAAAACATATAGGCTTCGATGGGCATTTCTTTTTGCAAGGTTTGTCCTAAAACCTGCAATCCCGTACCCGCATCAAAAATCAGGCGTTTTCCACCAATTCGCATTTCCACACAGGAGGTATTGCCGCCATAGCGAACAGTGTCCTTTCCGGGGGTCGGAATACTGCCTCGAACGCCCCAGAATTGGACAACAAACTCAGAGGAAGGGTTCGTTTCCATACAGGCTCTTACGGTTTTGTATTTGAACAAGTGGAACTCATGTAAACTGTGTCAACGATGGGATCGGGGAAACGGATGATGATTGCCCGATATCTCGATGTCTCAATCGGATCCGTGAATGAGGGTAAAGATTACCCTGCTTGACCCAGTTTGGGTCGGAATGTGCCGGTTTGACCCTGATGGCGTAAAAGATGATCGCACAGCACTAAAGCCATCATTGCTTCTACCATTGGTACGGCTCTAGGTAACACACAGGGGTCATGCCGTCCTTTAGCTGCTAAGATGGTTTCTTCGCCTAAGCTGTTTACGGTGCGTTGTTCTTTGCGAATTGTAGCAGTTGGTTTAAAGGCAACTCGAATAATAATATTTTCTCCATTGGAAATTCCGCCTTGAATCCCGCCAGAACGATTGGTGCGGGTGCGAATTTCTCCCTGCTCATCGGTATAAAATTCGTCATTATGCTCGCTACCCGTCATCAGGGTCCCGGCAAATCCGGACCCGATTTCAAATCCTTTACTCGCAGGCAGGGACATCACCCCTTTGGCGAGATCGGCTTCGAGTTTGTCAAATACGGGCATTCCCAACCCTTTGGGAACGTGACGCGCTACGCATTCGACGACGCCGCCGGTAGAGTCCCCTTCTCTGCCAATGCGTTCGATTAGTTCAATCATGCGATCGGCACATTCGGAGTCGGGACAACGGACGATATTGCTCTCGACTTGAGCAAGGGTGACTTGGTTGGGGTCGATGATGCCTTCTAAGTCTTTGATGCGTTTCACATAGCCGATGATTTCGACTCCGGCGACTTGGTGGAGGATTTTCTTGGCGATCGCACCGGCAGCAACTCTACCAATGGTTTCCCTCGCTGACGATCGCCCTCCCCCTTGCCAGTTCCGGATCCCATATTTAGCATCATAAGTGGCATCGGCATGAGAGGGACGGTAGGTGTCCGTCATCTCGTGATAATCTTGCGATCGGACATCCTTGTTTCGCACCAAGATACTAATCGGTGTCCCTAAAGTTTTCCCCTGAAACACCCCAGAGACGATTTCGCAGGTGTCTAATTCTTTGCGCGGTGTGGTAATTTTACTCTGTCCCGGTCTGCGCCGGTCTAGTTCAACTTGAATTTCTGCTTCGCTAATCTCCAGTTGGGGTGGGCATCCATCAATAACGACCCCTACACCCCCACCGTGGGATTCTCCAAAGGTGGTGACTCGAAACAGATGCCCGAAAGTGTTTCCCATGATTGATGCTCAAACGGCGTTAGAACTTGTATTTTATCCGAAACTGCACCGTTTCGTCAGGGTGAGTATCCCCCTTCTGTGGATTAGGGACGAGGAATTAGCTTGAGTTGCGGCGAATTCCCGTCAATCCAGGGTTTTGCAGACTTAGGGGATTGCATAATATAAATCCTCCAACCGTTCTGAATGTAGGGGCGCAATGCTTGCGCCCTCCGGAGGGCGCAAGCATTGCGCCCCTACTACGAAAGAGATTTTATTTTTTGGAGTTCCCTTACCGAGTACCGCATTGAGTCTAACTGGGGCAAGAGGGGCTATGATCTGAAACCAACCCTAACTTTGATCGCCGGTTTTATTCTCCCGGTGGGTTTCTCAGATTGAGGTTCTGTTCCAGGGGAATTTGAATAATAAACTCCGTTCCTTTGCCGACTTCAGAAAGGCATTGCATTGTCCCCCGGTGCTTTTCAACGATAATTTCATAACTGATGGCTAATCCCAATCCGGTGCCTTTGCCAATGGGTTTGGTGGTATAAAACGGGTCAAAAATTTTGCTAATTGCCTCGGGTTTCATGCCAATTCCATTATCGGCGATCGCAATTTTAACTCGGTTTCCCTCAATCAGGGTGGTGGTAATCCGAATTAATGGGTCTGGCAATTGCACCGTTGCTTGAACGGGAGCATCGGTTTCTGGCTTCACCCAGTCTTCTCTCTTCATTTCCACTGCATCGATCGCATTCCCCAAAACATTCATAAATACCTGATTAATCTGGCCTACATAACAGGTAATCTCTGGAATCGGCCCGTATTCTTTAATCACCTGAATGGGCGGGCGATCGCTCTTGCCTTTGAGTCGATTTTGTAAAATCATCAAGGTGCTATCAATATTCTCATGCAAATCCACGGATTTCATATCCGATTCATCCAGCCGTGAGAAAGTCCGCAGGGATTTGACAATATCTCGAATGCGATTCGCACCCAATTTCATGGAGGCGAGGATTTGCGGAAAATCTTCGACTAAATAATCCAAATCAATGCTGTCGATTTCTTCCTCAATTTCCTGAGTGGGTTCGGGATAAGTTTGGCGATAAAGATCCAAAAGATTTAACAAATCTTGCATATAATCATCGGCATGACTGAGATTTCCATAGATAAAATTAACCGGATTATTAATTTCATGAGCAACTCCTGCCACCAGTTGGCCCAAGGATGACATTTTTTCGGTTTGAATCAATTGGCTTTGAGTGCGTTGGAGTTCCTGTAAGGTTTGTTGCAATTCGTGGGTTTTTGCTTCAGCAATTTGGGCCGATCTCCGAGCTTGAGTATAAAGTTCGGCTTGATTGATGGCGATCGCCAGTTGGTCGCAGACGGCTTCTAACAGTTCTACATCCTCCGGCTTCCAAACTCTAGTGCGCTTGTGACAAGCGCAGGAAATGACGCCAACTTTCCCGGATTCCGTTTGCATCGGCATCGCCAACATTGCCCGATATCCTAGGTTACTTAAAAACTCCTGAAAGGTAGAATCACTCACCCTATTGATATCATCAAATTTGAGAGTTTCGCGGGTTAAAAGTAGATTTACCATTGGTCCGACTTGTTCAACACTATAACAGCCAATTAGGTTAATTAATCCAGTATTTCTGGCTTCGGTAACCACTTCCCACACCTCTTCGTTACCGTTGTTTCGATACCAGGCGAAGTGACATCGGTCAATCTCCATCACCTTTTGGATTTCCTGGACTACACTATCGAGAATGGTATCTAATTCTAAAGAGTTTCTAATTTGGGTAGCAATCCGATTGAGCAAGGCTTCCCGTTGGGCTAATTCTCGATATTGAGCTTCACTCTGTTGCAATGCGAGTTCGGTTTGTTTGCGATCGCTGATATCGATGGTGGTGGCAATAATCCGATCAATGCGATCGCTACTATTTTGCAAGGGACTCAGGGTCATCAGCCACCATTTCTCGATGCCATCTGCCACAAAACTCTCCTCAAAAGAGAGGGTTTTCCTCAACTGGACGCACTGGAGATAACGAGGACGCCACAGGGCTACCATCTCGGGGGGTAAGGCTTCAGCCAAGGTTTTTCCGAGCATTTTTTCTACGGGAACTTGGGCCGTTTGGGCCATTTTTGGATTAATCCCGGCAAAGCGAAATTCCCCGCCCTCTAAAACTTCCAGAACAAAAATACTGTAATCCACTCCTTCCCAAATCGCCCGTAAAAACTGCTCCCGTTCTTGTAACTCCTGTTCGATTTTTTTGCGGCTGGTAATGTCCAAAACAGTGCCAAACAGTCGCACAACTTCCCCTTGAGAGTTCTGCTCAACTTTTCCTTTGGCATGGACGTACCAGACGGACCCATTCCCGTGAACAATCCGATGCTCTAATTCATAGGGAATCGCCAAAGTGACTGCTTTTTCTACTCGGTTTTTCAGGGCTTCGGCATCTTGCGGATGAAGCTTTTGCAAAAGCTGGGGCAAGGAAGGCGCTTCCTGTTCCGGGTCATAATCGTAAATCCGAAACAGTTCTTTGGACCAAGTTATTTTTTCCGTTGCTACGTCAAACTCCCAGTTTCCAACATGAGCGATTTCTTGGGCTTCTTCCAGGAGTCGTTGGCTTTGTTGCAGACTGAGTTCCACTTGCTTGCGATCGCTAATATCCTCAAAAACTGCCAAAAAGTATTGAGGGTCTCCCACAGAATTTCTAATCATCGAAGCCGTCATATTCACCCAAACGAGCGACCCATTTTTATGTAGGTATCGCTTTTCTAAGGTGACCGTATTGATGGCTGGATCGTACAACTGGGCTTCGGCTTTTACATCAAAACTGGCATCATCAGTATAGGTAATCTGTTGATAAGTTAGATTATACAAATCTTCCCGACTGTATCCCAAGATATCACAGAATTTTTGATTAACCTCTAACCAATTCCCCCCTAATCCCAGATGAGCAATGCCAATAGCAGCCTGCTCAAACGCCGCCCGGAATTTGGCCTCACTTTCGCGCAATAAGGCTTCGGCTTGAATGCGATCTGTAATATCCGTAAAGGTAGCGACTCCTGCATACAACTGGGTTTCATTGGGACGAAACAAGGGGGTTGTATTCAGCAAAATCCAGGTTAAACTCCCATCGGGTTTGTAAATTCCCATGATGCAATCGCGAAAGGATTGCCCAGTCCGTAAGGTAACCGCGAGGGGATGTTCTTCCGTTGGAAATGGCGAACCATCGGCTCTAACTGCGCGCCAGCGCGGATCGATGGCGATCCATCCCATCATCTGCTCTAGGCTCAAACCGAAAATTCGGCTGGCACTTTGATTGTAAGTATAAATCATGCCATTGGCATCTTGCATGATGACTCCCTCACTCATGGCACTCAACACCGAGCGATAGCGGGTTTCGCTTTCTTGTACCGAGGCGAGTAAACGCTCTTGTTGCTCTGCCATCTGTTTGCGATCGGTAATGTCCCGGGCAACCGCATAGATCAGGTCCCCTCCAGGACTAGAGGAAGTCCAACCAATCCATTTATAGGAACCATCTCGGCACTGATAGCGATTTTCAAAATAAATGCTGTTTTTGCCTGCTGAGAGTTTCGCCACTTGTTCACGGGTTGAGGCGATATCCTCGGGATGGACTAACTCTAAAAACGACATGGAGAGCAATTCCTCCCTGCTATATCCTAATGTCGTTTCCCATATTGGATTTAATTGTTTAAAATAACCATCTGTCCTGGCAATACAGAGTAAATCCAGAGATAAATTAAACCATTGTGCGATCGCTGTTTCCCATTCCTGCGATCGGCAACGTTCCTTGATGATGCCTTCAATCCGCACCGGCGTCCCGTCGTCATCGGCGATCGCCCAAAATTTACTCTGTAGGTCCCGGCGTTGCCCATCAATCCCGATAATGGAGTAGTTCACCTCTACTGTCTCAGTTTCCCACACCCGCACTAAAGCTTGGACCACCTGCGATCGCCATTGGGGTTCAATTCCCTCTGTCCAAAACTCCGGCTGATTCTCAAACCCCGCCACAGTTCCCCCGAAAAGTTGGGCTGCCGCAGGGTTCAAATAATCCAGGCGATCGCCCCGAACATTAATAAATAAAATTCCATCTTGAATTTCATCGAAAATCCGACTCATGCAACACACTCCCTCACCAGGTTTTGACGTTTCTCTAACCCTTACTCTTGTAAACACCCCCTGATTTCCGGATCCCATTCCGGCCCCTTTTTTTGACAAGAACCCACGCCAATAAGAGGAGGTCCTCCGTTTGATTGGGACTCTACAGGAACAGCACTTCTCTCTTGACTTCCGGTGATGCGTCAGTGTAACGACCTCTCAATCATTCCTGTAAGGGTGATGCCTTGAAATTGCCCTCGATTTTTCGCCGAAACGTGCAGATCACCGGCGATCGCACCCCTGTACTTCCCTCACTATAAACCGCCCTCATTATTTTTAGCCAATAAAAAAGCGCCCCTGTATAGGGACGCTTTTAATATTACAGACTGACTAGATGTCGCGTATAGAGTCCGTCTGAATCTTCAGTTAAAACTTAACCGTTGATCGAAGGAGCAGTCAAAGCAACGGGAGTTGCTTCGCCAGCAGCCAAGTCGAGGGGGAAGTTGTGAGCATTACGCTCGTGCATGACTTCCATACCCAGGTTAGCGCGGTTGATCACGTCGGCCCAGGTGTTGACCACACGACCAGTGGAGTCAATGATCGACTGGTTGAAGTTGAATCCGTTCAAGTTAAAGGCCATCGTGGACACACCTAAAGCGGTGAACCAGATACCCACAACCGGCCAAGCAGCTAAGAAGAAGTGCAAGGAACGGCTGTTGTTGAAAGAAGCATATTGGAAGATCAGACGACCGAAGTAGCCGTGAGCTGCCACGATGTTGTAGGTTTCTTCTTCTTGACCGAATTTGTAACCGTAGTTTTGAGATTCGGTTTCAGAGGTCTCACGAACTAAGCTGGAGGTCACCAGAGAACCGTGCATGGCACTGAACAAGGAACCACCGAACACACCGGCAACACCCAACATATGGAAGGGGTGCATCAGGATGTTGTGCTCAGCTTGGAACACCAACATGAAGTTGAAGGTTCCAGAGATACCCAAGGGCATACCATCAGAGAAAGAACCTTGGCCGATCGGGTAGATCAAGAACACTGCGGAAGCTGCTGCAACTGGTGCAGAGTAAGCGACGCAGATCCAAGGACGCATTCCTAAGCGGTAGGAGAGTTCCCACTCACGACCCATGTAGCAGAAGATGCCGATGAGGAAGTGGAAAATCACGAGCTGGTAAGGGCCACCATTGTAGAGCCACTCATCCAAGCTGGCTGCTTCCCAAATTGGGTAGAAGTGCAGACCAATTGCGTTAGAAGAAGGAACAACAGCACCAGAGATGATGTTGTTTCCGTACAGCAAAGAACCGGCAACGGGTTCCCGGATACCGTCGATGTCAACGGGGGGAGCCGCGATGAAGGCAATGATGTAGCAGACAGTGGCGCTTAAGAGGGTGGGGATCATCAACACGCCGAACCAGCCGATATAAAGGCGGTTTTCGGTAGAAGCGACCCACTCGCAGAAGCGGTCCCACAGATTGGCGCTTTCGCGCTGCTGTAAGGTTGTCGTCATATTTCTTATGATTGCTATGAGGTTTTCGAGGTAGTCGGTAGAGGTTTCTCTACCTTGCTTACTACCTTACACAACTTGTTAAGCTTTGTAAAGGGTTTTCATAAAAATTTTTCCTGATTATTGCTATTAATTTTTCTTATCATTCGCCATGCTGACCACTTCTGCCTCCCGTCGGATCACCTACAGTCCCGCCTACACCTTGGTTCCAACCTACGAATGTTTTAACCGCTGTAGCTACTGCAACTTCCGCTCCAACCCGGGAACAAGCCCCTGGTTGGAATTACCCGAGGCGGAACGAATCCTGAAATCTCTTATATGGACAGGGATTCGGGAAATTTTAATCCTCAGTGGCGAAGTGCATCCGAATTCTGAGAAGCGTTCAGACTGGTGCGATCGCCTTTATGAGTTATGCGAATTGGCCCTGGGACTGGGATTTCTGCCCCATACCAATGCCGGTCCTCTCAGTTTTCAGGAAATGGCAAGGCTGAAAACCGTTAATGTTTCTATGGGATTAATGGTGGAACAGGTGACCCCGAGTTTGGTGGAAACCGTACATCGTCACGCCCCCAGCAAGGTGCCAGCAGTGCGACTGCAACAATTAGCTTGGGCGGGAGAACTAAAAATTCCTTTTACAACGGGATTATTACTGGGAATTGGGGAGACTCCGGGCGATCGCCAAGCAACTTTAGAGGCGATCGCGCAAATTCATCAGCGCTGGGGCCATATCCAGGAAGTAATTATCCAACCCTATCGTCCCGGAACCCACCAAAGCGGCGAGGCCCCTGGGTTCGACTTGAGGGAATTACCCGCAGTCGTGGCAATGGCAAGGGAGATATTACCCGAGGCAGTCGCCCTGCAAGTCCCCCCCAATTTAATTGAGCAACCCGAGATTTTATTAGCTTGCTTAGAGGCGGGATGCCGCGATTTAGGGGGAATCGGACCGACAGATGAAGTGAATCCGGACTATCCCCATCTCCAGGTTGATAGACTGAAACGCATTTTAGAACCAGCAGGGTGGGAATTAGTCGAGCGATCGCCGGTTTATCCGCAATATCATCAAGGGTTAAGTCCTCGGCTGCGATCGCACCTGATCCAGGCGGGGTATTAATAGCCTCGCCCTGTCAAGGTGATCAATTTAATGACGAAAAATCGTTATTTCTTGGACAGGCGATTACTCTCGCGCCCCTACAAGAGGTAAATTTGATGACGAAAAATCATGGTTTCTTGTAGGGGCGTATTGCATACGCCCTCTTTTGGGCGTATGCAATACGCCCCTACAATCTACACACCTTAACAGGGCTAGTATTAATATCCCAGGGCGGTTAAATCCGGTTGCGCGGCGATCGCAACTCGTTCCACCTTCGTTTCCCAAGTACCATCGGGATAGAGATTAAACAATCGAAACCCTGGGGACGCATCATCCAGAGCAAACTCAATACTTTTCGGCTGAAACTGGATACAAGTTGAAGGCGTGGCAAAATAAGCGACATTTTCCCGATAAAACAGTAAATTTTGGTGAACATGACCGCAAGCCACCAATTTCACATTACGATAACGACGATAACGGTCTAAAATCCCAAAAAATGCCTCAGCATTTTCCAGATTAATTTGGTCCAACCATTCCGAGTTCACGGGAAATGGGGGATGATGCAGGGCAATAAACGTCGGCTGGTTGCCAGCTTTATATAATTCCCAGTCCAACCACTCCAAACTCGTCCTAGAGAGTCGTCCCCCATCGGCCCCTGGTATCTGAGAGTTGAGCAGGATAAAGCGCCAATTGCCCATTTCAAAGGATTTGTCCGCACAAAGGGGACTGTCGGTTAAAACCGACTCCATCACGGAGAGATTGTCATGATTGCCAGGAACCCAGTAGGTGGGAATTTGCAACGGACGGATTAAATCCCGGAGAACTTGGTAAGATTCTGGGGTTTCATCTTGAGAGAGGTCTCCGGTGAGTAGGAGGAGATCCCGGGCATAATTCAGGGAGAGCAATCCTCTTAAAACCGCCTGAAAGGATGAAAGGGTTGGGACCCCAAGCAATTTGCGATCGGGGCGGGCAAATAAATGAAGATCCGTAATTTGAGCTAATCGCAAGGGAGAGGCTGGGATCATTGCTAGGCAAACAAACGGGCAACTCCATTAATCATACAGGTCCAGGGTCAATCCCGATGAACAGAATGCCTTAAGGAACTGGGCGATCGCCTTGAATGAAAAATTTTCGTGACAGCTATTGCGTCCTCGCCAAACTCTGCTACAATAGAAATTCATGACAGAAAAGCGGCGGCATCGCCAAGTGGTAAGGCAGAGGTCTGCAAAACCTTTACCCCCGGTTCGAATCCGGGTGCCGCCTTTGTCAAATCAAAGCATTTCGCAGTCGCCTTCCCGGGCGATTTTTGGTTTTGGAGTAAAATCGCCCCTGCTACAAAGCCATTCCGAGGTTAAAGTCGGGGCATCCATTCCAGGGCAATCCCAAAGCGAGTATCATTCTCCCCATCGGCATCGTGACGGCGGATATCCGTGGAGAGGCGAAATTGAGGCGTGATGGCATACCCGACGGCCAAAGTTCCTAACCCCACGGTTTGATCACCACCTATTCCCACGACGCTATATCCTAATGACAAATCTGCCCCACCTGTGCGCGAGAGTACCAACATAGCGCGTCCCCCCAACTCCACCCCACTGGTGGAGTAAGATTCTCCCTCAATGTGACGATATCCCACCACGGGTGCGAGATTGAAATATCTCCCCAAGGGCAGCACATAATAACGCAACTGAGCACCGCCACCGGAAAATCCCCCACTTCCGGCAAAATAATCTCCACTGACGGTTAATCCGGTGTCCCCGATAAATAAATCTTCTACCCCGACATTTACCCCACTGCCGTCATCGGAGGAGGTGACTTGGGCATATCCCACCCGCACACGAGTCCGAAAACTAGGGTCATTGTGAATCTCTTCCAAGACATTTGGCACTTCTTGTAACCATCGTTGGAGGACGGGACTGCCTTCGATGATTTCTGGACTCAAGTCCACGGACTCGGTGTTCAAGGGTTCCGAATCCAGGGGGGAGTCATCAACCTGGACTACTAGGGGCCTCGCCGAGGCTAGGGGAATCCCGCCCCAATTCAAGGTTAGATGCAGGGCGAGATAAACCAAACCGACACTGCATTTGAGGGGATAACCTGCCAGTCTTCTGGGGAATAGGGAACTTAGGGATTTAAACGATCGCACAGCGTCAGAAATTCTACTGCTTTCCCGGGTTCTGTGCATTCCCTTGGCTGTAAATGGAGAGGAGACCGGATCGATCACCGGCAGGGAGTCCCGATGGGTTGGATTAGGCATAGTCTTGAACTCGGATGAATGAGCAACGGCATGGTTAGTATGACATGAACAAATAGGCAACCTGGGAGGGGTGAGTCTAGAAACCTATTCGCTTTGACCAGAATGGGGCAAACTGGGTTTAAACTTGGTCGAGGCATCGGATCGCGATTATAACTCGGGATGAAGGCCGATCGCCCGTTGAGTTACGCAGGGGGTTTAAGGGCGATCGGCCTCCCTTCTCTAACAATATCCGCAATAATTATACAAAAACCAATGCTCGGTTTTGCTGGATTCTCACTTTATGTTTATTTCCTGATTATTCCCCCGCTTGTTTCCGATCGCTTCTCTTGTGATCATGGGTAATCCAGAGTCAGAGCATACAGGTTTAGACCGGATTAACTGAACTGGATCTCAGAGGATGAGTTAATTTTGCTGCGATCGGCTCTCTCTTTTTTGGAACAGAACAAAACTCTACTGATCACCTAATCCGCTAATCTCCCACAATTAAACGATTCAAAGCCTGAGCGTTAAACCTGAGCCAAGGGTGTAAAATAAAAATATAAACCCTAACGGGAGTCCAACCGACAGATTCAAGCCTCTTTTGAGCGCGAACCCTAAGCTGTAGAAAGCAAGGGGGCAAAAATAAAGCCGGAAATCCTTGACAGATCAGGCTTTGAACGCTATTCACCCGGTCCGTCGGTTCGCGCAAATGCTGAAACCTATATGGAGCAATGATTTGAGGTAAAAATGAAACCGACCTATTTACAACTTAGCGGCTGTAATGGTATTTTAAATCTAGGTTCGCGCAAATGCACCTTGAAAACTTCATATACCAAGGGTTTCAACCACGGGCGGTCTCAACGGCCCTAAATCCCTTTCAGGGATTGAAACAAAGCGTTTCCACAAGCGGTCAATAGGTCTAATAAGGTCTCAACGGCCCTAAATCCCTTTCAGGGATTGAAACATCCCTCCTCCTGTCTCTATGCTGCCTATGACACGAGTCTCAACGGCCCTAAATCCCTTTCAGGGATTGAAACCGTGCATCGTCAGAGCTTATTTCGAGCGGTTCCAGGTCTCAACGGCCCTAAATCCCTTTCAGGGATTGAAACTAAACCTAATCACGGGAAGCTGTGCCGATTCCAAGTCTCAACGGCCCTAAATCCCTTTCAGGGATTGAAACAATCGTTTTGCAGCATTTGGTCTGGATATCTCTCAGGTCTCAACGGCCCTAAATCCCTTTCAGGGATTGAAACCCCTTTGTCTCGCAGTATCTTCTATACCCGATTTAGTCTCAACGGCCCTAAATCCCTTTCAGGGATTGAAACGCCGGGATACACCCTTCTTATCAAATCAAGGAATTGTCTCAACGGCCCTAAATCCCTTTCAGGGATTGAAACTGCGTTAAGTGCGTCCAGATGGGGATTGAAGTTGCGTCTCAACGGCCCTAAATCCCTTTCAGGGATTGAAACCAAGCTTATCTATCAATTCATCTGGCGTAACCGAAGTCTCAACGGCCCTAAATCCCTTTCAGGGATTGAAACAGGTTAAGAATCAAATATTCAATAGTAGACATATTGTCTCAACGGCCCTAAATCCCTTTCAGGGATTGAAACACAGATCAGGTAACGATTGGGGCTACTCGCCTCCCTGTCTCAACGGCCCTAAATCCCTTTCAGGGATTGAAACGCTGCAAGATTCTTTCCCATACTGTCGCTCTAAATGTCTCAACGGCCCTAAATCCCTTTCAGGGATTGAAACTTGAAACTGCTGCTGCTCTTCGTCACTGTAGGAATGTCTCAACGGCCCTAAATCCCTTTCAGGGATTGAAACTTGTGCTATCTGCACCGCAAAAGGAAATCGTCTGGTCTCAACGGCCCTAAATCCCTTTCAGGGATTGAAACAGCGAGATTTCCTCCGACTGGGCGATCGGTACTCCAATGTCTCAACGGCCCTAAATCCCTTTCAGGGATTGAAACGGCAAAACCTTTACCCCTATTTTGAACTTGGGGCCAGATTCATCACATCAAAGATTAGGACCGATCGCCTTTCGGTTGGATTTTCTCTTCGCGGCAACACTCCCCCAATATTTCTTGATAACAAATTAGTAATTTATAAAAAGTGATATCTCAAAAACGATCGCCCTCTAGGATGGAGTGGGTTGGGGCCAGAGCGATCGCCTGAGTGCGGGTAACAGGTTGCTCTCTCGGTGCGATCGCCGCCTCACTACCCTAACTATTTTAACGGTCTACTCAATGGCCTCTTTATCCTAAACATCAGTAATTATACGGATTGACAAAAGTAGCCCGATATCAATTCATAAAAGGTATAAAAAAATACTCCGATGTTGATGAAGTTATACGTTACGCAAACACCAACAAAAACAGGAGTGAGGTTTACTGAGTGTTAGAACAGTTTTGTCTATTTGTGGATCCGCTTATTACCCTGAACAAATCCAGGATATACACCAGAGGTCAAATCAAAATATTTAACCCGCAATAATTTCCTCCAAGTCTGAGCGTTATGTTTCTTTACACAAGTGGGTTGCCTTTGCTCTTGACGTCGATCTCGCTAAAGCAGTAGGATAAATCTATCTTTAGATAGAGGATAAAAACCCAATTTTCTGTAGCATTCCGGCTAAATAGCCAAAAAGCTCGGCATCGAAGTACAGATACAGGTCTGCGATCGCTGCTTAACCACAGAGATTAGACCCATTGCCCCTGATTTCCAGCTTCTACTCCATCAACTCCCCAATTGCCAGATGGGTGAGGGCGGAGAATGGGTTAAGCTCAGGAATCAATGGGCGATAAAACGCCACGTAAAGATAGCCATGCTCTACCTGGAGCAAAAAGCCCATCCTGTTTAAACACAACTCCCGGGTTCTGGCTTCTCAACTCACCCTTTCATAATGCCCACTCAAGTACCCAATTGAATCCATGACATCAGCAGTTGAAAGACATACCCAGGCACACTTACAGAATCCGCTCAAACCCAAGCACTCAGGAGATTGGCAGATCTAGATAGGATCTGTAATTGCTTCATTTTTTTTATAAATAACCGGGAAATTCTCATAGGAAAGATTACCCGCGATTATCCAGGGTTTAAGCGTTTACCGGGTAATTTGTGACTTTTAATTTAAGCAAATTACCTAATTTTTAAGAAAATAAATTCAGGAATTTCATCAATTGATCGAGGGATATTCTAGGACCTTTATAGAAGGCGACTGGCCCAAAATATCCCGCCCCAACTCTCAGACCTCTTGGCCAATAACAAAGGGACACCCCCAGCCCCCCGGTGACAGCGGGGGGAGTTCCGGAATGAACCCAGAAGTCTATTCAGAAAACCCCTAGCTCAACCGTCTAATACATGGAAGGCTACAGGTTTTAGTAGTCCCCTGAGTTCCTCAAACCCCCTCGCCTATGTAGTATTATCTCAACCTACCTGTAGCATAAACAGTTATTTATTTCATTGCCCACAACTCGACCCATTCACTATTTCAAATCACTCAACTATGGCCCTGCTTAATATCCAGTAAAACACCTACCTGCAATCCCAGCCGAGCCATTCCCAATGGCTCATTGACCAAAGGTTTACAGCATTAGAGCGAATTTGGCTGAATAGCCTTTCAATCAATTCAATAGGTGAAACTATCGTGGTGCAATCTACTACTGCCGACATCGAACCGCTAACTGAAGAAGAACAACTTTTAAAACGCCTTGCCGCAGGGGAATCTCTAGCCTTTTGGTCCCTCTTCCAGCAGCATCGAGACCACCTATTTCGATGCTGTCTCAAGTGGATGAACGGCAACTCAACCGAGGCCGAAGATCTCCTGAGCCAAGCGATGCTTAAAGCCTTAAAAAAGGCCCATCAATATGCGGAAAAAATCGAAAATTTCAAATCTTGGATCACCCAGCTAATTCGTAATTCTTGGCTGGATCTCAAGCGTCACCGCAGCTTGAATACCGTTGAGCATATAGAATGTTACGGGGATCAAGAGGAGTTAGGATGGAGTTCGGTTCAAGACTCCCCGGCAAGCGCTTTAGAGAACGACGAGCAAAAACAGGTCATTCGCGGCGCAATTAATCAGTTGCCGATTCGGATGCGTGAGACGTTTATCCTGCATTTTTATCAAGAACTCTCCCATCAAGAGATAGCTGAACAGCAAGAGATTTCTTATCAGAATGTTTGCAAGCGCATCTCCCAATCGCGGGCAATTCTGCGAGAGGAGTTGAGGGGATATTTTATTGAGGAGGAAAACCTTTTAATAAAATCGGTTGTGACCCTAGCAGTAACGGAGTTGGCAACAGAGGAAATATCCCAGCCGAATCTGGAAGAAGTTGACACCCCGGCAGAGGAGAGGGTGACATCATCCGTGGGGGGAGCGATCGCCGCGACTGTTGTAGGTGAGGAAGCCATTGAGGTTGTGCGATTCCAGCCGCCTTCTGAGTTAGAGGCGATCGCCACGACTTCTCACGCCACCTTATCCATCAGCAAAACGGCTTATTCCTGCGTTAAAGCCACCGGGTCTAAATGGCCGCTTGCATCAATTTTGGCCTGGGTTCAATTGGAGGAAGAAACCCGAAAATGGGGCCGTTTTTGGATGCCAGTACAGCGGATGCAAGCACTGCATCAGGTCAGGCACTGGTCGGAAAAATGGAAACGAAAAATTGGCGCTCCTCCTGGGTCTAATGTTCCCTCTCATCAATCCTTGAGTAAGAGTTTATCCCAGATGAACATGAGGGGAAACTTTCCCGGGAAAGAATTGGCCAAAATTTACTACAAGACCGGCTATATAGAGTATTCTAGCTAACCAAACTGGCTAAAACTAATGAACTTACTTTCTCTCTGGGACATCCAAAATTTGATCTCAGTGCGAGACAGATTGGAATGAGTAGATGACCTAAGAAATGAGGCGTTAGTTTCTCAACAAAAAGACGAGTGGCTTATCCCTTGAGACTGGGAAACACTCGATTTTGCCTTGTGCTTACAGGGAGAACAAGGCATTGATTTTTTATGCGGGTTGGTCTAATCCCAACTCCGGATGTTTCACGTCTATTTTCTGCTTTTGAAACGTAGAGGTAGGCAGTTTTTCTGTACCTATACTCTGGAATTGGTTGGTTTTTACAAACCGCCCAAACCAGGATGGAGGAGAACCCCCGATGTTTGGGGACTTGAAGGAAAGATCGACTCGAAGGGGAACAATTCAGAAGTTTGGATTAGGGATCGTCTTTAAGGACAGAGCAAAATAACTCACAAGGATTGCTGAGAAGTAAGCGATCGCTCAATGATTGCTGGAATAGGAGAGAGTCCATTTCCATTGTAGGCAGTACAGAAGCCCTGGAAAAGTTCGGGAACTGATTAGCTCAATACACTACGCAAAAAACCATGACTTCAATTCAAGACACAGCCGAAGGTAAACGATTAGCAGAAGAACGGGAGAATAAGAAAACCAATTGGAAGAAATGGGGCCCCTATCTGAGCGATCGCCAGTGGGGAACTGTGCGGGAACATTACAGCGAAACTATTGAGGCATGGAACGATTTTACCCATGATCAAGCTCGTTCTCGTGCCTATCGTTGGGGTGAGGATGGGATTGCAGGAATATCCGATCATCACCAGAATATTTGTTTTGCGATCGGCCTGTGGAATGAAAAAGATGCCATCATCAAAGAAAGGTTGTTTGGTTTAACCGGCCCCGAAGGGAATCACGGGGAAGATGTCAAAGAATATTACTTTTATACGGACAATACCCCCACTCACTCTTACATGAGCTGCCTCTATAAATACCCCCAAGCAGCTTTTCCTTATGAACAGTTAATTAACGAAAACAAACATCGAAAATCCACCAACACATCCGCCCCTGAATACGAGCTGATGAATACAAAGATTTTTGATGACAATCGGTACTTTGATGTTGCCATCAATTACGCCAAAAAGTCAGAAGAAGATATCCTGATCCAAATTGCAGTCAGCAATCGTGGCGCAGAACCAGCGACGCTCCATCTCTTGCCCACCCTGTTCTTCCGCAATACTTGGTCTTGGGGATATCCCAATCAGAACAAAGCGGATAAGTCCTTAAAAACCGTCAAATCAGACCCTAACTTAAGCGTTATTGAAGTTTTATGCAACAGTGAACACTTAGGAAAACGGTGGCTGTACTGTGAAGGGCCAAAAGAACTCCTCTATACTGAAAACGAAACTAACAACAAACGATTTGACTGGGGGGAAAATGATTCCCCTTATGTTAAAGATGGCATCAACGATTATATCGTCTCCAAAGGGAAAGCCCAGACCGTCAATCCCAATCAGGTTGGAACTAAAGCATCAGCCCATTATGAATTAATCCTGGCCCCTGGGGAAACGAAAACCGTGCGCTTGCGCCTCTCTCCAGAGAATTTAGATTCTCCCTTCAGTGATGAATTTGACACCACCTTCACCCAGCGCAAGAATGACGCGGATGAATTTTATCAGGCAGTTTGTCCCTATGATATTCCTGATGATGTGCGGGCTGTCCAGCGCCAAGCTTTTGCAGGGATGTTGTGGAGCAAGCAATTTTATCACTATATCGTAGCGGACTGGATCAATGGAGATCCGAATGAGCCTAAACCCCCCCAATCTCGTAAATCTGGCAGCAATAACAAAGAGTGGACTCATTTATTTAATGAGGATATTATTTCCATGCCCGATAAATGGGAATATCCTTGGTTTGCTGCCTGGGATTTAGCATTCCATACTCTGCCCTTTGCTCTGATTGATATCGAGTTTGCCAAGAAGCAACTCTATCTCTTCACCCGGGAATGGTATATGCATCCCAACGGTCAAATGGCCGCTTATGAGTGGAATTTTGGGGATGTTAATCCACCAGTTCATGCTTGGGCTGCATGGCGGGTTTATAAACTCGAAGAAAAAATTTATGGTCAAGGGGATACCAATTTTCTGGAAGATGTCTTTCAAAAATTATCCCTCTATTTTACCTGGTGGGTTAACCGGAAAGATGCCAACGGGAATAATATCTTTGAAGGCGGCTTCTTAGGCTTAGATAACATTGGGGTAATAGACCGCAGTAACTTTAAGCTGGACGGAGCAAGTATTGAGCAGTCAGATGGGACAAGCTGGATGGCGATGTTCTGTTTGAATATGCTGAAAATTGCCAGTGAACTCGCCAAACAAGATAAAGATTTGGCGAAAACCTATGAAAAACTTCGCCAGAAATATCAGGAGCTAGTTAAGGAGGATGCAGATCAAGAGCTAATCGCCACTTATCAGACTCTGGTCAAGAAAACGGGCCGCAGTAACTACGAAGACATGGCATCTAAATATTTTCAACATTTTCTGTTGATTGCGGATGCGATGAATAAAGTAGGGGGGGATGCTATCGATATCTGGAACAACGAAGACAATTTCTACTACGACATCTTGAAAGCTCCTCAGGGTAAGGTAGAAGGTGCGAACAGTGACGGTTCCCTCTCCATGAAGGTGCGATCGCTAGTCGGATTAATCCCCCTCTTTGCAGTGGAAACCATTGACAAAGATATCGTCAAGGATTACTTAAGCTTGGATTTCCAAGATCGCATGAATTGGTTTGTTAAAAATCGCCCTCAACTTTTGAACCACCAAAACATCGAACTGCATTCCTCGGAAAATAAGGACGAAGCAGATCCAGGAAAAGGCTTGTATTTGTCTCTGGTCAATAAAGAGCGGTTGCAGCATATTTTGAGTAAAATGTTGGACTCAAGTGAATTCTTGAGTGATTACGGGATCCGGGGTTTGTCAAAATACCACAAAGAACACCCTTATGTATTGCGCGTGCAAGGTCGAGATCCGGATTACTTGGAATATGAACCCGCAGAATCCAAATACCCCATGTTTGGCGGTAACTCGAATTGGCGCGGTCCGATTTGGATGCCTGTGAATTTTCTCCTCGTTGAGTCCCTCCAGAAGTTTCATGCTTACTGGGGAGATGATATCAAAGTTAAATGTCCCACCACCACGGGAGAAATCAAAGAGATGAACCTGGAGGAAGTTTCCATCGAGTTATCGAAACGGATCACCAGTATCTTTCTGAAAAAATCGGGTTCCAATCCCTCCGAAGAAACCTCCTCCGAAGGCTCCTCATCTAAACCCTCCTCCACTGAACCTTGGCGACCCGTTTATGGCGGTTCAGAAAAGTTTCAAAAAGACCCACACTGGCGTGATTTGATTCTGTTCTATGAATATTTTCATGGCGATAATGGTGCGGGAATTGGTGCCAGCCATCAAACTGGATGGACTGGAGTCGTAGCCAATTTAATTCAGGATTTGGCAGAAAAATCGGCGTTCAAATAATTGCGATCGCCCTCCGGAAATAGGGGAATCGGGGAGATGACTCACATCCTCCCTATCCCCCACCTCGGCTACATCAAAGCTGGCCCTGACCAGATTTTCAAATCACTTCAGGCGATCAAGTCACCTTTAAGGAGTAAATCATGAGTTCCCTTCACGAATTGGTAATAACCGTTGATTTAGAGACGGTCTCAAAAACATCTTATGATGTAGTCATCGTCGGTTCAGGGATTGCAGGAGCGATCGTTGCCAAAGAATTGAGTGAACAAGGAAAAAGCGTTTTAATTTTAGAAGCGGGACAATCCAAGGATTTAACCCTAGCCGGGTTTCAAAGTTATATTGACACATTCTATACTGCGACACCAAAAAGCGCCAACGCTGCCTATCCCAAAAACCTGAATGCCCTGAGTCCGAACGATGACGATGCGTATTTTGTGGAAAAAGGCCCGATGAGACTGAGTGGGTCTTATACCAGAGTCCCCGGTGGAACAACCATGCACTGGGAAGGGAAAACCATCCGAATGTTACCGGACGATTTCGAGTTACGCACCAAGTATGGACAAGGGTTAGATTGGCCGATTAGCTATCAAGATCTAATGCCCTACTACAATAAAGCCGAGTACGAAATTGGGGTTTCTGGGGACAAAGATGAGCAAGAAGCACTGGGCGTTCCCTTTGACGAAGGCTATGTTTTTCCCATGGAAGCAATGCCCCCTTCTTACTTAGATCAAAAAGTGATGGAGAAAGTTAAGGGGACTAAAGTCAAACTCGACGAGGAGGAGTATGAATTAACCTTCGCAGGTTTTCCTCAAGATCGCAACGGTGTCCCCAATCCTAAATACGATCGCGGTAACCGCTATGTCCCCGATGGAGTCAGCAGTATCCATCCCGTACAGTATGGGGAACGATGCCAAGGAAATGCCAACTGTGTTCCCCTTTGTCCAGCTCAAGCCAAATATGATGCTCGTCGAACTTTAACCAAAGCCTTCCAAACAGGTCGGGTTCATTTACTCTGCCAAGCGGTCGCTTTCAAGGTAGAAATCGAACCCGAAAACGGTCGGGTAACTGCTGTTCACTATAAGCGATATGAAGATCCCAAAATTCCGACTCACCAGGTCGGAATCGCCAAAGGAAAATTATTTGTCCTAGCCGCCAATGCTGTAGAAAATGCTCGTCTGATGCTGGCTTCTGATTTGCCAAATGAGAATGGACTAATCGGGCGTCATCTGATGGATCACCCCTTTACCCTGGCTTGGGCTTTGATGCCGGAAGTAACCGGCACCATGCGAGGACCTCTGGCGACAACAGGAATTGCCACCTTTCGGAAAGGCGATTTTCGTCAGAAACAATCTGCCTTTGCTGCGGATATTCACAATGATGGTTGGGGATGGGCAACGGGTTCGCCCTACTCAGAAGTCACCGATGCCATTGACAACAAAAACAAATATGGACAAGAACTTCGCGATACTTTAGTTAATCGGATTTCCCGACAACTTCTGCTGGCGTTCATGTGTGAATTACCCCCGGAACCCAGTAACCGAGTCACCATTGATGCCAACTACAAGGATCAACTGGATAATTATCGTCCCGTAATTAACTTCAACATCCCGGATTACAGTATCCGAACCCTAGCCTATACGCGCAAACTCTCTCGGGTGATTTTCCAACGGTTAGGCGCAGAAGATTATACCCACTACAATCCTAAAGACCCAGCCTATTTTGAATTTGAGGGAGAAGGTTACTTCTACCGAGGAGGAAACCACTTTTCTGGAACTCATATCATGGGAACCAATGACAAGAACTCCGTTGTAAATTCCCAATTACGGTCTTGGGCTGATGAGAATCTCTTCCTAGTTGGTGCAGGAAGTATGCCGACTATTGGCAGTTCAAATACCAGTTTGACGATCGCCGCCCTCAGTTTTATGGCATCGGAACAAATGCTCAAAGATTTAAACGCCTAACGATTGTTGCCCTTGTCATCGTCTTCCTGTCGAAATCCAGAACACATTCACCCCTGAAGTATTATGTCCAAAAACGATAAGTTGGAACTGATTACAACGGTAGATAAGTTGCATTACTATCTCAAACTAGCGCTAGTGCTAGAACACGCAACGATTCCTCCCTACATTACCGCACTCTACTCCATGCACCCCGGAAAAAATTTAGAGTCGTTTCATATTATCCGGGCAGTTGCTGTAGAGGAAATGCTCCATCTGACCCTGATCGCCAATCTTTATAAT
Organism: uncultured cyanobacterium; assembly: GCA_963821735.1. Classification (GTDB taxonomy): domain Bacteria; phylum Cyanobacteriota; class Cyanobacteriia; order Cyanobacteriales; family Laspinemataceae; genus Laspinema. Next base: position 159,813 of record CAWGFK010000043.1, read on the forward strand.
GCGGTGGGCGGAGACATAAAAAAAACCCTGACCGATGGGGATTTTGTTCAGCCCTATCCGACCTATCTCCCCACTGGCGCGACTGATTTTCAAGTCGGATTGAATAAATTTTCCCCCGAGGCGATCGACACATTTATGAAGATTGAACGGGCCGAAGAAGTCGAAGACGATAAACCCTTAGTCGTTTCTCGACCCGTTCAAGAACAGTATAACTTTCTGACCATTCTGGATGGTAAACCGTCCGACACATTCTACAGCATCGGATTATTCTATGCAGAGATTATTCGCGGCCTGTATGCACTCCATAAAGAAATGGGAGATTCCCTATTTTGTGGCGACCCCAGCCGACAAATTACGCCGGAATACTACTACAACGGTGGTGGAGATATTATCCCCGTGACCGATCTGCGTTCAGCCATTCGGGCTATAAAACTTATTCAAGAGCAGGGTGAAGGGCGCACGAAGTGGGACGATTTATGATGCCGAACGAGAACTGGGCCATTACTATCGATTTCAACAAATCAAACTAGGACAATACTATGTAGTGGACAAGGATGATCCGGAAAATTCCGATCGTCCCGATCATCCCACCGGGGCAAAATTTACGGTAGATTGGGATGCCGTATATCCGATGAAGTCCAATCCCCACTTAAGTGATTACCCCAAAGAATCGGAAATCTATACCGCAGCTAAAGAATTCTATGCGGCTTACCGCAAATTCCTAGGAGAACTTGAAGAAGCTTTTAATGGAAGTCCCGAAAAATTAATTCCTGCGGTGGGTGGAATGTTCAAGCTGAAAGAATCTGCGACCGCTCTTATTCGGAATCCCATCCCCGGTATGCCCGGGGTTAATGCCGCTCCCATATTCCGATTAGATTAAGGGCGACGGGAGCGTAAAGCAAACCCAGTTTCTGCACCATATTTTTTGACAATTTTGGCAGAAATACTGAACAGAAACTGGGTTAAATTGCTCCTACATCCGCCAGTTTCATCGATTGTTGTCGATGATGAATAATCGCGGAACCTCAGATTTTTTGCCCCTTTGTTGTTTTATTTTGTTAGTGAGGTAAATACCTGATGGATATTAATTCACCGGAGTTGATGGAGTATTTTTACGATTTGTCCGTAACCTTAACGGGCTTTTCTCAATTTCATCTACAGGGAACTGGACAAGGTGAACTTTACTTTAAGACCATCCATGAAGTCATTGGACCTAAGATCCTGATCGACTTGTTAAAACTGTTTCATGAGATTGATGAGGCAGCTAAGAAGAGTCAGGATAATTCAATCCGCACGAACCGACTGCGGTTAGAAATTTTGGGGTCTGAACAATTGGGTCCGATCGCCCGCAATATTATTAAACTGTGGTATGTGGCGACCTGGTATGAACTCCCCAAAGATTGGCGGGAAATGTACGGCACTAAAACCCAAGACCGGACCTTTGTTCCCAGTTCAACAGCCTATCCAGAAGGACTCCTCTGGCCTGCGATCGGGGTTAACCCACCGGGAGCAAAAAGTCCAGGATATGCAAGCTGGAGTGACAAGCCTTCGGTAGGTTTAACCCAGTCCAAACGTTCCTGATTATAACGCATCAGGCCCTAAAGTTCCTCGCTCAATCACACCCTAAATCATTCACATTTTGTCAGTTTTAGCCTCAACATGAATATTGCGACTTCATTTCGTCAACTTTCCACCCTGACCCTCTCCATTGTTGTGAGCTTAACCCTCTGGATTGCTCCGGCTCATGCTTTCGTTGGCACAGATTACAATCAGTTAAAGTTGACCAACGCCTGTGTTAACTGCGATCTATCCGGCGTGGATCTCTCCAATCAAGATTTATATGGTAGCGCCTTAAATGGAGCAAATTTATCCAATGCCAATCTCTCCGGTGCACTCCTCAATGATGCCAGACTTCAAGCAGCCAATTTAAGCGGTGCGAATCTCTCCCATGCTACAATGCCCGGGATTACGCTGTCAGAGTCTAACCTCACTGGGGCTAATCTTTCTGATGCTGAGTTGGAGAATGCGCTGATGACCAAAGTGGATTTAACCGGGGCGGATTTAACCGGGGCCATTTTAACCAGTGCGATTATCTCTGATGCCAATTTGTCTAATGCTTCAGTAACCAATGCTCAGTTACAAAAAGCAATTCTATCTCGCTCCAATTTATCCAGTGCAGATTTTTCCAGCAGTTCAATGAGAGATACAAAGTTGTCCGATGCTAATCTGACGGCAACGAATTTCCATGAAACAGATCTGTTTAAGTCTCTGATGCCTGACAAGACTGTTTATAACGGAGATGTCTCCCGGTTTGGGGCTTTTCAATAAAACTTGAATCAGAATGGATACCTTGGATGAACAGGCTCAATCTTGAGAACCGCATTTTCATTTAGGTATCCCCTTTCGTTCCTAATCTTAAAATTAGGGGAAACTTCCCCTGAAATTACGCGATTTAGGACTGCTATCCGGGTATCAATCCATTACGGTAATTTAATCTAATCCCACCATGAAGAAACATCCCATTGTCCAGAAAATCCGAGCAATTTATCCCGTATCTGTCGTTTTAGGTCTCTTTCTTCTCATCGGACTCATGAGCATTACGCCTCCCGCTAACGCTGCCACTTCCCGTGACAACAATCCTGTTTTAGTATCTCTCGTTACCCCGTCATCCGAGGCCATCTTAAACCCCACCTTCGATCGCAATCAAGTTAAGTTAGGGATTACCCCAACCGGGTGGAGTAATAGTGACGACGATACCATTGATCTCGATCCACCTATTCCATTCCAGCAAATTTTAAGTGAAACAGCCCTAGCTGGATTCAAAGGTTCACAAATGTCCCCGAAATACCCCCAAGACCTCAAGGAGTTAAAACGGGAATTACAAATGCGTAATTTAACCATTTCTGAACCTTGGGTGGGAACCGAGTTTACCATAGGAAATGCCCAAAAAACTTTCAAAGAGTTCGATAAGCAAGTTGCCTTCATGAAAGAGATGAGTGGTAACAGTATTGTGGTAGCTGAATTGGGAGGTGCAGTTCATCAAAAGGCTGGCGCAGACCCGTTAGTAGACCGACCCAAGTTTACGGATCAGCAATGGTCAGATTTAACCGAAGGACTGAATAAACTGGGTGCGATCGCCCAAGAAAATGGGATGCAATTGGTCTATCACCCTCATATTGGTACCGGCGTTGAAAACTTCGAGGATATCGATCGCCTCATGAACAACACCGACTCTAACACCGTTAAACTGCTTCTGGATACAGGTCATTTGTACTACGCAGGCGTTGACCCCCTTGCCGTTACCCAAAAATATGTCAACCGGATCAAGCACGTTCATTTGAAAAACATTCGTCAGCCAATTTTAAACGAATCCAAAAAAACCGGACGCGGATTTTTAGATTCAATTCGTGCCGGAATCTTTACGGTCCCCGGAGATTCCGCAGGAGCCATCAATTTTCAGCCGATTTTACAAGAGCTTGCCAAAGCGAATTATGAAGGATGGCTGATGGTAGAAGCGGAACAAGACCCTAAGAATGCCGAACCGTTACAATATGCCCTGATGGCTCGGACCTACCTCCGCGACCAAATTGGATTTTAATCCCTAAGCACTGAATTGAATTCTGTGTTTTGACCCGGGAGAGGATAAGATTTAAGGGTAAAAAACTCTTTTAACTTAATCATATTCTCTCCCAATTATCCCTCACAATTTTAGGATTATACGGCTATGAGCTTCAGAGATAGAGAAGAAATTAGACAGATATTTGAAGAGATTTACCCAGCTAATGTCAGGTCAATAGACCTGATGTCTTATGCCGAAATGTACACCGAAGACGCTCTGTGGATGCCACCAGATGCCTCGGATTGTATCGGGATTCATGACATTGTGCAAGGGTTTGCTGAAGAATGTGCTCATCAATCAACTGATCCCACCTTCAACGCCGAAGAAATCGAAATAACAGGGGATTTTGGTTACGTCATCGGGAGCTCTGCCGCCACAATTTATCCAAAAGATGGGAGTCCTGCTCATGTTGTTCAATATCGAGCGCTCTGGTTGATGAAAAAAGAAACAAATAATTGGAAAATTCACCGTCAAATTTGGAACAAAAAGCTTTAAATTCAGCTAATCAGGATGGGGTGAATTTGTTGAATCGTAACCATCAAATTCACCCCGGGTTCAAATTTGCTGATGACAATCACCACAGATATTTTTCAAACTGAATTTCCCTCTGCCTCTTTCCTACTAAAGTCTCACGACAAGGAGTCGTAACATGAATGACAATATGCTAATTCCGCAGGATGTTTATCTGAGCTTTTTTATGTTCACCACCAATCTGAAACCTCATGATCATGAGTATCGGAAACGGGTGCTTAAACATATAAAAGAACTGACCCAGATGGGTTATACCGGCTTTGAGTTTCCGATCGCCCCCTCGAACAACACCGATTACTCACAAGAAATTCAGGACTACGCCAACCTACGGCGTTTTCTGGATGACGAAGGATTCAGGGATGTAGCAATTACAACCAATGTCGGTGCCACTCCAAGCTGTGATCCCAGTTCATTTGACCCAGGACAACGGAAAGAAGCGTTAGAGTATCTCAAGGCGCGGGTTGACATCACTGCCGCACTCCGGGGGGAAGTGATGATGGGACCGATCGTCGTGCCTTACGGTGCATTTCTCAAGGATGGGAATACCCCGATTTGGAGCGATCGGCTACAATGGGAGTTAGCTCGGCGCTATGCCAATGCACAACCGATCTCTACAAGAGTTAGGAAACTATGCAGAGGATAAGAATGTCAAATTGGCGATCGAGCCAATCACCCACTGGGAAACTCCTGGTCCGAACAAATTATCCCAAGTGCTAGACTTTCTGGAAGGCGTGAGCAACCCAACCGTGGGAGTTGTGATTGATACCGCTCACGAAATTCTCGATGGTGAAGGACCGGAGATTTTTGCAGAACAAGTGAGCCAATTGGCTAATGAACGCCGACTGCATTATGTCCAAGTCTCTGCACCCGATCGCGGTGCGGTTCATACCAGTTGGATTCCGTGGGAGTCCTTGTTTAAACCCATTCTCTCTGTGTATAACGGGCCAGTCGCGATCGAGGTTTTCAATGCGATTCCCGATTTTCTGGACTCCTTGCGCCTGAGTCGTCGCAAGTTTTGGATACCGGGAGAAGATGCGGAGAATCAATACCCCAGTGCCTATGACATTGCTCAAGAGGCGATCGACATCACTCGGAAAAAACTCACTCACATCTATAACCTTTAGTAAAACAGTTCTAGCTCAGTTCTACCCTCTCACATCTTCAAATCGTTCACCTAGGACGTGAATTTAAACTTCACAAACTCAGACAATCAACCGGGTTTCTGGCTGTAATTTCCTAGAAAATCAGCCCGTATATATTAAGAAAACCCGGTTTTGAATTGTTACCAAACCTCCGTCCTAATCATCCACATCAAAGCTTCCGCAACTCAGCAATTTTGTAAAACAATGCAACGAGTAATAAATAGCCCCCTATGAGACTCAATAACATAACTAACCGAACTACAATCATCTCGGTTTTTTTCATTTTTATCCTGACTTTAGCCATGACATTCTGCGGGTGGAAGCAGGCGATCGCCTCTCCCCTCGTTGGTGCTAAAGAAGAAATGGGAGCCTGGGAAACCATTCCAATGGCTCCCAAAGAAAGCCTCATGCAGTCAGTTCATACCATCCTCCTTCCCAACGGAAAAGTCCTCAGTGTCAACGGCAGTAGCTTTCGCAATACCCTCCTAAATGACCAAGGTAAAACCACCTTTGTAGAAGGAGTCGGATCCGGAGACTATAACGCCATTAACAACACCTCCCTCTTCGACCCCCAAACCCAGCAATTTGAGCGCATTTCTTCACCTCCTGCCATGCAAGATGGGCAGAGCAACGACCTATTTTGTGGCGGTCATTTACAACTAGCCGATGGCAACGTCCTCTTTATCAGTGGAACCGGACGTTATTACCCCGGAGGCAGATTCACTGGCTCAAAACAAGCCAATCTTTATAACTGGCAAACCGGCGAATGGTCTCCCGCAGGTAAAATGAAAGAGGGCCGGTGGTATCCCACCCTAGTCGAACTAGCCGATGGCAAAATCGTCATTTTTTCCGGTCTAAAATTAAATGCTCCCAACCAAATTAATCCCAGCATAGAAATCTACGACCCCAATACCCAAAAATTCCACTACATTGACCTCACCACCGTCGATAACAGTCCCTTTAATACCTACATTAAAGGCGCTGATGACTATGATAGTATTGACCTCTATCCTCGGGTTTTCCCCACCGCTGATGGGAAACTTCTGATTACGGGAGACGAAGCCGGTATTGCCAATGTTTTAGTTCAAAACAAAAGCAAAACCAGCTATTTAATGTCCGTCCATGAAGACGCCTCCGGTAAATTTTCCGTCAGCTTTGAAGTCGGTCCAGAACGATTTGAAACCACCAAAGCCTATGGAACAGCCCTTCAAGTTCCCAACTCAGAAGATGTTTTATTACTCGCCGGGATGATCGGCACCAACGATATCAACTTTGGACGAGGGGGTAACACGGCGAACTATGCTGGAGCCAAAATTGCCTCTAGTTTACAGCGTTGGGTCTCTCCTGAACATAGCGGAGAAAAGAATGGTAAATGGGAAACCGTTGAGAAATTCTTAGACAAACCTCGGGCTAATCTCGAAGCAGTTATTCTGCCCTCTCAAGAGATTTTAGTCGTCAATGGCGGTGAATATCCTGAATATACACCCATCTATGAACCGCTGTTGATGACGCCCAATTCTGATGCTCCAGGCGGTTACCATATCAAGCCCATGAATCCCGCCAAACTCCCCAGACTTTATCATAATGGCGCAATCCTTTTACCCGATGCGCGAGTATTAAGCATTGGGGGGAATGCGAATCGGGCAGCCATCGAAAAAGACGGCACGATTCATGTTGATATTGGGCGAGATTCGCAGAATAATTTTATCTTAGCCAAGCTCACCGATAAATCAGCACAGGCGAAAGAATTCTCCCTGCAAGAGTATTACAAATCCCCTCAAAGCTATTTTGCTCCCGGTGACCCTGAACCCTTCGTTCCCGCAGAAATGTGGCAAGCGGAAGTCTTCAGTCCCCCCTATCTCTTTAAACCCGGTGCGCGTCCAGAAATTGTTACCGTTCCGAATAGCATCCAATATGGCAAAACTAACCAAATCTCTGTCAAAGATGCTACCGAAAATGGGTCTTTGGTCTTAGTTAAACTCGGTGCTGAGACCCATTCTTTAGATTTTGGACAACGCTTGGCTGAATTACCCATCCAAAATATCGCCCTCGGAAATGAGTCTACCCTCGACTTTCAAGCACCAACCAATCCCAATCTCTATCCCCCGGGCTACTATATGATGTTTTACCTCAATGACATCGGGAAACCCTCTCATGCTCAAATGGTGAAGCTAGAACATTCCTAAAATTATCATCAGAATTAGCAAGCCCAGGTTGCTAATTCTGAAATCCCCTCAATAGCCGACTCTCAACCGTACTACAGCGACTCAATACCATGACACTCACTCAAGAAGATTTAGAAGGACTACCCGGAAATGGAGCGGGCATTGACCCTGATAATCCCGGTCAATATGCAGAGTTACTCGAAGATTTACAGGGCAACATTCTCAACTCTCACGGACGAGATTATAGCGTCCATCTGTTTTTGCAATTCAAACCCGATAAAACCGATGAGGCAAAGCAATGGATTCAAAATTTTGCTCATAACTCAGTAAAATCAGCGAAACAGCAGGCCGATAGCGCCCGTCAGTACCGAGAACAGAAGATTGATGGCGGTGTATTTGCCAACTTCTTTTTATCTCGGAAAGGATATGAATATCTGCGGTTTTCTCCCGCAAAAATTCCTAACGATCAACCCTTTCGGTTCGGAATGAAAAATCCCACCCTCCGGCAATCCTTGGGGGATATCGAAGTGAATCAATGGGAGGCTGGATATCAAGAGGAAATTCATGCCTTAGTCATCATGGCCGATGATAACTTAGTCGGCTTACTGCAAAAGGTGAATACCATCGGGCAGCAACTGCGCTCAGTTGCTGAAGTGATTAACCGAGAAGATGGGTTTATTCTCAAAAATTATCGGGGACAATTTGTAGAACATTTTGGCTTTGTCGATAATATCAGTCAGCCCCTGTTTTTGAAACGGGAAATTGACAAAGCCAAGGAAAAAGGCGGTGATTTTACTAAATGGGACCCTCGGGCTGCGCTGGATTTGATTTTGGCTAAAGACCCGAACGGGAAAACAGAAGATAGCTATGGTAGTTATTTGGTTTACCGCAAACTCGAACAAAACGTTAAAGGATTTCGTGAAGATCAACGGAATCTGGGTGAAAAGCTCGGGATTACTGAAGATTTAGCTGGGGCGCTGGTTGTAGGGCGCTTCTTCGATGGAACACCCGTCACCCTCAAGGAGCAACCCCTGTATGCGAACCCGATCCGACCCGTGGATACCATGAATGACTTCAATTACAGCGAGGATACCCAGGGAACCCAATGTCCCTTCCATGCTCACCTCCGCAAAACGAACCCCCGAGGAGACACCGGACGAGTAGAATCGGCGATTAACTATGAAGAATCCTTAGAATTGGAAAGGCGTCATCGTATCGTTCGTCGCGGCGTCAGTTATGGAGAAAATGACTTAAATCAAGAACCAGAAACCGGATCAGGAATGCTTTTTTTATGCTTTCAAGCTGATATTGAAAATCAGTTCAACTTTATGCAAGCCTCCTGGTCGAATCAAAAAAACTTTCCCCAGTACAATGTAGGACCCGACCCCCTAACAGGTCAACCCGGGGGAACTCAGAAATGGCCGAAAAAATGGGGGGAACCCGAAACAGAAGACTATGACTTTAAACTCCGAGTCACCCTGAAAGGGGGTGAATACTTTTTCGCGCCGAGTATGAGTTTTCTAAAGAATATTGCACAGATGTAGCTCCCTGATTCGGAATTTTTTTAGAGGAACTTGATCCAGGAACGGTTAAAAACCGGGTTTCTTGAGAAAAATGTCCCGGCTTGGGAACAAATTCTATCCAAAAACCCGGTTTCTTGTCCTCTCTATCTACTTTACCCTGGCACATCTCAACTTTGCCTAAGGGAACTCCAAAAAATAAAATCTCCAAAACGTTCGTTCGTAGATCAACAAAGTAGCCCCGTCAATGTAGGGGCGCAATGCTCGAAGCCCAACGGAGGGCGCAAGCATTGCGCCCCTACACATAGCTTCCTTTCAGTTGAAAGTTTGGAGGATTTATATTTTGCAATCCCCTAAAAGGGGAATTTACACCTCTTGCTCCCCCTTCCCTTGTAGGGAAGGGGGCTGGGGGGTTAGGTCTCTTTTCAAAATTGAGATGCTCACCTTTACCCATCCTCTAGGCAGCCGATTTGCTGGTGTAAGTCCTACCAGGGTTGAGATGATAGAGCATTTGCCGATAGATTCACCTTTCAATCCAACCCATTTCACCCAATCGATCCAAAGGAGTTATTCATGTCTAACATTGACGAAAAAATTAACCAACTTCACGAAATTGTGACCCCGTTTGATGATTTTGAAGATGAAGCCCTGTTAGATGAGATCCAAGGCAACATTATCAAAGCCCACGGACGCAATCATTCCGTTCATTTGTTTTTACAATTTACCGGCAACCCAGATCTGGTGAAGCAGGGGATTAGCAAATTTACGCACAAGTATATCACTTCAGCCCTAGCTCAAGCGGAGGATGGCAAGCGATATCGACAGAATCAAACTGTACCGAGTAAAATATTTGGCAACTTATTTTTTACAGCGGCTGGATATCAGTATTTGGGCTATGACCCAACACAGATATCGAATGACCCTTCATTTCTAAAAGGCATGAAACATCCCGATGTTAACAGTCAACTGGGGGATGATGTCCAACAATGGGAAGCGGGATTTCAACAGGAAATTCATGCGCTGGTTTTGCTGGCTGGGGATAAACGAGTCGGTCCGCGAACGGAAGAGGCAAAGCAGTTAGAACGGAAGGATCCGAAGAAACTTCGGAAGCAGCCGTTCCTTTTGGCACAGCAAATTGAGACGATTAAAGAAGAGCTACAAATTATTGCCAAAGTTGTCCATGAAGACATTGGTTATGTGCTCAGAAGTTCCGAAACTGGAGAAGAAATCGAACACTTCGGATTCCGAGATGGAGTGAGTCAACCCCTATTTCTCAAGCGAGATATTGACCGTGAACGAGAAGAAAGTGACTTTTCTCAATGGGATCCTCGCGCACCTCTCAGCTTGGTGTTGTCCAAAGACCCCTGGGGTGAAAAAGAGGAAAGTTACGGCAGTTTCTTGGTCTATCGCAAACTAGAGCAAAACGTTAAAGGCTGGAAAAAAGATGTTGAAGCTCTCGCGGAAAAACTCAAGGGTTCTGAAAAAGCTGAACCCGCTTTAGCAGGAGCCTACACGATGGGACGCTTCCAGGATGGAACCCCCGTTGTTCTGGAAGATAAGTCTAACGCTCAAATATGCCACGAGAATAACTTTAATTATTCACAGGACCCGCAAGGTCAAAAATGCCCGTTCCAATCCCACACCCGTAAGGTGAATCCCCGTGGGGAAAGCAAAAATTTGGAAGAGGAAAAAATGAATCGGATTGTCCGTCGGGGTATTAACTATGGACCGCTACCCAGTGAAGAACCGGAAACTGACGCTGGACTACTATTTTTGTGCTTCCAAGCCAATTTAGAAACTCAGTTCAATTTAATGCAGCAGCACTGGTGTAACCAACGCGACTTTTTACGCACAGGTCTGGGAACCGATGCGGTGATTGGAGTTGAAAAGAAGGAGGTTGATGCGAACGGCAATTTAGTCGCGGTCACCGAGTCCTACAAATGGCCTAAAAAGTGGGGGGAAGCAGGACAGACGCAAGCAGATTTCAGCCATTGGGTAACCATGAAAGGTGGGGAATATTTCTTTGCTCCAAGCATGAGTTTCCTCAAATCCTTCTTGCCTGAACCCTGCCGCGATATCGTATTTCGCGGCGTTCCTAAACAAGAGATTCAAGCGGCGCAGGATAAGATTGATGAACTGCGGACTTACCAGCAAAGGAACTGGTCAATTGGTTTACATGGAGAAACCCTGCAACCGGACGAATTCCTGAACTTCTTCAATCAGCGACATTTGCCATTTGAGTTTTATTTGCTCAATGAAGCTCACGTTGGTGACAACGGTGCTTACGATCGCAACATCCAAACTCTAAACCAATACATCAAAGATGTCCGCAATAAAGAGATTGAGGAAAGCGAATATAAAATCGCTGAACTGAAGGAATATCAAGAACTGAATTGGGCCATTGGTTTCGATGGAGAAACCCTGGAACCAGACCAATTTGTGCGATTTTTTGGTGAACGCCATCTACCGTTCCAGTTTTATGTGCAAAATAAAACTGTTTACTTGGGTGATCAATCAGCATATAATCAGAACATTGACACTCTGAACGACTATATCCGTGACCTTACCTACTAGGGAATTATAACGGAGTGGCAAGCCCTCTGAACTCTCTGGGGTTCAAGCTTGCCATTCCCGGGGTCGCAACTGTTGAGATAGGGCAATAATCAGGAGGCTCTGGGTATTATGAAACATCACAAAAAACTGTCTTTAGTTCTAATTTTTACGCTTTCCTTTTTAGCCGGTGGTTCTTCCCGATTATTGACCCAGGAGAATCCCGGGGGGATGAGCCAAGCTGAGGAGAATAATTCAGTAAGTCAATCGAACTCCACAGGTCATTCCGAGTTCAATGTATGGCATCATCTCCAGTCTCACCACTCTGAGAGCTATAATCAGTTGGTTGAAAATTTTAAGCGGGCTGTTGATGATGTGCAAACTTTAGATGAAAATGACACTTCCAACCAACTGGTGTCCTTAACCGAAAGTAATAACCCGGGCATTATCCATCGAAAAACTGATGATAATCAAGACGAATTTCTGATGGTAACCTGGACCCAAGAAAAATATTATGAAAGTTGGACAGAAGGAGAAACTCCGGTAAAATTAGAGCGAACTGTTTGGGTCACGGCCAAACCGGAAGTTTATAATTTTTGCAATGTTACTGCCGGGATTGGCAGCCATCTGGACTTGAGTCGGAAGATGATGCTAGACCTAAGATTAACGCAGTATTTAGGCTTGAAGCCCGAACCCACGTCCTCGGATAAGAGCAAAGATGCTTTTGTAGAAATTTGGGTAAAAGCAGAACATATCAAGAGACCCTGTAGCGATGGCCGGATTGACCAGAATAATTGTCAAATGGAACCGGCAAAAATCCAAGAAGTGATGCAGGATTTGAGAATTTCTCAAACTGAATATCCTTTTACGGGGTTAGGTTATGCCTATGACTGGGGGAAACCCTCTCCGGTAGGACCGAGCGAGTTTGTGATAGAAGCCAGTAACGAGAATCCCGTAGAGGTCAAAGTTTCTTTAGTCAAAAATACGGAAGACTACTGCAATAATCAAGTTCTCCCCAATCCCTAAGAGCAGTCCAACAATTAAACTTTGCCGCTATCAGGATTCTGGCAGGAATTGGACCATTTTTTGCTCCGTGGAAGCACCGTCTGACTGATGAGCAGTCGGGCGGAAGATGCTCTCACGGATTAATGGTCTTGTCAGAATGATTTAGGTTCGCCCTATAATAACTAATGGCAGTGAACTGAGAACACAGACAAGTGTAGGAGCAAGGCAAGGGTATGCAGAAGTCAGTAGTGTTCATCATCGGAATAGGTCGTTCTGGCTCAACGTTGTTGGACTTGATGTTGGGCAGCCACCCCCGGGCTTTTTCTCTCGGTGAAATCAGCAAGCTGCCGGAGTTTGTTAGAAAGGGCAAGAAGCTATGTCTCCGGGAGGATAGCACCTTCTGGGAAGAGCAATTCACGCAAGTGGAACGACAAGATTTGGCAAAGGGGATGAGTGGTCATCGACTGCATCGCCATATTCCTCTCAAGGTTGAACGGTTGGTCCGGGGATGGTTAAATAATGATGAAATTCTCAATCCCTATACACAACTGTTTAAAAAAATAGATTGTGATGTATTGGTGGATTCTAGTAAGTATTCTTCCTGGCTGACGCGCCGTTTAGAGGCCCGGGAATTTCAGCAGCAATGGTTGCGATCTTATTTGATTCATATAGTAAGGGATGGGCGGGCGGTGATCAATTCTTATCTGCGGATTTATCCAGAAAAGGGGATTGAGGCGTTGAGTCAGCAGTGGTTGGATGAATTGGAGAAAAAACGGCAAATTTACGAGCCTTTTCCGAGCGATCGCAAAATGACCGTTCATTATGAAGACTTGGCATCGGACCCCCAAGGCACTCTGCGGCGAATCTGTGATTGGGTGGGTTTAGAGTTTATGCCGGAGATGGTGGAGTATTGGAAGCATGAACATCATCACATTGTCGGGAGTCGCGGGACCAATGCCATGATTGCGAAGTACCGGGGACAGCAGGCGAAACAACAAGTGCAAGAAATCCACGGGAATTACTATGACCAGATGAATTTTGAGATTAAGCTAGATCTGCGCTGGCAGAAGGAACTTTCCCCGGAGAATTTAGCGACGTTTGAACGGATTGTGGGCGATCGCAATCGTCCTTTTGCATGGCCCCTCACCGCTGAATCCACCGATTAGACCGCTTGCTTTCATGGAGTAGAGTTTACCACCGCCACTGATACCATCACCAATAAAAACGGCTCTGCACTCAGCAGAGCCGAAAGACGAAACAACAGAGGAGCGAAACCGGAAAACTATCTAGTGAGCCAACCCTTGTTCTGCGGTTTTATCAATAGGCTTCAACAAATAAAGCCGCACGATTTGCCAGACAGTTGAGATGTAAAGGGGTAGCTTCTGGAAAAACTGCACGATCTTAGGCTGGTTAGAACCTGCGATTTCTGCTATTTTAGCATTATTTTGCGTGCAAGTATCCAATCGGGCAAAGAACTCTGGATGATCGACATCCAAAATTACCGGGAAAACCCGTCCCGCAGTTTCATTCGTCTTGCGGATGACGTGAATATCATACTCACGCGCATCCAGACCGAGCACCGCGTAGAATCCGGAACGCTGAATATCATTCAAAAACATGGTAGCAAAAACCGAGAGTAAAAAGAAACGGCTCCACAGTTTTGCTTTCCAATCGTTTAAGATTTCAGGCTGGGCCTTCATCACGGCATCAAAGAAATCGCCGTGGCGGTTTTCATCCTGACACCAGTTTTCAAAGAACCGGAAAATCGGATAAATCCGATGTTCAGGATGCGCTTCCAAATGCCGATAAATCGTGATATAGCGCCAATACCCAATTTTTTCCGATAAATAGGTCGCGTAGAAGATGAATTTCGGCTTAAAAAAGGTGTATTTTTTACTTTTGGTCAAAAATCCCAAATCCAGGGAGAGCTTGAAGTCACTCATCGCCTTGTTCAGGAATCCGGCGTGACGCGCTTCATCCCGAGACATCAGCAAAAAGCATTCAGCTAGAACTGGATTTTTGCCTTTGAGCTTGCGAGCTAGTTCTTTGTAAAGAAGAAACCCAGAAAACTCAGCGGTGCAAGAGCGTTCCAGAAATTCGATGAACAGTTGACGAGTTTCCCCATCAATCCCATCCCAAGATTGGTTGAACTCTTCATCCCGAACGAAGTGGTGCCGGTTGTAGTCGGCGCGGAACTCTTCGAGAATGGCTTGGAGTTCGTCTTCGTTGGGGGAGATGTCCATCCGCGCCATCTCATCAAAGTCTGTGGTGTAGAAGCGCGGCGTCAGGATAGTGTCCTTGGCGGGAGCTTTAACCCCTGGGCGGATTTCTTCAAACGCAGGTTTCTTTAGGGAATCTACCATAGGTGTAGGTGAGGGTGGTGTTATAGCTGATTTGCTTTAGGCGAGGTGGAGACCGACTCAGAAGCTACGCCAAATGCGCGACTTCTCTAATGCGGATCGCTCGGCATTTTTATGAATGATGCCATGTTACGAAATCCAGTCTACCAGGGTATGAGACTTTGGGAACAGTGCAAAGGGTTAAAATTTGCAAAACCACGTCAATTTTTGTAAAGTTGGCGGTAAAAATTCTCAAGGTCACAGGAGTGAGGGAAGCACAAAGGGCTTGAGGGGAGGGATGTTGGAGTCCCCCCACTGATGAGAACAGGGTTTCGGAGGGCATCCGGGACGGGTGAGGATTCCCCATCGGGACAAGCATCTTCAGGGGGAGTTGTGCCAACATGAAAGCACAGGCATCACTATCGCTTATTGTTTATGAGTTTCTGCCTAAATCCTCAGTGTCAGAAGCCCCAGAACCAGGATGGGGCGCAATATTGTGCCAATTGTGGCGCTTTGTTAAGGTTGGGCGATCGCTACCGTGCCATCCAACCGATCGCGGCGGGTGGTTTTGGCAGAACCTTCCTGGCGATCGACGAATACAAACCCTCCAAACCCCGCTGCGTCATCAAACAATTCCATCCCGACGCCAAAATCAGCAGCAATTCTTCGCCTAAAGCCTCCCAACTCTTCCGCCAAGAAGCCATCCAACTCGAACAACTCGGACAACATCCCCAAATTCCCGACTTACTCGCCACCTTTGAACAGGAAGGACGGCAATACTTAGTCCAGGAATTCATCGATGGACAAAATCTCGCCGACGAACTGGCCCTATCCGGTCCTTTCACCGAGGCCCAAATTCGCGAACTGTTAAATAACTTACTCCCCGTCTTGCAATATGTCCACGATCGCCAGGTCATTCACCGAGATATCAAACCCGAAAATATCATTCGTCGCCGTAGTGATGGACAGCTTGTTTTAGTAGACTTTGGTTCCGCCAAAGCCGTCACCGGCACCAGTATCGGCAGAAGCAGCACCGTCATTGGCAGTGCCGGATATGCCGCCCCAGAACAGGCGATCGGGAAACCCGCCTTTGCCAGTGATCTCTACAGTCTGGGAATCACCTGCATCCATTTGATGACCCAAATCGAACCCTTTGAACTCTTCGACCCCCGAGAAGGGGCCTGGGTTTGGCCGGATTACCTCGTTGATAATCCCGTCAGCGATTCCTTGCGGCAGGTCCTAGACAAAATGCTGCAACAGCCCCTATCTCGACGTTATAGTTCCGTCACCCAAGTCCTCGCCGATTTAAACCGCACCGTTTCTGCCCCGAAACCCGCCCTCACCCCCCCGAAGAATACCTTGTCATCAGTGGAAGAGTTAGGGGAGCAAATGACTCGCTTGCAGCAAGAAAAATCTGTCAGACTCGGCGTCAGTTACCTGTTATGGATGGCGGGCTTTTTTGGAGTGGGGGGCCTGCATCGGTTTTATAACGGCAAATACGTCACCGGAGTCCTGTGGTTTTGTACCTGGAACTTATTCTTTTTAGGTCAAATGGTGGATGCGTTTATTATGCCGGGGATGGTGGATAAATACCAAGACAAAATGAGAAAAAAACTGGGGTTATCCGCCACCGGAGTCCCCTTAGCTCCCCAAAATTCGATTAGCCAAACCGTCAGCCTACAAACCCAAGATCAACTCATGATCGCCCTGGTGAGAGCCGCCCAAGCCCGAGGGGGTTCCCTTTCCGTCACCCAAGCAGTCATGGACACCAACCGAGGCTTTAGCGAAGTCGAACAAGCCCTCACCCAGATGGTTTCCGCCGGTTATGTCAGCGTAGAAAACGACCCCGTTACCGGAGTCGTCATCTATCGATTCAACGAATTGTAATTAACCCATTGTGAGCACTAATTGCGAGTCACCCACTTTTGAGCCGTCAGTCTTTGCACGACATAAAAGACCAACCCATCCAGGTCAATCTTGCGTTCGTCAATCAAGAAGGGTTCTAAGGTGCTCGGTTGGCTCACCCGCTCAAAGCAGGAAAACGCTCTCGGTCCTTTGATATCCTCCGTGGGGAAATAAACCCGGAAATGACGCTCTCCGTCCAACCAGTCCCCCTTAACCTGCGCCCAGTTTTCATCCGAGGTAAACCCGGGCAGGGTTACTTTTTGCTTGCCCCAGGCGATTTCTAAGTCCTCAATCCCCTTTTCGGCGAGGGCTGTTTTCAATGCCGGGATATAATCCTGTTCGATGAACTCCGCAAAGGGCTTATCTTCTAATGCCGGAGGCTTGGCCTTTTTCGCTGCCGCCCCTGCGGGTTTAGCATCCCCTGCTTTAGCCGCCTTCCCTGGCGGTTTGGCAGCACCGGCTTTGGCTGCCGGTTGTTTGGCTTTGGGTTCTGCTGCCGCATTCGGGTTCTCTTCGGGATTAGCACTCGCCGGATCGGGCGTGTTCGCCGAAGGCATATCCGTTGCTTCCGGTTTGTCGGGACTCGGGGCCTGCTTTTTAGAGGCGGGTGGAGTCACCGATTCTCCCGCAGTCGGATTCGGCGGGGGAGTCGGCGGATTTTTCGATGCTTCCTCTGAGTTAGGTTTGTCTGCTGACATGGTTTCTCCTCAATTAAATCTCGGCAACGGCTCGTTCAATTAACCGATGAGCCAGGGTTTGAATCCCTGTATGTTCATAGTAATTGGTGGACATATCCAAGAACGCTGCTAAATAGTCCAACTTATCATCGGATATTTCGATAAATTGCTGAAGGTTGTTGGCAACTTTTTGGGGGGTTAATCCGCGAGAGGCGACGAAGCTATTCATCCAACCGGAGGTGGAGGCGAAACTTTCGCCAATAAAGCCCAGTTGACCCGCCGCATTTCCCCCAGGAATCATGGTACTGAGCTTTTTAAACATTCCATTTTCTTGCAAGTCGCCGGGGTTCAGTCCGCTGATCACGGATTGGGCTTTCATGACGAAGTTGGGACCCAGGGGAATCAGACCATCAAAGCAGACGAGGGCCGCCATCCGCATCAGGGATTCGCCGCTATAGTTGCCGAGGGAGTTTGACAAAATCGCCAATGCTGTCCCCGGGGATGCCGTTGATTTGGCAAAAGGCAATTAATTCAGCGACAACTTTCAGGGAAAGGTCGATGGTTTGCGCTTTGTCCGCTCGGGGGGTAATTTTGTTGAGGAAACCCAGTAAGCCGATTTTTTCGCCGACTTTGTTGGCGAGGGCGGCAGCGCCGAGGGTTCCGCCAAAACTATCGACGGTTTGGTAAATCCAGAGGGCGCGTTGATAGCCTTGGGATTTATCGTTATAGAGATGGATGGCACGTTCCCCAATTTGTTGGATCACGGCTTGATCTGTTACGCCGGTGACGCTTTTAATGGTGTTTTCAAAACCCACGAGGTTATTCCACTGACCCGGAACGACAAAATCGAGGGCGCGCAGGGAGTGAACGGTGAGGTTATTGGTGGGGAGTTCGTCAACTAACTGGAAGATAGTTTTGCTCACAGGAGTCTCCTAGTGTAGGGGAAATTAGGTGAATGGGAAGTTTGGCGGTTCCAAGTGACGCTATGGGCGATCGCTTAGTCTTTAAACGGGGAATTTTTATTATTTCAGTTGCTGGAGTCCGTTGAGATTGAATTGCTGCAACCAGGTTTCGCGATCGCTGGCGGTAAAGGCGGGATTTCGAGATTGGATTTTCACTTGAAAGCGATCGCCCACTGAGAATCGCTGTATCGTTCGGCGTCAGGGAAGACGAAGGATATCCCGCCACTCGCGTGTTACTCTGCTGGAATTTCTGTACCGCACTCGGATTGGTGACGGTATCAGAAATGGATAACATCGCCATATCTTGGCTCCCTTGTTGCAATTTTGCCTCAGCAAACCCCTCTTTTTCTTGGGTATAGACGAGACTGTATCCCCCACTAGCTGAGGGAAATAGGCGGTTAAAGGAACTGCCAGGGACAGGTTGACCCGCTGCGCTGGTGACTTCTGTACTTTGTTGCTGTGGCTCCATCCCACCGGGAAGGTTCTTGGACTTCACCGCAAGCGCTCACGAGGAGTAACAACCCCAAGCAAGAGGAGAGTAAAATCTGACGCAGACGAGGTAATTTCATCATTTTCTCTTAGTGTTCTATTTTGAACCGCAGGTGATACCTGCCATTTTACTGGGGATTTCTCCTGGATACCGGAGTAGCAGTGGCGATCGGTTCCGGGAGGCCCTCGCAGGACACTTCACCCAGGGTTCTCTTGATAGGATTCGCGAACAGAATCTTAGAGTCACGAAGGCACGATTCAGCTTAGGATATTAAAAAGCGGACTTACGGGATTGGCTGTTACGCACCCCAGGCTATGGAGGGGTGGGCAGTATTGATCTGAACCGATTGGGTACAACCGTAAGTCTAGTTCAAGTCAAGTCCCTGTTACGCAAGCTTCGTTGATGGATATTATCGAGTTTTTCCAACACAGTGCCGGGAAGTGGTTTTCCCAACGAACCTGTCAAGATCTCGCTGCGGTCAAATCTGTAGCAGGCACAACCGACCTTTGGCTAGACGCCTTGTCATCAGAAGACCCGGAGGCGATCGCCCTTTGCCAAGAGTATGGCATTGATCCGGCAGCAGCATTAGGTGGGGTGCGGATTCGATGGGAAAATAAACCCATCGACCCTGAACCCAAGCAATCCGGTTCAACTCTCTTGGTGGCGATCGGCAATGGTTCACAGCCGACTGAAGGCCAGTTGCTGCGGAAATCAGCAACTTCTGATGAATTAGCGACCCAGAGTCGTTACATTATCGGCAGTGATGATGTGGTGACGTTCATTGCTGAATCTGAATATCTCTACGAGGAAGAACGCATCTGGTATGCCAGTGATAATTTGCGCCTAAGAACCCATGTTGTCAAGCGATCGGATGGCTTTAGTCTAGCTTCTTTCTACAGTGAAATTCGCATGGGCGGCAAGCCCAAGGAAGCTTAACCCCATCCACCTGTCCATCATTTACGCTGAAGTCGTTTCTTATGTTCATAGAAACGACTGAAGTCGTTACTACGAACCAAGAGAAAGAAACGACTGAAGTTGTTACTACGAACGGGAGGAGTTAGGGGGGAGATTGAGGTTGTTTTTGGGAGACTGCTTTGAGCTTGGAGTAGAAATCCGAGGAGGTTTCTTGGGGGGTGAATTGGTGAATGGGACTGTTATTTACGATCGCCTCGGATGATTCTTCCTTCTGTGACTCCTCGATGGAGGCGGCGGATTCAGAGGAGGGTTTTAAGTCGGTGAAGGTGGGTTTTGGGTTACGGATAGGTTGAAGTTGAGGGCGATCGAGCCAGAGGTCCCCGAGTAAATCATCGGAGTTGGGTGCGATCGCCTCGGGGATCTCTGTCGTTTCCGTCTCTTTTGTCCCTGAATTGAGGGTCTCAGAGGGTGAGGCGGATCGCGTTTGGGACTCTCCTGGCTCAAGGGATAACGGTTCGGGTTCCTGATGAGTTGCAGGCACGGGGATGGGCGAGTTGGAGTCCGATGCGGCAGAATTCTCCGGGTCCGTGGCGATCGCAGAGGTTTCCAATGCAGCACTCTGCGGGAAATTCTGGCGAGAGGTTTGCCGTTCCCACTGTCGGACGTCGGAACTGGGAATCGCTCTAGGGAATATCCCCGTTTGGGATAATTCCGTTAACCCCTCTGTTGATGCCATTTTCTCCCCTGTGTCTGCACTCCCTTTCCAGCCTTTCGGCAGTTGACTGGAGACTAACCGTTCAAATTCATGATTGAAATGATAGAGGGCCTGATTTCGGCGTTTCCAACAGGCTAAAATATGGGTGACGGAGAGGGCCTTATACCGTCCTTGATATAACGCTTCAATGGTGGCTAGACGCACCCAAGCTGCCGGATACTCTAGGAGCCATTCGGCAATCAATTCCCCGGTGCTGTAGCCGCCGAGATCGAAGCTATAGTGAGTCAGCAGTGCCGCTGCACTCTCCGATGCAGTATCGTGGGCCGCTTTGTTCATTGTTGATTGCCTACCGGGTGTCCCCAATCTTCTCTACCATGCGCGAGTTTGACCACGGGTGATTGTCTTTCAATCCTACATCTGCGATCGCCCCTAGCAACAGCTTTTGATGTCCCAATCCCGGAAATCCTCCTGAGACTCTCCCCAAAAGATTTCCGGGGTAGAATGACTGAGGTGGCTTTTCCCTGGGAGGGTGACCTCGGGTTCTTCACCCACAGAATCAAAAGCGTCATTACCTCACCCCTCGGGGTGTCGCCATGCCTTTAAGGGGAGGCCACAACGGTGCGATCGCGTCCCTCTTTTTTGGCCCGATACAGGGCTGCATCGGCGGCTTTAATCACCTCGTCACCCTCCCTCCCGGAATCGGGACAAGCTGAGACGCCCATCGATATCGTAATCTGATCCAGGGTTTGACCTCGATGAGTGATTTTCAGGGCCTTGATCCCTTGGCGCAGGGCTTCTGCTCGACGGGCGGCATCTTCTAAATCCGCATCCGGGAAAATCAGGGTCAACTCTTCTCCGCCATAGCGACAGGCAATGTCTGAGGTGCGGACATGGCTTTGCAAATAGGTTCCGAGTTCTCGCAAAACCGCATCCCCGGCATCATGACCGAAGGTATCGTTAAATTGCTTAAATCGATCCACATCAATCATCACCACTGCGAGCGATCGCTGGGTTCGCAAGGCCCGATGAATCTCGCGATTCAACGATTCTTCCAAATATCGCCGATTAAATAACCCGGTCAGAGGGTCGCGAATGCTCTGCTGGTGCAGGGTTTCGCGCAGTTTTAAGTTAGCCAGGGCCAAAGACACCTGTTCGGAAACGGTTCTCGCTAATTGGCGCTTCCCGGCGGTCAAAGATCTCTCATCTTCACTGGCTAAGTACAGCATTCCCAAGGTTTCTCCTTGAGCAATCATCTGTACGCAGAGGGACTGGGCGGGGTTGTGATTGGCATGAATATGTTTGCAAGCTAATCCGGCATTGGTGCGATCGATCCAATGCAGGCGACCTCTACGCAATGCCCAACAGTCACTCGGGGAAAACAAGGTATGGGTGGGCAGTTCATCCCCCCACTTTGCCATCGCCTCGACTAAATTTTTGGACTGATTGAGCATGAATACGGCACCGCAGGTCCCCGGAAATAACGGTTGCAAGAGGGTATCCAAGGCTTTGTAGGCTTCGTCTACGCTCAAGCAGGCTTGTAGAAATTCGTTCATCTGCCCGAGCATATCCATCTCTTGGTTTCGCAGTTCCAGTTCGCTGACCCATCCCTTCAGTTTGACATTAGCTTGTTGCAACTCCTCTTCGGCGCGTTTGCGAGAGGTAATATCGGTGGCGGTCCCCAAAATTTGATTGGGTAAGCCTTCGGCATTTCTGGAAAAGACCATATCTCGACTGATAAACCACCGCCAGCGATCGTGGGCGTCTTTGAGCCGATATTCCATTTCTAGGATTTCTTCCTCTTTGAGGAGGATGCGTTGTTGGAAATGTTCGGTGACCTGGGCTACATCGTCGGGATGCAAAATTTCTTGAAAAATGTTCTCTCCCATTTTTTCAATTTGTTCGGGGGTATAGTCCAAAATTTCCCCAATCGAGCGATTTTTATAAACATTTTTCCCTTGCACGAGGTCATAAATGTAGAGAATATTGGGAGTAGTTTCAGCGATTCTTTGAATAAATCGTTGACTAGAGAGCAGTTCCGTTTCGGCCTGTTTACGTTCTTGAATTTCCCGCTGTAATTGCTCATTGGCTGCTTTTAATTCAGCCGTGCGTTCTTGGACTTTGATTTCTAATTCATCTTTGGCTAGTTGTAAGTCGGCTTCGGCGCGGGTGGCGCGGGCGAGTTCGCTTTGCGCTTGTTGAAATAGGGTAGATTGATTGATGGCGATCGCCACCTGGGTTGCCAATTTTTCTAGGAAATCAATTTCTGATGGGGTCCATTTTCTGCGATCGAGACAGTGATGGGCAATCAACAATCCCCATAACTCTTCCCCTTGCAAAATTGGCACCACTAGGTTAGCCCGCACCTGAAATTCTTCTAAAAACTCGATATGGCAGGGGGTTAAGTTGGCGTTATAAATATCATCGATCGCTCGGGTTTTCCCTTGTTGATAGTAACCTAATGAAGTTTCTTTAAAGCAATTATCTTTAATAATTTTATCCGAAATTGAGAGGTGTTTATCCCGCACCGATTCAACTTCGACCTGTCCACTCCAATCCGATCTAAATTGATAAATAATCACCCGGTCCGTTTTTAAAAGCTGTCTGACTTGGGAGACCGTAGTATTGAGAATCTCATGAAGATTCAAGGATTCCCGGATTCTCATGGCAATTTTATTCAGCAGCCGTTCTCTGGATGCCTGTTCATGCAGCTTATTTGTGCGTAGGTTGACTTCTCTTTCTAGTTGAATATTGCGACTGTGCAACAATTCGACTTTTTCGGCTTGCAGTTTCCACACTTTTTGTTCTAATCCATGAATCACGCCATAAAGTTGACTGGGGTCAAGGGTTTGCATTAAAATTCCCTGAGTGATAATCCCCAGCAATTCTCCTTGGTTTCCACAAATAATTAAGCGTTCGACCTGGCGTCGCTGCATTTGTTGATGAGCAGTCCAGACGGATTCCTGATGGTTTAAACATAACAGAGGTGCACTCATCACATCTCCCACTTGGATCTGCTCTAGGTCGAGTTCTAAAGCCATAAAATGCAAAATATCTCGTTCGGTAATCACCCCCACAGGTAAGGAAAATGAGGTGGGTTTGATATCGGTTTGTTCCGGTGATGGTTCTATTTTTTCCGTGATAATAATAGAGGCCACTCGGTATTCAGCAATCATCAGAGCCGCTTGCAGGAGGGAGGCGGTCGGGGGAATGTGAATGATATCGGTTGCCATCACTTCTTCTACCCGTTTTCCCTTGAGTAAATCTGCGGGTTTAAGCACTTTGCGAATGCTATCGAGGGTGACGAGTCCTCGGACATTCCCGGTCTCGTCTAATAAGGGAAGATGGCGAATTTTATGACGCCTAAATAGGTTTAAAACTGTAAAAATATCACTAAATTCTGTCTCTTTAATGGTCACAACATCTTGAGTCATGACCTCCCGAACTGTGATAGATTTTAAGTGGATTTTTTCCGCTCCAATTCGGACAAAATCCCATTCGGTTAATAGGCCAACAAGTTGCTCATCTTCAATCACCACAAGACAGATCGGCCCTGTCTGTGCTGTTTCCCTGGAGTGGACCCAAAGTCCCGACGAGGGCACAGGACAAGCGGTTTTTTCTGGCAGGATTAACCCGATCGCCTCGTCCAAGAAGGTATCTGGTGAAAGGGTGACCAGTTTTCGCTCAATGGCAGTTTCCGGGGATAAGGAGGAAATGGGTAAATCTTTAAGCTGCATTGTAATTTGTTTTAGAGTAGACATATAAACTAAATAAGTTATCGTTTTAAATACAGGATATTGTTAACAAATATGAGGGACAAATGCTACGCTAAATGTAGCAATGGTACCTTAAGATTCAATAAAATCGCCTACTTATCTCAATTGTTGGCTATGATAGTAAAAACTGACATCCCTCCTCAGACGGAAGTTTTAATTGAAATATTCCTCTAACAACCCAATAACCTTGATACCCTGGATTTTCCATCGTTCCGGTGGGGAAAAATCTCTCTAGTCCCAGGGTACGGTAAAGGTTATAAACCGAGTTTCTTATCCCCATTTCGGCCAATTTACACTCGATTTGAGTCAGAAACTCAGTTTCTTGTCCCTGGGATTGACGACTGTAGCGGCATCCTAGAGCATCGGTACAGTAACGGTCAGACTAACCGGGTTTTTGGACCACATCTTTGGAAATTAGCCACAAATTTGAGTCAGAAACCCGGTTTCTTGTCCCTGGGATTAGCGATCGCCCACTGGGGAAAATTGATTGCCACTCCCAAACCAACTAAAATTATTCAGTTGCAGACTCAAAGAACCCACTTGCCGTTCTGGACTAAATCGCAAATTCACGTTATAAGTCCGCCGACTATATTCCATCGATAAATCGGTACTAATTCGTTCCCCCGTATCCAAATTAAACGAGCTTTGGACCCCCACTCTAAACGGTCCATAGACTTGCTGAGTCACCCCGGCTGTCAGTACCTTGGAATCCGCAATTCGGTCGAATAAAAAGGGCGATTCCCCATCTTTCCAAATGCGCGACAGACTCACATTAAAACCCGTATAATCCAGCCAGCGACGGGAAAAATGCCCAAACTGCCCTTGAATCCCAATGCTTCCGGTCAGGGCATTTTGAGTATCATCCGACCCATAAATACTCGCAACTCCTGTTAATCCGCCAAAGAGTCGAACGTAGGGAACCACGGGCGCAGGAGTATAACGCAATCCTTCCGTCCTTGTTCGGGGTAAGGCTTTCCCTTGCCAGAGTAAAAAGCCTCTAGAAACCGCAGCAGAAGCTTGAAATCGGCTAGAGTCAATGCGATTGTTATCCCGAACCAGGGGCAGAAGGTCGGGCCGATCGCTATCGGCATTAATATATTGTGCACTGGCTTGATAGCTTAAATTGATGCCGGTTCCCCCTAAATTAATCACCGGAGAACTCACCACTAAGCCGACATTTTGATGCACGGTTTGATATCCCAATGACCCATTAAATAGGCGATCGCGATAATTATATTCTCCCGATACCGCATGAGTTCCCACCATCTGCCGGACCCGTAATGTCCCCCGCAGATTCTCCTCTTCGTCATTAAAATCAAAATCCGTAAACCTCGCTTCTCCCACAATGGAAGTTGTCGGAGTGGGATTCGCCGCTAACCGCGCTTTCAGTCCAAATAAGCGGGAGGGAGTGCCAATTCCATCGGTCAAGGTCCGTTGAATATAATATTGCGGAATTAAATTAATTTGAACGGGTCCGCTGCCTCCGAGAGGAATCACGGTAGTTTCAGCATAAACTCCGCCTCGGTCTTCTTGATCATAACCGAAGCGAACTAATGAAGGGTCTTGATCGCTGCGATCGAGAATGATTCGTTCTCTTAAGAGAGGAATCGAGATGCGATCGTCAAAGACTAAACGCGGACTTTTGGCAAAAATTTCATCCTGTAACGGAGAGATGGGACGAAAAGTGGCCCGAGGCGATCGCAACTCCAACTCCGGAGGAGAAAACGGATCATTGGTCATCCGGACATTCGTCCCTTCCCATCCCAAATCATTGAAATTCAGGCGATCGGCTTCAAAGCGAAAGCGATCGATGGTTCCCCCCGAGGTGGGAAGACTTCCACCCCCCCCGCCAAAGGTGATACCCCCGGCAGGAGTTATTCGTCTGGGGGGTTCTCCGGCCCGGAGTCGGTCCATGATATCCTGTTGCTGCAAGGCGGTTGCTGAGACATCTGTGGGGAGATCTGGGGAAAAGTCTTCCGCCGTGGTGGGGGTAAAAATATCCCCTTTGGCCCCATCAATGCCGCCCCGATTCTGCACAAGGTCATATTCAATGCGATCGCCTTGAAGGACTTGCTGTCCTTTGGCATACACCGCTTCTCCCTCGGCGATCGCCACCTGGGATTCTAAATTAATTTGCAGGCGTTCCGCGTCAATCGCTGCGCCGCGTCCTCTCATCCTGGCATTGCCTTCCCCGGTGACAATTTGCCGTTCGTTATCGAACTCCTGGCGATCGGCTTTTAACTCCAAAGTATCCGCAGGGGCGATCGTCGGTGGGGGGGCATTTTCCCCAGAAGCTGTAGGAACTTCCGCCACTATCTCCCCTGATTCGGGGTCGGTTTCCTCGGCGGTTGTCACCGGGAGTTCTGCGGTTTCCTCTGTTTCCGATGTTTCCTCTGCGAGTCGTCACCGGCAGTTCTGCGGTTTCCACTTCCTCCGGATACAAATCCCGAGTCTGCGGTTCTTCGGTTTCAGTCACCGATGCCGATTCCCCTGGGGATGCAGTCTCTTGGAAGGCAGCGGCATTACGCAGGGTCCATCGCAAGCCAATGGATAAGGTCTCGATCGCCTCCGTCTCGGGGTTGTTTTCTGTCGGGGATTCGAGATCCGGGAGTTGCTTTGTCTCCGGTGGGGTTATTGGGGTTTCAGATTGTTCTAATTCTTTGGATGCCACACTCTCGGGACTTTCAACCCGTTTCAGCGGTGAGGAGATTTCTAACGGTGGACCTAAAAGCGCAGCAGAACTGACCCCGTATTCGGGTTCAGTGGCTAGGGTTTCCGGTGGCGTGGGATGAATTTGTCCCGCCAATTCAGTTGCTGAATCATCCACGGAAGCGGCGATCGCCTCGGGGTTGATACTTTCAGGCGAAACAGGTGTAACAATAGCAGGCGGTGGGGGAGGCAGAACCGGGTAAGGCATATTTACAGGATTAGACTGAACAATCAATCGCCCAAACGGGCACCCTTTACCCCGGTTCGCGATGCTTGGGCGACCAAAAGGCCGCCCCTGCGATCGCCATCAAGGTCTAAAAATCCCTTGATTATTCGAGGTCGCGCCGTTTTGGGTTACGGGCCGGGTCTCCGTTCAGGAAGCCAAAGACAAATAAGGCCACGAAGAACGAGACAACAACATAAACTACGATTTTAAGGGTCACCATACAGATATCTCCAGTGTTTGGAAAAGCTGTGAGAGTTGACTATCAAGACTCTCCAGTTTTTTTATCATATCGGAAGGCTGTCCCGTTTTATTAAGAAATATTTTTGTTTCGTTCCAGAGTTTAGATGGGCCAATGGATTTGGGTTTCCTGCACCCTGCTGTGGGGACGTCCGTTGGCGATCGCGCGTTCCCCAACTTCTTCGCGATCCAGAATCCGGGTATCACAGTGCTATAAAAACCCGCAGGCTGTTCGCGGAGCGTTCCGTCAGGAAAGCCTGGGGCTACACAGACGAAGCCCGCCTGCGCGGGCTAATACAGAAAACCGACTAATCCAGAATCGGGTTGCCAAAGACCTAGTTTACTCGGGTAGCCCGCGCAGGCGGGCTTTGTCCGTATAGCCTCCGGGCTTTCCTGACGGAACGCTCCGCGAACAGCCTGCGGGTTGTTAGCGCCATCAGGGTATTCCTATTACAGCCCTAAATCAGTTGTGGAAGGAATCCGGTTGTCAAAGGTCGGTTAAAACCCACACCCTCAAGGGTGGGGCTACACAGACAAAGCCTGCCTCCGCAGGCTGATCGATGAAAATCGACTTTTAACAACCGGATTGGGTATTACAAATCATTTAGGATTGCTATATTACAGCCCGCGCAGGCGGGCTTTGTCCGTATAGCCTCCGGGCTTAAGCCTGCGGGTTTTTAGCTAATTAAACAGTTGTTGCATCGCCCATTGCCACCCTTGAATCAGTTTTTCTTCCAGCCAGACGAGGATCTGGTCGAACCACTTCAAAGCTTGCTCTAAGGGGTGCATAATGTATTCCGCTTCGGCAATTTCCACGTCGATCCAGTCGCGTTTGGCCTGGGTTTCGACCTGGGGTGGCAATTGCACCGGAGAGTCAACAGCCGGACTAGGACGGCTAACCCGTGAGGTGGGTTCAACGGTTACCGTAGCGGTGGGTTGGACTGCTGTCCGGGGAACCGATCGCTGGGGTTGGACTCGGCGGTGATTTCCTTTGGTGGATTGGCTGCGTGAGGGCTGGCTGACGGGTTGGGACTCTCCAATTCGTCGGGTAGTCGGATAGGGTGGGTTCAGAAATTGTTCCACCGCCTCGACTCCCCAGAAGGAGTCCGGCAAGCTGTCTAATTCCGCGTTACTGGACAACTGCCCCGTCGCCGCCTCAGAATTCCCCGATAAAGGCTTGACATTTACAGGAGTTTGTGATAATTCTTTCCCCGAAACTTCCTGGTGAGTCAATAGGCGATCGCCCTCTCCGGTTAAAGCCTGATCCGGGGTTCCGAAGAAATAATCCACTGCCGATTGAATCAACCGTTGCATTTGCAGGGATAGGGATTGACTTTCATCCGAGAGTTCGGAGGTAGTGGGGTCTGGCTGGGGGTCGGTGACGAGGGCGATCGCCAGGTTTTGAATTCCCTTCAGCAGAGACTCGCCCTGATCTGCCACGGTTTGGCTGAGAGTTCCTCCCTGGGACAGTTGCATCCCTTCCCATCTCGCCACTGCTGCATCCATCTTTAACAAGACGGCTTCAATTTTAGGTTGACCCTGACGGCGAGGAGATTCGGGGCCCTGGAGTTGAGGAACATCACTGACCCCATCCGGTTGCAAAACGAGGGGAGAGGGTTGCAATAAATCCCCAACTTTGGCTAAACTCCGGTCCAATAAATTGCCCAGAGGAACGGGTTGAACTCCGGCGATCAGTTGACGCAAGCGACGCAATCGCTTAACTTGCGGTAACTGTTTCTGAGATGGCGAACCCGTGAGGACCGAATGGGTTGCCTGGGATGACAAGCTTTTCGGTTCGAGGTTATACGCTGCTGCTGCCAATTCCCCATCAATTCTGGCTTGCAATTGTTGCTGCTGGACGGGGGTGAGAATATCTAAAATTTGGTTGCGATCGCTGATTAGAACTAAACTCCGCGTTTCCAGCAAGGTGGCAATCCCTTGAATCACCGGACGAGAAGTGGCGATCGCCCGAGGAGTTGCCACGGTTAGGGATTGTTCCGTTGATGCAACGGGGACGAGGGTTCCCGGGCGATTGCCCTTCACCCCAAACCGGGCGAGAATTTTCCCCGGAATCCAGTTCAGTACCCGTTGCCGCAACCCAGTCCGTCCAGAGGTTAAAGCGAGAACTTCCTTCTGTTGAGGTTGGGGTGAGTTGTCCTCTTCTGTAACCAAAACTTGCCAGGATTCCTCGGTATCCGCTGTTGTTGCAGCAACTGCTACCAGTTCGACCCCATTCAAAACGCGGGCGATCGGGCGATCGCCTTCTGGGGTTTCCGAGAGTCTGTCGGATTCTTCCGTCCCTGGATTCGCTTCTGTAGTCCCCAGAGTTTTGGCTGAAGACTCCGACGGGTTAGCGGTTCCCGCCAACTGCTTTCCTACAAACCGGGTGGCCTGATAAACTGCATAGACAGGAATCAGTAAATAGTGGCCCCCAGTTTGGGCGATCCAGCGGATCTGCTGTCCGGCCTTTTCTAACTGGGTCGCCAGTTTCCGAGACCCCGCTTGCAGAAAATTGAATAATTTACTTTGATATCGACCGGAAGAGGACATAATTTTTAAGTTAATCAGTTTGTTCGGGGGCGGATTTCATATTGACTATCCGCAATATGAAACTCTGTAACGGGTTTTTTTTATAAAGAATGCCTGGAAAATCCCAAACCCGTCATTTAATCATATCGAAAATTTGAGCAAATTTATGCCAGATCCAAACAGTGAAATAACCCGATCAATTGAGAAACTGCGGCAACTGACCCGGGTGAATGCGATCGGTAGTTGGCGATACCGAATTGCAGATTTATCCGTGGAGGAAGGAACAGCCGCAGAAACCTGGGACCAGTGGCAGCAGGCGGAACTCAACGAAAAAGGACATATCCCCTGGACTCAAGGACAGCAGACGATTTGGTTAGGGTTGCGATATCAGGTTCCGGACCAGTTGCAGGGGTATCCGGTGGCGGGATTAACCTTGCGCTTGGCCCTAACTTGGTGGGCCGATGAGGCCCAAATTTTTGTAAATGGGGAGTTAGTCCAAGAGGGGGATTTATTTGATTGTGTGACCCGGGTGATGATTGATGAAGCAGTAGAACCGGGTCAGAAGATTGATATTGCTTTAAGATTAGTCAGTCCAGGACATGACTGCGGGGCATTAGTGCGATCGCTGTGGATTTATGAAAAAAGCTATGAACAGAGTTATGAAAGTTGTATTGATCCGGGATTTATTGCGGACGAATTAGGGGTGATTTGCAAATATTGGGGAATTTCATCGGATGCCGAGACGAAGTTGCAGCAATTACAGACCCAGATAGAGGCGATCGCCTGGAATAGCTTACCCAATGATGTCCCCCAATTTGAGCAGTCCCTGGCTGAATTGCGAACCCATTTGACACAACAGTTTCAACAAACCAGTAAACTATTTTTACTCGGTCACGCCCATTTAGACTTAGCCTGGTTGTGGCCCATTGCCGAAACTTGGGATGTTGCAGAATTTACCTTTGCCTCCGTTTTGGATTTAATGGCAGGATTTCCTCACCTCACCTTTGGACATTCCACCGCTGCCCTGTATGCTTGGATTGAAGACAATTGTCCAGATTTATTTGCAGATATTCAAGCAGAAGTTGACAGCAGGACGCTGGGAAGTTTTGGCTGGATTGTGGGTAGAACCGGAATTAAATATTATTAGTGGTGAGTCTATTTCCCGACAACTGTTATATGGACAACAGTATTGTGTAGAAAAATTTGGCAAACTTTCTCCCGTGGCATGGCTGCCGGATACCTTTGGATTTTGTGGACAATTGCCGCAATTGTTAAAACAAGGGGGAATCGAATATTTCGTCACCCAAAAATTGCGATGGAATGATACAACGGAATTTCCCTATCCGGTTTTTTGGTGGGAATCCCCTGATGGAACGCGAATTTTTAGTTTAATGTCCGCCCCAATTGGAACAGGAATTGACCCTGTGCAAATGGCGGATTATGCTTGTGATTGGGAACAGAAAACCGGACTGAAAGAGAGTTTATGGTTACCGGGAATGGGAGATCATGGCGGGGGTCCGACTCGCGATATGTTAGAAGTTGGCGATCGCTGGCGGCAGTCTCCGTTTTTCCCGGCAATGGAATTTACCACCGCTGAGGACTATTTACGCCAGTTGCAACAGCAGGGAGAGTTTCCAGTTTGGAGGGATGAATTATATCTGGAATTTCATCGCGGCTGTTATACCACTCATGGAGACCAAAAACAATGGAATCGCCGCTGTGAGGGGTTGTTATATGAAGCAGAATTGTGGGCAGCAGTTGCGACAAGGGAGACGGGAACGGAGTATCCGAAAGGGCAAATTGAAGACGCTTGGAAAGCGGTATTATTGAATCAGTTTCACGATATTTTACCCGGTTCCTCGATTCCGGAGGTGTATCTGGATGCGAATCTCGGTTGGCAGGAAGCGGAAGAACAGGGACGGGAGGTGTTAGAACGGGCATTCGAGGCGATCGCCTCACAAGTTGCCGGAGTTCCGCCTGCTGCCTTAAAATCAGCCCAACCGCTGATGGTATTTAACTCTCTCAATTGGCAGCGATCGCAAGTGGTTTCCCTAGAGTTACCGGAACCTGCTGCAACTGGGATGGCATGGCAAGTGTATGATAGTCAAGGAAATCGAGTGCGATCGCAACTCACCCCTACGCATTTATTATTTGAATGCCAGGATATTCCCTCTATTGGCTATCGCGTTTTTTGGTTAAGTCAATCCGAACTCAATCCCCATTTTTCCTCCCCAGAAGCCGATAACGAATTCATCCTAGAAACGGACAAACTGCGAGTTATTATTGACCCTGAAACTGGCAACATTAGCAGCATTTATGATAAAATAAACAATTGGGAACTCCTCAAAGAACCGGGAAACCAACTCCAAGCCTTTGAAGATAAAGGACAATATTGGGATGCTTGGAATATCGACCCCAATTATCACAAAAATCCGCTTCCCCCTGCTACCCTGAAACAGATTCAATGGCTAGAACGAGGGGAACTGCAACAACGAGTACAAGTGATTCGCCAATTGGGACAATCGGAGTTTATTCAAGAGTATATTATCCAATCGGACTCCCCCTGGGTAAAAATTGCCACAACGGTGAATTGGCAAGACCGCCATATCATGGTAAAAGCCGCATTTCCCCTGACAATTCAAGCAGATTTTGTCACTTATGAAACCCCCTGTGGTGCAGTGGAACGAACCACTCGACCCCAAACCCCGGAGGAAAAAGCCAAATGGGAAGTTCCTGCTTTAAAATGGGCCGATTTGAGTGGAGAAACCGGGGGAGTAAGTCTTCTCAATGATTGTAAATATGGTTACGATGCCACCCCCAATCAATTGCGTTTAACCCTTCTGCGGGGTTCCACTTGGCCGGACCCGGAAGCGGATTTAGGGTGGCATCAATTCACCTATTGCATTTATCCACATGGGGGAAATTGGCAGTCTGCAAAAACGGTTCGACAAGGGTATGAATTGAATTTACCCTTGCAGGTTCGTCCCCTGGAGTCGGTCCCAGAACCGGATGAAAAAACTCTAGGTTTGCAGGGTAGTTTTTTACAGTTGTCGGGAGAAAGTCTGGTTTTGATGGCATTCAAGCAGTCGGAAATGGATGCAACAAAATGGATCATGCGCTGTTATGAATCGGAAGGGAAACCGACAGAATTAGTGGTTCAGGAGGAATGGAAGAGTTTGCAAGGGGTGGATTTATTAGAGGACAATTTAGATCGGGTTTGGGTTAAGGGGGAGGTTGTGCCGATTTCTCCTTGGAAAGTGGTGAGTTTTCAATTAGGGGATTGAGGGGTGAACATTAGGGTTGGAGACCCGGAAACGACTGAAGTCGTTACTACGAACTCAGATAAGAGAACGACTGAAGTCGTTACTACGAACATAAGGAGAAGCAGCAATTCTCCCCGTTTTTAGTAACGACTTCAGTCGTTATCCGGATGCAAGCAACCCAAACTCAGCAGAAACTTAATTTATTTTCGAGATTCAAATTTCTGCCATTTAGCCTGAATCCAAACCCAAAACGTTTTCCCCAATAAAATTGAAATCCGGCGAAAGATATTCCAATAAAGGGTTAATTTCACTAAGGGACTATTATCCGGGTGATTGTAGCGTTCTTCCTCAATAATGTTCCAAGCCATTTCCAGGGTAGAGACCCGTTGGGGGGAACGTTTAAACCACTGAATGAGGGCGCGAATCACTTTTTGCTGACGAGTCAGGCGTTGTCCGATGAGAATCTCTGAGGCGAGGGTGGGGTAACGTTGATCGAGTTCGACTAAGGTGCGATCGCCCCAATCTCGGATTTCAGGACTGGTACTTTCACTGAGTTCCTGACAGAGTTGCCAAGCTTGACGCAATTTGCCATCGCCTTCATAAGCTTTGACTAAGGCTTTTTTCGCTTTAAAGAGGGTACCTGGATGGAGTTCATTGACTAAAACCGCTTCTAATTGGGCGATCGCCTCAGCATAATCCCCCGCTTTTAGTTGAGTTAATCCCGCTTGTAAATTTCGATTGGCCATAGCATGATTGGCATTTTTATTGGATATGCTGCTTGTTTAGAATACCCCTGTTCAACCCTCCAGATATCATCACTCAATTCAGTACATTTTTATTCACCCAACTGCTTTATTTTGCATATACAAACAGTCTAGGTAAGTTTTATACAAAAATGTTTTTTGGGGGGTATGCAAAATATAAAATCCAGCTAGACTGGACGTTGAATAACGCACCTGAACTAGCTGGAAAAAGAGATTGAAAGAGATTGAAAGAGATAAAGAGATTGAAATGCTAGACGCTGTTTTTAAACAACCGTCCGAGGACTACGCAGCACCCAGGGTCGCGCCAATTAAGGATGCTACTAACCCTAACAAGGAACCAAATAAAAAGGACCAGCCAGCCCGGGCCACACTGTCTGCGATCGCCTGGGCTTCAGCCGGTGTGATATTTTGTGCCCCCGGGGGTACATTCACGCGATTGGCAATTTCTCCCGCATTAGCCATCACAATTCCAAAGGTTCCTGATACACCACTGGCTAGTAACCAAGAACTGAGTGCTAAAGTGGTTGCCCACAAAATTGCTCCATTTAATAGGGCTGTATTTTTGTTCATGGGTCCACAGGTGCGAGCCATGATCCAAGACCCCACCAGTAGGGCAATAAATAAACTAATAATGGACCAAATTCCCACTCCCAGACCAATAGCATTGGGGTCGGCTTGGGCATCTGCTGCACCTACGCTCATCCCGATCGCCACTCCCAGAGCACTTAATACCAATTGGGTACTCAACGCGATCACGATTCCTGCAAAAATTGGACCCCACCGGACGCGATCGTGATAATCGACCACCGGGGTTTGCATCATCGCTGGTTCGGCAATATTGACTCCGCCGCGATTTCCATAAGTCATTGTTACTATCTCCCTTACCCTACTTTTGTTAATTTTTTTTTAAGCAAAATGCTGACACTGGGGGGAATGCCTGCATCAATATGGATTTACTTTAAGGCGGATTTACTGATTTATCTATCTATCTAGGGTTATAAGTTACCCCAATCAGAACAGACAAAAACTCAATCGTCCGGTAGAGGGAAGAACCTATTACTTTTTCTAATATAGAGAAATAGAAGATAAATGTAACAAAACTTTAAGGAGACGATACATCATGACGCTTTACAAAATTGAAGATTTTTATCCCAACTATCGAGACGATTTATTCGATGGGGATGATATTAAAGGCTATGATGTCTATGCGGCCAACAACGATGACAAAATTGGTCATGTTGATGATGCCCTAGTGGATGAATCCGGTTATTTTCGATATCTCGTCGTTGATACAGGATTTTGGGTGTTTGGAAAACGGGTCTTGATTCCCATCGGACGTTGCCGAGTGGATAACGATCGCAACCGGATCTATGCGATGGGTCTGGAAACCAAAGAACAAGCCGAACAACTGCCAGAATACCATGAAGATACCGTAGTCGATCGCCACTACGAACAAAATGTGCGATCGGTTTATAGCGTTCCTAACGTGGAAAATTCTGCCACAGTAGAAAACAGTCCTCCCGTAGAAGGGGCTGGTGTCGCGGCCACCGCCACGGGTCGCCAGGTGAGGCCCCCAACCGTTCCCCAGACTCCAAACCGTGCGACGACTACCCAGGAAAGCGATCGCCTCGTCGCTCATGAGGAAGAGCATTACAGTTACGAGCGCGAGCCTTCTCTCTACAATACAACCGATCAGGATCATCAAAAACTCAAGCTTTATGAAGAACGCCTCGTCGCGCACAAACACCGCGAAAAAACCGGGGAAGTTCTCGTCAGCAAACAAGTTGTGACTGAACGAGCCAAGACAGCAATTCCCGTGGAAAATGAAAAAGTTGTCGTTGAAGTCCGCGAAGCCGTAGGGACTGAACAAAATCTCGGGGCGGGTGAAGTGGCTTTTAATGACACAGAAATTGCTCGGGTCGAAGTCTATAACGAGAAGGCCGACATTCATAAAGAAGCATTCGTGCGAGAGGAAGTCGAAATTCACAAAGAAGTCGAACGCAATACGGTTCAAGCCGAAGAAACTGTGCGTCACGAAGAATTAGAAGTCAAGCGCGAAGGAAATCCAACTGTGGATGATAGTAGAAAGCGCCGCTAAATCCAATTCAAGATTGATTGACGCTTCGGAATCAATGACTAAAAGTGAGATAAAGCCGGATCGGTGTAGTTAACAACCCCGAGGCTCATATCGGATGTCATGAATGAATGGGATAATTCATCAGGGGAGTGGGAGCGTCCCGCTCCCTACAGCAGCAAGGGCGTGGGACGCTCCCACTCCTTAATTCTATTTTCATAATGATTTAGACTTTCTATCCAAAAGAATAAACCCCCCGGTTAAATCCTTTCATCCTCTCACATACTATTAAATAAGTGATTGATTCCCCAGTTTTAGCAGCCAGCAGTAAGGAGAATATTAATTATGGTTTTTTCATTGAAATGGCCCGTTGCCATCTTGAGTTCTATTGTTCTCGGTGTGAGTGCCGGGGTTATGCTTCCGGATCTCTGGAACATAGAAACCGCTTCGGCACAGGGTCAACAACCGCAACAACAACCGCAACAACAACAAAGCTCCTTCCCAGATATCGAACCCAATTATTGGGCCCGTCCGTTTATTGAAGGGTTAGCCCAAGAAAACATTGTAGTAGGATATCCGGACGGAACCTTTAGACCGGCCAAAAATATTGAGCGGGATGAGTTTGCCGCCCTCATTCGCAAAGCCTTTGAGGTCACCGAAAGACGGGAAATTGCCAGTGGCAGTGTGTTTAATGATGTTCCCGAAAATTATTGGGCGGTTCCGGCGATCGAGGAAGCCTATCAAGGCGGTTTTATGGACGCCTCTTCTAATAATCAGTTATTCTATCCCCGGCGAGACATGACGAGAGCAGAGGCGATTACTTCTTTAGCACAAGGGTTACAATTGGTGCAAGTTCGTCCCCCCGCTACGACTTATCAAGCGGGCGATCGCACTCCCTCACCTCGGACGAGAGGTCCGGTTGCCAAACGGCAACTCGCCTTTCCCCTGGCGCTTACCGCCCTGATGCAACCGTTACTCTTAATTCAGCGCGCCAACGCCCAACCTCCGGCACAACCAGGACCCGCCGTCGAGGAACCCACTCAAGAATCCTTTGTCACCGAACAACCGGCACCGGATTTAACCGCCTATTATACGGATGCCGATCGCGTTCCCTCCGAGGCAACCGACCCCATTTTAGCCGCAACTCAAGCGAATATCGTGGTCAATCATCCCGATCCATCGGTCCTCAACCCCAATGAATTTCTGAGTCGGGGTTCCGCTGCTGCCATGATTTATCAAAGCTTAGTCCATGCTGGACGCATGGAACCCTTACCGGAAAATTCCCCCGCGAATCAATACATTGTCGAACCCTCTTCAGAGAATCAACCTTAAATGTAGAGGGTAGGGGCGATTCGAGAATCGCCCCGACAAATCCAGAGGGAATGGGTCAGTCCGTCAGGGGCGATCGCAAGAAGCCCTCAAACCCGGTGAGAGAGGCAAAAAGTCCGGATGCAGCCCGATTTTCGCGCAAGGAAAGAGGGTGGTGTTTGCCGATTCATAGACCCTTGGATGGTGGATGAATAGGTGCAGCCCCCGTTTAAGCGCAACTAGAGTAAGGGCAACCTATGAAACGAATGAGTGCTGAGGACCTGCTGAATCATTATGATGCCGGACAACGTGACTTTTTGCTGTTGGATCTCAGTGGTTTAGATCTGCGGGGTGCTTCCTTACCCCATATTAATCTCATGGGTGTTGATCTCGTCGGGGCCGATCTCAGCGGGGCCGATCTGAGCAATGCAGACCTCAGCGGTGCCGATCTCACTCGGGCGAACTTGTCTTATTCCAATCTGAGTGGGGTTGAACTGTCTCATGCGATCGTTGGGGAAGCCAACTTTACCGGCGTCAACCTCTCCGGATCCATCCTGAATGGTCTGATTTTAGGCCGGGAAGATGCCCAGGGACCGAATTTCAGCGAAGCCAATTTAACCGGGGCTAGGTTAGTCGAGGTCCAGTTACCCACCGCCAATTTCACAGGGGCTAATCTCACTGCTGCGGACTTGGCTTATTCTCATCTCACTCAGGCCAACTTTTCAGAGACCTTTTTGCTGGGAACGTTCCTCAAACAGGCGAATCTAGCCGGAGCGAATTTCAGACGCGCTCAGTTGTTCGGCACTTTTTTTGTAGAAGCCTGTTTAAGTGAGGCTTGTTTTGAGAATGCCTCTCTCAACTGTGTGAATTTCTATCATGCCGATTTAAACCAGGTCAACTTCGACCTCACCATCGATTACAAACGCCTCGTCATGCCAACCGGCTACCGAGGCGATCGCTCTAAATTCCGCCAGTTAAGAGACAACCGCCAAGAGAATGTAGCCGTTAAACCCCCAGTTCAGGCACATTCCGTTCATTGGTGATGTTTGGTGATGGGTCATTTGTCATTTGTCATTTGTCCTTGGGGGATGGGGGAGATGTTTGTAGTAACGACTTCAGTCGTTATCCCTCCCCCGTTCGTAGTAACGACTTCAGTCGTTTTCGCGTTACTTGGCATCCGCCAAGTAACGCCCCGATATCAGGGTTTGCCTCCAGTTCCCAAGCAGACAGGCGGTAGACCCGCCGATTGCTCGTGTGATGGCGATCGCCATCACACGAGAGCAACGACTGAAGTCGTTACTACAAACGCCGGAAACGACTGAAGTCGTTACTACAAACTGCCTCATCTACCCCAATGACCAATGACCAATGACCAATGACCAATGACCAATCACTCCACTCCCCAAACTTTAACCGTCCCATCAGCGCTGCCACTGACGATGAAATGGGAGGTGGAGGGACTGAAGGCTACTGCATTCACCCAGTTAGAATGGCCTGAAAACATCCGGAATTCTTTCCCGGTTCGCAGATGCCAAATTTTAAGGGTACTATCTGCACTGCCACTCGCCAATTGATAGCCATCGCGACTGAAGGCGACGGAATTAACGGGTTCTGAATGAGCGGAAAGGGTACCGCGTTCCTCACAGGTACTCAAGTTCCAGAGTTTGATGGAGCCATCTTCACAGCCACTGGCGATGGTTTTGCCGGTGGGACTAAAACTGATGGAATTAACCGCATCGGTATGACCCTCTAGGGTGCCGAGTTCTTCGGAGGTATTCCAGTTCCAGAGTTTGATAGTGCCATCCATGCTGCTACTGGCTAAAGATTCCCCATCGGGACTGAACAGGACTGAGGATACGGCGTCGGAATGGCCTTCTAAGGTGCTAATTTCTACTCCGGTGTCCAAGTTCCAGAGTTTAATGGTTTCATCAGCGGACCCACTGGCTAAAATGGGAAGCTTGGGATGCATGGCGACGGCATCGACGCGATAGGAATGACCGCGTAGGGTGCGAATTTCTTTGCCGGTTTGCAGGTTCCAGATTTTGATGGTTTCGTCACCGCTACCGGAGGCGAGGAGTTTGCTATCGGGACTGAAGGTGACGGACCAAACGCCTTCGGTATGTCCGGAGAGGAGGATGGCGAGGACGCCACTGTTGAGACTCCAGATTTTGACGAGTCCATCTTCACTGCCACTAGCGACACGAGTACCGTCGGGACTGACGGCGATATCTTCGACCCAGCTAGAGATGCCACTGAGCGATCGCAATTCTTCGCCGCTATGGAGGTTCCATTTGGCGGTGTCTCCGCCACTGCCACTGCCGACCATTTGACCATCGGGGGTGAAGACGACGGAATCCACCCATTCGGCGTCTCCTCCCAGGGTGCGGAGTTCTTCGCCAGTTTCTAAACTCCAGAGTTTTAGGGTGCGATCGCCGCTGCCGCTGATTAACCGGCGTCCATCAGGGGCGATCGCCAGGGAACTGACC
Source organism: uncultured cyanobacterium (assembly GCA_963821735.1). Lineage (GTDB taxonomy): Bacteria > Cyanobacteriota > Cyanobacteriia > Cyanobacteriales > Laspinemataceae > Laspinema. Next base: position 199,717 of record CAWGFK010000043.1, read on the forward strand.
CACTCTCCATGTCCTCTGAGGGTTTTTAAGGCGGAATCTTCCGGGATTTTCCCCGTTTCTACATTCCACAGTTTCACCGTATCATCGGCACTGGCACTGATCAGCAACCGTCCCTCCAGACTAAAGGTGACCGCGTTGACTCCCGCAGTATGGCCGTTCAGGGTGGCGATCGCCTTCGGGTCACTCACACTCCACAGTTTAATCGTGCCATCTTCACTCCCACTGGCAATCTGCTGTCCATCGGGACTCAAGGCGACGGAATACACCCAGTCGCGATGTCCGGTAAAGGTTTGTAATTCTTCCCCAGTGTCAAGATTCCATAATTTAACGGTACTATCTCCGCCACTGACTAACTGTTTCCCATCGGAACTGAACGCAACGGAATATACCCAGTCGTAATGACCTTCTAGGGTTCTAACTTCTTCCCCAGTCTCAACATTCCAGAGTTTAATCGTATTGTCTTTGGAACCGGAAACCAGGAGTTGGCTATCGGGACTAAAGGTGACCGAGGTGAATCCATCGGGAATGGCCGGTGAGGGTCTGTTTGAGGGAGGCGATTTTGGGAGAGTTTTCCTCGTTGATGGTCCAGAGTTTGAGGGTGGCATCCCCACTCCCACTGGCGAGGAAACGACCATCGGGACTAAAGGCAACCGAATCCACCCAATCGGAATGTCCACTGAGGATGCCGAGTTCTTCTCCGGTTTCCAGATTCCAAAGTTTAATGGTATTGTCATTGCTGCCACTGGCTACCAACCGTCCATTAGGGCTAATGGCCACGGAATAAATCCGGCTGGAATGTCCCCCCATCGTGCGGATGCACTTAAAAAAACGATAGGGGTTATAGTCTTGTAAGGCTTTGCGAACCTCTAGTTCGGGCCGATTTCGCAGGAGCAAATAGGCCGCACGCTGCACGGGTTCTGATTCGTCCTTTAAGGCCTTGATGACCTGCTCTAATCCCGAGGACCCCTGCTTTGCAGCCGTTGTGAGTGTATCGATTCTTGCTTCTATATCTGCGATCGCCGCCTTAGCATGGACTGGCTGAGTTGGATGATTTGCCATTGCTTTTTTTTACTCCGTGCCGCTCTATGAGCCGTTTCTCTGCATACAACAGACGCAGCGCCTGTCTCGCTCTCGCGATTTTTTCCCTAGCCCTTCAAGGGACAAACGCTGTTGCTTTTCTTTTACTTTACTCCTCGATAGGACCCTTTTTCATCCGTCCAAACCACAACCGATTGAGGCTCTGTGTCCCTACAAAGCACTCAAGGGGTCAGAACATTTGCCCAATCGCGGAAATTGCTAGTTTACTCACCTTCCTGGGTATTCTTCGGCAGCAAAAGCGATTGCAGGGAGTGAGGTTTTACTGGGGCTTGAGGCGTTTCGACCGCATCCCTAGATTTTGATGGGGTCCGTGAAGTTTCCCCTCCTTCCTTGGATACCCCCTTTTCTCTCTCCTCTTCTTTCTACCTTTTCTGGGTTAGGTTTTATCCAGATCTTATCCGATTTCTGTAGTTGAGGAAACCCATTTTTATAAAGTTTTAACAAATTTTAGGAGGTAGAAAACCAATTTTTTATAAAGTTTTAACGAATTTCCGGCATGAGGAAGAAAAATTTTCAATTTTTACTTTCCCGGTGAGTTTATGAAGATTAGCCAACGGTCTGGCTCTTTTCTGCTCTGCTTTTGGAGGGTTTGGGGTTGGGTCTTGGGCTGAAAACTTTTAGAGGGTTGTGATGTTATCCCTACGCTTGTTTTAGTCAGTTTTTCAAGGAATCTCTTCTCGTGAAGTGAAGAATTGGAAAAAGGATAAATTATTGCCCCGAGTTGACGGAGGGAATGGGCCACATTGCAGTGGAGTTACCCCACATTTAAGGCTGGATCTCAGGCAGGCGATCACCTCGGAATCCTAGAAAAATTCGGCAGTGGGCAATCTCATGGCGATCGCCCACTCAGAACCGATGTTTTCCCACGGCGGGATTCGAGTTGCGAGGTTAGAGGATCTTCTCCAGGCAACGGCTCGATTTTTCGGGTTCATAAACCGGGAGTACAAAGTTGCCAGTCACCTCTTGGGCAACTGACCCTCCACTTCGACTCCCTTTTACTCTCCCCAATCTCTCAAAAATCCGCGACTCAACCGCACTTTATTCTCTTGATTAGCCCCCCTTCATCGGAGGAGAAACTCCACCTTGACTGAGGTCTAAATCCCAGAGAATTCAGTTAGTTTTCTTCCCCTTCTGTGTTTTCACTGTTTTCGTCACGGTTGCCATTCATATTAGAGTTACGGTTCTTGAAAAAGCGACCGGAATTAGTCGGTTTGCGGAATTGGCGCGCATACGCTTTATTCCGTTGTGCTTTTTCTTTTTTAGGATTGCGACGTTTTGCCATTATTATGGACCTCAAGGATAAACAACAAAAATGACTCTTGGCTCTCGGGTAGCTCTCGGGAGCGATCGCCACGAGGTACAAGACTGACCCCCCGGCGATCGCTCCCTTGATTGCACAGTTGTCAATTGCACTTTTTCAAGAGTTAGAACAAACAGGGCAAGGGGACTGAATTCCACAAAAGCAGGGGTGAGGGTTCGCACTCCCACCCAATATCCGAGCAGTTTCGTACCGAGGGTGAACCCCAGCTCACCCATTTCGCATGGGGATAGGCTCAATCCCATCCATTCGGGTTGAGATCAGAACCTGTCTCCCGAAAGAAAGCAAGCGATCGCCCATCATCCGGTGAGTCTCTTTTGGATGGGGCGGTTTACCCCCGCAACTGAAGGATGAATCCGATCCACTATTTTATGCCAGGGAACGCACAATTTCTCGAATTGCTCTCGGCAAAGACTACAGATGAGTTCTATGGAATCTCAATCTCAGGCATGACCGAACTTGCGTAGCACTGCATCCATGATAACAGTAAAGAGCTATCCCCATCCTGGGGGGATGGGGGAGAGACGGGGGATGGGGGAGAGACGGGGGAACGACTGAAGTCGTTACTACGAACTTGGGACAATCAGGATTGGGGGTCTTGAAATCCTGTAGACTCATCAACGATGATTCGAGTAGGTTGTAGGTTAAAATCAGGACGGGTTAGCAACGGTTTCATCTCGTGGCTCAAGTCACAGAGTTGTTCCCGTTGATTTTTTGCTCATGGAGCAGAGGGAGGAAGTCAGATCAAGCCTCAACAGCAAGGCGATCGGGGTAGAGAGATTGAGTGTGGGCGGTGGTCGTTGGAATCCAGGATGATTTGATTTATGAAGCGCTTATGGCATTTTACGCAAGCCGTACTCGGGATTGTGTTTCGACATCCCGTCCTCGGAATTAGCATAATTCCCCTGTTAGACAACGGTCAAATCGTGTTGATCCGGCGTCGCGATAATGGCAAGTGGGGGCTACCCGGAGGCATGGTGGACTGGGGGGAAGATATTCCGAATACCTTAAAACGGGAACTCACGGAAGAAACGGGCCTAGAAGTCACTGAAGTGGGTCGTTTAGTCGGAATTTATTCCGCCCCCGATCGCGACCCCCGGATTCATTCGATCTGCGTCGTCGTCGCGGCACAGGTCCGGGGGGAAATGAAAATCTATGATACGTCGGAAATTCTGGAGGTCAAGGCATTTGACCGGGATTCTCTCCCCCTGGGTCAACTGTCCCATGACCACGATCGCCAATTACAGGACTTTCTCAATGGTGTGACGACGGTCGCTTAATTGGGTCGGGAAGCGTGGTAGCCTGATTTGGGCGGGGAGGAGTTGCCTCGGGTTACCTGCTTTCAACGGCGATCCTCCACTCCTCCATCTGCATAAACCCTTAACTCGATACGGATGCGTTTCAAGGACTCAGGATGACTCTACCGCTCCGCAATTCCCGAATCAAACTGTCCCAAGGGCAACTGTTCTGGCGTGAAGTCGGCCAGGAGGGACTTACTCTAGTATTTTTACATGGTTCGTGGAGCGATAGCGCTCAATGGGTGCCGGTGATTGAGCGCCTCCGGGCCAATTATCACTGTTTTGCCTTAGATTTACTCGGGTTCGGTGAGTCGGAACAGCCGAATATCCACTACTCGATCGCCCTCCAGGTGGAGTGTTTACACGAATTTCTGGAAACGGTGAACCCCGGCCCGGTTTATCTGGTGGGTGACTCTCTCGGCGCTTGGGTGGCGGCAAGTTACGCCCTGAAATATCCCGAGGTTGTGCCGGGATTAATCTTGTTGGCACCAGAAGGGGTCCAGGTGGAGGGCTTGAAAAAGCGCTGGTTTCGGACTCGCCTTTGGATTCAGGCATTGCCCTTGATTCGTGGGCTACAATCGGTCCTCTTTCCGATCGCCCGAATCTTGCGCTTGCACCAAGTGATGCATCAAGCTTTGTTAAATGCCGATCGCTTGCAAAAATTTGGGGTAGCTTGTCAGATTTTGTTCCAACGTCGCGCCAGTGAAATTGAAGCGGAGTTGTTGCAGGACCGTTTGAGTTGGCTAAAAATCCCGGTTTTGATTTTAATTGGCGATCGCGATACCCCGACGGCAGTCGCTTTATCGGAAACCTACCATCGGGCGATCGCAGATGCGGATTTACGCCGCATTCCCGAGGGTAAGTCTAATTTACCCGAGGAATTCCCGGATCTGCTGACCCAACAGATTCGAGATTTTATTTCTAAACTAGAGGCTGAAACCGAGGTCCGGGGTGTAACGACCTCAACTTTACCCGGACTGCTGTTGTTTGATGCAGCAAATCCCCGCAAAAATTAGATCCGGCAGGGCGATCGCCTGTTTTGCCATCTCTGGCGCACTCTGGTAGAGATATCTCAGCAGGATTTCCCCGCCTCCCCCGGTGATCACCACCGCAGAGGTGGGAAAGCGTTGCCACCAGTCCTCGATAAAGTCTCGTACCCCGGACCCAATTCCATAGACTACCCCAGAAGCGATCGCCTCCGGGGTGGTTAATGCCCAGCGTGGAGGTAAGGTGGCTGGAAATGTTACCGGGGGTAATCCGGCGGTTTTTTCCGTTAACGATTGCAGTTGTAACCCAAACCCGGGGAGAATTGCCCCTCCAACTAATCGGCCCTGGGAATCCGCCCCGGTCAAGGTGAGGGCGGTTCCTGCATCCACGACTAAAACCGGCCAACCGGATTCCTTTGCTGCCCCCACTAAGGCTAAGGCGCGATCGATTCCCAAGGTGGGATAAACTCCTAACAGGGGCAAATCTCCTAGGGTAATCTGGTTGCATTTCTGGTAAGACTGCCAAAGCGCTAACTGGTGGGGAACGACGGAGGCAATCCACAGGGGGGGGTTGGGGGCGATCGCCTCACAACCTCCGGGACCGGGAAACTCCATCTCCCGAGACCACAACTCCCCCCGATTCCAAGCATGAATCAGCTTTTCCCCGGCAGAGGCGTCTAAATGAGGCGTGTGCCACACCTGTTTGCAAATTTCTCCCTGAAACCAGGCCCAGTGGAGTCTCGTATTGCCAATGCTTAAAGCCAGCCAGTTGTGCCGATCGCTTCCGGATTTGGTGGCAGTTTTGCTCATGGTCGGGTGGCCCTGCATTCCCCGGATGTTTACGTCCGCTTACAGTCGCTTATAATCCAATAGAGATGAATCGATAGAAGGTATTAAAATACTGACTTCAGATCATTATAGCAAATTTTTTGAATTTATTTCAATAACAATTATAAGATTACCTTAAATTTTTATAAAAATTTGTTAAGATAGCAGAATAAGGAATAGCGGCATCTGCTTCATCGATTTATTTTGTTGGCCCCTTCGATAAAAAATTTATGTATATAAAAGAACAAGCCCCCTCCTGTACATGGCCGAAACCTGATTTATCACTCCCCCAAGCCAGTCGGTCCATTCATGAAGCGACTGAGATCCTACAAAGAAAATATGCAAATAAAAGATTTACACTCTCGGGAACTCCAGAGGGAAATCCAGCGATCGCGATTGCTCAACCAGATCAATCATCAGGTTCGCAGTACCCTGGATTTAGATGAAGTGCTCCAATCCGCCTGTCGTTTGTTGGGGGAAACCTTCAACTGTAGTCGAGTCAGCATTTTAGTCAACGAATCGGAAGAGGGTGACTGGTTAATCACCCGAGGAGAGTATAAGACGGATAATTACACCAGCCAATTGGGGACCCGAGTACCGTTGGCGGATAATCCCCACTTACATCAGTTGATGTCTCAGGCGGAACCCCTGGCAGTGAGCAGGTTTTTAGAGTTTCCCGGGTTAGGGGAAGAAACCTTACAACTGGTGCAAGCACTTGGAATTAAGTCGATGCTGGCGATCGCCACTTCCTACCAGGGGAAAGTCAATGGCATCATCGGACTGCATCAGTGCGATCGCGAACGGGAGTGGGAGCAATGGGAACAGGACCTTTTAGAAGGGGTCGCCTCTCAACTGGCGATCGCCATTAACCAAGCTCAATTGTACAGTGCCACCCGTGCTGCCGCACAACGGGAATCCTTACTGCGCCTGATTACCAACCAAATTCGCAGTACCTTGGACTTGAATACTGTTTTAAAAACCGCAGTCCGAGGAGTCCGGGAACTCCTGAATACTGACCGGGTGGTGATTTACCGCTTCCTAGAAAACTGGTCCGGGGAAATCGTTGTCGAAGATCTTAATGTACCTTGGCCGCCGATTTTGGGCGGGATTGTGGCGGATAATTGTTTTAAAACCGACCATGCCGAACTCTATAAACAAGGGCGAGTTCGGGCGATCGATGATATTCATAATGCGGGATTAAATACTTGTCATGCGGAGTTTTTAGACAAATTGCAAGTCAAGGCCAATTTAATCGTGCCCATTGCCATGCCCGATCATCTCTGGGGATTGTTAATTGCTCATGAATGTCACTCAACTCGCCATTGGACCCAAGGAGAAATCGAACTTTTAGAACAGTTAGGCCATCAGATGGCTATTGCCATCTCACAAGCAGAATTATATCAAAAAGTTCAGGATTCTGCCACCCAATATCAAGCTCAAGCTGAACAATTAGAACTGACTTTAAAAGAACTGAAAGCGACCCAGCAACAACTCATCCAAAGCGAAAAACTGTCCAGTTTGGGACAGTTGGTAGCTGGAGTTGCCCATGAAATTAACAATGCCAATAATTTTGTTCATGCCAATTTATTCTACGTCCAGGAATATGTAGAAGCGTTGAAAAAAGCGATTGACATTTACGAAGCGGCGGCCTCAGAAATTCCTCCAGAAATCGAAGAGTTGAATGAAGAGGTGGATTTGGATTATATCCGGTCTGATTCCCCGAACCTAATTGGTTCCATGCAGCAAGGAAGCGATCGCATTCGCAAAATTGTCCAAAACTTGCGGAATTTTTCGCGGTTAGATGAAGCTGGGGCTAAACCTGTTAATCTCAGTGAAGGTCTGGAAAGCAGTTTATCGATGTTGCAACATCGATTTCCCCCGGAGTTGAAAATTCACAAACATTATCATGCTCAAGCGCGAGTGGAATGTCATCCGGCCCAGATTAATCAAGTGTTTTTCAACTTAATTGATAATGCATTAGATGCGATCGCCGCCAATCCAGATAATGACGGTGAACTGACTCTCTCAATTTGCGAACCCTCTCCCCATTGGGTGAGCATTTCCATTAAAGACAACGGTCCCGGAATTTCTCCAGAGATTCAAGACCAAATTTTCAATCCCTTTTTTACCACAAAACCCGTAGGAAAAGGCACCGGGTTGGGTCTATCTCTGTGTTATCAAATTATCGTCAAAGGTCATAACGGCAAGCTTCGCTGCATCAGCGAAGGAGACGGGACGGAGTTTATTGTAGAACTGCCCCTCAAAATGATGGAAGGGAAATAAACCCATTCCCGACATCCATTCCCCCAGGGGTGAATATTCCTGAAGCAAGCATCCCTTTGGGCTTGCTTCAGGAACTTAATCTTTAATTATAACATAGGAATTTCGGGAGAGATTCGTTGATTGGTAACGCTTATGATTACCATATATTTTTCCATGAAAACTAATGGTTAAAATATGTAACAATAAAGAAAGAAAGCAAACCCTAACATCGACGAGAAAAGGAGGCCACTCAATGGTAGCCGTCACCGACAGAGTACAACCGAGACTGACGATCGCCACAGGGGAAATCGCCACGGAAACCACAGCAATTCGCTGTTTGGATTGGGACCGCGATCGGTTTGATATCGAATTTGGCTTGCAAAACGGGACCACTTATAATTCCTTTCTGATTCGGGGGAGTCAGACTGCCTTGGTGGATACCTCCCATGCCAAATTCCGCGAGTCCTATTTGCCGACCCTTTGCCAGGAAATCGACCCGACTCAAATCGATTACCTAATCATCAGTCATACCGAACCGGATCATAGCGGATTAGTTAAAGATGTCTTAGCACTCGCCCCAGATATCACCATTGTCGGGGCCAAAGTTGCCATTCAGTTTTTAGAGAACTTAGTCCATCAACCCTTTAAACGTCTAATTGTCAAAAATGGGGATACTCTGGATTTAGGCAACGGTCACGTTTTAGAATTTGTAAATGCTCCGAATTTGCACTGGCCGGATACCATCTTTACCTACGACGCCAAAACGCAGATTCTATTTACCTGCGATGCCTTTGGAATGCACTATTGTTCCGATAAAACCTTCGATGAAAATTTAAGTGACATTGAAGCGGATTATCACTTTTATTATGAATGTTTGATGGCCCCGAATGCGCGATCGGTCCTCAGTGCCATGAAGCGGATGCCGGACGTGGAAAAAATTAGCACGATCGCCACCGGCCACGGACCCCTACTGCGGTATAATGTCGGCGAACTCACCGGACGATACAAACAGTGGAGTCAGGAACAAGCCAAGGCGGAAACCACCGTTGCGGTGTTTTACTTTTCCGACTATGGCTATAGCGATCGCCTCTCCCAAGCGGTGGCCCACGGGATTACCAAAACCGGCGTCAACGTGGAAATGATGGATTTGCGATCGGCAGAACCCCAGGAAGTGCGAGAACTGGTCAGTATCGCCTCGGGAATCGCCCTCGGTGCACCGCCATTAACGGGACCTGGTGCAGAGAATGCCGAAGCGGCGATCGGCACCATTTTAGTCGCTGCCAACAACAAACAGACCATCGGACTTTTTGAATCCGGTGGCGGTAACGACCAATCCATCTATCCCCTCGCCGTTAAATTCAAAGAACTGGGACTCAAACAGGGATTTCCCAATATTATCGTCAAAGAAAACCCCACGGAAGCCACCTATCAACTGTGCGATGAAGCGGGAACCGACATGGGACAGATGCTGACCCTGAAAAAAGCTATCAAACAGATGAAATCCTTAGATAGCGAACTGGATAAAGCCTTGGGGCGGATTAGCGGAGGATTGTATATTATTACCGCGAAGAAAGGGGATGTGAGTAGTGCCATGTTGGCCTCCTGGGTGACCCAAGCCAGTTTTGAACCTCTGGGAATTACCATTGCTGTTGCCAAAGACCGGGCGATCGAAGCCCTAATGCACGTCGGCGATACCTTCGTCCTCAATGTCCTGGATGAAGACAACTATCAAGGACTGATGCGACACTTCCTCAAACGCTTCCCCCCAGGTGCCGATCGCTTTGCCGGAATCAAAACCCAACCGGCGAACAACGGCAGTCCGATTCTGAGTGAAGCCCTCGCCTATCTGGAATGCCAAGTCATCAGTCGCATGGAATGCCCCGATCACTGGATCGTGTATAGCCAGGTAGACAATGGCCGAGTCTCCAATCCCGATGCCTTACCGGCGATTCACCATCGCAAAGTTGGCAATCATTATTAGACCGATGCTATTGCTCATTTTCCCCGAGGGGATTGCCCGATGAGATTCAGGGGACCAGAAACCGGGTTTCTGTCAAGAATTGACAGTTCAGGGACAGAGATTGAGTCCAGAAACCCGGTTTCTCAGCACTCCTGTAGCGACACCCGCTCCTGGGGAATGAGCAAGGAAAGCGAATTGATTCCTCATATCTGCACAAGGGTTAGATAATGAGGGATGATTGTAATTGTTTTAAGTAAACTGTCTTAGCGCATTCCTCACCGATGATAGAAACAACAACTAAACAACGTGATGTTCAGGTGGTCCTGATTGCCGAAGAGACCCGAGTGATGCGATCGCGCACTTGGGACCGCCTCAAATTTGAGGTAGAATATTCCCTGGCTAAAGGAACCACCGCCAACTCTTTTTTAATTCAAGGGGATAAAACTGCAATCATCGACCCACCCGGGGAATCTTTTACTAAAAATTATTTAGAGTCACTGCAGTCCCGAATTGACCTTTCCCAGATTGATTATGTCATCCTGGGACATTTCAATGCCAATCGCGGGGAGACGATTAAAGCGCTATTGAGTCTTGCGCCACAACTGCAATTTGTTTGTACCAATCCCGGGGCGATCGCCTTGCGCCAAGTCTTTGAAACCGAAGACTTAAACATTGTAGTGGTCCGGGGGGAAGATACTTTAGATTTAGGGCAAGGACATCAGTTACAATTGATTGCCACTCCCACTCCCAAATGGCCCGATGAACTGTTAACTTACGACCCCAAAACCAAAATTCTGTTTACCGATAAATTCTTTGGGGCTCATGTTTGCGGAGACCAAATTTTTGATGAAGGGTGGGCAATTTATAGTGAAGACCGCCGGTTTTATTATGATTGCTTACACGCACCCCAGGCGAAACAGGTACTCTCGGCATTGGATAAAATTGCCGAATTACCCGAGGTGAAATTGTATGCCACGGGTCATGGACCGTTGGTGATGTATGGGAAGAAAGAACTGACGGAATTGTATCGGTCCTGGAGTAATTTGCAAAAGTCTCAGGATTTGACGGTAGCGTTAGTTTATGCGTCAGCTTATGGGAATACCGCCACCGTGGGACAGGCGATCGCCAAAGGGTTAACCAAAGCAGGAATCGCCGTAGAATTTCTGAATTGTGAACAAGCCGAACCCTCGGAAATTCAGGCGGCTGTGGAAAAATGCGATGGATTTATTATTGGGTCTCCCACCTTGGGAGGTCATGCGCCGACCCAAATTCAAACCGCTTTAGGGATTATTTTAAAAACTGCATCGACCAGTAAATTGGCCGGAGTATTTGGGTCATTTGGGTGGAGTGGAGAAGCGATCGACCTGTTGGAAAGTAAGCTAACGGATGCGGGTTATCAGTTTGGGTTTGACCCGATTCGGGTGAAGTTTAAACCCACCGATGTGACCTTGCAAGCTTGCGAAGAAGCGGCCATTGATTTTGCTCAAAGTTTGAAGCGATCGCAGAAACGACGGACGGCCAAATCTTCCTTAACCACAGGTGCAGCCAGCGATCGGACTGCCCAAGCCGTCGGTCGAGTTGTCGGGTCTTTATGCGTCGTTTCCGCCAAACGAGGGGATGTGATTAGTGGAATGTTAGCCTCTTGGGTTTCCCAAGGTTCATTTAATCCTCCCGGTTTAACCGTTGCCGTCGCCAAAGACCGGGCCTTAGAATCTCTCACCCATACGCGGCGATAAATTTGTGCTAAATATTTTAGCAGAAGGCAAACAATTACGCAAGCATTTCATGAAGCGATTTGCTCCTGGAGAAGACCGATTTGCGGGGTTAGAAACTGAAGAAGCAGCAAACGGTTGTCCAATTTTAAAAGATGGACTGGCTTATCTGGAATGTGTGGTGCAAAACCGCATGGAATGTGGAGATCATTGGGTGGTTTATGCCACGGTGGAAAATGGAAAAGTGTTGGATACCGAAGGGGTAACAGCCGTTCATTATCGGAAAACAGGGAGTTATTATTAAACCCCTCTCCACCTCCGGTCCCCTCCCCTTGGCAAGGGGAGGGTTAGGGTGGGGTCCTCTGGGGAGGCAAAATGGATCCAGTTTTCTCCCTCTTCTGGTAGATTTTTATCTCGGAGTTGGATCGGGTCCGACTTTTGATATAAAATCCTATCGTAATGTGGCGATCGCCTTCCGGCTAACCTGAGCCTAAGCGGACCCACAGTGGCATTGCCCCAGACACCGGACTAGGTAGTTGGTGGCATGCCGTTGACGCCTGCCGAGAAAAAGCGCAATCCAGCGCAACCCTTAAGAACACTTCGAGAGAGGATAAAACATGACTTACGAACTTCCCCCCTTGCCATTTGACTACACTGCCCTTGAGCCCCATGTGTCCAAGAGCACCCTGGAGTTCCATCACGATAAACACCATGCAGCCTACGTCAACAAATACAATGACATGGTGAAAGGCACCGACATGGAGAGCAAATCCATTGAAGAGGTGATCAAAGCCACCTACAATGACTCCTCTAAAGCCGGAATCTTCAACAATGCCGCCCAAGCTTGGAACCACACCTTCTACTGGAACTGCATCAAACCCAGTGGCGGTGGTAAACCCAGTGGGGAACTCGCCGACAAGATTGCGGCTGACTTTGGCAGTTTTGATAAATTTAAAGAAGAATTCGCCAACGCTGCGGCCACCCAATTTGGTAGCGGTTGGGCCTGGTTAGTCTTGGATAAAGGCACCCTGAAGGTTGCCAAAACCAGCAATGCCGAAAACCCGATCGCAATGGGAATGACTCCCCTGTTAACCATTGATGTGTGGGAACACGCCTATTACCTGGACTACCAAAACAAGCGTCCGGATTACATTCAAACCTTCATCAGCAGCTTAATCAACTGGGATTTTGTCGCCGAACAAATGAAAAAAGCCGCTTAATCGCCGGTTAAACCCGATTGAGTCACTCAGTAAGGGCGATCGCCCTTGCTAAAGGATTCATCCTAGACAGTCACGATCGCCTCGTGACTGTTTTTTGTCGTGGATTCCCCCATTTCGTGGCATCATAACCTCATCCTGGGCACAATATATCTACCCATCCCAATCACCTTACACGTAGGTTTTTGATGTTTATAGTGATTTGCCTTTGATTAAGAACACCTCCGGTCCCTCCCCTTGGCAAGGGGAGGGTTAGGGTGGGGTCCACTCACGTCGCCAAAAAACCATTTTTTATGCCCGGATTGGCGATAAAATCCTGATTCGGTAAAGGATTAAACCGCTTTCCTATAATCCAGGACCAAGAGGACCCCACCCAACCCTCCCCTTGCAAGGGGAGGGCTATGAGAAGCTAAAACTTGTTGAAAAATGTAAGACATCAAAAACCTACCGTTGTAAGTCCCAACCCACCCGGTTCAAGTCCTCCTCGAACACCCACCATTTTTCCAGGATTTTCCACCCCGGGGTGTTCCCGGTGGGCAACGGAATCCATCCGACCCCCTTCTCTCGACCCCGATTCGGTCGAAGTCAGGGTCGGGATATAGAGTGTATTTACCTATAACGGTTCGGTGGACTCATGAGGTATTCTCTAAAAGCATAAGGCGGCCCCCTTTAGGCTGCCGTCAGTTTGGGGTGCATCGCTGTACCGTATATTCATGAGAACCGCTATATGTAGGTGAGTATAAATAATTGCACATAAGGAGTGGAGGCGTCTCGCCCGCTAGTGTTAGGTAGCTCTCAAGACGCCCGCACTCCTTAACATATTGACTGTGCCATTTATTCTGCACAATTGCTTACTAGACATCTCCAAAATTTCCAAAACATTACCTATAGCAATCCTAAATGATTTGTACCTCACCCCGTCCCCTCTCCCGTTCTGGGCGGCCGACGGTTGGGGGCCGCCGACGTCCATTCTACAACTGATTTAGGACTGCTATATTGTGAATACAGAGCCTTCACAAAAAATTTTAACTTTCGTAAAATTTTGACTAAGAAACTCGGGCGAGTATTGACACGCATAAATTGAACGAGTATGATTCAGAGGACATCACATATGTAGCACGGCTATTAGATATCAACAAACGCCATCAAACAGCCCATACCCAAAGCGCTGTAGCTCTCCCTAAACCTTCTGATTCCCGCTCTGAAAGCGATATAGTCCTTAGTATTTAAGCGATTTTATCCAATCCCGACTTGAACAAATCGTTCTATCCGTAGGGAGTGCGTCAACCAAGCAGAATGCTCCAAAAAATTCATTTCATCTCAGGATTACCGCGATGGGTTTACCTTACTCGCCGCCTTACTGCGGCAAAATCCCCGCTTCCACAGCGCCATGACTTCCCCAGTCGGAGGTTTAGTGGAGCGAATGTTGGAAGCTATGAGTGAAAATAATGAGTTTTCCGTATTTATTTCCCCGAACAAAAACGGGCGCTGATTCTGAGCATCTTTTCGGCCTATTATCACCGCAAGCTGACAAAGAAGTAATCTTCGATACTAATCGCTATGGTGCAGCAAATTGCATTAATTCTGGAATTATTGAAGAAAAGTATCTGCGTGTAGAAATGTGGATTATGGAAGCATTGAACTGCTAATTGGCGCAAGTTTGATGTTAGATTATTAATAATAGCGAACGGGCTACAGTTACAGTGCACGAGGCTTAAGTATTGCGTTAGTGGGTTATGCTTATAACGCTCAAAGACTTTAAGAAGAGGTTTATTGATAGATGTAAAGGGGGAGAAAGATTTTGATTTATTGAGAAGAGGAGCTGCCGAAGCCAATCGTACGTTAATATTTTACAAGGTAAGACTGCTCTGGGTACTGCTACGGCTGATGCTTCTGGGAATTGGACATTTACGCCTGCTACAGCTTAGTAGATGACAGTTATGTCTTACAGCTACGGCAACAGATGAGGCCGGAAATGTTTCTGCTGCTTCTACCAGTATTAACCGTAGATACCAGCAGCGAAGAGCCTTCTGTAGAAAGACAGAGCAGTCCCTTTATTATCAAATATTTGGACCATAGGACCGGATTATTTTAATCAGTTCCTAGCCAATAATCCAGTCAGCACTCCCCTAGTGGATGCTGCTCCATTCTGGCTGATGTTCCAGACATTTGTAACCTGTTGGTGACATGCCAACTCGGACAACTTGGGGAACATAATTTCTGGCACTCCGGGAACGGATATCCTAATCGGCACTCAGGAAGCGGAGTCTCTGTTGGAACAAACGAGGGGATTTTTATCCAAGGATTAGCGGAAATGACCAAATCTTTGGGGGGAATGGCAATGATAACATTCACGGCAATCAAGGGGAGGATTTCATTGATGCCGGTCCGGGGATGACTTAGTTTATGGGGGACAAGAAATGATTACATTGTTGCTAATTCAGGCAATAATGAGATGTACGGCGATTTAGGACAGGATACCTAGTTGGCGGTCCGGGCAATGATTTTATGAATGGAAATCAAGGTAATGATGTCCTATTTGCTGTAGCCGGAAACAATACCCTACATGGGGGACAAGGAGATGATAGCCTCATCGGTGGTAGCGGGGATGATGTGCTATTTGGAGATCAAGGAATGATATCATCTGTGCTGGCTCTGGGAATAATATCCTCTCTGGCAATCAAGGGAATGATACCTTGACGGGTGAAGATGGAGATGATGTGATTTATGGCGGTAAAGATGATGATTTGTTGATAGGAGGGGCTGGAAATGACTGGCTATCTGGGGATTTAGGAAATGATATCCTCATCGGTGGGGCCGGACAAGACCGCTTTGTGATTCGCCCAGATGCGGAGTTGATTTGATTGTGGACTTTACTGATGGCGAGGATTTAATTGGGTTAGCTGAAGGGTTAACTATAATGACTTAACTCTCACCCAAGGGGATAATGGCGCGGTGATTTCTGTGGGAAATGAGGTCCTAGCGATGTTAATGGTGTGAATATAGCGGTCTTGACCAGCAGGATTTCTTTGCAGTGGTTTAGGTTGGTTCTTGAATGACCTGTGAACCCTGAGAGAGATAGAAACCCAGTTTCTCAAAGAAACTGGGTTTCTGGCATAGGGGCTGCAAAAAAGAGAGGTGAGGGGGATTGCTTTTTTTGAATTGATGCCTTATGATTTGGACAGTGAAAAGTTCTGTGAGATGATTGTGTAAGGTTCTTAAACTGTCCAGTGCGTCTGTGTATGGCCTGATTCATGAATGACTCTTTGGCTAAGGTAAAAGTAAGCTGAGTGGACTTTATAGGTTATATTATGAGGTACAGATATTAGAGGAGTGCGAGCATCTTGCTCGCTATATAGTGGCGATTAGCACTCAAAATGTACCTCATGAGTCTAGGAACAGCTATAGCAAATAGAAGGGGCAGATGTGCTAGAGTAAGCTGAACAATTTGCTCACTCGGATAACCACTGCTAGGTAGGGTTCTGAACCAACCCGAAAAACCTTGCCAAATCGTTGAGGCATGGATAAACTCAGAATTTGTAAAATACCCATAACTAAGGCATTTAGCTTGATAATGTGATTCCAATGCAGAGGGTGTCCCAGTATTCCCATCCCCTGCTCAGATAATGGAGCGGTCCTATTCATAACAGTTGCCCCAGACCCTGATTACGAACCATTCAAAGCCCGCCTCACGGCTGAATGCGGGCCGTAGATTTTGGAGGATTTGTTCAAGTTCTCTTTTGGGTGCATAATGATAACACTGGTTAGCTTAAAATACTACCAGTATGACTTATGGACTGGTTTTATGCTGGTCATTTTTTTAAAGGCCATAGAGGACTGGGGTTATACAGAATTTTCATGTAGTGCCAACTCCATTTACTGCTCCATCAGGTCAGAATTATGACAACGACTAAAAAACCGAAGGAAACCACACCGGAAATTAACCTAAAAGATCAGCAATACTACTTCAACCGAGAATTAAGTTGGGTTGAATTTAATTACCGAGTTTTACAGGAAGCCTTTGATCCTCGAACTCCGTTGTTAGAACGGCTGAAATTTTTAGCGATTTTCAGTGCTAATTTAGATGAATATTTCATGGTGCGAATTGCTGGACTGAAACAGCAGGTTGAAGCAGGAGTTTCTTCCCTGACTCCTGATGGACGCACCCCACAACAACAATTGGATGAAGTGGGCGATCGCCTGCATCCAATGGTGGCCGAACAACATCGGCATTTTGAAAAAATCCTCCGTCCCCAACTGATTGCGTATGGTATCCAGATCCTCGATTATATGGATCTCAACCAAGAACAGCGCACCTACCTGCAACAGTATTTTGAAGAAGAAATTTTCCCCGTTCTCACCCCCTTAGCCGTCGATCCGGGACATCCCTTTCCCTACATTTCTAACCGCAGTCTGAATCTGGCTGTGGTCATCAAAGACCCCGAAACGGACGAAGAATTTTTTGCCCGGGTGAAAGTCCCCAAAGTGTTACCCCGATTTGTTCCGATTCCCGAAGCGCCCCGAAACTCCAGTAACAGTCACGGGGAAGGACACAGAAAAAGCTGGACATTCACCCCTTTAGAACAGGTAATTGCCCATAATTTAGAGTTTCTATTTCCCGGGATGAATATTTTAGAATATCATCCATTTCGGGTGACTCGTAACGCGGATATTGCCTTAGAAGAAGATGAAGCGGATGATTTACTCCTGGCGATCGAACAAGAAATTCGCAAGCGACGAGTCGGCGGTTCCGTGGTGCGAATGGAAGTCCAATCGGATATCCCCTCAGCGGTGCGTGAAATGCTGCGGGAGGAATTGGGTTTAGTTCATCATGAAGTCTATGAAATCGAGGGATTGCTGGGGTTAGTAGACTTAATGGGGTTGATGGATTTACCTTTTCCGGACCTGAAATATCCGGTATGGAATCCCGTCATTCCCGCCGCATTCCGTCGCCTGGGAGAACTGCCTTCGGAACCGAATCTGGAGGATATGGAAGAGACAGAGGACCTCTTTGCGTTGATCCGATCGCGGGATTTGCTCATCCATCATCCCTATCACTCGTTTAGTGCAACAGTCCAGCGCTTTATTACCCAGGCAGCTTATGATCCGGCGGTATTAGCCATTAAAATGACCCTCTACCGGACCTCTGGAGATTCCCCCATTGTGAATGCCTTAATTGCAGCAGCAGAAAATGGCAAACAGGTGGCGGCATTGGTGGAACTGAAAGCTCGTTTTGATGAGGAAAATAATATTTCTTGGGCGCGGAAGTTAGAGAAAGTGGGCGTTCATGTGGTGTATGGGTTAGTCGGACTTAAAACCCATACTAAAGTGGGGATGGTGGTGCGTCGAGAAGCCGATGGCATTCGGCGCTATGCACATATTGGGACCGGGAATTATAATCCAAAGACGGCGCGACTTTATACGGATTTGGGGTTAATTACCTGCCGGGATGATGTGGGGGCGGATTTAACGGATTTGTTTAATTATTTGACCGGGTATTCCCGACAGCGTTCCTATCGCAGTTTGTTAGTTGCGCCGGTGAACATGAGGGAACGAATGACCGCCTTAGTGCAGCGGGAAATTGACAATTCCAAACAGGGAAAACCGGGACGAATCGTGTTAAAAATGAATGCTTTGGTAGACCCGAAAATGATTGTCAAGCTCTATGAAGCCTCAAGGGCGGGGGTGCAAATAGATTTAATTGTGCGGGGGATTTGTTGTTTGCGTCCGGGGGTGGCAAATGTCAGTGAAAATATCCGGGTGTTGAGTATTGTGGGGCGGTTTTTAGAGCATTCCCGGATTTTTTATTTTTATAATGATGGCGCAGAAGAGGTTTATATGGGGAGTGCGGATTGGATGCCTCGGAACCTGAATCGCCGGGTGGAGGCGACAACGCCAGTACAGGACCCGGATTTGGCAAAAGACCTCCAGGAAATTCTGGGAATTATGTTAGCGGATAATCGCCAAGCGTGGGAATTACAGCCCGATGGGAGTTACCTGCAACGACGGGGAAAGAATGAGGCGATCGCCCAAAGTTCTCAGAATATTTTGATGGAAATGGCCCTGCAACAAGGGTGAGGGTGAGGGAATTCCGGTCCAGGAGAGCAAAAATTGCACCCCTGGACCGCCGGGGTTAGGGGCGGTAGGGGTTGAAACCGGGTTTAGGCGATCGGGCGATCGCTAAAGGTGCGGTTGAATTCATCCAGCAAATCGTCCAGTTCTTCGATCGCCTGATTTACATCAATTCTGAGGGTTCCTAAGTTGGGTTGTTCTAAGAGACGCACGAGGGTTTCTCGTTTGTCTGCGATCGCACTGACCCGTTCTCTGAGTTTTTGTTCGTCCATTTCTGCCTTCCCTTTGTTTTTGCTAATCTCACTGTAAACAGTTTTGTTGATGCCGATCCGGTTGAGATTCGGCAGCTTGCTCTATTATAAAATCCGCCATTTGTCAAGCTGAATCGATCAGCCGAGGGCGGAGGTATCCGAGAGGAAAGACCAACCGGGTTTCTTGACCCTACCCGACGCGCTTTTTACCCCATCACCAGCCCGAAATCCAAGCTGTATAGCGCTTCGGTGGACTGACCCTCACCCCCAGCCCCTCACCCCTTCTGGGAGAGGGGTCTGGGGTGAGGGTAGTACAGAAGGGAGATAAGAAGCGCTGTAGTCTGAATGATTGAAAACCAGACTGATCCCTTAGATCCTTGGATCGCCTCCCTTGACGAGGCGATCGCAGTTTTTCCCTCATTATCCCAGAATTCAGACGGGTCTGGCCTTCTTAAACCGGACCTATTTTAACAAAGATTCACAAGGGTAACCCTGATCGGCCTAAAAACAACAGGCGAGATCGTTGTAGTGCGATCGCCAACAGGGGACAATAGAACTTTGCACTTTAAGCGCGATCGTTCATTCACTCACTATCATGTTAGCTAAACTTTCTTTGGGAAACCTGGGTTTATCCCTCGGGGGTCTGATCACCCTGATTGGCTTCTACGCTTACTTTAACGACTACGCCACCTTAAATCTGGCCGGATTCTTTTATGGCATTCCCCTGTTACTCGGTGGATTGGCCCTGAAAGCGGCAGAACTGAAGCCGGTCCCCTTCACTCACCCCACCTCTGCGGATATCTTAGAATTGCGAGAAAAACAGGCCACTGAAATCCAAAATCAAATTCGCAAAGATATCACTCGCTATCGCTATGGTCAAGATGCTCATTTGGATGATTCCTTGGAACGGTTTGGTCTGAATCCCTCCGATGAAGCCCGACCTGTTCTCGTGGGGATTCGAGAAGAGAATATAGAGGGGTACTATGCTTTAATTTTAGAATTTGATTCCCCACAATTTTCCTTAGAAATTTGGCAGCAAAAACAAGAAAAAATCGAAAAGTTTTTTGGTCCTGGAATCTCGGTTGAGTTCAATAACACTGAAGGCGATCGCATTGATGTGGCTCTAATTGCTAACCGTTGAGCCTTGACCATTCAAGTAAGTTTTTTTAGCTAGAAAGGCGGGGTAACATCCCCGTCTTTCTTTACCAAAAAAATAACATAAAAATCTCATACTCTCCCTGAATAATGGGTTAAATGATTTACTTTTCGAGGCGGACGACATACCATTGAAAATATTGTCCTGGCCCTAAATCAAATTCACAACTGGTTTCCAAAAGATGTTGAGCTTGAGCATCGATAGTGGGAAATTTTTGCAAATCCCGAGGCAAATTATCCTGGCGATCGTCTAAAATTGCTTTGAGCTTGGAGAGCAATTCCTCAGCGGTCAGTAATTGTTCCGGCTGATTGGATTCGAGGACGACAAAATGAGTTTCGTCTTGATACATTAAGGAGTTAGGCATCGTTCTGATTCGGATAACAGGTATGGATAATATTGACTGATTCTGGGTCAGGATGCAACGTCACTGTTGCGCTAAGGGGCAGGGGTAGGAGAGGTCAGTCCCGCAAGGGAAAGGGGACCTAACGCACCCTTCTCAAACAGCAGTCCTGAACGGGATGGCAGTCGTTACTGCACAGGAGGGACCGACAATCGCCCGATCGTTTCCCTCAGAGGGACAAATCCCCCGAGGATCTAAACCCCGTGCAATATTAAACTTTAACAAAGAATCCGGCACGGCTGGCTTAAAGCTCCTATAATTTCGCTAAAATTATAAGAAAATTGTATCAGGGTTCTATCTGACATTCTTCGATTTTAACTAAAAAAAATGGAGAAGACCGTTCACCGGATTTTACCCTTTGCTCCCTATTCTAAACAACAAAAACAGGTTAGCCCAAGGGAAAGCCGTTCAATCAATAGAAACTCAAAGACAAGGGAACGAGAGACATAAAATGGAGCGCGAGACAATATCTAAGGGGGATAAATGCAGAACCAAGTTTTAGGATTGTTCACAAACCCAGCGATCGCCAATCTGCCGGGTCCGAGGTTACTCTCATTTATCCCTCACGGGCATTGTTACTTGTGGAAGCCGTGGTTAGTCGGGCTTCATGTTGGTTCCGACGCCCTGACTGCCCTTTCCTATTTTGCCATTCCCCTCACCCTGTTATATTTTATCCGCCAGAGAAAAGACCTCCCCTTTAGTTGGATTTTTGTATTATTTGGGGCATTTATCATCTCCTGTGGGACCAGCCATTTAATGGAAATCTGGACCCTGTGGCATCCGGACTATTGGCTATCCGGGGGAATCAAAGCGATCACCGCCGGAGTTTCCCTCGCCACCGCGATTTTACTGGTTTCCCTCATCCCCAAAGCCTTGGCATTGGCGTCCCCAGAGCAGTTAGAGCAAGCCAACCAGCAACTCCAGACAGAAATTGAACAACGGCAGCAGGTGGAAACCGCATTGCGGGAAAACGAAGTGCTGTTGAAAACCGTCATTGACCGATCGCCCCTAGGAATTGCCCTAGTCACCCCCTCCGGTGCCATCACCCAACCCAATCGGGCACTGCAACAGTTCCTCGGATATAGCGCCGAAGAACTGAATGCCATGAGCTTGAGTGACTTGAGCTTTGCGCCTGCGCCTCAACGGATGCAACCGGAGGAAGAAATCCCCGTCGGACAAGAGACATCTTTCGAGAGTACCGAGGCACAGGAACAGCATTACCGCCGGAAAGATGGAGAACTGCGGACCGCTCACGTGCTGGTTTCCGAGATTACAGCCGAAGCAGAGAAACCGAGCTTAACCCTGGTGATGATCGAGGATATTACCGATCGCAAACACCAAGAAATCGCCCTGCGATCGCTCAACTTGGAACTAGAAAAGCGAGTTGCCGAACGAACCCAACAATGGCAAAGCGCCAACGAGGAATTGCGGGGAGAAATTAACGAACGCAAACGGATAGAAGTAGCACTGCGCGAGAGTACATCCCACCTACAAACCCTGGTTAAACAAGCCCCCGTAATTCTCTATGCCACCGATCGCAATGGCATCCTTACCCTATTGGAAGGAAAAAACCTGCCCTCCTTAGGGTTAAACCCAGAAACGGCGATCGGTGCATCAATTTTCGACTGGTACGCCGATAATCCGAGTATCCTCAACCAGATCCATCAGGTGTTTAACGGTCAAGAAGAAAACTGGATTGGCAATTGGAATGGATTAATTTATGAACATAAACTGACCCCAATCTGGGAGGAAAGCGGCACTGTGACAGGGGTAATCGGCGTTGCCACGGACCGGACCGAACAGATGCGATCGCAAGAAGCCCTGCGTCAAAGTGAAGAACTCTATCGTACCCTCACCCGAAACTTTCCCCAGGGTGCAGTCTTCCTCCTCGACCGAAATCAACGGTTTTTACTCGCAGAAGGAGCCGGGTTAGAGACTGCCGGACTGTCTAAAGCCGTCGTAGAAGGCAAAACCCTCAGTGAAGTGTTTTCATTAGAAGCTCGAACCCGCTTAGAACAGAGTATTCAGGATCTGGAGTGCAACTCCAACTCAGTCATCCAGGAAATGCCCTGGAATGGCCGGTGGTACCTCACCCACACCGTACCCGTGCGAACCGAAACCAGCCAAATCGACTCCGTGATGATCGTGGCTCAGGATATCACCGATCGCAAAAACGCCGAACAGGAACGCGATCGGTTCTTCACCCTCTCCCTGGATATGCTCTGTATCGCCGGATTCGATGGATATTTCAAACGTCTCAATCCCGCCTGGGGAAAAATCCTCGGTTACACCGACGAAGAACTGCTTTCCCAACCCTTTATCGAATTCGTCCATCCCGACGATCGCGCCGCCACCCTGGCCGAAACCGCGAAACTGAGTGACTTAAACCTAGACACCCTGGGCTTCGAGAACCGTTATCGCTGCAAAGATGGCTCCTATCGGTGGGTCCGATGGAATACCACCCCCTTTCGCGAACAAGGATTACTCTACGCCGTCGCCCATGACATCACCCAACGCAAACAAGCCGAAGAAGCCCTCGCCGAAAGCGCCGCTCAACTTCAGATCGTCTTTGAAGGGGCAGGGATTGGCATCGCCCTGGGGACTTTGGACGAGGGACGGATTTTAAAAAGCAATCCCGCCTTTGAGAAAATGCTGGGATACTCTGAAACCGAACTCTCTACCCTGAGCTTTTCTGACTTCACCGATCTGGAAGATTTACAGAAAGAACTCCCCCTCTTTCAAGCGGTGGTAGCCGGAGAACGCCCCAGCTATGAAATCCAGAAACGCTATATTCGCAAGGATGGATCTCGGATGTGGGTTGATGTGACCGTTTCCATCATTCGGGATGCCAATGGCAATCCTAAATTTGCCGTAGGCATGGTTCAGGATATTACCGAACGGTTTGAATCCGAAGAAGCCCTGCGCCAGAGCGAGGAAAAATATCGCTCCGTAGTGGATAACATTAAAGAGGTGATTTTCCAGACCGATGCTCAGTTTTCCTTCACCTTTCTCAATCCAGCTTGGGAGGAAATTACCGGATTTGAGATTGACCAGACCCTGGGCAGTTCCTGGTTGAATTACATTTATGAACCGGACATCGAGCCCTTTTCCCAATATTTAGAAGCACTCATTTCTGGAGAACAGCAGAACTGTGAAGATGAGATGCGATACCGCACTAAAGCCGGAGGCTACCGTTGGATTGAAGTCTTTGCCCGAGGAAGTCGCAATCAGGCCGGAGAGTTGACCGGGATTAGTGGCACCCTGAATGATATTACCTTCCGCAAACAGGCCGAGTGGGAAAAGACCCAATTAATTGCCTCCCTGAAAGAGAGTGAGGCAGCCATTCGGGCGCTCTATTCTGTGACAGCCGATCGCAGTCTGGACTTTGACACGCGGCTCTCACGAATGTTAGAGATGGGATGTCGGCGCTTTGGCTTGGAAATTGGCATGGTAGGCCGGTTGGACCGCCCGAGGGAGAGTCGAGACGGGATTGACCGCCCTTCTACCCTTGAGGCGATCGCCTTGCAATTACCCTCGAATCGTTTAATTCCCTTGACCCAAGGGGATGCCTTTAAATTAGACCTCACCTATTGCTCCGTTGCTATCCGGGAATCCGAGCCCGTCTGCATCCCCTCCGCCCGAGAATCCGAATGGCGCGAGCATCCCGCCTATCAAACTCGGGGATTAGAAGCCTATCTGGGAGTGCGACTGCTCGTCTCCGGAGAGGTTTACGGGTGTCTGAGCTTTTCCTCACCCCAACCCAGGACTCACCCCTTTAAATCGGTAGATCAAGAGTTGTTGAAACTGATGGCCCAATGGATCGGCGGTGAGATCGAGCGGAATCAGGCTCAAATCGCCCTGCAACAACAACTCCATCGCAGTCTGCTCCTGGGCCAAATAACCCGGGAAATCCGCCAAAGTTTAGACAGTCAAAAGATTTTCCAGACCACGGCTACTCAAATTGGTCAAGCCTTTGGGGTGAATCGCTGTTTGATTCATAGTTACATCCCCACGGACCCCCCGAGAATGCCCTTAGTTGCGGAGTATTTAGAACCAGGATTTCAATCCATGATGAACTTTGAGGTGCCTGTAGCGGGGAATCCTCATGCGGAACAACTGGTCGCCTTCGATACGGTGCTGGTCTCCCCGGATGTCTATAAGGACCCCCTGCTTAAAGCAGCACAGCCCATGTGTCGGCAGATTGGAGTCAAGTCCATGTTAGCGGTGCGAACCTCCTATCAGGGGATACCCAATGGGGTGATCGCGATACATCAGTGCGATCGCTTCCGTCGCTGGACTCGTGAGGAAATTGAGTTGTGTGAAGCTGTTGCCGAACAAGTGGGAATTGCCCTCGCTCAAGCCCGACTCCTGGAACAGGAAACCCTCGCCCGTCAGGAAGTCGCCCTCAAAAGCCAAGCCGCTTTGCAAGCCCGGGAAGCCGCAGAAGCGGCTAACCGCGCCAAGAGTGAATTCCTCGCCACCATGAGCCACGAAATCCGCACCCCGATGAATGCGGTGATTGGCATGACCGGGTTGCTGTTGGATACGCCGTTAAATGCCGATCAGCGCGACTTTGTGGAAACGATTCGCACCAGTGGCGATGGCTTGCTGACGATTATTAACGACATCCTCGACTTCTCCAAAATTGAGTCTGGGAAGATGGACCTGGAGGAACATCCCTTTAATCTGCGAACTTGCATCGAGGAATGTCTGGACCTGGTAGCCTCTAAAGCCGCAGAAAAACAACTGGAACTGGCCTATTTGTTCGGTCCCCAAACTCCCGAAGGCATCATCGGCGATGTCACCCGCTTGCGTCAAATCTTGGTGAATCTACTCAGTAATGCGGTCAAATTTACCCAGGAAGGGGAGACAATTGTCTCGGTGAATGCCACGTTGGTGCAGGATGCCCAGTTGGGGAACCGGATAGAACCTGGAACTGGAACTCCGAGGGGGATTTATCAAATTCACTTCTCCGTGAAAGATACCGGGGTGGGAATTCCCCCCGATCGCATGGATCGCCTGTTTAAGTCGTTTTCTCAGGTGGATTCTTCCACGACGCGCAAATATGGGGGTACGGGTTTGGGTTTGGCGATCGCCAAGCGTCTGAGCGAACTGATGGGCGGTACGATGTGGGTGGAAAGTCAAGTCGGCGTCGGTTCCACGTTCCATTTCACTATTCAGGCGGCAGCCACTTCGGAGTTTGCCTCGGTGAGTCCAGACGATGAAGTGCCGCAACTGACGGGCAAGCATTTACTGATTGTGGATGATAATGCCACCAATCGCCTGATTCTCACCCGCCAAGCCCAATCCTGGGGAATGCTAACCACAGCAGCGGCTTCGGGACCCGAAGCGCTGGCTCTTTTGCAAGATTCGGATACCCGTTTTGACCTGGCTATTTTGGATATGCAGATGCCGGAGATGGATGGGTTGGCCCTAGCAGCGGCGATTCGTCAACTCCCCGATGGCGATCGCTTACCGTTGGTGATGTTGACTTCTCTGGGTTGGCAACCCGTTTCTCCGGAAGCTTCCGGAATCGATTTTGCAGCGTTTTTGAGTAAGCCGATCAAACAATCCCAACTGTTTGATATCTTGATTGGGATTTTCTCTCGGCAATCGAATGGGAAGGATTCAAAGGGCCGTCGTGCTCCGGCTTTGCCGCGTCAGTCCACGCCTCTCAAGAGCGATCGCGCACTGAAGATTCTGTTAGCGGAAGATAATGTGGTCAACCAAAAGGTGGCATTGCGGATTTTAGAGCGGATGGGATATCGCGCCGATGTCGCCAGTAACGGATTGGAGGCGATCGCCGCTCTGAATCGTCAAAGCTACGATGTCATCCTCATGGATGTGCAAATGCCAGAAATGGATGGTTTAGAAGCAACCCGTCGCATCTGCTTAGAATGGAGCGAACGCCGGGATCTGTCCCCGATGGGACGCCCTTGGATTATTGCTATGACGGCTAATGCTATGCAAGGCGATCGCGAAATCTGTCTGCAAGCGGGAATGGATGATTACATCAGCAAACCCATTCGCATGGAAGCCCTCGCTCAAGCACTCGCTGGATGTCATCTGTATTCCGAATCCATACCTGTGCCAGAGACATCCGATGTATCCACCCCACCGGAGTCTGTCTCTCCCCCATCTCCTCCATCTCCCCCATTCTCCCCATCCACCCCATCTCCCCCATCCACCCCATCCCCCAATTCTCTCATGTCTAATTCTTCATTGTCTAACTCCAATTCTGAACCGCCCATTGATGTCAAAGCGTTACAAAACTTACGAGAAATGGTGGGGGAAGATGAGCCAGAAGCGTTTATTGAAGTGGTTGAGAGTTATCTAAACGATTTACCCAATCTGTTAGAAACCCTGGAAACTGCTTTGCAGAAACAAGATGCTCCCACCCTCCATCGAGCGGCTCACACTTTAAAATCAACCAGTGCCACCCTCGGCGCGAAACCCTTGGCGCAATTGAGCAAAGAGCTAGAAAAGCTCGGACGAACGAGTTCAGAAGAAGGAACGCTCTTACCCCCAGAGGCATTGACACTGGTGCGATCGATTTACTTGGAGTACGAACGCCTCAAGCCAGCTTTACAAGCTGAGTTGCATCAATGAAAAACTGAGATTGAGGAGGAACCTTGTCACCGCCCTATCTGAGGACTGACACCAGTCCAGGTTCAACACTCTCAATGTAGCCCAGGCTGGGCAATGTCCATCCTACATCTGTGTGATCCGTAAGTCCTGTATCTATTGAAGGCGATACCGAGGTCCTAGGCTAAAGGTATGGGAAACCATTAGCATAACAATAGATGCCGATATGGGTGATCGAATTTCTGGCGGATAGAAAGCATGGATACGGTATTTTATGGTGCGTCTAAATGTCCGGTGTGTGGCACTGAATATGTACAGGGGGAACAGACATTCTGCCCAACCTGTGGGTGGGATGTAACGTTGAATCCCCCATTAATGCCTGGGGAGTTGTCCGCAGCAAATTCTCCTGGTGATGGGACCAAACTATTTTGGGCGCGGAACGTCTGGGCGCTGGTTCAGGAACGCGACTCAGCCGTTAAACAGTTAGAGTGGAAGTTAGCTGACATTGAAGGACAGTTTTCTAAAGTTTGGGAACGCTTAGATCGGGCGCTTAAAGAACGAATCAATGCTCAGGAACAGGTCGATCGCCTGTTATTGGAGAGTGGGGAAGTCCGCCAACAGCATGAGCGCCTGGAAGGGGAGATTAACCATGAGCGTCAAGAGCGCCTAGCTAGACACCAAGAGTTAGAGACTCGACTGAATGAAGTATTTTCTCAGTTACAACAAAGCAATGGCGATCGGCCCCAAATTTCTCAACCTCTTCATCTGCTCCAATCGAGTAGCCATCCTATGATAGACCCCCAGGATTTAAAAGAAATGTTGGTCAACCTCCATCAAGAAATAGCTCGTTTAAAGCCAAGACAAGAAGCGGAATTATCCCAAGATATTCAGGACCTAAGAGACCAACTAAATGAGTCAAAATCAGAACAATTAAAGTTAACCAATAAGCTAGTTTCTGAACAGAAAAAAACTGCGAGCTTGCAAGATAAAATCAAGGAACTAACCGCTGAAATAGAAGCCAAAAGTCGCCATGATCGGGCGGTTGAATTTGAATCAGAAATGGTTAATTTATTGATTTCCTCCTTGGCAGATCCATCGGAAGCCGTCCAGCGATGGGCTTATGCGTTGCTTAAACGGAGTCATTTGCCTAAAGCAAAAATGGCCATAGAAGATTATCAACCCTATCGGTTTTTCCGCTGCTTACAAGTCGTAGAACATCAAAAAGCTGTACGAACGTTGGCGATTGACCCGAATGGAAATTTTTTGGTCAGTGGCAGTAATGATAAAACGGTCAAAATTTGGGAAATCAACACGGGAAATCTGATTAAAACTGGAATCGGTCACACAGGTTCTGCGATCGCCCTGGCTATTTCCCCCAATGGCGAACTCTTTGCCAGTGGCAGTGGAGACAATACCATTAAACTCTGGGAACTCAAAACCGGCAAACTCCGCTTCACCCTGCGAGGACATACGGGATGGGTAAATGCCTTGGCATTTCATCCTAAAGGAAATATCCTGGTGAGTGGGGGTGCAGATAAAACCATTGCCTTATGGAATTTGGATACCCAGGAATTAATTGGGACCTTTTACGGACATACGAGTACCGTTCGTTCTATCTCCATTAATCCCCAAGGCAATACCCTAATTAGTGGGGGAAATGATAATATGATTAAAATTAGAAACTTACTCACCGGAGAACTACTCCATACCCTCACCGACCATACCGGATCTGTCTGTTCCGTTGCCATTAGTCCCGATGGCAATCTCTTAGCCAGTGGGAGTAATGATACCACTTTGCGCCTCTGGAATGTCGGAACTGGCAAACTTTTGTACACCTTGGCGGATCATTCCAGTGGGGTGACTTCCGTTTCCATTTCCCAGAATAATATGATGGCCAGCAGTTCCGATGATGGGACGATTAAAATTTGGGATTTAGAACAAGCTAGACCGATTCACACCATTCCTCCGTTGAAAACGACTCACGGAAATGAGGGGTATATGTTATGCAGCGCCATCGGTCCCAACGGAGATAAAATTGTCACGGGGTTTGATGGAGGGAAGATTAAAATTTGGGGAATTGGTGACCATTAACCCTTGATTTTATTAAGGGTTAGTTTGGATTAAATTGGATTAAATCAGTTGTGTTGCCTGTCTATCTAAACCATTATGTCTAACTGTCCGATTTGTCAAGCTGAATTTACCAAAGGAGAATGCGATCGCTGTGCTAAATGTGGCTGGGACTTGACCCCTTATCCGGCATCAGTTACCCCGGATATTCGACCGATTATTTTATCAAAAGAACGGGCAAAAGTAGCTTGGGCCAAACGCCTCTGGGCTACCCTGCGATCGCAGCAGGACGAACTCAGAAGCGCCAGTAATCTAATTCAGCAACTAAAACAAGAAACCCAAGTTCTTCAGTCTCATTTGACCCAAGTTTCTTCTTCCTTTAATCCTCATGCCTCTCCCGAATCCCCAGATTTGGCCGCCACTCCCGTCTCCCCGGTGGAAGTTTTAAAAACTTCCGGCATGGAATGTTACGCCACCCTAACCGGCCATTTTCGCGCCGTCAGTGCGATCGCCTTAGATGCGGAAGGTCAACTCCTCGCCAGTGGCAGTTGGGACAAAACCATTAAACTCTGGAACCTCAAAACCGGCAAAGAATGTCTCACCCTAACCGGCCATTCTTACCCCGTAAATTCCGTCGCCCTCAGTTACAATGGCTGGACTTTAGCCAGTGGTAGTAATGATAAAACCGTCAAACTTTGGCAAGCCGAAACCGGACAACCTTTATTTACCAAAACTGGACATCAACAATGGGTTAATGCCGTCACCTTCAGTCCCAATGGCACTCTGATTGCCAGTGGCAGTCTAGACCAAACCATTCGCCTTTGGAATGGCATCACGGGACAAGAATTGGTCACCTTAACAGGACATTTAGCAGCAGTCACTTCCCTGGCAATTAGCCCGAATAATCGCATTTTAGCCAGTGGTAGTTTAGATAAAACTATTAAACTCTGGAATATAGAAACATCCGAAGAATTTCCCCCATTATTGGGACATTCCGACGGCGTGACTGCTGTGGGGATATTCCCCGATAATTTAACCTTAGCCAGTGGGAGTTTAGATAAAACCATTAAACTCTGGGATATCAAAACAGCCACCGAGATTTGTACCTTAACCGGACATGGCGATCGCATCAATAGTATTGCCATCAGTCCCGCCGGAAAAATGCTAGTTTCTGCCAGTTCAGACCACACCCTGAAACTCTGGGACCTCAGAAGCAGACAGGAAATTCAAACCCTAACGGGTCATTCCGATAGTGTCAATGCCGTTGCGATGGCTGCTGATGGTAAAATTCTAGTGAGTGGCAGCAGTGATAAAACCATTAAAATTTGGAAAATGCCGAATTCTTAGAACATCAAACCACAAGAAAATCCCAATATTTTTGATACCATATACTATAAGTTTAGGATAATTCATGGGCGCATTTAAAGCTTATTTTTACACAGGATTAGCTGCCTTCTTATTAATCATCTTAGTGCAGAAGCATTTCACTAAACCCCCCGAATGTAATCGCACCTTTTGCTTTAGTCCGGGAGTCTCCAAAGCCACCAAAATTTGGGGTTTATCCCAACCACAATTCTTGCAACACCGACCCCGTGGGGCAAGTGGACCCTATCGAGAAAGGGCTGACCGACCCATGCTAGTCCTCGATCATCGCTTATCCGAATGTCCAGAAGGTTCGATTCGATTAGGCCCAACCGAACTCTCTGTTTCGGTGGTTCATCAACTGAAAAAAGAGATCAACCAAGGGTTAAAATTTAACTCCTTGATGGAGTTAGAAGCTAAACTTGGAGAACCCAAATGTGACTATACCTTACCCGATGGAGAAATGCGATCGCGCTATTTAATTGATAATGGCGGTGGCATTCAAGCAACCGAAAAAGATGGACGAGTCAAGATTGAATTTTCCGGCATGGGATTCCCCGGACTCTCGCAGTAATTGGGAAACTAGATTTCATAAAATCTGGGTTTTCCTACTGCTTGCCGTCAATTTCCTCCCAGGGACTAGACCAACTTTGCTTAGTCCTTAGAGATGTCAAACAATTAGACCCAATCGGCATTTTGATGCCGATTATTTTAACTTAAACTCATCAAATTTCACCACCGGCGCACTGGAGTTTCGCGCATCAAAACGGTAACTACTGACAATCCCCGTACCCGTCTCAAAAATACTAAAGGCAGAGATCTCATTACTCGCCAGATAGGGTAACGGTTGACCCTGATCATCGAGGAAGGGGGCAAGGGTGGGAATAACCGGGTCCAATCCATTGGGATTGCCTCCGGTGGCATAGGTTTCTTGATAATTTTCCGGCACTTCTCGGGGATTATTTTCATCATGCGCCCCGTAACTGTTTCCCACATTAGAGGATTCCAAAAAGTGCATTCCACTGGGACTGACAAAGCGATTCCACAGGTGAGAATGTCCGTAAAAGACTAATTGGACTCCCGCTGATTCCAATAAGGGGACGACATCCCGAATAATATAATCTTGGTCTTGGGGATATTCATAGCGCACGGTGATCCGCCCAATCCCATCAGATTCTAACCGTTGCACTGGATCGGTATAAGCCGGAACCACATTTCCCCCGAGAGAATGGG
The DNA here is from genome assembly GCA_963821735.1 of uncultured cyanobacterium. Classification (GTDB taxonomy): domain Bacteria; phylum Cyanobacteriota; class Cyanobacteriia; order Cyanobacteriales; family Laspinemataceae; genus Laspinema. The sequence goes on from CAWGFK010000043.1 coordinate 231,522, forward strand.
GGGGATGATGAAACATGACAATTTTATATTTGGCTTCGGTAAAGTCGGAACTGGCTAACTCTTGTTCCAGCCATTGATATTGCGGACTTCCCTGAGTAATGGGTTCAAAAATATGTTGTCCATATCCCCATTTTTCTGGTTGAGTTAAATGATCCGCCCGTTCTCGATATCGGCCTTTAGTTTTGGGGCCGAGACTGGGATAGCGCCAGATATTGGTAATATATAAAACCACTAATCGCACATCGCCGAAGGTTACGGCGTAATAATTTTTGCCGTCAGTATTGGGAAGGTTAAAGATTTCATTAAAGGTTGTGGTATTAAAGGAGTTGTCAATCAACCAGCGATCGCGCAATACCGGAGACGCTTCAGGATTGATTTCTGCCACCTTTTCCTCGTAAAGGCGACGGGCAATCTCCCGGGGAAAGGCATCGATAAACTGAGCATATAAATCTTTTTCTGTGGAAAAACGGCCCATCACTTCATGATTGCCGATGGTGGGAAATAGGGGCGCGTTTTGAATAATTTGACCCCCGGTATAAACCTGCTCTCCCGACTCAGATTTAAAGTTATACTGAGCGCGACCTTGTAGGACGGGAAAGAAGGCATTTCCCCGGTTATCATCAAACCATTCCGAAGCGCGATCGGCAATATTGATTAAATCACCGGCATGAAACACCGCATCAACTCGTCCGACTGTTTCGACGACTTTCTGTAAATTAGCCGCAGTCATCGGCTTTAACTGATAATCGGAAGTGAGCAAAATTTTCAAATCGCTACCGGGTTCGGGGTTGGCTGCTAGGGTGAAGCGATCGCTCTTGATTTCCACCTGGTCCTCCCGCAGACTCGTCACCTGATAAGGGACCCGTACCCCTGGGGTTAATCCGCTAATCTCCGCTTCATGCCGCCAAATATCTCGGGCTGTTGGGTTCGGATACACCGTTGCGTCTTCGGTTTGACTCCCGACGCGCGATCCCTTGTCTTCCCGAGTCCGACTCAGTTTCGTCGTAGTCGCCCCCACCATGTTTTCCCCCTTTTCCCCATATTCGACCCGATGCTGAATTCCAGCAAATTCCGTAAACCATACCACCTGCACAGAATTGGCGGTGGGAAATTGCAGAAACGGATCCGTTAAAAGTTGGGGGGGAAATACCATAAGACTCAACCCAGGTGACAGAAAGATAAGACAGAGGGAACAGAAAAAGAGCAGAATCAACAACCAGAGTTTGCGCGGGGTGTTGAGTGCCGGGAGTAACGCTTCGGGTGGGGGAGTCAGCATCATTGGGGTTAAAACAGGCGAGAAGAATATCTAGGAATAGTAACAGGCAGACTCACCCATCCACCGAAAAGCATTAAACACGCGATCGCCCCGGTGGGCTGTCTTAATTTAACTGGCATCGGGTTTCCAACCGCCTGGAACTGCCAGTTTTTCAGGGAATGAACACCCAATTTCTACCCCCTGGACTTTGACAAGCTGCGATCGCCACGAAACAATAAACCACTAGATACCATAACCTAGAGGAAAACATGAGTCAGTTTTTATTCATAACCGATTTAGATCATACTTATGTCGGGGACGATGCAGCCTTGGCTACACTTCAGGATGCACTGAGTCAGCATCGCCAAACTTACGGGACAAAAATTGTCTATTCCACCGGGCGATCGCCTGTACTCTACCAGGAACTCCAACAAGAAAAGCAACTCATCCAACCCGATGCAGTCGTTACCTCCGTTGGCACCGAAATCTATACCGATGGCATCGAAACCTATGACTCCGAATGGGCGGATATTCTCTCGGACGGCTGGGACCGCGATCGCATCCTGGCGACTGCGGGTCATTTTTCTGACTTAGTGTCCCAACCGGACTCGGAACAGCGCCCCTTTAAAGTGAGTTATTTCCTATCCGAGGATGTCGCCCCTGATTTACTCCCCCGGTTAGAATCTGCCTTAAAAGACCGTTCATTAGAGGTGCGGTTGATTTACAGTGGGGGCAAAGACCTGGATATTTTACCCATCAAGGGAAATAAAGGATTAGCCATGCAGTTTATCCGCAACCGCTACGGCATCGAACCAGAACGAACCGTTGCCTGTGGGGACTCGGGGAATGATATCGCCCTGTTTGAAGTGGGGGAAGAACGGGGGATCATCGTGGGGAATGCCCGACCCGAGTTGCGAAGCTGGTATGAAGCAAATCGCCAGGATAGTCTTTATTTTGCCCAGGCATCCTGTGCCGGTGGTATATTAGAAGGCTTAAAACATTTTGAGTTCTTGTAAACTCAACGGTTGAGGGTGGAGGAGCGATCGCCCTTGAACCCCTCCACCCTCAACCAGGACCCGGGAATCAGACCTTAACCGCATCACAAGGATATCTAATTGCATGATCGGCTATCTCAAAGGCACTGTGGCAGGGGTTCAAAAAAATAGCGGAAATCGAGTTTTCCTAACCTTAGAGGTGAATGGGGTGGGGTATGACTTGCAAATTAGTCCCCGGACGATCCGACAGTTACCGGCAGTCGGGGAAACGTTGCAGATGTTTACCCATCTTCAGGTTCGGGAGGACCAGATGGTTTTGTATGGGTTTGCGTCTCATGCTGAACGGGAATTGTTTCGGCAATTAATTGCGGTGAGTGGGATCGGCACCGAGTTGGCGATCGCCCTGTTGGATACTCTTGACTTGAACGAATTGGTCCAGGCGATCGTTACCAGCAATACCGCCATCCTCGCCAAAGCGCCAGGGGTGGGGAAAAAGACGGCAGAACGGATTGCGCTAGAACTGAGAACGAAACTGGCGGAATGGCGGAAGCAATCCGGGGTGAGTGCCACTCCGGCAATGGGAATTAAACCGGCATTGCAAGAGGATGTGGAGATGACCTTATTGGCGATCGGATATAGCAGTAGCGAAGTCATGGAATCTTTATCGGCGATCGCCCAAACCGGCCAATTATCCAACGAGGACCCGGTAGAAGAGTGGATCCGACAGGCGATCGCTTGGTTAGCTTCCCAATAACAAAGAGACCTCTCCCTAAATCCCTCTCCTAAGAGGAGAGGGACTTTGAGAACTCTCCCTTCCAGCACTAAAAAAATTCCCCAATCTCCCCAATCTCCCCAATCTCCCCAATCTCCCCAATCTCCCCCATCAACCAAGGACAAATGACCAAGGACAAATGACCAAGGACCAATGACCCATCTTCCCCATCTCCCAAACTCATGTTAAGATTGTGAATTGCCGCGTTTATAGTAGTAAAGCCAAAAATCAATGACCCTGACGCAAGAGCGCAAACACGAACTCATCAACGAATATCAAATCCATGAGACCGACACCGGATCGGCAGATGTGCAAGTTGCCATGTTAACCACTCGGATTAACCAACTCAGTGCACACCTGAAAACCAACAAAAAAGACCACTCCTCCAGAAGAGGATTGTTGAAAATGATTGGTCAGCGCAAGCGCTTACTGGCCTATATTTTGAAACAAGACCAAGCCCGCTATCGCGCTTTGATTACCCGCCTCGGGATTCGGGGTTAGACCTAAAACAAAAGCCAATGTCACAGGAACCCCAACGAAATCGGTTACCGTTTGAGCCTAAACGGAAAAAACCGGCCAAAAACAACTCAACCCCTAAGGCATCCGAAACTCCAGGATCTGGAAAACCGAAAGATACCGCTCGTCGTCCGATGTCCAAAGAAGACCGGGCCATTCCCGAAGTGGTCAGCCAACGCATGGTGAGTCGGATGGCAATCTTGTGCGGGGTTCCGACTGCTTTGGGGATGTTTACATTTATCGCCAGCTATTTTGTGATCACGTGGGGACTTGTTCCCCTTGCCTAATTTCGCCGTGGTCCTAGTGAGCATGGGCTGCTTTGGACTCGGCGTGATCGGGCTAACCTACGGCGTCCTTTCGGCATCTTGGGATGAAGAGAGCCCCGGAACCCTGTTAGGTTGGCAGGAGTTTACCACCAATTTGGGCCGAATGAATGCGGCTAGGCGAGAGGCGAAGCAAAAAAGCCAGTAGTCATTTGTCATTTGTCTTATGTCGTTGGTTTATGTCGTTTGAGGCAGAAGCAAGGACAAATGACATACGGTCCATTTATTAGGATTCGCGGGCGATCGGCGATCGGCTGCTCTTTAGCGAAGTGCTGAACATTGCTAGAAAGAAGCCATCAATTAGGAATAGCCGATCGCCGACGAGAGCAGTTAAAAAGTCTGTACAAAAGCAAATAAGCCCCGTAACATACCATGATCATTGTAATGAAGGTCGGCACACCTGAAGCCGAAATTGACCGCCTCAATGCAGAATTGACCGACAATTGGGGTCTGACCCCGGAGAAAATTGTCGGTCGCTATAAAGTCGTGATTGGACTCGTGGGGGATACGGCAGATTTGGATCTGCAACAACTCCAGGAGATGAGTCCGGCGATCGAACAAGTCCTGCGGGTAGAACAACCCTTTAAGCGCGTCAGTCGGGAATTCCGCCACGGCGAAGCTTCAGAAGTCGTGGTGAATACCCCGAATGGTCCGGTTCCCTTTGGTGAAACCCACCCGATCGTGGTGGTGGCAGGACCCTGTTCCGTGGAAAACGAGGACATGATTGTTGAGACGGCCCGCCGAGTCAAAGCGGCTGGGGCCAAGTTTTTGCGAGGCGGCGCATTTAAACCCCGCACCTCGCCCTATGCGTTCCAAGGACATGGGGAAAGTGCGTTAGAGTTACTCGCCACAGCGCGGGAAGTGACTGGGTTGGGAATTATTACCGAACTGATGGATGCGTCAGATTTGGAGATGTTAGGCGAAGTCGCTGATGTCATCCAAATTGGGGCGCGGAATATGCATAATTTTTCCCTGCTCAAGAAAGTGGGCGCTCAGGATAAGCCGGTCTTACTCAAACGGGGAATGTCCGCCACCATTGAAGAGTGGTTGATGGCAGCGGAGTATATTTTAGCTGCTGGCAATCCCCGGGTGATTTTGTGCGAACGAGGAATCCGGACTTTTGACCGGCAGTACACGCGCAATACTTTGGATTTATCGGTGATTCCGGTGCTGCGGAAGCTGACTCACCTGCCGATCATGATTGATCCCAGTCATGGAACAGGTTGGTCGGATCAGGTGCCTTCGATGGCGCGCGCGGCGATCGCAGCAGGAACCGATTCTCTGATGATTGAAGTCCACCCGACACCGAATAAAGCCCTTTCTGATGGACCTCAATCCCTCACCCCCGATCGCTTCGATCGCCTGATGGGAGAAGAGTTAGCCGTCATTGGCAAAGCCGTCGGTCGCTGGACTGTCCCCACCCCTGTCTTAGCGTAAAGGGCTATTCCCTCTGGGAAAACTAGCCTAAAGTAGGGGCAGACAATCATACTGCCCCTACATCCGATCCGGAGATCTCCCTCAATTTGTATCAGTCCAACTTCTCCTTATGCTCGTCCAGTGCTTTCAGTTGAGCTAACTGTTCATCCACTTGCCGAATTAACTGGTTAAGCGCAGGCAGTGCGTCTAACTTGCCTAACGCTAGATCGGGAAGTTTACTGGCGCGATCGCGCAATTCATCCACTTTCCGCTGAAGTTGCAGCGCCAGTCGCAAGGCATCCCGACTTAAATCCTCCACCTGCTGCTGCTTGTAAAACTTTAAAGCCGCCCCCCGTAACACTTGCAGGGTTGCCCGTTCCCCATCATTTCCCGGCATTACCCGCAAGCGTAATAATAAATCTTCTTTGTTATAGCGCCGTTCAATTTCCACCTGTCTGGGTTTTTGGAGGGGAATTAACGGCAGGTGTGCCAAGAGCTTGAGTTCGTTCATCACCCCCCCAAACAAAGACAGTTCCAAACCATCCATCACCGACTGCACCACCCCATCCTGACTCCAGAGAATTCGCCCATGTTGAGATTGGCGCTCGAAATAAAGCCGACCGATACCCCCTTCTAAAATTCGCCCTAATAACTCTTGTAAAAGCTCCTTGGGGGGTAAATTTGCCAGTTCATCCAGAGGAGTGTGAGGTTGAGAGGCACTCACTTGCAACAGGGGCACCTCCGCCCCTGGTAACATTGGTGTCGAGTGAGGTGCAGGTAAGCTCGGGCGATCGCTGTTAGCTGAATGGGGATGGGGATGGGGCGGGGGGAGCAAATCGTTCCGAGAATGCACTGCCACCGAGGAAACATGGGAGGGATTCGACACTGGAGGCATCGGCGGGGCGGGAACGTGACTCCCCGGGGTATGAGGTGCCGCCGATGCCTTTTTCTTCCCCGTGTGCATATAGTTTAAATAGGCACTGAGCATCGAGCGGTGAATCTCAGTAGAAATCTTCTCTGATACCAGAGAACACCTCATATATCCCAGAATGCGCCGGACATATTCCAAGGCGGCAGAATCTTCGGGATCGACCATACCCAGGTGGAGACGGCTCCCTTTAATGGACAACGGTAAAACCTCATGATACAGGCAGGCTTCAAAAGGCAACAGGTTGTCAATTAGCTGGAAGATTTGCTCGGAATCCATTTGTGCTGCCCAGTTAGTGACGGTTTTGGTTTGCATTGGTGAAAGGACTCGGTGCTGTTGTATTCAGAACAAAGAAAACCCACAATCGTGACACCAATGACCCAAGGTTGTCAGGGTGGGTCCCACTCCTGACTATCCAAGTTAAAGAAATGCTGGCGGGTTATTCATATTTTCTGGCTTGATCACCCGACAAGTCAAGTCCGATACCACGCCGGACTGCACACTTCCCTACAAGTTAGCCAAGAATCGCACCCTGTGTCAAATTTTGAGTACAATTGGCAAGTTTTCAACGGATTGAGATGCACCCTGTTATTTCCTCAATTCCAGTGATTCCGCTGTCGTGATTAACATGGGTCACCAGTCACACCCGTGGTGAGGAATATTAGGAGAAAGATTCGCTAAAGTTGAACAAATTGGGGATAAGGCTGTCACACTCATCGGCCTCTCAACTCCCATTCACTGCACCAAAAATCAAGGGAGAGCGGTAGTCCAGGTGAGTTGATTTAATATTCTTCTTGTAAAGTAACACTTTTCCGAAGAAAAAGTTAACAAGATTTAATCAGCCATCGGTTTCCGAACGGCTATTTCGGAGGGATTGAGCCGCTAAATAAAGTTGGGTCCATTCTCCTAACACTTGAGAAAGTTTGAGACCTTGCTTCTGGGCGATCGCTTCTAGGGATTGCCCCTGTTTGAGTTGGTCGAGAAGCTGTTGCTGCTCTGGGGTCAGAGTTCCATAAAATTGTTCCCACTGCGTCGAGGTTAGACCGAAGCCGTGGTCTTGTAAGCTAATTTGCAGCCAGTTGGCGACTAACTCCGGTTCTATTTTCAGGGAAAATACTCGGATGGCATGGTAGCTGACTTTTTCCCGCAAGCGATAGACTTGCTTAACGGGTAAATTTAGACCCTTGGCGATCGCATCTTGGGAGCAACCTTGAAGATATAATCGCAACCAATCCGCCGCAGTTGGATCCACATTTTTCGCCAAATAGTCGGCAAACTCCTGTTGGACATTTTGTCGTAAGAGTTGTTGTTCTTCCCAGGCAGTCGCATCTTGCGCGTTGGCGATCGCCTGAGCATCTAACAAACTAATCGAACCCTCGGACTCATCGGATCCAATTTCATCAGAAACCAGCCGAATTAATTCCGCCTCCGGCACCTGAGTCAACCCCCCACGCTGGGACCTCCGCAAATAGTTAAAAAACCGATAGGCGAGTAAGGGTTGATTTCGGACCGGACGTAAGCAATATTCTTCAATGGTTGCCAACAACAATGCATTTCTGACCCGCGAGGTTTGGGTAGATTTGCCAATCCAGGCAATTTGCTGCTGCATATAGCGATCGCGTTCACACAACTCCTGGACCACTTCCTGAACCACATCCACAACCGTCCGCTGGCGATCGCGACTCAGGGCCACCCAGGTTTTAATCTTATTTCGCAGCAGCACCAACGAAGACAACCGGCGGACTAAATTCGTATAAGCTCGTTCCGTCGGCACCCCGAGGACCCGCAGCAAAATCCGATAGCGATAGTCCATCGCCGAACGGATAATTTCTAACTTTTCTGGCGTCAGGGCCTCAAACCGATCCGGATCCTCCCCCAACAGCCATTGCACGATACTCTCGTGGGTGCTGGCTGGATGCTCTGGACAATCCTGGGATAGGCGCGATCGCCACTCTTGCGCCAGTTGTTCTGCCAACTTCATGATTACTCCTCACCTCTAACACGCTTCCCACTCTTACCGATTCTAAGCTCATCCGGAAGCCACCGCGAGGGTCTCAGGTCCTAATCCTTCCCAACATTGCTCCTCACGCCATCCCGACACCGATTCCTCATCCTCCAACTTTTTAACCCTTCATCCCCTCCGTCCTCATAAGGATCCATCTGACCTAATACTTTATTGTTGCACTCAAGGCAATTTTTCACGGGTTACATCCGGGCCCTAACAGGTCCTAGGAGGCCCGGATTCAACTCCCAGAGACAAAAACCGGGTTTCTGGCCTTTCTTTGTGGCGAACTGGCCTAAATTGTGTCAAAAAAGCCGGTTTCTAACCCCAACGCTACCCCCAGACTAGAACCCTTTTCCTCCAGTCCCAGATCCTCGGGTTGTACATCAGGCATCCCCAGTGACTGCCGAACCAACCCCCACTGAAAGCACCACAGGGTCAGTGCATCCATTCTCTTTTCATCGAAATCACTGAAATTTGTAAATACTCTGCTGTCACCGGGAACAAAACCTGATTTTTTTAAATCAGGTTAATCGATGCTGGAATACAGTTACTGTTGTCGGAACATACAGTTTCCCTATACCGTCTATATTCGCATCTTCCATTAAAGAATCCCTGTTGTTTTCTGTTTTGTTCAAAAATCGCTTTGACCATCATGCTTGATTCTTAAGGTTTAAACCCTTCCTCTTTTAATAAAGTGAACTCCCTTGCCCTCTTTAAATTTAGGGCAACTGTTCAGAGAACTTGTCTACCCTTGACATTTCCCAAAATAAGGCAAGAAAATTCGGATGGTCTCTATAAGAATCATTCACGCCTAAGCAATGACCATAAAAACAGAAGAATCTGGATTGATTATTTAATCTTTGGTTGAAATTAATAGTGATAAAACTCTGAGCTACATCAAGCATCAGAGCAATTTTTAATGAGAATTTTCCGAAAGTAGCTGTTATGAAAATCAGCCTTTAGATAGATTAAAAAGACTTGTTCATCAGGGAAAAATAAATTAAAAGGTTATTAATTTGCTTCCTCAAATTCAAGGCAAGTAAAAGAACCTGCTTCCTATCCAAACCGTGCAAACCGTGCCTTTTTTCATACAGGGCACTCCCACGGAAACCCGAAACCGGGAAAATCTCAACTAATCGATCCCGTAACTTTTCACCCTCTTGCACTAAGGAGATTGGCCATGAATCCTGAAGAAACCATGCTAGAAGAAAACACAGAAGTTGTAGTTATCCCGCCGACTGTAGATGGCGATTCTGGTGACTTGGATCAAGAATTGGATGACAACATCTTCACCACCACTGCTGTAACAGAGGACGAATCCGATGACTTAGAGATGGATAGCGGTGACTTAGATGATAATGCCGATGACTTGGATGGCGAAATCACCACCACTGCTGTAACAGAGGACGAATCCGATGACTTAGAGATGGATAGCGGTGACTTAGATGATGATGCCGATGACTTGGATGGCGAAATCACCACCACTGCTGTAACAGAGGACGAATCCGATGACTTAGAGATGGATAGCGGTGACTTAGATGATGATGCCGATGACTTAGATGGCGAAATCACCACCACTGCCGAAGGTGAAGATAATGCCGATGACTTAGAGATGGATTCGGGTGACTTGGATATGGATGAGATGGATGACGACGATGCAGGCGTCGATCCTCAAATCAAAGAACTGGTTACCGCCTTTTGTGATGAAGCTGAGTATTTGGCAGAGAACCCCGATGTTGCCGAAGCGGTCCAACAAGGGTTGTTTAAGAGTGGATTACAACACGCCTATATCTTTGGATATAAAGAGGGTCGGAACGTCATCGCCGGATTCGATGCGCGATTCTATGAAGAAAGCAATTCCGACGTAAAAGAGGCGATCGCCAACGGTGATTTCCAAAGTGCCCTACAACACTTCCTCCTCTTTGGCATCAAGGAAAATCGCTCTCCCAACCTCGCCTACAACGAACAACAATATCTGGAAAATAATCCAGATGTCAATGACGCTGTGCAACAGGGTCAATTTAGCAGCGGACTCGAACATTGGCTCCAAAATGGACGCTTTGAAATCCGCACCTTCAGCAACATTTTCAACGCCAAATTTTACTTAGAACAATATCAAGATGTTGCCGAAGCTTTCAACAGGGGTACAATTCGTAGCGTCTTCGCACACTTCTTAAATCACGGCATTTTTGAAGGACGCATTCCCAGCGACTCCTTCAATCTGGAAACCTACTTAGCACAATATCCAGAAGTCTCCGAAGGAATCGAAGAGGGTCAATTCCCCAATGCCGTTTTCCACTTCTTCCAGGTGGGATTCTTCCGTGGATTTCAGCCTAATCCACCGATGCCAGAAGCAGAAATGCCGGATGATCAGGATGATGATCTCGAAACGGACGACGACACCTCAACCCCTGAAGATACCACCGACAGTTCCCCCATCGTCTTCAATCCTCCTGTCGGCAACGTTTCACCCCCTGAATCCCCCGATTTGGATGAGGATTCCGGTGACTTAGATGCCGATTCCGGTGACTTAGATGAGGATTCCGGTGACTTAGATGCCGATGATGACTTAGATGAGGATTCCGGTGACTTAGATGCCGATGATGACTTAGATGAGGATTCCGGTGACTTAGATGCCGATGATGACTTAGATGAGGATTCCGGTGACTTAGATGCCGATGATGACTTAGATGAGGATTCCGGTGACTTGGATGCCGATGATGATTTGGATGCTGATGATGATGCTGGAATTGAAATCCGCGCTATAGACGAGATTGACCAAACCGACAGCAATGTGCTCGTCTCTGACAGTGAAGAGGGAGTGATCCTACAAGCGACTTCAGTCATTGATATTCTCATCGGTGGTAATGGCAACGATACCCTCACCGGAAACGACCTTCCCGACCTCATTTTTGGAGTGGCTGGCAATAACCTGGTTGAAGGAGGCAGCGGCAATGATTCTCTGATTGGGGGTCAAGGAAGTGACTCTATCTCGGGTGGAGATGGTGACGACCTGATCATTGGTGATCTTAAAGTCTTTGATGAATTAAGAAGTGCTAATGGCTTTATTTTCGTCAATGAACTCAACGATGAAACCGATGATGTCACCGATGAAACCGATGATGTCACCGATGAAGCTGATGATGTCACCGATGAAGCTGATGATGTCACCGATGAAGCTGATGATGTCACCGATGAAGCCGATGATGTCACCGATGAAACCGATGATGTCACCGATGAAGCTGATGATGTCACCGAGAAGCTGATGATGTCACCGATGAAGCTGATGATGTCACCGATGAAGCTGATGATGTCACCGATGAAGCTGATGATGTCACCGATGAAGCTGATGATGTCACCGATGAAGCTGATGATGTCACCGATAATATGCTCATGGGTGGAGAAGGTAACGACACCCTGATTGGGGGTCGCGGTAACGATACCCTGATGGGAGACAGTGGCGACGACTTCCTATTTGGAGTTTCAGGCAATAACTACCTAGAGGGTGGAGAAGGTGATGACACCCTGCTTGGTGGGACCGGCAATGATGTCTTGATCGGTGGCAGCGGTAACAATTTACTGAATGGTGGATCTGGTGACGATACCCTGACGGGTGGATCTGGTGACGATACCCTGACGGGTGGATCCGGTGCAGATGTCTTCGTTATCGATGGCAGTACCCTGGGTAACGATTCGGAAGCTGGTGATGACGACACCGCCACCCAGAAAGATCTGATTTTGGACTTCAATGGAGAAGAAGGAGACGTTATCCAAATTGACGGCGCTACTTTTGGGATTACGAATATCTCCGAGTTGTTTGTCGAAAATAGTTCGGACGGGTTCGGCATCGCTACCACTAACCTAGAAAACGGCGAAATCCTTTCCACGATTACTTTTAGTGCCAACTATTCCCTAGAGGTCTTATCTCAGGTAGAACTCACGGAAGATAACTTCCTCCTGATGTAAGGTCAGTCCCAAGACGGGATCCAGAACATCTAAGGATTAATCAATAGCGCGATCGCACCCCTGTTAAAGCGGGTGCGATTTCTTTTGGTCTGATCCATCCTATTCCCCGGGGTTTGCCTAAACCTGGGGGAAGTTCCTGGCGCATTGGGTGAGGCGATCGCCTCCGATGGAGGTCCCCATATCCCAGTACCCTTTGACCAGAGGTCCCTTTTTTCAGATTTGCCGATATTTACCATGCCATTCCCCGAATCTCGATCAGAGTTTCCAAGCTGGGAACAAAACCCAAGTCTTTTAAATCTAATCTTTATAGAATAGTGGTGAGTCCCCGTGGGAAAACATAGAGTTTCTGTCTAACGGCTATATTCACCTCCATCTGTAAATCCATCAGGATTTTTTTCAGATTCTTGTTCAAACTGTCCCTAATCCTAAACTTTTATCCTCGGTTTGTCTGTCCCCCTATTTTCATGAAACTAACTCCTTTGACCCCGGCTTTCTCTCCTCTGTGCCCGATGACAGCACTTGCTCCCTCAAACCTGGGTATTTTTTCCTTTTAAGAGCTACTCGGGCTACCCTTGAACCTTTTAAATATTTATCTTTAAAATCTTTGAAGTCAAAGTCAAATTTATTTAGCAATGCCATAGCCTATTGATTTTTTATCAAAAAAAATGTACCCATAGTTAAGCAGACTAAAAAAATTGAAAGCCTCCAGGTTTAAAATCAGGATTAAATCATAATCATCTGATTGTTTTATAGTTGTTATATTTTTATAACAACTATTTTTTATGGCGTTTGAGTCCATTAAATCTTGATGAATTCAGACAATAATTCCGTGTAATTGCGGAGAGATACTCCAGATTTTTAGGGTAAGCTAAGTCCAGGAAAATGAAGAAAAAATATTGTCAATAACAATTTGCGCCCGAAGCTGAACTCTATTTGTCTGTTTTTATTTGAAACGCGGCCCAAGATTACCTCTAAAAATTGGATTGACCTTGTAAAAAAATGAACTCTTGTTTTTTTCCGAAAATCACGGATAGTTCCTAAGAAGACTAGAGGCGATCGCCACCCAATCCTGAAACCGGGAACCTCAAATTTTATTAAACCGTCCCCTTCTGAGAATGGAAATCAGTGGAGGGATTATTACCCGCCTTTGACCCACTAAGGCATCAACCAAAGCAGCTATTGTTTGCATTAACTTACGGAGATTTGCTATGAATCCTGAAGATCCCATCCTAGAAGAAACTACCGAAGAAACGACAACGGTTACAACCACCAGCACCGAAGAAACCGCCACACCCAAAACGATCGCCGTCGAAGTGAGTAGCTTCACCGGAGATACTGCCAGTGGTAAACTCATTCTCGAAGAAACTGCCGCCGGAATTAACGTCACCGTCCAAGATGTCACCCCGATGGCAGACATTAGAGGGGTATTCTTCAACCTAGCCGATGATTCTTTACTCAGTGGATTGCAAATCTCCGGCAGCAACGTCACCAATTCCGCCTTTGGAGGGAGTGGAAGTATTAGTGGGGATGCAAATGTCACCCCAAGATCCTTTGAAGGAAATGTAGAAATTGGCACTTCTGGAATCGGTCAAGACGATATTAGTACCACCACTTTTACCCTTTCCCACGAATCGGAAACCTTGACTTTAGATCAGTTTTTAGGTCAAAGTCTGGGATTACGCCTCACCAGTGTGGGAACCGACAATCGTGAAGGCAGCAGCAAACTCGAAGGTATCGCACCCACTACAGTAACTGAAGTTGTGCCGGAACCCGAGGAAACCCCAGAAGAACCCGTTGCCGAAACCGAACCCGAAGTCGAAGAAGTCGAAGAAGTTGCAGAAGGCGAAGTCCCCGCAACTGATGAAGGTGATGATGTTGAGGAAGGAGAAGTCACCACCGATGAAGGGGATGATGTGATTGGTGATGACGGTGAAGATGTCATTGATGATGGCGAAGCGGTGGATGATACTGAAGCGGTAGAGGATACTGAAGCGGTAGAGGATACTGAAACCGTTGATGATGGCGAAGCGGTGGATGATACCGAAGAAATGGAAATGGACGACGATGCCGATGTCGATCCGGAAATCAAAGAACTGGTTACCGCTTATTGCGATGAAGAAGAATATTTAGCGGAAAACCCGGACGTTGCTGAAGCTGTCGAACAGGGTTTATTCAAGAGTGGGTTACAACACGCCTACAAATTTGGATATAAAGAGGAACGGAAAATCATCGCCGGGTTTGATGCTACTTTTTATGTAGAAAGTAATGCAGATGTCAAAGAGGCGATCGCCAATGGCAACTTTGAAAGCGGACTGGAACATTTCCTCAAGTTTGGCTGCAAAGAAAATCGCTCTCCTAACCTCGCCTACAACGAACAAGAATATCTGGAAAACAATCCAGATGTTAACGAAGCCGTTCAAACCGGAGAATTTAGCAGCGGACTCACCCACTGGCTGCAATATGGACGCTTTGAAATCCGCACCTTCAGCAGCTTTTTCAGCGGCCAATTCTATCTGCAACAAAATAAAGATGTTGCCGATGCCTTAAAAACCGGCAAGATTAAAAGCGTCTTCTCCCACTTCTTAAATCACGGCATCTTTGAAGGACGTATCCCCAGCGAATCCTTCAATATCGAGAGTTACTTAGAACAGTATCAAGAAGTCGCCGAAGGTATCCAAAACGGTCAATTCTCCAGTGCCATTGCTCACTTCTTCCAGTTTGGATTCTTGAGCGGATTCCTGCCGAATCCTCCCCTGCCAGAAGAAGAAACCGCAGGAGAAATGCCGACAGAGGACGATGACCTAGAAACTGAGGATGGGTCCACTCCAGAAGAGACCACCGACAGTTCCCCGATTGTCTTCGATATGCCGCCAACTTCGCCAACGATTCCGGGAGAACAACCCACCGATGGCGAACAACCCACGGACGAAGAAGATCCCGCACTGACGGAAGAAACAGAAGCGATCGCCAAAACAGGTGTCTTTAACGCCGACTTCTTCCTCTCTCAACTGCCGGAACAAATCCGCGAACTCATCGGTGAAGGGAAACAATTCAAAAGTGCGATCGAATACTACCTCCTCGAAGGACAATTCGACGCAGAAATCAGCCAGCAGAGTTTCAGTCCCCTCTTCGATCTCAGCTTCTACTTAGAGCAAAATCCCCAAATCCAAGAACTCATCGAATCCGGCGAATACGAAAGCGTCCTCGACTACTTCCTGCAAGTCGGACAAGCGCAAGGCGATATTCCCACTCAGTTCTTTGACGAGGAATACTTCTTACTGCAATATTCAGAAGTTCAACAACTGATCGTCAGTGGGAAATATACCAGCGTCTTTGAATACTTCATGCAAGAAGGCTTTGAAAAAGGCCAAAATCCCCTCCCCGACTTTGACGCCGAGTTCTACTTAGAACAACTAGAGGAATATGCCTCGGAAAATCCCGATTTCGAGATGCCGGAAATTCCCTCCGGTGCAACCGAAGCGCAAAAATTCCAGATTGCCTTTACCCACTTTATTAGTATCGGCATCGAAATTGGCATCACCGCCAGCGCCACCTTCAAGGAAGAATTCTTCTTACAACAGCTTACCGAAGAAGAAAAAGCCCTGATTGGCGAAGGCAAGCAATATCCCACCGCCTTTGCCTACTACATGAAAGTCGGCAAAGAAGAAGGACTGCTCTCCTCCTCCGACAACATCACCATTCCCGAATGCGCCGACTTACTCGGAGACTTAGACCCCAGCCAGTTTAATGCCAGCAACGCCATCATCGGCACCGAAGGCGATGATGTGCTGTTGGGGACCAAAAAGAAAGAAGTCATCATTGGCGATGCCGGTGACGATATCCTGATGGCAGGCAAAGGAAAATCCATCCTCTTCGGCGGTGAGGGAGATGACTTACTCGTCGGCAGCAAAAAGAAAGATACCCTCGTCGGTGGCGAAGGCAACGACACCCTGATCGGCAACAAAGACAAAAACTTGCTGATCGGTGGCGATGGCGATGATCTGCTGATTGGCAGCGACAAGAAAGATACCCTCTGCGGTAGTGAAGGCAATGACACCCTGATTGCCGGTGGCAAAGGTAAGAGCTTGCTGATCGGTGGCAGTGGCGAGGACTACCTCTATACCAGCGGTGGTAAATCCGATACCCTCGCTGGGGGTGAAGACAGTGATACCTTTATCCTCGATGTGAGTGGCAAGAAACCGAAACACCGGACCACCATTCTCGACTTCAATGCCGAAGAAGGGGACAAAATCGAAGTCGCCGGGGGTAGTTTAACCGCTGAACAGCTTTTAAGTGCCGCCACAGTCAGCGAAGTTGAGGAAACCGCTGAAGATGGAACCGTGACAACCAAGTTCCTGACGGTTCTGACACTGGAAGGCAAAGGTGCCGTCAATGTCTGGTCTACTTCAGAACTCACCGCCAGCGATATTTCGATTACGAGCGCTCCTAGCATCAGTATCGAAGGGGTGGAAATCAGTGACGAAGGAACCATCGACGTCACCAGCGTCGAGAAAATCACCAAAGTCAGCAAGGTATTTAGTGCAGAATATTATCTAGCGACCTATACCAATGTCTCGATCCTCATCGAATCTGGGGAATACAGCAGCGCCTTAGACCACTTCCTAGAAGTTGGCGAAACAGCAGGAAACAGCCCAAGTCCCTTCTTTGACGAAGCCTTCTATCTGGAGCAGTATCCGGAAGTTGCCGACACTCATCGAATCTGGTGAATACAGCAGTGCTTTTGAGCATTTCCTAGAAGTCGGCTTGTCCGAGGGTCTCGTCGGTACTGCGCTGTTTGATGAAGCCTTCTATCTGGAACAATATCCAGAAGTCGCGACACTCGTTGAATCTGGGGAATACAGCAGTGCCTTTGCCTACTTCGTAGAGGTGGGATTCTCTGAGGGTCAAGTTTGTACCGATATCTTTGACGAAGAGTTCTATCTCACTCAGCCCGGTGTTGCTCAGGCGATCGCCTCCGGTGAATACAGCAGCGCTTTCGCTCACTTCATTGAAGTCGGACTCTCTGCTGGTTTAATTGCCACTTCTGAATTCAACGTCGAATTCTATCTCTCCCTCCTCGATGACGAAACCAAAGCCCTCATCGGTGAAGGCAAAGAATTCGCCAGTGCCTTTGAACACTACCTCGAAGTCGGTCAATTTGAAGGCGTGATCACTCAAGCACCGGATACCGCCCTAGAGTCCCTGCCAAGTTGTGATGATCTAGATATCGAAATCCCCAGTCTGGATGATATCAACGTCAATGGCAAGAACGTTTTAGTGGCCGACAGCGATGAAGGGGTAAGTCTCACAGCAGAAAAACGGATTGATGTTCTCATCGGCGGTGAAGGCAGCGATTCCCTCATCGGTGGTAACCGCAAAGACATGATCTTCGGTATCGCTGGGGATAACTTCATCGAA
Source organism: uncultured cyanobacterium (assembly GCA_963821735.1). Classification (GTDB taxonomy): domain Bacteria; phylum Cyanobacteriota; class Cyanobacteriia; order Cyanobacteriales; family Laspinemataceae; genus Laspinema. The sequence goes on from CAWGFK010000043.1 coordinate 249,116, forward strand.
GGGAACAACCAACACGACACCTTAATTGGCGGCATCGGCAACGACTCCATCTTTGGTGGCAACGGAAATGACCTCCTGATTGCTGACATGGAAGTGTTTGAAGCCTTAATGAACGGGGAAGACATCGGACCTATCCCTGATGAAGGTGATGAACCGTTACTGAAGGCGATGATACCGTTACCGAAGGCGATGATACCGTTACCGAAGGCGATGATACCGTTACCGAAGGTGATGATACTGTGCCGAAGGCGATGACACGTTACTGAAGGTGATGATACCGTTACCGAAGGTGATGATACCGTTGCTGAAGGTGATGATACCGTTACCGAAGGTGATGATACCGTTACCGAAGGTGATGATACCGTTACCGAAGGTGATGATGCCGTTGCTGAAGGTGATGATGCCGTTGCTGAAGGCGATGATGCCGTTGCTGAAGGTGATGATGCCGTTGCTGAAGGTGATGATGCCGTTACTGAAGGTGATGATGCCGTTACCGAAGGTGATGATGCCGTTGCTGAAGGTGATGATGCACTCGAAGGCAGCGAGGGTGACGATAACCTCGAAGGTGATGATGCCGACGATATGCTCATGGGTGGCAATAACTACCTAGAAGGCGGTAATGGCAAAGACACCATTATTGGGGGTCGCGGTAACGATACCCTGATGGGTGACAATGGCAACGACTTCCTCTGTGGTGTTGCCGGAGATAACTACCTAGAAGGCGGCAATGGCAAAGACACCCTGATTGGCGGCAGCGGAAATGACATCCTCATGGGTGGTAACGGAAAAGACTTGCTGATTGGCGGCGATGGTGACGATACCCTGTATGGCGGGTCTGGTAAAGATACCCTCGTCGGTGGTAAAGGTGCAGATGTCTTCATCTTAGATGGTGATGTTCTCCTCGACGATACCGAAGAGGGTGACAGCGACAGCAGCACAACTGCCAGCAAGAAAGGCAAAAAGCAAGACGTGATTTTGGACTTCAATGCCGAAGAAGGTGATGTCATCAAGTTTGCCGGTGCAACCTTCGGGATTAGCAATCTGTCTGATTTGTTTGATGCCACCAATACTACGGACGATTTAGGAGTTTCTTCGTCCACCCTTGAATCCGGACAAATTGTTTCCACGATTACCTTTAGTGCGGAATACTCCTTAACTGTATTCTCTCAAATTGAGATTACCCAAGAGAGCTTACAGCTGATGTAAGGTCAGTTTGAACTGGAAGCAGCAGAATCCAGTCATTGATAAATAAGAAATAAGGCGATCGCACCCCTGATAAAGCGGGTGCGATTTCTTTTTGTACCCTCTGAAGTCCCTACATCCTCCTTCCGTTAAAATTGAGACAATCCCACCGCCAACCCTGCCGCTATGCGCGAAAATCAACTCAAACGCAAACTCCAACGAGGAGAAACCGTTCTCGGTCCTTTTATCAACTGTCCCTATCCCGCCTTGATCGAAATTTGTGGTCATGCCGGATTTGACTTTGCCGTCATTGACCTAGAACATGGCCCTTTACATATCCTCGCTGCGGAAGACCTCTGTCGCGCTGCGGATTCCGTGGGACTGGCCCCCATCGTCCGAGTTTCTAAAAACGATGCCTCTCAAATTCAGCGTGCCCTTGATATTGGCAGTGCCGGGGTCCAGGTCCCTCAAATCGAAACCCAAGCTGATGCGGCGACGGTGATTCAGAGTGCTAAATATCACCCAGTCGGGTCCCGAGGTCTTTCTTTCGGAACCCGCGCCGGTGCCTACACCTCTGCGGGGACGAATATCACCGATCGCCTGAATGCCGAATCCCTCGCGATCGTTCATGTCGAAGGTCAAACCGGCATCCAAAACTTAGCCGAAATTGTCACTGTTCCCCATATTGACGTGATTTTTCTCGGTCCTTATGACCTCTCGCAATCCCTGGGAATCCCCGGTCAAGTTGAGGACCCCCGGGTTGTGGACTTGATGAAACGTGCCGTCACAACCATTCGCGATGCAGGTAAGGCAGTCGGCACCTTTACCACCACCCCAGAAAGTGCGAAACAATGGATTGATGTCGGCGTGCAGTATATTGGGTTAGGCATGGATGTTAGCATATTCTTCAAAGCCTGTCAGTCCTTGGTCAAAGCAGTCCGAGGTTAAGTCACTTTCTTTAAAAAATCTGAAATCTATCGGGATTAGTGCAGTCCTGTTGCAGGATGGAATCAGGGTCCGATCTGCGATCGGGTCTGTCGTCTTTCTTTCCGTTCTCTCCCCTAATATTAGGAGTATAATCCATCATGTTGTATGACGTTCCCGGTCGGGCCGACTCCATCATCAGTAGCGATCTCCTCGAACAGTGGAATCAAACCATCCAAGAGGCTTACAATCGCCTAGGTAACTGGAAAAATCGCTTTTTCACCCTCGACCCCAGTTCTCTGAAAAATCCCGTCCGCGCCCCCATTAAATGGTTTGGCGACCCTGCCGAACCCGCATTCTGTCTGGATGAACCCACCGCTAAACAATTGAGCGATTGGGGAGTGCAAGGGCGGCATATTCTGCACAATGAATACTGTGAATATCGGATCATTGAAAAACCCGATGCGACGGGAAAAATGCGCCCGAAACGAGTGGAAGTCACCACCGAACTGCGGGAATACTGGGCTTGTATTGCTAAATTCGACCCCGTAGCAGTTCGGGCAATGGTGGAGAATGTCCTGGGATTTCTCCCCGCTTGGGAAGCACTTTACGGGGTCAGCAATCCCTCTCTACTCAGTCCAAGTCAGCGCGAAATTGCCTTTTCTCGATTGGTTGCCGGTCATGGCAACAAGCAGGAGTTAGTCGCTGCGGGGGTTCCTGAGCAACCTATCGGGGCGTTAAATCAAGACAATGCCCTGTTTATGACCCATCCGATTAATGGCTTGGATGATTTACTATACATCGTGATGTTTGGAGCCGCGCCCTACGTTGTGCGGACCGAGACTGGGCTAAAATCTGCCATTCGAGAACAAATTTTTCGGCAATACAATGTAGAAGGGTTGGCCTGTCGTCATGCGGACCCCGCTGCCGCAATGGGCGCGCAGGGGGCAGCAATGAATGGTCAGACGGTGGCCTTTGACAATCCCCTGGGAATGTATATTTTATCCTTTAATCAGCGGGCTTTCTGGTATCAAGACCAACCCGTTCCCGAGGAGTGGATTCGCTTTAGTCGAGGGGAAAAAGAGATGTATCAACGGTTGGAATTTGGTCCGAGTGACGCGGATTCCGCCTTTTTAGATGAGATTGTGGTAGCAGTTGGGGCGGATACTCAACCCCTCACCGGGGGGTTTCAATTGTTACAACAGATTGAAATTGGCCCAATCATTGTAGTGGGAGAACCCACTCCAGTGGCAGAAGATGAGTATGTCATTCTCCGGACGAGTTCAGAACCGATTCGCTGTCGAGATGCGGGAATTTGCGATCGCATTTATCAGTTAAAACAGCAGTATGATACCGCACAGAAAATCGGTCGCGTTGGTCCTCGGCAAATGGGAGTGATTCAGTAAGCGATCTTTGAAGAAAACTCCCTAATGTTTAGTAATTCCATTGATTTAGAATGATAAAGCTATTTTTTAGGCCATAATTTGCTGATTCTAAATTGGCGATCGCCTTTGCGATCGCCTGATAACTCATATTCTTAGCTGGATCGGGGTCTTGATAAACAGCTAAGATACCAGGATGGACTGGGTTACTCTGATGAAGGATTAAGAAGTCCTCGCAGTTCCGGGTCAGCAGTACCCGTTCTTCCTGTCTGGCATAGTTTAGCACGGCTATATCTGACTTTCCGCTCAAACCTGCCACTTTGACCGTCATTACATCATAACCCTCTGCCTCAAGTAAATTCACTAAATACTTAGCTTGAGAATCTTCATCCAAGAGTATTTTTAAGCTCAATTGCCACTCCTTGGTTTGCTAAACGGTAGCCTTCTTCGGCTGCTTCCAAAGTGATCAGATCCCGATAGGTTTCACAGTACCGAATGACTTCCTGAATCGCCGCCACAGGCAACTCCCAATTTTCCGCTGCTTCCTCTTCTGAGAAGCCATTGGCAATCATATCTTGCCAAACCGTTGAAGCCAGCAATTTCCGACCTTTGAGGTAAAGCTGTTGTCTCCAAGGGTGTGAGCGCTTGACTAAATAAAGCCAAGTTTCAGGGGGTTGAGATTCTAACTCAGGAATCCAAAACTGTACCGTTCCTTCTGGAGTTTCCAACAACAGTTTACTCTGGGATGAAATTTTTTGTTTGAGTAGAGTCAGTACGGAAACAGAACGGAGAATTGTCTCTTTCAAGTCCGCAGCACCAATCACCTGCCGCAATCCATCAATCTGAGCGACTTGTTCCGGAGTTAGGCTAATGCGTCGTCTGGTATTTACGTTAGCTTCCTGAGTCATCACCTAAGTTATCATGAGGGGGTCTTAATATTCTAGCATAAACATGAGGACTAGGGTTTAAAATCTAAAAAAATAGGTGGCAATGCAGAATCAAGAACCTTCGATTCCAGAATTGGCCGCTCGTTTGATGAAGTTAAATTTTTACCCTACTTTACAAATACCACTTTTCATATATCCTGTAAAACAAACCCCGCTAATTTACACTTATTTCAGCCCCATTAACCATGAAAGCACAACTTCAAGAAGGCATCTATCACGCACCGGGAACTCGACCGGATCAATGTTTTGGAATTATGTTTCTGCGCGCTGCCAGGGGATTAACTGCGCCGGAAATTGGCACGGCATTTCAAACCCTGTACTCAATGTATCAAAACCTCAAACAAGGCCAGGTTAAGGACATCCCTGGTGCTACGGTTCCCAGTGGGGATTTAACCGTTTTGGTGGGATATGGACCGAATGTTTTTAAACTAGCGGATGGGGGTCGAACACTCCCTCTGGATTTAGGTGCAAAAAATCAGTTTCGGTCCGCTCGTCCTACGGGTGGCGGTCCGTTACTGTTGGGGTCTGGGTTATCTTATGCCGATGATGTGCAATTTAATCCCGCCACGGAAGAAATTGCCTTACAATTTATTGCCAAAACGGAACTTGCAGTCAATCGGGCGGTGGTAGAAACCTGGAAAGTTTTAGAAGATTTGACTAACCTAGAAACGGGAGAATCTCCGTTATTAATTACCCAATTTTATACGGGTTTTCAGCGGGATGATGAGCGAAGTTGGATTGGTTTTCATGATGGAATTTCTAACATGAAAAGCTCGGAACGGATTCAGGCGATCGCCATTAAAGAAGACCAAACTTCCCCCGAAGATAAATGGACAGTCGGCGGAACTTATATCGCCTTTCTGCGCTTGCCAGTGGATCTAACCGTCTGGCGCAAACTCACTCGCGAGCAACAAGAAATCATTGTCGGACGCGATAAAGTATCGGGATGTCCCCTAGAGGCAATTGATCGCGATGGCAATCCGGTTGTCCAAACGGGTTGTCCCTTTACTGGAACCCGAGAAGTCACCCACCCGGAAAATACAGAGTATCGAGAGTTACCTCGGTGCCGTTGGAGTCGCCTTTAAATGTGAGTCACAGTCATCGCGCCAATCAAAATAAGGCGGAAGATGTCGGTTCGCGTAATTCCCTGCGGGTATTCCGGCAAGGGTATGAATTTTTGGAGGCGATCAATAGCACTCCCGGTTTTCGCGCCGGTTTAAACTTTGTGAGTTTTCAGGATACTCCCGAACGACTCTTACGGATGTTGACACAACCGACTTGGTTAGGTGGGGTGAATTTTGGAGGCGAAGACAACGCGCAATTGCCGGGAATGGAACGGTTGATTACTGTGCGTGCGGGGGGAGTCTTTTTGGTGCCACCTGTGGTAGAGGGGGAGGCATTTCCCGGCGCGAAAATTTTTGGACTCTAATATTCTATCCTGGGTAGAGGATGAAGTCTGAAGGGGTATTCCAGAATCCCTGCTCAAATCTCACCCCAGGGGAATGGGTAGCGGGAGCAATCAGGCTAAAATTACAGAATAAATCGTAAGCAGGGGTTGAGTGGATGGATGTTCAAACGGAATGGGAAGGCGATCGCATTGAGCGGTTTCGCCAACTACAAAGTCAATTGCGCGATCGCTGGCAAACCATCGATGAGTTCGATCGCGGGGATAATGATATTTTAGTCGTTCCCTCCCTGTCACTCGATCGCCGGGAACTGTTAAAAATTGACGGGGTACATCACTATGAGGAACGGAATCTCTATTCCCTGATTCGGTTGAGAAATCCTCGCACTCGCCTGATTTATGTGACATCCCAACCCCTACATCCCACGATTGTCGAATATTACCTCCAATTGCTACCCGGAATTCCCTTTTCTCACGCTCGCGATCGCCTGTTGCTGTTTTCCACTTACGATGCCTCCCCGAAACCCCTAACCGAAAAGATTTTAGAACGTCCCCGTCTAATCGAGCGCATCCGGCACGTTTTGCGGCGAGATAAATCTTACATGATTTGTTTTAATTCTACCGCCAGCGAACGGGATTTATCGGTCCAGTTAGATATTCCCTTATTGGCATTAAATCCTGAATTATTAGAGTGGGGAACCAAAAGCGGTTCTCGCCAAATTTTTGGGGAATGTAATATTCCCCATCCTCCGGGTAGTTTATCGGTTTGGACGGTTCAAGAGTTGGCAGTTGCCACAGCAGATTTATTAGACAAAGAACTAAATTTAAAACGGGTTGCTATCAAACTGAATGAGGGCTTTTCCGGGAAAGGCAATGCCATTTTAGAGGCGCAATCTTTGTATGAAATTGCACCAGAACAGCGGGTTGCTACTATTTGCGATCGCTTTGAAACTATGAATTTTCAAGCGGAGGAAGAAACTTGGGCTAATTTTTCCAGTCGTATTCCTGAATTAGGTGCAATTGTGGAAGCGTATCTCGAAGGAGAAGACAAGCGATCGCCTAGTGTGCAAGGCAGAATTCTTCCCAATGGTGAGGTAGAAATTCTCTCGACCCATGACCAAATTCTCGGCGGTAGCGATCAGCAGATTTTCCTCGGATGCCAGTTTCCGGCAGATGAAGGATACCGACTGCAAGCGCAGGAATTGGGGATGCGGGTGGGTCGAAATTTAGCTGCTAAAGGCGCATTAGAACGGTTTAGCGTAGACTTTTTGGCGATTCAGCGTCCGGAGAGCAGTCATCCAGTCTGGGATTTGTATGCGATCGAAATTAACCTTCGCAAAGGCGGTACAACTCATCCTTTTATGGAACTCAAACTGTTAACCAATGGCCGGTATAATTTATCCACGGGATTATTTTACAGCCAAACTGGACGCCCTAAATATTACTTTGCTACGGATAATCTAAAAAAAGACCGCTATCGCGGATTACTACCCAATGATTTGATGGATATTATCGCCTATCATCAACTTCATTTTGATAGCTGTACTGAAACCGGAACCTTGTTTCATTTAATGGGATGTCTTTCGGAGTTTGGCAAACTGGGATTAACCAGCATTGGTAATTCTCCCGAACAAGCCGAATCGATTTACAATCATGTGGTGAAAATCCTCAATAAAGAAACCGGAGGAAGTGGCACTGATGATGACGGGATGTCTGCAATTACTCCGGCGATCGCCTCCCCGGGAAATTTACACTAAACCACAACAATCTGATGAAAATTAGAACCATTACGACAGGGGTTTCCTTAGCATCTCCAACCGATAGCGCCCCAATTCAAAACGCCGCGCAATTTAACGCGCAAGCGCAACAAGAGTTAGAAGCTCAAGGCTACGAAGTCCAAACCACCCGCATTTCCACCCAATCCTTTGAGCAGTATCTAACCGGATACACCCTGTTTAAAATCCTGGACAATTTACAAAGACTCGAAGAGATTTGCCACCAATTCAATTTGGATTTTTTTAATATCGGTTATGCCAAAACTCCCGAACTAATTTCAGTCATTCCGGCAATTCTCAAAAGAACAGAAAAAATATTTTGTTCAAGTACCATTGGCAACATCCAAGATGGAATTAACTTTGAAAGCCTTCAAGCCTCCGCGCAAACCATTCACCGAATTTCCACGGAAACCGTGAATGGATTCGGCAATTTTCGCTTTTGTGCTGCTGTCAATTGTCCTCCAGGAATTCCCTTTTTCCCCGCATCCTACCATCAAGGTGATTCTGCTTTTTCCCTGGGATTAGAATCGGCAGATTTACTCACCGAAGCCTTTTCTAACTCTCGCACTCTAGTCGAAGCAGAAACAAATTTAACAGAAATTTATGCGGAACATCTCATCAAACTAGAAGCAATTGCCTCTAAACTCGCCCAGGAATTTCAGATGTCCTATCAGGGAATAGACGCATCCCTCGCCCCCTCCCTGGACAAAACCAATAGTATCGCCTACGCTTATGAAAAATTAGGCTTAGGCAAATTCGGGCATTCCGGAACCCTAGCCATTTCCGCCCTCATCACTCGGGTGATTAAAAAAATCCCCGTAAAATTATGCGGATATTCTGGCTTAATGTTGCCGGTTTGTGAAGATATCGGACTAGCAAAACGTGCCAGTGATGGAACCTACAATTTAACTGATTTATTGTTATATTCCTCAGTTTGTGGCTGTGGATTAGATACAGTTCCCCTACCGGGAAATATCTCCGTTGAACAGATTGAGGCAATTTTACTCGATGTTGCTAGTTTAGCGATTAAATTAGATAAACCGCTGTCAGCCCGATTATTTCCAATTCCTGGGAAACAAGCGGGAGAAATGACCGAATTTAATTCTCCCTATTTAGTAGAGTGCAAAATTTTTAATCCTCAACCCAGCAGGAACCCATCCCGATAAAGTCTAAAGCATATCAATGTAGAGGCGATTCGCGAATCGCCCCTACATTGATGGATAATTTTTCTCAGAAAAAGGCAGTGCCTTGTCCCAATTGCTCGTTTACTCTTCAAAATCAACCAGTAAACTGGGAGAAGTGAGAACAAATACATCCCGAGTTCCCACCCCTGCTTCTAGGGGTTTAATCGGGGTGGTGAAGTGGAAGAAATCGCGATCGTTGACGAGTAACAGTTCCCCGGGATAGAGCACCTTCGTAAACACGGGTTTTTCCCGACGTGCCATATATAGATGAGTGCCTCCCCCTTGGATATTCTGGCGATCGCAAGAAAAAATTGCCACAAAATCCGCACCATCTTGATGAATCCCTTCCGGTGCCGGGTTCCCATAGTTTTTCGGGGAACAGGTAGTCCGAATTTGATGCACCCCGATTTCCACACCCGGTTTTAACTTGCAGTAATGACTCACTTCCTGCACCAGTTTCTTAAACTCATACAGCGCAATCAGTTCCTCATCCAATTCCGCAAACTGCCGCTTCACACCCCCCACAACCGGATTATAATCCTTACTCTGGTACAAATACCCATGAGGCAGGTGAATCAACTCATTTTCCCTCAGTTTAAACCGCGACAAGCGGCGCAATCTGTAGTTGCCTTTGATATAAGGGTCTAGGGGTAAATTGTTAAAGAACGGCTTAAATACATCCAGCACAATGGAGTCAATCTTTTCTAAAGCAAAGCTGATACCATAGCTCGTTTCCGGAGATTCCCGTAGTGTTTGCATCGTAGTAACCCTCGGTTTGCGTTGATCCCCGATAAAGAATCCGCTTTTCTTCTCTATCTACTTCTAGTATAGACAAGTTTTATAAAAATGGGACTAACTTTCGGGCAATCTCTGCAAAGTTATGATAAAGTTGTGTGAGGCAAATGAGTATAAATTCTCGGCAATTCTAGGGAGAATTTCCAGGACTGTAAACCCAGATGTAGCCGCTAACGGGACTCATTCGAGGCAGAATAACAGTTCCAGGGGGAAGGGTGATGCTGGATTCCAGGGTTAGTGTGTTCGGGAGTGAATCGCTTACAATGGTCTTGACGTGATTGAGGGTTGCACCAATGGCAGCGATTACGATAACGATTGACGGCGAAAACTCCGAATCGGCAGCGCAGGAGTTACTGGCAATTCCAGGAATAGCCGGTACCCTGTTAGTAGAGGAGGGTCCGAAAAAAACTGAACTGCTGACGACTGTCGCCTCTATTATTACTATTGTCGGTGGAACCCTCACCATTGCCGAACAGATTCGCAAGTGGTATAAGGAAGCAAAGCAACAGCGTCCCAGGAGTTTGGACGTACTCCTGGAAGGAGCAGACGGAGAGAGAGTCCTTCTGGAAGATGCGACAGTCGAGGAAATTGTCCAGATTCTCCAATCCATCCGTTAATCCCAGGGGAAGACATTAATCCCACCTTTTCTATTCCCTTGCGGCAATCTCCATCAAGGTTACCCAATCATGCAAACCCTTCGTATTCAGCTTAAAGAGGTTCAACGCGATTGTGTCGAATTACGCTATTGGGTTGAACCCCAGAAAACTTATGAATCGCAGTTTTTAAATATAGCACAAATTGCCGATTTAGTCAAGGAAGCCAAGCTCAATTATTACCTCGGACGCCCCAGACTGAAGGAAATGGGGCAGAAATTGTTTTGCTGGTTGGATGGGGAGGGGCGGTGGTTGAGTCGCGCTATTAAAGAGTGCCATCAAGATGGATTAATTTTAGCCATTGCCACCCCTCAAAAATTGGCGCATCTGCCTTGGGAATTGCTCCATGACGGCACGAGTTTTTTAGTGGAGGGGGTGAACCCGGTGGTGGTGCCAGTGCGCTGGATTGAAGAAGAACACCCCGCCACCTCCAACCCTGGAAGCGCGACCCTTGCAGGTGTTATTTATGGCAACCTCACCGGAAACTGTGGAACCTGTACTCGACTTTGAGGCAGAGGAAGCGCGAATTTTGGCGCAGACGCAGGAGATGGCAGTGCAGGTGCGCGTCGAGGAAAGCGGATGCGTGGCAGAGTTGGGCAAGTTATGGAAGCGATATCCCCAACCCTTCGATATTTTTCACCTCACGGGACATGGGGACATTCAGGGACAGGACCCCTATCATCCCTATTTCATCACTGAGACGGAAACCGGGGAACCCCATGATGCTTTTGCGCCGGAACTTGCTGAGGTGTTTCGCCATCGCTGGCCCCAGTTAATCTTTCTATCCGGATGTCGCACGGGACAGGCAGGGAATCAGGGCGCGGTACTGTCAATGGCGGAAACCCTGATTCAGCGAGGGGGCGCGGGCGGTATTGGGTTGGGGGCTGGATGTACTAGAAACTACTGCCACTGCTGCTGCCGCACATTTATATCAGGAGTTAGCTGCGGGATATTCCCTCGGTGAAGGGTTAGGCAGTACCTACCGCTACTTGCTAGAAAGAAAAAGTCAAAGATTGGCATCTGCTGCGGTTGTATGTGCGCGGTGACTGTCCCGGGGCCTTGGTGGAACCCTTGGGGGATTATCATTGGCAACCGCCACAACTGCCCCAGGAACAGTTCCTCGACCCCCTCACCCAGGAGGTGCGAGTGGCGACTCGGGAGGAATTTGTGGGACGTCGGCGCTACCTCCAGCGCTATTTACGGGCGCTGAAAGGGGGTAAGTTTGTCGGTGTCCTGATTTATGGCATCGGGGGTGTGGGGAAAAGTACGGTAGCGGCGCGGTTGCTGGAACGGATGCCGGAGTATGAACCCATCTTTATCTATCGCGGATTGGATGAGGCGAAGTTAATCAACAAACTGTCTCGGCAATGTACTAATGAGACGAGGGTGGGAAATTTTGCAAGGGAAACTCCCCCTGATGCAGCGCCTGACCAATTTTTGCAAATGGGTTTGAATTCCCAGAAGCAGCAGTTGATGTTTGTATTAGATGATTTCGAGGCAAACCTGGAACTGAGGGCAGATGAGAAAGCGCCGCAGTTAAAACAGGAAGTGGTGGAGGTGGTACGGGGTTTGCTGGAGGCGATCGCCCAATCCCGGGGTCCTCATCGCGTCATCATTACCTGTCGCTACGATTTTACCCTCCCGACCCCACCCTGAATCGCCGCCTGTATCGGGAACCGTTGGCAGCATTGCGCGGGGCAGATTTACGCAAAAAGTGCCAGCGTCTTGCATCCTTTCAACCAGATTCTGAGGTAGATGCGGAGTTGCAAGAACGGGCGAAAAACGCCGCAGATGGCAACCCGCGTTTGTTGGAATGGTTGAATCAAATTTTGCTAACGCGATCGGTGGCAATTTCTGAAATTATCACCAAAATGCAGGAAGCCGAATCCGAATTCCGCGCCGATATTTTAGCCGAAGAATTGCTAAATCAGCAGGAAAAAGACTTGCGGGAAATGCTGCGCTTGGGGTTAGTGTTTCAGGTGCCAGTCCCGAGGGCTGCATTTACAGAAATTTGCAGCAAAATCCGCAACCTGGAGACCCACATCACTCGCGCCATTTCCCTGGGATTGCTAGAATCCATCCAATCCACTCCCGCAGATGGCGAGTTGCTACGAGTGCCGCGCCTGCTGCCCCTGCCAGTACCAGAAGATGATGAACCCTTGCACCGTCAAGCCGCAGAGTTATTATATCGAATCTGGTGGGAAGAATCGGAAACCTCAACCGAGGAACGACTGATAGAAATTCATCGGTTAGCTTTGGTTGGAAAAGCGGGAGAGATGGCGGCAAAGATTGGTCACATATTGAGCAACACATGGATACATCAAAGCCGATTTAAAGAAGCGGTGAAAATGTGCCAAGACACCTTAGCGGTTGATTAAAGATTATCGGATATTTCATCAAATGGGGATTTCTGAGCAACAACTCGGGGAGGTAGAAAAGGCTACAGAACACTATCAACAGGCTTTAGACCTTTGTCCCCTAGAGGATAAACGAGAAAAAGCTCGCTATTGTTCATAATTTAGCAACTCTTCAAAGCCAAGCAAGGAGAAATCGACAAGGCGATCGCCCTTTCCACCGAATCCATGGAACTCAATGAACGCATCGGCAGCACCCTGGAAGGAAAAGTGGCGACTTTGCACCACCTCGCTGGTATCAAAGCTAAGCAAGGAGAAATCGATGAGGCGATCGCCCTTTACACCCAATCGCTGGAAATCAACGAACGCATCGGCAACTTGCAAGGGAAAGCGGCGACTCTGCACGAACTGGCTAGTATCAAAACCAACCAAGGAGAAATCAAAGAGGCGATCGCCCTTTACACCGAATCGCTGGAACTCAACGAACGCATCGGCAACCTGCAAGGGAAAGCGGCGACTTTGCACCACCTCGCTGGTATCAAAGCGGACCAAGGAGAAATCAAAGAGGCGATCTCTCTTTACACCCAATCGCTGGAGATCAACGAACGCATCGGCATCCTGGAAGGGAAAGCGGCGACTTTGCACTGTCTGGCTATTATCAAAGCTAAGCAAGGAGAAATCGATGAGGCGATCGCCCTTTACACCCAATCGATAGAACTGGAAGAACGCATCGGCAACCTGGAAGGGAAAGCGGAGACTTTATACCAACTCGCTACTATCAAAACCAACCAAGGAGAAATGGGCAAGGCGATCATCCTTTACACTGAATGGCTGCACTGCCTAGCTATATCAAAGCCAAGCAAGGAGAAATCGACGAGGCGATCGCCCTTTACACCAAATCGATGGAACTCAACGAACTCATCGGCAACCTACAAGTGAAAGCGGCGACTTTGCACCAACTCGCTAGTATCACAGCCAACCAAGGAGAAATCGACGAGGCGATCGCCCTTTACAACAAATCGATGGAACTCAACGAACGCATCGGCAACCTGCAAGGGAAAGCGGCGACTTTGCACCAACTCGCTAGTATCAAAGCCAATCAAGGAGAAATCGACGAGGCGATCGCCTTTTACACCCAATCGATGGAACTGGACGAATGCATCGGCGACGTGCAAGGGAAAGCGGCGACTTTAGGAATGCTAGGACAACTGTTAGCAATTCGAGGTGATTTTACTACTGCTTTACAATATATGCATGAATCTTTAGATATTTTAGAGCGTCTGCGTTCCCCTGAAGCAGAGAAAGTAAGGAAAATTATTGTACAGATCCAGAAAAAAGCAGAAGGATAACGTAAAAATATCCGATTATTCTAGTTTTCTTACCCTTGGAAACCATAATAAGCGTCTAAAACTTCCTATAAAAACCCCTTTTAAACGATTGGCGGGATATAGCGTAACAGCATTTCATCTAACACTTCTAACTGAATGGGTTTGCTTAAATAATCCGTTGCGCCTGCGGCTAGGCAGCGTTCCCGATCGCCTGACATTGCCATTGCGGTTACCACCACTACCGGCAAATGTTGCACATTCGGGTTTTTGCGTAACTCTTCGACTAATTGCAACCCCATCGCCAAATGAGCAAACTGGACATCCAATAAAATTAAATAGGGGTCAAAGGAAGCCACTTCTTCCAGAAAATTGGCGCTGTAGCCAATCAATTTGACATGATGTCCGACTGCTTGTAAATAGTCTTGCAACAATAAGGTACTCGAACCATCATAATCCACGATTAAAATTCGACCTTTGCGATCGCCTGCTTCGGGAATGACAATTGCCGGAAGCTCATCATCGGGGACCGTCGGAACATATCCCGGAGGCGGATCGGGCAGAATAATCGTAAACCGACTCCCCACCCCCAAAGTCGAACTGACGAGTACATCTCCCCCATGCAACTGCGCTAAATCTCGCGTGAGGGCTAATCCCAATCCCGTCCCTTGGATATTATGGTTCAGGTCATTATCCAGTTGCCGAAACGGGTCAAATACCAGGGGTAAATGTTCTTCAGAAATCCCAATTCCCGTATCTATGACCGTAAATCCAATCCCTCCAGGCTGTTGTTCTACAATTAATGAAACTTCCCCTTTCGGGGTGAATTTAATCGCATTAGAGAGCAGATTGAGCAGCATTTGTTTGAGACGCCGTTCATCGGCTATGCAAAGCCGGATTTTGGGGTCAATTCTACTGGTTAGTCTTAATCCCCGGTCCACCGCCCGTTCTTGCATCACTTTGAGGCAATATTTACAAAGTTCTGGAACGGGAATTTCACTAAATTTTAATTCTTCTTTGCCTGCTTCTACCTTGGATAAATCTAAAATATCATTAATCAGTTCTAATAAATGGTCGCCGCTACTTTTAATCCGGCTAATATATTCTTTTTGTTTGGGATTCAGGCTGCCAAAAATTTCTCTTTGTAACATTTGAGACAGCCCTAAAATCGAATTTAAGGGAGTTCTAATTTCATGGCTCATTTGCGCCAAAAATTCACTTTTGGCTCGATTTCTCGCTTCAGCAATATCCCGGCCCGGGCCACTGCTTCGGCTTGTTTATGTTGGGTAATATCGGTGATGGCGGCGACGACTCCATCCATTCGACCGAGGCGATCGTACAAGGGGGCGGCATTAATCGAGACAAAAATCTGGGTGCCATCTCGACGGGCGATCGCATACTCCATTTCATAAGCGGGTCGTCCCTTTCGCATCACCTGCAAAAACGGGAGTTGATTTTCAGGTAAACCCCGCGCATCTAACGGTTGAATTTGCCAAATCGGTTCATTATATCGACATCCGATCATCTCTTGCCGAGGCAGTCCTAAATGCTTTTGTGCGGCTGCATTGGTAAGGGTAATCCGCCCGTTACTATCAAAGACTAAAATTCCATCGGCGTTTGTTTCAATAATCGCATCGAGTCGCCTCTCGTTGAGTTCTAGCTGCTTTTTAGACTGATTAATTTCCGAGGTATAGCGGACGATCGCATAGTAGAGAATAATCGCCACCACCGTCACATACACGCAACCCTTAATAGTTTGCAGATGAGTTATATTTTCAATCCCAGGTTGCCGAAATACAAACGCTATCATGCGATCGGAACCGACAATCCATAAGGCACTAATCAATAGATAAATACTGACGATTCGATGCGGAGATAGCTTCATGATGATTCGCCATTGTCTCATCTTAGTCTGCCTGTTAATTTGCTCTTACTCGCTGAGTATTAACCCCGATGAACTCTTTGGGTTAAATTCTCCTGGCAAGCTTTTATGGATTGAGGTATAATTTACACCAAAACAAAGAAGAACGCTACAAGTCAGAGGAAAAAAGCAGTCACTGGGGATCAACCCCCAAGCCATTCCCGGTCTAGTCAAAACCGACTCGGCTGGGTCTGGTCCCCTCCCGAAGACACAGGGGAGGGCTGAGGGTGGGGTTCCGGGACTTGAACCGAGGCCAAACAGAAATGCAATCCCCTGTCTTCTTCGTCCTAGTTAGGACGGCGTTCAACCTTGATAGGGAATCCTAACCGCGTTTCCCTATCTTAGACTGAGGAAGTCGGATGCTGTGCCAAACTCGACTCCTCCACCGGCGAATTCGGCGCGATCGCCTCGGGAGTCCCCACGGCTTCTGCCCTCAGTTTCGGTTTTAAATATAAATTTTCCACTAATGCTGCACCTCCGGCAACCCAAGGCGGAACGATTAAAGCACCGACGATTCCCAACACTTGCACCCCACCAATCACCGAGAGTAACTGATAGAGGGGATGCACTCCCACAGAAGACCCCACCAATAACGGATCCAAAACATAAGTCTCCACATTCTGGATCACCACAAATAAAATTAACACTGACAGAAACAACCATCCGCCTTGAGACACCGCCACAATCAGCGCCGGAATTGCCCCTAAAATCGGCCCTAAAAAGGGAATTAAATTGGTCACACCGGCGATCGCCCCCAAACCCAAGGCAAACTCCCCTAACCCTAAAGCACTCAATCCCACACTCGTTGCCACCGCCAACAGCGCCGAAACCAACACTCGACCCCGAATATATCCCCCCATCCGCTGACTAATCGGCATGACTTGAGTCTCCAAACGCTCATCCCAAGGTTTCGGAAATAGCTGAACCAGACTCTTAATTAAACTGTGACTATCCGCCACCATATAACCAGAAATAAAGATAGATAAAATCAGGGTCACCACACCGCCTAGTAACCCTCGGGTTAATCCATAAGACCGGAGTACCAGTTGTTGGGTTGAGCGAATTCCCCAAGTGGTTAAAGATTGGGTATCAAAAAACTGGCGCACAAACTCCGGAGGAGTATCAATCAATCTAGCGGCTAAATCTTCAGCAATCAGTCGCAACGTTTCCAAATAAGAGGGAAGCTGACGAATTAACCGCTGAATTTGATCCAAGGCGGTCGGTCCAATTAATAACACCACCCCGGTTAACCCGCCAATCAGAGTAAGGTAGGTAATAATGGTGGCAATCCACCGAGGAATATGCCATTTTTCCGCCCAATTCACCACGGGAGAGATGGAAGCAGCCAGGACGACAGAAACCATCAGGGTAATCAACAAACTCCGCAGTTGCCAGAGCAATATCACCAATAAGCCCAGGGTGAAAATCAGCAACAGGGTTGTTAGAGAAATTTTAATCCGCGAGGGGGACATAGGTAATTTCAGATAAAGGCTTGATTAACAGGGGTTATAGATGAGGCGATCGCCTTTTTCCATTGCGGTGAAAACGGCGATCGCGCAGCGTTCCGCTAGGAAATCGCCACAAGACTTGATTCCCTAGGATTGCACCGAATAATCCTTTAGTTGCGATGCCATTGGGTGACACCTCCAGGTTTATCAATTAACGTAATCCCGAGTTCTTGCAGTTGATTCCGAATGCGATCGGCTTCGGCAAAGTTTTTCCCCTGACGCGCCGCCAGTCGGTCCTGAATCAGGGATTCAATCTCCTGATCACTCAATCCTCCGGGTTCCGGTGTCGAATTTTCTGCCACTGGATTGACTTCCAAACCCAGAACCTTCCCTAACTCCCGCAAAGTAACCCATTGCTGTTGTAACTGTTCCGGGTCCATATCCAGTTTCCCTTCATGAACCCAAATATTGCCTTGACGACGTAATTCCTTCGCCAGTTCAAACAACACCGCCAAAGCTGATGGGGTATTCAAGTCATCATTCATCGCCGTCTCAAACCGGGCGACAACTGCATCCGATTCTGGTGCGATCGCCCCAGAATCCAAATCCCAACCCAACTGACTGCCATACTCATAACCAAACCGTAACCCATCTTTTAGGGTCGTCCAGCCATTTTCTGCACTGGCGATCGCCTCATCGGTAAAGTCCAACGGTTTGCGATAATTCGCTTGCAGGACAAACAACCGTAGCGCCATCGGGTCTACCCCCCTTGATCCAGCAACTGGCGAATCGTCGTAAAATTGCCCAATGACTTGGACATTTTTTCCCCATTCACCGCCACCATGCCATTATGGAGCCAATATTTCGCTAAAGCTTGACCCGTCACCGCTTCCGATTGAGCGATTTCATTCTCATGGTGAGGGAAAATTAAATCCGCACCCCCCACATGAATATCAATCGTCTCTCCCAACACCTCGCGGACCATCGCCGAACATTCAATATGCCATCCCGGACGACCTGCACCCCAAGGGGATTCCCACGACGGTTCCCCCGGTTTAGCCGCCTTCCACAAGGCAAAATCAAACGGGTCTTGCTTTTTCAACTCCTCCGGGTCCTCCGCCTCCACGCGACCACTGGCCCCCGCTTGCATTTCCGCCAACTGCCGTCCCGAGAGTTTTCCATAGTCGGCAAACTCACGCACCTTGTAATAGACATCGCCACCGGCAGGATAGGCAAAGCCTTTTTGTTCTAACTGAGCGATTAAGCGCTTAATCCCATCTAAAGTATGAGTAGCGCGGGGATAGGCATCAGCTTCCAGGACATTCAGCCTTGCCATATCTTCAAAATAGGCTTGAGTGTAGCGATCGGCGACTTCTTCCATTGATGTCCCTTCCTGCCTTGCGCGGTTGAGGATTTTGTCATCAATATCGGTAAAATTCTGCACATAACGCACAGCATATCCCCGCCATTGCAGATATCGGCGCAGAATATCCCAGATAATATAGGACCGGGCGTGACCCAAGTGGCAATAATCGTAGACCGTAACCCCACAACAATACATCCGCACCTGACCGGGTTCGGTTGGCTCAAACGGTTCTTGACGACGGGTGAGGGTGTTGTACAGCGTTAAGGTCATAATTGAAAGATAGAAAACAGTAAAACGGTAGTGCTTGATGCAGGAATCACTCCAGTCCAGAGTCAGTCGGGGTTTTGCAGAAAGTTAATTCCCAAAACTGAGATCTTGCACTATTCTCAACACAGGCGGGGGATAAATCCCCGCCTCATAGCTAAAGTCGGTTAAAAACCGACTAAAAACACCATCGCATAATACTTTCAGTCGGTTTCAACCGACTTAAGCTGTTAGGCGGGGGATTTATCCCCCGCCGGTTGTTGCAACGGTGCAAATCAGCAGACTGGCCCAAAAGAGGTTGACTGAATGACTTAACTGATTCTATCGTTTATGTTGTCCCGATGGACCGTGGCGCGATCGCACTAGCATTTTAAACTCATGCGGATTATTGTCGAAGGCTGGCGTTTTCTTCCCCACTCTTATTCTCTGATCAATCAGTTTCTCCTCTTAGAACTCCTCGATCGCCCAGAAATCCAGGTCTTCCACCGGGATATGCCTTACGTTACCGACAATTGGCAACCCGTCAGTGGATTATTGGGAGACTCCAGAGAACCCAAGTTACACTTGATTCCCCAACCCACAGCGGAGCAATCAGCAGATGCCATCCTTCGCGTCTATTGTCCGTTTAATTTAGCCCCTTCCACTGCTCCACGCACAGTCATGTTTGGCTGTACAGAATGGGGAATTGTGCCTCAATCCATCTTGCGGGGAATGGGAATCTCTTCATTCCAAGAGGCTCATCAGAATTCCGATACGATTATTGTGACCGCATCCCATTGGTCCCGGGATGGATTTATCCGCAGTGGTGCCGACCCTGATCGCGTGGTGGTGATTCCCCTCGGTGTAGACCCCCACTTCTACCAACCGGCATCCCCAGAAAAACGTCTCGCCTTACGTCAGCAATTTGGACTGGGAGAAAATTTTGTCTTTTTCACCAATGGATTGCTCTTTAATAACCGCCACGGTATGGCTCGATTATTAAAAGCATTCGCCCCCATTGTTGAAAAATTTCCCGAAGCCCGATTAATCTTAAAAGGTCGAGATTATCTATTTGAAGCCCGCCAAGAAATTGCCCGAATTTGCCATCATACTCTCACGGAAACTGAGCAAAAAAGGGTTCAAGAACGATTAACCTATATCGGCAAAAATCTATCTTGTTCCGATTTAGCGGCGTTATATCAAATTGCCGATGCTTATGTGTCTCCCTATCTAGCGGAAGGATTTAATTTGCCGGTTTTAGAGGCAGCAGCTTGTGGATTACCTGTGATTTGCACCCAAGGGGGACCGACGGATGATTTTATTCATCCCGATTTTGCATTTCCCATCCAGAGTCAATTAGAACAGCGTCAGTTGGAATCTGGGGAAATGGGATTTGTAGTCGCTCCTGATGTAGAGCATTTAATTTATTTAATGGAGCAGATTATCGAGCAACCAGAATTACGGGAAAAAGCCAGACAAGCAGGGCCGAAATGGGTGGGCGATCGCTACACATGGAAGCAGGTTGTAGACCAATATTTAACAGTCCTGACTCCCCCCGCTCAACCCTCTTTTTCTGCACCCGTAATCCATCCGCCTCAAACGACTACAGCAACGGGGAAATTGATAGTTGAAGGGTGGCGATTTCAGACCCATTCTTATGCGATCGCCAATCAATTTCAACTCTTGGAAATGCTCAAATATCCGAACTTAGAGCTGTTTCACAAAGACATTCCCTTTGCAGACCAAAATTCTCAACCCGCTCAAGGTTTATTTGATGGCGAATCAGAATCCGCTTTACGGGCGATCGCACCCCCACCCCCCAACCTATTTGCCGATGCCACCTTGCGAATGTACAGCCCCTTTAATTTTAAATCTGCCCTCCATAGCGAGCGGACTTATTTATTTGGCACCACAGAATGGGGAATTGTTCCTCAAGAACTCTTACGATTAAATCCCGGTAAGTCTCTTGAAGATTTACATCAAAATTCTAATACCGTCATTATTACTTCTTCTCAATGGTCTAAAGACGGTTTTCTCCGCAGTGGTGCTGACCCCAGTCGTGTCGTTACCGTCCCCCTCGGGGTCGATACTAGCCTTTACAAACCCCTACCCAAGGACGAACGTGCAGCTTTAAGACAAGAATTGGGATGGCAAGAAGATGAATTTATTTTTTTAAATGTCAGTAGCATGACTTTGGAAAAAGGAATTTTTCCAATCATTTTTTGCTTTACAAAAATTTTGGAAAAATATCCCAAATCTCGCTTAGTCTTAAAAGGGTCTGATTTGATTTACAAATCTTGGGAATCCATTACGTTGACGGCCAAAAAGATTTTAACGGAACGCGAATTAGCAGAATTTAACGCCCGCTTGACCTATATCGGCGACCCGTTATCCAGTTCAGAACTGATTCGCTACTATCAAGCTGCCGATGGCTATCTATCTCCCTATTCCGCTGAAGGATTTAATTTGCCGGTTTTAGAGGCAGTCGCCTGTGGATTGCCCGTCATTTGTACCGAAGGCGGACCCACTGATGAGTTTACCCACCCTGACTTTGCCCTCCAGATTAAAAGTGAAGTTCAATCCGTTGAATATCAGGGGGAAATGCGCCATTTTTTGGCTCCGAATTGGGATTGTTGTATTGCCTTAATGGAACAACTGATTTCTCAACCGAATTGGCGAGAACAGGTGCGAATCTCCGGTCCTCAATTTGTACGCGATCGCCTCAGTTGGAAACAGATTGTCGCTCAGTTACTAGAGGTGATGTTCCCATCCAATCCGCCCCAACCTTCAAACCCGGTAACCCTACTATCTCTCCCAAAAACACCGTCCCCTACCCTCCAAAAACGAGTAGCATCCTTCCCCTTTTGGTATCACAAAATTGAGTTACCCGGGGGAATTGTCACCCCCGGAGATCATCCCCACAATCCAGAAATGTATGGCGTCCCAGAGGACCTGAGTGGAAAACGAGTCTTAGATGTGGGGGCCTGGGATGGGTACTGGACATTTGAGGCCCTCAAACGCGGTGCGCGGGAAGTGGTGGCGATCGATGATTTTTCAGACTATCTCGGACGCTTGGATCAACGCGATCGCCGCGCTTGGGAAACCTTCGATTTGTGCCGAGAAGCACTCGGGTTTGACGAAACCATCTGTCAACGCCTAGAAAAATCCGTGTATGACCTCAGTGAGTCAGAATTAGGCCGCTTTGATGTGATCTTCTTTTTCGGAACCCTTTACCACCTCCGATATCCCCTACTGGCCCTCGATAAGTTATCAGCCCTCTGTGATGGCGAAATTTACATCGAATCTGCCATTCTCGATGATTTTAGTCCCTACCAAGGCGGTATCGGCAAGGGATATCCTGGACAGCAACGGGTGATGGAGTTTTATCCCAATGATGAATATGCGGGAAATTCCAGCAACTACTGGGTCCCCACCTTGTACTGTTTGGGTCAAATGGTAAAATCCGCCGGTTTTACCCAGGTTAAAGGCTGGAAATTAGTCCAAAACCCGCCCAATTGGGGATGGTGTCGAGGATTTGCGATCGGCACTAAAGCTCAGTCCAGCAATTAACAACCCCTGTAGCCAAGTGTTAATCTGCAATCTCTGGGGATGAAAGGCTCAATCTTCGTCTAAAATCAAACTGGATGACTCATTAGATTAATTTCTAACCAGCCCTTTAGATTTTTTGACCCCATTTGATAAATCATGCAGACAACAGCAACCTCTAACCCAGAGTCCGTGGCAATGGATGCCCCGAAATACGGACTGCCGGTTACCATCATTACAGGCTTTCTTGGCAGTGGCAAGACCACGTTACTCAACCATATCCTGACCAATCAGCAGGGACTGAAAACTGCCGTATTAGTCAACGAGTTTGGGGAAGTCGGCATCGATAACGAACTAATCGTCTCCACCGGCGAGGATATGGTGGAATTAAGCAATGGTTGTATTTGTTGCACCATTAATAACGATTTACTCGATGCCGTTTATAAGATTTTAGAGCGTTCCGATCAGATCGATTATCTGGTCGTGGAAACCACGGGACTCGCGGACCCTCTACCCGTGGCCCTGACTTTCTTAGGCACAGAACTGCGAGACTTAACTCGCTTAGATTCAATTGTCACCCTGGTGGATTCAGAGAATTACAGTTTGGATCTGTTTAATTCTCAAGCGGCATACAGTCAGATTGCTTATGGCGATATTATCTTGCTCAACAAGGTGGATCTCGTCGATGAAGGCGATGTGGATCTGTTGGAGTGCAAGATTCGGGATATTAAAGCTGATGCCAGAATTTTGCGGACGACGAAATCCCAGGTCCCACTTCCTTTGATTCTCAGTGTCGGGTTGTTTGAGTCGGATAAGTATTTTAATGATGATCAAGTCGCCTCGAAAGGGGAGCATGATCATGATCATGACCATGACCATCATGACCATCATGACCATGACCATCATGACCATCATGACCATTCTAGCTGTGACCATGACCACGGTCATTGCGAACATGACCATGATCATGAACATCATCACCACTCGAATCATTTGGAGATGGATGGGTTTACGTCGATTTCGTTCGAGAGTGATAAACCCTTGTCGATTCGTCAGTTTCAGTATTTCTTAGATAATCAGTTACCGGCAACGGTATTTCGAGCGAAGGGGATTTTATGGTTTGATGAAAGCGATCGCCGTCATATTTTCCACTTGAGCGGCAAGCGTTTCTCGATTGATGATGATGAGTGGAAAGGTC
>CAWGFK010000044.1:0-182771 GCA_963821735.1 uncultured cyanobacterium
TAACGGCCAGCGTACAACAAATTAGGAATTAAGGCACAGTTGGGCCCCGAAAAAAGGCAGTAAGTATGCAAACCTCTGCCTTCTTTCGGGGGTAACTGCTTTCAAAATGCCAAGCCCAATTGTGTTTTAATTCGTGTTGGGCTTAGCCGCTGATTATTAATTGTTCCGGCTATGGGGATTGAATGTTTTTCTTGTTTTCTTTCCGGTATTTTTCATCTGTTGTTTTTACCGGTTTGCCTGTTTGGCGTGAACCCGGGTTATTGAGGTAAAATTTTTGTTCGTTTGCCTGCATATTTTTCCCGTTCAGCCAAAACAGGGAATTTTTAGCTGTTAACCTGGATTTAAAAAAGTTCAAAGAACGTTTTGTTGCCCTGTGATTATCCTGGTTCCAATGGTACATCCTTTACCAATCCGGCAAAGCGTAACCTTCCTTTTTTACATGCCGGGCAGTTGGGCTGGCGGTGCTTTTTAATAAGTTCCAGGATTTCATTCCACACCGTATCCTGTTTTTCCCAAATCTGGCAGCCATCTTCCAAAGCCTCTTCTTTTTTGGTTTCAGCCTCTTCAGCCAGGAGCTTCCGGGCAGTTTCAATATTTTGTTTCCGGTAACGGCTGGAAAAAATACCGAAATACCGCACCTTAAAGAACCCCTTTGGCAATACATGCGACAGGAACCGGCGGATAAACTCATCGGTATCGAGCCACATTTTGCGGAAACGGTTGGTGCGGTAGTCTTTCCACGAAAAGAGTACCTTCCCGTCTTTCACTTCCAGGATACGCCGGCCGGTAATGGCAATGCGGAACACATAACGCGAGAGGTATTCCAGTATCTTTTCGGGGTTGCCCATGGGTTTCTGCACATTCACTACCCATTGCTTTTGGTACAGAGGCGTAAGGAACCGGTCAAACTGCACCGGCCCTTTTATGTCTGCCAGTTTTCCGTGAAAAACAAGTTCCCCGTTTACCTTCGACTGCTTTAGCAGATGCAAAAACTTGCCCCTGAACTTTTTGGACAGCACTTTCCCGGCAATAAAGAAATTGTTTTTATTGGGAATATGTACCCAGTGGTTACGGTCAAAGCTGAGCCCGCCTGCCGGCATAATGCAGTGTAGGTGGGGGTGTTCTTTCATGTTTTGTCCCCACGTGTGCAAGACAGTAATTAACCCAATATCTGCCCCCAGGTGTTTGGGGTCGCGGGCAAGTTCCAGCAGGGTTTGCGATACAGTTTTAAAAAGCAGGCCGTACATCACCTTTTTATTTTGAAGGCAAAGCAGGTTTAATTCGTGAGGCAGGGTAAACACCAGGTGGTAATATCCCACCGGCAGGAGTTCTTTCATACGTTTGTCCATCCACTCCAGTTTGTCTTTTTGCTGGCACGCAGGGCAGTGGCGGTTGCGACAGGAATTATAGGATTTTTCGGTATGGCTGCAATGGTCGCATTTTTCAAAATGGCTGCCAAGGCCTGCTGTGCGGCACGCTGATAACAGGCGCACCAACCCTTTTTCCTGTCCTGAAACCCGGTTCCGGCTGATATAGCCTTCGCCATATTCGTTCAGGATATTCTCAAGGCTTATTTGATGTTGCATAGCCCCTCCAATCCTTCCAGCGTATCCAGCGGGTTTACCACCTGGCCGGTGTTGAGTTGCTGCACATGCAGGTATTTTAGGGTATTGCTTAAATCGGAATGTCCCAACAAACGCTGTATGACCAACAGGCTGGTGCCCTGTTCGAGGTGGTGTGTGGCAAAACTGTGGCGAAAAGTGTGCGGTGTGTAGGGCTTTTTAATGTGTAGCGTGCGGTGCCGTGCATTAGTGCAAATAGTCCGTACAGCAGTAATGCCCAGGTGTGTGCCTTTTCCCCCGGCGCCTTCGAAAAGGTAATGCCCTGGTTTGTACTGCCGGTAATATTTTCGCAATACAGAGAGCAGTGCAGGCGAGAGCGGAACTTTCCGTTGCTTCAGACCTTTCCCTTCCTGGATGTTGACCTGCATCCGCCGGCTGTCGATATCGGTCAGTTTGATGTTCACACTTTCCGATACCCTGGCCCCGGTGGAATAAATAAGCATAATGATGGTGCGGTGCTTGAAGTTGTCAATGGCCCCAAGTACATCGGTTACTTCGTCTTTCGACAAAACCAGCGGAAGTGTTTTGGCAACTTTTGGCGTTGGAAGGTATTCCTTTGCCCATTCTTTGTGGTAAATGTTGGTAAACAGGAAACGAAGGGCAAAATATCCCATTTTTACACTTCCCGGTTTGTGGTTACCGTCGGTGAGCATCGACTGGAAATAGGCCCTCAGCTCTTGCACTCCTGTTTGCCCAGGGTCTTTTTTGCAAAATTTGCTGTAGTCAACTATGTGCCACCAGTAACTTTTCCTGGTCCTTTCACTTAAGTTCCGCAGAACAGATTCCTGTTCGAATTTTTTTTAAATTTGTCATAATATGAATTTTAAATGAAACAATACCTCAAAGATACTGACGTTCGGTGAATTAAAAACCACCGAACGCCAGTGAGGTTAAGTTCAACACGCGGTATAAAACATAGGGGTTTAGTTGGTTATTCAAATTGTATCCTCGCATCAAAGTTCGTTGTACCTTGATAGCGAAGTGCTCCGCAATCCCCCACGATTTCATACCGCCATCCGTTAGCAACAAGGTTAACATCACGAAACAGACCATTAAAACGACAGCAAAAATTAAGATGAAATTTATTTTCCCTCCCCGCTTTTGCCCTAATGGGCAATATGAATTTAGGTACAAACATTAAACAACAGCCAACACACAAACAACACATCCCGAAAAAACACAACAGCACTTCATTTTACCAAAGTTAGGAATATTTTTTTCGGGAAGAGTTGTTCTTCTACGCACAGTATAAAACAGAAAAAACATCTCACCCATAAAACGCCACATCTCACCAAATATATTTCTACACAAAAAATTGCCGACCTACTTTTGAATAAAAAATTCAGAAGTATGAAAAAACTAATTCTATTTGTATTGTTAATACAATGTTTCTGTTTTGCTCATTTATGGGGACAGGAAACAAAAACTATTCAAGGAAAAATCATTGATGAGAACGGAGAATCGTTAATTGGAGCAACGGTATTCGTTAAAGGAACAACCAAAGGTACAACTACCGGCATTAATGGAACATTTCACTTAACTGCATCCAGTGCAGATACTTTGATTATTTCGTTTATAGGTTATGTCACGCAAAAAATTAAACCTCGACACAATATGACTATCGTTTTACAGCCCGATATGGCACAAATTGACGAGGTGGTTGTTACGGCACAAAAGTCAATGGTTGAGGTAACAGCCGACAAAACCACGGTATATCCGTCGTTGTCTCCTACCACAGCCTCAGGCAATGCTTATTCAGTACTAAAAAATCTACCCGGAGTGATTATTAACAGCGACGGAACCATTTATATGAATGGCAAATCGGGTGTTAAAATTTTAGTCGATGGCAAAAATTCGTATCTGAGCGGCACCGATTTAGTGAATTATTTGATGTCGCTTCCGGCAACGTCGCTTAACCGCATTGAGCTAATCAATCATCCATCGGCAAAATACGAGGCTGCCGGAAATGCAGGGATTATTGATATATGTACGCAACGAACAAATTTGTTTGGATACAATCTAAATCTCAATACCAATTACGAACAAGGGGAATACGGTCGTAGCAACAGCAATATATCGTTTGGATTTCGCCAAAACAAATGGAACATTACCGGAATGTACGGTTATTATCAGGGCGGCGATTATGTTGATTTGACTATCAACCGTGATTATCCCGAAACGACAAATACCCCGCTGACTTATTTCGACCAGGATTCATACCGCAGGAGAAAATACAAATCGCACTATGGTAATTTGGCGATTGATTACTATGCCACCAAAAAAACAACTATCGGGATAAATATTCGTGGGAACACCACAAACCACATTGAAAACGGTACAATTAACTCCTTGTTTTATTCGGCAACAACAACCAACGATTCAACGGTTACTTCGCTGACCGACAACGATGAAACCCAGAGAAATTTGACTTCGTCGCTTTATGTTCAGCATAAAATCGATTCGTTGGGAAAAGAAATCTCGGCATCGGTTGACGGATTATATTATTCGATTAACGAAGCACAATATCACAACGATGTGCTGTCACGACCAAACGGAACATCATCTGAGTCGGTTTCCCAAGCACTGAAAGACGGCAGTATCAAAATGGTTTCCGGTCGTGCCGACTTGGCTTATCCCGTTAACAAACAATGGTGTTTCGATGCCGGAATTAAAAGCGATTTTGTGAATATCAACAATATGTCCGACTATCAGAATCAGGAAAACGGACAATGGATTATCAATCCTGATTTAAGCACCGATTTTTATTACAAAGAAAATATTAATGCCGTATATGTAAGCAGTAAATATGAAACCCAAAAATTTATGGCAGAAGTGGGATTACGTATTGAAAATACCAATATAGAAGGCGATTCGTTAGACCAATCATATATCAATTTTTTTCCGAATATGATGCTGAGCTGGCATTTTGCAAATTCAAATGCATTGAATTTTACTTACGACCGTCGTATCGACCGTCCTAATTACAAAGATTTGAATCCATTTGTTTACGTGTTCGACGAATATACCTACGAGCAAGGAAACACCGAACTTCAACCCCAGTTTACCGACCGTATTAACTTGTCGTACACCATTCGCAAAGCCTATAAAATCAGTGTATTTTACACCAACACACAAGATGCCATTATCAAATCGTATTTTATTGAAGAAGATTCAAAACGTGTTTGGGTTATGCCCACCAATATGTCGTCGTATCATTCGTATGGCATTCAGGGCGATGCCGGAAATTTGAAATTTATCGATTGGCTGCAAACCAGTCTCCATACCGAGTTGGTGCAAAATAATTACGACTGGATTGAAAACGGTTCTACAATAAAAAATAAAAATCTGACATTTCAAGTTGGTATTCAAAACCGTATCAAATTACCGTGGGGATGGAATGGCGAAATCAGCGGTTTTTACAACAGTAGAATGGCTTACGGACAAATGGACGTGCTACCGCTTTGGCAGATATCCGGAGGCATCCAACGTAATTTTTTCGATGGCAATGCAACGCTTAATATTTTCTCCAACGATTGGTTTCACTCCAACCGCACCCGTGCCGAAGGCGTAATAAATGGAAGTTTCGCAAAAACAAATGAATTTGACGACCACAGCATTTTGGGGATTTCTTTTACTTACCGTTTCAAGAAAGGTCTTGATGTTAAAAAGGTTAAGGGTGGCAAACAGATAGAAACAAAACGTATATCTTTGTAACTATGAATACAAAAAACAAATGGCTTCGGATATCGCCCGTTATTTTTGGAATTACGGTTTACATAATCATTCGATTAATTAATGATATACCCAAGAAAATTAAACTCGAAGATGCTGATTGGTATAAGTATTTAATTGAGTTAATTTTAATCATTATTATATCGTATATTACTAAGTACTTCTTGCAAAAATTCATACAAATAAAAAATCAGAAATCTAAATCACTAACTTTAAAAGGTTTATCGTTAGAATATGTAGTTATTATGTTGGCAGGATTGTTAATTACCATTCCTTGCATTTATTTTATTCATTTTTTTACAGGAGACCCGATAGGCATTGATGATTTGGTAATTGCAGAAATATCATTTACCCTACTTTTAATTATTTATTATTCCATTTTCAGGGGAAGCGATTTGCTTCGGGCTTATGTCAATCAGAAAACGCTGACACAGCAAATGCAAAATACCCAAATGGAAACCGAACTGAAGTTTCTAAAAGCACAATTTCATCCACATTTTTTGTTTAATGCACTTAATGCCATTTATTTTCAAATTAACGAAAATAATGAAGCACCTCGCAAGTCTATCGAGCAACTATCGGAATTACTGCGTTACCAATTGTACGATATTAACCAGCCGGTGCACATCAAACAAGAGCTGAATTTCATTCGCAATTATATTGAATTTCAAAAGGTTCGAATGAAAGATTCATTCCGGTTAACCGTTGATATTGACCCTAATCTGAACGAACAACAAATTCAGCCTTTGCTGTTGTTTCCATTGGTGGAGAATGCTTACAAATACGTGGGTGGCGACTATTGGATACGCATCAAAACCGGCTTGCAGAATGATGGCTTATGTTTTTCAGTCGGAAACGCCATTCCCCAGATACCTCAGGCAAAAAATAAAAACGCCAGTGGTATCGGTTTGGACAATCTTCGGAAAAGGCTTAATTTGCTTTATCCAAAAAAGCATATTTTTGAAACCGTGCAAACCGACGATTCATTCACGGCTAAATTACAAATAGAATGGTAAAACTACGATGCATCATTACGGACGACGAACCGATGGCACGCAAAGGCTTGCAGGGCTACGTCGAAAAACTCGATTTTCTGGAACTAATTGCTGTTTGCGAAGATGCCATTCAGTTGGGTAATGCGTTGAAGGAACAACCGGTTGATTTAATCTTTCTCGATATTGAAATGCCCTACCTTTCGGGCGTGGAATTTCTTTCGGGATTGACCAATCCGCCCAAGGTCATTATTGTAAGTGCTTACGAGCAATACGCCCTAAAAGGCTACGAATTGGATGTTGCGGATATAAATAAAAGGTCGAAATCCCACCCCCTGTACTGCCCCCCGAACGGTGATAGAGAGGCGATTTAAGTTAGGCATAACAATAGGATAATTCAATAATAAATTCATAAACACTTCCCCGGTTCGTAGTAACGTTTCAATCGTTTCCGGATGTTCGTAGTAACGATTTCAATCGTTTCCGGATGTTCGTACTCAAGAAAGATAACGACTGAAGTCGTTACTACGAACTAAGAAAGATAACGACTGAAGTCGT
This sequence comes from uncultured cyanobacterium, assembly GCA_963821735.1. Taxonomy (GTDB): domain Bacteria; phylum Cyanobacteriota; class Cyanobacteriia; order Cyanobacteriales; family Laspinemataceae; genus Laspinema. Next base: position 6,905 of record CAWGFK010000044.1, read on the forward strand.
TACTACGAAAGGAGGAAACTCATGAAATTGCGGTTGCTGGAGACTTTTTTAGATGCTTTTCTAAATATCCATACCACTCTGCCATTCCTTGTCCTTTCCGAGAAGAGACTTCAAAAATTGCTGCTTGCGGGGCCATTTTTCTAATATTCAATAACGCCTTTTCCCGGTCAAACTCCACCGCTTCGGCAATGTCAATTTTACTAATAATCACCACTTGCGCGGATTTAAACATTGTCGGATACTTCAAGGGTTTATCTTCCCCTTCCGTCACCGACAGCAACACCACTCGCAAATCTTCCCCTAAATCATAGGCAGCAGGACAAACTAAATTTCCCACATTCTCAATCACCAATAAATCTAACGCATCTAAATTAAGCTGTTGGGCCGCTTTTAATACCATATCCGATTCCAAATGGCAGACAGTTCCCGTGGTAATTTGAACCGCTGATGCCCCACTATTACTGAGGCGAATGGCATCGTTATCGGTTTCTAAGTCTCCGACAATGATGCCGGTGGGAATCCGACTGCCGATATCCTGAACCATCCGTTCTAAGAAGGCAGTTTTCCCAGAACCCGGGGAAGAAAGTACATTTAAAACTAGCAAATTTTTGGCCATAAAATAGCCGCGATTTCGTTCGGCAAGGCGGTCATTTTTGGCTAAAACTGCTTGTTCAACCGCAATGGTTTGATGGGGTTTATCATGAGTATGAGTATGACCATTTTCATGAGTATGAGTATGAGTATGCCCATTTTCATGACTGTGAGTATGGATTCCGACTTCTCCAACGACGCTGCATCCGCAATTAGTACACATCAGTTATGAAACCTCCAAGGATGTTAACTCGATTTCTTGTCCGCTTTGGATATGATGGGTAAGTTGATGACAATGGGGACATTCATAAAACAAATCAACGGGTTCAAAGTTGCGATCGCAAGTAGGACAGTGGCAAATCACCGGGACTCGTTCAATTTCAAATTTTGCCCCTTCGGCGATCGTCCCTCGGGTCACCACATCAAAGGCAAATTCTAATGCATCCGGAACTACCCCAGATAAGTCCCCCACCCGCATTTTCAGGCGATGAATTTTGCTGGCATTTTGTGCCGAAGCACAATCTAAAGCAATATTCAAAGTATTTTCCATCAAACTAACTTCATGCATAATCCCCCCATTTTTCTATTCTCCCTCTTCCTCCCCATCTCCCCCATCTCTAACCGTAGTTTCAATCAACTCCGCGATCGCCACTAATGCCTCCGCCATTCCTCGTTCAGTGACAGCAGAAAACCTATCCCCAAACTCAAAATCCATTGCCGGAATTGCCACTAACCACCCTTCGGGGGCCTTGCCATAGAGGGTTTTCGCGAGAATCAGTAGGGATGACGGGTCGCTACTGTGCCCTAAACTCTGGGGAGAGATGGAATCATCGCTGTTGAGTTTGACCACTTGTAGTCCTTGTTCCTCTGTGGCAGGATAGGCATCGATAAAGATGGCCAAGTCTACCTGAGAGAGGGGGTCGGCCAATTCCGGGGTGAGTTGGTGTTGAGACAGCGATCGCACCTGGGGTAATCCCCAGGATGCCACTTCCTCCGCCACCCGTTGTCCTACGCCGTCATCACAACGCAGGTCGTTCCCATATCCGATTGCCAAAACTACCTTAGACTCCTGTTGGATTAATGGCATTTTCTTGGGTTAAGTCTCTAACAATATTCTAACGTAACTTCCTTCTGTTTGTCCCGCAAAAATTTAACCACTTCCTCTACTAAACTGCGGCGAATTGAAATATTCTTCGGCAGCAAGGGATTTTGATAAAATTCATTAATCTTTTGTCCCACCATAAATAAAATCGAGTCCGCTTGTAAGATTTCTTTCGCTAACAACACGGATCCATTTTGGTCTGAGGGTAAGCGGGTAATATCGCAGTTGCAATTTTTCAAGACTTCCAGACATTTGGACAGGGTTAAAATTCCTTCGGTGACTAAATCAATGGCGCTTAATTTGCCAATGGGAGGTAAGTCACGCCGCATCGTGGAAATATCCATTTCGATGGTTTCCCCCAGATATTTGGCAACGATGTTTCCTGTCGTCCCTCCACAAACCACTTTGCGTCCTTCAAAAGTTAGCAACCGTTCCACATACTGTTGGTCATGACTATTATCTAAAGGAGGACCTGTAAAAATCATTAAAGGATTGCGTTGGCGAACATAAACGCCGACAAAGGTCGCATCATCGCCAATTTTTCCCCCATAGAGAGAATGGGTTTCGGCGATGGTTTTTTGGACAATCCGTCTGGCATTTCGCGTCTGAGTCAGAAAGAGTCCTTCGATATATTGGGCAACATTATCCCATCCCCACCCGAAATTTAAGGCCACCCCTAAACCGGCATAGAGGACCCCATCACTCATACAACCTAAAAAGTCTCCTTCTTTGAGACTGCCTTCATAAACAGTAATTTTTTTTTCTAAAATCTTCTCGGTTTTCCCCTCTAATTTAACCAATTTGCCTTGGTCAAAATACAAGGGAGGAGGATTGTCAAAATTGATGACTTTAAATAGGTCCGTATGGTTATCGATTTGTAAAATCGTAAAGGTAGCATAAGCAATCTTTCTGACTTGACAAATGGGTAAAGTCCCGATAACGGTTTTAATCACTTCCTCTAAGGGGACATCCTCATTCAGCATGGAAATTAAAATTTCCGTGGTGAGGGTGGCGAGAATATTCGCTTTGACGCCACTGCCTAACCCATCGGAAAGGACAATAGTGGTTTTTTCTGGAGTTTTGCGAAACCGGACGCGATCGCCGCAGAGTTCTTCCCCTTTTTTATTTAAACTTAAATCAAAGATATCTAAGAAGCTATCCATGCTAAAGCGTCTCCCCCTCAACCAGTTTCAGAATTTTCAATAAACTGACTTTGGTTTCCGCTGTGGTTTCTCCCAGCAACCCGGCAATTTCCTGGGCAACTTTCATCTGGTTATCCACCACTTCATTGACTTTGGCAACCGTTTCTCGTTTCAGTTCGAGTAACTCTTTCTTCCGTTGCCACTCGTCCGTAATATCCACCATGATGCAGGCGATCGCATTCTGATCCCGAATCGAAAACAGGACCTGACGCACATACAAATCGTACTTGGGATATTCTTTTTCTTTCCCCCGAATCACTTCATTATTTTCCCAGACTCGCTGAAACTCATCCACGGTACCCAATAAGGCAACTGCCGGTTTTCCCACCATTTCATCTGCCGTCACCTTAAACATTTTGCAAAATGCCGGATTGACAACAGCGATCGTCATGTCTTCATTCAAGACAATCAATCCATTCGGATCGTACTCCCACAGGAGTTCCCACAAGGTCTTTTCGCTAGTTACCATTGCTATTGAACCACTGCTAAAATACTAGGTAAAATTTCTTCACTGAACTTTGACTCGATATTTTCTGGGTTGATTTGAGTAAAAACTTTCTCCTTGAATTTCATCACAATTCCCACACTGCAAGTTTCCAGACAAAATGACCCTTTCAGTTCAATTTTGTCCTCTAGTTCATAGCGGGTAATCAACTCCTGGAGTTGGGGTAATACCTCATATACTCCCAGTTGATGACAAGCAGAACCCATACATAAATAGAGATTTTCTTTGGTCATGATATCTCCCGCGTCGGTTGTTTCCTCACCGATTTGGACCTAATCTGGGTTGTAAAAACCTGAAATTTTAGAACCTCCGGTCCCCTCCCCTTGGCAAGGGGAGGGTTAGGGTGGGGTTCTTCTTGGGCGATCGCCACGTCACTCACTCTTAACGGTTTAAGCACCTGTATAAAGGCTGGTCCAACCTCTTTCTTACGGGTGGCGGTAAGCGGAGCTATCCCGTAGGGAATCGCCCCTCACGATGACGGTCCACCCACCCATTCTTCCTTGACGCGCTTAAGCGCGTCAAGAGGACCCCACCCTAACCCTCCCCTTGCCAAGGGGAGGGGGTTAGGGGGTTAGGTCTCCCTCCGACTACTTTTAATGCCGATAAACCTCATTAACAACCGTCCCCTTGGCATCAATTAATTCAATATGCAACGGCATTTGACCCGCTGCATGGGTGGAACAACTCAGACAAGGGTCAAAGGCGCGAATCCCCGCCTCAACTCGGTTTAACATTCCTTCTTGAATTTCATTGCCATGAATGAAATGTTGGGCAATTTGAGTGACCGTTTTGTTCATTGCCAGGTTGTTTTGTCCTGTCGCAATAATCAGGTTCACCTTCTTAATTAACCCATTTTCATCCACCTTATAATGATGGAATAAAGTCCCCCGAGGGGCTTCGCTGACGCCGATGCCTTCTAGGTTATTAATCCCGGCAGTGGCGCGAGTTCGGGGGGAAACAATATCCGGGTCATTGACCAATTGTTCGATATATTCAATGGCACAGAGAATTTCGATTAATCGGGCATAATGATAGTAGAAGGAAGAGGTTGCAACGCCACCGGCCCGATCGCGAAATTCTAGCAACTCTCTATCCGCTGCCTCTGTCCCCATCCGACTACAGATATTCACCCTCGCCAACGGTCCCACCCGATAGATGCCGTTGGGATATCCCAGGGGTTTATAATAGGGGAATTTCAGATAAGACCAGGATTCAACTGCTTCACCGAGGTAGGATTCATAGTCATCTTCGCTGAGATTGTCGGCGACGATATTGCCATCACTATCGGTAAACCGGATATGTCCATCGTAATGTTCCCAAAGTCCATCTTTCCCGACTAATCCCATAAATAAGGAGGGGAATTTGCCAAAGGTTTCGACTTCGGTGGAAAAGCGGTCGAGGAGGGTTTTAAATAGACCTAGGGCGGTTTCGATGGTTTGCCGGGATTCTGGGAGGCGATCGCGAATCCAGGCGCAACTTTCTTCGGACAAGGGCGATCGCACTCCGCCAGGAACTGCCCAAGAGGGGTGAATCTTTTTCGCCCCTAACAGTTCAATAATCTTTTGTCCAAATTGCCGTAAGCGAATCCCACTTCTAGCTAAATCTGGGTCGGCAGCAATCAATCCGAAAACATTCCGTTTTGCTGGGTCGCTATCCCATCCTAACAGAAAATCTGGACTACTCAGATGGAAGAAACTCAAGGCATGAGACTGAGTAATTTGGGCCAAATTCATCATCCGGCGCAATTTTTCCCCGGCAGGAGGAATTTTGACCGCTTGAATTTTATCCCCTGTTTTGGCCGAGGCGAGGAGGTGGGAAACGGGACAAATTCCGCAAATTCTAGCGGTAATTCCGGCCATTTCCCACATGGGACGACCTTCGCAAAATTTCTCAAATCCGCGAAATTCTACGACGTGGAAGCGGGCATCTTCGACTTCTCCGGCATCGTCTAAATAGACGGAGATTTTGGCGTGCCCTTCGATGCGAGTGACTGGATCGATGACGATTGTTTTAGACATATTAGTTAACCACTAATTTCACTGATTTTCACAGAGGGGGAGAGAGGGGAGAGAGGGTCTCTCTCCTCGGTGAGTTGGGTTATCCGAATTTAATCATGGGTCGCCCTTTCATTTCGGGTAATTCACCCCGGAGGAGGGGTTCAACCGTCGCTAGAATTCGTTGGGCGGAGGGGGGACAACCGGGCATGAATAAATCGACATCGACGACTTCATGAACGGGACGGACGCGATCGAGGAGTTCGGGGACGATGCCAGGAAAATGGGGAAGTTGCCGGGTTTCGTCGCCTAATTCTAGGTAGCAACGTTTGAGAACTGTTTCTGCTTTTCCTAACATATTCCGCATCCCGGGAACGTTGGCGGTGACGGCACAATCTCCGAAGGAAATTAGGAATTTGGTGCGCTTTCTTGCTTCAATGAGGAGTTCCATATTTTCCTCATTGGCGACGGCCCCTTCTACGAGGCAAACATCGACGTTTTCGGGATATTCTTTGATATCAGAGGCCACGGGACTGAAGACGACATCGACTTTTTCGGCGAGTTCAATTAACCATTCGTCTAGGTCGAGAAAGGACATATGGCAACCGGAACATCCGCCTAACCAAACTGTCGCGAGTTTTATCTTGTCCATTGTTTGTTCTCCCTGGCATTCACGATAAATTCTAATTTGCTGCGATCGCGAGTCATTTCGGCAACGGTAGAACCCTTGCGGAAAATTGAACCCGTTGGACAAGCTTCGACACATTTGCCACAACTGGTACAGGCATCAACGCTTCCCCAAGGTTGATTTAATCCAGTAACCACTTTGGCGGCCACTCCGCGATAAGCGACGTCCCAAACATCAGCCCCTTCGATTTCGTCGCAGACTCGTACACATCTTGTACAGAGGATGCAACGGTTGTGATCGATGCCGAATTGTTTATGGGAAATATCAATTTCGCGTTCCGGAAACCGATAGGGAAATCGACTGTGATCCATGCCGACTTCAATCGCTAAATCTTGCAGTTCACAGTTCTCATTCGCCACACAAACTGCACAGACGTGATTGCCTTCAGAAAATAGCATCTCGATGATCATTCGCCGGTATTCTTGCAGGCGATCGCTGTCGGTGGTGATATCCATGCCTTCTGCCACTTGTGTTACACAAGACGGCAGCATTTTATTCACCCCGGCAATTTCTACTAGGCATAACCGACAAGCGCCCACATCGCTGACGCCGTTCAGATGACAGAGGGTGGGAATCCTAATCCCTGCTTCTTTTGACGCCTCCAGAATGGTTGTCCCCTCTTCGATCGCGAGGTCAACTCCATTAATTTTTAAGGTAACGACTGACATATCTTTTCTCTCTGTGTTAGATCGATAAGCTGCGACTGGGGCAACTTTAAAATTGCCCCTTCCTCTTCTAGGAGATCACCGATGCGCCTGTCCCTGCGGGAACTTTCCCATTCGGACTGTCTTTTAACAGGGCTAAATACTCCTCTTTGAAGTAGCGCAAGGTACTCATCACCGGGTTCGGGGCCGTCATGCCTAACCCGCACAAACTGGTATTTTTTACCATGTCACACAGTTGTTCGAGTTTTTCAATATCCTGAAGCGTTGCCTCTTTATTCAGGATTTTGGTCAGCATTTGATACATCTGGACCGTCCCGGCGCGACAGGGAATACATTTCCCGCAGGATTCACCCCGGCAGAACTCCATATAAAATCGGGCAACTTCAACCATGCTGGTTTTTTCATCCATCACCACCATGCCGCCAGAACCCATCATGGACCCGATTTTCACGAGGGAATCATAATCCACTGAGGTATCTAACATCGATTCGGGAATACAACCGCCCGAAGGTCCCCCGGTTTGCACTGCTTTAACTTTGCCATTGGGGACACCGCCGCCCATTTCTTCGACAATCTCACGCAGGGTAATCCCCATCGGGACTTCAATCAGTCCATTGTTGCGAATCTGTCCGGTGAGGGCAAAAACTTTGGTGCCTTTACTCTTTTCGGTCCCAATTCCGGCATACCATTCGCCCCCTTCTCGGACGATCGCCGGAATGTTGGCAAAGGTTTCCACGTTATTAATTAACGTCGGGGACTTCCAGAGTCCTTCTTGGGCGGGATAGGGCGGACGCGGGCGGGGATTGCCTCGTCCCCCTTCAATGGATTGAATTAAGGCGGTTTCTTCCCCACAAACAAAGGCCCCGGCCCCAATTCTGATCTCGATTTTAAAGTCAAAGGGGGAATCAAAAATTTGACTGCCGAGAATTCCGTATTTTTTCGCTTGTTTAATGGCCTTTTGCAACCGTTCGATCGCCAGGGGATATTCTGCCCGCACATAAATATATCCCTCCGTCGCCCCGATCGCATAGGCGGCGATCGCCATCCCCTCTAACACGCGGTGAGGGTCACTTTCCAACACCGACCGATCCATGAATGCCCCGGGGTCGCCTTCATCGGCATTGCAGATGACATACTTCTGCTTTCCGGGCATTTTCGCGACTGTCGCCCATTTCAATCCCGTGGGATATCCACCGCCACCGCGTCCACGCAATCCACTCTTACTCACTTCATCAATGGTTTCCGAGGGCGTCAGGTCATGAATCGCTTTATACAGCGGTTCATATCCCCCAACGGCGATATATTCCTCAATCCGTTCTGGGTCAATTTTCCCACTGGTTTCCCGGACAATCCGCATCTGCCGCGCAAAAAATGGATGTTCCGGGTCCCCTTCTGCTGCACTTGCCGTCCCGCCATCGATCGCCTCAATAATGCTGGCGGCATCATCCGGGGTCACTTCTTCATATAACTTGTTCTGGGCCTCAATTTGGACCAACGGCTCGCCCGCAAAATCCCATACAACCCACGCCCACCACTTGGACGCGATCGCCCATCTTCTTCTCTTTACAAGTCTGTTCTAAATTCTTTTTGACGCCGAGGGAGTTCGCCGCCTGACATCCGGTTGAGGTACAACAATGTACCCGAACAGGTTTCTGGGCCGTCCGTTCCTTCTCGCCAATCTCCCGAAGTTCCGCTAAATCCATAGTGTTCTAACCTCTCGCTTTCTTCCGTTCAAGGAGGGGGGTTGTTTGGGTCAATGGGTGAAACCTTCTCCTTGCCTCTAACTCTCTCACCCTACTTGATCCATCCTTTAATATGGTCGAGTGCTTGTTCCGATGTCTGCTTCCCAGCTACCGTTCCGTCATACACCACCACCGGCGCAATCCCACAGGCCCCAACACACCGGGCCGTAATTAAGGAAACCTCACCATCTGCCGTGGTTTCCCCTTGCTGAATCCCCGTCTGTTTCTCCAGGGAAGCGAGTACCTCACCCCCTCCTTTCACATAACAGGCAGTACCCAAGCAGACCACGCAGGTATGTGCACCACTCGGTTTCAGGGAGAATAAGTGGTAAAATGTCGCTACCCCATAAACCCGACTTAACGGCAGCTTCAGATTTCGCGCTACATATACTAATACATCTTCTTCCAGATACCCAAACGCTTCCTGAGCTTTATGGAGTACCTCGATTAGCGCATCTTGCCGATACTGATTCCGCTTCATCGTGATATCCAGTACCTTAAAGCGCTTATCCCCACTGGGATGTTCTGTTGCCGCTTTTTTTTCCTTCGGGGCGGATTTTTCTTGATCGTTGCTCTTTGCCGCAGTTGATTGCATAGCTTATATCCTTACTCTAAACCGTTATCTCCTGGCACTGAATCGTTCCTTCCTCCCTTAACTTTCCCCTTAGTCAGGGACTAGACCTCACCCCTTGAACCTTTTCTCTACCCTCCCCCTGTTCTTTCTCTACTGTACCGCTTAACTATAAAACATTTCCATTTCTTCTATAAATTTTTGTAATGTTTTTTTAAGACTGCTGTGAAAACCGCTTGAATATGAGTTGTTTATCCTATCATAGAAAATAGAGAAATTAGCAATAATTTTAAACCTCTTAAGAATTGTTCCGATTCCCTGAAAAATCTTGTCAAGATTAACCCACTTATCCCGCCAGAGTCTTGCTGTTTACCGCTAATTCCATCCTTAAAGCGGCAATCCTTAGCAACTTCTTAACAGAATGTTAATTTTAAAAAATCTGGGAATTTTGATAATTGTTGTAACCTTGGAAATCGAGGTGTCTGGGGTCTATTCCCGAGGGGAGAGATCTGATTAGTTTAACAATAAAAAAGTTGCCAAAGTTAAGAAGAAGCGATCGCCCATCATCGGCAGTCAAGTCACAAATCACCCCAACCCAGACGGGGTATTTTCAAAACAAAACCGTTGCTAAAGTTACCGAAATTCACTCTTAAAATAAATTTAAGAATTGAGAGGGAGATGGGGAGGATGGGGAGATGGGAGATGGGGAGGATGGGGGAGATGGGGAGATGGGGAGGATGGGGAGATGGGAGGATGGGGAGATGGGGAGATGGGGAGATGTTCGTAGTAACGACTTCAGTCGTTATCATAAGTTCGTAGTAACGACTTCAGTCGTTATCCCCGCCTCCCCCGTCAACAAATCCGAGGCAACTGTTCCCCACTCAGCATATCCAGAATCCGACTCGCACCAATTTGACTCCGCAACGTCACCAAACCCTGACCCGTCGCCGTCACCGTCCCGATCGCCACCGCATCTACCCCCAACGGATGCGACTGCATCACCGCCAAAGCGCGACTCGCACAGTCTGCCGGAACAAACGCCACAAATCGCCCCTCATTCGCCACATACAGCGGGTCAAACCCTAAAATCTCACAAGCACCCCGGACCTGTTCCCGAACCGGAATCGACCGTTCATCAATGGCAATCCCGACCCCTGCCGATGCTGCAATTTCATTTAACGCACTCGATAACCCCCCACGAGTCAAATCCCGTAAACAATGGATTTCGATGCCTTCTTCCAGTAACTGTAAGACAAGAGAGGCGATCGCCGCTGAATCACTCTCAATCGTCGTTTCAAACTCCAACCCCTCACGGACTGCCATAATTGCAATCCCATGCCGTCCCAAATCCCCATTAATCAACAACACATCCCCTTCTCGAACCGACTGCGGTGCGATCGCCAGGGAATGTTCAATCATCCCCACCCCTGCAGTATTGATAAAAATCCCATCTCCCTTCCCGCGATCGACCACCTTCGTATCCCCCGTCACAATTTGTACCCCCGCACTCTGTGCCGCTGCCTGCATCGACTGCACTACCCGCCACAGCGTCTCCATTGGCAACCCCTCCTCCAAAATAAACCCTGCCGTCAGATACAAAGGACGAGCACCACTCATCGCCAAATCATTCACCGTCCCATGAACCGCCAAGGAACCAATATCTCCACCGGGAAAAAATAGGGGACGAATCACATAAGAATCCGTCGTCATCGCAATCCGAGTTCCCGGCAACGTCAACGCCACCGAATCATGGGGAACCCCATCCGGTGTCCCAAACACCGGCAAAAACATCCGTTCAATTAACTGGCGCATCAACGTTCCCCCACCCCCATGCGCTAACAACACATGAGGATATTGAGAAATCGGAATCGGACAGGTTAGGGCAAAATCTTCTATCATGGCGACTGCTTCCATCAACTCCACATATTCTACCCCCCAACCCCAACACCAAATCCCCCATCGTCTAGGGTAAAACTACTGTACCCCTGCGCTAGTTTTACCCAAAGTGCTGAATTTTATCGGGTTGAGGAATAAATCCCTTGAAATAAGGACTATCCAGAACCTTACCCCATCCCACAACACCTTCTTAAATCACTATGCATCCATCCCAAACAGTCAATCCGTCCAAAAAACCCGCTCATCCCTTGACTCGCCGTCACTTCTTGAAATTAGGCGGGTTATCCAGTCTCGGCTTTTTAGTTGCTTTAGCAGGTCCCAATTTTGGGGGAAAAATGGCTAAAGCACAAGCACCCCAAATCCCCCAACTTTCTTCCTGGAAATTTACCACCGTTCAGGTGAATGAAACCGGAGAAATCATTCAGGAAATTTGCAAAGAAGTCCCCTATTTTAGGGAAACCCTAGGCAAGGGTCTAGGTATTGATTTAATCCAAATTCCTGGGGGGAGTTTTTTGATGGGTTCCCCCGCCACAGAATTAGAACGATATGACAGTGAAGGTCCTCAACATTCGGTGACGTTGCCGGACTTTTTTTTAAGTCAATCTCCCATTACTCAGGCACAGTGGCAAGCGGTGATGGGAAACAATCCTGCCACTTGGCAGCAAGACAATTTACCCGTGGAAAATGTCTCCTGGCATGATGCGGTAGAATTTTGTCAGCGACTGGCGCAAAAAACGGGTCGGAGGTATCGTCTGCCATCAGAAGCAGAATGGGAATATGCCTGTCGCGCCAAAAGCTCTACACCGTTTTATTTTGGTGAAAAAATTACCGCAGAGTTAGGGAATTATGATGAAATTTTGACAGGAATTCCTCATCACCAAACCACCCCAGTGGGCAGTTTTCCCGCGAATGGGTTTGGATTGGTGGATATGCATGGGAATCTCTGGGAATGGTGTCAGGATTTGTGGCATAATAGTTATGAGGGTGCGCCGACAGATGGCAGTGCCTGGGAAGTGGGAGGAAATCCAGAATTTCGCATACTGCGTGGCGGTTCCTGGCATGATTTACCGTGGTATTCTCGGGCGGCGCAACGGTTTGGGAAGGAACCGGATTCTCGGGAGGCGATCGCTGGTTTTCGGATTGCTGTTTCTTGAGGGGTTTTGTTGTTGGTAACCACAGATTTTCCGGATTGATACAGAGAGAAGAAAAGGAGGAAAAGAGGATGAGTAGTGGGAAGAAAGTTATCGGAATTGTCGGCAGTTATCGCAAGGGCGGGACGATTGATACAGTGGTGAGTGAAGTGCTGGCAGAAGCGCAGAATCAGGGTGCAGAAATTGCCAAGATTTATTTGCAGGACCGCCAGATTGAGTTTTGTACGAATTGTCGGGTTTGCTTACAAGAACCGGGACCGGAACGAGGGGACTGTGTACTCCAGGATGAGATGGATGGAATTTTGCAGGAAATTGAGGCAGCAGATTCTTTAGTGATTGGTGCGCCGGTTAATTTTGGGAATATTAATGCCCTGACTCAACGGTTTTTAGAACGCTGTGTTTGTTATGGATATTGGCCCTGGAATACGCCTGCACCACAAATGCGAAAGTCTGAAGTGAATAAGAAAGCGGTACTGATTTCCTCCAGTGCGATGCCAGGGTTTATGGCGCGTTGGTTATGCGGTGCAATTAAAAGTTTGAAGTCTTTGGCAAAAGTATTGGGGGCCAAACCTATTGGAGTAATTTTTGTGGGAGAAGTTATTTCCAAACAAGGGGGTTTGTCGGATAAAATTAAACGGCGAGCACAGCATTTAGGTCATGAGTTGGTTGTGTAAAGGGGTCACCATAGATTACACCGATGTTCACTGAGAAATTTCTGTGTCAATCGGTGTAATCTGTGGTTTAGTATTTACTGACATTCTAAGGTTTTCATGGCGATGTCGGTGGTCAAAAAGATGCGATTGCCACCAATAAATTCGGTAAATCCAATTTTCTCCAGTTTATCTAAAACCGGCCCTTTCACCTCGGCCATATAAAAGTCTATGCCACTGCTCTTTAACTCTTCAATTAAATTTTTTAAGGTTTCTAATCCACTGCCATCAATCACATTTACAGCACTACAAATTAAGACTAAATGTTTAATTTCAGGATAGACTGAAACAGCATTTTGTACATAAGTCTGCAAATATTTAGCATTGGCAAAATACAGACTCTCATCAATCCGAATGGCTAAAACATGAGGACAGGTTTTGACCGGATATCGCTCTATATTCCGGAAATGTTCTGTATTTTCAATGCGTCCCACTATGGCAATATGGGGTTTGCTCGTGCGCCATAGATGCAGGGCCAAGGAAATGGCAGCCCCAATCAGAATTCCGGTTTCTACGCTGGTGGCAAGGACGGCAATAAAGGCGGCACACCAGGCGATCGCATCTCCTTTATCATATCCCCACAGTCGTTTTAATGTCCCAAAATCTAACAAATTAGCCACCGCCACTAAAATAATCGCCGCTAAAATTGTTTGGGGTAAAAAATAAAATAACGGCGTTAAAAACATCACCGTAATCGCAATCACAATGGCCGTAATAATCGATGCCAATCCCGTATTTGCACCTGCCGCAAAATTCACAACAGACCGACTCAATCCCCCCGTTACGGGATATCCTCCGGTAAAGGCAGCACTGGCATTCGCCGCCCCTAAAGCAATTAATTCCTGATTTGCATCCAGTTTTTGGCGTTTCTTACTCCCTAAAAAACTCCCCACGGCAAATGCTTCCATAAACCCCACAAAGCTAATCGCTAAAGCAGCGGGAAATAACTGTTGTAGAGTATTACTATCAAAAATTGGCATGGAAATCGGCGGCAATCCTTGGGGAATCGTTCCCACCACTTTCACGCCAGCAATTTCATCTAATCTCAATCCCCAAACCAAGAGAGAACTAACAATCACCAGCAGCAAAGGTGCGCTTTTCGTAATCGGAACGATCGCCGCTTCCGAGACGCGCCATTGTTTCAGATAATCCTTGACTTTTTTGTTGAAAAAGATTAAAATACCCAAGGCCGTTAACCCGAGCATCAGGGTCACCCCGTTGGTATTTCCCACTTCTGCGCCTAAATAGGAAACCAGTTGCACAAATGACTCAGTTTGGGGAATTCTCACCCCCAATAAATGTTTGACTTGGCTGAACCCAATTAAAATAGCTGCTGCACTAATAAATCCCGAAATCACCGACTGACTCAGGAAATTCACCAAAAATCCGAGGCGGAAAACTCCCAGGAGAATTTCAATAATTCCCACTAGAAAAGCTAGGGTTAAGGCTAATCCTAAATATTCCGCAGTATTTTCCCCAGCAAAGGCGCTCACTGCCGCAGCAACCATCAGAGAATCCACCGCAACCGGCGCAACAGAGAGGGTGCTACTCGTTCCTAAACAAGCATAGACAATCAGCGGTAAAATGCTGGCATATAATCCCACTTCTGGGGGTAATCCTGCCAGCATTGCGTATGCCATCCCTTGCGGAATCAGCAAGCTGGCGACGATAATTCCAGCGGTTATATCTCCAACTAAATACTCGCGCCGGTAATGCAGTCCCCAATTTAAAATGGGAATATACTGTTTGATTGCGTTCATCAAAAGTCTCGGTTAAAAAGTAGGGTGATTTCCCCGATTAATTTTAGGGTAACCGGATTCAAAGTCCCTCTCCCCTTTTGGGAGAGGGATTTAGGGTGAGGGTCTAAGCAATGGCGGGTTTCCCTGAGTAATTTTAGGGGAACCGGATTCAAAGTCCCTCTCCCCTTTTGGGAGAGGGATTTAGGGTGAGGGCCTAAGTAGGGAGATTTCCCCGATTAATTGTAGGGTAACCGAATTCAAAGTCCCTCTCCCATTTTGGGAGAGGGATTTAGGGTGAGGGCCTAAACAACGACGGGTTTCCCACAACCTTCATTGGCAGGAACGGCTTCAGCAATTTTCTTGGGATTCGGCAAATTTAAGTTGTTCATTTGTTCAATGAAGCTATCGCGGTCTTTACCGACAAACCGAGGGTTATGGTTTTTTTCTTCAATAATGGTGGAGACGGTTCTGCCTTTGTAGTCGTGACCGGGATAGACTAAGGTTTCATCGGGTAAGGTGAAGATTTTTTGGGTAATACAATCATAAAGTAATCCGGGATTACCGCTTTGAAAATCGGTGCGTCCACATCCGCGAATCAGCAGGGAGTCTCCGGTTAAAATACGATCGCCATTGACGAGATAGGCATTATGACTATCCGTATGTCCCCAGGTGGCGATCGCCTTAATTTCGATGTCCCCAACTTGCAAAATTTCCCCATCTTTGATGAAGCGATCGGCACAGGCAGCACTGGCATTCTCGGGAACAACTCCCTGACAGTTGGTGCGCGATCGCAACTCTCCCGTGCCCGTAATATGATCCGCATGAATATGGGTTTCCAGGCAATAGCGCAAGGTTAATCCCAACTCTTCCAGCAGTTGCAAATCGCGATCGACTTGCTCGATAACCGGATCGACTAAGACCGCTTCTTTCGTGGTTTCGTCAGCAATTAAATAAGTATAGGTACTGGTTTCGTTGTCATACAGTTGGCGGAATAGCATCGGGGTTCCTCCTTGGGGTTAATTTCTACAGTTGACTTGCGGATAGTCTGTCTCTGGGTTTCCTTGGGGCGATCGCCTCTTCATCTAGACCCAATCCGGTTGTCTCAAGTCGGTTTTCTCTTTATAGCCTGCGTAGGCAGGCTTCGTCCGTATAGCCCCACCCTTGAGGGTGCGGGTTTTTACAGACCGATCACAATCGGATTCCGGATCCCGGGTGCGATCGCCCCAGATGGTGGCGGCAAATTCAAACGACTTGCTTTTTACCTATCTACTACTATATAGTAATGTAACAAGAAATTTTTGACAACCAGTCAGCAAGGAGCCCACGGGAGTTAGAGTCAGTCCCTGGACTCCCCGCCTTTCTTAAGTAACAATACTCACCATAAGACAAAAACGATGGTCAACCTCACACAACACCCTTCCCAAATCCAAATTCCGCAACCCCAAACCCAAGTTCGCAAAACCATCCATCACCAAATCCTGGCGATCGGGGGAGGATCAGCGGGAATTTCCACCAGTTCCCAACTGTTAGCAAAAAACCCCGCCTTAGATATCGCCATTATCGAACCCTCAGATATCCACTATTATCAACCCGGTTGGACCTTAACCGGAGGCGGAGTCTTCCAAATTGAAGACACCCGCAAACCTCAAAAAGAGGTCATGCCCAAAGGCGTGACTTGGATCAAAGACAAAGCCGTGAAACTCAACCCCGATGGCAATACCGTGATTACCGCCAGCGGGCTAGAGATAGAATATGACTGTTTAATTGTCTGTCCCGGAATTCAAATTGATTGGCATTTAATCAAAGGTCTGAAAGAATCCCTCGGTAAAGAGGGCGTCACCTCTAATTATTCCCCAATTTATGCGCCCTACACTTGGGAAACCATTAAAAACTTTCAAGGAGGTAATGCCCTTTTTACCTTTCCCAATACTCCGATTAAATGCGGAGGAGCGCCCCAAAAAGTCATGTACATGGCCGATGATACCTTTAGAAGTAAATCGGGAGTTCGAGAGCGCTCCAACGTCATGTTCTTGACCCCCGCTACTAAAATGTTTTCCGTCCCCGCTTATTCCAACATTTTAGAAAATGTCGTCAAAGAGCGAGAGATTGAGGTCAAATTTCAGCACAATCTGAAGGAAATTCGCCCAGAAACCAAAGAAGCAATTTTTGATATTCTCGGCGAGAGCGGTCCCGTGGATGAACTTAGCATCAAGTACGATATGATTCACGTTGCACCCCCGCAAAGCGCTCCTGATTTTATTAAACAAAGCCCTCTGGCAGTGCCGAATAATCCTTATGGTTGGGTGGATGTGGACCGAGATACCCTGCAACATAACCGCTATCCCAATGTCTTTGGAATTGGCGATGCCTCCTCCCTTCCCACTTCTAAAACTGTTGCCGCAGTTCGCAAGCAAGCGCCGGTTTTGGCTGAAAATTTACTGGCATTTTTGGACTCAAAACCGCTCCAAGCTCACTATGATGGCTACACTTGTTGTCCCTTAATTACCGGCTATGACAAAACAGTTATGGCAGAGTTTAATGGGTACAATGGTCATCCGATTTCGAGTTTTCCGCTCAATCCTGCCAAGGAACGTTGGATGATGTGGATCATGAAAAAGCACCTGATGCCTTGGATTTATTGGAATCGGATGTTAAAAGGGTCGCGGTTTGAGGGGGATTATATTAAGTTTATGCAGTGGCATGGAAAATAACCCCTGTTAATTAGCCCAGGCAGACGAAAAATCGTTATTTCTTGTAGGGGCGCAATGCTTGCGCCCAAAAGAGGGCCTGCACATTGCGCCCCTACAATCTACACACCTTGACAGGGCTAGTCTGTATAGCCCCACCCTTTCCTTACGGAACGCTACGCCGGGTGCGGGTTTCAGCGCCCCTAAAAAAAATTTGGCTAAACTACTTGACAAGTACATCGCCATTTAGTTATATTACGATTGTTGCCTGCTGCACTCAGATTTGAACTGCCACAGGTAACGCACTTATTCCATTTAGAGATATTACGGCTATGACAACAACCGTCTCTTTTCCCAGTGGGAATAGCCTCTGGTCCCGGTTCTGCGACTGGATTACCAGTACCGAAAATCGGCTGTATATTGGCTGGTTTGGAGTGTTAATGGTTCCCACCATTTTCACCGCCGCGATCGTCTTTGTCCTGGCATTTATTGCCGCTCCTCCCGTCGATTTAGATGGGATTCGTGAGCCGATTTCCGGTTCCTTGCTGTACGGCAATAACATTGTTACGGCCACCATTATTCCGACTTCTGCGGCGATCGGCTTGCACTTATATCCCCTGTGGTCCGCCGCTTCTTTAGATGAATGGCTGTATAACGGTGGCCCATATCAACTGATTGTCCTGCACTTTTTAATTGGCATTTACGCCTATATGGGTCGGGAGTGGGAACTCAGCTATCGCTTGGGAATGCGTCCCTGGATTCCCGTCGCCTTTTCTGCTCCTGTTGCTGCTGCCACCGCAGTGCTATTAGTTTATCCAATCGGTCAAGGGAGCTTTTCCGATGGGATGATGTTGGGAATTTCTGGAACCTTCAATTTTATGATTGTGTTCCAAGCCGAACATAATATTCTCATGCACCCCTTCCATCAACTCGGTGTAATCGGTGTATTTGGTGGTGCTTTATTCGCCGCCATGCACGGGTCCTTGGTCACCTCTTCTTTGGTTCGCGAAACCAGCGAAAACGAATCGACTAACTTCGGTTATAAGTTCGGCCAAGAACAAGAAACTTACAACATTGTTGCCGCTCACGGCTATTTTGGTCGCCTGATTTTCCAATATGCCTCCTTCAACAATAGCCGCAGCTTGCACTTCTTTTTAGCTGCATGGCCCGTGGTAGGAATTTGGTTTGCCGCTTTAGGCATTTCCACGATGGGTTTTAACCTGAATGGGTTTAACTTTAATCAGTCCATTCTGGACTCCCAAGGTCGCGGAATTAATACCTGGGCTGATGTGGTGAACCGCGCTAATTTAGGGATTGAGGTAATTCACGAGCGCAATGCTCACAACTTCCCCCTGGATTTAGCCGCTGCTTCGGTGCAACCGATCGCCTTCACGGCTCCCGTCATTCACGGTTAATCTGATTGTCTGCATCTTGCCTTTAATTCTCATAGCTTCCTAATTACTTTAGCTCCCGAACTTGAACCGTTCGGGAGCTTTTCTGGGATAAGCTTGTCACGACTCGCCGAATTTATCTTTGGATTAGATAGGGTTTACCGTTTTATCAAAATTTCCTGACTCCAGAAATTGATTAGTAGCCTAAAACTTGACAGTTGTCCTGGGTAATGTTCTATAATAAAAGAAACAACCAACTGGGGGAGGTTGTTCACCCGTTCAGGCCAAGCCCATCCCCATCATGTTAAGGGTTATCTACTAGAATTGCCCTCAATCAATAGACTCCTTCTATTTATTTTTTCATATTGAATTAACTGAAGCCGAGGCTAACTATGACTGCAAATCAGACGAACCAACTGCTTGATATTGACGCCCTAATCTTGAAACAGGGATTAAGCGAGCAAAAAATTACCCTGATTGATGTGCGAGAACCCGGGGAATTTGCGGGAGAACATATCCAAGGGGCGACCCTATTACCCCTATCTCAATTTGACCCAAACTCGCCTAAATTGCAAGGGGACAAAGATATCGTTCTCTACTGTCAAAGTGGGAACCGTTCCCGACAAGCGGCGCAAAAACTCTTAGCGGCAGGAGTTCCCGAGGTGATGCAGCTCAAAGGGGGAATTAATGGCTGGAAGCAAGCGGGATATCCGGTAGAAGTGAATAAAAATGCCCCGATTTCTATTTTCCGGCAGGTGCAAATTGTGGCCGGGACTCTGGTGTTTACTGGGACGGTTCTTGGTTATTTTGTGAACCCCGGGTTTTTATTTTTGAGTGGGTTTGTGGGGGCCGGTTTACTCTTTGCTGGCATTAGTAACACCTGTGCAATGGGAATGCTGTTGGCTAAACTTCCTTACAATCAAGTCAAGTAATTAGTAGAATTTGAAGGCATCAAATTGGGGTATAGTCGCTGGCTATACTCCTTTTTTTATGCTTTTTCAGAAATCCCCTCCGGTTTGTGAGGGTTTTTTTGAAGGATAGCCGATGTAATTTCTTTGAGTATTTATACTTGAATGTGGCGATCGCCCTCAGAATTTCAGAATTCCTCCCATCTCCCGGGGAATATGAGAGATTGTTTCCGGCAAAAGGCGATCGCCTTTTATCGGCTAAAAACCTGAATAGCCAATGGTTTCAGCGCTGCGGACTTTTTTATTCTTCGTGAAATGTTAAGAAATGTAACAAAAATACCATTTTCTGAGAAAAGTTTTGTAATATAACTATATAGCGATAAAACAAATCTACGAGGTCACATCTGTGCCGAAAAATCAGAGGTGGAGTGATGGGACAATTATTTAACGAACTGAAACAGGACATTCAGTACCAACATGGGATGAATGCTTGCCTGAACTGTGGCATTTGTACAGCGGTTTGTCCAGCCGCTGAAGTGTATGACTACTCTCCGAGAGAGGTGATGAACATTTGCCAAAGTGAAGATGATCAATGGCTCATCGACTTATTGAAATCAGACAAAATCTGGTTTTGTGGACAATGTTATTCCTGTAAACCCAGATGTCCGAGAGGCAACAGTACCGCCGATGTGATTCTGGCCTTGCGTCGCCTTTCCATTCGTCACGGTTACTTTGCCGAGTCAGAAAAAGGCAGACAACAATTATTTGCCAAGCGAGTTTTTGGGGAAAATATGCTCAAACGCGGCTATACCTTAGTTGCAGAAAATATCACCCCGGAACATTTCCCCGAACTGGGAGAAAACTGGGAATACTATTTTGAACACATGGCAGAAATGCGAGCTTGGTGGGATGTGCCAATGGACCTGGAAAATAGCGCCGGTTCCCACCGCGTGATTCCGGAAAAAGACATGGAAGAATTGCGGGCCATTTATAAAGCAACCGGCGCAATTCAGTTAATGGAGTCGGTGGAAAAAGGCATGGAAAAGAAACTCGGCAGCAAAGCAGAAGTAGAAAAATTCTGGGAAAACTGGGTAGAAACGGCGGATAGTCGCACCTACGAAATGGACGAATCTCAATAATGAGAACCATCCTCTAGACCGAGAATAGCTTTGACAACACCAGGTTGAAACTGGCTTGTTTGCGAATACAGACTCGATTGATTCTCGGACTAGAAAGGTTTTCCAAGTTTGCCCGGAATCTGGGTTAAGTCTTGAAATGAATTTCTGAATTAACCATCGCATAAACGCTTCCATAAAATCACCATAAATTAGGACGACACATCATGAAAGTAGCCAGACAGAATATAGCTTGGGAACAACATAAAAAGCAGTTGCCAACGATAGATGATGAAGGGGGAAAATTGTGGGGATGCTTCCGCAGTTGCTTCCTGCAAAGTGCGGCCCCTTACAGCGAAGGGATTGCCTATAAAATTTTGAAAAATGATTTGGGGATGGATTTGCGGGAAGCCGCTGGACATACTTCCTGTGGGGCGATCGGCTATCATGGTGATGTCACTACCATTGAAGCTCAAATGGTGGTAGCGGCGCGGAACTTTTCCGTCGCTCATCACGAATTAGGCGTTGATAATTTGTTTTCATTCTGTGTAACTTCTTTTGCGAATTACACCGAAATGATTAAACTCTGGGAAGAAGAACCGGAGTTGCGGGAATATACGGCAAAAACTTTAAAAGAAACCACAGGTCGAGAGTTTTGGATTCCCCACGTTTCCGGGGGACGGCCATCGGTGGTCCATGCCTCTGATGTTTTCTTTGCCAATCGTCATAAATTGGCGGCGAAAGCTAAGTATAGCTTGAAGGGAATTAAGGCGGTGGATCATATTGGCTGTCACTATGGGAAAATTTTCCCCGGTGAGGCAATGGGTGGCGTGGAGTTTCCACAAACTTTGGTGGGATTACTGGAGGCTTTTGGTGCGACTATAGTGGATTATCCTGAACGTCGGCATTGCTGCGGGATGGGTTTCCGGCAGTGCGCTTTTCCCGAAAATCGAGACTATACTGCCAGTAGTGTGTATAAGAAAATGACCAGTCTGAAAGAAGCGCATCCAGACTGCAATTTGATTCTGACCAATTGTCCGGGTTGTACGGTATTTTTGGATGCTGAACAAGGGACAATTAAAGAGGTTTTGGAAGAAGAATTTAATGTCAGTGTTCTGGATTACGCCCAATTGACGGGGTTAATGTTGGGTTATGACCCGTTTAAAGATTGCGGATTGAATGCCAAGGTGGTTGAGGTTGAACCTTTGCTGGATAAAATTGGTATTCCCTACGATAAATCTAAAACGGCGCAAGAACGCAGAAGACCGTTTTAGAATGCCCATAGCCTCCTTTTAGGAAACTCCAAAAAATAATATTGCCAAAACCCGCACCCTCAAGGGTGGGGCTATACGGACAAAGCCTGCCTCCGCAGGCTAAAAGAGTAAAGTAGGTCTTTAAGAACCGAATTTGGATGATTTATTTTTTGGGGTCCTGTTAAAGGGTTATGAAGACTCATTGATACCCTATGAACTCTAGAAAAATTAAAGGTAAAAAAATGAACAACCAGGTAGTTGTAATTGGTGGCGGCCCTGCTGGAATGGCAGCGGCAGGAAAACTGCAAGATTTTGGATTTAATGTGGTTTTGATTGAGAAAAAGCCAGAAATTGGCGGGCATTTAAACAAGTGGTATAAGGTGTTTCCTGATTTTACTGATGCGTCAGAAATTACTGAGAATTTGAAGGCTGGTTTGGGGAGTACCCGGGTTTTAAATAATGCTACGGTGACTGAGATTAAAGGTGAAGCCCCAAATTTTCAAGTGACTATCTCCACGGGAGAAGAATTGGAGGCGGCGGCGATTCTGGTTTCGACTGGATATAAGCATTTCGATGCGCGGTTGAAAGAAGAATATGGGTACGGCATTTATGATAATTGCATCACTTCGGTGGAATTGGATCAAATGCTGAAGGCGCAAAAGGTGCGGACTCGTTCGGGGAAAGTGCCGAAGAAAGTGGCGATGATTCACTGTGTGGGGTCTCGCGATGAGAAGGTGAATAATAATTATTGTTCGCGAGTTTGTTGTACCAATGCAATTAAGGTAGCGATCGAGGTTAAAGAACAAAATCCCGAGTCGGAAATTTACTGCCTTTATATGGATATTCGGGTGTTTGGACGGGGGTATGAGGAACTCTACCGGACCTCTCAGGAAGAGCATGGGGTGCAGTTTTTGCGGGGTCGGCTTTCGGAGGCGGGTGAGAAAAATGATGGCAGTTTGTTGCTGCGGTTAGAGGATACGTTAACGGCTAAACCGATGCGGTTGACGGTTGATTTGTTGGTTCTGATGGTGGGGATGGAAGGGAATCCGGAGTTAGCTGAGGTGGCGGGTTTAACCTTGGGTTGCGATCGCTTCTATGCTACGGCGCATCAGCAGTATTCTAACAATCATTCGACGCGACTGGGGATTTTCCTAGCTGGGGCGGCAACGGGACCGAAGGCGATTATGGAATCGATTACCGATGGGCGATCGGCGGCGGCAGAAATTGCCAGTTTTTTGGCCAGTCATTCGGGCAAGTCATCCTCCAATACCAATGGTAAATCCGTAGAAAACCTGACATTTTCTGTAAATTGAGGAAAGTATAATGGTAACGAAATCAACATCAAAACGAGCCAAAAAGTTTGTGTTTGGGCTGAAAACCGATCGCCAGATTGATGGCGATAAAATGAACTCGGATTTTATCAAGAAAATCATGGCTGAGGGGGGTGATGGGGCGGCGATCGCCGCCTGTATGCAGTGTGGAACCTGTAGCGGGGGTTGCACCAATATTGACCTCATGGATATGTCACCGCGAACCCTGATTTTAAGGATACAAAGAGGGGAATGGGAAACAGTTCTTAACAGTAATACCTTGTGGATGTGTAGTTCCTGTTATATCTGTACTTCTCGATGTCCCCGTGGGGTGCGTCCCTCGGATGTGATAGAAGCCGTCAAGGCGATCGCCATTCGCCAAGGCATCGAAAATGACTCAACCCGATTCAATCAAATCTTTGTCGAATTAGTTCAAAAACGCGGCATTTTGTTTGAACCGGAATTGATGCAAAAATATGGCGGTTTACAAGGACTAATCGACCAAGCCCCATTAGGAATTAAATTAACCCTCAAAGGGAAAATGTCCCCCTTCCCAGACCAAGTAAAAGACCCCAAACAATTTAGCGCTGCCTTAGAAAAGGCCAAAAAACAATGAAAAAATATTCTTACTATCCCGGTTGCAGCCTGCATACCACCGCCAAAGAGTTTGATATTTCAACCAGAGTCGTCATGGAGGAGTTAGGCATTGAACTAGAAGAAATCAAAGACTGGTCTTGTTGTGGTGGTTCCGTAGCCGCAGGAGTTTCTCATGATATGGGCATGGCAATGGCTGCTAGAAATGTGGCTCTTGCTCAAAAACAAAATCTCGATTTGTTAGCCTCTTGTTCTGGGTGTTATAATAAATCAGCAAGGGCACTTAAGGCATTAAAACAACCCACTGAAAAAGATAGAATCATGGCAATTCTATCGGAAATGGGAGTCGATGTTGCTGACTATAATATCCAAATCAGAAATGTGGTGGATGTATTAGTCAATGACCTCGATATTGCCTCCCGAGTCAAAAAGCCCTTGACGGGTTTGAAAGTTGCCTGTTATTACGGCTGTCTGTTGACTCGTCCCGCTGATATCACCGGGTGGGATTCGCCAATGTTTCCCACCTCAATGGATCGATTATCGGAAATTTGTGGGGCGGAAGTCGTTGATTTTCGGTCAAAAACCAAGTGCTGTGGTGGCCCAATTTTGGTCTCCAAGCAGGATGTAGCCTTTGACTTAACCAAAAAGCTCTTAGATGAGGCCAAATCCCTTGGGGCTGATTGCATCGTTTTAGCTTGTCCATTATGTGACACCAACCTAGAACTGCGCCAGTCGGATATCGAGAAGCAGTACAATGTTTCTTACAATTTACCCATTCTCTATATCACCGAAATTATCGGCCTAGCCTTGGGAATAAAACCCGGGAAGTTAGGAATGAACAAGCATATTGTTTCCCCGAAACCTGTTTTGAAAAAATTAGGGCTTTAACGTCCTATTCTCTCGGTACAAGATGTAATTAACGTTAAATTACCCCCAAAATCATCATGTTTAGTAATGTCGGAACATTAGATAGAATTGTGCGGTTACTCTTCGCCGCCAGTCTGCTGTATGCCGGATTGAATCTCTATGGCGGGACCAACTTAGGGCTGGGATTAGATATCGCCGCTGCCTTACTCACCTTCAGCGGATTGGTTGGATTTTGCGGACTGTATCGGTTGTTAGGGATTAGCACCCGCAAATCCCCCAACTAACCCCAGTCAGTTCCCTGCCAACTCAGAAAATTAGCAAATCTTCACAATATCACAATGGATAATAGTCTTCCCATCGAAAGTCCTTCCATGTCGCGCCGCCAGTTGCTCAACTTCCTCACCGGCAGCGTTGTCGCTGCCACTGCCTCTGCCGCTGCTTATCCCGTCGTCAAATACTTTATTCCTCCCCAAGAAACCACCGAAGGCGGCGCGATTCTAGCCAAGGATATCTTAGGCAATCCCATTCCCGCCAGCCAAATTTTAGCCGAACCCCCGGGGACCCGCGCCTTAGTAGCAGGATTAGGCGGAGATCCGACTTACTTAACTGTTCAAAAAGAGGGTACAATAGATGCGAGAGGAATCGTTGATAGCTGCACCCATTTAGGCTGCACGTTTCCTTGGAATAACATTGACCAAGAATTTCAATGTCCCTGTCACGGTTCTCGCTACAACGCTGATGGGTCTGTCTTACGCGGACCTGCACCGCTGCCGCTGAAATTGGTCCAGGTGGCCGTTAAAGATAATGCCATTTGGATTGCGCCTTGGACCGAAATTGACCCGCGTACCGGGGAAAAACCTTGGTGGGTCTAAATCAAATCATTACAAACAAACAGGAGAATAGGCGATGAAAATTGCCGTAACCAGTCAAAATAAAACCAGCATCACGGAACACGCCGGACATTGCCAAAAGTTTTGGATCTACGAAACCAAAGACGGCGAAATTATCGAGAAAAAATTGGTGGAGTTATCTGCGGACCAATCTTTTCATCACTGTTCCTCGAATGAACCGCATCCTTTAGATGACGTGCAGGTATTAATTTCCGGCGGCATGGGACCGGGGTTGATGCGACGCTTGGAACGAAAGGGCATTGAAGGGGTGATCACGAAAGAAACTAATTTAGATCAGGTGGTGAAAGCCTATCTGGATGGTTCTTTAGTCCGGGAAGAATCCGAATGTCACGAAGGATATCACGGCAATCACAAGGGTCAAAATCGGCATCAACACCGGCATCAACACCGGCATCTCTGTACATCTGGTCAGCAGATTGAAGGGACCTAAACCGTCGATTCAGTTATCTAATGAATTCAAAAACTATCTAGGTTTAAATGGGTTACTAGGATAGCTGAACTAACGAATTAAAATAGCGAGTCTCAATGAAGCAAGCCCTTTTAAAAGGGATTAAATGGAGTGGGAGCATCTTGCTCCCTACTGCTAATCGGGAGCAAGATGTCCCACTCCTTAATTTTATTTTCATCAGGAGTTGAGAGTCGCTAGATCATCGGATACCCCTCTATTCTTCATCTAAAACAATGTGGGCGAGTTCAATTACAGCATATTTTCATTACTTAGGGTTCATGCTGGCTTTTGCCGCCCTGACGGTAGAGGTTTTTAACCTCAAAAAAGACATGACGCTTGATGAAGCCAAACGAGTGGCTTTTGCAGATTTAGTCTATGGCATAGCGGCGACGGCTATTCTCATCACGGGAGTATTGAGAGTGCTCTATTTTGGCAAGGGAACGGATTATTATCTGAACAATCCGTTTTTTTATGCCAAAATGGGAGTGTTTATTTTGGTGAGTTTATTCTCCCTGTATCCGACCTTTACCTTTATTTTCTGGTTTAAAGATTTACAAAAGGATCAGCCTCCCGCTGTGGAAATTGAGCGGGTTACCCAACTGACTTGGCTGATTAAAGCAGAATTATTGGGGTTTACCATCTTGCCGCTACTGGCAGCAGTGATGGCGAGAATGAGTGGGTGGAGTTAAGGGAAAAACAGCAGGGTTTTCTCCAGGATAGCAAGAGGAGAAAAGAACGAATGATTGAAATATCAGGGAAATTCAGGGGAGGCGGGTTAGTCGGGTATGAACAATTTTTTGGGGATTACCGTTGTAGTGGAAAATACGGCAGCGGCGAGAGGATTGCTGGGGGAACATGGACTTTCTTATTACATTGAAACCCCGGATTCTCGGATTTTATTTGATACGGGACAGGGATTGGCGCTGAAACACAATGCTCAACACTTGGGAATTGCTTTGCCGGATATAGATACCCTAGTTTTGAGTCATGGTCATTATGATCATGCGGGGGGTTTAATGACGGTATTAGAAACCTCTTCTCCCCGATTATTTCTCCATCCCTTGGCCCTCAATCCCAAATTTAGCCCCCGAGGGAATATCGGTTGTCCGATTCAGGATCCGGATAT
This sequence comes from uncultured cyanobacterium, assembly GCA_963821735.1. GTDB lineage: Bacteria > Cyanobacteriota > Cyanobacteriia > Cyanobacteriales > Laspinemataceae > Laspinema. The sequence continues at coordinate 34,071 of CAWGFK010000044.1, forward strand.
TCTTGCTGAGAAATGTAGGGAGGTGATTTGGACTGAAACCCCGACAGAAATTGTTCCGGGAGTTTATGTCACCGGGACGATTCCCCGAGTTCATCCGTTAGAGGATACGGGAGGTCAGTTTTGGCAAGATGAGCAGCAGAATCAGGTAGATTTAATGTTAGATGACCAAGCCTTATTTATTGAGACAATAGAAGGGATACTTGTGGTTTTAGGCTGCGCTCATGCGGGAGTGATCAATACCCTGAATTATATTGCTACCCTGACAGGTGAAGATAAGTTTTATGGAGTGATTGGGGGAATGCACCTGTTGAATGCAAGTCGCGATCGCCTGCAAGCGACAGCAGAAACCTTGAGAAAGTATGACCTGCAACTGATTGGGGCGAACCACTGCACGGGAATGACGGCCCAGGCATTTTTATGGCAAGAGTTTGCGGTAAAATGTAGGAGTTGTTCTGTCGGAACTCGTTTATTTTTTTGCCGATAAAAGCAAGCAATTTAATCCTGAAATAGAGGAAGTGACTCAATGAGAAAATTTGTAAAAACTTTGTTTTTGATTCTGGTTTTATGTGGGGTGATGGGAACAGTGTTTCCATCTCCAGTCCAGGCCGTTTCAACCCCGTATGACTGGGTATTGTCTGAGACTGTCTCCCAGTTTCTGGATGATATTCCTCGGGATTATTACACCATCATGGAGATTCCCGAACTCAAGCGGAAGTCGGATCAGGAAAATGCTTTGTTAATTGATGTCCGACAACCCACTGAATATGCATCGGGACATATTCCTCAAGCCATTAATATTCCCCTGAGAACTTTACCGGAAAATCTCGATAAAATTCCCCAAAATCGCCCAGTGATTCTCTATTGTACAACGGGATATCGCACCGGCATCGGGGTGATGACTTTGCGACTGTTAGGATATACTAACATCAGTGCATTTCCACCAAGTATTCAAGGGTGGAAAGCGGCGGGAGAACCGTTGGAAAAGTAAATAGTCTATCATCAACCCCGGGCATCATTCTGAATCAATTCCTAATTCCCTGGGAACAGTCGTCTTCCTGATTCTGGATTCTTTAACTCAGATTTTTGAGAGTGGCCTTCCCGGGGTAACCGATATCAGGAAACTCTGACAAAATCTGGAAATTTTGAGAGTAAAAACCCGCAGGTTTCTAGTTTGGGGTTCAGGATTGGCTAAACCGCAGCCATCCTGAACCCCAATCGTTTGAATCAATGGGCTGTTGTGACCCTCAAGCCTGGGGAGTCACCATGATAAACTGTTTTCATCAAACGGTTACTGTCCACTTATCCTGATAACGAGAAACTCCATGAACAGTGAAGAAATTCAAAAACGATATCTTGAAGGCGATCGCACTTTTCGGAAAGTGAATCTCCGGGAAGCCGATTTAATTGACGGTCATTTCCACGGCATCAACTTGAATGAGGCGGATTTACGACAAGCGCGACTCGGTAAAACTGACTTCAGTCGTGCCAGTTTTCGCGAGGCAGATTTGAGTGAAGCCATTCTGTGGGGAACTGATTTAACAGAAGCGGATTTGTATCGCGCTATTCTCAGAGAAGCAGATTTAAGTGGTGCCAAGCTAACTTATGCCAATTTAGAGTTAGCAAATCTGAGTAAAGCGAGTTTATGTGGTGCCAATTTAGTCGGGAGTCGGTTATCTCGGGCGAACTTATTTGCAGCGGATCTCCGTCCCACTTCTGACCAAGTAACGGATTTGGGTCGGGCTGTCTTAACTTATGCGGATTTATGCTATGCCAACCTCAGTGGGGCGTTGTTGTATCAAACGGATTTAGAACGTGCCAAACTCTGTCGCGCTCACCTGAATCGGACGTTTCAACAGAATGCAGCAGATCTCAGTGAAGCAATTTTACGCGAGGCTGACCTCAGTTTTGCCGACTTGACGGGGGTCAATTTACAAGGGGCTGATTTACGCGGGGCGGATTTGACTGGGACGATTCTGATTGATGCCAATTTAGAAGATGCGATCATGCCCGATGGCAGCCTTTACCAAAAATCAATCTGATTTGCGATATCGTTGTTTTGGTGCCGTGAATCGGTATGATATTAAAGTGATTTTTGGCCCTCGGCCAGTCGCCTGTTGCGGGGGCATCTGGACCCCATCCCGGCGATCGCATCTCGAATCAATTCCCAGTTTGTCTTCCAAGGAGTAATCAAAGTTTATGGCGTATCTCTGGTTTAAGTCGTTCCATATTATTGGCTTTGTCGCTTGGTTTGCCGGATTGTTTTATTTACCCCGGTTGTTTGTCTATCATATTGAAGCCAGTGAGCGCCCGGAAGCGGTTAGATCCGCGCTCAAAACCGAATATAACCGCATGGAAAAACGGCTTTACAAATTAATTATGATGCCTGCGATGATTTTTACCATTGTCATGGCTGCTGGCATTATCTACCAGGAACCGGGTGTTTTTAAGGAAACTTGGCTTCATGTCAAACTGTTGTTAGTGTTGGCATTAGTGGGTTTCCATCATTACTGTGGCCGGGTGATTCGTCAGTTGGAGGAGGGAACTTGTACCATTAGTGGCATCCAAATGCGACGGCTGAATGAAGTTCCAACTATTATATTGGCTTTAGTCGTGTTTTTAGCGATTTTCAAAAACAATTTTCCCACGGATATTGTCACCTGGGGAACCATTGCCGCAATTATTGCCTTTGCGGTGATTATTCAACTCTATGCTCGCAAACGGCGCTTGCAAGAACAGGGAGAATTGGAGGCATCTAGTTAATTTACTAACCTGCTATGAATCGATCGCCCTTCGAGTTCCAGTTCAAGGGCGATCGCATCACTCCCTCATGGTTATCGCACCGTTCCCCGTAATGCCTCCGCATCAATGCCTTTAAGTAAATAAATCCGCAGCAAATGGCCGACAATCGACAGTTGAAAGGGTAATTTCTTCAACCCCTTGAGCCACTTCGGTTGAGAACTGGCATCAATTTCCGACAGCTTCTCATTCAGCTTACAACAGTCCTGTAACCGAGGGAAAAACTCCGGATGTTCGGTATTCAGACCCGAGGGAAATGCGCGCAGTGCAGTTTCATTGGTTTTGCGAATCACTTCCTGATCAAACTCCGTGGGGTCGATTCCTAAAGCATGATAAAATCCCGTCCGTTCATGCACCGTTAACGTATGGGTGGCGAACACCGTCAGCAGGAAAAAGCGACTCCATAACCGGGATGTCCAGGTTTGCCAGAGTTTCGGTTGCGATCGCAGCAAAGCCTTGAAAATATCCCCATGCCGGTTCTCATCCTGACACCAGCTTTCAAAATAGTTGAACAACGGATAAAACTGATGCTCTGGATGCTGTTCCAAATGGCGATAAATAATAATATAACGCCAATAGCCAATCTTCTCCGACAGATAAACCGTGTACAACACCCACTCAATCGGGAAAAACGTATAAACTCGATGTTTGGTCAGATAGCTCAAATCCATCGTACAGCCAAAATCTGCCATCGCCTTATTTAAAAATCCGGCATGACGCGCTTCATCTCTCGCCATCAAACTAAACATTTCCGCCAACAGAGGACTACGCTGTTTCAGGTTGCGCGAAAGTTCCTTAAACAGCAGAAACCCCGAAAATTCCGACACACAGGACCGTTCCAAATAATCAATAAAGGCTTGGCGCGCTTCTCCGGTAATATGGTCCCAGGATTGGGCAAACTCCTCATTCCGCACGAAGTGATGGCGGTTGTAGTCCGCCCGCATTTCCTCTAGCATCGCCTGCAACTCAGTATCTTGGGCGGATAAATCTAAATTGGCAGTCTTCTCGAAGTCGGTTGTATAAAACCGGGGGGTCAGGATATTTTCCTTTAGGGCCTTGTTTTTGGTGACGGTCATCTCGGCAGGGGCCTGGGATGGGGTAGAAATCATGGGCGGGTCCTCAGAAATAACTTAATAGCTTTCAAGTTATAATACTTTTTCAAATTTGAAAAGACCCTTACCCCAAAAACGTAACAATCGTTAACGTTGGGTAACTGTTAAGTTATGTAACAACCTATTGCTTTATCGCTGTATGGCTATATACTGGCTGAAGTCGGTCGCGGTTTCCCTTACTGGAGATGGCCCCAACCGGCATTACCCAGATAAATCTAAAGGAAAAAGGTCATTTGATATGAGCCACGATTTAGCCACCCGCCTGAGAGAAGGAACCCAAAAGTCCCATACTGCTGCCGAAAATACAGCCTATATGAAATGCTTCCTCAAAGGGATTGTCGAGCGGGAGCCATTCCGCAAGTTGCTGGCCAATCTCTATTGGGTGTATAGTGTGATGGAAGAAGCGATGCGACAACACCAGGATGATCCGGTAGTTGGACCGATGTATTTCCCGGAACTCAACCGCACGGCAAATCTGGAAAAAGACCTCGCCTTTTATTATGGTGAAAATTGGCGAGAGCAGATTATCCCCTTAAATGCCGGTCAGATTTATGTTAATCGCCTCCAGCAACTCGCGGATACTGACCCAGCACTGCTGATTGCTCATGCCTATACTCGCTATATGGGAGACCTTTCCGGGGGTCAAAGTTTAAAAAAGATTATCCGATCGGCTCTTGATTTGCCGGAGAATCAAGGCACATCCCTCCATGAATTTGAAGCAATTCCCACCGTCGAAGCGCGACGTGCGTTTAAAGAGAAGTATCGGGATGCTTTGAATTCCTTGCCTGTGGATGAGGCAACTATTGAACGGATTGTGGAAGAAGCCAATTATGCGTTTCACCTGAATCGAGATGTGATGCATGAGTTGGAAGATGATGTCAAAGCGGCGATCGGGGATCATGTTTTTGAGTTGCTCACGAAGCAGGATAAACCGGGAAGTACCGAGAGACATTCTCGCCATTCTGCATCGATACCGGCAGAAGTAGGCGCTTGATTTTCAAATTCTCGACGTGGACCGGAAGAACCCCACCCTAACCCTCCCCTTGGTAAGGGGAGGGGACGGAGGGAAGAATCGCCCTGAAAACCCTACACGCCTCTCTTGTAAGGGTGAGTTGCCAGACATAGAAGCCGCAAACCGTCGCCTCCCCTTGGCAAGGGGAGGTCACGAGGGACCCCACCCTAACCCTCCCCTTGCTAAGGGGAGGGGACTGGAGGGAGAGATGTTGAGCCATTGAGTTGTAAACGCTACCTAAACTATTCATGAACGCTTTAATTTCTACTGTTGAATTTGACGCTGATTTGTTGAAAAAGTATGACCGTCCGGTGCCGCGCTACACGAGCTATCCACCGGCGACGGAATTGAAACCTGAGTTTGAAGAAGTAGGATTTAGAGCGTCTATTGCGGTTAGTAATTATAAGAAAACTCCCCTCTCGCTGTATTGTCATATTCCGTTTTGTGAAACTCCTTGTTATTTCTGTGGGTGCAATACCATCATCACCCAGCGGAAAACTCTGGCTGAACCTTATCTGGAGTATTTGACTCGGCAAATTCGGGCAATGGCGGAACTGGTGGATACCAGTCGTTCGGTGAATCAAATGCACTGGGGGGGAGGGACGCCGAATTATTTATCCCTTCCTCAAGTGGAGCAGTTGTGGAATACGATTAATCGGCATTTCCGGTTTGAGGAAAATGCGGAGGTTTCGATTGAGGTGAATCCCCGGTTTTTAGATAAAAACTATCTGTTGTTTTTAAAGGATTTGGGATTTAACCGGATTAGCTTTGGGATTCAAGATTTTAATCCCAAAGTGCAGCAAGCGGTGAATCGGATTCAGCCGGAAGCGATGCTGTTTGAGGTGATGGATTGGGTGCGGGATGCGGGATTTGAGAGTGTGAATGTGGACCTGATTTATGGGTTGCCGTTTCAAACTTTGGAGACGTTCCGGGATACGATTCATAAGACGACGCAACTGGATCCGGACCGAATTGCGGTGTTTAATTTCGCCTATGTGCCTTGGTTAAAACCTGTGCAGCGATTGATTCCGGAGGAGGCACTGCCTCCGACATCGGAAAAGATGGATATCTTAAAGATGGCGATCGAGGATTTAGGAGCAGCGGATTATCAGTTTATTGGCATGGATCACTTTGCCAAACCCAACGATGAATTGGCGATCGCCCAACGGGAAGGCAACTCCATCGGAACTTCCAGGGATATACCACCAAACCGGAATCGGATTTAATTGGGTTGGGGATGACTTCCATTAGTATGCTCCATGATGTCTATACCCAAAATCACAAACGCTTGAAAGACTACTATCATGCGATCGATGCTCATCAGTTACCGATTGAAAAAGGGGTGAATCTGAGTGCCGATGACATCCTGCGCCGGATGGTGATTATGGAGTTGATGTGCCAATTTGAACTGTCCAAGAACGAATTTGAGCAAAAATATCATCTCAGCTTCGATTGTGACTTTGATGAGTATTTTGCAGCAGAACAATTAGAGTTACACCAGTTAGAAGCCGATGGATTAGTTCGCCTATCTCCTAATCATATCGAAGTCACTCCAGCGGGACGCTTGCTGGTTCGGAATGTGGCTGCGGTTTTTGATACTTATCTGAGCAAGAAAGCCTTGAATAGTTTCTCTAAAGCAATTTAGGGGAAGCTCAAGTTGAGGGTTTGCACTGCAATTCAATCCCCGTTTAAGTCCTGACACTTCAGACGTTTCCCCGGCGGTGGATAAATCCCCCGCCTCATAGCTAAGTCGGTTAAAACCGACTAAAAATGTTCAACGTCATAAGACTTTCAGTCGGTTTCACCCGATTTAGCTAGTTAGGCGGGGGATTCATCCTCCGCCGGTTGTAAGCAACAAAGGCAAGCTTCAATTGGCAAGTGTCCCGGCCCTTGCCAGGGAACGAGTTTAATGCTAAATCATTGTGTGTTTGAGGAAGTGTATATGCAGTTAGAATCGATGCCAAATTCACCGGAAAATCAATCCAAATTGAATGGGGTGATTACGGGATTTTTTATAGCGATTCATTGCCTTGCTTTATTAGCACCCTGGTGTTTTTCCTGGTCCGCATTAGGGGTAATGCTATTACTGCACTGGTTTTTAGGAAGTATTGGCATTTGTTTAGGCTATCATCGCCTATTGAGCCATCGGAGTTTTCAAGTTCCGAAATGGCTAGAATATACGATCGCCCTCATCGGTGCATCGGCACTCCAAGGCGGACCCATTTTTTGGATAGCCGGACATCGGCTACATCATGCCTATACCGAAGATGAAATCAAAGACCCTTATTCGGCGCGCAAGGGCTTTTGGTGGAGTCATCTGCTTTGGATGATTTATCCCCGTCCCGAATTTTTCAACAAAGAACTGTATCAGCGATTTGCTCCAGACTTAGCCCGGGATCCGTTCTACTGTTGGCTCGATCGCTACTCTCTATTGCTGCAAATCCCTTTAGTAGTTGTCCTATATCTCTTAGGCGGTTGGCCCTTTATCGTGTATGGGGTATTTGTGCGAATTGTTTTGCTCTGGCATAGCACTTGGCTGATTAACTCGGTTACCCATATGTGGGGATATAAAACCTTTCCCACGGAAGATAATTCCCGGAATCTCTGGTGGGCGGCCATTTTCACCTATGGCGAAGGATGGCATAATAATCATCATGCGTATCCTAACGTTGCCAAAGCCGGTTGGCGGTGGTGGGAATTCGATATGACTTGGTGGGCAATTTGGGTTTTAAAAACCGTTGGGTTAGCTAAAAAAGTAGTGATGCCTCCTGCACCGAAAGCCACCCAGGGATAAATTCAATCAATCAGTGATGATTCCCTGACTCACCCTTAATGATCCCCAATTCCTTTGGGGATCATCAAGGGTGAGTTAGACCCTATAATAGAACAAGTTTTGATTCAAGCTGGTGTCAGTCCACCTTGGCTGGGACGGATTCAAGTTTCTATTATCGGATTTATGGACAAACAACCGGACGCTCATTTACGAAATTATGACGTTCACGGGCGGATTTCCCGGGTGAATCCCCATGAACAAGAGTTAGCCTGGGACCCGAATACGTCTCCCCAAGTCCTGCATAAATTGGGTAAAAGTTCCGATCCAGTTATCCGTCAAGGGTTAGCTGGAAATCCTAATACTCCAGTGCAGTTACTGCAACAGTTAGGAATGGAATTTCCCCAGATTGTGGTTCGCAACCCCATTTTACCGTTATTGTTTCTGGAAAACTATCAAATTATTGATGAACTGATCCCGCAAGTGACCCGGGAAGAATTAGTGGTGAATGCGGAGACTACCCAAGGCATTTTAGGGATGCTGGTTCACAGCGCGATCGCACCCATTGCAGAAGCAGCAAGTTTGCACGTCAACTGGCAAGGGGAAACGGACAAGGGATGGCAGGAAGTCTGGCTTGAACGGGTGGCGGTGCTTTTTGAGGATGAACTAAATTGGGAATATGATATTGAATATTGGGTGAAACTTGGGTTTCTAAATGAGACGATTTGGGGACAGTTTCCTGATCATCCGATGGCAATTCTAGCTCAGGCGGGGAGTATTCATACTCCCGTGGATGACCTAGACAACTTAGCTGCTCATGAGACTCTATTCGTGAAATTAGCAGTAGCCTCTAATTCCCAAACCTCTATTTCTACCCTGGAGCAATTAAGCCGTGACCCCTTAATGCAGGTGAGAAGGGTTGTGGCCAAAAATCCGAACCTCCCCGGCTATCTATTGAAAACCCTAGCAGATGATTCCACTCTATTTGTCCGGCTCGGAGTCATGATCAATCCTGAAACGCCTCTAGAAATTTTAAAACAATTTGTGAATAACACTCCGGGAATGATTCCCGTTATTTTGGTTCATCAAAACAAACATTTTACCGAAATTTTTCAAGCCTTAAGGGACAAGTCGGATCAATCCCTGCGTCGAGCTCTTTTGAGAATTCCAAATTTACCGAGAGTCTTTTGGGAACAGTTAGGTACAGATAAAATAGGCAGTGATTACGAGTTTGTGGCGGTCAACCCCAAAATTCCGACTTTCATTTTAGAGCAGCTTTTTAACCATCCGGATGGTAAAGTGCGCGAATACTTGGCGATGAATCAACGACTTCCTACGCTAATGTACGAAGCCTTAGCTCAAGATCCTTCAGACCAAGTGCGCTACAACTTAGCTTACTTGAATGGGTCTATTCCGACTCATGTGATGGAACAGCTCATCGGTAATCCCCAATCCTATTCCCTCCCTCAAATGATATCTAATCCGGCTCTACATTTTCAACATTTATTCTTAGCCGATCGCTATTTACAACGCAACCCATCAGGATTGAGGTTCGTGTTAGAGAGCTTGGCCCGATATATACCCCAGTTGTTAACCCGCCTGCTGGCACTGTTGCATCCGCAAACTCGGAGTTCAGCTTTAGTCGCGAGTGCGAATCACTTTGACTGGGTAGTGCGGGGTGCGATCGCCACCAATCCGCAGACTCCGCGAGAAACGTTACAGCAATTAGCTCAAGATGCAAATTGGGTTGTTCGGGAGGCAGCGCAATCCACATTGGAGAAGGATGCAGGATAGAACATTCAAGGGTGAAGTTGGGAGTTAGGCTGGATGTATGCTTTAGAATGGGGGAAACTTCAACACTTGGGCGATCGCCTCCGTTGCCTGCACCATCCGCCCCTCGTGACTTCCCTCTAGCACAAGATATCGTTTTTCCTGACGTTCCAACGCTTCCAGAAACCTTATGTGCATGGTCATCCGCAGGGATTCGCTTTCCCGGTGCCATCCTGAACAAATCCAAAATCCGGTGCCGTGAGTAGATATAAATCATAATTTCGACTCGCGGCTATTTGTTGCAATTTCTCACAGTTTGACCCGAGATACCGTTGATGCCAAATACAAGTAGCCAGGGGGTCTGTATCGCATACCACCAAGCGATTCGCCCGGATTGCCAGGGCCTCTTCCCAGGCGATTTGTCCTTGGGCAATTTGGATAAACTCCTCACTATCCCAATGTTCAGAATCCGGTAAATATTGCCGTCCCTCCCAATACCATCGCCCGTATTCGGGCACCCAGACGGTTTGATACTGTTTTGCCAGCGATCGCGCCAAGGTAGTAGTCCCACTGGATTCTACCCCCACCACCACGATGCGCTTGGCAAAATAGGCTTTTGCCGGGGGAGTGAGCATTTGCCAATGGGTTGCTAGGTCCTGACGCAGTTGGGTTCCAGAAATGGGGAATGCCTCCCGAAGGCAGTCGATCGCAATATGTCGCGCACCCATTAACGCCGCCCAAGGTTCGCCATACGCCTCAGAAGTAAAAGCAACATCCGGTTGCCGTCCTCCCAGTAATTCTAACGTGCGTTTTGCCCAAGGTTCTGGCGCTTCGGGCAAATCATCCAGGGTTTCATAGACTTCAACATCGGGATGCATGACTCGAATCCAGTTCCCCCGTAAGTTGCCGGGAATTGCTTGTTCAGGTTTGGCCCCTACCACAACCACTAATTGCTCAACTTGAGCTTTTGCCTGACGAATTAAATAGTCATGTCCCCGGTGGAAGGGATAGAATTTACCAACGGTAACCCCCAGTTTCATGGTTTTGGCTGCCTCTGTTTTTGTTCAGAATAAAGTCGTTTAAAATTTTGCAATCCTCCCATCGCCAACAGCCAAAATATGGCATAGAGAAAACTGGTGAGGTAAAGTCCCCGAGATGCATAGAGGGGAACGTAAATGGTATCCACCCCAATCCATAAATACCAGCTTTCGAGATAGCGCTGCATTAATAATAATTGGGCGATCGCACTGGCAACCGTGGTGAGGGCATCCCAAAATGGGGCAGTCCCATGCATGGCAATTAATAGCGATCGCAACCCAATCGCGCTCACGGTTAATATCCCCACCAGCCAAGGCATCCAACGCGGAGGAATCCGGGCGATCGGTTTTGCGGTGTGATGTTCGCCGCCATGCAACCAACTGTAAATTGCTTGCAAACTGGTGACTAAATAAAACAGTTGAATCGCCACTTCTCCATAAAGTCTAACCTGATAAAATACCCAGGTATAGGCCAGCACACCCACTAACCCAATCCACCATCCTAAGGGGTTATTTTTAGAAAGTAGCCAGACACTCCATGCGGAAGTGACAACGGCGACTGCCTCAGTCAAGGTAATCTCAAATTGCATCCAATTTTGCACCGGCAACAGCAGCAGTAAAACACTACCGATGATCCCGATGAAAATTTGCCCCTTGATATTTTGGATGCTCATTGTTTTAGTAGTTCAAGAAATTTCCCTTACTGTACCCGATGCCCTATAGATCAAGAAAAGCCCGCTGATGCGGGCTTTGTTTTCTGGCGCGGGAGAGTCACTTCTCCCGGCGGTCTATCTTACTTGGAAAGCTAGATTATTTCATGCTTTCTTCTAACTTGGCGATATCGAGGAGAGTCTTCATCACCGAGTCAGGGTTCAAGCTGATGGAGTCGATACCCAGTTCCACGAGGAAGCGTGCAAATTCGGGATAGTCCGAAGGCGCTTGACCGCAGATCCCAATCTTGCGACCCGTTTTCTTAGCAGTTTTGATGACCATCGTCACCATATCTTTAACCGCTTGGTTGCGTTCGTCAAAGATATGGGCCACTAAGGAGGAGTCACGGTCCAGACCCAAGGTAAGCTGGGTCAAGTCATTGGAACCGATGGAGAAGCCGTCGAAGACTTCGGCGAATTGTTCGGCCAGAATGACGTTACTGGGGATTTCGCACATCACATAGACTTGCAGACCGTTTTCACCGCGTTTGAGACCATATTTTTCCATCGTCTCTAACACTTTGCGTCCTTCGTCTGGGGTGCGGCAGAAGGGAATCATCGGAATGACGTTGGTCAGACCCATGTCGTCCCGGACTCGTTTGAGGGCGACGCACTCTAACCCGTAAGCTTCGGTATAGTTGGGGTCGTAGTAACGAGAAGCACCCCGCCAGCCGATCATTGGGTTTTCTTCTTTGGCTCGAATTGCTTACCGCCTAAGAGGTTGGCATATTCGTTGCTCTTGAAGTCAGACATCCGGACGACGACTGGGTTGGGATAGAAGGCAGCGGCGATCGTGCCGATCCCATGCGCCAGTTTGTCTACGAAGAAGTCCGGTTTGTGCGAATATAATTTCGTCAGTTCAGCAATCTCTTTCTTGACGGCTTGATCTTCGAGGGTGTCGAAGTGAATCAAGGCCAAGGGGTGAGCTTTGATGTGGTTGGCGATGATGAACTCAAACCGGGCTAAACCAACGCCATCGCAAGGAATAGAGGATAAACCGAAGGCTTCTTCTGGGTTGCCGACGTTCATCAAGATTTTGGTTTTGGTGCGTGGCAGGTTGTCGATTCGCCGTTTCCAGAATCTCGAAGGGAACTAGACCCTCGTAAACTTTGCCTTCTTCCCCTTCAGAACAGGATACAGTGACCTCTTGACCACTCTTGATATCCTGGGTGGCGGTTCCGCAACCCACGATGGCTGGAATCCCCATTTCCCGGGCGATAATGGCAGCGTGGCAAGTCCGTCCCCCTTGGTTGGTCACGATCGCACTCGCTTTTTTCATGATCGGTTCCCAATCCGGGTCCGTCTTGTTGGTAACTAAGACTTCACCCTGTTGGAACAGGTCAAGATTATGGACATCTAAGATGACGCGAGCTTTACCTTGGCCGATCATTTCACCGACGGCACGACCCCGAACCACAACGTCACTGGTGCCTTGGAGTTTGAAGTTACGGATGACGTTTCCGGCTTTTTGAGATTGGACGGTTTCTGGACGCGCTTGCACGATGAACAGTTCGCCCGTAATCCCGTCTTTGGCCCACTCAATGTCCATTGGGGTATATTTGCCCCGGGATTCGCTGTAGTGGTCTTCGATGATGCAAGCCCATTTGGCTAAGGTGAGAATTTCATCATCGTTGATACAGTATTGATCGCGTTCGGGAGCGGAAACGGGGACGTTTTTCGTCAGTTTCGACCCGCCTACGTCATACACCATTTTGATTTCTTTACTGCCCAGGCGTTTTTCGAGGATTGGGCGTTTGCCTTCTTTGAGGGTGGGTTTGAAGACAAAGTATTCGTCGGGGTTGACTGCACCTTGGACGACGTTTTCCCCTAAACCATAAGCTGCGGTGACTAAGGCGGCATTTTTGAAGCCGGTTTCCGTGTCGATGGAGAACATGACGCCGGAACTGGCTAAGTCAGAACGGACCATTTTTTGGACGCCTACAGACAGCGCGACGCTGAATTCGTCAAAGTCGGGCCGTTTGGAGGCATATTGATGACGATAGGAGATGGCGCGATCGGTAAATAAGGATGCAAAGCACTTATGACACGATTCCAACACACCTTTGACGCCGTGGACGTTCAAGTAGGTTTCTTGTTGTCCGGCAAAACTCGCATCAGGTAAGTCTTCGGCAGTCGCGCTAGAACGAACGGCTACGTCAAGATCGCTGCTGAATTTTTCGCAGACTTCTTGATACTCTGGACCAAAGCGTTTGCAGAATTCAGCATTCGCACCGTAGCGTTCGCACAATTTGAGGTAAGCGGTTGCGATCGCATCGTCTAATTCTTTCGGGAATGGCGTATTCATCACCATTGCCCGGGCTTGCTTACCGCGCTCCCGCAGATTGTTGACATCGTTGAGATCCAGATCCGCAAACAAGGTCCGTAGTTTCTGCTCTAACCCGGCTTTCTCGATAAAATACCGATAGGCATAAGCAGTGGTGGCAAAGCCTGTGGGAACGTTGACTCCCTTTGTAGCAAGTTCCTGGATCATTTCACCTAATGAGGAGTTTTTCCCCCCCACTAAGCCTAAATCTGCTAATCCGACTTCTTCAAAGAAAAGTACAAACTGTGTTTCTTTGGAACCTTTGGCTGATTGTTGTTCTGGAGCTGTAGAAACCATATATCCTACTCCTGTTACCTGATGCTCGTCTTTAAGCGTGTTGGAAAGTTAAACTTCTTTGTTTTTTTCTTTCCATGTAAATCATAACTCATATTTTCAAAATTCGACAAGTTTTAAAATCTTTTTTTGAGCTTTTTATGACAATTGGATTTTGCTCATATATTTCTTAGCTTTTTAGCTAATTTAATATATTATACCGTATTATCTTCCGCCGAGATCAGCAACTTTGTTAAAAGAATATTTAGATTGCTTTAACATCCTAGAAGTTGTTTATTTCTTAATGTTAAGCAGTCTCGTTCTTCCCCCTGGGGTCAAATTGAGCCGACAGTGGAATCCCTAGGCTGTCAACCTTCCGGGGGATTTCCTGCTTGTGAGAACCTCGGATTCCTGAAACAACTGGGGGAATTTTCCAGGATTAATCAGACGGAATGTTATCCTAAGCACTTGACTTCTGTTCCTGCTTCCTCTCGAAACTGACTTTTTCGCGATTGGGGCAGGGCACTCCCTTGGTATGACCCATTAACCGATCGCCCTTTCTGCTCCTCAACGCTGCGCGTAGAAACCCCCCTTTTCTCTCTCTTTAATAACTTCTCCACCCCAGGGATCTCCTGCACTGCCCTGATTGCTTTAATGGGCCTAATTATTGACGTGGTTTTCCTGGGATTATCCAGGGGAAGGCGAACCCACGAAACTCGCTCGGGAGGGTCCTCAACCCCAAACCCTGTCCATCAGGGTTCAAGAATTGCTACCCTGGAGAGGGGAACAATCAAGTTAGTCCAAATTGGATTGTGTCAATATGCCGGAAACAGGGGCGGTATTACAAGAACGGTATCAACTGCAACAGCAGTTAAATGATAACCCGACCCGGGAAACCTGGTTAGCAGTGGATTTGACCACCGAGGAACTCGTGGTGGTGAAGCTGCTGGTTTGGGGCGGTGCGAAAGCTTGGGAAAGTCTCAAGCTGTTTGAACGGGAGGCGAAGGTCCTCCAAAATTTAGACCACCCGCGCATTCCTCGGTATCGGGATTATTTTGCGATCGATGATGGGACCCTGTGGTCCGGGTTGGTTCAGGAGTATATTCCCGGTGCATCCCTTCAGGACTGGCTCGATCGCGGCAGGCGGTTTAGCGAGGAGGAAGTAGAAGGGATAGCCAAGGCCCTGTTGAATATCTTATGTTATCTGCATGAGTTGAATCCTCCCGTACTCCACCGGGACATTAAACCCAGCAATATTATATTAGGAGAAGACAACGAAATTTATTTAGTAGATTTCGGGGCCGCCCAGGACCGGAACCTGCTCACTCCGGGACGCAGCTTTACCGTAGTTGGCACTTATGGCTATACTCCATTGGAACAATTTGGGGGACAGACGGTCCCAGCATCCGATTTATATGCCGTTGGTGCAACCTTGGTTCACTTACTCACCGGCGTACCCCCGGCAGACTTATTGCAGAAGAACTTGCAACTGGACTTTGGCGATCGCCTCAGTCCCCAATTCAGCCCCTATTTAATCAGTTGGCTGGAAACCCTGACTCAAACCCAGGTGGATAATCGCTATCCCACCGCAACCGAGGCGATCGCCGCCTTAGAAGGAGTCGCCACCCTCTCCCCAGACAACGCCCCCTTTTATCAACCGGACATCACCCCAATTCAACTCCGGAAAACTCCCGAAAAACTAGAAATCATCCTCCCCGAACCGGGCTTAAAAGTCGTAACCTGGGGGTTAAACCTGTGGCAACGGGGGTTAAACTTAATCGAGCGCACTGTCGCCTCCTTGCGAGATAATCTCAGCACCTCGGATATCATTGCCCAGGTGTTAGTGTATCTGTTAATCGGCATTGGTTCCTTATCCCTATTGTCCTTGGTCCTCCAAGTGGTAACTGTCATTTTGCCCATCTTAATTCCCCTGGGGATGGTTGCCTGTTTGAGCGAGTATTTTGAACGAACCATCGTCTGTTTAGAACGCGATCGCAACACCTTTGAGATCCAGAAAAAGCGGCTAGGATTTACCTATCGCCGACAACTCGGCGTCACCGCCCAGATTCAAACCGCCTCAATCTTCTACGACAATAAAAAATTTGTCATGGGAGTCACCCTCACCGCCGGACCCAGACCCGGATATTATCAACAATATGCCTTTGGCAATACCGGACGAAAACTCACCGAGGAAGAGTGTGCCTGGTTAGCCGAAGAAATCGAGGACTGGTTGGATCTCGAATAGGAAGACCATTGAAACAAGCTGGCTCGCATCAGGAATCGGTGATAGAATCATCCATTAATCGTTTCCTGTTGGGAGTCTAAACATGGCACTGAAATATACCAATCGTCGAGGTCAAACCTACGTTCTGCACCAAGGCACCACTAAAACCGGCAAGCCTAAGTATTATTTTTCCCTCAAGACTGAGGGAAATGTAATTGATTCAATTCCCGAGGGGTATGAAATTTATGAAAACCCCAATAGTCAAGTCTATTTGCGAAAAATTCAGCCCAAGGTATTTAGCGATCGCGAATTAGAAACCGTGGAACAGGGGATTAAACGATACAGCAAAATTAAGCACTTCATCATTGATGTTAAAGACAAAAGTATTATTATCTATCTTGCGGATGAAGATGTCCTCAACCTGCCGGACAATCTTCAGCCCATTCGGAGGGAAAGATAACTATTTAAAGCACTTAGAAAATCTTCTCACTTATACCCCCATGATGCGATTTCTCAAGAAGGAAAGACTCGAAGAATTTCTGTGTACAACGGTGGTGCTTTCGCGGGTCAGTGGACGATTGGATTGATTTAGACGCGGGGGAAGATTTAGAAAGCCTGGTGAAAAAATATGCCCCCCATTTAGGTCAAGAGTCATTCTATGAACTGTACGGATTTTAGGGAAAATAGCCGCAGGTTCAGACACCGGAATCGGAGGGAATTGAGGGGGAATCCCTTCCTCTGCTTAGAGTGCGTTGGTGAAGCCTTCCGAAGGAATCGCCTCTGCTGCTGAGTCTCTCTCTCCCGGGATATTTTTTCTGCGGTTCACAAGATTTTCACAACTTTAGGCTAGACTAGCTACTTAGAGTTAGCTATTTTGCCTCACTTGCCGTGAGTTTAGGACGCTGAAGTTAGGGCTTGTGGGGTAATCTAGCTAACTCCACCCCCTAGTTATCCCCAGTTCGGTCACGTTAGGACAAATTACCGATTTTGCGTCATTTCAGGCAACGGAAGAGGGGTATAAGACCATTCCCATCCCTCTCCCACCCGGGCCAACTCCTCGGATCCGCCCCTAACCTTCGGAACAGTTCACAGAGGCGAAACCGTGGAGCCCTGTTGAGGCAGATGACCTTATCCTTCAGGATGGCGATTCCTTGGAAGGCTTCGCCAACGCCTTCTAATTCCCGTAAACGAGCCTCCAATTCCCGCAGACGTGCTTCTGCTGACTCCGCTCGTTGACGTTGTTGTTCCGCCTCCTGACGTTGTCGTTCCGCGATTTTGGATAACTCCGTTGGAGTCAGAAATTTCTCGCCATCGGGACGGTAGATAGTGAACTGTTCCTCCTGCAATTCAAAGCGAATCCCTAACCGGGGACTCGTAAAGTTTTCCGGCTGCTCAATCACCTCCATAGAACCCGCCTGATTGCGTATCCACCCATGAAAATCCAGGCGATCGGGGTCAAAAATATAATATTCTTCCACCCCATAGCGGTCATAAAACTGCTGTTTCTTCGCCATCTCCTTGAGACGATTTCCAGGGGAGAGAATTTCAAACACCACTTGGGGAGGGATGTTCCCTTCTTCCCATTGCTTATAAGACCCGCGATCGCCTTTAGGTCGTCCGATCGCCACCATCACATCAGGCGCTTGACGCAGTTTATTATTTCCTTCCTCCGGATACCAAAGCAAATCCCCCGCCACAAACACATTCGGATCCTCATCAAACAGAATCTCTAAATTCTCTTTAATCACCACAATCCAACGAAACTGGCGGGTATTATCAGACATCGGATTTCCATCACAATCGGGGTAGATGACCTTTGTAGTTTGAGGCGTAGTTACCATAAATTAGACCTCTCAATTATTAAACGGGAAGCAACACCATAAAGTCTGGGTCAGACCCTCTGTGACCAGACTTTTAAACTATCCAAATCGGTGCCTAGGGTTGTCTGATATTTTAGCTGATTTTTTCGCCAATGGTCAGAAAGCGGATTTCGGGGGGGCTGAATTTTCCTCTAACCCGGTTTGATAGCTGATATCAGGTAGGTTGGGGGTCCGATCTTGGATACCGTGGGTAGGGGTTTCAGAGGAGTCGGCGATTCTCCGAGGGAGACACTTCTCCAACGCATTAAGCTGGGGGTGAAGAAACTTGCATCTATAGTATTAATGAGGCAGGTTTCGCTTTGCTGTTAAGACATGAAAAGATTCTCAAAATAATTCTTGTTATTCCATTGATAAATACTAAAATCCTTAATGTCTAAGGATAAAATTCGTCCGGTTTTGTACTCTTCAGCTACCAGAACTAGGGATGCGTCTGCTAAATCCATCGGAACATCGCGATATTTATTCATCAAATCTTTGAGTCTGGAGATATGGTGAGGCTTATTAATGTCAAAAACTTGAAATAATCCCTCCGACATGGCATTAATAAACGTAACTGAAGATTGAACTCCCCGACGAGCTTGTAAAAAGTAGCAAGTTTCCGTGACGACACACCATGTAGTAATCAGAGGTTCATTATATTGACTAAACGTTTGTTTAGCCGCTTCATGGTAGTTATCATTTTTGTTAGCTAAGGCCACCCAAAAACCTGTATCAACAATAATCATTGTTCAGTGCCAATTTCCTGCATCAAGATGGATTCGCAGTTTTCCGCTAAGTCAGGTTCGGCTTCATACACCCAATAAAGCCAATTTTACTAAAATTCTCCAGATGGTTAGTAGAAGTAGTCAAGAGTTGTTGATAATAATATTCAAGGGCTGCTCCTAAAATTTCATCTGGATTTTGTCGAGTCTTCTGTTGGATAAAAGCAAGCTTTTGAGCTTGTTCGTCAGTGAGTTGAGTGGCAATTTCCATTATTTCCTCCTTTTGTCTATCAACTTAGGGATATTTTAACCTAAAAACCGCAAATTCTCAAATCTCCTCTAACCAGGTTTGAATCGCAGATATCAGATGAGGTTGATTGGGGGGAAAGCCTTTTAAGGGTGCTTCCAGAGGTTCATCGGTTAACCAGGCGATCGCAACAATATTGGTGAGTTTGCGACAAAAGGCTATGAGTTCACTGCTGGGATAGCAATGGGTAATCAGGATAGGGAGTTTAGGGAGATTTTGGCGAAGTTTGAGGGTTTTCAACTGTTCCCGCAGTTTACTGGCTGTGGTGACTTCTTTGGGGTAGTCTTCATCGCTTAAGGCTTTCTCCCAGATGAGTTGGCAGAGGGTTTGGGCGATTTCGCTGGGTTCGGTTTCGTCAGTGAGGATAGTGGCATCGAGGCAAAAAATCGGGAGATTTTGCAGTTGGAGACAAATATCTATCGGTTGAGTTTCTAAGCTATCAACAGTTGAATTATGACCCACTGGTGTTTGTTTGGTGATTTCGGGATGGGGGGTGGTGAGGGGATTGTGCCATGCTTCATAAAATTGGGGATAAGGGAGATTTTCGGCACAGTTCCAGATGACTTTGTAGCATTGATGGAATCGTTTAAAGTTGTTTTGGTAAACTTCATCGCTGAGGCAATCTTTTAGGGCGGAGACAACCCATGCATATTGTTCGGGTGTAGTTAAAATTTTTAGTAGACTCCAAGCCGCCCGCTTACAGGTATCTTCATCCTCAGTCGTGCAGATAACTTCGAGCAACCCAGCGATCGCCTCTGGGTCATCTTAAGCTGCATCCACCCCGAGATTTTCACTCTCAAACTCTCTAACCAGCCACGCCTCAACAATTTCTCAAAGTGATTCTACCAGGCATCTACCTGCGGATAACTTCAAGCAATCCAGACGCATTCGCGATCGGGATCTTGGCGACACTCTATTTTCCCTAAACTCTTCTACCGCCTGCCTACGGATATATTCATTCTACAGTCGTGCCGGATAACTTCGAGCAACCCAGTGAATGCGCCTCGGGATTTCCTGGATCCATTTTCCCTAAGCTCTCTACGGTCCGCCTAGGAGTTGATTCATTCTGAGTCGCGCGGATAAGTTCAAGCAACCCAGTGATCGCCTCTTGGATTTCCTCGGCCGATTTTCCCTAAACTCTATGCTACCTGCAAACGGATAATAGCGTCTTCTGGGCAATTCTCAATAACTTCAATCAGTTTCAGAATCGCTAGTCGTCTAATGGTTTCCGATATCGCCTTCTCTTGCTCTTTCTTTTAATGGGTTCAAGAAAATTTATCCATTGCTGCTTCTCAAGATTGAAATAACCAAACCCCCATTTCACCACCTGCCGAACAATCTCAGCAGCCAGGGAACAAGCCTTAAATTCATTAATTCCTGCTGCTGCCAGAAAATAGGCTTGATATCCATAAAAATCTCTGACTCCACTCTTAAACTCAACCAACGCACGAATAAACCCTCTTTCTCCTTATCCTTATCCTTAACATCCTCACGCCCCAACCACAACAAAATCACCTGCTTCCACTGCGGTTCAAAAATCCGATACGCTTCCCCTCCACCGGACAATTAACATGATTCCTAGGCAAAAAATCATCCCAATTCTCCACCGCCAACGCCGCAAAATACTCCTGAAACGTCGCATGATAAAACACATAAACCCGATTTCCGGTTCATTGCGTCATCTCCCACCTTATTCAACCAACCCAAATTTAACGCCATATCCAACAGCGAATTATCATCGGGTTCCCCCAAATATTCACAGACCAATGATGATTTAACCGAAACTTATTGTCCTCTCCCTATCAAGAGATACTTTCGCCAACTCTCCTAATGCTGCATTTAACTGTTTCCTTTCCTCATCTTTACCGTAAAATCTCTTTTTTCATTCCACTTATAGATATAGTTAACAAACTTTTCATACAACTTAGCCGTCGTATCTGGTAATTCTCCCTTTCTCCTTGCCAAGTTGCACATAACAACGTTAACCGCAGGGGATTGCGGCATAAATCCTTAATCCGTTCCTTCCCCATCAGCTTGCAACTCTGACTCACAACGACTCCGCTAACTTGCTTATTCTCTCCCTTCTTCTAACCACCAACCCCGGAAACCACCGATGGATAAACTCCTGCATCTGTTCATCCTGAAACGGCTGGGTGAGATAGGTTTGAAACCCCTGGAATTGGCTGGGGTTCGCTTGCCACAAATTCAAGCGACAGGTGACAATCATCTGGGCATCGGTGACCAAGCTCCAAATTTTAAAGCCTGTTGGTGACTCTGGCTCATCTCATCCAAGCCATCCAAGAGTAGCCAGACTGCACCCCGCTTAAATTTCTGCTCCCAGTCGGCTTTAATTTCCTCTCTGGACTGTCCGAATGCCAGTTTGAGCCATTTTTCCTCTAAATACTCTCGCAGAGATTGACTCCCCAATTCTGCCAAGGATACCCAAATGACTAAATCATTGGTTTCCTGTAATAACCAAAAGGCTAATTTCTGGAGTAACGTGGTTTTCCCCGCCCCCGGTTCTCCAATAATGGCAATCTTTTTTTTCTCGGTGTCGGTGCGTTTATCAATGACTTCTTGGAGAAACTCCTGGTAAGCAAACCGTTTCTCGATGGTTTCTTCCGGCGGGGTGAAAACGTCTGACCCCCGTTCTGGATCAATCTCTTGGGGGTCGTTTGTTGTTCTGACTCCTTGTCGGTTTCACAAGGGCTAAATCGACAAATAAATCCTCATCGATTAAGTTGCGATTCCCATAAACCCGACCTATAACCGTATTGCTGGTTAATTGCATTTGCTCTTCCAACATCTGACGGCAAATGTCGCGGTCAATCTGGCGTTGCTGGGATAGTGGTCCTCCATTATTGTTTATAATTTTAACATCGATGTAGTAGCTGTTGGAGCTATTATTTTGAATACCATAATTAACACCAGCAACATTCCCTTGTTGACCCTGGTTCCCTTGACTCCCGATATTCTGATTAGTTGGCTCTGACATAGACTAATCTTTCTCTTTGTCCAACCCTCAATCGCCCCAGCAACGATCGCCCCCACTGGATTTTGCTTGAGTCCTTCCACCAGTCCACCCCGCGCCGCCCGGATTGCTCGTTCCTTAAAGGTTGGCTTATCCTCAATTTTGGCAAGGACCATTCCCGCGAGCTCTCATCTGTTCGCTGGTGGTGGTTGCCTGAGTCACGTCTAAACTGGAAAGCAAAGTTTGAATCTCTTGTACTGTAGCCTGAAGTTCAGGATCCGAGGTGTTACTCTGAATCCCGTGGTTGACTCCCGCCACATTATGTTGAATACCTTGATTATCCACACTGCCCACCGGAGCGTTGAACTGTTGCTTTTTCCCTTCTGACATGATGTTTCCTCCTTTATTGATCTGAATCCGTCTTGCTCTTTTTGGGGTTTGGCGGTCAGGGTTATGACGGAGCTGATCGCCTTCTCCACGGCCCAAACTAAATCGACATTATACCACAAAACCGATCGGTTCCGCCCCTAACCCTCGGAACAGTTCAGAGGGGCGAAACCGTTCCCCAGTCGTGAGCGAGATAATCTTATCCTTCAGGATGGCGATTCCTTCGGATTTTAAAATGTCCAAATCGGTGCCTTAGGGTTGTCAGCTATTTTAGCTGATTTTTTCGCCAATGGTCAGAGAGGGGGTTTCAGGGCTTTTCAGGAAACCTTTTTAACTCAGAAATGGGGTTTCTGGGTGAAAAGGATTAAAGAATGAAAAAAGGGCGATCGCAACCGATCGCCCTTTTTTAATCAAAACACTGAACTAACCTGGTATAACCCTATAGAATGCCGTCTTTTTTCGCCATAGACAGCATCAAATCCACAACCCGGCAGGAATAACCCCATTCGTTGTCATACCATGACACAATTTTGAAGAAATTCGAGTTCAGTTCCATTCCGGCACCGGCATCAAAAATGCTGGAGTGAGAATCCCCAACAAAATCCGTGGAAACTACCTCATCCTCGGTATAACCCAAAATCCCTTTGAGTTCGCCCTCGGATGCCGCTTTCATCGCCGCACAAATTTCCTTATAGCTGGTTGCCTTGGTGGTGCGGAAGGTCAAATCCACCACAGATACATCGGGAGTCGGAACCCGGAATGCCATCCCCGTCAGTTTACCTTTCAATTCCGGTAACACCAAGGTTACTGCTTTGGCAGCACCTGTAGCAGCGGGAATAATATTCTGGGCAGCACCCCTGCCTCCGCGCCAGTCTTTTTTACTCGGTCCATCTACCGTGGGTTGGGTCGCTGTCATCGCGTGCACCGTTGTCATCAGCCCTTCACTGAAGCCAAAATTGTCATTAATCACCTTAGCAACTGGGGCTAGACAGTTCGTGGTGCAACTGGCATTAGAGACGACGGTATCTTTCGCCGGGTCAAATGTCTCATGGTTGACCCCAACTAGGAAGGTGCGTACTTGGTCCGGGTCCTTCGTCGGTGCGGAAATCACGACGCGCTTGGCACCCCCTTTTATATGCTTGGTAGCCCCTTCTAGGGTGGTAAACAGTCCGGTAGACTCGACAATGTAATCGGCCCCGACTTTACCCCAGGGCAGTTCCGTCGGGTCTTTAATGGCGGTACAGGGGATAAACTTACCGTCAATCTCAATTCCCTCGGGAGTCGCTTTTACCGACCCGGGAAATTTCCCTTGGGTGGAGTCATGTTTGAATAAATAGGCCAGGTTATCCGAAGGAACCAGGTCATTAATCCCCACAAATTCAAGATTGGGATTGTTAATTCCGGCACGCAGGACTAGACGTCCAATCCGTCCAAATCCATTAATCCCAACTTTTAAAGTTCCCATGAACTACATTCCTCTGTAAACAAACAATTTGTACTTTAGCAGCAATCTCCCTGACTTCGTGTTATTCCAGTGACATCTCGTCAAGGTTTTCAGACTTTTGAGAGAGATTGTATTTCTTTAGAAAGAATTTAGAAATCGAGCAGTTCCCCATCCAAGTCACCCCTGCCTCAAGGGTAAACATGAGGCGTACCCCAGGGAAACTGCCCGAGTCAGGCTGTGAGAAGTGTTATATTGAGTTAGAGAATCAGGACATGAGGTCCATTGGGGTTCCCGACAGCCTTGATTCTCTACTCTGCGGTGGCGTTATTCAAAGCTAGGACCGGCGTCGATAATCTCTTGACTGGCGGTGGTAAAGCGTTTGAAGTTATCCACAAAGCGGCGGGCGAGTTCTTTGGCTTGGCGATCGTAAGCCTCTTTATCCGCCCAGGTATTGCGCGGGTCGAGAATCTCACTGGGTACGCCGGATACGGCTTCGGGAATCAACATTTTGAAGATGGGATGAGGATGACAGGTGACGTGATCGAGTTCGCCACTCAGGGCCGCTGATACCATTGCCCGAGTATATTTAATCTTAATCCGGCTGCCGACGCCATAAGGACCACCAGACCATCCGGTATTGACGAGATATACGGAGGCGGTAGCATTATGTTTCCGCAGGCGTTCACCGAGCATTTCTGCATACACGGTGGCTGACAGAGGGAGGAAGGGTTTTCCGAAACAGGCGGAGAAGGTGGCTTCGGGTTCGGTAATTCCCCGTTCTGTTCCGGCGAGTTTGCTGGTATAGCCGGACATGAAGTAATACATCGCCTGCCGGTTTGTCAGTTTGGCGATCGGAGGTAAGACGCCAAAGGCATCGGCTGAGAGGAAGATGACTGCTGTGGGATGTCCGCCGACACTGGGAAGGACTACATTGGGAATATAGTCTATGGGATAGGCAACCCGGGTATTTTCGGTCAAGCTGCCATCATCATAGTTGGGATGACGAGTGACGGGATCGAGGACGACGTTTTCCATTAAGGCCCCAAACCGGATGGCATCCCAGATTTGCGGTTCGTTTTCTTTGGACAAGGCGATCGTTTTCGCATAACATCCGCCTTCAAAGTTAAAGATACCGTCTTCTGACCAACCATGTTCGTCATCCCCTATCAAGCGACGGGTCGGATCGGCGGAAATCGTCGTTTTACCTGTACCGGAAAGTCCGAAGAATAAGGCGGTATTGCCTTTGTCATCCATGTTCGCCGAACAGTGCATCGGCAGGACGTTCCGCTTGGTCATAAAGTAGTTCATCAAGGAGAATACGGATTTTTTGATCTCCCCGGAATATTTAGAACCGCCGATAATGACGATTTTTTGAGAAAAGTTGACGACGATAAAGGCTTCGGAGTTGATGCCGTTGATTTCTGGGTCGCCTTGCAAACCGGGAACCGCGATCACGGTGAAATCGGCTTGATGGTTGGCAAGTTCTTCGTCTGTCGCCCGAATGAAGAGTTGATGAGCAAATAAGTTCTGTGAGGCGTATTGGTTGATGATTCTCACGCCAACGCGGTAGTTCGGATCGCACCCGACATACCCATCAAACAGATAAAGGTCTCGACCCTGAACGTAGGAGAGCGACTTGCCGATAGAGGCGTTTGAAGTTTTGTTCGGAAATGGGAACGTTGAGTTTATTCCAGTGGATTTCGTCCCGGCTGTTCGGTTCATCTACGATAAATTTATCGTTAGGAGACCGTCCGGTATATTTTCCGGTATTAATACAAAGTGCGCCATTGTCTGCGAGGATTGCTTCTGCCCGCGCTAAGGCGTGTTCGACCAAGGTTGGAATCGTGAGGTTGCGATAGACATGGCCTAGGTTCTTCATCCCTAGGGCTTCTAGTCCGTAGGTTTTGGGGGTTTGGTCATGTTCTAAGGTTAGGGTTTCTTTCATGGTGGTTAGGGCTTCGTTATATGCCAAGGTATTCTTAATGGTCTTAGATGCAGCTACGTCTTGATAGGTATTACGGCTAGATAGGGTGGTTTCTTCCATATTTTCCTTGGGGGATGTGTTGTAATTTTGAACGCTCATTTGTTAGTCCTCGTTCTTTAGAATGCCAATAAGTTGGGTTGGGACTGGAGTTGCATTTAGGTTGTACGCTAACCGGGCTACATTAGCAACTATTTGGTTGTGAAACTTTTTGAATGGTCCGCGTTTAGGACATCTAAGGATTGATTCTGATCCGTCTGTTGATTCGGTGCTTCTCGCCCTAAATCTATTAGGGAGTTGAACCAATCTCCTAACACTGTAGTTTTCGGTCTGTTTTCGAGGCGTCTCATCCCGAGAGGATTACCTCGCTGAAAGCCACTGAACCTAGGGTTCAAGGCAAGTCCCCCTTTCTTCTTTGGGATTGAGGCAAATCCGACTTTCTACACTTTAGGAGGTTACCGGCTCTGCGGTTTAAGTCGCTGGGGTTTGTCTCTTGCTTTCCAGTTTATCATAAGCGAATTCATGGATTAAAACGATTACAAAATATTACGAATTTTGGGGAAGTTTATCCCTTCTGTTCCCGGCCAACAGGCTGAACCTCTCTTGTTTTTTATCCCCAAAAAAGCTCAAGGGTAATCCCTATCAGCTATGTAGCGATTGCTTAACCGAAAAAATTGCAATTCTTCTCACGATTCCTGTTGTCCAAATAACAAGGAATAATAACATTCGTTACATAAGTTTATCAAAAAGGTCGTGAATTGCAACGTTTTTTGTTAAACTTAGGACGCGCTTCTCTTTTTGCCTTCGTAAACAAGGCAAAGTGTTCCTCGAAGGAGGAGTATATTGAAAAGGGAAGGGAAGGGAAGGGAAGGGAAGGCCGGACTGGCTTACAGCCGGAAGGAAACCAGGCCGATCGCCTCACACCCCCAATTCTTAAGCTCAGATAAAGAACCGGGCAAAGGTCAGTATAGAATGGAGTGGGAAGTTCAACGGAGGCGTTAGTATAGAGTTTAAAATAGCTCCAGTGTAAATTACGAGAGTCGTAGCCCACCCTAATGATAGAGTTGGAACCGAAGCGGATGTTAGTAGCCCTTGCTCAGATGCCCAAAGCTGAACTGCACCTGCATTTAGAAGGTGCGCCTCGATGGAGTAGTGTCCGGGAGGCACTCCACCGACATCACCGATGGGAATTGCCTCAAACGCCCCCCTTTCACGCCCCGGACTTCCGATTTGCGGATTTTGGTGAATTTAAAGGATGCTTTCGTAACTATATCTACCCTTGGCTGCAAACGAAGAAGGGGTATGCGGAATTAATGGAGGATGTGGTGGACTCTTTGGTAGAACAGTGCATCCGGTATGTGGAGTTAAATTTTAATGTGGCAACGGTGGATCTGCTGAATCTGGATTTAGAAACAGTCCTGGAACAGTTGGCAGTATCCGTGGCAACCGCAGGCGATCGCGGCATCCTGATCCGAATTATCGTCGGCATCGATCGCACCCAGGGAAGTGAGAATGCCCGGTTGCAAGTAGAACGAATGCTCCCCTATCCTGTAATCAGTGGATTTGACTTACATGGGTTAGAAACTCCTGAAACCCGCGCCGATCGCTTTCAAGATGCCTGGGCGATCGCCCGGGATGCGGGCAAAAAAGTCAAAGTTCATGCTGGAGAAATGGATGGTCCCGCCAGCATCCATGCCGCTGTAGCTACCGCTGGCATTACCCAAATTGGTCACGGCACCTCTGCGATTGAAAGTCCCGAAGTCGTGAATTTTCTCTTAGAACGCGGTGTAGTTGTAGAAATGTGTCCCACCTCAAACGAACGCCTCGGCAACGTCTCCTCCTATCAAAATCACCCGATTCTTGCCCTAGACGAGGCTGGAGTCAAGGTCACCGTCAATTCTGATGACCCGACTTGGTTTGGGCTGAATTTGACCCAAGAGATGCAACGGTTAGTCAGCGATCGCCAGGTTTCCCTGGATTGTCTCGCCCGGTGGACACGCAACGCTTTTGAAGTAGCAATCGCTGATGACACGATGCGATCGCAATTTTTCACCGAACTAGAAACCTGGCAGAAAACCCACTGCCACGGCTCATAATTTCCGGATCCAAAACCTTAAAATATTGACCTTCCATTATACCGGAAAACCCAAAAAAATGCAAGAGTTAACCCCACCCTAAATTTTGCCATCCCCCCCACTATAAATATTAAACAATTCCAAAGAAAATC
Organism: uncultured cyanobacterium; assembly: GCA_963821735.1. Lineage (GTDB taxonomy): Bacteria > Cyanobacteriota > Cyanobacteriia > Cyanobacteriales > Laspinemataceae > Laspinema. The sequence continues at coordinate 61,996 of CAWGFK010000044.1, forward strand.
GAGGATATTTCAAGAGAACCTTGACAATTCCGGCGGCTTAGGCAGTAACAGTCATTCCCCAGCCCACAGCAGCCATGACAGCCCCTCCAGAATGCATCCAGCCCCCGGGAGTTTCTTGATTTTTTATAAAAAAAAATAGAAAATGCAAAGTAGATTGAATTGTGCGCTATATTAAAAGAGTGGATCAAGAACAAGCAAAACGGTTTACCGATTCGAGGTAATTAAGACTATGGTTTCCACTTCAGTAAAATCTCCCCAAGCGACAGAATTACCGGGCAAAAAAAACGCTATTAGCGAGGAATGGCAAGGCTTCGTGACCGGCAAATGGGGCAAAGAAATTGACGTTCGGGATTTCATCCAAAAGAATTACAAACCCTATTCGGGAGATGAGACCTTCTTAGCAGAGGCGACAGAACGCACCACAACCCTCTGGAAGCAAGTCACCGAACTGATGAAAGAAGAACGGCGCAAGGGTGTATTAGATGCGGAAACCAAGATTCCAGCATCGATTACTGCCTACGGTCCGGGTTATATTGACCGCGACCTAGAACGGATTGTCGGACTGCAAACCGATAAACCCCTGAAACGTGCCATCATGCCTTACGGAGGGATTCGCGTCGTCAAAGCTGGGTTAGAAGCCTACGGATATAAACTCGACCCGGAAACCGAAAAAATCTTCACCCAGTATCGTAAAACCCATAATGACGGCGTATTCGATGGCTATACCCGAGAAATGCGCGCTGCCCGACATTCCGGGATCATCACCGGATTGCCCGATGCTTATGGACGGGGACGAATTATTGGGGACTATCGGCGCATCGCACTTTATGGCGTCAATCGCCTGATTGCGGACAAGAAACATCAGCTAGAATCCTTAGAGTTTGATGCGATTACTGAGTCCGTCATCCAACTGCGCGAAGAAGTCAACGAACAAATTCGCGCCTTGCAAGAACTCAAAGACATGGGTGCCGGGTATGGATTTGACCTGGGACGACCCGCAAACACAGCCCAAGAAGCCGTCCAATGGACATACTTAGGCTATCTTGCCGCCGTCAAAGAACAGAATGGTGCGGCGATGTCCTTGGGACGGGTGTCTACCTTCCTGGATATCTACTTTGAGCGTGACTTGAAAAACGGTACTCTCACCGAAACCGACGCCCAAGAAATCATTGATGATTTCGTCATGAAACTGCGGATGGTGCGCTTCCTGCGGACTCCGGATTACAACCAACTGTTTTCTGGCGACCCCACCTGGGTGACCGAATGTATCGGTGGCATGGGTGAAGATGGACGTCCTTTGGTCACCCGGACTAGCTTCCGCTTCCTGCATACCTTATATAACCTGGGTGCGGCACCGGAACCCAACTTAACTATTCTCTGGTCCGAACGGTTACCGGAAAACTTCAAACGCTATTGTGCGAAAGTTTCCATCGATACCTGTTCTACCCAGTATGAAAACGACGACTTAATGCGGCCCGACTATGGCGACGATTACGGGATTGCCTGTTGCGTCAGCGCCATGCGAATTGGCAAACAAATGCAGTTTTTCGGGGCGCGGGCTAACCTAGCCAAAGCCTTACTGTACGCCATTAACGGCGGTAAGGATGAAAGTTCTGGGGAACAAATTGGGCCGGAATTTACCCCAGTGATGGGAGACAGCTTGGATTACGAGGATGTGGTGGCGAAATTCGATCGCTTCTTGGATTGGTTGGCGAAACTGTACGTCAACACCTTGAATGTGATCCATTATATGCATGATAAATATTGCTATGAGCGGATTGAAGCCGCCTTGCACGATCGCGATATTTATCGGACCCTTGCCTGTGGCGTTGCGGGACTCTCGGTGGTAGCTGACTCCCTCGCGGCGATTAAATATGCCAAAGTCACAGCCATTCGTAACGATCGCGGCTTAATCGTAGATTACCAGATTGAAGGGGACTATCCCAAGTATGGGAACAACGACGATCGCGTCGATGACATTGCCGCCGATCTCGTCCAAAACTTCATGAACAAGATCCGCAAGCATAAAACCTATCGGAATGCGGTTCCCACTCAGTCGATTTTAACCATTACCTCCAACGTGGTTTATGGTAAAAAAACCGGGAATACCCCCGATGGACGCAAAGCAGGGGAACCCTTTGCACCGGGTGCGAACCCGATGCATGGACGGGATACCAAAGGGGCGATCGCAGCCTTATCTTCCGTCGCAAAACTGCCTTATGAACACGCCCAAGATGGGATTTCCTACACCTTCTCCATCGTTCCGAAAGCATTAGGAAAAACCGAAGGCGATCGGCTGACCAATCTCGTAGGAATTTTAGATGGATACTTCCACGATCAAGGTCATCACATTAACATCAACGTCCTCGATCGCGAAACCCTGATGGATGCAATGGATCACCCGGAAAAATATCCGCAACTCACCATTCGGGTCTCCGGTTATGCCGTCAACTTCATTAAATTAACCCGCGAACAACAGTTAGACGTGATTAACCGCACCTTCCACGAACGCATCTAATCGTTCAACAACTACAAAGGTGGGCCTCTAGCTCACCTTTGTAGTTTGGATGATGTCCAGATGAATATTCAGCCTTCCCTTTATTTTCTCCCTTAAAAATGCTAGACAGAACAGCCAATCCAACCGCTACCCGTCCCGCAGTTCGAGCCTTTCAAGCCCTCGGTGCCATCCATTCCGTTGAAAGCTGCGGAACCGTTGATGGTCCTGGAATTCGGTTTGTAATTTTCACCCAAGGCTGTCCCCTCCGCTGTCTGTATTGCCATAATCCCGATTGCCGACATATCGACGAGGGGAAAGTCGTCAGCGTGGATGAACTCATCGAAGAAGTGCAAAAATATCGCTCTTATATGCGCTTTTCTGGAGGAGGCGTAACGGTGACTGGAGGCGAACCATTGATGCAGCCAGAATTCGTGCGAGAAATCTTCCGTCGGTGTAAAGAATTAGAGATTCATACCGTCCTAGATACCTCGGGTTATGTCCAATTAAATGCCGCTAAACCCGTGTTGGATTATGTAGATTTAGTGCTGCTGGATATTAAATCTTATAATCGGGCGCTTTATGAAAAAGTGACCCATGTTTCTCTGGAACCCACCCTCAAATTTGCGGAATATCTCAAGGAGATTAATAAACCGGCTTGGATTCGGTTTGTTTTAGTGCCCAACCTTACGGATAACCGGGAGAATGTGGAAGGACTCGCCCAATTTGTATCCACCTTAACCAATGTGGAAAAAGTGGAAGTGCTGCCTTTTCATCAAATGGGAGAATATAAGTGGGAACAGTTGGGGTATGAGTATGAACTGAAAAATACTGAACCCCCCACAGCGGAACAAATTGAAGCGGTGATGGAAATTTTTAGAAGTTATGGGTTGCCGGTGCAATAACGGGTTAAACACCGGGGTTCTGAACAAAAGTTAGGGGCAAAGGTCCCTTGTCTGGTTGAGCGAGTCCTGTTCTGATGCCCTAAGCGGGAGAAAGATAGAGTGGATCAGAGGCGATCGCCTGAATATTCAAGGTTTCCTGACAAACGGGGAGCAGTCTCACTTGCAAACGTCCCCGGGTTGCTGACATCAGGAGAATTTAAGAGGCGATCGCCCCAGAGAGTATCCCAACCCACTGACAAGCACCAGTCAATTTCGGTAAGGTGGAAAAGACGGGACTCTATACCTGACGCAATTTAGCACCAGGCGACTGCACAATTCTAAAAGGATTGTTACTTTTTCCCGAAATAGCGAACAGGAATGGGTAGGCTAGGGGTAAGTAACTCTAAGCTTTTTTACTCAGAAAGATAGGGTCGCGTCTGGAATCAATCCATTTAGAAGATTATATTTAAGGAACATCCAGCGATGCAAAAGCCAATCGCAACCAACCCAGACCAAACCTCGCGCACCGTCTCCAAACAAGACTTCCTGCGTTATGAACGGCAAACCCTTGATGCCATTTTTAAACCCAAAAATGTTGCCTTAATCGGTGCAACCGATCGCATCGGCAGTGTGGGACGAACCATTTTATCCAACCTGATTGCCAGTCCCTTTGGTGGGGCAGTCTTTCCCGTCAATCCCAAGCGGGATAACGTCCTGGGGATCAAAGCCTATCCCAGTATTTCCGCCGTACCCGACCCTGTAGACTTGGCAATCATCGTCACCCCCGCCCCCACAGTGCCGGGGATCATTAGCGAATGCGTCGATGTCGGCATTCCCGGCGCGATTATCATCTCCGCTGGGTTCAAAGAAATCGGCCCTGCCGGAATTGAACTCGAACGGCAAATCCTCGCTGAAGCCCGTCGCGGTAAAATGCAGATTATCGGGCCCAACTGCCTGGGGGTGATGAGTCCCCTCTCCGGACTGAATGCCACCTTCGCCACCAAAATGGCAAAACCCGGGAATGTCGGCTTTATCAGCCAAAGTGGGGCACTCTGTACCGCCATTCTGGACTGGAGTTTGCGGGAAAATGTCGGCTTTAGTGCCTTTATGTCCATTGGTTCCATGCTGGATGTGGGTTGGGGGGATTTAATCTATTACCTCGGGGATGACCCCAACACCCAAAGCATCGTCATCTACATGGAATCGATTGGCAACGCGCGATCGTTCCTCTCTGCCGCCCGGGAAGTGGCCCTGAGTAAACCGATTATTGTCATCAAAGTTGGACATACCGAAGCTGCTGCCAAAGCTGCTGCCTCCCATACCGGCACCTTAACCGGCAGTGACGAAGTGCTTGATGCCGCCTTCCGACGTACCGGAGTCTTGCGCGTTAACAACATCTCCTACGTCTTCTATATGTCCGAGGTCCTCGCCAAACAACCGCGCCCCAAAGGACCCAATTTAACCATCCTCACCAATGCCGGAGGTCCCGGGGTGATTGCCACCGATGCCCTGATTACCGAAGGGGGAAAACTCACCGAACTTGACCCAGAAACTATATCAGAACTGGATGAATTTTTACCCACCCATTGGAGTCGCAGCAACCCGATCGACATCTTAGGGGATGCCGAACCCAGTCGCTATGCTCAAACCCTAGAGAAGGCGGCAAAAGACCCGAATAGTGATGGATTGTTGGTGATTTTAACCCCGCAAGCCATGACGGACCCCACGGAAACTGCTAAACAACTCGAACCCTACGCCAAAATCAAAGATAAACCAATTTTGGCAAGCTGGATGGGCGGAGAAGATGTCCGAGAAGGGGCGAATTTCCTGAATCAAGCCAATATCCCCACCTTTCCCTATCCGGATACAGCAGCGCGGTTGTTTAATTATATGTGGCGCTACAGTTACAACCTGCGCGCTTTATACGAAACGCCGGTCCTGCCCAAAGATGATGACCAAAACACGCCCGATCGCGCCTTAGTTGAAAAAATTATTACCCAGGCGCGGAAAGAGGGACGCAACCTGTTGACGGAGTTTGAATCAAAACAGGTATTCGCCGCCTATGGCATTCCCACGGTGGAAACTCACATTGCCACCAGTGAAGCCGAAGCAGTCGCTTATGCCAATCAAATCGGCTATCCCATCGTTCTCAAACTGTATTCTGAAACGATTACCCATAAAACCGATGTCGGGGGGGTGAAGCTCAATTTAGGCAGTCCCGAAGCCGTGGGAAATGCTTATCGGGCGATCGAAACTTCGGTAACGGAAAAAGCCGGGGCGGAATATTTCCAAGGGGTTACTGTCCAACCGATGATTAAGTTAGACGGATATGAGTTAATCGTCGGCAGCAGTATCGACCCGCAATTTGGCCCCGTCTTGCTCTTTGGCACCGGGGGACAGTTGGTGGAAGTGTTCAAAGACCGATCGCTGGGATTACCGCCTTTGAATACTACCCTGGCAAGGCGGATGATGGAACAGACCAAAATATACAAAGCCTTACAGGGGATTCGGGGACGGGACCCGGTGGATATTGCGGCGATCGAACAATTGATGGTGAGATTTAGTCAGTTAATCGTGGAACAACCTTGGATTAAAGAAACCGATATTAATCCACTGCTAGTCTCTGCGGAACAGATTATCGCCTTGGATGCCCGAGTGGTCCTTCACGACCCCGATAGCAATCCCGATGAGTTACCCCGTCCAGCGATTCGGCCCTATCCGACCCAGTATATTACAATGTGGTCGATGAAGAATGGGACGGTGGTGAGAATTCGTCCGATTCGTCCGGAAGATGAACCGTTGGTGGTTAAGTTTCATGAGTCTTTGAGCGATCGCTCAGTTTATTTCCGGTACTTCCACCTGCTGAAACTCAGTCGCCGAATTTCTCACGAACGATTAGCGCGGATTTGCTTTATCGATTACGATCGCGAAATGGCACTGGTAGCTGATTACCGAGATCCGGCAACCGGCGAGCATCAAATCCTCGGATTCGGTCGTCTGAGCAAGTTGCACGGGTCCAATGAAGGGGAATTTGGATTACTCGTAGCTGACCCTTATCAAGGGTTAGGGTTAGGGACGAAACTATTGCAACAGTTGATTGAAGTGGGACGAAGTGAGAAGCTAGTCCGAATTACCGCTGATATTCTGCCGGATAATAGTGCCATGCAGCACCTCTCTCAGAAAGTGGGTTTCCGCTTGCAACGGCATGAAGATGTGATTCGCGCTGAGATTGATTTGTAGTCGAGTGGAGTGGGTGCGATCGGGAAACTGAGCGTACCCGTTCTCACGCTTCTGGGGCAATCGTCCAATCTTCCCACTGCAACCCCGGAATCTGTTCAAAATCCCGACGGTTGCGGGTGACTAGAATGGCATTGTGGGAGAGGGCGACTGCCCCAATTTTCAAGTCTTGCGTACCGATCCGGATTCGTTGCTGTATCAACTCCTGGTATTGCATCAACGCAGGGCGATCGAAATCGAGGAGATTAAGCTGATTGAAATCCTCTACTGTTTCCCGGAGTCTTGGCGTAGGCTAAAATCAGTGCATCTCCGGAGGGCGATCGGCGAATTCGATTTAGTCGTCCATGCAGTTGTTCTTCCACGTAGTCACAATTGTAACGGCAAAATGTTCAGGATCAACCTGCTGAATGCGTTGCATTAATGTGTGGATGTCCGCGTTGCAAAAGAGACAGACAATCCGTATCAAATACCCATAACGTCATTTGCCTGATTCCTCCGCATCCAGTTGACGATAATACTCTACCATTTCTGCATCTCGTTCTTGACGTAACGCTTCAATATCTGCCAGCATTTCATCGAAGTCTGGATCATCCTTGTATTTTCCAGCTAACTTCATCCAAGGATGCTCCGCGTTGGGATTGACAATTTGTAAGGAAGCAATTTCCGTGGTTTCTAGGCGAGTGTTCAGGGCTTGATTCAGATTGGCGATCGCCTCTTCTTTCGTCAACCCCGACCCTTGGCAATCGGCCCATCCCAACACCGTTGCTTGATATCCCCCTTCTGTCTGTTCTGCAATCAGCACCGTCAAATTAATTTTATTCCAACTCGTTTCAGCGGGTTTTTGCACCTGAATATTCAGCAAATCTGTTGTCATAATTTTATTCTCCGACTTCATTCCTTGTCATGATTCTCTCATTCATCTCGACTTGCCTGATTCCTGAGCTCCCACTCTGCGCCTGACTCTCAGGAGGATTATCAGAATTCGATAAGTCTTGGATAAATTGCTGAACTTGCTCAATGTCTAATTTTAAGGCCAACGCAATTTGTTGTACAGTCAACCCCATTTCCAAAAGGTTAGGGACCGATTCCAGCTTACCTTCGAGCTTACCTTCTACCTTACCTTCGAGCTTGGCTTTGGCGGCGACTTCTTGAAAATACCGCGTCTGTTTCAACTTGTCTAATCCAAACATGGCTTCAATCTCCTGAGTTGTTCAATCAATAGGGCGGGGGCTTTTGCTGAAAAAAGCCCCCGCCATACCGATTAAAGCGCGTCTTAACTTTGACTTTGAGGAGGATTATCAGGATTCGATAAGTCTTGGATGACTTGCCGAACTTGCTCAATGTCTAATTGTAAGGCCAATGCAATTTGTTGTACAGTCAACCCCATTTCCAATAGATTAGGAACCGATTCCAGTTTGCCTTCGAGCTTACCTTCGAGCTTGCCTTCTACCTTACCTTCTACCTTACCTTCGAGCTTGGCTTTGGCGGCGACTTCTTGGAAATACCGCGTCTGTTTCAACTCGTCTAATCCAAACATGGCTTCAATCTCCTGAGTTGTCAAATCCGTTAGCTTATAGACCATGATGGTCTCTATTAATCCTACAACTTTTTGCTTGAGTCCTTCATCCACAAGCTGCTGCTTTGCCTGCTGGATTAATTGGTGTGCTTTGTCGATCGCCCGTTGGCGTTCCTCAACCACTAAGTTGACCATTCCCAATCCCAAGGAGGGAGTCGGTGGGTCCTCTAGTTCATCCAGATACAGTTGGACCAACAGGGGGTTCTCTTCCGGGGAGTCGCTTCTCAGAAACCGTTGATATTGGCGAGGGACTCCGGGGTCGCAACTGCGGGATGAAAAGATTGCCACCGCTTGAAAATCTTGCAGCGGTTGATATTGACCCAAATAAACAAAAATTTCCTCGAAAAACCTCCAATAAAAATCATCTTTCTTTTGAAACTGCACCTCCAGAAAATAAATAAATCGGTCATTTTCTCCTTCTGGGGGTAACAACACCCCATCGAATCGACGGGCTAATTCTTTGACTTCCCGGGATGTAAACTCGTATCCTTGACCTTTTTCGCTGGCTTCCCCCATTAGTTCAAAAACTAAACTGGGAAAGGTCTGAAAAAGTTGATAAAAAATGGTGTCTGTTTTCACGGTTCGATATTTTGAACCATAACCGATTCTGCTTTAATTATAAGATATTTCACAATGAAAATCAAGAATTTTTAAGTGAAGATAAATAAATTAAATCTAATTTTTAGAAGTTTTTATTTTTTGATGTTTTTGCGATGTGATGCAGCAAGAATTCCAATTTTTACTATGGCTAATCGGTAGAAACTGCTATAGCAACCTAGTTTTTGTAAAAACAACCAAATTTAAACGACAACTTGTCAAAGTTCCACCCAAATTATCGAGAAGGTAGAGGCAACTTGGGGGAAATCATCGGGAATTGTCATCAATTTTCAACCGACTGGGAGAAAGAGGGGCGATCGCCAGGGCATGAATCTGGTACTGTTTTAGGACAAGCAAGCCGGTGAGGGTGCTGGGGTCTCAATCCCTCAGCGAACAACCCAAAGCCAAACCATCTCAGAGAACGAAACAATCAGGAGAACTATGGCGGCATTAACAGGACGAGATCTACTCAGCGTTGCCGATCTCAGCGTTGAAGAACTGCATCAACTGCTGGATCTCGCGACGCAGATGAAAGCCGGAACCCTCACCCCCCGATGTGAAAAAGTGCTGGGGTTGCTGTTTTCCAAAGCCTCAACCCGGACTCGGGTCAGCTTTACTGTGGCAATGTACCAACTGGGGGGCCAAGTGATTGACTTAAATCCTAATGTCACCCAGGTAAGTCGGGGGGAACCCTTACCGGATACAGCCCGGGTGTTAGACCGATATTTGGATGTTGTCGCCATTCGGACCTTTGATCAGGCGGACCTAGAAACCTTTGCCAACTATGCCGAAATGCCGGTGATTAATGCCTTGAGCGATCGCGAACATCCCTGTCAAGCCTTAGCCGATATCATGACGGTTGGGGAATGTTTCGGACAACTCGAAGATGTCACCCTAACCTATCTGGGCGATGGTAATAATGTCGCCCACTCCCTCCTCCTGGCAGGGGCAATGGTTGGCATGAATATCCGCATCGCCACCCCAGCACAATTTGAACCCGACCCTGCGATCGTTGAACAAGCCAAAAAAATCGCCAAAGGCAAAAGTGAAGTTTTAATCACCCATGACCCCATTCAGGCAGTGAAAGGGGCACAAGTGCTCTATACCGACGTTTGGGCGAGTATGGGACAAGAGGAAGAAGCTAGAACCCGTATCCCTTTATTTCAGCCCTACCAGGTGAATGAGGAACTGTTTAATCATGCCGATGGAAGTGCTATTATTTTGCACTGCTTACCAGCGCATCGCGGTGAAGAAATTACCGATGGGGCGATCGAAGGGGCGGCATCCCGAGTTTGGGACCAAGCCGAAAATCGAATGCACGCCCAAAAAGCGCTATTGGCAAGCGTACTTGGGGCAATTTAGGGGAAAAAGCCCGCACCCTAAAGGGTGGGGCTATACGGACGAAGCCCGCCTGCGCGGGCTAAGAGAATGCCGGATTGATTCGGGTATGGAATGCGATCGCCCTTTGGGATTGGGAATATGCGGCGCGTTAAGATTGGCGATTAGGTTTTGATAAGTTAAAGAATGACACTAATAGACTGGTTAATTGTTTTGTTTTATCTGGTTGCCACAATGGGAGTGGGATTATATCTCTCCCGCAAAGGCTCCAAGAATCTGGCAGAATTCTTTGTATCCGGGCGATCGCTGCCTTGGTGGTTAGCGGGGACCAGTATGGCTGCCACCACCTTCTCCATTGATACCCCTCTCTACATTACCGGCGTCGTCGGCAACCGAGGGATTGCCGGAAACTGGGAATGGTGGACTTTTGGCATCTCCCATATCATCATGGTGTACATCTTTGCCCGGATGTGGCGGCGATCGGAAGTCATCACCGATGCAGAACTGACCGAAATCCGCTATGGCGGCGATATGGCAGCAGTTTTGCGCGGTGTCAAAGCCTTTATCTTTGCCATTCCCATGAACTGCATCGGTATTGGCTATGCCATGCTGGCAATGGTGAAAGTCGTCGATGCCTTGGGAATTTGGGAAAATCTCGGCATTGATGCGGGAGAAAATACCCTCAAACTCCTCAGCGTGATTGGTGTCAGCATCTTCGTGTTAATTTACGCCGGATTAGCGGGATTATGGGGCGTCGTTGCCACGGACTTCTTCCAATTTTTCCTCGCCTTATTTGGGGCAATTCTGGTGGCATTTTTTGCCGTGGGTAGTGTCGGAGGCATTCATGAATTGGTCCGGCAAGTTCCTCTGGTTTCTGACAAAGATATTTTATCCCTGTTACCCCTAACCTTTGGTGGGGAAGGCAACGCCTTTATTCAATTCAGCCAAACCGCTGGGATTACCGCCAGTACCTTTTTGGCCTATATTGCGATTCAATGGTGGTCCTGGAGACGGAGTGATGGAGGTGGAGAATTTGTGCAACGGTTTGCAGCAGCGAAAAATGAAACTGAAGCAGAAAAAGCCGCATGGTTGTTCAATATCATGCACTATGTGATTCGGACTTGGCCTTGGATTTTAGTCGCATTAGCCGCCCTCGTGCTGTATCCGGATTTACAGGACAAAGAATTGGGCTATCCAAAACTGATGTTAGACTTCCTGCCACCCGCGATGCTGGGGTTAGTGGTGGCATCGTTGATTGCAGCCTTTATGAGTACGGTGTCTACCTCGATTAACTGGGGGGCTTCGTTTGTCACCAATGACCTGTATTTGCGTTTTATCAAACCTTCAGCGACTCAAACCGAATTAGTCTTCATTGGGCGGTTATCGTCTGTATTGGTAACCGCAATTGGCGCGATCGCCGCCTTTCTCGCCTCTGACGTTGCCACCGTGTTTCGTTTGGTGATTGCGATCGGCACCGGCTCAGGTTTAGTCTTAGTCTTACGCTGGTTCTGGTGGCGCGTGAATGCGGCTGCCGAACTCACTGCCATTATCGGCAGTTTTGTCATTGGTTCTGTCACCAGTTTGGTCCCCGCTTTAACCATTGCTGACTTCGGGTTACGCCTGATGTTCATCACTGCCAGCGTTACCCTCTTGTGGGTGATTGCCTTATTTGCAACCAAACCGGAAACCGAAGCAACCCTGAATGAATTCTACCGGCGAGTCCGTCCCGGGGGACCGGGTTGGAAAAAACAACGCGCCAGTACCGGATTAGAACCCGCCCAAAATTTGAGCTTAGATTTGCAGCGGGTGGCAGCAGGGATTTTACTGCTGTTTGGGTTTTTGTTAACCACCGGAGGGTTCTTACTCTTACAACCGGCGATCGGGTGGATTTCCCTCATCGTTGGGGTTGGCGGATGGATGTGGTTGCGACAACTGAATAAGTCGAATGCCTTACTGATGCCTCGTCCCGGAAGCGATCTAGAGTAGACCGCTAACAAAGGGTGAGGATTCCCACCCCACCCTTTGTCTGGCAATCTCCTAGCAAATCGTGAGATAATCATTAAAAGTTACCCCTGAGTCAAATGGGGTAAAGTCTGCTCAACTCTCATCCTCCCAGTTACACCCTCCTACCTTCTACCGCAATGATGTCAATCATCCGATCGCAAATTCTGCCCTTCTTCATTTTCCTAGTCTTTTTAGTCGCATTAGTCGCCGTGAGTGCGCGGATTTTCTTACCCGCTGATATGATGGCCCCTGCACCGATAGAAGAACAAGTGCAACCTGCCGATCGCCTCTCCAGCATCTCCTTCCCCAACGTTGCCGAACTGCCTCCCTCTCTGTCTCATTTAATTAAAGGGTTACCGGAAGATACGCTGTTTTTTAATCAAGAGAGTTAGGGGAATTTGCATAGCAAACCGGCAACTCTGGAACTGATTCCGGGATATCATCTGCGGGTGGGTTCATCCCGCGATCGCTACTTATTGGTAAAGTTCTTGAAGTTAACCTATCAGGAACTTTACCCAGACCATGAATTCGACCATTTAGCCAAAACCGTTGACCAATATTTTGCGGAGGAAACCCCATTATGGTGGGTGGAATATCCCGGTCATTCTGAACCTGTGGGTTGTTTGTGGTTAGGAAATGCCGTGGATCAGGTTAAAGGCGATCGCCACGCTCATATTTTTGTCCTCTATGTCGCACCGGAACACCGTCGCCGAGGAGTGGGTTCAGCCTTAATGGAATATGCTGAAAATTGGGCCAGAGAACGAGGCGATCGGCAGATGGGTTTACAAGTCTTCCTCAATAATCCCCCTGCCTTAAATCTCTATCAAAAATTAGGCTATCAAAGTCATTCCGTCTGGATGCTTAAATCTTTATAGTTATTGTTTAGTGGACCTCGGTAGATCCGCTAGTTTTTGTTGTTCAAAAATATTAATAATTGAATTCAACTTTACTCTGTTTGATAATTTCTTGAAGGATATTCGATAAATAATTTTTGGCGACGCATTCCTGAAAATAATCTCTTAAAATAGGTACATTTATAATTTCTTCAATGCTGCTCATATATTGATTTACAATAGTAGTAATAATATATTGCTTTTCTGCTTGAATTTTTATTTTATTAGCTAATTCTTCCGGAGTTTCATTTGATTTAATCACAAACGTTATTGGATAACGTTGAATTTTATCAATATCTAAAAAATATTTTTTTACATCTGTTGTTTCCGTTACTTGAAAAAATCGACCCAAGGGCTTCATAACAAAGTCTATACCCCCATCATTGGCATTAGTACGGCCTGTTTTATAAAGAATTAAATTTTCTTGCTTTAAATTCTCCCGTTCAAAGCCCCAAAAAATAGCTTGATCGTGATAGTAATATTTTAATATACTATAGCTAACAATTTCAAATAATCTAGCATCTACATTAGGAGCCAAAAGATTCAATACAAGCTCTACAGCTTCTATTGATTCTAACGTAGGCAAGCTACTAATCCGCTCACAATCTTCTATAAATATTTGAAATGAATTTTGCTTTTTGTTTATATATTCATCAATTATTTTAATAACTGATTTTGCAAGATTATATCTGTTATTTTCAACTGTAACAATTAGTAAATTCTCATTAAACCAATACCGACTTGTAGAGATATTTCTAATAATTGGGTAATAATTACAGGTTGGAAAATATTTTTTAAACTCTTCGTTTAATCTATTATTTAAAGCATGATTTTGTAATTTTCGCCCAAAAGGTAACTGTCTTTGTCTTTCAAATAAATCAGAATAACGACTGCCTTCATAGTCTTTGTATGTATCAGTTACATCAAAGTTTTTTTGAACATAATCTTCTACTAATACATAAATTGCGTATAAATTAGCAAAAGATCCTCGTGATTTTGAACCCCGACTTGCCGAACGAGTTTTTATGTTAATATACTGTAACAAAGGAGAGGCTGCGTAAATAGTTTCACTGATATTGCCTAAATCTTCAAGCAATACCATTTTCAGAATTTTTGTAAAAGAATAATCAAGCATCTAATTTTGCTCCTAAATTTAATGTTAATTGTTGGCAAGGCAAAGAAAGATTGGCATTGTCCATTCCCAATTGATTATTACTATCTTGACTGCCATACTCTGAGGTAATTTCCATTAATCTTTTTATTCCAATTTTACATATTCATTTTCCCTTTCAATACTAATTAATTTTCGTTCCTAAGTTGTTGAGCAACAGCTGATGTTGTAAAGGTTCCCGCAAATAAATCCAGCACCACATCACCTGGGTTACTACTTAGCTTTGATAATTCTTTCCAGTAAAGCTTCTGGCTTTTGCAGTTGGATGTGTTGTCGATATTCCTGGCATTTTAGGATCGTACTCTGGGAATATACCAGACATTCCCCGGGATTTTGTTAGAATTATAAGGAGCAGGAGTTCACTTCTTTCGATAATCAATCAATTTGCGCACTGCCCCGTTTTTGCTTCAACCAGAATTTCCTCCGAATTAAAAATATATTTATTTTTGAATTATTTAACAGCAAAAAAATGGGTTCATACAATGAACCAAAATAATTTTTAGCTTGATTACCAGAACTATCATAATGACCAAACAATCCGAGATAAAATGGTTACTTTTTTTTGCACATAAATATCCAAATAAGGCATATATTGTGTGGCCGACATTAAATATAATGTTCCATTATTGTGAGCTTATACATGCACAAATCCAGCCATGTGGTAACACCAGTCTCAAATAAGTCTTCATCACCTTTCCACTGTTCTTTATTTGCCATTAAAAACTTTGCCAATATTATAGGGAGGGTCGGCAAAAATCAAATCAATACTGTTATCTTCAATTCCTGCTTTTTATACGCCTCGATAACATTTCCCCAAATCACCTGATGTCCTGGAAATTCAAATACTTTCATTCAAGTTTCATCTCATAATTTGAAGCATACGGAAAAACAACACAGCATTATTCTCCCCCACTTATTCTAATTTTTTATACCAGGCTTGCAATCCCTGGCGATGAACTTCTTGCCAAGGGATATTCTGCGATCGCGCAATGTTAGCACAATCCTCATACTCCGGTTGGACATTGGTAATGGTTCCGTGACTATCCGTAGCAACCTTGACCCGCACTTCTCCGAATGGGGTGGAAACGGTGTGGAGTTCCCGATGCAAAATCGATCGCTGTTGGGTCGAAATCCGAATCCCCAGAGTTGGCGTTTCCCGAAATATGACCGCTTCACAGGCTTTTTGTTGTTCCGGATGACAAATCACCGTCAGCAAGATGCCGGTTCGGGATTTTTTCATAGAAATTGCCTCCGTAAAGGCATCCAAGGCCCCAGCAGCAAATAATCGCTCTAAGGTATAGGCGATCGCCTGGGGATTGGCATCATCAATTTGAGTTTCCAGAACTGTAATGGTTTCCGTAACCGTAGATTCTGGCAGATTGTCCGTCAATTCCCCCACCCACAGGCGCAGAATATTGGGAATCGGCAAATCCCGGGAACCAGCACCTAATCCGATTTGCTCAATCCTCATCGGTGGCGGATTCCCAAAGGCAGTGGCAAGGGTAACAGCGATCGCCGCGCCGGTTGGGGTGACTAATTCTTTCTCAATCCCATTACTATAAACTGGCACCTGCCCCGATTGGAATAACGAGAGGACCGCAGGCACGGGCACCGGCAATCTGCCATGTGCTGCCCATACTGTACCCCCTCCTGTCGGCAAGGGTGAACAATACAATTCCTCAATTCCTAACCAATCTAGTCCCAAGCAAGTCCCGACAATATCCACGATCGCATCGGTTGCACCCACTTCATGAAAATGCACCTGTTCCGGCGCAATCCCATGCACCGCCCCTTCTGCAACCGCTAAAGTCCGAAAGACTTGCAAACTCCAGGTTTCAGCCCGTTTCGGTAACTGCGCCTGTTGAATCAGCGCCTCAATTTCCGGTAAGTGGCGAGTTGGGGAATGACTGTGATGATGTTTGTGTTCATGCTCATGATGATGCTCATGAGCATGATCATCGGGGTGATGATGATGCTCATGCTCATGATGATGATGATGGTGGCGATCGCCCGAATCTGGATTAGACTGAGCAACAGTCTCAACCAGATCAACATGAATTTTCATCGCCTGCTGGGTGTTGCGGTGCACCCATTCTTGCCTGAGTTGGTATTCCGGACCAATACCCAGGCAGTCGAGTTGCTCCCTGAGATAATCAAACGGAACCCCAGCGCTCACCAATGCGCCGAGGAACATATCACCAGCAATGCCGGTGGGACATTGAAGATAGGCAATTTTTTTCATCAATCCGCACAATAAAAAGTCAAGAGCCTAGATTCACGGGCAATCCAGTTCAAGTTAATTTTCACATTCAAATTCACCGATTATGGCAACTCTATACGAAATTCATCCGGAAACCCCCCAAGTTCGCAAAATTGAAGAAGTGGTGGAGGCACTGCACAACGGTGCGGTGATGCTCTACCCCACGGATACGGTTTATGCGATCGGCTGTGATATTACCGTTAAAGGTGCGATCGAACGAGTTAGGCAGATCAAGCGACTCTCGAATGATAAGCCGTTAACCTTTCTGTGTCCCTCATTATCCAATATTGCGGCATACGCCACCGTCACCGATTCAGCCTATCGCATTATCAAGCGCCTAATTCCGGGACCCTACACCTTTTTGCTTCCGGCAACGAAGCTGGTGCCGAAGCTGGTGATGGACCCTAAACGGAAAACCACGGGGATTCGCGTTCCAGACAATCAGGTGTGCTTAGATTTACTCGGTGCACTGGGAAATCCGATTATTTCGACGTCAGCGCCTCTACCCAGTTATTTAGAACACAATGGTTTCATCGGTAAGGCGGAGTTGTTTGACGAAGTGGAAAAGTTGGTGGATGTGATTATTGATACCGGGGAAGAGCCGGGATCTCAAGTCTCGACCATTCTGGATTTAACCGACAACGAACCGGCGATCATTCGGGAGGGTTTAGGGGCTGAACTGGTTGCTAATGTGATTTGAACAAGCGCCTCGCACCCTGTTCGCGTAGCGTTCCGTAAGGAAAGGGTGGAGCGTTTGCGGACAAAGCCCGCCTGCGCGGGCTAAGAAAACTTGAATTTTTGACCTGTCTGCGATCGCAGGCAGGCTTTTTTTTAGGACCCCACAACAGGCGCTCTCATACCCAATCCGATTGTAAAAAACCTATTTTACTCTTCAGCCCGCGCAGGCGGGCTTCGTCCGTATAGCCCCACCCTTCAGGGTGCGGGCTTTCTTCAGCCTGCGGAGGCAGGCTTCGTCCGTATAGCCCCAGGCTTGACGCTGCGGGCTTTTGCCCTTAACCATCCAAACGGGTGATCTTTTAAACATTGCCAACCATTGGATCCGGATGAACCAGGTTCTGAAACGAAGAGGATCACGGAGATTTGATATCCAAGTTTTAAATGATACCTATGTGCCAGTTGTCAATGCGGAGTGGGTGGAATCAACCACTTTCTCAATCGTCCACCCGTAAAACCTTAGCCTTATGGCGATCGCAACCGGAAAAGAACAGACAGTGGTGCATCCTGTCCCGTTGCAGCAGTATGCCGGTTTAGAAAGAGGAATCTCTCCCCACCAAAGTCCGCTCAATCTTGGGACAGTCTAAGTGTAGACAGCGCAGGGAGCAAAGCAAGAGGCTCAACCGACAAGCGACCCTCTCCTCCTTTCCCCCAATGTCTGCGGTTCTTTAGTCCGGTGCGTTACCCGAGGCAAAACTCATGAACGTTAAACTAGCCAATTCGTCCAATTCCCGGAAAAACGATGCTCAAGTTCCTGCTACTCCCCAAATGACCGCAGGCACTCCTCAAGTGGAGAAGCCATCCTGGAGACACCCCCGAAGAACCCATCCTGATACTGGGAATGGACACGGAACAGTTAAGTGAGCAAATCCTCGATGAACTTAGCCAAAAGCTGAAAAGCGGATCGAAAAGCGCCCAAGAGGTGGCCCTACGGATTGCCAAAGAGGTTGAACGGATTTGCAAGAAAAGCAATCGGATTCAAAATTCCGGTGAAGTTCGCTCCTGGCAGATTACTTTAGCGCGTCATCGCTTACAAAAGTCTCTCCACTACTACAAGCTCGGTTCTCGGCAAGGTCGGGTGGACCTCCATGCTCAACTCAGCTCGATGGTTTACCGTCATGTGGCTCACCTGCACTCTCGTTTGAGCTTCCAAGCGCGATACACCTTAATCGAAGATTTCTTGCAAGGGTTCTATATCGAGGTGCTGCGTGCCTTCCGTCGCGAACATGAAATGCCCTTAACCTACACCCCTCGGACTCAGTTAGAACTGGCAGAGTATATGGCGTTTACGGAACATTACGCCAAGCGTCGGATTACCCTCCCGGGTCGCTACAATCAACAACTGATTGTCCTGCGTCCTCAAGGGTTCGCCCAAGGTCAACCCCCGGAAACTTTGGTGGATATCGAACAGGCGATCGAGTTTCCCAAGGGTGAAGATGCTGAGGTTCAAAGTCGCTCTTATGCGGCGCAGCAGGTTCGGGAAAAAATGATTGCCGAGATGGTGGACCCAGCGGAGGCCGTGTTGCGCGATCGCGTGATTGCTGAGTTGATTCAATATCTGGAATCTCAAGGTCAATCCGACTGTATCGATTACTTGGTCCTGAAACTGCAAGATTTAGCCGCCCCGGAAATCGACGAAATCCTCGGTCTGAGCGCACGTCAGCGGGATTACCTGCAACAACGGTTCAAGTATCATGTCGAAAAGTTCGCTCGCTCTGGACATTGGAAACTCGTCCATCAATGGCTCGGTGCAGACTTGGATCAAAACCTGGGAATGCCCTTGCAGCAGTGGGATAATTTCCTCGGAGAACTCTCGGAAGAACAGCAACAGCTTTTAAAACTAAAGCGCTCTGGGGCCAGTGATGCCGAAATCGCCCAAGAGATTAAATGCACCCCCAAACAGGTCCAAAAGCGTTGGTCGGCACTTCTGGAAAAAGCGTGGCAATCTCGTAATACTGAATCTCAGGAGAAGTGATTCCCTGTGCTAATCATTACTAGGTTCCCGAATCATCGGTCTGTGTTCACGAGCGATCGCTCAATCCACAGGTGGGGGACCGGCAGACACCCTCCGACTGCCGCCTCTGTTTCCCCCCTCTTCCAAATTTCTCAGCCCCATTTTAGGTTCAATCGGGAGCCGGTCCCTCGACTCCCAGAGCATATTCCCTGGATAACCAAGCCCCTAGCTTGGTTATTTTTGTGGAGTTTCTAGGTTTAGGTCATCCCAAATTAGGTTGTCAAAACCCAGTTTTCTCTTTAGCCCGCGCAGGCGGGCTTCGTCCGTATAGCCCCACCCTTTCTGACGGAACGCTACGCAACAGGGTGCGGGTTTTTACGAAGAATATCGTTTATAACCCCGGTTTCTTGAGAAAACTTAGGCCAATTCGTCACAAATTAGGGCCAGAAACTCGAGTTCTTATCCCCTGAATTTATACCTATTGGACCGTTCTAACCCCAGGGATTTGGCTGGAATCTTTCCGAGTTTAATCGAGTCTGGCGTTGTTAATTGTTGATTGATAATTCTGGCTTTTACCGAGCATATTTAATAATGTTTTAATTTTTTGGTGATGACTTGATTCAGACTGTTAAAATATGTAAAGAAAATTCTCGCGCTCGTCAAGATCGACTTCTAAATTCTAAGCGTTCGTTGCGAGTGCTCCGGGTTCAGGACTATATCGCCCTTCCCTTCCGATCGCCGACCCTTGATGCCGACGTCGAGATGAACTGCCGAAGGTGACGTTTTGCCGTCAACCCTCGCCTTTTCAGGGTGTGTTGATGTTCAACCCGAACACTCACCAATTTATGAGGTAGTTATGACGCTCTCTGTCTCTCAACAGTCTATTTCAACTCAGCCTGCCGCCCAAAACAAAGCGGCGCTCGGTCGCGTGTTTCAGGCGATCAACCCTGATAGTTGCCCGACTGCTTATAATTTTCATCTCCATACCGTCTGTTCCGATGGCAAGTTACGCCCGGAACAAGTGATGGAACAAGCTATCGGCATTGGTCTCAAAGGGCTGGCGATTACGGATCATCACAGCGTCCAAGGCTACTACGCCGCTCAACGCTGGTTAGATGAATGGTGGATCGACCATTCCAATTTATATCAAAGTGACAGAACCGTTGCTGAATTGCCTCAAGCCCCCCAACTCTGGACCGGGGTCGAAATTAATGCGGGTCTCCTGGATGCGGAGGTTCATATTCTGGGGTATGCCTTCAATCCCGAACATCCTCGGATGCAACCCTATCTTCAAAGTCACGTGGTCAAGGGTCCCCGATTATCAAGCCTCTGAAGTAATTCATGCCATTCAAGCTGCCGGTGGATTGGCAGTTTTAGCTCACCCGGCGCGGTATGCCAAGCGATCGCCCGAGGACCTGATTCCCGAAGCCGCAGATTTGGGCATTGACGGCATCGAAACCTATTATGCCTACAAAAACCCCAACCCCTGGAAACCCAGTCCCAAGCAAACCGCCAAAGTTTATGAGTTAGGTGCCACTTACGGATTATTCCATACCTGTGGCACCGATACCCACGGCTCTAATTTGCTCCTCCGTCTGTGATCCAATCAAGAAAAGCACCCCGGCAGAGAACCCTCCTGTTCTCTGCCTCAGAACCCACCGGCTAACACGACAACGGCCATTGTCCCTAAACTCATCAAAATCATTAACGCGGCCATCATTAAAACTTGTCCCAAGGGTGAGGAAATTTTTGCTACTTTCATAAGTTTTAGATCTTTTTTCTTATTGTTTGTTGAAGTAATGGCTCAAACATTAGCAAAAATTTTCGGCAAGATGAGAAATTATGTCCAATTTTTAAAGAAATGTAACTTTTCTTAATCTTTTACCGATCGCGGAGGGTGATTCAACAGGTTGAAGTCAATCACCCGCAACGAGCCATCGGTCCCTATTCGGTCAAACCATGTTCCAGCGCATACCGCACTAACTCCGTTCGGCTGTTGGTGCCGGTTTTGCTAAATAAGCGGCTGACATATTTTTCAACATTGCGAACACTGGTATCGAGATTGCGGGCGATTTCCTTGTTCATCAGTCCCTTGGCGACTAAATCCAAAACACTTTGTTCGCGAGGGGTGAGGTCAATTTTGATGGGGGGTGGGGTTTGGGCAATGGAATGCCGTCCCGATAACATGGACTTGATTTCCCCAATTTCCCGCGCTAAGGAGGCTAAATCTGGGGCTTCTCCCTCTCCACTGGCAGCAGCGCGACGATCTAACAGGTTGCGGACGATCGCCACTAATTCATCAGGGTCAAACGGTTTGGACAGGTAGGCATCACAACCGGCTTGATAGCCTTGCGATGCGATCGCCTGTCATCCCTCTAGCGGTTAAAAAAATCACCGGCATTACTTTAAACCGGGGTCTTCTCTCATCCGCTTGAGAAATTCAAATCCATCAACTTGAGGCATCATCAAGTCCGTAATCACTAAATCGGGATGTTGCTGTTGCAGCAAATCCCATCCATCATTGGCATTACTCGCCACCTGCACGGAAAATCCTTCATCTTCCAGATAGGCTTGCACGGCTTCCCGTAATCCGGGTTCATCATCGACAAGGAGGAGTTGAGCTGACATCCTGAAATCTCCTAAAGAGGTTACTGCTTTTAACTTTAACGAAATTTGGGGTCAGATTGACGGTGAGGGTTGGGATTGTGGGGTTTTAGGGGGGTGGGGATAACGACTGAAGTCGTTACTACGAACTTTGACAAGATAACGACTGAAGTCGTTACTACGAACTTTGACAAGATAACGACTGAAGTCGTTACTACGAACATAAGAGGGATTTTCTTTGGGTTCGGTGTCTCCGGATGAACGGTGTTGGCAAAGGTATAAGGAATAATTGCCGTCGGCTGGTAGCGGCGTTTACCACTCTTTGCGATCGAGAACATCAATTATGAATCTGAATACAAAAGAACGGTATTACGATATCATCGGATTTGGGGATGAAGTACCCGGGGTTTTAGCGATGGTAGCGGCAGCGAGAGAGTATCGCCGTCAGACGAAGAAATATCCCAAGATGCTGTTAATGTCTAAGGCGAATGCTGGAGAAGGCATTGGCGGTCATTTGATTCGTGGGAAATTATCTTATCTCGATCGCACTCAAATTAATCGACAGCTTCAAACCTCCCTAAATTTGGATACATTTGGTGCAGCCTTCTGCCCTGTATCAGGAGTTTTTAAAACGGGCGGGTGTGGTACAAATTGCTCTTGACCCTGAAAAGGGCGATCGGGCTTTGAGGGAGATGCTCCAAGAAGCAGGGGTGGCGATTCTCAGCGAGGTTAAAATCGCCTCGGTGGTTAAATCCGGTTCTAATTTGACCAGTATTCTCACCAGTCGCGGTGAAACTTATACAGCCAAACAATTTATTGATTCTACCGTGAATGCGGAACTCGCACAAGCGGCAGGGGCGAAAAAGTCTCAAGGATTTGGAACTTTTGGGTTACCGGATTCGGAATTGCCGGTGACGTTGGTGTTTGAAACGGAAGGGTTGAGTGTTCAGCGCCTGAAAGAGATAGAATTAATTTATCTGAAACGGTTTAGAAATTTAGCGGATACGGAAGCTCAGAATTTCCTCAAGTCTGCGGCAGGATTTGATGAGCGCAAAGCGGAATCACTTCGGCAGGAGTTGGTGGATTCCCACGGGAATTTAAAAACCTTGTGGGCGGGGAAAGATTATATTGATATTCGTTGTAATGCGTTATCCATCGCCTATCATTCGTTCCGAGGTAAAAAGTTGTCTCTGTATGACAGTGGGGCAATTTTAGATCGAGGAAATGTGGCGATTTTATCTGGCGATCGCCTCTCTTGGAATGCGTTGATGATTGCGGTTACCGGCAGCGAAGCGGAGACTCTGGCGAACAATGGTGGGAAACCGACTCCGGCAATGTTGGAGGAGATGAAATTTGTCCAGCAATGGTTTAAGAGTATTGGGGCGAAAAAGGTAACCCCTGCCTCGGAATTGTACATCCGACACGCGGGAAATATCACGGAGGCGATCGAGCCTTTAAGCGGTGCGAAAATGTTAGCTGGTGGCGTTTCCAAACAGGAGGCATTAGCAACCTTTGCCTATCATTTTGATGTGCGCGGTGGAATTCCTGGCATTGGCGATAAAGCCCTCGCCAATGGGTTTGTCAGTACCATGTTTAGTAAGCCAATTTTTAATGTCGGCATCCGTCACGCGCAACTCAAATCTGTCCGTAATTTAGCGGTTGTTAGTCCTGCCTCTGGATTTGAGGGATTTGCTTCCGCAGCGGGACGAATTGTGGAATACAATGCGGCAGTGGGTCATGGATTAGGCATTGCCGCAACCTTAGCATTGTTAAGTAATCGAACCCTGGCGGATATTTCTAATCAAGAGGTGCGGGAGGTTCTGGTTAAGGTGGGAGAATTACCGCCCATTTTCGGGAAAAACTCGGCACCGGATCTGGCTCAATTGCAACAATTTGAATCGGCGATCGCCTAATCAAATGAACAGCTAATTACGACTTTAAGGACAGGGCAGTGCCTTGTCCTTTTTTTTGACAAAAATTAACCTTTGGCATCTCGCAAAGTCTGCTATAATCTCAGCAAAAGACCCATTCGAGATTTTTACGCTGATGCTCCACAGGACTTTCGCCGATTTTGATAATCTACGGAAATGTAGAGGCGAATCGCGATTCGCCTCTACATTTTGGGGTTCATGTTAAAAATGGTGTAAGTCCTAATCCACAAAATGCTATAACACACCTGGTAAATGTTATGAATTTACTCAAAACCGAGTTTTCTACAGATGTCTGGATGACTACCACCTGGGACGAATACATCGATACTCTTGAAAATCCAGCTATGCTCAAGCTAAGGGTTACTACTACAACGGACAAGGGAGAATAGAAATGTCAGCAGTGGGGTGTAATCATGCTGAAGATAATGAATTCTTGCCCTGATTGGTTAATTTATGGGGAATGGCAAAAAGCATACCCATGAGAGTCCAAGTCAATTGCACTTATCGGCAATCGGGTAAAAAAGAGTGCCAACCGGATCTTTCTTATTATATCGCAGACCGGGTAAAGTTATCTCCAAAAGAGGATTTCTGCGGTGCGATCTTAGATAAAAATTTCCCTCCCGATATAGCGATTGAAATTGCGGTGATTTCTCTGGCAGATGATTTAGGAATTAAGCGACTGTTGTATGAGGAGTTAGGAGTACGGGAATATTGGGTAGTTGATGTTCAAAATGCCCAGATAATTGCCTTTGAGATGATTGCCACAAATGGCAGTCAACGGAATCGGGAGTCGAAGTTGTTACCCGGTTTGGAGATGTTGTTATTGGAGGAGGGGTTACAGCAGAATCGCTGAGGAAGATAATACGGAGGTTTGTGGGAATTGGTTTTGGGAACGGGTGCGAGGGTAATGACTGAAGTTGAGACGTTGAACATTAGAAGAAAACGACTGAAGTCGTTACTACGAACGAAGAAGGATAACGACTGAAGTCGGTTACTACAAACTACAGATAATTTGATAAAAATTAGCCCGCCTGAGCGGGCTTTATTTGTATGGTTTCACCCTGTATGGGTGTGGCCTTTTGGGGGCTATTTCCTAACCGTTACATTGGGATAGGTGATCACTTTGCCATTGGTGCGGGAGGGGGGTAATTGTTGTTGAGGACGGGTGGGATAGGATGTTTTGCCATTGCCATTGGTGGGTTCTTCTTTGATGAGAACTTCTCGAATCAGGCGGGCTAACATTCTTTGGGCTAAGTCTCCTGCTATTTTTTGCCCCATGCGTTGGGTTTCGGGTTTGATGAGGAAGGGGGCGAGTTTTTGGACGAATTCGGTGGTGTTGAATCCGGGTGTTTCTTGGACAATTCCCCAAATTCGTTTAATTCGCTCCATTTTCTCTTGGTCACCACTGGTGAGGGCTGGGGTGGGTTTATTTCCTTTCCAGCCGACCCATTCTCGGAGGACGGAGGTGGCATTATTGAAGGCGTCGCGGGAGAGATGATCGAGGCTTTTGACTAATTCTTCGACGAGGCGATCGCGAATAAATTCACCCCGTTCTGAAAACAAAAATTCTAAGGCTTGATTTAATCCCTGGGAAAGGTCATAATCATCACTTTCTTTGGCATTTCTCAATAGGTTTTCTAATCGGTTCCACCGAAAGTCCCCATCTTTAAACAGCAGGTCTCTCAAGGACCCACGCAATTCCGGGGAGGGGTCGGTTAATAGGCGTTTAGCCACATAAGGATAGGCTTTACTCAGAACTTTAAAATTCGGATCAACATTAATCGCAATCCCTTCTAAGGTGACTAAGGAGCGAATAATTAAGGCATAATAGGCGGGGACCCGGAAGGGGTACTCGTACATGATTTCCGACAATTGGTCGGTAATGCTCTTAAAGTTGAGTTCGGCGACGCTGGCACCGAGGGCGTTATTAAAAACGTTGGCGAGGGCCGGAATAATCGGGGTCAGGTCGGTTTCCGGGGTGAGAAATTCAAGTTTAACGTAATCTTTGGCGAGTCCTTCAAAATCCCGGTTGACGAGATGGACAACCGCTTGAATGAGTCCATATCGTTGGTAGGGTTTGACCTCACTCATCATCCCGAAATCCAGATAGGCAAGTTTGCCATCTTGGGTGGCGAGGAGGTTGCCGGGGTGAGGGTCAGCATGGAAAAACCCATGTTCGAGTAACTGGCGCAGGGAACATTGAACGCCAACTTCGATTAGGTATTTGGCGTCGATGCCTTGGGCGGTAAGGGCGGGGATTTGGGTGAGTTTGGTGCCGTTGATCCACTCCATTGTCAGAACTCGACGTCCGGTATATTTCCAGTAAATTTTGGGGACGTAGATATCTTTGAGATGGCCGTAGAGTTGGGCAAAGCGTTCGGCGTTTTCTCCTTCTTTGTTGTAGTCCATTTCTTCATAGATGCGAGTGCCGAACTCGTCCATGATGGCTACTAAGTCGCTGCGAACTTGTTTGACATTTTTTTGCACCCAGATTGCTAGTTGCCGTAAGACATAGACATCGAGTCCCATGCTTTCAGCAAGTCCAGGGCGTTGGACTTTGATGGCGACGGTTTCGCCGGTTTTGAGTTTACCTTTGTAAACTTGGCCGAGGGAGGCGGCAGCTACGGGGTCTGGGGTGATTTCGGCATAGATGGCGGAGGGCCGATCGCCCAGTTCTTCTTCGATAAATTGATAGGCGAGTTCGTTGGGAAACGGGGGTAGCTGGTCCTGGAGTTTAGCGAGTTCTTCTAAATACAGGGGCGGCACTAAGTCGGGGCGCGTGGAGAGGGCCTGTCCGACTTTAATGAATGCGGGCCCTAATTTAGTTAGGGTGATTCGCAGTTTTTCGGCGCGTTTGCGTTCGTTTTGTTTGACGCGACCCCATTTTTTATCTCGCCAAATGCCAAAGGCGAGGGTGAGCAGGGGCCACAAAATGGCAAATCTGCGCCCCCAGACTTGCACGGGGCGATCGCGATAGAGTTCGGTGATGGCAACGGGGTCGTACAACAGCGCATTGCTGTCCGAGTACGGTGCACCGGATTTGAGGGGGACCCGTTCGGTGGAGGCGGAATCGATGTCCACGGTAACTGGGGGATTATTCACCCGTTCGGGAAAGGGGGATAAACCGGGAGATTGTTCCAGAACGGGATCGGGCTGAAATTTGACGGAGGGAGGAGAAACGGTCTTTGTATCCATGTATTCGAGACCCACTTACGGAACCATGTTAACTATTGTAACAATTCCGTCGCGGTCTGCTCAGAACTGCCTCGGGATCTAAGTCTCAGGGATGAGGAAGTTCAGGTGGCAGTCGCCTGAAATCTTTCGCGGGAATAACGACGGAACGCCAGGGTAGTTTACGAACGCACTGCACGGTTGTAGAGCATCCGATGGCAAGAACGCTCATCCCTATTCCGTCGAAACCCACTGACTCAACAACAGGATGCCATTGTTTTGTTGTTTTTGTTCTTTTTTGTTTTAATGTTCCGCCAGTTCCCAGGATTTTTTAGCCACCCAGGACCCATCCCACTCAGGGTTAGGGGGTTCTTTGAGTAATCGCTGACAGCGCTTTAAATGCAACCGCGCGGCGCGATCGTGGCTGTTGATTTCCAAGACGGTGGCAAATTCTCCCATTGCGATCGCAAACTTGCGACTGAGATAATATTGCCGTCCGAGGTCATAGTGTTCCATCACCTTCTTACTTTCGTCGGAAATCGCTTCTCCCTTGAGTCCCAAATATTGATATAAAGCGACGGGGGGATAGTTCGATCGCATCCGAATCCGGTCCAGTTCTCTAGCCCAAATTTTTTCCTCGCAGGCTCGATAAGTATTTTCTCCCAAGACAATATTGCAGCCATATTGATTGCTGACCCCTTGGAGGAGATTGCCCAGATTTACACCATCACCCACGGCACTAAATTGCAGGGACTTGTTTTCCGCAATATTATTGCTAATGGTCCAATCGGAATTAATCCCAATTCCCATCTGAATCACGGGTTGATTTTTCTCTTGGCGATGATGATTAAATTCATCAAGTTTTTTGTGCATGGCGATCGCCGTTTCCAATGCCATCCACCCATGATTTTCTAGGAACTGGGGGGCACCAAAGACGACAATCAGTCCATTGCCAATACAAGCCACTTCTATTTGCTGCTCGTGATTCTGCCTGTACTGATTTACAGCCTCCAGCATTGACTCAAAATAGTCTTGAAGCAGACGGGCGACCTCGGAGGCTTCTAAATTTTCCGTCAAGCTACTATAGCCGGAAATTTCAGAGAATAAGACTGAAACTTCTTGGCGATCGCCGCTAGAATTTACCATATTCCATACACATTGTCAACTACCGATTCAATCTTTCTGCAAGCAATCAGGAGTAAGAACGATGCCAAAGCAGGATTCTGACTCCTGAATTTTAGGTTGTACCCTTGCTCTGTTTAGGATACTACTTTTCGGTGAGCCTCCAGACCCCATCCCAGTCATCCGGTGGGGGTTCCACCACAAAATGTTGACACCGATCCATCTGTAAGGATGCCGCCTTATTATTCTTATCAAGTTCCAACACTTTACCAAACTCTTGGAGAGCTTTAGCAAATTGACGAGAGAGATAAAATTCCCGTCCCTTCGTGTAGGATTCGATAATTTGCATATTGTGGTCAGAAATTGGGTCCGATCGCAATCCCACCAATTCATAAATTTTGACGGGTTCGCTTTTCCCTTTCACGGTAATAAAGTCCAGTTCTCGAACATAAACCTTGTCTGCACAAGGACTGTATGTCTTTTCACTGATCACGATATCGGTGCCGTACATTTTGCTCGTGCCTTCTAACCGAGACCCGAGGTTAACCCCATCGCCAATGGAAGTCAATTCCATCCGTTTGCTGGATCCGATATTCCCGCTGACCACTTCATCAGAGTGGATCCCAATCCCAATTTTCAGGATTTGCTTCCCTGCGGCAGTCCGGTGGTTGTTGAATTCAATCAACCGTCGCCGCATTTCTATCGCCGTTTGGACCGCACACCAGGCATGGTCCTTGAGGGGGAGAGGAGACCCAAACACCGCCATGATCGCATCCCCAATATATTTATCTAGGGTCCCCTTGTACTGAAACACCGCATCGACCATCGACTCAAAATATTCATTGAGCATGACCACCACATCTTCCGCCTCCATGCCTTCGGTGAGGGTGGTGTAGCTGCGGATATCCGAGAACAAGACCGAGACTTCCTTGCGCTTGCCGCCGAGTCCCGTGTCCCCAGAAGCCAGTAACTGTTCAGCCACTTCCTGGGTCATGTAGCGATACATGGTGCTCTTGAGTCGTTTCTCATCGCTGATATCTTCCATCACCACCAGGGCCCCATAAACATTGGTCCGGTCCGAGGCATCGGCAATGGAGTTAATCGACAAGTTAATGCTGTGTTGCTCTTTTTCGTCTCTGGCAACGAGGGTTTGGTCGGGATAATATTGCTGACGAGATTTATCATCTTTGGCCGTCAATGCCGCATCAAACCACTTAGAAAAGTCCCCATCTTTAATTTGGATCAAGTCTCGAACGGATTTACCTTCGATGCGATCGGTCAATTCCAGACCCAGCAATTGACGCGCACTATCATTAGCGGCGATCGCATTTCCGGACTTATCCGTCGAAATCACCCCATTGCTCAAGCTTCGCAAAATATCCCGTTGCATTTGCTCTTGCTGCTTGACCGTGGCAAAGAGTTTGGCATTTTGCAACGCCACTCCCGCTTGGGTATTAAACGCCTGCATAAATTCCTGATCGGACCGATTAAAACTGGCTTTCCAGCAATCAGGGGCTTCCGGCCATTGGGTTGGCTCATAAGGGGGATGTTCCCCTTGTTTTTTCTTGTTCACCAATTGGGTCACTCCAATCAGTTCCCCATCGGCATTGAACACCGGCATACACAATAAACTGCAAGTCCGATACCCGCTTTGTTGATCCACCCGCTTACTGGTTTCACAACCGGGATGATCATACAAATCAAAGGGGATATTTAAGGGTTCTCCGGTTTTCCCTACGGTCCCGGCATAGCCGACCCCCATTGGAATGCGGATTTCCTTTAACTCTCCTCTGGGTCCGATCGGGATCTTGGTCCAGAGGTCATTTTTATCGCGATCGATCAGCCATAAGGTGCTGCGATCGGCATTCATCAGTTGCTTTGCCTCGTCCATCACCTTTTTCAGGGTTTCTTCCAAATCGAGGCTACTCTTGCTCAAAGATTGTGTCGCTGACATTAGGGCCGCCGCAGCACGTTGCCGCTGAGTTGCTTTATAGAACGACTTGGAGGATTCGAGAATCAGGCGAATCGAGGGGGCAAATTCTTCAAATACCCGCTCATCTTCTTCCGTAAAGCCTTTCGCATTAATCCGTTCGGACAATTCAGCGTCCGCATCATGGATTTTTTTTAACTTATTAAGTAACTGAACCACCGCGACTAATGCCCCTTGTTCGTTCAACAGGGGCAGACAAAGCATCGTATAGGTGCGGTAGCCGGTTTTCTTGAACTGTTCCTTGGCTGCACCGGAACGGGAATCATCAAAGAAATCAAAGGGGATATTAACAACTTTCTTAAACGTAGCGACTTCCCCAGCAATTCCCTTATCCGCTGGAATCCTAATCTCTAACGCCTTACCCCCTGCACCTTTGGCAATGATGGACCAGAGTTCGTTCTTTTCTTCATCTAACAAAAATATCGTGGTGCGGTCCGCGCCGAGGAGTTCCCCGGTTTTTAGGGTGATGGAACGCAACATTTCATCAAGAATCGAGTCAAACCCTTGGGCATCGAGGAGGCTGTCGAGCATCGACAGGGTTTGATTGACGACTTCGAGCTTCCCTTCCACATCTTTGACAACTTGCGCGAAGCTGTCTTTGTTGAGGGGGGCGAGAAAGCTGGTGAAGGTGCCCTTGGACTGAACTAAAGACCCCCCACCGCTACTGTTACTCGGATGGCTGGATTCGGGTTCGCTCACCGATGCCGATGCGGACCGTTGATGATCGGGCTTGCCGCCGTCAACGATTTGAGGGGTCACATCAATCACGGCACCAGCACTACTATTGTTATGGTCCCAAGCCTTTGGATTTGGAGATGCAGCTGTCATAAGATCTATAACTCTTTACTTCAGACCAGGAGTCAGCGAATTTCTTGGATTATGTGAGTGTCCTGCCGAGAACGCCGTCGCGGATTTGTTGTACAAAGCCTAGCAGATCCGGTAACTATCTCTTTCAGTTTACTCTGTCCATAAATAATTAGACATTTTGGAATTAATTCTCGATCGCTTCATTTCAGCCCTCCTTGGGCGTTTTTTTGGGGTCCTCTGGGATGTCCGTATCGAGTTTGGACTTCCGAGTAAGAGGGAGAACACTAAGGAGATTCTGACACTACCTGCTGAAATTCAATGTGACCCTTTCTACTGTTTCCACTTTTTTTCAAAAATTTTTGATAAATGTTCAAGGGAGGATTAGGGGTGAATCAGGTTTGATGGCAGCTTAACTTCTGGGATTGAACCGTGAAGCGATTCGTGAAAGCGCCTCGTTGTTGTAGCATTTTGACGAGCAATGGTGATGCTGGCAAAAGCGTTACTCGGTCCAACGGTCAGCCCGTCATAAGGTTTGAAATTCGCTTTTCTAGTTGTAACATTTTTTGGAAAATCGGGAACCCTGATTTTGAACTTTACACCGCGCTCGGCATCACCGTTCTGGTTCCTAGCGGCAACGGATTCTAGGGGGTTATCCTCATCCGCTTCTGTCTCCTGTGTTTCTGGCGGTCCCAGTTCGGCCAAAAATCCCGGGATTGCTTAAGAACTGCGGGTTTGAATTTGTCGGACGGAGGCAGCTTGGTTGAGCAGGGATTGCGCCCAGGCAGTCGCCTCTGATGCCCCTTGTCCCCCAGCGAGTTGCGCTAATTCTTCCCGTCGTTGCTCACTAGAAAGCGCCGTCACTCGGACCACGGTGCGTTCTTCTAGTGCAGTTGATGTAGCGGGAATGGTCCCGTTGCCGGGGGAATCGGCGGATTTCAGTTCAGGACCCGTTGCCTCGGGGGTCTCTTCAGAACTGCCAATCACTTGTTTATTGACTCGAAAATGAAAGTCGGCCATTGCTGCAACAATCGGTTGATGAGTGACAAATAACACCTGTTGACCCTGGGAAAGTTGGTGCAGTTTTTGAGCGATCGCCCCGGCAACTCGTCCGGAGACTCCTGCATCAATTTCATCAAAAACCAGGGTAGCAGCACTATCCACCTGCACAAAACAGGATTGCAGGGCCAGCAAAAACCGGCTCATTTCCCCCCCAGAGGCAATTTCGGCCACAGGTTGCAGGGGTTCTCCAGGATTGGGACTAAACAGGAAAATAATCCGATCGCTGCCGGTACTGGTGGGCGCTACGGGTTCAATCTGCACCTGAAACTGGACATTATCCATCGCCAGGGGTTTGAGTTCATCAATCAGGCGTTGTTCTAACCGCAAAGCAGCAGTGCGCCGCAGATGGGTTAATTCTTTACAAGCTTGAATCAGTTCCGCTTGGCGGGCTTGATAGAGGCGTTCTAGGACCTCGACGGCGCGATCGGCTTGGGTGAGTTCCTCCAGTTCCGCTTCGATGCGATGGAAATAGGCGATCGCCGCACTCAGGTTCGGTCCATACTTCCTACAAATTTGCTTGAGTTGGCCAATCCGTTGTTCCACCTCCGCTAATCGGTCGGGATCAGCTTCTAAACTGGAACTGTAGCTACTCATCTGCCGTCCCGCCTCGATCGCCAAGGCTAAGGCATCATTGACCATCTCTAAAACCCCTTGCAGTTCCGGGTCATAACCCACCATATCCCGCAGGGTTTGTTCCACTTCTCCCAACAGGTCCGCTGCCGCCAAGGACCCATCATTTTGTTGATAGAGGGCTTGATAAACGCGATCGCTTTGTTCCTGGAGTTCCACCACATGGGACAGGCGCTGCCGTTCCTGTTCCAGTTGCTCTAATTCGTCCGCCTCGTTGAGATTCGCTTCCGAGAGTTCTTTGACTTGATAATCCAGTAAATCAATGCGTTGTAAGCGCTGTTGTTCCGATTGCCGACTATCTTCTAACGCTTGTCGCGCAGCATTGGCTTCCCCATAGCGCGTCACCACCCCTTGACGGACTGCTAGGACCTCGGGACCGGCAAAGGCATCTAGCCAATCGCGCTGACGTGCCGGTTGTCCCAGTTGGACCGTTTGACCTTGGGCGGTAATTTCCACGAGGCGATCGCGCAGTTGTTCCATGAGTTGCCGATTCACCAGCACCCCATTTAACCGCGATCGGCTCCGCATGGCCCCTCCTTTGCCGAATACCAGTTCCCGACTCACGACTAGGAGAGTGCCATCTAACAGTTCAATTTCTTGGTCTCGGACATAAGCCGCCACCGGGGGTTCCAGCTCAAACGTCGCCTCAATCAGCGATCGCCCGGTTCCCGTGCGGATAGCCCTTCCCGTACACTTGCCCCCCAACACAGCATCTAGGGCGTCCAGAATAATGGATTTTCCCGCCCCGGTTTCCCCGGTTAAGACATTGAGACCCCTACCAAACTCCAGATCTAAGCAGTCAATTAAGGCAAAATTTTCTATCCGCAGGGACAGCAACATAGCAATTCTTATCCTTGTGGAACTATACAGGGGAAAAGCCCTGCCTTCTAAGGAAGGTCGGGGATCCAGTTAATTTCCAGGGTTTTGAGTACAATAGAAATGTCCCAGATTGTTTGCTTGATGACAATCTTACCGCGAAAAATATTTAATACTGATGATAGAGGCTCAGTGCGAGAGCGTTTGGTTACATTGATTTCACTCCGACACTTTAAAAAAATTCAATAGTTTTCTTTATGGAATCCGGTAGTCCTTCTGCCCGGTCTTCTGAACCCTTTCCCCAAAATACTTTATCCAATTTATTCGGTGCGGCGATCGCCTTACTGACTCTCTTGATCCCTCTCCTGGCGATCGGGACTTTTTCCGCCAATCGAGTCCCGAACCTGCCGTCCCCCCCACCCTATCCCCTCAGCGGGGTGAGGAGGTGATCCTAGCGCCTTAATATCCCCGGGACGAGCTTTCCGCCAAAACCCCCACCCTGAAGGGTGCGGGTTTTTGCAGCAAACCGATGGTTTGTGGGTTCAAGGTTTCTGGTACGATGGCTGACGGACTGTCCTGGGGTGAAAAAGCCCGATCGCCAATCGGATCGACGGCGTTGAACACCCTGGGCTGACCCCAATTCTACCCTGCTGAATCGGCAAGATTCGGGTAGGTAAAGACAACCCTCGCCATCCAAGGAGTTATTGTGGATTTAACGAAGATTCCAGCCCAACCGAAACCGGGTCTGATTAATGTCTTAATTGAAATCGCAGGCGGAAGCAAGAATAAGTACGAATTTGATAAAGACTTAGAAGCCTTTGCCCTCGATCGCGTCCTGTATGCCTCGGTTCAGTATCCCTTCGATTATGGCTTCATCCCGAATACCCTGGCTGAGGATGGAGACCCTCTCGATGGCATGGTAATTATGGATGAACCCACCTTTCCCGGTTGTGTGATTGCTGCACGTCCCGTCGGGTTTTTAGAAATGATTGACGGTGGGGACCCGGATGAAAAAATTCTTTGCGTTCCGGACAAAGACCCCCGCTATACTCATGTCAAATCCTTGAAAGATATCGCCCCTCACCGCCTAGAGGAAATTGCTGAATTTTTCAGAACCTACAAAAATCTGGAAAAGAAGAAAACTGAGATTCTCGGCTGGCATGATGTGGAAAAGGTGATGCCTCTGGTTGAGAAGTGCATTAAAGCGGGTCAACAAGTCGGAAGAAACTAGAAGGGAACAGACTTTCTAATGTTTCACCGGATTAAGAAATAAACCCATCTGCGGTCCCCTCCCCTCTGGTCCCCTCCCCTGTGGGTTGGGGAGGGCTATCGGATATAACCGACTAAAAAACAGGCGGAGTAAGGGTTATAGCATTTTCAGACAAGAAACTACCCAGGTCAGTTGGTTAGGGTTGGGACCCTTTTGAAGCCGATGGCGTTGGTAACGGGGGAAGTTAGAATTTTATCTTGGGGATCAAATTGAGCGCTGAGTTGATTCCCTGGGCGATCGCGCAGGGAATCAACCAATTCCCGCTACACTGTGTTCAAGGGTGCTAATAACTTCAAGGCCATTATTACCCACATCTATTCAGTCGGACCCCGGGCAATCCATCGCGATCGCAAAGCTACCCCGAACTTTCTGGGTTTTCCGGTCCTGATGTTCTAACATTGAGGCAGAAAGTCCCTAACCTCCTTAGAAATGACTCTGGATCATGCAGCGAACTCTTCTCTTAGCAAAAATCCATAACTGCACGCTCACTGATGCTAATTTGAATTATGTGGGAAGCATTAGTATTGATCAAACCTTAATGGAAGCAGCCGGTATCTTGCCTTACGAGCAGGTGCAGGTTGTCAACAAATCCAACGGAGAACGGTTAATCACCTATGCAATTGAGGCCCCTGGGAAGTCTGGGGCGATCGAACTCAATGGGGCCGCAGCCCGTCTGGAGGCCCGGGCGATCGGCTGATTATTATGACCTATGGACAATTCACCCCGGAAGAAGTTACAACATATTCGCCTCGGGTTGTTCTGGTTGATGAGCAAAACCGTCTGTTGGAAGTTCGACGGTATGAAGAAGTGCATACCTTTAGCCTCGTTTAGGCGGAATTACCCTAAATCCCCGCCGTTTTTATTACCCTAAACCCTCGCTTTTTTTTGACCCTAAGTACCTCGCCCACCGCCTTGCGATCGGATAGTCTCTATGGAAACCAGCCTGGACTCTGCGTTTTTTATCAACTTCTGGGGAGTGCGCGGCAGTGTTGCCACACCCGGAAAAGAAACCGTGCACTACGGTGGCAATACCTCCTGTGTGGAAATGCGCGTCGGTGGTAAACGCCTGATTTTCGATGGCGGGACCGGCTTGCGACTCCTTGGCACCAGTTTAATGCCCCAGATGCCCGTGGAGGCGCATCTGTTTTTTTCCCACTCCCACTGGGATCACATTCAAGGCTTCCCCTTCTTCGTCCCCGCCTTTATCCCCGGTAATCTCTTTCATGTTTACGGTGCCGTTGCCCCCAATGGTGCAACCATGAAACAGCGCCTCTCGGACCAAATGCTGCATCCTAATTTTCCCATCCCGCTTCAGGGCATGAGGTCTGAGTTGAAATTCTACGACTTACACCCCGGGGATGTGGTCACCATTGATGATATCACCATTGAAACCGCCCATCTCAATCATCCCAGTGAAGCCCTCGGCTATCGCGTCACCTGGCAGGGACATACGGCAGTTTACTGTACGGATACCGAACATTATCCCGATCGCCTCGATGAAAATGTTCTCTATCTCGCCCGGAATGCCGATATCTTCATCTACGACGCCACCTACACCGATGAAGAATACTATCACCCCGTTACCCCCAAAGTAGGCTGGGGCCACTCCACCTGGAAAGAAGGTATCAAAGTCGCCAAAGCCGCCGGAGTCAAACATTTAGTCATTTTTCATCACGACCCCTCTCATGATGATGAGTTTCTAGCTGATGTAGAATCTCAAATTCAAGCCGAATTCCCCGATGCCTTCCTAGCCAGAGAAGGCATGAAGTTAAATCTGATTTAAAGTCACCAATCCATCACAATTCCGATGTTCGTAGTAACGACTTCAGTCGTTATCCAATGGTTGTAGTAACGACTTCATTCGTTCTCTAATGTTCGTGGACAACCCACCACACCAGAAGGGTTCAAGCTCACCCCTGTTGCCACAATCTCCCCCCGCTTGTCGCTACTGATGCCAGATGTCCATCTTCATCAACCCGGAAACGACTGAAGTCGTTACTACAAACACCGGATAACGACTGAAGTCGTTGACTACAAACTTCCTCCCCATCTCCCCCATCCTCCCCATCTCCCACCCAGGGGAGTAAGATGAGAAGAATAATTTTCCATCAGAAAACATCTATCCCTTAAAAACTATATGGCTGCTAATAATGCCCACATCAAACGGTTACTCGAAACCAAGCAGTGTCAGGGAGGCATCCTCAATGAAGCAAACCTGGGTCGGTTTAATCTGAATAAAGCGGACTTAAGCGGTGCTAAATTACTGTTTGCCAATCTCAATCAAACAAATCTCAGTCATGCCAACTTGAGTGGGGCTGACTTAAGTTTTGCCAACTTAGTCGATGCCAACCTCACCCATTCAGATCTGAGTGGGTTGGATGGCAAGGGGATGAACCTGTTTGAGGCGAAGCTGAATCATGCCAACCTCAGTGGGGCCGATTTGACGTTTGCCAATTGCGTGAATACAAATTTCACCGATGCCAATCTCAGTGGTGTCGATTTCAAAGGTGCAAATCTGATTGGGGCTGTCCTCAATCATGCCAATCTCAGTGGGGTGCAATGTGCCGGGGCGAATTTGGGGAATGCACAATTGGTGGAGGCTAATTTAACCAATGGGGATTTCAGTGATACAAGGTTAGTGGATGCAGACTTGCGAGATGCCAATCTCAATGGTGCGGATCTCAGAAATGCCAATTTGTTTAATGCTAATCTCAGTGGGGCGAATCTCACCGGGGCGAATCTGGGGGGTGCAAATTTGGCTCATGCCAAACTGGATGGGGCGATCGGACTCTATGGCAGTGGCATGGGAATGTCCGGCGATCGCAACTCCGGGATGCATCAGGCCGGGATGGCGTATATTCCCTTCGGTCACCCCGGGGCTTATCCCGGAGGGGGTAGCGGTTTGGCCCTTCCCCGTCCGGGGATGCAGTAACGGGCGATCGCCTCAGTTCTGGGGGTGTATTGTGAGCTTTTCCTCACGATACACCCTTTATTTTTTAAAACCCCAAATGTGCTATACTTGAATTTGTCAAACCCTATAAATTCAGGAGGCAACCGTTGCAGCAGGGTTCATTAACGATTGTGGGAACTGGCATCCAACTGGGAGGTCATCTCACTTTGGCCGCTCAAGCTTGGATTAAACAGGCGGATAAATTGTTGTTTGCCGTGGCTGACCCCGTGACGGCGAAATGGTTGCAAACTCTGAATCCCACGGCGGAAGCCTTACCCTATAACACGGACTGCGATCGCCGCAGGCAAACTTACGGGGAAATGGTCGATCGCATCATGGAGGCAGTGCGCTCAGGGGGGACTATCTGTGCCGTATTTTACGGCCATCCGGGGGTATTTGCGGACCCGGCACATGGGGCGATCGCCCAGGCAAGGCGAGAAGGCTACACCGCCTTAATGTTGCCGGGAATTTCCGCAGAGGATTGCCTATTTGCGGATATTGGCATCGACCCGGGAAAAGGTGGCTGTCAAAGTTTTGAAGCGACAGACTTTCTGATTCGGCAGCGCAAGTTTGACCCCAATTCTCACTTAATTTTATGGCAAGTTGCCCTAATTGGTAATCGGGGGTTTTATCAAGAGGGTTCAGAGAAACGGGGGTTAACGGTATTAGCAGAAGTGTTACAAGAGAATTATCCAGCAGATCATGAAGTCGTTATCTATGAGGCGGCAGTGTATTACCCAGTATGTCAGCCGGTGATCAATTTTATTCCCTTGCATTCTCTGCCGTCAGCCAAGGTGACAACGGTTTCCACCTTGTATGTACCGCCCATCGGTCCTGCACTTGTGGATCAAGAGATGATGGTACGCTTGGGAATGATTGAGGGTTAAGGGACAAATGACAAATGACAAAAGACAAAGGACAAACCCCAAATGACCAACGACTCCTAGCACAGCAGGGGGAAACTAAGCGGCAACAGGGACAATATGAGCAGGCGATCGCCCTTTTTACGGAGGCGATCGCCCTGAATCCTGAGTATGCTTGGGCGATCGCACACCGAGGGGAAACTTACTATCGGATCGGTCAATATCATAAAGCCCTGGTAGATTTCAATCGGGCAGTGGAACTAAACCCGAACCATGTTTGGGCGATCGCCCATCGGGGAGTGACCTATGAGCGACTGGAACGCTATCCAGAAACCTTAGCGGATCTCAACCGAGTTTTAGAACTCAAACCGGATTATCCTTGGGCGATCGCCTACCGATGTCGCGCTTATGAAATGATGGGGCGCTATGAAGAAGCATTACAGGAGTTTGATCAGGCGATCGCCCTAGACGAAACCATCATTAAAGATTGGGTAACGGAACGGGGATTAATCCTTAGTTTTATGAGGCGCTATTCCGAAGCGATGGTCTATTACCAACGAGCTTTAGAGGAAACGCCGGATAACCATTTGACCCTCTACTGTATCGCCTTTACCAAAACTCGTTGGCAGGGACTTACAGTAGCTCAAGAAGACATCAACAAAGCAAAAGTCATACTGCACAGAATGGAGAAACCCAATGATTCCAGTGCCATACTTTACGAACTTGGGGGTTTAGCCGCCTTAGAAGGTCAAACCGAAATCGCCTTAGATTACCTGGAACAATCCATATCTCTCGATTATCTTCCCAGACGGCGAGCATTGCATGACTTGGCCTGGTTAGATCTCCGTGCTGATCCTCGGTTTCAAGCCTTAATTGCCTCTTAACCTCAGAACTATCCGGTTGAGGCTGAGGAGTCTACCCAGCTCACCGGATAACCCGTAAATTTATCTTAAAAAATACTCAAGCGAGGGAAGTGTAAGTCTGGCGTGAATTGTTGAGAGACAGTTTAGAAGTAATTAGTTTGAATTGTAAAGAAAGGGAGTCCAAGTTTTACCCAGGGAATCAGTTTAATGGTAGAATTCCCCCAGGTATGAGGTTAGAATACTCCCTTTCCTCTAATTGATTCAATTTACCTCAGTAAAAACGGAGCAGTTCAATGGTCCAAATCGCTGAAAATCCAAAAAGTCTCGCCCAACAGGGTGAAACTTTCCGACTTATGGGAAAATACGACCGGGCTATAGATTATTTCCAGCGCGCCCTTGAGTTGAAACCCAATTATGCTTGGGCGCACGCACACTTAGGGGCCTCATACCGTGAAATGGATCTGTTTAATCCAGCCTTACAATCTCTGAAGGAGGCCATTTCCCTGGACTCTAATTATGCTTGGGCGCACGCAAATTTGGGATTGCTTTACATTAAGCGGGAGGAATACTCGGAAGCAGAAGAGTGCTTCCAACAAGCGATCGCCATTGATGGTCACTATGCATGGGCCTATGCCCACCTCGGTCAAGCCTGTTTCTTGCAAAGTAAGCTAGAAGAGGCTGAAAAATATTTATCCCATGCGATCGCACTTAATAGTGAGTACGCTTACGCCTATGCGTTGCGTGGTGCTGTATTCTCTCGCCTGAAAAACTACGAAGAAGCTGTATATGATATCCTCACAGCCATTCGGATCGATAATACTATCTACAATCAGGCCATCACTAAGGGCGCACTTCATGAAATGCTCGCTATGCGAGGCAGCTAAGGGTTTAGGGCAACTCAGACCTAATCCAATCAACCCCATCCCCAGACTACCCATTTCAGAGGAGAAATTGACTTGAACGCACTATTAGAGTTTTTAACAGAGGTAGGGACCAATCCTCATCAGCAATTGGCCTTTGCGAATGCACCGAAAGATACCATGAAACTCGCTGGTTTAACGGACCTGGAGCAACAACTGATTCAAAAGGGGGACCCAAAACAAATTAGCGCCCTCTTTACCCAGGAACATACAGTCCTCGCTGTTTCCTGTGTCGATCCCATAGAAGATCCCTTGCCGGATCCTGATCCCCCGTCAGACCCAGATTCCTCAGAACAATAAACTTGATCTCCTAGGTCTTAATCTGAGTTGCACAGAGTTGTCAGTTTCTTCAAAGTGAACCCAACGACTCAATGCACTCCCTTGCCTGAAGGATGATTTTTGAGGTTTGTTGGGTGGGGCGATCGCGATTTTCTCCGCCCGACCCACGAACCCGAGAATCATTCTCCGTTTCCCTTCCTGCATTTTCCAAAATATCCCCAATTTAAAATAACTATAAACACCATGTTGAATTATCAAATTCTCGAAACAGTCCATGAAACTAATCAATCTATTATTTATCGGACTCGGCATCGAACGGACGGACAACCCGTCATTATTAAAAGACTCAAAGATGCCTATCCTTCTCCGGAGAAAATTGCTAAATTCAAGAGGGAATATGAACTCACTCAAAGTTTGGGCCACTATCCTGGCATTGTGGATGTTTATACCCTAGAAACCTCTAACAACCTCTGGTTTATTAGCTTAGAAGACTTTGGCGCTCAATCCTTGGCCGAATTAAACCTCGCCGGTCAAATATCCCTAAGCGACTTTCTCCCCCTTGCCATTGAGATTGCCGAAATTTTAAGCTATCTTCATCAAAATTATATTATTCACAAAGACATTAATCCCTCCAATATCCTCCTCAATCCTACCACCCAAACGCTTAAAATTATTGACCTAGGCATTGCTACGGTCCTCTCTCGGGAAACCCCCAGCTTTCGCAATCCCAACTTACTAGAAGGAACCCTTGCCTATATTTCTCCGGAACAAACTGGACGGATGAATCGCAGCGTAGACTATCGGAGTGACTTTTATTCTCTTGGGGTCACGTTCTACGAACTCCTCACGGGCAGCCTTCCTTTTCCCACAACTGATCCCTTGGAATTGGTGCATTCCCACATTGCTAAATCCCCAATTCCACCTCATCAAATTAATCCAGACATTCCCGAGATACTTTCCCAAATCGTCCTCAAACTCATGTCTAAAAATGCCGAAGACCGATATCAATCGGCATTGGGATTAAAAGCCGACCTGGAACACTGCCTCAATCAGTGGCAAGCGATCGGACAGATCCCAGAGATTCCCCTCGCCCTCCAGGATAATTCTGACCGATTACAAATTCCCCAAAAACTTTACGGGAGAGAGGCAGAAGTTCACACTCTGATTGCCGCTTATGAGCGCGTAGCCGCCCCTGGAAACTCCTCTAGTGAAATGATGATTGTATCCGGATACTCCGGTATTGGAAAAACTAAGTTAGTTCAGGAAATTTATAAACCCATTACCCGGTCCCACGGCTATTTTATCTCCGGAAAATTTGACCAATTGCAACGGAATATTCCCTACGCCTCCCTCATCCAAGCTTTTCAGTCATTAATCAAACAACTGCTCACGGAAACTAAGGCAGAAATTGCCCAATGGCGCGAAAAACTTTTAGAAGCATTAGGTGCCAACTCTCAGGTAATTATATCAGTCATCCCTGAAATTGAAACCATTCTCGGCAAGCAACAGCCTGTTCCAGAACTGCCCCCCTCAGAAGCCCAAAATCGCTTTAACTTAGTTTTTCAAAATTTTATCAAAGTCTTTACCCAACAGGAACATCCGTTGGCGCTTTTCTTAGACGATTTACAATGGGCCGATAGCGCCTCGTTGAAATTAATTAAACTGTTAATGACTGCACCGGATAGTCAAAACTTATTTTTAATCGGGGCGTATAGAAATAACGAAGTCAGCACCGCCCATCCACTCATGCTGACCCTAAAAGACATTAAAAACACCCAAAGAACGGTGAGTGAAATCTCTCTTCAACCGTTGACACTCCTGAGTGTGAGTCAGTTAATTGCTGACACCCTAAAGCAGAACCTAGAACAAGTCCAAACCCTGGCAGAGTTAGTGCAAGCTAAAACTGGGGGAAATCCCTTTTTTACCGCTCAATTTTTAAATACATTATATACCGAACACCTGCTGACTTTTAATTATAAACTACAAAGATGGGACTGGGAAATAGGCGAAATCAGAGCAAAACCTATCGCTGATAATGTGGTAGATTTAATGGCAGAAAAGCTAACTAAGCTAATGCCCAAAACGCAAACCCTGTTGAAGTTAGCGGCTTGTATTGGCAACCAATTTGACTTAGCCACTTTAGCCATAGTTGCTGAAACTTCACAGCGAGAAACTGTTCTGGCCTTAAATTCAGCTATGAATGAGGGATTTATTTTAGCCCTGAGCGACGATTATAAGTTAATTGAAGTCGATGTGGAGGGTTTAAGCGATCGCCTAAACCTAGGCTATACATTTGCTCATGACCGCATCCAGCAAGCGGCATATTCTCTGATTAATGAGAGCCAGAAGCAATCTGTCCATCTCCAAATTGGCCGATTATTACTAAAAAATATCACTCCCGAGGAACGGGATGCCAATCTATTTGATATTGTCAATCAGTTAAACCTAGGCCAGCAGCTAATCTCCGATCCAACCGAACGAGAAGAGTTAGCCCGCTTACATCTGGAAGCGGGCAAAAAAGCCAAAGCATCAGCCGCTTATCAATCTGCCTTTAACTATCTACAAGTGGGTCTGCAATTTCTCCCGCAGGACTCCTGGCAGCAACAGTATGACCTCACCCTAGCCCTCCATGAAGAAACCGCTGAATCTGCCTATTTAAGCGGTAATTTTGAACGAATGGAACATCTGTGCGAGGAGGTCTTAGCATCCGCCACAACCCTGCTAGATAAAGTACAAGTTTATCAAATTAAAATTCAAGCGCGAATGGCTAGAAGTCAA
Source organism: uncultured cyanobacterium (assembly GCA_963821735.1). Classification (GTDB taxonomy): domain Bacteria; phylum Cyanobacteriota; class Cyanobacteriia; order Cyanobacteriales; family Laspinemataceae; genus Laspinema. Next base: position 105,192 of record CAWGFK010000044.1, read on the forward strand.
TTTCTGGAAGCCGTTGAAATCGCCCTAGAAGCCTTGAATCTATTGGGCATTATATTTCCCAATCAACCCACTCAGGAAGACCTATTTAAGGGACTTGAAGAAACAAAAAATGCCTTAGCAGGGCGAGAAATCGAGAATTTAATTGATCTACCAAAAATGACCGATCCAATTAAATTGGCAGCCCTCCAAATTTTAGTATCGGTTTCATCACCCTGCTATATCGCCAAACCCGAGTTGCTGCCTCTCCTGATTTTTAAATGGGTGTTTTTATCCTTGGAATATGGCTATGCCTCTGAGTCCATTCCTGGATATTCTTGGTATGGACTTCTGCTCTGTGCTTTCTTTGAAGATATTGATAGTGGATATCGGTTTGGAAAATTGGCTTTAGATTTAATAGATAAATTTAAGGCGAAGAAATATGAAGCCAGCGCTTACCTACTTTTTAGTCATTTTATCAATCACTGGAAAAATGCTATCCAAGACACTTTGCCCTTATTTTTAAAAGGGTATCAAAGCGGCGTTGAGATGGGCAACTTAGAGTTTGCAGCCATGAATGTATCTACTTTTTCTATTCATGAATCTCTAATTGGTAGAGAACTAAAAAATCTTGATAACCAGATGAAAACTTATGAAAAAACGGTGATATCATTACAACAATCGGCCCCTTACAATTGGTATATAATATATTGGCAATTTGTTCAAAAACTCAGTCAGAAAAGTGAATTTTCCCACCTATTAGAAGGGGAAATTTTTTCTAAATCTGAATTTTTAGCGGGCCAACAAGAAGATAGAAGTGGAAAATTTAATGTTCACTTTGTTGAATTGATGTTAAATTATTTGTTTAATGAATTAGAATTGGGGATTGAAAATTCTCAACAAGTAGAGTTATATTATCTTAGCAATGCTCTGGGATCTACCTTTTTTCCTTTTTACATTTTCTACGATTCCCTCACCCATCTCGCCATCTATCCCGACTCCCCCGAACCCGAACAACAGCGCATCCTAGAAAAAGTCACCGCCAACCAGGAAAAAATGCAACTGTGGGCGCAACACGCCCCCATGAACTACCTGCATAAATATTATCTCGTCGAAGCCGAACGCGCCCGAGTCTTGTGCAACCCGTCCGATGCCCGAGACTACTACGATCGCGCTATCAGCCTCGCCAAAGAACACGAATATCTCAACGAAGAAGCCCTCGCCTACGAACTCGCCGCCCGCTTCTACATCGCGCGCAACATCCCTCACTTAGCCCGCTTCTACCTCGTTGAAGCTCACTATGCCTACCAACGCTGGGGGGCCACTGCCAAAGTCCAACACCTAGAAACCCGCTATCCCGAACTTATCGAGTTACGAACCTCCACCAGCAGCAAACTCTCCACCACCACCAGCAGTGGCAGCAGTTCCGGGGAAACCCTGGATATCGCCACGGTGCTCAAAGCCTCCCAAGCCATAAGCAGCGAAATTCAACTCAATAAACTCCTCGCCCAACTTCTGACTCTCGCCATAGAAAACGCCGGTGCACAAAAAGGTGTGCTGATTTTATCTGACAACAAGCAACTTAAAATTGAAGCGGCCAAATTCCCCAATGAGGAAGTCCAAATCCTGGAATCCCTCCCCCTAGAAACCGGCAACTTTGTCCCTCCAGCCATCATTAACTATGTCGCCCGCACCCAAGAGAATGTCATCCTCGCCAACGCCACCGAAGAGGGAATTTTCACCTCAGAACCTTATATTCTCCAACAGCAAACTCAATCCCTTCTTTGTGCCGCCATCGTCAACCAAGGCAAACTCATCGGCATTCTTTACCTCGAAAATAACTTAGCAACTGGCGCATTTACCCAAGAACGCATCGAACTGTTACAAGTCATCTCCGCCCAAGCCGCAATTTCCCTAGAAAATGCCCAACTGTATCGCACCTTAGAAGATAAAGTCATCGAACGCACCGCCCAACTCGCGGAAGCCAACGAAGAAATCAGCGCCCTGAATGAACTGCTCAAATCCGACAACCTGCGGATGAGTGCCGGAACTGGATGTCACCCGCAAATTGCAACAAAAAATGTTGCCGAACCCCGAAGAATTGCAGGCGATTCCCGGGTTAGAAATTGCTGGATTTATGGAACCGGCTGATGAAATTGGGGGAGATTATTATGATGTGTTGAACCATGAGGGACATATCAAAATCGGGATTGGGGATGTCACGGGACATGGATTAGAAGCGGGAATGGTGATGGTGATGGTCCAAACGGCTGTGCGGACTTTGTTGGTGAATGATGAGAACAGATTATGTGAAGTTTTTAAATACAATCAACCGAATGATTCATGATAACGTGCAGCGGATGCGGACGGATAAGAATTTGTCTTTAGCATTGTTGGATTATGCCGATGGAGTGTTGCGGATTACGGGACAACATGAGGAGGTTTTGGTAGTCCGGGGAACGGGAAAAATTGAGCGGATTGATACGATTGATTTAGGATTTCCTGTGGGGTTAGAGATGGATATTTCTGATTTTATTACTCAGGCGGAAGTTGAGTTAAATCCTGGGGATGGGGTGGTGCTTTATACCGATGGGATACCGGAGGCGGAAAATATGGCGGGAGAGTTTTATGGAATGGACCGATTGTGTGAGGTAGTGTCGCAGTATTGGCAGGAGTCTGCGGAGGCGATTCGAGAAGGGGTGATTCAGGATGTGCGGGAGTTTATTGGGGAACAGAAGGTGTTTGATGATATTACTTTGGTGGTGATGAAGCAGCGATGATGGGGATGGGGGAGATGGGGGAGATGGGGAGGATGGGAAAAAGCCCAGCCTACTCCTCAACCGGAAATTAAATGTCCCTCTAACTCCGTATAGGTGGGAAAAATCGCATCTAAACTGATGAGTGAAGCATGATAAATTAAAGCTGTGGCAATGATAATCCGATCAGCGGGATCCCGATGATGCTCGGGTAGTTGAGAGGCTTTCAGGGCAATTGCGCGATCAATAGGTAAAACCTGAATATCTTCCAATGCAGCTTGTACCCATTCATCAAGCGGAAGAGAAATCTGTACCCGCTGCCGTTTCACCAATTGTCCGAGTTCCCAGCAGGAAATGGCACTAATGGCAACACTATCAGCGGTTTCAATGAGATTGATTAGAGGTTTAGAAAGAGCCATACTACTGGGCTGGGGATTCTGCCAGCGGATCCAGATATGAGTATCAAGTAATAGCATTCAGGACAAGTCCCAATCTGATTCAGGGGTGGCAGGTGCGGTTAAATCGTCAAGCAAGTAAACAGTACCTGCTAGTTTTTCAGAAGGATGGCGGCGGCGTGGAGTGGCAACGGATTCCCCCGATATAACTGGGAGGATAATGACTTCATAAGTGCGATCGCTCATGAATGAAGGGGGGAGGTCAATCACCAGTTGACCATTCATAGCTTTGGTAATGATTCGTAACGGTTCCATAGCCCCCTCCAGACTTAGCATTGTCAGTTAGATTCTAGCAGTTGAAAATCGGGTTTCTATAAAATCTGGGATTTTGGGCGAATCCGATAAACTTGAACCCCCCCAACCCCCTTCCCTTCGAGGGAAGGGGGAGCCGGAAAACTATGTTCCTCGTGTCATGGCTGTGCCGTGACACGCACGATCAGCGGCTTAAGCGCCTGGATGGGGACTGGAGGCAGAGCCTCCAATGGGGGTGACTCGCTTAAGCCAAGTCACGAGGAAAACCATTAAGACTGCGTTATGTGGCGATCGCCCCAGAAGAACCCCACCCTAACCCTCCCCTTGCTAAGGGGAGGGGACCGGAAGGAGGGGGAGTTTACAACTGGGAGGATTGGCGATCGAGTCTGACTTGGGAGCCTGTCTCGTTGGTGCGGTAGACTAAGGTGCGATCGCCACTTTGGACTGTTACCTGCCACCCCTCCACTAGGGCCAGCAGACAGCTTTCATTGGCTTCTCCTAACCCTAAACAGCCATCGGACCAAGTTTGTTTTTGTGAGGAAACGACGGTAAAATTACCCGGTTGCAGTCCGAAATCTCGGGCCAGATTTTCCTCTACGGCAGTGGTGATATCCGAGGGTAATAGCACATCCCCACTCTGGGGATTCACCGTAAATTGTAAGCTAACCGTGGGGGTGCGATTGGCAACTTCTGCGGGATTTGCTTCCATGTCTCCTTGGGTATAAGGGTCAACCCCAAAGGTAGTCACCGTTAGCTGTTGCGTGTCTGGGGCGATCGCAAATTCAGTCCAGCCATAATTATGACCATTAAAATAGGAACCCTGGAGTAATTGCGCGTCAATTTCTGACCCTTCTAACCCCACGGGATCATATCCCAATGGCACAATCCGATTATCAATCACTTGGCGGACAAAAGCATTCTTTTCCGCTTCATCAGTCATTGCCCGATAGCGGTCTTTCTCTTCCGCAGACAGCAGTGCATCCGGGGTAAAGGTGACGGTTGCCGGTCCAAAGGGGGCCGCAAAAGGTCCTTGGCCGAGATTCAACTGAATTGCCGCTGGACCAATCATCACATCAAAAGCCCCGGTGGGTTTTTGCGGTTGACCCAATCCATCCTGGTAGGTCACATTGTTGACGACATTGCCATGAAAATCTCCGGAGACAAACACCACATTGCTAATATTGTTCTCATCAATAAACCGTAATAACTCCGTTCGTTCCGCTGCAAATCCTTCCCACCGTTCCCCGGCGACGGGAATGCCGAAATGTTGCATGGGGACCGTAGACATGACGAACTTCCAGGTGATTCCGGCATTTTCAGCCGCGAGTAGGTCATTTTTGAACTCCTGTAACTGCGCTTGACCTAACATGGTGCGATTTGGGTCAAAGGCATCTTGCAAATAGGCGCTGACAGCTTCTGGGGAAGCGGTTTCTGGGAGGAAGGGCAAGGGCCGATCGCGGAAGGAGCGCACATCTAAAACAAAGCTGGCGGCATCGCTGCCATGAACATTGTACCGATACAGTTTCTCTTGGTTGGCGGTCCGGGGGTCGCCGGTTTCCCCATACTGTTGTTCGGTGATGGGTTGGTAATCCTGGAACGCTTCCAATGCCTGATTAAACACGGGAGTTTCATTGACAAACCGACCTTCCGTCCCGAAAATCCCATCCCGTTGGGGGGATTCTGCTGGGGCTGCACCTCCGGCAAAATCATTGGTGATTTCGTGGTCATCCCAAGTGCTATAGGTGGCGGTAGAGGCGCGCAAATCGGCCCAGGTGTTGAGTCCGAACCGTTCGCTATAAATTTCGTTATATTTAGTCCGGAATTGCTCTAGGTTGGCGGATTGGCGGACACCGGGGAGGTCCGGGGAGATACTATCGGTTTCCACCGTATCTCCCATGAGTACGAAAAAGTCGAGGTTGCGATCGCGGACGTTGCTAATGGAGGGATAGGGGGCGAGTTCTCCCTGCCAGTCTCCGGTTACCCCAAACCGTAATCCTGCCTGAGTTCCCAAGGGGGCGGGAGTGCGAAACTGACCGACTGCGGACGTGCCTGCGGCATCGGTGACGCGATAGTAATATTGGGTTTGCGGGGTTAAGTCACTCACTTGCACTTGGACGGGTACTGTGGGGTCGGTGACAAAGTTGGTAGTTTGTCCGGCGATCGCCCCAAAGTTGGCATCGGTGGCATACTCAAAAATCACCGGACCCACTTCGGTACTGCGCGTCCATAACACTGCACTATTTTGGGTCACATCCCCGGCAGCAACTCCATTAGGGAGGGTGGTATTCCCTCCCATAAACGGGGTAAATTCCCGGCCTTCGGTGACCCCAAACGTGAGATAATGTCCGATGCCGGTAATTTCATCCCGTTCTACCGCAGCGGCTACGTCAGGATTTTTTGATAAATAGTAGGCCGGGTTGTATAAAGAACTCGGGATTCGCCCCTCGCCTTGTCCAAATACCTGAAAGTGTTGGATGCCGGTGAGAGAGGATTCGTTGACTGCCGTTTGAACATCGGGATTGTCCGAGAGATACCGTTGCTCGTTATAGAGAGTGCTAGGGTTCCGTCCTTCTGCTTGCCCAAAGGCGATGTAATGTTGAAAGGGGGTGAGTTGATTGGTGGCTACGGCTGCGGCTACATCCGGATTTAAGGTCAAGTAGTAGCGGGTATCGAAGAGGGCGGTGGGGTTGCGTCCTTCATTTTGGCCGAAGGTTTCAAAATGAGCAAAACCCGTGGTAAACAGTCCAGCCGCGACGGCATTGGCAACGTCGGGATTACGGGCTAGATAATAGGTTTCATTATATAAATCTTGGGCATTCAACATGGTTCTGAGTCGAGTAACTGAATTTGTTCTTTTGACGCATGGCTTATTGTATCACTCAACTTTAAAATAAATGCCCGGGTTAGAAATAACTCTTTTTAATCGATTGGAGGGAAATCATGAGTGGAGTGATAGGGGTTCTCAGAGTCCGAATTTTCCCAGGGTTTGGCCTCTAATTGGACCTGTAGGGTTAGGATGTAGGATGGGCATTACTAGCTGACTTTGGCTTACTCTTATCCCCTATTTGTTATGAATCGCTTGCGATCGCAATTAAAACCTTTTTTACGGTGGGCCATTCTCGGGGCCACCCTATTTTTTCTAGCCAAAACCCTTAAGGATAATGCCGGTGCCGTGGCGCAGCTTCAGATTACCGGATCCAGTTGGATTGCCCTGGCGACTGCCCTGGGGGTGACCTTTGTGGCGCATTTGTGGTCCGGTTGGGTGTGGTTGTGGATTCTGCGGGAGTTCGATCGCCCGGTTCCCTTGGGTTGGGGGTTATCGGTCTATCTCACTACCAATATTGCCAAATATTTACCGGGCAATGTCTGGCATTTCTATGGTCGAATTGCGGCGATCGCCAAGCGGGATGTGCCGCTTTCTGTTGCCGTAGTCAGCGTCTTGCTAGAGCCTTTGTTAATGGCAGCTTCTGCCTTAATCATTGCCGGATTGGGCAGCAGTAGTCTGTGGGGAAGCGCCCCGGGCGGTGTTCCTCCGATTCTCCTGGGACTGGGATTAGGAGGGGTCCTGGTGGGGATCCATCCTCGGATTTTAAACCCCATCATTCAAGTTTTGAGCAAACTCAAACTTAAAAAAGCACCCCCAAAAACCGAGGGACTGTTGGAAGTTACCCCAGAGTCTCCCCCGCCAACCGCTGCCCAGCTTACTCGTTACCCCCTGCTACCCCTGTTGGGAGAACTGGGATTTCTGCTGTTGCGCGGGGCGGGATTTATTTTAACCGTGCAAGCGATGACGGCAGTACAACCGGGACAATTACCGTCGTTGATGGGGGCCTTTAGTTTTGCCTGGTTGTTGGGGTTGGTGGTTCCCGGAGCACCCGGGGGCATTGGCATCTTTGAAGCAACAGCGATCGCCCTGTTGGATCAACAATTTTCCCCGGCAGCGATTTTAGGGGCCGTTGCCTTCTATCGCCTGATTAGCGTGGTTGCCGAAGCTTCCGCAGCGGCGATCGCTGCCTTAATTGGCAAAGGAAAACCCGCCTAATTCCCCCATGATTGGAACTTCTGAGTCAATCTGGGCTTAATCGGAATAAAATAAGACAAAGCAGGGGTGGGAACCTGACTCCTAATCCCTCAAACCCAACTGGAGGTTTAAATGGCTGAATATCGCAAAGTAGAATATCGCATTGGCAAGGACGGTAAAATTATCGAGACGGTCCTGAATGGGAATGGACAAAACTGCATAGAAACCACTGCCGAAATTGAGAAAGCCCTCGGCAAAGTCGAATCCCAAGAATTGCTACCGGACTATTATCCAGATGACGAAAATATGGTGACGGAATCGCAGCAATCGATTCAAGGATTTTAGGGAGGGGGTTAATGATAGAAGAACCCAATTTAATTGGATTTGGCTGGGTTCTGAGCTTTGTCCTGTTCATGGTAATTTTATATTTAGTAGGGTTGGGAAACATCGAAAATCAGCCGTTAAAATATGATGCCCTGTTGGGCAGTCGCATGAAGCAATTGGGCCTGATGCACTGGAAACAGTTAGCGCAAAAAGCCGGGATATCAACCCTGCGCCTGCGCCAGATTCGGTCCGGATCAGTCGGCCCTATTCCCTGGGGTGAACTGCGCCAACTGGCCCAGGCTTTAAATTGGTCAATGGGAGAATTAGAGCAACAATTAGGGTTAGAACCGTTAGCCACTCCATCAGAACCCTTGCCAGTTGTCGGCCAATCCAATTCCGAATTAGAAGCTCAATTGCGCCAACAATGCCAGCGCTTGAGAGCAGAATTGGAAAACCAAAAATCCCAGCTTTGGGAGAGTTTTTGTCAGTCTACCTTTGAGGAACTGCAAACCTTGCTGACGAACTATCCCACTGCCGCAGAAATGGCCCGGATTAAACCCGATTTACCCGCTAAAAATCTCACCGCTTTGTTTGCAACCCTGGATAATTTATTAGAAAATTGGGGCTATGAACCGATTGGTCAGCCTTGGGAATCTGTCCCCTATAACCCGCAATTCCATCAAGGGGACTGTGATGAGATGCAACCGGGAGAGGCGGTTTATATTCGCTTTGTGGGCTATCGTCAAGGCGATCGCATTCTGTCCCCAGCGAAAGTCAGCCGCACCCTTCCCAGTGGGATTAACTCCTCTTCCTAAGACAAAATCCACTTATCAAAGCCCTATTCTCTCTGTTAGCCTGCATAGGCAGGCTATAGCCCTTCGGGCATGGCTTCGCTAACGTTTGTGTAGCCCCACCCTTTAGGGTGCGGGTTGTTGCCTCTCCCTTTTGAAAATTATGACCGTAGTCGCGATTGATTTTGGCACCAGTAACACCGTTATTAGTATTCTTAACCCCGATAATAATGCCCCCGAAACGCTCAGGTTTGGGGAAATTTCCAGAATTTTTAAAGGTAAAAAACAAACCGGAGAAAATTTAGAAATTCCCGTCATTCCTACCGTGGTTTTTATAAAAGAAGGAAATCAAATTATTTTAGGACAACAGGTGATTTCTACCCGGTTAGGACAGGCTCAACCGGAACGATTGTTTCAAGGATTTAAACGAGAATTAGCAGCAGATTTTCAACCCCCACCCCGGTTAATCGATGGATTTAGCTACTCGGCATCGACTATTTCTGAATCTTTTTTAAAAGAAATTTGCCATCGTTTAAATCGAGGCGGAATCAAACCGAGCAAACTGATTTTTACCGTTCCCGTTGGGGCATTTGAGCGCTATTTAGATTGGTTTCGAGACTTGGGCAGTCGCCTGGAAATTCCTGAAATTAATATTATTGATGAATCCACCGCAGCGGCCCTCGGTTATGCCATCAAAAAACCCGGTTCTGTGGTGTTGGTGGTGGATTTTGGCGGGGGAACCCTGGATTTGAGCTTAATTCGCACGAATCCAGCCCAACCGGGAAATTCGGCTTTACAAGCGGAGGTTTTAGGGAAATCTGATGCCTATATTGGCGGGGTTGATATTGATATCTGGATTGTGGAAGATTATCTACAACGCCAGGGGTTATCCCGGTCCCAAATTGGCGAAATGGGCTGGCAACGGTTATTAGAAATTGCTGAAAAGATAAAAATGCGCCTGTCTCGGGCAACGGAGGCGAAAGAGGCATGGTTTGATGATGAAAATTTTATGTCCTACGAAGTCGAATTAAGTCGCGATCGCCTTGAGGCGCTGTTAGATTATCATCAACTCTTAGAACAGTTGCGCGGCGCATTGGATGAGGTGTTGGCAGTTGCCCAAATGAAAGGAATTAGTAAAGCAGAAATTGAACAGGTTCTGTTAGTCGGGGGGAGTTGTTTAATTCCAGCGGTTCAGACTTTGATTGTCTCCTATTTTGGCCGATCGCGAGTCAAAATGGATAAACCCTTTGAAGCAGTGGCGCATGGTGCATTAGCCTTAAATGACTATGCGATCGTCGAAGATTATCTGCGCCACAGTTACGCTATTCGGTTATGGGACCCCCATTGTAAAACCTACTCCTATTTTCCCTTGTTTGAAAAAGGGGTAAAATATCCCTGCCAGCGATTGGAACCCTTGATGTTACAAGCGGCGATCGAGGGACAACAAGAAATCCGCCTAGATATCGGGGAAGTCGCCGAAATTTCCCAAGCGGAGGTGATGTTTGATGAATCGGGACGAATGATTGGAGGCGCGTTACACAAACGGGAAGAATATCGGTCCCTAGATCAGGATGGCGATCGCGTCTGTGTCGCCCATCTCAATCCCCCGGGACAAATCGGCATCGATCGCATTTCCGTCCGATTTGAAGTCAACTCAGGGCGAGTTTTACTGGCAACCGTCCGAGATTTAGTCACCGGAGAAACCCTAGTAGACAAAGAGGCGATCGCCAAACTAAAATAACCAACTTCAGTCGTTATCTTCCCCCTGTTCGTAATAACGACTTCAGTCGTTCCCCATCCCCTATACCCACTGACCAATAATCACCCGAATTGTCCCATCTTCTAACACCTCTTCCTCCTCCACCGTAAACCCTTGTTGAGGCGCAGTTTCTATCAGCGTATGATAGGCATAACGCTGAGTCAACTGCTTAATCCAACTCAGAGAATACTCCCGAGAATCATAATCCGAAATCACCGCCCTAAACGTTCCATCTGCTTGCCGTTTAAATCCAATATCATTACTCCGCGAACTGATAAACTTGCGCCGCACAATCACCTCCGCCGATTCCTCGCGGATATCTCCCTCAAATCCATAGAGAGGGGTGGGAAATTCATGGACTTCAACGCAATCAAACCCCATATCTGCTAAGGCTTTCGTCAAATACTCTATCTGACGAATCTCCGTCTGAATACTCGTAAAATGGGACATATTATTTAACTCCTACTGGTCCATTTACATCCATTTACCCACCACAACCCGCAAGGTTCCATCTTCTAATTGTTCCTCTTCTTCTACCTGAAACCCCTGTTCTTCTACAGATACCATCAACGTTTTATAAGCATATTTTTGAGTCACCGCCTGAACAAATTCCTCGGGATTAATTTGCGCCCCCCAAAAATCTGCTACTAACTCATAAGTCTCTCCCGTCCGACGAAATCCTAAATCATAGCCATTTTTTTGGCGAATCACATAATCTGCCTGGGTGGTTTGCTTTTGATAGCCTCGGACTGTGGTATTTTCCTCAACCTGATACCCGAACTCTCGCAAGCAACGATAGAGAGTTTCACCGTTTTTAATTTGGACTTGAATCGTGGTAAAATGAGACATGATAGTTTTTCCTAAATCAATTAAGTATGGGGGACGATTTCCAAGGTTTAATCGGAGTCAAGGGAACCCATGCCTTTTTGGATGGACCACTGTTTTAACTCCTGGGTTAATTCCGTATCATTGGAAGCGGTTCTCGCACCGGCTTCCGCTGCCCACTGTTTTAATTCTTCGATTTGATAGCGGGCGATCGCCGCTAAGGGGACCGTTTCTTCACTGGCACGCAAAATATCTTCCGTAGTAAAATCTCGGCGTTTTTCCGTAGTATTTCCTCCAAATGCGCGGTGCATTCCATCAATTATCACTTGTTCAATTTCTGCCCCGCTAAAGTGGTTGGTTTGACGGGCAAGTAATCCCAAATCAAACTCCCGCAACCGACTGGGGCGCAGTCGCATCAAGTGAACTTTAAAAATTTCCCGACGTTCAGTTTCCGTGGGCAAATTTAAAAAGAATATTTCATCAAATCGTCCTTTTCTCAACAATTCTGCCGGTAAAATTTTCACATTATTGGCCGTGGCTACAATGAAAACCGGAGCGGTTTTTTCCTGCATCCAGGTAATTAAAGTCCCAAAAACGCGGCGACTGGTGCCGGAATCTCCATCAGTTCCTCCGGAAATATTGCCAAAGGCTTTATCAATTTCATCAATCCATAATACACAAGGAGACATGGCTTCGGCCAGTTGAATCATTTGGCGCAATCGATTCTCGCTTTCGCCGACAATTCCCCCAAATAATCTCCCGGTATCTAAGCGCAATAAGGGTAAGCGCCATTCATGGGCAATGGTTTTGGCAGACAGGGATTTGCCAGTGCCTTGAATCCCGACCAAGTAACACCCCTTTCGGGTTAGGAATTCCATAGCGACGCGCTTCTTCGCTAAAGACTTCATTTCGCATTCTCACCCAGGTTTTGAGATTATCCAATCCCCCCACATTTTTCAGGGATTCTCGGGCGGGTAAAAACTCTAAAATTCCCGTTTGGCGAATGGTTTGTTTCTTTTCATCCAAGACGCTTTCAATGTCGCTTTCGTTGACTTGTTGTTTATCCGCTAATGCTCTAGCTAAAACGCGCTGAATGCGGGTGCGACTCAATCCCTGGCAGGCTTTGATTAATTGTTCTCGGGCTAATCCTTTGATTTTAAGTTGTTCGGGGGTGACAAATTTGGTAATTAAGGCATTAATATGGGCGGCATCGGGGAGGGGAAAATCGATGACGGTGATTTCCTCACTTAATTCTGGGGGAATGGCGAGGGTATAGGCGGTTAAAATTAGGGTTTTGCGCGATCGCTGTAACTCCCGAGTGAGATTTCGCAATTCCCGAATCACGGGAATATTTTTGTCCGAGGTGGAGTTTTTGAGGATCGGGTGCAAGTCGCGTAAGACAAAGAGAGAATCTTGGGGGGGTGCTTTGGCGATGCGATCGAGGGCTGCCATGACTGATCCCTTTGCTGATCCATTATCTCCCCACCCGCGCACGATATCCCAGAACAAAAGTTTGCGAGGGGGGATTGACAATTGAGCCACTTTGTGCAATACTTCCTCCACAGGTTCCTCTTCCACCGCCACCAAGTAAAGAATGGGATAACGCGCCCGAATCATTAAATCCAATTGGGCAATTAAGGCCATAAGGGGCTGAGTTTGACCGCCCAGGACGGCATCGTAAACTTGGGGGGAGTCAGGATGATTCAGCATTATAATCCAAGGGAGGCCCTTAACTGTTGGTGATAACCTATTCCCATTTTACAGGGTCAGGTTTGGGTTTGAGCAGTCAAATTAAGAGGGGAACCTTAGATATTCATCGAAGGGTGATGGGATAAGTCTGGGATAATCCCAGGAGGGATTCAGGACCCGGTATTGACCCTCTCACAAGGCTCGCTGACGGACTGCATGGGGGAAAGGGGCAATTCTAAGGTAAAACAGGTTTCCCCAAATGCGTTGGTCACTTTAATCTGGCCCCCGATATATTCAGTTTGTTTACGAACCAGGGCTAATCCCAATCCGGTTCCCCCATGTTTCCAGGGGTCGGAACTGGGAACGCGGTAGAATTTATCAAAGACGTGAGTTAATTCGCCCGGGGGGATTTCTAGGCTGGAATTGCTCACTTGCAGATGAAACCGATCGCAGTCGCAATGGGCTGTAATCGTAATCCGGCCTTGGGCCGGGGTATATTTGCAGGCATTTTCGAGCAGTTCTGTGAGAATGCGCTGCAAAATATCAGAATCGCAGAGAATCGGGGGTAGGGCAGGGTCGATCGCCACATCCAAGATTTGTTGGGTTTTTTGCACTTTTTGGAGGAAAGGGGCCACAACATTTCCAACCCACTGTTGTATCAAAACCGGGGTAACCGAGACGGGTTCGATACCCGCTTCCAGGCGTTGTAACTCCAGAATACTATCAATCAGGCGAATTTCCCGATCGCACTCTTCCCGCAAAATCTTAATATACCCCTCGGCGTGATCCAGGCTATGAGGCGGTTTACTCTCTCTCCCCTCCGATGGCGTTGTCACCGGGGAGGACTCCTGTTGGCGTTTCTGTTCCACCATTTCCAAAATTTGCACGGCCATTTTGATATTGGCGATCGGGGTGCGTAATTCATGGCTGACGGTACTGAGAAAATCATCTTTCAGGCGATTGAGGCGTTCTAATTCTTGGACTTGGGCAAGGGACGCTTGATATAATCGCGCTTGACGGACGGCGATCGCGCATTGGGATGCCACTTGCTCAACTAAGGCAATTTCGGTAAAACTGAATCGATCCTGGGCGGGTTTGCATAAACATAAGTTCCCGATCGCCCCACTTTCCCCAAAAATAGGAGTCACCAGAATGGTCATTCCCTCGGGAAACTCATCCAGGCAGATGGGACAAAACTGCACACAATCCTGATGCAGTAACGGTCCATAAATCTCCGGGACCTGCCTAATCGCCTGCCCTAAATCCGACACCCGGTCGTGAGCATATTCATAGCACATTATTTCGGCTTGGGGTGACGTTGGGTAGAGAGTCGCATTACAATAATCCGACTCTAAAGCAACCGCCAACTCTGTGACTGCCGTCTGCAAAATTTGCCGTTCGTCCAAACTATCGCGCAGTTTCTCCGTAATCCGATTGAGCATCGCTTCTTTTTCTAAGGCGCGTTGTAACTGCCTAGTGCGTTCTTGGACTTGCAAATCCAGTTCGGCTGCCAGAGTTTGAAATCGCTCCTCACTACGCCGCAGGGCTTCTAAGGTGCGATTTCGCTCGATCGCATGGTGGATCGCCCGGACTAACAATGCACCCACCAGTTGTCCCTTGAGGAGATAATCCTGTGCGCCTTGGCGAACCGCCTCGATCGCCTGTTCTTCGTCCTGAGAACCCGTCAAAATCACCACCGGAATCGTGGGGGCTTGGGTTTGCACTTGCATCAGGGTTTCTAATCCCCAGGAATCAGGCAAAGATAAATCTAATAACACCACATCAAACTCAGTTTGTGCCAACTGTTTTAGGGCTTCGCTGACACGCCAAACGTGAGCGAACGTAAACTCCTCATCGCTAAACCCTGATAGGATCTCTTGTAAAAGTTCTGCATCCGCGAGATTGTCCTCCACCAATAAAATTTTCATATCCTACACTATGATCCAACAAAATTAATTTTAATGGAAAGTAAATTCTTTTTTAATTTTACCTCAATTGTTTATGACCTTTGAAAGAAATTATCTTAATATTTGCTTAATTCAACACCCTTCATATAGGCAGCAATGCCTCACCCCGAGGCCCGCCCCGGCTGAGTTGAATTAAAGGGGGCTGGAACAGTTCGAGGGGTCCATTCAAACTGGACTAAGCCTTAAGGGTAAGGTAACCGTAAACGTAGAGCCCATTGCTACCTCACTGTTAACCTGAATTGTCCCCCCTTGTAAGTCCACTGCATTTTTGACAATGGATAAACCCAGACCAGTCCCGGAGATCCCCTTCGTATTGCTGGCGCGATAAAAGGAGGTGAATAGGCGATCGCATTCGGACGCAGGAATCCCGATTCCGGAATCCTGAATCTGAAAAATCCCCTGATTGGAGTCTGCCGTTAGCTCAAATTTAACCGAGCCGCCATTGGGAGAATACTTAATCGCATTTGAGAGCAGGTTGGTCAAAATTTGCTCCAGCAAATTCAGGTCTAAGTACACCGGATAGGACTCGACCGGACTCACAAATATTAAGTAAATAGAATTAGCCCGTTGGGAGCATTGATTATCCAGTTGGATTTGAAACTCAGCTACCAACTTTTGGCAAAATTCCGGCAAATCAAACCAACTGGGTTTAAATGGAGTCGATTCAGGGGATTCCTGATGCCAGAGTGCCAGCAGATCATCAAGAATTTTATTCATTCGTCCCGCAGACTCTTTGATTTTCTGATTCATATCCCGTTTTTTCTGCTCGCTCAATTTCTCTGCCAAGTTGGCAATCAAGCCTGCTGAAGCCAGAATGGTTGTGAGGGGGTTGCGTAATTCATGAGAGAGCATTGAGATAAAGCGAGATTTGATTTCTCGGAGTTGCCGTTCTTGTTCTAAGCCGGACTGCATGGCAATTTCATTTTTTTTGCGCTCGATCGCATAGAACAGTGATCGGGTGATCGTACCTCCACTGACTAACCCTTTTACCAGGTAATCTTGAGCACCTTCGCGCAAGGCTGTAATCGCCAGTTGTTCATCATTCAATCCCGTCAGCACCACAATGGGGAGCGTGGGCGCTTTTTCCCGCAGGGTGACCAGAGTCTGGAGTCCTTGACTATCGGGAAGTGAGAGGTCTAACAGGATCACTTGGACTGGAGCGCGAGCCAGTTGAACAAGGGCCGCTGTTAATCGCATCACATGAGTCACGTTCCAAGTCTGACTCTCCGGGCTGACTTCTAAAATGTCCTGGAACAGTTCAGCGTCCCCCAAATTATCCTCGACTAATAGGATATGGATCAATTCTCGATTCATAGTGGTTCTCCTGGGAATGGGGTAAAATCAGATAGGGGCTTACTGGCGATCGGGTTTAGTCCGGAATCCTCCTGGAAATAGGGCCTCTCCATCAATTCGGAACCCGGATCGAGTCAGACTAAGTTGCCATTTCGGCAATGCGGATTTTAGAGTCAGGAAAAAGTTAAGCGCGATCGCGATAGATATCAGTCTAAACAGAATTATGTTTTAATGACGAGGAACGAGTCATTTTTATATCTCAGGTCAAGGGGATCACTGTCGTTCGGGTTTCCCGATACTTTTTCCTGGGGAGAGATTAATTTGTCCAATGGCTCGTTTTGTTTCTGTCTGATGAATCGGGGATCGTTCCCCAGGTTAGGGGTGACCACCCTTTGAGAAGTTTCTCCCGGGATTTAAACCCTTAGATTTTTCCCTTTTTGTTTTGATAGGAGCATCTCAATTTGTTCAAGAGACCTAACCCCCCAGCCCCCTTCCCTAGGAGGGAAGGGGGAGCAAGACCTGTCAATTTCCCTTTTAGACAAAATTGAGATGCTCCCGTTTTGATTCCCGCAATAAAAAATTTTTGATAAAAATTATATCATTAAACGATTAAACTTTCAAGTGTTTTTGGAAAAAGTTTTGTGGCAACAGCCCAGGAGCTTAGAATGGTGTTATGTATCATACCAAATCCGGTTGTTAAAAGTCGGTTTTCGCTTTGACGCCCGCGCAGGCGGGCTTCGTCCGTATAGCCCCACCCTTGAGGGTGCGGGTTTTTATAGATTTAGAGCAGGGGTTTAACCCCAACCAATGAACCTGCTGGGGTTGAGCCGTTATCCGGTGCGCGATCGCCCCCCGGGTGAGACTGTCCTAGGGGTTGGGGCCACCATCCGGAATCAAGAGTCAGGGGCGGTAATAGATCCGAAGCAAAACTCACTCCTCAAGGGGGCTAGAATTAGCCAGAGTAAAGTAAAAAATCGCCCCGCGATCGGGTTCAGACTCAACCCAAATTTGCCCCCGATGGCGCTCGACAATTCGCTTACAAATGGCTAATCCAATTCCCGTCCCGGGATATTCCTCCCGGGTATGCAACCGTTGGAAAATTTGAAAGATGCGATCGCCATGTTTGGGGTCGATCCCAATCCCATTATCCCGCACCGAAAATAACCATTCTCCCTCTCTATAACGGGCCTCAATCTGCACCTCGGGAGGTTGCAAGCCTCGATATTTAATCGCGTTAGCAATCAAGTTTTGAAATAACTGAAGTAATTGAGTTTTATCTCCAAAAACCTGGGGCAAATTCTGCCCAGTAATCCGGGCCTCACTTTGACAAATGGCGAGTTTTAAATTAGAAATAGCCTGCTTCATAATCTCATTACAATCCACGAGTTGGAAGGATTTACCATGAGTTCCAACGCGGGAATACTGCAAGAGGTCATGAATCAGTTGCTGCATCCGAGTTGCGCCATCGAGAATATAAGCAATGTATTTATCTGCTTGAGCATCGAGTTTGTCCGGGTAGCGCAGGGCTAATAATTGAGTATAACTCGCCACCATGCGGAGGGGTTCTTGCAAATCGTGAGAGGCAATATAGGCAAATTGTTCTAAATCTGCATTAGAACGGGCTAAATCAGCAGTATGTTGGGCGAGTTCTTTTTCAATGCGTCGGCGATCGCTGATATCCCGGGAAGCTGCCTGAATTTTGACCACCTCCCCCGTCTCCTGATGACAAATAGCCTGAGCATTCGTCTCGAACCAAATATAATGTCCGTCTTTATGGCGAACCCGGTAAACTAACTGGAAAGGACCCAATACTTCTAAAACCGCTTGATGGGAATTTTCCACTCCGGGGATATCATCGGGATGTATCCATTCATAAGCCGAATGCCCGATTAATTCAGAGGGGTGATACCCCAGCAGAGTGAAACAGGAAGGAGAAACATACTGATAGACTCCCTCGGGACTATGGATACAAATCAGATCCGTGGCATTTTCCGCTAACAACCGATAGCGAGTTTCGCTTTTCTTGAGCTGGACCTCTGCACGAATGCGATCGGCAATTTCCCGTTCCAATTGTTGATTCGTGTTTTGAAGTTCTGCGGTGCGACGCTGAACTAATTCTTCTAATTGTTGACGATATTCCGCCAATTCCGCCTCTGCTCGCTTGCGAAGGCTAATATCTAAACCCATCCCCAGAATGTGTTTTGCAGCCCCTTCCGGCGTGCGTGAAAAAATAGTATCTCGACTCACTAACCAGTGCCATTCTCCCTGAGACATCTCGCATCCGGTACTCGGTTTCAATAATTTCATCATCCTTAGCCGACATGAATTTTAGACGGTTTTCCACCACCCTAGGCCAATCCTCTGGATGAATCGAATTGGGCAAAAAATCCGGTCCCATCTTTTGCACTTCTTCGGGAAGATATCCCAGAATCTCGTTGAGATATTGGTTAGAATAGATATTACGGTTTTCTACCAAGTCATAAAGATATAAAATTGTGGGAGTTGCATCAGCAATTTGTTGAATCAACCGCTGATTTTCCCACAGAGCATTTTCTACCAACCGTTGCTCGGTGATATCTTGATTGACAAAAATTGCCCCAACCATCACCCCGGATTGATTTTTTAATGGCATCGTCGAGTTGAGAATGGTTTTCCGCTTGCCGTTAAAATCTTCAATGTCTATTTCTTCATTCAAGATACTTTTTCCGGTTCGCAAGGTTCGGGATAACGCCCAGTCTTCGCTCGAAAGTGGCTCTCCGGTATTAGGCCACCATCCTTTATATTCATGATAGCGGTCTATTCCCACATATCGAGCACCGCCCCAAATTTTTTGACCCGCTGGATTTCCTTGAAGAATGGTCCCGTTGGCATCGGTAATCCAGACCCCAAGGGGCAGGGTATCCAAGACATTTTGTAGTCTTTCTTGACTCTCCTGGAGGGCGCATTGAGTGCGGAGGCGATCGCTATCATCCTGAATTGTCCCCAACAAATACAAGGGATTCCCCTGACTATCCTCCAGGAGCGAGAGGCATAGATGGACCCACAAAATCTCCCCATTCTTGCGAATCAACCGTTTCTCTGTTTGATAGCTAGAAATTTCTGGTCGCTCCTCCATTTGCAGGAGAAATTCGCGCTCCTCTTCCCGGTCTTCTGGAGCCGTAATCTCCCCAAAAGTCAGGGTTGCTAGTTCTGAATTGGAATAGCCCAACAGATTACAAAAGGTGGAATTAACTTGGACAAAACCTTGGGTCTCCCAATTCATTAAAACCATCCCAATTGGTGCTTTTTCAAACATATTTTGGTATAAATCAGCACTTTTTTGAGAGTCTCCTGCGGTTTTTTGCCGAGTCTGAGCATAGGTTAATTCCCCTGGCATCTGTGCTAACGCCAACTCCAATGCTTCACAACGACGCTGTGCCAATGCAAGCTGTTCTTGAAGGGATTGAGTGAGGCGATCGCCCGCCTGAAAATCCATCGATCCCCGATTCTGATTTGTCATAAAAACCCCCTGTTGCCCAATCTCCCCGGTTAAATTTTAACATTCCCGGTTGACAGGAGTTCCCCTAAGCGCGACCATCATCAAGAGGGATATTACGGGTTTCTAAGGAATACAGACAAGGGACCTAAGTAAGACTCGCTTGCCGGGGCAAAATCCGGTGGGACTGTTGAGCGATCGCCCTCATTGACGACACTAGACTCAGAGGACGCTATGCCACTTCAGGTAGTTGGGAGCATCATTTGGAATAATACCGTATTTCATGGGTTAGTTTTATTGGTATTTCTCGCTGCTGTTTTCGTAGAGATTTATCAAACCCTGGGATATCGCCATGAAACGCAAATTGTCACCACTGCTTTAAGTTTTTTAAGAACCTGGCAACGGGATAAACATCGCCTGCCTAATCCCCAGACTTTAACCTGGCTATCCGACCATATTTTACTGAATCCCTCTCAAGAACCCATTCAGCAAAACGGTTACTTTATTTTACAACATTATCCCCAAGTTTTACAGATTTCTCCTCGAAGTTCCCTGCAATTTGTGCCGAGTTTATGTACAGCGATCGGAATTTTAGGAACATTTTATGGCATTCAGGCGGGGTTACAAGGGGTGAGTTTTGGGGTTACCCAGTCGTCGGATTTGTTAGCAGCGATTCAAACCCTGTTAATGGGGATGAGAACCGCCTTTTCGAGTTCTTTGCTGGGGTTAGGGTTGGGGAGTCTATTTACCGTGGTGTTGTTTGGGACCAATAGACTGCGCCAATCCTGGCACCGTCGCCTCCACATCCAAATCGATCGCCTATTTATCCTAGAACCGAATCCTAGCGCCCTCAAGAGAGCAGAAACACCCCAGACAGGGACTGAGGGAGAACCCATTGTCACGCAACTCACCCCAGTATTGGAGAAGATTTCCATCGCATTAGAGGCGATCGCCTCCCAAGAGCATCCCCATCCCACAGCAACGGAAAATTCAGTGGTAATCCAGCAACTTTCCCAAACCCTAACCACCCTATCTCAGGACTTCCATCGGTTGCTGATGGTGATAGAAACCCAACACCGAGAAACTGGCGATCGCTTGGAAAAAATGAGCCGCCATCTTCAGGAAACCTTGCAAAGTAACCTCCAACAAACCCTACGCGATCGGGCGCAACTCGAACAGCAAATGCTCGAACAACTCCACCAGCGCACCTTGGAACTTTTAACTCAAGCCAGTACCAGTTTTCAGCAACAATCCCATACCTTAGAAACCGTCGGAACAGAAGCCTCTAGTCTGATTCAAACTGCTAAAACCGAGCTAATCGGAGGATTGCAAGAGATGAATGACACCCTGTTAACGGCGAATCAAACAATGGAAACTTATTTACAGCAATGTACCGAAACCTATCAAAATCAGTTGCAAGACTTGTTTTCCCAAACCGTTCAACTGATGGAGTCTCAACGCCGTGCATTTCGACAGAGTACCGCTGATGCCGCTGATACCTTTGATGGGTTGCGAGAGGCATTGGAAACTGCCCTGGACCATCGAGTTGAAATTGAAAAAATGTTGTTAGAAGAGTGGCGAAATGGATTGGAAAAATAATTACACCAAGCCATCCCTAAGAAGAATAAAATATCCGATCAGCCCACTTTGTAAAATTTTTACTCAAGACTTGAGAATCTAAACGAGTCAAATAGTAAGACAGTCCTATCACGACCAGCGTAGCCACCGGGAATAAAAGAGTTCTCAGGTAAGTTGATTCGGAAATAAAAGAAACTACCAATCCATAAAAAATTCCATAAATGGGGCGATGGAATAAATACATGGCATAAGAATTTTGAGACAAAAACCGGATAATACCCGGAAATTTAAAAAACAACGGAGCAATCACAAAGATTAAACTGATTATAAAAAATGTCCAGGTTACAGAATAGCCATAGTAAGCCATACTTTTCATAGAAAGCCTGATTTTATTGCCCAGCTTAATTTGGTCATTCCCAATGAGCGGTACATAAGAAATGGCCGCAGCTCCTAAAACAACAGTGAATACCAAAGCCTTATTTTTAACCCATAAAAGTTCCCGATCTAAGTAAGCAATAACTGTACCGATTAAAAAAGTCGGGTAATGCAAAAATAACCGCACATCTATTAATTTAATACCCCATCTCTGCAAAGCTAACTTTAGGATAAACAAAGAAATTAGAATCATTAAATTTAGAACTAAATACTTTGAAAACTTAAATTTTGCAGTGAATCCAAACAAGAAATAATAGGGAACCAAAGCACCAATATACCACAGAGTAAAAATTTCTGATGTGAGGGGTCTAAAAAAAAGATGAAGCCCTAAAAAGTGAACTAAGAAAGTAGGAGCTACCGGCTCAAACTGTGGGGAAAGCAATACATCGAAATGTCTAAAATAGACAACAAATACCACCAAAGTAAGCCAATACAAAGGAAAGATTCGAGTTAATCTTTTTTTGAGAAAACTTACCGAATTAAAATCATCTCCTTGGATGCTTCTGGACCGTTGAAGTAAGAAGCCGGAAAGAACGAAAAAAATTCCCAGTCCCACCGCTCCGGGGTCCTTAATGAAATCACTATAGCGAGCATCCCAGCCCAAGTAAGGGGTTGAGTGGGAATAAAAAATCAGGAAAATACCAGTTACCCGCAGCAACTCTAGTTCAAAAAATTTGTTTTTGGACATATCGATAATTTAGATAATTAGAAATAACCCTATGGGGTTTTTTGTACCCCATATCAACGTTAATGCTAATGATCGAGAATGTCAAGGGGGAACGCCCAGAAAAAAACCCAATTGTATCGCTATTATCCCTAGGGAAAAATTGGAGAGGTGATGAGACTTTGGGGAAACTTCACTCAAACCGTAACAGGGGCCAGAGGTAAGGTTTCTTTGTTTTTTTCTGCTCAGATTATCCCTGGAATTGGGGACTTTCAGCAAATCCAGATCAGGACTTCCGCACCGTGAACCCGGTGGGCTTTGTCCCACCCTACTGATTAAGTCTGGTGAATAAGTCCTAATCCTTGTCGAGAACTGGTAAAATTAAGCAGTTTTCTTGCCGATTTAATAGATGCTAAATTTTAATCAAGTACCGCTCAATGTTGAAGAAGAAGAGACGGATAACTCTAGCTTTTACCTAGCCATTGGGGATTTAATGTCAGGAGTTTTGATGGTATTCGCCTTACTGTTTATTACGACCCTGCTGCAACTCCAGGAAGCGAAAGAGCAATTATCCCAACAGCGGCGCATTTTTGTAGGAGAACTGGTGGGACAGTTGAAAGGCAATGAAATCGATGTCAAGGTGAACGAAGAAACCGGGGAGGTGAGTGTGCGAGAGGCGATTTTATTTGATGAAGGGAGCGCCCAACTGAAACCCGAGGGTAAGGCCGAGTTGAGTAAATTTATTCCCCTGTATAGTCAGGTAATTTTTTCCAATCCTAACTTTGAACGAGAAATTTCCCGAGTGATTATCGAAGGTCACACCAGTTCTAAAGGCTCTTATGAGGCGAATATGGAATTAAGTCTGATGCGAGCATTGGCAGTAACGCGATATATTTTTTCCGAGGAACTCCAGTTCGCGAGTAAACCGGAATTGACCCAGAAAATCATGGCTGCTGGACGGGGAGAAATTGAAGCAGAAACCGAGTATGATAATCCAGGCGATCGCAAGGTAGTGTTTCGATTCCAGTTCCGAGGGGAAGAAATTGAAGCTCTGAATTAAAGGAACATTCACCCCCAGAAATCCCCAAGGGCATACCCCTGGGGGAATCTATGCCAGAGGACAGAGATGCAGTTCATACAAGGGATAGAGTTGCGATCGCCTCCTTTCTTGCCAAACTAGGAGGAATAAAAAGCAACAGCTATCATGGCATCACTTTTATGTTAAACAATCAAGTTAAAACAGCAGCATTACTGGGACTATTAAGCGGTCTTTTGGTGTTAGGAAGCTATGCGTTAATGGGTAACGAGCAGGGGTTAATTTTCGGATTAATTTTGGCCGCTGCGAGTAGTTTGAGTTCCTGGTACTTTTCCGATCGCGCCGCATTAATGGCCTATCGTGCTCGACCCATGCAACGGCAGGAAGACCCGGAATTGTACGATATGGTCGCACGATTATGCGATCGGGCCGAAATTCCCATGCCGAAACTGTTTACGGTCCCCACCCAAACCCCGAACGCCTTTGCCACAGGTCGCGATCCCAACAATGCTGCAGTTGCCGTCACTCAAGGACTGAGAAAACTCCTCACCCCAGAAGAACTGGAAGGAGTATTAGCTCACGAACTGACCCACGTCAAAAACCGCGACACTCTCACCCAAGCCGTCGCTGGAACCATTGGCGGTGCGATTACATTTGTGGGACGGATTCTCACCTTTGGCGCGCTATACGGTCCCGTCACCCGAGACAATCGCCAAGGCGCAAACCCCCTGGGATTATTGTTTTTGGTGGTTTTAGCACCTCTGTCTGCCGGATTAATTCAGATGGCAATTTCCCGAACCCGAGAATTTGCAGCAGATATCGGTTCAGCAGAAATCACCCAAAATCCCTTAGCCTTAGCCAGTGCTTTAGAGAAATTGGAAACAATGGGACGACAAATTCCCATGAATGGCAATCCGGCATTTTCACCGTTATTGATTGTCAATCCGCTGAATGCCAAAGGATTACAAGCCTTATTCCGCACTCATCCTCCCACGGAACAACGGATTGCGCGATTGCAAGAAATGGCACAGCAGAAGCAGGGGGCACCTGTGATGGCGTAATACTAGATTGACCTAACCCCCCAACCCCCTTCCCTGCAAGGGAAGGGGGAGAAGAAGAACTGGTGGTAATCTAAAACACCATTTCTCCCCCATCTCCCCCATCTCCCCCATCTCCCCCATCTCCCCCATCTCCCCCATCTCCCCCATCTCCCACTCCCCCATCCCCTCAGTGCCAATCCGTGAAATCAGTGGTTTACTCCCCTTCCTCTTTCAAAATCTGATCGCACACCGCCCGATCGCCCTCTTTCACCCGGGAATTATTCGTTAAATAATCATCCACCCATAGGCAACTGCGGTTTAACAAATCTTCCAGGTTCAAGTTCCATAAAATCACGGTTTTATCCTTACTGGAAGAGGCCAAAGTTTTACTATCCGGACTGAAACTCAGACTCAGGACGGCATCGTTGTGACCTTCCAGGGTGGCGATCGCCTTGCCATCTTTGGTCCAAAGTTTCACCGTCTTATCCTCACTTGCCGTAGCTATCAGTTGTCCATTGGGACTATAAGTCACCCAGTACACCGACCGAATATGTCCCTCTAGGGTGGCGATCGCCTTGCCGTCTTTACTCCAGATTTTCGCCGTCTTATCTTGACTCGCCGTGGCAATCTGTTCTCCATCGGGGGAAAAGGTCACACTATACACCTCCCCTTGATGATCCCCGATGGACCGGACCAGTCTCCCTTCTAAATTCCAGAGTTTGACCGTACCATCCCCCCCAGCAGTGGCAATGCGTTTACCATCTGGGGAAAAGGTAACACTATTCAGGGAATCCTCATCCGCCCGAAATGTGCGAAGTCGTTCTCCCGTCTTACTCCAGAGAATCGCTATCCCATCCCCACTGACGGAAATCACCTGTTGTCCATCGGGACTGAAATCAATTCCCAAAACTCGGTCCTGATGACCCTGTAACGTCGTTACTAAATCCTTTTTGGATTTACTCCAGAGTTTTACTGTGTTATCGGCGCTTGCCGTGGCAAAGAGTTCGCCATCAGGACTAAAACTCAGATTCCAGACGGCATCCTCATGTCCGATTAAGTCGGCCATTTTTCTCCCGTTGGGTTCCCACAGCATCACTGTATTATCTTTGCTGGCGGAGGCGGAGCCACTCGGCCATTGGGAGAAAAAGCCACCACCAAGACTTCATCGGTATGTTGCCGAAATCCCGGAAGTGTTCTGGGAACACTTTTCCAGAGTTTTACGGTGTTGTCCAGACTGGCGGTAGCGATGGTTTCGCCGTCGGGAGAAAAGCTCACACTCCAGACTTCATCGCGATGTCCCTGGAGTGTATCACTCTCCACCCATTGCTTCGTTTGCGGGTCTTGACGCCACAATTTGGCCGTGCGATCGACACTGGCGCTGGCCACAGTTGTGCCATCGGGACTGAAGTTGACTCCGAGGACGGTTTCTGTATGGCCGCGCAGGGTGGCGATTTCAGTGCCGTTGCGTCTCCACAGTTTCACGGTTTTATCGATGCTACCAGAGGCGAGGGTTTGTCCGTCCGGAGAGAAACTCACACTGGTTACCCCTTGTTCATGGCCGATAAAGGTGGCGATCGCAGTGCCGTTCATGTTCCACAGTTTCACGGTTTTATCTAAACTGGCGGAGGCGATCGTCTGGCCATCGGGGGAAAATCGCACAAACAGAATCGGTGCATTCTCTGTATTAATGGTACGGAGTAACTGTCCCTTGAGGTTCCAGAGTTTAATGGTTCTATCTTGACTGCTAGAG
Organism: uncultured cyanobacterium; assembly: GCA_963821735.1. Classification (GTDB taxonomy): domain Bacteria; phylum Cyanobacteriota; class Cyanobacteriia; order Cyanobacteriales; family Laspinemataceae; genus Laspinema. The sequence continues at coordinate 131,278 of CAWGFK010000044.1, forward strand.
GCGAGGATTTGTCCATCGGGACTGAAGCTGGCGCTAGTGACGCCGAGACGATGGCCCGTGAGCGTGCGGATCAATGTGCCATCCCGCTGCCAAAGTTTGATGGTGCCATCGCTACTGGTGGAGGCGATGGTTTGTCCATCAGGACTGAATGCCACACGGGTCACCGGCTGTTCATGACCAGTCAGGGTCTGGACTAAACGGCCCTCCGCCGTAAACAGTTTAACGGTTTTATCCGTACTCGCCGTAGCAATGAGTTCGCCATCGTCGGAAAAGATGACGCTGAGTACACTGTTTTTATGTTGTTCTAAGCGGTTGATTTCGCGAACGGTATAGGCCAGTTGTAAGACACTGGCGGTCTGCATTTCCAAGGATAGGGGCGATCGCATCGTCAAGGGCGATCGGATGATTTCCGAGGTTTTCTGCCCGACCTGAATGCTATTTAATAATGCCCCAAATTCGTTGTTATTTAGGCGCAAGGCTTCCGAAGATAAATTTTTGGCTTCCAGTTCAGCAATAGAAGCCTTCATGCTTTTTGAGAACGCTTGCCAGGTCAAAATTCCAAACCCCGCAACCATGACCGCCAGGATAAAATTGAGTCGGGTCTGCATCTGCTTGGCTCGTTCCTTGGATTGGGTTAACTCGGCCTGAACTTCTTTCTCTTGATGGAGTTTTAAATTCGTCGCTTGCAACTCTTTATTTTTTTCTCGTAACCCTTTTAATCCGGCTTGGATACGGTCTTGTTCCCGGATAAATTTAACTAAATAATCATGAACCAACTGATAGCGACTTTCCGGAAGTTCCGGCAGCACAAACACTAACCCCGCCTTTTCCAGGATTTTTAAAATTTCTTCTAAATTCTCAGGATGAACCGCTAACTCAGGGGTTAAATCTGCTAATAATTCCGCCTGCTTTTTCAGGGGACGAATGCCGCTTTCTTCCGTGAGGAAGTAAAGCAGCAACCGCGCTGTATATTCATTTTCCGGGCCGCAGTCGGCAATGGCCTCTTCTAAGAAACGTTGCACCAGCTTCTCTTTCGGCCCGGATTGCCGATATTGGGCTAAGGTGGTAATATTCTCGGCTTGCAGTTGAGCACCGACCACTTGTAACTCAATGGGACGGACCTCGCCAACGCGATCGGCCAGGTCCTCAACCAATTCTTCAATTAAGGCCGGTTCTAAATAAAATTGAGCGCGTTGGGTCAAACTTTCAATCACTTGACGCGCTTTCGCCTGGGACAAATTGCCCAGGTAATAGCGGAACTTTTTATTCAGGATATCTTGATCCACCACCTCCAGATTTCCGAGGCGTTCGCATTCCAGTAAATAATGTAAGTAATCTTCTCGTAAAGAAAAGATTACTTTCACAAAGGGAACATTGACACAGGCATTTAAAAATTGATAAAATTCCTGTCTCTGACCTGGGTCATTTTCAACAAAAAAGAACTCCTCAAATTGGTCAAAAATTAAGACTGTGAGTAAATTGCGATCGTTATTGCGATGCAGTTCTTCCAGTAATTCTTGAACAGGGGGTGAGAACTGATTGGCATTGAAATCAAGAGGTTGGGTCCGATTGCTTGTTAAGCGGCCCGAGTCATCCCGGTCATATCCAGACTCTTCTAGTCCCCGTTCGATGCCTTGCTTTAAGCCGGTGACCCAATCGGTGTACACTTGCAGCAGAACCGGGAAGGCATTTCTAGCCGCGATCGCCGTTTGTTTGAGGACCGGCACTAATCCCGCTTGAACCAGGGAACTTTTGCCGACCCCGGAATGACCATGAATCACCGTGAGTCGGTAGTCATTCCGACCCAAGCGTTCAATTAAGCGATTCACATCCCCTTCCCGTCCCGATGTAGCAATTTCCACGGGAACATGAGGGGGTGAAGCACTCACCATCATAGAGGGATTCAACGTATGCAGGCGCGCTTGTAAACGTCCAGCCCCAATAAAAGCCCGTAAGCCAAACTGAGCCTCGACTGCCCGAAGTTTTTGCTTGACTTCAAAGGCTTTCAGATATTCCGACTGCTGAAAATACAGCGATCGCAACTCCTCTAAAATCCGGCGATATAACTGTAAGTCATACTGAGGGTCGGTCTGCTGTTCGGCGCAGTGCAAGTGAGCGATCGCCTTTTCCCCCTGACCCACCTGAGCAAAAGCCCGGGCCAACAACAGTAAATATAACCCATGAGGCCGGGGAATCAGCACTTTGGGGGCATGGGAGAGGACCTCTAGGGCGCGTTCGGCAAAATTTTGAGCTTTTTCCCACTGGGACTGCTGCAACGCCACCTCGGCCAAAAATCCATAATCCCGGGCCAACTCCTGGGGTTTACCATGCTGATGCAAGGTAATGGATTTTTTAGCCACAATGGATAAAGCATCCCATGCCTGTAATCGCTGCAAAATCTCACCCAGTTGTCCAATAAACTTGGCGACTAATTCCGGATGTCTGGACTCCTCAAAGACGCGCACACAGTCTTCTAAATAAGACCGGGCCTCTTGTAAATGCTGCTGTTCCTGGGGTTGATCCAGTTGTGCCAAACGACAGTAACAGAGTCCGATGTGAAACAACACCACCCCCTGTTGCAAGTAATACCGCAGGGGTGGCATTTCCCAAATCAGGGGAGAGGGGTTCGGGGTGAGGGGAATGAACGGCATGGACTGGCGATCGCCCCCGGCAATCCCGTCTTTCTCACCGCTGTAGCTAGATGAACTGGGGATTTGTTGTTGCCAAAAGGTCAAGCTTTGGTGATAGCGTTTTAAGGCCAAATCCAGGCGATCGCTGGCATAATCATCGCGCCCTAGCACAAACTGTAAACTCGCTTCCAGTTCCGGAACCAACTGCACCTGGCGACTGCTTAATTCTTGTTTAGCAAATCCCAATTCCAGGCAGTTGCGGGACCCGAGAATTGTCGAGTTAGGAATAAAGTTAAAGGAACCCCGTTCCACCACCTCGGAGAAGACCCGATCCACACTGATGGCGATCGTCTCGATCGCCGCCGTTGTCGAAAGAGAAAACTCCGTACTGGTGGCCCAACTTTCAAAGTCCGGGGCCACCCGAATAAAGCTTTTTAAAACCGGGTCATCCACCCAAAAGACAATCGGAAAGGGAAAGTGCTTTCTAAACTCTTCCCGAACCTGATTGGCGGCCATAAACAGGCGATCCAACTGACTGACCGATTCGAGTCCAAAGACCATTAATGCTTCGGGTTGTTCGGTGCCAATTTCATCTTGGATAGTTTGGTAGAGCGTCCGTACCGAAGTCGGCAGATGAAGTTCACGAATCTCTACAGAGACGGAATCATGCAAGTCTGCCGTCACGCGATCGCGCAAACTGGCATAATTACACCGCGCCAAAATCAAGGAAAACTGCCCTTGAGAAAAGGAAATTGCCCGGTGTAAAACCTTTAAAGATTGTTCGTTGCGCCTGATTTCGGCGTCGTCATACTGTAGATTCATCATGGTTCAACCGTCATCGTGGGTCTTGGGTACTCGACTCGGGATTTTAGGCAGAGGAAAAGACGAAGAGAGGGCTTCCTTTTTGGATTGGGCTTCTGCCAAAATAGGGTTGATATCAAACCAACGACCGGAGTCGCGATCGCGGTATTCAAACACGAACATACTTCGCAATAAATGTTGATAGGCAGCCTCGCCTCTAACATTTTTGGTTTCATGCACTTGATTGAGCAGTTCCCAATCCGTTGGGGCGATCGCCAGGACCAAATCGTTCCGCCGTTCCGAAATGACAGTTTCAATCGTTTCTCGACCAAAAGGCGGGTCTTCTTGTTGTAAACACCGATAAATCAACCCTAATAAATTTCGCACATGACCGCCACTAATCCGGCACAAGCGGTCTAAGGTTTCCCCACTATCAAAAACTTGGGTAATTACCTCTAGCCGTTCTGGGGGGGTCAGTTCAGGAAAGGCCCGGGCTAGGACCATTTGCCGGAGTAATTCTAACCCTTCCTCAAAGTCTTCCCCATCGCGCGATCGCACGGGCACCATTGGCAGCACTTTCGGGGCCACTCCCGCCCCCAATCGGCTTTTGAGCGCTTCAGATTCATGGGAAAACATTAAAGAAAGCGGAATCGTATAAACTAAATGACATTTAAGCTTGCGAAGTTGTTCACCGCGATCCACAAATAAATATTCCGTTTGCGATCGCCCGGAAGGTAAGGGTCGATTATCCACGCGATCGAGGTTATCCACAATCACCACTAACCCCCGTTTGTCCCGACGTTGCAACTCCTGAGTTGCCTTCGAGAGAATATCCTCATTAATCGATTGTAAAATCCCACTGGTGCGCGGTTCTAAATATTGTCGTAACTGGGTTCGCAGTTTAGGACTTTCTTTCGCTTGGCTGGTAATTTGAGCGATAGAAATCGCTAAATCCGCCGTGGGATCAATATCAATGGGCGCTTGCCAGACCTCGGTAATTTCTTTAAATAGCTTAGTAAAATAACTAGAGGTCAGGGGAATTCCACTAACCGCGAGATTTTCCGTCACCTGTCTGGCGATCGCCAGCAAAATATCGGAAATATCCACATCGGCCATTTCCAAGTCCCGAGAGGACTCAAAATACACCACATGAAATTCCGCCTCTTCCAATTGAGACTTTAGCCGCAACAACTCCGTGGATTTCCCACAGCCAATATGTCCCGTAAATAACTGACAAGTGGGAATATCCGGAGACAATCGGGTAATAGTTCTGCCCAACTCCTCAATTATTTTACCCCCTCGGACCCCGGAAAAATCAATATAATACGGTCTATCCTCCGGATTTCCAATGGATAGCGTCTTACTGGGGTTACACGCTTGATAAAATTTTCTCAAATTAATTTCCATCACCCTTGCCCTTGGTTTTTGAACTGGGTAGAAGCCACTAATCCCCTGAAAGAAAAACCGAAAACGTCAACACTTCTAACATTAACAGCAAATGGTTTTTTTTCCCATCAGGGTTTTTTGGCAAGGAAGTCCGTCCCTACCCCAGTTACTTCGCCGTACTCCTGGGCAGAAACCAACCCCCCTAGGGTATCGGTACAGCAGCAAGACTACCAAGTTTCCTCATAAAATTTCTACCCATTCGTCACAAGTTTTGACCAGACATCCCGATTTCTGATGTGACGGGTTATAATTATCAACCCCTACCCTGGGGGTGTCCTCTGTGCTCCGTCTCCATGGGTCACGGTGAGTCCCAATTTCGGGTATTCAGGTTCAGTTCTTTGCCCTTGGGATGCCAGCTTTTTAGGCTTTCTTCCACGCCACAACTCGCCTTCTATGACCTCAAAAGAGCAGTCCTGCAAGCCTTTTGATAGAGGTCCCTTCAATATTTTGATCCCGAGAGACCGTCCTGCTTTTATTGCTTTCAATTCAATTTAAACGGGATGAGAGCGTCTTGTCTACACCCCGGACGTCGCAATAAACCTTCACTGTCTGTTTCTCAGGTTTAAAGCCTCTGAAAAACCGCCGCTATTTTGCCCTAGTCCTGCGAACACTTATTCAGAATGCGATCGCCCCTGTTTATCCCCATTTCCGAGGTTCCTGCTCAAGTTCTAACCTTCCTGATGAAGCGATGAATGGTTTCTAGGTGAATCACCCGTGATCCGGTGAATCCCAGCTTATTTACAAATCCCTAATAACTCGCATTTTCCCGGTTGTTCACCCCTAGCTGCCACCAAGAGTTCCATCGACCTAGGTTCGTCTTGGGTCACCAGGGCATTCGGTTGCTGCTCTAAAAAGAGTTCCGGGTCAGGAGACTTTAACATTTCATCTCTAGCAAAGGTATTGCTGCCCGTTGTAACGAGAACGGGTAGGGCAAATAATAGGCTCAACAGTTTGGTATTCATCAGTTTGGTATTCATCATCTCAATCATCTCCTGGGATAGGTTAAACACCCTCTTTTATTCCTCGACTTTTTTACGGTGACTTAAGTTGCTATTTCTGATTATCTCTCCCCAGGTCAGGATTTTTCATCTGCCTTGGGTTAGGACCTAGAAATACTCGAATTTAGGAAAAACTCGGCAAATTCCCTGATTTTTTTTAGGCTTCCTCCTGGGGATGAAGCCACTTGATTCAGGGAAGGCTTTTACACCTTTTGGTGCCGTCGCCGTGCTTTGCAGTCTTCCTCAATCCAACTCCCTTAATTTTGCCCTTGTTTACATCCAAAATAGGAGGAATAGAGTGACAGTTTCGACAATGGATTGTCCCGTCGGGTTCACACTCCTCCTGGAGAGCGCTGCGACTCTCCTACACCCGGGATAACCTTGACGCCAGTGCCGGTAATCCATTGGTTCCTCTCGCCCCCTTATGATCTCGTCTGAGGCGATCGCACCTCGAAAAAGCGACTGAGGACAGGACGAAATGTGGCACAGTCTCCGCCCACAAATTAACCACGCTTACGGAACTCTACCTTTATTGTACCAAAAATGGAAATTCCCCAAACCTAACAAGATAAAATTAACCTCCCTAATCGGCTAACTCAAAGGGAATATTCTCCCCATAACTTGATCTCGGTGGGTCACCTCCCCTAAAAAGGTTAGAAACCGGGCTTCTTCGCACAATCTGGAGCAATTAGCCGTCAACCTGGGCAGTTAAACCCGGTCTCTGGTCCTCTGGCGCTCAGTCTTAAGGCATCCTCAGAACTCAGCCTTTCCATCCCCCTGTCTGGCTCACTCTACAAGGTCATCCCCAAAAATCCGGGCGGGTACGGTAAAAAGCACGATTATAATTTCTCATTGACATTCAGTGGATCTAACCCCTCCCAGACTTTGGAGATCCCATGTCTCAAGAAATATTCGCAACGCTCCACATAGAATCGCGCCGCTTGGTCTTGGGGATTATTCTCTAATACTTTTTTAAATAATTGATGGGCTTCTGCAAATTTTTCCCCTTGATATAAAACAATCCCTCGCTCGAATTTAGTCCGAGAGCCGAGCTTGGTATCAATCAAAGCTTGAGGATAGCAATCTAGCACTTCAAACACTGCCACCGAGTCTTTTTTACCCTTGACTTGAACCTTGCCCAAAAATCGATAGTTGTACTTAGTAGGGTCATCTAAATGAATCAAGGTTTGGCCGCTAATCACAATGGAAGCGCCATATAATTTCGTCAGTCCTTCCATACGAGAGGCTAAATTCACCGCATCAGAAATCACCGTGGTTTCCATGCGTTGTTCTTCCCCAATGGTTCCCAGCATCAAGCTGCCCGTATGGAGGCCAATCCCAATGGCGATCGGCATATAGCCGCTCTTTTGGCGATGCACGTTGTAAATCATCACCTGTTTTTGCATCTCGATCGCCGCGCGCATGGCATCTTCTGCGGTATCGGGAAACAGCGCCATCACCGCATCCCCAATATATTTATCAATAAACCCATGATGATTCCGAATCACCGGACCGACTCGACTCAAATAAGAGTTGATAAAGTTAAAATTCTCCCGAGGCGACATCCGTTCCGAAAGGGTCGTAAAGGAGCGAATATCCGAGAACAGAATCGTCATATCTTTCTGAACTTGATCCCCCAATTGCACATCCAAAATGGTGTCATAGCCCAGGAACTGGATAAACTCTCTCGGCACAAACCGGGCATAAGCCAGGTTAATTTTCGAGAGTTGGATGTGCATTTTAATCCGTGCCAACAGTTCATTTTTAGAGATGGGTTTCGTTAAATAATCATTAGCCCCGGATCCAAAGGCTTCCATCATGTCCGAGGCTTGATTTCGGGCGGTTAACAACACCACAGGTAACTCATTAGCGGGGAACTTTTCGCGAATCCGCTGACAGACTTCATAGCCGGTCATTTTTGGCATCATCACATCCAGCAAAATCAAATCCGGTCGTAAGCCATTTTCCATTTCTGCTAAGGCTTCGGGTCCATTACTCGCCGTGGCGATCGCATAATTTTCCAGGGATAAATGATTGACGAGCACTTGTAAATTAATCGGTTCATCATCCACGATTAAAATTTGGAACTCGCCATTACTCCGGGTCCGCCACCCTTCCACAGGGGCGATCGGCAAGGCGACTGGGGTGAGTTCTTCTTCCGTGACAACAGGTTCCGAGGGTTCAGGCAAGGGAATGTCCGGGGTCTGAACCTGGTTCGCCGAGATTGGGAGGGTAAAGGTAAACCGAGACCCTTCTCCCACTCCAGACTCCACCCAGATTTTACCCTGATGCAGTTCCACCAGTTGCTTGGCGATCGACAATCCCAACCCCACAGACCCGTAAGCGCGCAGTGAGGTCCCATCGCTTTGCTCAAACAGTTCAAAAATCTGACTTAACTTACTTTCGGTAATCCCAATCCCGGTATCGGAGACGGTAATGGCTAAATATAAATGTTCGGTTTCCAGAGTCATTGCTGGACGAGTCACTTTGCCTTGGAGGATGGAACGGGGATATCTCACACGACTCCATCCCCCATCCTCGCTTTCTCCCTCCTCGTCTTCACTCATCAGTCCTTCTTGTCCCGATAACACCGTTGCCGAAACTTCAACAGTCCCGGAATCCGTATATTTGATGGCATTCCCGACTAAATTATGTAAAATCTGCTGGACGCGGTTTTCATCAGCATCCACCAGGGGAACATCTTTCCCCACGGCGTTCACCAGTTGTAGAGTTTTCCCCCCGACTAAGGGTTGACAGATGGTGAGGACGACATTGGTAATTTCCCGCATTCCCAAGGGTTTCAGGTCGAGTTGGATATTTTTATGCTTGAGCTTGGAAAAGTCGAGCAAATCCTGGACCAATTGCGCCAGGGTTTGACCACTAGAGACGACGAGGGAGAGATTGGCGCGTTGCAGTTCGCTGAGGTCTCCGGTGGCTCCATCTAACATCGATTCGGTAATTCCGATAATTCCATTTAGGGGAGTGCAGAGTTCATGGGAGGTACTGGCGAGAAATTCATCTTTGAGTTCATCGAGGTCTTGCAAGGCCCGATTTTTAGTTTCTAACTCTTCCGATGAGGTGAGTAAGTTGGTATAGAGGCGGGCATTTTCAATGGAAATTGCCGCTTGGGAGGAGAGGAGTTTAAGCACTTCCAAGCGGTCCGGAGTAAAGGCCCCGGTGGTGATGTTATTTTCTAAGTAGAGAAGGCCGATGAGTTTGCCCTGATGAACGATGGGCGCACAGAGGATGGACTGGGGTTGATAGTCGATAATATATTGATCCTGGGTGAAGCGTTCCTCGGCGATCGCCTCTTTAATCACCACCGATTCCTGAGTTCGGGCGACATAGTTGATGATAGAGAGGGGCAGGCGACTGCTGTTTTCCACTGGGATATGTTGGCCGATCATCACCTCAGTTTCATGAGTGGTTCCGGTGGCTTCAATATAAAGTTTATTGTTCGTTTCTAAAATTAAGGAGATGGTTTCTGCGCCCGCATTTTCCATGACAATTTTCATGAGTTTTTTGAGCAAATTGTCTAGGACAATTTCCCCACTAATCGCGGCGGAGGCTTTGACAAATGCAGTTAAATCGAGTAACCCGGTATGAGAGCCGGTGGTGGTGGAAATAGTGGTGGTGGTACTCATAACTCCCCCTTTGCCCTGTCCCTCCAGACTTCCTCGGGCGATGGAATTGGAATAGGTGGCATCGAGTTCGCTGACTTTGCGAGTTGCACCCCAACGCAGATAGGCATAATAGGCTTCGGTGATATAGGTGGAGGTGATTTTATCGAGATTGAGTTGCTGATAAAATTCTCCGGCCCGTTCGCAGGCGATCGCCGCTTCATGAATGTAGCCATATTTGCGGGCGGATTTGATAGCGCGATCGTAATGGGTCATCGCCGCCACGGTTCGGCCTAAAACCCGGGCTTTTTCTGCCTCAACCAATTCATACTTATGTCGATAGTTTTGCGGGGCGTGTAAGGCCCATTGCTTCATTTTGCGTTGGGCTAGTTGGACCCGCACCAACCCTTTGATTTTCTGAGCAGGTGTCCCTTGGGGATAGAGGGCAAGTAAGGCTAGAGACTGGTAAAAATTGTGTTCATTAACACTGACCAATCCCACTACGCCCTGTTGATAGTTCTCGGCTAATTTCGCATAATAAACAGCCCGTTCATATTCCCCAAATATATAACATAAGATGGTTTTGGCAAGATAGGCCGCAAATACCGACATGGTATTGTTGGATTCAATCAGGGTGGGGAGCAATGTTTCTTCCTCAAAGCTCTCGCCACTCAAGAGGCAGGGATTGGGTAATTCTCCTTGTAAGTTGAGCATGAATTGTCGCCAAATCCGCGCATAATGCACATGAAAGTCCAGCTTAAGTTGGACCATCCAAGCAATATAATGGTCAGCCTCTGCTCCCACTGCATCTAGGGGTTCTCCCCGAAATAAATTATGGTTGCAATAATGCAGGGCGGCGTGTCCTGCCCATTCGATATCCCCGGTTTCTAGGCCATCGGTAAAGGCATTTTTTAAGGGGTCGATGGTATCCTGGAGGGGAATTTTGGCGTGTTTGATATGGGCATAGACTAAATCCCCCACCTTCGCTTTCATGGTTTTATCGTCAAATTGCTCTAACAGTCGTAAGGCGAGTTCCCCACTGCGATCGCCTCCCTTAATATCTGACCAAGACCCATACAACAACACCCCATAAAACCCGTAAGCAAAGGCAGAAAGCACCGAGTTTCCATGTTTTACACAGAGGTCTATCATGGTATAGACCACCAAATGCAGCATATTTACTGAAGAAACATAAGCCGCTGGGGTCATGGCGACTAAAATTCTCATAGCGGCCAATTGTTCCGGATTGCTGATATGTGGCAAGGCCGCTAAATCTTCAAGGCTCTTGTTTTTGAGAATCCATTTGGTGCGGATTGCGCCCCAAATCCGATGAAATTGATTCGGCTGTTTCGGCAGGGTTATTCCTAAGAGTTGGAGAACCATCGCCCCGGTATTGATGGCCTTCTCCATTTGATTTTGGGAGACATAAGATTGAATTTTCTTTTCATAGATATCAATCCTTTCTAATAAGGTTCGGGTATTTTTGAGGGCATCCTGGGCCAGGTGGTTGGCCCTTTCATAATTCGCGACTAAATATTCGGCTTCAATTAATTCATTGTAGAGATTTAAAGTAAATTCATAGCGGGATATCCAGCTATCTTCGGGAAGTAGCTGAAAGGCTTTGGATAAATATTTAACCGCATTTTTATAAGCCATTGTCGTCTTGGCTTTTTGACCGGCCAGGAAATTGAGATGAGCGATTTTACTACTTTCGGCTTGAGACGCGATTAAACTCAAGCCGATGTTCAAGTGATTGACAATCTCAAATAGCTTCTCTTCTCGTTCTTCAGCGTTGCAATGTTTCAGTAAGAGCTTTCCGACTTTGAGGTGAACTTGTTGTTTCCGTTCCTCAGAAATCAGAGAATAAGCGACCTGGGCCACGCGATCGTGCAAGAATTGATAGGCCACCACTAAGTTATCTACTGGCAAGGCTACGGGTTCCTCATTGCCAAAAATCAAAGGGATTTTATAAGTATTGGCGATGGGTAAAATTAACCCTTGATGGACTGCTTCCTGGAGGTCTGTAGCGGTGGCAGAGAGGGATTTTTCATTGACAAGGGCGAGAATATCAATATAAAAGATATTGCCGATACAAGCGGCAACTTGTAACGCATTTTGGCTAGATTCAGGAAGCTGTTGAATTTTGTTGACCATTAAATCCACCACATTATCGGTGATGGAAAGTTGCTCAATTCGGGGAATATCCCACTCCCAACGCCCTGCACTGAGGTTACAAACTAACAGATTTTCTTGGATGAGGGAATTGAGCAGCATCCTGACAAAAAAAGGATTGCCATGAGTTTTCTGGTGGACGAGTTCCGCTAAGGGTCGCGATCGCACCGGGGGACAGCTGAGGGTATCGGCAATCAGTTGATTAACATATTCGATATTTAAAGGTTCGAGAGTAATCTTAGTGATTCGCACGCCAGACTGTTGAAACCGCCGGATCATTTGGAGTAACGGATGGCGAGGGCTATCGATTTCGTTTTCGGGATAGGCTCCAATCAGCAACAAACATTGGCGATCGGAGGCGCTGACGATCGCCTGTAACAGGGTCATCGATGCGGCATCCGCCCAATGTAAATCATCTAAAAAGAGCACCAGAGGATGTTCTTGAGTCGTAAAAACGCTCAGGAATTTTTGAAAGACAACACTTAACCGATTCTGGGATTCGGAAGGCGGTAGAACCGGAACCGGGGACTGTTTACCAATAATCAGTTCCACTTCCGGAATCATGTCAATAATGACTTGACCATTTTTGCCCAGTTGTAATAAAATCTGCTCTCGCCATGCGGTGATGCGGTCTTCACTTTCGCTTAAAATGAGGCGAATTAATTGCTGGAAGGCTTCAATCAGGCCGCCATAAGGGATATTACTTCTATACCGCTCAAATTTTCCCGAAATAAAATAGCCGGTTTGCCGGATTAGGGGTTGGTGCATAGCCTGAAGTAAGGCCGATTTTCCCACCCCAGAATAGCCGGAAATCAGAACAATTTCACAGGATGAGGAGGGGAGTTCGACGGGTTTTTCCGGTCCAGAAATGGTGGAAATGACCGGGGCTTTGCGGCGGATTCTCCAGTAGGCTTCTTGGAGGAGCGCCAGTTCGCGATCGCGTCCATAGAGTTTTTCCGAAACCAGCAATTCTCCGGATAAATCCGCTGTCCCTAGGGTAAATTTCGTGATTTTGCCCGTTTCGTTGAGTTGAGTCAAACAGGTGAACAGATCCCCTTTGAGTCCGTAAGCACTTTGATAGCGGTCTTCCGGGTTTTTTGCCAATAGTTTCATCACGATATTAGAAACCACCCGGGGAATTTCTGGCTTAACTTCCGTAAGGGGGCGGGGATTTTTGGCTAAATGGGCATGGACAATTTCCATTGGGTCTGTCCCTTGAAAGGGCAGCTCTCCCAAGAGCATTTCATAAAAGGTTACCCCGAGGGAATAAAAATCCGACCGATAATCCAGTTCCCGATTCATCCGCCCGGTTTGTTCCGGGGACATATAGGGCAATGTTCCCTCGATCGCTCCGGTATTGACGGCCTTTTGGACGATGGAAATACTAAAATCTGTAATTTTGACTTGCTGGGTTTTTCCCTGAATAATAATATTTAAAGGATGAAGATCGCGATGAATAATATGAGCGTTATGAATTTCTCCTAAAATTTCCGCCAGTTGGATGGCTATCTGTAAAAATTCTTTTAAATTTAACCGGATTCCCGTTAAATAGTGTTTGAGGGAAACCCCACCCATATCTTCGAGGACAAGGGCCAGTTGATTATATTCAAAGGTTTCCAAGGCATACACCTTGATGATCCCTGAACTGTTCAAATTCCGGGTAATTTCATATTCATGGTGAAGTTTAGCCAACTCCTCCGGGGTGGGGTACTCGGCTTTGAGCAGCTTGAGGATCACTCGTTGATCGTCGAGTTCTCGTTGAGCTCGATAAACAATGGTGTTGACACCTTCGTAAATTTTGTCAAGGATGGTGTAGCCTTTAAGCGAGATCGTCATGAGTCTCAACAATAGTCGATAAGTAGGCGTTAGAATGAAACAGGTTTGATCCCCAGTTCAACAGTGGCTTGTTTTCACGGACTTACCCCCTTGACTGCTCAATGACAACGGAGACAATCGGCGGAGGTAGACCCTTGATTCGCCCGGTCTGGATTTTGTTTCTGCACAGGGGGGCGGCTAAACCCGCACCCTCAAGGGTGGGGCTATACTAACAAAGCCTGCCTATGCAGGCTAAGAGAGAAAACAGGTCTTTGACAACCAGATTTGGTATCACATCCCATTGAGACTGACTCTCTTGATTGAATCATTGCACCCCACCCCAGGGCCATTGTTATGGAGACTCACCGCTGAATCGGACCCAAACGGGTTCTTTTGACCTGAGCGAAACAATCCGGCGTCATTTAACCGGGTTCAGGAACAGAACCCGGAGAAAACCACTGTAGAAGCTGCACCCCTTTGCCCTCAAAATATGGATTAATCCATCGGATTCATAAGAATCTCTATTGTTATGATAAGACGCCTTCGAGAGCTTTTGGTCCCCCGGGGCTTGACTCTACCGGAATAGAGCAAGGGGGAGGATGAGGGCGTCCCCTTGATTTGCCACCGATTTAATGTTCTATCGGTTGTAACGGAGGCATTCGATGGGGCAAGGGAAAGCATTTTGACACACCCACTTTCCGATCGCGCTTTGAATGTAGACTAACCTGATCCTTGGCCTCGGTTACAACCCCGATCACAGGGTAGCGGTTACCACCTCCACTTGCTCACTGATTTTAAAGGTAATTTTGTGACTGTGCTAGAACCTGGGTGAAATCTTGGCCGGAAGGGGGCTAATTTTGAGGCGTTCCTGGATCAAACGGACCGATCGCCACCCTCCCTAGATCGCGCAAAGGGGTGCGAAAACTCGCACCCCCTGAAAAATATCGGGCATCAGACTCCCCATTCAAGATTCCCGGACTCGTGAGGAGGGGGTCCAAGAGGGCCGACAAGTGCCTCCGGTGCAATCGAGATGGAGTTCATGCCAATACAGGGTGGGAATCGCCCATCCGCGATCGCCTGCGTGTTCCTGTCCCAACCAGCGGTTTTCCAAATAATCATTCGGCGATTCATAGCGATGGTGATGCCAATAGGGAACGGTCAAGGACCCATATCCTTTGCGATACTCTTCCGAGTCAATCAAAGCCGATACCATTGCCCCCACCCCATGTTCCACCAGTAACCAATCACATTCCCGGATTTCCGCTTCATCACGGGGCGATCGGCCTAAAAAATGCTTAAACGCATTCTCGATAAACTTGACATTGGAACTTTTCTCATAGAAACTTTCCAAATAAATTGAAGACACGGCAATACTCTTCAAAAAATGCCGAATCCCAATTTTTCCCTTGATAAATTCTTTCTCTAACCCCGCTAATTTTTTGCGTTCAAACTGATAAGGTTGCCGTTCTAAGACTTGATAATAAATTTGTCGCAGCACTTCTTCTCGTTCTTCAACCGAGGCTTTCTGCTTCATTGTCACAGGTTCTTGTAAGCTCATGGTCTGCTCCTTGATTTGAATAAACCGACTGGGAGATTAATCCCGAGATATTCCTGAAAGATTGAGGACTAAGCTGCTGATGCCTTGAAATTGGGTAATTAAGAGCGAGCAAGATGCTCACCTGGCAATAGTCTCTTGTCCCCTGGATTCAGATATCCCTTGGGAAATGCTAGGTGGCGATCGCCGCTTTCTGAACATTGGCCATCAGTTTTGGCGGAATATCTAATGCCTCAATCATCCGATTAATATACGGATCAAGGTACTGATTAGCACTACTGGGCAAATGTGCATGAGTCGTTTCTTTCAAACAACGATAGGCTACCCCACAGGAATTTTGTCTCTGATAGGCCGTCAAAATATTAGATTGCCACAACACCAAGGAATCATTAAAAAAGCGCGGGTCATCTTTGAGAATAGCCAACGCACTGTATCGCATCACCTGAGTCATATCGTAATAACAGCGCTGTCCATGCTTTTGCATAATGTCTGGATGCAGAGACATAAACTTTTTTAAGGCATGACGGACCAGCAGATCCCCCTTTTCCCGCAACATTTCGTAGGTTTTCACCCGTTCTCCAAAGGTTTGCAGATACCGTTTCATCCCTTGTAAATCCCCAGGACTCAGATACTGCCCTTCGTTGTGGTTAATCAGTTCTTGTAATTTGGAATTGATAGCTTGCATGGCATCCCCCTCTTTCTAAACCCCGGCCCAATTTTTATGACTTTTCTATGTCTAGTGTTATCGATCTCCACCCATTCCGGCAAGGGATTGATGTAATTTTTAATATTTCCGTAAATACGCTGAGTGGGGGTAACTGCAAAAAGGGGGATAACTGCCTACAGCCGATCACACGAAATGATAGGGCGGGAGGGCATCTCCCAACTGCAACTCCCAAGCGGAACAGGTTTGCTGCCACTCTTGAAATCGTTCATAGAGTAAAGCTTCTTCCTGAATGGGGACTAACAGAAAAATCCGATGACTCTGATCCTCCAGATCCGTGGCGATCGCCTCGGGATACCCTTCCATCACTTGGCGACGCATCCAGTCCCACTGGGCGGATTGCTCATTCTGAAAAGCTTGAATCCCTTGATAGCGCTGTTTTTTCGCCAGTAAATAAGCTTTGCCCCGCACAGAAGCAGAAATCTCGAACTCCGGTTCAGGACGGGGAATGCATTTTAAAATGTACTCCCCTTGACCGACAAAGCGATCGAGTTTCTCTAAATATTCCGCTTCCCGCGTGACTAAATGCTCTTGTAACGCCTGGAGAGACCGAAATAGGGTCCCAAATCTCAGGGGTAACAGGCATTGTTGCTGAAACAATTCTCCCAGGGTGCGATCGTGGGCGACGATCGCCTGAACCAACAGCGCATCATCCCCTTGCAAGCGGTTAATATCCACATCAAATTCCACCACAGCACAGATTTGCTTCCCGGGAACCAATTGCACCGCTTGACCAATTCCCCGGGGGAGTTCTAACTCAACCGGGGGCGTTTTTAAAAAAGCGTAAACGTAAACTTCCATCCGTTAACAGGGAATAAATTCGATCGCCAAGCCTAGCTGCGCCCAACCGGATTGCCAGTATTGCTGGGAGGGGCAGATTTCTACTGCTAAAGTATCCTCCGGATTTAACAAGGCTGTCACCAGGGTTTCTACGGGATCAAAGCTGCTGTTCCCCGCAGTCCCAGGCAACGAGACCCCTGAAAACCCGGCCCAGAATCGGGCGGATAGCTGTTCCAGGGCGATCGCTTCAGAATACCACCCACTCCGGTTCGATTGAATCACCGTCCCAGGGGCCAAAGGCATCAGGGGACTGGGAGGCTGTCCCGTGGCAAGATCGATTGAACAGGAAAACTTCGGGGTTTCCACGGTCAAAATTCCCACCAGTCGCGCCATTCCCGTTTCCCAGTCTCGTTCCGGTTGCAGGATGCGCGCCTGTACTCCCGCAATCCATTGCATGGCCTCTAATCCTGACCCTAGCATTTTCCACAACAGTTGAGAAGCTAATTCGTCGATGGAAATCTCTGGGGTCGGGGGTGGGATAACGGGATGAGAAGGTTCGGTATCCAGGAGGCGACTGGCGATCGCCACGAACAAGGGAATCAATTCTGACCCTTCCCCCCTTCCCCTCCGTGGTTGGTTCTAGGAATACCTTGACTCTTTTCTTGCCAGTCCCACAGGAGAGGAAGCACAGCAGCAGCAATCCCGCCATCAGAAGTCCCGGGAGTCATTGAGGAATCTGGATAGTCTACCAGGGGTTGACAGGGGCGAATTTTCGCCGAGGTGGGGTGATCTGGGTCTGAAAAGGGTTCCGAGAAGAACTCCAGTTCCGGATCCCTGACAAATTCAAACTCTAAGGTGAGTTGCATCTCGCCCACCTGCCAGGGACTCCCGGGTTGGAGGAATTCTACTGGGGTGGGTTGGAGGAAGCGGGCGAGTTCTGGGGTGGCGAGGTGCAGTTGTTGGCGGAGTTGGGAGAGAAAGTCACCCAATCTCACGGATTCGCGCAAGGGGGCGATGGCATCGGACTGAATCCGAGTGGTTTCGGGGTCGAGGGGGACTAATTCTGCGGGGTAGGGACAAGGGCGATCGCTGGCAAGGTCAAAAAACCAGTGACAATCCCCACTCTGTCCCCGTAATCCGAGCACCAGTCGCACCATTCCCCCGTCCCATCCCTGTTCCGGTTGGAACATATTCGCCGGAATCCCGCTAATCAGTCGCATCACCGCTTCGGAACTGCTGACGGCGTACCAGAGGAGTTCGGGAATCCAGTCTTCTAGGGGGATGAATCGGGATTCTGGGGCTGTGTTTGGGTTGGGGTTTGGTTCTGGGGTGAGAACTGCCGCTTGTTTGAAGGCATCGAGGACCTGACAAGCTTCCGGGAGGAGGTAGGGGGTGAGGATTTCCGGAGTTGGGGGATAGTCGAAGAGGTGAACGGCTTCGGGTTGCCGCATTTCGGCCACTTTCGCAATTAGGTTCTCCCAGGCGGCGATCGCCTCGGGGTCTAAGCAAAATTCCCCGACTTCCGGGCCGGTTTTTGGGGGAAGAATCAGCTTAAGAATGGTCTGCCGGACCTGTAAGGGGTCAAAGGGTGGATGTTCCGGGTTTAATTGTTGGGGTTCACTCATAAAGTTTCCTTCCATCGATCTGGAAGAAGTGGATCGCGCCGCCCACTTCGGTCCGGGTGGCGATCGCTAAATTCAGGGGATTCGGTGGCATTTGGGTTTCGGAATTGAAGGGGGCAGCCAGGGCGATCGGGGACCCGGGTCCTTGAACCGTCGCCACTGGCTCTAAGTCATGATTAAACCAGAGAATTTGCCCGTTCTCATCGGCAGTCGCCCCACCCCCAGGGACGGCAGATAAACAAACCGGCAAGGTTGCTAAGGGTAGCCGACGCACTCGCAGGGGCCAGAGTTGAATCTGCCACAGGGCGGGTCTGGGGTGACGGGTGATTCCCGCCAGGGTATAGGGTTGTTCGGTTAAAATCACCGAGTCTAAAATGCCCTTAAAGGATTCAGATCCAACTGGGGTTCCCCGACGGGTATAAACCTGGAACAGGGTCCGGCCCGGGTTCGGGGTGGAGTCATACCGGATCGCCAGGAGATGTTTGGAGTCGAGAAAGATGATTTTAGGCAGGTCCGGTCCGGGAATTTGGCAGTGATGGTCTGGGGCTTTAAATCCGGTGGGGGAGAGGGTGGCGAGGGAATAAAAGTTGAGTTGTCCCGGAATGGCAATGGCTAACCAGCGACTGTCTGGGTCGATCGCCATCCGAAATTTCCCATCGCAGGTGAGTTGGTGTTGGGGTTCACCTTTGGCGATCGCCAGCCAATACAGCCTCCGTCCGGTGCTCACCCAGCAGCCCCCCTTCACGGGCAGAACTTCAGTGACGCGATCGGGAAAATCCACCACCTTGGGGGGGAGGGCCAGTTGATGCCAGAGTCTGACCTGATTCCCAAGGGCCGCGTAGAGATAGCCATCCTGGGAGACTAATGCTGTGGTGGGGAGGGGTAGGGGAATGCGGGACTGTTGGCTGCTGGGGCATTCCGGCATTTTCGCCATCGGGGACTCGTTCAAGGGTAACGGGAGATCGCTCAAAAGTCTAACCCCGGGTTCATTCATCGCCGCTTTAATCTGTTGTGCCATTTGCGCGGCGCTGGCATACCTGCGCGCCGGGAGTTTCTCTAAGGCTTTTTCCAGGATTAACCGCAAGGGCAAAGGGACCTGTTCCGGCACCTGCAAGCGCTGATTCAAATGCGCCCACATCAGGTCCCCAGGTTTTCCTTTAAAGGGCCGATATCCCAGCAGCAGTTCAAACAGCAAAATCCCCATCGAGTAAATATCGGCACCCCGAGAGTACAAGCCATAAAAGCCTTCGGGGGCTGCATAAGCCGTCGCCCCCACTGCTGCGAGTTCATCACTCTCCCCCCGACGACTTCCTTGCAGTTCGCCGAAACGCCGCGCAATCCCAAAATCCGAGAGGCGCGCAAACCAGGCTCCTTTTTTCACGCTCAACAGGATATTTTCCGGTTTGATGTCACAGTGAATGATTCCGGCATCATGAGCGCATTCTAATCCCGCTAGAATCCCCAGGATTAATTGCAGCCCTTCCCCTAAACTCAGGGAAGCGTTCGCTTCCAGGAGTTCGCGCAGGGTTGCTCCTTCACAGTAGTCCATCACCACATATCGGGCAGCAGGGGTTTGTTCTAAGGCGCGACAGGTGACAATATGCGGATGTTGCAAGGTGAGTAAAGACAACAGTTCGCGCAAAAATTTATGGGTGGGGAGACGCAGGTGAGTCAGTTCTTTGAGGGCCACCAATTGGCCGGTTTTGCGCTCGATCGCACAAAAGACTTTGCCAAATTGTCCCTGCCCCACTAATGCTAAAACTCGGTATTTGGGCAGTTGCTTTTGGAGTTGCCGCAATTCCTTATCTGTTGCGGGTCCCGAGGGACGACTTCCTTTCAGATAGCCGCGATTCGGCCCCTCATCGGATTGGTTAGTCCGGTCCATCCTCTCTCCGTTGTTGATCATGTCTTGATCATGCGATCGCTCGGTCCTCTGAAGAGTCATCCTGACTCGCCAGGTGTATTGCCCCTTCCTATCGTAAATCTCTTTGCCCGCAAATGACCGCTTCCCACCGGGCCTGGGATATCCTGACTTGCACTGCCAATGTCACAATAATGAAGAATGAAGATTGAGCCAGCCTTCAGGGTGCATCAAGGTTTAAATTCGTCTAAGTCAGCATAATTATCTTTAATTGTCAAGGGTTAATCTCAAAAAAAGGCCAGTCCCCTTGTCCATTATCCTCAAAGTCAAAACCGAATCTACCGTAACTCGGAATCAACCCTACAACCCACCACCAATCACTCAATTAAGATGGTCAAAATTGTTCGCTTAGAACCAATCGCCCAAGATACTGAAGTTCAGACCAATGCTAACATTCTCTCGGCCCTACTCGCTGAAGATCTCCACGTCCTGAAAGAATGTGGAGGGCGAGGATTATGTGCCACCTGCCATGTGTTTATCAAACAAGGGATGGAAAGTGTCTCGCCAATGGGACGCCGAGAACAACGCACCCTAGAGGTGATCACCACTGCTAAAATTAACTCTCGCCTCGCCTGTCAGTCGCGAATCCTCGGAGAAGGGGTCGTCGTCGAAGTCCCGACGGGGATGTATCTCGATGCGATTGAAGATATCGAGGCCCTAATCGGACGGCGCACGGAACAAGATTTATTACATCCGATTACGGGTCAAGTTGTGGTGGAATCGGGTAAGTTAATTACGCGATCGGTCATCGTTGAACTCAAAGATGTTCGCCTCCAAGTCGGACAATATTTAGCCCGCACTCGCGAAGCGTAAAGCACAGGGAGTGCGAGCCTCTTACAACATCTTAAAACATCAGGAGTGCGAGCATCTTGCTCGCTATTGTTCTAAATATCTGCAAGATGCTCGCTATTGTTCTAAATATCTGCAAGATGCTCGCACTGCTCTAAGGAAACTCCAAAAAATAAAATCTCCAAAACGTTCGTTCGTAGTGATGGATCAACGGAGTAGCCCCGTCAGTGTAGGGGCGCAATGCTTGCGCCCTCGGGGCGCAAGCATTGCGCCCCTACATATACCTTCCTTTCAGTTGAATGTTTGGAGGATTTATATTTTGCAATCCCCTAATTCCAAATTAATCCCCCCAAGCTCTGAAAAAAAGGGGGGATTTTAATGCAACAATCCTGCCAGAATTGTTCTGACAGGACTGCCTGTTATATTGACTTGTTAAAAAGACCTTTGAGGTCTGTGTTATTTCGATTTTCTATGTTTTTACTTTATCTGAAACTAGAGAGTTCGGACATCTATCTTAAGAGAGAACTGGCCTGAGTCGGGGGTTAGAGGCGGCAGAATTGTAGGAGGTTCGTGTAACGATCGCCTAGAAGAAGGAAAAAGAAGCAAAAACTGGCGATCGCCCCCTTCAATTGCCCCCATTCTTAATCCCTTACCCCAACCCGGTTTACTCGCAATAAAGGGTATCGCGGGTGTTGCGTCCCGTGACGGGATTGGTCCCGGTAGCCAGTTCACAGAGGATTTCCTGAGCATCATCGCGCAGAAAGACATCGGTAAAATCTGCGCCTTCGATGTTGGCCCCGTTGAATTTAGCACTAAAGGCAAAAGAGCCTTCGAGAATGGCATTTTTGAGGTTGGCTTTGATAAACCTTGCGGTATCTAAGGTGGTGTTACTCAGGTTTGCGCCTTCTAAATTGGCCTCTTCTAGGTGCGCGGCGAATAGGCTGGCCCCTTGCAAGTTGGCATGACTCAGGTTACTTTTGCGGAGGTTGGCGTGGTTAAAGCTGGCTTGGGTGAGGTCCCGACCGGAAAAATCCGCGCCGAGGAGGTTTTCTTTGTTATAGTTTTGGGCGAGAGCGTCGGGAGGATAAGCTGTGGTGAGGGTGGCGACTGTTCCAATGGCTGAGATCCAAACCAGTACGGAAACAACCAGACTCATGACCCGAGTGCAATCCCAGTTACAAAACCAATTTTTCATACGTCCGTTTCGTCGATCCAAAAGTGACTCCTGCGCGATGGGAGGGATAATTTTTTTAAGACAAAGAAAATTCAAGTATTCATTGTTATTTTACCAGCAAGCGTAACTCTGGAGTTGTCTGATGTCTGCTTCTTCTCCCCTTTGGTCTAGTATCCGGGCTGACTCTAGTCCCAACCCAGGATTGTGGGGTGAGGCATTGGTGGCGCAATGGTTAGTGGATACGGGGTGGGAGATTTGGGCGCAGCGTTGGCGCTGTCGCTGGGGGGAAATTGATCTGATTGCTGGGCAGTCTTCTTATACAACACAAAGTAACTCATTTGTCAAGGGAGGTGACTCCCCTGATTTGGTCAAGAGTGAGGGGGGTCTGTTGGCCTTTGTGGAGGTCAAAACCCGATCGCCAAGGAGTTGGGATGCCGGGGGTCTTCTGGCAATTTCGTCCGGGAAGCAGGCCAAATTGATCCAAACCGCCCAGTTATTTTTAGCAGAACATCCGGAGTTCGCTGAGTTTCCCTGTCGGTTTGATGTGGCGTTGGTGCAGTATCAGCGCCAAAGGCGATCGCCCCAGTCGAGGGTGAACCTCCCAGGCGATCGGCCAGGTCAACCTTCACCGCCACAGAATCCCATCTGCCTCGGTCAACCCCAACCCATTGGAGATTATTGCTTTACCCTGCATGATTATATTTGTGGAGCGTTCGACGCCTAAGCTCGAAACCCCCTACTGTTTCCCGGTGACGAGACTTCGCTGAGGGAATTGGCCCGAATTATGCTAAAGTTTCCGGACAATAGCCCAAGCCTTGCACAAATTGCTCGCGAAACTCCTCAATTTCACTCAAGTCAGGATGACCGTGAGAGACGACGGCAATCTGATAGCGACGCATCACCTCAATGGGAGACTGTTCGTTTTCCAAGGCCCAGAGTGCCATTTGCAAGCGGATACTGGGTTGCCCGGGGATTCCTAGTTCATTCATAAAGGCTCGAAAATCCCCATCCTGCTGCGCTTTGAGGGGGTGATTCATTTTCACCCGCACAATCCATCCATCAATTTGATGAATCACGGTGAGGAAGCGAACCGGCAGATTCTCGCTGGTGTTGAGATATTCCGCAACTCTTAGGGTTAGACTGGCATTTGCCAGGTGATAGAGGTAATCCATCTTCACCAATTTCCGTATTCTTGGACAATAATGAGTCATCTGGTTTGTCCTGTGGGTTAGTTGATTGCTTGTTGGCTTCTAAACCTAGCTCTCCCCATCCCTAGCAAAGCTGTAATAACTCTAGCCCTTGGACTTTGTAGCGCCAGAGAAATATGGCTACATGAGTTGGCTGCCAGTGCCAGGAAAGGAATCCAGATGCTTTGCGTTCTCATCGAATTTAAAAGAGACCCAACTGAAGTAGGGAAGAATAGAACCGAATTAGAGATGTGACTTTAGAGGAGGTGTTTGGGTGGGAAAATCTGGAGATTTTGCCAACTTTGTTTAGGGGTTGATCTGCTTTTATCCCATTCACCCATACCCTCATCATCCTGCGATCGCATAACCATCAAAGCTCTATACTCTATTGTGGAGACCGCCTGGTTTTTCTAACATGGGTAAGATCCCTCTGATGATATGGGGAAGTCTACCCAAGTTTTTAAACTTACTGAGGGATGAGCTTTCTTTAAACAGTTCTTAAGCTATCCTAAGTATTTATCACCAGTTTTCTCAAATTCCTGAACTTTCCTGCTATTTAATTGATCCGATTTAAAAAATAAATATTTAATTCGCCAAACTTTCCATTATAATTTTCTATCTTAGCACAGATTCAACCGAATAAATCCCTGTTTGGGATGACAAGTATGTTGCCTAACGAAATCGATTCTGAGAGCCTAACATCCCCGGTCCAGGCCCTCACCGGCCCAACCCACAGGAATACCGGGGGCGATCGCACCCTATCCGGATATGACTACGACCTGCCGGAAGACCGCATCGCTCAGAATCCGGTCACTCCTCGGGATAGTTCTCGGTTGCTCGTGGTGGATTCCCCCACCCGTCACCAGCATCGGCGATTCCGAGACCTCCCCGAACTCCTAGAACCTGGTGATTTACTGGTTCTCAACAATACTCGGGTGATGCCAGCTAGACTCTACGGCTATAAATCCACAGGTACACCTGTTGAGGTCTTGCTGTTAGAAGAACAAGAGGAGAACCAGTGGTTAGGATTAGTCAAACCCGGTCGGCGTTTAAAACCCGGGGCCCTGATTCAGTTTCCTGCGCCAGACCATCCAGAGGGCGAACCTCTATCAAACTCCACCTTGCAGGCTAAAGTTTTAGCTACCGATGACGCGACAGGGGGGAGAATCTTGAAATTTGAAGCGACACCAGGGGCCTCCGTCCGGGAGTTACTGGAGTCTTATGGACAGGTGCCCTTACCGCCTTACATTACTCAATCGGTTGCTTCACCGGACCAGTATCAAACGGTTTATGCGGAAGAGTCTGGATCCGCAGCGGCACCCACGGCGGGGTTGCACTTTACGGAAGAATTGCTCGATCGCCTGGAAGCGAAGGGCATAAATCGGGCTTTTGTCACCTTGCACGTTGGAGTGGGGACCTTTCGCCCGGTGGAGGTTGAGGATGTCACCCGCCATCAAATGCATGAAGAGTGGGTGCAAGTGCCGCCGGAAACCGTGGAAAAAATCCGCGAGACGAAAGCGCGGGGGAATCGGGTGATTGCGGTGGGAACCACCGGGGTGCGATCGCTCGAAGGGGCAGCAGTCTCCGGGGAATTGCAGCCGTTTTGTGGCAAGACTGATTTATTTATTTATCCGGGATATCAGTGGCGGGTCGTTGATGGATTGATTACCAATTTTCATCTACCGCGCTCAAGCTTGCTGATGTTGGTGAGTGCATTAATCGGGCGCGATCGCCTGTTGGGGTTGTATCGGGAGGCGATCGCTCAGGAGTATCGCTTTTATTCCTTTGGGGACGCGATGATTATTTTGCCTGCTGCCAAGACTGGAGTCTCAGCCTCCTAAAAAAATCAGCATCAAGCACTTGACAAATGGCAATGCTTCATGCTTGATTTTTGCCCTAAACGGATAGCAAGACGCGATCGCCCGCGTCTTGACCATCAAGGAACCCCAACCTTTAGGATTCTTCGTCCTCGTCATCTTCGTCAGAAGGATAGACAAAACCCGTAGAACGTCCGGTCAATACCGACTTGCCGAGGGACAGGGCTTTTTGAGCTTGCAAAGCTGCTTTGTTCTTCCAAGTCGCTTTGCGTTTATCGCGCTTGGATTTCGAGGTTTTCTTCTTGGGAACCGCCATAACCTGAATGACTCAAATTTTTGACAACCTTTCCATTTTAAGCCATAATCTTGACTCTGCGATCGCACCGCGAGTCGTTTGCTGCTTTCTGGGGTAAAAAATTTTCACACCCTACCCAGTTTTCCCCCTGGCTCCTCATGGGTGCAAATTTTCATGCTCGATCACAAACACATTGGCATACAGATTCGCTAAAACCTGTTGTCCCTGTTGGGTCAACCCTAAGTAAGGTAGGGCCTCCTGAATGTAAGGATAAACGCTGTCCCAATAAACCCGAGGATATTTGGCCCGCAAATCCCCAGGGTTCTCGTACCCCAGTTTTGCATTCATGCCTATTTCTTCAAATTCATAGAACAGGGCACTAATCTTTTTCAAATATCTGGGATCGCTGAGTTGGCCGATTAGGGCCGCCGCCCGCACCAGTCCCGGATAAGTGCCATTTTCCTGAGAATCCTCAACTATCGGCATGGGAAACCGCGTCAGTTCGATATTCCGCTTGAGGGCTTCGGCATCAATCAGTTTATGACCGCCAAAGCGCTCTTGAATAAATAGCTTATCGCGATCGACTCGATAGGGTGTCAAACTAGCAGAGGTCGCCCCTTCCGGTAGAGTCACTGTTTCGCCATTGCAACCCGTGGCATAGAGCCGGCTGCTGTGCGGTCCTGTTTGCAAACCCCTTTGACATAGCCGATATCGTGGCAGACGAGAGAAATGATAAAGTGCAGCCAATCTTCACAGGAAACGCCCCCCTCACGGATGTGTTTCCCCCGCAAGATTTCCTGTCCCACTAACGTGATGTTAATGGTGTGCTCGATATTATGGTACAAGGCATCAGTATTGGCCAGGTTCTCTAGGGCCATGTGGCCCGCCCAACCGATAATATCCGCATAGTCTGGTTTCAAACCCCCGTATGTCCTGGCATAGCCTGCTTTAAGCTGGCGCACGAAGTCATCAATCAAGATTTCCGTGGTATTAAACATATCCCCTTCTGCCTGTTATTATTTGCGCTTGATTACCCTGGAGGGGCTAAAAACGCTGAGTAGACCGCAAACGTTGCTCCTGTCAATCATAAAAACTCGGATTTGTGAGTTTGAACCAGAGATAATGGTGCTGGTATTCAGTGTAGACAATTGGGTGACCTCAGCGGTTAAAATACAGAGCCGACTCCGACTCGGGTTCTTTTGGGAATGGTGGGTAGAGTGGGGTCCCACCTGGCTCGGGTGTAGAGACCCGAAATGAGGCGTCTCTGGCAACTGGGGACTAGGCTTCCCTAGCCGTTTTTTTCAATATACGGTTTTCCGGTCTACTTCAATGATGGAGATCCTCGGGGGTCGCGATCTAGATCACAGCCATAAGCCGGATGCGATCGCATCGTAGAAAAGCAGAATCGCTAAGATCTATATCATATCGATCATACAGATTTTCAGTGGAAATTATAGGTTTCCAAAAGAACAATGGAACTAACCGCAGCCATGTCTCAAGTCCCGCTGGAAGAACTCTACGGTCAAGTCATGTTTTCTAATGTCGTGACTCGTGCCGATCGCCAACAGCTTAAAGCAGCTCTTTTAAAAGATTGCTTGAGCGAAGACGAACAAGCCATCATTGACAGAGTGCTTTATAACGTCCGTCGGGGATGGCTCCAGCTTATCGATTGAACTCCCACCCACTTATAAAAAAATCTGCTTCTAACTTTAAGCAGTGAGTACGGTATCCTTATTATTCATTTTGTCCGATTTTATATTTCGGATGCTGCCTGGTGGAATTTTTTTCTCAACCTCCAGCATCCTTTGGCTTTTCATCTCTCCATTTATTTTCCCGGACCCCTGAATCCTCCAAAGAGACAAAATCTCAATGAATGTCCCTCGCTTGTAGCGAAAATTGAGGGAAATTTTTGATGCCCCTCCCTAGGCAGTGGCCCTCCCTCGCTCCAATCCAGAGTCTAGGGTTGAATGCCAAATCCGGTTGTTAAAAACCGATGTTCTCTTGAACCCGCGCAGGGGTGCTTTTTCTGTGTTGACCCACCCTTGAGGGTGTGGGTTTTTACCGCAGGGGAAAAGTTGGACCCTAGAAGGGGTAAATATTCCGAAATATCCTCCCTATAAAAATGCTACAATAAGAGGGACGTTTAGGCGGGT
Organism: uncultured cyanobacterium; assembly: GCA_963821735.1. Taxonomy (GTDB): domain Bacteria; phylum Cyanobacteriota; class Cyanobacteriia; order Cyanobacteriales; family Laspinemataceae; genus Laspinema. The sequence goes on from CAWGFK010000044.1 coordinate 158,777, forward strand.
GCGACTCGTGAGTGTCTCCGTACAATTTATCAAGGGATTAGATGAGGAACTCGGCGGAATTAGTCTGCGAAAAGGTCGAAACTCGGGAACGAAAACAGTAGTATTACTGTTTGAACGGGTTCAGGCTATGGAAAAAGGCCGAAGTTTTATTAATAAAATAGAAACCTTAAATTTGTGTGATGAAGAAGGGGAAATTACAGTCATTCCCAATGGCATGAAATTTCAATTTGTTGATGATGATAATCTCTCCCAAGCTGAATGTTCTTTTGAGGTGACTTCTGATGAAGCCTGGGAACGGGTGATGAGATTTTTGCACCGCTATGCCGATGCCCACGGGTTTGAATTTCAGGAACCCAAAATCTAGGCTTTCTTCTGGGGCGATCGCCAATCCGAGGGCGATTAGCTGTGATCAACTGAGTCGCTTGACCCCCCATTTTCCCGGATCCCAACCTAACTGGCACCTCAATCCCGAATTTCTGTATCAAAAACTACAAAAAACCAGGACAGGGCGGTGATACTAAGGTACGATGCAGGTTACGCAATTAGCAGTTCAACAGCGTGAGGAGTCAGAAGCTTGAAAAAGGTAGAAGCCATCATTCGGCCATTTAAACTCGACGAAGTAAAAATCGCCTTAGTTAACGCAGGCGTAGTAGGGATGACTGTTTCCGAAGTCCGAGGGTTCGGACGGCAAAAAGGTCAAACTGAACGGTATCGCGGTTCTGAGTACACCGTAGAATTTTTGCAAAAACTCAAAGTGGAGATTGTCGTCGATGACGACATGGTAGATCTCGTGGTGGACAAAGTTGTGGCTGCGGCTAGAACTGGCGAAATTGGGGATGGTAAAATTTTCATCTCCTCCGTGAATGAAATCGTCCGGATTCGTACCGGAGAAAAGAACCTGGAAGCCATTTAGGGAACTCCAAAAAATAAAATACCCAAAACCCACACCCTCAAGGGTGGGGCTATACGGACAAAGCCTGCCTACGCAGGCTGAAGAGTCAAGTTTTTCACCGCAGAACTTGGATAATTTATTTTTTTGGACTCCCTTAGAACCTTGAGAAAGAATTAAGACTCCAGACTTGAGACTCAATTCTCCGTTCTCCTCAAATCTCCCCCCAACCTCAGTTGGAGGGGGATTTTTTATGAAAAATCTAGGGTAGCCAACTCAGGCAGGAGAATCTTAAAAGCCAGACCCCGATGACTCAGCCGTTTTTTAGTCTCCGGGTCCATTTCCGCAAAGGACTGACGCTGTTCGGTGTGGTAAAAAATGGGGTCGTAACCAAACCCGTTATTTCCCCGGGGACGGTGGAGGATCCGGCCCGGACAAATCCCTTCAGCTTGTAAGGCAATCGAACCATCGGGACGGGCGATCGCCACTGCACAGACAAACTGTGCCTCTCGATTTAGTTCACTGCCTAACTCAAACAGCAGCCGATCAATCCGCTCGGGGTCCGTTGCACCATAGCGCGCGGAAAAAATTCCGGGACTGCCATCGAGGGCATCCACAGCCAACCCCGAATCATCAGCGATCGCCCATTGTCCCGTGGCGATCGCCACCTCCGAGGCCTTGAGTACTGCATTCTCCATAAAGGTCTCGCCGGTCTCCTCCACGTCGATTTCCGGGGGTTTGAGCTGTAATTCCCAGCCCAAGTCTCCCAAATAGGCCTCCATTTCTTCCAGCTTACCGGGATTGCTCGTGGCAACCACCACGATTTTTTGCGTTTCAGGTTCTGATTCTAAAGTCATAGTCAAAACTACGGATGTGGTATCAACGGTTTCAGCAATTGGGGGTTGACGGTTCCGAGGGAGGACCCCACCCTAACCCTCCCCTTGCCAAGGGGAGGGGACCGGAAATGCGAGACAAATCCCCCTGAACGTAAAAGATCTACTCTTGTAAGCTAAACCCCCTCGGCCCATTGTTTGGCCCAAGCTAAGGTATCACGGACTTGGGCCAGGGTACCGGCTTCGCAATAGAGTCGCAAAACGGGTTCAGTGCCGCTAAACCGAATCAGCAACCAACTGCCATCGCTTAAGCGGAACTTGTAGCCATCAATGGTGAGACAATCCACCACGGATTGACCGGCGATTTCCGTTAATGTGGTGGTTTGGAGTTGTTCCCGCAGGCGATCGGCCACGGCCATACTGCTCAAGGGTAAATCAATGCGGTCATAGCTGAAGTGATAGTCAGCTTGCTCCTGAGCGCGACGATAGAGAGTGCCTAATTCTAAGCCAGAGTGAACGATCGCCTCTAGGAGGTACAGGGAGGAGAGCAAGGCATCCCGTTCCGGGACATGAGTGCCATATCCAATGCCGCCCGACTCTTCGCCGCCAATCAGGACGCGATTTTCTAGCATCCGATCGGCGATATATTTGAAGCCGATCGGGGTTTCCATCAATGGCCTATCGTACAATTTGGCCACCCGGGGTATCAGGTCGGAACCGCTGACTGTTTTGATGATGGCCCCCATAAATCCGCGCCGTTTCGCCAGATGTTCGATTAAGACGGGGATCAAGATTTGGGAACTGAGGAAGGTGCCATCGCCATCAACCGCAGCAATGCGATCGGCATCGCCATCGAAGACAAATCCGACCGATAAACCGGGATTGACCGATCGCCGGTGGGTTCGCATCTGGCGGAAGAGGGAGGAGAGGTAGCGCGGCAGGGGTTCTGGGGCACCGCCATCAAAGAGGGGGTCGCGATCGCTGTTGATTTCCTGCACCGGGACTTCCAGGATTTTACCCAATCCCGTGGCTCCCGCGCCATGCATGGCATCGACAAATACCGTGAGTTGACCTTGGGCGACGGCCTCTTTAATTCGGGCAATATCCACCATTGAGCGCAGCATTTCGCAGTAACTCGGCCAGATATTGAACGTTTCTAACTTTCCGGGGGAAGGGGAAGCGGACCCTAGAGGGTTTTCCTTTGCCAGTTGCGCTTCAATTCGTTGGGTGACTTCCGGAGGGACTGAACCTCCAAATGCGCCCTTGACTTTTAAGCCGAGGTAGGCTGCGGGATTATGGGAAGCGGTCAAGACAATTGCGCCCAGGGCCTTGCGTTGGTTGGCTAACCAACTAAAGGCGGGGGTTGGGGCGTAGGTTTCTGATAGCATCACATCAAATCCGACGGATTGGATCGACTCAGCCGCTGCTTGGGCAAAGGTTTCCGCCATAAAACGGCGATCGAACCCGACGATAATGGTCCGGCTTCCCGTGGAGGGTCCGTAAACTTCCTCTAAAACCTGGGCGGCGATCGCTGCCACCCGGACCACCCGCGCAAAGGTAAAATCAGCGGCAATCACACCCCGCCAACCATCGGTCCCAAACTTAATCGGGCTACCATTCACCGGGAGAGAGATCGGTGCAGAACTCATAAATCAGTGCCTCAAACCAGAATAATTGTTAAAGAAATATCGACTTAGCAAGGATCCTAATCGATCCTCAGAGAATCAGAGCAAAAGATAGATTGACTCATCAGGTTTTGCACTCGGGGATTACCGACTCATCTGAGTCCTAAGCGTTTAAGATTTTATCAAAAAACTGGAGAGATCTGACCCGTTAAAACAGATGAGTGAGGAAAAGTTCCTCCCCTTTAAAGGAGAGATTTGTGAGAGATTTTAGGCCAAGAGTTCATGAATCGACACCATCGCCAGGTTCACAGCGATCGGTTCAACCAATAATAGACCGGAGGCGCTTGTCCAAATGTAAATATTCGGTAATTTTTCGGGGACTGGGCTACCGGGAGCAATCCTTAAAACTGCTAAAATAATTGAGTCTGTTTTATTCTGTTGTAAATTCAGGAAACCCGTAATCGAATATGGCTAATATCATTGGCACAGAGCAAGCTGATCTCATCTTGGGAACCGTTGAATCCGATTCAATTCTGGGCTTAAAAGGTGAAGACACAATCGACGGAAGCTCAGGAAATAATACGCTCAACGGCAACCAGGGGGCTGACCTCATCAATGGCCGAGAAGGAGATGACTACCTGTTTGGGGGTCAAGGAAATGACATCGTTTATGGCGGCAGTGGGAATGATACCCTGTTTGGGAACTTAGACAATGACACCCTCTTTGGGGAATCTGGAAACGATCTGCTTTTAGGCGAGGCGGGACGGGATATTCTCTACGGGGGAGATGGAAACGATATTGTCCAGGGTGGGGATGATAACGACACTCTCCTTGGGGAAAATGGGGATGATACCCTCTTTGGAGAAACGGGTGATGATGTGTTATTTGGCAATAAAGGCGACGATCTGCTCCTCGGGGGAGAGGGAGACGAGACTCTCTATGGCGGACGGGATGACGATCAGCTATTTGGAGAAGACGGAAATGACCTGCTATTTGGGGATTTAGGAAATGATATCTTAAATGGGAACATTGGTAACGATATCTTAGAGGGGGGAGAAGGCGAAGATACTCTCTATGGTGGACGGGGGGATGACAGCCTTTTTGGAGGTGCAGGAAGTGATTGGCTATTCGGGGATTTAGGTGCGGATACTTTGACGGGTAGCACCGGGTCTGACTATTTTGTGTTGCAGTTAAATGCTGGGGTAGATCTGATTACTGACTACAACCCTCAAGAGGATTTCTTAGCATTAGGAGAGGGTTTAGAATTCGGGAATCTGGACTTTCAAAATGTTACGAATGTTGGTCCAGATAATAGTCTTACTTCTAGTACGGCGATTTTGCTTAGAGATACGCAACGGATTGTTGTACTGTTATCGGGAGTGTCCGCTTCTAGTTTCACCGGGGCTGATTTTGTGGATAGTTCTGGACAACCGATTTCTATCGAACGTCCGCCAGTGGAAGATGATACGACTTCGACGACTGAGAATTTTACAGCGACTAATAATCTATTTGAGACGGGTTTGGCGGATTTGTTTAGCACGCCGACAGAGGAGACTTTGGAATCTAGTGTTAATCAGAATATCCGCAGTGGATCTGATTTTTTAGCCTTGGATAATACGGATAGTCTGACACTAATTTAACGACTTTAACGATAGCGACCCTGGAGTAGGGAATAGGGAATAGGGAGTGGGAGAGACTGAAACTCTAAAGCAGCAGTAAGTCAGGGGAGAGGCGATCGCCTCAGGGGGTTGATCCGGCGATCGTCGCAAATCCCGAGCCATGTAGGGACCCTTTGGACAGGAGGGGAACCCGAGAACGACAATCAGAGGGGCCCTCGGGAGGGTCGAGTTACTGATGGACCTGACCCTCCCCAAACGATCTGGAGAGGACCATTAGAGAAACATTAGAGAAAAGAGATCAAACCCCTGCAAAAGTTAGGTGGGAGACTTGTTTTTGGTAAAAAGTGACCCGGGGAAGGGGGGAAGGGGATAGTGAAAATCCTCTCCCCAAAGTCGTCATTCTCCTTCAGTGCTCACCGAATCCTCAAGATCCGGGGTATGTTCCACGGCAGCTTCGGATAAAACATCCAAGAGCGATCGCAACTTGATCCGCTGGATGTAGGGCCACCCTCCAGAGGTTTCGATATCTCGCAACAAGTTGTAAAGTGCCTGTCGGTTACTGGGTAGAGATTCCAAAAACAAACTTTCGCAGATTTCTCGATGAAGTTGCTCTAAAGTCCGCAGTAACTCCAAGAGTGCCAGACAATCCCCCTGATGATGATTGGCGACAAGTCGCAAGTCTTCAATCGTACTGCTTAAATTGGGTAGTTTGCCGTCAGAGTCAAGATTTGTATTCAAGTCCATGTAGTTTTTTGCCTAAAAGTCGCGGGTGAACATTCCAATCCTTAAGCTGGGCTTTCACCGGCTCGTGCTGGGAGTCTATGGCTATCAAATTTGATATTTTATCTAACTTTGTGCCAAGGGAGAGCAACGAGAGCCTTGGAGGGGGTCAAACATGAGGGTCTGGCGAGGCGATCGCCCCCTGACCCCCTCCATTTCTAAAGCCGCGATCGGTCTTCTATGGGGAAGACAACCGGGTTTCTCGACAAACTCTCTACCGACTTAACCGCCAATTCTCGCCAGAAACCCGGTTTCTGGTCCTGGGGATCTCATACCACTCAGCGTTAGTCCTGAACAGTCCACCGTTCTGTGTCACAAGTTTCTGTTGGCGTGGCGATCGCTCAGGAGGGTTACCCAGATGAACCCAGATTCAAGGCGATCGGACCCGCTTGCACCCCTGTGTTCACTCCCCACTGGGATTTTTTCAAGGCGTCGGGTTCCGAAAAGGATCCCGATAAGTGGTGCATTCTGGCATTGATGAAAAGACCATTGGATTCTGGGAAAATACAGTCTGGGGATCACAACCCTTGCATTCTTTCCCCCCTGCAAAAGAATTAAAAGCAACCTACGTTACGATGGGTGCTTATTTCGGTAAAATGCTCTATGGCATCTAAAAGCAACGTAAAATGCTTAAACCTCGACATGAGAATTTCCACTTCTCTGAGAAGTTGGAGTCCCTTTGTCGCCGCAGCAAGCTGAAACGGACCCAGGAGATCATCTCTTCCGGTCAGCTTACCTAATCCAGGTGACTGACTATAGATGCTACCTCCTCAATCCCGGATCGCCGAACAAAAACGCCCGCACTATTTTTTGACAGTGCCACAACTGACAAAACCGATTGAGGATGTGGGTTGCTCAGTCGTTGTTTCTGCGGTAGGCGTTTCGTTGTCATAGATGAGTAAGTTTACTCATTCATTCTGAATCGAACTTGCAAAGGCTTAACGGTTTGGGTTCCCTCGTCCGAACGAAGTTGAACCCAAACCAAAGATTAACCCCTGGTGGGATTGTCAAATTTTGAAATAAAGGTTGACCATGAGGTATCGCGCTTTAATTGTCGCATTTCTAGCAGTCTGCTTGAGCGTGCTAACGGCTTGTAGTGAAGGGCCGACGGTGGGGAGTAAAGAACTCACCTATGATGATATCAGAAACACAGGTTTAGCAAATAGCTGTCCGGAATTGGCAGAAACCGCTCGGGGTGCAATTCCCATTGATGGCAGCCAATCTTATTTGCTGAGTGAACTGTGTTTGCAACCGACGGAATATTTCGTTCTGGAAGAAGGATCCAATAAACGGAAAGAATCCGAATATATTCCCAGCAAACCGTTGACTCGTTATACCTCCTCCTTGACTCAAATCCAAGGACCCTTGACTTTGGGCGAAGATGGTAGCTTCACCTTTGTGGAAAAAGATGGGATTGACTTCCAAGCGATCACCGTCATGCTTCCCGGTGGTGAAGAAGTTCCTTTCTTGTTCACCGTCAAAGGTCTAACTGCAAAAAGTCAGGCCGGACTTGACAGTATTAATACCTCGACTGATTTTGAAGGGGACTATACCGTTCCGTCCTATCGTTCTGCTTCTTTCCTAGACCCCAAGGGTCGCGGTGGAGCCACTGGATATGATAACGCGGTGGCGTTGCCTGCCAGTTCTGATGCGGCGGATTTGAATCGCTCTAACGTCAAGCGTGCACTTCAGGGTAAAGGTCATATTTCCCTGAGTGTTTCTAAAGTCAATAGTACCACTGGGGAAATTGCTGGTATTTTCGTCAGCGAACAGTCTTCGGATACTGATTTAGGTGCGAAAGAACCTGTAGAGGTGAAGATTCGCGGTCTATTTTACGGTCGCGTGGAACCAGACGCATAAGCGATCGGGTTGCACTCATCACCTGAAGAATCCGACTAAAGGGGCAATTGGCCCCTTTTTTTTTGAGATTGGGGAGATTGGGGAGATTGAGGAGATTGGGGAGATTGGGGAGATTGGGGAGATTGGGGAGATTGGGGAGATTGGGAAGTTTGTATTAACGACTTCAGTCGTTCTCTTCATGTTCGTAGTAACGACTTCAGTCGTTTCCTCGTTACTTGGCGATCGCCCAGTAACGCCCCCATGTCAGGCTCTGCCTCCAGTTCCCAAGCAGGTAGGTGGTAGACCCTCGGATTGGTGCTGTAATGGCGATCGCCATCACCGCAGAGCAACGACTGAAGTCGTTACTACAAACATGAACCCCATCTCCCCCATCCTCTCCTGTCGTTTCTTGATAACGACGTATGACTAATGATAGTTGTTTTTTCCCAGGGAAAGTTAGGATAATCAAGATATCCTCAATCGTTGGATAGAGTTGCCGTGAGTTATTGCCTCAATCCTAAATGTCCGAATCGGGCTGACCCCTTAAATGCACAGAACCGCATCTGTCGGCATTGCGGTTCGCTATTGATTTTCCAAGGGCGCTACAGGATTGGGCGATTATTGGGGGAAGGGGGGTTTGGTCAAACTTTTGAGGTGAATGATGGGGGAATCCTCAAGGTTCTGAAGGTTTTGACTGATGATAATCCCAAGGCGATCGCCCTGTTTCAGCGCGAAGCTCAAGTCTTAAGCCATTTGAATCACCCCGGTATTCCTCGCGTAGAAGCAGAGGGTTACTTTACCGTCATGCCCAGAAATAGCCAGCAGCCGTTACACTGTCTGGTGATGCAACGGATTGAGGGCCGGAATTTAGAGGCATGGATGGCCGATCGCCATCATTTGCCGATTCCACCGCATCAAGCCCTCAATTGGTTTAAACAGCTTGCGGAAATTTTAAATATTGTCCATCAACAGCAGTTTTTCCACCGCGATATCAAACCCTCGAATATCATGCTTCAGCCGAATGGTCAACTGGCGTTGATTGACTTTGGCAGTGCTAGAGAGGTAACGGGAACCTATCTGGCAAAAGTGGGAGGGGGTCATCAAATTACGGGAATTGTTTCTCCCGGTTACACGCCTCCAGAACAGGCGAATGGAAAAGCGGTTCCCCAATCGGATTTTTTTGCTTTAGGACGAACCTTTGTGTTCCTGTTAACTGGAAAAGAACCCAATGCCTTTCCGGAAGATACGCGCACGGGTCAACTGTTGTGGCGATCGGATGGGAGTCGGCACAGTCCTACAGCGGGATTCACGACGAATCCTTTGGCGGATTGTATTGATTACATGATGGCCCCTTTTCCGGGAAATCGCCCCCAAAATACTCAGGTAATTTTAAAGCGGTTGGAGGAAATTGAACAGGAGATGCAGCAACCTTGGGGTTCTTCCCCAATGCCTGCGCGATCGCCTCAACCCATGAGATCAATCCAACCTTATCAAGCGGCAGCGAGGATTCCGACTCGACTGCTGCGATTGAATGGTGCCCGAAATTATAGTCGTCACAGTCGGCGATCATCGCGCTTTCATTATAAAAAAGCCCTGAAATCATCTCAAAAATTCCTAGTGGGTGGATTTTTCTTAGCCTTAGCGGGAACAGCTACTCACCTATTTGGCGGATTTACAGTACCCAATGTCTCAGCTTTACTCTGGTTGAACTATGGCAGTCCCGGGGTGAACCCGGAAGTTCCGCATCACCCGGAACCTTTGACCCCGATCGCCACGGTGTCGGCGCAACCCTTGGCTGCCTCAAGTTCTATCACCTTAGCGAAAACTCTAGGGGGTCATCTGTGGGGGGTCAATTCTATTGCGCTGAGTCCCGATAGTCGCCTGCTTGTCAGTGGCAGTGTTGACAAAACGGTAAAGATCTGGGATATAGAATCCGGTCAGGTCCGCCAGAGTTTATCCGGTCATTCTAATGAAATTTGGTCGGTCACCTTTAGTCCCGATGGCAGTAAGGTTGCTAGTAGTAGTGGAGATGGGACAATTAAAGTTTGGGACACGAGTACGGGTCAACTCTTACATACCCTGTCGGATCATGCCGCTTGGGTGATGTCGGTGGCGTTTAGTCCCGATGGCAAGCAGTTAGCCTCTGGTGGGTTTGATAATACGATTAAGTTATGGAATGTGGACACTGGGGAGTTGATTCGGTCGATCGCGGGTCACTCGGGTTGGGTGTTTTCCCTCGCTTATAGTCCCGATGGTCAACTCTTAGCCAGTGGCAGTTTCGATCGCTCGATTAAAATCTGGCATACTCAAACCGGAGAGGTGGTCCGCACGTTAGAAGGGGGGTTTTATCGGTTTCGATCGGTGGCTTTTAGTCCCAATGGTCAGTGGATCGCTGGTGCCAGTGGTGACAGTTCGATTCTGATTTGGCAGGTGAGTAGTGGTCAGTTGGTCCGCACGTTATTCGGACATTCTGATGCGGTACACGCGATCGCCTTTAGTCCTGACGGTCAGACGTTGGTCAGTGGCGGAGGATCTCTCGATAGTACGCTTAAACTTTGGAATATTGGAACAGGACAATTGTTACAGACCCTGAAGGGTCATTCGGATACGATTAATTCGGTTTCGATTAGTGCTGATGGCAAAATGCTGACAAGTGGCAGTCAAGATAATACAATTAAGGTGTGGCAGTTACAGTAGAGGTCGTTCGCTTTGGGGCAGCTAACTCAATTAGGCCCGCTCTGTGGTTAACCCGACTGGGATTTCACTGCGAATCTCTATCGGGAAGGGCGATCGCCCCTCTATTCAGTCGGTCACTTTTTAGAGTAAGATCAGAAATATGCTTTGAAAGGCGCTTTGCGGATGTAGGGGGAGTGTTTGCAAGCCATTGAAATCGAGCCGAAACTTAGGGAACTCATGGGGATAGCTTCCTCAGTGGATCCAGGTCTAGAGTACCGTTTGGAGGAAATCTGGCGTTGGATCAAAGATATGAGACCGGGTTTATTAATGCAGAAAAAATTTTTAATGGGGTTTCTGCTCGAAGTCATTAAGGATGCAGAATTTTGGTTAGCGCTCAAGGTTCTAACCGATGAGGAACGGGAATCATTTTTAAATCAGCTCACTCCCCCGGTCCGCTATTGGTATGAATTCCTGTTTCCTAAGTGGTTTAACGAAAAAGATAACAAATTTTACATTTGGAAACAAAAATTAAGATCCGGAGAATTCAATCAGGAGGATGCTCAACTGATTGACCTAATCGCACAAAAGATAAAGATTCGTGAAGGGAGCCTCGTCCAACGGTATGTGGCAGATTTTTCTATGGCAACAGATGCGATCGTCAGCAGCAACAAGGGCAGACCACTTTGCGTCCAAGTCACTAGCATCTCTGATGATTTTTCCGAACATAAATACGAGGAGTGGAAAAAAACCCTGAAAGACTGGAATATCGAACGGGGGATTTTTGTGAGTTACAATCCGGGAAAAGAAGAATTCGTGAGTCAAGTGGTGAATTTGGTGTTGCACAACAGCAGCCATCTGGAAGAGTCAAAATATCTGAAATTTAGTTTTTAAGAAACTCTGTTTCTTACTAATTCCATTCGACAACAAACCTTTTTTTTAGACTTAGATATGGGTACGACAATCCAAACATCAAGTAAAGACCGCCTCGAAAAAGCATGGCAAGCCCTTCAAGCGGCTCAAGATTTACAAGAGAACCGGATCAGGTTTGGTCTGGAACACGTTAATCTTTATGTCGAAGATGTAGAGGGGGATTGGCTAGAAACCTGGGGAGAAGGGCCGAATGGCAGAATCCGGTGAATTTGGGAAAGTGGTTTCAAGAGCGATTTGAACCCGGATGGCAGGCGATCGATGAAGTCTTTTGTCCACAAGAAGATTCCCTGGCGTTAATCCGGGAAACTGCTGGGGTCAAACGGGCTAAAACCTTGCACTTAGGCCATCAAAATAACCAGCGCCCGATCGCCTTGATTGTGACGATTAAGGCTGAATCTCACGGGGAAATGGGGGTCTTAGTCCAGGTTTATCCCACGGGCGATCGCCCGGAATTACCCGCTGGGTTACAACTGACGTTACTCTCTCACCACGGCGATCGCCTCCATGAGGTGGTAGCGCGCAATGCTGACTCCGGCCTGCAAATGGAGTTAAGCGGACAACCGGGAGAACGCTATAGCATTCAGGTTACCTTAGAGCGCGATCGGGTTACGGAAGAATTTGTCATTTAATTTTAGGGCGGTGAACGGGCGGGGTGTATTCGTCGTCCGTTGAATTGCACTCCCGGTTCACCCTAACCCTGGGGAAATAGACTCACAGGAGGAGTGCAAAGTCATGGGCGATCGCCTAGGATAATGTTTAGAATCTAGGAGTCATTCCCATGACACAGCTCTCTCAACGCTCTCACTCTGACCTATTCCGGTCAGTCTCAACGTTGCTGGCGATTCTTGCTGCCTTTGTCACTAATATAATCGCCAATCTTTTCCCCTTTAATGGCCTAACAATTGGTGAAATTTCTAACGACATCTTTCGTAATGTTTTAATTATTCCCGCCAACTATGCCTTTTCCATTTGGGGGGTAATTTATTTATCCCTCATTAGCTTTGGCATCTATCAAGTCTTACCAGCGCAACGCCATCATCCTCGGTTAAGGCGGATGAGTTACCTGCTGGTTCTCGCCAGTTTAGCTCAGATTGCTTGGGTATTTTTGTTTGAATATCTCCAGTTTGGCTGGTCTGTGTTAGCCATGCTGATTATTTTAGGGTCTCTGATTCTCACTTATCTGCGCCTCCAGATAGGGAAAGAACGAGTTCCTCCTCGGGAAAAGTGGTTGATTAACATTCCCTTAAGTATTTATTTGGCCTGGATTAGTGTCGCCACGGTGGTGAATATTGCCAGTACCCTCTATGCCTGGGGGTGGGATGACCCGAATATGTTGGTGTTTTGGACCGTTATTATGCTAGGGGTCTCCGCTGCGATCGCCGCTGTCGCCACCATTCAACGGGCGGATACCGCCTTTAATCTGGTGTTTGTTTGGGCTTATATTGCGATCGCCGTCCGTCAAAGCGAGTATATAGTGATTGTCAGCACCGCTTTGGGATTGGCGATCGGGCTGCTTCTCCTCCTCATGGTTCCCTGGTGGAAGAAGCGCCGGAAAACTTGACGGAAATATCCCTTGCCCCGATACTATTTGAATGCACAGCCTGTCTAAATCCAAAGTTTTTTCCGAAGCCAAAGCCACCCTGCACCTGGCCATTCCCCTGATTGCCGCACAACTGGCGCAAGCCGCCACCGGATTTGTGGATACAGTCATGATGGGGTTACTCGGCAGTGAGACATTAGCCGCAGGGGGTTTAGGTGCGATTATCTTTTTCACCGTCATCCTGATTTCTACGGGGATGGTGTCCTCCGTTGGGGCGATCGCTGCCACAGCGCAGGGTGCCGGAGAACTCCACCGCATCAGTCGCCTGACCATTCAGGGACTCTGGTTAACCCTCGCACTCTCGGTCCCGATGGGATTCCTAATCTGGAACCTCAGTCCCCTGTTGCTGCGTTTCGGACAGGACCCGACGGCTGCGGCATTAGCGCAAACCTATCTACAGGCACTGATATGGGGATTTCCCGCCGCCGTGGGATTTGCGGTGTTACGCAATATCCTCTCCGCCCTCAATTATACCCGCCCGGTGATGGCGATCGTTGCCTGTTGCGTCCCCCTGAATATTGGCGGAAATTATGTTTTCATGTTTGGCAAATTCGGTTTACCCGCCTTGGGGTTAGCCGGAATTGGATGGGCCAGCACCCTATCTTTTTGGGTAATGTTTATCGCCGCTGCGGGGTTTTTAGCCCTAAGTCGTCGCTTAAAACCCTATCATATTTTTCGGACTTCTTATCAATTTGATGCCCGAGAATTTTGGGGAATCGTCAAAATTGGCTGGCCGATCGCCGGACTCTTTGCCATAGAAACCGGACTCTTTGCCGTCACCACCTTTCTCATGGGAACCCTAGGAACAGTCACATTAGCCGCCCATAACATCGCCTTACAAACCGCCAATATCACCTTTATGGTTCCCGTGGGATTGTCTCTAGCTACCACCGTCAGAGTGGGACAAGCAATGGGGAGAAAAGATATCCTCAGTGCCAGACGTGCTGGATATGTCGGCATTGCGATGGGGGTCAGTTTCATGAGTCTGACTGGGTTATTTTTGTGGACCAACCCGGATAAAATTGTTGCCTTGTATTTGGATATTCAAAATTCCGACAATCAACCTGTATTGGAATCAGCCATATCCTTGTTAGGCATGGCAGCCATGTTTCAAATTTTTGATGGAATGCAAGTGGTAGCCGCCGGTGCTTTGCGCGGAGTGAAAGATACCCGAGTTCCAATGGCGATCGGGTTTTTAGGCTATTGGTGTATTGGCCTATTTAGTGGCTATATCCTCGGCCTGCGTCTGAATTTTGGCGGCGTCGGCTTATGGTTAGGCTTAGTCCTCGGACTCGCTTTTTCCGGTTTATTATTAACCTGTCGTTTTGCTTATTTATTAACTGAAAAACCAAGTTTTGATAAATAAGAAAACGCTAATTTTACAAAAAAGCTACCTCAATTACCCGGCAAATACTTCATCATAAAGTTCTGCCAGAGTCAAGGTGAACCCCACAGAATTTAATTCTAAACTATCATTTGTACCTAATCGCTCTAACTCCCAATTCCCCGACCCCTTGCGGCGATAAACCTCCACCTGCATTTGGTCTTGAGAAACCAGCACATATTCCTGCAAACTGGCTAAACTTTGGTAATTAAAACGTTTTTCTCGCGGGTCTATTGTTTCCGTCGAAGGAGATAACACCTCAACGACTAAACAGGGGTGAGTCTGGTTGACTGACAAAAGTTAGGAATGTGGGCTGAAAGCTTTACAGGGAGGGATTTTCAGCCCTGGGGTTGAAAAAGGGGGAGCCAGCGTTCTAAGCTTAGATACCACTCAAAACCCAGAACGCCATGAATAAAAGCTCCCCTCTCTATAATGCCTTGCACAGTTGGTTAAGTCAATCGGTCCCCTGGGCTCATAAAGCTCATCTGACAACTTGCCTGTGGATGGTGGTAGCCTTGCTCCAACGGGGCGAAGTCAGTCTCACTCGTTGGTTGCCGATGCCTTCCCTGTCGCGGGGAGCAGGCACAGAGTAAACAACGCCGGGTCAGCTTCGGGTTGCACAACAGCCGCATCAATGTCCATCGGCTCTACAAACCGCTAATCTTAGCAGCTTTAGCCAACTGGAAGGAGGATTGTCTGTATTTGACCCTAGATACTTCAACTTATTGGGAGGAGTATTGCCTGATTCGCATCGCAGTGGTGTATCGTGGTCGGGCCTTGCCTTTAGTGTGGCGAGTCTTGAAACATAAGAGTGCCTCGGTTGCCTTTAACGAATATAGAGAAATGCTCTATCAAGCGGCGCATCTATTACCCAGGGGAGTCAAGGTCATCTTGCTGGCGGACCGAGGCTTTATTCACGTTAAGGCGATGGCAGCCCTTAGCAATGACTTGGGCTGGAACTACCGCATCCGCCTCAAGAGCAATACCTGGATTTGGCTGGCCGGTTCAGGCTGGCGGCAACTCAAGACGTTCCCTCTCAAGCGTGGCGAGGCTTTGTGCTTGCACAACGTTAAACTCCACAAAATAGAGTGTTATGGACCCGTAAATGTGGCCATCGGCTACAACAATGTCAACGGTGAGTTTTGGGCCATTGTCAGCGATGAACCCACCACCTTACAAACCTTTCAAGAATATGGATTACGCTTCGATATCGAAGAAGCCTTTCTTGATGACCAGTCCAATGGCTGGAATCTTCAGAAATCTGAGATTCGCTCCGTCTGTGCCCTGTCTCGCCTATTTTTTATCCTAGCGGTGGCTACTCTCTATGTAACTGCCCAGGGTACACAGGTAGTAGCTGAAGGGTTGCGTCGCCGAGTTGACCCTCACTGGTTCCGGGGTAACAGCTATTTCCGAATGGGTTGGGACTGGATTAAAACCGCCTTAGAACAAGGTTGGCACCTCATTCACTCCGTCTGCTTTACTCGCTCTAGTGACCCAGAACCGGCTATGGCTTCTCGAAAACAACATGACAAGCGTACTTACCGTATTGAGTTCAAAATACATACTTACAAGTATCAGCCTTACTAAGTTTTGTCAGTCAACCAGGCCACGCACTTACAACAGTAAACAACGGGCGCATCCAGCAGTTAGGGGAGGGGCCTTCACAGGTTTTGGATGGGGAGACGTCGAGGAAGGAGTAGAATAAAAAGAGGGAACGTGCTTGCACACATTCCCGGCTCACTAAAAATTTAAACTTATAATATGATAACACGCAAGGATGGATTGATAGCTGAACACCTCAACTGTCCGAGCCACTGTTCAAAACTAGAAACAGCATCGAGTCTAGTGGCCATAGTGTGGGTAGCATGGGGGATTGGATTAGAATTGGCAAGGCGAGTGGTAGAGATGGAGTTGACTAGAAGGGCCGTATTACCGACCCAATGGCCTTCTTGTCCACATTGTGGAAATCGTTTGAATAGTAAGGGTTTTCAACAACGTTCAATGCTAACTCTTGTGGGACGAGTGAAGTGGTCTCGCCGAGTGGGACGTTGCCAGCACAAGAGTCATGGTAGTCTATTAGTGCCTCTTGACGAATTACTCTTAATAAGACCCGACCAAAAAACCTCGGATGAAGTGATTAAACTGGAGTGTTTATTAGCAATTTTTGTTCCCTTTGAAATTACTTCTCATTTACTTTTACAATTAACTGGCATTAAAGTTTGTGCTCAAACAATAGCCAATTGGGTGAAGCTCAAGGGACGGCTGGCAACGTCCCAACGAGCGGAAGAACTCACGGCTTTTTCCCAAGGAGAAAGCCCCAGTCCTGAACAACTATCGGATGAGTTACAGTCAATGGCTTTAGCTATCCCTCTTCTGTCACTCTAGGCAGAGTATAATAAAAAAAACGGCTGAAAGCCAGAGCAGGACCATGATTGCCCCAAAACAAGCCAAGCCCACCCTCCCTCTAATTGATGAATACTGTGAAAACTATAAAAGCCTGTTTTCAGATGTTAGGACTTATGAGGCATTTAAGAATATCCATGTAGGAATATTATCCGAAATAAAACGAAAAACTTTACCAGAGATCGCGAAAGTTTTGGGACTAGAAAACGCCCAGGGGTTACACCATTTTTTGACTCGCTCTCCTTGGGACATTCACCAGCACAAAAATTCGAGAATCCAGCTCATTTTAAATCATTTAAAAGGTCGAGGAATTCGGGTGATTATTGATGAGACAGGAGACCCTAAAAAAGGCAAGAAAACTGATTATGTAGCTCGGCAATATATCGGTCGATTAGGAAAGGTAGAAAACGGAATTGTATCTGTAGTTGCTTACGGATTAATTGATGGAATAACGTTTCCAATCCTCTTTGAAGTCTTCAAACCTCAAAAGTGCTTAAAACCGGGAGATACTTATAAAACTAAACCTCAAATTGCCGCTGGATTAATTGAAGAGATGGTCCACCTTGGTTTCCAAATAGAATTGGTATTAGCCGATAGTCTTTATGGAGAAAGTGAGACTCATTTTTTGAGCAAACTGGAGGAATTAGGACTCTTGTATATGGTGTCAATCAGGAGTAATCATGGAGTCTGGCTACCTGAAGGACAAAGCGTTTCAGCCAATGAATGGACAACATTTACCCGGAATATGAGTCAGGGTAAAACAGAAACTCGCTATATAAGAGAGGTCGTTTTTGGTGAAAAAGGACGGAGAACTTATTGGGACCTCACAACAGATAAAGAGACTTTGCCGGAAAACTCAACAAGTTTTGTGATGAGCAACATTCCGAGCCTTAGCTATAAAAATGTAGGGGATATATACGGAGATAGAACTTGGGTTGAATATGGATTTAGGCAATGTAAGTCTGAGTTGGGATGGGCCGATTGGAGGCTGACTCATTACTCGGATATCGAAAAATGGTGGGAACTTGTCTGTAGTGTTTATTTGCTTGTTACTTTGACCACTGCTCCTTTTAAGTCTTCAGCAACAAGTTCGCCGACTCCAACCTCAGAAATTTTTAGGTCTTCGGTCACTCAACATCCTCATTGGAATCATCAAACGAATTGGAAGAGCGCGTTAAATAATCTTCAATTACTCCTCCTGCCGATGCTCGGTTTTAATTCTATTCTCTATTGGCTACAAGTGTTTCCTATTCCTCAGTTATCTTTGGAGTTAAATCGATTAATTTCTTTTATAAATCGGGCCTGTTTCGCTCTCTTCCCTCTTTCGCCTGACGTGGATTTCTTATTTTCCTCTGCCTAGAGTGACAGAAGAGGGCTATAGCGAGTCTAAATCAGTTTGACAAAAGCATTGTACTTTTTCAAATTAGGAAAATCAAAAAGTTGATATTTGAAAAAGAGTTCTACCAATTTGTTGACGGCTGCAAAACTTTTACAGCGATAATGAAAGCGTCTAATAAAGTTTTTAACTTGTAACCAAATGCCCTCGACCGGATTTTCTTCTGGCGCATAAGTCGGAAACCGCTCACAAATAATCAACCAATCTTTTCTCTCTTTTTCCTGATTGTGTAACGTTAAAAATTTTTTCATTTCTTCTCCCCTATGATAACTCGCCCCATCCCAAATCAACAAAATTTTCGGCGGGCAATCCTCCTGATTATGGAGGGTTTGAATTTCCTCCAGAAACTTGACTGTATTTTGTCCGTTACCCGTTCCATAAGGACTTGCAATAAACTGGTGATTTATTAAATTTAAAGCTCCATAATAAGTTTGCCGGTCTCGTTCGTTATTGATAGCTATAAATTCTCTATCTTTTGAGTCGGCCCATAGATAACTACAAACATCATCACCCTGAACATGACATTCATCTAGCGCATACACGACAAGAGTTCCAGCCTCTATCTCAGGTTTTAAATCCTCTAGTATCTCTACAAGCTCTTCGGTTCTTTTTTTTATGGCTTCTGGGTCTTTTCGAGTATTTTCTTTATTGGCTTTTTGCCAAGTTAATCGAGATTCTTTTAAGAGGCTATAGTAACTTTCGAGCGATTTAAACACGACATCATATTGCTCCATTATATGTCTTTCAAGTTCTGAAATATTTCGGTGGGCAGGGCTTTCAAGAAGCCAAGCTTTCACCTGGTTTTTTTGAGCTTCACTGAGATAACTTTTGGAGCCTTTATATTTGACTTTTAACCCAGAGATTCCTTGATTTTTGTACAGGTTGTTAGCGCGATTAATAAAACTATAGGACACCTCGATAAGTTGGCTAATTTCTTTATAAGAAACTCCGGTTTTTCTCAAGATAACCGACTTACATCTTTTCCACTCTCTAATGTTTTGGGTTTGATTTATAAACTCTTTTAACTCATCTAACTCACTCACTCCGGTATCTACTTGAGCGCTAATTTCCATAATTGTCTGCCTTTTTTACATAAACTTTTATTTTATCCTACCAGGCCCCTTTTGTCAAACTGATTTAGACTCGCTATATCCCTCTTCTGTCACTCTAGGCAGAGTATAATAAAAAAAACGGCTGAAAGCCAGAGCAGGACCATGATTGCCCCAAAACAAGCCAAGCCCACCCTCCCTCTAATTGATGAATACTGTGAAAACTATAAAAGCCTGTTTTCAGATGTTAGGACTTATGAGGCATTTAAGAATATCCATGTAGGAATATTATCCGAAATAAAACGAAAAACTTTACCAGAGATCGCGAAAGTTTTGGGACTAGAAAACGCCCAGGGGTTACACCATTTTTTGACTCGCTCTCCTTGGGACATTCACCAGCACAAAAATTCGAGAATCCAGCTCATTTTAAATCATTTAAAAGGTCGAGGAATTCGGGTGATTATTGATGAGACAGGAGACCCTAAAAAAGGCAAGAAAACTGATTATGTAGCTCGGCAATATATCGGTCGATTAGGAAAGGTAGAAAACGGAATTGTATCTGTAGTTGCTTACGGATTAATTGATGGAATAACGTTTCCAATCCTCTTTGAAGTCTTCAAACCTCAAAAGTGCTTAAAACCGGGAGATACTTATAAAACTAAACCTCAAATTGCCGCTGGATTAATTGAAGAGATGGTCCACCTTGGTTTCCAAATAGAATTGGTATTAGCCGATAGTCTTTATGGAGAAAGTGAGACTCATTTTTTGAGCAAACTGGAGGAATTAGGACTCTTGTATATGGTGTCAATCAGGAGTAATCATGGAGTCTGGCTACCTGAAGGACAAAGCGTTTCAGCCAATGAATGGACAACATTTACCCGGAATATGAGTCAGGGTAAAACAGAAACTCGCTATATAAGAGAGGTCGTTTTTGGTGAAAAAGGACGGAGAACTTATTGGGACCTCACAACAGATAAAGAGACTTTGCCGGAAAACTCAACAAGTTTTGTGATGAGCAACATTCCGAGCCTTAGCTATAAAAATGTAGGGGATATATACGGAGATAGAACTTGGGTTGAATATGGATTTAGGCAATGTAAGTCTGAGTTGGGATGGGCCGATTGGAGGCTGACTCATTACTCGGATATCGAAAAATGGTGGGAACTTGTCTGTAGTGTTTATTTGCTTGTTACTTTGACCACTGCTCCTTTTAAGTCTTCAGCAACAAGTTCGCCGACTCCAACCTCAGAAATTTTTAGGTCTTCGGTCACTCAACATCCTCATTGGAATCATCAAACGAATTGGAAGAGCGCGTTAAATAATCTTCAATTACTCCTCCTGCCGATGCTCGGTTTTAATTCTATTCTCTATTGGCTACAAGTGTTTCCTATTCCTCAGTTATCTTTGGAGTTAAATCGATTAATTTCTTTTATAAATCGGGCCTGTTTCGCTCTCTTCCCTCTTTCGCCTGACGTGGATTTCTTATTTTCCTCTGCCTAGAGTGACAGAAGAGGGATATAGCGGGTGATGGGGTGATGGTGACTTTTAGACCCCAGGAAAAAAGTCCGTCTGGAGCCACGCAATGGAGAGAAGTAAAAGTTGGGATAATCGCGAGATTAGGAGCGTATGTTACCCGCGAGGGTAAACCCGCAACCAGGCTACATAACCGTCGTCTAGTCGGGGTTCTAGGAAATATTCATGACCTAGCTCCCCGACTGATGGCAGAAGCCCTCCGCTCCGGACTTCAGGATGCCTCTAAGGTAGTCTGGCTATCTGACGGAGCCGTAGGATTCTGGAATTTATATGAGCAATTTTTAGAGCCGTTAAACGTAGTAGGGGTTTTAGATTTCTATCATGCGGCGGGACATTTATGGTCAGCGGCGGCTGCATATAAAGATGGCCGGACTCGCGATGCCAAGGAATGGTTTAAACATTGGCGGCATGAATTGAGGCATGGCAATTCAATTGGAGTAGTGAATGAGCTAAATACTCAGGCTAATTCTCTCTCTTTAAAAGTCGGTCAACGCCAGAGCATCCGACGAGTACATGATTATTTTAAGGCGCACGTTGAACACATTACTTATCAAGCCTTTGAAGAACAAGGAATACCCAGAGGCTCTGGCATGGTCGAGAGTGCTTGTAAATGGTTGATACAACAGCGCTTTAAGGGGGTCGGTATGCGGTGGAGTAGTGAGGGATTTAATCACCTTTTACATTTACGTCTGGCTTGGGTAAATAGTCGCTTTGATGACTTGTTTTCAGACGGGAGTTGTTTTGAGCCTTCTACCTCCTCCCCCAACTCCTAGATGCGCCCGTAAACAACTGGCTAAAAAACTGGCGGCAGAACGGCAAGTTTACCTCAGTCCAGATCGCCTCAGACGGGTACTAAAAAAAGGGAATAATTTGGAAACGGACAAGAATCAGTCATAAAACCTACATTCCGCAAGTAAGTGCGAAACGTTTGGGAGTGAAATAAGGCTGAAATGCCTGAAATAACCTCCCAGTGAGACTCTAACCCCCTTGGGTTAGATAAAGGGACTCTTCCCGGATGACCTCATAACTGTCTATGCGTGTCCAAATGAGCTACCAATCTGGGACTCAAGGTAGGACGGCACAGGGTTCTGATGAGTAGTGCAATAATTTGTTGCCAACACGAATCAGGTGCAACGGCGATAGCCACCCCCAGTTTTAGGAGTCACGACCCTAGGATTGAAGCGGGGAACGGAAGGCTCTAAGAGGTAGCCCAACACCACAATAGAGACCACTGCCAATCGCTCATGGCTAAGGAAACTGAATGTCCGGCCTGAACTCTCGTAAAGAATGAGCAGTGAAATGGGATGACACACTGCATCCAAAAAGGATACGTGGAAAGGTAGAGGCTTTTACCTACCTCTACACAAACCCTCAATTCCACCGGGAGATAGGACAAGCCGTCAAGCGAAATGCCCACATAGACGGAACGTTATAACCCCTCAGATGCTCTTAGAAATTGGTCGATTTCCTAAGTAGTGATAAGTGTAAGCGGATGCGCTGAGGGGGTGAGATGTAACCCCAAGCAAAAGCCACCTTGTAATGAAGTGGATAGGCTGACAGGTTACGGTTTAGATGCAAGGAAAGGATAACAGTAGCAATGAATACGGTTAAGACGAGTTTAAAGACTACGGAAACATGGAATGCAATTCCTTGGACAAAAGTTCAAAGAAAAGTATTTAAGTTGCAAAAACGTATTTTCCAAGCGGCTAAATCGGGACAGGATGCCAAAGCAAGAAGGCTGCAAAAACTTCTAACCTCGTCATACTACGCTAGGCTCTTAGCGGTCAGGAAAGTGACCCAAGACAACCAAGGCAAGAAGACGGCAGGGATAGATGGTGTAAAATCCTTAAAACCCGAACAACGTCTCGAACTTGTTAAGGACCTTGGTGAACAATTCTTAGCCAAAGCACTCAGAAGGGTTTGGATTCCCAAACCAGGACGTGATGAAAAGCGCCCATTGGGTATCCCAATCATTAGAGATAGAGCCGAGCAAGCCTTGGTTAAACAAGCCTTAGAACCCGAATGGGAAGCTAGGTTTGAAGGGACGAGCTATGGGTTCCGACCCGGACGCTCTGCTCACGACGCAATAGGCCGTATTTACGCATCAATAAATCAGGGCAGTTATTATGTCCTAGATGCAGATATAACCAAATGCTTCGACAAAATTAACCATGAATACTTACTGTCCAAACTGAGTTGCTGCCAACAACACCGCCGAAAAATCAAAGAATGGTTAAAGGCAGGAGTGGTAGACAACGGCATATTTGAGGAGACTGAAAGCGGGACACCTCAAGGAGGAGTAATAAGTCCACTCCTGGCCAACATTGCATTGGATGGAATGGCTAGGTTAATTGAAGAACTGTATCCTAAAAAGAAAGGTCAAAAATTCAAGGCCACCTTAATCAGATATGCCGATGATTTCGTAGTAATCTCACCCGAGATTGAAATCATCAATCAATGCAAGATAGCTCTGGAAAATTGGCTAAAGCCCGTAGGACTTGAGCTTAAACCTGAAAAGACCAAAATCTGCCATACACTTAGAGAAATCGAAGTAAATGGAGAAAATGTCAGCCCAGGATTTGATTTCCTCGGATTTACCATCAGGCAATATCCAGTAGGTAAATACAAGTCCGGGAAAACAGGAAGTAAGAGTAGCAAACCAATCGGGCATAAAACCCATATCAAGCCAAGCGCCAAAGCAATCAAAGCCCACAGTGAAGCGTTAAAGGGTGTCATCAAAAATCATAAAACTGCACCCCAAGCGGCCCTAATAAGTAGACTAAACCCAATCATTAGAGGTTGGAGTAATTACTACTCCGGGGTAGTTTCAGCGGAAACCTTCAACCAAATGGACTATAACATTTGGCTACAACTTAGGGCATGGACAGTATCAAGATGCGGTCAGGCAAACTTGGAAAAGCTGAGAAAATATTTCCATAAGGGCACGGTGAAAATCGGAAACGGAAAGGAAAGAAATGAGAAATGGCTGTTTCAAGCAAAAGACGGATTAAGTCTAAAGAAACACTCCTATACTCAAATTACAAGGCATAAATTGGTTAAGCCAGAAGCATCCCCGTATGACGGAAATTGGAGTTATTGGGCAACTAGAAGAGGAACCTCATTAGAAGTTCCAACGCGAGTAGCAAAATTGCTCAAAAAGCAAAAAGGTCGGTGTTCACGTTGCAGACAATACTTTGCGATTGAAGACTTGATGGAGGTTGACCACATCCAGCCACTCTCAATGGGAGGTAAAGATGAATACCGAAATCTACAGTTATTGCATCGACACTGTCACGATAAAAAGACGGCTGAAGATATGCAGAACGTCAAGTCGCACCAATGACAATGGGCGTTTAAACTAGGAGCCGGATGAAGTGAAAGTTTCATGTCCGGTTCTGAATGGGAGGGGATGGAGGTGACTCCATTCTCGACCCCTAAT
>CAWGFK010000045.1:0-3869 GCA_963821735.1 uncultured cyanobacterium
GGCTGATCCATGAAATTCTGTTCAAACTATTAATAATTCTCCCCAGTTCGTAGTAACGACTTCAGTCGTTCTCTTCATTAGTAGTAACGACTTCAGTCGTACTCTTCGTTCGTAGTAACGACTTCAGTCGTTTCCGGGTTCTTCGCCCTACAGCCTAAAGGCTGGGGCTACACGAACGAAGCCCGCCTGCGCGGGCTAATCCATTAAATCTTGTTTAAACTATTAATAATTCTCCCCAGTTCGTAGTAACGACTTCAGTCGTACTCTTCGTTCGTAGTAACGACTTCAGTCGTTTCCGGGTTCTTCGCCCTACAGCCTAAAGGCTGGGGCTACACGAACGAAGTCCGCCTGCGCGGGCTAATCCATGAAATCTTGTTTAAACTATTAATAATTCTCCCCAGTTCGTAGTAACGCCTTCAGGCGTTATCCCCAGTAGCAACACCCGGCGGGGGTTCAAACCCCCGCCTAATAGCTAAAGTCGGATAA
Organism: uncultured cyanobacterium; assembly: GCA_963821735.1. Classification (GTDB taxonomy): domain Bacteria; phylum Cyanobacteriota; class Cyanobacteriia; order Cyanobacteriales; family Laspinemataceae; genus Laspinema. The sequence continues at coordinate 487 of CAWGFK010000045.1, forward strand.
ATCCGACTGAAAGTCTTATCCCGTGGTATTTTTAGTCGGATTCAATTGTTCGTAGTAACGACTTCAGTCGTTTCCGGGTTCGTAATAACGCCTTCAGGCGTTATCCCCAGTTCCTATCCCCAATCATAAAATCCCCCCTCCTCCCTCTAAAAACAATCCCCTCCCCAGACGCCTCAAAAAACGATAAAATTGGGCAAAATCCAAAATAACCTAATCCCCAAAGCCCAACTTATGGTAAAATAATAACGCGAACAACCTCTGACCCTTGCCAGATTCCGCAGATTCGAGGACTTGATTATAACCCCTCATCATCTCCCCAAATAACCATGCCAAATCTATACCTACCCTATCCAGATGATTTGCTGATTACCTCCGGCAAATCTCCTCAAGAATTAGAATCTGAATTGCTGTTTTTGTTGGCCGTAAAATTATTTGAATTACGAAGACTTTCTCTCGGCAAAGCCGCCCAATTTTGCCAAATGAATAAACTGCAATTCATGTATGAACTTGGGCGTTTGAAAATTCCAGTAAATCAACCTAGACGATGACCAAATTGCTGATGAATTGCGGGATGATTAATCAAGTTATTATTGCCGACAGTAATCCCTCTATAGCAAAAGAACCAGAAACCGGGTTTCTGCCATAACTGTTGCCACCTCACCCAAATTGTCGCCAGAAACCCGGTTTCTCAAGCTACTGCAAGGACCAGAAACCGGTTTCTACCATAACTGTTGCGACTTCACCAAAGTCGTTCTCACCCCTCAACTCCTCCAACCCCCCTCATCAACACAGTTATTCACGGAGATATCCGCACAGCCTCTCCAATCATTCCCGATAATTGCATCCAAACCATCATTACTAGCCCTCCCTATTTCGGCCATAGAAACTATACCGGACAACAAGACTGTCCCCATGAAATTGGCAGAGAACAAAACCTCACCGATTATATTCAAAACCTGGTCACTTGCTTTGACCGATTAAAGCCCAAACTGAAAGAGAATGGACTACTCGGGGTCAGTCTAGGCGACACCTACAGAAACAAACAACTCATCGGCGTTCCTTGGCGGGTGGCATTTGCCTTGAAAGATAGCGGATGCATTTTCTCAGAGCGATATCATTTGGAAAAAGCCCAATGCCATGCCTTCTTCCGTTAAAAATCGACCCACCACGGAACATGAATACATCTTTCTGTTTTCTAAAACCAGTGACTACTATTACGACGCCGATGCCATTCGGGAACCTCATGTCACCTTTTCGGAACAGTCCAAAATGAAAGGCGGCAGGAATCACTTTGGGAAACGAAATAGCACCCCAGAACAGGGCAAAAACTCGGGAAATCAGAACCTCCATGATAGCCGATGGGATCAAGCGTTTCACCCGAAAGGCAGAAACAAGAGAACGGTTTGGGAAATTCCCCGGGGGAAATTCAGGGATACCCATTTTGCCGTCTATCCAGAACCCTTAGTGGAAATCTGCCTATTCGCCTCCACTCAAAAAGGCGATATTGTCCTCGATCCATTTACCGGATCCGGGACAACCGGGCGGTAGCACTCAAGCATGAGAGAAATTTTATCGGCTGCGAATTGGTGAAAAAATACCAGGAAATGGCGCAAAAAAGACTCGATGAAACGATTATTCAACCGAGTTTATTCTAAGTTAGAACAGCAGAACCCATTCCACCCCTTTTCAGCAACCAGAAACCGGGTTTCTACCCTAACTTTTGCCCCCTAACCCAGATGTGGAACAGAAACCCGGTTTCTCACCTCCCCCCTTTCTTCCAACCCCTCTCCAACCGCAAAAAATGCACCCGCCCCGACGCTTCACCTGCCACCACCGTCACCCCATCTGCTGCAATGGCACAGCATAGGAATGCACTGTCACCCCCCAAACTCGCGACTACTTCTCCCGTTGCCAAATCCCAGAGTTTCAGGGTTTCATCCCTGGATGCGGAAACAGCTTGTTTGCCGTCGGGGGTAATAGCGACTGCATATACCCAGGAACTGTGTCCAGTAAGGGTACGGACGGAAAGTCCGGTTACCAAATCCCATAGTTTCAGAGTCTAATCCCACTGTAAAAAAACCGTCCGTTCACCATGTGGTGTGATGGCGACTGCCCATACCCAAGAACTATGCCCGCAAAGGGTAGTAACGCAGGATCTGGTCGCTAACTCCCATAATTTCAGGGTGTTATCCCCCGATGCGGAAAGTGCTTGTTTGCCGTTGGGATGTGATGCTAAGTGCTGTTACCAAATCGCTATGCCCAGTCAGGGTGGCGACGCACAACCCTGTTGCTAAATCCCAGAGTTTCAGGGTCTTATCGGATGATGATGAAATCGCTTGTTTGCTATCGGGTGTGATGGCAACTGCATATACCCACTCGCTATGCCCAGTCAGGGTAGCGACGCACAACCCTGTTGCTAAATCCCAAAGTTTCAGGGTTTTATCGGATGATGATGAAATCGCTTGTTTGCTATCGGGTGTGATGGTAACTGCATTTACTGATTCACTATGCCCAGTCAGAGTAGTGAGGCATGATCCCGTTGCCAAATCCCACACTTTAAGGGTGGTATCCGATGATGCGGAAACCGCTTGTTTGCCCTCCGGGGTGATGGCGACTGCCCTTACCGAGTCACTATGCCCGGTGAGGGTGGCAACTTCTGTGACGGTTGCCAAATTCCACAGTTTCAGGGTCTTATCGTCTGATGCGGAAACCGCTTGTCTGCCTAAAGGGGTGATGGCGACTGCGTTTACCGAGGAACTATGCCGAGTGAGGGTAGTCAGGCATGATCCCGTTGCCAAATCCCAGAGTTTTAGTGTGCCATCCCAAGATGACGAAATCGTTTGTTTGCCGTCGGGTGTAATGGTGACTGCGGTTAGCCAGTACCTATGCCCAGTCAGGGTAGTGAGGCATGATTCCGTTGCCAAATTCCACAGTTTCAGGGTCTTATCGTCTGATGCGGAAACCGCTTGTTTGCCGTCGGGGGTGATAGCGACTGCGTTTACCGAGGAACTATGCCCGGTGAGGGTGGCCGTTTAGTTCCTCCCTCCTGTTGCCAAATCCCACAGTTTCAGGGTGTTATCCCCGGATGCGGAAACCGCTTGTTTGCCGTCCGGGGCAATCGCGACTGCATTTACTGAGTCACGATGCCCGGTGAGGGTGGCCAGTTCCTCTCCTGTTGCCAAATCCCACAGTTTCAGGGTGTTATCCCCGGATGCGGAAACCGCTTGTTTGCCGTCCGGGGTAATCGCGACTGCATTTACTGAGTCACGATGCCCGGTGAGGGTGGCCAGTTCCTCTCCTGTTGCCAAATCCCACAGTTTCAGGGTGTTATCCCCGGATGCGGGAAACCGCTTGTTTGCCGTCCGGGGTAATCGCGACTGCAT
>CAWGFK010000046.1:0-5909 GCA_963821735.1 uncultured cyanobacterium
CCCCTTCTCATAGCTGACGTGGTGTTTAATCATCTAAATTCGTGAAGTAAAATCATTCACTAAAAAATCATCCAACTATCTGTATATAATATAGGGGGCAAGACTAAATGGAAGAGCAAAATTCAGAATTGCTAGAAAAAATTCGGCATCAATTTGATACGGGGAATTATCCTCGCCATCCGATAGAAGCCTCTCCTCAAGGCGATAAGAATTTTTTATTTATTCATAACATTGTTACTCCGTTTTATCTTCGGAATAAATCGGTGGTCAACCCGCGAGGAAAAGTTATTTTAGATGCGGGATGTGGCAGTGGTTATAAAGCTTTAGCATTGGCTGCAGCCAATCCGGGGGCAAAATTGTCGGGATAGATTTATCAGAAGAATCGGTCAAACTCGCTCGAAAACGGCTGGCCCATCATGGAATAGAAAATTCAGAATTTCACTGTTTAAGTATGGAAGAAATTCCGAAATTAGGTCAAACGTTTGACTATATCAATTGCGATGATGTCCTCTATCTTCTTCCGGATTTAGTATTAGGCTTGCAATCTTTAAAATTAGTGCTTAAGCCCGAAGGAATTATCCGAGGAAATCTTCACAGTTTATTTCAGAGGAATGTCTATTATCGCGCTCAAGATGTATTTAAAATGATGGGTTTAATGGAAAGCAATCCTGGAGAAATGGAGATTGCAATCGTCCAAGAGGTGATGAATTCTTTAAAAGATGAAATTTATTTGAAAAAAACTACATGGAAGCCTGAACGAGAAAACAATCCAGAGTTTTATTTAGCCAATTATTTGTTGCAGGGAGACAAAGGTTACACTATTCCTGAACTGTTTGCAGGCTTGAGTGCAGCTAATTTAGAATTCATCAACATGGTGAACTGGCGGCATTGGGAGTTAACTGATTTATTTCAATCTCCCCATGATCTGCCAACGTTCTTGGCGATGAGTTTACCTGGGCTAGAGATAGAAGAGCAGTTACACCTATTTGAACTGTTAGAACCAATTCATCGGTTATTAGACTTTTGGTGTGGTCATCCCAATGCTGCTGAACCATTTCTGCCGGTGGACGAATGGACCGAATCTGACTGGCAAAGAACCCAGGTGCATCTGCATCCTCAGCTAAAAACCACCCAAGTTAAGGAAAACCTAATTGACTGTATTGGATATCAAAGACCTTTTGAGGTGAGCCGCTATCTCTCTGCGCCAACGGTAATACCGCTAAAAGTAGGCAGTGGTATAGCTTCTTGCCTCCTCCCCTTATGGGAATGCCCCCAATCCGTTCCATCCTTAGTAGAACGCTGGCTGAAAATTAGACCCCTAATCCGGTAACCTTAGAGCCAGTCAGCCAGAACCAGGCATTTCAAGAGGTGGTGGGATTTTTGAGTAACCTAGAACCGTTTCTGTACGTGCTTTTGGAACGTTTGGATTAGAGAGTGGAAATTTTTTTTCCCGAGGGTGATATGAAACAGTCTGAAGCTGGGTAAGTTATCTCCAGGAGTTAGAAATCAAGCATCCCGCACATCTTGGAGACTTACTGTTATGAAGACCGAATTTAAAACAAAATTCCTGCAACATCTCAATATCAAAAAGCAGGAAGAAGGCTTTACCCTAATCGAACTGCTAGTCGTGGTTATCATTATCGGTATTTTCGCGGCTGTCGCGTTACCTTCTCTCCTCAGCCAAGCCAACAAAGCCAAGCAAGTGGAAGCTCGTAACAACGTTAGTGCCATGAACCGTGCGCTCAGCAAGCCTTCTTCTTGGAAAAAGGTCGATTTGGTGCTTATGAGGAACTCGGTGTTGGTATCCAGACTCAAACAACTAATTATAAATATGAGTTCGCTCCAAAGCTCCAGCTACCACTGATACTGGACTTGCTATTTTGGCTTCAACTCTAACTAATGGACTCAAGCCCTATACTGGTTTAGTCTGGGCAGAAGTAGATGCTACTACCTCTCAATCCACCACTCGTGCTTTATTGTGCGAAGAAAAATTACCGGCAGCAAAAGCTCTGGTCCTTCAGTAACAGGTGCGGCCAAAGCCTGCGACCCTAATATGGTCAACCTGGGTGACTAACTTTCCATCGGCTAGGCTATACCTGTCCTAGATAATTCTTCCAAGGGTTAGATAGCCAATCGTCAGGTTGGATCTGATGGGGGAGGGTAATAAAATACCCTCCCCCTATTTATATCCAATCATCATCACACCGGATAAAAACTGCTCATTGCTGACGGATTCTTAAGAGCTACTGAGCGGAAAATCATTAAAGTTAATATAAAATCACGGTTAATTCGATAAACATATCACTGATGGGTGAGTTGCTTCAACTCTAAATAGAGTCAAAAAGGCAGTCAAATCAGTTCCATCAATTACATCCACATATTTTATCCATGAGGCGATGAGGTTTTTCAAAAAACATCATCATTTATTTTCCTAATTAATTGGCTCTTTTACTGTAGCCATTTTAAACGAGCGGGAATCAACCCAGCGCTTCAGAGGTGGAAAACTAGGTAAATGAAGTTTAGGCGGATTAAACCCCCACCGAATATTTTACAATACAATAGAAAATGTTAACGCAGGGGCAATATAATAGATAACCTTCAACCCGTCAAAACAACCGGGTTATTTTAACAGAAAAGCTGCGAACTTGAGAAGTTTTGATAGGTGATTTGTATTATGACATTTTTTTCTCACCAACCCAGCGATAAAAGTTTATTTTTGGAACAAGTTGAGCAATACAGGCTTAGAGGAGACTATAGGAAAGCCTCGACTCTCTACGAACAGGCTATAGAAGCCGAACCGGAGGTTAAGTCCCACTACTGGCATTTGGAATTAATGTTGCTATTACAACAAAAAGAAGAAGAGGCAACTAGCACCTGGCTCTTGGGAATGCTGGATGGAGAAGCAGAGCAGGTGGACTCATGGACGGCAGAGTTGTTAGACATTTTCGAACAGAAGCACAATATCAAGAAACAGGAACAGAACCGTCCGAGCTTGGTTAATTCGCGGGCATATCAGAGAAATTAACCCGGAAACATGAATAACCTTTTATCCTTAATTCACCTGGGGATTTCTCTTGACTATTTTGGGGGAGAAGAACTGATAGACTGGGGAGTGAGCGATTTGCTACAACAGCCGAAGAGGGACAATTCAATCAAGACAAGTTACTGCAAGTCTTCCGAGAAATTTTATCACACCATCCCATCCAACCGTAGTCCCTAGAGTTTATAGAAGCTGCTCTACCCCATCTCCAGGAGCATTACGATGTGATTGGGATTTCTTTGCCCACTTCTTTGGAAATTGGTTACTCTCTGGGACGAGTCCGAATAGCCATCTCTATGTTGGAGATGGCTTTGAGAACCGATGAAACAAATCTGGAAGTTTTAAGACATTAGCAGCTTTTTATCAATATGGAATCGATTACTCCAAAGGAATAAATTAGCGATGAAATGCTATTCCCTGGTGGAGACACTCCCCTGAAAAAATTTTTGCGAATCACTTATTGATGCGGGGCCTAATGAGTGCAGGCGGTTACTGGGAAACCGTTTGTTCCACTATCGAGGTACAGGAACGGTTACTCGCGTCTTTGATTGCACAAGAACCGACTCCACTTCCGCAAGCAACGGTGGCCCGGTTGTTGACTTCCGGCTATTTTTTCCCCTATGTTCGAAATAGAGCACCGAGAAAATCGAACGATTATGAATCAGTTATTGGAACGCTGTCAGTGGCATTTCCAATTTTCTAATCATCAATTTGAACAAGTCAGACCCTATTATCAGATCTCTAATGGCCATCCCACCCCAAAATCTAATGTTATAAAAAAAAGACTAAACATTGGATACATTTCTCATTGTTTGAAGATTCATTCGGTCGGTTGGTTGGTGCGATGGTTAATCCAACACCACGATAGGGAACAGTTTAAACTTCACGGTTATCTGAGTAACCAATCCGAAGGTCGGAGATCCGTTAAATAAATGGTATCTCAATGAAATAGAATGTCCTCGAAAACTGGGCAGCAATAATTGGGAAATAGCGGAGCAAATTTATCAGGATGACATTGATATATTAATAAATATTTGATAGTATTACAATGGATGTGACCTGTGAGGTTATGGCACTGAAACCTGCTCCTATACAAGTCACGTGGCTCAGCTAGGAATCTTGGGGATGCCCGATGATGGATTATTTTATTGCCAATCCTTACGTTTTGCCTGAATCTGCTCAAGAGTATTACCGGGAAAAAATCTGGCGATTTACTCAGAGTTCCTCTGCCATGAGTAGGTTTTGAGGTGGAAGTACCAACGCTCCGTCGTGATGAGTTGAATATTCCGAGTGATGCCATTGTGTATTTCAGTGGACAGAAGGGTTATAAACGTCATCCAGATACGGCACAACTGCCAAATGAAAATTATTAAAAACAAGTACCAATCGCTACTTTTTAATTAAAGGCTATTTAGGATAATCAAATTTATCCAAACGTTCTTTATTACTCTGGCAGAAGAAGAAGGAGTCAAGTGGGAATCACCTACAATTTTCGCCGCCTACTCCCTCGGAAGCGATTCATCGTGCTAACTTAGGCATTGCAGATGTGGTCCTGGATACCTATCCCTACAACAGCACAACAACAACGTTAGAAACCCTGTGGATGGGTATTCCCCTAGTAACTCGGGTAGGAGAGCAATTTGCAGCACGCAATAGTTATACAATGATGATAAATGTCGGTGTAACCAAGGGGATTGCTTGGACGGATGAGGAGTATGTCGAATGGGGAGTCCGTTTAGGTACTGATGCCAAGCTGCGGCAGGACATATCCTGGCGACTGCGGCAATCGCGACAAACTGCTCCGCTTTGGAATGCACAAAAATTTACGCGAGAGATGGAAAACGCCTATACCCAAATGTGGGAAACTTATGCTCATGGTATTACGTAAATCTTGTTGACTCCAAACTGCGGATTGATATGCTTGGTCTTCCCTAAAAGCTAAAACCCTTGATCTTCAATGGGTTGCCCGAGAGAATGCTCCAGGGGTTTGGTTTCATCAAACTTGATTCATTTATCCCGACACCAGGCATATTATGATACGCTCAAGAATCATTAGCCTCATAAATTTATCACTGAAATTTCTTTTAGGGTAATAGCCATACTGAATGAGTTGTAATCCGGCTAGGGAGCGAATTCCTCAGACTACATACAACTGTGGCAATTATTCACTCAATCCGCTGATTTTGGGTAACAATAAACACCTTATTTATATATCGCTGCAGGACTTAACCCGCAAATGACTCCTCTAGATTGCATATCGGAGGGAAAGAACCTCTGCCGGATTGGAAAATCTCAGTATCTTGAAGAGCGTCCCGAAGTAGATTATGTCGGTGATGCGGCTAGTTCAGTCAGTTTGAAACCGATTTCCATTTGCAGCCATTTATGCCAGCCATGTGCTAGAACATTTTCACTATGGCTTGAATAATGAACTGATTAATACCTTAAAAGAATCAGGCATTGGGTCTTAAAGCCCGGGGGAAAGCTCCTCGTCAGCGTTCCAGTTTTGAGAATTTTATGCTGGCTTTATCTTCATCCCAATTTACTGCCTTTAGAACGCCATCACTTAATGCGGATTATGTTTGGAGGGCAGGTAGACCGGTGTGATGTTAGTAGAGTTTAGGGGCTTTGTATTGACAGTGACACTTTAGGGATATATCTCAGGGCGAGGTTGGGTTTGAAGACTATGAGCAGGTTTCAAATTTAATATATTCAGACGACTGTAGTAGTTTACCATCGTGAATACTTTGATTAGTTTAAATGTGATTGCTACAAAATCCTCTGCCACGGTTTCGGGAGAGTAATATCAATTTCCTGCTTTCACAGCCGGTGGATAGGTTGTGAACTTCAAGTTTTAGCCTCAATTGATGTG
>CAWGFK010000047.1:0-3206 GCA_963821735.1 uncultured cyanobacterium
TAATCCTGTTTATTTTAGCTTGAGGAATTACACATTACCTCTAAATGTAGAGGCGATTCGCGAATCGCCTCTACAGGTTTTTCTGCGTAAGGTGTTGCTGCCTTGAATTTTAATCCCATACTTGAGGCAAATTCAAGACAAAACCGGGTAAGATTTCTTCACCGGATAACTCCTGGGGATTTTCCAACTGTTCGACATCCAACCCCTGGCGATAAATTTCCACTGTTTTATTTTGCGGGTCGATTAACCAACCTAAATCTGCCCCATTGTCCATATACTCCCGCATTTTTTCTTGTAGGGAATTGAGAGAATCTGAAGCCGAACGCAACTCAACGACAAAGTTGGGACAAACATTAGCAAAAGTTCCTTTTTGTTCCTGAGTCAGGGCGTCCCAACGCGCTTGACTCACCCAAGAAGCATCGGGAGAACGAGTTGCCTGATTGGGTAAAATAAATCCCGTGGAGGAGTCAAAAATCTCTCCCGGTTCGCCGGTATTTCGCCGCCATAGAATACAATTCGCCAGAAATTCTGCTATTGCGTTTTCCGGTTTCCCAACCCGTTGGTGGATTCACGATTAATTCTCCTCGTTCAGTTCTTTCCAGTCGCAAATCTTGATTGCTGGCTGCTAGGGCAGCAAACTGTTCTGGGGTAACGTAAAGCCCCAGTTTTTCCAGGCAAGTTCAGTAATAGAGTTTCGGTTGCCGGTTGAGGGGGTGTCTGTACCATTTTGACCTCTTATCTGATAGAGATTGGGTAGGGGATGCTTTAGCCGATTAAGTGACATCAAGACGTTTGAGTGCTTTAATAGGGGTAGAGCAAAATTTTAATGGATATTCTCCAAAATTCATCGAACCATGTCTCATATTCTGTAACCCTACACCGTTGATTTCCCCTGTTTTTTGTTCCCCGGTTCTGTGGGAATGCACCATAGCGCTGCCCTGCCTCCTGTCTAGCCTTTCGCAAAAAAAAGAGGAGCCTGGGAATGAGTAAAAAAGCCCCCTTTATTAAGGAGAGTTCAGGGGGAGCGCTCACCAGATAGTATTCACGGTGGAAAGTTGAATTTTATGATCACGGCTGATTAGTGGAACGTCACAATATAAAGCAGTAGCAGCAATGATGTGATCGGGCAAATCAGGAATTTGATCGCGATCAACATTCAGCATGAGTTGAGCAATTTTACGGTCAAACGGAATTTCAATTAACAGCGGGTCATGTTTGTCAACTTCTCCTAACAAGCGCGTCAAAGTAGAAGGGGCAATTCTACTTTTTTCGATTAAATAAATAATTTCAGCTAGGGTGATTGATAGAAAACCTACGGTATCACCATCGGCAGCTATCTGTTCTATTGCTGTTTGCGCGGTGACAGAAAGACGAGGATCTGCAAAAATATACCAAATCACTGCATGAGTATCTACGATGGCTCACAACATTAGATATCCTCCCGAGGAAAATTTGCCCAAACATCACGGCGAGCTTCATCAATTTCCTCCGCTGAAGGTGCAGTTCCCAAGTCGGCACAAAGTCCCCACAAAGATCTGCGGGGTTGGGAATCGTTAGGCGGTAATTCTCGCTGGATTTCAGGAGCAAGTTGCTCGATTAAGCGAACTTTATCACTGAGGGAAAGTTGTTTGGCTAATTGCAAAACTTGTTCTAGGGTCATAGGAATAAATATCAAATGGCAGGAAATAATTTTGCTCACGATATGGAGGTGTCGCGTTTGGGAAAGTCTGAGTGTAGGGGTGGAAATTCGATTCATTCGATAAGGTTATGTTGCTCTCCAACCCTCTTCAAACTCGCCAACCTCATTTCCCCACTTCCATCTGTTTGAGGAGGTCTTTTACTTGTTGGCATTCTGCTTTCCCCTCTTGACACAATAGCTGTTCTGCTTTCTGCATATCCTCTATCCCACCCTGTTTATCTCCTGATTCATAACGGACCCCACCTCGATTGTAGTAAGCCTCAGCATACTGGGGATTGAGTGTAATCGCTTGGTTCAAGTCAGAGATCGCTCCAGGCAAATTTCTCGAATTGTAACGAACACCACCTCGATTGTCATAAGCCTCGGCAAGCTGAGGATTGATTTTAATCGCTTGGCTATAGTCATCTATTGCTCTCGACAAATCTCCGAATTCAGAACGAGCAACACCTCGATTAACGTAAGCCTCAGCATCCTGGGGATTGAGTTTAATCGTTTCGGTGTAATCATCTATTGCTCCCAAAAAATCTCCTGAGTCCTTACGAGCATTACCCCGGTTAAAGTAAACCTTGGCATACTGGGGATTGATTTTAATCGCTTGAGTGTAGTCTGCTATTGCCTCCTGCTTATCTCCTGCGTCCTGACGGGCAACACCACGGTTGTAGTAAGCATCGACATACTGGGGATTGATTTTAATCGCTTGAGTGTAGTCTGCTATTGCCCCAGGTACATCTCCTGAATCCTTACGGGCAACACCCCGGTTGTAGTAAGCATCGGCATAGTGGGGATTGACTTTAATCGCTTCAGTGAAGTCATTTATTGCCCCCTCCAAATCTCCTAAGTTGGCACGAGCAATACCTCGACCGACATAAGCCCCGGCATACTGGGGATTGATTTTAATCGCTTGAGTGTAATCAGCGATCGCCCCCTGGTTATCTTTTGAGTCCTTACGGGCATTACCCCGGTTGTTGTAAGCCTGTGCATACTGAGGATTGATTTTAATCGCTTGAGTGTAATCAGCGATCGCCCCAGGCACATCTCCTAAGTAGGCACGCTCAAGACCCCGACGGACATAAGCCTCAGCATACTGGGGATTGATTTTAATCGCTTCGGTATAGTCTGCTATTGCCCCCTGCTTATCTCCTGAGTCCTTACGGGCAACACCCCGATACAGGTAAGCCTCGGCATACTGGGGATTGAGCTTAATCGCTTGATTATAATCATCTATAGCCGACGGAACGGGTCCTGATCGTAGATGGCTAGAACCTCGACCCATGTAAGCCTCAGCATACTGGGGATTGAGCTTAATCGCTTGATTATAATCATCTATAGCCGACGAAACATCTCCTAATAGTAGATGGCTAGAACCTCGACCCATGTAAGCCTCAGCATACTGGGGATTGAGCTTAATCGCTTGATTATAATCATCTATAGCCGACGGAACATCTCCTAATAGTAGATGGCTAGAACCTCGACCAATGTAAGCCTCGGCATACTGGGGATTGAGCTT
>CAWGFK010000048.1:0-26569 GCA_963821735.1 uncultured cyanobacterium
TCGTGGAGTGGGCTGGATTTAAAAAAGGGTTAGGCGGTCAATCCTGGCAGTGCAATTTCGTCGTGGGGTTGCCTGGGTCGGGGAAAACCACCGTGGTGAACGAGATTATCGTCGGATTCATCCGCTTTAGTGAAGGCACGGGCCAACTTCGAATATTCGATATCAACTACGGCAAACCCGACGACTCGGGCCGGGTGAATACCTGGATGGGTTTACCCCTGAATCAAATAGTGGAGGCCCAATTTGACCGCATCCATGCGGGGATTAATGCGGTCTGGGATGAGTTGGAAAAGCGCCGCCAGCAAGCGATTAAGGTTGCCTAGTGATGGCGGAAAGCAAACCCTCAACTTCACGCCACTCTTATGCGTGATTGATGAACTCCCAGCCTTGATGAACACCGCCAAACAGCATGAGGTGGATGAGGAGATTAAGGAGAAGATAGCCGACATCCTGACGATGGGGCGCGGATACCGGGTCAAGCTCCTCCTCATCTCCCAGATGCTCGCTGTCGGCTCTGTCGCCCTGACTAAGGCACAGCAACAACAAGTTAACAAGTTAATCCTCGGGACATCCGCCCTTGACCCCGACATTATCAACCGCATCCCCGGCACTGCCCAAGATTTGAGAGGGGAAATCGAGCCTTTACTTAAGCAGAAAAAGCGGGCTTGTGTGGTGCAGTTTGGCGCGAGTCTACCTGAAATCAGAATCATCCCTGAAATCGACATCAAAGCTCACCGGATAAGGGTTTGCGCGACTGACCCGGACGAGGTTTGGTGGCGTGAAACCTGGACGGGGGAGACCCGAAAGCGGGTAGAAGAACTCGCCCGAAGTTACGCCAATGGCGAGATTAAATCCCCGCTCAAAGGGGAAGTTTTACCACTGTTTGGCATCACCAACATGAGTACCGACGAACGTTACAAGCGCTTCGTTAGACCCGTTTGGAATTCTTTAGTTAATCAACATAAACACGGAGAAAAAATCATGATGAAAAATGTAGGCACGGCCATCATTGGCGCGGGGGCAATTTGGGTTCTTTGGAGTCCGCTCATTGCCCCAATCGGTCGGGGAATGTTTACCCAACGAATCAATCCCTCTCGCAATGCCTCACCCGATAGTGTGGTGCAGTTTTTTAGTGCGGGGACTGCCAACATGATTGGCAAGGGTTTTGAGAACTATGACACCGAAAACCTCGGGCGACGGTTTGATGAACCCAACCCTCAGATTCGCTTACCGGGTGATGATTTCTGGCTGACGGACCCGCGCCGGTATATTCCCTTTTTGCGCCCCAACCCCCAGCAACCGCAACAACAGCAGCGGAATTTATCGCCCCATAACCAGGTAGTCACTCCGAACGAAAACTGCCCACCGGACCAGCAATGGATTGATACCCGCACGGGCCAAGTTTTCTGTAGATAGCTAATAAAAATGACCCCCATTGATTAATTCTTTGGGGGTTATTTGTTCGTGAATAAAAGAGAAAGGAAATGAAAATTACCCATATTTTAGCATTGATTGGATTGGCCGCGATTGCCCAATACTTTGGATTATTTTCGCGATGGGGAATTGACCTGGCAAAACTCAAACCCCCCTCGCCGATTACTTCGGGTTCTTCTCCAACCTCGCCTCAACCGGAGGGTTGCCCATATTCATATAGTGAAGTCCTGATTTTCACCCTCAATGAAGTTGGCGCAACCCTTCCCCCGGAATGCCTGAAGCGGGATGAGGGTCAAATCTGATGGCTAATACCAACCTAGAATCCGCCCTCGCCAATGGCATCTCCAAGGGAATTAGGGAAGGAGTCGGGGGTGCAATCGCGGATGGACTGGTCGGACTGGCGACAATCGCAACCTTGGCGGCGATCCTCCTGAACTTTCCCCTACCCAAAAACCAGACTCAACCGAACCTGACCCGGATTGGAATCGCGGGCTAAAGCGAGGGGACCAGGTGGCCGGGTACACAGTCGGATCGGATGTCGGTTACCGCATCCACCCCCTCAGTGGCGAACGGGCTTTTCATGCTGGCGTTGATATTGCGGCCCCGACGGGTACACCTGTGTTTGCTATTGGATTGCCTGGGGTGGAGAGCGGTCCGGGTTGACTGTGGGAATGAGCCGGGAAGGGCTGGAATTTTCGCCACCATCTCCGGGGCCAATCCGTCGAATCCCTCCCAAACTTTCCTCGCCATGCACCTATCCGTTTGCAACCCAGGCGAGTACCAGCCAGGGGAATCGTTCGGGAAGGTTGGCAGTACCGGAGGGTCAACGGGTCCTCACCTCCACTGGGAATCCAGACCCAACGGGACCAAAGAGAGCGTGATTCCTCCCGAATATTGGTCCCTCTACCAAGTCATCACCGGGAAACTCCCCCCTCGTTCAGTCCTCCAATTTGTCAACAGGTTTTGATGCAGCATATCAATGGACCCTGGGAAAAGAGGGGGGATGTTCGGACCATCCGGCTGATAGGGGAGGGCGCACCTACAAGGGAATCATCCGGTCGGTGGCTCAGACGGCACGGCTACTCGGACCCCTGCACGATGCCTGAATCGACTGTCCGTAGAATTTATGAGGCGGAATACTGGAATCCGGCGAGGTGTGGCGAGTGGCAAACGGCTCAGATGCAACTCGTCTGCTTTGACACGGCGGTGAATTTTGGGGTGGGGGGCTGGCAGATGTTTTCATCCCAAGGGCGACGGCGCGACGGTCATCGGTATCCGGCACTCCCCAGGGATGAGAGGGCAGCAGCGGGGGCAATTGCTCAGTGGCGACTCGAATTCCGGGATTTTCGGGTCAGGGAAGCGCCGGACCAAAGGGTGTTTTTGAGGGGATGGCGAAACCGGGACCGCGCATTGCTGGAGAAAATCAAATGAATGAAACCCCTCTCAGTGAGGGGTTTTTTTATGGCAATTGCAACCAAGCCCCTCAGCCAGAGGGAATGGGCTTAGTCAGATGGCCCCCTAAATTGCCCCGTTTTTTGTCAGCAGCGCACTAGGAATAGGATTGCGCCCCATCCTAATTTCTGCCTAAATTGGGTCGGGGTCGGAAATCAAAAAAGATTCCTCCCCATAGAGGGCTTCTGTCGGTAGCAGCAGTTAGGGTGCATCATTTCTGAGGAATCAACCTCGGCAGATTCATCCTCTGGACAAACTGGCCCCGGTTCATCTCTAGTTTTTGCTGCTTCTGGGTGGGTTCCTCGGGGATGTTGAATAGGCTGAGTTGCTCGTCCATGCCGGTTGTTTTGAAGGGAGATCTCCTGTGCGGGTCAACTAACCGAGGAGGGCAGAGAATCCCCTACCAATTCCCCCGCCAATGAGCAACCATTGGAGGGCAGGACGATCTCCTCCGATGATGAGCAACCCTTCGAGGGCATCAATTCCTCCATCAATTCCCTCGCCGGTGAGCAACCGGAGGTCATAGAAAATCCCACAAAAATTCCCCCCGTTCCCCCCCCCTAAGCAAACCTTTTTGAGGATTTCTTCCCCCCCCGCTTCCCCCCCCTCCGACCACAACCCCAAGCCCCTAAACTCCCCCACCAATTCCCCCTGCTGGTTACAAACCGATGCGGCCACCCAACCCCTGCGGTTTGTAACCGGCGATCACATTCGCGGGATTTATCAAACTGCTTTACGCGCCACGGAACAGAGGGAGGGGCTTGTGGAGGTTGACCCCCTTGGTCGGCTTTACGTCACCCTTGAGAAAAAGGCGAAGTTCGATGTCACTCCACGGGTTCTTCTGGATTCTTTGCAGGATATTCGCCCACTCCCTGACCCGGTGGTGACGAGGAAAAAAACGAACCAACTGGGGAAATCACCCCAGCAGGGGCCGGTTTGAAAGCGATCCGGGAGTTAATTGTTGGCAGGTATGGTGTCCCAGATTGGCGGTCGATGTCCACGTTGCAATTGAGAGATTTGCGAGATCGGCTTTTATCTCTTCTAGCCAAACGAACCGAACTGGACTCACTCCATCAACAACCTGGAGGGTCCTGTGGTTCAGACTGAAATCGGTTCCCTGCCACCGATGCGATCGCGGTTGGTGGATAAGGGACTGGGTGCAGAGAGATTCTGAACCGCATCCGGGATTTGGCCGGAATGGGTAGCAAGCTGATACGCTGGAAAGGAGAACCCGGGCCTCATTTCAGTTCACTTGGATGAACGGACGGGGGCGATTCCATCAAAATTGAAGCAAGTTACCAGCGACGATCTCCCTGGGTTGAGGTCAACATTAGTCAGTTGCAGCGGATTCGGCTATGTCATGCAATTATTTAAAGAACAATAGTTTTAAAACTATAGCTGATAATAGTTTTAGAAAAAGAGTCACCTAGAATCTACAAACATTTACTTGTTGACACTGAATTTTTATTGTAAAGTTTTGCGTTCGGCGTCAAAAACGCATAAAAATTTGAGCCTACTCCTAGAGATAGAGGTAGAATCCTAAAAGATAATTTCTCTATGTACTTACGGAGCAAACAAAACTTCATCCCAACTGAGTTTAAGGAGTGGTTGCCCAGCCAGTCCATCCAACTCTCACTACCATTGCCAGGATGCACCCAGAGGCATCGCGCAGCATCAACCGTTGCTAACCGATACCCACTGAACTTCTGGCACCCGAATGGATAACCCAAATACTCAAAACTCCGAGAACTCACCTGTCTGTGAGAACATCAAGCTTGACCAAATTTCTCCCCCCATGTTTCAACCTCGCCGATATTTTGATGAAGCGGCGATGGCGGAACTTACGGCCAGCGTTCAACAACATGGCATCCTCCAGCCGATTCTTGTCCGCCCCCTAGGAGATGAGCAGTATGAACTGGTTACTGGGGAACGTAGGTATAAAGCAGCCAAGGCAGTTGCTCTAAGAGAAGTACCAGTAGTGGTACGTCAGATGAGCGATGCTGAAGCCATGCAATATGCGCTGCTGGAAAACTTGCAGCGGGAGGATTTGAACCCGGTCGAGGAAACTGAGGGGATTTTGCAACTGTTGGAGTTGAGTCTTGAAACGGACCGTTCATCTGTGATTTCCTTGCTCAACCGGATGGCTAATCAGGAAAGAAATCTTACGGATAACGTTATCCGTAAAGAAGAGCAGGAAGCCATTTCCTCAGTTTTCCAAAGCGTGGGAAGACTCTCCCCCGAGTCTTTTAGGACAAACCGGCTACCTCTGCTTAACCTGCCCGAGGATATTTTAGAGGCTATCCGGCACGGACAGATCGAGTACACTAAGGCTAAAGCACTCTCGAAAGTTAAAGAGGCGGAAGCTAAGGACAACACGGCTCGCCGAGGTGATCGTCAATCTCTGTCTCTGCGCTCCAGACGAGAATGCATCAAAGCCGGACAAAAACCGTCTCACCGAGAGGAACTGCAAGCTCGAATGGAGGCTATCCCCAAGAAACTGAAGAAACTGAAGGTCTGGGATGATCCGGACAAGCGGGAGAAAGTAGAAGCGTTACTAGCTGAAATGGAAATACTGTTGTCCGAATAAAGAGTGAGGTGATTTAGATAAAAGTAAGATTGTTGTCAAATCGTCGTCACCCAAATCAATAGCAACCCTGAAAGAAATATTTTTGTAGTTGAATCTTTGTAGACAAAGGTTGATTTCACCTCCGTATAATACGGAATTCGGAACCGAAAGGTCTTCTATAAAAAGCTAAAAGCCTTTAGGCGGGCGACTTCTATTCCGTTTATGTGAACCGGATTCCGTATAACTTTCAAATATTTCTTATAATGTTATGGAAAAATTAGCTTTCAAATACAGGATCAAGACATTCAAAATATGAATCAAAGACCTGGTGGAGAAATGGCATCCCAGTCGCTGATGAAAGAACCTGGGGCTAAAAAATCTGCCAGAATGGCGATTGCTATTGGCAATAATGCAGATGAAGAAGTATGGCCAAATTTTATAGGTCATTCAAAACTCAGAGCGCTGCCAGCAAACAATCCTAAATCTTTATTAGAATACATCAATTCTGTTTTTAATGTAGTGTTCAAAGTCGTATTATCACCACCAAACCAAACGGATTTTAAATTAGGGGTCAGTATCTCCCTTTTAATCCTTAAAACTCCAGAAATACTTTATGCGATGGAGTTTGATAGAAAGTGACGTAATAAAAAATTAATTAACAATTTTATTGGTTTTTAAAAATGAACTCTACCGCCCGTAAAAAACTTTGCACAATCATTAATGAACACCCTGAACTATCCACTGAACTTCAAAATTTTAAAAGACATTGGAAAGATTCAGACTGTAAGTATAATATTGAAATGAAACTTTTAACTGACGCACATATAGAACAAATCCCGGCTCAATTGTCAAAAATATCAAATGAGACGTCATCTGAAGTGATTATCGGAAAACTTACTAAGCAATTACAAGATAATAATGGTTTGTCCGAAGAATATGCCAAGTGGGCAGTAGAGTCTTGTGGCACTTGCTCTGAAGGTAATTGATCTTCAGGAGTGTTCAACTCCAGATCTACCAAGAGACAGTAGCTCTTCACCAAAAATACCCTCTACCAGAGTAGGATTTGGCACAACGAGAAAAATAGTGTTGCTACTAGGATTTATCTTTTTAGGAGGAGGAATTTTTACCGGATATAAAAAATTTACAGTTCAATTTCCGAGATCACAGGAATTATCACCTAATCATTCTATGCCACCTTCGCCTTCCCAAACTCCATTAGACATAGCTATAATTCCACCCCATTTCCCATCGGATGAACTGTCTTCTCCTTCTGGAAATTCAACATTTTCGCCCGAATCTCCATCTTTTGAGGGAAAAACACCTCTAGAATTAGGGAAAGAAAGATATTTAGAGTATGTCGATAGAGCAGTAAAAGTTGTATCTTCTATTCCAAAAGATGCTAGAATAAAATTACCAATAGGAGTAAACTATCCGCTGACTTTAAATACTGAGTTAGGAAATACGGCACAGTTGCACCTAATTGGGTTTATTGGGTCCTCATCTGCTAATCCCATTGCTTTAACCCCAAGCGATCTCTTGGAAATGCTTGAAAACTTACCTGGCTTGCTTTATGAGGATAGCTTTTTAAACAACCCTATTCAATCTGATAGGAACGGCGAGGAATTTGTTACAGGTAACAACGAAAACAACAAAAACAATAGAAGAGTTATGGTCATAGATTTGATTGTTATAAATCCGAGAGATAATAAAGTTTATATGCTGCCAAATGTTGAAGTACGCAGTTTATTAAAAGATGTAATTAACGCAGGATTAAATCAACAAATTTTCACGAATAATGACATAGATGTGACTAGAATAAAATTAGGAAATATTTAGTTATAATAGGTAATATTGAATAAGGCGATCTATGAAAAAGATTAAAGCAGGATTGAGGTGGAGCTTTATTGTTTTAGCTGGTTTCGGCTTGGCAGTGGTCGTTTTTGTTGGTCATCCATCTGTAGGAACTTTGGCTAAAAATCAGGGAATGCTCGCTCTACAATTAATAGATGAAGTTAAATCTGCTGAAGAACTAGGTTTAGAGTACCTTACTCAAACAAACTTACCACTAATTGCTGGATTGCTAGATAACATAAGATATGCGGAAGGAGAAGTTAGCCAGATGACAGAAAATATCCAACTTGCAATAGAGTTAGGGACAAACAGTCCAGTAACTATTAGACAATTACCAGATGGGGGAGAATTAACTAGGAGCGGCTATGAAGCCATCGGATACGTGAATTCCGCAGGGAGTGCTCAGTCTTTTACACCTCTTGTTCTTCGTTCTATGTTTTATGTTGAAAAGAATAATGATGGGCAGTTAGTAAGAATGCCAGATAGTGCTTTTGAAACTTTGGTAGCAGATGGAAGTGGAAAATTTTTACAGGCTCAAAGAATTCCAGTGATTGATTTAATTGTTAGACCTAAAAACAGCGAAAAAATTTATCTTGTTCCTAGAACCAATGCTAATGCTATTTGCCGAGATGCCCTTAATGCAGTTTTGAATCGAAAGCTTAGACGATTTAATTCAGAACTAGGAACACCCAGAATTGAGTTGCCTGAGTGGTAATAAGTTTAAAGCATTTTAGGATTGATAACTCATCTGTAGAGGCTAGTCAAGCTATCCTAGGGTTATACCAGTTTCCCAAAATAAGATTAGAGAATATTCTGCTCCTTTTCTGGCCAAGGGTAGATGGGAAATTTTCACTTTAACAGTTGAATTGAAAACTGGTTAAATGGGCTTTTAGTTGTACACACAAAAAAGGAATTATCTGATGAAAAAAATACTTTCGTGGAAAAATCTTGTATTTATACTGCTAATAGGAGTAGGGATTTTGGGAGGAATAGCTCTCTCTCATCCATCAACAGCAAAAACTATTAGCTATCAGCAGATGATAGAGCTACAAATTATTGATGAAGTTCGCTCTCCCAAAGATCTAGGATTAGATTACTTACACCGACGACCTCCCCAATTAACTGCTAGTCTCATAGATAATATGCGCTTTGCTCGTGGAAAATATCAAGAGACAGATAATATTGCGTTAGCAATTCCTTTGGGGGATCAATCTCCAGTTGCTTCAGGACAATTACAATCTGATAACGGTGTACCTCCACAGATACAGGGTAGAGATGTAGAAGCAATTGCAACTGTGGATCCTACAGGTCGCCCAGAAGGAATAGTCCCTAGGGATGCAGCTAGTATGATCACTGAAGAAGAAAGAAATGGAGGGACTTTAGATAATGTAATAAGTCGTCTCTCAGATAGAGAGATATTAGTCGCGGATGCTAGTAATCTATTAACTCAAACCAGAAGAATAAGAGTTATTGATTTAATTGTTCGTGACAAAAGAACTAACCGCATCTATCTACTCCCAGATGTCCGGGCAGATTCTTTTTGCAGAGATGTAATCAATGCAGGAGTTAAGAGAACATTTCGTCCAAACCAGGTAAATTTACGAACAATTTCACGTAGTCTTCCCAGGATTTAAAGAAATCGGAACGGGTTTGACGCTTGGGCTAGGTTCTCGAAGATATTGTCCATGAACATGAAACGATGTTGAATCGGGGTGTAGGCTCTGGGTATGTACTCTGGGCCTTTCTCGGCACCGAAAGCAATTTTGACAAATAGCTCAGTAATGCCCGCTTCATACAGTTCATCTAGGACTCAATCTAATCGGTCATCATAGAGGTGTTTTAGTGTTATCCCTTCTCCTAGTAGGTGTTCTGTGGCTTTGCCGACAAAGAATTGGGAAAATAAATACAACGGGGCGTTCACCAAGCTAAACCATTGAGAATCATCGTCAAAGCGATGATTTCGGAACTTACAAGGGTTAGTGGGTAAGGCTTGAGTTGCCGGTTAATGAGCTCGACCAGCCCTATCTCATCAATGATGCCAGAGACTATGCCACAGTAGTTAATATCTTGTATAATGATGTTGAGCCTATGTCTATCATGGTTTGAGAATATTTCATGCTTTCCTATTTTACCTGCGGAACGTAGATGAGTCGTACATACCAAAAAGGAATTATCCAATGCAAAAATTCTTATCCTGGAAAAATCTGGTCTTCATGCTGCTAATAGGAGGAGGAATTTTGGGAGGAATAACTCTCTCTTATCCATCAATAGCAAAAACTATTAGCTATCAGCAGATGATAAAGCATCCATTTATTGATGCTTTATCATCTGCTGAAAATATAGGATTAGGTAATTTGCAGCGACAACCTCCTCAATTAACAGCTCAGCCTACTAAATAAAATAGAATTGGCAATTAGAAAATATGAAGAAATGGATAATATTCCCCTAGCAATCCCTATGGGGGAGCCATCTCCACTTAGTACACCGCAGCTACAATCTGATGACGGTGTATCTCCTCAGATACAGAGTAGAGATACAGAAGCAATTGCAACTGTAGACCCTACAGGTCGCCCATCTGCAATACTTCCTGCCGAGGTCGCTGAATTGCTCAAAAGCTATGAAAGAAATCAGGGAGGTTTAAATGAAATTGGTCCTCTCTTAGATAGAGAGACATTAGTTGCGGATGGTAGTAATTTATTAACTCAAACCCGAAGAATAAGAGTTATTGATTTAATTGTTCGTGACAAACAGACAAACCGCATTTATCTGCTCCCAAATGTTCGTGCAGATTCTTTTTACCGAGATTTAATTAATGCAGGAGTTAATGAAACATTTCGTCCAAACCAAGTAGATTTACGAAGAATCTCACGTAGTCTTCCCAGAATTTAAAAAAGACGATAAGAATGCCTCATTCTTCACCAAATTTTATAAAAAATGCTTGTTGGTTTAAATAAGCATTTCTAGGGTCATTCTAGTAGT
This sequence comes from uncultured cyanobacterium, assembly GCA_963821735.1. GTDB lineage: Bacteria > Cyanobacteriota > Cyanobacteriia > Cyanobacteriales > Laspinemataceae > Laspinema. The sequence continues at coordinate 10,283 of CAWGFK010000048.1, forward strand.
TGTGAACAAATAAAATCTTAATCTTAATTATGAGTACATGGACACGAAATCAAAAACTTACGCTACTAGCATTTATAGGAGCATCTATCCTTACCATTACATTTGGTTTAGCTAGTGTATTTAGCAAAGAATTTCGACAATCGATTGGCATAGAGCCTATACAGATACAATTATGTGACCGAGCATATTGTAAACAGAAATTTGCCAAGTTAATTTTGAAAGCCCAACGAAACTTAGTGGGAATACCTAGCGAGCAAGAGGTAAAATTTCCAATAGGAGTTAATTCTCCTATTTCCTTGCGAGAAAGACCTTCTGCAGTAGGAGAACTTCAAGTCATTGGCTCAATAAATAAACAAGGAAAAGTAGAGCCTATCAAACTTTCAAATATACGCGAAATATTTGAGCATCATTTGAATTTTCTGAACTCTCTTGATTTATCATCTAATAATAAACAAAAAAACATACAATTTTTACAAGTCTCATATTTTTCAAATTCATCAATTTATACTGCAAGGCTAGACTTAATTGTGGTAAACCCTTCAACTAAGGTAGTATATTTTCTTCCTAATGTATTATATTCTTCAGTTTTAAAAGATGCACTAAACGCCGCACTAAATAAAGAAGTTATTCCCAACACTACTATCAAGGTAGAAAATCTTGATTTGAAAGCTATACAAAACTTGCCATAGGAAATTGCTCTGATAAAAAAGACCACCACAGTTATTGTGGGAAATTAATCTGAGTTGCATCAAATCTTAAATTGGTAGGCGGATTATTAGAGTATTAATAGCAGCTATTTTACATCTAAATCAGTTTTTTATAGAAAAGGCAAGTAAGATGTGATGCCGCTAGTACGCTTACGTGCTGAGCGCATACATTACACGAACGCCGCACAGGGAATCTATGGCGGAAGATTTACACACTCCAAAGCTCTCATGGCTAGATCCCTTGTCAAGTTCATTGAGGGTTGCTATAGTAATATTCTATAAATATTTCCAGACTCACAATTTGGTTTTAGTAAGGCGAAAGTTCTCTTTAACATGATCAATTTATTTACTATAGCAGTCCTAAAGCAGTGATGCCGCTGCTCAACGTTGAAAACTCTTCTAGCGTACTCATCTCGCTCGCTGGCTTTTTAACAAATTATGTATTATTTTTACATCTCCAACGTGAACAATAAAACTCCCTGTGAAAGATTAAAATATTGAACTGATATAAAAATGGCAATCTGCCTTCAAAAAGATTTAACCAGTCAAAGAAAAAATAAAAACATGAAGATTGATTTGCCCACTTCTTATAAAAGAAAATATTTAGTATCCTGGCTTTTAACTTTAATATTTTTAGGCTTTTTTGTTGGCTCTCACGTCTATGCTGATGAACTTATCCAAAATCAAAAGATTGATAGCTTTTTAGCAGTTCCCAAAAATCCATACTTAGTTTCAAAAATTAACAAGCCAATAAAGATAGAAAAAATATATTACGGGATTAATACTTTAGAAAAAAACCTTAGACACAGAAGATTTATTAAAAATTAGTAAACGCCTTCGCGATATTGCTAGATACCTGGGGTCAAACTGGCCTATTATTGTCCCCTTTATCACCTCATCGGAAGTTAATAATGAAAATCTAAGACCTTCTTTTTTAATCACCGATATTAGGAAAAAAGATGGAAAGGTAACTCCAATAACTGTTGGACAAGCACTAAAACTCGTGACACAAGAATTGGAAGTTTTAAAAACAGAGGACAAGCAACCATTACTGAGACTAAGGGGAAAATATAAAAACTCAGAGGATTATCAAGATATTTTAGGGATTTCTCTTGATCGTTATTGTTATGAACTTTTTAAAAATATGTTTTAAATTAGGTCACGAGTATTAACACATGAAAATTTTGGGGCTGATGGTTAGAACCTTGATTTTGCTACTTATCATTTTAGTTTGTGCTGGCAGGATAGATGTGGTTTTTGCCACAGACCAATCCATATCTAATTCAGTTGTTTACCTGAGTTCTCAACTAAAGCAATTAGTACAATTTTCCGCCCCTAATAATCAAGGAAATGAGTATTTTATTCTTCCTGAATCAAACAATCTAAATAAAATTCCTGCCGATGCTAATAACTCTCTTACACAGGAAAAGATTAAACTAGGACAACTGTTATTTCATGAAACAGCTTTATCTATTAATCCGATTAATCCCAAACATTGGCAACAGGTAAGTTGTGCCTCTTGTCATTTTTCTCAAGCTGGATTTAGAGCGAATTTACCACAAGCACTAGGAACGGGCGGTTTAGGATGGAGTAAATTTCGCTATCGAGATCCAGATGTCTTTTCTGTAGAAATTGATAAGCAAAATATTCTGGCTCCATCTGTTTTAAATAGTGCCTATCAAAAGGCAATGTTGTGGGATGGACGAGCCGGTTCGACAGGAGTAAATGCCAAAGAGCCATTGATTCAAGAATTTGATATTAATCGATTTGGAATGGATGGCTTGGAGACACAAGCAATCGATGGCATGACTGTTCATAAGTTGGGAACAGCAGCGATTGCTACTATTCCAGAATATCAAGAACTTTTTGCAAAAGCGTTTCCAGATCGTCCGTATGTCGCAGCAGAAGTTGAGGACTTAAAGAGAGCAGGATTAGCTATTGCAGCTTATGAACGTACTATTTTAGCTAACGAGTCACCCTTTCAAAAATGGCTAAAAGGTGACGAAAAAGCTATGTCAGCCAAAGAACTTAGAGGTGCTATCACTTTTTTTAGCTCATCTTGCGTTCACTGTCATGCTGGGCCCAATTTAGCGAAAACAGAATTTCATGCAGTTGGGTTTGCCGATCACCCGAACGATTGGAGCGGACTAAATTTAGGAAGAGGAACTATTACGAAACGAGCAAATGATGACTTTAAGTTTAAGGTGCCACAACTTTACAACTTAGCTGATAGTTCTCCTTACGGACACGGAGCATCTTTTAATACTCTTCGAGAAGTTGTAGAGTATTTTAATCATGCAGAACCCCAAAAAATAGAAGCAAAGTATGCAGGCAATCTAAGCGTGTGGTTTCAACCGCTCAACTTAACAGACCAACAAATTGACGATCTAACTGCTTTTTTAGAAACTGGATTACATGATCCAAATTTATCTCGTTACGTTCCTAATAGATTACCTAGTAGGCTATGCTTTCCCAATAACGATTCCTTATCCAAGAAAAAACTAAACTGTGATTAACATTTGTTGAGCTTTCCACCCATGTTTAATGCCATTTTTAGGGTATTTACCAAAATAAATCAAGCTAATGGGGTTGTTTAAGACCTACGTTCCTCTTGAGCGGGCGTAGGCAGGCTTTGTCTGTAGAGGCAGACCCTTCAGGGTAAGGGTTTGGGCTATTTTATTTTTTGGGGTCCCCTAGGCAAATGGTTTGTAGATATCATCTATAATTCTGTTTAAGTTATGACGATTTTATTTTTTGTAACTCCCTAATCTACCCGAATCCTTTGGTCTGGGAATCTGCCTGGGGAAGTAACTTGGCGTGATAGTCTCTACTCCCAGCGGCTTGGCGGCGGGGGGAAGTTGGCCGGAATTGTGCCAGTGCGAACCTCGCTCACCCCTGGGGCTTGGGAGTTAGTCGAGAACAGCAGCCGAGGAGTTGCCGCACAGCGCACCCCATGCCCGTAGGGTTTATCGCCCGAAAGTTGGTGTTAGCTGGATAAGTGTGGGATCCGATAGTTATCGGGAGGTGATCGCACCCGGACCCTATTCATCCGATAAATGTCAGATTAAGCCCTTATCAGGTGGCGATCGCTTTCCTATCCCACCAAGTCCTCCTCAACCGCCTGACTACGGTTTGATTTATAAAGGCTGATTGGGTCGCGTTGATTCCGGTTGTGAAGTGTTCAGGGGACTTTTAATGAATTCTAGGAATTTTTTGCCGAGTTTGGTAGTCTTATTTTTTTGCCAACCATATTTCAGGGACTCTAAAATGGAGTCCATATCTTCGTCATACTTCTCGACGAATAATTCAAATCGTTTATCTCTTGTTGCCCTTTGTTTTGTTGCGATTCCATAAAGATGAGAATTGGCTTTTATTAGGGCATCATATTGCATTACTTCAGGACTTTTTTCTTCTTCCATTACTGGATACCTGTCTCTGAGTTTGATTAATCCTTTAGCATTAAGGTCTTTTAATGCCAAATTATAGAGATATTTGTTATCTTCTAAATCTTTAAGCGTTTGAGAAAATTCTTCAAGCGTAGACTCTTCGAGTTGGTCTAATAATTTTATTAAAACTAAATGCCTGCTGGTAAAATCATCAATCCAATGCAAAAACTTAGAGGGTAACTCATCATCAAGATTAGGTAGCGCTGAATTTAAAACAATATTTTTTAAGGCTTCTAACTTTTCTTGTTTATGCTCCTGCAAAGCAAGTTTACGAGCTTCGACATAAGCTGAAATCAATTCTGGTTTGGTAAAATCAACTGTATTTATTTGACTTTCTAGTTCCTTTAACTCTTGTACCAGATTCTCAAGGAAATCCTGAAGCCTAAGCATGAGAGGGTCTTGAATGTAAGTATCATGAAAACAAGCCACTAAAGACCCAACGTATGGAATCGAATTAACTAATGCCTTTCTCGCATTATAGTTAATATCCGCATCAGTTTTTTGTATTAAAGATTCAAGTTGCTTCTGAAGAGAAGTTTCGTTTGAGTCGCTCATAATTACTCTTGACTAGAAAATCAACATTATTCTAGCGCCATTGATGCTGAAATGGCAACTTTGCTGCAAATAGCCCATTCAAGAAGATCTCCATCGACCAAGGGGGCCAGCGCGAGGTCGCTCGGTCCTCAATGAGTTGGCGGTTTTCTGAGTGGCGATTCTACTTCGGAGATGCTTCTCGATCGCCTAAAAGCTGATGCGTACTCGTGGATCCTGGTAGGGTCGAGGTCAAAGGAGGCGATTACCTTTGGCATAGCTGCGCTTACCGCATAGATGGCGAAATCCCTCCGATGCCCTTGCCGTGCCGCGTGAATAGCCAAGGCATCCGGCCAAAGTCTTGGATGGCGGCACAGAGATAAGATTGGGGATTGCCTTGAACTAGCCAGTAGGTCATAGATGCAACTTTATGGAATCAAAGATTTATTGGCCCGCTCTTCAATCCTCAAGCCGCCCAATCTCGGCAAAGGGTTTGAGCTTGAGTGATGACCGTTTCCGTAGCCTGTTTTTGTTTGTCCGGCGGATAACCGTACTTCCGCAGTAACCGTTTGACAGTGGTTCGCATTTTGGCTCGCACGGTTTCCCGTTCCGTCCAGTCAATCGTCACACTTTGGCGAATTGCGCTCACGAGTTCCCGAGCAATTTCCTTGAGGGTGGCATCTCCAAGTAATTTTACCGCACTATCATTGACCTCCAGCGCGTCATAAAAAGCCAGTTCATCCTCAGTCAAGCCTAGTTGTTCTCCCCGTTGGTGAGCCTCACGGATTTCCTGGCCCAGGGCAATCAGTTCCTGGAGGACTTGAGCCGATTCAATCGAACGGTTTTGGTAGCGCTTGATGGTGTTCTCCAGCATCTCCGAGAACTGCCGAGACTGCACCACATTCCTGCGGGACCGCGACCGAATCTCATCATTGAGCAGCTTCCTCAAAATCTCTAGGGCCAAGTTCTTCTGAGGGAGTCCGCGCACTTCTTCTAAAAACTGGTCCGAGAGGATGGAAATTTCGGGTTTGTCCAGTCCACCCGTGGCAAAAATATCGATAACCTGGTCAGAGGCGATCGCCCGGGTGACGATTTGCCGCACTGCCGCATCCAGTTCGGCTTTGGTTTTACTCCCTTCCACGGTATGTTTGGCGAGGGTGGCTTTAATCGCTTGGAAAAAGCCCAAGTCTTCTCGCAGGGCAATCGCCTCATCCTCAGAGGAACATAACGCGAAGGCTTTAGACAGTTCGGTAACCGCTTGGATATAGCGCTGGATGCCGTTCTCTCCGGCAAACTCGGGACGTAAAATCCAGTCGGTGGCATTCTTCAAAAGGGTGAGCCGTTGCGGTGGTGCCGGTCTGGAAACCCGAATAATCGAAGCCGTGGAACATCGCCCCCACAATCTCGTATTTTTCCAGCATCACGGCGACCGCTTGCTCAATGGGGATGCCAGTTTCTGTCCGATCGCCTTCGGTGTAATCCTTGAGCGCATTTTTGAGGTCCTCGGCAATTCCTAGATAATCCACTACCAGTCCCCCAGGCTTAGAACCAAACACCCGATTCACCCGGGCGATCGCCTGCATGAGATTGTGACCGCGCATCGGTTTATCGATATACATTGTGTGCAGGCAAGGCGCATCAAAGCCCGTCAGCCACATATCCCGGACGATGACAAGTTTGAGGGGGTCGTTTGGATTGCGTAACCGTTTGGCGATCGCATCTCGGGCTTTCTTCGAGCGAATGTGAGGCTGGAAACTCGCCGGGTCCGCAGCGCCGCCCGTCATAATCACCTTAATCGCGCCCTTGTTATCGTCCTCATCATGCCAATCCGGACGCAGTGCAACGAGGTGACTGTAGAGTTCCACACAGATGCGGCGACTCATGCAGACAATCAACCCTTTGCCCTCCATTGCCACCAGGCGGTTCTCGAAATGCTGGATAATATCCCCCGCGACTTGGGCGAGTCGTTTTTCCGCCCCCACCATTGCCTCCAACTGCGCCCATTTGCGCTTGAGTTGCTGTTTAGTCGATTGCTCCTCGCTTTCGGTCAGTTCTTCAAAGTCAGGGTCAATCCTCGGTCTTTCGCTCTCATCCAGGTTGATTTTGGCGAGTCGGGCTTCGTAGTAAAGTTTGACCGTGGCCTGGTCTTCAACGGCGCGGTGAATGTCGTAGATGTCGATATAGTCGCCGAAAATCTGCTTGGTGTTTTTGTCGGTGGCTTCGATGGGAGATGCCCCGTAAACCCGATGAATGAAGCGTTAGGCAAGCCATCTCGCAGGTATTTCGCGAAACCGTAGGCGGTATAGGCTCCTTGTTCGCCGGTTTCTTTATCGGTGGTTGTGACGAATCGGGCGCTGAGGCCATACTGGGAGCGGTGGGCTTCGTCAGCAATGAAGATGATATTCTGCCGATCGCTGAGTTGTTCGTATTCTCCCCCTGGGGTGTCTGGGGTGAATTTCTGGATGGTGGTGAAGATGACCCCGCCGGAAGCGACTTGGAGTTTAGATTTAAGGTCCTGGCGGTCTTCCGCTTGGGTGGGGGTTTGTCGGAGTAGTTTGCTGCATTTGGAGAAAGTGCCGAACAGTTGGTCGTCTAGGTCGTTGCGATCGGTCAGGACAACCAGGGTCGGGTTTGCCATTGCGGGATGCTGGACGACTTTTCCGGCATAGAACGCCATTGAAAGGCTTTTCCCTGAACCTTGGGTATGCCAGACCACCCCAACTTTGTGATCGCCTTCGGGAGAGGTAGCCTGGACGGTTTCGGCGACGGCTTTATTGACGGCATGATATTGGTGGTAGGCGGCCATCTTTTTGATGAGGGTTTCGCCGTCTGTCTCGAAGACGATAAAGTAACGAATTAAATCCAGAAACCGAGATTTCTCAAACACCCCTCGGATGGTGACTTCCAGTTCGGGGATGCCTTTGGGTGCTATGTCCTCTCCATCGATGGTGCGCCAGGGCATGAAGCGGTCCCGGTCCGCTGTCAAAGACCCAATTCGGGCGGTTGTGCCATCCGAGATGACTAAGGCTTCGTTATAAGTGAAGAGGCTGGGGATATCTTTTTTGTAAGTCTGAAGCTGGTTAAAGGCTTTTTCAATGTCAGCGTTTTCGTCTGCGGCATTTTTGAGTTCGAGGACGGCCAAGGGGAGTCCGTTGATGAACACTACCACATCGGGGCGGCGGTTTTGCCGTTCGATGACGGTAAATTGATTGACAGCTAACCAGTCGTTATTTTCGAGATTGTTCCAGTCAATTAACCGGGCTTGGTCATCTACTGTGCGCTCGTCTCGTTTGTAGGCGACGGGAACTCCTTCGATGATAAACTCATGAAAGCGCCGGTTGTTTTCGATTAGATTTTGGGTGTCTGCGCGCAACACTTGGCGGATTACTTCATCTACGGCGTCATCGGGTAATTGAGGGTTGATTTGGGCAATGGCACGACGGAGGCGACTGGTGAGGATGACTTCGCCGACGGTTTCTCGTTCGGCGTTGGGTTCCCCAGGGGCAATTTCCGGGCCATGTAGGATAGTGTAACCGAGTTCTTCAAAGTAGCAGAGGGCTGCTTCTTCAACTTCTGATTCGGTGAAATTGCTCATTAAATATCTCCGGTTTGCAACTTCTGTTTTTAATTGAGGTTTTTAACCTGCTGCTTTTAAATGGCTAGAAATTTTAAAGTTATTTCCCTTAGTTACAACCTCCTAAACTTGGATATTTTCGGAAAAGCTCTCACTCATTTTGCCCGGGAATCGCTGATTTTTTGACCTAAAATAGTCCTCTAGGTTGACCTGAGAAACCTTCGCATACAAAACCACCGGATCGATATCTGCACCATTATCCCAACAGATAGTCCCCAAGCCTGGATTAACGGTGACTGTAGCAAAGTAATCTGGATCGATCAGGGGTGCAAATATGCCGGTAAATTCAATGATTTCTGTCAGGTTGATTATCCCCTGAACCTCATCTTCAAATTTTAGATAAACTTGATATCCTTCTAACGGTTGGGCTTCAATAATATCTTTTAACATGGTTAGTCTAAGGGTTCAATTTTATTAAGTTCTGCATTTTGTCGGGCCAGTTCCCAGTTATCCATCAGTTCAGATTTATAGAGGGCTGCCCATTCAATCACCAGCCTTTTGATACTTCAAGCCGTTTGCGGAAGCGGCTGATAGTGAAGTTGCATCAGTTGATTGACCCTTAAAGTCTCTAAAGCGTAGGTTTTCCCCTGAAGGTCTACAAATTCGACCTCAAATACATCGGGTTCGTAAACTTCAATAATCGTACCGACTTGACCTTTATAAAGATTGAAGTCCGGTAAATTTTCCGTTAGGGCAACTACATCTAAAAGTTTCATCGGGTGTTCTCCTCGTGACTAGGGAATGTAACAGGTAATGAGCCGTGGGAAGTCTTCATTCTGCCTAACAATCCAGATACTTCTAATGATGGCACTTCTACTTTCCCGGGTCATTTCAAAGTCGAGCTGATATTTCTGCCCGTAAATATTGTGTTTAGTTGGGACAGCGTCTTCAGCTTTGAGAGCTTGGCGCAGAGCCACTCGTAGTTCCTCAGCTTCTTCTAACCCAATGCCTAGGGCAGATTGAAACACAATGGCTTTGTGCCGACCTTCCGAGTGATTGGGATTAAGTGAATAGCCCTCTAATTTTTCAAACGGAATCAGTGCTTGGTCTGGATTTGGCAGTTTCACGCCACCTCCTCAAGAACTTTTTCGGCATCTTTGACGCGGATTTCGCCGGATAGGAGTTTGGGGAGGAGGGTGTCACGGATAATGGTGAGTGTTTGTAATTCGTTTTGATTAGCAGCAATCCTCCTTTCAAGAGAGAGGATAAGCTTTTTAAATTGTCGCTGTAGGCTTGGAGAAGGCACTAAAATTTGTAACTTTGCTAAATCCGATCCTCTGATTCCCGCAGCGGCCACTTGCTCAATCAATGATTCTACTCTCCCTCGTCCATCTGGCGACCAAAAATAATAAAAATAAAACCAAGGGTCTGCTTTATTAGTATCAATCCGACATCGAATAAGATGGCTTTCAAAAGTTCGTTCTTCTTCAGATTTAGTGACAATCGAGCATTGGCCTGCCCCAGACCAAACCAAAGATTGACGAGCAAACAGTAAATCTCCTTCCTGAAGCATACTTTTTTCATGTTCGGATTCAGTTAGAGGAACTCTATCCATCACAATATTTCCAATACGGCGGTTTGCAAATAGCTCACCCATATTCACCATATAAGTTCCAGAACCCCGAACTCTTTTAGGTTTTGTCAGTCCATTTCTTAGGGGTATAAAGAATAACTTTTCAAACGGTAAAACCTCCCACCCCTTTGGAATCTGACCCAGGGGCGAATCCTCAAACTCATCTGGAAACAGAGCCGCCGTTTCTGCATCCATGCCTGCGGGTTGTCGTTGATCCATCTTGGCGCGAACGGGGTCGAAGTCGATAAACCAGGATTTGAAGATGGCACGGGCGATACCCTCCAGCGTCCGGTTCATCTGCTGGTTCAGTTCGATTTTGTCGTCGAGGGTGCCGAGGATGTGGGCGATCGCTTTTTGCTCGTCTAGTGGCGGAATCGTAATTGGATAAGAAGGAAATTCTGTAAGCAAAATGCGATCTACGGTACTTCCATGTACTGTATGAGTACGGATTGTATCTTGAAAATCTGGGCCTAAATAGGCATAAAGCAAAAATTTAGGATCTACTTTCTTTAAATCAGGACGCATTAGAGCCATACGTCGTCCTAGACAGCACTTAAGTCCTGGAGGAATTAAAGATGCTTCACCTAATCGTGTTTCATAAGAGAAGACAACATCATTGACTTGAGGTGTAACTCGTCTAGTCCATTTCTTAAAATCTGTTTCAGATAAATGATTTGTAGTAGACAAATCAAGACGTCCGTTTGATAAATTGGAAATTCCTAGAAAAATAGGACCACTAGAAGTTTTTTGAGGAGTTGCATGAGGACCCAGGGTAAGAGCATCTCAATCAGGCTTGACACAAGGATTTGAGAATAAGCATCATGTACTCCTCGCTCATGGCTGCCCGGTTCCTTTTTTGTCTCAAGCTACGCGATAGGGTGGTTTCTTGATTGAGGGCATTAAGGGCCATCCGTCTGAGTACCGCCAAATTTCGAGGGCTATTAAACGCTCGGATCCGAGATTTATCTTCTTCAAAAGTCACATCTAAAACCCAATGTTCTTTATTTTCAATGCTCCAATGTTCCCGAATAATAGAACCATGTTTTTGGGCATCTACGCTTAAAGAACTTAGATAAATCTGGACTTCATGAGAGGTTCCATTCCACTGTTGCCGAAACCGTTCGACTATAACAACCGTTTGAAGTCCCGCCCATTTATCTTGATTATAAAGACCTCCAAATTCTGAAACGGGAATCGCCCAAACTCTTCTCTTCTCAATCCGGTTATGCCCTTTTTCTACTTGACGGTAATCCGTCATCTTAACCCCAGTAAATTGGCGACTTGATTGAATTTCAAACCAAGATTTAACTTGATTGTAAAGAGTCGGGTGATTACTTTTTAAGCAAACTACATAATTAGCTTTTTTATGAACAATCTGTTTAATAATCTCCGTTTGAGTCCCCATTGCATCCATTGTAATAATTGCGCCGGTTACGTCGATTAATTCTAATAAGGCTGGAATGGCTGTAATTTCATTGGAATGGCTGTCAACCTTTACTTGGCCTAGGACTAAACGATTTTCCGAGGCCCACGCTGTCACTAAATGTAAATTTTTTTTGCCCTGATTTCGGTCATAAGACCCCCGAAGACTTTTTCCGTCAATCGGGATAACTTGTTCAACAACTGAACCGAGTAATTTTTGGACCCATTGAGTTAACTTCTGTTCTAAAATCTTGGGGTCTAGTTTTTCAAAAACTCTACGAAATGTATCATGATGAGGAATGCCATTGGGTAATTCTAAAAATTGTTTGAGCCAGTGCTGTTTACTTATTCCATAATTTTCCATATCTTCCCATCCGTTACCTCCAGCTATTATTGCTAACAAAGCAATCACTAGAATATCTTTAAGTAAGTGGTGTTTAGTGCGGTCAACTCTTGGATCAGGTACATCATCAAAATAATTCAACAAACCCCCTTCTAGCTCTGGCATAGAAATAGGTTGAGGCTGGGGTTTTATTGTTTTTAATTTAGCGCTCGCGACAACGGGTGAAAATCCTTTAGTCATAGAGTATTCCTTCCTATTTTCTACTGAGCTTGAGAGTTATTATAGAAGCTCTCAGACAAACTGGGCCGCTATAATACTGCACTCTCTTTTTGCCGTCTGTTACATTTGATACCAAATTAGATGCGCTTACCCTGCATGAGGACCGTCATAAATTCCTTCACACAGCTCACCAATAGGTACAGTTTTCCAAATTCTAAAAACCATACCCCAACCTCCGCAAATTCTCTCGAATTACCTTCTCTAATCGCCTCCACTCCTTAAAATGCTCGTCTAACTTCTTCGTCAACCCCTGCATTTTCTCACGCCTCTAACTCACTTACTAACAAAATCTTTAACTCGGCTATGCGCTTTAGTTGAGCATCATTCGTCAGAAATGCCTGACAGCCAGCATCTAATGCCGTTGCAATCTGAAAAGCATCTGGTAATTGCAGACGATATCTTGCTCGAATATCAGCAGCCGTTCTAGCAATCTCTGACGTAATATTGACAAAATCAGCCGTGTCTTGACCCGTGATAATGTCAACAAACAATTGCTGCTGAGATAAATTACTGTCTCGGAGCGGTAAAATTAAGCATTCAGCCAGTGTCACGGGAGAAGTAACCACACGAATCTGAGCCGCTCTAATCCAATCAAATATTCCGTCCATAATGGCGGAGTAACCGGGATTCATATCGACGTAATAGATAACTGGAGCAGAATCCAGAAACAGCCGATTGACCGATTGAAACGCTTCCTCAATCTTCATGGCCCCTCAAAAATTCGTTTCTCCCGTTCATCCCACTCCCTCCGTAACTGATTGACCCACTCCTGAGCATCCTGCCCATTTAACAAATTGGGAGCAATGCCACGCAGTTCTTGCCAGCTTCGTTTAGGGTTGTGTTGGGTTAACGTCCGCCGCTTCACTTGTTCTGTGGCATGGCTAATCACCTCCAACTGTTCTTCGATTGTAAGCTGCTCAATTTCCTGCAACACCTGCTCTAGCAAAGGACTCATAGCCCCAACCTCCTCAAATTTTCCCGAATCGCTGCTTCTAGTTTGGCACTTTCCTCAAACTGTGCGTACAACGTTTTGGTCAACCGTTCCATCTTCTCCTCAAACGGCTCATCATCCTCTTCCAGTTCCTCCGCGCCCACATAGCGCCCTGGGGTCAGCACATACCCATGAGAGCTAATTTCCTCCAGAGTGGCACTTTTGCAAAATCCCGGCACGTCTTCATAATCATCTGCCTCCGGTTCCCCACGCCATGCCTGATAGGTTCCAGCAATCCGGGCGAGTTCCTCATCGGTCAAATCCCGGTGGGTCCGGTCCATCAACGCCCCCAACTTCCGAGCATCAATAAATAAGGTCTCCCCCTTGCGGTTGCGACAGGATTTATGACCGGCAGTGGGTTTCCCCGACTTATCCCGCGCCACAAACCACAAACAAGCAGGAATCTGGGTGGTGTAAAACAACTGTCCCGGTAAAGCAATCATGCAGTCCACCAAATCGGAAGCAATTAAGGCTTTGCGAATCTCCCCTTCACTGGACTGGTTGGAACTCATTGATCCATTCGCCAACACGAACCCAGCAATCCCATTGGGTGCGAGATGGTGAATGATGTGCTGAATCCAAGCATAGTTAGCGTTGCTTTCGGAGGGTGTCCCGTACTGCCAGCGCACGTCTTCTGCCAGCTTCTCATTCCACCAATCTTTGATGTTAAATGGAGGATTTGCCAGGATGTAATCTGCCTTCAAGTCTTTGTGCAAATCGTTGGTGAAACTATCCGCTTGCCTGTCGCCAATATTGCCATCTATCCCGCGAATGGCTAGATTCATCAAGCACAGCCGCCGTGTCGTCGGGTTTGATTCTTGTCCGTAAATGGCAATATCACCTTTGCGTCCGCCGTGCGCTTCCACGAATTTCTCGGACTGCACAAACATCCCACCTGAACCACAGCAGGGGTCATAGATTCGTCCCTTGTACGGCTGAATCATCTCGACCAACAGCTTGACCACTGATTGCGGCGTGTAAAATTCCCCGCCTCCCTTACCTTCCTTCTCGGCAAATTGTCCCAAAAAATATTCGTAAACTCGCCCCAAAATATCCTTGGAGCGGTTCTCAGCGTCGCCCAATCCGATGGTACTAATCAGGTCGATGAGTTCCCCCAGGCGTTGCTTATCCAGGTCGGGGCGGTTGTAGTTACTCGGTAACACCCCCTTGAGTCGAGGGTTTTCTTTCTCGATCGCCAGCATCGCTTCATCAATGCGCTTGCCGATATCCGGTTGCTTGGCGCTGGCCTGAATTGTTGACCATCGCGCCTCCTGCGGCACCCAGAACATATTTTCCCCAACGTATTCGTCGCGGTCTTCGGGGTCGGTGTAGTCTGTTTCTTGCCTTGCGGCCAGGTCATCGTAGCGTTCTTGGAAGGCATCAGAGATGTACTTGAGGAAAATTAGCCCCAAGGTGACGTGCTTGTATTCAGCCGAATCCATGTGGCCGCGCATCTTATCGGCAGCAGCCCACAGCGTTTGTTCAAAACCGAGATTGGCTCCGTTCCCGTTTTGCGTGGAGGTGGATTGGGTTTTCTTGGACTTAGGCATTCAGGGATGGAACTCTATAGGAACTGGACAATATCGATTTTTTTTTAAACTAAATCTAGGCGATCACACTCAAAGAAAGCACCTACTCTTTAAAATAAGCCTCCAACAAGTCAGCCCCTCGCTCTCCCATCTGCCGCAACTGCAACTCAATCAAGGTCATCGCCATCGGTGAGGGCTTGGCATGACCACGCTCCCAACGGTTGACGGTTTGGAACGACACTTTCAACCGAGCGGCAAACTTCTCCTGGGAGAGGTTCAGCCGCTTCCGCAATGTCCGGATGAGGTCAGGAATCTGCAAGGTGGATGGAGTCATCGTTTCAATATAACCTGAACCAACCGTATAACATTGTTGATATTTTATTAAAGTACCAGACTTACAGACTTACAGACTTACAGACTTACAGACTTACAGACTTACAGACTTACAGAGTACCCCAATGAAAATACTCGCAATCGCAAACAGCAAGGCAAAACCACGACTTCGGTCAACCTGGCCGCTATCCTCACCAAAAAGCACAAAATCCTACTCGTCGATACCGATATCCAACAGTCCGCCTCCTGGTGGTGCAACCAGGGAGAGATGCCGTTTGAGTTGGCGACGGAAGCCAATCCGAAACTGCTCAAGAAACTCCGGAACGCCCAAGACTACGACATCATCATCGTGGATACTCCACCAGCACTGCACTCGGACTCGTTGGCCGCCAGGTGTTCCTGACAGTTTGCGACTATCTCATCTTGCCAACTAAACCCGCTTCAATGGATTTGGTGGCGTTGATTGAGACGGTCAAGGTGGCGATCGCCCCGGCAAAAATCAACTACCGTGTTTATCATCACTCAAGTGGACCCTCGGAGTCTGGGGGATGCCTTAGATGCCCAACAATCGCTGATGAATGGGGGCGTCCCAGTTTTCAACGGATTTGTTCGCGGGTACAAAGCGCACGAGCGATCGCCTATAGAAGGAATTCCCATCACAGAAGCTAAGGGCCGCAATGCCAAAGAAGCCGCCAGCGATTACCAGAAAGTAGCCGACGAACTCCTACGCGAGTGGGGTCGAGATGACCAAACGACGCAAACTCTCTGATGTAGTGAACCAGGAATTAACCGAACCGACACAACGGCAGAATCAAAACCGACAGCCGAACCGACACCCGACAAAAAACCGACACCAACCGCAGAAAAAACCGACACCCGAACCGACACCAGCAGCAGTGGAACCGAAACCTAAAAAGTCCAAATTGGAACCCAAATCTAAACCGAGACCAGACCGCATTATCTGACCCTTGTTCGGAAAGAGACCCGGTTGAAACAGGAGCAGTTTGACGAACTCAGCCAACTTTCCAAAAAACTGAACCGCCAGCGCAAAAGCACCGGAGGGGGGATCGCATCACTGAGAACACCCTAATCCGGGTGGCTATTGATTTGCTCTTGAGTCAGTCGGATAAATTGGAGGGGAAAACTGAGGATGAACTCAGAGAGTCGCTGGATCTGCCACCTGACCAATAACTCGGAAATGCTTATCCTGAATCAATAAAACCTCTAACTCTGTAACTTACAGACTTACAGACTTACAGAGTTACAGACTTACAGACTTACAGACTTACAGACTTACAGACTTACAGACTTACAGAGTTTGGAAGTGACAGGGTTTGGAAGTGATAGGGTTTGGAAGTGACAGGGTTTGGAAATGACAAAATTAGGCTGTCCATCAGCCACGCGGGTGCAGCGGGTGCAACCGTGCCGCTTCTTCTTTCCAGTTGGGACCCGATGGTTTTTGGTGGGCAGTCTTGGGGTCTCAACTGCCGGATTGACTC
>CAWGFK010000049.1:0-21057 GCA_963821735.1 uncultured cyanobacterium
TGTGGAGTGGGCTGGATTCAAAAAAGGATTGGGCGGTCAATCCTGGCAGTGCAACTTCGTCGTGGGGTTGCCTGGGTCGGGGAAAACCACGGTGGTGAACGAGATTATTGTGGGATTCATCAAGTTCACCGAGGGACTGGACAGCTTCGGATATTTGACATCAACTATGGCAAACCCGACGACTCGGGCAGAGTAAATACCTGGATGAGTCTACCTTTGGGCCAGATAGTGGAAGCCCACTTTGACCGCATCCATGCGGGGATTAATGCGGTCTGGGATGAGTTGGAAAAGCGCCGTCAGCAAGCGATTAAGGTTGCCTCGGATGGGGGAAAACAAACCCTCAACTTCACCCCTCTTTTGTGCGTGATTGATGAACTTCCAGCCTTGATGAACACCGCCAAACAGCACGAGGTGGATGAGGAGATTAAGGAGAAGATAGCCGACATCCTGACAATGGGGCGCGGTTATCGGGTCAAGCTCCTCCTCATCTCCCAGATGCTTGCCGTGGGTTCTGTCGCCCTAACTAAAGCTCAACAGCAACAGGTCAATAAACTCGTTTTGGGTACTTCCACCCTTGACCCCGACATCATCAACCGCATCCCCGGAACGGCCCAAGATTTGCGAGGGGAAATTGAGCCTTTACTCAAACAGAAAAAGCGGGCCTGTGTGGTGCAGTTTGGCGCAAGTCTCCCTGAAATCCGCATCATCCCTGAAATTGATATTAAAGCCCACAGGGTAAGGGTTTGCGCCACTGACCCGGACGAGGTTTGGTGGCGTGAAACTTGGATGGGGGAGACCCGAAAGAGGGTAGAAGACCTTGCCCTGCGCTATGCCACCGGCGAGATTAAATCACCATTAAAAGGCGAAGTTTTACCACTATTTGGCATCACCAACATGAGCACCGACGAGCGTTACAAGCGCTTTGTTAGACCCGTTTGGAATTCTTTGATTAACAAGCATAAACAGGAGCAAAAATCATGATGAAAAATGTAGGCACGGCCATCATTGGCGCGGGTGCAATTTGGGTTCTTTGGAGTCCGCTCATTGCCCCAATCGGGCGGGGGATGTTTACTCAACGAATCAATCCTTCTCGCAATGCCTCCCCGGATAGTGTGGTGCAGTTTTTTAGTGCGGGGACTGCGAACATGATTGGCAAGGGTTTTGAGAACTATGACACCGAAAACCTCGGACGACGGTTTGATGACCCCGATACTCAGATTCGCTTACCGGGTGAGGACTTCTGGCTGACGGACCCACGCAGGTATATCCCCTTTTTGCGCCCCAACCCCCAACCACCGCAACAACAGCAGCGGAATTTATCGCCCCATAACCAGGTGATTCAGCCCAATGAAAACTGCCCACCTGAGCAGCAATGGATTGATACCCGCACCGGACAAATTTTCTGTAGATAACTAATAAAAACGACCCCCATTGATTGATTCTTTGGGGGTTATTTGTTCGTGAATAAAAGAGAAAGGAAATGAAAATTACCCATATTTTAGCATTGATTGGATTAGCCGCGATTGCCCAATACTTTGGGCTGTTTTCCCGATGGGGAATCGACCTGGCGAAACTCAAACCACCCTCGCCGATTACTTCGGGTTCTTCTCCAACCTCGCCTCAATCGGAGGGTTGCCCATATTCATATAGTGAAGTGCTGATTTTTACGCTCAACGAAGTTGGGGCCAGCCTTCCCCCAGAATGCCTGAAACGGGATGAGGGTCAAATCTGATGGCTAATACCAACCTAGAATCAGCCCTCGCCAATGGTATTTCCAAGGGAATTCGGGAGGGAGTTGGGGGTGCTCTTGCCGATGGATTGGTCGGACTGGCTACCCTAGCGGTTTTGGTCTGGCAATTTTCCAAAATATCTTGCCGGATGCTTCCAAAACCGGAGATAGTAGTCACGGTTTCGAGCCAATCACGGTGCATATTGGCCCTCATTTTTACGATGATTCTCCTTCGGGGTCCTGGGATTACGTCCTCGAACGCGATGGGTCAACCTCAGTCCCAATCCCTTCCCCCTGCGATGGCACAATCGGGGATGTATATTTCCAGGGAGTGAATGGCGGATTAGCAACCGGGTCAGGGGCGGGTCAGATTGTCGGAGTCGCTTGCGATAGCGCGGATTATTGGCTATTCGGTCATCTGATTGAAGGCAGTCAAACGAAGAAACCAGGCGATCGCATTGCCAAAGGTGAATCCATTGGAACCCAGGGAACCACGGGCAGAAGTAGCGGCGACCATATCCATAATCAGATTCACCGCTGGACCAAGGGCAGTGACGGCATCCCGGTGAGGGGAGAGCGAATCACCGACCGGAGTTATACAAAACCCTTGATAATGGCCTACATTGAGTTTCTCAGAAAGGGTCAACTGTTCGGGTCCTCAACTCTATCACCAGGTTTCAATTCAGCCTACGAGTGGACCCTGGGAAAAGAGGGCGGATGCTCGGACCATCCAGCAGATAGGGGAGGGCGCACCTACAAGGGCATCATCCGTTCGGTGGCTCAACGGCACGGCTACTCCGACCCCTGCAAAATGCCCGAATCGACTGTCCGTAGGATTTATGAGGCTGAATACTGGAATCCGGCCAGGTGTGGCGAATGGCAAACGGCTCAGATGCAACTCGTCTGTTTTGATACGGCTGTGAACTTTGGCGTTGGGGGTTGGCAAATGTTCTCAGCACAGGGGCGACGGCGCGACGGTCATCGGTATCCGGCACTCCCCAGGGATGAGAGGGCAGCAGCGGGGGCGATCGCTCAGTGGCGGTTAGAATTTCGGGATTTTCGGGTCAGGGAAGCGCCGGACCAAAGGGTGTTTTTGAGGGGATGGCGAAACCGGGACCGCGCATTGCTGGAGAAAATCAAATGATGTTAACCCCTCTCAGTGAGGGGTTTTTTTATGGCAATCGCAACCCAGACCCTCAGCCCGAAGGAATGGGCTTAGTCAGAATGCATCCTAAATTGACCCGTTTTTTGCCAGCAGCGCACTAGGAATTGGATTGCGCCCCATCCTAATTTTGGCCTAAATTGGGTTGGGGTCGGAAATCAAAAAAGACCTATCCCCATAGAGAGCTTCTGCCGGTAGCAACAGTGATGCTGCATCATTTCTTAGGAATCAAGCTCGGGAAATTCATCCTCTAGATGAACGGGTTCCGGTTCATCCCTAGTTTCTGCTGCTTCTGGGTGGGTTCCTCGGCGAAGATCGAATAGGCTGAGTTGCTCGTCCATGCGGTTATTTTGATGAGAATGTTTGCAGTTTAGCCTCGGACAAAAACTAAAAGCACTGGGTAAATTCCAGTGCTTTTTTTGTTTAGTTGTTGGAAACTGCTTAAGTTATGCCGCAGTTTCCATTAATACCACGTCCACAGAAGTGCAAAGGTGCGTGATATGGAGATCCACAGCGGCCACCCGCCTGCTAGGGTCATTAAGACCAAGGAGAGCTCTGTGAAAGGCGTAATGCGCTCCCTCGGCATTCAATCTCTGTATTTTAGTAAAGACTAGGTAGGCTTTTACTTATTCTGGTGGATCCGTCAAGCCTTCAATAAACGCGCCTGCGCCTTTCCACCAGACGTTTCCTTCGGCATGATGCTCACATACTTTAAAAAAAGCTTTTTTTCCTCCATTGCGCCAACGTTTTCCGTTAAAAAGCTCTCCCCAAAGTAAAGGCTGGGTGTGTTTAAGTTTTTGAACTTCCTCTTGAAGAATTTGAACCGCCTCTTCCTCCTTGGTCACTCTTGGATGTTTCTTTTGTAAGTCATTTACAAACAGTTCAAAATCCGTCATGAGCACCTCAAAGTTATGCTCGGGAGCATAACTTTGCTGAATACCAATCTGGTCTCTAGTCACAATACTGTTTGAATTCACTCCCCCTACAGGAGCATTAAAATTAAAATTTGGTTGGTTTGCTTTTTCCACAATCATGACTCCCGTTGAAATAGATAAGCTATTATATTTTAGCACTTTATTTACCATCTGAAGAATCTGCTCGGGTTTGAGCGGCTGCCAAGTTTTGCGCCGCATAACGTTCTGAGCGTTGAGGAATGTTGTTGTAAGCCAAGCTAATTTAGGAAATTGTTTGGCAATGCGTTGAATTTCCAAGCACGCTTGAGGCGTTCCAGTTTCTACAAGTTGACTCAGAATATTATCTCTCAGAGTAGCAACACAGTCTCTAACGCCTAAAAAATAATCAATGCCTTGACTGCTGTCATCAGGATCCTCCTGATGCGGGTACTGCTGTACTAGCCAGATATATAAATCTGCTAGCTGGGTTTCAGTTAAATTCCACGCGACACTGTTTGGTCTAGGATAGGCAACCGCTTCAAAAACTTTTCGTCCAAAATCTGTATCTTGCTGAATAGTTGACCAAACTATTGTCCAGCTATCCCTTCCTATAGATTCTATTAATACTCGTGCTGCCATCACCGCTTTTTGACGTGCATTTTCTTCTGACGGTAGAGGTGGAGAAACCAGATCCTGAAGAAATATTATTGCTTCACTTGATTGATGTTCTAGAAGTTTTTTGAGGAGCTTTCCCATACAGTCGGGCTTAAGTGTTGACTTTTTAACCTTTTCTAAAATATGAGTTTGAAAGTTGTCATCCCAACACCAGTCAAACAGGTACAAATCGAAAATATCTCCATACTTTTGATTCTGGCGCTCAATGAGCAATGTCACGGTACCTAAGATTTCAAAGGAAGCATTTTGATACGCTTGCTTGACTAAATCCTTATACGACTCCTGTTGTGGATTGCTATGAGGGAAACTAGCGATGACAGGGGCCCACCTCTGCCATACCTCAGATGAGAAATTCTGTAAAAATTCTAGATCTTCCTTCAAAATTAACTGGAAAGCTCTACATCCTGCTAATGCCCAGCCCTCATAAGTGCCTGTTCCTGCCCAATCATAAACTACTGGCTGGTATTCTTGGACGTACTGTTTCGCACCGTTAATAATTCTTTGACGAGTTGGTGCATCAGCTTCTTCCCATCCCGGAAGTGTGGTTAGATCTGATTCGAGTTCGGTTCCATAACATTGGCTATTAGGCTTTAGGGTCATTTGTCGATTCAGTTGCCACCAAGATTCTAGGTTCCCTGACTCCAACTGATCTAAACACTGGATGACTCGTTCTCTGGGTGGTGGATTAAGTAAACCGAGTTGTTTTGGCCGACTCTCCCCTTCTTGCATTTCTTTTTCATGAGTTCTCATTCTATCTGCTCGCTCAGAGTTTAGGGCAACGGGTTCAAAATAATCTGCAAACTCATTTTTTACAAAAACATTGCTTTGACTAGCCACCAGAAGAGTATCTATATCATCTATCTTATTCCCATTAAAAATTCGTTTAATCATTTTGACAATGATTTTAATTTCTTCAGTAGTTGCTTTGTTTATTTTTTCTATCATCCAGGTTATATCTTGAACTTGGATTATTTCATTAGCAATATACCCCCATGAAATACTATTTGTACTACCCAAATCCACGAGGATTTCCAGAATCTTCTCAATAAGAAGAAGCCGCTTTTCATTTTCTCGCATAAGCGATTCATTAAATTCCCTCAAAGCATCTGAATCATTTGTAATAATTTCTTGAGAGCTTTTCCACTGGATTAATGCAGCCTTAGCAAAAGATTGCAATACTCCAGGAAAAAGTAAATGTTCCCAGGATTTCAGCACTAGGTCGTCGGCTAAAGATTCAAAGGGATGCAAAAAATACCTGGTTCCTTGCTTTTCTAGCCAATCTAGAGCAACGACTAGATCTTTTGGTTGCAGATTGGGAATCAATTTATATTTTATAAAGGATTGATATCCTCCAAATAAGTTTGTCTTTTTAGGAGGAGTTAAAGCGTTAAATAGTTCTTGTGCTGTCAGGTGTTCTGGATCAGACTGCTTTTAATGCCCATCCCTTGAGCCTATCACTATCGTCTTCCGTCAAATTACCGACAGCCAAAGGCTTTAATTTGGCTCGGGTATTTGAATCTCCCACTAAGCAGACAGCAGTTGTGGCATTAATTCTGATTTTTAAAGATTGGGACCCATCAAGACATACATTTATTAAATCATCTTGTAGTTCGTGTAGATTGCAGCCTTTGACAATATCGATTGCTGTATTTCTGGCCTCGATAGAATGACTAATATTTTGGAGATAGGGATGCAGTTGTTCTACAATGCCAGGGTGCTTTAATTTATTATATTTTTGATAACCCTGCCCATGAAAATTGCGGAGCTTTCCGTCATTATACTGTTTGAGTAACTTTTCAACTATTGCTGCTCGAATTTTTGCATCAGTAGGTATGTCACTCTGTAACAGCACGTCCGGATCTGTTTCAATCATTTTCTGAAGTACATCATCCCTCATACTAGCTAACCATGCTGCTGTTTCATACAGTTGGGGGATTAATCGACTTTCTGAATCTTCTAACGCAGCAATCAGGCTCATTACCTGATCTAAAGGAGTCTGGTGGTTAAACAAGTACCATGCAGCCAAAAATTCAGCATAAGTTTGATGAGCAAAACCCATTCTATTCAAACCACGGGATGAGAATAAACTTGTATCTAAAACTTCTTCAATCACTTCTGTAGTAATCTCAAATTCCCGGTGATGAGCCGTTTCATATCCTGAGCATAGTTTCTCCCAAAGTACATCTTCTTCGGGGACGTTACCTAGATTTTTCCCAGTCCAGATAGCAAATCGATTAGCAAAAATCGTAACGACAGCAATTCTAGCGGCAACAATCAAACGTTGCTCAACATCCAACTTTCCTCTACAACTTGAAGCGTGACGACTGTCATTAGGTTCTTCACACAGACTGCTACAGCCTTCTAAATAAAGTTGATAAAGTTTTTGACTCCAAAAATGAGATCCATATTTATTAAAGCTGTTAATTAAAAAATTTAATGTAATAGGTTTAATAGCTAAAGATACAATATTTTTATGCTGAATTTCTTCTAAAAAAGCCTCAGTATTAATCTGTTCCGATTTTAATCTTTCTATTACATCTATGCGACGAAGTGGTGTAAGTTCATAGACTCCCACAGACTCCCTGTCCCAGACGTCTTGCAGTCCTTTTTTAGAAGGGCAGGCCAAATAGCCGTGCGACAGGTAATCCGAAGATAAAATTGCTTAATGTGAGTCCGATATTGTTCAAATTCATCAACCAGAATAGCAGCTAGAGTATCTAGTTTTAGTAAACATTCATCAAAGCTATCTAAAAATATATGTACTCGGTTGGTCCCGTTCAACCCTGCCATAAATTGGGAACTTTCAAATAATTTCTTAATCAGCCTATCTTCACTACTTATGGAACGCAAATCTAGCCAAAGAACCTGGCTTTTTTGTTCTTGAATGGCGCGGCTAATTTCTTCTTTCTGTACCTTTATTGCCATAGTTTTCCCAATTCCGGGTTCCCCCAACAGTGCTAGACATGGTACATGGGAAATTTTTTCAAATGTAACTAAATGTGGATTGTATAATTTTCCCCACTCTGCATCGGGGTCATGCAGGTATCCATCGTCACACAGATTAATAGACTCGGAGCGGAGACACCAAAACCTTTTCCAATTGTAAATTTGCTCTGTCATAGCCAGCACTTTATTTGAGTCTATTATATGATAAACTTTTTTCTTCCGATTGAATTACCGACATCAAAAATTTCCTTGAATTTATCGATTCTTGTAATTCGCAACAAAAGGGTACAAATTGCCATCTATGGAAAGTCTTCGTTTCAAAATGGTTTGCTGACAAGGATCAACCTGTTCCCTACTTTTTGCCCGACTCCCATTTCCCGGATCCATCTTTAGAAGATATCCTCCCTGTTTCCTCCTCAACTTGCGTGTGGTCGGCGATAATTTTCGGGAACAGGCTCAAAGGCATCAAGCCAAAATTTGACACCACACCCTCCCCGGGCGACCAACGTCCTACCCTTGCGGGTAGTAGCCAAACCCCCAGGACCACTGACACACCAGCCCGCGAAGATTTCCCGGGACCCTCGCGCCACACTTTTCTTGATTAAAGAATCTATAATCTACATTAAAGAATCAAGAATCTACAGCCCCTATTCCCACCCTGAATCCCTTACCACCACCGTGAAGAATGAAACTCGCCGTATTCAACATGAAAGGGGGGGTTGGCAAATCCACCACCGCCTACAACCTAGCTGCCGGACTCGTCCAGTTCCGCGATCGCAAAGTGCTGCTTGTAGACATCGACCCCCAAGGCAACTCAGGAGCCGCCCTGGGTATCCCGATATGGCAGCTTGACAAACAGTTAAAAGATGCCCTCCAACATAAAGTCCCCCTATCCCAAATCATCATCCCCACCTCCGAAGGCGTGGACGTAGTGCCATCCAACATCCTGCTGGCCGAAGAAGAAATCCCCATATCAGGCCGCCCCGGTCGAGAACTGCTCCTGCGGAAAGTGTTAGCTTCCGTCCAGGACCAGTATGACTGGGTGCTCATCGACTGCCCGCCCAATATTGGCGTCTTCTCCATCAATGCGCTCATGGCTGCCGAGGGCGCACTCATCCCAGTAGATATGAGCTACCTCGGGTTGCTGGGCATCCAGGGAATTGAGCGGGCCTTGACCTTGGTCAGAGAACACCTGGATCACCCGATTCGGATTGCAGGCGTCTTAGCGACCCGGTTTGATGGGCGCAACAACCTCAGCAAAGAGGTCTTTCAATGCTTAGGCGACCACTTTGGTGAGCAGATGTTTAAGACCGTCATCCCTGAAACCGTCAAGCTGCGGGAGGCCCCCTCTCATGGGCAGTCCATATTTGAGTACGACCCCCAAGGAGCAGGAGCCAAAGCATATCGAGCATTAATAGAAGAGGTTTGCCAATGGCAGTAAGTAAGAAAAAGCAACGAGCCGTTTTGGGCGGCAACCCCCTCAATCAAGGCATTTTCAGCAAAACCACCTCCGACAAGGCAGAGGAGAGTGAAGAAATCAAGAATCAACAATCAAGAATCAAGAATCAAGAATCAATATCTTGAAAAAAGCCGAGAGGGAAGCCGTGAACCTGCGGCTGCCCATTGAGATTAACGACTGGCTCAACGACTTGCTCAAGCAGGGGAAACGCAAACATGGGCAGAAGATTCCCAAGGAAGTCTGGGTACAGGCAGCGCTGGAACTGTTTAGAGCAATGCCAGTTGACTGGGCAGAAATTGACTCCGTTGAGGGCTTGCAGGAGGCTCTTGAGGGTCTTGAGCTTAAATTGAAGGAGATGGAATAACGCCAAAACTGTTGCGGGATGGATATTTCCAGTAATTCAAGAATCAAGAATCAAGAATCAAGAATCAAGAAAGAAACAGAAGTCCAGGGGAGGACCACCTCTTTCAACCCCTAGGGCGATCGCCTCCCTTACCTTCAACCCTCCTATTTCCCGGTCAACAAAAACAACCAGCGCCGGAGGTCATTACCCGGTCTCGTTGGAGCAGAAGTTTGTCGAAAGTGCAAAACTAGAAGCAACGATTCGGGAAAATCTCAGGAGGTTGGGGCTATGAGTCCGTTGCTAAAGCAGGTGTTGCAAGAAATTGAGCAGCTTACAATCGAAGAACAGTTAGAGGTGATTAGACATACCACAGAACAACTGAAGCGGTGGACGTTAACCCAACCCAACCCTAAACGAAGCTGGCAAGAACTGTGTGGCATTGCTCCCAATTTGTTAAACGGGCAGGATGCTCAGGAGTGGGTCAATCAGTTACGGTCTGAGTGGGATGAACGCGAGAAACGAATTTAATGAGGGGCCATGAAGATTGAGGCAGTTTAGAAAGCGTTTAGCCCATTCAAGATACGACTGAAATACGGTTGAACGCCATCCCAATTTTTGACCAGGTGTCCACCGTGTTTCATAGGTGGATAAGGGCCATTTAAGGTAGTCGCTTCACCTATAACTTAAGAATTTAGGGAAATTAACAATGAATTAAAAAAGCAGTTATTGATTTATGATTGCTTAACTCAGGAAAAACAGAGCCAGATTATCGGCGAAAGGCATTGAAGCGGACTGGTAAATACAATTACTTTAATTGCTCCCTTAAAAGTACTGCCCGGAGCTGGCTGGAACGGCATTTAACGAATGATTAGCAACTGAATCGAGTAACCGAATTAAAAATTATCGTAGTAGCGAATTAGAGATTTAATCATATGAAGAACAACAACATCCCATTGAGTTACCTCTGCCGTCTGAGGCGATTTTATACCATCTGGAAAGTCGTCAGCAGCCTGTTCCAAGTTTTCTTGAGGCTCGTGAGCATAAATTCAAGGGGATGGAATAAAGCGAAAACCCTGGCGGGGTGGAGGTTTGCAAGAAATCAAGAATCAAGAATCAAGAATCAAGAATCAAGAAAAAACAGAAATCCGGTGGAGGACCACACCCTTCAACCCCAAACCCGATCGCCTCACCTCCCCTACCTTCAACCCTCTTACCCCCAGGATTAACACAGCCAACCAGCGCCGGACCCCTTTCTCCAACCGCGAGACAATCTTATCCCAGTCTCCCCGCCCCCCAAAATAGCCCCTTGCAACTTTTTTCCCCGTCCAGATGCGATAATACTCAGGGGCCTTACAGATCCCCAGACTCAACCCTCAACCCAAACTCGCCCTATTCAAGGATTGCGCTTTATTTTCATCACTCCCTAAACCTCCCCTAAAACCCACTTTAATTAAAACAACAACTATCTCTAATGGCTATTAAAAAAACCGAACTTTATAGCTCCTTATGGGCCGGATGTGATGAACTGCGAGGCGGCATGGATGCCTCCCAGTATAAAGATTACGTCCTCACCTTACTCTTTTTAAAATACATCTCCGACAAATATGCCGGAGACCCCAATGGAATCATCTTCGTTCCTGAAGGCGCATCCTTTGATGAATTAGTCGCCCTCAAAGGAGACAAAGAAATCGGGGATAAAATCAACAAAGTCATTAGTAAACTAGCCGAAGAAAATGACTTAAAAGGAGCCATCGATATTGCCGACTTCAACGACGAAGATAAACTCGGCAAAGGCAAAGAAATGATAGATCGCCTCTCCACATTAGTCGGAATCTTTGACGGATTGGACTTAAGCGCCAACCGCGCCGAAGGAGACGACTTACTGGGCGATGCCTATGAATACCTGATGCGCCACTTTGCCACCGACTCCGGCAAAAGTAAGGGCCAGTTCTACACCCCCGCAGAAGTCTCGCGGATTTTAGCCAAAGTCGTAGGCATCACCCCAGAAACCCGGCAGGATGCTACCGTCTATGACCCCACCTGTGGATCCGGTTCCCTCCTCTTGAAAGTCGCCGATGAAGCCCCCAATGGATTAACCATTTATGGGCAGGAGATGGACAACTCCACCTGGTCCTTAGCGCGCATGAATATGTTCATGCACAACAACCCCACCGCCGACATTCGCAAAGACAACACCCTCTCCTCCCCCTACTGGAAAAACCCCGATGGCAGCCTAAAAACCTTTGACTTTGCCGTTGCCAACCCGCCCTTCTCCTATAAATCCTGGAGTAACGGCGTCAACCTTGCCAACGACGAATTTCAGCGGTTTGAGTATGGCGTTCCCCCCGGAAAAAATGGGGACTATGCCTTTTTGCTGCACATTCTCAAATCCCTGAAAAGTACCGGCAAAGCTGCCGTAATTTTGCCGCATGGGGTGTTGTTTCGGGGGAATGCCGAGGCGCGTATCCGGCAGAATTTGGTCACCCAGGGTTATATCAAAGGCATCATCGGGTTACCGCCTAACCTGTTTTACGGCACAGGAATCCCCGCTTGTATTATCGTCATAGACAAAGCCAGCGCCCAGCAGCGCCAGGGGTTGTTCATGGTGGATGCCAGCAAGGGGTTCATGAAAGATGGGAATAAGAACCGCCTGCGGAGTCAGGATATCCATAAAATTGTGGATGTCTTCAACAATCAGATTGAATGCCCCCGGTACAGTCGGATGGTGAGTCTGGATGAAATTGCCGCCAACGACTACAACCTCAACATCCCCCGTTATATTGACTCTAGCGAACCGGAAGACATCCACGACTTGAGCGCCCACCTGAATGGGGGCATCCCTAACGCGGATATTGATGCCTTAGAGGATTACTGGCAGGTATTTCCCGCAGATGCGGAGTGCCTTGTTTGCCCCGAGTCAGCGCCCAGGATATAGTCAGGGTTTAGTAGAAGCCAGCCAAGTCAAAGGGACGATTCTCAACCATCCAGAATTTACAGCCTTTACCCAGAAGACTTTAGCCCTGTATCAGGATTGGCGTAAGCATCACCAGGGGAGACTCAAGGAGATTGCCATTGGAGATAAACCCAAGGTGCTGATTGAAAGCCTAGCGGAGGACCTGCTGGCGCGGTTTGCTCAAGCTGACTTGCTGGATAAGTATGACATTTATCAGCTATTGATGGACTACTGGGCGGAAACCATGCAGGATGATGTCTATTTGCTGGTGCAGGATGGCTGGAAAGTGGGGAAAGGGTTGCGGGAGTTGGTGGTTAAAAAGGGTGAGAAACTGAAAGAAACGGCAGATTTAACCATTGGGAAGAAAAAATATAAGACTGATTTAATCCCACCCGGGCTGATTGTGGCGCGATATTTTGCAGATAAGCAGCAGCATCTTGATGAGTTGCAGGCAGATTGTGATGCCATTACTCAGGAGTTGGAGGCACTGATTGAGGAGCATACCGGAGAGGAGGGGGCTTTGACGGATGCCCAAAATGATAAGGGAAATGTGACGAAAACGAACCTCAAAAAATTAATCGGAGAAACGACTAAGCAGCTATCTATTTTTGATGAGGATGAGTCATCCGTTGAGGGGGAACAGTTAGCGGTGCTTGAGCGATGTTTGGAGTTGTTTGATTTGGAGGCGGAGAAGAAAAAGGCAGTTAAGGAGGCGCAAGAGGCACTGGATAAGGCGGTGTTTGCTAAGTATCCGAAGTTGACTGAGGATGAGATTAAGGTGTTGGTGGTGGAGGATAAATGGGAAGCTACCCTAGAGGCGACAATTTCGGCAGAGATTGAGCGGATGACGCAGCAGTTGGCAAATCGGGTGAAGGATTTAGAGGAACGCTATGCGGAACCGTTGCCGCAGTTGGTGGAGGAGGTTGAGGCGTTGTCGAGTAGGGTGGATGAGCATTTAAGGAGGATGGGGTTAGAGTGGAATTAATAATAAATAATTGGGGGAATTCAAATCTATGACTGCGAGCTATTCTGTCTCCCTATTACCCGGAGATATTGGAGATATCGAGAATAAGGTGGTACTCAAAAAATTAGCGAATGCTCATCGGGCTTTAGCTGAACTGAAAGGGGTAGCTAATACTATTCCTAATCAAGAAATTTTAATTAATACTTTGTCGTTACAGGAAGCAAAGGATAGCTCGGCAATCGAGAATATTATTACAACACAAGATGCTTTATATCGTAGTGATAGCGAGATTAAGCAGTTTGTTACAGTTGCTGCTAAAGAAGTACACAACTATGCGACGGCGCTACGAGAAGGGTTTGAAGCTGTTCAAAAATCAGGGTTATTAACTAAAAGTCAAATATTGCAAATTCATGCTACCATTGAAGGAAATAATGCTGGTTTTCGCAAGCTGCCTGGTACAAGCCTAAAAAATGATGCTACAGGGCAAGTTGTTTATACCCCGCCACAACATTATGAAGAAATTACATCTTTAATGGATAATTTAGAAAAATTTATTAATGATGACACCCTTTGTGATTGGGATCCTTTGACAAAAATGGCAATCATTCATCATCAATTTGAAAGTATTCATCCTTTTTATGATGGCAATGGGAGAACAGGGCGGATTATTAATGTTTTGTACTTGGTTAAACAAGATTTACTAAAAATCCCTGTACTTTATTTAAGTCGTTATATTAATCAGACTAAAGCCACCTATTATGACTTACTACAAAAAACTCGGGAAATAAAAGATTGGTCATCTTGGTTGCTGTATATCTTAGAAGGGGTGGAACAAACTTCACTACAAACTATTGGGCTAATAGAAGCAATCCAAAGTATGATGCAGTCACAGAAACATTTGATACGAGACGAACTACCCAAAATCTACAGCCAGGATTTACTGAATAATCTATTTCGACATCCTTACACCAAAATTGATTTTGTAATGAAAGAGTTAAATGTTAGTCGAATGACAGCTAACAAATATTTAGAGGAATTGGTTCGCATCGGTTTACTAACAAAACATAAAATAGGGCGAGAAAATTATTATGTTAACTTTAACTTATATGACCTGTTGGCGAATATATCTCAAAAATAGCTAAAATCTATAGAGGTTTCGGAAACATATATAAAAAAGTGGCATTTTCTATATATGTCGGCTCAAAATCCGACCCGAAAATCCATCAAGTTGAGTAAAAATACTTATTGAATAATCGGGTAAACGCTGGTATTGATAACTAAATCTTATCGATTGATAATTAAGGGAAAATATGAGCAGTCAAGAATTAGCTGGGAATAACAACCAAGTGCCCCTGGGGTTTAAGCAGACTGAGGTAGGGGTGATTCCTGAAGATTGGGAGGTTTGTTCTATCCAAGAAAAAGTCGTCACCAGCCTGTTGCGAGTTTTATTGAGGGGTTGAAGCGTCGTGGGGTCAGCGAGGAGGTGATTCAAGATGCGTTAAATGAAGCATTTTTAATTAATCGTTAATGCGGGTTATTGATTCAATGATGAGAGAGATAGGGAGTAAACCGATGAGTTTAGTAATTTCTGATGAGATTGTAAAAGCGAGTGGTTTGTCAGAGGATGAGCTTTTGGTTGAGCTTGTTTTGCTGCTTTTTCAGCAGTCCAAGGTTAGCCTTGGAAAAGCAGCAGAATTGCTAAATATGTCTCAGATTCGCTTTCAGCGCTTGATTGCGGATAGAGGCATTTGCGTTCATTATGATGTGGCTGAATTGCGGGAAGATATCGAGCATTTGACGGTAAAGGGGTGGGTGTAAATGAGGAATTATAAATTATCAATTAATAAACCTCAGTTACCAGAAGGGTATAAGCAGACTGAGGTGGGGGTGATTCCTGAAGATTGGGAGGTTAATGTTTAGATGTAATCGCTAAAATTTCAAGTGGCAAAACTCCTTCTCGAAAACAAGATAGATCGTTATTATAATAGATGGCGAGTATCCTGTTGGTAAAAACCACAACTTAAATAATTGAAAATCACAAAAACTAAATAGAATATCAGAACTGCTATTTAAACAAACTTGTTCATAGTCAAATATATAAGCGATGTAACCCAGAACAGTTTTGATGTGCTAGTATGGTGGATTTAGTCGGATTGGAAGAACAGGCATTATTGATGTTGATTATCGGCTTCAGTGTAAAACAGGCTACTTTATCGAATTCAGATTATTTACAAAATAAGTTAGAGTCTATATCTAATTAATAGCAAATTTTAAATAGAGAGTAGAATATTGGAAATCTGTTGCCAGTAGCAGTAGAAAAGACCTAATATTACCATTAAAACAAATAATAAAATTAAAATTCCACTCCCACCCCTTCCAGAACAAAAAACGATCGCCCAAGCCCTATCGGACGTAGATGCCCTAATTGCCGCCCTGGATAAGCTCATCGCCAAAAAGCGCCACATCAAAACCGCCACCATGCAGCAACTCCTCACGGGTAAGAAGCGCCTGCCTGGGTTTGGCGAGGGCAAGGGTTATAAGAAAACTGACATTGGGGTGATTCCTGAAGATTGGGAGGTTAGATAGGATTGAGAATTATATCTTGCTATTTCAGATGGAATATTCAAGAAGCATCCAGTCGATCGAGTTGAAAATGACAGATATCCATTTTTTGTTAAATCTCGATAATTGTTAAAGAATCAATATGAGATTATCTCATTTGATAAGAGAGGCTGTTATTAAAGGACATTTGATAAAGACGATACTGTAACGAGTAGGTACTGGGAAAGTTCTTTACTATCATTGACGGAAAATATTGACATTCACCATAAGAGTCTTATAAAATCAATCACATTTCAACAATCTAGACTAAATGGATTTTTCTTTTATAAATATTTTACAATAATTTCAATAATCGAATTATGCAATGACGGCAAGAGTCATCAGTTGATTACAGTTCGGATGAATATGATTGCAGTATGTTAATCCCACTTCCTGATTCAAAAGAACAACGCGCCATCGCCCAAGTCCTCTCAGACATAGACACCGAAATCACAGCCTTAGAAAAACGCCGCACCAAAACCCAAGCCATCAAACAGGGAATGATGCAGGAACTCCTAACCGGGAGGACAAGGCTATCATTTGAGAAAGCCTAATTTAAACCCATAATACCGGAGCAAACAAATGATTGAATCAGAGATAATCGAAAAACTCCAAGGAACATCAATACAGGAGCGCATCCAGATTATTGAAGCAATTCTGCAAACCGTTAAAAATGATATGCGCTCAACTTCCTCCCAACAGCATCCCTCTGAACATCACCCCCTCCGAGGGAAAGTCGTTCACTATGACAACCCCTACGAACCCGTAGCCTTAGAAGACTGGGATGCCCTCGCATGATTATCCTAGATACGCATATCTGGATCTGGTGGGTTGATGAGCATCCTAAACTGTCTCGCCAAAACCGAGAACTCATTGAAGCCAATCAAGCCAGCGGTTTAGGAGTCAGCATCATTTCTTGCTGGGAAATTGCTAAATTAGTCGAGAAAAATAGGCTAACTTTTGAATGTCCTTTAGAGGAATGGCTTGAACTCGCCCTAGATTACCCCGGCATTCAATTACTACAATTAAGCCTGCCAATCATCCTCGAATCTACTCGACTTTCTGGATTTCATGCCGACCCCTCTGACCAAATCATCGTCGCCACGGCTAGGGTTTCCGGGTTGTCACTACTGACTCAGGATCAAAAAATATTAAACTATCTCCATAAAAACACGCCATGAGCA
Organism: uncultured cyanobacterium; assembly: GCA_963821735.1. Classification (GTDB taxonomy): domain Bacteria; phylum Cyanobacteriota; class Cyanobacteriia; order Cyanobacteriales; family Laspinemataceae; genus Laspinema. The sequence goes on from CAWGFK010000049.1 coordinate 16,910, forward strand.
ACATTGGACAACTCGAACTATTCACTCAAGGCAGAATCATTCAACTCTTCCAAAACCACCTCCACTACACCTACCTCGGAAACTGGCATCACCGAAAAAACAACCGCAACATAGAACCCAAACTCCTCACCCAATGGTTAACCAGCCGAGGCATTAACAAAACCCTCATCAGCAAAACCCTGCGAGAACTTGACCAAGCAGCCGCCCTCGGAGATATCCAAAACCTCTATGACGCCAACAAAGCCGTTTATAGCCTCCTGCGCTATGGCGTCAAAGTCAAAGAAGGGGCTGGAGAACAAACCCAAACCATCTGGTTAATCGACTGGGAACACCCCGAAAACAATCACTTTGCCATAGCCGAAGAAGTCACCGTTAAAGGCAAAAATTCCAAACGCCCCGATATCGTCCTCTACATCAACGGCATCGCCCTGGGAATCCTCGAACTCAAACGTTCCATCGTCTCCATTAGTGAAGGCATCCGCCAAAACCTCGACAACCAGAAAAAAGAATTTATCCGTCCCTTCTTCACCACCCTTCAGCTTGTCATGGCGGGAAACGATACCCAAGGAATCCGCTACGGCACCATAGAAACCTCAGAAAAATACTATCTCGAATGGAAAGAAGAAAATCCAGTTTATAACCCCAATACCCACCCCAAAAATCAAAAATATCTCCCTGAAATTCCCTCAGAAATAGCCGAGACTCGCTTAGATACTGACCTAATTCGCCTCTGTAACAAAACCCGATTCTTAGAACTCCTCCACAACTTCATCATTTTTGATAGCGGCATCAAAAAAACCTGTCGCCCTAGCCAATATTTCGGCATCAAAGCCGCCCAAAACGCCATCCTACAGCGAGAAGGCGGCATCATCTGGCATACCCAAGGGTCCGGCAAAAGCCTGACAATGGGATGGCTTGCCAAATGGATTCGAGAAAACCTCACCGACGCGCGGGTCCTCATCCTCACAGATCGCACCGAACTCGACGAACAAATCGAAAGCATCTTTAAAGGAATAGACGAAGACATCTATCAAACCAAAAGCAGCGCGGACCTCATCCGCACCCTCAGCACCTCAGAACCCTGGCTAATTTGCTCCCTCATCCAGAAATTTGGCAACCGCCAAAACGAAGCCACCGACGAACTTATACAAACGATACAAACCCAACTCCCCAGCAACTTCATCCCCAAAGGCAACCTCTTCGTCTTCGTCGATGAATGCCACCGTACCCAGTCCGGGAAACTCCACCAAGCCATGAAAAGCATCCTCCCCGATGCCTTATTCATCGGCTTTACCGGGACCCCCCTCCTCAAACAAGACAAGCAAAAAAGCATCGAAGTCTTCGGCAACTACATCCACACCTACAAATTTGATGAAGCCGTCACCGATGGCATCGTGCTCGACTTGCGCTATGAAGCCCGAGATATCGACCAAACTATCACCACCCAGACCAAAATTGACCAATGGTTTGAAGCCAAAACGCGCGGATTATCCGACTTAGCCAAAACCCAACTCAAACAGAAATGGGGGACCATGCAAAAACTCCTCTCCAGCAAATCTCGCCTCGAACAAATCGTGGACGACATCCTGCTAGACATGGAAACCAAACCCCGCCTCATGGATGGAAGAGGGAACGCCATGCTCGTTTGCGCCTGCATATACCAAGCCTGCAAAACTTACGAACTCTTCAACCAAACCCAACTCAAAGGAAAGTGCGCCATCATCACCAGCTATAAACCCTCCCCTGCCGATATCAAAGGAGAAGAAACCGGAGAGGGAAACACCGAGAAACTGCATCAATATGAGATTTATCGCCGGATGCTGGCAGACTACTTCAACCAACCCGAAGACAAAGCCATGTCCCGGGTAGACGAATTTGAGAAGGAAGTCAAAAACCGTTTTATCAAAGAACCCGGACAAATGCGCCTGCTGATAGTCGTCGATAAACTCCTCACCGGCTTTGATGCACCCCCCGCCACCTACTTATACATCGACAAAACCATGAGAGATCATGGATTATTCCAAGCCATCTGCCGCGTCAACCGCCTGGATGGGGAAGACAAAGAATATGGCTATGTCGTGGATTATAAAGACCTTTTCCAACAACTAGAGGGGGCGGTTAATAACTATACCAGTGGCGCTTTTGAAGGCTATGATGCCGATGACGTAGCGGGATTATTGAGCGATCGCCTAGACAAAGCAAAAGAGCGCCTAGAAGACACCCTAGAAACCGTCAAAGCCCTCTGTGAACCCGTCCCCCGTCCCGGCAACACCTCCGACTACCTCCATTACTTCTGCGCCACCGACACCTCCGATAAAACAGCCCTAGCCAACAACGAACCGAAACGGGTCGCCCTTTACCAAGCCGTCACCGCCTTAATTCGTGCCTATAGTAACCTCGCCAACGAAATGACAGAAGCCGGTTATACAACCCACGAATCCCAAACCATTAAAGCCGAAGTAGAACATTACAGCAAAATGCGGGATGAGGTCAAAATTGCCAGCGGCGACTACTTAGACATGAAACTCTACGAACCCGCCATGCGCCACCTGCTGGATACCTACATCCACGCCGAACCCAGTACCATCGTCTCCGACTTTGAAGAATTGGGATTAATTCAACTGATTGTTCAAAAACGGGTTAGGCAGCATTAGAACAACTGCCAGCAGGCTTAAAAAACAACCGGGAAGCCGTTGCAGAAACCATTGAAAATAACATCCGCAAAATCATCTTAGACGAGAGTCCGATTAACCCAAAATACTATGAAAATATGTCCGACTTACTGGATGCTTTAATTGAGCAACGCCGGAACCAGGCAATGGATTATCAGGAGTACCTAGAACAGGTCAAACAACTGGCAAAACAAATCATCCAACCCGCAGGGGAGGCGCAAGCTAACTATCCCAACTCCCTGGATACCCCCGCCAAGCGCTCCCTCTACGATAACCTAGGACAAGATGAAGCCTTAGCCCTGGCGGTCGATAAAGCAGTCCGTTCCACCAAAAAAGAGGGATGGATTGGAAATACGATGAAAGAACGAGAAATCAAAAATGCCATTCGGGGAGTCATTCGCGACCCCGATATTAATCTGGGAAATATCTTAGAACTAATTAAACATCAAAATGAGTATCAGTAACTTAGAAATTGAAAGCCAGATTATCATCAGGGATATTCCCATCCAAATCGTCAGAAAACCTATCAAAAACCTCCATGTAGGGGTTTATCCGCCTCATGGTCATGTGCGGGTTGCTGCACCGTTGCACCTCAGCGAGGATAACATTCGGCTGGCGGTCATTTCCCGGCTGTCCTGGATTAAGAAACAACGAGCTAACTTTGAAGCCCAACCCCGCCAGTCCAAGCGAGAAATGGTTTCTGGGGAAAGTCATTATGTATTTGGAAGTCGCTATCGGCTGGAAGTCATCGAACGTCGGGGGCGTCATGAAATGGCCTTAATTCCCCCTAAAACCCTTCAGCTATTCGTCAACCCGGGGACTTCCCCTCAAAATCGGGCATTAGTGTTAACTGAATGGTATCGCGCTCAACTGAGAGCCAGAATCCCGGATTTGTTGGACCACTGGCAACCGATAATCGGGCAGGAGGTGGCGGAGTGGGGTATCAAGAAAATGAAGACGAAATGGGGAAGTTGTAATATAAACCAGCATCGGATTTGGGTGAATTTAGAGTTGGCAAAAAAGCCGGTAGAATGCCTGGAGTATGTGGTGGTGCATGAGTTGGTTCATTTTTTAGAGCGCCATCATAATCAACGCTTTAAAGCCTATATGGATCAATATTTACCTAATTGGCGGGAATGTCGGGACATTTTGAATCGGGAACCGTTAGGGGAGTTGTAGGGGGTTGCAGGGGGAGAATTTGAGGGGAAGTTAGGGTGGGTGCAGAATGAGAGGCGAGTGGTTTTCAGGAGAACCGCCAACCCTGAGAGTTGTGGGATGAACAGTGAGAGCAGAGGCGATCGCATCTGGGGAGGGAGAATCGCCCGGTGTCGAACCCAACTGCCCCAGTTCTGACTCGCCGGTGCAATCTTTGGGGAGACTTCAGGCGAGCGATCGTCTGTCTTGCCCTCCGTCGCCAGTCCCTCCAGAATCAGCACCCGTTGAGCGTCCCTCGGTTCCCACTGCCGGATTGACCCA
>CAWGFK010000050.1:0-7117 GCA_963821735.1 uncultured cyanobacterium
ATGAGATGAGTTGAAACTCAGGCCATCAGATAGGTGTAAAGTATATTAAATTAACCACATTGTTGTCTACATAAAAAACACAGCTTCATCTTAGACAACTTATACAATATTCTTCCCATGCAACGACTTCATCCCCGATTCAACTCCTCACAAAGTTGAAACGAATCAGCCGCCAAATCCACCCCTAATACCAAATCGTATAAAGTCGATGAAGCCCGCGCAGGCGGGCTTTGTCTGAGCCCCACTTGAGGGTGGGGTTTTTTGTGGCAGCAAGATTTCTTGCTATGAATCGATTGGCTCCGATGCTCCAACTTCCGATTAACATAGAGGAAGTGAGTCAGGTCGAGGAGAATTTATGAGTTTGCAAGCGGGTGAGACTCTGCATGGGGGAGACTATCAGGTAGAGCGATCGCTCAATCAAGGGCGGGTGGGGATGAGTTATCTGGCGCAGCGCAAAGGAGGCGATTCTCGTTCCGAGACGCTTCGCGATCGCGTCGTGATCAAGACCCTGCGGGATGACGTTTTGGCGCAACTGACCCCAGAGCAACGGGACAAGTTAAATAATAAGCTGATGAAGGAGGCGGTGCGGTTGGCGCGTTGCCATCATCCCCATATTGTCCAGTGTTTGGACTCATTTCTGGAACGGGGTCAAGCGTTTATTGTCATGGAGTTTGTGGCGGGGGATGATTTGGCGAGTTTGCCCACGAAAACCCTGCCCGAGGAGGAGGTATTGACCTATATCCGCCAGGTGGGAGAGGCGTTAACCGTGGTGCATCGGGAGGGGTTGGTGCATCGTGATATTAAGCCCGCCAATATCATGCTGCGGGCGGGAAAATCCGAGGCAGTGCTGATTGATTTTGGGGTGACGAAAGGGTTTGATGAGACCCTCACCTCCATTGATTCCAGCAATACCGATGGGTTTACCCCCCAGAGCTTTATGATCCCAATGAGCGGGCGCAACCTTATTCCGATGTCTATGCTTTGGCGGCGACTCTCTACACTCTGTTATCGGGGGCTGTCCCCCCTAATGCCCAAAAGCGGGTGAATTTGCAGCGAAAGGATCAGAAGTTGCCGGACATCCCCGGGGTGAGTGCTGAAACGAATCGGGCAATTCGTGAGGGGATGGAGTTGGATTATGGCAATCGCCCCCAAACTATTGAGGAGTTTTTAGCCTTGTTGCCGGTTCCCCAAGGGGTCAAACCCTTGCCACCGCAGCCCCCTCGTGATCCAAATTTTAGGCTAAATCTCTATATGCTCTATGTAGCGATTCTGGCGATTATTGTGACGATTATTGTGACGATTTTTGGCCAAGATATCCGCACAAGTATTATCAATTGGTTCTCGTCGCCGGGAGTGGAGGAAAATGCAGAACCCTAATCTCTAAACTCTTTTGCCCAAAACCCAAGCGATGGGTTATTATTATAGGAATATGGGAAGCATCAACGGCATCGACACCTCTATGGAGAGCGGTGCTTTGAGACTGTAAAAGCCTTGGTGTCAAGGCTACAGGATCATAAAATGCCCCAGATAGTAACTGAGGACCAATCACTGTAGCTAGAGCCATTACATTATGACTAAATTTTACCAATGCCGAAGATTTTTACCGACCAAACCCAAAATCTCACAGTCTACATTTATTTTAATGACCATGAGCCAGCCCATGTCCATGTCTTTGCGGGTCGGAAACGTCAACGGGATCAACCTAACATAAAAATCGCCATTGGTGATGAGTTCCAAAGACCTTGAGGCTGATTGCCAAACCAGCTCAAATTTCTCGTCAAGAGGCGATCGCCGCTCTCAAGCTGGTTGCAGAGCATCAAGAGGAGTTTTTAAGGAGATGGCAGGAAATCCATGACTAAACAGTGGGAACAACGGTGGAGTTTTGATTTTAGTGATGATGCGGCTTTAGATGCAGAAATTGCCCAAGCTGAAGCCAAGGCGACTGACCTCGTTGAAGCAGGCCCTTGTGCTGAAGCAGTTCAGTATAATTTAGAACGCAAGTTAATCGAAATTCAGCTTAAAAATGGGGCGATTTTTGCCTTTCCTCCCCATCTAGTTCAAGGATTGGGGGATGCTTCCCCTAGTGAGCTTGAAGATGTGTGGTTGGGGGCTGATGGTTTGAGCATCCATTGGGAAAGTCTCAATGCTGATTTTAGTATTCCCGGCTTGATTCAAGGAATTTTTGGCACAAAATCTTCGGATGGCTGAACTAAACCACAGCAAAGGGGGGCAAAAATCTACAGTGGCGAAGCAGCGGCAGCCCGTGCCAATGGCAAAAAAGGGGGACGGCCGAAAAAGGCAAAACCTCTATAGCATCTACAAAATACAAAACCTCACCCATCGGTAAGCCCGATCAGCCGAATACGCTGTGAGCCATAAAAAAATTGCCTCAACATCTGCGATCGCTGTTGGAGAAATCTCAATCCGGTAGCTCATGCTTCGATCGCAACTGAGTAAACGCCTCATCGAGTGGCATCCCTTGCCCCTGTTCAAACTCCGCTACACTCTTCCGAATCCCTGCCATAGACTCCAAAAGTGCCACGCGATCGAGCAAATTTTGATAGCTTTCCGCATCCTGCACCACAACCGCACGCCCACTCACCCACCGCTACAATAAAAACAAAACCTCACCCCCCTCCCAATCCCCCATCATGACCCCCCGTGAACAACTCATTGAAGAAATTCTTTTTGGCCCCGGATTCATTGGTGAACCTTTTACTCCAACTGATTCCTCCCCTCCGTACCGATCCAACTCATCTCACCCCGCAACTCCAAGAACTCCTAACCTCCACGGACCATCCCGCCCCAAACCCGTCTTCCTCTGCCTTCGACCTAGCTAGTGATTTAGCGGCTGCCTCAATGGGGCCTCTATACTTCTCAACCAATCCCCAATACTTTCAAGACTTTGGCAAATGACCCAAACCATACGCTCAAATCCTCACGTTAGATAGTGACTTCCACATCTATCGTAAACACCAACATCAACAAATTCCCCTCCGAATTCCAGATTCGCTCTAACCCAAAACATTCATTCCCACGCTTAACTCGCATCTCTCCTAACCCCAGCCAATTGTGAAAAAAGAGGTATCTGATGAATCAAAAATTAGTCCAATCCTTAGTGCAAGTCATTCTTTCATTATCTGATGAAGAGCAGGAATATCTACAACAGGAAATCAGTAAACATTCCATCACCCAAGAAATCGCCAAAATAGAACAGAAACTCCAATATTTTGAGCAAAAATATCAAATGCAATCTGAGGAGTTTTATCGGCGTTTTCAAGCAGGAGAGCTAGGAGATTCTATGGATTTTTTTGAGTGGAATACTTATCATGAAATGCTTGCCAACGCAAAAATTACAGCATCTTAAAACTGATGGAATTAGAGCAGTATATCATCGCCATCAAGAAAAAACTCTCTGCCAGCCCAATTATTAATGAAATTGAGATTATTGATGAGAAAGTTTTACTCAATCGTGGCTACCTTCGGGTTCGTCTGACTCTGATTAACACGGATTTTTTAGAAGTTGCTGAAGCCTTCACCATTGAAAATAATCAAATTTTAACATTAGATTATCGTTATCAATGGATGGATTCGTTCAAACAAGTCCTTAAAAAACGATGGGATAGTGTCAAGCATTTTCCTGATTTACCCAATTTTCCGCATCATGTTCATATCGGTTCAGAACTCAACGTAAAACCCGGGCAATGCCGAAATATCTTACAGTTTATAGATTTTATGGAATCCGAGTTAAGCTAAACCATCCCTGTTTATTCCAGATGGAATCTCGCCTACTCCCTAGAAACAGGGTTTCTTGCATCTCTCCGTAACCAAATCTCCTCCCTCCGAGAAATCCTGGTTTCTTAACCCCATCCTGAAAAATTTATGTGTTTTGGGCAATCGGTTCAAAATGGGGACATACCACTGAATCAAGTCGTAAGTTTTCTGGATAATCGGTAGTTCTTTCATCAAAAAAAAATAAAAAAAGCTCCCTGCGATCGCTTTTAAGAGGGTAAAGGGGAAAAAGAGCAGAGTGCAAGAGTGCTAAAGGGTAAAGGGCTATAAGAGTCCTGCGCCAACGAGACAGACCCGAAACCCCAGGTCGTAGTCGAAGCTGACGCGCGCGTAGTCGAGGCGGAAGGCCGAACGGCAGTAAATCGGGTTCGAGGCCCCAAGAGCCGCCTCGCAGCACATAGCTTTTATCGCTTTCTTCTAACAAAACCTTCAGATTTGCCGAAGGATTTTGATAACGATTCTCATTATCTTTTATCGTCTCATCCCAGACGCCACCATCCCTAGGCGCACCCTGATAATTCTCGACGAAGGGGTCGAAACACCATTCCCAAACATTGCCATGTAAATCATACAACCCAAAGCCATTAGGGGGAAAGCTCGCCACTGGGGTGGTTTCTTCTCGATATGCCCCTGGCTTCCTCAGCAACGGTGTAGTTCCCATCATAATTGGCCAGGTCGTGTAGTGATAGCTTCCCCAAAGGCAAAGGGGGTCGTCGTTCCCGCAACGGCAAGCATATTCCCATTCTGCTTCGCTGGGGAGGCGGTATTCCTTGCCCGTCAGCTTGCTCAGTCGAGCGCACCACTCCACTGCATCATACCAAGATACCCATTCAACGGGACGATTCCCGCCTTTGAAGTTAGAGGGGTCCGGGTCCAAATCCCGGACGATTGTCCCCACCTGCGTCACCACAGTGCGCCATTGGTCTTGGGGTGACGGGGGTTTTCCCAGGAAAAAGGGGGAAACCTGCACAGAATGCTGAGGACTTTCCCGCCTAAACCATTCACTCATCATACTTTTTACACAGGCGCTCAATTTCCGCCTCTCTCTGTCCCCATCGCGAAAAATGTTCCGCCAGGGATTTGCACCATGTCCAACCGCACCCCCTGACCCAAGTCCTGGGGATAAAACCGCGCCTGACCCGGGTATTTTCTGAATAATTTTCCCCTGACGGTTGACCCGCACGGTTTCAAAATCTAAAGGACGGTAAACCCCCTCCACCATTAGGCAACAGTGCCAACCAGTCCGCAACGGTTTGGGGGCGGTCTTCTGGCTTCACCGCCATCCCCTGCTTAATCGCGTTTTGTAGGTTCTGGGGACCAATGGCTAGGAATATTCAGGCGATCCTTGCGCTACACCCGCATGGTAGGCAATGGGCGGTACAGTCCCCGTCAGCAAATAGTACAGGGTCGCCGCCAAGGCATACACATCGGTAAATTCCCCCCGGTGTTCCTGTTCATCGTACTGCTCAATCGGCGCATAACGGTGCGTAAGGGCAGATGGTGTGGGTTTGGGTCAAGTTGGGGATAAACTCCCGGGCAATGCCAAAATCAATCAGCACCGCCTCATCCGCAGGCAACCGGACCATAATGTTATGGGGCTTAATATCCCGATGGAGCAAACCCTTCTCGTGCATGACATTCAACGCTTCCCCCACCTGCCGGATATAGCGCAACGCCACCGCCTCCGGACAAGGCTCCCCCGCTGCAATACCCGATCCCATAAATCCTGCCCCTGAATATATTCCATCACCATACAGGGCAACCCTTCATGGTAGAAGTGATTCATCCACCTTGACAATATGCCGATGGCGACAGATGGCGATTTTAGCGGTTTCCCGGTCAAAGTCCCGCATAAACTTATCCCGGTAGCGCGATCTTCTCCGGGTCGGTCATCACTTTATCGTTAAGGGTTTTCAGCACCCACTGTTGACCCTGACGGTCTTTGACCAAGTAGGTGATGCCAAAACCGCCAACTTTGAGCCGCTTTTCGATGGTGTTTGCACAATAGCCAAAAATTTTCGTACCCAGTTGCCAAAAACCATAGGACAGGAGGAGAGACTACCTACCTAGTTTACAGCAACTCCCCTCTGATAAGGAATTCGGTTGTCAAAGCAAAAACCCGCACCCTCAAGGGTGGGGCTATACAGACAAAGCCTGCCTACGCAGGCTACTTTATAAAACCAACTTTAAGAACCGGATTGGGTATGAGAATTCCCTTTTCCCAGGTTTCCTCCAATAGTTTCGCCTTTCCTAAATGCGATCGCCCCGAAAAGACCGGATTTCCTAGCGCAAATGACAAAATCCTATCCAATAAGTATTCGTGGGGCGATACAATCTTATTAGGATATATAGCGGTTCTAAATCAAGTTGACCACTTGATATCCAGGGAGCGAGAGCTTGCCACTCCTGTTAGAATTGTCAACTTCATTGGTTCTCCCAACCGGGCGATCGCAATTCCTTAATTCCTCGATATGGGCGAACCGGCATAACATTCAAGCATTCTAGCTCCCAATGTGAGAGCAAATAATTCCCCTTGACTTAGGTTAATACTGGGCAATCGCCAATCCGGGCGTGCCTAGTGATATCCTTTCTGGGGACTGTATTCTAAGGGAGCATAAGGCAATGGCGCAAGAATGCGATGTCATGGGATCGTTGCAATCGCTCACCTCCAGAATAGAGGCAAGCGTGGGTCCGGTTTCCGTTCTCCTGACCTCAATAATCCATCAATTTTCAACTATCTCTCAATGACGACATAACTCCTTAAGATAAAGATGCATCCCGAATCCATCTTAAAGAACCTATCCAGGCAAAAACATTTCCGCCTTCATCACCCATATTTTTCGCCTGCCTCATGGTACAATGAAGCCGTCTATATCATTATGTTCAGAATATCGCAAAGGCAGACCGGGCGGAAACCCTAATTAAGTCAATATCACTACACCACAAATAGCCCTGAGCCGCTTGTTCTAAACTTTCAATGCAAATAAGGCCTTTAGGTACTTAAGGCTCTCAAGCAACAGGAAAACTGGCAAGAAGACGTCAGGAGAGCGATCGCCAAAATTCTCCATGACAAATCGCTCCTTTCTGAAGAATTAAGGGATTATTACCGTCTATAAAATGCTGAAATCACCGGCAATGCGGTGATTTTTTTGCCTAAACTGTCCGCACTGACCATTTATCATTCTTGTCCGTCGGAGCATCTTGCTCCTATTTTCAAGGCGGCAAGAGCTCCGATTTCGCTTCTTCAATCAAACCCCCCTGTAGAGGCGATAATCGCCCGAAATCGCGGTTCTCCCTTCGACCCGAAAAAACCCCCCTGTAGGGA
>CAWGFK010000051.1:0-9680 GCA_963821735.1 uncultured cyanobacterium
ATGACATGAGTTGAGACTCAGGTCATCAAATTGACACAAAGTATATTAATGAAATTGAATATAACATTTTTCACATAAAATTGAACTTTATCCCGGTCAAACTTTATACAAAAGCCTTAGTTTTCACCCCCACAACTCTCGAAACTGAGTATAGCAAAATCAGAGGGCAACCCACCAAACCCCTCAGCAAAAGTATTGACCAATGACCAATGACCAATGACCAGTCCCAGAGGTTCAACGCCTTGCGGCATCAGAGGTTCAACGCCTTGCGGCATCAGAGGTTCGAGCGGGATACCCACCGGGTTCTCGCCAGTGGAGGTTTCTAGTGTTCAACGCCTTGCGGCATCAGAGGTTCGAGCAGTAGGGGTTAAACCACTCTCGTTTAGCCCCTTTAGCGCCTCCGTGCTCAACGCCTTGCGGCATCAGAGGTTCGAGCGGGTCCCTTTTCACCCACTTTACACCGGCTTTGGTGGTGCTCAACGCCTTGCGGCATCAGAGGTTCGAGCGGCGATTGTTACTCGGGCGATCGGGGCGATTAATCTGTGCTCAACGCCTTGCGGCATCAGAGGTTCGAGCGGAGGTGAAGTTTCGGGCGATCGCCACATTTGAGAATGTGCTCAACGCCTTGCGGCATCAGAGGTTCGAGCGGCTGATACCACCCTTCGGTGGATTTGCACGTTTCCGCGTGCTCAACGCCTTGCGGCATCAGAGGTTCGAGCAGCATGACTTCCCCAGAGACCCTAGCTTTCTCTACATGTGCTCAACGCCTTGCGGCATCAGAGGTTCGAGAGGGAGAAGGTCCCATCGAATTCTCTAAAGTATCTTGTGCTCAACGCCTTGCGGCATCAGAGGTTCGAGCGGTTGGTGGACTGACGATGAGGGAACCGCCAAAGTTTTGTGCTCAACGCCTTGCAGCATCAGAGGTTCAAGCGGTAGACACTTTTCCACTCGCCCAGTTCGTCAGTGTATGCGTGTTCAACGCCTTGCGGCATCAGAGGTTCGAGCGGTAGACACTTTTCCACCCAGCCAACTGGAAAACCCATGTGCTCAACGCCTTGCGGCATCAGAGGTTCGAGCGGTTCATTATCTCTTTGCCTTGCGGCATCAGAGGTTCGAGCGGTTCATTATCTCTTTGCCTTGCGGCATCAGAGGTTCGAGCGGTTCATTATCTCTTTTAGGATTATTTCATTAAACTGTGCTCAACGCCTTGCGGCATCAGAGGTTCGAGCGAAGTAGAGGAGCCATAGCGGGATAAAGGTCTCTTGCGTGCTCAACGCCTTGCGGCATCAGAGGTTCGAGCGGAATTCCCAGTACCCCGAACTGATTTACTTGCTGGCAGGTGCTCAACGCCTTGCGGCATCAGAGGTTCGAGCGGCTACTGGACGGACGAAGAGGGCAAGCTAAGGTTTTGTGCTCAACGCCTTGCGGCATCAGAGGTTCGAGCGGTGAAGGCCGAGGAGTTCATTCCCCGATACGAGAAGCTCTGTGCTCAACGCCTTACGGCATCAGAGGTTCGAGCGGGGTTGAAGATTAACAGAAATGTGTACAGGTATTATAGTGCTCAACGCCTTGCGGCATCAGAGGTTCGAGCGGATTTGATCGCCAGTCGTCAAACTGGAGCGTCACCTCGTGCCTCAACGCCTTGCGGCATCAGAGGTTCGAGCGGAACTGAAGGTTTCCGGGTTCGTTTCTAATCTGAGTGCGTGCTCAACGCCTTACGGCATCAGAGGTTCGAGCGGAGTAGAGGTAGTCCGTAACGTAGTAGGAAGTGTTAAGTGCTCAACGCCTTACGGCATCAGAGGTTCGAGCGGCATCAGCATCTACGAAACTGAGGGCTTGACCTTTGTAGTGCTCAACGCCTTACGGCATCAGAGGTTCGAGCAGCACCGGTTTCTGTACTCATCGGCTGGCTCATCAGAGTGCTCAACGCCTTACGGCATCAGAGGTTCGAGCGGGTTTTAGCTAACCCATTCAAGGTTTAGCCGCAGAGTGCTCAACGCCTTACGGCATCAGAGGTTCGAGCGGACAGAAAAATAATCGGTCCGATTTATCTTTAGCCCAAGGTGCTCAACGCCTTACGGCATCAGAGGTTCGAGCGGCTAAAGGATACGCAGGGACTATAGACTGTTTAGCTACGTGCTCAACGCCTTACGGCATCAGAGGTTCGAGCGGTTCCGGATGCTCGACCAATAGCAAAGACCCGGGAGTGTGTTCAACGCCTTGCGGCATAAGAGGTTCGAGCGGTTTTGAAGACTGCGTTTAGCGCTGCCATTGTGATGTGTTCAACGCCTTGCGGCATCAGAGGTTAAAGCGGAGCAAACTCGTTGAAATACTCCTCCTTAGGCGGCTGGCTGCTGGATTAGGCGGCTGGTGTTCAACCCCTTGCAGCATCAGAGGTTAGAGCGGGGCGGGTCCCAGAGGCCTTAGCAGGAAACGGCTTTGAGACCTGCTCAACGCCTTGCGGCATCAGAAGTGAAATCGGCAACCTCCCTCCATTCTACCAAAATTCAAGCATCATCACCACCCAGAAACCCCCTCCCAATCTAAACCCCATCAGTCTTTCACCGCACCTTGGCAGATAACACCGCTCCGAACCTGCTTTATCAATTCAATCCGACTGGATAACAGTCCAAGCTAAATCGGGAGGTTGCCCTTGTTGGGAGGGGTCGAGTAGTCGATAATTCTGCCAGCGCGTTCCCCGAGACCCTAGATGATCGACCCAATAGGGTAAAGTGAGCAAGCCATTTTCATCTTGGACAATCCAGGATAAAGACTCGCCGGTATATTCTGGGGGTAATAAGGTCACGGCATTGACTAAATCCCGACTTTCTCCTAAGCATAATCCACCAAAGCGGGCAACGGTTTGAGGGTTGGCAAAGGCTTGTTGGATGCGTTCGGGTAAGGTGGGTTTGGCTTTATCTTTACCCGTAGCAATCCAGACGATAAACTGAATATCCGTCAAGAGTTCTTGATAGTCGGGTCTGGCATTGCTGGGGTCATGGATATCTTTTTTCTTGAATCGGCGAAAGGTGCGAATGACTCGGGATTTTTGGGGGTGAGACAAAAGGCCGATCGCTAATTGAATGCCGCAATGTTGATAGCGATTGGTTTCGCCCACCATTGAGAGTAACATCCCATAGACTGTCGATGGCGGAGGGACGGGATAGGTTTCGGCATATTCCCGCGCCCGAGATTGGCGAAAGCAGGCGATCGGGACTTCTACTTGTAAGGCGATCGTCATGCTAAATCCTCCAGATCCAAATCCTCGGCAATGACTCGTTTCACATTTTGAACAGCGGTTTTAATGCCTACAAATACATTGGCCCCCAATTCTTCTAGCATTTCTCCCGCATCTGATTGGGCGATCGCCCCGGCAATCCATAACTCATTCGCCTCAATATCTCCCGCCTGAACCCGGCGCAATAAATCCGGTATGGAAATCTGCCCATCCTCTTCTTGGAAGCAATATAAAAACCGAGGAGAAAAATCATGGGTCCAGCGTAACACTAAACTTTCCGGCGAGAAATCATATAAAAACCGTGCTTGATTTCCCCCCACTTCTCCAATCGAGGTTAATCCATCTAAAACTCCGATAATCCGGGATTTATCCGTGAGGCGATCGGGGGTTAAAGCAAACCCATATTGATAACGAGTCGCATGAACTTCGGTTCCATACAATGAGGTTGTTCCTTTTTGACCACTTTTGGCATTAAAGGTAATATCCCCTTCAAAAGGAACCATTGAAACGGCCCGCGTCACTTCTAAAACCCCTCGTTTTGCGGTGGTGGTTCCCTTCTCTCGCTTTTTCCCTTTTTTGGGTTCATCCGACCCTTCCGACTTGGCTGCCTCTGCTTTCATATATCCCAAGACATCATCATCAATATAGGTTGCCTCATCAAAATTCTCATTCTGCCAAATGTTATCGTTTTTAGCATCATTCCATTGACGATTGACCTGATAGCCATTTCCGCAGGTTTGCCAATAATAGCGCAATGCCCAGCGAATGGCTTCTGCTGAAACGGTCGTATGAACATCTCCTTTCCAGAACAACTTTTGCAGGGTGGTGATATTCCCTTCATTTTCACCGCGATTGTTGGCTGCTGTACCGTAGGCCGTTAAAATGTTTCCAAACAAGTGAAAAGACATGATTAAATTCCCTCAAAACAATGACAAAGAGACAAGTAACAAACTTAGACGATTAACCAGTATTTACTCCTCAAAATTAAATTCCTCTTCTTCATCGATTTCTTCCTCCGGTTCATAAGCATCAGTACCAGTCATGTCATCTTCTTCCATTTGTTCCTCTAAATCTGCGCTTTTTTCTTAGAACTCTTATAGCTGGCTAGGGCTAACAAAAACAAATCCCGGCCTAATTTCCAGTTATCTTCCCCGGTAATTAACTCCATTAACTCTCTCCAATTGTCTTGGACGAGGCTTACCTTGCCTGCCCTTGACCAAAAATCTGTAATAAAAGCTCGGAAAGATGCCGCATTTTTGCACCGTCCTAACTTACTCCGGATTTTGACATTAATTCGGTCAAAATCTGGTGCTTTCTTGCTATCTTCTGCCCGTCCTGCGGCTTTTCCATAAGTATTGCCAATGGCTTGGTGGCAGGCTTGAACAAATAACTGTTTAGACTCGGTATCCCATTTCGATTTTTGAACCATTTGGTACAATCCTTCTCGGTCGTAGGTTAATTTTTGGAACAATTCCCAGCTATTGACTTTTGTGGAAAAGCCTTGATACCACTCGTGCGAGTGAGCCAGATTTTCCGTAATCAACTCCCGGGCAAAACTGACAGTAATAAATCCGCCTTTATCTCCGTGTCTGACTCGGTTTTTTAAAAAAGGAATCTGACGCAAAATCTGGTAGTTTTCACAGGCGCGATCGCTGGCTTCAATGAGATGCAATTCCGTTCGGGTCATCTGCTGACTGGACCAAGCAACTGAGCCAAAGGTAATCACCTGGCAGGACTTCACTTGATACTGTTGAGCAGTTTGAGCAACGGATTCATGGGTTAAAAACTGTAATCCCGCATCCCCCAACCCCGTTGCACAGAAATCTTTATAGCCGGATTTTCTCCACTCTCGATGTTGTCGGATTCTAGCAAATGCTTCTAAATCCACAATTTCGGGAACGACTAAAGCATATTGCGCCCGTTTATCTCGCAATTTTGAGCGGAGCAAAAAATAGTAGCAAGCAACCGGGGCAAATAGCAACAGCAAAGCATCGGTGGGATTTTCTTCAAAACTGGTCGAGGAATTAAAGGCCGTATGTCGCACCACGGCCCCAGGATTCAACCAACCCGCCACCCCTATCGCTTTATTCAACAGGTTGCCTTGTTTATCACAGAGTTTTTTGGCAAATTCCTGATGAGCATAACTTTTGATAGATTTGTAAGAAAGGGGAATTTCTACTTCATCTATTGTAAATACGATTGAGACTTTTCCATCAGACTTGTGAGTGCTGGTATGTTGCAAAAAGGTTCGCAGCATTCCTTGATGCAGCACCCATTTTTGGTCCGGTAGTAAGGTGTCTGAATTCAATCCTCGCAAACTGATAAATCCCTCTGGACTGGTTTGAAAAGATTGTTTCAATAACCAATCCAATACTTCCAAATCATGGCCTTGCCAATTGATTAAAATCTGACGAGAATTGAGATGCCAATCCAGTTGACCGGGCCGATCGCCTTTGGGGATATCTTTGCCTAACTGCTGTAAAGTCATCCACAATCCCGCCATTCCCGCCCGATGCAACCCGGTTAGGTTCGGACTGCTCAAATTTAAGGTGATGGTTTGCATTGTTCCGCCCCGGTTTCTTCGCTATATTGAATCACATCAGAGGGGGCGCAACGATAAAATTTCTTGCGCTTCCACTCCTGAAATCCTGGAGTTGCTCGTATGGATATGGCCCAATTTTGAGCCTCTTTCATAAATGAGCGATCGCTTTGTTTCGCCGCTTTTTGAATAGCGGGGATGTCATCTGCTAGTAAAACCGTAATCGTATAACCCGCCTCCCGTAAATTACCGGGTTGAGTACACCAGATGCCATCCAACCACTCACAGTCAACAGGTGAGTAAGTCATCGATCCGAGTTCTGCCGCCACGCGGGATAGATCCGCCTGGGAAATTTCCTCTCCGGCGAGGCGATCGAGTAACTGCTTTCCCGTCTCTAGTTCAGACTGTTTATAGGGTTGCTTTGCATCCCAAGCATAAATGATTCCATCGCACACTTGACCCGAAACTAGGTGATATTCTCCCGTAGTTTCATCTTGCCTCACTCGCCGGTTAAGACGTCCCAGACGTTGAATTAAAGCCGGTGCCGGTGCGATCGCCGACACCAGCAGATCCGCACTCAGATCCAGCGACATCTCGCACACTTGGGTAGTAATTGCCAACACCGGATCGCTTCCCTGAAATGCCTCGATCACCTCTTGATGTTTCACTTTGCGATCTTTATAGCGAAACCGACTGTGATAAATCAATCGCTTCACTGCCACTCTAGGCAGATGTTGCGTCAGTTGATTTTCGGCTAACCGATATAAATCAATACAACTTTGCACTGAATTGGTGACCCATAGCACTTTTTTCCCTTGATGCAATGTCTTTAAAATCGAATCCCAAACTTCCGGCGCTGTTTCTAAATCTGATACCTGGGGAAGATACTGTAACCGATATCGTTTCAGTTCTTCCAGTTCTTGGGGTCCGTGAATAACGGTAATCTCTTCTCCCAACTCATCTTCTACCACTTGGCGAATGGCTTGTTCTTGTTCTCGGGTTATGCTGGCACTCATTAATAAAATTTCGGACCGAGAAAACGTTTTGAGAAATCTTAACAACGTCCCAAATAACATCGGGTCATACGCATGAACCTCATCAAACACAAACGCCCCTAGACTAATCGCAGGCCACGAATATAAAGGTTTTCGGTTATTTTGCATTAAACCCAAAACCGTATCTACCGTACAAACCATGAGTTTATTTTGCCAAGCCAGCAACGAACTTAATCGAGCCTGAGCCTCCCGAAATTCTTCATTCTTTTGTTTTTCCTCCTCGGTTTCCTCTATTTCATTCGTGGTTAAGAGTTCCTCTAAATCAATATCCGCATGAGAATGGATTAAAGTCGCCTCAATCTGGCTATCGTGGGCATAATCTAAATACCCTTGAGAGGCAGTTCCCATCGTGGGATAGCAGAAAAAGAGTTTGTGGTTTAATGCTCGGGTTTTCGCCCAAGCATAAGCGCCAATGGTTTTACCCGTTCCGCATCCGGCTTTTACCAGTTTAATCCGGCTACCCGGTGCAGCAATTTTCTTTTGAAACTCTCGTAACTCCTGACCCTCCAGGCGATCGGTTAGGACATTTTGCAACTCTTCCTCAGACAAAACCCGGGATAAGACTTCTTCAACCCACTGATCAATTTCATAATCTCCCCCCGCTAATGCTGAACCAGCAACATCAGCAGCCAGAACGGTCGCTTTCACCGCCGCAATAAACTTCTGTTGCTGCCAGTCCATTTGTTCTTCAGCCTCGCCAAAGTCCATAACTAGCGTATTTAATGCCGCTTGCAGTTGAGAAATGGACCAAGATTCCGGCGGTAGTTTTATAGAAATTTTTGGCAATCCGAGAAACTTATGGCCCATCATTAAGACTTTTTTAAAATCAGGGTGGTGGGTGTAAATTTTTAAACCCTCTCCAGTTCCCTCTCGAATTTCGGTAACCTGACCCCCCATTTTCAGATGATGTCCCATTGCTGCCCAAACCGCCAGACGCAAATCAGCATTCGGACAGTGATTTAACCAGTCTCGAAAACTCTCCACTTGCAGCGCCAAAATTCCACTAATCACCTCATGGCGAATCATTTGTCTTTGCCCATGTTCTTGCCATGCCTTTAGGAGTTGCTTTCGACCTTGGGGAATTTTGTTATCTTCTGATTTAAGATAGACCATTTCCTGAAAATGCTGATTCGCCTTCCCCCAGTCATGCAGATAAGCGCCTAATTTCACCGTAGCGGCAAAGCGGTCTGGTTCAATGTCTTTCAAATCTAATTGTTCTAAAATCCTGGCTCCTAATTTCTCTACCAGCACCTCAGCAGACTTGAACACTGCATGAATGTGCCCTGTATAAGTAGCAGCACCTTCAACTTTCGGATGCCGCTCTTTCTGCTTCGGCAATGACTTTGCCAGCAGTTTGGGAAATTCATGAGATTTCATCATTTGCCTCTAACGCGAATCCTCAAAATTGCAAACGGCATCCCCATCCAAGGAATCGGGATGCACCAAACACTCAAGTTCGGCAATTTTATCCGCCTGGGTATGAGTAACAATTCGCACTTGTGCTTCCACAGCCTCTATCCGCTCTTGAACATCGAAATCTCGATTTTGCTGGATTTGCAACCAGTGACCTAGCCTCGAAAATTTCTGCTCTAAGGTATTAATCCGCTGATCTTGAACGGCATTGTGTTCTTGTTCAGCTTCAATTAAATCGATAATGATCTGATTCTCTCGATGCAAGCGACGCAGAACCGAGAGTTCACCATGATTTTGTAACATGATTCTCCTCCGATACCAATGAATGACCCGATCTATCGCGTTGCCGGTAAAAAGTACCCACAACCCATGTGACGACGGCCCCCAATTCCTTCCTCTTGTAATATCAAGGAGTCTTCATCACTTAATCCGGTGACGAGGGTCGTAAAACCGACGATGGTAAATCGCTGGATTTTGATAGTTTTGCGACTAGGGGTTCCATCTTGATCAGTTGGCACTGATAGTTCACCTTTCACCCCTAACGCCTCCAGTTGCCGTCGCGCTGTGTTTAAAAACGACTCGACATCGATGCCATTTTTAATAGTGACAATTCGCGCCTTGAGGGTCGATGCCGGTTGCAGCAGTGTTCGGGTGGGAATCCCGACGCGCATTTGATGTTTCCCAACCCGCAGGGTTTTCCCGGCAAGCTGATACACCAGATGACTTTGAGAGGCACGCATTCGGATCCGAAAATGCGATCGCTCTGTCAGTAGAATCTTTCCTCGTTGTTCTGGAATGCCTGGAATCGTTAGCAAACCCCAGTGATAAGCTGCCGCAGTTCTGGGATTTGATGAATCAAGGCGGAGTAGAACCCGTAATTGCTATCACTCGGCCATAACTCTCCCCCGACTCCCTGGACTCCAAAACGCGACTCTAGCACCGGATCGTTTTGCTTATCAGATTTACTTCGCAACATATTTTTTTAAAAGGAAACTGACAAGGGAAATACCTGAAAACGATGATTCCAGGCATTTCTACTCATGTGTTAAACGCCCAAAGGCAATCAGAGGTAAGGAGAGCGAGCAAGGGATAATAAGCCTTACCGCTCTAAGCGCCTGCTTTTTGGCAATTCAGACTTACTCCGCAAGTGCTCAACGCTGACGTTTTCAGAATTGCTTCGCAACATCTGCATCTTAGGTGAATCGATTCTAACGTAGCTCGTTTTGAGTTGTCAAGGGTGAGCGTCAAATGCCTCAAGGTTCACCATTCGGCAGATAAATAGCCCCAGTAAAAACCCGTATCCTTAAGGGCTAAAGCGTTTGCGGACGTACCCCAAGAAGCGCTTTTCTTCGAGAGAAACCCGACTGTTGACCACCGGATTTGGAATCATTCGGTTAAAACCGGATGCCTAGCTAAAAAAACCCCCCTGGAGGGG
>CAWGFK010000052.1:0-15216 GCA_963821735.1 uncultured cyanobacterium
GCCTGGTTGACTGACAAAAGTTAGGAATGTGGGCTGAAAGCTTTACAGGTAGGGATTTTCAGCCCTGGGGTTGAAAAAGGGGGAGCCAGCGTTCTAAGCTTAGATACCACTCAAAACCCAGAACGCCATGAATAAAAGCTCCCCTCTCTATAATGCCTTGCACAGTTGGTTAAGTCAATCGGTCCCCTGGGCGCATAAAGCTCATCTGACAACTTGCCTGTGGATGGTGGTAGCCTTGCTCCAACGGGGCGAAGTCAGTCTCACTCGTTGGTTGCCTATGCCTACCCTGTCGCGGGGAGCAGGCACAGAGTAAACAACGCCGGGTCAGCCGCGATGGTTGCACAACAGCCGCATCAATGTCCATCGACTGTACAAACCGCTAATCTTAGCCGCCTTAGCCAACTGGGAGGAGGAGTGTCTGTATTTGACCCTAGATACCTCAATGTATTGGGAGGAGTATTGCCTGATTCGCATAGCAGTGGTGTATCGTGGTCGAGCCTTGCCTTTAGTGTGGCGAGTCTTGAAACACAAGAGTGCCTCGGTTGCCTTTAACGAATATAGAGAAATGCTCTATCAAGCGGCCAATCTATTACCCAAGGGAGTCAAGGTCGTCTTGCTGGGCGCACGGAGGCTTTATTCACGTTAAGGCGATGGCAGCCCTCAGCAATGACTTGGGCTGGAACTACCGCATTCGCCTCAAGAGCAATACCTGGATTTGGCGACGCGGTTCAGGCTGGCGGCAACTGAAGACATTCCCTCTCAAGCGTGGCGAGGCTTTGTGCTTGCACAACGTTAAACTCCACAAAATAGAGTGTTACGGACCCGTGAATGTGGCCATCGGCTACAACAACATAAACGGTGAGTTTTGGGCCATCGTCAGCGATGAACCCACCAAGTTACAAACCTTTCAAGAATATGGATTACGCTTCGATATCGAGGAAGCCTTTCTTGATGACCAGTCCAATGGCTGGAATCTTCAGAAATCTGAGATTCGCTCTGTCTGTGCCCTGTCTCGCCTATTTTTTATCTTAGCGGTAGCAACTCTCTATGTAACTGCCCAGGGTACACAGGTAGTAGCTGAAGGGTTGCGTCGCCGAGTTGACCCTCACTGGTTCCGGGGCAATAGCTATTTCCGAATGGGTTGGGACTGGATTAAAACCGCCTTAGAACAAGGTTGGCACCTCATTCACTCCGCTGTCTGCTTTACTCGCTCTAGTGACCCAGAACCGGCTATGGCTTCTCGAAAACAACATGACAAGCGTACTTACCGTATTGAGTTCAAAAATACATACTTACAAGTATCAGCCTTACTAAGTTTTGTTAGTTAACCAGGGGTCGGGCACTTGCGGACAAAGCCTGCCTACGCAGGCTACACGAGTATTGTTATACCAAATGCGGTTATGAAAATTTGTTTTTATAGAGTAGCCCGCGCAGGCGGGTTTGTTCCTGTAGCCCCACCCTTTCCTGACGGAACGCTACGCGAACAGGGTGCGGGTTTAGTAGACTCCGATGCTAAAATAAGTCCGTAGGAAGCGGGGAAACTGTGGGAATCCCTGGCCGGGATTAATGAATTAGATAATAAAATATGCGTGAATTTCGGAATGTACTGCTGTTGGTTGTGTTGGGGGATTGACAATTTTGCTCTGCAAAATACGTCGCCATCCCTGTCTTTGGTGTTTTTAGGGATGAGGCGATCGCCCTGCCTCTCTCTGTCTGGATTCTAGCAGCGATCGCCCTGGGTGTGGTAACAGCTTGGCGATCGCCATATTCTTCGGACTCTATCGTTATTGGGATACCCGGACCCCAGACCCCGCAGAAACCAACGCCCCCTGGAACCCGTTACACCCCCACCGCCCCCTGGAACCCGTCGCACCGAACCCCCCTTATCACGCAATAACGCCACGGTGATTCAGGATGATGTCCCGAATCGGTTCAATCGAACTGGGGAAACCGGCAGTCGCATCCCCGTTCCCAACTCCAGCGAATTGGAAGAAGAAAACTGGATTGATGAAGATGAGGACTTCATCGATGAACCCAACGCCCAATCCTTTCCCGAATCAGTGGAGGGCTACAATTATGAAGTGGTCCGAGAACCCGTTGCCGGTCTTGGGTGGGGTCCAGCTATTCCTATAGTTATGATCAGAATCGAGAAGCTGGGGGGGATAAAGGCAATTCTCCCTACGATGCAGACTACAAAATTGTCACCCACCACCACCGGAGGAAAAACCACCGGAGGAAAAACCACCGGAGGAAGTATCTTCAGAGGCGATCGCAGAACCCACTCTGGAGGAATTCCCCAACCCCGAACCCCCAAACAGTCCCGGTTCCAGTGATGATTGGACCCCGATCCGCCGTCGCCGTGACGACTGGTAACGCTTAACCATTCGTAATAACGACTTCAGTTGTTATCCGGTGTTCTTAGTAAGGACTTCAGTCGTTCTCTTCAGTTCGTCATCAATCCCACCCCCCAACAGGATTCCGCTACCTCTGGTCCCCTTGGCAAAGTAAGGCGATCGCGCTTTCCCCGTTCACAGAGGGACCCCACCCTAACCCTACCTACCCCTAAGAGGAGAGGGAGGCATAAGGAATAAATGTCTTGACTGGAAGGGGGAGCCGGAATGCGCCCTTTATCCCACATTCCGCCGGTTTAATTGCTGAGTTTTTATTTTTTAAAAACCTTTGCCTATAAAGGGTTTCAGCGATTTTATAGAAAATCTATCGGAACGATGGTCCTTACTGTAAGCGGAGTTTTTTGGCTTATTGAGAATATTTTCAATAGAAACCGCACTTTTTGAGTGCTTGCTTCGATGGAGGGAGTTATAGAGTTCCTTCTACAGAAAATAGCTGAAAACATTAGAGTTCAAGGTTTGTAGCCATTTAGGAAAAATGGTTACTTCAGCCAAAAAACTTGCGGAGACATTCCGAGCAAGTATTTTGGCTTATGCAAAATGTGGGCTTTATAAGAGGGTAGGGGGAGAATCAAAGCCCCTGTCCTCTTAGGGGAGGGGTCCTCCGGCAGAGCCCCACCCTTAAAGTCGATACTGCCGATACACTTGAGCAGCAGCACGATGTAAGAGCGAATGACGATACACTAAACCTCGCATATCCTCGCAATATCCGCCTCCAATTACACAGGCAACGGGATATCTAGTTGCCAGACAGGTACTTAATACCTGCATATCCCGCCGAAAAATCCCGGTATCACTGAGGGCTAATTTACCCAGGCGATCGCCTGCATGAACATCAACTCCTGCGTCATACAAGACTAAATCCGGCTGGAATTGGCTGAGTAAATCTGGTAAATAATGGGCGACGGTTTGCAAGTATTCATCATCCTCCATCCCTACCGGCAAAGGCACATCTAAATCACTGGTTTGTTTTCGCCCGGGAAAATTTGCCTCACAGTGTAGAGAAAACGTAAATACATCGGGGTCATTTTTAAAAATAAATGCTGTCCCATCCCCTTGATGAACGTCTAAATCGACAATTAACACTTTGCGAATCCCAGCTAATTTTTGGATCATCCGCGTGGCGATCGCCAAATCATTGAAAATGCAAAACCCCGATCCAAAGTCGGGAAAGGCATGATGGGTTCCTCCAGCAGTATTACAAGCTAATCCATACTCTAACGCCAGTTTTGCGGTCAAAATTGCCCCACCAATGGAGATACAAGTCCGATGGGCGATCGCCTCAGTCCAGGGTAATCCAATCCGACGCTGTGCTTTGGGGTCGAGAGTGCCTTGGCAATATGCCTGAACATAGGCGGGGTCATGAACCGACTCAATCCAGTCCTGGGATGGCAATTCCGGCGCGTGACACTGTTCGGGAGTGACAACGCGATCGTCTAACAGCATTTCATAGAGTAACCGAAACTTTTCCATCGGGAACCGATGGGATGGAGGCAGAGGGGCCACATAGTCAGGATGATAAACGATGGGTAAGTCCATGTCAGGGAAGGTTTAGCGTTGCTGGTGTGCAGTCCACTTTAAAATCTAATTTAAACTCTAAAATGGGGATTATTGGTAGCCATTAGATAGCAATTAGGAGGGCGATCGTGCAATTCATCACGTGGCAGTCTGGGAATAGCAATCCCGAGATGGTTCAAAATTTCGAGACAATCCGGCAATGGTGGCGCAATCTCAACGGCAAAGAGATCAACTTGCGCCAGCGCATCCTCTCCGAAACCGGCAATGTTGGAGACTTGGATTGGGAACCCCAACGCTTTGACGAAACCTTTGCGATCGCCAACCCTGATATACGCGGCATTACCCTTTATTGGCAAAAACCCGGAATGCCAGACGAACGCAATACCACCGTCAGACAACTGCAACTCGACCCCAAACGCCAGCAACTCTACATTTATCCCCAATCCCAACCCACCCTCGTCATGCAGATCGGACTCGCTGCCTTAAAATATCAAACTTTGACCTTGAGAGAAGCCGAAATTTTTGTAGAAGACAATCAAACCTTAATTTTACGAGATACCACCCGATTAATCGAGGTAAAACTTAAACTAGATGCATGAATGATTTCTTCTTTGAAGGAACAATTACCCGAATAAATAACCAGGCACTCCGGTGTGCCTACGGGTCTAAAATTGTAATCCTAGAAATGTCTTCCTGAATTTATCCCCTTTAAAACCTGTGTTATGTCTTTAGAAACTCCAACTGTAAACCCCGATACTCCCCCGAAAAAAGGGAAAAAACTGCCCTCTAAAATTATTATCAAACTGGGCAAATTTGTCTGGACAACCCTCTGGCAAATAATGATGTCCAAACTCGCCCCGCCCAATCGGACCGGGGAATATATTCGTCCCACCAGCGAGTTTAGAAATTCCGTAGGAACCAAACCTGAAAACCCTTATCCCCCGGCGAAGGAACGCTATCGCCTCTATGTGGGATTAGGTTGCCCTTGGGCGCATCGGACCCTGGTGGTGCGATCGCTCAAAGGATTAGAATCGGCCATTTCCGTCGCCACCGTCTCCCCCTCCCCCGATGCCGGAATCTGGGTCCTGGACGAACCGGAATATGGCTGTCAAACCCTCCCGGACCTGTATGCGA
Source organism: uncultured cyanobacterium (assembly GCA_963821735.1). Lineage (GTDB taxonomy): Bacteria > Cyanobacteriota > Cyanobacteriia > Cyanobacteriales > Laspinemataceae > Laspinema. The sequence goes on from CAWGFK010000052.1 coordinate 5,061, forward strand.
TCGCCCGTCCCGGCTATCAAGGACGCAGCACCGTTCCAGTCCTATTTGATACCCAAACCCAGACCATTGTCAACAATGAAAGTGCTGAAATCATCATCATGCTCAATGCAGAATTCAATGAATTTAGCACCCATCCCGAACTGGATTTATATCCCGAACCCTTGCGAGAAAAAATAGAATATTGGAACGATAAAATTTATCATGCCATTAACAACGGCGTTTATCGCTGCGGATTTGCCCAAAGTCAAACCGCTTATGACGCCGCCTGCACGGAACTGTTTACAACCCTAGATGAAATAGACGCTGTATTGGAAACAAGTCGATACTTATGCGGAGACACAATAACCCTAGCCGATGTTCGCCTATTTACCACCATATTTCGCTTTGATATCGTCTATCATGGCCTTTTTAAATGCAATAAACGCCGCATCCAAGACTATCAAAACCTCGGACTCTATCTCCGGGATATCTATCAACTCCCCGGAGTAGCAGACACCTGCGACCTTGATAGTATCAAACGAGACTATTACGGCAACCTCTTCCCCTTAAATCCCGGGGGAATCATTCCATCAGGACCGACTATCACCAACTTACAAGAACCACACCATCGCGAGGGTTTAACTCATTCTCTAAGTTCGTAGTAACGACTTCAGTCGTTATCTTTCTTCGTTCAACATCACGACTTCAGTCGTTATTTTATCATGTTAGTAGTAACGACTGAAGTCGTTACTACTAACAAAGAACAATCAAGTTTTCTGGGTTTTAAAAACCAATCGCCTCCAGCATTGCGAGATGCTTGTTCAAAGGGGCGATGGTATTAGCGGCGATCGCCCCACTGGCGGCAACAGCAGGTAACCCAATGCCGGGAAAGGTGGAATCCCCACAGCAAAACAACCCCGATAACGGCGTCGTTGGACCCGGAAAAAAGCCCTTTCCCGCAGCAATCGCAGGACCATAAGAACCGCGATCGCGACGTAAAAACCGCTCATGGGTCAGAGGAGTTCCCACCAAAGTCACCTCACATCGCTGCCGAATATCCGGAATAATCCGTTCTAATCCTTGCCACATCACCTCCGCCCGTTCTTGCTTCAAATCTTGATAAGCGGCACTATTGCGCTCAAGTCCCGCCCATAAATGATAGGGTTCGTTACCGGGAGTATAAACATGAATCCCATGCTTTCCCGGTGGGGCGAGGGCGGGGTCTAACACTGAAGGAATCGAGACTAAAACGACATTTTGCGGGGCCGTCACCCCTTGACTCCAGTCGTTAACAATGATATAATGACAGGCTAAATCTGCCGGTAATCCAGTCGCATCAATGCCGAGGTGGAGGTGCATGAAACTCTCACAAGCGGGAGTGGCTTGACGGCGACTGCGAAATGATTTCGGAACCGCATCCTCGGGTAACAATTTCAACGTATCCCACACCGATGCATTGGAGACAACCGCTTGACGGGCGTGAATCACCGTTCCTCCCCGCAGACGCACCCCCACAGCGCGTGAAGCGAAGCTATCCCGAAGGGAATCGCCTTTTACCAGCACTTGTTCTACATGAGCATTCAGGCGCAACCGTCCCCCCTGTTTTTCCAGTCCCCGGACCAAAGCATCTGCGATCGCGCCACTGCCGCCAATCGGGTACTCTAGCACCACCCCGGGTCGATACCATTCCGCAAACATAAAGGCCATTTCTGCGGCGCTAGTCCCCGATGCAGGCAGTCCAGAGAGCAGAAAACAGAGCAAATCCAACCAGTTGCGGATAAACGGGTCCTGAATCACCTCATCCATGATGCGACTAAAGGGCCCGGTGAGTTTGACGATGTTTCCCAAGTGAGGCAAAACCCCTGGTGCAAAACGTGCCGTGGCGATCGCCGCCCCCCAATCCCAGCGCAAAGCAGTCGGAGGAATCGCCTTCGCCGCTGCCGCTAACGGTTCCATAACTTGTTGCAACTTCCGCCATTCCTGCACCGCACCCCTGCCTCGCAACTCTTGCAGCACCTCACAAAACGGGTCTGCACCCACCGCAATATTCAATTCCCCTTCCGGAAGATAACAACCCCAAGTATCATAAGTCAGACAAGGCACCGTCTCCCCGATCGCATCCAACACTTGTTTAAGCGGGTGAGCAGAGGGAGAGTCAGACAAGCCCGAATGCAACGATGGACCGGAATCAAACCGATAGCCATTTCTCGAAAATCCATGCGCTGCACCTCCCGGAATGCTATGACTCTCACAGACAGTTACCGCAAACCCATACTGCGCCAACAGGGCAGCACAGCATAATCCACCAATTCCACTCCCGATCACCACAACATCGGTGAGTTCTTCTTCAGATGGGGGAGTGACAGAATCCAAGGGTTGAGAAACAGGAGTCACGGTTGCTTAATCTAGAGATTCAGGATAGGATTTGCCTATGATATCAGCAAATAGATCGAATCGTTCCGGCAAAGATTATGGCAACGATTCAACAACCTAACATTTTTGCGGACAACCCTTATTTCCTCAGCACAAACGCGATGTTAAGGGGTTGGGAAGACCAACCAACCTACTTGGAGGCAGGAGTTCTTGGACTGACTGCAAACTCTAGCTGGGAACGATAGAAACAGACATCGAACTCCATGAAAAAGTTTACCTGCCCCAGAATGAGCGGTACATTTGGAGCTTGTGTCCAGGCAAATACCAGTTGCACAGGCTCAAACTGACCAATGATCCCTTGAGCAAGTACAACACGCGCTTCATACTGAGCTAAGTTACCAGTCAGGCTCAGAGCAGTTGTTTGTCTCTCCCATTCGTATCCCAGCTCAATTCCTGTCAAATATGGCAGCACATTTACACTTGCCCCAGTATCTAATAGCCCGGAGGTTTTGAGTGAACTCTCCTGGTAAAACAAGGTCAAAGGCAGATACGGACAAAAACTAGCTTCACCTAATGCCGGATTACCCGATAAAAATGGATATCTTTCAAGGTTACCCATCATCTTGAGATTTAGACTCCTGTAGCACTTTTAACATTGTATCTGCTGCCTCATTCGCACCATAAGGCGACCACACTGGATAAGATTGCTCAGACTGAATCAGACTGGTTTCCTGCTGGGCTAATTCTGAAAGCAGAATCTGCATGATATAGAACTGATCTGAACGACTCAGTGCTTTCAAGGTCGAGATTAATTCCGATGACACCATGTCACACACTCCGGTTAAGTCAGATTCACGTTTCTATTTTAATGGCTCCAGTCCGTTGCGGTGAAATTTATGATTACCCCTCTACGTTGAGGGTGCATTTTCAAAATAGGCGGCTGACAAATCGTGCCCAAGTTGATGAACCTTCAGTAAAATAGTTGCAGTGGTGGAGGGATAGGGTATGGATGCGAATCAGTGGCTCAAGGTGAATCGAAGCCTATTGGGGGAAACGGCGTTGCTGGGGTTGCTGGCGGTGCTGACGGTGGCTGGTGGTGGGCCGGTTTGGGGAATGGTGGGCAATTTTTTGGCGGGGATGGAGGCGAATAAGTTAGGGGCGTTGGTGGAGCGGTTTCGCAATCATGGGGCGGTGTTGCGGAATGAGGATTTAGCGAAGGCGGCGGGACGGACGGTGGGGAAAACTTTAGAGAAGCGCATCATCCCCCAGTTCCCGGAGTTGGGGGAGAAATGGGGTCAGGGTTCCTTGCTGATGTTTATGCTTTCTTTGCCGACGCGGGGGGTATAATCACTCTATGCAAACCCGACGCATCACCTTCCGGCTCTATCCCGATCGCCACCAAGAAAGCAAACTGTTTGAATGGCGGCGATTGCATTGCTATCTCTACAATGCAGCCCTATCGAACCGGAAGACTCAGTATCAGAAATTGGGTCATTCTGTCTCATATTTTGAGCAGCAAAATAGTCTGCCCGAATTCAAAGAAGTTTGGCCCGAATTCAAAGAACTGGGTTCCCATGCGTTGCAAGCAACTCTCAAGCGTGTTGATTTTGCCTATCAGCGTTTCTTCAAGGGATTGGCAAAATATCCTAAGTTCAAATCCATTCGCCATTACTCCGGTTGGACATATCCTTGTCCCTCGGGGTGGAAAGTCGAAACCGATGGGAAGAATGGCTATCTGAAACTCTCCAATTTAGGCAGAATTCAGATGCGGGGACAAGCCCGAACTTGGGGCAATCCCACCACCTGCACCATTGTATATCGTCAGGATAAATGGTACGCCTCCATCACGGTCGCCTGTGAACCCAAACGGGAATTAGGAAGCGGGATTGTAGGCATGGATTTGGGATGTAAGGTGGCGATCGCCCTTAGCACTGGGGAGATGATTAAAGCCCCCCAATTTCTCGCCCAGGCTCAACCCAAAATCCGCCATCTTGCTAAAAAACTGCGTCGGAAGCGCCACCCTGAAAAACGCAAAGTTAAAGCCTCTCGGCGTTGGCAGGCAACCCAGAAACGCATCCGCAAACAGAAGCGCAAAGTTGCCAACCAGCGTCAGAATTGGGTTCACCAAACAGCCACAGAAATCACCTGCCGTCATAGCATCGTGGCTACGGAGAAACTCAATCTTCAGGGGATGACCCGCAAAGGCAAACGCCAGAAAAAGCAGAAAGCCGGTCTTAACCGTTCCATGCTAGATGTGAGTATGGGAATGCTGCGATCGGCAATTAAGTACAAGCTTGTGGAGGGGGAAGGCTTTTTTATGGAAGCACCCACCCAGAAGCTGAAGCCGACTCAACGATGTGCCAAATGTTGGAAGCTTACACCCAAGACTTTGAGCGATCGGGTTCACATTTGCTCCAATCCAGAATGTGGTCATCGGGAGGATCGGGATATTAATGCGGCCCAAGTCTGTGAGATTTGGGCCGGGGTCAGGAACTGACCTCGTTAGACGTGGAGCCATCCAGCGCTACCGATTGCGGAAGCATGAGGCAACTGGGGGCGAGGAAACGTCAAAAATCTCGCTCCAGCGAGGTAGTTCATGGTGTGGAATCTGGCCATAGGGAAAGAAATCGCTAGTTTCATCGCTGAAGCAACGTTAAACTGGAGTTGATTTACCCTTGACCTTCGGCAAAGGCGGGATATAATGTCATACCGCCATCGACGAAGATGGTTTCTCCATGTACATAGTCTGACTCATCCGAGGCCAACCAGACGGCGACTTTGGCGATATCTTCGGGAACGCCAATCCGTTTGTAGGGAATCAATTTGAGCAGTGCGGCTTCGTCTTCGGGGGTATCCCAGGCATCTTCATTAATGGGAGTTTTAATCGCACCGGGGGCAATGCCATTGACGCGAATACGGTGGCGGGCAACTTCCTGGGCGATACTTTGCATAAAGAGTTTGATTCCGCCTTTAGATGCGGCATAGTTGGAGTGACCGGCCCAAGGTATCACTTCATGGACGGAACTGATAAAGATAATTTTACCGGCAGCGCGCGATCGCCCTTCAACCACTCCTCTCCGCATAAATTCTTTCACCGCTTCTCGGGTACAGAGAAATTGGCCGGTGAGGTTAACATCCATGACTTTTTGCCATTGTTTTAGGGTCATGTCAACCAGATTTGCATCTTGCTGAATCCCGGCATTATTAATTAAAATATCAATCGTGCCAAACTGTTCACAGAGTTGAGAGAACATTTTCTGCACATCCTCTTCTTTGCTGATATCCCCTTGAATGGCGATCGCCTCACTCCCCTGAGATTTAATTTCGTCAACCACTTTTTCTGCCCCTTCCGGACTGCTACGATAGTTCACGACTACTTTCGCCCCAGCCTTTCCCATCCCAAGTGCAATTCCGGCACCAATTCCCGAACTTGAACCCGTCACCAAAACCACTTGATTTTCTAAAATTTTTCCATTCATCGGCTATTCTCCCAACGCGCAAGGATATTTGAAGGTATTAAATTCTGCTTTAGTTTAGGAGGTGGTTCTGTGGTTCTGAAACCGCCCACAGATAGAGATGGATGCGGACAATTCCCAGGAAATTGGGTAAATTCCTCTCTAGTGATTCGGAAATCCGGAGTCAATGCATTAAGATTTCATGTAAAGTTGTGTAACAGCAAACTTAGGCATTTGCAGGCGATCGGCGATCGGAGATTCCCCTCCGATCCCGTCCGAGTCCTGAATAGGACTAGCCCTGACAATGGTGGCGATCGGGGGTCATTCCCTGAGATTACAGATAGATTACAGAAAAAAGGTGTATTAAACTAACTATGCTCCCAATTTGGATTGCAACAGTAGCGTGGGGACTCGGTTCGATTCTGTGGGCGGAACTGGTACGAGATTTGTATCATGCCTTTGCCCATGTTTGGCAACCTCTCTATCGTTTGCACGTTTGGCATCATCGCGTTTTTCGTCCGAATCTCACCCCAGCGAGTGAAGAGATTTATCAACAAGCGCATTGGCGCAATGACGTACCCGAGGCCCTGGTTATGTTGGGGTTTGGGCTGTTGTGGTGGTTAGGGGCCTATCTGTTTCTTCCCGGTTACCATTGGGTTGCGGGGATTGGTTGTCTTTATACCCTCAGCTTTTTAGGCAGTGCGATCGCCCGGGGTTCGGGAGTTCCAGGGGCCGATCGCCTCACGGATTTGACTCACCAACCGGGTCCTTTTGCCACGCCACCCTCGCGATGGTTTGTGAATCGTCCCTACCACTGGCGACACCACTTTGATAACCAAAATGCTTACTTTTGCGGGACGTTTACCTTTATAGACAAACTTATGGGAACTGCACTTTCCCTCAAAGGCAAAACTGTAGCGGTGACTGGGGCCTCTGGAACCCTGGGGCGATCGCTGTTGTTGCATCTCCATGAAGCAGGGGCCAAAGTTATCGCCCTCACCTCCGGCAACGAGGCGATCGCCTTAACCCTAGAGTCAGAAACCCTGGAGGTGAATACCGTTACCTGGCAAATTGGTCAAGAAAACGAGTTAGCGGCGTTATTTGAAAAGGTCGATATTCTCATCTTGAATCATGGCATGAATGTGAATGGCGATCGCACTCCAGAGGCGATCGCGACTTCCTATCAAGTCAACGCCTTTTCCTCCTGGCGGTTGATGGAACTGTTTTTCACCACAGTTCGTACCAATCAAGACATCGCCCGCAAAGAAGTCTGGGTGAACACATCCGAAGCAGAATCCAATCCCGCCTTTAGTCCCCTGTACGAACTCACCAAACGCACCCTCGGGGATTTAGTCACCTTGCGCCGATTAGATGCACCTTGCATCGTTAGAAAATTGATTCTTGGCCCCTTTAAAAGCAATCTCAATCCCATTGGCGTCATGTCTGCCGATTGGGTTGGCAAACAAATCGTCAAACAAGCCAAAGCGGATAATCGGAACATCATCGTCACCATTAATCCTTTGACTTTTATTACCTTTCCCATCAAAGAATGCTTGAACTCAGTTTACTTTAAACTGTTTAGCCGTCCCGCGATTAAAGTAACCCCACCCTCGGAAACAAACCACCCCTTGCCCTAAGAAGGCAACTATTCCTAATCCCAGACTCAAAACCAACAATCCCGCTGGTATTGCTACCGGCGGGATTGTCTGTTATTTTGCTTTACTAAAAAGACCTTGCGGCCTGTCTTATCAGCACCTAAACTCGGTGCGCTTTCTTATGAATTTAATATAACTGAATTGTCCGAGAAAGTTTATCCCTCTTAGGATAGAACCTGTTGCTACCTCTTGCGGTAGCTTGAGCTACCCGTTACGGATAAAGTCCCCCTCAAAATCAACAATCCCACTAGAGATTTCTAGCGGGATTGTCTGTTATTTTAATTTACTAAAAAGACCTTGTGGCCTGTCTTATCAGCACCTAAACTCGGTGCGCTTTCTTATGTTCTTAATGTACCCGAACTCTAGGGCAAAGTTTATCCCTCTACAGATAGAACCTGCTTCTACCTCTTCTGGTAGCCTCTTAGTGGCAACAATACACCCCCCTACATTGCGGTTGGGAACAGGAAGTTATCAACTCCTCCAAACCAACAATCCCGCTAGAAATCTTCTAGCGGGATTGTCTCTTATCTTGATTTATAATCTGGGCTTACTAAAAAGGCCAAGGGCCTGTGTTATGAACACCGATATCTCGGTGCGGTTTGTTATGTTTTTACTTTACCTGCATCTGACAGGAAAACTTATGTATCTCCAGATAGAACCTCCTTCTACTTCTTCAAGTAGAGAAGGATTTCCCCACATGATGACCCCTTTAAAAATCAACAATCCCGCTAGTAATATTCCTAGCGGGATTGTCTTTTATATCGGTTTAGATATCGGTTTACTAAAAAGACCTTGTGGGTCTGTGTTATAAACACCTATCTCGGTGCGGTTTCTTATGCTCTTACTTTACCCGCCTCTGACGGGAAAGTTTATCTATCCATAGGTAGAATCTGCTTCTACCTCTTGTGGTAGATTAGGATTCACATCATCGGGAAAGCTTACCACCGCTAGATTTTAGGCTTTTCAAGCTGTATGCCATAGCGGGCAAGGAAAACATAAATTACGACAATCCCACCAATGTTGCCACAGGGGGATTGTCTCTTAATTTACATTTACTAAAAAGACCAAAGGTCTGTGTTATGAACACCAAAATTTCGGTGCGGTTTCTTATGTTTTTACTGTATCCGACTTTTTTAGAATGTTTATCCCTCTTCCGATAGAACCTGCCTCTCGTACTTGGGATAATATGTGGCGGTTAAAATTTGGGTCAGGTCCTGGTCCCACTCCGACCCTGGGGCGCTCTTTAAAATATTAGGTTCCAATAAAAAATTTTACACTTAACGGCTTCAGTGAATTGTGATGGACATTGCCGCCGGTTCATGTCAATTTTAGACCGAACCCGAATATTGTAAAGATAAGTAAAAAAATATATCTTAATATCAAGATGTCGCGACCCGCATCTACCTGGAGTGGTAATGTTAGAAAAGAAACAAGCAAAACCACTGGAGTACAACATGGGATTCGCGGAAGATGTCGCCAAGGTTGCTGATCGAGTTCGCAAGAATGCCGATTTGGTTGTTGGAGAAGAAGCTACAAAACAACAGCTCATTTTACCATTCTTGCAGGCCCTGGGATATGATATCTGGGAACCATCGGAGGTAATAGCCGAATCGATTTCTGATGTTGCCACCAAGAAAAAGGCAGGGCATCTCGATAGAGTAGACTATGCGATCGCCATTAAGAATACAATTGTCATGGTGGTTAAAGCCAAAGCCCGCAAAGAAAACCAGAAATTCATCATGGGCAGTTAAAGAGCTATTTTGATGCGACACTTTCCGCTAAAGTCGGCCTTTGTACAAAAGGGGTTGAATATCGATTTTTCACGGATCTCCGTAATCAAAATATCATGGACACAGAACCATTTTTTATCCTTAACCTTTTAGACTATCAGCCTAAAGATTAGATATTCTGAAGCTATTTAACCGCGACAACTTTCATAGCGCAGCATTAAAATCGAAGCTGAGGGAATGGTTTTTGTAAAAGGAATGGCAGGTTTAATGAAAATGTTTTAAAGGACCCTTCGGACGAATCAATTCGCTTTTTGATTGATGAGTTGAAACTTGATGGCGGCTATGCCGTTGATGGAAAGATAACCAGTAAAAAAATTGAGCAGGGTCAACCGATTCCAAAAAAGCTATCTCAAACCTGTCTGTTAGAATTGATAACGCGATCGCTCACTCAGGAAATGCAGCAACCCAGCCCCTTAGGGACCGTCAAACACTCTATCCAATTCTACCGAATGATGATGACTCGGACCTGATGATCCGGACTCACAAATTGTAACTACTGAAGAAGAAAAAGCCGCTTTTGAAAAAGTAAAAGCGATCATAGCTACTTCTACGCTGCTTATCAATTGGAAATCCATCACAAAGATACAGTTGCTTACTTAGGCGTCAATCTGATGGTAAAACAACTTGGTGGTTCTTACGCTTCTATCTAACCCCCAATAAAAAGAGTTTTATCACCCGACTTCCCTTAGAGGAAATTCGACCTCGGGCTGCTGGGTTTGAAGTCCAGGAAGTCTCTGCTTCTCTAGGAGGTGCAGCATTCCGAGTGGTTATTTCTGATGTCAGCGATTTAGACCAACTCGCCCCTTTGCTGCTCAAATGTTATGAAACTGAAGCGGCCAAACATTAACCGAACTGATAAATACTAACCTAAAAATTGGGCTTCTGGCTCCACTTGTGGTTGAGT
>CAWGFK010000053.1:0-19237 GCA_963821735.1 uncultured cyanobacterium
GCCTACGCAGGCTACACGAGTATTGTTATACCAAATGCGGTTATGAAAATTTGTTTTTATAGAGGTAGCCCGCGCAGGCGGGTTTTGTCCCTGTAGCCCCACCCTTTCCTGACGGAACGCTACGCGAACAGGGTGCGGGTTTAGCTAGACTTTCCGATGCTAAAATAAGTCCGTAGGAAGCGGGGAAACTGTGGGAATCCCTGGCCGGGATTAATGAATTAGATAATAAAATATGCGTGAATTTCGGAATGTACTGCTGTTGGTTGTGTTGGGGGGATTGACAATTTTTGCTCTGCAAAAAATATGTCGCCATCCCTGTCTTTGGTGATTTTTAGGGGATGAGGTCGATCGCCCTGCCTCTCTCTGTCTGGATTCTAGCAGCGATCGCCCTGGGTGTGGTAACAGCTTGGGCGATCGCCATAATCTTCGGACTCTATCGTTATTGGGATACCCGCGACCCCAGACACCGCAGAAACCAACGCCCCCTGGAACCCGTTACACCCCCACCGCCCCCTGGAACCCGTCGCACCGAACCCCCCTTATCACGCAATAACGCCACGGTGATTCAGGATGATGTCCCGAATCGGTTCAATCGAACTGGGGAAACCGGCAGTCGCATCCCCGTTCCCAACTCCAGCGAATTGGAAGAAGAAAACTGGATTGATGAAGATGAGGACTTCATCGATGAACCCAACGCCCAATCCTTTCCCTTGCTCGAATCAGTGGAGGGCTACAATTATGAAGTGGTCCGAGAACCCGTTGCCGAGTCTTGGGTGGGGTCCAGCTATTCCTATAAAGTTATGAATCAGAATCTGAAAGAGTTTGGGGGGATAGTGGCTACTCTCCCTACGATGCAGACTACAAAATTGTCACCCCACCACCACCGGAGGAAAATCCACCGGAGGAAAAACCACCGGAGGAAGTATCTTCAGAGGCGATCGCAGAACCCACTCTGGAGGAATTCCCCTACCGAACCCCCAAACAGTCCCGGTTCCAGTGATGATTGGACCCCGATTCCTGGTTGTCGCCGTGACGACTGGTAACGCTTAACCATTCGTAATAACGACTTCAGTTGTTATCCGGTGTTCAGTAAGTAAGGACTTCAGTCGTTCTCTTCAGTTCGTCATCAATCCCACCCCCCAACAGGATTCCGCTACCTCTGGTCCCCTTGGCAAAGTAAGGCGATCGCGCTTTCCCCGTTCACAGAGGGACCCCACCCTAACCCTACCCCTAAGAGGAGAGGGAGGTATAAGGAATAAATGTCTTTACTGGAAGGGGGAGCCGTAATGCGCCCTTTATCCCACATTCCGCAGGTTTAATTGCTGAGTTTTTATTTTTTAAAAACCTTTGCCTATAAAGGGTTTCAGCGATTTTATAGAAAATCTATGGGAACGATGGTCCTCACTGTAACCGGAGTTTTTCGGCTTATTGAGAATATTCTCAATAAAACCGCACTTTTTGAGTGCTTGCTCCGCTGGAGGGAGTTATAGAGCCCTTCTAGAGAAAATAGCTGAAAACATTAGAGGGCAAGGTTTGTAGCCATTTTAGGAAAATGGTTGCTTCAGCCAAAAAACTTGCGGAGACATTCCAGATAAGTATTTTTGCTTATGCAGAATGTGGGCTTTATAAGAGGGTAGGGGGAGAATCAAAGCCCCTGTCCTCTTAGGGAAGGGGTCCTTATCCTCCTTGCAGGGGGAGACCTAACCCCCCAACCCCCTTCCCTACGAGGGATTCTGTTGGCTAATCACATAGGGGGTCTAACCCTCTACCTACCCCAGACAGTCAAGCCGGTTAAAATACTACCACATAAAAACTCATGGGCCTTTAGGGACCCTACCCTGTTTCTCCCCTAATGTATGGAGTGAATCATGACCCTTCATCCTCAAGAACAATGGATTATTCCTGAACAAACCGTTGCCGTGGCACGGGCCGCATTCCCCAAAGGTAACGTTTATATGCTCATGTACGAAGAACTAGGAAGACTCTACACAGATCAAGACTTTATCGAACTTTACCCTAACTGTGGGAAATTAGGCTGGTCTCCGGCCTGTTTAGCGTTGGTTACTTTAATGCAGTTTGCCGAAGGACTAACGGATAGACAAGCAGCCGACTCAGTACGGGCTCGTATTGATTGGAAATATGCGTTGGGGCTAGAATTAACCGATGAGGGTTTTGACCACACTATTTTAAAAGAATGGAGGGACCGCCTCGTTAAAAAAGAGGCGGAATCGATTCTTTTAGAAAAAATGTTAGCCCGATTTAAAGAAAAAAACCTATTAAAAGGTCGAGGAATCCAGCGCACCGATTCAACCCAAGTTTTAGGGGCTATCCGAATGCTCAACCGTTTGGAGTTAGTTGGAGAAACATTACGTCACGCCTTAAATGACCTCTCTATTAACGCTCCAAATTGGCTCTGTTCTGTTGTGCAAGAAGATTGGTTTGACCGCTATAACTCTAGGCTAGATTCTTATCGGTTACCCAAAAATAAAAGCGAACGCGAATCCTTGGCTTTGACCATAGGAGCCGATGGACACCACTTATTGGAGGTCATTTACAATTCGGGAACGGCCTTTGATTTATGTGAATTACCAAGCGTAGAAATTCTCCGGCAAGTGTGGGTCCAGCAGTATGCTTTTATTAATTCTGAACTCAAGTGGCGAGACCCGAAAGACCTTCAGCTTCCCCCCAATTCAATCCAAATTGAAAGCCCTTACGATATTGAAGCTCGTAACGCTACCAAACGGGAGAAAAATTGGACCGGATATCAAGTCCATTTGACTGAAACTTGTGATGAAGATTATCCTCATTTAATCGTGAATGTAGAGACGACTCCCGCCACCACAGTAGAAGGGGATATGACTCAAGTTATTCATGAAAAGTTGGGGGAGCAAGAATTACTCCCCCAGCAGCATTTAGTTGATAGTGCCTATGTTAATTCTTATCACTTAGTCACGTTACGTTCAAACTATGAAGTTGACCTGGTTGGTCCCATAAGAACCGACAGTTCTTGGCAATCGCTTCAGCAAACTGGATTTGATTTATCTTATTTTAAGATTGATTGGGACCAGCAGCAAGTTGGCTGTCCCGTTGGCAACATCAGTAAAACTTGGCGTAACCAAACGGATAAATCCAATCAACCTGTGATTGAGGTTCATTTCGCTAAAACTGATTGTGCCGATTGTCAAGAGCGAGAGCTTTGTACTCATTCCAAAAAAGAACCCCGATCACTTAAGCTGCGACCCCGTGAGCAACACTATGCTTTACAACAAGCAAGGCATCGTCAAACCACTGAGGCGTTTAAACAAGATTACGCCCTTCGTGCTGGTTGTGAAGCCACCATCAGCCAAGGGGTAAGGGCATTTGATTTACGTCGCTCTCGTTATGTGGGTTTAGCCAAAACCCACTTACAGCATATAGCAATAGCTACAGCTATGAATGTAAGTCGTTTGTTTGAGTGGTGGACAAAGCCCAATAAGTCCCGGCGTCGCCCTAGCGCTTTTGCTCTTCTTAAAGCTCAATATTCTGGCTCCACTTTTTCTGATTCTAGTCCAATGTTGGTTGGGGGGTAACACCCCCCATGTGATTAGCCAACAGAATCCTTAAAGTCGATACTGCCGATACACTTGAGCAGCAGCACGATGTAAGAGCGAATGACGATACACTAAACCTCGCATATCCTCGCAATATCCGCCTCCAATTACACAGGCAACGGGATATCTAGTTGCCAGACAGGTACTTAATACCTGCATATCCCGCCGAAAAATCCCGGCATCCAGACGGAAGGGCCAATCTACCCCTAGGCGATCGCCTGCACTAACATCAACTCCTGCGTCATACAAGACTAAATCCGGCTGGAATTGGCTGAGTAAATCTGGTAAATAATGGGCGACGGTTTGCAAGTATTCATCATCCTCCATCCCTACCGGCAAAGGCACATCTAAATCACTGGTTTGTTTTCGCCCGGGAAAATTTGCCTCACAGTGTAGAGAAAACGTAAATACATCGGGGTCATTTTTAAAAATAAATGCTGTCCCATCCCCTTGATGAACGTCTAGCTAAATCGACAATTAACACTTTGCGAATCCCAGCTAATTTTTGGATCATCCGCGTGGCGATCGCCAAATCATTGAAAATGCAAAACCCCGATCCAAAGTCGGGAAAGGCATGATGGGTTCCTCCAGCAGTATTACAAGCTAATCCATACTCTAACGCCAGTTTTGCGGTCAAAATTGCCCCGCCAATGGAGATACAAGTCCGATGGGCGATCGCCTCAGTCCAGGGTAATCCAATCCGACGCTGTGCTTTGGGGTCGAGAGTGCCTTGGCAATATGCCTGAACATAGGCGGGGTCATGAACCGACTCAATCCAGTCCTGCGGTGGCAATTCCGGCGCGTGACACTGTTCGGGAGTGATAACGCGATCGCCTAACAGCATTTCATAGAGTAACCGAAACTTTTCCATCGGAAACCGATGGGACGGAGGAAGAGGGGCCACATAGTCAGGATGATAAACGATGGGTAAGTCATTTCAGGGAAGGTTTAGCGTTGCCGGTGTGCAGTCCACTTTAAATCTAATTTAAACTCTAAAATGGGGATTATTGGTAGCCATTAGATAGCAATTAGGAGGGCGATCGTGCAATTCATCACGTGGCAGTCTGGGAATAGCAATCCCGAGATGGTTCAAAATTTCGAGACAATCCGGCAATGGTGGCGCAATCTCAACGGCAAAGAGATCAACTTGCGCCAGCGCATCCTCTCCGAAACCGGCAATGTTGGAGACTTGGATTGGGAACCCCAACGCTTTGACGAAACCTTTGCGATCGCCAACCCTGATATGCGCGGCATTACCCTTTATTGGCAAAAACCCGGAATGCCAGACGAACGCAATACCACCGTCAGACAACTGCAACTCGACCCCAAACGCCAGCAACTCTACATTTATCCCCAATCCCAACCCACCCTCGTCATGCAGATCGGACTCGCTGCCTTAAAATATCAAACTTTGACCTTGAGAGAAGCCGAAATTTTTGTAGAAGACAATCAAACCTTAATTTTACGAGATACCACCCGATTAATCGAGGTAAAACTTAAACTAGATGCTGAGATGATTTCTTCTTTGAAGGAACAATTACCCGAATAAATAACCAGGCGCTCCGGTGTGCCAACGGGTCTAAAATTGTAATCCTAGAAATGTCTTCCTGAATTTATCCCCTTTAAAACCTGCGTTATGTCTTTAGAAACTCCAACTGTAAACCCCGACACTCCCCCGAAAAAAGGGAAAAAACTGCCCTCCAAAGTTATTATCAAACTGGGCAAATTTGTCTGGACAACCCTCTGGCAAATCATGATGTCCAAACTCGCCCCGCCCAATCGGATCGGGGGAATATATTCGTCCCACCAGCGAGTTAGAAATTCCGTAGGAACCCAACCTGAAAACCCTTATCCCCCCTCAAAGGAACGCTATCGCCTCTATGTGGGATTAGGTTGCCCTTGGGCGCATCGGACCCTGGTGGTGCGATCGCTCAAAGGATTAGAATCGGCCATTTCCGTCGCCACCGTCTCCCCCTCCCCCGATGCCGGAATCTGGGTCCTGGATGAACCGGAATATGGCTGTCAAACCCTCCCGGACCTGTATGCGATCGCCCGTCCCGGCTATCAAGGACGCAGCACCGTTCCAGTCCTATTTGATACCCAAACCCAGACCATTGTCAACAATGAAAGTGCTGAAATCATCATCATGCTCAATGCAGAACTCAATGAATTTAGCACCCATCCCGAACTGGATTTATATCCCGAACCCTTGCGAGAAAAAATAGAATATTGGAACGATAAAATTTACAATGCCATCAACAACGGCGTCTATCGCTGCGGATTTGCTCAAAGTCAAACTGCTTATGACACCGCTTGCAATGAACTCTTTACAACCCTAGATGAAATAGACGCTGTATTGGAAACAAATCGATACTTATGTGGAAACCAATTAACCCTAGCCGATGTTCGCCTATTTACCACCCTATTTCGTTTTGATATCGTCTACCACGGACTCTTTAAGTGCAATAAACGCCGCATCCAAGACTATCAAAACCTCGGACCCTATCTCCGGGATATCTATCAACTCACCGGAGTAGCAGACACCTGTGACCTTGATAGTATTAAACGAGACTATTACGGCAATCTTTTCCCCTTAAACCCCGGGGGAATTATTCCATTAGGACCGACTATCACCAACTTAAATGAACCCCACCATCGCGAGGGCTTAACTCATTCTCTTAGTTCGTAGTAACGACTTCAGTCGTTATCTTATCTTAGTTCGTAGTAACGACTTCAGTCGTTATGTTGTCTTATTTCGTAGTAACGACTTCAGTCGTTATAGCGGTTCCTAAACTCATGATGTCCAGGTATTTAAAGGAGTGCGAGCATCTTGCTCGCTTTGGACAAAAGCGAGCAAGATACTCGCATTCCTAAAATGTATCTCCTTCCTATGGGAAGCGTTATATTTTAGCATTTCCCAAGGCGACCTCTCCTTGTTTTGCCTTCACAGTAATTGCCCGGGATAACGACTTCAGTCGTTACTACGAACAAGCCGGAAACGACCGAAGTCGTTACCACAAACAATCCGGAAACGACTTCAGTCGTTACTACGAACATGAAGAACAATCAGGTTTTTTGGGTTTTAAAAACCGATCGCCTCTAGCATTGCCAGATGCTTGTTCAAAGGGGCGATAGTATTAGCTGCGATCGCCCCACTGGCAGCAACCGCAGGTAACCCAATTCCGGGAAACGTGGAATCCCCACAACAAAACAACCCCGATAACGGCGTCGTTGGACCCGGAAAAAATCCCTTTCCGGCAGCAATCGCAGGACCATAGGAACCCCTGTCCCGACGTAAAAACCGCTCATGGGTCAAGGGCGTTCCCACCAAGGTTACCTCACATCGCTGCCGAATATCCGGAATAATCCGTTCCAATCCTTGCCACATCACCTCCGCCCGTTCTTGCTTCAAGTCTTGATAAGCCGCACTATTGCGCTCAAGTCCCGCCCATAAATGATAGGGTTCATTCCCCGGAGTATAAACATGAATCCCATGCTTTCCTGGAGGGGCGAGGGAAGGGTCTAATACTGAGGGAATCGAGACCAAAACCACATTTTGCGGGGCCGTTACCCCTTGACTCCAGTCGTTGACAATGATATAGTGACAGGCTAAATTGGCCGGTAATCCAGTGGCATCGATGCCGAGGTGGAGGTGCATGAAACTCTCACAAGCGGGAGTGGCTTGACGGCGACTGCGAAATGATTTCGGAACCGCATCATCCGGTAATAATTTCAACGTATCCCACACCGACGCATTGGACACCACCGCTTGACGGGCGTGAATCACCGTTCCTCCCCGCAGCCGCACCCCCACAGCGCGTGAAGCGAAGCTATCCCGAAGGGAATCGCCTGCTACCAGCACTTGTTCTACATGAGCATTCAACCGCAACCGTCCCCCCTGTTTTTCCAGTCCCCGAACCAAGGCATCTGCGATCGCGCCACTGCCGCCAATGGGGTACTCTAGCACTACCCCGGATCGATACCATTCCGCAAACATAAAGGCCATTTCTGCGGCGCTAGTCCCCGATGCAGGCAGTCCAGAGAGCAGAAAACAGAGCAAATCCAACCAGTTGCGGATAAACGGGTCCTGAATCACCTCATCCATGATGCGACTAAAAGGCCCGGTGAGTTTGACGATGTTTCCCAAGTGAGGCAAAACCGCTGGTGCAAAACGTGCCGAGGCGATCGCCGCCCCCCAATCCCAGCGCAAAGCAGTCGGAGGAATCGCCTTCGCCGCTGCCGCCAACGGTGCCATCACCTGTTGCAACTTCCGCCATTCCTGCACCGCGCCGCTACCTCGCAACTCTTGCAGCACCTCACACAACGGGTCCGCACCCACGGCAATATTCAACTCCCCTTCCGGAAGATAACAACCCCAAGTATCATAAGTTAGACAAGGCACAGTCTCACCAATGGCATCCAACACTTGTTTAAGCGGGTGAGCAGAGGGAGAGTCAGACAAGCCCGAATGCAACGATGGACCCGAATCAAACCGATATCCATTGCGAGAAAACCCATGCGCTGCACCCCCCGGAATGCTATGACTTTCACAAACCGTCACCGCAAACCCATACTGCGCCAACAGTGCAGCACAGCATAATCCACCAATTCCACTCCCGATTACCACAATATCGGTGAGTTCTTCCCCAGATGGGGGAGTGACAGAATCCAAGGGTTGAGAAACAGGAGTCACAGTTGCTTAATCAGAGATTCAGGATAGGATTTGCCCATGATATCAGGGAATAGGATGTCCCGCTCAGTGACTTTTTGCACCATTCTCAACACCGGCGGGGGATAAATCCCCCGCCTCATAGCTAAAGTCGGTTAAAAACCGACTGAAAACACCACAGGATAAGACTTTTAGTCGGTTTCAACCAACCGACTTAAGTTGTTAGGCGGGGGTTTGAACCCCCGCCGTAGGGGCGCTTCGCGAAGCGCCCCTACAGTCGAGATATTTATCCTTGTAGGTTCCTCGTGTCATGGCTCTGCCGTGACACGCCCAATCAGCGGCTCTGCCGCCTGTATAGGGACTGAAGTTGAAGCCGGACATGGGCGCATGACTTGGCATAATTTAGAGTGGCTCTCGTGTCATGGCTATACGGGGAAACATATAAGGGGATTGCAAAATATAAATCCTGCAAACGTTCAACTGAAAGAAAGCTATGTGTAGGGGCGCAATGCTTGCGCCCCTAAATTGACGGGGCTACTCCGTTGATCCGTCAATACGAACGTTTTGGAGATTTTATTTTTTGGAGTTCCCTAATTGGCAGCTTCAAGGCTTGTATGGGGACTGGAGGCAGAGCCTCCAGAAGTGCGTGACTCGGCAGAGCCAAGTCACGAGGATAAAAGCTATGAATTAAGGATATACGGCTTGAGATTTAGACTCCTGTAGCACTTTTAACATTGTATCTGCTGCCTCATCCGCACCATAAGGCGACCACACTGGATAAGATTGCTCAGACTGAATTAGACTGGTTTCCTGCTGGGCTAATTCTGAGAGCAGAATCTGCATGATATAGAACTGATCTGAACGACTCAGCGCTCTCAAGGTCGAGATTAATTCCAATGACACCATGTCAAACACTCCGGTTAAGCCAGATTCATGTTTCTATTCTAATTGCTCCAGTCTGCTGCGGTGAAAGTCATGAATGGGGATAGTGCTGTTCGTACCCACTTCTTGCTGATAAATTGTGTCCAAGTTTAGGAACCTTCAGTAAAATAGTGGCAGTGGTGGAGGTACAGGGTATGGATGCGAAGCGGTGGCTGAAGGTGAATCGAAGCCTATTGGGGGAAACGGCGCTGCTGGGGTTGCTGGCTGTGCTGGCGGGGGCTGCTGGTGGGCCGGTTTGGGGAATGGTGGGCAATTTTTTGGCGGGGATGGAGGCGAATAAGTTAGGGGAGTTGAGGGAGCGGTTTCGCAATCATGGGGAGGTGTTGCGGAATGAGGATTTAGCGAAGGCGGCGGGACGGACGGTGGGGAAAACCTTAGAGGAGCGCATCATCCCCCAGTTCCCGGAGTTGCGCGCGGGATTGCAGGGGTTGGCGGATGGGGTGGAAGTCTATTGGTTGGAGCGGGTGCAGGGCATTAATGTGTTTGAAACGTTGCAGGAGGAGCAGCTTTATCGCCTGTTTAGCCAAGCACCGGAACAGTTCAGCAACTACCCGATTTTGAAGGCGGACGAGTGGCAGGAGTTGAGTGAGGATTTGGTGGCGTGGGGCTCTGGGCGGGGGATTTTGCCTGCGGAAGCGGCGGAGTATGGGGATGTGGTGGCGGCGTTGGCGGGGGAGTTGGCGGCGAATTTTGGCAAGTATTTGCGGCAGGTGTTGAAGGATGACCCGAAAGCGTTTGCGGGGATGGTGTTGGATTTGCATGGGGCAACCTTGGCGCAGCTTCAGGAAATTCAGCAGTATTTGCCGAAGTTGGCGCACCGGGAAGATGTGGAGCGGGTGCTGAGTAGCTTAGAGGAGAATTTCTTGCGCCAGACGCGACAGTTAGAGCGCATGGAAGGGAAGATTGACCGACTGGCAGGGGGGGAAGGGGCAACCGCTACAGTCCGTTCCCGGTTGTTTAATGTGCCGTCCTTGCCTCTGAAGTTTTTGCCCCGCTCAGAAGAAGTTGAGGCGATTAAAGCCAAGCTGCTGGGAACCGAGTCCCAAACTTTGGTGATGACGGGGGTGGCGCAGCGGGTGGGGGTGCAGGGGATGGGGGGCATTGGGAAGTCGGTGCTGGCGGCGGCGGTGGCGCGGGATGAGGCGGTGGGAGAACGGTTTCCCGATGGGGTGCTGTGGGTGACCTTGGGGCAAGAACCGAACGTGAAAGCGCGATTGGTGGACTGTGTGGGCTATTTTACCGGGACGCTTCCCTATTTTGAGGATTTGCCCCAGGGGAAAGCTGCACTGGCGCAACAGTTGGAGGGGCGCGCTTGTTTGTTGGTGTTGGATGATGTTTGGCAGATGTCCCACGCGGCGGTGTTTGATGGGTTGGGGCCACATTGTCAATTGTTGTTGACGACCCGGGATGGGAAGTTAGTGACGGGATTGGCGGCCCAAGGTCATGAGGTGGGGCTGTTGTCCGAGGAGCAGGGGTTAGGGTTGGTGGCGCAGTGGGCGGGGGAACACCGGGAAGGATTGCCACCGGAGGCGGTGGAGGTGGTGCGGGAATGTGGCTATTTGCCTTTGGCAGTGGCGATCGCCGGGGCAATGGTCTGTGGGAACGGGGCAAACCGTTGGCGGAATGTGCTGGAAAAATTGAGAGCAGCGGATTTAGCCCGGATTGCCTACGAGTTCCCGAATTATCCCCATCCCGATTTGCTGAAGGTGCTGAAAGTGAGTGTGGATGCGTTGCCGTCAGATATGGCGACTCGGTATCTGGATTTGGCGATTTTCCCGGAGGATACGCCGATTCCCGAGGGAGTGCTGGAAATTTTCTGGGGGGCGATCGGGCTGGATGCCTCGGCGGTGCAGGATGTGGTGGATTGTTTGGTGGCGAAGTCGTTGCTGTTGCGGGATGAGTTGGGGCGGCTGAGTCTGCACGATTTGCAGGTGGATTATGTGCGCCAACAGGCGGGGGATTTAACGGCGCGTCAGGAGCAGTTTTTCGCCGCTTATGGTCAACGCTATCCCGCAGGCTATCACGAGGCGACGGCGGATGAGTATTTTGCTCGCTACGCCATTCGTCACCATCTCCAAGTTTGCCCACAGCACATTCCACGGCTGTTACTGGATTTTCCCTGGTTGCAGGGGAAGATAGAGCGCCTGGGGGTGGGGGCGGTGTTGGCGGATTTTGAGGCAGTTCCCGAGGCGGTGGCAAGTCGAACCCTAGGGCTGGTGGGGGAGGCGGTGCGCTTGTCCGCCCATGTGGTGCAGCAGGATACCAGCCAACTGGCGGGGCAACTTTTAGGGCGGTTGTTGTCTTTTGCACAGATGACCTCGCCTAAACCTTCCTATCGCTATTTCTGGGAGCGGATTCCGTGCATTGGTCAGCATTTACCCAAGTATCCGGTGACTCCTCAAAGGGAGACGTTCCCCGCTATCACCGAACTGCTGACCCAGGCGCAACAATGTCAAAGAAGACCCTGGATTCGCCCTCTTTTTCCTAGCCTCACCCCTCCCGGGGGACCCTTAATCCGCACCCTCACTGGGCATCGTGATATTGTACTGGCTGTGGCCATCACCTTCGATGGTCAACGGGTGGTTTCCAGTTCAGACGATAACACCCTGAAAGTCTGGAATCTGGCCACAGGGGAGGAGGAACGCACCCTCATCGGGCATAGTGACTCAGTAGTTGCCGTAGCCATCACCTTCGATGGTCAACGGGTGGTTTCCGGTTCAGACGATAACACCCTGAAAGTCTGGAATCTGGCCACAGGGGAGGAGGAACGCACCCTCATCGGGCATAGTGGCCCAGTAGTTGCCGTAGCCATCACCTTCGATGGGCAAAGAGTGGTTTCTGGTTCATCGGATAACACCCTGAAAGTCTGGAATCTGGCCACGGGAGAGGAAGAACGCACCCTCACCGGGCATGGCCGTTGGGTACTTGCAGTGGCCATTAGCCCCGATGGGGAATGGGTGGTTTCCGGTTCATCGGATAACACCTTGAAGGTGTGGAATCTGGCCACAGGGGAGGAAGAACGCACCCTCACCGGGCATGGTCGTTATGTAAATGCCGTGGCCATCAGCGCCGATGGGCAACGGGTGGTTTCTGGGTCATCGGATGGCACCCTGAAGGTGTGGAATCTAGCCACAGGGGAGGAAGAGCGTACCCTAACCGGGCATGGTCACTATGTAAATGCTGTGGCCATCAGCCCCGACGAGCAGCGGGTGGTTTCTGCTTCATCAGATAAAACCCTGAAAGTTTGGAATCTAGCCACAGGGGAGGAGGAACGCACCCTAACCGGGCATGGTGACTATGTAAATGCCGTGGCCATCAGCCCCGATGAGCAGCGGGTAGTTTCTGCTTCATCAGATAAAACCCTGAAAGTCTGGAATTTAGGCACAGGGGAGGAGCAACACACCCTCATCAGGTATGGTGACTATGTAAATGCTGTGGCCATCAGCCCTGATGGGCAGCGGGTGGTTTCTGGTTCATCGGATAACACCCTGAAGGTGTGGAATCTAGCCACAGGGGAGGAGGAACGCATTCTCACCGGGCATCGTCGCTCGGTGTATGCCGTCGCCATCAGCCCCAATGGGCAACGGGTGGTTTCCGGTTCAGTGGATAATACCCTGAAGGTTTGGAATCTGACCACAGGGGAGGAGGAACGCACCCTCACCGGGCATAGTGACTCGGTAAATGCCCTGGCCATCAGCCCCGATGGCCAACGGTTAGTTTCGGGTTCAGACGATAAAACTCTGAAGGTCTGGAACCTGGCTACAGGGAAGGAAGAACGCAGCCTCACCGGGCATAGTCGCTCGGTGTATGTGGCCGCCATCAGTTCCGATGGGCAACGGTTAGTTTCGGGTTCAGACGATAAAACTCTGAAGGTCTGGAACCTGGTCACAGGGAAGGAAGAGCGCAGCCTCACCGAGCATGATGATCCGGTATATGCCGTCGCTATCAGCCCCGATGGGGAATGGGTGGTTTCCGGTTCATCGAATAATACTCTGAAGGTGTGGAACCTGGCCACAGGGCAGGAGGAACACACTCTCACCGGGCATGGTGACAATGTAAATGCTGTTGCCATTAGCCCTGATGGGCAACGGGTAATTTCTAGTTCATGGGATAAAACCCTAAAAGTCTGGAATCTTTTCACCGGGGAGGAAATGGCCTGTTTTACGGCTGATGCTGCTTTAAGATGCTGTGCCATTGCCCCCGACGGGGTGACGGTGGTGGCAGGGGATAATGTGGAAAGGTTACATTTCCTATGCTTGGAAGGATTTATATAAAGGTCAACAATTTCTCGCTCTCATAACTTGGGTTATATACAAGAAAAGGATTTTTCACTCTCTCAATTCCTGCCCTCTTTCCAAAATCACCCCAACAAACTATAATAAAACCATTCACCCTTGCCAATCAATCCGATCGCGTGATGATGATTATTCCCCTGTTACCCTGAAATTCCCACCCATTTCCCCCCTGGTGAATGAGATGAATTTGTCATCATGCCGCATCATGGGTTTGGGGAATTGCCGCAGCGGGGTTTGGGGGGAGGGAGTTGATTTACCCTTGACCTTCGGCAAAGGCGGGATATAATGTCATACCGCCATCGACGAAGATGGTTTCTCCATGTACATAATCTGACTCATCCGAGGCTAACCAGACGGCGACTTTGGCGACATCTTCGGGAACGCCAATCCGTTTGTAGGGAATCAATTTGAGCAGTGCGGCTTCGTCTTCGGGGGTATCCCAGGCATCTTCATTAATGGGAGTTTTAATCGCACCGGGGGCAATGCCATTGACGCGAATGCGGTGGCGGGCAACTTCTTGGGCGATACTTTGCATAAACAGTTTGATTCCGCCCTTAGATGCGGCATAGTTGGAGTGACCGGCCCAAGGTATAACTTCATGGACGGAACTGATAAAGATAATTTTACCGGCAGCGCGCGATCGCCCTTCAACCACTCCTCTGCGCATAAATTCTTTCACCGCTTCTCGGGTACAGAGAAATTGGCCGGTGAGGTTGACATCTATAACTTTTTGCCATTGTTTTAGGGTCATATCTACAAGATTTGCATCTTGCTGAATCCCGGCATTATTAATTAAAATATCAATCGTGCCAAACTGTTCACAGAGTTGAGAGAACATTTTCTGCACATCCTCTTCTTTGCTGATATCCCCTTGAATGGCGATCGCCTCACTCCCCTGGGATTTGATTTTGTCAACTACTTTTTCTGCCCCTTCTGGACTGCTACGATAGTTCACGACTACTTTCGCCCCAGCCTTTCCCATCCCAACTGCAATTCCGGCACCAATTCCCGAACTTGAACCCGTCACCAAAACCACTTGATTTTCTAAAAGTTTTCCATTCATCGGCTATTCTCCCAACACGCAACGATATTTGAAGCTATTAAATTCTGCTTTAGTTTAGGAGGCGGTTCTGTGGTTCTGAAACCGCCCACAGATAGAGATGGATGGGACAATTTTCCGGAAATTAGGCAAATTCCTCCCTCGTGATTCGGAAATCCGGAGTCAATGCATTAAGATTTCATGTAAAGTTGTGTAACACTGACATTTTGCACCTGTGGCAACAACCGGCGGGGCAACAACCGGCGGGGGTTCAAACCCCCGCCTCATCGCTAAAGTCGGTTAAAACCGACTAAAAAGCCCACGGTATCAGACTTGCAGTCGGTTTTAACCGACTTAAGTTGTTAGGCGGGGGTTTGAACCCCCGCTGGTTGTTGCTACTCGGACTTAAACAATTGTGGCGACTCGGGGGTCATTCCCTGAGATTACAGATAGATTACAGAAAAAAGGTGTATTAAACTAACTATGCTCCCAATTTGGATTGCAACAGTAGCATGGGGACTCGGTTCCATTCTATGGGCGGAACTGGTACGAGATTTGTATCATGCCTTCGCCCATGTTTGGCAACCTCTCTATCGCTTGCACGTTTGGCATCATCGCGTTTTTCGTCCGAATCTCACCCCAGCGAGTGAAGAGATTTATCAACAAGCGCATTGGCGCAATGACGTACCCGAGGCCCTGGTGATGCTGGGGTTTGGGCTGTTGTGGTGGTTAGGGGCCTATCTATTTCTTCCTAGTTATCATTGGGTTGCTGGGATTGGTTGTCTTTATACCCTCAGCTTTTTAGGCAGTGCGATCGCCCGGGTTCGGGAGTTCCAGGGGCCGATCGCCTCACGGATTTGACTCACCAACCGGGTCCTTTTGCCACTCCACCCTCGCGATGGTTTGTGAATCGTCCCTACCATTGGCGACACCACTTTGATAACCAAAATGCTTACTTTTGCGGGACGTTTACTTTTATAGACAAACTTATGGGAACTGCACTTTCCCTCAAAGGCAAAACTGTAGCGGTTACCGGGGCCTCCGGAACCCTGGGGCGATCGCTGTTGTTGCATCTCCATGAAGCAGGGGCCAAAGTTATCGCCCTCACCTCCGGCAACGAGGCAGTCGCTTTAACCCTAGAGTCAGAAACCCTGGAGGTGAATACCGTTACCTGGCAAATTGGTCAAGAAAACGAGTTGGCGGCGTTATTTGAAAAGGTCGATATTCTCATCTTGAATCATGGCATGAATGTCAATGGCGATCGCACTCCAGAGGCGATCGCGACTTCCTATCAAGTCAACGCCTTTTCCTCCTGGCGGTTGATGGAACTGTTTTTCACCACAGTTCGTACCAATCAAGACATCGCCCGTAAAGAAGTTTGGGTTAACACTTCCGAAGCAGAATCCAATCCCGCCTTTAGTCCCCTGTATGAACTCACCAAACGCACCCTCGGGGATTTAGTCACTTTGCGACGATTAGATGCACCTTGCATTGTTAGAAAATTGATTCTCGGCCCCTTTAAAAGCAATCTCAATCCCATTGGGGTCATGTCTGCCGATTGGGTTGCCAAACAAATCGTCAAACAAGCCAAAGCCGATAATCGGAACATCATTGTCACCATTAATCCTTTGACTTTTATTACCTTTCCCATCAAAGAACTGTTGAACTCAGTTTACTTCAAACTGTTTAGCCGTCCCGCCATTCAGGGAACCCAACCCTCGGCAACAAATCACCCCTTGCCCTAACTACTGGGGACCTCCCAAGGCATCACAAGTTTCTAATCCCACACTCAAAACCAACAATCCCGCTGGTATTTCTACCAGCGGGATTGTCTGTTATTTTGCTTTACTAAAAAGACCTGGCGGCCTGTCTTATAAGCACCTCATCTCGGTGCGCTTTCTTATGGTTTTAATATAACTGAATTCTCCCGAAAGTTTATCCCTCTCAGGATAGAACCTGTTGCTACCTCTAATAAAACAGACATAATGTCGATCTTTACTCCAAGCAATGGATAAAGTCTCCCTCAAAATCAACAATCCCACTAGAGAATTCTAGCGGGATTGTCTGTTATTTTAATTTACTAAAAAGACCTAACGGCCTGTCTTATCAGCACCTAAGCTCGGTGCGCTTTCTTATGTTCTTAATATACCCGAATCTAGGCAAAGTTTATCCCTCTCGAGATAGAACCTGCTTCTACCTCTTCTGGTAGCCTCTTAGTAGGCATACCCTATATTACACCCCTCTACAGTTGCGGTTGGGAACCCGGAAGTTATCAACTCCTCCAAACCAACAATCCCGCCAGAAAATTCTAGCGGGATTGTCTCTTATCTTGATTTATAATCTGGGCTTGTTAAAAAGGCCAAGGGCCTGTGTTATGAACACCGATATCTCGGTGCGGTTTCTTATGTTATTACTTTACCCGCATCTGACGGGAAAGTTTATCCCTCTCCAGATAGAACCTGCTTCTACCTCTTTTGGTTGCAAGGCATACCCCATAGATTATTCGGGGTAGCAATCCATACATCGATTGCTGGTGGGAAACGTAAAATTATCAACTCCTAGAAACGAACAATCCCGCCAGAAAATTTCTAGCGGGATAGTCTCTTATTTTGATTTATAATCTGGGCTTGTTAAAAAGGCCAAGAGACTGTGTTATGAACACCATATCTCGGTGCGGTTTCTTATGTTCTTAATTTACCCGCATCTGACCGGGAAAGTTTATCTATCTACAGATAGAATCTGCTTCTACCTCCTTCAAGTAGAGAAGGATTTCCCCACATGATGGCCCCTTAAAAATCAACAATCCCGCTAGTAAGAATCCTAGCGGGATTGTCTCTTATATCGGTTTAGATATCGGTTTACTAAAAAGACCTTGTAGGTCTGTGTTATGAACACCTATCTCGGTGCGGTTTCTTATGCTCTTACTTTACCCGCCTCTGACGGGAAAGTTTATCTATCCACAGGTAGAACCTGCTTCTACCTCTTCTGGTAGAGTAGGATTCACATCATCGGGAAAGCTTACCACAGCTAGATTTTAGGCTTTTCAAGCTGTATGCCATAGCGGGCAAGGAATCCATAAATACCAACAATCCCACCAATGTTGCCACAGGTGGGATTGTCTCTTAATTTACATTTACTAAAAAGACCTTTACGCTATGTTATGAACACCAAAATCTCGGTGCGGTTTCTTATGTTTTTACTGTATCCGACTTTTTGAGAATGTTTATCCCTCTACCGATAGAACCTGCCTCTCGTACTTGGGATAATCTGTGGCGGTTAAAATTGGGGTCAGGTCCTGGTCCCACTCCGACCCTGGGGCGCTCTTTAAAATATTAGGTTCCAATAAAAAATTTTACACTTAACGGCTTCAGTGAATTGTGATGGACATTGCCGCTGGTTCATGTCAATTTTAGAGCCGAACCCGAATATTGTAAAGATAAGTAAAAAAGATATCTTAATATCAAGATGTCGCGACCCGCATCTACCTGGAGTGGTAATGTAGGAAAAAAAGACAAGCAAAACCACTGGAGTACAACATGGGATTGCGGAAGATGTCGCCAAGGTTGCGATCGAGTTCGCAAGAATGCCGATTTGGTTGTTGGAGAAGAAGCTACAAAACAACAGCTCATTTTACCATTCTTGCAGGCCCTGGGATATGATATCTGGGAACCATCGGAGGTAATAGCCGAATCGATTTCTGATGTTGCCACCAAGAAAAAGGCAGGGCATCTCAATAAAGTAGACTATGCGATCGCCATTAAGAATACAATTGTCATGGTGGTTGAAGCCAAAGCCCGCAAAGAAAACCAGAAATTCATCATTGGGCACGTTAAAGAGCTTTATTCATCGACATTTTCCGCTAAGTCGGCCTTTGTACGAACGGGGTTGAATATCATTTTTCACGAATTTCCATAATTTAAATCTCATGGAACAGAACCATTTTTTATCTTTAACCTTTTAGACTATCAGCCTAAAGATTTAGATTCTGAAGCTATTTAACCGCGACAATTTTGATAGCGCAGCCATTAAAATCGAAGCTGAGGGAATGGTTTTTGTAAAGGAATGGCAGGTTTAATTGGAAATCTTTTAAAGGACCCTTCGACGAATTAATTGCTTTTTGATTGGTGAGTTCAGTAAACTTGATGGCGGCTATGCCATTGATGGAAAAATAACCAGTAAAAAAATTGAGCAGTTTAAACCGATTACCAAAAAAGCTATTCAAACCTGTCTGTTAGAATTGATGACGCAATCGTTTAGGAAATGCATCAACCCAGTGCCTTGGGGACCTCAAACACACTACCGGATTCTACACCGGATGATGATGGCTCTGGAACCTGATGAACCGGACGCAAAAATTGTAACCACTGAAGAGAAAAAGCCTTTCAAAAAGTAAAAGCAATCACAGCTACTTCTACCTCTTATAAATTGCAAGTCCATCATAGAGATACAGTTGCCTACTTTGGCATCAATCTGCGGTAAAGCAACTTGGTGGTTCTTACGCTTCATCTAACCCCCAATAAAAAGAGTTTTATCACCCGACTCCCCTTAGAGGAAATTAAGCCCCTAGCTGCTGGGTTTGAAGTCCAGGTAGTCTTTGCATCTCTAGGAGGTGCAGCATCCCGAGTGGTTATTTCTGATATCAGCGATTTAGACCAACTCGCACCTTTGCTGCTCAAATGTTATGAAACTGAAGCAGCCAAAC
>CAWGFK010000054.1:0-10480 GCA_963821735.1 uncultured cyanobacterium
GTCCTGGCGATTCGGCAAGGGGTGTCAGAAAATTGGCATCAGTAGCCTGGTTGGGTGGATGTTGTTGGCGATCGGCTGAGTCTAATGCAAGAGGCAATGCGAAGAATCAGGCCCTTAGATAAAAGATTGCCAAAGCGGTAGAAAAAGGGATTTAACAGAATTCAGGAAATGCTAACCTAGCCTACCCCGTGTCGAGTTGACCTAGAACCCGAATATAGAAAAATTCCTGGCTTTGGAAAAGAATAAACCCTGAATGTAGTATAATGTAGTGTTTAATGGTAGAATTAGCTGTATCGGCTACTCAGTTGTCGAGCAATCTACCTATAAAATCATAAATAAGGTGGAGTTTCCGTGAAAAATTACTTTCAGAATCAGGAATATGTTTTGAAATGGATTAGTTTTTACTATCTAGGTATCCGCTACCAAGGTCGTGGCGTAATGACCTGGAATCCAGAACAAGGATTTTATATCCAAGCATTTTTAGAAACTCCTCAAGAATTTCCAAAAACTACCATTGAATTAAATAAACCCGATATCATCAGAAAGCAGCATTTAACATCGATTCGGATGAAATCCACCAATTTTACCTGGGCTATTGTTCCGAGCGTACATTTGGGCGATCAGGGGGAAATGATTCTTTTAGAAAATCGGATTTTTATTAAAGTTAGCCGAGTCATTTTTTATAATTGTTGGGGTTTTCCAAATAAACCCAATAAAAATTTGTGGGGTTCTGCACTATATAGAACTGCAAGCAAATTACATTTGCCAGATAAGGTCAGTACAGAGGTACTAATTAATGATCAACAACGAGAGTTTAAAGAAGAATTATCAGGAATTTTGTATGAAGACGAAAACAATTATAAATTGGTGGGGCGTATGATTGACGACAGATATCTTAAAATTTCTTGGTTACTGCCTACTTCTCAATGCTCCAAAGTAGATAATTGGAAATGGTCAGAAGCACTTCAAGATTCTTTTTCTCTTTTGTATGGGGAAAGTATTGAGTTGGTGAGGCGTGAAATTCGGCGGGGATATAATAAAATTTATAGTGAAATTAAACATCAATCCCGGTTAGATTCTCTAGGTGTTTTATCTCCATTAAAACAAACCCAGCAGCTTAATAAAAGTTCTTTAATGTTGCTGACTCAGTTTTTTGTAACCGAAGGAGTGAATTCTTGGATTTGTCGCCAAATGTTTAAACAAATGCTGGAAGCGTCTCGCCAGGAAAGTTGGCAAGCTAGAGAACTACTTCTTTCTACAATCCTTGAAGCGGCCCTAAGAACAATTGAAAACCATCCTTTCAAGCCCGGAGATCATTCATTTCAAGTAGCAAAAGCCTTAAAAAATTTTAGAGAAAAGTATTTCTCAAGAGAGTGGAAACCAGAGAATCAAGAAGATACTCGATATTTATGAAAATATGCGCCATCGGAATGCCCATCCTGATTTTTTACTGAAAAAGGGTGGATATTTATCCGAAGAATATAGAGAAAAATCAGTTGACGATATGATTTATTTAAGCCGATTTTACGGATATATGATTTTAGCAATGGCAGGGTTTCAGGATTTAGAGCCTCAGTTTCCTCCCCCATTTGCTGAGTGGAAAGCAACAGTTAAAATTGAACCACCACAGAAATAAATGTAAAATTCCTCAAATGCTTTCTATAGGGCTTGGTGCATAGGTGAGCGAGCGCAACCCAAAACCTAAATCCGGGAAAATTTGCCTTCCGTTATGTCTCAAAAAAGTGATCGCCTTGACTGTTACCGAATCACCAAGACGATCACTGTTAACTCTATCAAATCTGTTTTGTAGAGAAGCGCTAACTTCACTTCTCTACAAAAATCGACCCTAATTGTCAGTCACGGGGAGGAAAAGCCGCCATCAATTCTTCCAAAGAATTCACATCTATCAGCATTTCCATGACCGTTTCTAATTGCTCACGGTTCAACCGTTGTAAGTTAGCTTCAACCGCTTCCGATACTTCCCCAAACCGACGCAGGATTATGCGTTGGATGAGTCGTCGTGCTTCTTGCACTTCTTCCCTTCCTGTAAAATTTCTTTCTACCCCAAGGGGATTCCAATAATGCCTGGGTTGCAAAATTGAAGATTTTCTCCACGATATTTTCTTTAATACATAGCTAGAAAAAATTCCCAACAAGCGTTGTAAATCTTCCGACCGTTCTTCCTGTTGTATTCGGACTGCGGCGCGACGTAAGATGGTTTCGTTTGCACCCCCTTTCATCACCGTTGCTAAGGGCAGTAGGGCCTTGAGTTCCGGTTGAAAGGCGGGCTCGCAATTCATTTCCCAGAGGTTGATCACCTCATAGTCTTGCCTTGCCTCTAGTCCCATAATACTCGATTAATAACCAGTGGGAATGGGGGTGTTCCCGGTTGGCGGAAAGATATACCACCACCGGATGCACTCGGACATTATATTTTTCTTCTGCCAGTGCCGCATAAGCCCGAATCCGCACCGGCATCCTTGTATCCGGGCGAAATTGGAGTTCGGTTAGGCTAATAAATTCCCCTTCTTCCTCGCTATAGGCTTTGATGAGGATATCGCTATCTCGACTGAGCCATTGAAATTCTGAATCGAGGATGACTTCGGCGACTGTACCGGATGAGCGAGTCACCCATTTGACCCATCCATCGGGGTAGAGTCCGATTAATCTTTTGCCACTAATATCTGCTTTTCCCATTGTTTTATGGCGGGTATTTATAACTTTAATTATAATTTAATTTTTACCTAAATTAAATATGTTATTATTATAAATATTGAGCTTTATCACGGGCTTCAAACAACAAACGTTTATCTTTTTGTACAAAATTTTGAATGCCCCTAGGTTCCTGCTAACCCTCTAATAATTTTTGATACAAATCTTGATGCAAATTAACTAGATAGGCTCTATAATCATGAGGATTAAACCAGGAATCACTTATGGCCTTAATTGATCAGGTTCAACAAGTCTGCGATCGCCTCGCGAACCACGGATGGCGAGAATTACTGTTACAGCATGGATTGGATATCACAGCGGCCAACTTAACAGCCGAATTGGGGAAAATCCTCCCGAACATCAACCGCAATCTTCCAGGATTTACGGATTTTGCCGATGAAGGAAATCGGGCGATCGCACCGGGTCATCCCGCCCGGAGTTTACTCTATCATGCCTTAGCTTCGGCGACGGTGATTACCGGAGATCAGGGCAATGAATTAACCGCCTTTCCCACCCTCGCTGAGATTGAGGCGGTGGAAAACTACGTCTATGGCGTCAAACCCCCCTCGTTAACCGAATTGCGGGTCAAGGCGAATTATGGACCTTTGGCGATCGCCGTCTTTGCTTCCGAATACCGTCCCGCCTCGGACACCCCCCACCAGAAACACGCGGATTTGTGCTTTTCCCGGACTGGGGTCGCCCGAGTGGGAACGGCAGAAGCCCTGTATGACGGCAAAAATCGCGGCTTTTTACCCTTTGTAGAGGGCGACTCCCAAGCCATGCGGGTGATTCCAGCCCGGTATAGTGCCTATATTGCCGTCATCCGTCGAGGCGATCGCCCAGGATACAAGCCGATGCGGGTGCGCGATGGGGACGATCGCCGGTTATTCTGGTTTCCCTTACACAAACTATTTAGCGGTAATGAATGTATCCGTGATTTTAATTTAACCCTCAACCTAGAAGCTAATCATATCAACGAAAAACTCCGGCGCATCCATCTCCAACTACAAAGCCAAGGGTATGACACCGGCTGGAGTGAACCGGATATCAGCATCCTCCCTTTATCTTTAAAGAAGGCATCGCCGAATTCTCACAAAATCTTGATGATGGCATGGGAACGCTCACCCCTATTGTCCATCCCAATCTCGTCGAAGCGGCAGAATATCAAGGCAAACCTCTCACCTATCAAGTTCCCGCCAACTATGGCTTAACCCTCTCCTCCAGCTTGCTGATTCCCTCCGACAACGAAGCCCGACGCGCCCCGGAATATGTCCACGCCCGTCATCAAGTCTTACCCAATGGGGCTGTCAACGACCTGAATGAACGCCCGGATGTAGCCAGGATCGTCGCCGAAGGCGGATACAATGCTTTACATTACCTCGACTTTACGGCAGATGGCTGGATCGAAGCCCTCTGTCCCGAATTAGCGATTCAAATCCCCCGACGGGTTCCCGCTTATTCCTCGTTAGTGCCCCGGATTACTTCCCCACCTGCGATCAACGGCAACTGATGGATTGGTGGGAACAATGGGTACCCGAAGCAGTGAGAAACAGCATTTGGCGAATTCCTCCGGAAACCTTAGCCGATGAGCGAATGCCGCCCAATTTGGCCTTAACTGAAGCCGATTTTCGCCCGGAAGATACCACCGTAACGGCGATCGTCTCCTTACCCGGAGAACCCTTTGTCAAACAGCGTCCCCTAGATCGTTTCATCCTGAATCGCCAATCCTACCTCCCGGATGCGGCTGCCGGAATCTATGCGCCAGGATGGGATGTGAGCTTTGATCGCACTAACGAAGGCTTAGATTTCCTAGCTGCCTATGGTCTCGGCAGTCCCTTTCCCGAAGATTCTAAACTTTGTGCCGCACTAAGTGCTTTTTGGCCTGCGGTCTCACCTGATGCCGCCCGCACCTTTGAACCCATGCCAAGTTCGCCCACCGTCAGCCCTCTGACTGATGCGGAAATCGGGCAAACCGGGGAATTGCCTTGGGATGGTTCCGGGACCGCGCCTGGTGCAGTTGAGAGATCGCCAGGTAGTGGAATATGAGGCGATCAATCATGTGGATTATGTCACCAATGCCTTACAGGGTAAATTCACCTTAGCCCTCACGGGACAGGTTGATGTGCGAGAATACGAGGCGAGAGTGCTGACAATGGCTTATGTCTATCACGCTTTAGGGATTGAAGAGGAGAAATACTTTCCTCCCGGACAGTCCGAGGCGCAAGACGCTGAGGCATTTGGCCGAATTGTCAATGAAAAATCCAAATGGGGTGTTCTCTCTTTCCGGGATTCACCCCAACGGAAACGGAACTACTAGAGGCGCAAACCTTAACGGGTCAACGGTTACGGGGGAAAATTCGGTTTGAAATGTATCGGCATGGCAATATCACGACTCCGGAAGATGTGCGAAAACGCTGGGTGGAAATTCGCGAACGGGTCACCCTGTTTGTGGATGGACTGCGGGTGTTGATGAAACGGGATTCTGGAGTCTGGGAATCGAAAAATGTGCGAGGTTGATGTGGCGATCGCCGGGAGTGGTCCGGGAGGAACTGCTGCCGCCATTGCCCTTGCCCAGCAAGGGTTCCGGGTGGCGATCGCCAAGCCGAACCCTTCCCTCGCCATCACCCGGGGGAAACCCTCCACCCCGGCATCGAACCCCTGTTACAGCAATTAGGAGTCGGCAGTCGCCTCTTAACTGCCGGATTCCTGCGCCATCCCGGAAACTGGATACAATGGGAGGGCAGTCCCAGGTTTGAACCCTTCGGGTCCGATGCAACCGGACCTTGGCAGGGATTTCAGGCATGGCGGGCGGATTTCGATACAATCTTGCGCGATCGGGCGGTAGAATTAGGGGTCGAAGTCCGCCAACCCTGTCGCGCCTTACATCCCATTGTTACCCAAAACCGAGTTACAGGAATCGCCACCAACCAAGGGAAAATCAAGGCCAAATTTGCAGTCGATGCCACCGGCAACAGACAGTGGTTAGCGAAACAATTAAAGTTAGCAATTAACCCATTTTCTCCCCCCTTAATCGCCCATTATGGCTATGCGGAAGGAGACTGTCCTATCCGAGATGATGCACCGGCGATCGTAGCAGGCGACGGGGATGGATTTGGACCGCCAAAAGCCGCCCCCAATCTAACACGGGACCCGCCTAGATTTCCCCCACAAACCCCTAGAAAAAAACGGGCAACCCCCCGAATTCAAAACCCTAAAACCCTGGGGAAAACCCGCCGTTGCCGATGTCACCTGGAGACAAGTTTCTCCCCCCGCAAGACCCGGTTATTTTCTCGTGGGAGATGCCGCAACGGTTCTTTACCCAGCCTCATCTCATGGGGTCCTCAAAGCAGTCATGTCCGGAATGATGGCCGCCCATTTAATGACCCAACTCTTGCAAGGGAAAGCCGTTGAGGGTCAAGTGATGGCAGGATACAGTCAGTGGATGGAGACTTGGTTTCAAAAGATATCGAAACGTTAAAAAACCTTTACGCCTTATTGCCGAATGCACCCGATTGGGTAAGATAGATAAGGTAGAGGAGGACAGGGCAGTTTATCCCTGACTACCTTTCATGGTTTGATTCAAACAAGGAATTTAAATGACAAAAATTAATCCAGAATGCCCTTTTGATAAAGAATCTTTTGATTTTTTTGTTGCTCACTACTTTTACAATTCAGTGTGCAATTCTGAATTTTGGCAAAAAGAAGGGAAAATTTTAGACTTTTTAGTTACCCATTATTCACCACCAATAAATTTCAAATTACTTGACAAAAAAAATTTTGCGGAATTCGTTGCTTTCCCGCTAAAAGAGTTGTTTGAAATAGTAATTAACCATTTACCTCTTGAAATCAAAAAATTGGCAAGCCCTGTAATGTTTAGTGACTTTTTTAAAAAAGGCAATAACTTTGATTACTATGAAGGAGCCTTAATTTTTGTTAGACAAGAAGAGAGCTTTCTTAATCCTCAGTTTTATCTTTGCATAAATGAAGAAGGTTTGGATTTTGGTTTTTGTTTATTCAATAAATGGCAGGATTTTCAAGAAAGAACCCCTTCATCAAAAGACAAAACTTTTCAATTATTTATTTATAACTTTAGAAATAATTTTTTCAATTTACTGTCTGTAATTAAAGAATCAATAGGCCATCAAAATCTTGGGGATTTAAAATATTTTTTCAATCCGCACTTACAACGCTTACAACAGAGGCTTTTTGAAAGTACCGATAAAATAATGCTAGATTACTTAACTTTCGGTGTCTCTTTGACACCTCAAGAAGTTTTGCAACTTAATACTCAAGAACTAAGCCAAAAAATAGTCTACAAATTTATTGGATTTTATCCCTTAGTTTTGTTGGCAACTCAGGAGAATCCGATGCCAGCTATTATAAACTTTATAAATAAACCTCTAGCTGAATTTTCTCAGAATATAGGAGTTGAAGTTGAAACCCTAAAGAGATGGACCCGCGCCATTAATCGCAAGAAGCAAGCGATATTACAAGGTCCTCCTGGTACGGGAAAAACTTACCTTGCAAAACAGCTTGGCAATCATTTAATTGGTGGTGGTGATGGGTTCATGGAACTGGTGCAATTTCATCCCGCTTATTGTTATGAGGATTTTATCCAAGGGATTCGCCCTCAAGCAAACGAGCATGGACAGCTTGATTATCCAGTGGTTCCAGGTCGGTTTTTGGAATTTTGTAAAAAAGCAGAGTCTTGTGAAGATACTTGTGTTTTAATTATTGATGAAATTAACCGGGCGAATCTCTCTAGTGTGTTTGGAGAGTTGATGTACTTACTTGAATATCGGGATGAAAAAATTCCTTTAGCGGGTAGTAATGAACTGTTTGGCATCCCTAAAAATGTCCGGATTATTGGGACGATGAATACCGCCGATCGCTCGATCGCCCTCGTGGATCATGCACTGCGTCGCCGCTTTGCTCTTATCGAACTGCGCCCCAATTATGAGATTCTACGGCGTTATCACGAACGAGAAGCAACCGATTTTCCGGTTGATGGGTTGATTGCCACATTACAGCGCGTGAATCAGGTAATCGATGACCCCGATTATGAACTGGGTATCTCGTTCTTTCTGCTGCCCGATCTGGCGGACCAAATTGAAGATGTCTGGCGCATGGAAATTGAACCTTATTTAGAAGAGTATTTTTTCGACCAAAGGGACAAACTTGAATCCTTCCGCTGGGAGGCGATCGCCAAGACAATTTTACCCAAACCCTGATTTTTCGACATGGGAATTATGGTAAAATCCGCTATGGCAGCGTTTATGTGGGCGAAATCCAAACTTGTCTTGGATTCGGTGCTTTTCCGGGAATGACAGGTTTAAGATTTTAGTAACTCCCGCTATTGAAAACTGCTATCTCTATCCCTTTCCCTAAAATCCCTCAATCAAGTCGCCCAAACGCAATGACTATCACCAACCATTTTATCGACATTGAAACCGAACCGGGAATCAGCATTCATAACCTGAATCCCTACATTAAAGACTTGCTAGAGGCAAATCCGGTTAAAAATGGTTATGTTTTGGTATTTGCCAGACATACCACAACCGCTTTATTTATTAACGAGTATGAAGAAAGATTGCTGGATGATATCAAGGTCTATCTGGAAAAATTAGCCCCGCCAGATGCCAAATATCTCCATAACGATTTGCATCTGCGCGTCGTCCCTCCCGATGAACCCATCAACGGACATTCCCATCTGATGGCAATCACCCTCAACAATAGCGAATACATTCCCATCGTCGAGGGAAATTTAGCCTTGGGGACTTGGCAATCGGTGATGTTAATTGATTTAGATGGACCACGAAAACGCAATCTGCTGATTCAAATTTGCGGGGAATGAGGGAGAAGCCAAAAATGCGGGGTTTCTCCCGGTGAGCTAAACTGATGGAGAGTCTATAAAAATTATCATAAATCCGAGGTTTTCTATGAATCCAGAAACCATTTCTTTTGAAATTTCTCAGGATCTCCTCGCCGCTTTAAAATTAGGCAGGGAGCAATTGAAGGAAGAGATGCGACTACTGGCGGCGATCGCCTATTTTCAAGGAAAAAAACTCTCTCTCGGAAAAGCCGCCGAATTAGCAGGACTCAACCGCTTGGAATTTATGGATATTTTATCACAAAAAGGGATAACGTTGTTCGATTATGATGAAACCGGACTAGAGACCGAATTAAGAGGAATCAGTCAGTTAAGAGGGGAAAATGATAATTAGTAATGCCACCCCCTTGATTGCCTTTGCAAAAATCAA
This sequence comes from uncultured cyanobacterium, assembly GCA_963821735.1. Lineage (GTDB taxonomy): Bacteria > Cyanobacteriota > Cyanobacteriia > Cyanobacteriales > Laspinemataceae > Laspinema. Next base: position 8,973 of record CAWGFK010000054.1, read on the forward strand.
TCAACTTTCCTTAATCAAAAAAAACGAAGGTTTATTGAGGCGATTTTGCGGCAATTGGGAGAGATTTAAAAGAACATGACGGGCAATCGGGTTAGAACAATTGAACTTCGGGAATGACAGGGTAAGAGCATCTCAATCAGGCTTGACACAAGGATTTGAGAATAAGCATCATGTACTCCTCGCTCATGGTTGCCCGGTTCCTTTTTTGTCTCAAGCTACGCGATAGGGTGGTTTCTTGATTAAGGGCATTAAGGGCCATCCGTCTGAGTACCGCCAAATTTCGAGGGCTATTAAACGCTCGGATCCGACATTTATCTTCTTCAAAAGTCACATCTAAAACCCAATGTTCTTTATTTTCAATGCTCCAATGTTCCCGAATAATAGAACCATGTTTTTGGGCATCTACACTTAAAGAACTTAGATAAAACTGGACTTCATGAGAGGTTCCATCCCACTGTTGCCGAAACCGTTCGACTATAACAACGGTCTGAAGTCCCGCCCATTTATCTTGATTATAAAGACCTCCAAATTCTGAAACGGGAATCGCCCAAACTCTTCTTTTCTCAATCCGGTTATGCCCTTTTTCTACTTGACGGTAATCCGTCATCTTAACCCCAGTTAATTGGCGACTTGATTGAATCTCAAACCAAGATTTAACTTGATTGTAAAGAGTCGGGTGATTACTTTTTAAGCAAACTACATAATTAGCTTTTTTATGAACAATCTGTTTAACAATCTCCGTTTGAGTCCCCATTGCATCCATTGTAATAATTGCGCCGGTTACGTCGATTAATTCTAATAGAGCTGGAATGGCTGTAATTTCATTGGAATGGCTGTCAACCTTCACTTGGCCTAGGACTAAACGATTTTCCGAGGCCCACGCTGTCACTAAATGTAAATTTTTTTTGCCCTGATTTCGGTCATAAGACCCCCGAAGACTTTTTCCGTCAATCGGGATAACTTGTTCAACAACTGAACCGAGTAATTTTTGGACCCATTGAGTTAACTTCTGTTCTAAAATCTTGGGGTCTAGTTTTTCAAAAACTCTACGAAATGTATCATGATGAGGAATGCCATTGGGTAATTCTAAAAATTGTTTGAGCCAGTGTTGTTTACTTATTCCGTAATTTTCCATGTCTTCCCATCCGTTACCTCCAGCTATTATAGATAACAAAGCAATCACTAGAATATCTTTAAGTAAGTGGTGTTTAGTGCGGTCAACTCTTGGATCCGGTATATCATCAAAATAATTCAACAAACCCCCTTCTAGTTCTTCCATAGAAATAGGTTGGGGCTGAGGTTTTATGGTTTTTAATTTAGCGCTCGCGACAACGGGCGAAAATCCTTTAGTCATAGAGTATTCATTCCTATTTTCTACTGAGCTTGAGAGTTATTATAGAATCTCTCAGACAAACCGGGCAGATATAATACTGCACTCTCTTTTTGGGGTCTGTTACATTTGATACCAAATTAGATGCGCTTACCCTGAGGGGAATATGAAACCCAAC
>CAWGFK010000055.1:0-1359859 GCA_963821735.1 uncultured cyanobacterium
TATCCACCTCCAAGAACTGTTGGAGAAAAAGGCAAACAGACGGTTGAGAAGTGGATATTCAGATTGATATCGAATGCTTTTCCCCAAAACCCACCTTCATGCTAAAATTGTTGAAGAACTGGTGGCATAAATGCTTGAAACTGAACCGGCACATTCAGTGGAGGGAGAGGTGAGTGGACCGCACTATGTCACAGTTCCCGTAACTGACCTAGCAGGTTGAGGCAATGACTTTGGAGCAAATTGCCCTACTGGGGGCCATAAGTTCCATCGCAAACTTTATGGAATAAGGGGTTGATATTGGGAATGGCCATTGCCAACCTACTTGCCGAATTATATGGGGGAAAATTAACCATTCTCAATAGCATTCCTGAATCAGAATGCTACAGTTTATGATGACCTCAGTTTCTCCAGTGAAGAAGGATAAAACAAAAAGGTCGTTAAATTCTAAAAATCTGCAAAAATCCTTGATTTGTCTGCAGGCCAGGCAAAGCTACAACAACCACCTCCTCTACAGATTGGATTTAGCTACCTGATATAGTGCTTCTAAAGCAGCTCCAAAAAATAAAATCTCCAAAACGTTCGTAGTGATGCACTTAAACACCTACATATGTAGTTACCTTCGAGTTGAACGGTTGGGAGATTTTACAATTTGCAATGCCTTAAATGGGATAATTTCTCAACTGGAGGAGGCAGCATCTTGCTTCCTACTCCAGCAAGAGAGTATGGGGATCTCCGTTTCAGCTTGAGGATGCTGGTAAGAGGTCCAGATCTCCACAGGACCTGTTACTGGTTTGTTGAGAAAATTTCTGTCCTGTACTCTCCTGGTAAACTGGTCTCAAGAAAGTCATTCTGCTAGTATACATAGCCCGGAGACACCCTGTCCTGAAGCGCTATACTTCAAAACCGTTGGTGCCGCTAGAACAAACCTGTTTGCAAAATTTCCTGAAGATGAGCTATTTCGCGGTTTCGATTGAAAAGCGGCCACCCGTTAAGTTGCACCCTAATTCCCAAAAAGGCCATCGCCGAGCCGCCATCGAGCTATGTTTTAGTGGTAGACTTTGTAACCTCCCCCTATTCTAGTGAGAGGCTATGGTGGCCTCAGCCAGAGGGATTTAGTCACCTCTGGACTTGGGGAAGATCTTAACCATTTCCCAAGCGTGGACCCAACCTATCCTCTCTCACTCCCAGTGACTATTTTGAAAGTCTATTTCTGTTTCCTCTTTTCCTATATGGAATGCATCAAATTCGTATGTTATTTTACATAGTTACCTAAAATTATCTTGGGTTGTCACCCATGCGGTGGATTGAAGGGTTACAACCCCTGGAATCAGGACACGCACTCGCCATGAGTTGGGCCATTGCCATTAGCTCTCCCTATGCTCCTAATTTTAGAGGTGATTGAACAGATGGCAACCTCCGCTAGCTCAAGTGCGTGGTGGATCAAAGAGGGGGAAGAGACATCCGCTCATGAATTGACCCCAGAAGAGCTACTACTTCTTCCTATCCCATTGGGCATTAAGCTCTCACGGATATTGTCCAATATTATGGAGTGGGATTAAGCACTCTGCATCCCTAGGTGATGAGTTAACTCTTTTCTTGTTATTGGGAAATCCCCTAGGATTCCCTCGAACAAATTCCTATCATCAAAATGCAGGATGCTTGGGGTCACATTGGGTGATTGTTATGCAGAAAATACCTGGTTTGGCTGGGAATCTGACTGGAAGATTCTCAGGGATGGAGTGGCAGTTCCTCATAGTCAATGCCAATCAGGGATAGTGCAAGGGAACCAGACACAGAGAACCAGGACCTACTCTTCGATGCCTGGGATTCGGAAGCCGGAAAATCCCACATAAAACCGCCACCAAGCAACAGAGAATGGCAAAGTGGGTATTTGAAGAGGCCATCACCCCTCTCCCGTTCTACTGTTGCCTCACCAACAAGCATTGGGAACAGGACAAGTGGAGCATTGCCCAACTGGCTCAAAAATTACTTGTAATTTAGTGAGGTCATCAAACTCAGCTTGCAGAAAAACATAGAGCAAGTATTTTGGCTGGTTTTGAGCCAAAATATTTTGATCATATGAGTCCAGCCTTTGAAACCGTGTGGGGGATTTCCCCTAGAGCAGTTAGAGAGAAAGGAAGCCGGGAACTGGAATTATCTGACTATTTTGCAAGAGAGTTTGGATGCGGAAGCGGGGCAACCCATTGGAAAATTCGGCCTCAAAGGAGGCGTGGCTTTGAGGGAACTGGGAAAATCGGATTCTGCGCAACCGACCGCAACTGCTGGTGTGTACTTTCTGGTTTATAATTATGTGTACCGAATTGCTGCATTTTCCACCCGTCGCAAAGCGGCAGAAGCGGCCACAGTGAAGATTGGTATCGTCAGTTAGTATACATGGGTCTGGGAGATTGATGCCGGGGGGATATACACCTATAGTAGTCCCAGAGAATTGCAGAGATTTTTAGGGTATGAACCTTCCGAGGCGATGGAAACGGTTGGATGCTGGACTTGCGGAAATGCAGAAACGGCGCTGGGGTTGGAACTGGCGACTCAACCAGCCCGTTTAGCTGCAAGGGAAACGGGTGCGTTTATAACAAGGCCGAGTGGTGGTGTTAGAAAAAGCAGTGGGTTCAACTTTGATGAGATGGGAAATTAGGTATCGGGGAATCCATTGGGGACACGATGGTGAGAATGGTGCTACAGGACAGTATTACCGAGTAGTTGGAACAGCGGGTGCAAAGTACAAACTGCTGAATGGACAATTGCAAAGGGGAGATTGCCGTTGAGAGGTCGAGTCGGCCTTGCGACAGAGTGAGGCTCAACCGGAGAGCATTTTGGGGTCCTCAATGATGGGGTCGGTCCCAGCAACACCAATTGTTGATCCAATCCGGCTTTTGAGAGAATTTATGGACGATTCCGCGCTATAGTTTTTTGCGGAGTTGTGGCGCGGGGTGGCTCCATCCGGAGGATAGCGATTGCGTGAGGGGGTTCGAGGCGTTACTGGTGCAGGCATCATGATACCTGATGGGGAGGTGCGGTGGTTGGCATGTGTCTTATTCAACTTCTTACCACGATCCGCCCAAGGGTTTTCCATGGTGGCGCGGGATATTACGAAATGCAAACATGGCCGACCGCCCGGTCGGCAAAGCCGGTTTCATGTGATTTTTAAACGTCTGGCCTTGTTGAGTCCGGAGGGGGTGATTCTGGAAATCAACCAGAGGGCATTGAGCTTGCCGGGGTTGGCGGGGATGAATCCAGGGGCGAGAATTTTGCATGTCTCGTTTGGTAGTCCCTCCCAATTGGAGCAAACTGGGGATGCCATGGGGCTGGTGACCAGGGACCAGGGGCTAATCTGTTTTGCTTTGGCCATTGCCGAGGCAGCGGCGGGAGAGTTATGGTGTGTCGCATGAGGTGGAAATTTTTGACCCAAAACCAAAATCGGAGCACTTTCAATTAAGCCGGTGCGATATTTGGAGGTGATCACTGGGAACATGGCATATTTTCCGAGTGCCTAGAAATCTGAAATTTTTGAGCGCCAACAATTGCTCAATTCTTTTTTTAAGCCAACTTCCAGCGTTAAGCCACGGGCTGGAATCGTCAATGAGCAGATGCAGTTTATTCAAGTCAAACGAAGCCCTCGCCCAACTTCTAATGGTCTATCCCCCCAGGAAACAGTATTGGGAAAACCGTGAATGAAATCATGCCGATGTCACGAGGAAAACGTTCAGTCGGAAGAATTATCTCGCCGGAATTCTAGCGAAAAGCCCTGTAAGGGGGAGTTTGATCATTGGCTCACGTGCTACTTCAACTGTAAAAGCTCGGGCGCGGCTGGGGTGGGGTTTATTGTCCTCGACATCACCCAGCGCAACAAGCGGAAATACGTGCCCAGATTCAAGAACGGCTAGAATATCTGTTTATGTACGAATCCCACGATTATTTATAGTTGTAAGCCCACTAGATCTATGCCTTGACCTTCATCAGTCAAAATATCCTGTTAGTTCGGTTATGATGAGGCGCAGCAATTATTAAATAATCCCAATTTGCGAGTTTGAGCGTATCCATCCCGACGTATGCGGCCCCTGCAAGCAACACTCAGGAGATTTATGAATATCGAGTCCACAGGAAGTTACCTATCGTTGGTAGGTTTGTGATGCCGAGGGCAGTTTCCACAATTGTCGGTTTGATGTATGATATTACTGAGCAAAAAAAAGCCTAGGAGGACTAAAGCTGTTTGCAAGAAAGAGGTCCTCCTCATAAATTCGGGTGAAACTTGCAAGTTATTTCGAGTCTGCTTAATCTCCAATCTCGAAGCATTAGGTAACCTGGACCCATTTTCAAGATAGCCAAAGTGCATTTTATCTATTGCTTTTATCCATGAAAACTGTATCAGTTCTTCGGACCTCTGCCTAGGTGGATTTAATATATTTAGGTCAAACTTTATGCCTTTGTTTAGGTCTTATGGGGCGAGTCCTCAGCGGATTAGCCTGAATCTTCAAAATGGATGATATTCTTTCTGAGTGTGGACAAGGCAATACCTTGTGGGTTTGACTACTGAATGAACTGGTGTGTAATGCACTCAAGGATGCATCCCCAAGGGGCTATTTTGATTATGCTCCATCGCACTTTCAAGAGGTGGATGGATCATAGCAAACTGAGAGTTTATGATGAGATTCCCTGCTGAAGGTACACTTTTGCAAAACCCGCTCTTTGGCATGTATCTTGATTAATACTTTAGTCAAACAACTTAAGCAAATTATTAACTGCCTTCAGGAGAGATATGAGTAACGAAAAAATTTTGGTTGTAGAAGATGAAGGAATTGTTGCCTTACATATTCAAAATGATTTTAGAAGATTTGGGGGCTATCAGGCGCGGTGGCGGTTGCTTCCGGTGAGGAGGCGACTGCGGCTCATACCCAGTGGATTTGGTGTTGATGGATATTCATTTGCAGGGCAGTATTTGCCTAGCCTGCCGAAGCGTATTTTTTGCTGATCGCTTTTAATATCGGGTGGTTGATTTGACAGCTTATAGTGATGAGGATACCCTCCAGGGGGCCAAGCTCACCACCCCTTTTGGAGTCAATTAAGCCTCTGGAAGCCCAAAAAAATTTAAAAGTCCAACCATGTGATTTATCATCAAATCTCGAACAGGAACTCAAACAAAGCAAAGAAGGTGCTATGACTAATCGTGTTTCTATTTGGAGATGGTGATTGTCACGGATGAAATCGATGGATTCGGTTTATTAATCCCGTGGCTGAAACACTTACGGGGTGGAAACAAGCGGAAGCTTTGGGAAGGAGATTGGCCAAGTGTTTTCGGATTACCCATGGAAATGTCAGCGGCGATTCCCATTTTAAGCAAACTCCGGGAAATCCCCGCCGTATAACTTAGTCGAAACCCCCAATTTCAATTGCTAAAAATGGCAGCAAATTTGATTGATGATACGATTGGTGAGAAAATGGATAAAATCATTGGAGCGGTTTATGTATTTCTATATATTACTTCTAAAAAGTGGACCGAAGTCTTACAGAAAGAGACAATTTGTTTAGAAAGACAGCTTTAAAGAACGGGCCCTTGGCCGAACCGAAAATCCGGCGATTATTAGAAATTGTGGTAATTAATCGACTTTTAAACTCACTTAATTCGGTTTCTATTTCTAATAATCGCCGGATTTCAGTTTCGGACAAGGCCCGTTCTTTATTTCTGTTTCTAAACGAATTCTCTTTTTATGTAAAACTACGGTCGCTTTTTCAGAAGTAATATCTCAAAATACATAAACCGCTCCAATGATTTATCATTTTCTCCACCAATAGGAGCAACCGTATCATCAATCGGAATTTCGCTGCCATTCTTAGCAATTAAAACCGTTCATTGGGGGTTTCGTAAGTTATCGGCGGGGATTTCCGGATTCCCAAGCGTTCGGCAATCGCCGCTGATCATTTCATGGGTAATCCGAAACACTTGGCCAATCTCCTTCCCAAAGCTTCGCTTGTTCCGCCCCGTTAATGTTTCAGCCCGGGATCAATAATCGGATCCGTCCGATTTCATCCGTCAATCACCACATCTCCAATCGAACGCAACGTCGTAGCGACCACTCTTTGCTCTGTTTGAGTTCGTGTTGCATTTGATGACGATAAATCGCCATATCAATGGTAGACTTTAAACTCCGGGCTTCCACAGGCTTAATTAAATATCCAAAAGGGGTCGATAGCTTGGCCCGTTGGAGGTCATCCTCATCACTATAAGCTGTCAAATAGACCACCGGAATATTAAAAGCGATCGCCAATTATTCAGGCAGCGTTTACCCCATCAATACTGCCCTCCAATCAATATCCATCAACACCAGATCCGGCTGGATATGAGCCGCAGCTTCAATCGCTTCCTCACCGGAACAACCGCCACCGCACTTGATAGCCCAAATCTTCTAAGATCGTTTGGATATCTAAGGCAACAATTCCTTCATCTTCTACGACCAAAATTTTTTCGTTACTCATATCTCTCCTGAAGGCAGTTGATGATGTTTTGGCCGAAAAGACAATCTGAAAGGCAGTCCCGCTACTCCTGTCCAACTCAATGCTTCCTTTAAGTTGTTTGACTAAAGTATTAATCAACTGCATCCCCAAAGAGCGGGTTTTGCGAAAGTCTACCTCACAGGGAAAGCCAATTCCATTGTCCCGAACCCTCATCATAAACTCTCGTTTGCTATGATCATCCGCCTCTTGGAAGGTGCGATCGAGCGTAATCTCGATCGCCCCAGTCCCATTTTGGGGAAATCCATGTTTGAGTGCATTACACACCAGTTCATTCACAATCAAACCGCAAGGTATTGCCGTATCTACACTCAGAAAGATATCATCAATTTGAAGATTCAGGCTAATCCGCTGAGGACTCGCCCCATAAGACCTAAACAAATGGATGCATAAAGTTTGAATATATTGAGAAAAATCCACCTGGGCGAGGTCCCGAGACTGATACAGTTTTTCATGGATAAAAGCAATGGATTGAATGCGGTTTTGGCTATCTTGAAATAGAGTCCGGGTTTCTGCATCCTGAATGCTTCGGGATTGGAGGTTAAGCAGACTCGAAATGACTTGCAAGTTATTTTTCACCCGATGGTGAATCTCCTTGAGGAGGACCTCTTTCTCTTGCAAAGACGCTTTAAGTTGTCCTAGGGCTTTTTTTTGCTCAGTAATATCATACATCGAACCGACAATCTCCAAAGGATTGCCCTCGGCATCACAAACCAGACGCCGTTCATCCCGCACCCAACGATAGGTAGAATTTTGGTGTCTGACTCGATATTCATAAATCTCCTGAGTGCGTTCTTGCAGGCGAAAGATGTGGGCAAAAAGCCGTTCCGCATCGTCGGGATGGATACACTCAAACCACAAATTGGGATTATTTAATAATTGCTGCGCCTCATAACCGAACTGGCGTAGGATATTTTGACTGATGAAGGTCAAGGCATAGTCTCCAGTGGGCTTACAACTATAAATAATCGTGGGATTCGTACATAGCAGATATTCTAGCCGTTCTTGAATCTGGCGCAGCGCTTGTTCCGCTTGTTTGCGCTGGGTGATGTCGAGGACAATAAACCCCACCCCACGCGCCCGACCATTTTTCAGGGGAACGGGAAAGTAGCAAGTGAGCCAATGATGGAGAACTCCCGGTTTACAGGGCTTTTCACTAGAGAGTTCCAAGTTGAGGATTGGGGTCCCGGACCGCAATAATTCTTCGACTAAAGATTGAACTTGCTCCGTGACATCGGGCATAATTTCATTCACGGTTTTCCCAATATGTTCCTGGGGGATAAACCATGAAGTTCAGCGAGGGCTTCGTTGACTTGAATAAACTGCATCTGCTCATTGACAATTCCCAGCCCGACAGAAACGCTGGAACTAGCTTTAAAAAAAGAATTGAGCAATTGTTCGCGCTCAAAAATTTCAGTTTCTAGGCGCTTGCGATCGCTGATGTCCCGACCTTCAGCAATCAACTGAATCACCCGATCGCCCTCATCTCGCACCGGCTTAATTGAAACATCAATGGTCACCCGTTGGTTTTGGGGTCCAAAAATTTCCACCTCATCGCGCCATAACTCTCCCGCCGCTGCCTGGGCGATCGCCGAGCGAAAGCGATTAGCCCCTGGTCCCTGGTCACCGGCACCCGACCCCCCAGACTCCCCTACGGAGTCCCCCAGTTGCTCCAAATTCGGAGGCTGCCAACAGGGACAGTCCCAAAATTCTCGCCCGATTGGATTCATCCCCGCCAACCCCCAAACTTCCAATGCCCTCTGGTTGATTTCCAGAATCACCCCCTCCGGACTCAACAAGGCCATAAATTGGAACGTTTGGTTAAAAATCGCATGAAACCGGCTTTCCGACCGGGCGATCGCCTCTTCCGCCTGTTTGCGTTCCGTAATATCCCGCGCCACCCCATCCATGCGAAACCCTTGGCGAGTGGCATCATAAAGTAAATGAGCGCGGTCCTCCAACCACCGCACCTCCCCATCGGGTCTGATAATCCGATACTCGACATCTTGTGACCCCTGCACCAGTAACGCCTCGAAAAACTGCCTCACGCGATCGCTATCCTCCGGATGGACCACCCCGCGCCACAACTCCGGATTTTCAAAAAACTCCTGGCGCGATCGTCCATAAATTCTCTCAAAAGCCGGATTCAAATACAACAATTCCCTTGTCTGTGCCGAAGCGGACCAGACCACATCATTCAGGGACCCCAAAATGCTCTCCAAACGCTCCTCACTCTGTCGCAAGGCCGACTCGACCTCCTGACGACGGGCAATCTCCCCTTGCAATTGTCCAATTAACTCTCGCAGTTCAGCAGTTTGCACTTGCACCCGCTGTTCCAACTCTTGATTAATCTGCTGTAGCGCCGCTTCCGCTTCCTTTCTCGCCGTAATATCCCGATCAATTCCCCGATACCCCACTAATTTCCCCATCTCATCAAAAATTGGAACACCACTGCTTTCTAACACCACCACTCGGCCCTGTTTATGCAAATTCACCCGTTCCTTGCAGCTAAACGGTGTCGGTTGAGTCGCCAGTTGCTCAACCCAGCGCCGTTCTTTCTGTGCCCATTCCGGCAAGATCCAGGCATCCAACCGTTTCCCGATCGCCTCGGAAGGTTCATACCCTAAAATCTCTGCAATTCTGGGACTACTATAGGTGTATATCCCCCCGGCATCAATCTCCCAGACCCAATCTGTCGTAGTTTCCACTAACTGACGATACCGATCTTCACTCTCTCGTGTGGCCGCTTCTGCCGCTTTGCGACGGGTAATATCAGTGGTAATCCCGGCAATTCGGTACACCTCTCCTTGGTCGTTATAAACCGGAAACCCTCGCGAATGCACCCACCGCAGGGTGCCATCAGGCTGCACAATCCGATTTTCCAGTTCCCCTGAAGCCAGCACCTGTTGAGGCCAATTTTCCCAAATGGGTTGCCCCGCTTCCCAATACAAACTCTCTTGCAAAATAGTCAGATAATTCCGCGATTCCCCGGCTTCCTTTCTCTCTAACTGCTCTCGGGAAATCCCCCACACGGTTTCAAAGGCTGGACTCATATAAATCAACTGTTTCAAGTCACTCGAAACCAGCCAAAATACTTGCTCTATGTTTTCTGCAAGCTGACGGAATCGTTCCTCACTAAATTGCAGTAATTTTTGAGCCAGTTGGCGATGAAAAATCTCCGCTTGCTGCTGTTCCAATGCTTGTTGTAAGGCGACGGTAGAAAAGGCGATCGCCTCTTCAAATCCCGCTTTCCGTCTCTGTTGCTTCGTCGGGTATCTCCCCGGTTGTCTGATTCCCACTTCCGAATCCCCCAGGGGTCCCGAAGTTGGGTTCGAGGGTCCGTTGGTTCTCTGTGTCTGGTTCCCTTGCACTCCCTGATTGGCATTCGTCTGGGGACTCCCACTCCATCCCTGGAGAATCTCAGTGGGAGTGACGATTCCCACCAATTCCCGGGTTGCCGTAACAATCACCCAATGTCGGACCCAAGCATCCTGCATTTGATGATGAATCTGTTCGAGGGAATCCTGGGGATTTCCCAATAACAAGGGTTGACTCATCACCTGGGATGCGGGGGTCTTCTCTAGGTCTAATCCCAAGGCATAATATTGGACAATATCCCGTGGAGTGATGATGCCAATGGGATAGGAGGGATTTAATCCTTTCTCTGGGGTCAATTCATGAGCGGATGTCTCTTCCCCTGCTTTTGACAGATCACCACGCACTGACTAGCGGAGGTTGCCATCTGTTCAATCACCTCTAAAATTGAGGCGGTTGGGGAAGCAGTGGCGATCGCCCGACTCATGCCTTCCCAGGCGAGTCGGTGTTCCCTAAACTCCCGGGGTTGTAACCCTCGATGCAGACTCTCATGGGTGACAACCCCGAGTAATTTTCCGTGACTATCCTGGAGTGACAAATACCGAATTTGATGCGTTTCCATATAGGAAAAGAGGGAAAACGGATCGACTGGATCCGTCACTTGGAGTGAGAGGATAGATTGGGTCAGCACTTCGGAAATGGGGCGGGATTCTTCCCAGAGTCCAGCCGCAGCCAAGGTGACTAAATCCCTCTGGGTAAAGAGACCATAGCCTATTTCTCGCTGATGGGGGAGGTTCGAGTCTACCACTAAAACATAGCTCGATCGCGCTCGGTTCATCAGGGCGATCGCCCTTTTTAAGGGGAGATTGGGTGCAACTTTTAACGGGTGGCATTCGATCCGTTGATTCAATCGGAAGTTTTGGCGATCGCTCATCTTCAGGAAATTTTGCAAACAGGTTTGTTCTAGCACACCAACGGGTTTTGAAGTCCTCACGCTTCAGGACAGGGTGTCTCCGGGCTATGTCTGCTCTTAAATCAGTCAGACTCTGACCCAGTTTTTTACCCAGAGAAAGGGGTCAGGAGCAGAAATTTTCTCAACAAACCCGGTAACAGTCCTGTGGATCTCAACCTGTACCAGCATCCTCAAGCTGAAACGGAGATCCCATACTCTCTTGCTGGAGTAGGAAGCAAGATGCTCCTACTCCGTTGAGAAATTATCCCATTTAAGGCATTGCAAAATATAAATCATCCAACCGTTCAACTCAAAGTAAGGTATCTGTAGGGGCTACTCCGTTGAGTCGTCACTACGAACGTTTTGGAGATTTTATTTTTTGGAGTTCCCTTAGAAGCGCTATATCAGGTAGCTAAATCCAATCTGTAGAGGAGGTAGTTTGTGAACTGCCTCGCCTACAGATCGAGGATTTTAGATTTTTCAAGTTTAACGACCTTTTGTTTATCCTTCTTCACTGGAGAAACTGAGGTCAATCGGCAGAACCACATAAACTGTCGTTGCTTGATTCGGGATGCTCTCAATGGTTAATTTTCCCCCATATAATTCGGCAAGTCGTTTGGCGATCGCAATTCCCAATCCCGACCCTTGTTGTTCATAAAGTTTGCGATCGAACTGAATATAGGCCCCGTGATTGGCAATTTGCTCCCGAGTCATGCCTCGACCTAGGTCGGTTACGGATAGGGTATAAGATGCAGTCCCACTCACCTCTCCCTTCACTGCGATCTGCGTCCCCGGTTCAGAATATTTGCAAGCATTATCCACCAGTTCTTCGACAATTTTATAAAGGTGGGTTTCGGAAATTTTGACGAAGGCGTTTTCGATATCAATCTGAATATCCGCTTCTCGACCCGTCTGTTTGCCTTTTTCTCCAACACTCTTGGAAATCATACTCAGGGTTCCGCTGATCGACTGGTCCCGTAGAGAATTCATCCGCTGAGGTTGATGAATGGCAATTTCTAGTTCAGCATAGAGTAAATAATTTTGAACCAGCCGATACAATCGCTTGGCGGAAATTTGAATTCCTTCTATCATTTCCTTGAATCTCGGCTTTATCGAAGCTATCTATATCCTGCAATAACAGGTCTGAATAGCCAAGAATGCCATTCATTGGCGTCCGCAATTCGTGAGGCAGGGCATGGGCAATACTGTTAGTTAATGCTTGAAGTTTTTGTTCGGTATTTTTTTGATTGATGTTTTGTTTTTCCAGACGGGTGGAAATGGCGGCCAAAATTTCCTGTCGGTTGAAAGGTTTGGTTAAATAATCATCGGCACCGAGTTCCATGCCTCTGCGGGTATCCCCTTTTGCCGCTTTAGCGGTGAGAAAGATAAAGGGAATGGTCGCCGTTGCTGGGTCCTGGCGCAATTCAGTTAGGACGCCATATCCATCGAGTTCAGGCATCATGACATCGCATAAAATCAAATCCGGCAATTGTTCTTTTGCTAATTCAATTCCTTGCCGACCATTTTCAGCGGCGATCGCCTCAAAATCTTCGGCGTCCAATAAATCGATGAGATTTTCGCGAACCCCGGTTTCGTCTTCAATCACTAAAATTTTTTTCATGGGCTTTACCAACAATTAGGTTAATGGCATTTTAAGTTTGCAGAGTTGACAATTTTCCTAGGAACTCGTTACCGTGGAGGGAAGACCACCGGGTTGCTTAAAAAGAGGCTGCGGCCTTGGCAACAAATCTGATGCAGAAACTTAATCTTTTCTCCTTTTTATCAAATCCTGAACCGGAATCTTTAAGATGTCGCTTCAGTATTATATCTAGCAGGGTCCCATTTCGTGAATACGGGACCCACAGAATCCGATGAGAAAGGGGAAATCGTCCCCACTGTTGGGCGATCGCCCGCTCAATCTGGCCTCTTTACTCCGTGAGATGGCGTACACTTTGAGGTTGCAGATCCAATTGCTTGCCTTCTTGGAGCATTCGTTTAAAGTCCTCCGCTTTCACAGGACGACTAAATAAATAACCCTGAATGTTATCGCATTTGTTTTCATACAAAATTGCCAATTCTTCTCGGGTTTCTACTCCTTCGGCAATGACTTTTAAATTTAAAGAATGAGCCATTTGAATAATTGCATTAGTTAAGGCCGCGTTCGTGGTATTCGTATTGATATCCTGAACAAAACATCGGTCTATTTTCAATAAATCAAACGGAAATTGTTGCAAATAGCTTAAAGACGAATAGCCCGTCCCAAAGTCATCTAAAGAAATTTGAATTCCCATCGATTTTAATTCATTCAATTTAGCAATAGTCAGTTCAACATTTTGGACTAAGATACTTTCGGTTAGTTCTAATTCTAAATAACTCGGATCCAGTCCACTTTCATCTAAAATCCGAACTAACCGCTCGCTCAGATCGACTTGATTAAACTGCCGAAAGGATAGGTTAACCGCCACTCGCACCGGGGGCAAGCCTTCCGCTTGCCAGGATTTAGTTTGGTTGCAGGCAGTTTGGAGTACCCATTCCCCGATGGAAGCAATTAAGCCGGTTTGCTCTGCCAAGGGGATAAATTTAACCGGAGGAATCATTCCTTGTTGAGGATGATGCCACCGGACTAAGGCTTCCGCTCCCACTATTTTCCCTTTTTCCAGCCCAACAATGGGCTGATAATATAGTTGCAATTCTTGTCTTTCTACGGCATAGCGCAGGCTGGTTTCCAGGGTGAGGTCATCGAGGGATTCGCTTTGCAAGGTGGGGATATAAGATTGATATTGATTGCCGCCGAGTTGTTTGGCATAAGACATCGCCACTCCCGCATTTTTCATCAATTGGTCCACGTCTTCCCCGTCTTGGGGATAAATGCTAATTCCAATGCTGGCGGTGATAAAGATTTCCCGGTTCTGTAAGCAGAAGGGTTGGGTCAGGCGGTCCAGGATGGGTTGAGCGATCGCCTCGGGCATCGGTTTGCCGGTGGAGAGTGAGGAATAGTCCCGAGGGTCCCACCGAGTCGGGCGATCGCCGTTGTCCGCACCGGATGCCAGGACGATCGCAAATTGGTCCGTATGCAGTCGCGCTAGAATATCCCCCGGGCGCACAGATTGGCTCAATCTCCGGGCAACTTCCATCAGGAGGCGATCGCCAAAGTCATGGCCCAGGTTCTGATTAATTCGCTTAAATCGGTCTAACCCAATGGATAAAATCGAGATCCAGCCGCCTTCTTGATGGGTGCGATCGCGCAAGGGTTCAAACTGCTCGCGGACTAACAATTGATTCGGCAAATTGGTTAAGCGATCATAATAAATCGACTCAGGGCGCTCCGGCTGCACCGTCGGCACTGGGGCGACTGCGCGGTTCTGTTCCCGAGCGTAACCCTGATATAAGGCATCATGTTTGATCAGCCTCGCCTCGATCGCCCCCAACAACTCTTTGCGCCGAAACGGTTTCGTCAAATAGTCATCCGCGCCCAAATTCATCCCTTGGCGGATATCCGTTTTATCCCCTTTTGCCGTTAAAAAAATAAACGGAATCGTTGCCGTCACCGGATTATTCCGCAGGGCCTCCAGTACCCCATAGCCATCCAATTCCGGCATCATCACATCGCACAAAATCAGGTCGGGAAGATGTTCCTCTGCCAATTGGACGCCGATGCCCCCATTGCACGCTCCAATCACCCTGAAATCCACCGTATCCAGAATTTCGAGAATGTTGTTACGGACTAACTCTTCGTCCTCAATCACTAAAATTTTTTTCATAACCCATTCAGTAGAGCTTTAACATCCTGTATTTTCGGAGAGTCTTAGTTTGCTATCCGGTGGTTAGAGCTGGGACAATACCGAGCATTCTGGTGATTAGATTTTCCCAGATTTTGGCCCTTCATTCACTCTTGGGGATAATTTAGTCCTGATGGCTCCCTCTGCATCGAATTTAGTAGCGTTTATTCGGTGGGTTTTCCAAATTGCCTCCCAATAGGTTGAACTTCCGTAACAGCGTAAAATTATCTGCTGTTAACAAATCTTGCAACTCCGAGACTTGATTAATCAAGTGAATTTCTCGCTCGAATTCTTCCTGTAAAATCTCCAGATACCGTTCTGTAGAGGTTCCCTGGGGCGTATTCTTCAGCATATGAATCGCTAAATTAATCTTAGAAAGCGGATTTCTTAGATCTTCGACTAATTTCTTCAACAGGCCATCTTTGGTCTGACTCAGTTCTTCTAGCTCATACATTTTAGCCTGCAATCCTTCCGCTCTTTGCCGCTCCGTTGCATACTGCTGCATCACCGCCGCTTGTTTATTTAGCCTGGTATTAATCGCTTCTAACAAATCTTTGCGTCGGAACGGTTTTGTGATATAATCATCCGCTCCTAGATTCATGCCTTGGCGCAAATCTGCATGATCGGCTTTGGCGGTGAGAAAAATAAACGGAATCGTTGCCGTCAGCGGTGACTCTCTCAATTGACTTAACACCCCATGTCCATCGAGTCCAGGCATCATCACATCGCACAGGATCAAGTCGGGGAGATATTTCTGAGCTTGGGCGATGCCTGCGAGTCCATTATCAGCACCAATAACCTTAAATCCCCCTCCTTCAAGGATTTCCAAGATATTCGTCAAGACGGCTTGTTCATCTTCAATCACCAAAATTGTTTTCATCGGTTATGCTCCAGTTGCTTATCTGGCTTTAAATATAATTTAACTCGGTCGGTTTTATTCGTGACCGTAAACTTAAGTCTTTCTTTGTTGAGTGAATCACCCTGGGATTGGCAATTGCTTTTTGCTAACAAGTAACTGTTGAAAGTCATCAGCTTTTAAGGGTTTACTGAAAAAATAACCTTGCATTGCATTACAGTTAGATTGACACAAAAACGTCAATTCAGCAAGTGTTTCAACCCCTTCAGCCAGGGTCTTGAGCTTGAGAGAATTGGCCATTTGAATGATAGCCTGAGTTAGGGCCGCATTTTTAGGATTTTGGTCAATCCCATCAATGAAGCAGCGGTCAATTTTTAATGTATCCAAGGGAAGTTTGTTCAAATATCCCAAGGAAGAATATCCCGTACCAAAATCATCAATAGAAATTTGAATCCCTAAAGATCTAATCTCCTGTAAGCGCCGGATTGTCTCTTCAACATTTTGGACCACCATGCTTTCGGTTAGTTCTAATTCTAACCATTGTGGATCCATCTCCGTTTGCTGGAGAATGGTCACTAAGCGCTCTATCAGTTCAATTTGATTCAATTGGCGAATGGATAGGTTGACCCCAATTTTGAGCAAGGGGAATCCTAAATTAGCCCAGGCTTTTGCCTGTCGGCAGGCAGTCAGGAGAACCCATTCCCCTAAAGGGACGATCCAGCCAGTTTCTTCGGCTAAGGGAATAAAATCAGCAGGAGACACGAAACCCCATTCCGGATGTTGCCAGCGAACGAGGGCCTCAGCGCCGGTAATCTGACCGCTGATCAAGTCCACCTGGGGTTGATAGTACACCTGGAATTCTGAGCGTTCTAGGGCATAATACAGACTGGTTTCGAGGTCTAGGCATCTGGGATCGCTCACCCGGGGTTTAGGGCGATAAAACTGATATTGATTTCCACCGTTGCGTTTGGCATGATCCTTGGCAGTTTTGGCATTTTCGATTAAAGCATCAGAATCGGCACCATCTTTGGGATAAAAAGAGATGCCGATGCTGGTGGCGATCGCAATTTCTTGACGATCCACCAGAAAGGGCCGCGATAACCACTGGCGCAACGATTGAGTTTTAACCACCACGCTTTCCACGCTATCCAGACCCCGAGGAATCAGGACAAAGGTATTCTTAGTAAGATGTGCGAGTAAATCCCTAGGATCGCTGGCTTCCCTTAATCGTTGTCCGATCGCGTTGAGTAGCTGCTGGGCTTTAAGGGATCCTAAATTTTCTTCAATCCGTTTCCATCGGTCTATTTCCAGACTCACCACAACCACCAGTTCGCTGGTTTCCCTCTCTGTCGGATGATGGCTGATCCGTTGATGCAAGTCCGCTCTCAATTGCCGCAGGTTCGGCAACCCGGTGGTTTCATCAAAGTTTAGCAAGCGATCGCACTGCTGTTGTAAAGTCTCTAATTCTTTCCCATACCGTTGTTGGATGGTTCTCGATTTTTTCAGCCTCGTGGCGATCGCCATCAGCAACTCTTCCCGCGTAAACGGCTTCGTTAAATAATCATCCGCCCCTAACTGCATCCCCTGTCGCCAATCCTGCCGGCTGGATTTCGCCGTTAGAAAAATAAACGGGATCGTCCCGCTACTCGGATCTTCCCTTAACTCAGTCAATACAGCATACCCGTCTAATTGTGGCATCATGACGTCACATAAAATCAGGTCGGGAACCTCATTTTTTGCCCGGAGCACCCCCAGTCGGCCATTTTCTGCGGCGATCACCTCAAAATTTTCCGCTTCTAGCAGTTCAATAATATTGCAGCGAACTGATTCCTCATCTTCAATCACGAGAATCTTCGTCATAGTTATTGCTTAACGGCCTCCAAGCGGTATTGATAGCGCTTCCTTCACCGGCTGAACTGCTTCAGGTTTTAACCCTCTACAGTCCAGCCTTCTGCGGTAGGAGTGTTCCCCCGGCTTGTGTTCTTCTTTGAGGTTTTCAGTATTATTCTCCCTCTTTTTCCGGTTCGATTCCAGTGCCATGACGATATTCGTTGCGATCGCCTCCGGGATTCCCAATACCTCCTTGCAGGATAAGGCTCTCTGATTTCAAGACGGTCTTTATCTGCGGAATAGCCTTTAAAACTAATCCATGTTATCCAGTTTCATTAACCCGATGGGTTAACCTTGTCCAAATTTACAGATCCCCATTGTTGCTATTTTAAGAATGACTAACCTGAAGCATTGTCCCGGTTGTACTCCCTATCCCCTTCTCTTGTAAATTTGGTCTGTCGTCAGTGCCCTCACTCTTGACCCTGGGCGATCGCCCCATTGCGACGGGGGTCACCGGCTGCCTCTATCTCCCCATCCACCCTCATTCTAACCCCATTCACCCCGCCAAAAAACATATTTTTTTCCGCCCATTTGATGACCTCTTGGGTCTGCTTCGGCATCTGATTGGATAAATATTCGGCTTCCTCTGTTTCCCACCCCGCTTCCAGATGAAACACCCCATTTTCCCAATGAACCCGAGGAGATTCAATGGCCTTTACCAGATCCATCTTAAAATCAATCACATTACAAATTACTTGTAAAATAGCCGTCCTAATCCGATTAGACCCCCCCGAACCCAATACAATTTCTGGACGATTTTCTTTCAAAACCATCGTCGGGGCCATCATCGAAGAAAGCCGTCTATTTTCCGGCCATTGATGAAATCCATGAGGGTTTAAATCCGCTTCTCCCAGCATATTATTCACCATAATTCCCGTTCCCGGAATGATGTAACCCGACCCTTCTCCATTGGAAGTCGTCACGCTGGCGGCATTCCCTTCGCGATCCATAATACTAATATGCGTCGTACTCCCCAATCGATTACAATCCAACTGAAAAGCCCTGAGATACTCAGCGCAATGGTCCGAGGATAAAAACTCCTGGGCAAAATCAGGGATATAGAGATTTTCATCATAGCCCTTGCTGCGCGCCAGATTAGTTAAGCGCATGGCATCAGCTAAGTGCTGTAAATGGCGACGACTCCCAAAGTGCAATCCTTGGAAATCCACGGATTCTAATAACTTTAAAGCAAAGGCAATCAGCACTCCCCCAGAACTCGGGGGAGGATTGGTCAGAAATGTTTCATCCCGATATTGAGTAACTAACGGTTCTCGTTCGATTACCTGATATTGGCTTAAATCTTCCCGAGTTAAGTAACCGCCATGCTCTTGGCAATCTTTAACCAGTTGTTCAGCGATCGCCCCTTGATAAAACTCTTCAATTCCCGCTTCGGCTAAATACCCTAAAGTCGCCGCCAAATCTTTCAAATAAAGTTTATCCCGCAGCTTCTAAACCTTGTCCCCCTGGAGCATAAATCTGTTTTCCTGCCGGGGATGCGGTTAAAATGGGATTGAGAATTTTTAATAAATAAGCTTGAAAAGAATTGAGAACAACACCCTCATTTGCATAATGAATGGCCGGTTCAACTACAACCTTAAAGGGTAAGCGGCCTAACTTTTTGTGAACCGCCAAGACCCCGGCTAGATTACCGGGTACTCCCATTGAAGCCAAGCCGATATGAAATTCCTGCACCGCGCCGCCAAAATCAACAGGAACGGGATAGAAATCTAATTTCTGAGCCTTGCGTTTAGAACGAGGAGTTTGGACAAAAAAATCAAACAGGAGATTGCGATCGCCGGTATGGGCGAGGAGAAACCCCCCACCGGCTGCCGAAGTCAGCCCAGGTTCAGCCACGAAAGATGCTAACATAGCCGCAACCGCCCCATCAAAAGCGTTGCCACCCAAGCGCAACATTTCAATTCCGGCTTCGGCGGTACAGGGGTGACCGGCGGCAATCATTCCTGGGGAAATTTGGCTCATTAAAAACGGTTAAATTGCGATCGCAATGATGAGAGGTTAGACCCTAGCAATCATAGCAAAAATATTGATAAACTCAGGAAGTTAGTTCAGATGATCTTCAACTCAACTCATCCAAGGCTGGGAGACCCAAAAAGATGCTAATCGCCGTCATCATCATCAACGTGATCTTATCTCTCGTCTTCTTCTTCGTTGCCTGGAGACTGAGGAAACTCAAACAGACGATGAATCAGGTGACTCAATCAATCCTGAATGCCGATCGCGTGACCTACGATGTCCTCCATGCCACCCCAGCGGCTTTAGCCAAAGGAGAACTCGGGACTCGCAACCTGCGAACCCGATATCAGCAAGTCGAGTTACAACTCTTACGTTTGCGACAGATCGTGCAACTGCTGAGTTTAGGACAAACCGCCTGGGTGCGTCGGTCCATCCTCCAGAGGCGACCCCGAAAGCCAAAGCTATCCAGAACATTATAAACGTACCCCCAAAGATAGAAATAACAGCAAACAGACTCGCCAGTTCAGACAAGGGCTGACTATTCCGGCAAAAGCCACCTAGAATGTCAATAAGGTTAGAAACTAACTAAAATGGGCAAGAATCGTTCGGTAATTTTTATGGGCGGAATGCTCCTCGGAGCGGCGATCGGGACTCTCAGCGGCTTGCTGGTGGCCCCTCAAACCTCCCGCCAGACTCGGCGCATCTTGAAAAAATCGGCCCAAGCGCTGCCAGAAATTGCAGAAGATGTCTCCAGCAGTGTGCAGATTCAAGCCGATCGCCTTTCAGCATCTGCCTTGAAAAATTGGGATGAAACCCTCGATCGCCTTCGAGATGCGATCGCCGCAGGGATTGAAGCCACTCAACAAGAGCGGGAAATCCTGACTAAACCAGAAGTCGAGGTGTCTTCCGAGGCGGGCGATCGTCAGCCGTAATGTTGGCCCAAACCAGCCCCATTCCCGATTCTAGCCACCCCTGAATCCTTCCTCCTAGAACCCGACTTGTGACAGACCCTTTGTTTTGGCTTGGACTTTCGTTTTTACTCGTTGCTGTCAGCCTGATCCTCGTACTACTGGCGGCACTTCCGGCATTGCAGGCGATCGCCCGCGCCGCGCGCAGCGTGGAGAAATTAGCCGATACCCTCTCTCGGGAATTCCCCCCCACCCTGGAAGCGATTCGCCTCACCGGCATGGAAATCAGTGACCTCACCGATGATGTCACCGAAGGGGTTCAAAGTGCCAGCAACATGGTTAAAGAAGTCGATCGCAGTCTCGGCAGCGCCAAACAGCAAGCCAAAAAAGTCCAAATTACCACCCGCAGCGTGTTTACCGGCATGAAAACCGCCTGGAAAACCTTTACCCGCACGTCCGAACGACCCAGCAGTTCCCATCGCCGTTCCGTCGATCGCCTACCCCCCTCCCAACGCAAACCCTTAGAATTCAACGAACGAGCCACCCCCCAACCCTATTCCCTGTCCGAAGATCCAGACGAACCCACTGAGAATTACTCAGATTAGAAATTAACAATTCACTTGTTTATTAAGTAACCTACTCTAGGTTTTTTAAGCTGAACAACACCTCCGGTCCCCTCCCCTTGGCAAGGGGAGGGTTAGGGTGGGGTTCTTCTTAGGCGATCGCCACAACCCTCTCCCTCCAGTGGTCCTTGCCAGAACCCACAGATTTCAGTTACCCTATTCCTGCTAAGGATTAAGTTTTAACAACCCTGCCAAAATTTTGGCAGCTTTAAAACCGACTTCAAAAATGATTTCAAACCCACCCCCGCTCACCTTCCATTGCAATTATGCCCTCCAAAAAACGTTATCGTGAAAACCTCCCCCCTTGGCTGAGTTTAGTAGAGAAATTAATCGCCATTATCGCCTTAGTTAACTTAGTCCTCGTCCTCTTTGACCTCAGCTACGTTCCAGGACGAGACTTTTATCTCCGGGGGGATTTATTTTTAGAAAGATTTAGAACAACCAAACGGGAAAGATATCTGACCAAAGTCGATCGCCTGCAAGCCCTCTTACAGCAAAATGGATTAGATGACCCCCAGGTTGAACCCTTATTAGCCGAATTAAGGGAACAGAGCATTCAACTCGTCGATGAAGAACGATTTCGAGTCACAGGCAGTTATGGAGCCTTAGAAGAAATCAAAACTCGCATGGAAACCGTAATGGGGGCAGAAAATGCCGAGCAAGCCTTCCTAGCCTTTTGGACTCGTGAATACTTAAATGCCGTCGGATGGCGGGAAGCGATGGATTTTTTTAATCGGGATATCCGATTTTTAATGACCTTTTATGAACCCCAACTGTTTTATGATGCCGTTAAAGGAATTGAACCTTATCGGGACACCCAAAACTATCTCCTCCTCGTTGATAGTCTGACAGTTGAGTTACAGCGCGATGGCTTGCAATCCGACCGAGTAGAACCGTTACTGGAGGAATTGCGAGAACTCAGTACGGCGATGATTAACCAAAATTTCTTTGAGCGGGCTCATAAAAATGGCACGTTAGAAGAGATTAAAAATGAGATGCGCCGACATATTTATTCGCGAACCGAAGCCCGTCCCCAAGGTCCGCGATTGATTATTGATGTCATCGAACTGTTAGCACCGGAAGTTCTCTGGGCGGACAAATCCTCTAGTAAGGCTTTCCGAACTTTTTGGAGTCAGGAAAACTTTCAGGCGAACGGATGGGAAAATGAATTAGCCTTTTTTAATGAAGAAATTCGCTTTCCCATGCAAACGAATTATTTTAGGCATTATGGGGTAGCGAATGAATATATCGATCGGTTTTGGCTGATTGATATCTTTTTTATGGCTATTTTCTTCGTTGACTTATTATTTAGAAGCTGGCTAATCGTGCGACGTCATCCCAACATGACGTTAGAAGGGGCGATTTTATGGCGATGGTATGATTTGATTTTGCTCATTCCTTTTTGGCGATGGTTGCGGGTGATTCCCGTGGTAATTCGCCTTAATGAAGCCAATCTGATGAACATTGAGTGGGTGCAAAAGCAAGCCCGCTTGGGGTTTGTAGCCAACTTTGCCAAAGAACTGACGGAAGTGGTGGTGGTTCAAACTATTAATCAGATGAAAGGGAGTGTAGAGAGTGGACAAATCAGCCGGAGTTTATTAGAACCAGCGGAGAAAGAGTATATTGATCTTAATGAGATTAACGAAGTGCAAGCGATTTCTAGTCGATTGTTAGAAATTACTGTTTGTCGAGTGCTACCGGAAGTGCAGCCGGATTTACAGGCGCTGCTGTCTCATCAGATGGAAAGTACGATGAAGTCTTCGGAGTTATATCGGCGGATTCAGCAGTTGCCGGGGTTTGGGGATTTATCGCATCAAATGGCGGAACAGTTAGTCAAACGGGTATCGAGGCTGGTGACTGAGGGGCCTGAGAATGCGTATGAGGCGATCGTTCATGCACCGCCGGACCCGGTTGGGGAAAAATTGACCCAGCAACTGGTGGAACATTTTGGCAGTGCGTTGCGAAAAGAATTGCGACGAGAAGATACGATCGGGGAATTTGAGTATTTGATTTCGTCCTTACTGGAAGAAATTAAGGTTAACTACGTTCAACAAATGGAAGAATCGGACCCCGAGGACTTATTTGAGGAAACGGAAGCCCTTCGCAAACGGGCGACTGGGAAGATCAAGCTGCCTGGAAAGGAGAATAGGGGTTAGGGAAGTCCAAAAAATAAAATCTCCAAAACGTTCGTTTGTAGTGACGGATCAACGGAGTAGGGGCGCAATGTGCAGGCCCTCCGGAGGGCCTGCAAGCATTGCGCCCCTACAGATATCTTCCTTTCAGTTGAACGTTTGGAGGATTTATATTTTGCGATCGCCTTAGGGGAGTGGATGTTGTCATCTGTCATTTGTCAAGAGACGAACAACCCATAACCAATGACCAACGACCAACGACCAACGACCAATGACCAATGACCAATGACCAACAACCAATGACCAGTTGAGACCCGATCGGTCAATCCCTGGGGAGATCGTGTAAAATGGAACGACAAAGGCATTCAACCATTAGATAGTTGAGAATAGGGGGCCGAATGGCCTGACTATCGGAAAGCGTCTACTTCCCCCAGGGTGCGTTCAGTGCAGTCCTGAGAGGGGGGATGGCGATCGCCCCTGTCTAACCGGCAAACTCGCTCCTAAAAGACTGGCATCTCCAAAAGAGTAACCTTAAAATTGGAGTGGGGCATCTAGGAAAGCGGGCAGGTTTAGTGCGAACAGGAGGAAAACTGGTTCCATCCGGGCAGCAAGACACCAATCAAGCTGGAAGGTCCCCGAACGGTTGAACTCAACTGTAGCAGTCCCTAGGGCATTGGAATATGCAATAGGGGAAGCCAAAGAAAAGCCGCGATCGCCGAGGCTAAACTGACAGAGGCTCCGATCAGACCCCTGTTTGTCCCTAGCCCACCAGCGGTTGGATCGCGCCCTCCTTCCCCGGAAAGCCACCCCAAAGGCTTGCCGTCAGAGCGTGCAAGTTGATTTTTACTGTCTGAGCAACCACAAGCGATAGACCGTAGAAATCTCTGCCGCCAAAGGGAAGAGAACGCCGTTCATTCCCAAACTTCTGTGAAGAGTTATTTCGCTTTGAAGTGGGTCAACCCCCACTTTTTTTGTTCAAATCTGTCTCATGACTCATCCCCTGATCCCACAAATTATCGAAATCGCTACCCCCATCGCCGAGTCCCTCGGATTAGAAGTGGTGGCAGCGGTCTTTCATACCAACCTGAATCCGCCCGTACTGCGAGTGGACATCCGCAACTACAGCACAGACACCAGTTTGGATGACTGCGAACGCATGAGCAAGGCGTTGGAAAGCAGCTTAGACGAACGGGAGATAATCCCGGATACTTACGTTTTAGAAATTTCCAGTCCTGGAATCTCGCGGCAGCTCACCACAGACCGAGAATTTATCTCATTCAAAGGGTTTCCCGCAGTCGTGGAAACCCTGGAACCCTATCAGGGGCATACAGAGTGGAAAGGTAGACTCGTGAAGCGGGACGAAACTGCCGTTTATCTCAACCGTAAAGGTCGAGTCACGGCAATTCCGCGACCCCTTATCAATAAAGTGCAACTCGTAGATCGAGAAGAATAACCAAGGACGGGTTCGCATCAGCAAAGGCAGGTAGATCCCTAGGGGGTTGGTCCAGAAGCGGGAAGACAACCCAATTTCTTGACCTGCTCTCTACTCAGGAGCAACAAATTAGGGCCAGAAACCGGGTTTCTTGTCCGATTTATCTAAGACCCGATGCTCTAGGAGATTCTGAACCCAGAGCGTTTGGAATCCTCGTCCTGTTATCTCTAACTCTAAATAGAACAACGGAGGCAAGTATTATGGCAATGGTCAGCCTCCCCGGACTCCGGGAGATGATTGACAGTATCTCTCAAGAGCGGAATTTACCGAAGCAAGCCGTGCAAGCGGCACTTCGCGAAGCGCTTTTGAAAGGATACGAGCGCTACAGGCGCACGATTAGTATGGAAAAGATCCATTTCGATGAACATTTTTTTGATAATTTTGAAATCGAACTGGATATTGCAGAGGAAGGCTTTCGGGTCCTCTCCACTAAGACCATTGTGGAATTGGTCAGTAGTGGGGACCATGAGATTTCCTTAAAAGAGGTTCAGGAAGTTGCCGACGAAGCTCAACTGGGGGATACGGTGGTGTTGGACGTGACCCCAGACCAACGAGAGTTTGGTCGAATGGCCGCGATTCAGACCAAGCAGGTGCTCCAGCAAAAACTACGGGATCAGCAACGCAAGATTGTGCAGGAAGAGTTTGAGGACTTAGAAAGCACGGTGTTGCAAGGGCGAGTCCTGCGATTTGATCGCCAGTCGGTGATTCTGGCCGTGAATAGTGGGTTTGGACAACCGGAAGTTGAGGCGGAACTGCCTAAACGGGAACAGTTGCCGAACGATAATTATCGCGCCAACACTACTATCAAGGTTTACTTGAAGAAAGTGCGGGAAGGCCCCAGCCGAGGCCCTCAGTTATTGGTGTCTCGGGCGGATGCCGGGTTGGTGGTTTATCTGTTTGCCAACGAGGTGCCGGAAATTGAGGATGAGGTGGTGCGGATTGTTGCCGTAGCGCGGGAAGCCAATCCTCCTTCTCGTCATGTTGGGCCCCGGACTAAAATTGCGGTGGATACCCTAGAGCGGGATGTGGACCCGGTGGGAGCCTGTATTGGAGCGCGGGGATCGCGGATCCAAGTCGTGGTGAACGAACTCCGGGGGGAAAAAATCGACGTGATTCGGTGGTCACCGGATCCAGCGACTTATATCGCAAATGCCCTGAGTCCCGCTAAAGTGGATGAAGTGCGGTTGGTGAATCCTGAAGCGAGACAGGCTCATGTTTTGGTTCCCGAGGATCAGCTGAGTTTGGCGATCGGGAAAGAAGGCCAGAATGTTAGGCTGGCAGCCCGCTTGACCGGCTGGAAAATCGACATCAAGGATAGTGCGAAGTACGACTACGATGCTTCTTACGAGTCCTCTAGGGTTCAATCTTCCTACGAGGAAGAAGAGGACATGGAGGAGGAAGTTGATGAGTTAGAGGAAACCTCAACCGCCAGTTCAGTGCAAAGAACGGCTTGAGGTTGAGAGAAAATCGCCCACTGCTCTTTGAGTCTGGGGGAAGCCTTTGGGATAACTAGAAGGCGTCCGGGGGAGCTTTGGGAGGGAGAACTAGCAAGGAAGCTGGGAGGAAAGCATTAGCGAAAGACGCTCCTCGGGGGAGTTGACCCCTGAAGCGTCTCTTGCAAATCCGATTCAATTCGTCGGAAGGACAAACCGAAGCGCCGTCATCGTATGAAACCAAACTACCGACGTTGTATTAGTTGCCGTAAAGTTGCACCGAAAGAAGCCTTCTGGCGTATCGTCAAACTCTACCCATCGGATCAGGTACAATTAGATACGGGTATGGGGCGTTCGGCCTACCTTTGTCCAGAAGCCTCTTGCCTGAAAATGGCTCAAAAGAAAAATAGACTGGGGCGATCGCTTAAAGCGGCGGTTCCTCCAGAACTGTATTCAACCCTAGGGCAACGGTTACCGCTGATCGATCAATCCGATCGCCCGCCAGCAAACCCAACCCCATAACAACCCGAACTAAATTAGACCTCCCGGAGTTATCCCTCTCCTTTGAACCCCAAAAAACAACCCCACCCTATAGACCCTAACATCCCCAGTTCTATAGAAATTCGTGCAAGACTAGAACAGAAGACGCGGTTTCGCCTGAACCGGCGAAGCGCCGTGCCTGACGTGGGAGACGAGCGTGCGGCTCTCTCGATATGCGGTTGTCCGTTGGTATCCCAGCCGGTCAACAATAACGCCCAACAAGCCGATGCCATTAACGGGTTCTGTCGGTCTCCCGGCGGCGATCGCACTAAAAGACCGGCTCGACCCTCTTCGATTCAAACATTAAGCTTGGGAAAAACCTGAACACTCAGGGTTAAAAATCCCAAGATCCACAATCGAAGGGCGGGATCCGCCGTTCGGAGGTTTTATGAACAACGGAAAAGTGAGAATATACGAGTTATCACGGGAATTGAATTTGGAAAACAGAGACATTTTGGCAGTTTGCGAACAACTGAACATTCCAGTTAAAAGCCATAGTAGTACCATCTCAGAAGATGAGGCCCAGCGCATCGAAAAATTCGTCATGAATCATCCCGAAAAAGCGAATGGAGCCGCCAAAACCAAAGAAAAACAAGCGGCCTCAGAACTGGGAAACCCTTCAAACGCTAAGAAAAAACAGGAAATTTTGGAAATCCGAAAACAACCTTACCGCAATAATAACAATCAAGTTGGGGGACAAACCTTATTAGAAGATAGTGCCTCCCCCAATGCAATGAGCTCATCCGATGCCAATCAAAATAAGCAGATGATGTTGAATCGACCTGTGCGTAGTAACGACAGCGATCCCAGTTTACCCGACTCCCAAAACCTAGAAGAGGAATTCTGTGCTCAGGACGAGGCCAATACCCCGGCGATCGCCCCTCAGCCCAACCCCGATCGGGTCTCGGAACCCAAAGGGGACCAAAGAGAGGGCAATAATCCAGTCTCTGAGGAAGACTTGCAAGAACTGCAAGCTCCCCCCGTCCGCCCCGTCCGCTCCTCTGACCGGAAAACTGAGTCCGGTAAATTGGACCGACCTGTACTCAAACCCCCGTCCAAGAAAGACGACAGTCCCTCCCCAGGGGCCGCGAGCCCAGGGGCCGCGAAAACTCCTAGCCCCAGTAGCCCAGGCGCGCCTCGCGCTGCCAAGCCCGCTGCGCCCTCTCGCCCCGCGCCCTCTGCACCAACCCCATCGGTCAGTAAGGAAGGCGATTCCCGTCGAGAAAGTCCCCAGGCTGGAATTGCACCTAAGCCTAAACCCGTGACGGAACTCGTCCGGCCCCGGCGATCCGGGGAAGGGGACAGTGCCATTGCCAAAGCGAAGGAGTTACGCGATCGCGCCTCGTCGGATGAAGACATCTCCAACACTGAGGCAGAATCCTTCGTTGAGGACGATAACGAAACTCCCCGTCCTCAACTGAAAACTCCCCCTCGTCCTCCCAAGCGTTTGAAAAAACGCAAGGACGAAGAAGACGAGATGCAAGACTTAGATGAAAAATCCGGTAAGGGCGTTGCCAAATCTAAGCGGCGACTCAAGCCTCTGGCGGATGAAGATGATGATGATTATGAAAGCGATTTAGATACGGATGAATCGTCAGATACCGCTCTGAGCCTGTCGATCGCCCGTCCGCCTAAACCCAAAACTGCCCCGTCTCCCCGGAGTAGTGCCATCATCACCGCTCGTCAAACCAAAAAACCCAATACCAATCGCGACTCTTCCGGCAGCAGCAGCAGTAGTAAATCTCGGGGCCGTCGTCAGGACAAAACTGACAAAAAAGAACGTCCAGATCAAATCGTCATCTCTCAACCGATGACCGTGCGAGAACTGGCCAATGCCTTGGCTGTTCCCGAAACCGATATCGTCAGAACCCTCTTCTTCAAAGGGATTGCCGTAAACATTACTCAAACCCTGGATATTCCCTCGGCCAAAATGGTCGCGGAAGAACTAGAGGTCTCTGTCGAGATCGCTGAATTGGAATCGGAAGCCAAAAAGGTCAGCGAGATGATCGACATCAGCGACCTGGAAAGTCTCCAGATTCGTCCTCCTGTGGTGACGATTATGGGCCACGTGGACCACGGGAAAACCACCCTCCTCGACTCCATCCGGAAAACGAAGGTGGCTCAAGGAGAAGCCGGTGGGATTACCCAACATATCGGGGCCTATCATGTCGATGTGGAACATAAAGGCGCGATGCACCAAGTCGTCTTCCTGGATACTCCCGGTCACGAAGCCTTTACGGCAATGCGTGCTCGCGGAACTCGGGTGACGGATATTGCCGTTCTCGTGGTCGCTGCCGATGATGGGGTCCAACCTCAAACCATTGAGGCAATCAGCCACGCAAAAGCGGCTCAAGTGCCGATCGTGGTCGCTATCAACAAAATCGATAAGCCGGATTCCGACTTAAACCGCGTTAAGCAGGAACTGATGAATTACGGTCTGGTCCCCGAAGAATTGGGCGGTGACACGATTATGGTTCCGGTGAGTGCGATTCAAGGGCAGAACTTGGATACCCTGCTAGAGATGATTATCTTGGTGGCAGAAATCGAAGAAATCTCGGCTAACCCCAATCGCGCTGCGAAAGGGACCGTGATTGAGGCCCATTTGGATAAAGCTCGCGGTCCGGTGGCTACCCTGCTGGTGCAAAATGGTACCCTCCATATTGGGGATATTTTGGTCGCAGGCTCCACAATGGGTAAAGTCCGGGCAATGGTGGGCGATCGCGGCGATCGCGTGGAAATCGCCACCCCGTCCTTTGCTGTCGAAGTCCTAGGCTTAAACGAGGTCCCCTCTGCCGGGGATGAGTTCGATGTCTTCCCGAATGAAAAAGATGCTCGGGCCGTTGCTGACGATCGCGCCGATGTCAATCGCGAAACTCGTCTCAATCAAGCCCTCAACTCTCGTCGGGTCACCCTCAACAGCCTCAGCGCTCGTGCTCAAGAAGGTCAGCTCAAAGAGCTCAACCTGATTCTGAAAGCCGACGTTCAAGGCTCCATCGAAGCCATCATTGGCTCCTTAAAACAACTCCCACAAAATGAAGTCCAAGTCCGCGTCCTCTTGGCCGCGCCTGGAGAAGTCTCCGAAACAGACGTTGACCTCGCTGCCGCTTCTGATGCGGTAATTGTTGGGTTTAACACCACCTTCGCCAGCGGTGCACGTCAGGCAGCTGACCGCGCTGGGGTTGATGTTCGCGAATACAACATCATCTATAACCTCCTGGATGATATCCAAGGGGCAATGGAAGGTCTGCTGGATCCTGAATTGATTGAGGAACCCCTCGGTCAGGCCGAAGTCCGGGTGGTCTTCCAAATCGGTCGCGGTGCTGTCGCTGGCTGTTATGTTCTCTCTGGTAAAATGATCCGCAACTGTAAAGTGCGGGTTCATCGCAAGGGAGAGGTCATCTATGAAGGTGTTCTCGACTCTCTCAAACGGGTTAAGGATGATGCCAAGGAAGTCAATAGTGGCTTTGAATGCGGTATCGGTATTGATAAGTTCAGTACCTGGCTCGAAGGAGATACCATCGAGGCCTATCGGATGGTCACCAAGCGCCGCACTCTTTCCCCAGCTTAACGGTGGGCAGAAAGTGTCACAGCTTAAGGGTGAAGGGTAAAGGAGATTGCAACCGTTAACGATTTAAAGTTAACGGTTGGCCGGTCATTTGTCATTTGTCGCATTTGTCTTTTGTCATCCTTATACCCTTCATCCTTCACCCCTGATTCTTCATCCCTAATCCTGGATTGTTTCATGGTTTCTTTTCGTTCTGACCCCTATTTTTGGATTCATCTAGCGGGTGCAGCGGCTGTCCCCCTGTTTCTCGAACTGACTTGGGTCGGTTTGTCCGTGGGTGACCCTCTGTTCTCCGGTGGTTTGGAATTGCTATTGGTTGCGGCAGTCGGCCTGTTGCCCCTGTTGTGGATGCAATGGACGCGCCCCTTTTATATATTTAGTTTGTTGTTCGTGGCGATCGCGCCCCAATCCCTCACCGAAGAACAACGACGGATCCTCAGCTTATTTTTAAGAGCGCGAAACCGTTGGCTGGCCCTATTGGTTCCCGTGGGATTAGTCGCCATTCTCTGGAATCTTTATCTGTGGTCCCCCATCGCTGCGGGGATTGCTGCTTATTTACCCCAATCCCATCTTTTAGGACTAGCGATCGCCACCCTTGGCTTTTTCGGCGCTAATCTCTTCCTCCAGGTCCCTGTGAGCGTCCTCGCCGTCTTACTCACCCCAGAACCTACCTTTGCCGCCACATCCCCCGTTCCTGTGGACCAACTTCCCCGGACCTTTACAATCCCCGGTTGGAAAGTCCAGAAAATTTTACCCCTACCTCCCATCCCGGTCGAATTGGCTTCCCCTCAACCCATTTCTGACCCCATCCCGCCCCCAGTGGACTCTCCGGTTCCCCCTGAAAATTCCGAACCTTAGCCCCAAATAGCACTCCTTCACCCGTCCAAATCTGCATAAATCCTGTCTATAAATCCCCCCGAATAAAAAAGTAGAGACGCGAAATTTCGCGTCTCTAAAAATTTTGAAAATATTAAAATTAGAGGCAGGTTTCTTCAGCCCCAATCCCTTTTATTTCTTCCCTTTAAAACGGTAATTTTTCCAGAAAACTTAGCTTATTATAAACTCGAATTAAACTCTGGACATCTACTTCTACAGTCTGTGCTGGGTAATTTTCAATCAATTCCACCACACTAATCTCCCCATCTTCCGCCGCTGAGAGAACCAAAGAAGCACGCAGGGCCTGACCGCTCAACTGACCCGAAGGAGTCTGAATCATATCCCCCATTTCATCTAATACCCGCTTACCCAGACGATTATTCAGCGCTCGATCCAAAAATCTTGGACTCACGGAAATAGAGCGGTTTAAATGATTCCGAACCTCATCCGGATTTTGATTCGATAACCCCATATACGATCGCAACGAGAAAGACAGATCTCCCGTCTCAGCAAACCTAGATAAGTCCGCCACAGAGACAGGCGCTCGCATGGGTCCATACTTAAGAATAACTTCTTCAGCCGCAGTAGCACTGTTTGGGGAAAGCATTCCTTCCCCAACTCCCAACAGAGCAATCCCCAGAGTTCCAGCCTGGATAATCCGACGCAAAACCAACAACAGAGATAGGCGCATTTTTACCAATTTAATCAATGAGTTTACGAGCTAAAGACGAGAAATTCACAAAATAGGTTTCTGGCTTTTTCAAGGAAATCACCCTAACGTTTTCATCCCCTAAAAATACTCTAAATTTTTCCAAAATCCCCCTAAAAAATTTCCGGAAAATAAGAAGAATGAACGAGTGGATTGGATCAGAATTAAGTCTCATAGAGATTATCCCGACAGGATGGGATAACCGGGATAAGAAACCGGGTTTTTGGCCCTTGTTTTTGTGGCAAAGCCCGCCTAAATCTTGTCAAAAAAGGGGGGTTTGTCTTCCCTCTACTGTACCGACCTCCTCGGGATTTAATTTTATCCCAACTGCGTTAATGTCAGCGCCTGTGGGGTTACCCTAAGTCTAACAAGTTTGATGTTTTACCAGAGTAGGACCCATCAGCAGATGAGCAAGCAACTTTCTTTTTTGAGGTTACAACGGGCGAGTTTGGGTCAGGGTTCCCTGACCCGTAGATTTAGCCTTCCCCTGGTAACCGCCCTGGTGTTGGGTGCGGGAGTAGGGGCGGTTCCCGGATCCTGGGCCAATTCGGTCCCCCGGATGCCCCTATCCTCGGGAGTGCAGACAGCCCAAATTCCGGCCAACGCTAGAGTGATCTATGTTAATCCCGTCTTAGGAAGCGATCGCCCGGATGCAGGAACGAGCGAAGGGTCCCCCTATCAGAGTATTACTTACGCCCTCTCCCAAGCTACCCCTGGCACTGTGATTCAGTTGGCCCCTGGAAGTTACACCAAGGATACCGAAACTTTCCCTTTGACCCTCCCCCCGGGGGTTATTCTGCGCGGGGATGAAGACAAGAAAGGGCAGAATGTGCGGATTATTGGCGGTGGCAGCTTTAGCAGTCCCACCTTTGCGGTTCAAAATGTAGCCATTGTCCCTGCCACCGATAGCACGATCGCCGGAGTAGCGGTAACCAACCCGAACACGCGAGGAACCGGCATCTGGATCGAATCGGGAGCCGCAACGGTTCGCAATAGTACCTTTACCAGTAATCTACGCGAGGGCATTTTCGTCACGGGGACTTCCACACCCGTGATTGAAAATAGCGTTTTTACGGAAAACGATGGGAATGGGATTTCGATTGCGCGATCGGCGCAAGGGGAAGTTCGGGGAAATATCTTTCAGAACACGGGTTTCGGCTTGGCGATCGGGGATTCATCAGCCCCGATGATTGTGGATAACCGGATTTTGCAAAATATTGATGGGGTGGTGGTGTCCAATTCGGCGAAACCCATCTTTCGCAATAACGTGATTGAGAATAATGAACGGGATGGGATTGTGGTGATCGGGGATGCCTTGCCGGATTTAGGGACTGCCGAATCCGAGGGCAAAAATTACATCCGCAGTAACACCCGCTATGACCTTTATAATGCCACCCGCAACAATACGATTCTGGCGGTGGGGAATGATATTGATGCCAGTCGCATCTCTGGGGCGGTAGAATTTGTAGCGACAACGGTAGCCGCAGGATTTCGAGATATTGGGGGTCACTGGGCGCAACCTTATATTGAAGCGTTGGCGGAAAAAGGGGTGATTGCGGGATTTAATGATGGGACATTTCGTCCGAATGAGCGGGTGACTCGTGCTCAGTTTGCAGCGATCGTGAATAAGGCTTTTACCCCGCAATCAAATCAGGCTTGTTCGGCGTTTTCCGATGTTCGGAGTAATTTCTGGGGCTTTGAGGCGATTCAAACCGCTTGTCGGGGTGGGTTTTTAACGGGATATCCGGGAAATCAGTTCCGCCCGGAACAGCAGATTCCTCGGGTTCAGGTGCTGGTGGCCCTCGCCAGTGGGTTAGGATTGCGTTCTGAGAATATGGGGGTGTTATCGGTGTATTCGGATATGAGTGGGATTCCGGATTGGGCGCAGACAGCGATCGCCGGGGCGACGGAACAAGGGTTGGTGGTGAATTATCCGATTCGCGATCGCCTCAATCCGAGTCAAGAGGCTACCCGCGCTGAGGTAGCGGCTTTTGTTTACCAAGCTTTAGTGAGTGCGGGTCAAGCCGAAGCGATCGCCTCTCCTTATTTGGTGATGGCTCCTTAAATTGGGGCCAAGCGCTTTCAAGGGGAAAGGGCCGGTTTCTGCGATCGCAGCAACCGGCCCTTTCCTTATCTTGGAGGTTTTATGTTTAGGGTCTTTATATTGGCTGACCCCATTTGAACTTTATTGATTTGATTATGAACGGAATTTTTCCAAATCTGGAATTTCGTAATCTTTTCTTTAGATTTATACTCACCGGGCCAATCCGAATTTTTAAAAAAGATTTAATTATAAGCGCCATTGCCCTCTCGCGATAGTCCTTTTGAGATTGTTTTCCCTCACCGGCAAGTGTTGAACAAATTAGATATTCTTATCGAGGGATCAGAAACATTAGAGCAAAACCCCCCTGGGGAGCATTAATAGCGACAAGCCAGAAAAAGACTTGATCCGCACAAATGGTCCCCAGCCCGGTCGAGTAAAAGCGCGATCGTCCTCCTGTCAGGAGCAGAACAATCGAGCATTCTCGGCGGATTCAGTCGGCCTTTTCTAACCGAAAGAGCCACACCATTAGGGCGACAACCCCGAGTTGCAGAGCAAAATTAGGCAGTGCCGCGCCCACTTCACGACCGGCTAATAGTTGCGCCAAAAACACAAAAGCACCAATGCCACCGGAGGCTCCACAGACCACATAAACAAATTTACGCAGTCCTTTATAGGGCGCAGCCGCCTCAGCCCTTAACCGAGCATATTTTTCAGGCGGGAGGGATTGTTTCCCCCGGGGTTTAGGGTTGCCAGAACGAGGGCGGGTGGGTTCAGAACTGCGGGAGGACCCAGTAGGGGAATCGGGAGTTTGATCGGCCATAAGACTCAGAAAAACAGAGGGTTGAGGTTCGCCTTTCCATTATCCAGAACAATGGGAAACTCGGCATCCCAGGGGGCAAGAGTCTATAGAAACCCGCACCCTGAAGGGTGGGGCTATCCGGACGAAGCCCGCCTGCGCGGGCTGGAACCCGCACCCTGAAGGGTGGGGCTATCCGGACGAAGCCCGCCTGCGCGGGCTGGAACCTGCACCCTTGAGGGTGCGAGTTTTTAGACTTGGAATGAAAAAGCTGTTGTACTCTTCAGCCTGCGGAGGCAGGCTTCGTGCGTGTAGCCCCACCCTTGAGGGTGCGGGTTTTTTTTGGAATGAAAAAGCTGTTGTACTCTTCAGCCTGCGGAGGCAGGCTTCGTGCGTGTAGCCCCACCCTTGAGGGTGCGGGTTTTTAGACTTGGAATGAAAAAGCTGTTGTACTCTTCAGCCTGCGGAGGCAGGCTTCGTCCGTATAGCCCCACCCTTGAGGGTGCGGGTTTTTTAGACTCTGATCCCCTAAAACTCTTTTCCCGGGAGAATTTGTGCCTGGGGTTATCGGGGAGGGTAGATGACTCGGTAAGATGGAATCGATCCCCCGGCGTTTTTCACAGCGTACCTCTGCGACAGATAGCGGTTGAAACCGCCTAATTTGTCGGAGTGGGATGATCATGAGCGATCGCTCGGGCGGTGTTCTGACCAGCATTTATATTGAGGACATGGATATCGCAACAGAGAATGCTGCAACAATTGCTATCGTGTTTGTCGCCCTAGGAATCTTGGGGTGGGGATATTATCGCGCTAGGGATTTCGGAAAACTCGGCATCTTAGCCTGGTTACAGTCTGCGGTACTGATGTTCCCTTGGCTGTTGTTCTTTGGCTTATTCTCCGCCGGAATCTACTTGAACTTAGTGGGGATTCTGCTGCTGGTTCTCGCCTCTGCGGGTTTGTACATCTATCTGGGCAAACAACTCCGGGCGGCGGGTCAGGATGAGGTCCTGCGAGAACGGGCTGCAAAACGCTTGCAGTCCGATCAGACTCCTGTGGGGGCCAACCCAGAAAACCCGACGAGTTCCGGTGTTGAAGATCAACTCAAGACGATCGCCCCGGAGTTTGTCAGAATTCCCGAAGAAGACCTCAAAAAGATCCAGGGGATTTTTGGCATTGATACCTTCTTTGCCACAGAAACGATTTCCTATCAAGAAGGGGCAATTTTTAAAGGGAATCTGCGCGGGGATCCGGATGAGGCTTACGATCGCCTCGCCCAGTCCCTCCAAGAACGCATGGGCGATCGCTATCGGCTGTTTTTAGTCCCCAATCCTGACGAAAAACCCGTGGCGATCGTCTTACCCAGTACCTCC
Organism: uncultured cyanobacterium; assembly: GCA_963821735.1. Classification (GTDB taxonomy): domain Bacteria; phylum Cyanobacteriota; class Cyanobacteriia; order Cyanobacteriales; family Laspinemataceae; genus Laspinema. The sequence goes on from CAWGFK010000055.1 coordinate 35,783, forward strand.
GACCCCAAACCCTCCACCCGAGGACAAACAATCCTAGCCGTGGTCTTATTGGTCGCTACCATTGTCACCAGCTTAGAAACCGCTGGATTATTCCTCGGATTCGACTTCTTTACCAATCCCCAACGCCTTGGGGAAGTGCTCCCCCTAACTTTGGGAATCTGGGCAGTTTTGCTCTCTCATGAAATTGCCCACCGGGTGATCGCCCAGAAAAATAACGTCCGCTTAAGCTGGCCCTTTTTCATCCCCACTTGGCAAATCGGTTCCTTTGGGGCAATCAATCGCTTTGAAACCCTCTTGCCGAACCGAACAGTCTTGTTTGATGTGGCCTTTGCCGGACCTGCTGCCGGGGGATTAGTCTCTCTGGCGATGTTAATCGGGGGTTTACTCCTGTCCCATGAAGGCAGCTTGTTCCAAATTCCGGCAGAGTTTTTCCAAGGGTCTGTGTTAGTCGGTACTTTAGCAAAAGTTGTGCTGGGTTCGGCCTTGAATCAACCCTTGGTTGCCGTCCATCCGATGATGGTGATGGGTTGGCTAGGATTAGTGATTACCGCCCTTAACCTCCTGCCTGCGGGTCAACTCGATGGGGGCCGGATTGTCCAGGCGGTCTATGGACGGACCATTGCCGGACGGGCGACGATCGCCACGGCAGTTGTCCTGGCGATCGCTGCCTTCTTCAATCCTTTGGCCTTATATTGGGCGATCGTGATTCTCTTCCTCCAACGGGGTTTAGAACGCCCCAGTTTGAACGAAATTAAAGAACCCGATGATGCCCGGGCAGCCTTGGCTTTGTTAGCCTTATTTTTGACGATCGCCACCTTACTCCCCTTGAGTACCTCCTTGGCCGGTCGTTTAGGAATTGGCGGATAATAATAGAAAGAGAAAGCCAGAACACAGGACCGAAGAAAAATACTGAGGTCCTCGATGCAGTAGAAGTTAGAAACCGGGTTTCTTGAAAAAATCTTTACTTCATAAGCAACAAGTTTGGGCGAGAAACCCGGTTTCTTGTTCTCTTTATTAAAAAAACCCTGGTCCGTAGCGTTCGCGCTTTCCTCTTTCTGTTTTACCCCCCTTTAACATCATGAGTGCCTCGACCCCAGATCCTACTTGTTTTTGATACAACCTCTCTGTTAGCCGGTGATCCCAAGGTTTGGAAAGATTACAAACGGGTGGGGAGTTGTTTTGTCCCCAAAGTTGTCTTTGAAGCCATGCAGAACTTCGCCGATCGCGCTGCCGAACCGGGACAGGAGAAGACCGCAAAAGAATTTATGGCATTTTGGCCCAAAAGTGGCTGGCAGCAAACCACCGCCACGGCTACCCATCGCAAGTTAACACCGCCTGAAGGGGCATCTTTGAGTTTCAGTGCCCGGTTAAGTTTAGAGATGGCTGAGGCTGCTTATGGTGTGGCCCTAGAACGGGAAGATGCGATCGTCGTCTTTGTCTGCAATGGACAACCCCTACTCAAACGGATCGCCGCCTTACGCCAAGATAATCTCTGTGGGATTACCTCAGCGAAGTTATTACAGTGGGCTCGGGCGAAGAATGAACCGGAGGTGGTGACTCAGCAGGTGGAGAGATGGGAACAAAGCGATGACACCTCCGGAATGAGTACCGCCTCCAAAGCGCGATCGCCCTCCAAAGCCAACAAAAAAGCCGCAGTCTCCCGCAAATCATCCGCCAAGCGTCCCGCAGCAGCCAAACGAACCCAACCTATCCCCATCCAGGAAGAAATCATCGATGATTCGGCTTATGCACTCCAAAATCGCCGACGCGGATTTTACGTCAAACCCAAGAAATCCAATATTTTCGCTCAGTTAAGTACCGCACTTGTCGCCCTAGTCATGGCAGCATTCATGATTACAGTCCTCGGCGTGATGTGGAAAATGGTCTTTCCCGAAACCTTTAACCCCTTTTGGCAAAAGCAAATCCAGCCCCAGCTAAAAAAATTACCCCCCATCCCAGGACTGTAGCCAGTTTAAATCAGTTTGCTATAAAAATAGCGAGGAAGTTTTCGCACACCTTGTAGTGCGAAAACTTCCTCAAAGTTCGTAGTAACAACTTCAGTCGTTTGTTATGTTCGTAGTAACAACTTCAGTCGTTTGTTATGTTCGTAGTAACGACTTCAGTCGTTTCTTATGTTCGTAGTAACGACTTCAGTCGTTTCTTATGTTCGTAGTAACGACTTCAGTCGTTCCCCCTCCTATCCTTTTACCGCAACCCCTTTGTACAAATACCCCACCGTCTTAGGAATCTTAGGTGCATAAAAGCGATCGAGTTCCAAAATCCGAAACTGATTTTCCACTAAACTTTCAATTGGACGATTCAAATGACATCCATCCCCCACAATTTTTTGCAGAGGCGTGAGGAAATTTTGCCACCCTTGAATCTTCGGTTCCTCACTCAATCCATGTTCCAAAAAGAAGAATTTTCCAGTAGATTTGAGAACCCGGTGAATTTCTGCTAAAGCCCGTTCCACTTGAGCAATACTACACAAAGTCCAAGTGCTCACCACACTATCGAAACTTTCATCCGGAAACGGTAAAGTCTCGCCACTGATCACCCGAACTTCTACATCGATATCCGAGGACTTAATCCGGTTTTGGGCCAACTGATTCATCCCGGGATTTGGGTCTACCGTAGTGAGCTTTTGAACGGTTTCGGGATAATGAGGTAAATTTAATCCCGTTCCAAACCCAATTTCTAAAACATTGCCCGACACCTCAGATAAAACAGCTTCTCTATACTGTGAAATACGTGGATCGGACATGGTAACATCCATCAGCTTGGGTAGAATAACTTGTGAATAAAATTTCATGGTTAATTAAAATAATGGGGATGTTCTTATTTTATTATAGCAAAAAAAATCTGACCCGAAATTCAAGCTTTAGCCCGCACCCTAAAGGGTGGGGCTATACGGACGAAGCCCGCCTGCGCGGGCTACCGTATTAAAATTCGTTTTGATACAATAGCCGGTTTTCAAATTGATAACAATCGAATTTTTTCAAGAGATTTAATCATTTTTAACTAAAGATAAGGCTTTGATTAACTCTTCGAGACGAATCGGTTTGGTGATGTAATCATCCATTCCAGCCGCGAGACAGATTTCCCGATCGCCTTGCATGGCATTGGCAGTCATGGCAATAATTTTCGGCTTATTTAATTGTAAGCGATCGGTATATTTTTTACAAATTTGACGAGTCGCTTCTAACCCGTCCATTTCGGGCATTTGCACATCCATGAGGATGACATCGTAGGATAGCCGCTGCAAGGCTTCTAAGACTTCGAGTCCATTATTTGCGACATCGGCACGATATCCCATACGATCCAAGATTCTGAGGGCAACTTTTTGGTTGACGATATTATCCTCGGCTAATAAAATTCTTAAAGGAATTCGTTTCGCCATGTCTGCATCAATCAGAGATTTCTTGGAACGGGTGGAAGTCTCATATTTGACCGGACTATTCGAGGAGGTTTCATCCAAAACTTGTATTAAAGTATTATACAGTTGAGACTGTTTAATGGGTTTATTGATAAACGCTGCAAATTTAACGGGAATTCCATCTATTTCTAACGATTCGGGTTTACCCATTGAGGTGAACATGACCAAGGGGAGGGATTGCCATTGGGGTTGGAGTTGAATCCTTGCGGCGAGGGTTAATCCATCCATTTCGGGCATTTGCATATCCAAAATGGCGAGGTCAAAATGATTGCTAACTTCTAAAAGAGCTAAGGCTTCGGAACCGGATGCAGCATTGTGGGGAAACATTCCCCAATTTTGAGTTTGTTTGAGCAAAATTTGTCGATTGGTGGCGTTATCATCGACAATGAGCAGTTTTTTACCTTTAAGCAAGGGCCGATCGCTCTGGTGATAGTCAGGGGAATCGATCGCCGTGGGGTTGGAGTGAGCAATTAAGGTAAAGTAAAAGGTAGAACCCACCCCTTCCTCACTTTCAATCCACATCCGACCCCCCATTAATTCGCTTAAGCGCTTGCAAATGGCTAGTCCCAATCCAGTCCCACCAAACTGACGAGTGGTAGAGGCATCGACTTGAGAAAAGGGCAGAAAGAGGCGATCGCGACGATGGGAAGGAATCCCAATACCCGTATCTCGAATGGAAAATTGGAACTCGTAAGCAACCGGGGTAGATTCATCTGGCGATCGCGGTTGTAACCCAAGGGAGTTTCCCCATTCGCCGGATTAGCCGTCACTAAAGGAGTGGCAAGTTCTGCTTGAGAATCCCGAGAGGTTAACCGGGTGGCATTAACGGATACGAGGATTTCGCCGGTATGGGTAAATTTAACCGCGTTTCCAATTAAATTCACTAAAATTTGCCGCAAGCGAGTCACATCAGAGATAATTTGTTTGGGCGTATTTACCTCGATTTGATATAATAATTCCAGCCCTTTTTCAGCAGCTTTGGGGGCAAACAAATCCAAGGCTTCTTCGATGCAAGTTTGCAGATTAAAGGGATGATTTTCTAGTTCGAGTTTGCCGGACTCAATTTTAGAGAAGTCGAGGATATCATTAATAATCGTCAGTAAGGCATCGCCACTGGTGCGAATGGTATCAATATAATCCCGCTGTTCATCGGTTAAATTCATATCCAGTAATAACCCCGTCATGCCAATGACCGCATTCATGGGAGTCCGGATTTCGTGACTCATGGTGGCGAGGAATTCACTTTTGGCACGGTTGGCGACTTCAGCGGATTCTCGGGCTTGTTTTAAGGCTTGATTTTGCTCGGCGAGTTGCGATCGCGCGGCTCGTTCACGCTCAAGTAATTGCGATTGAGCTAAAGCAATACCGAGTTGCACTGCAACCGCTTCGAGGAGTTCAATTTCCTGGGGTTCCCAATGGCGGAAGCGATCGCATTGATGGAAGCCAATGGTCCCATTTGGTTCCCCTTGATAGGAAGTGCGAACGGCTAACATCGACTTGATTTGAACTTGATGGCAGAGGGGAAGTGCCTCCCGCAGCAAGGGGTCAATATTCACATCATCCGATGCCACGGCGCGATCGAGAGCAAACACCTTTTGAAGGTAGGGATTCCCTTCCACCGGAATTTTAAAGCCTATCATCGATGGATACCCAGGCTCTACATATTCTGCCACGGTATCTACCGTACTCGCTTCCGGGGTATAAGAGAGAATCACACAACGATTGAGGTGAAAACCGCGACCCATTAAAGCTGTCGCCGTTTGTAAAATTTGTTGAGAATCTAAACTTTGGCGAATTTCTCGGGTAATTTGCCCCAGTAACAAGGTGCGTTGGTATTCAGCGCGGAATGCATTCTGGGCATTATCCCGTTCGATTTCCCCGCCAATCCACTGCGCCATCAAGGTCACCAGTTGGCGATCGCTATCTTTAAAGGCAGTATCCCGGGGACTATGGCTGGCAAAGCTCAGAGTCCCGTAAACCTCTGAGGCAACAAAAATCGGGGTACCAATATAGGCTTGGAGTTTACGGATTTTATAGGCACTATGGGTTTGCCACAGATCAGATTCGGCAGCGGATTCGATACAGAGTGTAGTTTGTTCCGAGAGGGTATAAGCGTCATACGTTTGACTTAAATTGAACGCATCCCCGGGAAACAGCTTAAACAAACTGGTCGGAGGATAGCAAGTGGCGAGGATCTCGATGCGATCGCCCTCGACGCGCCCCAACATCCCTATTTCTAACTTAAATCGCTCAGAACCCATTGCTAACATCCGTTCAAGACGCTCTTGCAGGCTTAAATCCACCGCTGCTTGCACTTCAATCAGCGATCGCAATGCCGCCTCGGTTTCGCGCTGTTGTGCTTCGACAGCCTTGCGATCGCTGATGTCGCTGCCAATCCCCAAATATCCGGTAATTTCCCCGGTGCGATCGCGTAGGGTCGAAATGGACAACAACACCGGAAACCGACTGCCATCTTTGCGAATATATGACCATTCGTATTCGTCCGGTTTCCCCCGCTGGATTTTGGCGATAAATACCTCAAATCCAGGCGCTATCTCCACCCCCAGTTCTTCAGACAACTCCTGTGCCCTCTGGACCACTTCCTTATGGTCATGGAGAATCGCCGGACTCATTTTTCCGACCATTTCCTCGGCAGTATAACCCAGCCAGCGTTCAGCCGTGGCATTAAATGTATAAATAATCCCATCAATCCCCGTGGAGATAATCGAGTAGTTGGCACTATCTAAAATCGCCTGTTGCAGGGTGATGGTTTCTTCCGGATTATCTTGAGGGGACTGTTGTTTATCCCGGTTTGGAAAAGCTGTTAGGGGAGGGTGCATCACCTCAGTGGGACGGGCGGATTGCGGGCGATCGCCTCCAGTATCAGGACAATCATTCTCCTGAACTAGGGCGATCGCTTTCCCCGTAAGCGGATCAATAATCTGACGGACAACGACTGCCTGGAACCCTACATCGGTTTTCTGCGGTAACGCCTTCATCGGCATCAGTGGGTTAACAACCCCTCGGTGACGCAGAATCTCCGGACTCACCCCCTCTACCAACAGGGCCAAACGTCCTTCATCAATCTCCATTCCCGAACAAAGGCAGGGAATCTGTACCGCTTCTCCCTGGGGATAAAACGTCCATTGTTCCATCGCCGTTTCCCCAGACTTCAACCGTTTGCAATAGCCCTTTAATCGAGGGCGGGTTGCCCCTAAAATCTCCCGGAAATCTCGCTGTCTGAGTTCTTCCAAACTCGCTGCACCCCAGAGTTGCAAGGCGGCAGGGTTCGCCCACCACAGTTGCAATTGTTCGAGATCGAACACCCAAATGGGCGATCGCAACCGGGATAAGCAAGAGGGCAGTTTAAATGGAGTCACGACAGTTTTGTTGATTTCACACATAGATTATCACTTCAGCGGCTCATCCAGCTCGGAATTCTGTTGACAACGGTTTAATCTCTAGCCCTGTCAAGGTGTATTTGTAGGGGTTTGGTCACCAAACCCTCAAGGTGTATTTGTAGGGGTTTGGTCACCAAACCCTCAAGGGATGTAGGGGTTTGGTCACCAAACCCTCAAGGGATGTAGGGGTTTGGTCTGATCACCCTCAAGGGGTGTAATGAGATCGCCCCAAAAAGAGAGCTGACCAAACCCCTAACATTAGGGCAGAAGAGGGTTTGGTGACCAAACCCCTACCAGAAACAGCGATTTTTCGTTATTAAATTTACCACCTTGACAGGGCTACGGTTTAATCTCCTCACCCCTGTAATTAACCCTCTAGTGGAAGAATAAAGTCTCCACGAAAACCGGAGGATATCTCTTCTTAGGACTGATCCTAACTCCGATTGTCAAAGACTTACTTTACTATGACAACCCACCCTACTCGTTCCTCCGCAAATGCCTCAACTCGATCGGGTACGGGTTTTGATAGACTAGCGATCGCCTGAAGAGGGTTTGGGGACCAAACCCCTACATCAGGGGAGGGTTTGGAGATCCAAACCCTCCCCTGATGTAGAAAGCAATTGTAAGGTGGACTTGAGCTTACCCTCCTGGTTCGTCCGCAAACTTGGGGAGGGAACCGAAGGGAGATGAACCCTGACTCAATCGCGCAATGGGTAAAACAACAGCGCCTGACGGAGGCTGAACTTATCGAGGGGGGAGAGATTGAGTGCAAGTTCCCAGGCGATCGACTTGAGATTCTAAACTCAACAACAAGGGGGCGATCGCTTCAAACACTTGGGCCCGCACTTGCTCCTCGATTTGGCTGGAAATGGCCCCGATCGCCCGAGCACCCATATTCAGACTGGCTCCTTTAATCCGGTGAGCTTTTAACTCCACCGTACTCCAATCCTGGCGATCGCAGGCGGAACGAATCACCTCGATATCCCCTCGCAGGCTATCCACAAAGGCTCTGAGCAGGCGTTCTTGCAATTCCAGTTTACCTCGGGAAATCTCCTGGAGACGGACCCAATCCAGGGGTGGATCTTCCAGGGTTCCCTCGGGTAAATCTCTAGGAGAGAAGGACCCGGTGGGTTCCAAGGTGCTAGAACTGCTGATTTTCTGATGGAGAGTGACTGGCGCTTGGGGATTTTCGGTCAAAGTGGGTTCCGGAGTCTGAAGGGGGATGATCTGGGGAATCCAGCGATCGAGTGCTGCCTGTAACTGTTCGAGGAGGACGGGTTTACTAATATAGTCATCCATTCCTGCTTCCAGACACTTCTGGCGATCGCTATTCAGAGCATGAGCAGTCAAGGCAATGACGATGGTATGACGCCGGGTTCCTTCGCACCTTCGGAGTTCTCGGGTCACCTCATAGCCATCTTTCAGGGGCATCTGACAATCCATAAAGACCAGATCATAATCTTCACCCGCAAGGCGATCGAGGGCTTCGAGACCATTATTAACACAATCGGCATGGTAGCCCAAAGTATTCAGTTGAAAAACAATCACTTGTTGATTGATCTGGTGATCTTCGGCGATTAAGATTTTCAGAGGGGACAAAGGGGGAGGAGCTAAGGAGAAGGTGGAGTCCGAGAAGGGTTCTCCCGGAACCCCTTGGGGGCGCACAGACCCCTGGGGAGCTAAAACCTGCTGCAAGCTTTCCACAAACTGAGACCCCCGTAAGGGTTTGATGATATAAGCACTGATCCAATGGGGGGCTAAGGCTTCGGCGATCGCCCGTTGATTAAACTGAGCTAGGGCAATTGTCCGGGTTGTCGCCAAATTGGGTTCCTGCTTCAGAGCTTGTAACAGGGTTGAGCGATCGCCCTCCAGGAGGTTCACACTTGCCAAGATTGCATGATAGGGGGTTCCCTCTGCTGCCGCTGCGCGCAATGCACTCAGGGCGCTCTGAGGGTCCGTGACTTGATCCACCGTAATTCCCCAGCGATCGGCAAAATGCTGCACCGACTGACGATGCATGGCACTCTCATCGGCAACCAGCAGTTTTAGAGACTCCATCTCCAAGGTTGTCCCCCGGGAATTTTCCCGTTCTGCGCGATTCTGCTGTACCGGCAGGGTAACAGTAAACCAGAACGTAGAACCCTGATGCAATTCACTTTCGACACCGATCTCTCCCTGCATCAGTTCCACCAATTGTTTAGAGATAGCTAGTCCTAACCCGGTGCCGCCATATTGGCGGGTGGAGGAACTATCCACTTGGGAAAAGGATTGAAACAACTTGGTTTGATCCTGGGGTAAAATGCCAATTCCCGTATCGGTGACGGCAAATCGCAAGGTGACAGGATTGCGCTGGGCTGAGGGGAGGGCATCTGTTTCTGAGTTGGACTCTGCTGAGACGGCACTTACGGCGATCGACACTTCCCCACCTTCGGTAAATTTAATCGCATTGTTGACTAAATTCAGCAAAATCTGACGCAACCGTGCCGGGTCTCCAAACAGATGGCGAGGAACATTGCGATCGATGCAAATCCCCAAATCCAGTCCCTTTTCCTGGGCTGGAGCAACCATTAAATCCACCACGGATTCTATACATTCATCCAACTCGAAATCAATCGGGTTGAGATGCATTTCTCGCGCTTCTAATTTAGAAAAGTCGAGAATATCGTTAATCACCGTTAACAGATGTTCGGCACTGGAAAAAATTGTTTGAGCATAATGTTTTTGTTGAGGGTTTAATTCCGTTGCTAGGAGCAATCCTGTCATCCCGAGTACCCCATTCATGGGGGTGCGAATTTCATGGCTCATACTGGCTAGAAATTCACTTTTGGCCCGATTCGCTGCCACTGCCGCCTGTTTCATCTGGGCTAAAACGATGTTTTGTTTGGCCAGCTTTTGGGAGATGCGGGTTTGCTCTGCCAGCAGTTGCGCTTGAGAGAGGGCAATGCTGACTTGGTTAGCGAGTTGTTGCAGCAGTTCGGTTTCAAATTGTGTCCATTGGCGGGGGATGGAGCATTGATGGGCAATCAGTAATCCCCACAATCGTTCCCGCAGGGGGTCCTCTGGGGTATCCCGTTGGAGTAATGGCACGACGAGGTTGGCTTTGACCCCAATTCGTCTGAGCAAGTCCCGATAACAAGGGTGAATTTCTGCGGATTCAACATCACAGATGGCATTGACTCTGCCTTGTTTGTATTGTTCTAAATAGGTTGTGGGAAAGCAGGTATCGGTAATCTGATTTCCTAAGAGGGGTTGACAGGTTTCAACGACGGCTTCTTTGACGACAATTCCGGTGCCATCGGCCATCAGTTGAAAGACGATCGCCCGATCGGCGTGGAGAACTTGTCGGACTTCTTCAACGGTGGTTTGGAGAATTTCTCCAATATCTAAGGATTGACGAATTTTGATGGTCAATTCTGCAAAGAGTTGAGCACGTTGATTCTGCTTGATAATTTCCTCCTGGGCTTCTACCCAATCGGTAATGTCTTCAGAAATTCCCATGAGATATTGAGGGGTGTTAGTGTCATCGATAATGGGGACTTTACGGGTATGAAGCAATCTCATCCCTTGGTGTGGAGTTTGAACGGTTTCTAAGGGAATATCTGCCATTTGTTGGGTTAAGAGGGCTTGGCGATCGCTTTGAGTGAAAAAATCTGCTTCTTCTGGATGAAAGAGGTCATAGTCGGTTTTGCCTAACACTTGCTCTTGGGAATAGCCAAATTGTTGTTCACTGGCTTTATTCCATCGGATAAATTGCAAGGTTTTGGCATCTTTGATAAATAAGCCGAGGGGCATATTTTCAATGACTGAGTTGAGAAAAGTTTTGGTTTGTGCTAATTCGGCTTCAACTTCTGCACAGTGGCTGATCTCGAACCGCGATCCGTCGCGGGGATCTCGGCGATCGCAAATCTCCTGGGGAATCGGGTTTCGTGGAACTTCACTGGTCCCCTGTTGGATCGCCCTGGCACGAGCGGTTTGGCTGACTAGGAGCAGGTTGCCGATCGCTGTGGCGATTGCCAGGGAGTCCCGAATTAGTCCGAAAAATGGGGGGGCGATTCCCGCCCAATCTAAGAGGCTGAGGAGGATGAGGCTAACTCCTGGGGTGACAGCGAGGATCCAGAGGACCGGGGTCGCGATCGCCCCTCCCCTGATTTGATGGTCAACTCTGAATAGGTCCCGTTTCATGACTTCACCATTAATAACCGCAACTCCGATCCCAGCAGCGATCGCCATCACCAACAGGGACAGCATTATCCTAACCTCCTGAGTAAACGGCTGGTTCCTCGTTCCTAGGGGGGGTCCGGTTAAGTACATTCCAGTGAACCAAGCTGAGGCTATGACGGTACTTGTTGTCAACCCGCCTCGGTGCGATCGGGCTTCCATCTGAATGGGTCCATCCAGAGCGATTGTTAGATAAGACACCGCGATCGCCATCCAAATTGCCAGCCCCACTATGTGAGGAGCGTAGCTGCCGGTTAACATAGTCTCGCTATAGCGATTGATTCCCATTCCCTGAAGCATACGAATCACTTTGACATTGAGTACATTTCACGGAACCCAGGCAGCGAACTTCGTTCTCGCCTTCCTCTTTTTTTTTCTACCTTTTCTTCAAATTTTGATACCCGTTCGGCTTCGGGTTTGCAGTCCTTACCCCGAAAAGCTCCATATATTTTCTCCGCTGTAAGCTTTTTAATCTGTCTTTAGGAAGATGACGCTCATTGTTTATTTTTTTACCAATCGTTTAGCTTCTGACTAAGTTTGCTACTAATTTTAAACCATCAATCTAAGAGTCAAAGATTAATTAAATCTTAAATTTTCTTCGAGAGCCTCACTTTCGTGACCCCAATAACATATCTTAAACCTGATAAACCTTTCCCAGAAAAGAGTAGTTTAGATTACACTTTTTCCAAAAAATCGGTTAGATATTATTTTATCCTTCAGAAATGTATTCACATCGCTTCAGATTTCTGAAAAATAGTTTTCTGCCCTACACTGACTCCGGTCCAATAAAATTGCCCTAGGGCAATCGCCCTGACCACTCCAATCTCACCCTGATGCCTGATACCGATAGGTTTTAAAAAACCAATCGACTCAGGTTCCCGACCTCCTAATCGAGTTTGAAACCGGAGTAAACCCTGGATTCAGGGATTGGGCTAACCCTCCATCCGTCCTCTTTCAAAGCGGAGGTCTACCCGGTAATTAAGTTAGGACCCTCTCGCAGATTAATACTGTTCCTGACCTTTTTTCTCGGATTTAGCATAGTCTGACCGCCGCATCCTCAGTTGAATATCTTCCAGTAACTTGCGATTCACCGCCAATAAATCAGCCACCAAACCCAAGATAATGAGCTGCACCCCAATGAGAATTAAAATAGCCGCTAAAATTAAACTCGGAATTCGAGTCCGGTCAGTTCCTATTAAAAAGAACCCTAACCAGCGCACCCCCAAGGCGACCCCTAAACCCAAGGGAAAACTTCCGAGTAGCAGGAAGAACCGCAGGGGTTTATAGGTCATAAAAATTCTAAAAATCGTTAAGATAGACCGATGAATATAGCTAGGAATACTCTTGACTAATCGAGAGGGTCGTAACTCTCCATTGGTGCGGATGGGAACCGAAGTAATCGCCATCCCTTTCTGTCCTGCTTGGATAATCGTTTCTAACGTATAAGTATATTGATTAAACACATTTAATTGCATTGCCGCTTCGCGACTAAAAGCCCGAAAGCCACTGGGTGCATCGGGAATTCTGGTATTACTAGCTAGACGCACTACCCAACTCCCCAGGCGTTGTAAGAATTTTTTAGTGGGGGAAAAATGTTTAATTTCTTGAATCGGTCGTGCCCCGATCACAATTTCCGCCGTTCCGAATAAAATCGGTTGAATCAAAACTGGGATATCTTCAGCACAATATTGATTATCTGCATCGGTATTGACAATAATATCAGCCCCGGCTTTTAGAGACGCTTCTAATCCCGCCATAAATGCCTTAGCTAAACCTTGATTATTGGCAAGACGAACAATGTGATCCACCCCACAAGCTTTGGCAACTTCCACCGTGCGATCGCGACTGCCATCATCAATCACCAACCACTCAATTTCATCAATCCCCGGTAACTGACGGGGTAGTTCACTCAGGGTAAGTCCCAGGGTCTGTTCTTCGTTATAACAGGGAATTTGAATAATCAGTTTCGTCATAGCATCCTTGCAGGTTTAGCGCTTAAATTTTAGCGCTTGGAGGGCGGGTTGGGGAGATGGGGGAGTTGGGGAGGATGGGGAGGATGGGGAAGATGGGGGAGATGTTTGTAGTAACGACTTCAGTCGTTACCGCGTGGCTTGGCGGATGCCAAGTCACGCCCCAATGTCAGGCGCTGTCTCCAGTTCCCAAGCAGGCAAGCGGGTAGACCCTCAGATTGCTCGTATTATGGCATCCGCCATAACACGAGAGCAACGACTAAAGTCGTTACTACAAACATCTCCCCCATCTCCCCCATCTGCTATGATTAAAGCGACCTCAAGAATCTAGTGCCAAACCATACACCCACTAACTGCAACAGACAGATTATGCCGCTCTATACTTATTTCTGTCCTAGTACCAATCAAAAACTGGACGTGACTCACTCCATTAAAGAGAAAGCGCAAACTTGGGGAGAATTGTGCCAGTTGGCAAACCTCGAACCGGGTGAGACGCCTCTATCTGCACCCGTGCGACGTCTGATCTGCGCCCCAGCGGTGATGTTTCCCACGGGTAACAGCGAACTCAAAAGTCAAGGGTTCAGCAAGTTGGTGAAACGGGACGATGGGGTTTATGAAAATGTCACGGCAACCGATGGAGAAAGTCGGATTGTCCGACCCGGCGATCGCAGCACCTATCCTGATTTGAAACAGAAAATAGGCGACTAAATTCCTACCATCAAATAGTTCTATTCAAGAGTTGAGTGGGGAATACTCAGCTCTTTTTTAGCGGTCCTCTGGATTGAGTTGAACCATTGCCCAAGTGGTATAAGTCCCAATCGGACTCCAAATCATATAAGGAATTAATAAAACTACCGCCCAATTTGAAACCGGCCAAACACTTAAGGCTAACAAATAGCTAAGTAATCCTCCGGTTCCCCCAATAATGGTTCCAACGGTGAGACTTCGTAATTTACACATCACCGGAGTATAAGAAATGGTGACAATTTCTAGGACTAAATAAAAGACCATTAAGACCCAAGTTAGCTGACTTCCGGGGTCTGCTTCCCAAACCAAATAAGCGGACCAACCGCCACAGATAAAAATAACCGTCCAAATGATGGGAATTGCCCGTTCAAAAGTCAACCATCGCGGACGCTGCAACCGATTAAACCAGCGAATATCGGCCCCGGTCAATGCACTCCCCAGACCGGCCACTAAAATGGCGATCGCCCCAATAACCATCCAAGACTGAATCATAACTCCCCACCTCCATACCATCCCACATTTTCCCCTCCAGTATATCCTAAATTTTCATTTCATAATAACAACATCCCTATTTCTCTTAAGTTCGTAGTAACGACTTCAGTCGTTATCCTCAAACCCAGAAAAAATCATCCCAGAGAATACATCCAACCATCTCGGGCGCAAATTCTAACAATCCCATCCCAAACAATTGGGGTTGCCTCAAAAGAAATGCCCGGTAAAAAATGCCCCAATTTTTCAACTTTTACCTGATAAAACTCTCCCCGTTGATTCGGGACTACATTCTCTTGATTGTCCTGAGATTCTTCAAAATGCAATTCAAACAAATAAACCCCATTGTATCCTGCCGCAATCAACTTATTCCCCTCGGTAAAAATCGGAGTAGAAATCGACCCCCCAATATTCACTTTAAATACAATCAACGGCGTTTCATAATCTTTTTTTAACCAAGGACCCTTAACTTTTTGACCCGTAATTTGAGTTTGCGACCCAATATAAAGATAACCATCGATCGCACTCGTAGCAAACAAGGCCGGAAACTCTCCATTCGGATTATATTCATCATTGAGAGCAACCGACCCAATAATTCCCCCTTGCCAGCCACTAAAATTACGATTTCCGGTGGGTAAAAACCACTGAACCGCATTCTCTTCCGGTTGATTGGGGTCAAGTTTAAAAACTCCCCCTTGGCCCGGGATATATTGCCGTTCAATGGTGCAAAATAATTGATCATCTTTAGAAATAACCACACTGCCCTCAATATCGGACCCGGTGAAAAAATCCCAGATAATTTTTTTTGTTTCTAAGTTGATGCCATAGATATGACCCGAACCAGCAGCGACAAACAGTCGATTTCCGAGTCGGGCGGGGGAAGATTCTGTGACGATATTGCCTCCTTGGCGGACACTATCTTGAGCTTCATAGAGTTGAACTTCCCCTAAAAGTTCCGGTTGACGGATGCCGGATTTTAGGGTAGCGGCATCAGTGGAACTATTCAGAAAATACCCAATGGCATTTTCTCCGGCATTGAATAAAATGCCATTGCCTAAATCTAAAGCACTGCTATCATTATCCCGGCTATAACTGGCGGTTTTTCTAAGATTGAGTTTCCAGAGTTCTTGGCCGGTTCTAAAGGAAATGGCGCGAAAGCTGGGAATGGGACCGGAGGAGTTGAGAGAATTTTGGATACCTAATCGACTGCCTTGTAAGATGACGATGCGATTTTCTTCCGGGGCTTTTTCATCGATATAAAGACTGGCACTCCCTTTAATTACATCATCAAACTGATAGCGCCATAAGACTTCGTTGGTTTCAATATCAATTTTTCTTAAACTGTGATCATAAGCGCCAATGGTGAGATAAACTTTGCCTCCGTCTCGGGTGAGGGTGGGTTGTCCCGTCCATCCGGCACCACTCCAGGTTCGCCAAGAAGTGCCGACGCGGGTTCTGCCGGTTCCTAGGGCAAATTTATCGAGGAGATTTAATCCTTGGGGAATTCCTCGACCATAAAATCGCCGTTGATCGTTGCCGAGAAAGGTGGGGATTAATAATTCGGTGTCTGGGGAGAGTCCTGCGATCGCCTGATTAACGGTTTCAGTAACCGTGGGTAACAAATTCCTCGGGGGTGCAGTTGAAATGTTGTTGATGCGACATCCTTGTAGAATGGGTGGTAGTGAAGAACCCATTAAAAAGAGCAGCGCATTTTTATTAAAGGTTCGCCGGTTTAAACTCATGGGTAAAAAGGCTAAAATTTAAAAGGGTTAGACCGATCGCCAGGGAACGAACCCATGAGCCAGGAGGGGACGGTGACCTTGATTCCTCCAAGGCCGATCGCCGGGTCTAGGTCCGTCAGTGGCGATGAAAATTGAGCAAGGCGATCTCATCGTACCTGAAACTCTGAGGCGATCGCCCCAGAAAATGGAACTGCTAGGGTCTAACAACGTCTACAAATTCTATATTTTGAGTGAATATTTTGAGTCCATACCGCGAGAGTTAAAGGCATGAAACCACAGAGGTTATTACTGAGTATTCTCACCGCTGGGGCGATCGCCACGTCAGGTCTGGTGAGTCCTCCTTTCTCCCCCGTTGCCACCGCCTTTAGCGCGGATGAACAAACCAGCATCAATGTCTACCAACAAGCGAGTCCCTCGGTGGTGACCATCCGCGTAGGCAGAGGTGCAGGGTCTGGAAGTATTATCAGTGCAGATGGCCTCGTTTTAACTAACGATCATGTGGTGAGTTCGGCGCGTAATGGCAGGGTGGAGGTCCTCACCAGTACCGGACAGACTTACACCGGGGATGTGATTGCCACCGATCGCCGCAATGATTTAGCCTTAGTTCGACTTAGAACCGATGATCCCTTGCCTGCGTTACCGATGGCGAGTCGAGATGGTATTCGAGTGGGTCAGCGAGTGTATGCGATCGGCAGTCCCTTTGGACTTTCGGGAACCTTTACTACCGGAATTCTCAGCCGAATTGCTGATAATGGGGATTTACAAACCGATGCCGCTATTAATCCCGGTAATTCGGGCGGTCCTTTGCTCAATTCCAATGGAGAACTCATTGGCGTCAACAAGGCCATTTTAAGCCCGGGTCGTGGGGGTAATATTGGGATTGGGTTTGCCACCAGTGCCACAGTTGCCGAGGACTTTATCGCTGCGAATCGTTCGCGGACTGTGGCCCAAGGGACCTCTAGGACGCCATCGCCTTCCCCATCCCCATCTCAGTCAACTTCTCCCCCGCCTCGGTTAGGAGTGGAGGTGAATGCAGCTTTAGTGATTCAGTCTGTGGAACGAGGTTCTCCGGCAGCAGAAATTGGGTTGCGATCCGGCGATCGCCTGTTAGGGGTGAATGGCACTCGGTTACGGCGGATCGAGCAACTGCTGGCGTTTTTAAATACCCGTCCGAATTCGGCAGTGTTCACCATCAGTCGCGGACGGCGAGTGGCAAATGTGCGCGTGAATTTTTAAGGGGTGACTGACCCGGACACTTTCAGTTCCCGAAACAAAACCCCAGCATTTTGCTGAGGTTTTAGGGTTGATTTTTTGAGGTGAGGAGATAGGCAGAGGTGTTTTCCGCTGCCGAGAAGAGTATTTTAGAAGTAGCGGACCATCAGGGGAACTAAGGCTTCCATCGTTTCTCCAGTGACGGTATCGCGGACCCGAGCTTGACGGAAGGCGGTGCGTCCAGTATAGGAGAAAATACTCCGCGAACTCATATCGCCAATTAATTCAACTAATTCATAACGGCCATCGGAACTGGTCTCGGGAGTGATAATATTTCCCCGAGAGGCACGACCCCCGGTGCGATCGAGAATCACGGGCAAAGAACGAATCACCGGATAGGTAATGCCTTGGTAGGTGATCATGCGTTCGGTCAGGGCTTGGAGGGGTCTTTGAGCCGATGCTGCTTGCGGGAAGGTGAAACCCGAGGCGAGGACCAGTCCGAAACCCAATAAAATGGCTTGAAGTTTGGCGGAATTTTTCATGGATTTTTAAGGGGAAAAGATAGACGAATCATTACAAAATAATCCCTCTTCGGCATTTAGCTAAATTGGGATGTTTCTTTTCTCGGGGATTGACCCCCAGGGGGTCGGAAAAGTTCCAAGCAACAACCGACGGGCGTTTGAACCCCGGTCGGTTGTTGCCATTAACTGTTATGGCATCCCGAGGGTTAGAGGCAAGTTTTCTGGATGCGTGGCGATCGCCTTGCGGGAAACTGTGGGAAATTATCAACAAATGTTGACTTGAGGGCGAATCCATTAGGGGTGAGATTGCCAATTCTCGTTATCAATCACACTGGGGCGATCGGCCCGATTCGGAAACAATTCCCCGAACCCCTGTTCCCGTTGAGTTGGCGTTTCATCAGACCAACTCCACATACTTTCATAGAAAAAGAAAGACACTCCCGCAAATCCTTTTTCCCGAACTACTTCCACCTGTTCTTGAATTTGACTCATGGGAATAGGGCGACCGCGTAACCCACTGAGAATCCCAATCCCCACAGGAATATTACGTCGGGCCGCTTGCACTTCGGGCCGGTCTAACTCCTCAATAAATACATTAATATCATTCCGATACAGTTGCAAAACAATTTCTTCTACTAATCCCTTTTGTTCCCAGGTTGCCCAATCGGCTAAATAGTATTCATAAGAAAACTCTTGAGGATTGGGAGATAAACTCACGATCGCCTTGGGATTGCGCGCTTTAATTTCTCGGAACATCCGTTCCTTAAAAGCCGTGATTTTATCCGCCCGCCAGCGTAACCAATCCGGGTCTTTCGGGTCTAGCGGCGGAGAATTGCCGTTATGTTCTTGTTTGTAGAGGCTGACGGTATAATCATCATAGCCATATTCTGAAGGTAATCCTAAATGGTCATCCAGTTGGATGCCATCTACCTCATAATTGGTGACAATTTCTAGGAGTAAATCGAGGATAAATTGTTGGACTTCCGGGTGAAAAGGATTGAGCCAAACCCGAGGATGTTCTCCTTCCATTTTCACTTCAGTCCCATCGCTGCGTTCCGTCAGCCAGTGGGGATGACGACGGGCTAATTCTGAATCAGCCGGGGCCATAAAGCCAAATTCAAACCAAGGAATCACCCGCAATCCATGCTTTTTCCCTTCGGCGATCGCCTCCTTGAGCATATCCCGTCCTTGTCCCAAATTCGGGTCATGATCGCGATCAATTGGCGGGACCAACTGCATCGATTTCCCCGTCACCCGTTGCGCTACCTGACTCGGATATAAGGTATATCCCCAATTCCAAACCGTGGGATAAACTGTGTTAAAATTAAGGTCAGCCAGTCGTTTCATTCCCCGTTCCAGATTGCGTTTAGAAAAGAGGACATCGCTATCAATATTGGTTAACCAAACCCCACGAATTTCAGAATTCGGGATAGGAATAGGCGCAAGGGCAACATAGTCGGAAGACAGAGGGGAAGTCCGTCCCATCAGGGCTTGACAGAGGAAAGCCGAGACATCTGCACGAGAGGCAGTGCGATCGCCTTCTAAACGCCGGAGATTGGGATAATTAACAATCAGGCGTTTTTCCGTTGCTGCTGCGATCGCATTGCGCGCATAACTCGGAATTTGTCCCGCATCATCAAACATTTCAGATAACAACTTCTGGGGTTCTCCTTGCGGAGAATAATTCAATCCACTCACCAAACTCACCCATGCCTGCACCCGAAGAATATTTTCCGTGGGATTAAACCGATTTCCTGGATATCCCGATAAAA
The DNA here is from genome assembly GCA_963821735.1 of uncultured cyanobacterium. Taxonomy (GTDB): domain Bacteria; phylum Cyanobacteriota; class Cyanobacteriia; order Cyanobacteriales; family Laspinemataceae; genus Laspinema. The sequence goes on from CAWGFK010000055.1 coordinate 55,291, forward strand.
ATCCTCGTTGATAAGCACTCCGAATCGCTGGAGTTGCCCAATAACTGCTAGGAACATCCATAAAAGCAACCGCATCCCGTCCCGCTGTTGCATTCGGAAAAGCCACATCCAACATCGTGGCAAATTCCGCCCGCGTCACCGGCGCATTGGGACGAAACGTACCATCTTCATATCCATTAATAATCCGCCGAGTTTGCAGAGTTTCAATGCAAGATTGAGCCCAATGTCCTTGCACATCGGTAAAAGAAGATTGCGCCCTTGTCGGTAGAGTTGCCAGGGGAATGAGAGACAGACTCAGCAGGAATACGCGGAGAAATTGCCAATTCTGGAAGTCAAACATAGGTAGAAAAATCCTGAACAGTCAAACAGAGCGTGTTTTGGGACTAAATGCCACCGGGGAATCCCTTCATCATGATAGTCCTGCCACTATTAGACACCACTTTAGACCCAATTTCGGGATTCATCACATTTATAGAGGGGAATAAAAACCCGCACCCTGAAGGGTGGGGCTACACGGACGAAGCCTGCCTTCGCAGGCTAAGAAAAAACCTAATTTATTCGTTCCAAAGTTCGTAGTAACGACTTCAGTCGTTCTTTCCATAAGTTCGTAGTAACGACTTCAGTCGTTCTCTTCCAAAGTTCGTAGTAACGACTTCAGTCGTTCTCTTTCCAATGTTCGTAGTAACGACTTCAGTCGTTCTCTTCTCCAAAGTTCGTAGTAACGACTTCAGTCGTTCTCTTCTCCAAAGTTCGTTTATTTTTAAAAATTTTATAAAAAAACCATCTAATCAAGACGTAAATAAATGTTAACAATACACCCAAAATGTAGAGGCGATTCGCGAATCGCCTCTACATTTTTAGGTTAATATTAAAAATTGCATCAGTCCTGACCCCGAAAACAGAGGGCCATTCAGAGGTCCGGTGGAGTGTGGGAAGAGGCATCCCGAGGGATTCCCCAACCGAATCTGGAACACCAAAACTTCCAGAAGAAGTCAGCAGGCACTGTCGCCCTTTAAAATAGACTGTGCTATGGGGTGGGCACAGCGGTGAGCAACCGGGGTTCTTCACAAACGCTCTGCCCATCCGCACCCCAGGAGGGCCAGAAACCGGCTTTCTGGTCCCGTTGATGGAAGAGTGACCCGGGAGCTCTACGCCAGATTGGATGATCACCCCTGACACTGTAGGAATCATGACAGGCTACAATATCGGACTCGATTTCGGCACTACTAACTCGATCGTCTCCTACATGGGTCCGACTGGAGAACTGGATGCGTTCCAATATGGGGGGCCAGACGGTCATAAATATGTCCCTTCCTTTATCGCCTACGATGAGGGATTTGTGGAAATTGGCATGGCGGCGCGCACCACCGCAGCGAATCATCCGGAGGTGGAAAGTTATGGCAATTTTAAAATGCGGTTGCCGTTGGCTGATTTTTCTGAATATTTTGCGGGCGATCGCACGCCGAGTACCGTCACGGCAGATTACCTGCGGGAACTGCTGATTTCTGAGGAGAATCCCTATAGTTTCCTGAACCAACAAGGGGCGGTTAATGCTTTGGTGGTTTCGGTTCCAGAAATTTGGCAGCGAGATATTTATAATCGGGGCCGCGAATCGCTCCAAACCTTAATTAAACAGTTAGAATTACCGCTGATTCATCTGGTGAGTGAACCTGTGGCAGCAGCGGCTTATTATACTTGGGAAATCCAACGCCGTGCCCGACGAGAGGGGATTGCTCCTTTTAATGGAAATTTGCTGGTTTGCGATATGGGAGGCGGGACTTTTGATGTCAGTCTCTGCCGGATTTATGGGGATAAAAAGGTCGAGGTGCTGTATTTTGATGGAGAAGGCGACTGCGGTTTAGATTCTGCCGGAGTTGCCTTTGATCGCCACTGTGTCCAACTCGCCTACACCCGCAAACACGGCCATCCTTTAGCGGAAACCGATCCGGAATTCCTGCGCTTACTCCGAGAGTTTGAAACCGTCAAAATAGGCTCTCATGGCCGAGGAACGCGCAAACTGATCAACTGTTTAAAAGAACCGGATATTTATGGCGATCGCGATTTATATGTCTTTGCAGGAGGCTACAGCGTCAGCTTCGCCGAAGTCCTAGAAGCCTTCACCCCCATTCGAGCCGGAATTCACCGGGTGATGAACCGCTTACAAACCTGGTTACAGCAACAAAATCTAGAAATTGACCGCCTCTTTTTAGTCGGAGGATTCTCCCAATTTCTCCTCGTCCAACGCGCCATTTCCGAAGCCTTATCCATCAATGAAACCGACCCGCGCTTTGACCAAACCTTTAATATCACCAATAGTGCTTATGCCATCTCTTACGGAGCCTGTTTAATTGCCAATCAACAAGTAGAACCCACTGAAAAATATGTTCATACCCTCGGAATTGTCGTAGATACCATTAATCCCCAAGCGGAACGCGAACAGCGATTTATTCCGATTATTAAAGGCGGTTCGGGTTTAGATGAATTGGCGAAACCTCAGTTTGCCGAAATTCCCCCCTTAGTGACCTTTCAAAATGATACTCCCCTGAGTTTAACCCTCTGGGTTGACCCCCAATCCAAGGGGATGAGATTGAAAGAATCCCTACCGGATATGGTCAAACTTCCCAGTTATGAATCATCGGATTCCTGGCGAGTGGGAATGCGAGTAGATCGGTCTCAAATCGCCTATTTAGTCATAGAAGATATCGCCGGAGAAAAACGAATTGAATACGAGCTAGGCAATGCGATCGCCAAAATGTTTCCCGGTTTTGTGTTAATTGATGAGCGGGAATCGGATAATTAAATAGAGGAGGTTCTTCCTCGTGACTCGGCTTAAGCGAGTCACGGACGATTGGAGGCTATGCCTCCAGTCCCCATACAGGCGGCAGAGCCGCTGATCGTGCGTGTCACGGCAGAGCCATGACACGAGGTTTCTTATTCTAGCCCTGTCAAGGTGTATTGATTTTTAGGGGCGCTTCGAGAAGCGCCCCTGGGGCGCAAGCATTGCGCCCCTACAAGAAATAACGATTTTTCGTTATTAAATTTACCTCTTGTAGGGGCGCTTCGAGAAGCGCCCCTGGGGCGCAAGCATTGCGCCCCTACAAGAAATAACGATTTTTCGTTATTAAATTTACCACCTTGACAGGGCGAGGTTTCTTATTCCCCCCTCCCCTCGCAGGGGAGGGGGGTTAGGGGGGAGAGGTCCCTCTTGACAAATCCCACCCTCTACCTTCAACAAATCCCCTTAAAAAAAACCCAACTATGGCGCAATCACTAACCGAAGAACTGGCAAACCTAACTCAAGATTTGCTTTGGATGAGTGAAGCAGATTATCCCTGGGAAGTTGTCTCTTATGATTGTTCTAATATCACCCCCGAGCAACTCCTAGAACAGAGTAATCTCCCCTCAGATACCCCCGTTGAAACCGTGACAATCGATCGCTTCTTTGCTCCAGCCCTCCGGGAACAGTCCTGGCATAACGAAGAAGAACGAGCAACCCGAAACCGCTATCAAGAGCTATTTGATGTCCTCAATGAGCAATTGAATGACTTAATCGTTTATCGCATCGGAGAGGTAGAAATTGATGTTTATGTGTTGGGAACCGTTGAAGATAAAACCGTAGGACTCAAGACAACCGTTGTAGAAACATAACCCCATCAGGACAAGGCACTGCCTTGTCCTTTTCTAATCATTAGAGATTGTCTACCCGACTCTCGATCGCCTCTTGAATCCCTGTCGGCAGATTAGACAAGAAATCATATCCGGTAGCTGCTTCTAACACATCGATAGAGACTCGATAATCCCGCCATGCTGTATTTGCCACCCGTTGCGTATTGGGCATTCGGACAGCGATCGCCCGGGTATCTGCTGTAATGTCTCTCAATCCACTCCCTGGGCGATCGAGAACCAGGATAATCTTCCAAGTATAGCGCAGCACCGTAACTCGACCATTGGCGATCGCTCTGCCTCGTCCTTCCGGTCCCGCAATAATATACAACTCCTTCCCTTCTTCTACCAATTTGCGGGAATACTGCTCTAATTCGTTCCACACTTCCCGATTATTCGCCGCAGATTGGGGAATCATATTCGTCATCACAAATGTAGAGGAATTGTCCTCAACTGATGCAGTGCGATCTCCCGAAGGCACCAAATGCCCGCGATCGTATCCACTCCCCCGATAATCCGTCGCCCTCACCTGATAAAACCCCTCCGGCAACGATTCATCCGGTCTAAAATCATCTTGGCGGTCCGTACTCCCCAACCAGGATGAATTCAACTGCCAACTCGCCCAATTTGCCGTCCCCAAACTGCGATTATAGGACAACACATACTGCGGCTTTTCCATCAAATAATTATCCGCATTCCCTGGATCCCAAGTTGCATTACTCGGATTCCCTAACAGCAGATGAGCCTCCAGATCCGTCGGCGGTCCGAACAACAACGGACAACCCGCCAAAATGACCGCCACACAAAAGGCGATCGCCGCCAAAAAAACCTGCCGAAATCCGGAATTACGATTAGACATCCCATCAACCCCCAAACAGATCTCCACCCATTCTACGCCCCTCCCCCTTCATCTCCCCCCGATCCCTCCGTGAAAATCTGTGAAATCCGGGGTTACCTCCCTCCATCGAAGTAGCCAGCCCCGCAAAAATAAAGTTATGCTATAAATTATTGAGAAATATTAAGAAAATAAGCCCCATGCTAACTTCCCCGACGAATGGAGCCAAACTCAAAAACTTAATAAAGGAGAAACTCTTATTCGGGAACGAGCCTACCCCTGAACTGGTTGCCATTTTGCTCGTGTACTTCGTGCAAGGCATCCTAGGGTTAGCGCGGTTAGCCGTCAGTTTCTTCCTAAAAGACGAACTGGGGCTAAGTCCTGCCGAAGTTTCAGCCTTAATGGGGATTGCCGCCTTACCCTGGATTGTCAAACCCCTGTTCGGCTTTATGTCCGATGGGTTGCCAATTTTTGGGTATCGCCGACGACCCTATCTCATCCTGTCGGGGATATTCGGTGCAGTCGCCTGGATTGGCATGGCAACAGTGGTGAACACCGGATGGCAAGCGACAGCCTTAATGTTACTGAGTTCTCTGTCTGTTGCCGTTAGCGACGTGATTGTAGATTCCCTCGTCGTCGAACGAGCGAGAAACGAGTCTTTAAGTCATGCCGGGTCCCTGCAATCCTTGTGTTGGGGTTCCTCGGCACTCGGAGGATTGATTACCGCCTATTTAAGCGGTTCCCTCTTGGAACATTTCAGCACCCAAACCGTATTTTTAATGACTGCAACCTTTCCTCCAATTGTCTCGGCAGTCTCCTGGTTGATTGCTGAGGAACGAGTGGGAGAGGATGTGACGGGGTTGGTGCAAGTCAAAGAACAAGTGATTCAACTCAAAGGTGCGATCGCTCAAAAAGCGATTTGGTTACCCACTGCCTTCCTATTTATCTGGCAGGCAACCCCATCGAGTGATTCCGCCTTCTTTTACTTCACCACCAACGAACTGGGATTTCACCCCGAATTTTTAGGGAAAGTGCGACTCGTCACCAGTTTGGCATCCTTAGTGGGGATTTGGCTGTTCCAACGCTTTTTTAAAACCATTCCCTTCCGGCGAATCTTTTGGTGGTCCACCCTGCTATCGGCGACATTAGGGATGACAACCTTGCTACTGGTGACCCATGCCAATCGGGCGATCGGTATTGATGACCATTGGTTTAGCATCGGCGATAGCTTGATCCTCACCGTCATGGGACAAATCGCCTATATGCCAGTCCTAGTCCTCGCCGCCAGACTGTGCCCTCCAGGAGTCGAAGCCACCTTATTCGCCCTGCTGATGTCCGTTACCAACCTAGCGGGACTGCTGTCATACGAAGAAGGTGCATTGCTGATGCATCTGTTGGGAGTCACAGAAACCAACTTTGACCAACTCTGGCTATTAGTGGTGATTACCAACCTCACCACCCTGTTACCGTTAATCTTCATCAAATGGCTACCAGACGGTGATGCCGGAGATAATCCATCTACCTTTTCCGACGAGAACCGGCAGTATGACGATATGTCGAGATTAAGTCCGGATCATGCAGGGGCGATCGAACCCTTACAACCCGAACAAGTCCCCGAACTAGAACCCTCTGCTTAATTTCTTAACACCCAAAATTAACCCATGTACTCCCCAGTTCGTAGTAACGACTTCAGTCGTTATCTTTCTTAGTTCGTAGTAACGACTTCAGTCGTTTCCGGATTAATTCCCCCTACAAACATTCCCCCAAACCGCCACAACTAACATTAACCCACCCAAAAATCACCCGAAATTCCTCTCAACCTCATGCAACTCCAAAACCGTCAACCCCAAAACCTCTCCTCCAACAAATCCTATACTCGCCAAGACTGGCAAAAAGGCTACGAATCCCAACCTAGGGAATTTGACTACTGGATTGAAGACATCGAAGGAGAAATCCCCCCCGAACTCCAAGGAACCTTCTTTAAAAACGGTCCCGGACTCCTCGATATTAACGGCGAATCCATCCATCACCCCTTCGATGGCGATGGCATGATCTGCAAAATTGCCATCAACCAAGGACGCGCCCACTTTAGCAACCGCTTCGTCCAAACCGAAGGCTATCTCGCCGAACAAAAAGCCGGAAAAATCCTCTATCGCGGCGTCTTTGGCACTCAAAAACCCGGGGGATGGTTAGCCAATATCTTTAACTTCAACATTAAAAATATTGCCAATACCAACGTCATTTATTGGGGAAACAAACTCCTCGCCTTGTGGGAAGCCGCCCAACCCCATCGCCTCGACCCTCATACCCTAGAAACCCTAGGATTAGACACCATTCAAGGCACATTAAACCCGGGAGATGCCTTCGCCGCTCATCCCCGCATTGACCCCCATTCTCAACAAGATGGCGGTGCGACCTTGCCTCGTCAATTTTGCGGTTAAAACTGGACCCTCCAGCACCATCACCATTTATGAACTCAACCCCACCGGGGAAGTGGTGCGACAACATTCCCACAGCATTCCGGGGTTTGCCTTCCTTCATGACATGGCAATCACCCCGAATTACTGTATCTTTTTCCAAAATCCCGTCCGGTTCAATCCCTTACCTTTTTTATTGGGATGGCGCAGTCCCGGGCAATGTATTGATTTTAATCCCCATGAAAAAACCCAAATCATTTTAATTCCTCGGGATGGGAAATCAGCGGTCAAAATCATTGAAACTGAACCTTGCTTTGTTTTCCATCATGCCAATGCTTGGGAAGAAAACGGGGAAATCTTTATCGATTCCATCTGTTATGACTCATTCCCCTCTACTGACCCCGATGGAGATTTTCGCGAGGTTGATTTTGATACCGTTCCTGCGGGTCAGTTGTGGCGATTTCAGGTGAATTTAGAAACTGAAACGGTGCAGCATCAGGTCATAGAAACCCGATGCTGTGAGTTTCCTTCCCTGCATCCAGAACAAGTAGGCCGACCCTATCGGTACTTGTATATCGGAACCGCCCATGCACCCCAGGGAAATGCCCCCTTGCAGGCAGTGTTAAAGCTGGACTTCAAAACCCAAACCCAACAAGTTTGGAGTGCTGCTCCCCGGGGATTTACTGGGGAACCCGTGTTCGTTCCCCGTCCTGGAGGAACCCGGGAAGATGATGGATGGTTGCTGGTGCTGATGTATGATGCGGCACACCATCGTTCTGATTTGGTGATATTAGATGCTGAAGATTTGACCCGAGGACCGACTGCGCGATTGCACCTCAAACATCATGTTCCCTACGGATTGCATGGGAGTTTTACCCCAGAATGGTTCGGTCCAGAGGCATAAATTTATTCCCTTTGGAGGAGGTGAAATCTGTCGAGAGATGGATTTAGGCTGAGGGGAAGAGGACTTACAACTAAGGCAGCTTAAATTAGGAGCGAATACAGGTGAGCCAAGCCTCGCCTAGAGTATTCGCTCCTAATTTGTTAAAAAGTGGCTGTTAACAAAAGAGATTATGGAAACAAGCGAAAGAAGAATATCCCCTTATCCGAATATTCCCCCGGTGATTGAAACCAAAGATGAAGAGTATTTGGATTCCGGTGTGACCAGTAAACTATCGATTGCCGGTCATCCGATCCACCCGGTAATTGTCACCATGCCGATCGGGTTACTGATTGCTGCGCTCATTAGCGATGTGGTGTATTTGGGAACAACCGATTTATTTTGGGCCAAAGCGTCATTTTGGCTGATTGTCGGAGGTATCATTAGTGGAATCGCCGCTGGTCTCACAGGAATGTTTGACTTCGTAAAAGTCAAACGAGTCCGCGATCGCAGCGCCGGATGGATTCACATGATTGGCAATATCGGCGTGCTGCTACTGAGTATCATCAATATGTGGATGCGACTAGGAGACCCTGCCGCACCGATTTTACCTTGGGGATTAGTTCTTTCACTGATAATCGCCAGCTTATTGGGAGTAACCGGCTGGTTTGGAGGAGAACTCACATTCCGTCACAAAATAGGTGTAATCGGAGCAGGTCCAGAGAACTTACCCTAATTCAGAGAAACGTGAGAATGAGCGCCGGGGCGATCGCAGTCTGAGAAGAGGGATATGGAGGAATTTGGAGGCGATCGGTCCGGTGTTTTCATGTCATCACTCATGTTTCAATCCCTGAAAGGGATTAGGGGTCATTGAGACTGAATAAAACCCACTTCACCGCGCATGGGGAGAGTTTCAATCCCTGAAAGGGATTATGGGTCATTAAGACTGCCTAACGACTTCTAAGCTTTCCTCGCACCCCTATGTTTCAATCCCTGAAAGGGATTAGGGGTCATTGAGACAACTTCCCTCGCCGGAGATTTCCCACTTCGACTTTGTTTCAATCCCTGAAAGGGATTAGGGGTCATTGAGAACCGAACGGGTGACACTCATGCCGCCCGATTTTCTTTGTTGATTTCAATCCCTGAAAGGGATTAGGGGTCATTGGGACGAGTTGCCCTTCATCCAAAAATCAAGCTGTTGCAGGTTTCAATCCCTGAAAGGGATTAGGGGTCATTGAGACACGCTACTCCTAGTACGCCTGACCCGGATTCGCAAGTTTCAATCCCTGAAAGGGATTAGGGGTCATTGAGACAAGGGCGGGAACCGAGTAATGCAACCAAGCAAAATGTTTCAATCCCTGAAAGGGATTAGGGGTCATTGAGACTGCCCGTGGTTGAAACCCTTGGTATATGAAGTTTTTAAGGTGCATTTGCGCGAACCTAGATTAAAATTACCATTCCAGCCGCCAACTTGTAAATAGGTCAAATTCATTTTCCTCTCAAATCATTGCTCCGTAAAGGTTTCAGCGCTTACGCGAACCGAGGGTAAGGGGAAAAAGCACTCAACGCCTTATCCCGTCAGGATTTCAGCCCCAAATTTTGCCCCCTTTTTTTTACAGCTTAGGGTTCGCGCTAAATCTAGGCGAAAAAGATGGTCGAGTCCCTCGGTTCTACTCCCCCGATGCGTTCTATTTTACCTTGGCAGCAGGCGCAGAGGAAGAAACAATGTAATCAGAATTGTTCAGGGGTTTAAATTTTTGGATAGAACTCCTAAGCAACATTCAATCGCCGAATCATCCCCATCCCCATCGGTGTTTTCCGTCCGGCACCACTGTAAAGCGCAAAATCGGCTAAAACATTAATATCCTTGATAATTTCCGGCGAAGCCTCCCCTAAAATGGAATATCCCATTCCCCCCACACAGCCAATAAACTTACTGCGTTTATCGCTAATAATTTCCGAGTGAATATTCACATAAGTGGGAAAAATGTACTCCGTTAAAGACTCAGCCAGGGGAATCTGACTATATTTATTCCAACGGTGCAGCAAACTATTAAACAAACATTCTCGGGTTGGCAAACAGGAATCATATTGACCCTGGCGAAAAGCCGTCGGCGTACAGAAAACCATCTCAATTTTCCGTTGACTCTCCGACGCCTGTTCATATAACTCTTGATAACTGCAAAAATTCGCCCAAGGCTGAGTCACCTGCGGTGTCCCCAAAATTCGAGTAATCTGCAAATTCGCCGCCCCTAAATGCCAAGGTTGTTCCGGATTCAGATTTAACCAAAGCTGCATCAAGTTGTTAAATAAACCATCATCTAACAGAGAAACCCGCCACCAACAACCCATCCCCTTGGGAATGGGTTTATTGTGCTGCCATTGCAACAAGTGACCGGAATTTTGAGAGGAATGGCTGACTTGCAGGGGACTGAGGGTAAAGGCTTTTTCACTCTTCTGTTCATGTAAATAAGTCGCCAATTCTGGGTTAACCGAATTGATGAGAGTTAGAAATAGAGCATGGAGATGTCTACCCGTGAGGAATTGCGGGTAAATCGGGGAGGTGGGAACTAGGTTGATGATGAGACTATGGGGCATTTTTAATCCTTACTTTTGAGATTAGGGCGAATATTATCTTTCAGAAGAGAGGGAAGTTTAACGATTTTAAAAGAAAATCATTTCTCCAAATTTACTGACCTAATTTTCTTGGATGTTAGGCCGAAATCGATATTTCATGTAAGCGGGAATTTTGAGTTTGCCGACAGAATAACATTCCCCTTGTAAGCGCACATTTTGAATGAGGCTAACAGGCGGCATATTAATCGTGTCATAACTAAAAACTGGATAAGTGAACATGACATCCAGTGGATTAAGGGGGTGATGGCAAATAAAGGGTTCTTTTGATGAGATTCGCTTAACATCATCGGAAAAAGGAACTTCGGTGACTTCTGCTTTACTCATCCATTTACCCAGACGAATCCATCGGGGTAGATTTTTTATCTGCTGACTAGAAATGACAAAAAACTCAAAGATGCTTTCGGGTGAAACCTCTTTATTTCTCCCATAACTGGGAATATTTTTTTGGGTTTTTGCCATTTCAACGTGATAGCGGTTGTCCGCATATTTCCAGGTATTGAGTTGAGTGGTATGAGAGAGCGATCGCGCTGGAGTGACATAAATTCCCGCATGGTTGAGCGCGGTCAAATGTGCCTCATATTGCGGCACTTGTTCTCGGCAAAAGTAGCGATAAGAATTCTCTTCGGGTACGCGAGTCGCGTAGAAATCGCTATCTACTAATCCCAGTGCATAGCAAAGGGCGTAATTATGCAAAACAGGTTCAGTTTCATACAGTCTGCCAATTTCGCGAGTGGCGTAATAAAGACTATCGTGCAGTTCCAGATGATAGCGAGAAATAATCGACATAAAAATCATCCTCCATTTGAATTAAACGGGTGGGACACGGCATTGCCGTGTCCTTTTTTTACCTAATTTGGGAATTATTTAGATTTTGCAGTTCCTTTCTTGTCTTGGTTTTTAATGTGCTTTTTGGCATAGTCTTTTGCCTCACCATCCGCTTGCTGCAAAATTGATTTCATTCCCTCTTCGCTGCGAATCAGGGTTTTCACTTCATTGAGCATGGGAGTAAAACTATTGCCGATAAAATCGGTATGCACGATAAATTCCTCCTCCATCAAGGCTTGAATGGTTGTGGTTGCAGCCGCCATCACTTCATCTTCGTTCAATGGATCAGGCGATCGCAGCTTTTCGGCGAGGTTCATTTCATCATAAATTGCCTGAGTCCACCGCAGATTGCTAGTAATTTCCCCATCGGCAAAAACCACACCGATTAACTCATTCCGGAGGCGACCCGTCCGCGTCGTTTGAGCGCCATAATGTCGGGTCCGAAGGATATTATTGAAACACATAGAGAAACCCGGCTTCCGTGGGGTCTTTCAGGGTAACAATGCTGGGAAAAAACACCTGGGGTTTAATATGGTCTTGCTGATTGATTCGACTGGTGACTTCACCCGGTTTAGAACCCCCTTCCCCTTTAGATGCCATTGTGCCATTTTCATAAGGCGCATTTAAGGTAAAGGTTTCATGTGCGTTATCGAAGGGGGTAATCGAAAAAGCTGTATCGACTACCACTTTTGATTTTTCCGAACCAGAATCCCCGATCGCAAACCCATAAATAATACAATCCGGATTATTCATGGCAAAGCTGACATTATATTCGCACTCTTCAGCCGTCATAAATCCATAGTTTCGCAGCAATTCCCGACCCACTAAACGTTCCGGAGTAGATTGCTTGCGCTTAAACATGGTCAACCGGCTAATCGCTTCTTTCGTCTTAATTCCTGAACTCACCCGCGCTTTGTTCAATTCCCCATCGGTTTGAAATAGGGGATAGGATTCGGTAACGCGAACAGTGAGAAAATGGACATATTTTCCCATCGGTTTATAGGGGATTTCGGCTTGGAAAAATTGAGAAGAGACAGTTTTTAAGAATGCCATGAGTTTTAGTTCCATTAATTACAACAATTGACCAGGGTGCGGAGAGGACAAGGCAGTACCTTGTCCCTGGGGTTATTCTGGGGATTCTTCCTCGGAGGTTTCTTTAGATTTAGAGGAATAGTCTTGATTTTCTTTGTCATCGCTAGGCGATAAAGAAATTCGCAGGTATCGCGAATTAGGTTAAGTTGTCGTCCGGCTAAACGAGCGCGATCGCCTCCAAAAGATTTCTCGAATACCTCCACCACAAAATACTCAGCAAACTTTAAAATTGCTTGCCGTTCCTCTTCCCGATTTTTGAAGATCCAGCGTCCTTCTGCGGTGGAAGAATGCACCCGATCCATCAGTTTGAAAACTTCGGCTGCCACAACCATCACTAACGCTTCCCCTTGAAAACTGGGGTCAACTTTGAGGATAGTATCGGCTGCAATATCAATCGGTTTAAGGACAGCATTAGCTTTGGGATTGTATCGCTTATTGGCACGATAAAATTCGCGATACAGTTCAGTTAATTGTTTGGGATGGTTCAAACTTGATTCTTCTCCCACGTCTAGGGTCTCCTGTTCAGAATTATAGGTACCATAAGGGTCAAAGCAGGGGTAAAAATCATAAGCATACAGTTTGATTTTCTCAATTCGGGCGGTATCGACCCCTTGGCGACGCACCCAGCGATTGAGATAGGCAAATACAAACAAAGGACTGGTTTCAAAATCCGTGGCTAACTCCGTTAATTTCCCCCAGTTGGCATCATATTTTCCCTTGCTTTGTTTAGCATTTACATCCAGATGGATGGCATAAGCAGCGGTTAACGCCTTCAGGGGTGAGGGATAGGATGCGCCGTTTTCTTCCCATCCTTCTAAGATGTAGTCGAGGCGGAAGCGTTCTCCCTTGGTGAGTAAGCGCAAGGCAACGGGTGCGCTATCTAAAAACACCGTTTCCTCAAATTCAGAACCATCATTAAAAGGCGGAATCGGTGACTCGGAAACCACGGTTTTTACATCCAGAATCATCGGAAACACAAACCCTAACCAAGCAGGCATGACCCAGGATTCTGTATCCGTCGGGTCCCGTCCTGGTGGGAGTGCCATGAAATAAAAGGTCATGGGTTGGTCTTCTAAGTAAGACAGCTTAAATGTGCGGTCTTTTTTGTGTTCTTTATCGTCTTCTGGTAACTCTTTCTTGTGCTGCAAATCTTCATCAATCAGAAACGCATCAACACTTTGATATTGAGCGCGGTCAAAATTGGCTTTAAACTCATCGCCGATAAAGTGATTGCGAATTTGCGCGTTAAACCGAGTTTGAGCGATATCCGTATAGGCACGATGGAGAAATTTGTTGGTTTCTGGGGTGAAGTAATAGGTGGGATAGAAATAGAGATAGCGATATTTGCCATCTTCAAATCGTTTTCCCGTTGCCTGGGTTTGATTCATCAAAATTTGCCGCAACATCATCTCTAATCCCGCAATACTGGAAATATTCCGTTTGGCGTTAGAACCTCCTAACAGTTGTTTGTTGGTGTAAACCTGCGGGGTGAATAAAACCGCTGATTCCATTTGTTCGGTGACGGTATAGGCAGAATGAGAAATCGAGCAAATCATTTGCCGTCCTCGTCCCGATTTTTTCGCCATATTATACCGATGCAGTTCATCCAGGAAAGTATCCGCAGATGTTTGGATTGTCGTCATTCCCGGTAACATCACCACCTGCTGTACCCACTGGCGCAAGTCGTCCCATCCATCGGGGAGTTCATATTGAGAAATAATCGCGGAATTGAGTTTGCAAATATGTGCGATCGCCTCTTCGCAAATCGGTTTTACGTCTTCGATACCGGGATGATGTTGGAGATATTTCGCCGCTAGATAATACCACTCATAGGGTACACCTCCGGTATTTCCTTTGAGTTTTAATGCTTTGAGACTTTCGTTAATCCGTTGGATTTCGCGAATCTGTGGCAGATATTGGGAAAGGTTCCAAAACTTTGCCATTTCCTGCACTAAATCTAAATCTGGGGGTTCTGGCAATTTCTTATTTTGCTTGCGTGCCGCTTCAATTCGACTGAGGCGATCGCCCCAAATTTTGCGCGTTGCCACATCCCCAAATTCCGCAATTTGGTCGATTCTGATATCATCCTCAAACTTAAAGTCAGCATTCTCGGATAAAACTCCTTTCTTTTGAAAGGCAATTAAATTTTCACTGCGACTTTTTGCAACTGAACTTTTCAGCGGATTGAGAATCTTTAATGTTGCACTCAGTGCCACCTTCATCAACCCAAAATCATCAAAAAACAGGGTGTAATAGTCCGCATATTTCATGCCTTTGCCATCTCTCCCAAACCCGGTTTGTCTGCGTTTAAGCTGATTGGCGCACAATTGTTTAATTTTCGTGATGACTCGTTCCGGGAATATCTTCTACGGGGACGGGTGGCGCATCTCGCCGCGCTAGATAGATGACTCCCGTTGGTAGATAAAGCAAGGGTTCATAGTAGGTACAATCGGCAGTATTCAATGCAGTGTGAGCATCCATTAAGGCATTATTAACGACATTGGTTAACACGCCGCGATTTTCCGCCAAACTGTGATAGGTAAATTTAAGATTACCATCACTCAGACTGTGAATGAGGTTGTTTAAACTGGGATTTTCGGCATCATAAGGATGTTTGATAATCGAGGAAAGGCGATCGGCGAGACAGGTTAAGTCAGAAAGACACATCAAGACGCGATCGCGCAATACCGGATTTAACCCTCCATGCACCGAAAAATTCAAATTTGTATCTGATTTCCGTTGTGCGTTATAGGCAACACAGAGCAAATCATCCAGGTATTCTTGATACGCTGCGGGTTCTTCGGGATTGATGAAGCGATCAAGATTAAGTTCACAGGCGATCGCATCCACAATTTCCCGATGTTCCGGAATAGATAACGAGCGAAGTTGCTCCGGCGTTTTTTCTCGAATGTCTCGATACTTCTCCGGCATTTTGGGAAATGCTTTATAATCAAACTTCTCAAAATCATGGAGAATAAACCCAGCAATTACCAGACGCCGCTCTCGCTCTTTCACCACCTGCTTAACCGTTGTTTTAAACTGTTGCAAGCGCTGCTGGATTAAATTTGCTGGAAATAATCCATTCAATAAATGGGTGTTCAACGATTGATCACCAGCATTATCGCGTCTGACATTTTCTTTACCGCGTTTCTCATCCAGGCGATCGAAAAATTTACCTCCTTTCGCCGTCACCCTGATCGCCACCCGTAGCAAATTCGGTAAAACATACTCGGCAAAATCCTGCATAATCGCATCATCCGGATTTTGCGCCTCTATTGCCTCCCGCAATAACTTAAGCGTCAGTAACTCGCGCTGCTGGGGTTCAATCGTGCGATCGCTCGGTTCCCACCCCATCTCATCATCCCCATCCCCCATCCAATCATCCTCGGATTCCTCTTCTAATAACTCCTCATCAGGATTGGGTTTTATGTCAAATAGAGATAATTGCATCAATTGTTCATCATCTGATTGCTTCCATTTTTTAGCCATGATTAACCTCTAATGAATCGAGATAATTATTTACCTGTCGAATGTAAATTGAATATTCCTCTAACGCGCGAGAAATAGCAAGAAATACAATCTTATGGTTGATTTCATCATAGTTATGAACGAGACGATTTCGCATTCCTCCTGATTTGGATAGAGTTGCAGCTAAATCTTGAGTAATGATTCCATTTTGTCCCGCCAGAATAAAGGAATCAACGTAGGTGGATGGTGTAACCTGATGTAATTCAACTAAGAGATAGCTACTGATATCCGTTGCTGCTTCTACTAAAAGCTGAATCAGCCGTTCACTAATCAATTGTAAATCAAAATCATTGAGATACTCTTGTTCCGTTACTGACTCAAATTCTTGAAGTCGATGGATATACTTGAGCATCAATAAAATCTTAGATTCAACGCGCTTTCGGTCCATCATTCAAACTCCTAACTTTTGCAAACTTAGCTCAATACAACGCCGTGATGATTTCCGAAACTTTTCTGTATCAGCAGATATTTTCCAGGCTTTGAGCTTAAAATTTGTTAACTCTCCAGCTTCTTTTTCATAAATCAGCTTTGCATCCTGCGCTATGTGATAAGCCAGCAGCGGTGAAGAGCCAGGAGAGAGTTCGACAACATCAATTTTATTGGCGGCAATTCCTAACTCTTGCCTAATGAGGAAAGATAATTCTAAATAATTATCCAAATTAGATTTAATCTGTCCTGTTTCAAGAACTTCGTCATAGAGAGCCGCAAAATCCCAGTCACTTTCCGCATGAAAATTTCCTCTAGCTCTTGAACCGAATAGAACTAGCATTTTGAGCGCAGGAATTTTTTCAGGCAACTGTGGTGCAAGTGCCTGGAGTTCTGCCAGTGATAGTGTGTTCATGGTGAATCCCAATCTCTGTGGGTAAAGTATAAAAAATGTCGGATTGTGGATTTGAAGTACAAGGCTATGAGTTGCAAATCGGATCACCATCTGGAGAGTAAGGATCTGCCATAGCCTCTAACTCTGCATTCCGATCCGCTAAATATCTGAATTGAGGGATCCCATCTTCTAAGAAATCAACTTTTTGTAATATTTCTTCACATTTCTGCTCTATGTCATAGATGCGACGATCGCGAGTTAGATTTTGCACCTCGTGTGCTTCTACTTGGTCAATCACATGGCGAAGCAGGTGCTCCTGAGTTTCTAGCAGGCGTCTCTGAGCTTCTATTTGACCCAGGACAGATCGGAGCAGCTCTAGGTCGATATTCTGTTTGAGCATAAGGGGTTGTTAGTGCAAGTCAGAACATTTCAAATTATAGCATCATCCTTAGTATGCCATAACCATTTCTTTTTTTTCAGCCTCTTATGATATAGTCTTTTAAAGAGGACACAGCTTTCTGCACTTAGTCAGTTAAGCAATAATACCTACCAGGGATTGAAACATGGCCTACATCTTAGTCCTCCCTGCCACTTGGGGCTTACCTTAATCCGTTCAAGCAATTTATATTGAGCGGGTTAGCGTCAGCTTCTCTCTTTTAATCCCTTTCAGGGATCCACCTACTACACCACCCATACCTCACCCCCTTTGCTCTTAAACCAGTAGGCGAGGGTATCCAGTAATAGCGCCGATTGGCTGAAGCCGATCGCATATGGTGCAGTCCCATCATGCAAACTGGATTGATCCTTAATGGGATAGATCTGAAAGTGCATCGGCAGGCGCAAGCGCGATCGCACTTCGGCAACGGGACGAGGAATCACATAACAGACTAATCCCTGTTTCTTCAGTTGCTGGTTAATCTCTCGGATCCAGGGGTTTGCCGGTTGCCAAACTTGTATCCCCACGAGAACCTGTACTTTCCAGGCATCTGCGATCGCCTGCAAATTACCCGAATAGGTGAAATTCCAATTCAATCTCTCCTCCCGATATCCTCGCAATTTCATAAACCCCAGACAGTGTTTAAATCGTCCTTTGGCAATGGGTTTGCCGGTGCGTTGTGTAGTTTCTTCTAGCAATCGCATAAATGCCACTTCTGTCATGGGTTCGATGTCCAAATGGCTTAACACTCCCGGCAAATCATAAGTTTTGAAGCGATCGCTCTCGTTGGATTCTGTCACATCATATAACCCACATTGGAGAGGACTCGATCCACGGAAACTGATTGCATCTTCTGCAATGGGGTTTCCCTTATCTTTTTTTCCCGATAGCTGTTGCCATTCCTCTTGCCATCCTTTAACTTGTCCATACTTGTTCTTCAGCAGAGTATCAAATACTTCCTCGCAGGCTTTTTTAAATACCTGGGAAGCATCTGCATATTGTTCCTTAATCGTTGGATGGGTGAGTTGCTGGCATAGTTTCATGGACTGCACTGCACCCCAACGCTTGTAATAGCCTTGAAAGTTGTTAATTTGACGGTATTTTTCCCGAATCGTCTCGTGAAAGAATACGCGATCGCAAGTTCCACCCGATACCAACGGTGCCGACTCCCCCTGAAACAACCGTTCGACTAAATAATTCGGTGCTAAGGCATAGGCGGTAAACTTTTCAAAATGTAATCGTTTCTCCCTCTTTTTCATAGCTATTATGTCGTCCCAATCGTCCTAACCGTTGGATAAAACTTCCGGCGTCGGCAGATTCAAAAATCAAGAAATTAATTTTAAAGTCTACCCCGACATCAATCGTACTGGTTCCCAAAACTAAATCTGCCGATAGCGATCGCTCTTTCTGTTCTTTCCCCGTTAACCCCGTATTTTCCTCCACCACTAACTGATATGGTGCCAGCAATTCTCGGAAAAACGGCGTCAGGCGTTTGACTGCGGCAATGGAATTGAGCACGATCGCCCCTTTACTTCCGGGATATTCCTGAAACTGGGATAAAATTAGTTGGCTATTCTCTTTCAACCAAGTTTCAGATGCATTTGCAGTCGGTTCTAACGAAATAAACTCTACCTGAATTTCCCCCGATACTTGTCGCCATCCTTGAGCTTCCAACTCGTGGCACTCTTCCTCCTTATCCGGAAAGCGATATTTGTTTTCACTGACAGGGTTAATCTCTTGACACCGAAATCCAGCCAATTTTAATCGCTTCAGCAAATCCTCATTGGGAGTGGCGGAAAGAAACAGAAACTTTTTGCGTCGATTGGTACAGCGAATCAATAGCAGGGTGTTAATCACGCTGGCAATTTGTGGCGCACTGAAAACATGGAAT
This sequence comes from uncultured cyanobacterium, assembly GCA_963821735.1. GTDB lineage: Bacteria > Cyanobacteriota > Cyanobacteriia > Cyanobacteriales > Laspinemataceae > Laspinema. The sequence goes on from CAWGFK010000055.1 coordinate 74,315, forward strand.
TCATCAAAAATAAACAAATCAAACTTTTTATCCAGCCGATTCCACAAACTATCGGGACTAGAATTTTTGGTGAGATAGGCACCGCGATGCAGGTAATGAAAAATATCTGGATTCGTTAACAAAATCTCCGATTGACTGGCGCGAGTTTCGATCGCCGCACTTTTCCGCAATCCCTCAGTTTCTGCATAAATTTCTAGCACTTCCCCACTCAGGCGAGACAGGCGAGGTGGATCGCAAAGTTGCAATGTCCGAGTATATCCGGCAATTTGTCCCTCCTGATCTCGTGCGAGTTCATTGGTGGGATAGAGGGCGACTGCCGCCAGATATCCATACAAAATGCACAGAAAGGCGGCAAGGGTTTTACCGTCCCCCGTCATTGCGGTATTGAAAATTACATCAATATTCGGGTCCTGAATCGCCTTTAATGTCTCCAGTTGATGCCAGGAAAGTCCCCATCCGGCGGGCAGTTCGATGTCTTGGGGGACTTCCGAAGCTGGAGCGGAGTAAATCGGTTTGAGAAAAATGTCATAATTGGACATAAGTTTTTTGTGTCCGTACTTGCTTGTTATTTCTTATGTTGCCACTCAAAATAGAAACTGACAAGACCTTACCCGTATAAAGTGTCCGTATAAAATTATGAGCCGCAAAGGTCAATCCATAACCCTATCTATTTCAGAACGAGATAAAATCCAGTTGCAAGAACTCGCCCTAGAACTGGGGAAGACGTGGGGCGATCGCCCGAATATCTCCCGACTGGTGGAGGCGATCGCCCGGGGTGAGCTGCAAATTGCCCCAAATAATGACTGGTCAAATACCCGGATAGAAGCCCTCAACTGTGCCTTGGATGCCCTCACCGATGCCGGGAGAATATTGGAAGCTCAGGCGATCGCCCAACTGTTGCAAGAACGAAGCGAACTCTCTATCCCCCTCCGCAACAAAATCGAGCGCTTTCTGGAGACTCCCCCTCACCCTTGGCGCATCGAACTCGATCGCTATATCCTCCGCCAGCAGCCCTTTCAACTCTCCTATCAAGATGCTACGGGACGCCTGTGGAGCTTCACCGTTCGTCACGCCCAGATTAACCGGCATGAAGAACGGCAATATTTGGACTGTTGGTGCGAGGAAACCGAAGGCAATCTGGACATCCCCAAACTTATCCATAACTGGTGTTTGCGTTTAGACCGCATTCCTGACGCCGCCATTTTCCCCATTGAGGGCCCGTGGCGTCCCCAGCTTGATCAGATAGCGGTGGAAATCCACTTGTGCAATCGATTAGCTTTTGCCTATAAACCCAAACCTGGGGATATCTCCGCAGACTGGTTAGAAAATCAGGTTAAGCAGGTGGTGCGTCGCATCTCCAGTACCTATTGGTTTATCCGGGAAGTCCAGCGAGAAGCACCAGATATGATGGTTGTGGGACCCCAATCTGTGCGCGATCGCCTCCGGGAAAAATTACTGGCACTTTGCCAACGCTATGAAAATTCCTAGCGATCGCCTCCATACTAGAGAGGACAGATTTTTCCCCAGAGGCCCCTTGACCTCTGGGGTCTCTCCTAGGACCGGGATATCCGATGAGTTCATGGGGACCTGAAACCGGGTTTCTGGCTTAAATTAGTGCAAGATCGGTGCAGATTTTTTCCAGAAACCCGGTTTCTAACCGTTACAGGACAGAGGTTTGAGGAATCTCACCCTAACCCCTGTGACTATGGAGTGCTTGTGTTGATTTCGTGAAACTGGCACTTGCCAAAATTGACTCCTTGCTGCTAATCAATGAAAGCAGAGATAAAATTAAGTTTTGTAACGTGAGGAGTAAAAATGTACATCGTACAGATTGCCTCGGAATGCGCCCCCGTAATTAAAGCGGGCGGATTGGGGGATGTGGTTTATGGATTAAGCCGAGAGTTGGAGAATCGGGGCCATACGGTGGAACTGATTCTGCCCAAATATGATTGTATGCGCTATGACCATATTTGGGGCCTTCATGATGCCTATCGGGATTTGTACGTGCCTTGGTATGGAGGGGCTGTTCACTGTTCGGTCTATTGTGGATGGGTCCACGGGCGGGTTTGCTTCTTTATTGAACCCCACTGCGAGGATAATTTCTTTAACCGGGGTTGTTACTACGGTTGCAGTGATGATAATATGCGCTTTGCCTTCTTTAGCAAGGCGGCTTTAGAATTTCTTCTCAGAAGTAATAAGCGACCCGATATCATCCATTGTCATGACTGGCAAACAGGTTTAGTTCCGGTCTTGTTGTACGAAATCTACAAGTATAGTGGGATGTGGAATCAGCGGGTTTGCTACACGATTCACAACTTTAAACATCAAGGGATGGCGGGTTCGGAGGTACTCAGAGGAACGGGGCTGAATCAAGATGCCTATTATTTCCAATACGATCGCCTCCGGGATAATTTCAATCCCTTTGCTATAAATCTGATGAAAGGCGGAATTGTTTATTCTAATGCGGTGACGACGGTTTCCCCTCACCATGCTTGGGAAGCGCATTACACTGAGGTGGGTTCGGGATTGGGTCATACGTTACATTTACATCAGGATAAGTTTACCGGGATTCTGAATGGAATTGATTACGATTTCTGGAATCCGGAAACAGACCGCTACATTCCCTGTCATTTCAGTATTGATGATTTTGAAGCCAAGCAGGAAGCGAAGAAAGCGCTGCGATCGCAATTATTGTTGCAAGATGAAGATAAGCCAATTGTCGCCTATATTGGACGCCTTGACCAACAAAAGGGTGTGCATCTCGTTCACCATGCCATGTACTATGCCCTGGGTAAAGGCGCGCAGTTTGTCCTTTTGGTTCCGCAACGGAACCAGCAATTAATGACCATTTCTGGCATGAGAAACAGTTTTTAAATGATAACCCTGACTGTCATTTGGAGTTGGGCTTTAATGAAGAGTTATCCCATCTGATCTATGCCGGGTCAGATATGATTCTGGTTCCGAGTAATTATGAACCCTGTGGGTTAACCCAAATGATTGGTTTAAAATATGGCACAGTTCCGATTGTGCGCGGGGTTGGGGGATTGGTTAATACAGTATTTGACCGAGATTATGACCAGAATAAGCCGCCTGAGAAACGGAATGGCTATGTGTTTTATGAAACGGATAACTCTGCGGTGGAGTCGGCCCTGGGTCGGGCGATCGCTTTGTGGTATGACTCCCCGAAAGAGTTTCAGGAATTAGCAATTCAAGGTATGGAATATGACTACTCGTGGAATTATCCTGGGAAAAATTATGTAGAGATTTACGAATCCATCCGGCATAAATAATCCCGGGAAATCACGCCGTCTAACCCACGCGGAACAAACCGCTTATACCGATGTCGGGTCAGGTAAAATTTGACGTTTTCTGACTCGACATCGGGGTTATTTTTTTAGAGATTTGCGCTTTCATAAGGTGAGGCGAATTCAGACAAATTTGTGAATCGGGGGGATTGCCTGGGATGAATTGGGGCTTATAGTTGTTTCGGGGGAAGGGAGACGACGGATAACCAATAGTTACATAAGCTTTGCATGGCAACTGCCAATTGATCGAAGGTTAAAGGGTTGACGATAAAGGAGTTGGCCCCGGCATTGTAGCATTTAGAGATATCTTCTTCATGATAGGAACTACTCAGGATAACAATGGGAATTGTCTTGAGTTTGGGGTCCGATTTAATTTCGACTAATGCCTCCCGTCCGTCGAGTCTAGGCATATTGAGATCGAGCAAGAGGAGATCGGGAAAAGGCGAATTGAGGGGGTCCTGATAAGGACCACGGCGATAGAGATAGTCGAGGAGTTGCTCTCCATCTTCTACAAAAAATAGGGCGATATTAGCGCGAACTTCGTGAAAGGCTTCTTCAATCAGGAGACAGAAGGAGGAATCGTCATTAGCGATTAAAATAGTGTGGGGGTTGAGGGCTGAATTCATAGTTGGGGTCAGGATAAGATTGGGGATTCAAAGGCTCGGTATAAAAATCAAGTTCAGTTATAATTTAGGTTCTTCCTTTAAGGGATTATCTTCGGGTTTTTGAGCCGGTATGGTAAAGTAAAATGTTGAACCTTGTAAGAGACAAGATTCGACCCAAATTTTTCCCCCATGCAATTCGACAATTTTTTTACAAATGGCGAGTCCGATGCCTGTTCCGGGGTAGTCTTTGTCGGAATGGAGGCGCTGAAAAATTTGAAATATCCGTTCTAGGTGCTTGGTTTCTATGCCTATTCCATTATCCTGAATCGAAAATATCCACATATCCTCCTGTAGAGAGACCGTAATATGGATCTGGGGTGAAATATCGGGGTGACGGTATTTCAGGGCGTTACTGATTAAGTTTTGAAATAATTGCAATAACCCCATGCTATTGCCCGCGATCGCCGGTAATGGATCATGGGTAATTAAGGCTTGAGTTTCCTTGATTTGGGTTTCGAGATTCGCCAGGGCCTGGGATAATACCCGATCGCAGTTGACAGGTTCAAAGACTTGTGCCATTCTTCCTACTCGGGAATATTGCAATAAGTCATCAATCAACTGTTGCATCCTCAGACTACCCGTAATGATGCGCTCAATAAACTGAAAGGCTTTGCCATCGAGTTTATCTTGGTAACGGTTTTGTAACAATTGGGCAAAGCTGGCAATGGTTCCTAGAGGGGCTTGTAAGTCATGGGAAACCACATAAGCAAACTGTTCAAGTTCCTGATTCGACCGTTTCATTTCCCGGTTTAATTCCCGTAACTGCTGTTCGATGGCTTTGCGATCGCGAATTTCCTGTTCGAGTCGAATATTTTGTTCTTTCAGCTTATTTTGCAGGCGCAAAATTTGCAGTTGGTTTTCCACCCGCGCCACCACCTCTTTGACTTGAAACGGTTTAGTGATATAGTCCACTCCCCCAACGTTAAAGGCATGAACTTTTTCCGTCGTCTCTTCAATCACGCTTAAAAAAATGACCGGAATTTCTCGGGTTTCTACCTTGGCTTTAAGTTGTTCACAGACTTGATAACCGTTCATCTCAGGCATCTGGATATCCAGCAAAATCAAATCCGGCGGATGTCGCAGGGACACTCTCAGGGCCATTGCCCCATTGGTGACGCACCGGACTTTATAACCCTTGTCTTTCAGAATATTTAAAAGTAAGCGCAGGTTATCCGGGCGATCGTCTACTAATAAAATATCTCCGATGGAATCAGTCATATTATGAATGCTGATGATTTTTTCTTTATTATCCCTCACGGAATCCCTTCTAGGGTGAATCAATCTGGATGGGGTGGCGATCGCCGAGCAAATTCCTTTGTCCTGCGGCCTACATTCAGGCCAATTTTATCACCCTCGACCCTAGACAATAGTCGTCAACTGCGACTCAGCCTCTGAAGACATTCGGGGGGTAGCATTGGACCGATAACGCGATCTCAAATCAGCCCTAGAACCTCACCAACCGGATTCGCGCAGGACAAAAAACCGGGTTTCTCGCCTAGATTTGTTGTGGATGGCGACAGATTTGCTAAAGCAACCCGGTTTCCCACCAATCCTGTACCCACGTCCTAAAATAAATACAGACTCTTCCTGCCTCGGAAAACAAGCCCAAGGGGTTTGAAAATTTCCTCAGTGGGGGGATGATTTTCCATGTTGCCTTCTTCCGAGAATAAAATCATGAGCAAAATGTCCGAAATCGGCTTAGTCGTTCAGCAATTGGGATTGAGGCGACATCCCAAATTGCGGGGTTCTCTGAAAATTTTACTCGCGCTGGGGTTGCTTGGGGCAATGGTGCGGATGTTGCCGTATTTAGCGCCGATTCGTGCTGAAGATATTGCCCAAAATGAACAGGCGGTAACCTTTAGCGATCGCAATGGACTCCCTCTGGCACTCTACTCACCCGGGACCAAGATCATACGGCTGTGGTGGCGATTGAGCAGGTTTCTGAACCGTTTCTCCAGGCAATTATTGCGGCAGAAGATAAGCGGTATTATCAGCATGGTGCAGTCGATTTACAAGCCATTGCCCGGGCAGTTTTGGAAGCGGTACAAGCGCGATCGCTGGTTTCCGGTGCCTCCACGATTACAATGCAATTGGCACGGATGCTGGAACCCGCCCCTCGCACATTGCCCCATAAACTGGGTGAAGTTTGGCTATCGTGGCGATTGTTTGCGGGGATGAATCGGGATGAAATTCTCCAAGCTTATATTAACCGGCTACCGATGGGGGGTAATATCTATGGTGTAGAAGCGGCGGCGCGGACTTATTTTGGACTACCGGCTTCGGAACTGAACCTCGCTCATGCCAGTATTCTCGCGGCAATTCCCAATGCACCGAATTATTATAATCCCTATTCTAATTGGCGATCGCTGAAAAAGCGACAGCGGTATGTTTTCGATCGCATGATTGCCGATGGTTATATTACCCCAGAAGAAGCGACTCGGGCGGAACAAGAAGAAATCCAAGTGCTATTACCCGATCGCGGGATTATCGCCGCCCCTCACTTTTTGTTTTGGCTCGCCGAACGCTTGCCGGATGGGGTTTCCACGGTGCAAACGACTCTGGATCGTCCGTTGCAGCAGTTTGTGCAAACTCAGGTGCAGGAGGTGGTTCGTTCCCTGGCGGCGCATCAAGTGAATCATGCAGCAGCGTTAGTGATTGACAATTATACTGGGGAAGTATTGGCTTATGTCGGGTCTCCCAATTACTTTGCCGACGCGCAACAGGGGCGGAATGATGGGGTACAGGCGTTACGGCAACCGGGTTCGGCGCTGAAACCGTTTTTGTATGAGTTTGCGTTAGAAATTGGGGCGATCGCCCCGAATCAAATTTTAGCCGATGTTCCCACCCATTATGCTATTCCCGGAGCGCAATTGTATAGTCCGGTGGATTATAGTGAAAAATTTCTGGGTCCAGTGCGGGTGCGATCGGCTTTGGCAAATTCCCTGAATGTACCGACTGTGCGGGTGTTGGAACAGGTGGGAGTGGAGCGGTTTTTGGGGCGGTTGCATCAATTGGGGTTTGATCATCTCACGAAATCCCCGGACTATTATGGGTTAGGGTTAGCCTTGGGGAGTGGGGAAGTGAGTTTATGGGAGTTGGCGCGGGCTTATGTGGCGATCGCCCGCAATGGGGATTTGATTCCGTTGTCGGTAATGGCAGAAGATCGCCTCCTCCTCCCTGCGTCAGAACATCAGATCCCTGAATCTTCCTATTGGGCGCTGATTGGGGATATGTTGAGCGATCGCTATGCGCGATCGCAGGCGTTTGGGGTGGAGTCGGTCCTGAGTTTACCCTTCCCCGCAGCGGTGAAAACGGGAACTTCTTCTGATTATCGGGATACTTGGACGGTGGGATATACGGTGGATTATACCGTAGCAACCTGGGTGGGGAATTTTAGTGGCGATCGCATGAGAAAAGTATCAGGCGTCACAGGTGCGGCCCCTTTGTGGAATCGGATTATGTTACATCTCCATGAAACCCGGGAACCTGCTGCTTTGCCGACTCCGGAAAATATGGTTCAGTATCCTATATGTGCGATAACGGGATTAAAACCGACAGCAGATTGTCCCTCGGTGGTTTTGGAATATTTGGCTCCGGAAGATTTGAGTTCGTATAATCGAGGGTCGGAATTTGAGTTATCTGCGGAGTATAATAGCTGGTTAGCAAGGCAAAGTCAACCTCAATTGTCGAGCGATCGGCTAAAAATTGCCTTTCCTGAAAACGACGACTATTTTATCTTAGATGGGAGAGAGTCTGCGCCGCGCATTCAGTTTAAGTTAGCCGTTGCACCGGAAACTCCCATAGAATGGTGGTTAATCGGTCCATCGGGGAAACTACAACTGAAGAGTGAGGCGAATCATGCTTTATTTTGGCCGATGGAGGTGGGAGAATGGACGTTAGAAGTTAAAAGTGGAGACTTGAGCGATCGGGTCACCTTTCAAGTGCAACCCCCAGACAATCGACCCATTCGCCAAGGATTTCGGGTCAGAAGTGAGGATGAAAAATGATGTTTTTCTTTGGTTTTTCTGGATAAGCCCTGAAGACTGCTTAATCATTTTAAAAGCCAAGGATGGCGCTTCAAAAAGCTCCATCCTCGGTTCGGGTTTAGAAAAACAAGATTGAAATTAAGCGGAGAATTTAGTCAGAAATTAGGTCACCTTATTTTTAGATTCTGAGGTTATAAGTTTGTCTGGCAATGAATTATTGGGCATTTCTTGCCAACAGTTTGAACAAAACCAGTAAGAACCGCCTTTGCGGATATGGTGTAATAAAGAGCCATTACAACAAGGACATTGACTGCTGACTTTCATGTAAATACACCTCCTGTTTTATGGGAAAAGTTTTAGGCGATGACGGTCAATTTATCCTTGATATGACCATTTTGGTGAATGGTTTTTGAAAGTGCAAGGCGGTAGGCGGATTCGTATCCATCAACCATTGTAGCAATGCTAAACTGGCTAACGACGCGATCGCGACAAGCTTGGCGATCGAGCTTCATGACGGCGGGAATTGCAGCAATCATTTCTTCGATGCTGTTGCAGACAATGCCGGTTTTACCATGAGCAATCACTTCAGGAACAGAACCCAGATTCATGGCAATGAGTGGGGTTCCGGTACACATGGATTCAATCATCACCAAGCCAAAGGGTTCTCTCCAGGTAATGGGGAATAGAGTTGCTACTGCATTGCCAATCACATCAACCTTTTGTTGGTGGTTGGTTTCGCCTAAATATTCAATTTGAGTGCCATCGATTTGGGGCTTAATTTCATTTTCGTAGAATTTTTGGTCTACGGGATCGACTTTACCGGCAATTTTCAAATGCCAGCCGGTTGCTTTGGCGATCGCGATCGCATGATGAATCCCTTTCTCTGGGGAAATTCGGCCTAAAAATGCCAAATAGGGCGGATCCTGGGGTTTAGGAAAAAACGGATAGGCTTCGATATCAATGCCATTATAAACTGTCTCCAGATAATTCAGTTCGGGTCCACCGTCTCTTTGAGCGTTGGTGATGCTAATATAACCCTGGTTGCCATACTTTTGATACAATTTGCGGCTGTCAGCCGTAAAGTTTCCATGCAGGGTATGCACCACCGAGGTTTTCATCAGTTCCGCCAAAGGCAATGCCGAGTATCCATTGTGAAAGTGGATAATATCAAACTCAGAAGCCATTTCATAAATTCGGTTGAGTTGCAGCATATCATACACCGCAGGCTCTTTCACCGAGGGGTCCAGACGTAAAGCGCGCGGAACCACCGATTCCAATTTAGCTAAAGTGTGGGAATCTCCAGAGGCAAATAAGGTGACATCATGACCCCGACGGACTAATTCATCCGTCAAATGGCTGACGACTAATTCGATACCCCCATAACCCGGTGGTGGAACTCGTTCTGCTAAAGGTGAAACTTGAGCAATTCGCATATTTTTCTCCTGGTTGGTAAATGCAGTTGAATTGAATCAGTAATGAACAGTAAACAAGCAATTAACGCATCTATCTTTAGATAGATTTTGAGGCTTAAACTCGAATATTTGTACGAGGTTTAAGCGCCATTCAGGGTGAAACAATTGCTATTTCGTAGAAACTACGCATAGCAAGTATTTTTGCCGCGTTTATTGCCTACGCTCAAAACTTAACGTGACTCTTCCTGGGATGGGTAGTAGTATTAACCGTACCAATCTTTGCGTAAGAGCCCAGAGGAGAGTTAAAATTTTCAGGTGGGAGTTTTCCAAATCACATTAAGATTTCAATGCTTTGACAGGTAAGGGATTTGCACAAAATAAAATCTGCAAAGTTTACGGGGCATTATAGAAAATGTCTACAAACCATTTACCCAAGTTGTACTGATTTTCTGGCTCTAGGTTTATAAAACGAGTGAGCTTGGTTTCCAGCTCTTTCATCGCTTTACAAGTTAGCTTGACTCCTGTTTGATAGGTCCTATTCACGAGCTTTACTACGGGATTATCGCCTTTCCAAGTCATGGTTTTTGCCCACTGTAAAGCCGTTTGAATATCCTCAAGAATAGTACCATTCCAATGATTTTCTAAAACAGCCCAAGTCCGCTCAATTGGATTATATTTACTGTGATATGGCGGATAGTATGCCAGACGCACGTTGATTTTATAAGTTTCAACAAACTTGACAATGCGGTTCATAAATTGAGTTCTTCGTGAATGATTCTCTGGCCCATTATCTTGTTTGATTAGCAGGGTCTTACACTCCCCAAACATTGAGCCAAACTCTTGCCACCAATCTTCTAAAATATCAACAATGCAATCGCTAGTCACCTTGGATTCTATAAAATATAAAAATAAGTCGTCTGACTGAGGTAAAAGAATCCCATAAGGTATGACTTTACTCATTTGAATTAAAATCATGATCGCAAGCGGATGTTGGGACGCGAGTTTTTCCTTTCGGGAAAAAGGCCCAATGTTAACGACTGCTTTGCCGTCCATTGATATTTCTAAGGTTGTAGGAGAGAGTGAAGCTTCTTGATTAATCACTTCCATCTGCTCAAAAATTTCATCGGTTTCGGGAATTTTTTTTTGAGGTTGACTTTTTTTCACTTTTTGCGGGTAATAACCTAAGTGGTTAAGTTTTCGTCGTATGGTTTCTGTCGTGGGCAACTCTTCTTCCGTATAGTTTTTTTGGATAATCAGTTGCTTTCTTACTTGTTCGGCGCTCAATCGGGTATATAAACGGCTACTTTTAAATGTCGGGTCCGTTTGACTCTGACTATCTACTATCGATTGAATATCTGCTAAGAGTTCCGGCAAATGTTTTTCAGCTTTTTTGCGACCTCGTGCTTTATAATTATCTACACAAGTTATGCCGGTCTCTAGTTCCCGCACTCCTTTCCTTACTGTATCCCTATCCCATCCCAGTTCTTTGTTAGCTCGACTCTGACCCCCAAACCCCAATTCCTTAACCGTCAGAGCCATAAAACGACGTTTCGCGGCTCCTTTCAATTGCTTTGATGTCTCAATTAATAAAGTTTTCACCGAATCCGTTAATTCCATCTGCGTTCTCCTCAGTCACGGGGTTAATGCTTATTTTATCACGGCGTTGCAGAATTTATTTTCTGGAAATCCCTAAGAGATCCGCTAAAATTTCAACTTGAGGATTTGGAGGGGCCACTGCCGGGAGATTACCGGAAGTTTACGCTAGTCCTGCAATCCTTTATCTTGATTCTATTTAGGTTTTATTAATATTATTTCTTGCAAATAAAAATTCAAACAGCCAGAGAGTTCGGTAAACCCTACTTAATCCCCTCTTGATTTATTCTCAGTTGAGGTTTTAGCTGGAATCCGGACAATAATGGAATCACTGATTTGAAGTGATCTATAATCGAAAGTTATAATGAAACATCAGCGTAAATTTGGACCCCTTTCCAATGGAAAAGAGGCAGAAAACCTCGGATTAATGCTTTGCCATAGCTTTAATTTTACGGGGTGGGAACTGTTTCGCGATCGCATTGGTATCAAAAACTACCGAGCAATTTGGCAAGACAACCAAATCATTGGCGGATTAGGACTGTATCCGATGGCACAATGGTGGGGTGGAAATCCCGTTACAATGGCGGGAATTGCTGCCGTCGGAGTTGCTCCCGAACATCGCGGGACTGGGGTGGCAGACGAACTGCTCAGACATACCCTCCAAGAGATTTATAATAATCACATTCCGTTGTCAGTTCTCTATCCAGCGACGCAGGTTCTTTATCGAAAAGTAGGCTATGAACAGGCGGGAAGTCTGTGTAAGTGGCAACTCCCCATCAAAGCATTCGGATGCGCGATCGCACCCTGACAATGCACCCCGTCGAACCAGTCTTATCCGAAACGATCGCAGCACTTTATCAGCAACAGGCAGTTACCTGTAATGGCAATCTCGATCGCCACCCCGGAATCTGGGAAAACATCTTTAAACCCACCCCCGAAGAAACCCTCTATGCCGACTTAATCGGCGAACCCGATGACTGGCAAGGGTATATTATCTATAGTCAACGCCGAGAAGGGAACTCCCAAACCCTTGCGATCGCCGATTGGGTTGCCTTAACCCCTGCTGCCATCCGTCGCCTCTGGACCTTCATCGCCGATTTTCGCTCACAATTTGCCAACGTCATTTGGCGAAGTTCTCCCATTGACCCATTTTTGTTAACCCTGCCAGAACAAACCGGACAAATTACTGAATTCTCTCACTGGATGTTACGCATCGTCGATGTCCCTTTATCCCTGCAACAACGGGGTTATCCCAGCGGCATCGAAGCCGAATTGCATTTAGAAGTACAGGATAATATCTTGTCTGAAAATAATGGAAAATTCATCCTTACCGTATCCCACGGCAGAGGAGAAGTAACTCCCGGAGGACGGGGAGACTTACACTTAGATGTGCGGGGATTAGCGCCTCTTTATACCGGCTTTTTTACCCCCCATCAACTCCATTTAAGCGGTCATCTTCAAGGGAATCCTAGTGCTTTATCTGTAGCAACCCAACTCTTTTCGGGACCACATCCCTGGATGGCGGATATGTTTTAATACAAGTCGTGGAAAACAACCGAAAAAGTGCGAGCATTTCTCTCGCTCTTCTCCCCCATTCCCTTGCAGGGAAGGGGGTTGGGGATAGGTCGCACTCTGGCTGATCGAGCAAATATGATCCTAATGTATCATCACTATCCCGACAGATCATGCTCATCAGAGTACGCAAAACTCTACTATTGCCGATTCCCCCTCCACCGGATTAATCCCGCGACTACCGAAGCTAAAGAACAGCAGCGGCGATGCTGAGTAATACGGCAAGGATGAAGGGATGGATGCGATCGCCATGTTCTTGCCAGGGAAATGTCATGGATTGTTCAAAAAGTAAGGGGGAGGTGGAGGCGACAATGGCACCGAAGGCGATCGCCGTCCCAACGGTTTGGATTTGCTGTTCTAGGTGGCGATCGCGTTCCGCTTGGTCAATTTCCACTAAACCGCGAATCGTGGCAATCCCTTGATTCAGCAGGTTTGACCCGGGATAAAAGTAGTTTAAATCAGCGCCGATTTGTTCTTGAAAGGCGATCGCTTCTTTGTCGTGAAACAACCTCAACCCTTCCATCCCTCTTTGCGCCTGTTGTTCCATCCGTTCTAAACTGCTTTGATAGTTCTTACTATTAATGGCGATAGTATTGCGCGCATATTCCAGATTTCGCAGTTGTTTCGTATAGGTTAGGGAAGTCTTGATCAGATTTTTTAAATGGGTTTTCAAAATCTGGAGTTCCGTGGCCGAGAGGGGGGATGTTTTCTTAAGATTGAGATAGGTTTGACTCACCGGATTGAATTCGGTTTCATGGTTTGTGATTAGGCGATCGGCACAATCATAATAAATCCGACTCTCTTGAAAACTCTTAGAAATTTTGTGATAATACAGGAATAACTCCGGCAATTCCCAATAACACTTTTGCAGCGTTAAAGTCGGATATTCTTCAAATAAAAACCAAATCAATAAATGACCATAAGGATTTTTGACTAAATCAGCCTTCGGACTGCCATATTCGTAGAGATATCCCCCCAACAGGTTATAAGCGCGATAAAGAGGCGGTAAGGCTTGCCCATTTTTCAGGTGAAAAAACTCAACCCAGCATTGTTTAGCTAAAGGTTCCAAATCTCGGATATCCTCTGGGGGAGTTGTGTTTAAATAGCCACTCAACAGCAAAGTTTGACCTAAATTTGAGGCGGATTCCGGTTCAGGCTTAAAGCAATTTTTGGGGTTAAATTCAGCTAAATCTTCTAGTTGATATTCCTTTTTTCCTTGACTTTCAGGTTGATAAATATTCAGATTTAGGGCATAACTATCATGGAGAGATTGGGGATAAATAAACCCTTCTAAATCCTGGGGAGTGGTAAAAACTTCGATGGCTCTTTCATCATCCGGACCCATGAGCAAATCAAAATCTTGGGCGGGTTCATCTTGACGAATTTCTAACTCTAACTCAACCTTAAAGTTTTTCAGAATTCTGTCATATTTGTTTCGCACCCATTGGGGATTGATACCCTTTAAATTTTTGGCGGTAGTCCCATCAGAGGAAGTCACCAAACCTCGATGATATTGATAGGCAAACCAATATAAACTCGGGGCATAAATTGAGGCAATTGTTTGGCTCATGAATCACTCGCTTGAAGATGAGGAAAAGATTAAGCAGGGTCAGGGTTTGCCTGTTTCACCTGTTCCACCAGAAAGGCTTTATTATAGACCCTTTCCGGTCGTTCTCCCTCCGCTGGCTTCGGGATTTTATCCCCTTTTTGAATCATGTTAGCGCGAATGGTTGCCAACTCTTCGGGGTTGAAGGTAATCTGAGACTCTTTACACCAGGTTTTAATAATTTTAGCCAGTTTCAAGGTTTTATCTTCGGCGGCAGTCAATTGGGTTTCTAAAGTGGGGAGATTTTCCCAGAGTTGGGGATAGTTTGGACGGTGGGTTTTGGCTTGTTCTAGCAAAGTGAGGAAATCTTCAATAATTTGTAAGAACTCCGACGGAATGCGATCGCTCATGGGATACTCTCCTCAAATAAACACACCGAGTTTCTAGCAGCATCGTTGCTGTCTTACCCAATTATAACAAACCCACTACGTTTCTGAGCAGTATTCCTGGTGACGTGGCTCTGCCGCGTCACGGGCTTATGGAGGCTCTGCCTCCAGTCCCGATACAGGAGTCGCCGCCAACAGGTTCTATAAACTTAGACAGTCTCCATACAGGCGGCAGAGCCGCCAAGAGTGCGTGACGCGGCAGAATCCCCAGTCACGAGCAAGCTTGACAACCCATGCTATACTCATACAAACCCCAGTTATCCCGCCACTCAAATGAGGCTAGTTAAATGGAGTCCACACCCCAAATCACACTCGAAACTATCAAAAACCTTTCTATTGAGGATTTTTTGAAGTTATTAAGACAAAAAGAAACTTTAATTGTGCAAGTTTCTACCAATGAAGTGGTGAGAATTAAAGCCAGTTTAGAACTCCCACCTTTACCGAAACTGGATGGGTATGTCCCCCAAGGGTGGAAAGACGCGATTTACCATGAGTAACCCCGATTTAGTCTTTTTGGATGCGGGAATTTTTATTGGGGCTTTACTCAGTCAAGATCTGCGTCATTCCGAAGCTCGTCCTATCGTTGAAGCTGCTCGATGCGGAACCCTGCTCGCTTGTACTTCCGTTGGAGTATTAAGTGAAGTTTATGCAGCTTTAACTTGGACTGGCTCTCAACCTCCCCACCCCCCCAAAATCGCCAGTGAAGCAGTTCGTCTTTTGGTTGAGAAACCTTCTCAAATTTTAGTTTTAGAAACCAACTTTCAAGCCAGCATGAAAATGCTAGAAATTGCCGATTCTCAAAATCTTACAGCCCGTCGAATTCACGATGCCAGACACGCTGCTACTGCTTTAGTTGCGCGGGTATATAAAGTCTATACATACGATCCTCAAGATTGGCGGTTATTTCAGCCATAGTGGAATTCAGAATTGTTGGTCCTGACTCTGTTTGTTCGGGGAATGAGTCATTGCCCCTTTAACTAATGGGGCGATCGCTTCCCCAAACCTCCAAATACTGCCTCCCTCTCTTGCTCCCTCTCCCTCTGGGAGAGGGCTGGGGAGAGGTCCAAGCATTGTCCACTACAAACCGATCGCCACAAAAGCCGACCAATAACGCCGATCGCCAAACGGACAACTCTCATCATAATCCATCAACTTAAAATCAATCATCTCACACTCCTCCTCCGTCATCTTCAAACCCTGACCACACCACTCCAAAAACCCCTCAACCGAAACCCGTCTCAGCCAATTTTGCGCCCGATGTAACGCCATCACCACCCGCTCATCTTGGCGCAATTCATAATAGAAACGAATCGCCAAACAAGCGGTGGCAAAATCATCCACACACCATAAACTACTCACCACCGCAGGAGTTCCCGCATACAAAAACCCACTGGCTAACCCAATATATTCATCGGTCAACAAACTCCCGATGAGTCCCGTTTCACAAGCCGAAAGCATCACCAGACGACAGGCGGGAATTTCCAGATTGCGATAAATTTCCCCTAGGGTTAAGCCTTGCTGTGCCGTGTCGAAGCGGCGACCATCCCGGAGAGTGAGAGTCTGGCGTTCCCGCTCCCGGGAGGCCGATTCCAGGGGTGCATCCCCCGCCAAAATCACAGCGGAATTCAGGGGATTTTCGCTATCAAATCCCCCGTGACAGGCAAAATGAATGAAATGACTCTGGCGCAGTTTCTCCAGAGTTTCTGGGCGATTGAGGGCGGATTTCGTCGCCGCTTGCTGGGTAGGATATAGCAGTTGGGGTCGAAGTAGGGGCGGATGAACTCCACCTCCATTTGGGCATAGCTGAGGTCTTCCGTGGGGTTCTGCACCGCGAAGAATTGGGGTTCCGTGGCGGGTTGGGGGCGGTGGTGGATGTAGTCCAGAATTTGGCAACTGGGGGCGTAGCTGACCCCTTGGCTAAAGCGCTCCAGTAACGGGGTAGCGGGGGCGTTGAGCTCAACGGATAAGGCGTGGAGGGGGAACAGGTGCAGGTAGAGATGGGGAATCAGAATCAGCCTTTGGCAGGTATCCGGGAGGGCGGCGATGATATCGGACAGGTGGAGATGTTCGGCGAGGTCATCCAGGCGTCCGTCTAGGGCTTTATACCAACTGGGTTGGCGGTAGTCGGCGAAGTAGGTTTGGTTGAATTGGTCGAGGCTGTGGCGATCGTCGGCGCTGTAGCTGTAGGGGTGAATCTGGGGGCGGTCCTGGTCCAGGGTGACGGTGAAGGCCCAGGCTCCCAGGGCGGGGTCTTGGGGCAGATACCATTCGATGAGAGCGGTTTCCGGAGTGAGGAGTTGGCGAAAGTCCGGCAGTTGGGCGCGCACATTCTGGAAGGCGTTGAAGTCCGGGTCATTGATTTGCGCCAGCAGGCTGTCCCGTTGTTGCAGCAGGCTTTGCAGGAGAGCGGTTCCCGGTGACTCGGAGGGTCTGGCTATCTCCCGGTTTCCCCGGGTTTCCCCCGTTCCCCCTGTCCCCGTCTCCCCGTCTGCGGCGCTCTCCGGTGCTGCGAAAGATTGTTGCAGGGCGGCGATTTCCCGGTTGAGTTGGCGGTATTGTTCCTGTTGTTCGGGGGTGGCGTTTTTCGGAACCAGGTCGGCGCTGGTGAGCATTTCCATCAGGGTGCGGGACTTACTGCGCTCCACAGTCAGCAGGGCTTGGTCGTAGCGTTCCAGGTGGATGCAGGCTTGTATCATTTTGCCATAGATGGGCAGGGCATCTTCCAGGATTTGACGTTTGCTGTCGGGGGAGGTGGCCCAGTTGCGGCTTTGTTCCACGGCGCGGATGGCGTTGTCGTAGCCTTCGATGGCGATTTCCCAGTTTTGGAGGTCGTAGCCGAGGTTGCCGAGGTTGCGTCCGGTGTCGAGGCAGTCTAGGGGGAAGGAGGAGGGGGTGCGGACTTCTAAGGCAGCTTGGAAGTAGCGAATCGCCTCCTCGATATTGTCGGCTCGCTCTCCCCGGATGCGGTCTATAGTAGGCATCTCCCAAGTTATTTTGAGTCGTTGCCCAATATTCGGGAAAGGCGGTGCGGGTGCGGACTTCTAAGGCAGCTTCGTAGCAGCGAATCGCCTGCTCGATATTGTCGGCTCGCTCTCCCCGGATGCGGTTACTGTAGGCATTCCCCAAGTTATTTTGAGTCGTTGCCCAATCTTCGGGAAAGGCGGTGCGGGTGCGGACTTCTAAGGCGGCTTGGTAGCAGCGAATCGCCTCCTCGATATTGTCGGCTCGCTCTCCCCGGATGCGGGTCGCGGTAGGCAATCGCCAAGTTATTTTGAGTCATTGCCCAATATTCGGGAAAGGCGGTGCGGGTGTAGACTTCTAAGGCGCTTGGAAGCAGACGAATCGCCTCCTCGATATTGTCGGCTCGCTCTCCCCGGATGCGGTTATGGTAGGCATTCGCCAAGTTATTTTGAGTCATTGCCCAATCTTCGGGAAAGGCGGTGCGGGTGCAGACTTCTAAGGCGGCTTGGTAGCAGCGAATCGCCTCCTCGATATTGTCGGCTCGCTCTCCCCGGATGCGGTCTGTGTAGGCGACCGCCAAGTTATTTTGAGTCATTGCCCAATCTTCGGGAAAGGCGGTGCGGTTATAGACTTCTAAGGCGGCTTGGAAGCAGCAAATCGCCTCCTCGATATTATCGGCTCGCTCTCCCCGGATGCGGTCCGAGTAGGCATTCTCCCAAGTTATTTTGAGTCATTGCCCAATCTTCGGGAAAGGCGGTGCGGGTGCGGACTTCTAAGGCAGCTTGAAAGCAGCGAATCGCCTCCTCGATATTGTCGGCTCGCTCTCCCCGGATGCGGTTATAGTAGGCAACCGCCAAGTTATTTTGAGTCATTGCCCAATCTTCGGGAAAGGCGGTGCGGGTATAGACTTCTAAGGCCGCTTGGTAGGCAACAATGGCAATTTCCAGATTATTGGCTCGACTGCCTAATGGGAATTGCTGAATATCAATGGCAAAATTATTAAGGATTTCGGGCTAGGACTTTATTTTTCCTAATATTCATTGGGGTCGAGTTGGGAGTGAAACCATTGGCTGATGGTTTCGGCAAAATCGAGGTCGAGTTGGTCTTGGTATTTTTGGAAAATGGGATAAACGGCTTTCCCGCTTAATCCCCTTTTTTTGGCTTTCAGGATTTCTAACCAAATCGCTAAATATCATTCAGGGGATATCGCCTCAACGGTCGGGTTGGAGGTTCTGGGAGGCTGGGAGGGGAATAAAAGGGTGTTGAGCCTCTGCCATAAGTGTTGCCATCTCTCACGCCAAATCGACATTGTTCCGCCTCCATGAGTCTTGGTTAGGTGTTGTCAGTGCGGTGAAGCCTCGCGCCACCCAACAGCCACACAACCCCAACTCGATTATACCCCACCCCCCGACTCCGAGAAACCGGGTTTCTTTGAGAAATCTTCGGGTCTCCACAGAGAGACAGTTAGAAACCCGGTTTCTTTTCCCACCCACAGACCCTAAAACCTCAAATTCTTAATTCACCGGAGTCCTTTGGTCTTTTTGCAACAGAAAATCCAGGTATTCTTCTAGTTGTTTTTGTTGAGGTTCTGACAGGTTGCGAAATTTACTTAAAATTGCTTCCTCTCTCAAATAGTCACTCAGGGGCATAATCTGTGATGCCGTCACTTCAATGGTAATTTGAGGAACATCAAATCCTTCTAAACTATACCCATCTTCTGGGGACTCTGGGTGATGATAATGTTCAACAATCGTGGCAATATCACCCCGTTTGAGGTGATATTGGGGCAAGTCTCCCGTGAGGGCAACTTGGGAAAATAGAGGATATTGAGGTTTCATTGATTTTCTCCTTTGTCGGGGACTAGGGTTACAAATCGTGTTTCATTATTATTGACCATCCATATTGTTAATATTTTCAGTTTAATGCCATTTTGACCTCGCAAGGTTGCACGAATCATATATTTTTGACCATAAGGAGTGGTTTCAATGGGTTCAGCAGGTTGAGTGAGGACTTGGGTTCTTAAATCTTGTTCTAGTTGTTGCCAGTTCTCTACTGTATATCCTGCCTGTGCTAAGAACTTGGATTTATCATCTTTAGGAAGTTGGACGAGTAAATAGTGAGTTAGCTTTGATGGGTTAATAATGGAGTCTTCTGGTAAGAAAACCATATTTTATTTCCAGTTTCAGCACAATCGGCCAGTTACGCTGCTGACCCCTCAAACAAATGGGGATTTTAGGTTAATACATCCAGAATCACCTTGCTATCCACGAGGAAATCCGTCATTCCTCACCCCGCGTTAAATTTAAAACCTTATCAGTAGTAATGTCCCCTGTGGCTTGTCCCCGCAGACTGGCGATTAGGTTTGCTCCTTTGGGCGAGGGGTTTTGATACCGCCAAGCTAAAAAGTCTAAGAATATTTTGGCTTCTTCCAGGGCGGGTTGGGGGAGATTGCGAAGGATAGCTAAGAGTTCAGTTTCCGTATTTCGCATAGTGCATTTCAGGATAGTACCCCCATCTTACCCCATCCCCGCGACGGGTGAAACCGGGTTTCTTTCTTAAATTTTGGTGAAGAAACACCAGATGCTGCTAAAAACCCGGTTTCTTTTACCAGACTTTTTCCCCCTTTCCCCTCCCAAAGTAGTACAATCAAAGAAATCTCAAGGTTGAGGTCAATGATGAGTCCCCTCCTAGAAAAAGTCTTAGCAGAAGTCACCCAACTCGATCCCAAAGAGCAGTTGCAACTCGTCTCCTACTTAGTTACCCGTTGGCAACAACAGCCGGAACTATTTGGAGAGAAAAAAATTAGCCGTAAAAATTTATTTGGTTGTATGGGGGGCAAAATAAAGATTGCCGAAGACTTTGATGCACCCCTCAATGATTTTGCTGAGTATATGTGATGAATTTATTATTAGATACACACATCTTTATTTGGCTGATAGACGGCAACCCCAATCTTAGCCAAACTGCAACAAATTCCTCGTGACGTGGCTCTGCCGCGTCACGCACTCTTCGCGGCTCTGCCGCCTATACCTCGTCCTCTGTGGTACATCACGAGGGAAGATTGGGGACTGGAGGCAGAGCCTCCTTAAGAGCATGACGCGGCAGAGCCACGTCACGAGGAAATCAGTTATTAAGGAGTGCGAGCATCTTGCTCGCTTGAGACAATAGCGAGCAAGATGCTCGCACTCCTTATCGCATCTTTACCTCATAAATTGGGGAACCGCTATCGTATTATTTTCCCCCAGTTTGAGGAATCAAAATCGTTCGGCTGCCTAATTTTTCCTCAAACCCCAGATTGTTTTTCAAAGCAATTAAATCCCAGTATTCAAAGCTATCAAATCCAAAGGCTTTCTGGGACAATTGAGGTAAACTATCTCCCGATTCAGTTTGATAAGAAACCCAAGTATAAGTTTTGCCATCTAGGGTAAAACTGGGATACCTTTGCAACCACTGCTGATATCGGTTATCCCGATTCAAGTCTAAGCGAGATGTCATCTGATGCAGGGCTTTTTGCCAGAGTTGATATCCCGCTTGGCTCAAATGGATTCCGTCGGTGGTTAACTCGCGGCGTAACATATCTTCGTCGTTGGTAAAGCCGGAATTGAGGTCAAAATAGATTGCGCCTTCGGATCGGGATATTGCCGCGAGTTCGAGATTAATTTTACGAATTCTGGTATTCGGAAGTGCCGCCAGTCGGGTGGGTAAAATCGATTGCACCACCACTTTAGCTGGGGGGTGAATCAGTTGCAGTTCCCGGACTGTATAATAAATATTATCTGCAATACTGGCATCCGGTCTACCCTGACGCAAATCGTTAATGCCTGCTAGGATATAAATGGTATGAGGTTTGGTCTCGGAAAATGTCCACAATCGCTTTAAAATTCCGCTGGTATTATCCCCGGAAATTCCTTGATTGAGCCACAGTCTTCCCGGTGGCATGAGTTCGGGGGGAAACCACATGGAAATCGAATCCCCTAATAAAACCGACAACCGATTAGAACCCTGTCCCGTCGTAAGTGCTTGCGCTTCCCATGCTAAAAGATTGGTCCAATCCTGATAGGTGGGTTGGCCGATCGCCTGTTCCCATACTGATTTAAAGCTATCCGGTGGGAGTAGGGTATAAGTCCTACCAACTTTCAACCCTTCCATCCGTTGTAAATACAT
Source organism: uncultured cyanobacterium (assembly GCA_963821735.1). Taxonomy (GTDB): domain Bacteria; phylum Cyanobacteriota; class Cyanobacteriia; order Cyanobacteriales; family Laspinemataceae; genus Laspinema. Next base: position 95,965 of record CAWGFK010000055.1, read on the forward strand.
TTGAATTCCAGAAGCCGGTCGATTCATGAGTAAACCCTCACTATGCCTGGAATTCTAAGATAAGGGTTTGAATCGGGATTGAGTTGAGGAAGTGGACATTTTCGCAAGCGGCTGTTTTTAAGGCGATCGCCTCTCTAAAACACCCCCTATTTTTTCAGTTTATATGCCTGTCGCAATTCGACTAATGCAGTCTCGGATAGTCCCGATTTCAGCGCACGAATCAACAATCCCCAAGCCTGTAACTGTTCTAATCGCTGGGATTTTTGGAGTTGAATCTGATAAAATTGTGTCCAAAACTCTGGTGCATAATGACTCCTCCACCCCTTGTGCCAGCGTTGATGCCACCGCGCTAAATCCGGGAGGGTTGGAGATGCCACTCCCAAAATTGGCGGGAAGTCGGCATAACTCACAAACCGACTCACGCCTTTGCCATGCACATAGACAACATGGCGCATACAATCAATCCGATAGATATCGACTTCTGAGATGCCGAACATTAGGGCCACGGTTTCTTCTGTGACAAATCGCGCCAGGGGATGGAGGATGTCCGAGGTGTGGTTAATTTTAGATTGGCGGATAACTGGCGAAGAGGGCTGGTAGTTTGATATCATGATGGATAGGCTAGATAGAGGGATGCTCGATAGATGGATAACCTCGAAAGATGGTCCCATCGATAGATGGATGCTCGATAGATGGCCTCTCGATAGATGGCCCCTAACTTAGATGGATAATTCCTGTCTGAGATAGACAAGGGCTCTCGTCGAGTTTGACTGGTTTGGATAGGGCCTCGGTTTAGTAGCCAATGGCTTGAACCTAGTTCTCCTGTCCAGTCTTGTTTTAGAAGCGATCGCCCGTTAGTTTTCCAGGCCGGGGGGCGATCGTTTTCTCATATCAAACCATGATACGATGCAAGCGCATCACTTGTCAAGTATGGGTTTAGTTAGGTTAAAAATTCGGGAATTAGCGGAGGAGAAGGGGTGGACCCTCAAAGAAGTCGCCGATCGCTCCGGTATTGTGTACAGTACCGTCAGAAGCTATGCAAGGCGTCCGGCGATCGCCACCGTTGATTTTACCGCCCTCCACAAATTAGCCCGAACTTTTGATGTTCTGATAGAAGACTTGGTGGAAATTATCGAAGAATAGGAAATGGGTTGCGGTGTTCGCCGCCTGATGAGAATAGCCGCGATCGGTTGACGGGATCAGGATTGGCGAACCGTGGGACTTTACCCGACCCGGATTGAACAGGTGCAATCATGGCACTAAACCCCCATTTGTGCTGTTTTTCTCGCGAATGAGGGGATCAGCAGGCAGAAGCTGCGATTGTTGAAAAATAGACGGGATTACTTCTAGCTCTACTGAGGTAGATCGCTTAATATATGGGTTAACTCAGAAAAACACCCGAGGTTCAGGGTTGGGAATTCTGGGGGGGGTTGGGGATCCCGGGGGTACAAATCAGGAGGTGCGGAACCCTCAATGTAACCTGGGTTACATTGGAACCGGAGGGAATTGTCCCATTGAGATCGAAGCCAGTCTAGACAAAAGGACCTAGGCGATCGCCAGCCACCCCTCGGATCCTGATCAATGCCGTTTCATCTCTGAGTCCTGTTAAACAGGAAACTCCCTTAACAATCTTAAACTCAATAAATCGCCATGCACAGCACTCAATCTGGCATTACTCAAGTGAATCACCCAGAAAATCTAGTTGCACTCAAGTCATACTTTATGACCCTGATTTCCCACGAACTCAGAACGCCCTTAACGACGATCTTATTATCTGCTGATTTACTGGAATGTTATAGCAATAGCTGGTCTGATGAGAAAAAACTCAAGCACGTTCAGCAAATCCAAACGGCTGCCCTGGAAATTACCAAGCTGATTGAGAGCGAACAATTTAAGGACACCCTCCGAAAAGTAGCCAGTGAAATTCACTAAGTATTCTAACAAATTGTAAGCCTCTTCTATCCCCTTGGGTTGCCTAGAAATTGACCGCGTTAGTTGAAAACCGTTGCTCTAAAATCCCCATAAACCGGGGAGAAACCGAAGCGATCGCCCTGATGATGCCTGTCCCACCCAGGACTCGACTCCTGGTGACCCGCATGATCAGGGGTGCTCCCGACGGTGAACCGGCGATCGCACAAAAAAAACCCCCAAATGGGGGCAAATCTCATCAAAAATGGAAGTCACCTCCCCAAGGAGGCATAATATCAAGTCCGGTGGATTAACCTAAAAAATCATTTCTTCCTCTTCTTCCTCATTCTCCCTCTTCTCCCCCTTCCCTCTTAGGGAAGGGGGTTGGGGGGTTAGGTCACTCCGGATAATCCACCAAACATGATACAAAATCCCGATTAGAACAAATACAGAATTGTAAACAGCACAATCCAGACCACATCAACAAAGTGCCAGTATAATTCTGCTGCTTCTGGCCCAAAGTGACTCTCACTAGAATAATGACCAGCCTTCAAAGATTGCCATAAGACTGCCAAAATTAACAGCAAACCAAAGGTGACGTGCAATCCGTGAAACCCAGTTAGCACATAAAAGGTGCTGGTAAAGATATTATCCGCCAAACCAAAGCCGGTATGAAAATATTCATACAACTGGCCCACGAGGAACACCGCCCCCATGATTGCCGTTAGCCCGAACCAAAATCTCAGACCCTTGACATCATTCTTCTTAATCGCCGCATTGCCGCGATTCATCACAAAACTGCTGGAAATCAGGATAATTGTATTCACCCCGGGCAGCAAAAGTTCCATTTCTGGAGTCCCTTCCGGGGGCCAGTCCGGAGTCACCGAGCGAAACGTGAGATAAGCGGCGAATAATCCCAGGAAAATCATCGACTCCGCCACCAGAAACATGATGATGCCAAAAATTCGATGATCCGGATGGTCACCATGATGACCCCCGTGAGTTCCCGCCCCATGTTCAGCTTGTATAGCCGCCTTGCTTGTATCAATTGTCCCTTGCATAAGCGATCGCCTGTTGTAGAGTTTACGAATTGAGTCTGGGATGACTGGGGTCGGGTTTGACCCGACCCAAAAAACGCAGTTGCGCGGTTTAGGAAACCGTCGGTCCCCCGGATAACATGGGAGTATTCGCTTGGGACTCAGGCATTTGGACGTTCGGGTTGCGATCGCCCATACCGTAATCATAAGGCCCAGTCAAGCGCACAGGTTCCCCAATAAAATTCTCCACCGGCGGAGGGGAAGCCGTCTGCCACTCCATCGTTAACGCATCCCAGGGATTGCCCGATGCTTTCGCACCCCCAATCCAACTCCACACCGCATTGATAATCAACGGGAAGGTAGAAACCGCCAGGATATAAGACCCCACCGTACAAATTAAATTGACCGTGGCAAATTTGGGGTCATACTCCGCCACCCGGCGAGGCATCCCTTGCAGTCCCAGATAATGCATCGGCAGGAAGCAGAGGTTAAAGCCCAATGAACGTCAGGACAAAGTGCAATTTGCCCAGGAATTCGTTCATCATCCGTCCCGTCATCTTCGGGAACCAGTGATAAATCCCGGCATACAGACCGAAGACGCTGCCGCCAAACAGCACATAATGCAAGTGGGCGACAATGAAATAGGTATCGTGAACGTGAATATCAAAGGGGACCGAGGCGATCATAATCCCACTGAGGCCGCCAATCACGAACATGGAGACGAAACCCAACCCGAACAGCATGGCGCTGTTGAGGCGAATTTTGCCCCCCCAAACTGTGGCTAACCAGCTAAACACTTTAATGCCTGTGGGAACGGCAATAATCATGGTTGCCACCATGAAGAACATCCGTAACCAGCCGGGAGTACCACTGGTGAACATATGGTGCGCCCAGACAATTAAGCCCAGAAAGCTAATCGCCATACTGGAATAGGCGATCGCCTGATAACCAAAAATCGGCTTGCGGGCGTGCACCGGCAAAATATCAGAAATCATCCCAAAAATCGGCAGAATCATGATATAAACCGCCGGATGGGAATAGAACCAGAACATATGCTGGTAAACCACCGGGTCCCCACCGCCCATTGGATTGAAAAAGGTAGTTCCGGCAATTAAGTCAAAAGCCAGAAGAATTAACGCCCCCGCTAAGACAGGAGTCGAGATTAAAATCAAGGCCGAAGCTGCCAGCATTGCCCAGCAGAACAAGGGCATATCATTTAATCCCATTCCGGGCATCCGCATTTTCAGGATGGTGGTCAAAAAGTTGATCCCACCCAAAATGGAGGAGGTTCCCAGGATTAGAACGCTCAAAATCCAGATAAATTCGCCTGCTTTTTCCCCGGTGGTACTTAACGGGGGATAGGAAGTCCAACCGGCACTGGCAGCACCGACGAAGAAGCTAGATAATAGCAGGATTCCGCCCGGGGGGATCAGCCAAAAGGCGATCGCATTCAACCGGGGGAAACGCCATATCCCGCGCCCCAATCATCAGGGGAATCAGGTAGTTGCCAAAGGCCCCGGTCCCCGCAGGCACGATCCACAGAAAAATCATGACCGTGGCATGGATCGTAAACAGACCGTTATAGAGTTCGCGACTGACAAAATCCGAGTCGGGAGTTGCCAGTTCCGTCCGAACAGCAGTGGCTAATGCACCGCCAATCAGATAGAAAATGAAGGTGCAGACCAGGTATTGAATCCCGATCACCTTATGGTCCGTACTAAAGCTAAAGTATTCTCGCCAAGGGGTCTGTCCACCGGCTTCAGCAGCCAGGGTTTCCCCGAGGTTATCGGTTTCGGGTTCAGTTACTTGTGCCATAAATCAATTGTTATTACTGATGCGTCTGTCTTCACTGATTCAGGAAGATCCAGGGTGATAGGTTCCAAGAAATCACCCGTTTAAATCGCCCGATCGCCCAGATGGTGTTCGGCATGGAGTTGATTGAGGGTCTCTCCATCAATCCCCATCTCAGCGGCCAAAGGTTGCAGATAGTCCGTTTCCGATAAGTCTGCCGGATTCAATGCCACAGTTTCAAGTCCCTCGGATTGCGCCACAATCTGACTCTGTAACCAAGCTTGGAAATCTTCTTCCGACTGTACAATCACCCGGGTTTTCATCCCGCCATGATAGGACCCACAGAGTTCGGCGCAAACCACGGAGTATTCACCGACTTTCTCGGGGAACGAAGCGCAACTCGCTTTCTCGTCCGGGGATGGCGTCTTGTTTGAGTCGAAATTCCGGAATCCACAGGGAATGGATGACATCACTGGCGCTAATCGTCAGTTCCACCTCTTTTCCTGCCGGGAGATGCAATTCTCCAGAGGTTACCCCACTGTTGGGATAGGTGAAAATCCAGGCAAACTGGAGTCCGAGGACATTGACACTGACAAAGGGGTCTTGGCCTTGGGTGCGCGGTGAAGCGCCCACCCCGAGGGCCACCAGTTTACCCGGTGCTTTACTGGGGGCCATGCCAGGTTCGTCCGAGGGTAAGGATGCGGCGATCGCCGCCCCAGCCTGGTGTTTATGGGCAACATGAGACTCATGGGAAGCCATTGGGTCTAAGCCCCCCATTGAGTTGTAAATTTCAAAACTGTAGACCCCGATCCCCATGATGATGATGGCCGGGATCGCTGTCCAGAGAATTTCTAGGGGAACGTTGCCGTGAATGGGTGGCCCATCGGTATTGTCATTGGCCCGTTTTCTAAATTTGAAAATGGAAATCACGATGATCCCTTGCACAATCAGGAAGAGACCTGTGGAAATGGTCATCATCGTGTTAAATAGTGCATCAATCCGGGGCGCTTCTTCTGAGGCGGCAACGGGCATGAGACTATGATTCTGGCCGACCCACAAGCTCACCAGCGTGATGGTGATGCCTGCTATCATCGTCCAAATAGCACTGGGTACTTTCACTTCAACCTCCTTGATGAGAAATTTTGCCGCAGTCGGCGACTCCGAGTGCTGTCTTGCAACAGTTTTTTATGACTCCATTTGCTAAGTTAGCAATTTTTCGGGTCCTCTGTATCGGTTGTGGGTATATTCCGTCCCTCAATTTGTCATAGGGAGGGGATAAATCCGGGGTTTTTTGGGGAATGGTTCGTGGATGGCCGGGGGATTGCACTGTTGTTATCGGTGAATGTTTTCGGCACTGAACGGGGATGACGGTTGAAACCGTCACTACGAACGGGGATTTGTGAAGAAAGGTTAACTTTAGGGGAGAGATTGTCAGGAAATCCCGGCAATTTTTCGGGGAGGGAAAATCAGGGAAAAGGCTTGTCGCTCTGGCTTCTGACTCGCTACTGTAGAAAAAGAATGGGGTTGTTGGATTTGGGGGAAAGGATAAACTACATCAGAATAATTACTCAGTGTTAATTTAACATAAGGTAACGAAAATGACGCGAAGGAGTAGCAATTATGGCGAACTCAGTCGTTGATCGGCATCCGGCGATCGCACCCACGGACTCCCCCCCTCGGGATCGGATTCGTCGCTTGGTTTGGAAAATTGCGATCGCGACCCTGCTATTAATGGCAGTCGGCAGTGCAACAAGGGTGATGAATGCGGGTTTGGCTTGTCCAGACTGGCCGCTTTGTTATGGTCAGTTAGTCCCCACCCAGCAGATGAATCTTCAGGTGTTCTTGGAATGGTTTCACCGCTTAGATGCGGGATTAATCGGCATCAGCGCGATCGCCTTAGCCGGTTTATCCTGGTGGGATCGCCGCGAACTCCCCGGTTGGCTACCCTTTGCCTCCACTGGCGCATTGGGTTTAATCGTCTTTCAAGCCGTCTTAGGCGGACTCACCGTCACCGAACTGCTGCGATTTGACATTGTAACCGCTCACCTGGGCACTGCCCTTTTATTTTTCACCACCCTGTTAATCATTGGCATGGCACTGTTACCCTATCAAGGGACTGGCAATGTGGGTAAACTCCCCTGGATTGGTCTGTTTGCAGCAATTTTTGTCTACGTCCAAAGTTTACTCGGGGGATTAGTCGGTTCCCAATGGGCGCTTCACCAATGTTTCGGCTACAATCAGCTATGCACCGTGATGAACAGTCACATTCTGGGGGTTGTTCCCCCGACCGTCACGATTCTCGCCTTAGTGGTTTTGGCATTCCGAACTCCGGCATTGCATCCTAAATTACGACAACTCGCCCGGTGGGCCGGTATGTTGTTACTCTTGCAAATTGGCTTAGGGATTGCTACCTTTTACGAACATCTGCAAGTGGAACTGCTCACGGTATCTCACCAAGCGACGGGTGCAGCCTTACTCGGAACCCTGGTGGCGTTTACGGTATTAGCAATGCGCGATCGCGCCGGAAGCGTTCGGGTTTGAGAATTTTTCCATCATCAACTGTATTTCGATGCAATGGCCCAGCCTCTTGACTGCTGAAAGGAAACACAATATTTATCATGCAAGAAATCATCGCAACTGGTACACAACGGCATCATGAAACTCTGTTGCAAGTGCTAAAAAGTTACTACCAGTTAACCAAACCTCGAATTATTCTGTTGCTGCTGATTACCACGGCATCGGGTCTTTGGGTCGCGGCTAATGGAGAAGTCGATCCCCTGTTAGTATTAGTGACAATGGCGGGCGGGGCTTTAGCTGCCGCCTCAGCGAATACGATTAACTGTTTGTCCGATCGCGATATCGATTACATCATGGAACGCACTCGTCATCGCCCCTTACCCTCGGGTCGGGTGCAACCTCGGGATGCGCTGATTTTTGCGATCGCCCTCGCAGTTACTTCGTTTACCCTGCTAACAGTGTTTGCGAACTTACTCGCCGCACTTCTCGCCATGTCCGGAATCGTCTTCTACGTCGCCATCTATACCCATTTACTCAAGCGTCACAGTACCCAAAATATCGTCATCGGAGGTGCTGCCGGGGCGATTCCCCCGTTAGTCGGTTGGGCGGCAGTCACGGGAGACTTGAGTTGGGCAGCCTGGGTCATGTTCGCCATCATTTTTCTTTGGACACCGCCCCACTTCTGGGCATTAGCGATGATGATTCGCGATGACTATGCCGCCGTCAATGTCCCGATGTTGCCGGTAATTAAGGGAGATGAAGAAACCGCCCGTCAAATCTGGTATTATACTTTATTGCTTTTGCCATTAACCCTAGGGCTGACTTATCCCTTGCATACCAGTGGAATGGTCTATGCTGCATTGGCGGTGTTTTTAGGGGTGATTTTTGCCAAGAAAGCCTGGGAACTGTTGCAAGCCCCCACAGACCGAGACAAAGCGCGATCGCTGTTTAAATACTCGATTTTATATCTGATGTTATTATCTGCCGGAATGGTGGTGGATAGTTTGCCCGTGACTCATCAGGTAACGACGGCGATCGGTCAGAATGTCCAGGTTTTAATCAGTGCAACGGGCGTGATGTAATGAGCAGTTAATTGCCAATAAAACTAACCTAAATGGGTTAGTAAACCACAGAAATTGTGGGATGGGGTGGGCCAATTGCCTACCCCTAATTTTTTTTGAGTAATTTTGAGAAAATGAGCCAAATCCAGTTCTGATATAGCGGTTCTCTGTTGGATGCGTAGGGGCGCAATGCTTGCGCCCTCCCCCGGGCGCAAGCATTGCGCCCCTACAATTTAATATTCTGTACTCACGCCCATGAGAACCGCTATAGATTTATAAAAACCTGTATCCTGAAACGTGCAGGGTTAGCCCAACTAAAAATGTTACAATGAACAGAGATTAACATCACAGGAGGGAACGTGGAAGTCAAAGCAAAACTAACCCTAGAAGAATTTTTCGCTTTACCGGAAGGGGATATTACTTACGAACTGGTTGATGGAGAAGCTAAACCCAAACTATTACCCAAACGATTTCATTCGAGATTAACGGGTATCCTCTGTTTACTGCTGAGGCAATGGAATCAGGACCGGGGTGAGGTGGGGATTGAGTGGGCCATTAGACTCAAACGGAAGGGCCAAGACTGGGTACCCATCCCGGATTTGCTGTATATCTCAGCCGATCGCGACAGAGGCGATCGCATCCTGGATGAAGCTTGTCCCGTTCCTCCCGAATTAGCCATTGAAATTATTTCACCGGACCAAAGTTTTGGCGAAATCAGTGGCAAGGCGATCGATTACTTAAATGCTGGAGTTTCTCGCGTCTGGGTTATCGATGCTGAAGGTCAAAACTATAACAATTTTCTATCCCGATTCTCCCCCCCAAACCAAACAGGGAGATGAAGTCATTACCGATGAATTATTCCCCGGATTAGAATTCACTCCCGCCCAGATTTTTGATGACGCTAAAATTCCTTAATCCCTGCAAAAATTGGTAGAAAATTTAGCAATTTAGGCATTACCCACGCCATCCCCCTCTGCCGATTCACCTCATCCACCGCCAACCCTTGATCCAGCCTAATCCCTCGGACTCAGAGGCCCCATTCTGAAATTTTTACTCCGGATATACCATAAACCGTTTAAAATAAAATTACAGAGTGTGTAGATTTGTATCAAGTTCGGATTAAGAAACTCATGGCCCCTGCTGTTTTAATCGAAAACCTGCAAAAGCGTTACGGAACCGTGGAAGCGGTCAAAGATGTCTCGTTCCAAATTGATTCGGGTGAAATCTTCGGGCTGTTGGGTCCCAATGGTGCAGGCAAAACCACCACCATTCGCTGTTTGTGCAGTCTGGTCACTCCCGATGCCGGTCGTCTGGAGGTTTCGGGCATCGATGTGGTGGCAAATCCTAAATTGGCCCGCACCAAGCTGGGTTATGTGGCCCAGGAAGTGGCTTTAGATAAGGTGCTGACAGGGTCGCGAACTGTTGGAATTGCAAGCGGCATTATATCATATTCCCAAATCTTTAGCAAAAGATAGAATTAAGACGGTCCTCGCCTTGTTAGGATTGGACGAGTGGGCCGATCGCCAAACGGGCAAATATTCCGGGGGTCTCAAGAAGCGGCTGGATTTGGCGGCTGGATTGTTGCACCAACCGGATGTTTTAGTCTTGGATGAACCCACGGTGGGATTGGATATTGAGACGCGGATGGCGGTATGGGGATTTCTGCGACAGTTGCGCGAAAATGGGACAACGGTTTTGATTACCAGTCATTATCTGGAAGAAATTGATGCCTTCGCCGATCGCGTGGCAATTATCGATCGCGGTCAAGTGATTGATACCGGCACTCCCTCTGCTTTAAAAGATAAAGTCGGAGGCGATCGCATTACCCTACGCATCCGGGAATTCTCGCCGATGGAAGAGGCGCAACAAGCCAAATCCTTACTCGAACCCCTGCCGTTTGTAGAAGAAATTATCATCAATAATGCCCAAGGCAATTCCCTGAATTTGGTGGTGAAATCCCAAAGTGATGCCCTATTAACCATTCAGCAAGCCTTACGAGATGCCGGTTTACCCACCTTCGGAATTGCCCAATCTCGACCCAGTTTAGATGATGTTTATCTCACGGCAACAGGTCGCACCCTGTTAGATGCAGAAATTGCCGCATCAGGAACTCGCGACCCGAAAAAGGAACGCAAACAGAATATGCGATAACATGATGCCCGATTGGGTTTTTCCCCTGCTTATTCAACTGCAAAAAATACCATAAACAATCAGATTATGAGTCAAACCGTTACACCGAATCCAGCTACAGCCTTAAGTAACCCCGGGGTTGAGATTCCTTCCAGTAGCCCCATCGGGGAATTTACTCAGGAAACCTTGGCCCTGACCAAACGGCTGTTTATTCAATTACAACGCCGTCCTTCTACGTTAATTGCTGGGGTGATTCAGCCGTTGATGTGGTTGATTTTATTCGGCGCATTGTTTCAAAATGCTCCCCAAGGAATGTTTGGCGAGAGTGTGAATTATGCCCAATTTCTAGGGGCGGGGGTGATTGTGTTTACCGCCTTTTCTGGGGCGTTAAATGCGGGATTGCCAATTATGTTTGATCGCGAATTTGGCTTTCTGAATCGTCTCCTGGTTGCCCCCCTCTCGACTCGGTTTTCGATTGTGGTAGCTTCGGCAATTTATATTTTGCTGTTGAGCTTAATTCAAACTGCGGTGATTGTGACTGCTGGGGCGTTTATGGGCGCGGGATTACCGGGGGGATTGGGATTAGGGGCGATCGCCTTTATTACCCTGCTACTGGTTTTAGGCGTCACCGGATTGAGTCTGGGATTAGCTTTTGCCTTACCGGGACATATCGAACTGTTGGCGGTGATTTTCGTGATTAACTTGCCGCTATTGTTTGCCAGTACCGCATTAGCGCCGCTTTCCTTTATGCCGAAATGGTTGCAAGTGGTGGCAACCTTGAATCCCCTCAGTTATGCGATCGAACCGATTCGCTATCTGTACCTCCATTCTGACTGGACCCTCAGCAGCATCGTCATGCAGGCCCCTTGGGGAGAAGTCAGCTTTGGCGGTGCATTGGGAATCCTCGCCGGATTTGCAGCAGTGGCATTATTGAGCATTCAACCCCTACTCCGGAGAACTTTTGCTTAGTAGAATGGTCAGTATAACTCATGGTTCACCTGACAAACCTATGAAATCGAAGTTCACCTTTAACCCAATGGCTCGAATTTCACTCGGAACCCTGGCGGCGATCGCCCTGACTGCCGTAATGTTACCTGAGTCTGCAACAGCAGAAGAAACAAACCGCGCCAGTGATTTACTAGAACCCCAAATTCAGCTTCAAAAGAATCCGTTTGAATCAACCGATGGAGATGGGCAGCAGATGAATGTATTGGATTTGATTCATCGCGCTCAATTCGGAACCACCCGCAGTATGCAGGAATTCCATCTCCAGCAACAGCAAAGTATCAATGATGCAGCAGCGGATTTCCGTTCCCGGCAATTGGAAATGCTGCACAATTCTGAACCAGGAGTCTCTGAAGAAGAAGCCATTCCCAACTCAGATTTACCTCCTCAGATTGGGGGTCCTCGTTAACTGAGTTCGATTTAGAAATAGTAATAAACGCTGATGGATTAGCTTCCATCGGCGTTTATTGTTTAAATGCAAAACGAGGATCTGTTAATTTTTGAACCCTACAATCTCCCAAATGTTTCTGGTTCCAGTGGCGAATTAAAGCCCTGCCTAAATTAGCCACAGGTGAGCTGGCATTCAATCCTTCGGGAAATCCCAAGATAGGGGCTTTTTGAAAAATATTAGCTCTTTGAATGACAAACTCAAACCGAATACCTGGAGAAAAATTACTTCTCACTAAGGTTTTAAGGGACCATCCTCGACCATCTGGAGCGACGGCATCAAATAACCGTTTAGTCCGCCCTTCAACAATTGGATCCGGAAGGCGAATCTCCTTAACGTAGTGAAACACGGCTTCCCAGACGAAATCCTCGACATCATCAATTAACGGGATAGTGAAGGCAGCTTGTAGACTTGCGAGTAATCTATTTTTTTCAGCATCAGTCAGAGGATAAATTGGCTCAATCATTAAAAATATTTGGGCTTTATTAAAGGATCTTGATAGGTAATTATCGGTAATTTATCGATTTATCCTTGAAATCAAATCACCAAATCAAGCTCCCGAAAAAAGTTGGCGACTTTGCAACAATAAGGGCGCAGAACAAGTCTGCGCTCCTTTTATAGAAGTGAAGAGGACTTAAGCCAATCCCACTTGCGCCAAGACTAACCCAAACCAATGATTCGGGTCAGTCCAAGTTTTAACCGTGGTCAACCCTTGTTGTTGCAAATACTGCCGCATTTCGTCTAAATTGAATTTTCGGGAAATTTCCGTGAGGATGGTTTCTTCCGGTTCAAATTCAACGGTTAAATTCAAAGCGCGCAGTTGCACGCTTTGGGCTCGCCGACTTCGTAAGTGCATTTCAATTTGATGTTGCCCTTCGTTATAAAATGCCCAATGTTCAAACTGTTCTGGTTTAAAATTTCCATCAAAGCGCCAATTCAAATGATGCAGAATATTTTGATTAAATTCTGCGGTTACTCCTTGAGCATCATTATAAGCAGGCTCTAAAATGTTTGGAGATTTATGCAGGTCAATTCCTAGCAGGAAATATTCCCCAACTTTTAGGGCCTGAACAATATCTGCAAAAAAGCGATCGCATTCTTCTGGAGTCAAATTGCCCAAGGTACTGCCTAAAAAGCAGAGGGTGCGAGTGGGAAGCAGGGCGGGCGTCAAGTTCGCTAGGGCTAATTCGTAGGTGCTAACTAAACCATGCACCTGCAATGAGGGATAATCTAAAAGTAACTGATTGGCGCTACTTTCTAACATTCCGCCACTGACATCAATCGGCAGATAACGCAGGGGATATCCCAGATTCTTGTAGGCATCTAACAGAATTCGAGTTTTGGTGGAACTGCCACTGCCGAGTTCTACAATTTCACTTGAACCCGTGATTTGGGCAATTTCTGCTGAACAATTTTGTAAAATTGCTGCTTCAGTCCGCGTGGGATAATATTCGGGTAAGTCGCAGATTTGCTCAAATAAATCAGACCCGCGATCGTCATAAAAATAGCGGGGGGAAAGCGTTTTTGGCGTCTGGTTTAACCCCTGAATGACATCAGAACCGTTATCGATTTCTGTGGAAGAAAGGGTGGGACTGACTAATCTTTCTAGCAGCAAGCGTTCAGATAGAATAGCCGGTTCAAAGTCAACCCGGGTGGCTAACTCTGGGGTCTCAGACGGTTTTGCAAATTTCATCCGTATTTTTTTTTGGGTGGAGGCATGAACAAATCCGGCTCACGGTTCTATCAGTTATCTCATTGCTGATGAGATTGATTAGAATTCCGATCGCCGTTCTTATCTTATATTGTCTCATTGTCTGGGAAGATGCGGGGAAAAAGTTCCTGCTTTAGGCATAAATTTTCTCACTAATCGCGAACTCTAATTAATCCGATGGGTTTGCATAATTCCAATTAATCACTGCCTCCAGCACAGCGAAATCCTGCTAAAATCTGTCGCATCCAAGGATGATACCAGTTACGAAAACTCCCCCGCATCGCCCAAGGACGAGTTGCCCAACTGCTGCCGCGTAAGACTCGATGCTGTTGGTCAAAATAGGTTTGGGAGTATCCGGGGTAGGGATAGGGTTTAAATCCCGGATAAGGGGCAAACCAGCTAGAGGTCCATTCCCAGACATTTCCCATCATGTCATAACATCCGTAGGCGCTAACTCCTTGGGGATAGCCATTAACCGGGGTCGTTTGAGCCTGTTCATTATCATGATTGCAGCGATCGCCCGTAGGAAATTCATCTCCCCAAGGATAGATGCGCTGGGTCTGGGTTACCGGGTCCCAACAGGCCGCTTTTTCCCATTCCGCTTCCGTCGGGAGTCGTTTCCCGACAAATCGCGTGTATGCTTCTGCTTCATAGTAACTCACGCCGCAGACGGGATGATGATTAAACACAGGTTCCTCCCGCCAATATAGCGGTTGAGTCACTTGTGCGCCTTGTAACCAGTCCCAACCGGCATTGGACCACCAATCCCGCGTTTGATATCCTCCGCATTGTATAAATTGCCGATATTGTTCACAGGTGACGGGATAGGGGTCTATGGTGTAATCGGGCAGGTACAATCGTTGGGGGGACTGCTCGTTATCTAAGGCATCGGGTCCATCGTTTCCCATCCAAAACTCTCCGGCAGGAATGGGAACAGCTTGAGTCGGCAATTCTGAAGCATTGGCGATCGCCTCCTCTCCTTTTCCCATCGCCCATTTCTGCAATTGCAAAACAAAGGCGATGGTTTCCGTATGCTGACTTTCATGTTGCAGAATAAATCGCCAAATGCGCTCTTGTTTTTCCAGATTAGCAGTTTTTAAATATTCAAAAACCTGCGATCGCACCGCTGAAATATAATCCAAAATCTCCGGCAACGGAGGTACTTTGACTCGTTGATGTTTCGGCAATCCATCCTGTGCCATCAGTTGCCGATACTGGGGAAATAAGGGCGACATTCCTGCACCGCGTTCCAGCAACCATAATCCTTCGGTAAATCCAATATGTCCTAAGTGCCAACCCACGGGACTAAAATCGGGATGGACTTGACAGCGAAAAGTCGCCTCATCCATCGACTCAAAGAGCTTGAGGGTGCCGAGGCGACAGTGATGCATCGATTCGCGCAGTTCCTCTTGCACCGCAGCAGGGTCACGGACTACCCCGGAGGCAATCTCCTTAGATTTGATGGATATTGATGTCAAGGTTCTCCCCCACCGTAATAATACTTTCTTCCGGACATTTATTCCAGTCTCCCTCGAACAAAGGTTCCGAGGCAATCATCACTGACTCGGGAAAGTTCGGATCATCCCGTAACCAGTACAAAGACGGTGCACCCGTCTGATTAGCAAAGCGCGAGGCAACCAATTGATGTCCGTCAGTAATGATAAAATTCGCCGAAAATTTCACCCCTTCGGGTCTAGCGAGTTCTGTTAAAATCCTTAAGGTACTGTGCAATGCTGAAGTGAGGGGGGGATGAGGTTGCGGGTGATGATCTGCTGTGACATCTAAAAGGGATAGAAAGAGGGCAAAAATATGTTCGGTGTCCGTCGTCCCGCTAATTTGCTGGTAAATATCATCCTCTAGCTTGTTGCGAATTGGACGATACAGGGTTTTGCGGAAGTTTTCAATAAACCCGTTGTGAACCGCGAGGATACCGCGATCGCCAAAAGGCGGACAATTGTTCAACGTCACATCCTGTCCAGCAGTCGCACTGCGGACACATCCGAGGAAGGTTCCGGTTTCAATATACCGACTCAGATGCGGCAGGTTCGTATCATTCCAAATCGGCAGCAGATTTTTGTAGAGAAAGGGGTCAACCTCCGGGTCCGAATCATACCATCCGATGCCAAACCCATCCGCGTTGACGACTCCGGAAGTCATCTCTCGGGGTTGATAGCTTTGCGCTACCAGGGAATGTTCAGGTTTCAGGAGTAGGCGATCGAGTTGAATCGGTCGGCCTAAGTAGGCAAGTAAACGACACATAGTAAATTTTGGATTTGACTCTGTAAAATTATAGAGCAAATCAGTCCCGAGTGAAGTTCAAACTTTGCTCCGATGACTCAAAACCCTTGTCAAGATAGGCAACCTACACAGATCCATGAAGTATATTTTTTTGTTTGTCATTTTGGGGACCGGACTGCTCACCCTGGGAGAGCAATTAGGCGGATTCGGATGGTTGTTCGGGTGGTTAGGAGTTGATTTTTTAATAGTGGCCGCTGCTTATCTGAAACTGGGGTATAAAATTTTTGGCAAGCGCTCAACCGATGGGCAACTGGCAATCCCTTCGGTGGTCTTATTATTCCCTTACCTGTTATTTTGTTGGGGATTTTGGCATCTACAGCGTCGGTTTTTGCAAGAAGACTGTTATAATTATATCGCCCCGGGTTTGTGGATGGGAAGACGGGCTTTTGTGGATGAGTTACCCGCCGATATTAGTTTATTGGTGGATTTAACCGCCGAGTTCCCCGAACCCAAAGCGGCGCTAGTGGGGAAAGACTATCTTTGTTTACCGACTTTAGATGCTCATGTTCCCGATGAGGGAGAATTCCGCACCTTAGTCCAAAAAATTGCGGATTGGCCGGGAAATGTTTACATTCACTGTGCAATTGGACATGGGCGATCGGCCACTGTTGCCGCTGCGGTTTTGATGGCCCGAGGATTGGCAACAAATCCCCAGGAAGCGGAAGCGATGTTAAAGAAAGCGCGACCCTGGATTAAATTAAATCAGGCCCAGCGTCAGTTATTAGAAACCGTGGTGTGTTAATTCAGGAATAGACTCAGCGCCTGAACGGTCCTCAAGTGCGTCAGAGTTAAAACTTAAGGATTTTCTCCCCAAGTTCACCTCCTGACGCCTGGGTTGAGTTGAATCTAGGGATGAATTAAATACTCCATCTACCTTGATTCATGAATCCCCCGATGGAGATTTAATTCCCTCTAAATCGGTTATTTTATGGCCGCTTAAAAATATGTAAACATTTAATTAGAATCCGGCGTCTATGCTATTAATGAGAACAAAAACAGGAGTTTATGCTTTATGAAATCTGAAAAAATTCTTTTTTCGTTGGTGTTAATGGGGTTGATTGGATTGATTGCCCCTTTAGGGGGTCTGAATGCTGCGGAAGTAATCGGGCAAGGGTTAGGAGTAGAGTCGGCGACCTTGATTGCGAAGGGCGATCGCCAGTTGGATTTAGATAATGTCCCCAGATCGGTGCAAAGTGCGGTGATTAGTGACCTGTCGCGCCGCCAAAATATCCCCGAACGACAAATCCGGATTACGGAAGCAACCCGCCAAACTTGGCCGGATTCCTGTCTCGGGTTGTCGGGACCGAACGAATTCTGCTCTCAAGTGCGAACCGATGGATGGCGAATGGTACTCACGGAAAATAACAATCGGTGGGTCTATCGCACGGATGAGAATGGTCGAACGGTCCGCTTAGAATCGGGACAGAATGCGGCGAGTACGGAGTTACCCACATCGGTTTCCAATGCTGTCTTACAAGCGGTCTCTAGTCGGGCGCGGATGTCTATCAACAATTTTCGGATTGTAAAAGCGGTTCGGCAAACTTGGCCCAATGGCTGTCTGGGGGTTCCTCAAGCGGGTACAATCTGTACTCAAGCTCTAGTTGAGGGGTGGGAAGTGACGGTGATTAGCGATCGCACCCCAGGTCAGCGGTGGATTTATCGCACCGATAACTCCGGTCGCACGGTGATTTTATCTGAAGCTTACGATGGTCGGTCCAGCTTACCGCGATCGGGTCCTAATCCTGTCTCACAACCGGCTACAAATCCGCCTCTGACAAGTTCCTCTCAAATTCCCACTCACGAAATGCCGGAACCATTAACCCAGGGAATGATCTTCCGGGCCATTTCCAGTGGAGGAATCACCGGACAGACTTATGAAACGGTCCTGATGAATAATGGTACATTGATGCAGGTCTTACAAGGACCCGGTAATGCCAATGATTCCGGACGGCGAGTCGGTCGGATTTCGCCGCGAGAAGTGCAGGCGTTTCGACGGTTGCTTTCCCAGCAGCAATTCGATCGCTATAACGGTTTGAATGTATCTCAGTCTGGAGGGAGTGCCGACTATATCACGGTTACCCTTTCTAGTCGTTCGAGTACGATTCGCTATGCCGATATCAGCCAAGAACAGCTACCCGCCAATTTACAGCCGGTGATTCAATCCTGGAATCGCATGGTGAGTCAAATTGGCCGGTAAAGGGTCCGTTAGGAGAGGGAATCAATTCGGATGAATTGAGAAGAAAATGAGGCGGTTCAGCCGAAGTCAGAGTGACTTAGGTGGAGGGAAAAGGAGAAGTTATAAACCGGGTTGCTATTGCAATGGGGTGACGAATTCGCCCAAATGTTGTCCAGAAACCCGGTTTTTTATGGCACTGATTTCAGACAGAATCAATGCCTGAGCGCAACGAGATGGAACAGGGACCCTGGGAGCTAAACGGGGATAAATTGAATCCAGGTAGCCTGGGATACAAGGGGGCAGAACGATTTGTGTATGGACGCGATCGCGCTGCCCGTCTTGATTTATGAAACATATCCTGTTACAGTTTAAAATATACCCGTAGCGGGTTTTACATAAACGCCCGATCAATATTGTGGCGGGTTCGGATAAAACAGCGATCGCCAATTCCGTTCAATTCCTCCGATCCCTGTAGGGAAAAGAGTGGGTTGCAAGTAATATCTTGTAATTTGAAGTCGGCTTAGATGACAGCCTAAAGTCTTGGATTTAGGTGTTATGTTGTGGGGTTATCCTGGAACTCGCAACCCTTATGATTGAAGGAGCGTTTGCGGAACTTGCAGCCCGGGTGTTGTTGTCTAAATTGACATCTGATTTGGCCCGATCGCAGAAACTCCATCGAGATCTTTCCCCACGATGCAACGTGCAATCGGGATTAATTCCAACAGGCATTTAGGCATCGCCGATAACGGAGCAGTGCTATGAACCAGGACGAACAACGCCGTAAAAAACAGCCTAACCCGCTGGTACTCGCCGTCATGCTGACAGGTGTCTTACTGCTAGAGGTACATCCCAAAGTCACCTCCAGTGCTAGTGCCGTGAGCAATCCAATGGCGATCGCCGGTCAACTCGTTCGCAACACGCGCAATCTCCTGCGTCAAACGATTGACCCGTACCGTCTCCCGGATGCAGTGATCCAGGCGGTTCAACAAGACCTTTCCCTCAAACTGGGAATGAGCGCCTCTGAACTCTCGATTACGGAGTACAGTCTGGAATCCCAGCCTCTGGAGTGCCAGGACAACTCGGACCCCACCGTGGATTGTACCGAAACCAGCCTCAAGCAATGGCGGATTGTCGTCGCCGATCGCTGGGTGTATCGCAGCGATCCCCAGGGACAGACCCTGCAACTGGAAACCCCGGATGTGCCGGTTAGCTATCTCCCCACAGAAGTTGCCAATGCAGTCTTAGAAGCCTCCGCCCGTCGTTCCGGGTTGGACATTGCTGAGTTGAGCATCACCCAGATTCAGGTCCGGGATTGGTCAAATCTCTGCCTAGAGGTAGATGAATCTGGGCAAAAGTGTGATGGCGAAACTACTCCCGGTTGGCAGATTGCGATCGCCGCTGGAAATGAACGCCTGGTTTATCACGTCGATCACGCTGGAGAGGTCCTCTTATTCAATTCCGCCTTATCTTCAATTGTTGAATCCTTAGATCAGCCCCCTTTGCCCTCGGGTTTAGTCACCCTGGTCAAAGCTGACCTGATCAAAACCGTGGGGATTTCACCGGATCAATTGCAAGTCGCAGAATATAGCCCCCAAACTTGGAGAGACAGTTGCCTGGGATTGCTCAATTCCCAAGCCGTCTGCGATCGCAACACGATCAAAGGCTGGCGAATCGTCTTATCCAATGGGGACACTCGCTGGGTTTATCGCACCGATGCCACCGGCAAAACCCTCGGCTTAGAAACCTCAATTTCAGAACATCGGGACCCTAAAAACTAAGCATTTCACACCTAATTCAGACCGAATCTATAACCTCAAACCTTTAATTATTACCCTGATCTTGGCGACTTTACCCTGCAAAGGGAAACCTCATCCAACCCCGTCCCCCGGGAAATTCACTTTGGAGGTGGGCCTATTTCCCTGAAATTTAAACCTATCTGGATCCGGCGCAATTGTTTCGGATCATCCCATAGGGAACCCTCGAAAAACCGCTTCTCGGACTCGGAGAAACCTCCTCAAATCGTCCTAATCTCCCGCTCAAAAGGGGGGATTTCATTTTTTTTTGAGTTCCCAGATTTAAGCCGCCTTTGCTCTAAGACGCTTTACCTTGTGAACTAGGGTATTCTACACAGAAAGAAGCGCTTTCCTTCGCATCGAGTCTCGGTGGCTAAATTCGCGAGGAAGCGCTTTCCTTGTCAAGGGAATCGAACTCCAGGAGGATTGTGCCATGCTATTGTCTAAAAACCTGTCGATCGCCACCTGCTATGTGCTCTTGGGCCTCACGGGTTTAAGTCTTGCGGGATGTCAAAACTTCGGGTGGGGTTCATCCGGGGATCTCAGGGTTGATCAGCCGGTGCGATTGATCGCAGAAGCCGATCGCGAAGCTGTTTTCGTGAGTCTGCCCTCCCCTCTAAGCAACCCGAATCCGGACTTTTCTGCCGAAGTTCTGGAAATAGACCTCAACGGTAAAAAGCGCCGCATTGAGGCCACCCGTAAGCAAATTGAATATCCGGATTCCGTGACGGGGGAATCCAACCTCTTACATCTGTTGGGCTTCAATTGGGCCGGAACCCAACGCTGGATTCCCGATCCCCAGCATCCCTCTCCAGAATTCTGGCAGAATCCCCAAGACCCCTCAGTGCTGTTGTTTCAACCTCAATTCAACCTGGGGGGTTTATACCTGCTGAATAAGAACACCCTGGAAGTGAAGGCGATCGGCAATCATCAGGCGCTACGGGAGACGATCGCCAAAACTAGGGCATTGCCCCCAACGCCCCCGCCCGCCAATTGCCAGGAATCCGAGTGCGAGACGGGGGTGAAAATTCTCTACTGGGCTTCGGATCCCAATTGGTCTCCCGATGGTCGCCAGATTGCCTTTACCTCGAATCGGGAAACCCTGGGATCATCTTCTGATATGAGTGTTTGGGTTTTGGATCTAACCACGGGTAAGGCCACAAAAGCCCTTGGCAGCACGGGGGATAAATATCGGATTTTCGGATGGACGGCCCAGGGTGAAATTTTGGCTTGGGAGTATAGCCAATTGCCAAATTCATTGGTCGCGATTTCCCCCACTACGGGAGATAAGGAAGTGTTATTACAGGGTGAATATCTCGAATTCCTGGCCCTGAGCGATGATTATCAGAGGGTACTTTATGCCAGCCGTCCCTCGGGGGAAAACTCCACCAGTAGCTTTGCTAAACTCTATGCCTTTTCAGTAGATACCGGAGAAAGCCAACTCCTATTTGAAGAAACGCCCATTGAACGGTTATCTAGCATCCGCCCGGATTTCTCAGAACAAAGCGATCGCGTCGTAGCGGTCCTCAGTGATAGTACCGGCGGTCATACCCTCTGGGTTTATGACTTGCCGCGAAAAATCAGTCAGCGCGTTTCCCTGCCTGCGGGTAAACGCCTCTTTGCCACGGAACGCAAGTTAGAGTGGGCTGGAGACCGCCTGGTGGTTCCCCTGGAAGATGTCCAAACCCAGACGTTCAGCACCCTCCTGATGGCGGTTGACTTGTAGGGCCAGCCTCTGAGTCCAGAGGACAATTTTAAAGATTTCTTGAATCCCCGGTTTTCCGGTCGGAATAAGCTTGTTTTTTCTCCAAGCGTTTGATAGAATTCCATTCATACCTAGCAACTGGTTAGCTAAAAAATGAGCGTTCAGCCTCGACATTTACAGGGTTTGCAGACCCGACCTTCCCTGAGCAAAAGGTCAGCCCAATTAGAATCTCCTAGCGAAACCTTTTACTATTTCGCTTATGGTTCTTGTATGTGTCCGGTGGATTTAAAACGATCGCTGGGAGAACCCACCCATCCGTATGCGATCGGTCCTGCCACTCTCAAAGGCTATCGCCTGCAATTTTCTGGGTATTCAACCTTGCGAAATTGCGGCGTTCTCGATGTCGTCAAAGACCCCACTGCCTCGGTAGAAGGCGTTCTCTATCAACTCCCTTGGCGACTGTCCGATCGCCTGGATGAACGGGAAAAAGGCTATCATCGCGAGGCGATCGAAATCTCTGTGGGTGGTCAAGTTTACCCCAATGTTCGCACTTATACCGTAGCCCATAAACTCTCGGAAGAACTCCCCCCCAACGATTGGTATTTTCAGGTTGTCTTACGGGGGGCAGTCACCTGCGGACTCCCGGAATCCTACTGTTGGCATTTATTCAACTATATGCATCAGTTGCAAACCCGCCCCAGTCAGAATACACCGCTCAAAAGTACCTCAGCTTATACCCAATTACCGGGATAAAAACAGCGCTTGGTTTGGGGTAAACTGGCTGAACTTTTTCCTCTAAATCCCTCAATATCTTGTCCCATTCTACCCCTCAAAAAACCCGTTTTCTATCACGAAAACGGGTGAAAAATCAGGGGGATTTCAATCTTTACCACGCCGGAAATAGATTAAGAGTTTCAACTCACTTGGGCCGTGCGCTGTTCTAAGGGAACCTCGAAGCGATCGCCCGGTTTGGGGTCGATCGCCCGAGTGGAAATCTGGTGCTTGGCCAACAAAGAGCGAAAATCTTCAAGCGTTCCTTGCTCGCGAATCAACGACATTAACAGCCCCTCAAAGATCACATCCCCTCCGGCTGCTGTGGGTAGCATCACTTGGGGTTGCAGCATTTTAGCCAGTTCTAAAGCACTTTCTTTCCCTTTAATAATTGACCCGACAAGTGGCAGGGATAAATCAACAATGGGGGCGATCGCTACATCAATGGGTCCTTCATTTTTCAGGGTCGAAGAATGAGACCCGTGAGGTTCGTAATAGAGACTCGTCCCCGTTTCTAAATCCCGGAGAATATAGGCATTTTCCACCAGGAAAGGTCCGATGGGTGACCCGGGAATCGCCTTAATTTCCAGTTGATTTCCCAGGGAAAAACTTTCCCCATGTGCCAGGGGTGTGATTTGAGTATAATTCAACTCCTGGACTATCTTGGCTGCATTCACCGAAGCGACAACGGGAATATCTCGATCCAGTTGTTTTAAGGTGGGCGGATGTGCATGGTCTTCCAAACCCTGGGACAGTAAAATCAGATCGATATTGTCCGGGATGGGGCGTTCCCTGCGGCGATCGCTTTTGAACAACCAAGGTTGGTTTCCAAATACCAATGGACCCACCAGCCAAGGGTCCAGTAGGATCCGCTTAGAGGCTAATTCAATCAGCCACGAATTACTGTCTAACCAAGTCAAATACATAATCCGAACAATCTTATCTTATTGATAACGCCTGTCAATATTTTACGTCTTTGTTACAATTGCTGCTCAGATTTTCAGGAATTGTCTCGGGATAGGGGCTGGCATCCAATTGACGGGACTGCAATCCAATCACCCATTTTTAAACCCTCGCTTCTAGCGCTGAGGGAGGAGTTGGGTTGGGGTGGTGAGGGATATTCTTTGTCTGTTGGCGATCGCCACCCTTCACCCTCTCATCAAGCTATCAGCCAAGGGGCGCTTAAGACAGAAAATTGATGAATGAAAACCCAGCTAGTCAATTAGCCGTTCCAGCCTGTCGGGAGTGATCCAAAGCCGGAGACTGAACGAACCCCCGATCGTCCCTAGAATCCATAGCCCTTTTCTTAGCCGCGATCCCTGCTCAAAAATATTCGATCCCTGATTGTTTTTCCCCTAATTTTTTCTGGCGATCGCCTAGGCGCAAGAACGCTCATAGAGCAATAGTTTTCGGGTGGGGACCCTAAAAAATTATCTGGATTTAGGACTCAAATCACACCGAAACGGAGCTTTAAATCACAAATTGACTTGATAAAATACCCGATACTTGGGATAATAAAGTTAAAGAAATCATTACGTTTTCACGAGGGGAGAAAATGGTAATTCAGGGAAATTTCTACAAATTGACAATTTCAGAAATTTTTTGTCAAATCTGGCGCTCCGGAAAAATCACTTACCTAGAACGCTGGGGTTTGATGAGTGCGCTGCTCAAGGATTCACTAACGGAAGATGAAATGGACGCCATCAACCGTCTGCTTCATGCAGTCCGACGGGGATGGTTACGAGTTGAAGAGTAAACGCGCTTGGACAAGCGCCAGTTGTCATTCAGGCCGCGATCGTCCAGATGAAGGGTGGTTAAACAGTAAGCTGGGAGCCATCTAAACCCCAATTTTGGACTGGCAACGAGGGGTTAGAGGGAGAGCAAGATCGGGTTTCTCCAGTTTCTGAAGTATATTTTGGATTTTTTGACAAACTAGACCCCCGCATCATGATGCGCCGGTAGACTGAAAGCGCTCCTGACTTTAGGGCCGACACAGCCTGGAGCGTCCACAGGATACCGACTGCCGTATCCCAATCAACTCTTATACTCCAAAAACCGAGAAACGCCTATTGTTCGGACATTGTTCCCCTCTGACGGTTTCTTGTGCTTCATTCAAGACGTCACCGATCCAGTGCGTTCTCCTGTTTCTCCACAAGTTGAACGCACAGAGTAAAATTCAGTGGTCAAGTAATTTAAGCCTGAGCTATTTTACTGGGCCATTTCCTTATGTCTACGGCGATCGCCAGTTTTCCTTCTCATGATGACGGCTGTCAACAAGATGCCTTTCGCCCAAAATTTGGGATAGCATTCAATCCCAGACAAAAACCGGGTTTCTGTCTTACCTCACCGAATTAAATCCCTCCCAGCCGAAACCCAGTTTCTGCCCTGAATTTGTTGTCAACTTCCCCAAATTTTGTCAAGAAACCGGGTTGCTAACCACTACTGCACTCGCATTTTAGGCGCGGGGTTTTCCATTGGGTTGAATCACCCCTTTTAACGTGGCTCCGCGAAGGTTAACATTGACCACATTGGCTTGAGAGAGGTTCGCTCCAGAAAGATTGGCTTTTGTCAAATCTGCATCCATCAAATGAGAACCCATCAGATTCGCCTCACTCAAGTTCGCTGCGCTCAGATTCGTTTGAATCAGATAAGCGCCACTTAAATTGGCAAGACTCAGTTCAGCACCACTGAGGTTCGCGCCGGTGAGGAGTTTATGACTCAAGTCAACCCCGGTTAAATTGGCCCCACTAAAGTTAATCCCACTTAATTGGGCATCCTTGAGGCAAACTTCGGTCAAATCGGTTTGGCTGAGGTTGGCTTTGCTGAGATTCGCACCGCAGAGGTTGGCTTCGCGAAGATCGGCTTTGGTTAAGTTCGCCCAATTGAGATGAGTTTGAGTGAGGTTGGCTTGCTTGAGATTTGCACCACTGAGGTTGGCATGAGTTAGATCGGCGAGGTTCAAGTTGCTTTGTTTGAGTTTGGCACCACTGAGGTTCGCTTGACGCAGGTTGGCTTCGGTTAAATCAGCTTTATTGAGACTGGCTAGACTCAGATCGGCTTCTCGCAGATCCGCAGATTTCAGATTCGTTCCGATTAAATAGGTTTGATTGAGTTTAGCGTTATTGAGGATGGCTCCACTGAGGTTGGCTCCGCTCACATCGGCATTGGTGAGGATGGCTCCGGTGAGGTTGGCCCCACTGAGGTCGGCCCAATTCAGGTGGGCTCCCGCTAAGTTGGCTCCGGTGAGGTTGGCTCCGGTGAGGTTGGCTCCACTGAGGCTGGCTCCGCTTAAATTGGCTCGACTGAGATTGGCTCCACTCAAGTTGGCTTTGGTGAGGCTGGCTCCACCTAAGTACACGCCACTGAGGTTGGCTTCGCTTAAGTCGGCTTTGGCAAGGCTCAGACGATTAAAATCTCTCGTTCCTCCTGCGTATTGCTGGAGGAGTTCTTCTTTGGAGAAGCTAAGTTTAGGTGCGCTAAGTAGGTCCGCCGTCATAGCTAAAATACTTTCTTATAATTATTTAATCTTTCTATTAGAATCTTACTCAAATTTACGGAGTCTGGGAAACCGAGTATTTCCTGAAGTATCATTACGTTTTGTAACAAACTCCCTCTGACTGATGTCGGTGGGTTCAATTCTGATGAATTTCCAGGAGATTGGACGAATAATTTGGACAGAAGAAATGTCTACAAGCCTTACATTCAAGGGGTTTTACCTCGGATTTTCTCTGACAAAATAATTTTAGAGTCTCAGGAAGAGAGTGCATCAGTCTGGGGATAGATTTGGTTTAAAAAAAGAATCTAGGTTACCGGAGCATTTCGATCGCCCTCCAAAAACGAGTGATCGCCCACGGTTACGGTCTTTTTCTTCCAGTTGAGAGGAGTTCATTTCATCGGTTGTATTTTCCACCTACTGAGAAATTTCCGAAAATTTACGGTTGACAAAATCAGTAATCTTTGGTATGGATTCGAGGGAATGGACGAGCAGTTAAGGGAGAAATGCCCTCCCCTGGGATTTGAACCCTGGACCATTCCTGCCCGATAATAAATCCCGGAAACCCAACCCTTGAAAAACCCAGGAGAAACAATGACCTTAACCCCTTCAACCATGCTGGCTCTGGGAACCCCAGCACCGAAATTTAAACTCCCGGATGTGGTCACCCAAAAGACGATTTCCCTGGAAACCTTTGGGGATAAGACCGCACTGGTTGTCATGTTTATCTGCCAACATTGCCCCTTTGTCAAGCACATTCAAGAAGAACTTGCCAATATAGGTTCTTATTATCACGATCGCTCAGTGGGAATTGTAGCCATTAGCGCTAATTCCATCGAGACTCATCCCCAGGATGCGCCGGAACATCTCAAAGCGATGGCATTAACCTTAGGATTTTCCTTTCCCTATTGTTACGATGAAACCCAACAGGTGGCGATCGCCTATACCGCTGCTTGCACCCCGGATTTTTTTGTCTTCGATCGCAGTCGCCGCCTCGTGTATCGGGGTCAACTGGATGACAGTCGTCCGGGGAATAATCAACCCGTGACGGGAAAAGACTTGCGATCGGCGATCGATGCGGTATTGGCGGGAAACCCCATCCCGGAAGACCAAAAACCTAGCATTGGCTGCAATATTAAATGGAAACCGGGCCATGAACCGGCCTATTATGGGGCATGGTAGGAACCGCTCCAATCAAGGCAGGGAAATCCCCTGTCCTGGATGAGCAGCAGTCCGAGAACAACGAACAACAAAGCAGGCTGGCTTGACAAAACCTGGAAAGTGAGATATAATGTAAGACTGATTATTAAGCAACCCTGACCCAGATATTTCTAGGGCGAGGATTAGGGTGCAGGCCCGACTCCTGTGCGATCGCCAACCGACCCCATAAAATCGGCGAATGTAGCACTAATCAGTTAGGCTTGGGGCTGATCAGCCTAACATAACCCCTAACACTTCGCATCACCCTTAGGGTAGAAGCCAGCGCACAGGTAACCCCGTAAATTTAAAGAGAGTCAACCGTTGACTCTCTTTAAAAATTCGTGGTGAGAGACCCTACCAATATGCATTTAGAAGTATGGCCCGGTAAAGTCTATCCCTTGGGTTCCTACTGGGACGAGAAAGGAACAAATTTTGCTTTATTTAGTGAAAACGCCACTGCCGTAGAACTCTGTTTATTTGACAAAGACGGGAAAGAGCAAAGGGTTTCTCTAACCGAAGTCGATAACCATGTCTGGCATGGCTACATCCCGGGAATCTCCCCGGGACAGCGCTATGGATATCGAGTGCATGGGCCTTATGACCCCGGTGCCGGTCATCGGTTCAACCCCAACAAACTCCTGATCGACCCCTACGCCAAAGCCATCGAAGGGGATGTGATCAATGGACCCGAACTCTCCGGCTATAACTGGGAGGACCCCGAGGAAGACCTTTCCTTCAGCGAAACCGATAGCGCGCATTTAATTCCCAAATCCATCGTGATTGATGAGTCCTTTGATTGGGAAGGGGACCACCTCCTCCAAACCCCCTTTCATGAAACCATCATTTACGAAACCCACGTTAAAGGATTTACCAAACTGCAACCGAATATCCCCGAAGAAGTGCGCGGAACCTATAGTGGACTGGCGCATCCTGCGGTCATTTCTCACCTGCAAACCTTGGGGATTACGGCGATTGAACTCATGCCGGTTCATCACTTCCTCGCCTATCCCGGACATCTGGCGGAGAAAGGACTCAAAAATTATTGGGGTTATGACTCCATTAATTTCTTCGCCCCTTATTCCGGTTATAGTTCCGCCACGGTCCCGGGAGAACAAGTGCGGGAATTCAAGGAAATGGTCAAGGCCCTGCATAAAGCTGGCATCGAAGTCATTTTAGATGTGGTGTACAACCACACCGGAGAAGGGAATCACCTCGGTCCCACCGTATCCATGCGGGGGGTAGATAACGCTTCCTACTATCGTCTCGTTGATGACAACCTCCGGTATTACATGGATTTCACCGGATGCGGTAATTCCCTAAACGTCCGCCATCCGCAAATCCTAAAATTAATTATGGATAGTCTGCGCTACTGGGTGCTAGAAATGCACGTCGATGGGTTCCGGTTTGACTTGGCATCGGCCCTAGCGCGAGAACTGTATGACGTCAACAATTTGGGTTCTTTCTTTAATATCATCCATCAAGACCCGGTACTTTCGGATGTGAAACTGATTGCTGAACCCTGGGATGTGGGTCCCGGAGGCTATCAGGTGGGGAATTTTCCCCTGTTATGGTCCGAATGGAATGGGCGATATCGCGATACCGTGCGTGACTTTTGGCGGGGAGAGGACCAGACGTTAGGGGAATTTGCCTATCGGTTTACTGGAAGTTCAGATTTATATGAAACTACAGGGCGCAGTCCTTATGCCAGCATTAACTTTATCACGGCTCATGATGGCTTTCCCCTCTACGATTTAGTCAGCTACAACGAGAAGCATAATGAAGCGAATGGGGAAAATAACTGTGATGGGGAGAGTCACAATCGGTCCTGGAATTGTGGTGCAGAAGGCGATACGGATGATCCACAGGTGTTGGCGTTGCGAGAACGCCAAAAGCGGAATTTTCTGGTGACGCTGATGCTGTCCCAGGGTATCCCGATGTTGTTGGCGGGGGATGAAATGGAACGGAGTCAAGGGGGGAATAATAATGCCTACTGTCAGGATAGTGAAATTTCCTGGCTGAATTGGGAGTTTCCCGAGGAAAAAGCGAATCTGTTAGATTTCACTCGGCAACTGATTTATTTCCGGCGCAAGCATCCGGTGTTTCAGCGGCGCAAGTGGTTTCAGGGCCGCCCGATTTATGGGAAGACGGTGAATGATATTGGCTGGTTCAATCCCGATGGCAGCGAGATGGCGGAAGACGAGTGGGATGTGGGGTTTGCCAAGGCGATCGCCGTCTTTTTGAATGGCCAGGAAATTCCTCGGCGCAATCGGTATGGTCAGCGCGTCATTGACGAAAGTTTCATCCTGTTCTTTAATGCCCATTGGGAATTAATCGAGTTTAAGTTACCCGAGGGCTTAAATGAACAGCAGTGGGTGGCCCTGATTGATACCAAAGAAGCCAACTTTTTGGAAGATGGACCCACCTATACTGGGGATAAGGCGGTCCCGGTTCTCGGGCAATCGGTAGTCCTGTTAAGGCGTTCCGAGTAGAGACGCCAAAATACAGGGTCGGGGCAGTCCCTGAATTGTCCCGACATTTTCGGGGAGATGTTTCCGCCTAGGGTTGATCTCAGAAATGCCCGATTTTTGCCCGATTCAGTTTTGGGGAAAAGAGTGCGTCACGGAAGCCACCGCAACGCACCAGAACACCTGCCAAATGGATGGCAAGACGATGTAACAGGATAGTAAGGAATAGTAGATTAACATATTGTCTGCATCAAAAATCACATTTTTTTTAAATAGCAGTTCCGACAGTTATCAGGTACGGATATGTAGCTCCTACCCGGTTTTTGGTCCCGGAGATCTCAGACTGTACCCCAGGACTCGCTTAGACTAGGCCACAGTCGTAGTTTCTTTGTAAATTTATGTAACAATTGCGTCATGAAGTCATTTAGATAGAACCGATGGATACGACTCTCTCCTCAACGTTTTTTTTAACCCTACTGATGACGATCGGGTTATTTTTCTTTATTCGGGCGTCGGTGAAGGACCGAACGGAGGAACTGCAATGGGTAACCGAACAGCCGGAAGAGGCGATTTTGCCTGAGTTGCAAGGGTATTTCGATCGCCGCGCTTATCGGGTGAAGGCAGTGGATGGGGAACGTAATCAAGTCACGTTTGAAGGATATGTCCGTCCCAGTTGGTTTCTGGCGATTTTCTTGACCCTGTTGGCGGCAGTGGGGATGCTCTGTTTGGCCCTAATTCTCTCAATGGTGATCCCACAAGGGGGGAATTTATTTCTGGGGTTGATTCTGTTGTCCCCAGTTGCTGGATGGTTTTATTGGCAAAATTCGGGTCGCATGGAACAGGTGTCTCTCCAAGTTAAGTCTATGGAGAGTTCTGGGGATCATCCGATCCAAAATAGAATTACAGTCACGGGTCATCGAGATGAGTTGGCCGTACTTAAGCAAACCCTAGGACCTCGGTACAGTCAGGGTTAAAAACCCGTTTGCTTGAACTGAGTTCTACACAGAAAGCAACAAAGTCTATAAAAACCCACACCCTGAAGGG
Organism: uncultured cyanobacterium; assembly: GCA_963821735.1. Taxonomy (GTDB): domain Bacteria; phylum Cyanobacteriota; class Cyanobacteriia; order Cyanobacteriales; family Laspinemataceae; genus Laspinema. Next base: position 126,518 of record CAWGFK010000055.1, read on the forward strand.
TGGGGCTATACGGACGAAGCCCGCCTGCGCGGGCTAAAGGCGAAAACCGACTTTTAACAACCGGATTTGGTATCATCCTGTACCGACTCCCGACTCCCGAGGGCGATACCACAGCAGAAATTAGCCCCATGCAAACCCGTGAGCTTGTCAAAGAGCTAATTTCAAAAAAGCGTCGTATTTAATCGGTTTGTTTCCTTATTGACCCAATCAGGTCAAGTCCGACTTAAAGTTTAGTGTGATCGGTCAAACCCTTTTGACCCGGTTCCTGGTAAGGATGACGAGTCATTTCGGCAGCGTGATCGCCCGGATTGAGACCGGAACTTTACCCTCGCCGTGGTGCAACCGATCGCCCTGGAACTGTTCAGGTTTTCAGGTATTAGAACTAGCGGCGATCGCGACTCCACCCCAATTTCCCTAATCGCCAAGGAAACTGGATGTGCCTGAAGATCGCGATTCCTGATCCGGGACTAAAACCGTTCTTTTCCCATGACAAATCAACCGATTGACGGAACATTTGCCGTTATGGGACTCTCTATGACGCCAGCTTTGGCAAAAACCGGGTTCATGCCCCTGTAAATTTGCTAAATTTACTTAGCACGCTGTTCGAGTCCGCTAGGAATCGAACCCTCGCACCACAGGGTCATCCGAGGCGATCGCCCGCCCAGTATAATCCCTTGTCTCAGTCGCCGGGTCCCTTAAACCTTCAGTTCTCATGACTGACAGAACTACCCTTTTACCGGACTGATAAAGCCACGGGGGGTATTTCTGCTTTGCTCTCAAAAAACTTTAAGCTGGGGAATAAGAAATGATTTTCTTCTACATATTGAGCACCGAATAATCCTTTTTCTGCCCAGAAGTATCGATCCGTGGTATGCTCGTTTCTCTTAACTAACAACAAAGCGGGTGGCACGATGCCTTCTGCCTTGATGAATTTACGGGCGGCTGTGACTGGCTTATCTTCACCGCTCTCGATACTATACTGAGGCACGTGCTCTAAAATCCTGCGCCCTTCTTGGCGGCGACGGCTCTTACGCTTACGTCTCCTTGCCAAAGTCCTTACCTCCTATTTCAGCCGACAGGTGTAGTGATGGTTACAAAAGTCGTGCTGATTATATCCGCTGTAATAAAAAAAATCAATCCCTCTTGCTAATTTTGTTACAAAACGCCGCATCTCTTATCTGATAACCCTTTCCAGGCTTTTTTTGCTCCCATTTGCCGAGAGGAACGGCGAAAATTCACAAAACTATAAAATTTGTTACAAAAATCAATAGAGTGGCGACGACGGGAAATTCAAAATTCCCCAGCCTTGTTAACCCGAGTGAAGCGGTGCTCTATTTCTGTGGTGATTGCCCGCCCTTAATCCCTGAGCGTCAGGGATTGCCATAAAATTGCCACAGAACTGCCCGAAACTCACAGAACACTCAATCGCTGCGATCAATGCGGTTAAACTATCTTACCCCAGAAGTAAGCAACCGGACCCAATTTCTGCCAACATGAACAGAGAGGGTCCGGTCCTAGGGTTAAGCTAGTAAAGAGAAAGAGGGTGCGGGGGAAAGAGGCGGGCATCGGTGAGCGTTACTGTATTAAATCGAATAAGGGAAGATGGGAATGGGAGCCAGTTCAGAATTTGTTGCCCTGTGCAAATCACAGGTGGGTTTGCTCTCGAAAGGGCTAGGATCCTCCGTGAGCGTGGTGTATTTGACAGAAGAACTGGCAGAAGACCCGGAAGCCAAGCTAATTCCGATTGTGACCTATCCGGAAACTGCTGTGGTGTGGGAAGAAAATCCCGCCCGGGCGATCGCCGGTTCCAAGATTGCCACAGAAATCCCAGGGCGTCCCACCCCTGACTTTCCACCCACAGCAATTCCCGGGGAAACGCCGACAACGGGAACGAATGCCTCCCTGACTCAAGGTCCCCCATTAGTCTCCGCTTCCTCCCAAAGACCCGTGACGGTTCATTTAGTCGAACCGATCCGATATTTAAACCCAGAAGATGAACCGATCGCCGAGGGGGAAGAGTTAGCGCAACCCAGGCAAATCGTCTTACCCCTAATCCATGAAGAAATCGTCATGGGACTGTTGGTGACGCGCCGCGAGGACCGACCCTGGACCGATCGCGAACGAATGCAGATTGAACGCATCGCCCAAACCATCGCGATCGCCTGCATTTTGGATCGGCGGCAGCGCTGGTTAAGTCAGCAACTGCGCCAACATCAACGCCTGCAAGCAGAACAACATGATTTACTGGATAACCTCCTGCATCAGGTCCGCAGTCCCCTCACCGCCTTACGCACTTTTGGAAAATTATTGTTAAAACGCCTACGGGAACCGGATCCGAACCGCGATATTGCCGGAAGTATCCTGCGCGAGAGCGATCGCGTTCAAGAATTGCTGCAACAAATGAATCTGGCGATCGAACCGGAAGAAATCGCAGCGGTCCCGGATGTGCAACCCGAGGTCCCGTCGGACACCCCAATGTTGGAGAGGCGATCGCCTCAATTGTTACTCCCCGCCTTTGACTTAGAACCCTGCGATATCCGGGCTGTACTCGAACCGTTGCTGATTTCCGCCCAGGCGATCGCCAGCGAACGTCATCTGGAATTGACGACCCAGATCCCGTCGGAATTGCCTGCGGTTCTCGCTTCTCCCAAAGCCTTGCGGGAAGTCTTGAGCAATTTGATTGACAATGCCTTGAAATATACCCCGCCAGGGGGCAAAATTTATGTGAAAGTGGGGAGTCAGCGCCAAATTGAGGGGGTAACCTGGATGGCGATCGCTATTAGTGACACGGGAATCGGTATTCCCCCCCAAGACTTAGAACAGTTATTTCAACGGTATTATCGCGGCGTCAAAGCCCAGAGTGATATTCCCGGTACGGGATTGGGATTGGCGATCGCCCGCGAACTGATCACCCAAATGCAAGGGGAAATTGAAGTCTTTAGTCCGACTCCCCTCCAATGGCGAGATCCCAATTGGAAAAACCAACCGACTTGCGATCGTCCAGGGACAACCTTTATTGTTTGGCTGAAACTCTAAGAGGGATTTTCCCCTAAGTCTTCTCAATCGTTTCATCTGCACTATGAATTTATCTTTACTCTTTGCCATCGCCTTAGCGATCGTTCATATTGGGGCGAAAAATCTGCTCTTTCTGGGTTCAGTTCCCCGTAACCGCTGGCTTTCAGTAGCGGGGGGCGTATCAGTCGCTTACACTTTTATTCACATTTTTCCCGAACTGAGTGCAGGACAAGTCAGAGTTGAGGAGTCAGCGCTCAACGGGTTAGAATTTTTAGAACACCATGTTTACCTGATGTCCCTGTTAGGATTTTCCATCTTTTACGGATTGGAAAAACTGGCTAAGACATCCAGGCAGCAACAACGTAAAAGTGGACGAGGAGATACGACTAGCGATCGGGTTTTTTGGCTGCATATTATTTCTTTTGCGCTTTATAATGCCCTGATTGGCTATCTGATGGCGGATCCAGAACAAGAATCGAGTGTTTTGAGTTTGTGCTTCTTTTTCATTGCAATGGCGCTGCATTTTGTAGTCAATGACTTTGGGTTGCGCGAACATCACAAACGGGTTTACGACCACACCGGGCGCTGGGTCCTGGCAGGATCAGTGATTCTGGGATGGGCGATTGGCAGTGCAACCCGCATTTCCCATGAGGCGATCGCCCTGCTATTTGCCTTTTTAGCCGGAGGCATTATTTTGAACATCCTGAAGGAAGAACTACCGGAAGAACGGGAAACCCAATTTTGGGCCTTTGCTGCTGGGGCCGGTGTTTATTCGGTACTATTACTCATCATCTGACAGCCAGAAGGGTGATGGGATTGACCCTAAATGTAGAGGCGAGAAAGCGAATCGCCTTTACATTTAGGGTAAGGAGGGGGAAAGGGGCTTTTTTCAGGAGTTTTCCTCGATTAATTTAATGAAGGAAAGCCCTAAAACTCTTGCCTCGTGGTCAGTGGGAAATTATGTTAACCAATCTATTGCGAAAACTAAATCTAGGGGTTATCATTTCATGAGCTACCTCTAAGGGTAGAGACGAGTCGGAGTTTTCCTCTAAACTTAGAAAGTTTCTGACTCCCGACGGTCAGATTCCCCAAGGGCTAATCCTGAAAATGTCCAACATTAGGCCATTTGAGAGCAGTCGCCTGGTATTTTCAGCCGGAACACCTGTCAGGGAATTTAGATAAATGAACTGTTCCGGATTTGGTATTCGGTGTTACATTAAATTTAGTAGCAATTTTGTAGCCTTAGTTACTTTTACGAGCTTTCAATAGGAGCCAACCCAAGATGCATCCGGTATGTATAATTCCTCTCAGCATTTCAGTCTGTGCCTTTCTGCTTAATCGACGCACCTCTGAGGAAACCGTAGGCGTGATGACCATGACCCTAGCTGGACTGTTAGCGGTTGTGGCGTTAATCTTAGCCCCCTGGCAGATTCAGATGGTGGGTGCTTTGGCTTTGCTGTTAGATCGCTGTCAGTTATTGAAGGTTCGGGGGTAGGGGATTTGTCATTGGTCATTTGTCATTGGTCATTGGTCCTTGGTTGATGCGGGGGATGGGGAAGGGTATAGGGTTTTTATTAACAGTGCGATCGCTACAAAGGCGCTGTCTCTAGGTGGTTTCAATCACGGGGATGATTCTTCCTCCGGATTGGGGACAATTGTAGATCTGCTTCTCACCCACTTCAGGCTGATTCGCTTCATGGGGATGGGGAGAATGTGGAAGATGACTCTAAAATTACGGGGTTGAGATAACGGAAACCCGATTAAATTTTCCCCTCCTTGACAATCAGGGAGGGGAAAATTTCTTTAATTGTAAATATTTGTAAAATTAAGCGGTCCAAAGGTAGAATCCGCTGGAAATCGGGCTCAAAATAGAAAGTTGAATGGGTCGTCAATGCCACAAATGCCAGAAAAACCCTGGACAATTTCGGAGTAAAGGCGATCGCTTCTGTAGATTCAACCGGCTTTCCCAGCCCTTGCTCATCCCTATCCCTTCACCCATTTTAAACCCCTTGGGCAATTGCCCTTTTATGAGTCAGCCTAATTAATATGATTCCCTTAGAACTGAGTTTAAAAAACTTTCTGAGCTATCGCGAAGCTACCCTCGACTTTCATGGGTTGCATACCGCCTGTATTTGTGGACCCAATGGTGCCGGAAAATCCTCCCTCCTGGAAGCCCTCGCCTGGTCCCTCTGGGGCAATAGTCGCGCTGGCACCGAAGACGATATTATTCATACCGGGGAAATGGAGGCGCGGGTTGATTTTACCTTCCAAACCAATCAGCAAATCTATCGGGTAATTCGTTCTCGCCAACGGGGTCAATCCAGTGCTCTGGAATTTCAAGTGGCGACCAATTCTGAGGATTTGACTCCGAATCAACTGGAACATTTGAGAGTTTCGCCCTCTGACGGAGAAAGGGTTACGCGCCACTCAGGATAAAATTATCCAACATATCAAGCTCGATTACGATACCTTTACCAATTCATCTTACCTGCGCCAAGGTCGAGCGGATGAGTTCATGTTGAAACGACCCTCGGAACGCAAGCAGGTATTGGCAACTCTGCTGAGGTTGGACCATTACGATGAGTTGGCAGAACAGGCAAAAGACCGATCGCGCGAAGCAAAGGGTCAAGTGCAGTTGCTGGAACAAAGTTTAGCCTCGTTGCAGCAACGATTACAAGAAACCATCGCGATCGCCCAAAATCTGGAACAGGTGGAAGCGCAAATTCTCCAGGGTCAAGAATCCGTGAACCATCAGCGATCGCAATTGCAGCAGTTCCAACAACTCCAACTCCAACGCCAAAACTGGCAACAGCAAATCACCCATCACCAGGACCGCGATCGCCAATTGAAGGACGACTGCGATCGCACCCAACAAGAACTCAACCTCAACCATCGTCGCCGCCAAGAATTAGAGGCACTGCTTAAACAAGAAGGCGAAATTTTGGCCGGATATCATCAATATCAGCAATTACAAGCGCAGGAAGAAGTTCAAGCCTCCAAATTCCAATCCTATCAACAAGCGACCCAACAGCGTCAGCAATTACAGGACCAGGAACGCAAAACCCTCGCTTCCCTGGAATCCCAAATTTCTTCCACTCAAGGGGAATTGGAGTATATTCGCCGCCAGGAAGGGGAACTGCGTGGAGATTCTGAATAAAGCGCCGGAAGTGGAAGCGGCGATCGCAAAATTACAACAAGCGCGCGATCGCCTCACTTATCTGGATGATCTGCATACGCGAGTCAAACCCTTGATGACCCGACAACAAACCTTACAAGTCGAACTCGATCGCATTCGCACTCGCTTATCCGCACGCCTGGAAGAAATTGCCGGTCAAATTCATCGCCTGGAAGTGGAACAAGATAACAGCTATGTGTTAGAGGAGAGTCTGGGAGAAGTGGCGATCGCCATTAATGCCTTAGAGAAAAAACGAGTCTATCAACAACGAGTACGAGAAAAAGGCTTAGAACGCCGCAGCTTTATGGAACGGCTGATGGCACAAACCTCCGATTATGAAACCCAACTCGCAGCAGTGACGCAAAAAATCCAGATGTTGCAAGTCCCGGATGCACTTTGTCCCCTGTGTGACAGACCCTTGGATGAACATCATTGGGATTTAGTGATTGAAAAGCAGAAAGCGCAGGAACAAGGGATTATCAATCAGTTGTGGGTGTTGAAGGAACAACTGGCAACGAGCGATCGGGAAATTCAGATTCTGCGCCAGGAGTATCGGGAACTGGAGGAGGAGTTAAAACATTACAATGCCTTACGCGAACGTCGGGGACAATTACAGGCTCAAATTGATGCCACTTTAGCCTCCCGGGACCGTTTACAACATCTCACCCTAGAGAAACAACAGTTAGAACAGGCTTTACATACGGGAAGTTATGCCGGTGAATTATACCAGGAACTGCAACAGGTGGAGCAGTCGCTGCAACAGTTAAATTACAATGATCAAGACCGCAGTTTGGCTCTGAATGAGGAAAAACGCTGGCGCTGGGGGGAAATTAAGCAAGGGCAAATTCAGCAATCCCAACGGCAAATGGCGCAATTACAAGTTCGCAAGCCGGAGTTAGAACAAAAACTGGCACAATTACAAGGGGCGTTACAGGAACAACAAACGAATTCCCCTTTGCAGCAACAGATTGCCTTGCTCGATCGCCACTTACAAACCATCGGCTATGACCCCCAGGAACATAACCGGCTGCGAGGTGCGTTAAGAAGCGCACAACTCTGGCTAGGACGACTGGAGGAGTTAAAGCAAGCGCAGCAACAATATCCCCAAGTGGAACAGCGGATGGGGGAGTTAACTCGGCAGTTGGAGGCGCGAGTCGGCGATCGCACTGCAGTACGTCAGCAGATGCAAGCGCTGCATCAGCAACTCCAGGATATTCCCGACCCTGGCGATCGCATCAAAGCCACAGAAAAACAAATCCAGCTTTTGCGCTCCTCCTTGGATAGTTTATTGGCAACTAAAGGACGCCTGCAACAACAACAACAGCATCTCGCGGCACTCCAAAGTCAGTCGGAAGAACAACGCAAACAACTGGAAACCTCTCGTCGTCAAGAACGGGTGTATCGGGAGTTGGCAACGGCATTTGGTAAAAATGGTATCCAAGCCTTGATGATTGAAAATGTGTTGCCACAGTTGGAGGGAGAAACCAATCAGATTTTGTCTCGCCTCAGTGGCAATCAACTCCATGTACAATTTGTGACTCAGCGCGCTAGTCGGGGACGCAGCAAAAAAAATACCAAGTTAATTGATACCTTGGATATTTTAATTGCGGATGCCCGAGGGACGAGAGCTTATGAAACTTATTCGGGAGGGGAGGCATTTAGGATTAATTTTGCGATTCGGTTAGCATTAGCGCGATTACTCGCTCATCGGGCGGGGACTTCGTTACAAATGTTAATTGTGGATGAAGGATTTGGAACTCAGGACCGGGAAGGGTGCGATCGCCTGATTGCGGCAATTAATGCGATCGCCTCGGAATTTGCCTGCATTCTGACGGTGACCCATATGCCGCAATTTCGCGAAGCCTTTCAAGCCCGCATTGAAGTCAGCAAAAATCAGAATGGTTCTCAACTGAGTTTGTCCGTTTAATCAGGATATCCTGACAAATCCCGGGAATCAATCTGATCCCCCAAACCATTAGGGGCCTGCGTCTGCGGAACCTTTCCGGGACGGCAAGAAAGCAACCCACTCTGGTCAGGGGTAGGAGACCCCTTCTAGGCTGTCGGATTTTTGCTCCCCAGAACGTCAAGACATGGTATCATTTTTTATAGAGAAAAGAGGCGCTATTTTGAGTTAGCTTATTGATTCAATTAACCGAACTAATTGCTCAGTCTCATCAGCTTCATCAAGCCCGAACCCCAGTCATCGTTGCATCGGTCAGGAACCTCAGTTAAATAGCTTTGGGTTTTCCCCTCGGATTTCTGACTCTTAACCGAGATAACTCCCGTAAAAAGCCTGAGTTACTGAAAGCTGACGCCTCCCTCGAAAACTCAATGTAACCGACGTAATCCTTAGCATCTTGTACTTGTAAATTGAAAATGGCAGTCAACTTGGATCGCTTACAAGAAATCTCCGGTGGGGATCGTGAATTTGAACAAGAAATTTTACAGGCATTTGTGGAAGATGCTTGGGTCAGCCTCGATCTCCTCAAGAAATTCTTAACCTCAAACGATTATTCCGCTTTTAGCAATCAAGCCCACCAGCTCAAAGGTTCTAGTTCTAATATGGGCATTACCGTTCTCCAAAATATTGCCTTTGAACTCGATAAAAAGGGAGAACAGCAAAATCTTCAGGGGACTGAACAGGACCTAGAGAAGATAGAAACAATTCTGAATGAGCTAGAAGATTATCTATCTAAACATTGAGCGATTGAACAGGGGTGACAATGACTTAAAATTGTTACCCAATCCCAACAATCTGAATCCTAGGTGGATGACGGGAGTCAACAATCTTCCGATTCATGGGTTACAGTAGCACCCCGGAGTTTACCGACTCACCCCTGTTCAAGGGTAAAAGTCTTGACGGGATTTCGTGATTATGGTATCTTTTAAACCTTGTTATAAAACAATTCCAAAATTTTTATAAAGTAAATCATCACCAAGCCAAACATAAGCAGGGTAGCAAAATGTAACATAAGCTACAATTTTAGGGGAAAAATCCGCATAAATTGAAAGCCGTACCCCCTCCCAAAATTGAGGAATTGATGATAATTTTTACAAAAGTTAAAATATCAGGGGATAAAAATAAATAATAATAGAATCATCAGAAAACCCCGAGTTCTGTGCGGGGTACAGTCCCTTGTCAATTTAAGAAATTACAATCTAAGCGACCCACCCTGAGTAGCGGTGAGGTGTTCTCTATGTTAAATAGTTTTTTTTTGCTTCCCCGCGTTATCCCTACTGTCTCTCTGAGTAATCCGTTGGAACACACTAAGATAGAAGACCCCCAAAAGCGCAGCGCCTTGTTGCGAAAAGTCATCGACCAAATCTGGCAATCTCTGGAACTCAAAACCATCCTCCAGACAGCGGTAGATGAGATTGCCGCAATGCTCAACTTAGATGCCTGTAGTTTCTTGTGGTACTTTGAGCGCACGGAACGGGTGCAAGTGGTCTGCAAACGCACCCGGAATCACGAATTTGGCCGCATTAGAGGGAACGAAACCCCTCTCTGAGGTGGGATATCATCCCTTAGACATCTTTGGCACCTCCGCCAGCGCGATCGCCCAAGGAGAGATGGTGATCAGTTGCGGTCCCCTGAACGAGTCCAGGACCTTTGCTGCCATGACGCGCCTGATCGCCAATTGTCCCGTAGCACGTCCCCCCCAGAACTTGATGCAGGGTCACGAACATCCCCCACCGGACATGGATCCGGATAACCCCGCTTCTGCACCGGGGACACTGGATGCCGTTGCCAATTTGTTGGTTCCCGTGAAAGGACAGGAGGGATGGATCGGCTTTATCGCCTGTCTCTCACAGAATTCCCGCACTTGGTCAACGGCTGAGGTGGAATTTGTCCAACTGATCGCCCAACAACTGGAAATTGCCATTCGGCAAGCACAATTGTACGATCGCGTTCACAAGCAAGCACAAAGAGAGAGATTGGTCAATCAAATCGTCAACCAAACCCGTCAGAGTTTCGACCTCGAAACCATTTTAACCCAGGCGATCGCCCAACTGCTAGAAGCCTTAGAAGTCGATCGCTGTTTGATCCACCTCGTCGAAGATCGCGACGAAGGGGGGGTAAAAGGCGATCGGCACCACGAAACCAGTTTCTGGAATGCTGCTAACGATGTAGCCTTCCGCAGAGAGCATCTATTTGAAGTCTGTCGCGAACCCTTTCCCTCCTCCCTTGATGACTTTGATACCCACGGACCGATCACCCAATGGACGATCGCCCATCGCGAAGAAGTCATCATCTCCGACGTCAGCGAAGACCCCCGCATCGGCAAACAAAACGAAGAATACGACAAAGCCGAGATTAAATCCTCAATGGTCATGCCGGTACAAGCCAATGGCCGACTCCACGCGATTCTCTATATTAATCAATGTTCCCGAGTCCGCCAGTGGTCCAAACATGACCGCGAACTCGCCCGCGCCGTCGCCGATCAACTGGCGATTTCCATCCAACAAGCCTGCTTATATGCCCAAAAAAGCGCCACAATGGAACGAGAATCGCTCTTACGCTTGATTGGGGAACATATTCGCCGCACCTTAGATATCAACACCATCCTGCAAACCAGTGCGCGGGAAGTGCGGCAATTATTGGGAGCCGATCGCGTTGCTATCTATCAGTTTAGCAAAGAAGGCGCAGGCCAAATCGTTGTAGAAGAAAGTACCGAAAAAATCTGTCTGCGTGAAGCCGTCAAAGAACATGATTGCTTTTACCAGGAATGTGCCGAACAATTGCAATCCGCCCAACAGCCCCCAGTTCGAGCCGTCGAAGATGTGTATAAAACCCACGGCAACGACGAAAATCTCGCCTGTTGGCAACATTTACAAGTTCGAGCAAGTCTGAGCGTTCCCATCTCTCGGGGGAACAAAGTTTGGGGACTGCTGATAGTCCATGAATGCCATAAACCCAGAGGATGGCGGACTTCAGAAATCGAACTGTTGCAGCAACTGGCGGATCAGTTGGCGATCGCCATCCATCAAGCGGAATTATACGATCGCGCCTGCGCCAATGCGATCGCCGCCCAAACCAAAGCAGCAGAATTAGAACAAGCCTTACGACAACTCCAGGAAACCCAAGCGCAACTGATTCAAAGCGAAAAAATGTCCAGCTTGGGTCAATTAGTCGCCGGAGTCGCCCACGAAATCAACAATCCCGTTAACTTTATTTATGGGAACTTATCTCATGTGGATGGATATGCTCAAGACTTGCTGCAATTGATAGAAGCCTATCAGGAACATTATCCGGAACCTGTGCCAGAGATAGAAGAAATCGCCGAAGAAATTGACCTCGACTTTCTGAGAGAAGATATGCCAAAAGTCCTGAATTCTATGAAAATTGGGGCCGATCGCATCCGAGAAATCGTCTTATCCTTGCGGAACTTCTCCCGCCTAGACCAAGCGGAAATGAAATTTGCCAACCTCCATGAAGGCATTGATAACACCTTGCTGATTCTCCAAAACCGCTTGCGAGCCAAAGCGGGTCAGCTGGGGATAGAATTAGTCAAAGACTATGGCAAACTACCCCTAATTGAGTGCTATCCCGGACAACTCAATCAGGTATTGATGAATATTATTAGTAATGGAATTGATGCCTTAGAGAGTTATAACGAAAAGCGCTCCATCGAAGAAATCCGCAAAAATCCCAGCCGGATTACCATTCGCACCGAATGGGTAAAGAAACAGGGTCATAATGACCGAATCATTATTGCGATCGGCGATAACGGACCGGGAATTCCCCATCACATCAAAGCACGACTATTCGACCCCTTTTTCACCACCAAAGCCGTCGGGAAAGGCACGGGACTGGGACTCTCGATTAGTTATCAAATCGTCGTGGAAAAACATAAAGGGGCGATCGAGTGTATCTCCGAACCGGGACAAGGAGCAGAATTTGTGATTGAAATTCCCGTCCGTCAATCCGAGGAGGTAGCCGTTTCTCACCAACCACTCATGGCGATGAGTTCTTAAGCGTGAGGCGATCGCGATTAATCGGTGGGTGGCGACGCGGTGGGGCAAACGCGATAATCCGTGAAAATCTGTGCAATCTGTGGTTCCCCTATACCTTGGGGAGACACCATAAATAGGCGTCTCTACAGAAACCTATTGCGCCTCCCCCATCAACGTAAACCCCGCCCAATTTTCCGGATTGGGATACTGCTGCATCGTCGTCAGCATCGCCTGACGCAATGCCTGCGCCTTGTTGCCACTGCTTTCCCAGTTTTGATAAAATTCCCGCATTAACAGAGCAGTGGCATCATCAGGTACTTTCCACAAAGATATTAAGATGCTGGCGGTTCCAGCAGACATCAGCGATCGGGATAATCCAATCACTCCATCGCCGGTAATTTTTCCCGTCCCGTATCGCAGAGCAGAAAGTACCACTAAATCTGTAGTCAGGTTGAGGTCGAAAATTTCCCCCGCAGTCAGCAATCCATCATCGCTGCTGGTGGGAGTGAGGGCGATCCAACTCTCGATCCCGCGATCGCCATAGAAACTGCCGTGAGTGGCTAGATGTATAATCCGGGAAGACTGCATTTTTTACAGGCTGCGATTCCGTTCCTGGGAACCGATTAGGGGAGTCACATTTAGCAGTTTTCCGATATCCTGGGCTTCTTTTTCTGCACCTAACAACGGCGACAGTTGTCGTGGCGGTTGTCCCACAGAAGGCATGGTAGGATTGCCGACAATTAAGATATCGCCTTGGGGTTGCTGCTGACGAGTGAAATCCAGCACTTGAACCGAAGGGGCGGTGAGGATGGTATGCTTTTCGATCAGATAGGTGCCGTTGGTATCTTGTAACGCGGGGAAAGGCACTAAAAATAAAGAAGCGTGAGGAACGAAGATGACTTTATCGTTCGGGTTTGTCGGGAGTAAATCGGCGATCGGGTCGATCAGTAATTGATGCAGTTGTTTTAATTCCCAATTTTCCCGTACGGGGAGTGGGACTCGCTTGCTGTTGTTGCGCCTGCTGATTAAACAGAGAACCTTGACTGCGAACTTCCGTACTGCCATCGGGGGTTTGGGCAACAGTGATATTCGTGCGACAGACACCGTTATCGAAACATCGGGCATTGTGGCGATCGTTTCCCCCAAAGAACTGTCTTGCTCTTGCCACAACGGTTTGAGGTCAGTGCGACGGAAGCTTATCTCACCTGTGGGTTGGATAACCCAGATATACAGTTCCGATTCCCCCAATCGCTCCACATTGCCAAATTGAAAGTCTTCACGAACGTAGGAATATTGGACAATCGTGGCATTTTGGGCAGCAGCAATTTGTTTGATTTGAGTGAGGTTGGCTGGGGTGACAGTGAGGGCATTGTCTGGGGTGTCAGCAAGTCGTTGAGCCAGCAATTCCACAAAAGCGCGGGCGCGTCCTCGTTCGGAAATTTCCAGGGCGCGATCGGTTTTATTTTGGGGCAACTAGGACGGCTTGTAGGAGTTCGTAAGTCGATTTTTGTTGTTCAAACAGGGAGATTTTTTGCGCGTCAGTTAAACCGGGGCGCAATTGTTCTCGCACTTCAATCGATGCTAGGTAGCTTTGCTCTGCTTGGGCGTATTCTCCCAGACTCTGGTAAACTCCTCCCAGGTTTTTGAGGGTTCTGCCTTCCCCGCTTTGTCCCCGAGAAGCCGACTCTCCCTAACGATTGCCGGTAATATTGCTCCGCTTGGGCGTATTCTCCCAGATTCTCGTAAACAATTCCCAGGTTGTTGAGGGAGTTGCCTTCCCCCGCTTTGTCCCCGATTTGCCGTTTAATCTCTAACGATTGCAGGTAGTATTGTTCCGCTTGGGCATATTCTCCCAGACTTTGGTAAACATTTCCCAGGCCCATTAGGACTGCGTCTCCCCCCGCTTTGTCCCCGATTTGCCGTGCTATCTCTAACGATTGCAGGTAGTATTGCTCCGCTTGGGCGTATTCTCCCAGACTCCGGTAAACATTTCCCAGGCCGATGAGGGAGTTGCCTTCCCCGCTTTGTCCCCGATTTGCCGTGCTATCTCTAACGATTGCAGGTAGTATTGTTCCGCTTGGCGTATTCTCCCAGATTCTCGTAAACAATTCCCAGGTTGTTGAGGGTTCTCCTTCCCCCGCTTTGTCCCCGATAAGCCGAAACGATCTCTAACGATTGCCGGTAATATTGCTCCGCTTGGGCGTATTCTCCCAAATTCCGGTAAACAATTCCCAGGCCCATGAGGGAGTTGCCTTCCCCCGCTTTGTCCCCGATTTGCCGTTTAATCTCTAACGATTGCAGGTAGTATTGTTCCGCTTGGGCATATTCTCCAGATCTGGTAAACATTTCCCAGGCCGATGAGGGAGTTGCCTTCCCCGCTTTGTCCCCGATTTGCCGTGCTATCTCTAACGATTGCAGGTAGTATTGTTCCGCTTGGGCGTATTCTCCAGATCTGGTAACTCCTCCCAGGTTGTTGAGGGTTCTGCCTTCCCCCGCTTTGTCCCCGAGAAGCCGAGGATCTTAACGATTGCCGGTAATATTGCTCCGCTTGGGCGTATTCTCCCAGATTCCGGTAAACAATTCCCAGGTTGTTGGGAGTTGCCTTCCCCCGCTTTGTTGCCGATCGCCCGATAAATTTCTAATGCTCGTTCCCACGATTGTAGGGCGTCGCGAAATTGACTTTGCCCAAACTGCTGATTTCCTAAGATTATCAGGCGATCCGCTTCCTGCTTTCGTTCCTCTACGGTTTGGGCGGTGGCGAGAGGAGGAGAGAATGAGCGTTGGTTTGCTGTGGGGGGTGGGGGGTGACGAGGAGGATAGCGGTGAGGGTGACTAGGTTGAGGAGTTTGTGGGGTAATGGCATGGGTTGATGGTTGAGGGTTGAGGGTTCCAGAAGAAAGGTTGGGGTTAGGTTAAAGCTGTTTTCCTCTGCTATCATAATTTGGCTATTTTGTCAAGTTTCAGAAAAAATATTGCAGATTGCCAATATATGAAGCCCCCATTGCCAAAACCCTGACTTTTCTTTGCATGGGAGAGGATTCGTGATGAGTTTAGCTGAAACTGGGGGATTAAACTGTAGCTGGAGTTGTCAATCAGGAATTTCTCCCCATCGTGTAACGAAACCAGGGGAATGATTCGCAATCCCGATCCAGCGAAAACAGAGGGTCGAGATTCCCAATTTTTCTAAGTCTCAAGGCGATCGCACGGCAGATTCCCTCAGTTGCGATCGGCGAATTTAGCATCTAATTCCTGATATTTGATGAGCAAATTGCGCGTTGACGCTCCAATCCCTTTGTTGTCAACCTAGGTAGTGGAGCTATAGGGAACGAATCACTCGACAGGGGTTTCCCGCAGCAACGACCCTCGGGGGCACATTTCGAGTCACGACACTCCCTGCGCCAATGGTAGAACCCTCTCCAATGGTAACCCCCGGACAGATAATCGCACCTCCGCCAATCCAAACATCGCTCCCGATTTCCACCGGCAAGGCAGACTCCCATCCGTCTTTGCGTTCTGTGGGATTGAGCGGGTGAGTGGCGGTGTAGATTTGCACCTTGGGTCCAATCAGGACGCGATCGCCCAGTTGGACTCTATTGCAGTCGAGAATCACACAATCGTAGTTGATAAACAGGCGCTCCCCTGCAAAAATATTAAAACCGTAGTCGCATCGAAATGGCGGTTTAACTTCAGAACCTGCACCAATTCCCCCAAACAGTTCTTGAATGAGAGATTCTCGTTCTAGGGTGGCATCAGGAAAGGAGAGATTGAACCGATGTAAAATGCGTTGCGATCGCGCAAGCAACTCCACCAGTTCTGGATCGCTTGCCAGATAAAGCTCTCCTGCCAGCATTCTTTGGCGCATCGATTTCTCGGAGTTCGATTGATTCATCGGTTATTTAAGGGACTCCCACCCATAAAACGGGCAAAAATGGGGTAAAATTAACAATTCAGCCCAGTGAGACTGATGATAACCCAGATAGAATTCACAAATTCACTGAACAACTTGGTGATAGAAACAACCTCTCAATCAAAATAAACCCAACCCCAGTCAGGAATCAAATTTACTATAAATTGCTGAAAGTCTGGCCGGTTAATAATACCAAATCCAGTTGTAAAAAATTGATTCTCGCTCTTTAGCCTGCGGAGGCAGGCTTTGTCCGTATAGCTCCACCCTTTCCTAGCGGAACGCTGCGCGAACAGGGTGTAGGTTTTGACAAACCGATCGCAACCGGATTCCCTATTATTAAACGATTAGCCATAAAAAAAACACGGAATCAAAGGTTTCCGTGTTAGAACTTTCATCCAATGTACAAGGGTGGGTTTAACGACTAATGTAGTGAACCCAAAACTGTCCATCGGGAATACAAGTGCGGCGGATTAAATTGTAGGAGTAGTGCAGATAGGCACCGTTCCTGTCATTTCGATAACCCGTCGGGAACCATTCACCATACGGGTCATGAACGATAAATCCGTTGGCGTCAAATCCGACTAAAACAATAATGTGACCAAAGCTGGTGAAATAGCCGTGAATCACACAGGGATTGCCACCGCGTAGGTGGTTTTGACAGCGTTCGATGGTTCCCCAGTAGGTAAAGTCATCTTTGCGTTTATAGTCGCGGACAACTCGCGCTAAATGTTCAGGTTCATGACGGGAATATCCGCGATCGAGACACCACCGATATAACTCATCTTCCATCTGGCGATAGCGAGTATCGTAGCGGGGAACGCCTAGATATTCCAAACACATGGCGATCGATGTAACATTACAAGCGCCGCTGGGATTGTAATAGTTATCAAGCTGAGACTTAAACGGTACATTTAATCGCACCGATGCAGCCGGTTGCTGCGGTTGAGTGAGGGTGCGGTTTCCTTCTATGAGTTGAACGTGCTCTTCAAAAGCATACCAGACTCGATTACCCCGAATCGCTTCTTGTAAGGTAACCCGATAATGACTGCGATGGCCCCGTTCATAATTAGCTAGGGCAAAACTTTGACCTGCCTCTACAGTAAATATCTCATTGGCGGTGAGAACAGAAGATTGCAGGGGTAAAGTTTTTAAAATCGTTTTCGTGGTAGTTTTTAGAGAAATTCTAGGAACCGATAAAGTTTGAGCCTGAACATTCATCAAAGCTGCAATAGTTTTTGGACCCAGAGCTTCTTGTTCTTCTGCAATCCCGTTGAGGTCCTGAAAGCGTTGATAAGCGGCGATCGTCAGTTCCCCAAAAACACCATCAACGGGAGGAGTGAGTAATTCCAACTCTGTTAACCGCTGCTGAATCTCACTCGTTAAAACTTGATTGTTCGCCACTTCTGAAAGAGGGCAAATCTTGTCAATCTCCAGGAAAAGGGAATTAGGCTTGTCGTTAGTTACGGTCATAATTAAAGAGTGGAGGGGGAAATTAAGGGTACTAAAGACGCTGCCAATTGGTTCTAGCGCCTGTAATTTTATTGCGGAGAAAATATCGGTTCCTCCGGAAATTGAAGGGAACCTGAACCCTGATTTAACCCCCGGGGGACAAAAGACCGAGGAAAGGGCTAGACTCCTTTTGCCAGAGGTGATTCTCAGGATTTCAATTCCCCCCGTTTGCCCCACGCTGACCGATCGCCCTGCTATCGTGGAAAAGAGTATCTTGTTAACCCACGCGATCGCCCACTTTTATGACAGAAAAAGCACGAATTTGTATCCTTGGCGGCGGATTTGGCGGTCTGTATGCCGCTTTGCGCTTGAGCGAGTTACCCTGGAACCCGCCAGAAACCCCCGAGATTGTTTTGATTGATAACAACGATCGCTTTTTGTTCTCCCCCCTCCTCTACGAGTTGCTCACCGGGGAACTACAATCCTGGGAAATTGCGCCACCGTTTTCCGAACTGTTGGCAAATACCCGCGTGCGCTTCCATCAAGGCACCGTCTCTGACATCAACCTAGAGAACAGACAGGTCCATTTAGAGGATGGGATGGAATTCACTTACGATCGCGCCATCGTGGCCCTCGGTGGAGAAACTCCCTTAGATTTAGTCCCCGGATGTGCCGATTATGCCTTCCCCTTCCGCACCATTGCTGATGCCTATCGCCTGGAAGAACGACTGCGCCTTTTAGAAGCATCGGACCAAGACAAAATCCGCATCGCCGTCGTCGGAGGCGGCTATTCCGGGGTGGAATTGGCTTGTAAATTGGCCGATCGCCTCCAAAACCGAGGTCGTCTGCGCCTAGTTGAAATGGGAACAGAAATTCTGCGAACCTCTACGGAATTTAACCGCGAAGCAGCCACAAAAGCCCTAGAAGAACGGGGAATTTGGATTGATTTAGAAACCACCACCGAAGAAATTACTGCCGATAGTATTTCCTTGTTATATCGAGGACAAGTAGACCCGATTCCCGTGGATGTGGTGATTTGGACCGTGGGCACCCAAGTGGCGTCCGTGGTGCAATCCCTCCCGGTGAAGCATACCGAACGGGGTCAAATCGAAGTGACGCGGACCTTACAGGCGATCGACCATCCCGAACTATTTGCAGTCGGGGACCTCGCCTATAGTCTCGATGCCAGCGGACAACCTGTGCCCACCACGGCACAATCAGCTATGCAGCAAGCGGATTATGCCGCTTGGAATGTCTGGGCCTCCCTGAGCGATCGGCCCCTTCTCCCCTTTGAATATCAAGGATTAGGCGAAATGATGACCCTGGGAATTGATAATGCCACCTTAACCGGATTAGGCGTCAAATTGGATGGTCAAATGGCCCACCTCTTACGGCGTTTAGCCTATCTGTATCGGATGCCCACATTTGACCATCAGCTTAAAGTCGGCTTAAATTGGATTACTCAGCCCGTGCGTGAGTTTTTCTCTCAATCCGGTTTACCCCGTTAACCTAACCTGATGTCGCAACCTTCGGTGATTTTTTTCGATGCCGCCGGGACCCTCTTTGGAGTGCGTGGTACTGTCGGTGCAGCTTACGGAAATTTTGCCCGTCGCTTTGGGGTAGAGGTTGACGATCGCCTGCTCAATCAGGCATTTTTCGACAGTTTTGCCGCCACAGAACAGGCGGCATTTCCAGGAGTCGCGCCAAACTGAGATTCCTCTCCTGGAATTTCAGTGGTGGGAGGCGATCGCCTCGGATACCTTCAAACGCGCTGGAGTCTTCCACCAGTTTGCCGATTTTTCGGCTTTCTTTAAGCAACTGTACGATTACTTTGCCACCGCTGACCCTTGGTTCGTCTATCCGGATGTGCGCCCCACCCTCGAATTCCTCCATGCTCAAGGCATTCAACTGGGAATTTTGTCAAATTTTGACTCCCGACTCTACTCCGTCCTAGAGGCATTAGATTTGGCGCAGTTTTTCGATTCCGTCACCATTTCTACCCTCGTGGGGGCCGCAAAACCAAACCCGCCGATTTTTGCGGCGGGTTTAGAAAAACATGGTTGTGCAGCGTCTGACGCATGGCACATCGGCGATAGCTATCGGGATGATTATCAAGGGGCCACTGCTGCTGGCTTGCGCGGGCTCTGGCTACGGCGCAACGCCTAGAGGGCTTAATCTTAATCTCTTAATAAGGATAGCAGGTGAGTTCTTGCGACTCCTGTTGTAGCTGTTCCATCAAGTCTTCATTCCCCAGCCTCTGGGCGGCTTGCATCCGACGTTCTAAACTCCGACAAATGTTATTGCGGTGCAGTTTAGCAACTTCTTCCATCACCTTGTCCGCCGGTTGAGCATCCATCAGGGGCCTCACCTGCCGAGTCGTGGGGTTTAAGGGTGCCACTGGGGTGGTGACAGGTTCCCCAGAATTATAGCGAACTCCCCGATAGGTTAACTCATGGCGGGTTGCCGGGACAGGAATATGCCGGGGATAGCGCACTTGCCAATCATTCCCCCGATATTTCCCACCAATTTCTCCCTCCATGAGATTAAAGCTCTGTGGTTCCGAATCGTAGCCAATTCCGCGATAAGTTAGTTTCATATCTTTGTTCCTGTTCTAAATTAAGTGGATTTACTAAAGTTGGGAGAGGGGCCGGTTTTTGGCCTTTCCCTCTATTTCTGTATTATATTTTACCGTTTTGATGAAATAGGGGCTTTTTTAACAAAACTTAACAATTTGACATATTTTCTGATAGATGGCCCTCTCTCTAGTCTAGGGGCAAGAAACCCTTGATCCCTGACCCCACGGAAACAAAAGGGCCACCGGAGTAAGTTTCACAGGGAAACTCCAGAAACGACTAAAGTCGTTACTACGAACAGGGGAGAAATTTCTTCGTTTGTAGTAACGACTTCAGTCGTTTCCGGGCATTAACCTCATAAAGTAACCATAGACTCTGCCAACGCCAGCAGGCGATCGCCACAAAAAAGAGAAAAGAAACGACTAAAGTCGTTACTACGAACAGGGGAGAAATTTCTTCGTTTGTAGTAACGACTTCAGTCGTTTCCGGGCATTAACCTCCTGGAGTAACCTAGACTCTGCCAACTCAAACAACCGATCGCTAAACGACCTAATTAAGTCCGCATCAGCTAACCGTTGCCGCCATTGTTCGGGAATGCCCAACTCGCCATAAAATGCCCCGGCAATCTGCCCATAAATCGCCCCAGTTGTATCCGCATCATCCCCTAAATTAACCGCTAATAAACAGCCCTCTTCAAACGATTGACTGTGATAAAAAGCCCATAATGCAGCTTCTAAAGACTTAACCACATAACCCGTGCCTTGAATTTCTGGCGGTTGGCGAGTTTTGAAAGAACCAGCCGCAATTTCAGCAATTTCTGGAACCAGGGGATGTTTTTGCCAATACCCGGGAACGGGACTGTAGTGAGGAGAAAGTAATTTTTCCTGACTACTACCCTGAATTGCACCAATAATTAATCCGGCAAAATATCGGCAAGCATCGACGGCAGTAGCTGCGCCGTGGGTGGTGCGTGAACTGTCTTTTGAAGTGGCGATCGCCACTTCAGGATGATTCGCATAAAATAGAGGAACAGGTGCTAACCGCATCAGAGAACCATTCCCCGCACTCCGGGCATCTGTCGCCCCACAATAGGGTTGTCTCGTCTCTTGAAACCGCCATAAAGCTTGTTGCACCGTATTTCCAATATCAAAACACTCTCCGGTACTGCTGAGATATCCGGTTTGCTCCCATTGTAAATATTTTTCTAATTGGTTAACCGGATCAAACCCCTGTTTTTCAATCAGACTTTCTGCTAAACATAAAGCCATTGAAGTATCATCAGTCCATTCTCCGGGTTTGAGGTGAAAAATCCCCCCGCCTACCATATCGGTGATCGGGGTAAAAGTTCCCGGTTTCTTAAATTCTAAGGTCGTTCCCACCGCATCACCCACGGCTAAACCGAGAAGACATCCACGATATCGAGCAATTTTTTCCATTGGTAATGATTAGAGGTAAGGCTGGAAAAACTGTCACTTTTGAGGATTCGGGGTTCTCGTCAAAATTTAACACAAGAATCCTCAAGAGTATAGTAACTTTAACGACGAAAAATCGTTATTTCATGTAGGGGTTTGGTTTCCAAACCCTCTTCTTCTCCTTTAACGACGAAAAATCGTTATTTCATGTAGGGGTTTGGTCTCCAAACCCTCTTCTTCTCCTAAAAACCTAGAGGGATAAGTCTCGCAAATAGTAAAAGCGATCGCTGCGCCAATCGCTGCCCTTAATTCGGCCTAAATATCCCGTAAGGGGAGAAGAAAGTTCGATTAAAATTTCGTGCATTTCTTTTAAGGGAATAAAATAGTGTGGATAGGAACTGACATATAGAGCATGGAGTGCTTCTACCCCAGCAAGTTCTAAGCGGGCATTTTCTAAGTGTCTTTTCACCAGTTTGATAATGCGCGATCGCAACTCAATGGATTCTTTGACTTTATCAATATAACTATTGACTTTATCATCGGCCCATCCATAGGGGTCTTGGCGCAAACACTGTTTTAATTTCAGCAAGTCCACAGACCCTTTATATTTAGCTTGCAAGTGAACTAGACTTTGCAAGGTTTCGGGACGGATGACATTCATCTGATTTTCAATTGCCACGTTCAGCGCATCCACAGTTAACTCTCCAGCCGCGACGATCCACTTAATAGCTCGTTCGTATCGTTCGGTTCCGAGATGATTTACAGCCCGGGTTAGGAGTTGAGCAGGATTGTCAGCGATCGCAGTTTTGGGGTTTTTAGCTTTACACTGTCCTACCATAAGATAAGGCGTTTCGCAATAAAAATCGAATCCTTCCTCGGCAATCAGGGAGTCGGGAAGGAGTTCTGGACCGTTAAACCCTAATTTCAGCAACCCTTGGCGCACCAGCTTGGCAAACCCATCAGCGTCTTGAGAATGACCCACTGGGGCGATCGTCTTAATCCAGTTTAAATCCGGGTCCTCTGAGGTGACGGGAACCGGATTTCCGAACCCGAGAAACTGTTGCAAATCATCATCGAGGTTTTGTGCCGTGGGTTGAGAACGAGCCAATTGAGCGATCGCCCCTTGCAAGGCATCTAATTCCGGATGCAGGGGGAGGAGGAACTGTTCAAGTTGTGAACGCCGGTAGGCAAAGGTGCGATCGCTCAATACCGGCACCGAATCAGTTACCGGAATGGTGACAGGTAAGGCGATCGGGTTCCCGATGCGGTGGGGTGTGGGAGGATGACAAGCTAAGGCGATCGCCCCAGGGAGTCGATAAACCCGCAAATGAGCCAGAAAAATAGCCCCCTGATCCTGGAGAATTTCCTCTAAGTCTTCTAAACTCCACAAGGTTAATCGAGACAGGGTAGGCAGGGAATTTCTATCTGTAATCGTTTGACATCCTTCACACCGGGCGATCGCCGCAATCTTCACGGTTTCTGCAACTTCCGTGGGTTCATCCCCGGACTCTTGCGGCAGTTGGGGACCGGAATCAGATTGGAAATAGAGGGCAAATTCTCGTCCCGGATCTAGAAAAATTTTTGCCACCGCAGCAATGGTAGCCCCTTGGATGAGCGCCTCAACATCCGGTGTACTTAAGCCTAAAGCGGTTGAAATTAACACAGGTTGGTTCATGGTGCCATATCTCAGGGTATCTATTAGAACAGGGCGATATTTTTCTAAATCTGGGGTTATGAGACTTGAGAAATCATCTAAATCGCTTCAAGACTGATGCATACTTGTATTTCTAGTCGGCGAGGAAGTACATGAAAAGCACCTATCCTATCGCGTGATACCAAATCCGGAGTTCAAAAGTTGTTTTTACTCTTGATGCCCGCGCAGGCGGGCTTTGTCCGTATAGCCTAGCCCTGTCAAGGTGTGTAGATTGTCGGGGTAAATGCTTGCGCCCTCTTTTGGGCGCAAGCATTTACTCCGACAAGAAATAACGATTTTTCGTCATTAAATTTACGCCCAATTCAGGGCTTCGAGCATTTACTACGACAAGAAATAACGATTTTTCGTCATTAAATTTACCACCTTGACAGGGCTAGTCCCTATAGCTTCAGGCTTTCTAAGCGGAACGCTACGCGAACAGCCTGCGGGTTTTTACATTTGACAACCGGATGCCGTATGAAAACCCAAGATTTGCGTCAGTCTTGTCCGTTTTGATTATTCTCCCTCATCATCCTGACGAAAGGAAGGCACTTTGTCAGAATTATCTCTACAAAAAGAATTTTAGAGCAGCGATCGCCCTAAAAAAAGAGTTGCCGACCATCTTAAGCGATCGCCGACAACCAGAAAAGCTGTTAACACTTGAGGCGTTAACCCACCCAAATAGAATTTTCATAACTCAAAATCGGGATGACTGGATTCGAACCAGCGGCCCCTTCGTCCCGAACGAAGTGCGCTACCAAGCTGCGCCACATCCCGTAATTTATGACCATTTACCAGTCTATGTCCTACTCTGCAAAATTGTCAAGTAGTTTCGGGTAGATGATTGCAAAAAGGGTTGCCAGGGGCGATCGCACCTGCGAGCGACTTGCGCGATCGGCCAGTATCATAAGGATGATGTCTTTAAAAAAAATTTAGGGCGTAAGCGTGAGTGTAAAACCAGATTGGCTGCGGGTCAAAGCCCCGCAATGGGAGCGCGTCGGCAACGTTAAAGAAATATTGCGGGATTTAGCCCTCAATACCGTCTGTGAAGAGGCATCCTGTCCCAATATCGGAGAGTGCTTCCACAACGGAACGGCGACTTTCTTGATTATGGGGCCAGCCTGTACCCGTGCCTGCCCCTACTGCGATATTGATTTTGAGAAAAAGCCCCAGGCCCTAGACCCCACGGAACCCGTGCGGTTAGCGGAGGCAGTCCGGCGAATGCGGCTGAATCATGTAGTCATTACCTCGGTGAATCGGGATGATTTGCCCGATGGGGGAGCTAACCAATTCCGGCGCTGTATTGAGGAAGTTCGGGCCGCTTCCCCCGGCACTACCATCGAAGTGTTAATCCCAGACCTTTGTGGAAATTGGCAAGCCTTAGAGGTGATTCTGCAAGCCGAACCGGAAGTGCTCAACCACAATACCGAAACGGTGCCGCGTCTGTATCGTCGGGTGCGTCCCCAAGGCAACTATGAGCGCAGTTTGGAATTATTGCGGCGATCGCGCCAACTGGCCCCGGGGTTGTACACGAAATCGGGAATCATGCTCGGACTTGGGGAAACCGATGAGGAAATTCAACAGGTGCTGCAAGATTTACGGGCGGTGGAGTGCGATATTTTAACCTTGGGACAATATATGCAACCGACCCCGAAACATCTGCCGGTGGTGAATTGGGTCACCCCCGAGCAATTTACTGCATGGCAGCAGCTTGGGGAGTCCTGGGGCTTTTTACAAATTGTGGCCTCTCCCTTGACCCGCAGTTCCTATCATGCCGAGCAAGTCCGGGCTTTGATGGAACGGTATCCTCGGGTAAATAGCCGCAACCCCCAAACGGTGTAGCGGAAGGATTGAGGAAGGATTCAGGAAGGATTGAGGAAAACTGATGGATAATACGCCGACTTTCCCTGCTACAAAACCTCAGACCCTCGGAATTGTGGGGGCTGGGGTTTGGGGGCGGACTTTGGGACAGTTAGTGGCCCAAAATGGTCATCGGGTGGAATATTGGTCTCGCAGTGGCGATCGCAGCTTAGAGGAGATTGTCACTGGGGCGAATATTCTCCTGTCTGCGGTATCCATGAAAGGAGTGGCCTCGGTTTTGTCCCAAGTTAAAGCTATTGGCCTTCCCACAGATACCATTATCGTAACGGCAACCAAAGGATTAGACCCCCAGACGACCTGCACAGCGGCGCAACTCTGGCAACGGGCATTTAGCGATCGCCCCGTGGTGGTATTAGCTGGACCGAATCTCTCCAAGGAAATTCAACAGGGATTACCGGCAGCAACGGTGGTGGCGAGTCACGATGAAACTGCCGCCACTTTGGTCCAAGAGATGTTTTCTTCGAGCAACTTTCGGGTTTATACCAATCCGGACCCTCTGGGGGTAGAACTGGGGGGGACCCTCAAAAATGTCATGGCGATCGCCTCGGGGGTCTGCGATGGGCTCCTACTCGGGACCAATGCTAAAGCGGCTTTACTCACCCGAGGACTGACTGAAATCATTCGCATTGGCACCCATTGGGGCGCGCAAATGGAAACCTTTTACGGATTGTCAGGACTTGGTGATTTACTGGCGACCTGTAATAGCCCCCTCAGTCGCAATTACCAAGTCGGCTATCAACTGGCACAAGGCAAGACCCTGGCTGAGATTCTCCCAGAGTTAGAAGGGACTGCCGAAGGGGTTAACACGACCCAAGTGTTAATTCAAAGGGCTAAAACTTTAGAGATTTCCGTTCCAATTTCTTATCAGGTGCATCAGTTACTCGAAGGCCAAATTACCCCCAAAGATGCGGTGGAAGCCTTGATGCTGCGGGATATCAAGCCCGAGTAATGCCCCATCTCCTAGCAACCGGAAACTTAACCGGCTCTTTTGTGATCTCAATTCTAGCCCCCCGTGATCCGGAACCGTGGCGATCGGTGATGAAAATTAACGAAGGGGCTGATAGAAGTCACCTCAAGTTCAGGTAATACTTTCTATACTTGCAAGTAGGGTTTAAAAGAAGGAATTTCTCTATTTCTTCAAAGAACCCTCCTGTTTGATGTAAAATATGGCGAATTCAGAAA
Organism: uncultured cyanobacterium; assembly: GCA_963821735.1. Taxonomy (GTDB): domain Bacteria; phylum Cyanobacteriota; class Cyanobacteriia; order Cyanobacteriales; family Laspinemataceae; genus Laspinema. The sequence goes on from CAWGFK010000055.1 coordinate 152,760, forward strand.
CGGCGAATTCACCGAACAGGGGCCGCCCTGTTCAGGTCTTGAAACCGCCAAATCCCTTAATTAACTCACCTTATAACTGATAGTAACGTTATGTAACGGAACGCTCAGAAGTGACAGGAAGTCTGATATCGAGGGAATATTGATAACAAAGCAGTCAAAAACCGCAAACCACCGATCACCTGGAGACGCTGAGAAGATCACCATGCCAGGAATTTCTCTTTACCCTAATACAGAAGACGACAATCCATTGTTGCCCTCCGACTTCGATTCTGATGCTCCCGAGGACAATGACTTAGATGGGGCCTCCGATCCGCTTGCAGTCGAGCTGGAAATGGAGGAACCGGACACCGTTGAAATCTCTCAGGCCCCCACTCGTCGCACCACTGACCTGGTTCGGTTGTACCTCCAGGAAATTGGGCGCGTGCGGTTGCTCGGGCGAGAAGAAGAGGTTGTGGAAGCCCAGAAAGTGCAGCGCTATATGCAGATCAAAGAGATGCGTGATGCGGCTGCTACTGAGGAAAATCCAGAACTGCAACGGTATGTTCACCTCGTGGACACCCGCGATCGCCTCGCCTCCCTCTTAGGACATCGACCTTCCTTAGAGCGATGGGCTGCGGAAGCGGGAGAGCAAGTCAGCGACCTCAAGCCGATTTTGGCTGCTGGGAAACGTCAATGGGCGGCCCTGGCATCTTTGACGGTGGAGGAACTGGAACGCACCCAAGCTGAAGGCATTGGCGCAAAGGAACACATGATTGAGGCCAACCTCCGTCTCGTTGTTTCCGTCGCGAAGAAGTATCAAAACCGAGGGTTAGAGCTCCTGGATTTAGTCCAAGAAGGGACCCTGGGTTTAGAAAGGGCGGTGGATAAGTTCGATCCGACCAAAGGGTATCGGTTTAGCACCTATGCATACTGGTGGATTCGTCAGGGGATTACCCGGGCGATCGCCACCCAAAGTCGCACCATTCGCTTGCCGGTTCACATTACCGAAAAGCTTAATAAAATTAAAAAGGCCCAGCGCAAGCTTTCCCAAGAGAAAGGCCGAACTGCCAGCATCGAAGATGTTGCCAAGGAATTAGAAATGACTCCGGCACAAGTCCGGGAAGTGTTATTGCGAGTTCCTCGGTCTGTGTCCTTGGAAACCAAGGTGGGGAAAGAAAAAGATACGGAACTGGGAGATTTACTCGAAACCGATGATATCTCTCCCGAAGAAAAGTTGATGCAAGAAGCCTTGCATCGAGAATTGCATCACCTCCTGGCAGATTTAACCAGTCGAGAACGGGATGTGATTGGAATGCGGTTTGGATTGACGGATGGACATCCCTACTCCTTAGCAGAAATTGGTCGTGCTCTGGACCTGTCTCGGGAACGAGTCCGTCAAATTGAGTCCAAGGCCCTGCAAAAATTGCGGCAGCCGAAGCGACGCAACCGCGTCCGAGATTATCTGGAATTGTTGAGTTAGAGGGAAACGCCCATCGCTTCAGGGGAGTTTTTGGACTCCAAATCAGGCAATGGCGCGATCGCCTCATCGGTCAGGGTGGTTGGTGGATACTCAAACAACTTTATCCCCCGTGACTGCTATCACAAGGGGGACTATCTACTACTTAATATTGCGATCGCCTTTCACAAGTCTGAAAGGCGATTTTTGCGCGAGGGAGTACCCAGTCAGCATGGGAAAGTTGTGGCCGGTTTAAAATTGTTACAAAACTTAAAATTATGACCGCGAAAAATTCCTAGACTGCGCTCAGAGTGGGGATTTTGTACCCAATTTCACAACAAGCAACCCCGGTGATTTACAATGGCTCCTCATTCCCACAGTCCGGGTTAACAACTCCAGAATGCTTACCCCTTATGACATTGAGCAATTAGAGACTCGCCGATTGAGTAGGTGCTAATAATTGTCAATAAGTCAACTTTGTTGCAAATTCTCAATTTATTGTGTATCCTTCTCAATAAAGAGGGTTTCTTGAGAAGAGAAGAGATTGCTATGTCTTTCTACACAGCGTCCTCGCTTAAAGCTGAATTAAACGAACGGGGTTGGCGCTTAACCCCGCAACGAGAAACGATTTTACAAGTGTTTCAAAACCTTCCGAAAGGTGAGCATCTGAGTGCTGAAGACCTCTACGAACTTTTGCAAGAGGAAGGAGAGGCAATCAGTTTATCTACCATCTATCGCACAGTCAAATTAATGGCGAGGATGGGAATTTTACGCGAATTAGAGTTAGCAGAAGGTCACAAACATTACGAAATTAATCAACCCTATCCTCACCATCATCACCATTTAATTTGTGTCAGATGTAACAAAACCATTGAATTTAAAAGCGACTCTATCTTAAAAGTTGGGATTAAAACCACCACCAAAGAAGGATACCACCTCCTCGATTGTCAACTGACCATCCATGCCGTTTGTCCCACTTGCCAGCGGGCATTACTGCCAGTTTAGGGGCAGAACTTAACCCTTCTACCCCCAAGACTGCTAACTAGAAATAAGCCACGCGAGTATCGATTAGTCCCCGTTGTTTTAAAAGTTTTGCGCGGTTTTCAGCCACTTCCCGGCGCAGATAGGAACTGACATGAATGTAAGTCCCCAATCGGTTCTCAGCCTCAAACGCATAGGGAAAAATTTCCCGAACAGCGCTGAGGGTAAAAGTATTGCGTTTAGGAATGACAACTACATAAAACTTGCGATCCAAAGCTTGGCGAGTGTCCGCACTAGCCACCCCAGTGGGAGGAAACCCAAAACTTAATTGAAACTGTTTGAGGGCTTCTTCCGTGCGGGGGCCAAAGGTCCCATCGGCGGTCCCGATCGCATAGCCTGCTGTAATTAACCGTTCTTGAAGAGATTTCACCGCAATCCCGCTATCGCCCAGTTTCAAATTTCCCGTCCCGTTGGCGGTGGCGACTGGGGTTACGGGTTGCCAGGATGGAGCAGCCGAAATTAACCCTAATTGTCGGTCTAAGACCCCCCGCGTAGTCGGTCCCACCTGTGCAGTCTGCTCAAGATAAAACGCCTGTTGGAAGCGTAAAACGGCCTGTTGTGTCTCAAAATCAAACTGACCCGTAGCGGCACGATTCAAATACCCTAACTGTCTTAACTGGTCCTGGAGGGCGCTCACCTGTAAACCCGAGTCTCCAAAACCCAGCACTTGATTGGTCGTTCCCACCTGGGTCACCTGACCAAAACTGGGAGCGGGTCGTAATAATCGCTCGATCGCCGTCAAAGTCTCCGGATCAACTCTCCCCGTCACCGGCAGGCTATTATCGCCCTGAAAACGCCTCACCGCGTCCTCGGTGATCTGACCATAAAAGCCAGTTGGATCCACATCCGCACTAAAATAGCCCAACTGTTGTAAGCGCACTTGGATGGCTCGCACCGCTTCACTCTGCTTCCCCTCGTTGGTAGGCCAAAACCTGGGTTGCCATGCTCAGGAGTGCGACAGTAACGGCGATCGAGAACCAGCGAATCAACCCCGCACTAGAAAAATTTTTCCCCTGAAATCCTGCCCAAAATTTTCTCACCCCTGGAGCCAGAGGTTCTAAGGCAGCGGGAGGGGCATCATAGACGAGGAATAATTGAAGATAGGCAAAAGTTTCCATAGTGGTGTCGTTAAGGTGGAGTCAAAACACATCTCCAACCGTTATAGCAGCTTTTGTAGACACCGGGTACTTTCCATACCCCCTTCACACCGGATTCTAGGGGGTGATGCCGGAACATTTCCCCCCTTTCCACTGGAGACGACCGTCGCGAGCGATCGCCACTTTCCCCTTCTTTCTTATTCTTGAATATCCTTTTTATAAGAGAGTTTAGATAACAGCAATTATCACCCTGAAATTTGCCCTGAAATTTGCCCTGAAATTTGACACCCTAAGCCGATGCTTAAGCGACAATAACCCCTGAATTTATCAATTTTTCCAAGCTGGTAAGCGCACGCTAAAGACGCTGCCTTCCCCTAGGACTGACTGGACATCAATGGTGCCATTGTGGGCTTCTGTAATTCTTTTACACAGGTGCAGCCCCAAACCGCTGCCCGATCGCTTGTGCTTGCCGGGAAGAAATCGTTCAAATAATAAGCTTTGATCCGCCTCACTAATTCCAGCACCGTTATCAGCCACCGCGATCGCAATCCAGTTGGCACTCCCTGCATTTTTCTGCGCTACGTCTTCGGTAATGCGAATCTCGATGATGCCATTGTCGGTAAACTTAATCGCATTCCCCACTAAATTAGTCAGAAGGCGGCGCAATTCTAGGCGATCGCCCCGGACAAACCCCGAAGTTTTCCCGGCTCCATTCACCGCCGTGCCATACTTAATTTTGATTTCGGTTTCTTTTTCCTGGGCCATCGGCACCAGTTCCTCAATAATTTCCTGAATCAGTTGTGGCATATCCACCAGCGAGAAATTCAGATTTTTCCGATCCGCTTCGTAACGATACACCTCCAGCAACGTATTCACCATCTTCAACAGATTTTGGTTACTCCGCACCATCGTGGTGAAGACTTCTTCCATCTGAGGTGTGATCGGTCCGAGGGCTTCTTGTTTGAGTAGGGTCAACATTCGATCCGCTGCGACTAACGGAGTTCGCAAATCATGGGTGAGTCGTGACACGAAATCCTCTCGCTGACGGGCGATTTCATCTCGCTCATCGACACTATGCTTGAGGCGCAATAAACTCCGGACCCGAGCTAAGAGTTCATCGAGTTCCACAGGTTTGCGGATAAAATCATCGGCCCCGAGATCCAATCCCTCAACCACACTGGGTTGATCGTGAGCGGTGATTAGTAGAATGGGAATAAAGGGCAGCTTTTTGTTCCCGCGAATCCGCCGGGTGACTTCATAGCCATCCATTCCCGGCATCATAATATCCAGCAATACCAAATCTGGCGGTGATTTGTCAATTTGCGCTAAAGCGGCATAGCCGCTATCCGCCTGAGTGATGTCATATCCCTCTTCTTCCAAAATTGTCTTGACGAGCAAGACATTATCAGGAGAGTCATCGACAACTAGGATGCGGTCTGTTTTTGGGTTTTGAAGCAAGGAGGGATCGCTCATTTATCTATAAAAATTGGACTTGGCTCACAGAAGCAGTTTGGGTGGTAAGGAAATTGTCTCACCCTAACGCTTTTGATGTTCTCGCTCTTTAGACGGATTTTATCGGATTTTGCTGAAGGTATAGGGTTGCCTAATAGATATTTCGGGGATTTGCGGTGGATTTTGAGCGTTTGATAGTGGGCTAATCGTGGAAAGAACTGTTGCTACCTCTGGATTGACGCAATGTCTGGAATTCCCGAGTGCCTAAAATCTGGGTCCAAACTTTTTGGGGGTCCGGCGATCGCACTCAATCCCGAATTGTCCCCAGGATGTCCCCACGGTTGCGAACCTGGGTAATTTTCTCCCGGTAAAGAAATAATCTGCTGTGGGGGCGACTTTGGGGTTCAGAACCCCGGGTAATCCAGGGTCAGCAATGTCGGAAATCAAACCCGGGCGATCGGTTCTAGTTTTTATATCCAATGAAATAATTTAGGTAAAAATTATCAACAGAGTTTCTGTCTTGAGATAGATGATAGAAATTTTAAGGCTTAATTTTTGCATAAATTTAAACAAATTTTGACTAAAAATCTATCTATAGATATAAAAATATCGAATTTTCTAAAGTCTATTTCATCAAAAGATAGATTGACACTTAACCTAAAGTTTTGTAACAATAAATTTGTGCAAACTTGATAGAAAGAGAATATTTCTTTATGACTACTTCCAACCTGACAGGAAAAAGCCAGATTCGTTCCCAAGGAACTCAAAACCTAGTTAATGATTTTGAAAAATTGAGTACCGATGACAAATTGGCTTTACTCTATTGGATTTACGAAAAAATGGGAGATTCCATTACTCCAGCCGCACCCGGGGCAGCCGAACCCAACATTGCACCGATGCTAATGGATGACTATTACAAGCTCTCTGAAGATGAGCAGCTTCAGATCATGCGGGATATTGTGGAGCGCAAAGATACGGTGTATTCCCATGCTTATGGGGCGTTATCTGCTAATAATCAATTAGTCGTCTGGTATGCCTGGGCAGTGGGAATGGGCGATCGCATTGTAGATATGCCATCCGATTACCAATCCAACCCCCAAACCGATCGCCTTCTGTCTCAGATAGAAAAGGCAGAATTCGAGGAGCAAATTTCGATTTTACGAGAAATTGCGGGCGGAATGGGCTACACTGCCGGGGGAGAAATGCCCAGCCAAGCTCAAACGGGTGTTACCCCTAGCTTGTAATTGCAATGCCAGACCATAACCGCATAAACTTTGTAGGGACGCACTGCGGTGCGTCCTTTCGTTTGTCTATTTTTATCGGGGTTATAAACGTTTTAAATGGGGCGGATAGAACCGAAGTAAATGGATTAAATAATCAGTTTAATCAGCCTGGGTTCTGGAAAAATCTGCGCCCAATAACTGAATCAAAAAATTTTTAAAAGGAGTGGGAGCATCTCAAGAATGAAAAGAGACCTCTCCCCGGCCCTCTCCTAAAAGGAGAGGGAGAATAAGGAACTTTTTTTATTGCTTTAGAGGGGGGAATTTCCCTCTTTCTCCCCCTGCCCTTTTAGGGAAGGGGGCTGGGGGGTTAGGTCTCTTTTCATTCTTGAGATGCTCCCACTCCTTCATTGTCTGGCGCTCAGGATTTAGACTCGCTATCTCTAGGAAAATTTTAATTGGGGGATTGCCCTAATCAACTTCTGAGATAGAGCGAGGGATTTGAATCGAGAAAATCGAACCTTCATTGAGCTGACTTTTGACGGAAATCGTCCCCTTCATCAGGCGAACTAAAGAGTCACACAGCGCTAACCCTAAGCCCGTCCCGGAATATTCGCGAGTGGTGGTTTGATCGCCTTGGCGAAAGGCTTCAAAAATATGATTAAGCTGTTCAGGAGGGATGCCGATGCCGGTATCCTTGACCAAAATTTCTACCCAGTCGGGGGAGGGACTAGAGACTAAAACTTCCACCCCGCCCGAGGTGGTAAACTTAATCGCATTGGAAATCAAATTGGTAACCACCTGTCGCAAGCGTAAGCGATCGCCCAGAACCCGGGGATTCTCCAAAGTCGAATTAAACTGCAACGTTAAATTCTTGTGTTGGGCAAAAATTCGCAATTCCTCACAGGTGGCACTGACTAATAAATCCACTTCAAACTCTTCAAGCTTCAGTTCAGAATGACCCGCCTCAATTTTAGATAAATCGAGGATATCATCAATTAAAGCCAGTAAGTGCTTGCCATTATTGAGGATTCGTTCCACCATTTGTTTTTGCTGAGGTGCCAAGGGATGGCGGCGTCCCCGCAAGAGGACCTGAGAAAAGCCCAGAATGGAATTCATCGGAGTCCGCAGTTCGTGAGACATGGTGGCTAAAAACTCAGATTTGAGGCGAGATGCCTCCCGGAGTTGGCAGTTTTGACGTTCAATCTGCTGACGTTTCGCCTCTAGTTCCTGATTTTGACAAGCCAGAGTATGATTTTGAGCTTGTAACAGTTGATCCCGTTCTTCTAAAATTTCGATAGAGCGGGCATTGTTAATGGCGATCGCCGCTTGTTCGCCCACCGCCGTGACCATTTGACGGAGGTCCTCCACCTCAAAGGCCGCCAAATCTTCCCAATTGCCCACGGCGAGTACCCCCAAGCGCCCTGCTCGCGCCGACTCAATCGGCACCGCATACACACAAGCGGGTAACTCCCCAGGGAGAATTTCGGTCTCGGAATCGGTAGTCAGTCCATCGAGAGAATGGCATCGCAACAGAGACTTACCCGTAGCAAACACCTCAGACAGTAAAGAATCCTTGGTTTTCAACGGGATGCCGATGGGTAAATTTTGGGTACCTGTGCCTGCCGTCGCCATTAATTCCAGGTGGTCCTGGGGGCGATCGTGAAGGACAATCAGACAGAACTGGGCCTTGGGGATGGCCTCGCAGACGGCTTCTACCATCAGTTGTAACAACCGGGGTAAATCAGCAATCCGCTGGTTGAGCAAATTGGCAAACTGTTGGAGAGTCCGCAACTGCCGTTGCCGTTCACCTAAAATGCAGACCGTTTTGCGAAGGCTTTCTCCAGTCTCGCGAGCTTCCCGGTAGAGGATGGCCTTTTCCAGGGTCATGGCACCGCGACGGACCAAATCTTCAACCAGAGAGAGGTCACTTTGGCTATAAGTCGCATCCTCTTCTAAACGAAGACGACGAGAACTCGGCTGATTGCCACGCACCAGGAGAATGGAGCCAAAAGTGCGATCGCCGAAGCAAATCGGCAACCAGAGATACGCCTGAACATCTAGCGATCGTAACAATTCCAGATGTTCTGGATCCTGAGCGACTGCGGCCAGTTCATCGTCAGAAATGCCAAAACAAAACTCCGCCCCATTCTCCCGTTCTCCCCAGTCTGAGCGCGACTGTGCGCGACGCATCTGGGTCAGTTCTTCCAAATAGCTGTAGCGACCCCCGCCATCCACCGGGTAGCGATTTTGTAAGGCCCAAACCGTCGATTGCTTCGAGGGGTCCAAACAAGCCACGGTCACACAACGATAGTCTCCGTCCGAGGACCCTAGGGGTCTAGTGCCAGTTTCCATGACATTAATCGCGCACCAATCGGCAAACCGAGGCACCAGCAGTCTCGCCAAATTCTCCAGGGTCGTTTGGTAATCCAACGATGCCGTAAGTAGGGTAGTCGCTTCCGCTAAAAAGGAGCGGGATTCAGCAATGCGCTGGCGTTCCGCACTCAGGAGGGTCTTCGCCGCCTCCGCCACTTTGCGGGCTAACTGTTCGCGCAGGAGCAACTCATCTTTGAGTTGTCGTGCGTTTTCCAGTTCCAGACTTTGCTTGCGGACTAAGCGCTCTAGGCCCTGATTGAGCTGGGCAACTTTTTCTTCCTTCTCCTTGCGCGGGGTAATATCGCGGGAAACGGCGAATCGCTTCCGATTCCCTCCCTAACCCAGGGTTATGGGCCGATCCCACAGTCGTTTCCAACCAAATATAGACCCCATCTTTGCGCTGATGGCGATAGGTCACCCGCTTTGAACGGGATGCCTCGGTTAAACGCTCAAAGATGCGATTGACTGCTGTCAGGTCCTCGGGATGAACGAACCCATAAATACTTTGACCCACCAGTTCCTCGGGTTCATATCCCAACAGGGAACGACTAGCGCTAGAGGCATATAGATAAAGCCCCTCGGGACTATGGCGAGCAATTAAGTCCTGGGACTGTTCGACCATGAACTGATAGGTGGGGTCCTTAAGTTCCCTCGGATCGTCTTGATCTGCTGCAAAATTGTCAATCTCCTGGAGATAGACAATCACCGTACAAGGATGGCGCTCCTCCTGGTCAAAATCGGTATCAAATAAGGGCTGGAGGTTGAGGGAGACCCAGGTGAGGGTGTCATCGGGTTGGCAAATGCCCAGGATGGTATTGGATTGGGGTTTTCCCGTGGCGAAGGTCATGGCGACGGGATGACGATCGCCTTCCACGGGTGAACCGTCGAGGAAGATGCTGGAATAGCCAGCATCTTGATACGATCGCCCGATCAATTCCCGAACGCTTAAGCCTAAAATTCGTTCGGCACTGGGATTGCAGGTGGTGAGAATCCCATCGGCATCATAAATCAGAACCCCTTCGTCCCCAGGGGTTTTGTCGGACCCTTGCGGCTCACCCGGTCCCTCACTAAGGGTCGGTTCTGACCTGTTTGCGGAGGAATTACCCCGTTCCATTTCTGTGCGGTAGTGAATGCTATCGTGCAGGCGCTCCCTATCTCTACCGGGATAGTTTTTCTGGACCCTTGGATTCTCCTGAGTTGGGTTCTCCTGGGGGTCTGGAGAGTTTTGGGGAGAGGGTGAGACTCCAAAATACGAGGAAACGCTCTGTGAGCAATCCTCTGGGGTGGGTTGGCGCTTCTGGTTCCAACCGAGTGTTTTACTGCCATCGAGAAGCGGAGATTTTCCCCTCCGGTTCTGGGGTGATGAGAAATGAGTCTCGTTGGAAGGGCTGGAGAAGAAAGAAGAAACGGACTCCGGGCGATGATCGCCGGGTTTCTCCCTTGTGGGTTGCTCGGATGCGAAGGCAGCGGAAGAGCGATCGCGATTGGATCGGCTATGGCGATCGCTCTGTTGAGATCCTGTTACGAGGTCTGCGGTTGGGTTCTCATGAGAGGGTTCGGGGCGATCGCATCGGGGATTTCCCGGGTCCTCGGTTGAGTGTTCCCAGCATTCTGGAGACAGCTTTTCCAGGGTTTCTGATGCTTGCTGAAGCATTCCTTCTAGCAAACCTAGCTCATAGGCATTCAAAGCCGATCGCCCTTCAGGGACGACAAATAGCAGTCCCACCTTTTGAGCATCGCCTTTCCCAATCACCGGAAATAACAGCACAGACCCCAGTTCGGTGACCGGGACTGGACAGTTTTCCTCTTCTGGTAAGGCAATGGACCATACCACCGCTTCTGGGGAAGGCGATCGCCAAGTCTGATCCGGGAAGGCTTTCAGCAGTAGGCTTTCTAACCGTTCCCACAGGGAATCAGCCAAGAGGCGATGGCAATTCATCACCCCTTGCAATTCCCCCGACTGGTCCCAAAGAAGACCGGCGATATGATAGGGGGTAATTAAATCTAGGGTTTGGAAGAGTTGGGCGAAATCCTTTTCATTTTCTAGGGGGGACAGTCGTTGAGTCTCCAAGTCCTCATCATCAAGGGATTCCGGTGCCCTAGACTGGGGTGAGGTAGGGAGATTCGCAGGGAGTTGGCGATCGCGATCGCTCAGTTGAGCATTGAGCAGACGAACTTCTTCTTGAGTTTCTGCATAGAGGCTAAAACAGGCTTGTTCGCGCTGTTTCCGCTTCGTAATATCCCGCATCAGGGTCACCGCCCCTAATTTGATGCCTCTGGCGTTAAAAATCGGATTACTATTAGCCAGCATGATTCGGGGTTTTCCCGTTTTAGGCGTGACCACTAATTCTTGTTCTGATGGCGTTTCCGTCTGTAAGGCTTCCCATAGGGGCAAGGTTTCCGGGGACGTGGATCTGGGTTTTACAGCCCCAAGATTGTTCTGGGAATTACCGATAGAAACCCCCCTCCCTGAACCGGAGGGGGCGGATGTCCCTGAGAGTTTTTCCCCGGTTGGACAGGATTCTGGGGTGTTCTGCGGGGGATTCTGTTCTGCTAATCCATATAATTCTTGGGCTGCTTGATTAACAATTTGGATGCTTCCATTGGCATCCCCAGCAATAATCGCCTCTGAACAAGAGGCAATGAGATTTTCTAGGAATTCTTGTTTTTCTTGGAGTAGGAGTTGGGTTTGCTTGAGGCGATCGATCTCTGTAAACGTTCCCTGCCATCCCACCACTTCGCCCTTTTTACCCCCAAGGGGAAGGGCTTGGACGAGCATCCATCGATAGATACCGTCGCTTCCTAATAAGCGCAGTTCCATTTCACAAACCGAAACCCCTAAGCGTTTTTGGGTGAGCTCAGTAGGGGTGTCTTGGGGGGATAATACACGGTGCCAAAGGGGTCTATCTTCCGGGTGGATGGCTTGTAAAAAGCCCCCGGCCAAGGAAACCTCCGGGTTCATCCCCGTATAGATTTGCCAGGTCGGGTTTAATTCAGTGATGGTCCCGATCGCATCGGCTTTCCACAGAATTTGTCCCCCCAGGCCAATCCCTGAAACTGCTTCCCGAGTGGGTAAATCATTTACCGAGGGTTGCTGCGTTGGGTTGCAAGGGGTTAAATAGTGGCGATGTCTTAGATTATTAAATTGAGGATTGGTAGGGTTATTCATCTGGGTTGACTCCATCCCGATAGTCATAAAAAAAGTTTCTCAATTGTGGGTCTATTGGAGGGATTTTGTGATCGCTTCATCGGAATTACGTTGTTGCTTTGTTGCTTTTCAGGATTTTTAAGAGAAAACTAAGGAAATTTATCGGCCTTTAAAATAAAATGTTGTGAAAGAGAGGAAAACTAGGCCGGGTAAGAGGAATATCCTACATGAATTGACGCCAATTTATCCCGAGAGTATCAATCTGTTTAAATTAAAGCGTTGACCAGTCCTTCAGACGGATTTGATAAAATCTTAAGATAAACGTTATAATTGCCCAAGAATCTCTCTGGGAAGGGTGTTTGAGGACATTGACGCGAAACAGTCGGCGGGAGGTGCCATCAGGAAGAAGGGGCAGGAAAAGCTCAGACCGAGGGAAAGTTTTGCCCCCACTACTTGTTCTGAGAACCCCCGAAGCCTAATTCCAGTAAAGGGAAAAGGTGCGGTGGCGATCGCCCGAGGAGATTCGGGCATCCTTGGCGGATGATATCGAACCCCCCCGGGCGATCGCCACCGGCTCGAAAACAGGAATCTTTCCAGGGAGGGATTAAGACAGTTTTCCATCTCAAAAAACACTCCATATCCTTCCCGCGCTCTATGTAAACGGCGTAAACGGCTGCCCTGGGGCTAGAAATCGAGCAGTTACTCGGAACACCTCACGGGTCCAATTAGCCAGGACCCTCAAGAAAATTGATAAAATAATAAAGTTTAGAGACCTCCGTTACGTCAATTTTGGAATCCCTTGTCCATTGCAGCTTAAATAATTTAATGGCAATGCTTAACACCAAAAAGGGTTCAATAACTATACTGTTAGATAATATAAATGTATCTCGAACAGATACTGACTACCTCTATCAATAGGTGGAATTCGCTCTAGGAAACGAATTCATCCGGTCGGACTGGAATCAAGGTATCCCTTGAACCGAGTCAAGGAACCCTAGGAATGAGCGCCAAGGGATCACTCAGTTTTCCCCTTCCATCTGGGCAAGCTCCTAGAGTGGAACGGCAATCATTTGGAAACCCCATGCGGGGTTACCCGGGGGCTGATCTCCACGGGGATACCCAGAGCCTATTGAGAAGGGGAATTTTGGTAAGAATCAGCAGGGGAAAACGACTTGTCAGGGAAAAGGTCCCCAGAGTGGGAAGCACTTTGATAAACTGGTTTGAGAGACCTCCTGTGTACGGGCATCCGATTGATTCTGACCATTTGGGTCATCACAAACGTGGCCCAATATTGTTAAACTTTTGTTTTCCCTTGTGGAAAGTGATATCAAAAGTCAGCACCCCTACTGACTGGAAGGGGCTTCCGATAAACATCCGGACTAAAATGCACCAAGAGTGCCAACCACGCCGTTCCTGAGTACAGAATTGAAGAATACGCCCTAGGACGCCGGTACAGTATTGGTTAGAAACCAGGTTTTTCAGAAAATATCTGCCCTGAAAGGACCCAATAAAGGCCCAAAAACCTGGTTTCTTGTCCCTGGGATCTAAAACTGTAGCAATGCCCGAGTTTAGCGGACATGGGAGGGAGTCGCGGTGTTTGAAGTGGCAGATACGGGTTTCGGAGCGTTCCCGGGATGAGATCCCTGAAAAAAACGCTCCAACTTCTCGCTGTAAACGACGGGGTTGAGACCCTTTTTAATAGATGAGTGAAATTCGCGTTGCTTTAGTTGAAGACCATGACCTGACTCGGATAGGAATCCGAACGGCTTTGCAACAATCTGATGGAATCGTCGTTGTCGGGGATGCTGCCAACGGCACCTCGGGATTGAAATTGCTGATGGATACAAAGCCGGATATTGGGATTGTTGATATTGGATTACCGGATATTGATGGAATTGAAGTGACCCAGCGACTGCAACAAGCACAAGCGGCGCAAGGGCAGAATCCCCAAACTAAAATCTTGATCTTGACCTTTCAGGATAATGAAGATGCGGTTCTGGCTGCATTTGCTGCCGGTGCGGATTCTTACTGCATGAAGGATATTAGCTTTGAGGAATTGCTGGGAGTGGTTCGCCTCACCTATGAAGGTAACTCCTGGATTGATCCGGCGATCGCCGGAATTGTCCTCAAGCAAGCCCGCACGACGAATACCCAACCCACCCTAGGTTCTCAGAAGAAAGAAACAGTCACGATTAAGGCTCCGGAACCGGAATATAGCCAGATTATCGAAGCCTATCCTCTGACGGAACGAGAACTAGAAGTTTTAGAACTGATTGTTCAAGGATACAATAACGCTGAAATTTCCGAAAAGCTGTACATCACCGTGGGTACGGTGAAAACTCACGTTCGGAATATATTAAACAAGCTCTGTGCGAATGACCGCACCCAAGCCGCAGTTTTAGCATTGCGCTCTGGATTAGTGGGATAATTGTAGGGGGTTAGGGGTGGCTCGGGAGGGATTTGAGGCTGAGGAATGGGGAGTGTTTCTGCGATCGCCTTTGGTTTTTTAAAGAACCGGCAATCCCCGAATCGATCTACCTTTGGATAGAGGTATAGCTCCCCTGGGGTCTAGTAAGCTAAAGATATTCCTCAGTCAAGAACTAGATAGTTTTAATCTTCAGGAATATCGCGGCTAAACTGCCTTAACTTGGGCAGGGCGATCGCCAATGCCTATGATGCCAGAGGGTACTGGATTCATAGGGAACAGTCCCGAAAAGTGGCCGATTGATTGTCAGCCCCTAAATTCGTAAATTTTTCTCCGTCCCGGGAGAGAGAAATCGGACAGTCAACCGCTCGCCATTGGCAGGGTTTAAAACTCCTGGACCCCCATTCCCCAGCTCGGTAAATCGGTAAAAATTGGTAAATTTTCGGGATTGATTAACAGGGTTTAGTTAGCGAGTGAGCTATCTAAACCCTATTTTAATAAAAGCCTATCCCCCCTTGACTCAAACCGGGTAGATCAGGACGAGTTTCCCAGGAATTAACCCATTTATTGTTAAACCGAACTTTTCCAATGAAGACTGCTTAAATTAAACAAATCATAAAAATTTTTTACTAAAAACAAGGAACAAAAATGGTAAAAATCAAGCAACTATTTAGACTGTTAAAACTGTCATTTTCCGAATGGCAGAAAGATAATGCAGGGCGATTGGCTGCCGCCTTGTCTTACTATACCATTTTCTCCTTAGCGCCGATCTTAATTATTGCGATCGCCGTGGCGGGAGTCATCTTTGGTCAAGAGGCTGCCCAAGGTGAAATTGTCCGGCAACTTCAAGGCACCATTGGCACCGAGGGCGCAGAAATCATCGAAACCATGATTGAAAATACCCGGGAAACCGGGTCGGGAATTTGGGCAACCCTAATCAGTGTGGGTGTCCTGCTATTTGGGGCCACGGGACTGTTTAACCAACTCCAGGGTTCTCTCAATACGATATGGAACGTTAAACCCAAACCGGGACGGGGGATAAAAGGAATTATCCAAGACCGCTTTTTATCCTTTGCCATGATTCTCACCATCGGGTTTTTACTGCTAGTTTCCCTGATTTTCAGTGCCGCCTTAGCTGCATTTGGAAACTACTTTAGCCATCTGGTTCCAGATATGCTGATGGGTCTGTGGCAAGTGTTAGATTTCTTCCTTTCCTTTGGGGTGATTACGGTCTTGTTTGCCCTGATTTATAAAGTCTTACCGGATGTAAAAATTGGTTGGTCTGATGTCTGGCTAGGGGCGATCGTTACCGCCTTACTCTTTGTCCTGGGTAAAACTTTAATTGGCTTGTACTTAGGGAATAGTACGATTGGTTCGACCTACGGTGCAGCGGGTTCTTTAGTCGTTTTATTGTTGTGGGTTAACTTTTCGGCGCAAATTTTATTTTTTGGGGCCGAGTTTACCCAGGTTTATGCCAACCGATATGGATCGCGCATCGTTCCCACGGAAAATGCCATTGCTGTAGGGGATGAACACACCCATCCCAGCTAAAAAAAGAGTCGTCAAAAATTGCATCGGTTAATTCTAGGGGCTATTCCTTATGGGTTTTGCACTTGAGTTCCTCTAAACGGAGACAGGCAAAGGATTTTCTCAATCTCTCTATCAATAGGAGTAGAGGGAAACTTACTCCCATAGATAGTTTAATTCAGCGGGGTTCACCGGATAAGCTGAAAGAGACTAAATAAAAGATTGAGGAAATACTCATGGATAAACAAAAAATGGATAACAAAGAAACCGTTAACAAGAACGCCACGGAACCTGTAACAGGGGCGGTGCATTATGACCGCGAAATGGTTCCGGCAGAAGTGGCAGCGCGCAAAGAGCGTGAGGGTAACAAGTTTATGAAAGCTCCCTCTAACGCCGATGAACCCCATGAAAATCCGGATCATACCCGGGATGGCTTCACCGTAGACCAAGAAGGGTTGGTGAATAACTATGCGATCGAACCCGAAATGTATGTGAATGAACCCGGTGACTTGCGCGAAAAAGAAGAAGCCCTCAAAGCGGAACGTACTCGCGAATATAACGAAGTCCATCACAATGACGAGGACGGCAATCTGACCATGGAAGGCGATCGCCGTGGAAAAGGTCCAGGCATCATTTAAGTCGCAACTGGGAAACAGCCGTTTCCCCCCCCAATCTATACTCTAAACTTTTCAAAAACCCCGTCAATCAGTCTAATCATTAGAGGAATTAAGAATGACAGCTACCCTAGGAATGTCTGCCCAAAGTCAAAATCCGATCAGCGTCAATATCGGGATTGACGACACCACCCGGGAAGAAATTGCTCAAGGTTTATCCCGTGTGTTGGCCGATAGCTATACCCTTTATCTAAAAACTCATAATTTTCACTGGAACGTCACGGGACCCCTATTTAGCACCCTGCATCTCATGTTTGAGGAGCAGTACCAAGAATTAGCCCTGGCTGTAGATGAAATTGCCGAGCGGATTCGGGCTTTGGGGTTTCCTGCTCCTGCTACTTATGGGAAGTTTTCTAACCTGACTTCGATTCAAGAAAATGAGGGCATTCCCGAGGCGGAAGAAATGATTCGCTTGTTAGTCCAAGGGCAAGAAACCGTGGTCCGCACCTCCCGGGAAATGCTGCCTCTTTTAGAGAAAGCCAATGATCAACCCACCTTGGATTTGCTGACCAAACGGATGCAAATTCATGAGAAAAATGCTTGGATGCTTCGCAGTATGTTAGCGGGTTAATTACCCCTACTGAGCAGGTCGAAGAGTGTAGACAGTGGCATTGATCTGCTCTCCATCTAAAACATCATCGTTGCAGGATGAGGGAAAAGAACCGGGTTTCTTCACTGAATTGGTGCGGATCAAGCAGCAAAGAAAGGTCCAGGAACCCGGTTTCTTGTCCTATTTATTCAATCCGGTGAGGCAGTGGGGGAATGGCCCCCCATCCCATCAGGATGAACCAAGGGTCATCTCAAGGAACTCGCCACTCAGTTTCCAGGCGATCGCACCCTTTTTAAAGACTTTATTTTTTAATCAATCAATTTTGGAGGTATTTTATGAAGTTTACGAACTTATTCAATAGCAAAAATCAGGTATTATTAGGGGCCTTTTTTAGTAGCCTCTTGGTAGGAGGCGTTGCCTTCCCCATCGCGGGTATTGCTCAGAATAGTCCCACGGAACCGAACGAATTACAGGCTCAGGCTCAACCGATGCCTCTACCCCGGAACGTGCTAGATCCCGTAGCTTACGTGCCGCCAGGAAATGCGCCAGTTGCGGTGGAAATCATCAATGGTACAAATACTTGGGTTACCTACCAGGCGATCGGTGAGACCGACGAACGGACCCTGGACGGAGGCGATGAAGCCATGCTCATGGATCTGCAAATTCCCTTAACGGTCACCTTTGTGCGATCGGATGGGGGACTGATTCACGCCGAACCCGAAATTATTGCACCGGGAGAGATTCGGATTTATCTGAATGAAGCCTACAACTTAGACTCGGACATCAGCAACATGAGGATTGATCCTAACGGTAGTATGTACCTGTACTAAATCTCACAGATCGCCAAGAGTCGAACCGAGGCTGGAGAAAGCCCCGATTTCTCCGGCAAGGTTTCGGCACCTTGGCGATCGCCCTTGTCTGCTCACCCTGTCCCCCGAGGGAGTCCAGTCCGTGGGTAGGGTTCCACTCACTGCTATATTTGATGCTTCCGGTCTTCCTCACAAAATAATAAACCCTAAAGATAAAACCAAAAGTGCGTTTATCCCACTTTTTGATTGACCCTGTAAACCTAATTAACCACATTAACCACCACCTAAGTTTATGTCTACCAACAACTCACACCCCATCCCCCGAATCGCCATCCTGATTGAACAAGGAGTTGAAGATTCAGAATTTCAAGTTCCTTATACAGCCTTTCAACAAGCCGGGGCAAAAGTCTCTGTACTCGGGTCCGGGATGAATCAAACCTATCAGGGGAAACAAGGGAAAGTCTCCATCCAACCTGATGGGACCACCACCGAAGCCCGCGCACAAAACTTCGAGGCTGTGATCATTCCCGGGGGTGGCGCACCGGATAAAATGCGAACCAACCCCAACACGATCGCCTTTGTTAAAGAAGCGGCTGCCTTGGGCAAATTAATCGCTGCCGTCTGCCACGGACCCCAAGTCTTAATCGAAGCCGACTTACTGCGGGGACGTCGTGCCACCGGCTTTATCTCCATCCGCAAAGATATGGAAAATGCCGGTGCCACCTATATTGATGAGTCCGTAACCACCGACGGTAACCTAATCTGCTCTCGGCAACCCGGCGATTTAGCCATTTTCACCACCGCCATTCTCTCTAGGCTGAATTTGAGCATTCCCGACCAATCCTTGCCCGATCGCCACGACAGTTCCGCAGAATGGTGGCAGCTTGCCGAAGCCTGGGGGGGTTCAACCCGCCAGGAAATTATCGACGGATTAAATCAGGCAATGGCGGGCGAACGCTATAGCCAAGAAGCCTTTAAACATTATGCTGACATCACCACCGATAGCGCGACTCGATTGCTGCTGTTGGAAATTTGGGAAGAAAAAGTTAGTCATATCGAACTCTTGGAAAGCCGCCTGCGAACCCTGGGAGAACAACTGTTTTTACCGGCAATGGCTGCGGGTGCCTTCGCGTCTTTAAAGAACGCTTTACCTGTTGAAAAAGATGACATGACCATTTTGCGGCAAGCCTTGGGGGATATTCAAACTGGGGTGATCGACTGTTTCCAGTTGCAAGCCCAGTTTACGGACCCCGTATCTACGATGATTTTTAGTAGCATAGAACGGGACCTGGCTAAGGCAGAGCGGCGTTTGGCTCGTCTGTACCAAGAACGGATCGGCTTAAATGAACCGGAACCGGCCCAACCGACTACGCCGGTGGGAATCGTCTAAATTTCCAACAGAGAAAGGTGAGTGATCTAGGCGATCGCTCACCTTCTTTGTGGGGACGCCTTTAGGACAGATTATCGGATAGCGAGCAAGATACTCGTTTTATAGGAGTGCGAGCAAGATGCTCGTTTTATCGGATAGCGAGCAAGATGCAAAGCCTACGGCATAGCTTCGCTTACCGCACTCCTATAAATATTTTTACCCTACAAGTTCACCGAACCACGATATTCAGGATTTTTTCCTAAAATGAGGAGCGGTGAAAATTAGAAAAATACCCTCAAAAATAGTCATAAAAACTGGAGATAAACCATGAAAACCGAACCGAATACTCTACAAAACGAACTCAAGGAAGAACAGGTAAAATCCAAAAACTCAGCCTGCCAACAAGTGGGGTCAGCAGTGGGAGATGTGCAAGAAAATATTAATAAAACCGCCTTAGGCGTGAGTAAAGTGGCGGTAGATAAAGTGGCAGAAACCATCGAATTCATGGGGGCGATCGCCCAAGGAGACACCGGGGGAGTTGCCTTTGATGTGGCTTCTGTAAGCGCCAGCGCCGTAGAAGCCGCAGGACAAGCCAGCCAGTGGGCCTCGGAAACGGGAAAATCCGTGACTCAAAATGCCGCTAAGACTGCTGAAACTGCGACCAAAGAATCGATGAAGTTGTTTGATCGCACGGCTTTAGAAACGGGAAAAGCCCTCTCATTTATTGGAGAGAACCCGGTTGTTAAAAAATTCGCTGAAGTTTTTAGGGCCAATGGCTGCTGAATTTAGTCGGGCAAGTGGATGTCGAAAAAGCTGAAGCCCAAGTTCGCAAGTTGCAGCAAGAGTATCCTGATGAAAGCCCCAATGAGATTGCTCATCGGATTATGGTGGAGAAATCCCTGTATGCCGGGGGGATTGGATTGGTCAGTAGTATTATCCCAGGACTGGCCCTAGCCCTGTTGGGGGTGGATGTTGTAGCAACTACGGCATTACAGGCAGAAATGGTGTATCAGATTGCGGGGGCCTATCAGATGGATTTAAAAGATCCGGCGCGTCGCGGGGAAGTGTTAGCGATTTTTGGGTTGTCCCTGGGAGGTTCAGCGGCATTAAAGGGTGGATTAGGAGTGTTGCGGAACCTGCCAGTAGCGGGGATGGCGATCGGAGCGAGTTCTAATGCAGTGATGTTGTATGGACTGGGATATGCCGCCTGTCGTTTTTATGAAGCGAAGACGAATCCGTTGACTCAGGAGGCGGCGACTCAAGCATTAGTAGAAGAGAATCAGGAGTATTTGGAACGGGCGATCGCCCAAAAAGATGTGATGGACCGGATTTTGATTCATCAGATTTTGGCGTCCCGTCCAGATACCTCTTGGGCGGAGATTTTGCCGGAATTAAAGCAATTAAACTTTAGTACAGACTCCCTGAAGGCGATCGAGGCGGAGATTGAGCATCCGGTCCCCTTGGATGAATTGCTGAATCTGCTCGATCGCGATTTTGCCTATCCCCTGTTAGCCCAATGTTATCGAATTGCTCAAATCGATGGGGTCATCACCGATCAAGAACAGCAGGTAATGGAGGCGATCGCTCACCAGTTCCAAATTGACCTGCAAGAGGTTCAGGGAATGATGAGCGCACCGCCACAAGAATAATGGGGGAGATGGGGGAGATTGGGGAGATTGGGGAGATTGGGGAGATTGGGGAGATTGGGGAGATTGGGGAGATTGGGTGGATGGGGTGGAGTCGCTCACCGTGACAAGAATAAACCCCTAACGCCTGGAGGCTTTCCGGTAAACCGGGATCCGGACTGCACCGGAATTTTAGGAGGGAATCCGAATCTGTAGGCGGGACAGTTTATGGACTGTCCCGACTCTCTAAGGAGAGTAACCCTACAGACCTACTTGGGGCCTCGGTTTGCCATCGGAGCAGAACCGGATGGGAGATTACTGGTCCTCGTAGACCATTTGGGGTAAACCCATGCTGTAGTTTTGGACCCGGCTATTGAGGTTATAGGAGAGTTCTCCACCTTGGAGGAGCGATCGCAAATAATACTCCAGATCCGAACCGATGCGGCGTAAATTGTACTCCGTTAAATCTTCCCCGCTGTAAGAATCAACCAGTTCATCAAACTTGCGGTAAACCTTCTGTAACGTTGGTTCCGACCAGTTAAACTCATTGTCCGGATCCACATCAAGGGTTAATAAGTCTGGACTCGGAGCAAATTCGTTATCTTGCACCTCTGCCGTAAAAATCCGAATGTGACGGGTCGTTGACTTGAGCATCATAGCTAATATGCCAGGGTAGTTAAAATCAATACAACATCTATAGCAGTAATTGTAAAGCGCCGCACAAGCCCCCGCTCAATCCAACACCAATGGGAGAGTCAGGTAGACTATCTTTGGAATGGGTATGGGAGAATTCCTGATTGAGGGGTTAACAAGGGGGTTTTCCGACAGCTAAAGTACAACCAAAGCCAATCCGGGCAAGCCTTGGACAGTCTCCTGAGAGTCTCCTGACTCAAAGGCGAGTCATAAAAGCCCTAAATGGTCAGAAAAAAGCTAAAATCGGACATTGGCACTTAGGTGGAGCAATTTAGCTTGAACCAGGGGTGACCTACTAGAATACAACTATCATGGATCGAGTCATCAATCTATTCCCCAAATGCTGCGCCCATAGTAAGGAGATAATATTGCCGACATTCGGCTGACTAAAACCAGCTTCCAGGCGCGAGGAATCCCCATGAACAAACCATCGGCCATAATCTACTGTCCCAACTTTACTTGTCAGTCTCCCAACCCGGAGACCCAAAAATTTTGTCAAAAATGTGGCACTCCCCTGCCGAAACGCTACTTATGGGCAGTGGGTGGAACGGGTCGTCCCAGCTATCAACCGGGGGATATCTTAGCCGATCGCTATTGGGTTAAGGAGGATCAGATTCTGGTCGATACCAAACCCGGGGTTTTGCCGGAGATGCCCGTCGAGATTCCTGGGGCGATTATCCCCTATCTCAAACTGTTTCCCCTGCGATTGCACGTGCCCCAGGTTTATGGTCGATTGCCGTCGAAAGGGAACGACCCGAATCGGGATATTTGGTTACTAGAAGAAACGGCGATTTATCCGGAAGGGACAATGGTGGCACTCCGCAAAGGACAACCCCCCGAGACAGTCCATGCCCAACTGATGCCCTTACTGACCGACTGCTGGGCGAATGCCTCACCGATGCGCCAGCTCAATTGGTTGTGGCAAATGGCTCAACTCTGGTACCCGTTGAAAAAGGAAGGGGTGGCGGGGAGTTTGCTGAATCCGGGATTGCTCCGGGTGGAAGGATCCTTGCTGCGCCTGCTGGAATTGCCACGGGATGTGACCACGCCGGACTTGTCTGAACTGGGTCAGTTGTGGTTGAGTTGGGCCAAGACAGCGCATCCGGCGATCGCCCCCTACCTAGAGCAACTCAGCCAGATGCTCAGGACCCGAGAGGTGCAAACCCCATCGCAACTGCTAGAGCTATTAGACCGGGGTTTGAGCCTGTGTGGAGAGCTGTACAAACGCACCTATTACATTGCCACCGGGACCGATCGCGGGCCGACTCGTCGCCGGAATGAAGATGCCTGCTATCCCCCCAGTGGAACCAGCCGTGCCACCTCAGATACCAGTGGGTTAGCGATCGTCTGTGATGGCATTGGGGGACATGAAGGGGGGAATGTCGCTTCTAATCTGGCGATCGAAACCTTACAACAACATCTGGAATCCCTCGTTTCCGAAAATACCCAAAGCGCACCCCACCGGATCATGGAGCAGATCGAACGCGCCGTGGGGATTGCCAACGATCGCATCGCCAGTCGCAATGACGAAGAACAGCGCCAAGCTCGGCAGCGCATGGGAACCACCTTGGTCATGGCCTTGACCCATCGCCATGAAATTTATATCAATCATATTGGGGATAGTCGCGCCTATTGGATTACCTCCACCGGGTGCCGACAAGTCACCCTGGATGATGATGTCGCTTCCCGGGAGGTCCGTTTGGGGTACTCCCTATATCGGGATGCCTTACAACAAGGAGCAGCCGGGTCTTTAATTCAGGCATTAGGGATGGGCGCTTCCTCGGTGCTGCATCCCACAGTCCAACGTTTTATCATCGATGAGGATAGCGCCTTCCTGCTCTGTTCCGATGGGTTGAGCGACAATGACCGGGTGGAGCAATACTGGGAAACAGAAATCCTGCCGATTTTATCCGGGGAATTCCCCGTGTTGCGATCGGTCACCAAATTAATTGATATTGGGAATTTTCATAACGGCCATGATAACGTCACCGTGGGACTGGTTTACTGCAAGGTAGAACCCATTCGCTCTGCCGGACTCGACTCCCGTCAGTTGGTGGCACAACTCCAATCAGTCCCCCCAGCAGACCCCCTAGAAGACTCTCAACCGACGGGTTTCCCGAAGAAGAATCCGGACACTCTCAACCTCGACGATGTACCGACGGAGTTGCCACCCCCTTCACCGCCAAAACGTTCCAATGTGCCCCTGTTACTGGGACTCCTGTTGTTGCTTGGCCTCGGCGTCGTAGCGGGTTTCCTGTTCACCCAGGAAAGATGGCAGAATCCGATCGCGGATTTATCCTTGGGGCAGCCAGAAGACCCGAACCCCACAGATCCCGATTCCCTCCCGATTCCGGACATCACAGAACAGGCCACCATAGAACCGGGACAGTACCTGCAACTGGCTCAAGCGCCAGAGGATGGGGAGTTAGTCTTGTTGAGGCGACAAGGGGAAGCCCTCCCTGGAAATGAACTGGGGTTGATCCCCGGTGGCAGTGTTTTGTTGGTGATGGGCAAACAACAGGCCGTTAGCGATCCAGATGCCTGGGTCCAAGTCCAAGTTTGCTCGACCCCAGAACCCGTGGAATCCCCTCAGACTGCACCCGCTCCCGTTTCTGGGGCTGAAGGGACCTCTGAAACCCCCAGTGAGGAGGCTCCAGCCCCGGTAGCGCCACCCCCTGTCCGGGTCCGACCGAGTAATATGGGGTGGATTTCAGAGAAGTTGTTACTTCCGCAGGTCCTGCCGAATGTCGTCCCCACCGCTACGGAACGAGGGGGATGTATTGATGAACCTAACCCTCAGCCCTTTTCGGTCCCTTAACCGGGGATTTTTGGCCTAAACCGGGGGGATTTGCCTTCGGGATCCGCCGGGGCCGCATCCCCCGTTAGATTGTGGGGAACCCCCTGAGGAGATTTCGGCAGGGGGTGCAATTTTCTCGGGGTGATTAGTCCCCCGTTAGAACTCAGGAATTTCGGGCTATCCGGGCTGTTTTTCTCGAAACCTGATTCCGGTTATATAATCTATAAAATTCTGGGCAACGGGAGAAAATTGCAGCCCGATTTTGCTATGAACTCACATAAAATCTGTGGATTTAGACTAAGGCATCCCAACCTAGAACCCGGGTTTTTTATTCGCTCTTGGGGTGAAAATAATCAAGGTTGATTCTTGAAACTTGGGTTTAAGCTAAAGTCCGGTTGATCTGAACAGGATGGGGAAGGATTGAGGGGGAGAGGCAAGGGGGAACACCCACCTATTGACTTGGGTTGACTTGGGGAATTGTGGGTTTGGGTTTTTGTTCAATTGAGCCGAAAGTTGGGAATAGTCTATCTATCTAAAGGAATATGTTACGGTATAAACTGCCGTGGAATTGCCCGCCTACTCTCAGAGTCAGGGGACGGTTTGAATGACCAGAATGTAGGGGTAAGCCTGGGAGCTAGATCCGTTAACAACAGCGCAGGGACTGGCATCAGGGGACAGTAATATTGGGGAAGCATCAACAAGGGGTCCAAACTGAACCGGCTGATCGTTCTGAATCCAGGGAGTGCCATCGGGGACGATCGCCCAAAGACGCAGATGCCCGATCCCTCCCTTAACTCCCACCGGCGATCGGGTTCGGGATAGCCGATCAGGGCCTGGGAGAGGGTAAATGCACAAGGTGGGGGATGGAAACAGCTATTCCGACAAAACCTACAGAAAACCAGATATTTCAGGTGAACGAGGGGGGATGCTCATTCCCCAGTAAAACGATTCATCACATCGATGCTCTCGGGCGTCGAGAATTAGACATCGATGCCAAACATATTGAGGCAACTATGCCAAAAAAGCCGAAAATACCCTGGAGTCGCTATCTTCCTGCTGCCATCATCTTTGGGATGGGGGTTGGACTCACTATAATCGGATTCACGGTGGTATGGGAGTGGGAAAATCGGCGACGGGACTATGAATTAAATCGGAGCATTGACGTTTTAACGGGTCGATTGCAGCAGCAAATCGATGCCGATTTGGAAGTCATTCGCACCATTACGGACTTCTTTCAATCCGCGCAAAATGTGGATCTCGACTCCTTTGAGCAGTTTGTGCAACGTCCCCTGTCCAACCCTTCTACCGTGTCTCTCGTCGCCTGGGTCGAGCGGGTGGAGGATGCCGATCGCGAGGGTTATGAGGAGCGCATGGCGATGGAAACGGATCGGAATTTTATGATTACACAACCGATCGCTCCAGGCCGTTTCGTCCAGCGCGATCGCGTTTCTGAATACTTTCCCATCTCCTATATTGCCCCCCTCCAGGAAAACCCCAAAACCTCCGGCCTTGACTTCGCCGCCAATCCCACCTACCACACCACTCTGAAACGAGCGGCACAGATGGGACAATTGGTGGTCAGCGAGCGCCTAGAGTGGCCTGTGGGTTTGCGATCGCAACCGGGATTTTTAGCGGTTCACCCAGTCTACGAGAATGCTCTCTCCACTCGCTACACCCTCGCTCAGGACCCCCCGCTCAGTTCGGAATCCGTGCAACCCTTACGCGGGTTTGTCGTGGGGTGGGTGGAGGTGGACAATCTGTTTCAACTCGCTGGAGCTAGAGGCAATCAGTTTAATTTGTACCTGTGCGATGAAACTCCAGGAACAGGGACTCCCGAGGATTCCCGCCCCGCCTATCCCTTGCTGACTTTCGTTGAATCCACAGAACTGGTCACCTCCAAGAGTGCCACGGAACCTTTTGCTCTGGATGTGCCTGATGAATGTCCCCTCAAACCCTTGGAGAATCAGCGCAATCGCGTTCGGGCGGTGATGCTCGTCAACGGCAATGACCGGGCGATCCGGCGAGAAATCAAGGTAAATGGACGGATTTGGGCATTTTATATCTGGCCTACGGATGAATATCAGGCATCGCGCAGACATTGGCGTTCTTGGGCGGTGCTGATTATTGGCTTTTTGTGGACACATATTCCGGTCACCTATCTGCTGACTTCGGTCTCCCGGACTGCGGAAATTGAAGCGTTGGCCTTAGCTCGTGCGGAACAAGCGTCCCAGTTGCAGCAAGCGTTTAAGCAATTGGAGGTGGAACAAGCGAAGTCGGAACGTCTGTTGCTGAACGTTTTGCCCAAGGCGATCGCCGAACGTCTCAAGGAGGATACCCAAACCATTGCCGAGAGTTTTCCGGAAGTGACGGTTTTATTTGCCGATCTGGTCGGCTTTACTAAGTTAGCGGCACGGATTTCTCCCACGGAATTGGTACAACTGCTCAATGAAATCTTTACCATATTTGACCGCCTCGCAGAAAAACATGGGCTAGAGAAAATTAAGACGATTGGGGATGCCTATATGGTGGTGGGGGGTCTGCCGGTGCAGCGTCGCAATCATGCTTCGGCGATCGCCGAAATGGCCCTGGATATGCAAACGGAAATCCTGAATTTTAATCGCAAATGTCACGAATCTTTTGCCATGCGGATTGGTATTCATTCCGGACCGGCGATCGCTGGCGTGATCGGAACTCACAAGTTTATCTACGATCTCTGGGGGGATACGGTGAACATTGCCTCTCGCATGGAATCTCACGGGGTTCCTGGACGCATTCAGGTTTCTAGTACGACCTACGCCCTTTTACAATCTAGCTACTGTTTCGAGTGCCGAGGCCCTATCCCCATTAAAGGGAAGGGGGAAATGCTCGTCTATCTCCTGAATGGCAGAAAAAAAGACGGCATCTGCACGCCCCTGTTTGATCTCCCCTTCGAGGAAGAGGTTTGAAACCCTTCCCACTGGGTTTGGTATCGTTTACCGGGGAGATGGGGAAGATGGGGGAGATGCTCAACCTCCCGACTGAAGTCGTTTCTTCCTGTTCGTAGTAACGACTTCAGTCGTTCCTCTCCTGTTATGGCTTATGCCATAACACGAGCAATTGTAGGTCTACCACCTGTCTATTTGGGTGCTGGAGCTTCGCTCATAGTGCGTGTCATGGCGTCTGCCATGACACGAGAGGAACGACTGAAGTCGTTACTACAAACATGACCATCTCCCCCATCTCCCCCATCTCCCCCATCTCCCCCATCTCCCCCATCTCCCCCATCTCCCCCATCTCCCCCATCTCCCCCATCTCCCCCATCTCCCCCATCTCCCCCATCTCCCCCATCTCCCCATTCTAAAAACCAACACTCTCGTGCGTAATGGGGTTCAAACATTTAGTCTATTCCCCTTCAAGGGTGAGTTTTCTTCACCCTGCTTTTATAAGTTTTGATAAAGCGTATAAATGGTTACGGTTTTCTGTCCCTAAAAGCTGAAAACATTGTTAAAAACCCACCCAATATCAGGGTAAAGAAACCGGCTTGAAAAATCGGGACCTGAATTGGGTTTATCTCCAAAACTCGGTCCAGAAACTTGATAAAATTATGTAAAATAAAAAATAAGGATGAGAAATTTTTTCCTTTATGGTTATTAGGGGTCTATTTTAACTGGGTTTAGTTGAGCCATTGCATCCCTCAGTCCTAGTGGGAAGGAGAGTTGATTGAAGTTGAGCAGGCGTTAGACATAAAATTCAGTAAATTGAGCGAGATCGGCTGATCAAACTTCAGAGCAAGGGTGCAGAAACATACCACACAGAAGAAGTTGGTCTAATCGGGAGTAGAGAAAAATATCTAATGAAAGCCAGCCGAGAATTTCTAGAGGAGCATCAAGAGGTATTCTTCGTAAATTAGATGAAGTTTGAGACAATGGAGCGCAAGCAACCAGCAAACCTGAGCCGCCTAAATCAGTGGCGGCATAGTCCAGAACATCGAGGTGTTTGAAGAGTCAGCCATGAGTAAAACGAGCGAGACCGGGAACCGATGCGAGTCCAGCGTCAAAGTGGGAATATTACACTCCCTGAGTGGAACGATGGCAATTGGAGAAGCATCCCTAAAAGATGCGGAACTGATGGCGATCGCCGAAATCAACGCCGCTGGGGGTGTACTGGGAAAACCTATCGAACCCGTGATTGAAGATGGCGCATCTTCACCTACCGAATTCGCTCAAAAAGCTCGCAAGCTCATCGAACAGGAGCAAGTGGTCACGATTTTTGGGGGATGGTCTTCCGCCTCTCGTAAAGCTGTTCTACCCGTTTTAGAGGAGTTTAATGCCCAACTCTGGTATCCGGTAGAATATGAAGGACTTGAGTCTTCCCCGCACATTTTCTACACCGGCATCTGTCCGAATCAGCAAGTGGAACCCGCTCTCACTTGGGCGATCGCCAATAAAGGTAAGCGCATCTACTTAATTGGCTCTAACTATGTATTCCCCCGGACGATTAACAAAATTATCCGCGCTCATCTCAAACAACAAGGCGGAGAAATTGTGGGAGAAGAATACATTTTGTTGGGGGAACAAGACTTTCGAGATATCATCCCTCGAATTC
This sequence comes from uncultured cyanobacterium, assembly GCA_963821735.1. Taxonomy (GTDB): domain Bacteria; phylum Cyanobacteriota; class Cyanobacteriia; order Cyanobacteriales; family Laspinemataceae; genus Laspinema. Next base: position 181,582 of record CAWGFK010000055.1, read on the forward strand.
AAGCGAGTCAAGCGGATTTAGTATTTAACACTTTAAATGGGGATAGCAATATCGCCTTTTATCAACAATATCGAGAAGCTGGAATTACTGGAGCAGATCTGCCGATTCTGGCGGTGAGTGTGGCGGAAGATGAAGTGCGCCGGATTGGGGAGGCGGCAACGGGACATTATGCGACCTGGAGTTATTTTCAAAGTGTTAATACGCCCCAAAATCAAGAATTTGTCAAAAATTTTCAGGCGCGTTATGGCAAAACTCGGGTCACCAGTGACCCCATTGAAGCGGCTTATACACAAGTTTATTTATGGAAAAAATCCGTTGAAAAAGCCGGAACCTTTGATGTAGAACAGGTGAGAAAAGCAGCCTACAATCAAACCTTTGAAGCACCGGGGGGATTGGTGCGGATTGAGGCGAATAATCATATCTGTAAAACTTGTCGAATCGGAGAAATTTTACCGACCGGACAGTTTAAAATTGTCTGGGAAACGCCGGATGCGATCGCCCCCCTGCCTTGGTTGGGCATAGAAACCATGAGTGAGAATGTCTCTGCCGTGGCGATCGAGATGCTGGGGGAGGTATCCCAGGCGATTCAATATAGTTGCCAAATGGAAGAAAAATCCCGTCAGCTTGAGATGGCAATGGCGGAAGTTAAAGCGACGAACGAACGACTAGAAAGCACTCAAGCGGAACTGGTGGCCTCAGAAACCCGGTTTCGAGAACTGCGATCGCGGGTGGAACTCCTCAAGCGCCGCCTCTCTAGTCAAATTCATACCTCACTCAATATTGACACCATTTTAAAAACCGCAGTCAGCGAAATTCGCCATCTCCTGGCCATTGACCGTTGTCAGTTTTTATGGTATAATACTGACTCACATCCCCCCAATTACGAACGAAGTCAGGAAGCCCGGGACCCCAAGCAGTCCCAGGATTGTACCGATAACCCCCTGGCAGAAATTCCTGCTCTGGGGAAGGCCCTGCAACAGCTTCAACTCCTGCAAATCGATGACACGATCGCCGATCGCCAACTGGACCCCCCAAGTCGCGACCTGTTACAAGGGAGGTCCATCCGCTCATTACTGGCCGTAGCCGTACAAACCCATTCCGGACAAAAAGGTGCCTTGGTCTGTCTGCATGGCAGTTCCACTCACCCTTGGACCGAAAGTGAGGTCGAGTTGCTCCAAGATGTGGCTATACAAATCGCGATCGCCATCGATCAGGCCAAACTCTATGACCAAAGTTGTATTACCGCCACTGCCGCTAACGCCCAAGCGGCCAAGCTGAAAACGGCCCTGCACGAACTTAAACAAACCCAGGCCAAACTGATCCAAACCGAAAAAATATCCAGTTTGGGGTCTTTAGTGGCCGGGGTCGCGCACGAAATCAATAATCCCGTGAATTTTATCTATGGGAATCTCTCTTATGCTACTAAGTATCTGCAAGAGTTGATGCAACTCTTGGGACTCTACGAAAAATACTATGGGGAACCCCCCGAAGAGATTCGCGCCTACCGGGAAGAAATTGAACTAGACTACCTCCTGGAAGACTTGCCTCAAATGATTTCCTCCATGCGAGTGGTGCTGAACGGATTGGGGAATTGGCCCGATCGCTGCGGAACTTCTCCCGCGCTGATACGGGGGAACTGAAAGTCACCGACATTCACGAAGGGCTCAAAAGTACCTTGTTGATTCTGCATCACCGCCTGAAAGCAAATCCCTATTGCGGGGCGATCGCCACGATTGAACAATTTGGAGATCTGCCCTTGGTGGAATGTTATCCGAGTCAACTCAATCAAGTGTTTATGAATGCGATCGGAAATGCGATCGATGCCTTAGAAGAAATGACAGGCAAATGGAACACCAGCAATTCTGCCGAGGGAAATGGACATCACTTAGAGAACTGCGATCGCCAGCGGAAAAAAACCGACGGTGGAACCGGGGAACTATCCTTATCGGACCAGGATTTGTCTCAATCTCCCCTTCCTGTATATCAATTACCCTTGCCGACCATTTGGATTCGCACGGAAGTCGTGCGGGATGAAGCCGTCGCCATTCGCGTGGCTGATAATGGACCCGGGATGACACCCGAAGTCAGACAGCAGCTATTTGAAGCCTTTTTCACGACCAAACCTGAAGGCAAAGGAACGGGTTTGGGACTGTCGATTAGCTATCAAATTGTGGTGGAACGGCATGGCGGTTCTATTTCTTGTATATCTGAACCCGGTCGGGGGACCGAGTTTCGGATTGTCATCCCCATCCGGCAAGGGGGAAAAGTGCGGTCAGCAGATCCGGCAGTCGATGTGATTCCGTCTTTGATGGGGGGAGCCAGTTAATTCGCCTTGCGGTTGCTGGAAAGCCAGCAACCGCTATCATCTCGCCGATGTTCCGGACTTAAGTGCGAAACATTGGGGAGAGTTGAGGATTTGTTATTTGTTGAAAAACTTTAAAAAACGTCATGTAAAAAATACATAAATTAACACAAAAAATAGCATTGGATGAAAAGTCTGTAACTTCAACTACAAACTCATTCCCTAAATCGGCATAAAAAAGAGTGAGGGCAGGACTGACGCCTATTCTCCGAGCCGATTCTAAATGTAGGGGCGATTCACAAATCACCTCTAAAAATATAAAGGTAATGGGTTAGTCCTGCTGGAGGGAAAGAAAGCTCTATTTATTAGATGTGGAGTCAAAAGCCGTGTTCGGTTTGACCAACTGTTTTCAGATGGCTGAGATACAAACTATGCGAGAAATTAATGCGGCAGTAGTCAATATCAGTGGTCGCCAGCGAATGCTGTCTCAACGCACCGCACTTTTTGCCTTGCAACTAGAGCGGTCTCAGACACCGGAAGATAGAACAAAATGGCGTTCGGCTTTGCGTGAAACCATCACCCTGATGGAAAAATCCCATAATGGGCTGATCTATGGGGATGCAGCCTTGCAATTACCGGGACATCCCTCTCCAACGGTCAAATCCATGTACTTTGAACCCCCGATTGATTTAGATCGGAAAATTAAAGCCTATATTGCGGCAGTTAATCAGGTGCTCGCCACAGCCGATGGGGAACTTACCCGAGAAAATCCCCATCTGCGTTACATCCTAGATGCCGCGAGTGGGCCGTTGCTCGATGACTTAGATGCCATCGTCAGTCAATATCAACTCGAAAGTAACCGCCAACAAGAGGCGATCGCCCGTCAGCAAGCGGAACTCTATCGCCAAAGCCAGATTGCAACCACCCGAGCTCGTTCTCAAGCCGCTGAATTAGCACAAGCTCTAGGGGAGTTGAAAAACGCCCAAGACCGCCTAATTCAGAGCGAAAAAATGTCCAGTTTAGGCCAACTCCTAGCCAGTGTCGCCCATGAACTGAACAATCCCGTGAGCTTTATTTATGGCAATGTCAATCATGCGATCGCCTATGTTCAAGAATTGCTGGAAATCATCGAACGGTATCAACAAGAATACCCGCATCCTAGCCCAAGCCTAGGTGACTATCTCGAAGAAGTTGATTTTAATTTTGTTAAAAATGATTTACCCAAAACTTTGTCTTCAATTAAAGTTGGGTCAGATGCCATGCATCAATTAGTGCTATCTTTACGGAATTTTTCCCGGAAAGATGAAGCAGAAATGAAGCAAGTAGATATTCATGAAGGCATCGAAAGCGCGCTGTTAATTTTACAAAATCGCCTCAAAGCCAATGGTAAAAGCCACGCCATTAATATTATCAAAGACTATGGCGAAATCACCAAAATAGAAGGATTTCCCTGTCAGCTTAATCAAGTCTTTATGAATTTAATTGGAAATGCGATCGATGCTTTAGAAATGAAACGGGGAGATTGGGGTGAGGAGAACGAAGAGTGGAAATTAGGGGAAGAACAGGTGCGCTCCTCGGACCTTTCTAGTCCGCATGAGTTCCTTCCCACGATCCACATTCGCACTCACCTGAGCGAGGGTGAACGGCTGGTGATTCAAATTTCTGATAATGGTTCAGGCATGAGTTCTGAGGTCCTCTCCTCCCTATTTCATCCCTTTTTTACGACCAAACCCGTAGGAAAAGGAACCGGATTAGGCTTATCGATTAGTCATCAAATTGTCGTGGAAAAGCATGGGGGTGAGATTCAGTGTATTTCCACACCGGGTCAGGGAACAGAATTTTGGATCGAATTGCCCATTAAACAAACTTGCCGATGTGAAAAGGTCCTGCAAGCTTAATCCCCCAAATCGCTCTGAGGATTGATTCAAATAACTTGATTTTATTTTATAACAGAAAAAGGTAAATTTTTAGCCGAGAATGTTCTGGCCTAAATTGCCCGTTCTATTAACCCTTTATGGGTGAGCGATTACGCCCAATATTATTTACATCAAGTCATGGGTTTGCTCCAGCAGAACTTTAACCAAAGGGGTGACCTTGACCCGTGGTTTTTAGGAAAACATAAAAAAAATATAAAAACTGCCAAATAGACTACAGAAATGCGGATACCTGGATCCGTTAAAGTCTAAAACAGGAGAGGGGTGACCGCCGCTTTTTGAAGTTGGAGTAAATTTAGTCTGAAAAATAAGGATAATGAGAGAATGCTGACTCAATATAGAGGCGGGCAACTAGACATGATACCTCCATATTCCAAACCCCCTACAACCTTCAGTAAGATATCATCCCTGCAATCTGTGTCTCAGGGGATGAGTATTGCCGTGACCCTGATTGGGTTGATTGTTCTGTTGGGTTGGATTTTCAATATTCCCGTCCTCAAAAGTGTTTGGCCTGGGCTAGTGACGATGAAAGCCAATACCGCCATTAGTTTTATTCTATGTGGCCTTTCTCTGTGGCAATTAGGACGTAAAAAAAAATACCAATCTAGGAACAAATCACCGCAGTGCAAGTGGCTAAGAACCCTGACTAAGCGGGGTAGAGGCATTCTAAACCCGCTGGTTCATCTGGTGGCATCAATCCTGCCCACTTTATCCTACTTAAGCATTCTCATTGGAGTGCTGACCCTCCTCCAATATATCCTGAATGTTAATTTTGGCATTGATCAATGGCTCTTTCAAGAAAGAGCAAATGCCGTGGGGACTTCTATGCCGGGGCGGATGGCTCCAAATACAGCTTTTAATTTTGTATTGCTGGGTTCAGCTTTGGTTTTTTGTCAACAAAAACGCTATCGGATTGCCCAGTATTTGAGTGTGTTCGCTTGGGCGATCGCCTTTTTAGGATTACTCGGTTATCTATATGGAATTTCGGCATTTTATGGTCTCGGACGCAGTACCGAAATGGCATTGCATACGAGTATAGGCTTTATATTACTTTCCGTGGGGATTTTGTTAGCAAATCCGGACCGGGGACCCGTCGCCTTATTGACCAGCGATCGCACCTTGCGCCTCCTCCTGCAACCCCAGGCGATCGCCGCCTTAGTTCTTCCTCCTTTATTCGGGGGATTAATTCTCCAAGGGACTCAATTGAATCTCTACGATCGCGGGGTTGGGATTGCCTTGTTAAGCGTATTTAATACCATCTTGTTAGCGATTGCGATCGGGTGGAACGCCCATACCCTGAGCATCATGGATGCCAGACGGGAACAAGCCGAACGAGAACGATACCTGAGTGCGATCGCGGCTGCACGCAGTGAAGAACTCCAACAAACCTTGATTGAACTCCAACAAGCTCAAGCCGAACAAAAGCAAGCCGAACAAAAATATCGCAGCATCTTTGAAAATGCCGTAGAAGGAATTTTTCAAAGTACCCTCAACGGACGTTACATCACCGCTAATCCTATGTTAGCCCAAATCTATGGCTATGATGGACCTGAAGAACTAATCGCCACCATCAATAATATTGAATCTCAAGTTTATGTAGACAAAAATCGTCGCACCCAATTCGTCCATCTTCTCCAAAAAAGTGATGCCTTTTGGAACTTTGAATCTCAGGTTTATCGCAAAGATGGGAGCATCATCTGGATTTCAGAAAATGCCCGGGTTATTCGCAACCCGCAGGGCAAAATTATTGGCTACGAAGGCACGGTAGAGGATATCACCCAACGCAAACAAGCCGAAGAAAAGTTGGAAAAATCTCTGTCTTTATTACAGGCGACCCTTGAATCTACAGCCGATGGAATTTTGGCGATCGACCAGGATGGTCAAATTACCAGCTATAACGAGAAATTCATTGATCTATTGCAAATTTCCCAGATAGGGCTGGAAAAAGCAACCTTTAAGCAAGGGCTAAAAATTTTATTGCCGCAGTTAAAAAAGCCCCAAGACTGCCTCAGTCAAATTAGAACATGGCGGGATTCTCCGAACCTGGAATTTTGGAATACCCTGGAATTTAAAGAAGGGAGAATTTTAGAGTGTTATTCTCGCCCCCAGAGGGTTGGGAATTGTACCGTGGGACGAGTTTTTAGCTTTCGGGATATCACCGATGCCACTCGCGCCGAACAGCACATTCGCTATCAAGCTTTTCACGATTCTCTCACGGATTTACCCAACCGAAATTTATTAAATGAGTGCTTAAAGGAGGTGTTGAAACAGGCAAAAAATACGGGCAGTCCGGTGGCGGTGATGTTCCTGGATTTGGATCGATTTAAGACCATTAATGATACCCTCGGTCATGCGATCGGAGATAAATTATTACAAGGGGTAGCCGCGAGACTAAAAGCCACCCTGGGAGACCAGAATATCATCGCCCGATGGGGGGGAGATGAATTTACCATCATTCTTCCTCAAATTTCTTCTGGGGTCGCCGCCACCCAGATTGCCGAAGAGATTATCCAAACCTTAAAGCCAGCTTTTTCCATAGAAGATCACCCCCTTCATATCAGTACCAGTATTGGGATTGCCCTCTATCCCCACGATGGAGAGGATGGAGAAACGCTCATCAAACACGCCGATTCTGCCCTCTATCGAGCCAAGGAAAAAGGCCGCAATACTTATGAAGTTTATACCCCTTCATTCGATGTTTTGGCCAGTGAGTTATTAGACTTAGAAAACAGACTACACCGGGCATTAGAACGAGGTGAATTTATACTCAACTATCAGCCCAAGGTAAATATTAAAACTGGAGAAATTAAGGGAATGGAGGCATTAGTCCGCTGGAACCATCCGGAATTGGGCTTAGTTTCTCCCGCAAAATTTATTCCCATCGCCGAAGAAACAGGGTTAATTAGGCCCATTGGAGAATGGGTTTTAAAGACAGCTTGCCGTCAAAATCAAGCCTGGATTGAATCCGGTTTATCACTGATACCTGTAGCGGTGAACCTCTCCGTTCGACAATTCCAACAACCGGATTTAGTCCAAAAAATTGCTCAATTTTTAGAAGAAACTGGGTTAGAAGCTCGGTATTTGACCTTAGAAATTACCGAAACTGCCGCCATGCTGGATGTGGACTTTACCCGCAAGTTGTTACGGGAGTTAGAACAGATGGGAGTGAATATTGCCCTGGATGATTTTGGGACTGGATATTCCTCTTTGAGTTATCTGAAACAGTTTCCTCTCAATACGTTAAAAATAGACCGTTCGTTTGTCAAAGATTTGACCGAAGAACCGGCAGATATTGCGATCGCCCGGGCGGTGATTGCCTTGGGACATGGGTTACATTTAAACGTGGTGGCCGAAGGGGTGGAAACCTTAGAACAAGTCGATTGCCTACGAATGCTAGACTGTGAAGAAATTCAAGGCTATTTCTTCAGTCGTCCCTTATCCTCGGAAGATGCTACCCAACTGTTACAGCGAATGCGCTTACAGCAAGAGGTTTCGATTTAATGGGGTGAATTGGGGTGGAGTTCTAAGTCGGATAATGCCTGGTGAAGAAGACGGATAGAGTGCGATCGCCCTTAATTTCTGTAGGGGCGATTTTCTTTCTCACTCCTACAGATAGGGTTAAACTTTGTTAATTTATTCCAAAATTGGGAACTTAATTCGGTTTTTAAGCGTACATTTTAAAGAGACTTGATTAAGCCAACAAATCTATTAAAGTTGGAAATTTAATTTGTCTGTATCAATCCATACAAATTAACATTTTTTAACAGAAGCGGGAGTGGATAACAATGATTGAACTGAGTGGCTATCAGATTGGAGAAGAACTTTACCGCAATAGCAAGCGGGTGGTGTATCGAGGCATTCGAGAAGCCGATGGGTTGCCGGTGATTTTAAAAACCCTGGGAACGGAGTATCCGAGTCCAACGGATATCGCTCAACTCCATCATGAATATGAGATAACTCAAGATTTAAAATTAGGGGGAATCATTGAGCCATTAAGTTTGGAAATCAGCAGTCATTTGCCGGTTTTAATTTTACCCGATACGGGAGGAATTTCCTTAAAAATTTTTTTTAAACGGGCAGCATTTAGACATTGAAGTATTTTTAAATTTAGGAATTCAATTGGCTCAAACCCTAGGGGAAATTCATCAACGAAATATTATTCATAAAGATATTAAACCCAGCAATATTATTATTCAGCCTCAGAGTTTAGAGGTGAAGTTAATTGACTTTGCGATCGCCTCTAAATTATCCAAGGAAACAGCGGCTGCGGTCCATCCCAATAGCTTGGAAGGAACCCTCGCCTATATGTCACCAGAACAAACTGGGCGGATGAATCGGGCGATCGACTATCGCACGGATTTTTACTCGTTAGGGGTAACTTTTTATGAAATGCTCACGGGGGAATTACCTTGTCAAGCACAGGAGGCGATCGAGCTAGTTCATTGCCATATTGCGCGGATGCCGGTCCCCCCGAATGAACAGGTTCCGAAGATTCCCAGCGCGGTTTCTAACCTGGTGATGAAATTATTGGCTAAAAATGCAGAGAACCGCTATCAAAGTGGTTTTGGGTTGAAATTTGATTTAGAATATTGCCTCAAACAATGGCAAGAACAGGGAAAAATTGATGAGTTTAATTTGGGAGAAAAAGACTTTTCCGGTCAATTGGAGATTCCCCAAAAACTATATGGAAGGGAACGAGAAAGGGCGCAAGTTTTATCTGCTTTTGAACGAGTCTGTGGAGGGACGACTGAACTAATTCTGATTACGGGCTATTCTGGGGTGGGTAAATCTGCTTTAGTCCAGGAAACTCAGAAACCTTTGGTGAAACATCGGGGCTATTTTATTGGCGGTAAGTTTGACCAATTCAAGGTAAATATTCCTTATGCTGCGGTGATTCAAGCCTTTGCATCCCTCGTCCGGCAACTACTGAGTGAACCTGAAGCCCAGATTAAAGCCTGGAAAGAGAAAATATTAGGGGCGATCGGGGAAAATGGCCAGGTGATTATCGAGGTGATTCCTGAAGTAGAACTGATTATTGGCCCTCAACCGGCATTGGTATCTCTGCCTCCGACGGAATCTCAAAATCGGTTTAATTTAGTCTTTCAAAATTTTATCAATATTTTCACTCAAGCAGAACATCCCCTGATTTTCTTTGTTGATGATTTACAGTGGGCAGATTTAGCCTCTTTGGAATTAATTAAGCGAGTTCTTACGGAAACTCAAAGTCATCATTTATTGATGATTGCTTCTTATCGAGATAATGAAGTCACCGCGACTCACCCGGTGGGGTTAACATTAGAGGATCTTAAAAAGACTCAGGTCCGGGTAAGCGAAATCCATCTTCCCCCATTGAATGTCCATCATATTAATGATTTACTGGCAGAAACTTTAAATTGTACGACAGCTAAATCTTTTGGTCTAGCCCAGCTAATTTTCAAGAAGACCCAGGGCAATCCTTTTTTCTTGACCCAGGTTTTAAAATCTTTAAAACAAGACCAGTTGTTAACCTTTAATTGGGATAAAGGGAGTTGGGATTGGCAAATCAGCCAAATTGAAAAAATTGGCATCACTGAAAATGTGGTGGAGTTAATGGTTAGCAAAATTAAAAAATTGCAGCCCAAAACTCAAACTGCTTTAAAACTAGCAGCTTGTATCGGCAACTGCTTTGATATGGAAATGCTATCCATTGTCAATGAGCGATCGCCTCATTTGACGAGTAGAGATTTGTGGGAAGCTATTCAAGAAGAATTGATTCTACCCTTAGCTAAAACTCATACCCTGTCCCGGGTCAGAGAACCTCGTCCTGGAGAAAAAGTCAGTTACCAGTTTTTACACGATCGCGTCCAACAAGCGGCTTACTCCCTGATTCCAGAAGCCCGCAAAAAAGAAACTCATTGGAAAATAGCCGAGCTTTTACTCAGTAATACTCCAAAGCAAAAAATAGAGGAAAACATTTTTGAAATTGTCAATCATTTTAACTATAGCCATGACCTGATAACAAATTCAGAACAAAGAAATAAATTAGCTCGATTAAATTTAAGAGCAGGACAGAAAGCGCTATCAGCTAATGCTTATGAATTGGCTGACACCTATTTTCAGATTGGGTTAAAACTTTTAGGACAAGATAGCTGGGAGACTGATTATCTCACGACTCTAAGGCTGCATATTCAGGCTGCTTATGCGGCTTACCTCAATACGGATTTTGAACGGATGGAGGATTTGGTGAAAATTGGCCTGGTCCAAGCCCAATCTATCCTAGACCAAGTTAATTTTTATGAAATCAGAATTAAAGCCTATAGTGCTTACAGCCAACAACTCAAAGCCTTAGAAAATACCCAAAAAGCGCTGGAATTATTAGAAATTCATTTGCCTAAACAGCCCACATTTGCAGATATTCAATTGGGTTTAAATGAAATATCAAACCAATTAACCGGGCCAAATATCCAAGACTTAATTAATTTGCCTGAAATGTCCGAGGGTCATCAAAAAGCCGGGATGCGGATTCTCAATAGTGCGATCGCCCCCGCCTATCAAGTTGCGCCGATGCTGCTCCCCTTGATTGTATTTCAGGAAATTAAGTTATCCCTAACCTATGGCAATACCGATGAATCCGCTTATGCTTACGCTTGTTATGGCCTGATTTTATGTGGCATTGTTGGAGATATTGAAACCGGCCATCAATTTGGTCAGTTGGCCTTAAAAGTTTTAGAAAAATTTAAGAACAAGGAATTGAAATGCCGGACTTTAATGGTGGTGAATAATAACGTGGGTGTCTGGAAGGAACCCTTCCAAGAAACCATCCCACCTTTGCTGACAGCTTATGAGAGCGGATTGGGAACTGGAGATTTAGAATATGCAGGTCTTTCGGCTTATAATTACTGCCTCAATTCCTATTTGGCAGGAAAAGAACTCTCTAAACTGGAATCAGAGATAGCTTGTTATAATTTTCTCCTTAAAAAAATCAACCAAATTACACCGTTAACTTATTGCCAAATGTCTTGGCAGGTGGTCTCAAATTTAATCAACAAATCAGACAATCCAGTGAACCTCGTCGGGACAGCTTATAACGAAGAGACGATGCTACCGATCCATGAAGCAGCCAGAGATCGCTATGCCCTCTGTTGTTTATATTTACACAAACTCATTCTAAGTTATTTATTTCGGCAACCTGAACAGGCGGTGGTCAATGCTCGTCTTGCTGCAACTTACTTAGATGTGTTAACAGCGGTTTATCCTCAGCCACTCTTTTATTTTTACGATGCTCTCTCCGCTTTGTCGCTGTATCTCCAGGCATCAGAAGCTGAACAAGAGCAGATTCTGGTTAAGGTAGAAACCAACCAAGAAAAAATGAAAAACTGGGCCAGCTTTGCGCCCGCTAATTTTCAACAGAAGTATGAATTAGTTGAGGCGGAAAAAGCGCGGGTTAAGGGAGAAGTGTTGGAGGCGATGAATTTTTATGACCTGGCGATCGCCACGGCACAAAAAAATAACTATATCCAAGAAGAAGCCCTCGCCTGGGAATTGGCGGCAGAGTTTTATGAACAGATTGGACGCGACCCGATTGCCGGATTTTACCGCAAAAAAGCCCATTCTTGCTACTATCGCTGGGGCGCATTAGCTAAAGTCCAGGATTTAGAAGGTCGATTTTCTGACTTAAACTCTAAAACCATAGAAGTAAGCACTACGGAACTTCAGACCCATAATTATACCGAGTCAAAAAGTAGCGGTTACGATATATTTTTAGATTTGAATACGGTCATTCAAGCGACTCAAGCTCTGATTGGGGAAGTACAGCTAGACAAGTTATTGGCGAAATTGATGCGTCTTGCTCTTGAAAATGCGGGAGCGCAAATTGGGTATTTGCTCCTGAATCAAAATGGTAATTTTGTGATAGAGGCATCGGGTAATATTGAACAAACTGAGATGGCTGTTCGACAGGCGATCGCTGTAGAAACTAGCTCCTGTTTACCCCTATCTTTAATTAATTATGTCAGTCGCACCCAAGAAGATATTGTCCTTAATGATGCCAATCAAACTGACCAATTTAACAGTGATCCGTATATTTTAGCGACCCAGCCGAAGTCTGTGTTATGTACGCCAATTTTGGGTCAAGGTAAACTGATTGGGATTCTGTACTTAGAAAATAACCTCCTTGTGGGAGCCTTTAGTCCCTCCCGAGTGGAATTGCTCAAATTGCTCTCCTCTCAAGCGGCGATCGCCTTAGAAAATGCTCAACTTTATCAAGCGCAAAAAGAGTATTCCCGCCAGTTAGAAAACCAGGTACAAGAGCGCACCCAACAGTTACAACAAAGCAATACCCGATATTATAATCTCGCCGCCAATATCCCGGGGATGATGTATCAATTTATGATGCACCCCGATGGAAGATTTACTTGTCCCTATATCAGTCCAGGTTGCCGCAAGATTTATGAATTTGAAGCGGAAGCTGCTATGGAAAACATCTCTTTATTGATGGATTTAATCCATCCAGACGATCGCGCGCAACATACGGAATCCATCATCCGTTCAGCTACAACCCTAGAACCGTGGCATTTTATTTGGAGAATTATCGTATCCGGTCAAATTAAATGGGTTCAAGGAGATGCTAACCCCGAACTACAACGCGATGGGAGTATCATCTGGGATGGGTTAATCATTGATATCAGCGATCGCAAACAAGCGGAAGAGGAATTACAAAAAAGTGAAGAACGCTGGCAGTTAGCTTTAAAAGGCAACAATGATGGTATTTGGGACTGGAATATTACCACGAATGAAGTCTTTTTCTCCCAGCGATGGAAGCAAATTATCGGATATGAAGACCATGAACTGGCGAATGAACTCAATGAATGGTTGCAGCGAGTTCATCCCGAGGATTACACCCGTGTCTCCCAATTATGCCAAGAACATCTCCAGGGAGAAATCCCCTTTTATACCACAGAATACCGCTTACTGTGCAAAGATGGGACTTATAAATGGATTTTAGACCGGGGACAGGCCCTCTGGGATGAAGCGGGTAACCCGGTGAGAATGGCTGGCTCAAATACGGATATTAGCGATCGCAAATAAGCGGAAGAAGCATTAGCCGAAAGTGAACGAAAGTATCGCGACTTAGTAGAAACCTCTCAAGAAATGATATTTTCTATGAATAACCAAGGTTATTTTACTTTTGTCAACCAAGCGGTTAAAAATATTTATGGGTATGACCCAGAAGACATGATTGGTCATCATTTTTCTGAATTTAAACCGTCTGAATACGATAATAAAATACCAGATAAAGCAGCTTTTGATGGAATTTTGGCGGGGCATTCAATTTTTCAATATGAAACTATAGATATCGCGAAAGATGGCAGACCCATTTACCTGCTTGTCAATGCAATTATCCGGCAAGACGCTCAGGGCCAACTCTTAGGGGTAACCGGGACAGCCAGCGATATTACTCAGCGTAAACAAGCGGAATTAGCCCTACAAGAAGCTAAGAGAAGCGGCGGATGCGGCCAGTAAAGCTAAAGGGGAATTTCTCTCGAAAATGAGTCATGAATTGCGAACGCCACTGAATGCGATTCTTGGCTTTACGCAAATTCTTAACCGGGATAATACCCTCAAACCCCAACAACAAGACTATCTGGGCATTATCTCTCGGGCGGGGGAACATTTGCTGACGCTGATTAATGATGTCTTAGAAATGTCCAAAATTGAAGCGGGTCGAATTACCCTAAATGAAACCAGCTTTGACCTGTATCGGCTGTTAACCTCCCTCGAAGAAATGTTCCGTCTCAAAGCTGAATCTAAAGGCTTACAGCTTATGTTTGAACGCACGCCCAATCTGCCGACGTTCATCAAAACCGACGAAAGTAAATTGCGGCAAGTTTTGATTAACCTCCTGGGGAATGCCATCAAATTCACAGAAAAAGGGGGAATCGCCGTCCGGGTGAGGACGGAAGCCCAATCTTTATTTACAGAAGGGGTTGAGGGAGAATCAGCCACCTATCTGGTTTGTGAAATTGAAGATACCGGACCTGGGATTAGTGCAGAAGAAGTCGATACCTTATTTGACCCCTTTGTGCAAAGTGAAACCGGACGAAAATCGCAATCAGGGACAGGGTTAGGACTCCCGATTAGTCGTCAATTCGTGCAATTAATGGGGGGTAAAATTAGCGTGAGTTCTACCCTGGAAAAAGGGACAATTTTTAAATTTGATATCAAAATTAGTCCGGCAGATGCCATGACTCCGGGGACTGAGGTACAGCGTCAGCGCGTGATTGGGTTAGCGGCGAATCAACCGGAGTATCGGATTTTGGTGGTTGAGGATAAATGGGAAAGTCGTCTGTTGCTGCGGAATCTGCTGTCGCCTCTGGGGTTTGAAGTGCGCGAAGCGGTGAATGGGGAAGATGCGGTGACGATGTGCCACAGTTGGCAACCTCATCTGATTTGGATGGATATGCAAATGCCGGTGATGGATGGTTATGAAGCGACTCGGCAAATTAAACGGATGACTAATGGACCACTTCCGGTTATTATTGGGTTGACGGCCAGCGCATTTGAAGAAAATCGGGCGATGGTTTTGGAGGCAGGATGTGATGATTTTGCCAGTAAACCGTTTCGCGAAGACGTGATTTTTCAAAAAATGGCGGAACATCTCGGGGTGCGTTATCTTTATGAAGAAATCCCTGGTGCGGATGTGAGTAGTCACTCTCCCTCGGTTCCAGGGAACTGTTTGACGGTAACCGAATGTTTGCAAGGAATGCCGCCGGAGTGGAAAACCCAACTCTATCAAGCGGCGAGTGAATTGGATGATGAGGCGATCGCCACCTTAATTACCCAAATTCCTGACTCCCATACAGCTTTAGCAACTACCCTCACCCATTTGGTGACTCAACTACGATTTGATAAAATTATTGAGTTAATTCAAACCAATGACTAGCCAATCTATTCATGAACCCAACTGCAAAATTTTAGTGGTTGATGATACCCTGGACAATGTGAATCTGCTCTCCAAGATGTTGACCGATTCTGGATATAAGGTGCGTAAAGCATTGAACGGTCAAATGGCTTTAATGGGGGTGCAGGCTTCGCCACCGGACCTGATTTTGCTGGATATTAATATGCCCGATATTAATGGATATCAGGTCTGTGAACAATTAAAATCTCAGGAAAAAACTCGGGATATTCCGGTGATTTTTTTAAGTGCCCTTGATGATGTGTTGGATAAGGTCAAAGCCTTTAAAGTGGGCGCGGTCGATTATATCACGAAACCGTTTCAATTTGAAGAGGTTTTGGCCCGGGTGGAGAATCATTTAAAAATTTGTCGCTTGCAACAAGAATTAGAAGAACAGAATGCCTTGTTGCGGTTAGAACGGGAGAAATCGGAGCGATTATTGCTGAATATTTTACCGAAGGCGATCGCCGCACAGTTAAAAGAAAGCTCCAGTGCGATCGCCGAACACTTTGATGAAGCCAGTATTTTATTTGCGGATATTGTCGGATTTACGCCCCTATCTGCTAAAATGTCAGCATCAGAATTAGTCGCTTTACTGAATCAAATTTTTTCCCAATTTGATGAACTCGCCACCCAACATGGATTGGAAAAAATTAAAACCATTGGAGATTCCTATATGGTGGTCGGTGGCGTCCCCATCCCTCAAAACAATCATGCCGAGGCGATCGCACAGATGGCATTGGATATGCAGCAGGCGATCGGCCAATTTCAAACCCAAACCGGCGAACCGTTTCAAATCCGCTGCGGGATTGCCACGGGTCCTGTCGTCGCCGGGGTGATTGGGACTACCAAGTTCATTTACGATCTCTGGGGAGATGCGGTCAATATTGCCTCGCGAATGGAATCTCAAGGATTACCCGGTCAAATTCAAGTCACTGCCGAGACATACCAGCGATTAAAAAGCAACTATGTATTGACGGAACGGGGAAAAGTTTCGATTCGAGGTAAAGGAGAAATGCTCACCTATTGGCTGACGGGAAAAGGGGCATAAAATCGGGTAAACTTGGGATAGCAATCTCGCTCCATCAGCAGGCGATCGCCTCCGGGTCATCCCGGGGAATCTGGATTTCAAATGCAGTTCCCACCCCTAATTCAGAATAGCAGTTCAAATTGCCATTATGAGCTTCTTTAATAATTTGAAGGGAAATAGAAAGCCCTAACCCTGTCCCTTTTCCCACAGGTTTGGTGGTAAATAAGTAATCAAAAATTTGGGATTTCACTTCCGGAGTCATTCCCTGACCATTATCGGCAATCTGAATCACAATCTGTTGACCATCGGCGCTGAGTTTAGTATTAATTGTAATTTGCGGCGCTAAATCGGGAGACAAAACAGCATTTCCCAGGCCCTCTTCTAAGGCATCGATGGCATTGGCAATAATATTCATAAACACTTGATTTAGCTGCCCGAGATAGCAGCGAATCCGAGGAATTTCCCCATAGTTTTTAACCACTTTTATCTCTGGGCGGTTCGGAGTGGCTTTGAGGCGATGTTGTAAAATCATTAAGGTGCTATCGAGCCCGTCATGAATATCCGCCAAGACTTTAACCGTGGTATCAGAACGGCAAAAGGTGCCCAGGGAAGTGCTGAGGTTAGAAATGCGATCGGTCCCCACCTTCATCGAAGCCAGCATTTTGGGTAAATCTTTTAACAAATACTCAATATCAATTTCTACCCCTTTTCGCTGAATTTCTTCTCCGGTATCCGGAAATTGCGATCGATACAGTTCCAAATATTCAATTAAATGATAAACCCCTTCGGTCGCGATATCAATATTTCCGGCAATAAACCCCAAGGGATTTTTAATTTCATGGGCCACTCCCGCCACTAATTGGCCGATGGAAGAGAGTTTTTCACCCCGGACCAATTGGAGTTGAGCCTTTTGGAGTTCGGCCAAAATTTGAGAGAGTTCTGCGGTTCTTTCTTCCACTCGTTGTTCGAGGGATTGTTTTTCCTGAATTAATTCGAGGGTTAATCGACGTAATTTAATGTGAATTTTAATGCGAGCTAATATTTCATCTTTATAAAAAGGTTTTGTAATATAATCAACGGCTCCTATTCTTAGACCTTTGGCTTTTTCTAAATTATCAGAAATCCCCGTCATGAAAATAATCGGAATATCATGGGTTTCGGGAGCAGATTGCAGGATGTTGCAAGTTTGGAAGCCATCCAGTTCGGGCATGATGACATCCAATAAAATTAAATCAACCGGATGACTTTTGGCGAGTTCAATTCCTTTGGCACCTTGTTTGGTCAAGAGGACCTCATAGCCCACTTCGGTCAAAAGATCGGATAATAATTCTAGGTTAGTGGGGGAATCGTCAATTACTAACACCAACCCTATTTCCTCAGTGGTCATCACGCTCGCCTACCTCGCTATTCAAATCGATTTGGGGTTGAGACTCAAGACTCAATATAAAAACAATATAAACTGAACAATACAGTTTTACCCCTCTAAAAGATGACGAACTGGGTTCATCAATCCATCAGAAGCCTGGGACTGGACGACGGGATGGATGATTGCTTTAGGGGTAAAACCGGGATGAGTTCAACGGATCTGGACCGGGTTTTATCAATTGTATAGGATTTTGGGACTGGAGGCTGTGATTTGTAACCTGGCGATCGCCGAGTGTAATGGTCCAGGATGCCGGGACCGGATGGGATGCCAACGGCAAGAAACCAGGTTTCTAATCCTAGCCCTGTCAAGGTGGTAAATTTAATAACGAAAAATCGCTGTTTCTGGTAGGGGTTTGGTCTCCAAACCCTCTTCTGCCCTAATGTTAGGGGTTTGGTCAGCTCTCTTTTTGGGGCGATCGCATTACACCCCTTGAGGGTTTGGTGACCAAACCCCTACACCCCTGGAGGGTTTGGAGACCAAACCCCTACACCCCTTGAGGGTTTGGAGACCAAACCCCTACATCCCTGGAGGGTTTGGAGACCAAACCCCTACACCCCTTGAGGGTTTGGAGACCAAACCCCTACAAATACACCTTGACAGGGCTAGGTTTCTAATCCCTACGATACCGGCGTCCTAGGACCAGAAACTCGGTTAATCCCTGTGATTAGGGAGTAAAACCGGAGAAAAAACGCGACTGGGGTTTGTTCGGTACACCCAATCGCGTTGTTTAAAAGTTCAAACGGGAAGCGACGCCCTGAGATTGGACTAAGGATTGACTTTCCACAATTTGATTGTGTCATCAAAGCTTCCGCTGACTAGGGTTTTGCCGCTTTTGCTAAAGGCGACCCCCACCCAATCAGAATGTCCTTTGAGGGTTCCGACTTGGGAACCTGTGTCCATTTTCCACAGCTTAATCGTGCCACCTAGGTCTCCCGAGGCGAGGGTTTGGCCATCGGGGTTAAAGGCGACGGAGTGAACCTGTTCGGAATGACCCTTGAGGGTACGGATGGGGAGGCCACTGCTGAAATCCCAGAGTTTGATGGTTTTATCCCAACTTCCCGAGGCGATGGTATTGCC
Organism: uncultured cyanobacterium; assembly: GCA_963821735.1. Taxonomy (GTDB): domain Bacteria; phylum Cyanobacteriota; class Cyanobacteriia; order Cyanobacteriales; family Laspinemataceae; genus Laspinema. The sequence continues at coordinate 200,287 of CAWGFK010000055.1, forward strand.
ATCGGGACTGAAGGCGACGGACCAGACGGCATCGGAATGTCCCAACAGGGTGCGGATCAGTTTGCCACTTTGCCAGTTCCAGAGTTTGACGGTGCCATCGGTACTGCCGGAGGCGAGGGTTTGACCATCGGCACTGAAGGCGACGGATTGGACCTCTTGGGAATGACCGATGAAGCTGCGAACTTCGGAACCGGCGAGTCCGGAATAGTTGTTGGCATGGAGTCGCCAAACTTTGATGCTCTTGTCGAAGCTGCCGGAGGCGAGACTTTGACTATCGGGACTGAAGGCGACGGAGAAGACTCCGGCTTTGTGGCCCTTCAGGGTGCCGAGCAATTCCCCGGTTCTGAGGTCCCAAAGTTTGATGGTTTTATCGGCACTACCGGAGGCAAGGAACTGGCCATTGGGACTAATGGCTAGGGTCCATACAGGGTCAGAATGACCGCTGAGAATGCGGAGGGGAACGCGAACGTTATTGGTGCTCACGTGCCAGAGTTGAATGGTGCCATCGGTGCTGCCGGAGGCGATCGTGCTGCCATCGGGACTGACGGCGACGGACCAGACGGGTCCCGAGGCGATCGCCAAGGTCCGCATCGGTTCGACTTTAGAGACCGAATAGCTAGACTCTTCGCGCAATGCCGGGAGTTTGTAAGACAACTCCGGATGTTTGACCCGATACATCATCTGAGGCGGTGGCGGTGGCGGTGCGAGTTCCACGGGTTTCTGCTGGAAACTGACCGGGACCGGCGTGGGAGTCCGATAGCCGAGGGTCATGGACAAGACTGCGATCGCCGCCCCACCCACCAAGGTAGCCACCCGTTTATTGGGCGGGGGTAATACCGCTTCTAAGTTGGGCGCATTTAGGGCTTTGAGGGCTTCAGCGCAGGAGGAATAGCGCTGTTTGATATCCCGTTGCACCAGGGTATCGAGAACGCGGCTTAACTGCAAACTGACGGGTTGAGTGAGATATTCAGCCCAGACCCAACTTTCGGTTTTAATGCTGTACAAATCAAAGGGCGGCAGTCCGGTTAACAGATGCAAGCAGGTAACGCCGAGACTGTACAGGTCGCTTCCGGGAACCGCTTGGCCTTTGGTTTGTTCGGGGGCGGCATATTCTGCGGAACCTAGGGCCTTGGTGGCGGCGATCGCACTCATCCCAGTCGGATGTTCGATGGTCCCAAAATCAACCAGAATAATTTTGCCATCCCTGCGGCGACGAATCAGGTTCTCGGGTTTAATATCCCGATGAATCAACAAACTGTTGTGAACAAATTTCAACACCGGCAGAACGTCGGTGAGAATTTGACGAATTTTTTTCTCATTAAAGGGGCCACTTTCAGCGAGTTCAGCGGCTAAATTTTGGCCTTCCACATATTCTTGGATTAAATAGTGACTGCCATTATCTTCAAAAGAAGCATAGAGTTCGGGAATCAGCGGATGCTGGGTCAATTCATCCAAAAGCATGAGTTCTGAGGTCAATGCTTTTGGGGATCCAGGAGTAGCCCCTGGGAATCGGGCGATCGCCTTGTCGGTTTTTCCGGAGAAAAACTGTTTAATCGCGCAACGAGGTTTCGAGGGTTTATCTTCATCGATCGCCAAGAAGGTGCGGCCATATTTTCCCTGATCCCAGGAGTTCCAAGCAGCGGTACCGGCTTTTTAAAAGCAGCGGTTGCCCACAACTAGAACAATGGTCAGCGTAATGGGTATTGTCTGAATTTTGGCAATCGGGATTGATGCAGTGAGTCATAATTCGCAAGCCCTTAGCACATTTAATCTATAATAAATCTTCCCAAGCATAACCTGCGTTTCCGGTGTCTGCCCGGGGTCGAATTAAATCCCGGGATCTGGGGAGTCAGTCCCTAGATTCCGGTTTTAATCCACAAGTCATGCACCCTGGGTGCGATTTCACCCCACTCTATCCCCAAGGGATTTCTGTTGGTCTGTGTTCTCTAATTGGCAGGGCGATCGCGATCGACGAGGGAATACCTTCGCCCTTTGCTGATGCCCCATCCGGAATATCTCGTTACTTTATGCTCGGTTCTATTCTCTCGCCTCCCTCATTAGGGTGACTTTTCTTTAAAAGCAGTGCCTGCAAAAGCATCGGCACAGTTTCAGAGTCTAGGGACAAGCCAGCGGGTTTCTTGCAAAAATCTCTGCTTGAGCAGCAATAAATCTCTTGCAGAAACCCGGTTGTCTACCCTTTACTGGGCGCTCTAGGACATCGTTACCGGATTGAGATGCAAAAACAAGAGGGGGTTCTATTTTGTTAAGAAATGTTGCACGATCAGCCGCTTAACCTGAATCTTTGATTGCGGTGTCACAACTTCTTTATAAGTCAAGACGAACTTCTGGTATCCCCGGTTGCATTGGATTTGTATCTTCAACGGGACGGTGTACCATGCCACCCCAATCCAAAGGTGATGGAGTTATTGAATATGCATCCCATTCTGTTCAACCCACTTGGTTCGAGCGTAAATTGCCAGTTCATCCCACTGGCAGGATTCCTGACTTGCTTCCCCCTGACTCGGTTTGGATTTGCCATCTTTACTGTGGTAGGAAGAGGACTTGAGAAGATCACAAAATTCTTGGGGTGGAGTTTTCAACACCTTGGGTAGAATAGCGTGGATACCTTCATGAATTAACCCTTCCAGATGGAACCGTTCTGAGGACCCTAAGCACAATTGGATCCCAGGGCGCTCCTCCCCGGTAACGACATACAAACTAGGGACTCGATTTAAAATGTACGCAATCAGTTCTAACTGAAAATCCGAGCAGTCAATAACGCTTTTATATAGAGAATAAGGATGAGTTTCCAGAACGTAATCGACTCGTTCAGATACCAACTTTAGCGTTAAATTTACAAGGTGTTTTGCCATAATTAAACCCGTCAATTCAGTAATTGACAACCTGTGATTTTCCTGGTTAAAATTTTCCCAAAAGTTGACCACTCTCCGGAGAATTTCAGCCCGTATATTGCCGAACTTCCGAACCCTTGTGGAAGTTTATTAGTCTCCCAGCCTTTCCCGGCTAAGACTTCCACAGATAAGCTGTTTTGCAGATGACGGTGAAATTCTTGAAGTAGCCAATCAACTCGCTTAAGTCTATTGTGACATTACTTATCTTTAATTTATCGTTAAAATTTGTAAAAATAAAACAAAAATTTACCATTCATCCAGTTTTTCATTCAAACCTTAATATTTTTTTAAGAGGCTCACAATTAGCCCTGGGGTTTTCAACTTTTACCAAAGGTTGACCTTCGTTTAAAAAATGCAATAAATACAGCCGTTGGGAGTCGGGGTTCGTGGAGAGGGGGAGGAATAGGGTTCTTGTGGGGTGTTGGCCCTTGATGTCGGGTCTCCGGGGGGTGGGATTCCCGTATTGAAGTGGGGAGAAGGGAGAAATAGGGAGGAATATCTTGGCGATCGCACCGTTGAGGAACAGCCATCTCGGAGTCAGATTCGGCATACTAATAGATAGAGATCCTCCAACCCATCCCAAACCAACGTCTTAAACCCACCAAAGACCATGTATCGAAAACCAAAAGCCTCATCCCCCTTTAACTACACCTCCCTGGCGATTTTAGCTGGGGTATTCGTGTTGGGAATCGGGATTGGTATTGCTTTTAGCTCTACCGCCAACTTCAGTCCGGAAAACGTAGCGTCCCGGGAAGTCATCGATCGCAGCGCCCCTAACCCGGAACTCTGCATTCAATATGGAGCCAGTGCGATGGTGATGGATACTCGCATCTTCGTCACCCTTAATCCCTTCAATGTCTATATCTCCCAGCCCAAAATGCAGCCGGGGTGCGTACTGCGGACCAATACCTGGAATATTCTAGAACAACGCAAACTGGTCACTAACGATCAGGTCCGCGACTGCAAAAATCGCATGAACACCTTTGGATTCACCGGCGCATTGGAAAATACCCCAGAGATTAGTTGCATTTACCAGAATGACGCGGCGGGAAATCTGTTTTTCCAGGGTTCTGGAGGCAGACCCCCAGAAACCGAACGCTTTTAGGGCGATCGCCCTGGGGTAACCCTTTGAATATTGCTGCCGATCAGGACGCGGATTACCCTCCGCGTCCTTTTGCATTTTCAGGGTTCCTCATCCACCCCCTGGGATTCCCCACAATGGGTCCAGATTCAGGATTGATGACCGTTATAAATACCTACCATTGATAATTCTTTATAGTAAACCTAGGCTAGAACCAATCCACTGCAAAATTGATAGGAGATCAGGGGGTAAAGGTCGCGAACCGTTGATCCCCAACCCTCTGCTGGTCAAGGTCTGGCAGCTTTTTTTTTGCATGAGATTTAGGGTCATTGTAATCATACCTATCAAAAACTTTGATTTTTATGCGCCCAACCCCTTGCTAAGAATTCCGGTTCCTATATGATTAGAAGATCCAATTTATTGAAAGGGCGGCTCAATAGCTCTAATTTATAGCCAAATGATGAGTATATTTAATGAGATCCATTTTAGAAACCTGCGCGGGGATCTATTTGGCGGTCTAACGGCGGCGATCGTGACCCTGCCGATGGCCCTGGCATTCGGGGTCGCCTCCGGTGCCGGACCCATAGCGGGTCTTTATGGAGCCGTTTGCGTGGGCTTGTTTGCATCGTTGTTTGGGGGAACTCCGGCCCTGATGTCGGAACCCACCGGACCCATGACCGTGGTGATCACCACGATTATTGCCTCCCTAGTAGCCAAACATCCAGAGAACGGATTGGCGATGGCCTTTACCGTAGTCATGCTGGCCGGACTCTTTCAAATTATCTTCGGGATCTTCCGCTTGGGTAAATACATTACCCTGATGCCTTACACCGTCATTTCCGGCTTTATGTCGGGAATTGGCTTGATTCTGATTGTGCTGCAAATCGGACCTTTTTTAGGTCATGTTAGCAAAGGAGGGGTAATCGGAACCCTTCGGAATCTGCCAATGTTTGTGACGAATATTGACGTCCCCGAAGCGATTTTAGCCTTTTTGACCTTAGGGATTCTGTTCTTCATGCCATCCAAATTTAAGCGGATCGTACCCCCGCAATTGGTGGCCTTAATTGTTGGAACGGTCTTTTCCCTGGTGTTTTTCTCCAATGCGGATATTCGGACGATTGGCGAAATTCCAATGGGACTGCCGAAATTAAATATGCCCGTGTTTACCATCACGGAATTTCGGGAAATGCTGATTAATGGCATTGTGTTGGGGATGCTCGGTTGTATCGACTCCCTGCTGACTTCCGTGATTGCCGATAGTTTGACTCGCACTCACCATAACTCGGATAAAGAATTAATCGGACAAGGGATTGGTAATATCGTTTCGGGACTCTGTGGGGGACTACCCGGTGCCGGTGCGACGATGGGAACGGTGGTAAATATCCAAACCGGAGGCAGAACTGCATTGTCGGGTTTAACCCGTTCAGCAATTTTGCTGGTGGTGATTTTGTGGGCAGCGGGTCTGACGGAAAATATTCCGATGGCGGTGTTGGCCGCGATCGCCCTCAAGGTCGGGGTTGATATTATCGATTGGGGTTTCCTCAAACGTGCTCACCGCGTCTCGGTGAAAGCGGCGTTAATTATGTACGGGGTGATTGCGCTGACGGTGTTTGTGGATTTAATCGTCGCCGTGGGCGTCGGGGTGTTTATTGCTAATCTCTTGACCATCCAACGTCTGAGTGATATTCATGCCCAGGATGTTAAGGCCATTACCGATGATGATGATGAAATCCTCTTAACCGATGAAGAGAAGCTGTTGCTGCAACAAGGAAATGGTCGGATTCTGCTGTTCCATATTAGCGGACCGATGATTTTTGGAGTCTCGAAGGCGATCTCCCGGGAACAGTCGGCAGTGGATAATTTTGAAGTGCTGATTTTGGACCTGGCTGACGTACCCATGTTAGGGGTGACTTCTTCCCTGGCGATCGAAAATGTGATTAAAGATGCCCTAGATAAAGGTCGTCAAGTCTTTATTGTCGGTGCTGCGGGTCAGATTAAACGTCGGTTAGACCGATTTGGGATTGTCCAACTGTTACCCCCTCACCACATCACGGATACTCGCATCGAGGCACTCCAGCAAGCGGTTACGTTGATTTCCGTGGAGTCTGACGATGTGAAAGATATTGTAAACCCGACTCAAGGGGGTTTGCGGATGCAATCTTCTTGAATACAAGACCCGCAAGGGTTTTTAAGAAGAGGGATTGGGTATCAATCTGATTCAGTACCTCAGTTTGAGACGGACAAAGGGGGAGGCGATGCGCATCGCCTCCCCCTTTTTTAGGATTTCTCTCCCCACCCCAATCGGGTCCAGGGGGCAATGATTACCGCCAATGTTCGCTTAAACGCACCGGGAGAATTTGTCCGGGTTCGACAATGGCGGCAATCTCGGAACGCAGCAGCGAGGTGACTGCACCCGCAGCGGCACCGCCTAAGAGAGGACCTCCCGCTAAACCCCCGAGGACGGCCCCAGCAACGGCCCCAACTGCGGAGTAGCTGAGGGTTCTTCTCTCGGAAATATCTCGATTGCCGTTGAGGGGTTCGGATTCGGCGATGAAGGGGATGGCACGACCGTTGAGGACAATGGATTGCGTCTGAAAGCGGATTTTGCCCCGATCGCGCTGGAAACTGCCAATGACTGGGGTGCCCACTGGCGCAATCAGTTGGCCGCTGCGATCGTAAATGTCGGAATACACCAGGAGGACTTCTTGTCTGGGGAGGCGATCTTCTAGGGCGATCGCCACGGAACCGGGATAGTTCAGGACTAAAACGGTTCCGGAAGAGAGCAACACATCAGAAGGAATATTCGCCGCAACGTCCTCCGGCATGGATGGAGGAGTTTCAGCGCTTCCGGGTTCGGAACGAGGTGCGATCGCCCCGGTTGTCGGCAGGGGTTGTCCAAAGGCGAGGATGCCATCGGTCCCCGGATTTAGGGATGTGGGTGTTTCCATCGCGGGAGAGGGCGGTGGGGGTGAAATTTCGGGTTCCTGATTCACCGGAATGGGGGTACTCTGCACAATCACCTCCTGAACCGAGGCACTTTCTACTGGGGGAACGGTAACTGTGGGGGTGCTATTTACGCCAGTTGAGGTTTCCACCGGCAATTCAAAGTCTAAATCCTCGGTTAATTCCAGCGATCGGGCATCCTCAACGGGGATGTTTAATTCCGAGAGTTGCGGTGGCGGTGGCGGTGGCGGCACATTCAGAATGGGCATTTGCTCCAGTTCTGAGTTGGCGTTAAATTCCGCCGATTCCAGGGTCGGTGCGGGTAAGGAAATGCCCGGGGGCTGATTTGCAGCAGAGGGCGGTAACATGGGCAGGGTGCGAAGGTCCGGATTCCGTTCTGTTGCCGTGGTGGGTAGGGACTCTGCCAGTTGCACTGCTGGACGAACCACCCAGCGATTGCTTTGTCCAATCGGGGTGACGGTGACGGGGTTGGAGTCGAGGGTGACTCCTGGTGCAAATTCCATGACAATCCGGGTGACCCCTGAGTCCATTTGAGTAATCCGAATTTCCCGGACGATCCCTTGATAGGTTTCGGCGCTGGATTGTACGGGATTGTCACCATTGGGGATATCGATCGCAATTCGCAGGGGGTCGGTGAGGATGGAATAGTCTGGGGTGACGCCCTCGGGAACGGTAATTTGCAGTTCGTTGGTATAGGGGTCAAATTCCCAGATTCTCAGTTCCGGCGCGGAGGCGATCGCCGGGATGGAGGAAGTTGAGAGAGGTTCGGAGGCGATCGCCAATCCTGGCCCCTGCATGGAACTACAGAAGGTCGTCGCTAACAGGACTAAGGAAAATCGCCGCGCTAATCTTGCTTTGGGCATGGTTTGTTAAAAATAGGTTAAAGGGATTTTTAGGGAGCTAGGTTGAGACTTGAAATCCAGTGAGAGATCAGTTAAATATAAAAGTTTAAGGGACAGAACAAGGCAGTCAGGTTTTGGGAATTGAGTTAAACTCTTATCCGATTTTGTTCCATTTGTCAAGCGGTTAAATTCACTACATTCTGTTGCAATGGAACCCGAGTATTCAGACTCAGGAAACATTGCGGCCCTTACTAAACACAGACAGGGCCAGGGCCCCTCCAATCATCCCTAATCCGGTACTGGTCGCTAATACCAGGCCCACGGGAAGCGGAATCGAACTAAATCCTAAAAACTGCAAGGAAACTGGGGCGGCATTTTGGACCGACAGCAGGGCGACTGCCACCACCCAAATCGCGGCGATCGCACTCACTAAGATTGGAATTAGTTTGGTAATTGGCATGATATTTTCACCTCTTTTACAGCAACAAACGGCAGGGAGTTCAACCCCTGCCGTTTTCTGGGGGTTACTAGGCAGCAACCGGGGCTAGTTTATCGATTTTAGCCTGCATTTCTTGGCCGACTTTTTGGAGTTTTTCGGGAGAATTGGTTTCCATATACACCCGAATCAAAGGTTCCGTTCCCGAGGGACGCAACAATATCCAACCGCCATCTTCAAGATAGAGTTTAATCCCATCTTTGCGACCGACTTCTTTGACCTTAATTCCCGCGACTTCTGTCGGAGGATTTTTCAGATAAGCGTCGAGAACTGCTGATTTGTGCGCTTCGGTCAAATGTAAATCCAGACGGTTGTTATAGAGAGGACCGCCTGCTTCGGCAATCACTTCTTCCACCAATTGACTCAGGGGTTTACCCGCGAAGGCGATTGCTTCTGCCACCAACATATCAGCCAGAATGCCATCTTTTTCGGGAATGTGACCCAAGATGCTCAACCCGCCGGATTCTTCCCCGCCGATGAGTACATCGGTTTCCCGCATTTTTTCCCCAACATATTTAAACCCAACAGCGGTTTCATAGAGGGTTAAACCGTATTTTTCCGCCAGGTTATCTAATAGGTGAGTGGTGGCAACCGTGCGGACAATTGCGCCTTTTTTGCCTTTATTTTGGAGCAAGTGCTTTGCTAATAAAAGCAAGATGGTATTCGGGGTGAGAACAGTGCCTTTTTCATCGACAATTCCGAAGCGATCGGCATCCCCATCGGTTGCCAAACCTAAATCGGCATTATCTTTTTTGACCGCATCCACCAACTCTACCAGCATTTCCCCCTTGGGTTCGGGCATTCCTCCCCCAAACAGGACATCGCGCCAAGTGTGGAAGCTTTCGGTTTCACAACCGCAATGGTCTAAAACGAGGTCTAAATAACCTCGGGATGTGGAATACAATGCATCATATTTGACCTTGAGTTTCGCCTTGCGAATGGTATCTACATCCAGCAAGGTGTAGAGGAATTCCAGATAAGCGGGTTTAGGGTCAAAAATGGAAATTTTATCGGTATTCTTACCCGAGGGCGGTTCATCCGATGCCTTGGCAATATTAGCCACAATGGTATCGGTGATTTCTGGGGTAGCAGGACCCGCATAATCGGGGATATATTTAATGCCACAATAAGGGGCTGGGTTGTGGGAGGCGGTGAACATTAATGCACCGGCAGTATTGAGATGGCGGGCATTATAAGCAATTACCGGAGTCGGACAATCCCGGTCCGTCATCTTGACAGTCCAACCCAAATCTACTAAGACTTCCGCTGCTGTTCGAGAAAATTGGTCAGCCAAAAAGCGGGGGTCATAAGCAATTAAAACGGGTTTATCTTTACTGTAGGCGGTTTCCAGATAAGCGGCGATCGCCCTCGTCACCTTCCGCACGTTGGCAAAGGTAAAATCTCGGGCGATAATCCCCCGCCATCCATCGGTCCCAAATACGATTTCCTCTGAGGTGCCTGCTGCACTCATGTTTGCTAGTCTCTCTGAACGCACTTCACCCTAATAGTACAGGATTTGTCCTTGGTCATTTGTGGTTGGTCCTTGGATGGGGGAGATGGGGTGGATGGGGGAGATAGTCGAGATCTCGTATCATGGCTCTGCCGTGATACGCACTTCTTGCGGCTCTGCCGCCACAAGCCTGGAGGCAGAGCCTCCAATCGTGCGTGACTCGGCAGAGCCAAGTCACGAGGACTAGCCCTGTCAAGGTGATAAATTTAATGACGAAAAATCAGGGTTTCTTGGACAGGCGATCACTCTCGCGCCCCTACAAGAGGTAAATTTAATGACGAAAAATCAGGGTTTCTTGTAGGGGCGTATTGCATACGCCCTCCGGAGGGCGTATGCAATACGCCCCTACAATCTACACACCTTGACAGGGCTAGTCACAAGGACCCATCCTCCCCTGCTTCCCCTGCTTCCCCTGCTTCCCCACCTTCCCCATCTCCCCTACCAGGGACTGCCAATTAAGGTAAATCCAGACCAAAAATAAGGATGAGCAAACGAGAGACGTTGATTTTGCAAACCGGAAGGGAGGGTAACGCCGCTGCGAGTTCCGGTTCCGAGTAACTGTCCCCCTTCGATTCGGACTTCTCCGCGAATCATGGCAATTTGTGCTTCCCGTAAGGCTTCAGCTTTAATGGTGGCATTCGTCAGGTGGGTATAAAACTCGGTCATCAGTCCGAGAGTTCCTTCATCGCTGACGTACCAGAGGGAGGCTAAGGCGGATTTGACTCCGGCTTGGACTGCTAACCCAGCAAACCCTAATTCGGCGCGTTCGTCCCCTAATGCAGTCCGACAGGCAGAAAGGACTAATAACTCGACGACGGGACTGTTCCAACCCATTTCTCGAATCCGATCGAGTTGCAGTTGGTCATCCCATAATTGAATATAGGATTCACTGGGACTGCCGGACTTAAATTCGCCGTGAGTGGCAAGGTGAATGATGGGATAGGGATAGCTTTGTCGTTGCTGGAGTAAATTCTCCCGGGTAAACTCTTCGTTTAAAAAGGCTTCGCCTTGCCATAAGCGATCGGCAATGGTGGTAAGTTCTACGGGAACTGCGGGTAAGGGGGAGAGTTCGGTAAAGGTGGATGCGCCCATTGCTAAAACCCTTGTATCCTGTAAGGCGCGATAGGTGGTATCAATCAAGCTGACGGAGGGAATCTGACTCAAGCTATATTTTTCGACGAGAAACTGTTCCCCATCATGTAAGGCAGCGATGGGTAACGAACGCAATCCGGCATCCATACTGAACATGAGGGTATTAATTCCTGCGGCTTCTAAGTCAGCGGCGATCGGGGCAATTAGCCAGTTATACAACTGTTGGGAGGATTTGAGATAACTCTGGGAATTGAGACGTCGTGGATTGGTGAGTTCACCGCGAAACTGGTTGACGACTTCTAAAAGTTGTTCTCGGGGAGCTTCGGGAATGGTTTTGCGGATCGGTTGTCCATCTGCGGTAAACAGAATCAGTTCCAGTTGACTGGGTAAGGCGCTGATGTAAACGACGGCAAACTGATACCCGGTTTCTGCGGTAATTTTGACTAAGGCATCCTTTAAGGAAGCGCTGTTCATTAATTCTTGGGAAAAATTAGTCCCGAAATATTCGGTATATTCGTCATCGCGACTTTGTTCGAGGGAGGCGACGGCATCGCCTCCAGCAACGGTTAGGGAATTGCTAGTGATGGCGTTGAGAGCTTGTGTGATTTGTTGAGTGGTAGAGGTGCGATCGCTGATGCTATCGGTTGTACTTTTGAGGTCGCTGATTCCGATCATCTGCATCATACTATTGAGGGTATGATTATTTTGGAACCCTTGAAGTCCAAGGCGATCGCTGTTAACGATGCTGGTGATGGCAAGGCTGTCTCCGGTCCTTGATAAGACTTGCTGTAGTTCAGGGTTTTGTTGGGCTATGCTTAAGTTAATCCCTGGATCTACCGTCAGGACAGGATTCAGTTGTTGGGTTGCCGTTGGATTATTCCCCGCTTGCTGGGTTTCTAACGTCGTTTGTGGCAGTACGTTACTCTGCTCAATCCGGGGTACTACGACTGGATTGGTAGGTGCGATCGCACCCCCTTCAACAATATCAATTTGTCCACCATTGGTAAATACCTCTCCCGTATTGATGATTCCCGTCGTGCTGTTGAGTTCGATATCCCCTCCCCCCAGCGCACCTCGTGAGGTAATATCTCCGGTGTTAATATCTCGGTAAGCATTTAAGCTAATATCTCCGGCGGTTCCCATTTCGGCAATACTTTCAATATTGGCGGTGGTAATTGTCCCCCAGCGACTTTCGATTTGGATGTTCCCACTATTATTTCCGGCGATGGAACGAATGTCTCCGGTGAGTATATCCTTCTCAGCATTGACATCAATATTCCCGGAATCTCCATTTTGAGCAATGGTTTCGATATTGCCGGTGGTGACGCTTCCGGAATTGCTATTGACATCGATATTGCCACTATTTTGACTCCCTTCGGACCGAATGTCTCCGGTGAGTACATCTTTCTCGGCATTAACATCAATATTGCCGGAATCCCCATTGTGGGCAATGGTTTCTACATTGCCGGTGGTGGCAGACCCTTCGCTGCTATTGACATCGATATCCCCGCTATTTTGACCGCCTTCGGACCGAATGTCTCCGGTTTCCACGTCTCCTGACCCTTCAACGGTGATATCGCCGGAATCCCCGTTTTCGGAAATGGATTCAATATCCCCACTAATCACGGAACCATCTTCTGCAATTACGGTAATATCTCCAGCACCTTCGGCACCGGACGATCGCAGTTCGGCGGTTTGAATGTTCCCGGAGGTACTAAAGGTATTTAAGGTGATATTCCCGGATGTCCCAGAAGGGGCGAGGGTTTGAATTGCGCCCGTTGTAATAGTACCGGCATCACTGGTGATGCTGACATCCCCACTTTCTAAGTTGCCAAAGGAGGCAATGTTATTTAAGGTGACGCTACCACTGGCAGAGAGATTAACCTCTCCCCCAGTGCCATTGGTAGAATAGGTGGCAATGTGATTGATGTTGATGTTGCCATCGGGAGCTTGGATGGCGATCGCACCTCCGTCACCGTTGCGGGTACTGGAAAAAATTACGCCGGTTGTGATATCTCCGATGTTATTCCCCAGGGTAACATTGCCGCTGCCTTCTCCGGCATAAGAACTGATATGACTGGTGGTAATTTGGTTGTTGGCATTGAGGGTGATATTGCCTGCTGTGCCATTGGCGGAATAGGCGTTAATATTGGCTTGGTCATGTTGGAAGGCATTGGCGACTTCCTCGGAGGAAACATCGGCATCTAAAGCAATTTCTGCTTCCCCTGATAAGTCTCCGACGGTGGTATTGATCGCCCCGCTGCGACTAATCAGCGAAATTTCACCCCCGAGGGAGGTACTGGCATCATCTAAGGTAAAGCTGCGAATAAATCCGGTTTTGATGTCCCCTTCGGCGGTGATGGTAATTTGTCCGGCATTACCATCGCTGGAATAGGAATCCAGGTTACCCCCACTGGCATCGACTCCGCCGGTGGTACTTTCTAGGGTAATATTCCCCCCCTGTTGTGCGCCTTCGGACCGAATCCCGTTGGTGGTAATATTCTGATTGGCACTCAGATTGACCGTTCCGGCAGTCCCGGTTTCTGAGAAGGAGTTGAGGGAACCTTCCGTGGCGATCGCTCCTGAGTCACTGGTAATCGCTATATTTCCGCCTTGAGTATAGCCTTCGGAGCGAATAGTTGAAGTTGTCACATTTCCCGGTGCAGTGAGATTGACATCCCCGGCTGTTCCGGCACTGGAGTAGGAATTTAATCCGCCATTGCGGGTATCAAGGGTTCCGGTGGTACTTTCTAGGGTAATACTCCCCCCCTGTTGTGCACCTTCGGACCGAATCCCATTGGGGGTAATATTGTGATAGGCACTCAGATTGACAGTTCCGGCAGTGCCAGTTTCTGAGAAGGAGTTAAGGGAACCCTCAGTGGCGATCGCTCCTGAGTCACTGGTAATCGCTATATTTCCGCCTTGAGTATAGCCTTCGGAGCGAATAGTTGAAGTTGTCACATTTCCCGGTGCAGTGAGATTGACATCCCCGGCTGTTCCGGCACTGGAGTAGGAATTTAATCCGCCATTGCGGGTATCAAGGGTTCCGGTGGTACTTTCTAGGGTAATACTCCCCCCCTGTTGTGCACCTTCGGACCGAATCCCATTGGGGGTAATATCGCCATGAGCAGACAGGGTAACATTTCCGGCAGTTCCTTGGGAAGAGAAGGAATCCAGGGAACCCCCGGCGGCGATCGCCCCAGTATTACTGGTAAGGGTAATCGTTCCACCTTGAGTATTGCCTTCGGAACGGATCGCACTATTACTCTCATCCCCACCTAAGTTAATATTCTGTTCAGCGCTGAGGGTGACATCACCGGCGGTTCCATTGGAAGAATAGGAGTTGAGGGTAGCCGCACTCAAGTCCAGAGTTCCCCCGGTTTGAATATTAATGCTACCACCACCCTGCTGTCCTTCTGACCGAATATTTGATGCGGTAACATTGTTTTGCAAGGCAGACAGGTTAACATTTCCAGCGGTGCCGGTTTCTGAGAAGGAGTTGAGGGAACCTTCCGTGGCGATCGCCCCAGTATTGCTGGTAATGGTAATCTGTCCGCCTTGAGTATAACCTTCGGACCGAATGGTTGAAGTGGTTACATCTCCCGATGCAGTGAGATTCACCTCTCCGGCTGTTCCGGCACTGGAGTAGGAATTTAACCCGCCATTGCTGCTATCAATTGTGCCGTTACTACTGGTAATCGTAATACTCCCCCCCTGTTGTGCACCTTCGGACCGAATCCCATTGGGGGTAATATTCCCATTCCCGTTCAGGGTGACATTTCCAGCGGTGCCATTGGCGGAGAAGGAATCCAGGGAACCCCCAGCGGCGATCGCCCCAGTATCGCTGGTAATGCTAATATTTCCGCCTTGGGTATGTCCTTCGGACCGAATCGCACTATTGCTCGCGTCACCCCCTAAATTAATACTTTGTTGAGCGCTGATGGTGACATCACCGGCGGTGCCACTGGATGAATAGGAGTTGAGGGTCACCCCACTCAAGTCGAGAGTACCGCCGGTGTGAATCTGAATGCTACCCCCTGCCTGCGGCCCTTCTGAACGGATATTTGAGGGGGTAATGTTGTTTTGGGGGGCAGATAGGCTCACGGTTCCAGCAGTGCCCGTTTCGGAGAAGGAGTTGAGGGAACCTTCGGTGGCGATCGCCCCGGCATTGCTGGTGATGCCAATATTTCCCCCTTGAGTATAACCTTCGGACCGAATGGTTGAGGTGGTAACATCCCCGGATGCGGTGAGATTGACATCCCCGGCGGTTCCGGCACTGGAGTAGGAATTTAATCCGCCATTGCTGCTATCAATAGTTCCCGTGGTACTGTTTAGGGTAATACTGCCCCCGCGTTGTGCACCTTCGGACCGAATCTCCTGGGTGGTAATATTGTGATTGGCGCTCAGATTGACAGTTCCGGCAGTGCCCGTTTCGGAGAAGGAGTTGAGGGAATCGGCGGTGGCGATCGCCCCGGCATTGCTGGTGATGCCAATATTTCCGCCTTGAGTATAACCTTCGGAGCGAATGGTTGAGGTGGTGATATCTCCCGAGGCAGTGAGATTGACATCCCCGGCTGTTCCGGCACTGGAGTAGGAATTTAATCCGCCATTGCTGCTATCAATTGTTCCGTTACCACTGGTAATCGTAATACTCCCCCCCTGTTGTGCACCTTCGGACCGGATCCCCTTGGGGGTGATATTCCCATTCCCGTTCAGGGTGACATTTCCAGCGGTACCATTGGAGGAGAAAGACTCCAGGGAACCCTCGGAGGCGATCGCACCATCGTGACTGGTTAGGGTAATATTTCCCCCGGCGGTATTTCCTTGGGACCAAATGGCAATGCGATCGGCATCTCCCCCCAGGGTGAGACTCTCTTGTTGGGTGATGGTTACATCTCCGGCTGCACCTGTCGTCGCATAAGAGTTAATGGTTGCTCCATTAATATTAAACTGACTCCCACTGGTAATATTAATCGTCCCGCCTTGGAGGGCGGCGTAGGAGGCAAGGTGACTGGTGGTAATCGCTCCCTGGGGCGCGTTTAGGGTAATATTTCCCCCATGACCATTGTCGGATACGGAGAAAATCACGTTAGTATTGATATCTCCCAAAGTGCTGCTCACGTTGACATGGCCGCTATTGGCTCGTCCAAACGAGCTGATGTGACTGGTTGTCACCCCCTGAGGCGCGTTTAGGGCAATATTTCCCCCGGTGCCATTGATGGCATAGGCATCCAGATTGGCTAAGGATGATAAAAATGTATTGGCAATTTCGGCGATCGGCTGCGTCGGAGAAATGGAGGCTTCTGCCCATAATGTTCCGCCCCCCGTGGTATTGATCGCCCCGGAATTGCTGGTGATACTGATGTTTCCGCCTTGTGTGGTGGCATCTCCATAAGTCCAGCTTTGGATCAGTCCGGTGAGAATATTCCCCTCGGCTTGGAGGGTCACCGATCCGGCATTGCCACTCACAGCCCGGGAAATCAGGACGCGCTGACTGGCATCAATCTCACCTTGATGACTCGTCATGGTAATCTGTCCGCCCTGAAATTCGCCTTGGGACCGAATGCCATTGATCAGGACATTGCCCTCACTGGTGAGATTGACATTTCCGGCAATGCCATTGTCCGAGAAAGTATCCAGATAACCGCCTACGGTGAACGCTCCAGAGTTATTGGTAAGGGTAAGATTACCCCCCTGAGTATATCCTTCCGAGCGAATTGCACTGCGAAGGTTATCCCCGCCGAGGGTGAGGCTATTTTCCACCGCAATGGTCACATCTCCCGCTGTTCCTATGGGAGAAAACGAGTTAATCGTTGCCGCTCCAATATTGAACGTCCCGCCACTGGTAATATGGATCTCCCCCCCTTGTAGAGGCGCATAAGAAGCCAGGTGATTGGTGCTAATATTTCCTTGCGGCGCAGTCAGGGTAATGTTACCTCCCGTAGTCTGTTCAGAGGCGGAGAAAATTACGTTAGTGGCAATGTTTCCCAACGTGCTGTTCAGGTTGACATGACCGGCATCGCCGGTCCCAAAGGAGATGACGTGACCTGTTTTAATCCCATTGGGAGCAGATAGGGTGATATTGTGCCCCGTTACATTGGTAGCATAGATATCTACATTGTCGAGGGCCTCTAAAAATATATCCGCCACATCTAAAATCGCCGCTGCCGGATCAATCACCGCTTCGCCGGATAATGTTCCCCCGGCGGTGGTGTCGATCGCCCCCGTATTACTGGTAATGCTAATATTTCCGCCTTTTTTGCTGGTGTCTCCAAAGGTCCAACCCATAATATGCCGGGTGACAATATCTCCCTCAGCTTGGAGGATGATCTCTCCACCATCTCCACTGTTGGAACCCGAGGAAAGAACAGCAGAATGGGCATAGATTCCCCCTTCACTGCTGGTAATGCCGATGTTACCTCCCCCATTTTCCCCGCTAGAGGAAATGCTCAAAGGGATGATATTTTCTGTAGCGGTTAGGGTAATATCTCCCCCAGTTCCTGCCAGGGCTTCAGAGCGGATAATCCCGCTTTGGAGCATCCCAGAGCTAGTGAGGTTAATGTTACCCCCGGCCATATTTCCCGACGCATTCAGACTGCCGATACTCATATTTCCCAGGGCGGAAATCCCGATGGCACCTCCAGAATTCCCCAGACTTTCAATATCCCCGGTTTGAATATGCCCGCTATTGGCATCTAGGGTACTGAGGTTAATGTTACCCCCAGCTATATTTCCCGATGAATTCAGACTGCCGGTACTCAGATTTCCCATCGCGGAAATTGAGATTAGACCGCCATAATAAGCGCCTCGGCTTTCAATATTCCCCGTTTGAATATGACCGTTATTGGCATTAATTAGGACGTTGCCCGCATTGCTGCTAGGGCTAGAGGTGTTAATTCCACTGATATTAATACTATTTTGGGCCGTTAAGGTGACATTTCCCGCCGGATTTTGCCAGTGTCCCGTTTGGATCGCTCCGGTGATGATGTTGACTCCGGAAATGGTTAAGGCTCGGCCATTGGTGATGAGACTATCACCTTGATTCATGATAAATGAACCTAACCCATTGTTATCCGCATCTGCGGTAAACCGAATGGCTCCAAAACCCCCTTTAAAGGTTAATAGGTTATCGTTTAAATTTTCAATCGTGATATCATTAGTGGCTTCTAATGTAATATTAGCATTACCATTGATGGTTTCCAGGGCTTGCTCAGAAATGGTGAAAGTCCCGGTGCCATCGGCGGCGAAAATTTGAGCGTCCGCAAGCTCATTATCGTTGGCTGCTCCAGCCCCATTTTTAATGATGATATTTTCGGGGTCTAGGAGTAAGTTGCCTAAATTGCCTTGAGGCGCACTTAAATTTACATTTCCTCGGAAGATTAAGTCTTGTTTCCCGGATACTTCTACAAACCCGCCATCACCCCTTTCGGCACCGCCTCGGGCGGTAATGTTACCATAAAAGCGGGTTGTATCATCGGCCCATAAAATCACTCGTCCGCCATCTCCGATGGTTCCGGCATCGGCATTCAGGGTAGAATCGCTACTGACGAAAGTGTATAAGGCGTTGGGGATGGGTCCTTGCCCTTGATATTCGCCGCCGAGGAGGATTGTGCCTCCCCCCTGGGTACCCGAGGCGTTAATCTCACCCGCGATCGCCCCGACGTTTTCACCTAAGACTTGGACGGTTCCCCCGGTTTCTCCGGATACATCTAATGTACCCGAGGCGATCGCCGTTCCCCCTGTCATCGGAACTGCCGGTCCCGAACTTGTCAGGGAAATTGTCCCATCGGGATTCACCAGCACCTGATTGGCATGAGTCGTCCCACCCCCAGTCAGAAGTTCCGGCAATGAAACTGGCATCAGGGAGGTGGGGGTACTTTCAGGACTCCTCACTTCTAAACTGAGCAAATGTCCCGCCTGAGAAATCCGCACTAGACTTTCTCCCGGGACTGCCGCCAGGGTAATTGTACCCCCGGGACTAGAGAGGGTGCCGCTGTTGAGGACGTTACCTCCTAACAAGGTTAAATTTTGTCCCGGTTGTAAAGATAAGTCACCGAGGTTGACAATACTCCCCGGTTGTGATACTGAAAAGTTAAAAGCACTGGGGGTTCCCACCAGTGCTGCATAATTGTTATTGCCAAATCCGTTAAACCAAGCGTCTCCCAATCCAATCCCGGTGGCGGTGGTGGCGGTAAAGTCCCCCATAACATTGAGTTGGGCATTAGCACCAAATAGGATGCCTGCGGGATTCATTAAAAATAGGTTGGAGTTGCCTCCAGTAATTTGAATTAAACCATTAATATAAGAAGCATCACCCCCGACAACTCGTCCGAGGATGTTGCGAATTTCTGGGTTAGATAAAAAGTTGGCAATTTGTCCCTGAGATAACCCGAATTGCTGGAAACTGTGGAACAGATTGGCCCCATCTTGACTCAGGGAACCGCCGCTGATATCTAGGCGATCGCCCTCCGGGGTGACTACAGTATTGGTCCCATCGGCTGCCGGTGTGATGGGTTGTGCAGAAGCAGGGGTTACAGTAGATAAACTTCCCAGTAGGGAAAAAATAACCAACCACTGAAACGTAATTTCATCGAGTTTCATCGTCTAAATCTCTCGGGATGCGAATGGATAAATTAGAATATGCTAAAAATCGGCAGAGTCAATGCGAATTCGTTCCCCTGATGGCTGTATTTTGAATTTATATCGACCCAATTGGACAAGGGGTGCAATGTCCTAGGATTGCTTAGGATTGCTATAGTCAGCAATCTGATGAAGGCTCGACAAGCTGCACCCCGATTTCATCCTTTAGAAGGATGACAATTTTAGTAGATAGTTCTAGCCTATCCGCGTTTCCGTGCGATCGCTTCAGTAAAATTACGGACATTCCCCTCCCCAACCGGGGTCTTTACGATAACTTTACATTCGCTGCCTCTACCAGGGATTGCCAATCAAGGTAAAACTGGACCAGAAGTAGGGATGAGACAGATTGACAGTTCTGTTTTTTGCCAATAGCGGTGGGAGGGTCACGCTGCCGCGAGTTCCGGATCCGCGCAATTCTCCTGATTCTATTTGCACTTCGCCTCGAAGCATGGCAATTTGAGCAGCACGTAAGGCTTCCGCTTTAATGGTATGATCTGCCAGGTGGCTATAAAATTCGGTCATGAGGGCGAGGGTGCCTTCGTCGCTGACGTACCACAGGGAGGCGAGGGCGGATTTGACGCCGGATTGGACGGCTAACCCAGCAAACCCTAATTCGGCATGGCGATCGCCTACGGCAGTGCGACAAGCGGAAAGTACCAATAATTCTACCGGAAGGTCGTTCAACCCGAGCGATCGCAATCCTTCTAAATCTAATTTTTCATTCCACAGTTGAATATAAGAATTGTTCAGGGGTCCGGGTTGGAATTCGGCATGGGTGGCAAGGTGTATAATCTGGTAGGGATGTTCAGTGCGTTGCTGGCGGAGGTTCTCTAGGGTGAATTGTTCATTTAAAAACTCCTCTCCCTGCCAAAGTTGTCCGGCGATCGCCTCTAACTCCACGGGAACGGCAGGTAAGGCACTCAGTTCGGTAAATTCAGACGCCCCCATTGCCAAGACTCGACTGCCCTGTAGGGATTGATACTGAGTATCAATTAACCCCAGAGAAGGAATTAGGGCAAGGCTATATTGTTCCACTAGAAACTGTTCCCCATCATGCAATGCAGCGAGGGGTAAGGACCGCAATCCTTCATCCAGACTGAATAACAAAGTATTAATTCCTGCCGCTTCTAGTTCTGAGGCGACTGGGGTAATCAGCCATTGATACAATTGTTGGGCGGGTTGCAGGTATAAAGTATTTCCTCGATAACGAGGATGAGTGAGACTTTCCCGAAATTGGATAGCTAAGTCAATGACTTGTTGACGCGGTAAGTTCGGGACGGTTTTGCGAATCGGTTCCCCTTCTGGGGTGAAAAGGAGCAATTCTAATTCATTTTCTAGGGTAGTGATATACACCACTGCGGAACGGTTGCCGGTTTGACGGGCGATCGCACTCAAAGCATCTCGCACCGATGCGGGACTGACGGGTTGACTGGAGAGGTTCCGTCCGAAATAGTCCTCAAATTCTTGAGTCCGATTTTGTTCCAACAAGGCGATCGCCTGGGAACCACTGGTTCCAATCACATTCCCCTGAATTGCACTCAAGTCTTGAGAAATTTTAGCGGCGTTGTCCTGATTTAGTTCCAGGTTTTCTGATTGGGTTTGGCTCGTTTGAATCACTGTTAATGCTTCCGCATTATTAATGATTTCCCCCAGATTGATTCCTCCCGCTGAAGTGCCTTGGGCGGTAATTATCCCTTCCGCTTCTATCGTGTTAACAAGATTTCCAACATTGTCGCCTTCGGCATTAATATCCTGAACCCCAATGGTGGCATCCCCGTCAATGGTGTTGGTAATGCTGCCAGTATTATCCCCTCCCACAGTGATAGTTTGGTCGCCAATCGTCGCATCCCCGCCAATGGTATTAGTAATATTGCCAGTATTATCCCCTCCCGCAGAAATGGTTTGATTGCCAATCGTAGCATCGCCGTCAATGGTATTCGTAATATTGCCAGTATTATCCCCTCCCGCAGAGATGGTTTGGTCGCCAATCGTCGCATCCCCGCCAATGGTGTTGGTAATATTGCCGGTATTATCCCCTCCCGCAGAGATGGTTTGGTCGCCAATCGTGGCATCCCCTTCCACGGTATTGATAATCTCTCCGGTATTATCTCCACTGGAAGTAATGGTTTGGTCTCCACTGACTAAATTGCCTCCGGCGGTATTAATAATACTGCCCGCAGCAGTCCCGATCGCACTGAGATTGCCTGTAAAAATATCCCCTTCAAATCCAGGGGCGGTAATGATAATACTGCCTGTGGGTCCGTTGTTAGCTTGGGTGGTAATATTCCCCGTGGTGATGCCCAAATTTTGACTGGTTAACTGCACATCTCCACTTTCAATCCATCCATAGGAGGCGATCGCATTCGTAGAAATTTCCCCTGACGCATCTAAAACAATTTTCCCAGCGGTTCCCTGTTCAGAATAGGAGTTTAACTCACCGTTATTTAAAATTGCGCCTTCCGTGGAGGTGATGGTGATATTTCCGCCCCGCATTAATCCTTGGGAGAGGATGCTAGTGGTGCGAATATTACCGGGGGAATAAAGATAGACATTTCCTGCCATGCCGCGATTACTCAAGGTTTCTAATTCTCCTTGGACTTCGATGCTATTGACACTATTGCTAATCAGGTTAATATCCCCCCCTGCCTGTTCGCCTTGGGAGAAAATTCCCCCGGTGGTGAGGGTTCCCTCGGACTGGATGGAAACATGACCCGCACTGCCTTGTTCCGAGAGCGATCGCAACTCCCCTCGACTGGTATCTATAAAACTATCGCGACTGGTGAGGGTAATATTTCCCCCTTGCTGCAACCCTTGAGATAAAATAGCGCCTGTGGTAATTGCGCCCGGGGCAACAACGCTCACATCCCCGGCAATCCCCTGTTCTGAGAAGGATTGCAACGGACCCCAGTTGGTGGCAGTCGCCCCTTCGGTACTGGTAAGATTGATGTCCCCGCCTTGGGTTTGTCCTTGGGATAAAACTCCGGCTGTATAAATATCACTTTGAGCAGACAAGTTCACATTCCCGGCATTACCGGCGGGGGAATAGGAGTCTAAACTGCCGAACCAGGACAGAATCTCTCCGGTGATACTGGTGATGGAGAGATTCCCCCCCTGTTGCTCACCTTGGGACCGGACTGCGCTGCGGTTGCGATCGCCTCCCAAAGTTATATCTCCATTCGCATTAATTCTCACATCTCCCGCAATTCCGGCAGTCGAGAAGGAATTAATCGTGGCGGCCCCGATATTAAATGTACCAGCGCTAGTCACATTAATCTGACCTCCAGTCCCCCCTTGATTGACGTAGGTATTGAGGTGACTGGTGGTAATATTGCCCTTGTCGGCATTGAGGCGAATGTTCCCCCCGTTGCCGTTTTCAGACACGGAGAAAATTACCCCAGTTTGGATATCTCCCGAACGGGTTTCCAGGGAAACACTGCCGCTATTTTGGCCGCCATAAGCGCTAATATCCCGAGTGACAATTCCTTGTGCGGATGTGAGGGTCACGTTTCCGCCAGTTCCCGACGCTGCATAAGCATCCAGATTGGCGATCGTGCTGGGGTCGGCAAAGGTATTGGCGATCGCTGGGTCCGTTACATCATCCGTGGAGGCGATCGCTGCTTCGGTCAGAGTCTGATCCTGATCTCGCGTCTTCCGGATGCCGCCAATCCAACCCCATGTTGTATCAATCGTCCCCGTGGTACTGGTGATTTCTATATTTCCCCCAATCGCTGAGGTATCCCCTCCGGAATAGCTACTCACATATCCGGTCAAAACATCTCCCCAAGCAGTGAGGTGAATGTTTCCTCCCGAACCCCTTGCCGAACTGGAATCGATTTCTGCTAAAATTTTCAGGGTTCCGCTATGACTGTCTAGGGTAATATCTCCCCCTCGCCCACTGCCCTCAGAAAACGACCGGATACTGCTGACGGAAATATCTCCTGGGGCATTAAATATAATATTTCCGGCATTTCCCTGTTCCGAACTAGAGTCAAACCATAAGGCACTGGAGGTATCGATCGCCCCGGTGGTACTGGTTAGAGTAATATCCCCCCCAGTGCCACTCCCTTGAGCATAGGAGTCAATGATGCCGGTGGTAATACTCCCAAATGCTTGCAGGGTCACCGAACCCGCATTTCCCCCCGCCCAGGAACTCAGATAACCTGCCGTTGTGTCGATCGCCCCCGTGGTACTGGTGAGGGTGATATTTCCCCCATTTCCCTGGGTGCCTTCTCGACTATCGGACCAGATATTCGCCGTGGTAATATCTCCGGGTGCAGTGAGTCTCACGTCCCCCGAATTTCCAAAATTTGAAAAAGAGTACAACCCGATGCCTTGATTGTCCTCTAGTCCCTCTGCCCCACTCGGTGCTGTATTGATCGCCCCCGTGGTACTGGTGAGGGTGATATTCCCCCCGGTTCCCCTGCCTGCTGCCTTGGAGTCAATCACCCCCGTCATAATATCCCCAAACGCTTGCAGAGTAACCGAACCGGCATCTCCACCACCCCAAGAACTCAAGTAACCCGTGGTGGTATCGACTGCCCCGGTTTCACTAAATAGGGTAATATTCCCCCCATTCCCCAGACTGCCTTCCCCATCACTATCCGCATAAATATTACTGGTGATAATATTTCCATAAGCGGTCAACCTCACATCGCCAGAGTTCCCCAAATCCGATCGAGAGTATAATCCAAAGTCCTGAGTCTGCTCCCCGGTGGGTTGCGTTGGGGGTCGGACAATAATTTCCCCTGCGGTACTGGTGAGCGTGATATTCCCCCCATCGCCACCGCCTGCTGCCTTGGAGTCAATCATCCCGGTCAGAATATCGCCAAACGCTTCCAGGGTAACCGAACCCGCATTTCCATCCTCGGTCCAGGAGGTGAGAAAACCGGCAGTCGTATCGACTGCACCAGCGATACTGGTGAGGGTAATGTTCCCCCCATTCCCCAGACTGCCTTCCCCATCACTATTCGAGACGATACTCTGGGTGATGATATCTCCATAGGCGGTAAACCTCACTTCGCCAGCATCTCCCAAATTGGACTGGGAGAAGATATCTCCCATTTGGGTATTGATTGTCCCTGCGGCACTTTCTAAGGTAATAGTTCCCCCCATGCCACTGCCTTGGGACTCGGCGTTAATCTGTCCGGTGAGAATATTTCCAAACCCTTGCAGCGTCACCGATCCGGCATTTCCCTCTTCTGTCCAGGAACTCAAAAAATTGGCTTGAGTATCGATCGCCCCTGCGTGACTGGTGAGAGTGATATTCCCCCCATTATAGATCCCTGGGGCATTAGCGGTTAGTCCTCCCGTGACGCGAATATCAAACTGGGCGGTTAAGTTGATATCCCCGGAATTCTGGTTATCGGACGTGGTATTAATCCCTCCCACGTGAATATCCGCTGCCTCAATGGTGATATTCCGTCCGTTCGTGAAGATTCTATCTCCCTCACTCATAGAAAATGACCCGACTCCATCCCCATCGGCATCCGCTTTAAAGGCAACTGCCCCGGTTCCCGGGGTAAAATATAACCCATTATCCTCTAACGGTTGCAGGGTAATATCATTTGTGGCCTCTAGGATAACGCTGGCATTCTCACTGACTCCTTCTAGTGTTACCTCAGATAGAGTAAAGGTATCCCCTGCTTCCCCGAACTGAATCGTCCCATCGGTAATTTCATTGTCCTGTGCTCCCCCCTCCCCACTCACAATGATGATATTTTCCGGGTCAAGGAGCAATGTACCCACATTGCCATTGGGTGCAGTTAGGTCAATGTTCCCTCGGAAAATTAACTGTTGTTTCCCGGATACTTCCACGGTTCCGCCGCTACTGCCGGAGTGAGAACTGCCTCTCGCCTGGATAGTACCATAAAATGCCGTCGTTTCATCGGCCCAAATCACCACTCGTCCCCCATTGCCGGAGGAAAGCGCATCGGCAGTGATGAGGGAATCGCCACTGATGAAGCTGTGACTGGCATTGCTGAGGGAACCCCTGCCGCGTTCTTCCCCACCGATTCTCAGGGTTCCGCCGCCGGTGATGCCGGATGCGTCGAGTTTGGCATCCAGGACGGCAATGCGATCGCCCACTAAAGTAATGCTTTGAGTCGATGGAATCTCACTGCGGTGATTGCTGACATCCAGGGTTCCCGAGGCGATGGTAGTGCCGGTTTCGGGGCAATTTTTAGTCCAGAACCCGTGAGGGCGATCGTGCCATCCGCCTGCACTTCTACTCCCGTGGCATGAGATGCCATCCCGCCCGTCAGCAGTTCCGGCAACGAAAGCGGCGTCATGCCTAAGGCATCAGATGAGTTAGCAGTTCCCGCAAATGCCTCTCGCGCAATGCTCAAGGTGAGTAAATGACCCGTTTGGGAAAGACTCACCACGGAATCTCCAGGGACCGCAGCGAGGGTAATGGAGCCTCCGGGAACGGAAAGGGTCCCGGTATTCAGAACGGTTCCGCCGAGGAGGGTTAAGTTAGAACCCGATTGTAAGGTTAAATGGCCTAAATTGGCAACGGCCCCCGGTTGCAGTCCCGCAAATGAGAAATGACGGGGTTCCCCTACTAACATCGCCCATTGATTTTCTCCCATGACATTTAACCACTGATCATCTCCCAATCCGATGCCAGTGGCAGTGGTGGCTAAAAAATCTCCCGGCAGGTTTAAGCTGGCATTGGGTCCAAATAAAATCCCAGCGGGATTGACTAAAAATAAATTAGAATTGCCCCCAGATATCTGAATTAAGCCATTAATGAAGGAAGGGTCACCGCCTACCACTCGTCCTAAAATGTTGCGAATTTCTGGATTGGAGAGAAAGTTGGCAATCTGCCCTTGGGTTAAACCAAACTGTTGAAAACTGTGGAAGAGATTCGCCCCATCTTTAGATAACTGTCCCCCCTGAATATGGAAGTGATTTCCCTCCGGGGTAACTTGGGTCCTGGTGCCGTCATCAGCGGGAGTAACGGCCTGGGAAATTGCGGGTTGACTCCGTAGGAAGCTGGCTAAAATAGTAGCAATGATGACCCAAAGATGTAAGGTGGGCAACTTAATTTTCATCCCAAAGGTTCCTCGTTTCTGATTCATTGTTTAGTGGTTTCGGGGCAGTGCCTCCCCAAACCCGAGACGTTCTTTCCCCAAGTTTGAGCCTAGAGATAGGAAAAGCAATGGCTGTTTACTTCTCGAACGGAGTTGCTACTCTTTTCCGTGATTTTCTTAACCCAACTCGCCTAAGTCCCATTGGTTTTAAGAAATCCGCAAAGTTCTCAAATAAGACTTGACAATTTTAAGTTTATACTGTATAGATAATTAAATTTTTAACGAACCGGGTAATAGCGAATGAGCAGGATACGGCTTTAGAGTAACCGGAAATCTGGGAAGGTCACACATATAAATAATAATATCAGCAGATTAGCCGGGAATCATTGAGGGAATTGGCTCAATGATTCCCGGGTTGCTTAGGCCGATCGCCAGGTTTCTGTCCAAGGACCGCCGCCGGTTTCCACGCCACAGAGGGAACTGGTGGCCTGAAAAATTACCTCAGAAGGATTGCCCAGGCGCGATCGCAGGGTGAGAGTGAGGTGACCCTGCATGGTATCACGGCAGACGAAGGTTAATCCCTCTTGGGTGGGGGCACGCAGGCGCGTTCCCGGTTGATCCGTGGTGGCGGTGAGTTCTACCGTAAAGCGATCGTTACTCGCCTGCATTTGCCACCGACCCCAAGGGTCAATCTCCCAACTCACTTGAGCATTCCAGGGGACAAATTCATAAAACTCACCGCGATAATGGATACAAATCAGGGCCACGGACTCCATCCACCAGAGAACCCCGCGACGACCCCCTCCAGCGGTTAATGCCAGGTCTGGTTCATCGTCAAAACAGTTACAATTGACCCAAAACCATTTTTCAGGAAAAGCACCCCCCCAGTTTTTCTCGGCGTAGGCAGGGGCATTGGCAAAGTCATAGCGCTTGCCGTTCCAATCGATCCACCCGGTTGCCAAACCGTGGGCCATCAAAATTTGCCACCCAGGTTCAAACATCGGTAAAAAGGAGAGTAACCCGGCGGTTGCTAACTGACCCCGCTGGCGATCGCCCCATCCGTAGATCGGGGAAATGGCATATTGCCATTCGCAACGCTGTCCCGTTCCCGGGTCGCACAATTTACCCTGATGCCAAGTTGCGGTTCCTTGATAACCTTGTTCAATGTAGCGATCGAACTCATGGGGGGATAAATAGTTGGGCGGGTAAGGTAACTCGGTTTTTCCCCAGTGACCCAGGGCTAAACTGTTAGACCAAGCCCAAAAGCCTTTAACATCGGGAAAGGTCCGGCATAAATAGCCATCATCTGGCCCTAAAATTTGAGCGCCGCCCCCACTATAGGGGGAACCGCCTGCGGGGTCTTCGATAGAATACATAAAGGCAAAAGTTTGGCGGTCCGTGGGTAAGGTGACCCGATAATACCACCCTTCAAAAAACCGGCGTGGACTACTATTCCAATGGTATCCACTGTGGGGAGTTTGGCGTTCTAGTCTGGTCATAGTTGGTTGGTCGGGGGTCATCCTTTCTCGTTTCCTTCGCCTCTAACAAAAATTAGATTTTATCGCTTATTTTAGGGTTTAATTATAGCAGAAAAAATAAAGTTTGTTTAAAGTTATGCAGTCAAGGGTTTGCTTTAGGATGAAACCCCTGGGATAATTAGAAAAAGACACTCCTATCCTCCCCCAGGGTAAGGGATCGATAGAATGAGGGGAAAACTCTATTGAAATAGGGATGCGAGTCCAGTTCAAAAAATGAGTCCTCTTATTTTTCTTTTCTCTACAAGTTCAATGGAAAATAGGATAAAATAGCAATCAGTACCAGCCAAACAGGGGAGTTGATTCGAGAGGGTCACCTCGCGAAATTGGGAGAAGGCAACCGGATAGACTGGCGCGATCGCCGCCGGTTCAGAAGGCGGAGGGCAGAAGGCGATCGCCTTTAAGAGCAGGACTAGCAGAAGATTGGGGGCTGGTCGGAAGGATGATTCTGATGAGACTAAAGGAAAGTCGATGCTGGAAGCAAATCGTTTGTTATGTTCGTTCGATATAAAATCTGCAATTGACCGAAATGTTCAGATTATTGCCGCAGATACCCCCTTGGTTGAGGCGATCGCCTTCATGAGGAGTCAGGGGCAGTCGGCGGATGGTCCAGTCTCGTCGTTTCAGCCTCCTGCTGAATCATTCACCGGGCAAGAGGGAGTAGAAACTTGTCTTTTTATCATTGATAAAAATCAGGATATCAGTTTATTAACTCCCGGAGCTATCCTGGATTTTTTAGCCACCCAAAAATCTTTTAAAAAAACCACAGTAGCGGCGGTAATGCGGAAATGTTCAATCGCTTTAAAAGAGTCGGAATGTTCCGACATCGTTAGGATTTTTAATTGTTTTCAGCAAGGAATTCATTATCTCCCCATTCTCAGCGATTCAAATCATCAGATTATTGGGTATCTCACCCCTTCCAGGCTGATGCAAGGATTTTATTTATCTCCTTTAAGCAAAGCCATAGATAATTCAAATCCTGGAAAGCAAAATCATGAACTGGAAGAATTGAAACCTTCACATTATCGTAAAAAATCCGTAATTTCTAAATTTAAAACTTTATCAAAATCTGGGTTAGTGGGTTACAGAAAACGCCTAGAAACTCGCTTTGGAACTCGGATTAAAATCATGCCTTATATTAAAAACAACTCTCAGAAAATTAATTCGGCCCAAAAAATAACCGAGGTAAAGACCGTTAACTCAAAAACTGCTTTAGATAAAAACTTACAGAATGGCTTCATCTTGGTTGATTTGTGTAATTCCGAGGAAAATATCACAGAAAACGAGAGTTTTCTCCTCACCGTATTGGCGGGAATGACTGATATTATTCTCGTTATTAATGCCACTGAGAATAAAATAAAAGTTGCGCCAACCCATCCTACCCTAGTTCGATCCGAAGAAAATTCTCAATTAATCAGCCAGACCCTGGAAATTTTTTTTAACGGGTCCCAATCGGAAACCTTTTTATGCCCAATTCGCCAGTCCCTGCAAACCCAGACCCCGATTCAATTTGATTACCTTTTAAACCTAGGAAAAGAGCAGAAGCGATTTACCGCCAGTATTTCCCCCTTCTCCAGCCACTCAGTCATCTGGGTAGCGCACGATATTACCGATCGCCACCAAACAATTCAATCCTTACAACATTCAGAATCCTTGCTGACTGGGGTTTTAAATAGTTCTTTAGATGGCATTATGGCCTTCAAAGCTATCCGAAATTCTGAAAAAAATATTATCGATTTTCAATGGCTAACTATCAATTCCGCCGCCGAAAAAATTGTCGGACGCCGCCGGGAAGATGTGCTGGGAAAATATCTGCTGCAAGAAATGCCTGGAAATTTAGAAACTGGATTATTTGAACGATATGTCGAGGTCGTGAATACCCACCAACCCCTAGAATTAGAGTTTTATTACGACCATGAAGGAATCCAGGCTTGGTTTAAAATGATGGCGGTTAAACTCAATGACGGATTTATCGTCACCTTTCGCAATATTACCGAGGATAAGCAAGCAGAAGCCACCTTGCAACAAGCGAACGACAAGCTAATTCGGTGGGTGGAAGAACTCAAACAACGCAATCGAGAAATGGCCTTATTGGGGGAAATGAATGAGTTATTGCAAGCCTGTGAAACCCTAGAAGAAGCCTACAAGGCGATCGGCCTCAAACTGCCTCTGTTATTCCCCTCCTGTTCCGGGGGACTCGCGGCGATCGACTCTTTTAAAAACCGAGTAGAAACCGTTGCCACTTGGGGAAAACTTCCCGGCAGTAAACCTTGGTTTGCCCCTCATGAATGCTGGGCTTTACGACGCGGGCGATCGCATCGGGTAGACAATAGTCCATTCAGTTTATTTTGTGACCATTTACACCCCCACCCTTCCCCCGTAGAATCTCTCTGCATCCCGATGATGGCCCAGGGAGAAATCTCCGGATTGCTGTATTTAATTTCCAGCCATCCCGGACGATTAAGCGAGGCCAAACAACAATTAGCCCGCACCGTTTCCGAACAAATTGCCTTAGCATTAGCCAATATTAAACTCCGGGAAACCCTCCATACCCAAAGTATTCGAGATTCCCTCACCGGACTGTTTAATCGCCGTTACCTCGAAGAAACCCTAGAAAGAGAACTCCAACGCGCCCACCGTCAGGACCAATCCGTCGGCATTGTCATGATTGATATTGACCATTTCAAAAATTTTAACGATACCTTCGGCCATGATGCCGGGGATGCTGTGTTGCGGCAAGTGGGAGACTTATTAATGAAAAATATTCGCGGGTCCGATATTGCCTGCCGCTACGGAGGGGAAGAATTAACCCTAATTTTACCCGATGCCACCTTATCAGAAACCTATCGTCGCGCCGAACAAATCCGGGAAGCGATTAAAAACCTGGTTTTAGAACATCGAGGCGAATTATTGGGAATCATTACCGCTTCCCTGGGAATTGCTTGCTATCCCACCGCAGGCGTCACCGGAGACGACCTAATTCGCGCCGCCGATATGGCCCTCTACCGCGCCAAAGCCCTCGGACGCGATCGGGTCATCTCCGCAGGCAGCTATCCCATCTAAACCCTTGAACCCTCTCCCCATCTTAATGGGTTACAACTGAAAGTTACAACTGAAAGGGCAACAACCGGCAGGGGTTCAAACCCCCGCCTAACAGCTCAAGTCGTCTAAAGACGACTGAAAGTCTTATACAGTGGGGTTTTTAGTCGGTTTTTAACCGACTTTAGCGATGAGGCGGGGGTTTGAACCCCCGCCGGATGTTGCTGTTGCCCTGGGAATAACATCCCAAAACTTACCTAACTCCTGTTTATAATAAACTGAAAACTGTTCTATAATAATTAGGATTTGGCTGTGACCGAAGCAAAAACTTATAAAGATACCGTCAACCTGCCTAAAACAGGCTTTGACATGAGGGCCAACGCCGTCAAGCGGGAACCCGAACTCCAGAAATTTTGGGCCGACCATCAAATCTATGAACGCCTGTCACAGAACAATCCCGGTGAATTGTTCATCCTTCATGATGGGCCGCCCTACGCCAACGGGTCCCTACACATGGGACACGCCCTCAACAAAGTCCTCAAAGACATCATCAACAAGTATAAGTTGCTGCGCGGCCACCAAGTCCGCTATGTCCCCGGTTGGGATTGTCATGGATTACCCATCGAACTGAAAGTGCTCCAGGCGATGAAATCCAAGGAACGT
Organism: uncultured cyanobacterium; assembly: GCA_963821735.1. Lineage (GTDB taxonomy): Bacteria > Cyanobacteriota > Cyanobacteriia > Cyanobacteriales > Laspinemataceae > Laspinema. The sequence goes on from CAWGFK010000055.1 coordinate 232,092, forward strand.
CAAAACCTGACCCCCTTAAAATTGCGCCAAAAAGCTCAAGAATTTGCCCTGAAAACCGTTGAGGAACAAAAAGAGAGTTTCAAACGGTATGGCGTCTGGGGAGATTGGGAAAATCCCTATCTCACCTTAAAACCGGAATACGAAGCCGCCCAAATTGCTGTCTTTGGTAAAATGGTCCTGAAAGGCTATATCTACCGAGGACGGAAACCCGTGCATTGGAGTCCGAGTTCTCAAACCGCCCTCGCCGAAGCGGAATTAGAATATCCCGAAGGTCACACCTCTCGCAGTATCTATGCGGCATTCCAAATCACTAAGTTAGCTGATACAGCATCCGCCCTCAAAACCTACATGAAACAATTGTGGGTGGGAATCTGGACGACGACACCTTGGACGATTCCCGGGAACTTAGCGGTGAGTGTGAATCCTCAACTGGAATATGCCGTGGTGGAAACCGGACCGGACTATGAACCGGCATCGGGCAAATTCCTGATTGTTGCTGCCGAATTAGTCGATCGCCTCTCGGAAACCCTGGGAACACCCCTCACCGTCAAAGCCAAAATCAAAGGCAAAGACTTAGAAGGATGTGAGTACAAACATCCCCTGTGCGATCGCACCAGTCCCGTAGTCATTGGCGGCGATTACGTCACCACCGAATCCGGGACCGGACTCGTACATACCGCCCCCGGACATGGTTTAGAAGATTACCAAGTCGGACAACGCTATGGTTTACCCATCTTAGCCCCGGTGGATGGTAACGGCAACTTTACCGAAGAAGCGGGAGAATTTGCCGGATTAAATGTCTTGGATGAAGGCAATACCGCCGTCATCGAAGCCTTAAAAAAAGCCAAATCTCTCCTCAAAGAAGAACCCTACGTTCATAAATATCCCTACGATTGGCGCACCAAAAAACCCACCATTTTCCGGGCAACAGAACAATGGTTTGCCTCCGTGGATGGATTCCGGGATGAAGCCATGAAAGCCATTTCTGAGGTCAAATGGGTTCCCGCCCAAGGGGAAAATCGGATTGCGGCAATGGTGTCAGAACGGTCCGATTGGTGTATCTCCCGCCAACGCAGTTGGGGCGTTCCCATCCCGGTGTTTTATGAAGAAGAAACCGGCGAACCCTTAATGACCGAAGAAACCATCGCTCATGTTCAGGCGATTGTAGCCGAAAAAGGGTCCGATGCTTGGTGGGAATTACCCATCGAAGACCTCTTACCGGAACCCTATCGCAGCAACGGTAAAACCTACCGCAAAGGCACCGACACAATGGATGTCTGGTTTGATTCCGGTTCCTCCTGGGCCGCAGTCGTCGGGGGTCGCGAAGAATTGCGCTATCCCGCAGACCTCTATTTAGAAGGGTCTGACCAACATCGCGGCTGGTTCCAATCCAGCTTACTCACCAGCGTTGCCAACAATAGCATCGCCCCTTATAAAAGCGTGTTAACTCATGGATTTGTCCTCGATGAGAACAACCGCAAAATGAGTAAATCCCTGGGGAATGTGGTCGATCCAGCCACCATCATTAATGGCGGTTCAAACCAAAAACAAGAACCCCCCTATGGGGCGGATGTTCTCCGGTTGTGGGTGTCTTCGGTGGATTATTCTTCCGATGTTCCGATTGGGAAAAATATCCTAAAGCAGCTATCGGATGTCTATCGGAAAATCCGCAATACTGCGCGATTCTTGTTGGGGAATTTAGATGATTTTGACCCCGCCAAAGATGCGGTTCCCTACGAAGAATTGCCGGAATTAGACCGATATATGCTGCATCGAATGACAGAGGTTTTTGCCGAGGTTACCGATGCCTTTGAGAGTTATCAATTTTTCCGATTCTTCCAAACCGTGCAGAATTTCTGCGTCGTGGATTTGTCCAATTTCTACCTAGATATTGCCAAAGACCGCCTGTATATCAGTGCAGTGGATGCCAAACGGCGCAGAAGCTGTCAAACCGTCCTGGCAGTCGCCCTGGAAAACCTCGCCAAAGCAGTCGCCCCGGTATTGTGCCACATGGCAGAAGATATCTGGCAAAATCTCCCCTATTCCACCCCCCATCAATCGGTATTTGAAGCAGGTTGGGTGCAGGTAGAAGACCGATGGAAACAACCGGAACTCGCCAAAACCTGGCAAACCCTCCGCCAACTGCGCGGGGAAGTCAACCAAGTGCTAGAAAAGGCGCGTCAAGATAAGGCAGTCGGGTCTTCCTTAGAGGCGAAAGTCTTGTTATACGTTGAGGATATCTCACTGCGACAAGCATTAGGGAAGATGAATCCAGCGCGATCGGTGGGAACAGTCCCGACAACCACCACTGTCGCCAATCCCCCGGAAGAGACACCCGCAACGACAATCACCCTCCCCCAGAACAACGGTAACCCCTCCCTCACGGGAAGATATCCCCCAATGGCAGCAGTTACTCAATGCCGCCTTAGCAGTCATGGCAGAATTACCCCGATATCTGGGAGTATTTTTCTCCGACTATCGCCGACCCCTGCTGTCTGTGGGATTAATTGTGAGTGGGACAGTCTCCGTGATTGTCTTCGGCGCAATTGTGGATGCGATCGCCGATTTCCCGTTGCTTCCGGGTTTACTGGAACTGATTGGCATCGGATACAGTGGATGGTTTGTCAACCGCTATGTCTTACGCGCCAATAACCGCAAAGAACTCACGGATACCGTTGCCTCGGTGAGTAACTATGTCATCGGCAAAACCCAAACCGATGCGGCGATCGATGCACTAGAGGCATTTGAAGAGGCAATGGAAGAGGCGATCGGCCACCACCCGGCAACAGTAACCTCTCCAACCCCAATCGTCCCCGTCCCCCAAACCATTGGCAACGGCGTAGACGAACTGCGGTATCTGTTCATCACCTCCCAAGTCGAAGTGCTAGACAACTCCCAACGACTAGAGGGGTTAAAATATAGCACCCAAGTCAACGGATGGGGAATTGGTGTGGTGGATGCAGAAGGAGAGAAATGCGATCGCTGTTGGAACTACTCGACTCACGTCGGTGAATCTGAGGAAGATCCGACTATTTGCGATCGGTGTGTCGCCGCCTTAGCCGGTGAGTTCTAAATCCTATGTAGGGGCGTATTGCATACGCCCTCTGGGGCGCAAGCATTGCGCCCCTACAAGAAACAGGCGATCGAGTACAATCATTGCAGCAATTCCCAGTCACTCTCGGGAACAAGATCAATCCAGTTAGGGACAAGATCCGTAATCAGCTATGACAATCTCCTTGAAAAATTACGCTTTACAACTGCTTCGTCAAACGTTTAAGGATGAAACATCGGAGTTTCAGTGGGATTAATCTAACATCCAGAACCCCCCCTCAATGGAGCGTCCTAAAGTACATTTATCAAGCGGTTTTACCCTTGATTAGAGAAAGAAGAGATACCATTAACACTTTAATCTCTCCCATCAAAAAACATCCAATCTGGTCCATCATCACTCCAATCATCTCCTGTTCATAACTCTCACTAAGAACTTTCTTTTTCTCGATAGTTTTTGCTCCAGGAGTGAGGTTAACAGAATTCTTTTTCTCCATCGTTCTTGATTGAGGGGTGGGTTCAACTGCCTGAAGCAGAGACAACCACTCATTCATCGTTTGGGGTCGGTTTTGAGGGTATAACTCCATCCCCTTTAACACTGCTTCGTTAACCGTATCGCTCAGACTCGGTACTAATTGTTTCGGGGACACTAATTCTGCATCATAAGTTTGCGGTTCAATGAGGATAGCGGGGGTTCCCCAGTAACTGCATAATATAAAGATGCGCTTAAAGTGTAAATATCCACAGTCGGTTCCCGAAACCCTTTCATCTGTTCTAAAGGGGCAAATGCCTCATTCCAAAATGATTGGAAGTCATAGTAATCGGGAAAATTTCTCCGGCAATCCCAAAGTCAATCAGTACCGCACTATCACCCCGAAACATAATATTTCCCGGATGAGCATCGCGATGGACTAATCCTGCCTCATGTACCCGCTGCAACGCCTCTCCAATCTGTTGAAAATATTTCACCGCTTCGGTTTCCGGTAAGGCGCCCTCCTGATCTCGCACCCGTTGCCACAGACTCTCTCCGGGAATAAAATCCATCACCAAGCAGTGTGTATCTCCTTCTTGAAATAAGTCAAAAACTCGGACAATATGGGGATGGGGATTGGTGCAGAGTTTAGCAATTCGCTGTCCCTCTTTGATAAATCGATCCACAAATTTAGGATAATCTGGGTCGAACTTCAGATGTTCGTTGGGGGTTTTGATGACAAAATCTTGGTCGAGGTTGAGGTGACGCGCTTTATAGGTGATGCCAAATCCTCCTTGTCCTAAAACCCGTTCGATGCGGTAATCTCGACTCTGCAATTGATACCCGTTCGTCCAGACCATACCCGTTGTGGATAGAGAACAGGTTCTATTATGCCATAAAATAGTCCCCCACACCCCATGTAGGGGCGATTCACGAATCGCCTCTACAGGCGGAGGTTTAAACTCCTGCCTGTTATTGTTTACCATCGATCGCAACCGTTGGATAAATTGGAGAATCAGAAAATGACACTAAAACAGTTGCAAGACTGGGCACAGTCCCAGATTGATAATACAGCCCAACCCGAAATTAGACCCGATATTGGAATCAGCGTTTTGCAATTAATTGAAGAATTGGAGGAATTACAAAGTCGCGTCCAAGAATTGGAAGGACAGCATAATTTAAACTCCCCAATTCATAGCTGAATCCCTAGACTTGATCAGGGAGGCTAAGGGATTGTTAATTTTGGGGTTAAGATCCAGAAAAACACAAGGCATCCCATCCCAAATTAACGGCAGGGGAGGAGAAAGTCCTGTCCTGTCCTACGGTCAGCTTGGAGTTTAAAGAGGTCAATAATCCAATCATTAACATTCCAATTGACCCAACCGCTCTAGTTTTGCCGGAAATATGATAAAATACGATTATCCCATCTTATCTCTAAAATCCTCATGCACCCACAACGAATTGAACCCGGTCCTGGACAAGAATCCGTTTGGGATTATCCTCGTCCTCCTCGGTTGGAAGATGTCTCCAAACATCTCCAAATCATCTTTAATGGAGAAATTATTGCTGATACTCGCAACGCCAAGCGAGTCCTGGAAACCAGTCATCCCCCAGGTTATTATATCCCCCCGGAAGATATCAAAATGGAATATCTGAGCCGAACTCCGAAAAGTAGTTTCTGCGAGTGGAAAGGGTCGGCGGGATATTACACGGTGACGGTTAAGGAAAAACAAGCGCCGAATTGTGCTTGGTTTTATCCCAATCCCACTCCCCAATTTGAGGACATTAAAGATTATGTGGCATTCTATCCCGAAATGATGGATGTTTGCTATGTGGATGGAGAAGAAGTTCAACCTCAACCCGGTGGGTTTTATGGGGGTTGGATTACTTCGGATATTGTCGGACCTTTTAAGGGAATTCCCGGCAGTTGGGGATGGTAGTCGCGATGACTGACGGGGGATTGCGAACCCCCGTCTAATAGCTAAAGTCGGATAAATCCGACTACAAGTTTGGGGTTAAGTTTTTTGAGTTTTATGGGGTTGTTTTTAAGTAATTTAACGCTAAAAACAGGGCAGCGACGCTTCCGGATACGCAGATTTCTCCCTGGGTGATTTTCTCCAAAACGGCATCAATCGGAACTAAAACCACTTCTATCTGTTCGGTAATATCTAAAATTTGCTGTCCCGAATCTTCCGCATCTTTGCCTAAAAAAATATGAATGGTATTGGTGTCTTTAACGGGATTATCATAGAGGGTGGCGAGTTTAATCAAGTTCTGGCAATGATAACCTGTTTCTTCGGTCATTTCCCGCCCTGCTGCTGCTTCGGCTTTCTCGGTTTCTGGATTGAATGCACCGGCAGGTAATTCTAATAAGATTTCTCCCACTCCATGTCGATATTGTCGCACCAAGACGATTTCCTGCTGGGGGGTGACTGGAACGACTAAGGCAATATCTGGACGGACATTCACAAAGAAATCATCGATAATTTCGCCGGTTGGGAGTTGGATTTCATCTTGGCGAACTTTGCACCATTGGTTGTCGAAGACTAGGCGCGATCGCAACTGTTTCCATTTCTGCAATTCTTTCATACAATAAAAGGAGTTTCTCTATTTGACAACAACTTTACTACTATGACCGATAAAATCACAGTGATTCAAGGCGATATTACCAAACAACAGGTGGATGCGATCGTCAATGCCGCCAATACCCGTCTATTAGGCGGAGGCGGTGTTGATGGTGCTATCCATCGCGCAGCAGGTTCCGGTTTGTTGGCGGAATGTCGTACACTCAACGGCTGTAAAACCGGCGAAGCTAAGATAACCCTGGGCTACAATCTCCCGGCAAACTATGTGATTCATACGGTTGGCCCTGTATGGCAAGGGGGCAAGCATGATGAAGATAAATTGCTGGCAAGTTGTTATCATCAGAGTTTAATGATTAGCGGAAAAACATCAGTTAAAAACTATTGCTTTTCCGGCAATTAGTACGGGAGTTTATGGTTTTCCAATGGAACGGGCTGCTAGAATTGCGGTGAAGACTGTGCAGCAATTTTTAACTCAAACAATGCGATTTCTCAAGTTCGATTTGTCTGCTTTAGCAAAGAATCCTATCAGTGTCATTTAACAGCGATCGGCACTCTTACCTCATAAAACAGTAGGTTTTCTCGTGACGCGCTTAAGCCTAAGCCACGTCACGAGGATTTCTATTCTCTGTAGGCACGTTCCGCAGTCCAATGACGGTCCGAAGACGCATAAACTTTTATCCCTTCTAATCCCGTCATTTTTATCATGTTCTGCACCTCTTCTAAGGTAAATGCAGCTATTAATGAATCTCGAAATAATTGAGTTTGATAGTCATTATATTCCGGTCCAATTCGAGAAACAATTTTATCTACAGTTTCTATATCCGAGGGTCGCATTAAGTCGCGCAAAAATATCCCGCCATTGGGTTTTAAAACTCGTTTCAGTTCTTGGAAAAAGGGCATCGGGTCTGGGAGATGATGGATGATGCTATTGGAAATGACCATATCAAAGGTACTGTCATGATATGGCATCTGTTTAGCATCGATATACTCTAAGTGAATTTGCTCTTGTAATCCAGCGGATTGCACATTTTCCCTCCCGACTTGTAACATATTGTGCGAAAGGTCGATCGCCTTGATGTGCCACTGGGGACGACGCTGCACGATTAAAATGGGAATTCTGGCAGTCCCGGTTCCCGCATCCAGGACCAACGCCGACTCCGGACCGACTGCGATCGCACTCTCAGCAAAGGCCGTATTCACCTCCAGAAAATCCATCGCGTCATACGCCGTCGCATCCTCCCATGTATCCATCACTTCCGGTTCTAGCACTCGTTTCATTATCTCACCTGCTGCTAAGAGTTGATGTTGCTATTTTAAGATTGATTGGTCCTTAAACCTGGGGATGACTAAACTGCTAACTGCTAATTGTTAATTGTTAACAGCAATAACGGGATAAATAATCAAGGGCCGTAAAGTGACTTAGATCACTGATAATAATGAACAGGTCACTATAATAGACTTAAAGCGAAGTCGTTACGAGTTTGAATAACCCTATGACAAATCCAGCAGTAGAAAACGTTGTGATTATCGGATCTGGCCCTGCCGGATTCACTGCCGCCATCTATGCGGGACGGGCGAATCTGAAACCCGTGGTATTTGAAGGGTTCCAGATGGGAGGCATTCCCGGAGGACAATTAATGACCACCACGGAAGTGGAGAACTTCCCTGGGTTTCCCGAAGGGATTACGGGACCGAAACTGATGGAACGGATGAAACTCCAGGCGCAACGCTGGGGGGCCGAATTGTACACGGAAGATGTGCAATCGGTGGATTTGAGTCAGCGTCCCTTCGTGATCCGTTCAGACGAACGAGAAGTCAAGGCCCATACGGTGATTATTGCCACAGGGGCCACGGCCAAGCGGTTGGGACTCCCGAGTGAACACCAGTTCTGGAGTCGTGGGGTCTCTGCCTGTGCGATTTGCGATGGGGCCAGTCCCATTTTTAAAGGCGTGTCATTGGCGGTGGTTGGTGGAGGAGATACTGCGGCGGAAGAAGCGGTGTATTTGACCAAATATGGCACCCATGTTCACCTGTTAGTCCGTCGGGACGAAATGCGGGCCTCCAAAGCGATGCAAGACCGGGTTTTGAAGAACCCAAAAATCACCGTTCATTGGAATACGGAGGCGGTGGATATCTTCGGAACCGAGGACCGGATGGAGGGGATTAAAGTTAGAAATATCCAAACCGGAGAAGAAACCGATTTGCAGGTTCGCGGATTGTTTTATGCGATCGGTCATACTCCAAATACCCAACTATTCAAAGGTCAACTGGAACTGGATGAAGTTGGATATATTGTCACGAAACATGGAACAGTTGAGACCAGTGTAGAAGGGGTTTATGCTGCTGGAGATGTCCAGGACCATGAGTTTCGCCAAGCGATTACCGCAGCGGGAACAGGTTGTATGGGGGCGATGTTAGCGGAACGATGGTTATCGGTGAATGGGTTAGTTCAAGAGTTCCATCAAACCGAAGCATCGGAGAAAGCACCCGAACCGGAAAAGGAACAAATATCCGATACGGAAGAGGATTTTGACCCGGCGGCAACGCGCCATGTGGGCGGGTTTGCCTTGCGGAAGTTGTACCATGACAGCGATCGCCTGATTGTGGTCAAATATTCCGCCCCCACCTGCGGTCCTTGCCATACTTTGAAACCGATTCTGAGTAAGGTGATTGATGAGTTTGATGGCAAGGTTCATTATGTGGAAATTGACATTGAAGCAGATCCAGAAATTGCAGACAATGCGGGAGTCACCGGAACGCCTACGGTCCAGTTCTTTAAGGAGAAGGGATTAGTGGATCAAGTGCGGGGGGTTAAGCAAAAAAGTCTGTACCGAGAAATGATTCAAAACAATTTGTAAGGATTGACTCGGAGGTTTGTTTGGAGTGGGGTGGTTGATTGACTGCCCCATTTTCTTTAACGACTGAAGTCGTTACTACGAACTAAGAGTACGACTGAAGTCGTTACGACGAACTAAGGGGATTGCAAAATATAAATCTTTCAAACGCTCAACTGAAAGGAAGGTATCTGTAGGGGCGCAATGCTTGCGCCCTCCGGAGGGCGCAAGCATTGCGCCCCTACATTGACTACTCCATTGAGCAGTCACTGCAAACGAACGTTTTGGAGATTTTATTTTTTGGAGTTCCCTAAGAGTACGACCAATGACCAATGACCAATGACTAATGATAAATTTATCGCATCCATAGGCGGCGTTGCCATGCTTTTAAAAAGAGCAATACTGGAAACTGATAATATTCAACCAACAGCCAGAGGACGATGGTGAGGTGACCGACAAAGGTGGCGACAGTCCAAAAGGCGGGAACCCAACTTAAGCTACTGCCGGGGACTGGGGGGAAAATATAGGCCCCGAGTCCGACTAAGAGGGTGGGGAGGGTAATGATGGCGATCGCAGCGATGGCAATTTCCCATCCGAATTCTACCCCCTCCCGAGGTAATCCTTGCCATTGGCGACCATTCCAATGCCAGGTAATCGGTGGGACACTATCAGCTAAACTGAGGGAATTTTGGTCCAGGTTGGCGGTAAAAATGCGGCTGCAAAAGTTACAGCCAAAGGCATCCATCATCGCCAGGTTAGAGAGTTCGCCATAGCGACAAACCGGACAGCGATAAGCGCCGAAATAGCTTAATGGAATCGGTCCGGGGAGAGATTTACGCCCCTTTCTATCCTCTGGGTTGGTTCCGAAATTTTGCTGGGTCATGGCATCCCTGTGAACAGTTTAGGTGAAGGCAGCTTTCTTGATTTTAAACATATTCAAGGGGGATAGTTTATAGAGTAGCCCGCGCAGGCGGGCTTTGTCCGTGTAGCCTCCAGCGGGCTTCAGCCTGCGGGTTTTGAACTATCCCGGAGGGAATCGCCACCCGTAGAACCCCACCCTAACCCTCCCCTTGCCAAGGGGAGGGGACCGGAGGTTCAGTTTTGAACGCCAAAGCTAGAAAGAGTTTTCAAAAACAAAAAAAGACGTGCATTGGGCACGTCTTCAAGGGATAATTTATAGAGAGAAAAGAGGATTCTCTCTCTTACCGACCGGCGTGATAATCTTTAAAAGATTTGTAACCGTTTTGGTCATCGTAGAGGTGACATTTATCGGTAATTTCCTTCATCAAGGACCAGGAAAACCGGCTTTTTTGAAGGTATTTACCCCAATTTTGCTCCAGACTTTGATGCGCTTTCCGTAAGTTGTAAGACGGAATGGCAGTGGAGAGGTGATGGGGAATATGCACATTAATGTCGTGACAGAGGAATTCCACCCAGCGGGGGTAATCACAATGAACGGTCCCGCTTAATTGGGCTTTTGCTTCATACCAATCTTCTGGGAAAGCAAAGGAAATATTCGGGGTGGTATGGTGAACGATGGTGAAGGTACTCATCCAGAAATGGTAGACCATCCAAGGCATCAGCCAAAATTTGATGAAACCCCAAATTCCAGTGGTGGCAATCAGGGTGGGGAAGGCGATCGCAGCAAAAGCCACAACCACTAAGACAGAAAATTTCATTTGTTCCCGTTTCTTGCCTTCCAAACGCCACCAATCAAAGTGCAATCCAGCCCAGTGGACGATGGAACCCATCCACCAGAAGCGTCCCCGCAGGAAGCGATAAAAGGTTTTCATAAAAGTGCTGAGATTTTCATATACCTCGGGTAACCAGGGTTCCCAGGCATTATCTTCCAGCAGTTTATTCGTGTGTTTGTGGTGGTGATTGTGGCCAATTCGCCAGCTATGAAAGGGATAAATTAAGGGCAGCATCATAATATGACCGACCAGATCGTTAACCCATTTACGATTCGCAAAGGATCGATGACCGCAATCATGGGCAATCACAAAAAAACCAGTCAGGGCTGTTCCCGTATAGATCCAAAGGATCGGCAACAAAAATGCGGGAGAAACGGCTAATGCCCAATAGCCAACGGCGACCAATAATACATTGATAATGACTCTCGTCCATGCTTTCCGCCGATTTTTGAGAAATACATCTTTCGGCAAGGTCCTCAAAATATCTCTCAGACGTAGAGAAGACGGGAAGGAATCAGTTCCCACTGTTTGAGGGGTTACTTGAGGCTTTAATGTTGATGCTGTCATCTATTAAATCTAACTTCTTCGGTTGCTAGTCGGATGAATCCCCCGATCGCCGCAGGATAAATTCCTGCTGACTCAAAGGGTGAGTAGCAGGGCCGTCTTGCGTGCAATCTGATGATTGATGAATGCCTGTTCAGGGCAAAATACGGACCACACACTCCGCATCCCTGGGGTTTAGAAACCTGGCACGTCATAAAACTTTACCTTTTATAGCACATCTTGCGATCGCACAGCCGGAATTTTTCCACGCAGGATTTTTTGCCTCACATTTTTCCCAGAGGGATTGACAAAAGACTTTTATTATGCTGAAGCTGGAAATAGCCGCAAAAAACCCGGAGGGCCTAGACTCACCGGGAACAGTGTGCTGAACAAATAGTGGGGGTCCCACTGCCCCGGTCGGAATTGGACTGCTTTAATTTTTCGAGGAAGAAGCAGGAACAGAACTCTCCGGGTTAGAGTGATGCTGTTTCAGGGTTTGCAACTGTTGCAGCAGATAGTCGGCTTCGGCGTGCAAGTGCAAAAACTTGACCTGTTGATCAGCCTGGTAGAGGGATTTGAGCATTTTAATCAGGCGATCGCCGTTATTCTGGGAAGCTTGAGAAGCGATCGCTACGCTAGAGGCACTCTGAACGGTTTCGGAGGTGGGTCGGCTCGAAATAACAGTGGGCATCAGTCGTTTTAAGTTTAGTAATTTTTACTTAGGCAAATCACCTGGTTATTTTATCCCAACACCAGAAAAAAAAAGCATCGAATTTATCAAAATTCCAAATTCTTCCCTCCTTCCCAGGATAATTCCCCACCCCAGGGCCTGATTCCGTCTGAGATTCCAACGACCAATACCCCCGCGAAATTTTGACGAGTGGGCTAAACTTAGATTAGACTGTAAGGCTATTTGAAGTCCTAAAGAATTAACACACGGTGACCCTGAGTTATTCTCCCGTTCCCTCCCCAACTCCCGGTGCAACTCCAGCAGATGCCCCCCTTCGGTCCTCATACTGGCCCGGTCTTATCGAAGCTTACCGGCAGTATCTGCCCGTCAGCGACCAGACTCCAGTCGTTACCCTCCAAGAAGGTAACACCCCCCTGATTCCCGCCCCAGCGATCGCCGAGATCATCGGCAGACAGGTGCAAGTTTACGTCAAATATGACGGACTCAACCCCACCGGCAGCTTTAAAGACCGGGGCATGACAATGGCCATTTCCAAAGCCAAAGAAGAAGGGGCCAAAGCCGTCATCTGTGCCAGTACCGGCAACACATCCGCCTCCGCTGCGGCCTATGCCAGACGCGCCGGAATGCGGGCATTTGTCCTCATTCCCGATGGCTATGTCGCCCTAGGCAAACTCGCCCAAGCCTTACTCTATGGTGCAGAAGTCTTAGCCATTAAAGGAAATTTCGACAAAGCCCTAGAAATTGTCCGGGATATGGCCGAACATTATCCCGTTACCTTGGTCAACTCCGTCAATCCCTATCGCCTCGAAGGGCAGAAAACTGGAGCATTTGAGGTTGTGGATGCCTTGGGTAATGCTCCCGATTGGCTGTGCATTCCTGTGGGCAATGCTGGCAATATTTCCGCCTATTGGATGGGATTTTGTCAGTATCATCAAGCGGGTAAATGCGATCGCCTCCCGCAAATGATGGGCTTTCAAGCAGCCGGTGCAGCCCCCCTCGTCAACGGTCACCCTGTGGCGAATCCCGAAACCCTCGCCACCGCCATCCGCATCGGAAATCCCGCCAGTTGGGATAAGGCGATCGCCGCCCAAGAGTCCTCCGGAGGCAGTTTTAACGCCGTCACCGATGACGAAATTCTCGATGCCTATCGTCTTTTGGCCTCCCGGGAAGGGGTCTTCTGCGAACCCGCCTCCGCTGCCTCCGTTGCGGGATTACTCAAGGTCAAAGACCAAGTACCCACTGGGGCCACCGTCGTTTGCGTCCTCACCGGCAATGGACTCAAAGACCCCGATACCGCGATTAAACATAGCAACAATCCCTTTAAACAAGGCATCGAACCGGAAATCGAAGCAGTAGCCAAAGTCATGGGATTTTAGGTCCTCCCACCGGAGTCCGGGGAGAACGCTCACTGGCAGGTTTTCTAAAACCCTGGGGAAAGGGGGTGCATCGGTTTGATGCACCCCCTTAGATTAGGACTTACGCATTACCTCTAAGGCGATCGCAAAATATAAATCCTCCAAACGTTCAACTGAAAGGAAGATATCTGTAGGGGCGCAATGCTTGCGCCCTCCGGAGGGCGCAAGCATTGCGCCCCTACTCCGTTGATCCGTCACTACAAACGAACGTTTTGGAGATTTTATTTTTTGGAGTTCCCTAAATGTAGAGGCGCTCATAGAATCGCCTCTACATTTACGGTAATTTTTCAAAATATGCCTAAGTCCTGTTGATGTTTTAGTCTTCCGTCTTGGGGTTTAATGCGGTACCACTCACCAGACGGGCCAAATCCAGATTGAGTCCAGATTTCGTTCCTGGTTGAGCTTTTTTCAGCAGTTCCACCGTATCTCCTAGGGCACTGGTTAAACTCTGGCGGGTTTGTTCATGACTGATTTTTTCCGCTTCCAGAGATTCAGTCATCCGAGACAATTCTTGGGCGAGGCGATCGCGTTCCAGGAAGGCTTCAATCAGTTTTCCCTTCAATTCATCCGGTCCCATTCCCGCCAATTCTTGCAACAGTTCCGAGGGGGGAATAGCCCGAGGCAAAGATGAGGGACCCGCTTGCAACTCTTCCAGTTCAGCCTTCAGGGTGGCGATCGCCTCCGTCAACTGTTCAACCTGGGTTCGCCGTTGCTGCGCTTCCGTCGTGTAAAGTCCCCGCCAGCGATCGGCACCCGCTTCTGCCGCATCCCGTTCTTGTTCCACACGGATGATTTCCTGTTTCAGGGATCTAATTTCTTCCAACCACTGCGAGACATTCTCCGACATTGGCAACTACTCCCAATCAATTTTCCAGCAGACTACCCCAGGAGAAACTCAGTTTCTAGGGTTTGGCTGAGCTTCTCTAATTATGACAAACTGACCCGGTTTGACAGAAACCCGGTTGATCTGCATCAGTCCTATTAAACTCTAGTTAAGCGTAAGAGTGTAAATTAAGATGGGTATAGGTTTAGTTTTTTCTACTCCCATCCCCTGGAATTTGCGATCGCCCACCTATAGCAATCCGCCGAACTCAGTCCAGTCCGGGGTCAGGAATAGGATTTTAGCCGACTAATCTAACACAGAGGGAGCCAAAGCGTCGTGAAGTTGCCCAAACTATCTCTCAGAAGTTTCCTCACCCGGTTGAGAAGGATCGGGGCGAGGATGGGTCCCGCCTTGCAACCCCTCGTTCGGTTTTTGCAGTTTTTTTCCTATCTAAAATTTTCGACTCTGCGCGAAGTCGTCGATCGCGCCAGTCAGCAGCGATTAACGGGTTTATCCGCAGAAATGGCCTACCATGCCATGTTATCTCTGTTTCCCGCTATTCTAGCCGTCGTTGCTTCCATTGGTCTATTTGAAGCCTTACAAGCCACGTTGTTTAATCTGGCTAATCAACTCGCTGATGTGATTCCCGTTGAAGTTTGGAACACGATTCGCGGGTTGATTCGAGAAATTCTCCAAAGTCGTAATCAGCAAGTGTTTTCCCTGGGGTTTGTTGCGGCGCTTTGGGTGTTTTCCGGAGTCATGGGTGCAGCAATGGCGGCTTTGGATCAAATTCACCAAATTCCCCACAAACAAAGGCGGCCTTTTTGGAAGGCGAAATTGGTGGCGATCGGTCTGGCGATGGGGAGCATTATTCTGTTTATTGTGGCTTCGTTTCTGATTTTTATTAGTGACTGGGTGATTCAGTTACTCGCCCGCCGCAGTTGTTTAATCGATTCGGGTCAAAATTGTTTGTTTGAGTCGGGGTTTCTCTGTCTGTTGAAACCGCTACCGAGTTGTCCTCTGGAAGGACGATTGTTGGAGGTGTGGCATTTTTGGAGTCGTCCCCTGACGTTACTCATTGTTTCGGTTGCCTTTGCGTTTATTTATCGGTTTGGTCCGTCCCACCGTCGTCGGGATACTCCTCTGGTTCCTGGCGCTTTTATTGCAGCTATTTTATGGGCGATTATTTCTAGTTTATTTCGCCTTTATGTGTCCCATTTTGGGAATTATAACCGGACTTATGGGGCGGTGGGAACTATTATTATTTTGCTGTTATGGCTTTATTTAAGTTCGTTAGTGACGCTTTTGGGCGCTCAACTTAATGTGACAGTTGGGGCGGCTATGCGTCGCGATCGCGCCATTTACTATCGGTTGAAGAAGTCTGATATCGGTCAATAATTGTGGGGTTTTAGGGGGAGGGACGGGGGTATTAGTGAATTTGAAGATGGGAAACCACTGAAGTCGTTACTACGAACAAAAAAAGAGAACGACTGAAGTCGTTACTACGAACAAAAAAGAGAACGACTGAAGATTGTTGTTTTAGTCGGTTTTAACCGACTTTAGGTATTAGGCGGGGGTTTGAACCCCCGACGGTTGTCGCTGAACGGGTGAGGATGAATAAATCGGGTTGGGTTAATAGCGTCTGGGGGTCTGGAGACGATAGAGGACCCCGAAGGTAATGGACAGAAAAATTAAAAGCCAGAGGACACCACTGGAAATGCCGGTCAAAATGCGGAGACCTCTGAGTATCCAGAGGGCTAGAGTGAGGCCGGCAATGGTCCAAAATACTCCTAATGTGATCTGCTTTTGATTCAAAGGTTTAATCTGAGGTCAAACTGTACTTTAAGAAATGAAATTATAGCATATTTTAGGCGCAAAGGGATAAAGGGAGGCGATCGCATAACTTGTCCGATTTGCCATAAGATTGGGGGGTGGGGTGACGATCGCCCCTAGGAAATCCGTAGAATCCTCAATTGCCAATTTTTTACCGAAAATCTAAACTCTAAACTCTAAACTCTAAAATCTACACCTGCGATGATGCCAACCCGTCACACCCTGAATTTTCCGGATTTCCAGCTTTCTTATCTGGAATGGAATCGGGGAAAAGAGCCGTTATTGTTGTTGCATGGGTTGGGAGACCATGCGCTGGTTTGGTCGAGTTTAGGGGAATACCTGAGCGATCGCTATCATATTATTGCCCCGGATTTGCGAGGGCACGGTTATAGCAGTAAACCTGTCAAGGGTTACACCACCTCTGATGTACTCGGGGATCTTGAAGGATTATTGCAGCATCTCAATTGGCGATCGGCTAATGTTTTGGCCCATTCTTGGAGTGCGAAAATCGCCCCGATTTGGGCGCGATCGCATCCGGATCGCTTTAACAGCATGATTTTGGTGGACCCCATCTTTATCACCAAGATGCCCTCGATCATGAAGCTGAGTTTTCCCATCCTCTATCGGACTTTAGCTTGCCTGAAAATGATGGGACCCTTTCCCAGCTACGAAGCGGCACAGATGCAGGCGCAGCAGTTGGATCAGTACAGCGGGTGGAGTCCCCTGCAACAACAGGTTTTTCAAGAAGGGATTGAGGAAAAACCGAATGGAGAGTGGGGGAGTAAGTTTCCGATCGCCGCCCGAGATGGCATTTTTGAGGATGTTCTGCGCGTGGACGGATTAACCGAACCCCTAAGTACCCCGACCCTATTCATTCAACCCGAACAGGGTGTTAATCGTGCCTCATGGCAAATGAAACCTTACAAAACTTATCTCAAAAATCTGACTCTCCATCGGATTCCAGGCAATCACTGGCCATTTTTATCTCAGGCAGAGACTTTCAATGCGATCGTCGCTGATTTTTTAACCCAGGTTTCTACAAAAAAATTGGGTGATTAGGGACCTAGCCCGGATTGGAGAGTAGACAAATTCCACTTGGAATTGTTATCACTTGAGGGGTTATACATCCGAGGGGTGTTACCCCGCATCTTGACGCTTTACACTTCTACATGAGAATCTGTTCCCCTAAAGCACGGAGAAAATAGTAATGACTGGATCGAATTTAGCCTTTAATTTTACTGGAGTGTCCAGACCCAAGTCAGCAGAGGACGAGACTCTGCTGAATCGAACAAATTTAGAGAACGCGACCGCAATCAGACCCACAGAAACTGACCCATTCATGAAGGGGATCAGCGATCAACTCGAACTCAACAGCGATCGCCTCTGGGAAGAGGCCCTGCGGCAACTGGGTCAAGAACTCCAACAATGCAGAGAACAGCAAGGACTCTCTCGCGAAGAACTGCACCACCTAACCCATGTCCCCCACTATCAGATCCGCGCCCTCGAAACCGGATCCATCGAGAAATTACCCCAGGATATCTACGTCCGAGGGTTTATCCGTCGCCTTGGAGATGCCTTGGGATTAGATGGGTCCGCCTTAGCCAATTCTTTACCGGAACGCAATCCGATCGAAACCGTCGTGGGTTCGACAACACCCTCAAAATTTGCCTTCAGCTTGTCACTCAGCCCGATCCATCTTTACCTGGTCTATGGCGTGATTTTAGTCAGTGCAATCCTAGGTCTGTCTTTCCAAAAATCCCACAACACATCGATCTCCCCGTCCAGTCCAGCCCTTTCCCATCCTATTGATGTCAACCCATAAAAAAACAGCTAAATCTGGCTAAATCTTGTAAAGGCAAGGATTATTAATTAAACAACGGAACAGCCCTGGGTTATTTCGCCCTAGGGTATTGTCTCAAATCGGCAATTCCAATCGCGCAATTCCCCCGGAATTGTCCCGTGGCATTGGTGAATGAGATGGGATTCCATCCCCTTGGGGATGCAGTCCGGTTGAATCCACAACTGGAGGACCAACCCACAGTTGGGGGCCTGTTCTGACCCACCCCAAGCCGAGAGGGCGCTCAAAATAGCTCCGGATTGGCAGATCAAGAATTGGAAACCTGATAGAGATTCAGGCTGGGGTGCCTCTATATTGTACTCAAGAGGCCGAAGCATCAACCTTGACCGATCGCGGCAGACGAATCTATCCCAGAGGAAACTTCTGGAGAATCTCAGTTCGTCGTGGGTTTGGTGTAATCGCGCCGATATGCTCTAAAAATACTTCCATAAAATATCCAAGCTGATGAATAATATTTCCACCCCTGTTGTCGGTTTACCTCAGATTGTCCGCGTCATCTTATTATCCTGGGGGGCGATCGCCGCTTTAACTCCCACTCCAGCACTAGCGATCGCCTCCCGTGACGTTCAACCGGAAGCCCAGACCCCCAGAGACCTTCCCCAGGGAGGTCTCTCGTTTGTAGAAGGACATCAATTCACCCCCCCAGATAGCGCATTGGCCCTAGAAGCCCTCGGCGAAGGCATCTCCGAATCCTTAAACTTAAACCCTGGGGAAAGTCGCCCCGTCCCCCTATTTTCCCAAGATCAGGAGACTCTAAGCGCCGACTTATTAGCACAGGCGACCGGCAGTTGCGACGGAGGGATGAGAGTAGAATCCCTCCGAGGGAACGTCACCTTTGAAGGCCGTCCCATTGAAATTGGGGACTGTTTCCAACCGGCAACTGGCATCTGGGTCGCCGGAGAGAACTCCAGCGCTCGTTTGCGATTTGACAACTTTCGGGGCAGCCTAGAAGTAGATGAAATCAGCGAATTTGAGATCGAAAGCCTTGCCGATGGTAATGTCGAGCTTTTTGTACGTCAGGGACAAGTCAGATTTTCTCTGGGACGGTTAACCCGTGATTTGGTAAGCGAACTTGAAGGAACAGAGATCGCCATGAAGACCCTCCCCTTCTCCCTAGAAAACCCCCTGTTAACCCAGGACCGCACCGGCGATTCCCCCTTCAGAGTCCGGACCCCCACCGGAGTCGCCGGAGTGCGCGGGACCTCCTTTGGCGTCGATGTCGGACCCAACGGTCAAACCGGAGTCCGGACCATTGATGGCAGCGTCAGCGCCAGTGCCCTCGGACAAGAAGTCCTACTCGGTAACGGTCAATTTACGGTGATCGCCCCCGGTTTGGCTCCCACTGCGCCCCAACCCATTCCTGCCGACTCCAAATTTGAATTGCTCGTCACCCAACCCCGGGGTTCCAGTCGAGTTCTGATTAACGGTAAAATTGATAGTCCAGATATCTTGTTGCTCAACGGTGAACCTGTTGCTACCAATCCCGATGGCAGTTTTTCCCTGTTGATACCCAGACCCGTCTCCCGACGACTCCGGTTTGTCGTGCGCGGACCGGCAGTGCGAGAACGAGTCTATTCGATTCCGGTTCAATAAATCATCCGAATTCCTCAAATCTGGATTCCGTTCTATGGAGTTTTTAGGGCATTTTGTGGGATTTCGACAGTGGCTACAAGGTTATTGGAAAACTCATCATCCTTTGTTCCCCGGCGCGATCGCGGCGGTAATTTCCTTGACAATGGGGCTAGGGGGTGCATGGCAACCCCTAGAACGGTTGGGGTATGGGGTGCTGTTTAATCTTCGTCCCGAACTCAAATGGAATCCCCGAATTACGGTGATTGCCATTGATGGCAAGAGTTTACAGGATTACGGACAGTTCCCCTGGTCTCGCGATCGCTATGTCGAACTGCTAAATGCTCTTAACTCTTCTTCCCCGAGCGCCATTGGGTTTGATATTCTGTTTCTGGACCCGAGTCCTCAAGATGAATCCTTTGCTCGCGCCATTCAAGCCAATGGCAAAACGATTCTCGCCAGTGCCGGTCCCGAAGAAGAACCCTTACCCGTTTTAAAGGATGCAGCAGCGGCGATCGGTCATATTCTTCATGAACCAGATAGTGATGGCATCAGCCGTCAAGGAACAGTTTGGTTTAGTGGAATACCGACCTTGAGTTTAGCCCTGCTGCAAGTTTCGGAACATCAAAATCCTGAGACATTATTCAATCAAATTCCACCCCAGGCCATTGTTAAGCCTTATCCAGAGTTTGACTTTCAAAATGTCTGGATTAATTGGCCGGGAAGAATTCAACAAGTCCCGACTTATTCATTCGTGGATGTGGTCGAGGGTCGCGTTCCTCCAGATGCTTTTGAGAATCAACTGGTCTTAGTTGGGTTTGTCGCCACCGGCATTGACCGCAAAATTTCGCCCCTTCAGCCGATTACCGGGGTCTATGTCCATGCAGCAATTTTGGATAATGGGTTAGAGGGACGGTTTTTAAAACAGCTTCCCCCCGTCATAACGGGGTTGATTTTAATTGGGATTAGTTTATCCATGAGTTGGCTGTGGAGCGATCGCGCTCTGATGCGCTTCGGATTGGCACAACTCCAGATTGCAGCAGCATTGGGGTTTCCTCTGGCTTGGTTGGCTATTGCTTTAGCTGCTTTTACTTGGGGAAATTGGTGGATTCCCGTTGCTGCACCCATCGGCACCATGCTGTTAGCGGGAATCATCGTCCAACTGCGCGATCGCTACGAAAAACAACAGCTTATGCAGCTTTTTGCCAAACAAATTTCTCCCGAAATGGCTCGGTTAGTTTGGGACCGTCGGGATGAAATTTTTGACCAGGGGGATTTACCGCCTCAAGAATTGATTGCGACGGTTTTATTCATGGATATTCGGAGTTTTACCACCATCTCTGAAAGTTTACCTCCTCGGGAGTTACTCTCCTGGCTCAATGATTATTTGGATGCGATGTCTGAATGTATTATGGAGCATGGGGGAGTGATTGATAAATATATTGGGGATGCCATTATGGCGGTGTTTGGTCTGCCTTTTCCTCGCCAAACTCCCGAGGAGATTCAGGCGGATGCCAGGAATGCGATCGCTGCTTGTTTGGCAATGGATGGGAGGCTGAAACAACTCAATCAACGGATGAAAGCAGAAGGAAAACCGTTGATTCAAGTCGGGATGGGGATTCATACAGGTCCGCTGATTGCAGGGAGTGTCGGTGGCAAACAACGGGCGAATTATTCGGCGATCGGGGATACGGTGAATGTGGCGGCACGAGTAGAACCCCTGAATAAAGAGATTGTTGCTCATAATCTCTATCACCTGTTGGTCACTGAAGAAACTTATCTCTACGTTTGCGATCGCTATCAAGGGGTTCAAGTGACTGAAATTCACCTGCGCGGTAAACAGCAGGAGACAGTTATTTACTCAATTTTGGGGGAACGAACCGATGAAGATTCCCCCAATCCCTCGGTTTAATTATCGGATTTAGCCACAGTCTTAAATTCTTAATTAAAAAACAATCCCACAACTTACCACCCAACGGCTGTGTTATGGGATCTACGATGACAAACCTCACAACTCAAGGATGTCCTGACCCGAAGCAAGAGAAGGACGGGTTTGCCATTGCTTGATTTGCGACTCTTCTATCCACGGGATTTAGAAGGATGGGTTCCTGCTGAAGGTTTGTTTGTCGTTTTAGGATGATTGCCTTCTAAGTTGGGTTTTCGGTCTTGGATATTCGGGTGACAGCAAGGTTTAGAGTCAGGTAAATTAGATTTTTTCTTGGATTTCTTGGGATTTAAAACTTCAATCGTGAACAGAATAAACAAGACGGAAAAAACAAATATAGCCATGATATTTTAACCTTAAAATAAATAAACAGGGTAAATTAAGCATCAAAAGTTTATTTAAAATAATTATTTTTAATACTTTGTTTGCTTTGTGTGACGCAATTGAAAGCGTTAAATCAGCCTATTATCTTATCGATTAAAGGCTGAAATACGGATTTTAATGAATTCTGAATTGAACGGATAGCCAGTTTTAAAAACCTTGCCAAACCAGTAATTTAAGACAAAACTGGAAATGGTTAGAGGTCCCACGAAAGCTCACGGATTGGTCATTGCTACATTTATACTCACAAGTTTGGAAAAGTTTACTTAGCATTTAATATCTTTCACGCTAAATACGGGTTATCCGGACAACCTGGTTTTTTTGGTGTTTTACAGCATCGGTGGGTTCATCCCAGAACCGGGGGTTCTATGCATACCTGATGAATATCTATCCAAATTTTGGGGTCAAAACCCCGTTTCTCATCGGAAAGTTTTTCTTGAGTCTGGATACCCTCTGGACTAGGGTGGGATTTGAGACCCAGATGAAATTTGGGTAAAGTCAAGCGGAAATTTTCATGAAAATCAATTCATTTTTTGAATGAGTTATAAAGTTTTACGCAGAGATTACAAGAAGATTTTAAACATTGAAAATACCTGAAAATTTTGCCGACTATTGTAATCACTAAATACGAGTTAAACGGGCAAAAAATTGGGAGAAATCCCCCGATTTGCGGAGGAAGGAGCTTTCGGCCAAACTAAGGCGGAGTCTGACCTTTTGCCCAGTTCTCGGGTTCAGGCCGGGTTGAAATTAATGTTATATAGGATACCCCGATGATCAAAACCCGGTTAATGGAAGAAAATTCGGGTCATTCAAAAATAATGGGCAATATTCCTGATAGAGAAAGCCGAAAGCTGAACATTGTTTGCACTGATACCTGAATAAGCTCCTAGTTTGGCTAGAAACCCCGGTCTCAGCAGTGAGTAGTTTTACTGCTGATGAGTGGTGCATCCCCCATCGAAGGCATAGCGCGATCGCCCAACGGACCGATGGCATCCAATCGAACCTGACTCGATTCGACTCGCCCACAGGGTCAAGCGAACAGCTACAACGATTCGATGCCAGAGAGTTGGAGAGATTGTTGGGGCCTCTAACCAAGCGATCGGGTTGATTCTAAACCTCTGTGAAACTCAAGGTCAAGGTGGAAATTCTTTCTATGCAGAGAGTCGCGTCAATGCCCATATTAGAAACCTTATTAGCCGATCGCTATCAAATTGTTAAAGTTTTAAATGCCGATGGGGTCGGCAACACCTACATTGCTAAAGATACAAAAAACCCAGACCATCCTAGATGTTTCATCAAGCAGCTTAATCTAGCTACCCCCAATCCTCATTGTCTCAAATCAGCGCAACACTTATTTGGGATTGAAGCTAAAACTCTGAAACAACTGGGAAATCACGACTGCATTCCCCGACTGTTGCACTGTTTCACCGAAGCAGATTCCTCTTATTTAGTTCAGGAATGGATTGAAGGGGTTAAACTCCGTCACCTGCTACCCATCGGCAAACGCTGTACCAAACGATGGAGTGAAAGTGCTTGTTTGGAGTTTCTCAAAGAAGGCTTATCTCTTCTTCATTTCATCCATCAAAACGGGTTTATTCATGGCAATATCGCCCCGGATAAATTAATTAAACGCGCCGATGATGGAAAATTCGCCCTCGTAGACTTTGCCAGTGTCCAACGGATTCGAGACGAAAATATTCCGGGATATAGACAAGCTTCGATCGCCTTGCCGATCGCCACCTTTGGCTATTTACCCCCGGAACAACTCACGGGAAACTCCCGTCCCAACAGTGATATATATGCCTTGGGCTTACTTGCAATTCAAGCCTTAACGGGACTGCATCCGGCAGACTTAGAAGTGAACTCCCACACGGGAGAAATTGATTGGCATTCAGATGCGATCGCGCCAGTGGGTTCGGCGTTGGTTGCTCTGTTAAGCAAAATGGTGCGCTATCACTGCAAACATCGTTACCAGTCTGCCACCGAAGCTCTGAATGAATTGCAACTTCTCCAGTTTTCTGAGTCTCATCCCATCAATCTCTACCCGATAGAAATTCAATCCATACCCACCCCTGAGACAAGAGAAGAAACTCAGGACACTATCGCCATCCCAGAGATAGAAGTTGCGATCGCAGCTCAAATTCCCGTAACCCCAACCTCTAGCGCAACACCCAATCCGATGGAACAGAGTGATGCGATGGATAGAGTCTCCCCCATCTCCCCCATCTCCCCCATCTCCCCCATCTCCCCTATCTCCCCTATTGACCCATCGCCTGAAGCGATAACGGTTCCTAATCAACCCTTAGAAATGGAATCTATTTCGTCTACTGAAATGAATGGGACGCCAGATTCCGTCGTTGCTCAATCCTCACTCCCACCCCAACCGATCCCCTCGAAAAAGGGGAGTCGTGTTAAGGGTTCTAATATTCTGCTTCTGGGAATGTGGGGTGGGTTTGCGGTGAATTCCCTGGTGATTACAGGGGGTTTAACTTCGCTGTTCTCTTTTTCCACCGCCGATGATGGGCTGAAAGTTTTAACCCAGGCGACTATAGAATATCATGCCGGGGAGTATGACACTGCGATCGCCCTGGCGGAGTCGATTCCCAACTTTAGTGAGGCTTATGGTGAAGCTCGCACGAACCTCGACCGTTGGCGAGTAGACTGGGAAAAAGCTCAGAGCCAATTTCCCATCGTAGAAAAAGCCTATCAGGAACAGCAGTGGGTCGAAGTGATCCAAGCTGCCGCCCCAATTCCTGAGATTGCCTATTGGCAGGATAAAATTACTCCTTGGGTGGAGGAAGCGACGGTGCAAGTTGCACCGCAAACGCCGGAATGGTTGGAAGCTGCTTATGCCAAGGGGGGAGAAAGAGATTTTAAGGCGACCTTAGAATTACTCAGGAAGATTCCCCCGGGGACTCCGGCTTATGAGGAAGCGGTTTCTAAAATTCCCGAGTATGAAGAAAGTTATCGAATCCGCCTCGAAGCCGAAGCGCATCAGTTAGTAACCGAAGCTTACCAAGCGGCGATCGCCAAAGATTTTGCTAAGGCGATTCAGTTGCTCGAAAAGATTCCCTCGGGGACGCCGACTTATGCCAAGGTGCAAGAGAAGATTAGAGAATATCGCGAAAAGCAGCGGATTAAGGGGAATTCACTGTTACAGGAAGCCTATCAACGGGCGCGAAAGCAGGATTTTAAGGGAGCGATCGAGATTCTCAAACAGATTCCTCGGGATACTCCGGCTTATGCGATCGCCCAAACCAAGCAGGTGGAATATGCTCAAAAGCAGCGCAATCGGCGTCAACGAGCATCGGTGAATGGGGTCAATGTGGCAACGGATGCTCCGGTGCAAGTGTTGGGAATGTCTGTGGATCATCAACCGAGCGATCGCAGCGCCGTCAGTTTTCTCGGGGAGGTGTCCCCAGGGTTCAATCCAGGGGATTTGTTACAAGAGATTTCTTGAACAGGGTTGAGCGCTTGAGGTAGGGGTTCGGTGAGGGGTTGAGTTTAGGTGGTTTTGCCTAACTCAATCCCTGATTTTTTAGAGAATCGGGTTACGGGTCATTACATTAAGGAATGCCAGAAAAAGTAAATTTTTGGCCGGGGACCCCTGGATTCCGGTGCGGCAGGTTAGGGCTGAGGAGCGATCATCTTTAAACAATCTTGACAGTTTCTTTACACAATCATTAAAAAACTTTTATCATTATAGGGTAAAAGAGCGGATTTTCTAGTTTTGGTTTTCTGGGCCGCAGAGGGGGCTATTTATGAGCGGAAATTGTTTTAGGCTGACTGGGGATAAAAATCGCCTAAAAGGTTAAATTTGATAAAGAATAATCAAGAAGTGCTCATGAGATTTGCGCCCTTATATCCGTTGGTTTATAGAATTCTCCAACCGAGCTTTCCGAAGTGTCTGTGGTCGGGAAAGAATACGGAACCGGCGATCGCCTTGACCTTTGATGATGGACCCCATGCGGAATACACACCCCAGTTACTGAAGGTGTTAGACCGTTACGGGATCATCGCCAGCTTTTTTTGGCTGGGGGTTTGCGTGGAGCGATCGCCCTCGGTTGCCAAAGCGGTGTATGAACGGGGACATTGGATTGGGTTGCATGGATATGAGCATCGGTCATTTCCGCGCCTGAGTCCGACTCAACTACAGGAGAGTTTAGAGAAAAATCAAGTGGCGATCGCTCACGCCTGTGACTTGGAAATCGAACAGGTCAAAACCCAGATCCGAGACGTGCGACCCCCAAACGGGTTGTTTACCCCGGGGATCTTGCGCCATTTGCAGCAGTGGAACTATCGTCCAGTGATGTGGAGTGTGGTGGTGGAGGACTGGTGGAGACCCGGGGTATCAGTGGTGGTGGACCGCATTCTGAGGCAGGTTCAGAACGGGTCCCATATTGTTTTGCATGATGGATGGCATGGGGGGGAGGACGTGGCGGCGATCGTCGAGGAATTAATTCCCGAGTTATTGCGAGAGGGTTATCATTTCGTTACAATTGATCGCCTATGGCAGTCCTGTAGCCCACTCTAGCCTGGGTAAACCTGATAGGAAGCGACAACTTTCACAAAATTTAACACAAGGGTTGGCAACCGGCGTTGATCTCGGGATAATGGGTTCCTTCACGACGATCAATGTCCCAGGGAAAAGCCGGATCAGCACTGAAGTCAAGAGACGATCGCGATCGTGAGCTTAATCAGTGCCACAAAAAAAGGATTGAGTCATCGATCTATTCTGTGGAAGTTCAAGAAACCCTTTCTGTATCAAAGCCAACAGAGCCAGATGTGTCAGAATGAGAATGAAAATAACAGCAATCCCGATCTCGACAAAAAAAACACTGATGTCGATCCGTTCGCAAATGGGGGAATGTTAATTTAAGATTCATCTCTAACCTGTCAACTTTCTGGTTGATTGATTAGAATAACTCAGTAAAGTACCGTCATTGAACCGGGTCATTATGGAACGAAAACCCATAACAACCGCTTGCGGGGGGTCTGTAAGCTGGAACGATTGGAGTTGAAAACGCAATCAGAGCAATTTCAACCCCCGTTGAGATGGAGAAGCATAACCGACCTTCCGTGGGGTTCACTGTTGGTCCTCTGAAAAAAAACGGGCAGCTAGATTATAATTGTCCTACCTTGGGACAAGGCAGGGGTTGCACCCGAAAACTGATTTCATGAGGCACTGTAAACACAACTCCCCAAAGGGGGAAAAACGAAGTGTCCTCTGATGCGGTTGGTGTCAGATCTGTTCGGGGGTACTCCCACAAATGCCTGTGTCATTTCCTGTCGAAACCCATTCAAATCCAATCGCCAGAGGAGGGGTCCAACTTCTTCTCAACAATCATCAGTGGCAAGCGTGAAGCAAAAACTCAAAACTATGCCCAATCAATTGGCTGTAGGGAGGGGATCTAGCTTAAGCAAAACACTCCATCCCAGACCAGATAATTTGAGAGGAGATTGCCTCTGAGTCATCGATTGCATCCAGATTTGATGGAGAGATGGATTTTGTGACTCGTTTCATTCAAAATAGTCGCCAATGACTGAACCGTTTGCTACAATTTCAAGCAACTAGGGGGTGATGGAGAAACCGGGTCTGACCGAATCTGACCACTCATGAATGCTGAAGGACCGCCTGATTGAGTACCGGCCAAGTCTTTGGATGTGAGTAAATTTAAGGAAATCAAGTAAAAATGGGTGCAGTGACAGTTTTTAGATTATTTGGAAGTCATCAGGGAAAACATCCCGGGAATGAAGATGAGTACAACCGTCGCAGGGGATGGCAATCGTTCACCGAGAATAAGAGAATAGGGATTCAGTCATGATGCCTTCTAAAACAAGACGAACCTTGTTAAAGTGCCTAGATCAAGGTTATCATGTCAACCCGCAGCGAGATCGGGATACCCCTGATTTCGGGGCATGAGAACCCCAGAAACAAACGACAATGAAAACCAAGGTGCAATTTTTGTGAAAAAGGCTACAATCGGGAAGGTCTTATCAGGACCGTAGAGAATCTTGATTGATTTCCACTTCTAAATAGCCCTGAAGGTGTGTTTAGTAAGTGATGTATCGAACCCCCTTTCCTGATCAGCAGCAGTTGCGTGAGGCGTTTCGTGACTAGCCATCGGATCCGTTGATCTCCTGAAGAGAAAAAATGGGGCGCGTGGTGACCATCATCACCGACAGGCGATCTCTCGCCGGAGCCAATCGTCTCTTGATTTGGAGTCCAAGGCAGTTGCGTAATGATCCGCTTTTGACAGGTCAAAGGTTCGTAAAACTCAGTGATGGGCTAGGGTGTTAGCACATCCCCCAATCACACAAATTTGTTAGTTGATTGTTTCGTGATAGAGCATGAGGAACGCGGCATGACCCAGGCTAATAACGTACTGGCACCTATTGAGAACACCGATATCAAATCCATCGGTCAATCTCAGCATGATTTAGAAATATTAATTGAGACTGATGACGAACCTCTCATATCCATTGATGAGGATGAATTTTTAGAGGCGGTCTCAGACGACGATGACCCGAAAGCGACCAAGGCTCGATCCACTCGTCGTCGGGCGCAACCTAAGAAGAAGCATTATACGGAAGACTCTATTCGGCTTTATTTGCAAGAAATCGGTCGCATTAGACTGTTGCGTGCAGATGAAGAAATTGAACTCGCTCGCAAAATTGCCGACTTGCTGGAATTAGAGCGAATTCGCGAACAACTGTGCGATCACTTACATCGCGAACCCTACGATGCGGAGTGGGCCGATGCAGTGAATATGAGCGTGGGTCAATTTCGCCATCGACTTCATTGCGGTAGACGGGCGAAAGATAAAATGGTCCAGTCTAACCTCCGTCTGGTGGTGTCGATCGCTAAAAAATACATGAATCGGGGACTTTCGTTCCAAGATTTAATTCAAGAAGGAAGTCTGGGTTTAATCCGGGCTGCCGAAAAGTTTGATCACGAAAAGGGTTATAAATTCTCCACCTACGCCACTTGGTGGATTCGGCAGGCAATTACCCGGGCGATCGCCGATCAATCCCGGACTATTCGTCTTCCGGTTCATCTGTATGAAACGATCTCTCGGATTAAAAAAACCACCAAACTTCTATCCCAAGAAATGGGGCGCAAACCTACGGAAGAAGAAATTGCAACTCGGATGGAAATGACCATCGAAAAGTTAAGATTTATTGCTAAATCTGCTCAGTTACCCATTTCTTTAGAAACCCCGATTGGTAAGGAAGAAGATTCCCGATTGGGCGATTTTATTGAGTCCGATGGGGAAACCCCAGAAGATCAAGTCTCGAAAAATCTATTGCGCGAAGACCTCGAAAGCGTTTTGGATACCCTGAGTCCTCGGGAACGGGATGTTTTGCGCCTCCGGTATGGGTTAGATGATGGCCGGATGAAAACGTTAGAAGAAATTGGTCAAATCTTTAATGTGACCCGCGAACGGATTCGTCAAATAGAGGCGAAAGCCTTGCGGAAGTTGCGTCATCCCAATCGCAATAGCATTCTGAAAGAGTACATCCGCTAGGCAAATATACTGAATCTGGGAGGCGTGATCCTAGATAGTGATCCTGAGATCGTGATCCTAGATAGATCGCGTCTCTGATTCTGCTACTCCCTATTGCGATCGCACGATCAGGCTAACATCAGATATTTAACGGTCATTGGTCATCGGTCCATTGGTCCATTGGTCATTGGCTGTTGGTCATCCGGTCATCGGCCCCAAAACAAAATCGGGGGTTCCCGTCGGAACTCCCCGATATTTTGTCATACCCGGTCAAATCATGGGTTCTTAACCGGCTTACATGATGCCTAAAAAGTGCAGAACACCTTGACCTGTGGTGAGTTCAAGGAGTACCGCAGAAATAAACCCGATCATCGCTAAACGACCGTTCCAGTTTTCTGCACTCGGCGTAAATCCCCAATTCCATCGATTGCGCGGTTGTGGTTCTATCATGAGATTAAACTCCAATTTATAACGGTTTGTTTCGCTTTCATTAAAAATTGTAACAATTATTTGCCAAAGTGACAACTTTGTGAATTAGCCCTAGGGCAGGGGCGATCAGTCTGCCATCACCCCCAGAATCTACCTTTAACGATCGCTGGCAAAAATTGCCCGTCCCGTTTCCATATCAAACAGGTGAATTTTTTCGAGGGCGATCGCCAACCAAATCTCCTCCCCCGGATGCACCATCCAATCCGGTTCAATTCGCGCCTGAATCGGTTTAGGGAGGTCATGACCGGGCAGTGTACCCACAATATAGGTCTCCGAACCCAACGCCTCAACTAAATCCACCTTCACCTTCATATTTTTAGTCGCTGCCGGACTCACACTCAGATGTTCGGGCCGAATTCCTAAAATTAGCGATCGCCCGTCATACCCTTGTAACGCCGTCCCCCAATATTCCGGCAAAGTAAACCGAAACGAGTCATGGGTGATAGATAAAGGGGCCTTAAACTGCACCGGAATAAAGTTCATGGGCGGGGATCCGATAAATTCAGCGACAAACAAATTCGCCGGTCGGTGATACAGTTCCAGTGGGGCAGCAATCTGTTGAATTTGCCCAGCATTCATCACCGCAATGCGATCGCCCATCGTCATCGCTTCGGTTTGATCATGGGTGACATAAATTGTCGTCGTCTCTAACTGTCGCTGCAACTTAACAATTTGACTGCGCGTTTCCGCCCGCAATTTAGCATCTAAATTAGACAGGGGTTCATCCATTAAAAACACCTGGGGATTGCGCGCCATTGCCCGTCCCAGGGCCACCCGTTGCTTTTGACCCCCAGAAAGTTGTTTCGGCAGGCGATCGAGTAATGCTTCGATTTGCAGTAACCCCGCCACGGTTCGGACTCGCTGATCCACTTCCCGTTCTTTTGGCGAAAGATAGCGCAGGTATTTCGGGAGATTCCGCGTCATCGAAACTAAGGCATCTTCCGCCCAATTGGGAACCGAGGCGGCATCCTCTTTAACCTCCGTTCCCTCAGATGTTGCCTCATTCATCACCAGAGTTCGCCGCAACCCAAAAGCAATATTGTCATAAACCTTAAGATGGGGATAGAGGGCGTAGTTTTGAAAAACCATCGCGATATCGCGGTCCTTGGGGGGGAGGTCATTGAGGAGGCGATCGCCCACCCAAATATTCCCAGCAGTTAATTCTTCCAATCCCGCAATCAAGCGTAACAGCGTACTTTTGCCACATCCTGACGGTCCCACCAGGACCATAAACTCCCCATCTTCCACGGTGAGGTTAATCCGCCGTAAAATCTGGGCCGGTTTTAACCCCGGGGTGGAGGTGTGATCGGTCCCCCCGATCTCATCTGGTGGGACTGGCGTCGGTTTTTCCCGGCGATCGCCATAACTTTTGTAAACGTTTTCAATAAGAACTCTAGCCATAATCTGCTCAAATCTTGATTAACTGCGACAAGGCTCGCGTCTGTTCTCATTCTCCCTTACTTTCTCTCTGGTTGTGGCATCAATATCCTCAGTTCTGGGTAAAGCAACGACTTCACGTTCTCTTCACCCGTTCGTAGTAACGACTTCAGTCGTTCTCCGGTGTTCGTAGTAACGCCTTCAGTCGTTCCAAAGTTGCGCGATCGCCCAGTTTTCTGGGTTCATGGGGACAACCCTGCGGGTTTTGGACCCGGAAACAACTGAAGTCGTTACTACAAACGGGGATTTTTTCTGAATTTTTGGACCCGGAAACGACTGAAGTCGTTACTACGAACTGAAGAGAACGCCTGAAGGCGTTACTACGAACAGGAGGAGACGAGTTTAGTTGGGAGGTAGAGAGGGATTACCCAGACGATCGCACAATTGGGTACGACAAAAGGTGACAGCAGTAGATAAGTCATCGGTTTGGTGGGGATAGGCGACTGGGGGGCGATCGATGAGGATGAGTTTGACCCCTAGTTCTGTTGCTAGTTGGCGTTTGATGGGTTCTCCCCCTGGGGTTCCTGATGCTTTGCTGACGACTAGGGTAATTTCCCAATGTTGCCAGAGTGCTCGTTCTAATTCTAGGGAAATTGGGGGGCGGATCCCGATGAGGCGATCGGGGGTGAATCCGGCAGCGAGGGCCGCTTCTAGGGAGGTGACTGCTGGAAGGATCCGCGCATACATCAGCGATCGCTCCTGCCAGGGTTGAAACAAATGTAATGTGCGATAACCTGTGGTCAGGAATACGCGCTCACCGGCTAAATACTCTCCCTCGATTAAGGTTTCAAAGCTGGGCAAGCTCAAAATTTTGTCATGTTTAATGGCTTCCTCATTGGCAAGATGTGAGCTTTCTACTGATTTTCGCTCATAGCGCAAGTATGGCAATTTATACTGTTGAGCCGCTCTAATTGCTAGTTGTGAGATTGCGGTAGCATAAGGGTGAGAGGCGTCTAGGATAGCAGTAACTTGGTGTGAAGTGAGAAAATTTTGAAGGGAATCGCCCTCTAGCTGACCGACCCATACCTGCAACAGGGGAGTAGATGGATAGAGCGATCGCGCCGATTCCGTGGTGACCGAAATCGTACAGGGGAGGTGATTTAAAGCCAGAATTTCAGCTAATTCCCGGCTTTCACTGGTCCCGCCAATTAGCCAAATCGAGGGAGTTACCGTCATAAATCGGGGCCGGAAAAAGTATAGAGGGAGCCGATGAAAATCAGACGGGATCATAACATCTGATTTTGCAGGGTAGCCCGATGGGGCAGGCTTTGTATCTGCACCGGACCGGGTGTGAGTTTCGGCTATTCAAATTTAACCTTATACATAGAAAAGAGCTTTCCTTCTGATCGCTTCACAACTTTACAGCCGGATGCTTTAATCAGTTTTTCCCATTCCGTGAGGGGTTCTAAAAATACCTCAGTGCCGAGATACATTTCTAAAATTCCCCAATTTTCCGCGAGAGGTGCTTCAGGGTTGACCACATCAAACACAAAAGAACCGTCTGGTTTTAAAACCCGTTTGACTTCTGCGAGGACATCAGTCCAATAGGCTAACGGATAATAGCAACTAAACCCAGTGGCGATCGCCAAATCGAAAGCATCTTCTCCATAACTTAGACGATGGGCGGGTCCTAAACAGACCCCTTTAAACAACTTAGAATTCAATTGCGGGCCCCGAGAATTGAGGGCATCTCGCGCAACGGTACTGATCTCTTGACCATAAAAATAAGCCCCCCAATCTCGCCAAGGATAGACCAAGAAACTGACCCCACAGCCAATATCCAGACAGCGCTGATTTTTTTTAGGTTTAGCAATCTCCCAGAAGGGAGAAACTTGGGACGCTTGTAACGTACCCGAAACGCGATCTTGGAAAATTGGCATCGACTCCACCTCGGGCGGGAGTTCAATCGGGTCCCCCCGATACTCCTGATTAAAGCGAGATGCTACAGGAGAAAGCCGACTTTGCCAAGGGTCGGACCCTAAGAAATCGGCATCTGGTGGACTACTATTTGAAGCTTTAGACATGAACCCTTATCCCTAGGATTGGCCTGAATTATTTTACCCGCTCAAATCGGGAGTCGGTGCGAGATTAGCGACCCTTGAGGGCCTTGGTAAAATTCTTACGATAAGACTTATTAACCACCAAAACGGGCCACAAGAGGGTTAAATACAGACGACCCTCGGTAAAATTGGTCCGTCTAAAACCCTTCCAGAACTTCCAACCTCCGGCAGCATACAGAACCAGGAAGGCAAAACCCACTAACTGCATCATCGTCTTTAGTCCTCTAAGCGTCAATGTTGGATTCCAGGCCCCCCAAAGGCCCCTAGACCTCTCGGTTACCTGGAGAGAAATTTTCAAGAGCGGCGAGATGAACCGCTTCTATTTATAAGGTTAATCGATCGCACTCTTATGATGCTACTCCGAGCGGTGGCATGAAATCAGTGTGACCCGAGTTTAGAGGCAGTTGCGACATAGCGGAAGTAAAATCCGGTTAATTTCGGGCGGTTTGTGATCTCAGTGGCAGAGTTAGAGCGCGTTTTGTGGTATCGGTGAGAAAGAGTATCAAGAGGAGCGATCGCCATTTAGGGAGAAGAGAAAATTTTTGCTGGCTCCCTCAACTATCCATCTGCCGTTAACAATAGCGCTTGTCGAGTCATGGAAAGAAGCATTGAGATGAATCCCCTCCCCAGGAGTCATCGGAAGGGATTAGGAAGAAAAAAAGACCCAGCCGAGGATCCGCCCTCGGGGGAAATTTGGAGGAATCTCTGGCGTGGGATAGAAAAGGCGATCGCCCCAGATTCATACGATGGGATCCCAACATCTATCTGGAGGATGGAGACAGGGCAGTACCCTTTGCACAACGATTAAATCTGTACCGCAAACAGAAAGCCGCCCACGACAAGCATGAAAACCCAATCAACAGCGCGAAACCGAGGGCAACCCCACCCCCTCCCGCACAGGTTCTGGAGATTTATAGAACTCAAGGCGATCGCTCCTGAAGCTCTCAAGCTTTAAGAGTGGCATAGGATACTAGAGTACGACAAATGGTTGCACATTCTGAACAGTAATGATGCAACTGCCCCATAAAATAAAAACGATCAAGGAGGAATTATGCGAGCAGTGCTCATGGCAGGCGGTTCGGGAACCAGGCTCAGACCCCTAACCTGCGACTTACCCAAACCGATGGTCCCCATTTTAAATCGACCCATCGCCGAACACATCGTCAATCTCCTCAGACGGCATCACATCACCGAAATTATTGCCACCCTGCATTATCTGCCGGACGTCATGCGAGATTACTTCCAAGACGGCAACGAATTTGGGGTTCAAATGACTTATGCCGTGGAAGAGGATCAACCCCTAGGAACCGCTGGATGCGTCAAAAATATTGCCGAACTTCTGGATGAGACCTTTTTGGTGATTAGCGGCGACAGCATCACCGACTTTGACCTCACCGCAGCGATTAAATTCCATAAAGAAAAAGGATCAAAAGCCACCTTAGTATTGACCCGAGTTCCCAACCCCGTAGAATTTGGGGTCGTCATTACCGATGAGCAACTGCGAATTCAGCGATTTTTAGAAAAACCCTCAACCAGTGAAATTTTTTCGGATACGGTCAACACCGGCATCTATATCCTAGAACCCGAGGTCCTAGATTATTTACCCGCCAATCAAGAAAGCGACTTTTCCAAAGATTTATTTCCCCTGATGCTGAAAAAAGGCGACCCCATGTATGGCTATGTCGCCGAAGGGTATTGGTGTGATGTCGGCCACTTAGACGCCTATCGAGAATCGCAATATGATGGCCTTTTGGAAAAAGTCAAACTAGACTTTGCTTACGAATTGCGATCGCCCGGATTGTGGATCGGTCAAAACACCTTTATCGACCCCAGCGCCAAAATCGAAACCCCCGTCGTCATTGGCGATAACTGCCGCATCGGGGCCAGGGCTAAACTCGAATCCGGCACCGTCTTCGGCGATAACGTCACCATCGGGTCCGATGCTGACCTCAAACGACCCATCGTCTGGAACGGCGCAATCATCGGCGATGAAGCCCATTTACGAGCCTGTGTCGCCGGTCGTGGCGTCCGAGTGGACCGCCGTGCTCATGTCCTAGAAGGGGCCGTCGTCGGGTCCCTCTCCACCGTCGGAGAAGAAGCCCAAATCAGTCCGGGAGTGCGCGTCTGGCCCAGCAAAAAAATTGAATCCGGTGCCACCCTCAATATTAATTTAATTTGGGGTCAAGCGGCCCAGCGGAATCTCTTCGCCCAGCGAGGGGTCTCCGGACTAGCCAATATTGATATCACCCCGGAATTTGCCGTGAAATTAGGGGCAGCTTATGGGTCCACCCTCCAACCCGGTGCCAGCATTACCGTATCGCGAGACCAACGCAGCATCTCCCGCATGGTTTCCCGGTCCTTAATTGCCGGATTGATGTCCGTCGGCACCAATGTCCAAAACTTGGAAGCAACAGCGATACCCGTCGCCCGCTATATTGTCCCGACCCTCTCCGTGGAGGGTGGACTTCATGTCCGCTTGCACCCAGAACGCCCGGATTCATTGCTGATTGAGTTCTTTGACAACAAAGGTATCAATATCTCTAAGGCGCGGGAGAAGAAAATCGAAGGGGCGTACTTTAAGGAAGATTTTCGGCGCGCCCAGATTCAAGAAATTGGCAATATGGCGTACCCGAGTCAAGTGCTGGATTTGTACAGTACCGGGTTTGAAAAACACCTGAATGTAGAAGCGATTCGATATAGTAACTCCAAACTGGTCATCGATTACGCTTACGCCGTATCCGGGGCGGTGTTACCGCAGCTTTTAGCCAAATTTGGGTCTGATGCGGTGGTTTTGAATGCCAGTTTGAGTCAGATGGCACCTGTCAACGAAGAACGGGAGAATTTACTCCTGCAACTCGGCCAGGTGGTGGAGGCCCTCCATGCGAACTTTGGCGCACAAGTCTCGGCAAACGGGGAATTGTTGATTTTAGTCGATGAAAGCGGCAGTCCCATCCGAGGGGAGTTGTTAACGGCGGTGATGGTGCACATGATTTTGACCACGAATCCCCGCAGTACGGTGGTTGTGCCGGTTCATGCATCCTCGGCAGTGGAACATATTGCTCGTCGTCATGATGGCAAGGTGATTCGCACCAAGGCGAATCCTACGGCGTTAATGGAAGCTTGCCATACGAATCCCAATGTGGTGTTAGGCGGCAGTGGAGATATGGGCTTTATTTTCCCGGAACTGCATCCGGGATTTGATGCGATGTTCTGTATTGCCAAAGCGATTGAGATGCTGACGGTACAGGAACAATCCCTGGGACAGGTTCGTTCGGAGGTTCCGCGAGTTTGTCATAAAACTCTGACGGTACGCTGTCCTTGGACGGTGAAGGGGGCGTTGATGCGTCATTTGGTAGAAACGCACCCGGCGGATAATTTGGAGTTAATCGATGGGGTGAAAATTTTTGAACACCCTCATGATGATAGTTGGGTATTGATTCTGCCCGATGCGGGTGAACCGATGGTCCATATTTTCGCCAATAGTACCGATCGCGAGTGGGTGGATGCCTCGTTGATGCAGTATCGCAAGTATGTTCAGGATTTTGTTCAGGAACAGGAAGGCGGCGATATGAGTATGAGCGCGGATAATTAAGGCGGCGACGGGTTTCATGGTATTTTAGGAGACG
Source organism: uncultured cyanobacterium (assembly GCA_963821735.1). Taxonomy (GTDB): domain Bacteria; phylum Cyanobacteriota; class Cyanobacteriia; order Cyanobacteriales; family Laspinemataceae; genus Laspinema. The sequence continues at coordinate 268,903 of CAWGFK010000055.1, forward strand.
CCCATAAGGGCGTCTTTTTCTGGCGATCGCCTCACCTCTGCCTCGGGAGAATCCCCGGGGTAGATAGGACAGGGACTCCACAGACCGATATAATGGATTAAAGGAGGAGAAACCAAGAGTAAAATTAAGAGCGATGAATCCTGTCAAAATGAGATTCGATTTGCTGTTAGATATTTCGTCTGATTAAGTTCTAGTTAACACAACAGAGATTATGAATAATTGCATTTTAATGGCACAAATCATTCAAGAACCGCAATTGCGCTATACCAGTGACAATTTAGCGATCGCGGAAATGTTAGTGGAGTTTCCCAGTTATCGGGAGAGTGATCCACCGGCTCATTTAAAGGTGATTGGATGGGGAAATTTTGCTCAAGAACTTCACAGTAACTATCGCGTAGGCGATCGGGTGGTGATTGAAGGGCGATTAAGCATGAATACCGTGGAACGTCCCGAAGGATTTAAGGAAAAACGGGCTGAATTAGTCGCACAACGCATCCACAGTTTAGGGGAACAAACTGAGGGTGCATCATCTGCGGGTAAGGCAACTCCCACAACCAATGTGGTAGCCTTAGAATCCCGCAGATCCACCGCCCCTGCTGCAACGGACAAAGGGCGATCGCCTGCCGCACATACCCCCATCCCCTCGGAACCAACCCCCGCATCCAGAGTCTCTCCACCCCCAGCAAGAACCTCTTATCAACAGCCACCCGTTGATGATCCAGAGGATGAAATTCCGTTTTAGATGTAGCAATTTTAAATGAATTGCACCAGAAAGCATAGGAGTGGGAGCATCTTCCTCCCTAATACTCATCAGATACTCCCACTCTCTCACAACTGGTCTAATTCATTAAAAATTGGAGCCTTTAAAATTACCGCCTCAATTGCTAAAGCCTTGAGCGCCACAGCATACCCATGAAATTCTTAAAAGGCGATTGTCTCAAAGTTTTAGAACAAATTCAAGATGAATCCGTTGATGCCATTTATCTGGACCCGCCATTTTTTACCGAAAAAACCCATAAACTCAAAACCCGAGATGGCAGTAAAGAATTTTCCTTTGATGATTTATGGGGTTGCCATAAAAAATATGCTGAATTCCTCTATCAGCGATTAGTTCACTTGCATCGCGTTCTCAACTCCTCCGGGAGTATTTTTTTCCATTGTGATGCCAATGCCAATTACATAATTCGTTCCCTGTTAAATGAAGTATTTGGACCAGACCAGTTTCGGTCTGAGATTATTTGGTATTACAAACGCTGGTCTAATTCTCAAAAAGGATTATTACCCGCCCATCAAACCATTTATTTTTATTCAAAATCCGATTTATTTACCTTTAATACCCGCTATACCGATTATTCTGAATCGACCAATGTAGACCAAATCTTGCAGAGGCGATCGCGCAATCCACAGGGTAAAGCCGTGTACGCTCGGGATGAACAGGGGAAAGTCATCCTCAATGATAGCAAAAAAGGCGTTCCCTTATCCGATGTCTGGGATATTCCCTACCTCAATCCTAAAGCAAAAGAACGGGTCGGTTATCCCACCCAAAAACCAATTCTCCTGCTGGAACGCATCATCGAAATTGCCACCAATCCGGGAGACTTAATCCTTGACCCCTTTTGCGGCAGCGGCACAACGTTAGTCGCCGCAAAACTTTTGGGCCGTCACGGAATCGGAATAGATATTTCCGAGGATGCTATTGAATTGACCCAAAAACGGCTTCTCACTCCCATCAAAACTGCTTCAACTTTGCTACAAAAAGGCCGAAAATCTTACTTAACAGCAGACAAAGAAGCCTTAGCTTTATTGCAAGGATTAGATGCTATTCCAGTTCATCGCAATAAGGGGATTGATGCCATACTCAAACAACAATTCCAAAATAAACCTATTTTAATCCGAGTCCAAAAACCTGGAGAATCTCTCCTAGAGTCGGTCCGCCTCCTGTCAGCAGCCGCTCAAACCAAATCTTCTCAACTTTCTATCTTAGTTCAGACCGAACCGAATGAATCTATTTGTGAAGAAATGATTCCCGCTTCTATCAAAATTGTCAATGCTCCCCTGGTTCAAATTCAACAAATTTTGCATGATACAGGGAAGGATAATGTAGTAAGCTAAAAGAAGCATTTAAACTGGATGTTCCTAGCGCGCAAGATGCAAAGCAAGCAGGCATGGCTTACGGCCCACATTCCGCACGACAAAATAGCGCAAACCGATTTAGGCCAGGGTTCAAGAAGAGAAACCCTTGAGCGAGAAAAAGTGCTTTAAAGGTTGCACTGTAGGACTATACGATTGCTTGACTTATGATGCGATCAGCCTGCGGCATAGCTTTGCTTACTGCCGGGGTGTCAAGAATTATCGTCTGATTGAAAATACAGAGATTCTCAGTCCCCATTGCCTTGATTTGTGTATAACGTTCCAGTTGATTGGCTCCCAGTTCTCCACGAGAGGGCGATCGCCTGATCCCATCTAGGAACCCTAGGAGCCAGATAATGAGTGAACAGTTGAGCGATCCACTCTGGCTACCTCCTCGGCCAATGAAAGCCTTGATAGCTAGTGACCTTTATTAAATTTATGACCTTGACAAAGCTGCCGGGTTGGTCGCCGGAGTAAGGGAACACCGGCTGACCGTGACCCGTCTGGAATCAGCCGCCCATCATCGCCTGGGCGAGCCCGACGAAAAGGGGTATTCCCAAGGCGATCGCAACCGGCGTGCCGATGGCTGTGGACGCGCCGATGTAGGCCGAGGGATTGGCCGAAGGGATACCGGCTCGTAAAGTAGGCGGCCCCGAGATATCAGAACTGGAGGCGGCGATGATGGCGAGTAGAGCGACGCCGCCAGGGGTGAACCCCGTGGCGTAGTGGGCAATCATGCCGAGACCGAAGGCGATAAACCCATGCAGCAGCGGTGCGAACAAGGCATAGACGGCGTACCACTGGGCCACCTTACGCAGCTCGTTAATCCGTGACCAAGCCTCCATACCCATGACCAGCATCAGGATCGAAAGCAGACCCCGGAAGAGGGGCTCGTAGAAGCTTTCAACGACACTTTCTGGCCGGGTCAGGATGCCTAGAGCGAGGCCGAGTAACAGTGCAGATAGGGCGGAACCCTCAAGGCTTTCCTTGACGATGGGCCATATTTTGACCCGATCGCTCTGCTTGCTGGGATACCCGCTTGCGGTAATGCGCTGCTGGCTGCGATACTCCTGCCGGGTAGTGGGATACTCCGGCTTGCTGGGATACTCACCTGCGGCAACGGACTGCTTGCTGAGATATTCCTGCTTGCTGAGATACTCCTGCTTGCTGAGATTCTCGTCTGCGGTAGCGCGCTTTTTGCTGGTATAAATGCTGGCTAGGACGATCGCAGTCACGAGCGCTGGGATGTCCATGAAGGGATAGAGTGCGCCAGCCCAGGCCTCGTATTCGATGCCTTGCGCGTCTAGTACCGTGATGCCAGCGGCGAGGGTAGAGCCACTCACTGCACCAAACAAGCCCCCGGTCGCAAGGGCATCCACGGTTCTGATGCTCGGCAGCTTGGCTAACGTGTAGCTTGCGATGAACACAATAAGTATCCCCGTTACCACGGCGAATAGCGCAGGCAACAGCATCTCCGCCAGATTGGAATTGCGGATCGCAATGCCGCCCAAAAGCCCGACTTTGATGAGCAGCATGAAGACGATGAACTTATAGATCGCATCTGGAATTTCCAGTTTGCTACCGAGGGCGGCAATGATGATACCACCAATTAGAAAGCCGAGTGTTGGGGACTGCAACTGTGCCCCGAATTTCGTAAAAAACTCGACCAAAAATTCCATGTTGTAATTCCTCCTTGATTCAGATATTTAAGGGTCAGGACCGCAGGCAAATGCATCTGCATCCCGGTGGGTCTTGTGCTGGAAGATCAGGTTGCGATCTCAGCGATCGCAACTGATCGGGCTGATCAGTAGTGATTCATGGGCAATGGTGGGTTGCGGCCATAGTTCACCCGCAATGGGTTCGTACAAAGCCTCTGCGGTGTACAGAAAGTTCCGACGAGTCCTGGGAGAGAAATTTGCCATGAATACCTCCTTGCGCTTCCTCTAACGAGGAGTGATGATTCTGATCAGTAAGCGTTAAGTTGAGGCAAGTAGGGATGAACTGCTTCATCCCTACCGCACAGGTGTTAAGCAAATACCTGTCGATAGGGTGTTCAAAGGTGGCTGCTCTCTGAACGGGGCCGAAAGGTGTCGCTGGGACGCAGGACCTCCTATAGATCAAGCTCTATTAAGACCCGAATCGCTATGTGCTTAAGTCTATCCTTAAATCTCCACAAATTTGCGATCGATTTACATGGATCTGCCAAGTAATTTCAAATTCAAATCATAAGCTTTTCTTTTGGTTTCAGGAAGCCCCTATATCTATGGTTAATGCAAATGGGAATCATAGAATTTTCTCTATACCTTGTTATTAAGTTAAGGACCTTCTATGACTGCACCTTCCAAATAGCGTTGGATAGCACTGCCAATTGCTCTCGGTTTGGGCGTCCTTGATTTGTCTCCAGAGTCGGCTGCTGTGACCTATGCCTCTATAAAGACCTTGAACGAATGGTGGGTGTGAAGAACCCGCAGAGTTGCCACCAGAAACGGCTCACACTGTTGATTCGCTGCTGTTGCTCATGGGGACAAAAGACTGTACGGCTGCCAACGCCTTGAGCAGCAAGCAGGAAACATTGATCCTAGAGCGCTTGGAGTTGCAAGATTTAAGGCCCTTGTCTGCTTTTACCTAGGTCACCTGGTTGTCATAGCGCCACAAGGATAAGAGTTTTTTATAAAATGCTTCCGCTAATCTGAGTCAATCTTTCTCAATAGAGGGTAGTGTATTCGCCGCTCTTTGGCATAAACTTAAAAATATGGTTCAAAGCAAAACCATAGAGTCTTGCCTTGAATTGTCCTAACACAAAGCATCAAGAGGTAACCCATAATGGCCCAGAAAGCTAGCAAGCTCGTCATCGTCACGGAAAAGGTGCTGCTGAAAAAGGTCGCCGCGATCATCGAGGAAGCCGGTGCTACCGGCTATACGGTGGTGGCTGCGGGCGGTAAAGGCAGTCGCGGCGTGCGCTCGTCGGGACAACCCACCGTTGGCGACGTCTTCACGAATGTAAAGTTCGAGGTACTCACCCCCAATCGGGATATGGCCGTGAAGATTTCGGATGAGGTCGCAGGGCAGTTTTTCGACGATTATTCCGGCATCGCCTATATCTGTGATGTGATGGAGGTACTGCACGCGCATACGTTCTGATTCAAAACCCCAGCAATTCTCATTTTGGCAAGAAGCTGTTCAAGCACTGGGAATCTCGGTATTGTAATGACATCTGAGACAGGACTTACGCAGAGTTTGAGAATCTACCCTAAATGTAGAGGAGAGAAAACGAATTGCCTCTACATTTAAGGGTTAATGTTACAGATTGCGTAAGTCTTGCAAGATAAACTTAAAAATATCGTTCAAGGCGAAAGCATAGATGTCTGTCTTCTGTTCGACATCTAATGTCAGGTTTGAGCGACCCAGTCTCTCTCCTTGAGACACTCTCCATTCACAGGTGAATTTCACAACAGGTGTTTCAGTAGCGGCGGGCACTTGCCCGCCACGGCCACACACATTCGATCAGCATGGAGCGGACATCATGAACAATTTTGATTCAACTAAACTGCGGAGCAAATTTGACAACACCAGCGAAGGCTGGCTAGTGCAGGTATATAGCGGCGATCGCCGCCTACTCTGCGTGTTCGATTCATCTCACGCCTGGACTTTTTTGTTGGGCTGTGGGTTTGGTCTCCTCCTGGCGGTGGGGTGGTTTAACCTGGCCAGTTACAGTCCGTCCACGACTTATGTGCCAGCAACAACTCCCCCCGAAATGTGGATTGATTAGCTCACATTGCTAGAAGAGTAGTACCCACGCAACTCCTATTCCTGATTTGACCTGCCCCATACCGTCCTCTGGTGCAAACAACCAGACGCTGGCCGGTTCGACTGGACAGGTAGAATGGAGCAGGCCAGTCCCCCACATATCGGCAAATGAGGTGATTTGCGCTTTTGTAGATGGGTGGGCGATCGAGGTAGATTTGTTGGGGGTTGGTCATGGTTTTATTTTGGGGGAATGAGGGATTTGAGCAATTTATACGGAATCCGGTTCTCAAAGGTCTATAAAAACCCACAGGCTCAAGCCTGGAGCTATACGGACAGAGCCTCTCCTGCGCGGGCTACTCCATAAAAATGACTTTTCATACTCGGATTGGGTATTATCTATCGTTCTATAGGGGGAAAATACCCGCTATGAACTGATGGATGGAGAACTTAGAGACATGAAACCCACGGGTCCTCATGAAGAGGGAGCCTGAAATATTGCCGGAAGAATTTATGTAAAAATCATTCGCGATCGCCTCAACTGGTTAATCCCCAAAAATTGCTTACTCAAACCCCTAAATGCCGAAGCAACAGTCTTACGTTCTGATGTGATTGTTTGGGATAAAACTTAACTCAATCAAGAACCGTTTTTGCAGAAAAACTTCATCATTTTTAATGGTACTACCCGTCAGCTAGTCGTAGAAGTAATCAGCGCCAACTGGCAAGATGACTATGCCCGAAAGTAGAAGAATATGCCCTTTTAAATATTTCTGAATATGGGATTGGAGATTTTTGAGGATTAGGAGGTATCCCATTTATCGGGAACCCTAAACAGCCCACGGTTACAATTTTTTAATTAATAGAAGACTCCTGTCATGAGCAACACTATCATTGATGGCATCCCTTAAATTCTCCTTTGCTTCCTCATTTACAACTCACTGGAGATGAGATTATTCCAACCTAATCCCTCGATTTCTCGGGAGGTGGCGATCGCCACCTCCCGAGGATTAAAAACTAGAAAACGGCTTAACCCAATGACGGGCGATCGCTGCATCTAATAGAACCCTTGCCACCGCAAACATTAAAATACTTTCACTTGCCATCACCGCCACCGGAACCAGAGTATTCGGATTACTTAATCCCACCTCAACTTGAGCCAATCCGCGTACCAATCCAAACGCAAATACCGCCCCAGATTTTAAATGAGGATTCACATCATCCCGGATAATATAACGATAAGTCACCCCAAACAAAAAACCCGCCACTCCGGCACTTGCGCCACTCAACCACAACCGCTGCCATTCAGGAAAAATCCCCCAACTCTCAACCCCAGAGGATAACATCAACTGATTCCCCAAACTTGTCACTCCCCAAGCAACTGCCACGGAAAATCCCCCAATTGCCCCCGCCTTAATTGATTCAATTCGTTCCGTCATCAGTTCCATGTTTCCCTCCAGTCAATCCAGCATCACCTGATTCTGATTTTATGAGATTTCTGACCCCATTCAAAACAATTTTTCTGATTTTCACTCCAAAACCTATCCCGGTTTACGGGAACGAACACAGATAAAACCGGGCGATCGCATCAAATATTCATATCCCTCAGCATCCGCGACTTGAAAAGATTCAGTGGGCTGGGGTTCCAGAACTTTATCCAACATAAACCCCGCCTGAATTAATGGATTTAAAATCGCTTGTAAGGGTCGGCGATAGGATTTAATAATCGGGTAAGGCTTACCAAACAATCGCCATTCCATTACAAAATCTTCCACTTCAAAATAATTAGCCAACTCTCCCTTTTGCTGTTGACTATAGCTAAAATCTGCGGTAGGATTACCACAAGAAAACACTAAAATGCCCCCGGCTTTTAAAACCCTAAAAAACTCTTGGAATACAGGAAACCAGTCTAACAGATAGTCCAAAACCAAGGGACAAACCACTAAATCAAACTCGCCATCCCCAGCAAAAGCCAGGGGGTGGTCCAAATCTGCACAATATACCTCAGCAGAATTTCCCACTCGTTGCCTTGTAATTTCCACCATTTTCGGCGTTACATCACAAGCCACCACCACTGCACCGCGATCGAGCAACCATTGGGTGTAAATTCCCGGACCACATCCCGCATCTAAAACGCGCAATCCTGCTACATTGGGTAATAAAGACAGGGTGGCAGGACGTTCATAATAGGCATTATGCGGTTTAGTTTCAATTGCTGCTGCATAGCGTTCCGCAAAGTCTTGATAATTTTGTTCTCCTAAAGAAAGCGGTTTATTTTCACTCATCGTTAAAATTTTCTCCCTAATGAGAACAGGCTGATGACCCCAGTCAAACAGGTCATAAAAATGAGGAATGAACTATCACTCATAAAACAATGATTCATTCCTCATTTTTGATAAATATCCGGTTAGGGAAAGTCATCGGGTTAAAGCCGCACTCCCCCCCGCTTCAATGCTGACGAATTACAAAACCTTATGAGTGTACTCATGTTGCTTGACGTTATCTTCAGCGCGAACAATATTATCGGAATTCAGAACCCGCTTGCGCTCCACGGAATAGTTCAATTCGCGATAAGTTACGCCGATCGCGATCGCCTCGCAAGCTTCAGGACGATGTTGATAGGTGCGAACCGTCGAAATCGCCCGTTCTATAAAATCATCACAGAATTGAGCATCAGCGGGAAATTCCGGTAACAGTTTCGGCTGTTCACCCTCCAAAACTGTACCCAGAGTTGTGGCACAAGCCATTTCATAGGAGGTAGGAATTCCCTTAAGAATCGCTTCTAAAGCTGCCGAAGGAATCGGTTCTACAATTTTGACCTGATGGACTTCCCCATCTTGCTTCAGAAAACAAGTTGCCAAACCGACGACTAAATAATCTTCGGTTGAGACATCAGGCGCGTTCGAGTAAGGAGTTGCAACGGACATGATTTTTACCAAATTCAAGGACACGCACTATTGGGTTGCATTTTAGCAAGAATTGTGTCCCACTCTAACCCCCCGCCTCGTGACCCCTATCCTATCCTCGTGACTTGGCTTAAGCGAGTCACGCGCTTATGGAGGCTCTGCCTCCTGCTCCCGCCCCCAATACAGGCGGCAGAGCTGCTGATTGCCCGTGTCACGGCGGAGCCATGACACGAGAACAACCTTTATAAAACAGGTTCCAACTCCCGCAATCCCTCAACATCGATCGCCGCCAGATGGTCATAAGCCGAGTCAATCACCCGTTTCCCCCGCAAAAAGCCCGTACTCGCCCCGGGACAGATATAGTGCAAGCTCTCCGGTGTAAATCGCTCTTGCAGCGCCTTAACGGACTGAATTTGCCGGGTCCAGTGAAACGTTTTAGAGGTTCGCAAAGGCATCGGTTCTCCCTGAGCATTGGGAAGCATAAGCCGCCCCACAAATAACACCCCACCGTGACCCCCATAATATAAACAGGAGGACCCAGGGGAATGACCGGGGGTCCAAATTCCCTGACAATCGGGACTCAGGGTGCAATCTTTCTCAAACGTCTGCACCGTCAATTCTGGCAGTAAATAGGCTTCCCACTCTTGAATCACCACTTTACAGCCCGTTGCCTTTTGAATGTCCTTAACCTTGGAAATTCCGCCGCGATGGGTCAAAAATAGCCACTGCACGCCCCCTTGCTGAGTCAGGAATTCCTCCGTCGATTCATCCCAGGGGGGACAATCTACCAGGATATTGGCGTTGTTTTCTACAATAAGATAAGCTGTCGCGCCTAAAGTCTCTCGATTGGGAGAGAAGGCAAAAATATTATCAAGGACAGCCCGTGGTTGTTTGGGCATAGCATGATTCTCTGGTTACTGCTTCTAGGATTTATTACATACATTATTTTGCGGCAGCGTGTGGCACACCTGACGCGCACTCCGGTTTGGGTGTTGTGGTTGGCATTAATGGCCCCCGCATTTCTGTGGATGGCTTGGTTTGTCATTCATGGCGAAGACAGTCCCTTACCCACTGAAGTCGCCCTTGGTTCCTTTGTGGTGTCGCCCCTGATTTACTGGATACTGTTTTTCTGGGGTCGCCGGGATATTCGCTCCTCATTAGAACAGGACCCTGGCGTTACTCCAGCCCGGGAATCTGCCGGAATCAAAGCGGTATCTCGTCCGGTTCCTCCCGCTAGTCTCCAGGAATTACGCGCCTTGAATGATGGAGAAGAGCAGGAACTGCGGGATTGTTTTGATTGGACGGTTTACGCCCTGCATCAGATTGATTACCGTCCGCAAGCGGTAATCTGTCGGGGTCAGTTGCGATCGCCCCCGGATTCCGCCTATCAAAAAATTCGTGCCAAAATCGAAGATAAATTCGGCGATCGCTTCTTAATTATTTTTCAGGAAGATTTCAAAGGTCAACCCTTTTTTATCCTCGTTCCCAATCCCGAACAAACCGCCTCCACCGAGGACTTAAACAAACCCCTAATCGCCCTCTCTCTAGCCGCGATTACCCTCTTTACCACCACCTTATTCGGGACGGTACTGGCAGGCTTTTCTCTGGAGGAGGTCCAATCCAACCCCAGTTTATTACTCCAGGGACTACCCTACGCCGTCGCCCTGATGCTCATCCTCGGTATTCATGAATCGGGGCACTATCTGGCCGCAGTTTTTTATAAAATCAAGACAACCCTGCCTTATTTTATTCCCGTCCCCTTTTTGTTAGGCACCTTCGGGGCGTTCGTCCAAATTCGATCGCCCATGCCGAATCGGAAAGTCTTGTTTGATATCAGTATTGCCGGTCCCCTGGCTGGATTTGTAGTCACCCTACCCCTATTGTGGTGGGGATTAGTTCATTCCACCATCGTCCCCCTCCCAGAGAACCCCGGAATGTTCCAAATCACCGCCCTAGACCCGAAAAGTTCCCTTATTCTTACCCTTTTGAGTAAACTTGCCCTCGGGTCGCAACTCACCCTCACCAGTGCCATTAACTTACATCCCGTTGCCGTTGCCGGGTATATTGGCTTAATCGCCACTGCCTTAAACCTGATTCCCGTGGGTCAATTGGATGGGGGACATATTATTCATGCCATGTTTGGGCAGGTGAACGCCGTCCGCATTGGACAAATCACCCGAATTGCATTTTTGGGAATCGCTTGGATGCAGCGATTATGGATTATTTGGGCGCTGCTGTTATTCTTGATGCCAGTTGTAGATTCTCCCGCCTTGAATGATGTCAGCGAACTGGATAATCGCCGGGATATCCTAGGCTTACTGGCGATCGCCCTGTTATTGGCGATCGTTTTACCGGCACCGAGACTGATCACCCAGTGGTTAAATATAATTTAAAGGTCTGTAAAAACCCACACCCTGAAGGGTGGGGCTACACGGACGAAGCCTGCCTCCGCAGGCTGAAGAGTAAAGAACAACCCAATTTGGTCTCAGACGGGAGGATACCCCCGCATCCCAAAACCTAGCCTCATTTCCCCTTGCTCATGCGAGCGATCGCCCTATTCCCCAATCTCAGGAGTTTTCAGCGTGTTTATCAACGACAAACAACCCGTTACAGTCATTGGTGCCGGACTTGCAGGCACCGAAGCGGCGTGGCAAATCGCCCGCGCTGGGGTCCCCGTCGTCCTCTATGAAATGCGACCCGTGCAAATGACCCCCGCCCATCATACTGGGGAATTTGCCGAATTGGTTTGCAGCAACTCCTTTGGGGCCAAAGCCAGCGATCGGGCTGCCGGATTACTGCATGAAGAACTGCGCCAACTCGGGTCCCTCGTCATCGGCACCGCCGATCGCCATCAAGTCCCTGCCGGTGGTGCCCTCGCCGTCGATCGCGGCGTCTTCAGCCATGAACTCACCGAAACCCTTGCCAATCACCCCTTAATCGACCTCCGTCGCGAAGAAGCCCCGGCAATTCCCCAAGATGGCATCGTCGTCCTCACCACCGGACCCCTCACCACCCCCGCCCTCGCCACCGACTTGCAGCGCTTCACTGGCATGGAATACATGAGCTTTTTTGATGCCGCCAGTCCCATCGTTGTCGGTGACTCCATCAATTTGGATATCGCCTTCCGCGCCTCCCGGTATGACAAAGGGGATGCCGACTATATCAATTGTCCCATGAACAAAGAACAATACCTGCATTTTTGGCAGGAATTGTGCAAAGCCGAACAAGCGGAATTAAAAGAATTTGACCGAGAAACCTCGAAATTTTTTGAAGCCTGTTTACCCATTGAAGAGATGGCAAAACGGGGAGAAGATACCATGCGGTATGGTCCGGTAAAACCCGTGGGATTAAGTGACCCCCGCAGCGAAACTCGACCTTATGCCGTGGTGCAATTGCGCCAAGAAGACAAAGCCGGACAACTTTGGAACATGGTTGGATTTCAAACCAATTTACGGTGGGGAGAACAAAAGCGAGTCTTTCAATTAATTCCGGGATTAGAAAATGCCGAATTTGTCCGCATGGGAGTCATGCACCGGAATACCTTTATTAATTCTCCCCAATTGTTGGACCGCACCTTACAGTTTAAAGGGCGATCGACCCTCCTAGCTGCGGGACAACTCACCGGCACCGAAGGTTATACCGCTGCCACTGCCGGAGGCTGGTTAGCCGGAACCAATGCCGCCCGGTTAGCACAAGGATTAAAACCCGTGTGGATGCCTTATACAACCATGATGGGCGCATTGTTTTCCTTCATCAGTTCCGCGTCTCCCAAACACTTCCAACCCATGCCGCCCAATTTTGGGATTTTGCCGCCGTTTCCGCAGAAAATCAAGAGCAAACCGGAACGCTACGGCAAATATCGCGATCGGTCTTTATCTCACCTATCAAGCTGGCGCACTCGCCTAGATGTGAGAGTTCCGGCGTTGACTACATAATCCTTAGTCCTCCAGGGAAATTAATCTCACATTGAAGCTCACCTCCGGTCCCCTTAAGCGCCCTTGGCCAAGGGCGAGCGGGACCGGAGGTGCAGTTAAACATAAAAAAACTACTTTTGTGAGTACCTCCCCTAACCTTTCATGGGGGAACCCCACCCTAACCCTCCCCTTGCCAAGGGGAGGGGACCGGAGGTGCAGTTAATAGTTTTGTAAGTATCTCCCCCTTCCTAAAACTCTACCTCAGCTAAACCCAAAAACCTCACCCCTTTTGGACTTAACTCAAACCGACAGGGCAAAATTTCCAACCCTTTAGCAACCGCTTCCCGTAATAACTTACCATAGAGCGGATCTGCTGTATCTCCCGGACCAAAAATCTCACAATCTCCGCGACTGATAAAAAATAGGGCGACTGCCCTTGCTGAGTGAGTCTCCATCACATCTACTAACTCTAACAAATGCTTGTGTCCTCGGGTGGTAACGGCATCGGGAAATAAGGCTTTTTCTCCCTGGCCCAAGTGACATTTTTTACCTCCAGATAAATCGGTGTCGTTCCCTCGGTGCCAGTGAGAAAAAAATCGACTCGACTTTTGCGATCGCGTCCATAAACCACTTCCGGTTTGATGGTTTCATACGCACCCAATCCCGGAAACAGTCGCTCTGCCAATGCTAATTTAATCACTTGATTCGGTAAACTGGTATTCACCCCCACCCAAGTGGTCGGATTTTCTTCCGCTGCCACTAATTCCAAACTATAGGGTAGCTTCCGCTTGATATTGTTACTTAAAGACACCATTACCCGACTTCCCGGGGCGGATAACCCTAACATTTTACCCGGATTCGCACAATGGACTGTAATTTCTTCGCCGGTATCCAGTTTGATATCGGCTAAAAAGCGTTTATACCGCTTGAGTAAGGTACCGGGAAATAAACTGGGATAGGTGTAAACGAACTCGCTCATGACTGCAATTGGGACTCCGATGTGAACGAACCAGTTTATCAGAAATAGGTACTAACGCTGATCCGCAAGCAGAGAGTTGAGGGGGGAAAGAAACCGGGGTGCGATCGCCATCGCGAATCCCCTCTAAGTAAACATCAACGAATCTTGATTTTTAGAACGGCTTTGAGAGAAAAAACCAGCTAAAGTGAACGGAGAGAACAAAATGTCCTCGGGTAAAAAGACCTAGAGTAATCAGATTTTAGGACGCTTGCCCTAGGGCAAAATTGAGGAGAATAAACGACACAAGCATTCCAGGGAAATGATTGAACCGTAAACCAAACATACCGCTTGCAACCTTCTTGCCAAACCGATGCAGTTACTGAATAAGATTGGGATTGATAATCTACGTGGGGACCTATTTGGCGGTGTTACTGCCGCGATCGTTGCTCTGCCCCTCGCGTTAGCTTTTGGAGTCGCCTCCGGTGCTGGGGCCATTGCTGGACTCTATGGCGCAATTATCCTCGGTTTCTTTGCCGCCCTCTTTGGCGGGACCCCGGCCCAAGTTTCTGGACCTACAGGACCGATGACGGTGATTATCACCACCGTGATTGCCTCCTTGGTGGGGCGTAACCCGGATACAGGGTTAGCAATGGCATTTACCGTGGTCATCATCGGGGGACTGTTTCAAATTCTCTTTGGGGTCCTGAAACTAGGACAGTACCTCACCCTGATGTCCTACACGGTCATTTCTGGATTTATGTCGGGGATTGGGGTGATTGTGATTTTGCTGCAACTGCCACCTCTGCTGGGCTATCAAGGCGGGGGTACGGTGTGGGGAATCATGCAACAACTGCCCAGTAATCTGATGCAACCGAACTTCTACGCTTTAGGATTAGGACTCCTAACCCTGGCGATCGTGATGTTGGCCCCCCCGCGACTGAACCGAATTTTGCCGGCCCCTCTGCTGGCATTGGCGATCGCAACTGGGGTTTCGGTCCTGTGGATCAGCAATGGCGATCTCCCTCGCATCGGAGTCATTCCCAGTGGATTACCCGAAATCAAAATGCCCACCTTTACCCTGAGCGAAGTCAGAATAATGATACGCTATGGGTTAATCCTGGGGATTCTGGGTTCCATTGACTCCCTTCTCACCTCCCTCGTCGCGGACAACATTACCCAAATTCATCACGACTCGGATAAAGAACTGATTGGACAGGGGATTGGCAACTGTTTCTGTGGACTCTTTGGCGGATTACCTGGGGCAGGGGCCACGATGCGGACGGTGACCAATGTCCAAGCGGGGGGTCGCACACCTCTCTCCGGGATTATTCATGCTGGAGTGTTGCTCATCATTACCTTGGGGGCGGGTCCGATTACCACGGTGATTCCCCATGCGGTCCTCGCGGGATTGTTGTTAAAAGTTGGCATGGATATCATTGATTGGAGCTTTATCCGCCGTGCACCCAGTCTCTCTCCTCGGGCGACGGGACTGATGTCTTTGGTCTTGATCCTCACGGTGTTTGTGGATTTGGTAACCGCCGTGGTGGTGGGGGTATTTATTGCCAATCTGCTGACAATTAAGCGCCTCACGGATGTTCAGAGCGATCGCATCAGGGCAGTCAGTGACCCCAATTTCGCAATGGGGTTAAGTGAGGAAGAACACGAATTACTGACTCAATGCCAAGGGGATATTTTACTGTTTCAATTAGGCGGACCCCTGAGTTTCGGTGCAGCAAAAACATTTTCCCGTCGGATTAGCATTCTCAAAAATTATCAGGCTTTAGTCTTGGATTTGAGCGAAGTCCCGACGATGGGGGTAACCGCAGCTTTGGCGATCGAAGCGATGCTGATCGATTCAGAACAATGCGATCGCCAGGTGTTTGTGGTCGTCTCTCCCGGACAACCCCGGCGACGCCTCGGCAAACTCAACCTTGAGCGCTTTTCCTGCATTCACCTCATAGAAAATCGCCGCGATGCCTTACAACGAGCTGCTGATTTAATCTCGAAACATACCCGCATTTTATAGGAAAAATTGGGGAGATTTTACTAAAAATAATCCCCCCAATTTATTGATGGCAAATCTAAATTTTAATGACAAGAGACTTCTGCAAACCCTACACCAAACCCTTGGATTCCCCTTGTTTCTTTAATATCCACTCCAACACAATGGGATTGACGACTTCGGGGGCTTCATCTTGGGGACAATGACCCAATCCCGGTAAGGGAATAAATTGGTCTACGGTGGGAATTTTGGCAAATTCTTGCCCCAGGGTGAGGGGTTCCCAGGGGTCTTCGCTGCCCCAGAGGAGGAGGGCGGGGCAAGGTAAAATGGGCAGCAAGTCTTCCGGTAAGGGGCCTTGGGAATAGCGGGTAAAGGCGACAAACACATCCACGGCACCGGCATCCCGGGAGGGTCCGAGAATAATCTCGACCAGTTCATCGGTGACGGCATCTGCTTTGCGGTAGGCTTGCAATAAAATGGAGCGGACTGTTTTCGGGGTGGCTAATTGTTTGAAAAAGAATTGAGCGACCCACTTGACAGATAATATCTTTTGTGCAATGGGTGGGCCAACTCGTTGATACCAGGGTTTCAGGGACCGTTTGCGATCGTGCAGTAGGCGCAGGGAACAGTTAATCGCCACAATGCCCTGGGCGAGTTCGGGATGATCCACGGCAGCTTGCATGATGGCAATACAGCCAATGGAATTCCCCACGAAGAAGGCGGGACCCCCGACGATTTCCCGGCAGAAATCGGCGAGTTGTTCTCCCCAGGTTTCAAAGGTGTAGGCGATCGCCTCCCCAGGAGTTGGTTTAGCCGAGTAGCCAAACCCAATCAAGTCAATGGCATAGACTCGACAACCCGTCGCTAAATCCGGAATATTTTTGCGCCAGTGGCCGCAGGAGGCTCCAAATCCGTGGACCAGCACCACTGCCGGTCCTGAGTCTCCTTGCTGTTGGTAGCATATCGGAAATCCTCGCCAGGTCCAGGTTTGAAAGGGCAAGGCGGCGCTGTTGGAGGGGGGTGAAGGGTGGGAAGGAATCAGAGTCATGACTGGGGGAGAGAGGGAATCAGGCCGATCGCCCCTGAATTTTGAGGTCCGAATCCAAAATTAAGGGGTGAACTTAACATAATGTTACAATTTTTTCCCGCCCTTGGAAGCCTCAAATTTTGGACTCGGGAATTTACGACGGGCTCTTAAAGTGCATAAACTAAGGGTAGAGCAAGCCTGAAATCCCAACTTGTCGGGAAGATGCTACGACCCGATTAAGCGCTCGCTATTGTTGAATTGCTCAGTCCATACCACAGAGAACTCAGTTTTATGGAAATGATAGGGACTGCTATCGGAAGCCATGCCCCGGATTTTGAATTGCCGGGAATAGACGATCGCGTTCACCACTTAGCCCGGTATTTGGAACAGTATCGCGCAGTGGGCGTAATTTTCTTAAGCAATCACTGTCCTGATGTCCAATCCTATCTCGATCGCCTCAAACAGATCCAGACGGATTTTAACGGCCAAGGCTTTACCCTGATTGGCATTAACTCCAACGATGCCAGCCAATATCCTGAAGACAGCTTTGAACAGATGAAGTCCTTCGCCCAGGAAAGGGGCCTAAATTTTCCCTATCTGCGGGATGCCACCCAGGATGTAGCCCATTGCTTTGGGGCAAACAAGACCCCCGAGGTGTTTTTGCTGGATGGGGAAGGAATTCTGCGCTATCGAGGCGGGATTGATGATTGTCCCGACTGCCCGGAGGACGTGGAGGTTGCCTACTTGAGAGAGGCGATCGCATCCTTGCTATCCGGGGAACCCATCGCCATAGAGTCCACAGAGGCAATCGGCGGTTCCCTCAAATGGCATCAGAAAGAATCCTAAACCCTGACTGCCCCCAACGGCCATTACCGGCCAAGGGCCATCAACCCGAAACCCAAAAATAGACCCTTCTATCCCAGGCATTTCAGCGAGTCCCCAGAGAACCCGGGGATGATTTCTGATGGAATGCGTGGAAAAATGCCGACATCCTGCTATCTTATGGGGGAGGCAAATACAGTTGGGAAAAGAGTGAGCTGATGGGGACAGTGTACCAGCGAGTCTTACTAAAGCTGAGTGGCGAAGCATTGATGGGCGACCTGAATTACGGCATCGATCCAATGGTGGTTGAGCAAATCGCTCAACAGTTGGCCGATGTAATTGCCAATGGCGTAGAAGTGGCAGTCGTTGTCGGTGGCGGTAACATTTTTCGCGGAGTTAAAGGCGCAGCCGCTGGCATGGATCGGGCGACTGCTGATTATATCGGCATGATCGCTACGGTGATGAATGCCATGACGTTGCAGGATTCTCTCGAACGCATGGGCATCCCGACTCGGGTGCAAACCGCGATCGCCATGCAGGAAGTTGCCGAACCCTATATTCGTCGCCGTGCTATTCGCCACCTAGAAAAAAAACGGGTGGTTATTTTTGGGGCCGGGTCGGGAAATCCCTTCTTTACCACGGATACTACCGCTGCCCTAAGAGCCGCAGAAATCAATGCCGAGGTGATTTTTAAGGCCACCAAAGTCGATGGGATTTATGATAGTGACCCTCATCTGAACCCGAATGCGAAACGATATAACAGCCTAACTTATGGCCATGTTTTAACGCACGATTTACGGGTGATGGATAGTACCGCGATCGCCCTGTGCAAAGACAATAATATCCCTATCATAGTATTTGACCTCTCGGTACCGGGTAACATCCGCCGAGCGGTCTTGGGAGAAAACGTCGGAACGATTGTGGGAGGTTTTTGTGAAGTTAGCTGAAGTAGAAGATTTGATGAAAAAAGCCGTTGAGGCAACTCAACGCTCTTTTAACACCATTCGCACCGGCAGAGCGAATACCTCTTTGCTGGACAAAATCATGGTGGAATATTACGGAACGCCCACCCCGCTCAAATCGTTAGCGAGCATCAATACCCCCGATGCCAGTACGATTTCAATTCAACCGTTCGATCGCGGCAGTTTGGCTGTGATCGAAAAAGCAATTTTAACCTCGGATTTGGGCTTAACTCCGAACAATGATGGGGCAATCATTCGGTTGAACATTCCCCAGTTAACCAGCGATCGCCGTCAGGAACTGGTGAAAGTTGCCGGAAAATATGCGGAAGAAGGTAAGGTTGCCATTCGCAATGCTCGCCGGGATGGGATTGATTCAGTCCGTAAGCAGGAAAAAAATAGCGACATCTCCCAAGATGAATCGAGATCTTTGCAAGATGACATTCAAAAACTGACGGATAAATACGTGGCAAAAATCGACGAAGTGCTTGCGGCAAAGGAAAAAGACATCACCACTGTCTAATTTTTCTGACCCTTTTCCAAAGCACAGGGAGTTTGTAATCAACTGAAAAACCCAGATAATTCGTCAGGTTATCTGGGTTTTTCAGGCATCTATTCGTTACAGTTTGTCTAGGATGCCTGGGGTGTCCTCTGTCTGATGACAGAGACGCGATCGCCCAGGACGTGCCATAAAATCAATTCAATTGAGACGTGAAAATTCAATCATTATGTTCGACTGCATTATTGTAGGAGCGGGTCCCGCTGGCGGAAGTGCCGCCTATCATTTAGCAAAACGAGGACGATCGGTTTTAGTCCTAGAAAAAGAATCTTTACCTCGATATAAACCCTGTGGAGGCGGTGTCTCTCCGGCGATCGCCCAATGGTTTGATTTTGACTTTACTCCAGCGATTTCTATGAAAGTCGATCGCCTGCGCTACACCTGGCAGGGAGAGGACCCGGTAGAGGTGCAACTGGAAACCCCTGAACCCATGTGGATGGTCCGCCGGGATATCTTTGACCAATTCCTCATCGATCAAGCTAAACAACAAGGGGCTGAAGTTCGAGATAATAGTGCGGTGACTCAAATTGCTTTTAAAGGCGATCGCTGGCAAGTCACCACCGCCAACGAAACCTTAGAAGCCAAATATCTAATCGCCGCCGATGGGGCCAAAGGTCCAATGGCTAAAATGCTGGGCTTTAAAGAGCGCGATCGCCAACCTGCCGCCTCAATCGAAATTACTTCAGACAATCCCAATCCCCTGATCCAATTTGATTTTGGCCGCATCAAAAAAGGCTACATCTGGAACTTCCCCAAAGCCGATGGTTGTAGCCTCAGCATCGCCAACTTACAAGGCAACACCAAAGAAAAGCTGGATCAAATTTTAACCCAATATGCCCAAGCCAATGGGTTCCCCCTCTCCACCCAAGTGCATCAGGATTTTCTATGCTTATGGGAAAAAGAGCAAAAACTCCACACCCAGAATGCCATCCTCGCCGGGGAAGCTGCCTGCGTCGTTGACCCCTTAACCGCTGAAGGAATTCGGCCCTCCATGTTTAGTGGCGTTAAAGCAGCAGAATCCATTGATAGCGCCCTCGCTGGCACCAGCAACGCCCTAGAACAATACACTCAGGTGATGAATGAGGAATGGGGAGGACAAATGGTTTGGGCTTCCCGCGTCTCCGGTTTGTTCTACAAAATTCCCAAAATTGCTTATAAAGTGGGGATTAAGCGTCCGAGTGCGACCCAGCGCATGGTGGAGGTGTTATGTGGGGAAACCAGTTACGCCGATATTGCCAACAAGGCGATCGACCGTCTCAAGAAAAACCTGATTCCTGGGTTTGGGGGCTAGTCAGGTTTAGACTCATCCCCTAAAGCATTAGCACAGGATTAGAGCCCAAGGACAAGAAACCGGGTTTCTGGCTGAGATGGGTGACGAATCGGCCAAACTTTTGTCCAGAAACCCGGTTGTCTCCCCCCGACTATCTCCCGTCTTGGTAGTACCTCGTCCCAATGCCCGAGGGCGCTGTTGTCACCGGATAAACAATAGAATTCAGGAGTGGGAACAGGGTTCAAGAGAGTGAGATGCTTGGATATTTAGTAAAACCAGAAGATGTTCAGGCGTAAATAAACTAAACTATTGAAATGACAATTTACTTTTACAAAGTTGACGAACCCTACGGCTGTTTTTCTAATTTTTCCCCCCACGGAATTCGCAGAAAGGGCCTGCATTGGCCGACAGTCGAGCATTATTATCAAGCTCATAAATTTATTGGGGTAGAGGATGAGTCGATCATTACTGAAATCCGGAATGCGCCGACTCCGGATGCAGCGGCCAAATTAGGCCGCGATCCATCTCGTACCGTTCGCTCAAACTGGGATTGGGTCAAACTCGGAATTATGCGAGAAGCGGTATTAACGAAGTTTTTGACCCATTTAGATATCCAGGCGATTCTACTGGGGACGGAGGACCTTCTAATTGTTGAGGATTCTCCGACGGATTATTTTTGGGGCTGTGGTGCGGATCGCACGGGTCAAAATCATCTCGGACAAATGTTGATGAGTGTCCGAGATGAAATCCGAGGACGCCTCCAGGAAAAATCGTCCAGTTAGGTGGGCAATTGGGGGAACCCTGAGTTGATGGGTAAAGGGGTTTTCCCGGGGGCGGGAGGAAACTGTACAGAACATATACAAATGATCCTTTGGAGCGATCGCCCCCAGCCCAGAAAGTGGGTTTCGGGAGAAGGGAAACCCACTTTCTAAAGATGAATTTTTCCCGGGTTTTCTCCTCTAGGATTCAAGACCGTTGTTGATCTTATTAAAAATGCGCCTAATCTTTAAATATATCTGAAAATTAGAAGGGTGTCAATAGGGGGGAACGCGGGAACGAGATTATAAGTCATTGCAACTCTACAACCCTGGAATATATTAAGATTTTATTGATATGATGTTGACAAAGGCATCAAGATGGGGGTTTTGGCGATTGGACCCGTCACCGGGAGAACCGGAACTAAACCCTTTTGTGTATGCTAGAAACTCATACAGGGAAGTTCTAGCAGATGTCGGTCCTCATCGATAACAGAGTCAATCAAGACTAGAACGGTTCAGCAACCTAAAGAGGAGGCATCAAACCCCGTCTCATTAAAGCGGGATATTGACCTACTGGCACTCATAAGGCGACGAAATAATTCGAGTGGGTGTAGAGGAACAGGATTTGTGCCGACCAACCCTGTACTTTTTCGAGAGCCTTAAAATCTAATTTAGTGCGAATACGGAGGGTTTTAAACCTTCCCGAGGTAAAAACATCTGGATTGGAAGAAAGCACATTTTTTATGACACTCAAAAATAATAATACAAATACCGCACAACCCGTCCAACAGAGACTCGATCGCGAAGTGTTGTTGCATCGAATGCTCAACCGAATTCGCCAATCTCTGGATTTAGAGGAAATTCTCACCGCTACGGCTGCTGAAATCCGGACCCTATTAGGAACCGATCGGGTAATGGTCTATCAATTCAATCCCGATAGTAGTGGAAAAGTGATTGCCGAGTCCATTAATGAAAATCGCCTTCCCTCCCTCAAGGGATTAAATTTTCCCGCCGATGATATTCCAGAAAGAGCTAGAGAACGGTTTACCAAAGAACGGGTCTGTTCCATCGTAGATGTTGCCAAGCAGCAAATCGGGGTCAGTGCCAAATATGCCTCGAACGACTCTTTGGAGAGTGGAAACCGCATCCGCTTTCGCCCGGTCGATGAGTGTCATTTAACCTACCTCAAAGCAATGGGAATCAACTCATCGGTGGTGGTCCCCATCCTCCATCATCAGGAACTCTGGGGTCTGATTGTCTCCCATCATGTCGAACCGCGCCCGATTTCTGAAGATGATTTGCAGTTAGTCCAATTATTGGCCGATCAGGTGTCGATCGCGATCGCTCAAGCCACTCTCCTCCAAGCCACCCAGCAAAAACAAGCCCGAGAAGCTACAATCAATCAGGTGGCAGCGTTACTCCACGCTCAACCCTCCATCGAGGTCCAGGCGGCATTAGAAGCCACAGTCACTGCTCTCAATGGATGTGGCGGTAGGCTCTACATCGGGGCCAAACACAATTCCATCATGGGTAACCTGAACAACTCAGATAGTCAACTGTTTACCTTCGGAGAACAACCGCTTCCCGTCCAGTCTGAATTCTCCGATATCCTAGAAGAACATCCCCAGTGGAAAGACTGGATTGAAACCGCCAATTCCAGCCCCGATTTAGAACAACCTCAAGCCGCTTCCGTTTGGGCAATCACGGATATT
This sequence comes from uncultured cyanobacterium, assembly GCA_963821735.1. Lineage (GTDB taxonomy): Bacteria > Cyanobacteriota > Cyanobacteriia > Cyanobacteriales > Laspinemataceae > Laspinema. The sequence continues at coordinate 291,661 of CAWGFK010000055.1, forward strand.
TATAACCCTATTCACATTACCTGTTTTACCCCGGATTTCCGTCCGACTCGGATCCGGAGTCTGCTCGTCATGCCCCTATTTTATCGGCAACAAAATCTCGGATATTTAACAATTTTTCGCAACGAAATTGAAACCGAAACTTTATGGGCCGGACGCTTTAATAGTAATCTCAAACAATTACTGCCTCGGCAATCCTTCGAGGCATGGCGGGAACGCAAAACAGGACAAGCTCAAGACTGGCAGCCGGAAGAAATTGAAATGGCTCGCTCCATTGGGAAACATTTTTCAATGGCGATCGAGCAGTATCTACTTTACAAAGAAGTAAATTCCCTCAATGCCAACCTAGAGCAACAGGTCCAAGAACGCACGGAGGAACTCCAACAGTCTTTAAAATTTACCCGGATCCTCAAACAAATCACCGACCAAATTCGCAGCACTTTAGATGTCAGTACCATTCTCCAAACCATCGCCCAGCGGGTGCGAAATTTACTGAATACCGATCGCGTAGTGATTTATCAGTTTAATGACAGCGGCACCGGCGAGGTGACGGTAGAAGATATCCGAGAAAGCTGGCAATCCGTTCGAGGGGTGAGCTGTCCGGGATGCATTCCCACCGATATTTCCAACCTGTATTTAAAAGGACGGATCCGGGCGATTCATAATGTGGCTACGGCTGAATTAAGTGACTGTCATCGGGAATTTTTAGAAAGCATTCAGGTGAAAGCCAATTTAATCGTCCCCATTTGTATGGGTTCTGATTTGTGGGGATTTTTAATTGCCCATGAGTGCGAACAACCGCGCCTATGGCAAGAACAAGAAATTGACCTGTTGCAACAACTTGCGGATCAGGCGGCGATTGCGATCGCCCAAGCGGAACTCTATCAACAAACCCAAGCGGCAGCGGCGAAAGCCCAAGCCCAAGCGGTGGAGTTAGAACAGGCGATCGAAGACCTCCAAAATGCTCAAACCCAACTGATTCAAGGGGAAAAAATGTCCAGCCTGGGACAGCTTGTGGCTGGAATTGCTCACGAAATTAATAATCCGGTTAACTTTATCTATGGCAATCTGAATCATGCCACTCAATATGCCGAGGATTTGTTAGATCTGCAAAAACTCTACCAATCTCATGTCCCGGAACCCCCCTCAGAAATTCAGGAGTTTATTGAAGAAATTGATTTAGATTTTCTGATTGAAGATTTGCCAAAAATGTTGGCATCCATGAAGGTGGGGGCGGACCGCATCCGGTCGATTGTCCTGAGTTTACGGAATTTTTCCCGGCTGGATCAAACCGAGATGAAAGCGGTGGATATTCATGATGGGATTGATAGTACCTTGATGATTTTACACCACCGATTTAAAGCCAAAGGCGATCGCCCGGGAATTGAAATTGTCAAAGAATATGGGGAACTGCCTCCGGTAGAATGTTTTGCCGGACAACTCAATCAGGTGTTTATGAATCTCTTGAGTAATGCTATTGATGCCTTAGAGGACTGGGATAAAGAGCGATCGCCTCAAGAACGCCATCAGGACCCCTGTAGAATTACAATTCGCACTACCCTGACAGGGGGTGATGAAAAACAAAATGCGGCGATTTGTATTTTTGATAATGGTCCGGGTATTCCCGAACATCTGCGATCGCGCATTTTTGAACCCTTTTTTACCACTAAAGATATTGGTAAGGGAACAGGAATGGGTCTTTCCATCAGTAAACAAATTGTGGTGGATAAACACGCAGGAACCTTTAATTGTCTCTCTGAACCGGGTCAAGGCACTGAATTTTGGATTGAAATTCCGATTATTCAGTCCAAACCCTCTGCCACCCCAGAAGTGGAAACCTCACACTCCAATCATTTCCCCTCTTCTCGGTAGCTTCCGGAACCCCTGGGCGGTTTTTCCTCGGTTTTTTTGGAGGGAGGGGCAATTTTAGTTGACCCTTCCCTCTGTGTTCAGGGTTGAAGCCTAATCTCTCATGACATAAAAAAAAATTATCGGGACAATCAGATGAATTAATAGTCTGATTGAGAACCACTCCCCGTAACGATTAACCCGGAAAAATGAGCTAACCTCCACAGACCAAAAAAATTATAAATCTTATAATAAGAAGGAATCAGGGAAGGTTCGGGATATCAATTGGCTTCAGACTTAATTCGCGCATCTACTCAATTCACGCTATATCAATCCCTAAAGGAACCGTCAGCAGGGTGGACAGCAGAATACAGGATGGAGCATTAGAAATGGAAAGTTTACTGAGCGTTACAGAGATAGAAACGGACATCTCGAAGTCGAAGCGGGGAGGTTTTTTGATGAAGTCAGAACATCGAGGGGCGCTCGCTCAGGGTACAACGGAACCGTACAAAACCTTGTCTCGGGCGATCGCCCGGATTCGAGAATCCCTGGATTTAGAATGCCTCTTTCAAGGCACGGTGACTGATCTGCGCCAGTTATTAGATGTGGATCGCGTTGCCATATTTCGCCTATGGCCCGAAGATCAGGGCAGTTGGGGACAAATTATTGCCGAAGATGTGCGATCGCAAGCCCTAGCGGCATTGGGGACAGAATTAGGCGATCGCAGCTTTGCCGACGAATGTAATACCTATTATCAGCTTGGGGGACTTCATGTCATCCCGGATATTTCCCAGTCCCTTCTTCCCCCGCGCTATCATGATTTTTTAAGGCGATTACAGGTTAAATCTCACCTGTGTATCCCCCTTCACCAACAAGATACGCTCTGGGGACTCCTCTGGGTGCATCAATGTCGGGGGTCGTGTTCGTGGGAACCGAGGGAAATTGAGTTTCTTCGCCTGATGGCTTCTCACTTATGTCTAGCCCTGGAACGCTCGGAAGAACAGGGAAAATTCCAAGCCCAAACCTCACAATTAACCCAGGCAGCCCGACGAGAACGAGCCTTAGCCACCACTATCGATAAAATCCGGCGATCGCTGGATATCCATACCCTCTTCCAAACCACCACCCAAGAAGTCCGGCAACTCCTAGATTGCGATCGCGTCGGGGTCTATCGCTTCAAACCCGATTGGAGTGGCAACTTCGTCGCGGAATCGGTTTCCCCCGGCTGGAACCCCCTCATGGGCAACCTACAGGATATCACTGATACACACCTCCAGGAAACCCAAGGCGGACGCTACCGCGAGAATCAAGCCCTCGCCGTTAATGATATCTACAATGTAGGCCATGCTGAGTGCCACATTGAACTGTTAGAAACGTTTCAAGCCAAAGCCTATATCATTGTTCCCATCCTCGCCGGAGAAACCTTATGGGGATTGCTGGCAGCCTATCAAAATTCTGGCCCTCGTCATTGGTATGAGTATGAGGTGGAGTTACTCAGTCAAATCGGCGCTCAGTTTGGAGTTGCCGTGCATCAAGCTGAACTTTTCGAGCAGTTGAAACATCAAAAGGAAGAACTTTCTCTCACTTTAGACAACTTGCAACAAGCTCAAAGTCAACTGGTCCAAAGTGAAAAAATGGCAAGTCTCGGCCAGTTGGTGGCGGGAGTGGCCCATGAGATTAATAATCCGGTGAATTTTATTTATGGAAATCTCACTCACATTACGGATTATGCCCGAGATTTGCTGGAATTAGTCGAACAGTATGAGGAATACTATCCCAATCCTCATGAGGCGATTCAAGAATTTAGTGAGGAAATCGAAGCGGACTTTTTGAAGGAAGATTTGCCGAAGATTTTATCTTCGATGAAAGTGGGAGTAGAACGGATTCGGGGAATTGTTTTATCCTTGCGAAACTTCTCCCGTCTGGATCAATCGGAGAAAAAACGGGTGAATATTCATGAAGGGATTGATAGTACCTTATTAATTTTGCAACATCGCCTCAAGTCGAAAGGGGACCGGGCGTCTATTCATTTGATTAAAGAGTATGCTGAGTTGCCGTTGGTAGACTGTTATGCGGCGCAAATGAATCAGGTTTTTATGAATATTTTGAGCAACGCGATCGATGCCTTGGAAATGCGCGATCGCGACCGGACCCCGGAACAGATTCGCGCCAATCCCAGTTGGATTAAAATCAGCAGTGAATGGGTGGAGAAGGAGGACTCTAGCATCAGTCCAGGCGATCGCTGTTCCAACAGTTCGGAAAACCTGGACTTGGCGAACAGAAGCGGGGTAGTAATTCGGATTTGCGATAACGGTCCGGGAATTCCCGATGAGGTGCGATCGCGAATTTTCGACCCGTTTTTTACCACCAAACCCATTGGTTCCGGGACCGGGTTGGGCTTATCCATTAGCTATCAAATCGTGGTGGAAAAACATGGGGGTTCTTTGACCTGCCTTTCCCAACCGGGACAAGGCACTGAGTTCCGAATTGAAATTCCCATCCAGCCGGTTCAGATGACATCCCAGGCCGCATAATTTAATGGATCAGATCAGATCTGCCCTGGGAGTCTGGATTTAAGAGCAACGGGAACCCCTGCTGCCTAACGCCAGCGCTTTAGTCTTGACTTTATTTTATAGACACAAAGGCGCTTGAATGTCAATCGCATCCTCGCGGATTTTTACCCAGCTTGGCAAATTTATCATGAAAATTAATTGGTAACAATTGCTCAATGAAAATACATGATTCTTGATGTTAGAATTTTTGGCTCAATTTTCTGGGGTTCTAGCGCGATCGGCAAAATTCATCGTTCCAAATATCCGCTCAGTTGCCTAAAATTAGAAAGAGACCGGCACGAGTGAACAGGGCATCGTCCATAGAGAGGACTGCCACCACCCACCCCCTGACAGGAAGCCACTTAACGGAACTGACCGGGACAGCAAACCAAAGACCCCATCCCATCACAAGGAGTATTGTCTGATGGTAGTATCTACCAACAAAAAACCGGCTGCCAACTTAGAACCGAATCGTCAGCCAAAACAGGCCAAAAAGCACAACCACTATGGCTTTCAGGATTTCTTTTCATTTCACCCCGACACCGGGATTGTCACCGACTGGAATGAGGGACGAAATACCTTTACCAGCGAAGACTTTATTATTGGCTTAGTCGAAGGGTTAGAAGAAGAAGTCGGCAGTGCCGCCTCGGTGATCATGTACACCATTGGCTGCGAATGGGGGACCAAAGATGCCGAATTTTTCAAAAAATGGTTTGAGAAAGAATATCAACGGGATATCCGTCAAGCAAACCTGATGTTCCTCCTCGAAACCTGGTGGTGGCCCTTTACCGCCCAAGGATGGGGACGCTGGGAAGTCGATCTAAGCGATCGCAAGCATGGATTTATGTTTATTAACCTCTTTGATTCTGCCGTCGCCCGCACCCTCGGCGATGTCGGCAAACCCGTCTGCTACATCTACGCCGGTCTATTTGCCGGATTCTTCACCTGCTTGGTCAACAAACAGTTAAGTTGCATCGAACTCCAATGCTACTCAATGGGTGAAACCTACTGCAAATTTTTACTCGGCAGTCAGGACCGCATCGATGCCGCTGCCTTCTGGCAAAATGAAGGGGCCACTGCTCGGGATATCCAACAACGGTTAGAAGCCGGAGAACGTTTACGATGAATAACGGCAAATCGTTATTACAATTGTCCGTCCAGGAGTATTTTAGTCAATGTAACTGGCAAGGACAACCTCTAGCCCAAGGTTCTACCGGACAGCCGACGGACCCCGCCTCCCGGTGGACCTTGGTCGTCGGGGATTATTTCCGCCTGCTGCCTTGGGAAGGGACCCCAGAAGTCGGTTCCTTTCCCAAACCCTCATCCTCTGCCGGGACCGCCTCCTCATCAGAAGAGGAAGTGACCCTGATTGACTTACTCGAAGCCTTTTAGGACTTGCCACCGGGACTGAAGTGGCGACGTTGTCGAAGTCCCTTCAGCGACCTTTACAGAATTCGCGATTGATAGAAAAAACCCGCACCCTCAAGGGTGGGGCTATACAGACGAAGCCCGCCTGCGCGGGCTAAAGAAAACCGCACCCTCAAGGGTGGGACTCGCAGACGAAGCGGCTGCGCGGGCTAAAAGAAAGACGCGGCAAATCGGCCCCCCGCGACTGTTTTTCTTCCAACTATCCCATCCTCAAATCTAGGTCACAAGACAACCATGCACCCCGAGATTGCGCGACTGCTAGAGCAAGCTGAACAGCGTTATTTACAAACCAATGAACTCGAACTCTTTCGACGCTATGCGGTCTCCTTAGCTAGACGCATGGAGACTTATGAAATCCTGCGAGACAAAGAAGAACAGATTTTTCAACCCGTAGCCGATCGCCTCGTCGCTGCCTTTCCCGATGAACGCCAGGACCTCCTAGAGCGATCGCTGAAACATTGGCTGCTGATTAGTCGCTACTGTGGGACCGCCATGCTCTTAAGTGACCCCGACTTTCTCGCCTTACGCCTGAACGATTGGATGACTGGGTTAGTCCAAACCCACCAAACCCAAACCATCGAACGCAAACTTTACGAGTTATTACTGCAAGGGGTCAAAGCCGAACTCTCCGACAAACACTTTCCCCTGATTCAACCCTTATTTGAGAAAGCCAAATCTCTGTTATTGGAGGAGACTAAACCCCAGTAGTCCATCCTCCAAACCCTCCAAAAATATCCCCAACCCCGAATTCCTAAGCATAACCCTATGATTTCTATTTCAAACCTGCTGAAAGAACAACAACTCCCGGGCAATTATTTTGCTTATGATGTCTATGTGAAAGGCGACTTAGAACTCGGACTCCTGGAAAACCGTCGAGGCGATCGCCTCCTCGCCCTCCCAGAAACCTTAATTTCCGCCATCTATAGCGGCCTCGAACATGAAACCGGATCCGCCGCCCGCCTCGTCCTCTTCAACTGCGGTAAATGGTGGGGAAAAAACTTTTATGTGAGATTTTGTGAAGAAATCTCCGATTACTATGGAAAACCCATCTCCCAAATGGAAATGGTTCAATTCATCCAATGCTTTCAGCAATTTTGGAAAACAATGGGTTGGGGTAGCGTTGAATTAAATCAAGACCATTATCAACAGGGATTCCTAATCATCATCGCCAAAAATTCCCCCTACGCCGACCAAGCCCCCAAATGGAATCGCCCCGTCTGTTTTTTAGAAGCAGGAATCTTAAGCGCCTTTTTCAGCCAATTAACTGGACGAGAACTCCTCTGCCTCCAAACCACCTGTGAATCATTAGGGTCCGACAGCAACCGCTTCATCCTCGGTTTGAGCGATCGCATCAAACCCGCAGAACCCTGGATCCTAGAAGGCCAAGACCACGAAACCATCCTAAAAAACCTCTGCAAATCCCCGCAATAACTCCCAAGTTCAACGTCCCGACTTCAGTCGTTATCTTTTCTTGTTCAACGTCAAGACTTCAGTCGTAACGTTGAACGGAATTTTATTCTGACTGTAAAAAGATGCCTAATCCGTTGTGGATGCGGGGGATGATGCGGGGGGGATGTTCTAGGAGTTGACCGCCTAGAAAGAGGGTGGTGGAACCGCCTCCGTCTAGGTTTAGGGCGTTGATAGAGCCTAATTGTTGCATGATTTGGGCCATTTCGGTGAGGGTGGGTCCGGGTCCGTTGGTGCGGTGGTGGACGATCGCAATGACTAAGCGGCCATCCTCGGTTTGACCGATCGCACTTCGCGAGGCTTTTCCTTCAATAAAGTTTTGATTGAATTGTTCCGCTTCCGGATCTAACACAATCCAATTATTATTAAGTAAGACAGGTCCAGCCCCTAAAATGTGAGGATAAATGTCAAAATAGGAGGGAACGGTTACCCGATTAATCAGGACCGAGGTGCCGATGGGGAGTTTGGGTAAGGCGGAGGCGAAGGACCGTAAGGTGAGCAAAAACCCGGTTTCTGGGATGGCAAAGGTGCTTTCTCCGGCTTTTTCCCCTTGGAGGTGTTGGGTGATTCTGCCCCCCTCAACGACTACGATGTTTTCGTTATCAATTAAGGTAGTATAGCTTTCTCCCCACTCTGGGGTATAGCGAGAAATTCCGGCTTTGACATAGCCACTATTTAAAAATAAAACAGGTAAGGTTTCTCCTGCGCCAGTGGTGAGAGTTTCCTCTAAGCTGAGTCGTCCGATAATCGCACTTCCGGAATCATTCCAGGCGATCGCCCCTCGGTTGAGGATGGGACTGGATAACCAGCGTCCATTTTCGCGGATTGCACCCAAGGGGAGTTGATTGTTGCGATTGAAAAATCCCCCGTTAATCGCAGCATTGGCACCGAGGCGACTGGCAATTTGACTGAGTTCAGCAATTCCAGGTAAACCGGGATTAGCGGTAATCGGTTTGAGTACCGTGTTGGAGGCGTTGCGATGGTTGAGTTCTAACCAGACGACGGGAAAGCGACTGTCGGCGACTTCGATGAGTTGTTGTCGCCACCGGACTCCGGATGCCCAGAGGATGTTACGCTCAGTGACAACATCCGGTTGAATGTCGATGATCAGGCGGTTGGGATTGCGATCGGTCCAGACTCGGGGTCGCCACATCTGGGGAATCTGCAATCGCAAGGTGGTGCGATCGCCGCTTGTATCGATTAATCCGACAAATCCAGTCTGTCCCAAGGTTAAAGCAATGGTTCTTTCCCCAGCAACATCAGTCCCTGGAGTGAGATTTTCCTTGGCGACTGCCCTGGCATTGAGGAGTTCTGGGGTGAGAGTAGCATCTAGAGTAATCACAAATTCTTGTAGCGGCAAGGCAGGAGGGCGACTGTCTTGCACGCCATCGGGATCTGGGTCTTCTTCTTCAGTCCGTTCAAGCGGCGTTGAAGAGACAGTAAATAAAGGAGTACCATTGAGGTCCAAAACGATGCGATCGCCCCCGGGTTGTTCTCCTTGTTCAATCCCCGTTACCGTTGCCTCCGGTGAGGTCACTTCCAACATTTGTCCGGACTCTCGCAATTCCCACCCCAATTGCTCTGCTAGGGGGGTAATATCCAGATATCGTCTGCCTTGATGCCAAACCACGGGGAGATTCAACGGTTGCGATTCCGGGTCCGAAAACCAACGCACCGGCTGAATTCGGGCATCATCGGTATTTAAAAACTCCACCCCCATCTGCTGCATCAGGTCCGTCTCCGTGAACCCGTAGCGAATTTGGGTCGGATTCCCATCCGGGGACCAGGAAATCCAATCCAGCGATCGCCCCTGTCCATTCCAACTCAGTTCCGTCCCCTGGCGGATCACGCCGTTGCGATCGCCCTGTGCCACCACAGAGAACCCCGGGTCTAGTTCCTCCTCCATCGGGGTCTGAACAGCCATGTTTATAGAGTAGCCTGCGGAGGCAGGCTTTGTCTGTATAGCCCCACCCTTGAGGGTGTGGGTGTTGGCCTCCCCTGCGGACCCGATCAGAGACAGGGCCAGAGCACAAAGCAAAGAAATAGCAAACCCCGGACCCCTTTTCCAGGGTTTGCCGGGGATGGAAAATTGGGAGTCAGGACGTTGAATAAGGCGATCGCCTTCTACCCCTTGAAGGAGTAAGGACAGCAGCATGATTTCAGGGTGTTTGCGAACCACAGTTATCCTCGACAAGTAGATCCATCGGATAGGAATTGACTCAATCCCAAATTATAGCCCGCTTGTTTCTTAAAGATTGGGACAGCGGTTAGAAACCAGATTTCTTTATAAATGGGTTGCTGACTCGGCAACCCATGCGTTACAGAAACCCGGTTTTGGGTTTCGGTGATTTGATTCGCGATCGCCTAGATCCAGGTAAACCGCTGTCGGTCAAAATCAGAACTCGGCTGTTTCTACATCATCGGATCAGTCTAAAACCCTGAACAGCCTGATTTATCTGTTTTGCGATCGCACCTGGGGCGCTGCTGCGGCCCCATAGTTCACCCGACACCCGATATTAAACAAACTGGAACCGCATTCCAACGGCACCACCTGCCCTTGTAACATGGCACTGCAACTGACATATCCATCATTATTGGTATCCTTAATCATGCACTCAATGGGCGTGGCATTGGCACTAGAGGCCCAGGACCGCATCCCCATCCCCGCCACCGTATGATTCCAGAAGAACAGGAGTACAAACAGCCCCAGGACCGCAAATCCGATCACGGATCCAATCAGCCCAAATTTGAACCGCCAATCCCCTAACAGTCTTTGGAACAGATTGGGCTCAATCGGTTGCACCTCAGTAGGGTTCGTATTATTTTCTATCTGTGGTTCTTGCATAGTTGTTTCCGACAGGTTTTGCTCAATTGTCTCAATTTTATCGTGGGTTCTCAGGAAAAACCCTCCCCCCATCTTGGTGAAATCTCCAAAAAAATGAAGATAACGACTGAAGTCGTTACTACGAACGGGGAAGATAACGACTGAAGTCGTTACTACGAACGGGGAAGATAACGACTGAAGTCGTTACTACAAACTAAGATAAACCATCTCCCCATGTTCGTAGTGACGACTTCAATCGTCTCCCCTCCCCAACCACCGAAACGCCCGTCGCAATTCCGCCATACCATTGCTGTCATACCAGCGACCATGAGCTAGAATAATTTTATCCGGTTCCCAAGCCAACATCTGCTTAAACCCCTGACGTGCTAAATCTTTCCGTCCCAAAAATGTCAGTCGCAAGTCAAAGGGGGTTTTGCCATCCGGGTCAGCAGTTCCCCCGAACCGGACCAACAGTTTATAGGAATTTGGTACTTTGTGCAACTCAAAATTTTCAATTAAATCCGTCAGAATTAATGTGCGACTCTGGCGGTGAAAAAAGACGACTTCATCCATAAAGCGACTCCCCCGAAAAATCACCTGATCCAGGTCATCCTTCCACTCTGGCGGTGCTTCATCGCTCAAATCCGCATCAAAGCTCACTTCTATTTGCTGCTGTGCCGCTCGTTCTCGCACCCCTCCCGAAGCCCAAGCTGATGCCTCTGGATAGAGTTTGGCCCAACTTGCTATGTGAGCATAATGAATTTTATTCGGAGAAATCAAATAACGCAGGGGACCGATCGCATCGATTTCCGCCTTCAGATTCTCCGTCATGGCGATCGGGGAATGACACCATAACTCCCCATTCCGTAGACGCACCAGAGTCATGCGAGTGGGGAAAGGAATAGACGTGCCATACATCGCCATCTTAACAATGGGTCCATCGGCAATCCAGATATTCTCATCTACAGCTTTCAGGGTGCAAATCGGTTCATAGAGCGCAAAATCAGTTTGAGTCATCGCACTTGTCCTTCGGTAAGGGTTGGAAAGCGGATAGAACGGTTCTTGCAGCCGTTTTTCAACACAATTGAGGAGAGGGAGCAAAATGTCAGATTTATCGGAGTTGAATTTCGGCCCCCATCACCCGAGAGTCATCTAACTGGTTACCCACGACCCTTAAAGTTGGCGCTTGGGCGGTGTTATGAATGTCATACCGCTGATTGTTTTTAAAGGTATTCTGTCCCGAAACGGTTTCTGTTCCTAAATCGGGCTGAGATTCCCCGATCGCCACTAATCCATCTCGGCTGTTGTTGGAAATCACATTCTCTCGCAAAATCGGACGGGATGAATGAGAAATCACCAACCCATCAATATTATCACGAATCTGATTATTCACGACTAAGGGGGTGGAATTTCCACCGATCGCCAAACCAAAGCCGGTATTTTCGATCAAGTTATCTCGAATTTCTCCGGATGCTTCATGGGTGAGAGAAATTCCATTTCCGCCATTTTCAAAAATGCGGTTATTCTCAATCACCGGCGTGCCAGTTCCGGTGACAAATATTCCTTCGCGGCCATTTTTTGTTGCGGTATTATTGCGAATTCTGGGATGAGTGGATTCGACCCAAATTCCCGTTCCCGATTGATCGGGATTGGTAACGGTGATGCCAGCGATTTCCGTGCGATCGCCCGGGAGAAGGGTGACCTTTTGTTTCCCCCAGGTGGGACTGAGGTAATCGCCGCCTCCGATAATCGCTACCCCTTCCCCCTGCTGTTTTTCGTTCCCTCGCAGGGTCACCCCCGGTTTGATTTTCAAGGGGAAGGTTTCCCCGGTTTCTGCACTATATTCCCCGGGCGCTAATTGGATCACTGTTCCCGGAGAGGATTGGGTTAAAGCATAGGCGATCGTCCGAAAGGGTTCGGTTTCTCTCTCTCCTGCGGAAGGGGTATCGGTTCCCTGGGTTGAGTCTACATAAAGAATTTGTTTAAAGGCAGGAGTGCGTTTGGGAAATTGGGGAGATTGTTTCTCAACGGAGGGATTTTCGCTCAGGGGTGTTTGCTCTGGGTTGACGATGAAAATACATCCACCTAGAGAGAATGCGAACAAGGCAAGGGCGACAGGTTTGACTCGATTTAACATTTTTCTTTACTTTTCCTTAAACGATTAATCAAAGGGTAGGATTTACCCCATAAGCGGGGGTGATAATCTGGACTATTTTAAGGGATGAAAAGTTGCTTTTAGTGGCACTTAATGGAGAGTTAGCACGTCTGAAAAATCCGATGGCCTAGACGAGGGACCCCAAGGTGAATTCTTGATGGAAGAATTATAGCATCAAAAAAGCGCCTGCTGATTTTAGTCGTGATGACGATCGCCCCAGGCTGTGTTGCAAATCACAGAAAGGTTGAGAGAGCGATCGCATGGGTTTAGAGATATCGATCGGGATCAGTTGTGTCTTCGATCGCAAGTTGAATTAGATCTCGATCGCCCCCCATTCTTTAAAAAAGCTTCATAATAAAACTATAGAATTTAAGGAATAAAATGCTATGAATCCCTCTATTAAACTTCTGCCCCATGCGATTTCAGAACTGATGGCCCAAGTGAGCGCTACTCGGAAAATTACCCTAGCCGATCGCTATGGATTGATGGCGGCTATTTTAGAAGACTCTCTGGATGAAGAAGATAGATTTTCAATTGATAGACTCCTGCGATCTTTACGGCGAGGGCGACTCCAAATCGTTGATGAAATTTCTTCTTTGCTCTGTAGTGGGTGAGGGTAGGCGATCGCTATCCAGCATTTTTGCCCTTGAATAGAGCTTATAGCATCTACCCTCTCAAGTTTTAGGCTAAAACCTGAACCCAAGCCTTTATTCCACTGCTGGTTCTAAGAGTTGAATGATCCCCAGGTTCGCATCAATTTCCACCTCAACTCCCACCGGAACCGTAAATTTATCTCTAATATGACCGATCGCTGACCCATACCAGGCGGGAATTCCCAAGGGGCGGATCCAATCGGATAACACTTGAGGTAAGGTCAACGAAGGTTCATCCCCTTCCCCTGCTTCACAGCGAGTACATTCGGCAAAAATAAATCCGGAAATTTTATCGAGAATTCCGGCTAATTTTAACTGGGTTAACATTCGGTCTACCCGATAAATATCTTCCCCTATTTCTTCGACAAATAAAATTTTATTGTCCCAATCAGGCAAATAAGCCGACCCGACCATTGCGCTTAAAACGGATAAATTTCCTCCCACTAATTGACCTCTGGCTTTACCTCCGGTGAGGGTTTGGGGGCGGGTCACGGGAGGATTTTGCATCCGCACAGGTTCGGCATCCAGCAACAGACTTTGAACGTAATTGACCGAAAATGGATTCCAAACTGAGGTGGCAACGGGACCATGAAAGGTAATAATGCCACTGCGGGCATAAATGGCGAGTAATAATGAGGTAATATCGCTATAACCCATAATAATTTTGGGATTTGAGCGGATGAGTTCATAGTTTAATAAGGGCAAAATGCGATTACAACCCCAACCCCCGCGCATGGTTAATAACGCTTGAACTGAGCGATCGGCAAACATAGCATTCACATCCGCAGCGCGATCGGCATCTTGACCCGCAAGATAGCCATATTCATCAAGTAAATGGGTTCCTAACTTGACATTTAATCCCAAAGCGGCTAATTGTTTGCGAGCATAGTCAATATCTTCTTGTACAATCGGACTAGAAGGGTTAATCAAACCCACTGTATCCCCGACTTTTAGACGAGGGGGTTTCAGGATAGAGGGAGCGTTAGCTGTAGCAATTGTCGTGCCGGGGATCGCAGAGGCGATCGCGCTCAGTCCGCAGCGTGTGAGAAAATGACGGCGATTCCAGAACACTTTAAAATCCGCTCAGTTTTATAAAGGGAAAACAGATCAAAGAGATCTTGTTTATTATAAAGGATTGCGATCGCCTTCAGGGTTCAGGGTCCTTTGACCCTTGTTCCGCATTGTGATTGGCGGTTTTTTCCTGTCGTGGGACTTCAAAAATTTCGATGACAAACCGCCGACTTTACCCCTTGGACCCCTATCAGATCGTGGCTAAACTCCGGTATTTCAGCACCCTCAGCAGCAGCGAATGCTTGAAAATGGCGGTTGACTCTTGTCAATCATCCAGTTTCCGATTATCCTATTTTAGCCTTTAGCAATTTAAGGTAGAATAACAAGGAGGTCTCTGGGTGAATAAGTCAGTTTTTACAGAAAAATATACGCGGTTTCGGCGACTCCTAATCGAGATTCGGCAATCGAGTAAGTTAACCCAGGTGCAAGTGGCTCAAAGACTGCATAAACCCCAGTCTTTCGTCTCGAAGTACGAACGAGGGGAACGCCGTTTAGATGTGGTGGAGTTTTTGGAAGTGGCTAAAGCACTGGAGGTGAATCCCTCAGAGTTGCTGACTCAACTTGATCGCCCAACTGTAGAGCAAGGTTCCACAAGCCTTGGTGAATTTTGAACGCGGCGATCGCTCAATCGCCTGAGCTTCAATGAGTCACTTGTTCCATCTTTAGTCAAGTCTTCAGGGATTTGAACATCCGGAACTTTTTCAGCCAAGCAATTCGGGAATGAGGCGGGGTGAAGCACAGAGGCAACCCCAATTCCACCGGATTCTATAGAACAGAACGAAATGGCGACCTCGCTTAACCTCTGCACAATCCTCACTCATTTTATAAAAGACAGAGGCGATTTTATGTTAAACCGGATTAAAAAAGTGTTTCTTTCTTCTGGATTAAACAAGTCTTATCTTCTTCTATTTTTAATGCTATTTTTGAGTATATTTTCTTCCTATTCTTGTATTAATGGATTTTGGATAGACCATGAAATTTGTGGGATTTGGCTAGAGGAGCTATCCATTAATTTAATTGCAGAAGTTACGGGGATATTGCTGGTCTTATTTTCGGTGAACAAAACGGTTCGGGAAAATCGTGAAAAAGAAAAAACTAAATTCAAAGAAATTGCGTTTAGGGGATTAAAGTTGACTATTACAAAACAAATTTATTTATTTTTTGAAGTCCTCAAAGCTTCAACCCCGCAAAAACCCGACAAAACATATAAAAAACTAGAGGATTTATTTGATGATACTTATTTTCGGGAAGTTCAAAACTTAGACCTGTTAACAAGGGCTCCAATTTTAACCCCATCAGGGGAACCAATGGACTGGCTAGATTACCTCGTTTATGAAAGCCTTAACCTACGCACATCCTTGGGTCGAGTGGTCGATCGCTATGCTTTTTACTTGGAATCCGAGGTGGTTGATTTAATGGAAGAAATGACCGATGCCAGCTTTATTCGCTTCCTTACCTCTCTCTGGGAAGCAAAGCGCGTAAACGGATTAACCTCCAAGGGAGATTTACTGTTTGCCTGTGAGGAAATGTTCCGTGAGTATGCCGATTCCTTGGTCAAGTTAGTTAAATTTTACAATGAAAACGTCACCAGCGATCGGCAAATCATCATCGATGAACAGCAATGGCAAGAATGGTGGAACCATAAAGGAAGACCCCAGTTAGGAGACAGCCGCATCAAAATTGAAATTTAGGAAACCAATAAGAAACGGGTTGATTTTCAGCGTTATAAAACCCAGTCTAAATTACGACCAATCAACAGTTCGCTCATTTTCGCATGATGAGTATTTTTCATCGCTACTGTGCGGGTTGCAAAGCCAAATGTTTGAGCCAGTTCTCGCAGGGACTCAACATTATCATAAGTCATCAGGAAATCTCCAGCGAGACTACTGCACAGCCGAAATAATTCTTCATGGTTTAACTCAGAATGGGTATAGAGTCGCCTCCCGGCTTTTTTTCCCGCTGCGCTGTAAGGGGGGTCGATAAAAAAGACGACATCCGGTCGATGGGCATTTTGTAATAAAATCTCCATCCCATCCCCTTGAATAAAAGTCAGGCGATCGCGAACTTTCACAATCTCCAAAATTCTTTTTTTTAACGTCTCTGGATACCACCGGGATTGAATACCTTTCCCCTTTTCTCCTGCTTTAATTTTACCCGCCCCTGCTGCTAAAATTCCCCCATGATTGACTCGGTTTTTTAAAAGGGTCTGAAATGCTTGCTCTTTCCGAGACGAGGGAGACTCGTTGAGAATCCGGTTGACCGATTCTAATGAAAATTTAAAGTCAGCAATTTCCTCGGCTAAACCAACCCCATCCCCGTTGATAATCGTCTGCCAAACTGCGGACACTTGGTCATCCAGTTCCACCATTGTCACCTGTTCAGCCAGGTCCTCAAAGGCTAGAGTTAAACTCACAATTCCACCTCCAACAAAAGGCTCAATTGATTCAGTCGGTTTAAAGGGTTGACTGGCTAACCATTGCCGAATTCGGGGGACTAACCATGTTTTTCCCCCGGGATAGCGGAAAGGACTCCGTAGGGGGACTGATGACACATTGACAATGCGATCGCCAGGGAGCGTTTCAAATAGAGAAAGTTGACGCATCAGAACATTAAAATGATAAAAGTTCGCTCACAGAAGGTCATTCAAAGTGGGAGCATCCGGGGGATTCTCCCGCTTATTATCTAATTTTTCTTGTAAGGAATCTAAAAAGTCTTCCATAGGACCTACTTCGGAAGTCGCAATTGTATCGAGAGCCGGTTGAAATAAGGTGTAAACCGTCTGGAATCGC
The DNA here is from genome assembly GCA_963821735.1 of uncultured cyanobacterium. GTDB lineage: Bacteria > Cyanobacteriota > Cyanobacteriia > Cyanobacteriales > Laspinemataceae > Laspinema. The sequence goes on from CAWGFK010000055.1 coordinate 308,445, forward strand.
TTTAAATGATAGCGGTTGCTAACTGAATCCCTCTCCAAGTCATAAATAAACCACGCAATTTCAGCTTCTTGTTCACAGACTTCAGGCAGGGTGGGAAGAATATTATAAAACCCTTTATGTAGGGCAACAGCTTGTTTTTTTCGCCAGGTTTTTAAAATTCCTCCTTTATAAAGGAGTTGAGGGACTAACCGCTTCCGGGAAGATGATAAATAGTCGGGGCGAGGATAGTTTTTCTCTCCACTCCAGTCCATGTTATATCGGGTGTTTGGTTCCTCCATGTAATATTCAAATGACCGGCGAATATTGCCAGAAATATAGACTGACTGGACTTCTAATGCACCAAAATCAATCACTCGACCTTGACTATCGTAGGCGACTAATACTAAGTCAATATTACCAGCAGATTGTCCATTTTTATCGTTAAGGCGAGTTTCAGCTAGGGAGGTCCAAGCTGTGTTTTCCGGAAAAAAGAATGCGGCTGCATCCTCTGCAATCAACCAATCCTCCCGAAAGCGAACGGGACAAGTAATTGCCAGTTCCTTCCCGGTGTAAATACTACAAACCCCTAATGGATCATTGGCTTTATCCTTCGTACAAGAAGGAACTTTGTTATTGTAGGGGCAAAGCCGATGTTTCCGATAGCGTTCCGCTTCAGGGGATAAGTTGTCTATGGGGAATCCAAAGACTTCTGCTAGGGGATGTTTTGACATGGAGTTATATTGGCTTGAACTTAGAGGAAGTTTGCTAGAGGAATGATTGGTTGAATCCTCTTTTGCAAACTAGATAAGATAAGGATAAAGTTGTATTTTACGGGAGCATCTCAATTTGGCTCATAGACCTAAACCCCCAGCCCCCTTCCCTACGAGGTCAGGGGGAGCAAGACTTGTAAATTCCCCTTTTAGGCAAAATTGAGATGCTCCCTATTTTACCGACTTTAATAGCTTTGAAAGTCAATGTTTTTCCTGCAAATTTGAAGAGGACCGTCGCCTCAATGTTGTCCGTATTATAATCATCATAACAAAGATGGGTTTGCCAGAGCCGATCGCCGCAGTGAAATGTCAGCAGGCCCTCAACCATCAACTCCCGCATCTACAAAACCTAGGGGGGTATCCGTTTTAACCGTAGTCACTGCAAAACGGGGTGAGGAGGTTTGCTCAATTCCAGTGGAAGAATGGATTTCAGCAGATACCATCAGGGAACAGTCCTCTCGATTTTATCGGGTAGTGATGCTCTCGGTGGCGAATGTAGGACCCCCAGCGCTAACCGATTAGGGCCAGATGCCCGATTTTTGCTCCTAATTCGGGAAGGGTGAACCGGCGCTGGAGAGGCGATCGCTCCGAATGCAGTCAAATTCATCCCGTTGACTCCAGTCACTGTCTGACTTAACCGTTAAAATCTGGCGGCGAGTTTTTCATCGGGTTAAAATTGATACAACTTCACTTTTTTTCTGCAACTATAACTAATAGATGTCGTAGCGTTCAGGTTAGTGATATGGCCGGGGTCCTCAAGCTCGATATCCGAGAAAGTATTGAAGAACTTAAAAGCCTTCTGGCTAAACAAACCACAGCGAGAGGTCGGGAAAGAGTTCAGGCTTTATATTTATTAAAAATCGGCCAAATTAAAACCCTCAAAGAGCTTTCTATTTTATTAGGACGAGATACTGCAACGATTTATCGGTGGTTCCAAAAATACAAAAACCAGGGCTTACAAGGAATGCTGTCCATTAAAAAAGGTCAAGGCCGAAAACCGGCTATTCCTCCGAATACAATTGAACGATTAAGACAAAAACTTCAAGGTCCTGAACGATTTAACAGTTATGGGGAAGTCAAGCGATGGCTCAAGGAAGAATGTGGGGTGGAAGCTTCTTATAAAGTGGTCCATGAAACCGTTCGTTATAAATTAAAATTTAAACTCAAACCCCAGCGCAAAAAACGGGTGAAGGCGTCGAATTAAAACCCCGAATTAAGGCCACTCTTTGACCGGATTTTGAGCCGGGTGACGGGCAAGAGGAGGAGCCGGTTATCCCTTGCCAGTCAGGGGATTGCTCTTTGGTTAAGGTGTTACCCCTCTGAATTCATCCCGGCTATAAATCCGCGTCGGGCGTGCGATCGCATATTATCTTCGCGCAGTTCCATTAAACAGACTAACTCATCCCCCTTGCCATAGTCTGGATTGCGGTCTAAAAAGTAGCGAACATCGGGTTTATCTTCATATCCCTCTTTAATATCCGCCCAACTTCCGCGCAGATGTCCTCGGGAAACGGGAAAGCGAATCAGTCCGGTTTTAGGGTCATAATCTGGACCAAATTTATTCTCAGCTAAATAGTCCATCAGCCGCTGCATTTCTGGCGGCGTCGGATAGCGATAGGTGGGATAAAACTGATGAGCAAATAGGGGTAAATATCGATAAGTTCGGTAACCTTTAACAATCAGAAACCAATATAACGGCACTGTAGGAGATTGAGCTTTGATTTGACCGGCTAATCGGCACCAAGCTAAAGGGAGTGTTTGTTCACCCCAATAGTCCCGATGTACGATAGTATCCCCGGAAAAAATAGCTCGTCTGGCTTGGGCTTCCAATTCAAATTCCCAAACAGCTACGGTAGAAAAACCCTGCAATTTTTTTTGGGAATCCCACAAGGCAATGATGTAATTTTTATGGTTCAAATCTTCATGAAAAATATCTAAATTCGTGCCTTCATAATAAATTTCATATAAATCATACATGGTTTGACGTAGTTTTTCATCAACGTGATGTTGCCAGATAATTTCTGCGATTAGCTTGCTCATAAGGAATTGATTGAATAAACGAGAGGAAAATAAAGTGGAAAAACTGGTCAACCGTAGCCCAAAAAATTTAGAGTTTCCTTGGATTGGGAAAGAGGTTTAATCTCATTCAAAATGCCCCCCATCAGTTTATCAAAAACCCTGGGAAGCTGCTGGAGTAGTGCAGAGTAGCCGCTAAAAACCGGGGTGCGATCGCCCCTTGGCTTACCATTGCTAGGGGACCCACGGGAAAGGGCTTCCCTAAACCAGACTCCACAGAGGGGAATCCCGGGGAAGTATTGGGCAAAATGGGTACTCCCCTCGCTCTGAGTTAGGGCTACAATTTGAAAACAGCACTGAGGCCATTAGGGTTTGCCAGAGTAGACATTCGGAATCCGGATCTGCTCTTCAAGGCGGGAACCCCTAGAAACAGGATGCGAGCCGTTTGAAGGGACGGGGAAAATCGGGCAACCCATACCCTGAGAGAACTTGATAGAATGGTTAAGCGTTCCAGATATTAAAAAAGGGTTCAAATTGGATCAAAACGGACAAATCAGGGTGACACTGAAGAAGTTGAAAATTCAGAACTTGAAACGTCAATGAAACGGGTTGCACTACTAATCGGAATTGGTCAACATGAAGCGGGAGAGGAGGAAGACCCTGGTCTACCGCCCCTGCCTACAGCGAAACAGGATGTATCTGCGATCGCCCAAGTATTGCAGCATCCAGAACAGGGCGGATTTGCCCCTGCTGATGTCCAACAACTCATCGATCCCGACCTGCAAAGTATCCGGTCCGGCATTGAGGTCCTGTTGCGCGATCGCCAACCCGAGGACTTGGTATTGCTGTATTTTTCCGGTCATGCGATCGCCGACTCCTCGGGATCGCTGTATTTTGCCACAAAGAACACGACCCTCAAAAACCTCACGAATACCGCGATCGCCGCAGACTTCTTGCAGGCACTCTTGTACACCAGCGTCGCCCAGCAACAAATTATCATCCTAGACTGCTATTTCAGTGGGGGGACTGGTTTAGTCGATGTCAAACAGCAATTGGGAGGCTATGGAAAAGCCATTCTCACCGCCTCCACCACCTTTCAATCCCTGAACCGTTGGGGCGATCGGATTGCTCATCCCAATCCCGCCATCAACTGTCTCGACTATTCCGCCAAACAACATCATTTGGGACTCTCCACCTACACCGCCTACTTGATCGAAGGCATCGAAACTGGGGCCGGGGATCTAAATCGCGATGGCACAATCTCTCTGGACGAATTGCATCACTACGCCAGTCAAAAGGTGCAAATCATTGCTCCCGCCTTGCAACCGGCGATCTACGCACTCCCAGAAATCGGTGCAGTCGCCCTGGCGAAAGCCCCCCAAGATAACCCTCACCTGACCTACCAATTAGCCGTTGAAAATTTTCTCGGACGCAGTGGCGGAAATCTCTCCTTACTCAGTCTGCGGAGTTTAGAAATTCGCAGAGAAAGCCTTGGCATCTCCGCTACGGATGCTCTGATCATTCAAGAAAATGCCCTAAAACCCTATCGGCACTACAAAACCAAATTACAACTCTATAAAACCGTCGTTAGATCCGTAATGCAGCTTCAAGACCTGCCTTTGAGTCCCGAAATCGAGGAAGATTTGCTCCATTTACGTCGGGATATTCTCGGCCTCGGGGAACTCGATGTCCGGGTCATTGAAGAACCTCTGTATCCCTCGGACCTGGAGAAAAGTTTTCCGACTTTGATGGTTGCCTGGGCGAGTATAACTGTAGTTCTGGTCTTAGGCAGTTATTCTATATATAAGTACCTGACCGACCCGGTTCCCTCCCCCGCTATCTCGACCTGGCTGGAAGCCATCCCAATCCCTTCGTTTTCCTTAGCGACTCCTGACCCCAGTTCGGAAGCGGAACCGAAACCGGAACCCGAAACTCAACCGCGACGACCCCCGAAGAAAACACTCAGACCCCTACCCCCCCGTCCCCAGGCGGTCCCGTTTCAGGTCCCGACAGAAGACCCCATTGTTCTCACGGGTCATGTCGGCCCGGTTCAGGGACTCGCAGTGGACCCCCAAGGGCACCCTGTTGATAAGTGGGAGTTGGGACAATACTCTGAATATCTGGGATTTAGAAACCGGGGAAGTCCGAGAAACCGTGAGATCCGATCGCCCGAGTGTGATTCGAGATGTGGCCCTTGACCCCTATAGTCAACGCTTTGCCAGTGCCAGGGATGACGGGACCATTGAGATTTGGCAACTCGATCGCCAAGGGTCGGATCTGACGGTGGAGTTAGAACAACGCATAGCCGGTCATTCCGGGCCGGTTTACGCCCTCGCCATCAGTCCCGATGGACTCACCCTGGCGAGTGGGTCTGAAGATAATACAATTAAAATTTGGGCCATAGAAACTGGGGATCTTCTCCATACTCTGACGGATCATCGAGGACCCGTGCGTGCGATCGCCATTACTCCTGATGGACAAACCCTGATTAGTGGTGCCGGAGATGCCACCATTAAAATTTGGGACCTAGAAACCGGCGAGTTGCAAAATACCCTCACGGATCATACTCGTTTGGTCCGAGGACTGGCGATCGCCCCCGATGGCAAAACCCTCGCCTCTGCCAGTTGGGACCGCACTGTAAAAATTTGGAATCTCACAACCGGCGAGTTACAAAATACTCTCATCGGTCATACGGATTTAGTCGTTTCTGTTGCCATTAGTCCCGACGGTTCCACCCTCGTCAGTGGCAGCGATGATGACACCATTAAACTCTGGGATTTGTCTACTGGAGAGGAACTCGCCACCCTCACCAATCACCGCAGTGATGTGTTTTCCCTCGTCTTTAGTCTCGATGGCACAACCCTTGTTTCTGCTAGTTGGGACCAAACCATCCAAGTCTGGCGATCGCCCTAAAAAAAGCGGAAGGCCCAAATCCGCTTTGGAGCAAGTCCGACACCCCCCTAGACTCCCTTCTGCTTCGGGAGCATCCCAATTGGGATGCTTCCAATCCTATTCTATTTTCTCTCAATTTGAATATTATGGGCCGCCAAAATCTGCTGAAATTCATTCATATTTTCTGGAGTAAAACTTCTTTTGGGCAGGGTATAAGAAGCGTTGAGTCGATGAAGAATTAAAAAAATATTTTTTGATTCAAGCACCTGTTTTACTGAACTCCATTCAATTTCGCTTTTCATCACCGCATTTTTGTAACTAAATCCTGAGTCCTCTATCTGAACCAAAACCGGCTCTTTTAAAAACGGCGCAACTTGCCACATAAACCAAGCCATTCCTTTGTGCCACAAATTGGGATTACATAACAACACCAACCCGGCAAAAACAAACAATGATTCATTAACTCTCTGGGAAATTTCTAAATCATTATTTATCAAGCTATAAATTTTCAAAAATGCCAAAAACCCAAACAATATCATGATAACATAAGTAGTAACAATTCCCAGGTAACGCAAATAGGGCTTCGATTGATTATAAATCATCAGGGTTTCTTCAAAATCTTGACGTTTTAAGGTAAATTCCAGAGAGATCGCCATAAATTCGATTGATTAATTATATAAAACTCAGGGATTAAAGGTAGATAAAGGACTGTTCAACGGATGTCTTGATTAAGCCTAACCCTTCAAGGGTCATTCTCAAGCCAGTCGGAAGATTTTTCTAGTGTATGTCATCTCAGCAGAAAAAAGGTAAAGGGGGTACTTTTTCATAATTTATTAATCTTTTGTGATGGCTCATTGGTTGTTGGCCTGTGAGTATTCAACAATCCAAATGACAGATGACAAATGACCAATCATAAATGACAAATGACAAATGACCTGGAGAGATAAGGGAGACACGCCATAGATTAAAATTAATCTAACGTCCATCAATCACAACATCAGGAGACATTGACCTTGGCTACACTTGGGGTTAATATTGACCACATTGCCACGATTCGACAGGCACGGGGGACTGTAGAACCGGATCCCGTGGCCGCAGCGACCTTAGTCGAACTCGCCGGTGCCGATGGAATTACCGTGCATTTGCGCGAAGACCGGAGGCATATTCAAGACCGGGACGTGCGTTTGCTGAGGGAAACAGTCCGGACCCATTTAAACTTAGAAATGGCGGCGACGGACGAAATGGTAAAAATCGCTTTGGATATTAAACCCGATTATGTGACCTTGGTTCCGGAACGACGAGAAGAACTGACCACAGAAGGCGGATTGGATGTTGCCGGACAACGCGATCGCATGGAAGGGGTGGTGGATACCTTACAATCTGCGGGAATTCCCGTCAGTTTATTTATTGATGCCGATCGCGCTCAAATTGAAGCCTCGGTTGAGGTCAAAGCGCAATTTATCGAACTGCATACCGGACAATATGCAGAAGCCAAAACCGAAGCCGAACGCGATCGAGAATTAGCCATTTTAGCCGAAGGCTGTAATCAGGCCATCTCTTCCGGGTTGCGCGTTAATGCCGGACATGGACTCACCTATTGGAACGTCTATCCCATCGCCAAACTGTTAGGAATGGAAGAACTGAATATCGGTCATACTATTATCGCTCGTGCTGTTCTAGTCGGACTAGACCGTGCTGTTCGAGAAATGAAACAAGCCATGAAAGGCCATTGATTAACCCTATGAAATAGCATCGAATAAAAGACTTGAACCGAACTTACCCATATTTTGAAAATCCATCCTAAATGTAGAGGCAATTCGCGAATCGCCTCTACATTTAGGGACTAACTGTAAAGATTGCGTAAGTTCGGTTAAAATTCAGGAAATTTTCGATAAAATACAAGGATAAAAAGCAATAATCTGGCTTGATTTGGGCAGGATCATTTCATCTAGCCAAGGGGGGAAAACCTTCAGCGATCGCCAGGGAGACGGATCCGGTGTCCCTGGGAACCCCGGGGATAATTTTGAGAAACTTTAGCAAGAAAATCCTCTAGGTTTAGGATTCGGGGTTGATTTTTTTTCCGCATGAGTTACTTTAATGTTGTACGATACTCGATCGAGACTTGTACAAGCCAACCACCACCATGCAAACTTATCATTACGTTCTAGCAAGCCAAAAATTCTTATTAGAGGAAGAACCGTTTGAAGAGGTGCTCAAAGAACGGACGAGACATTACCACGAAACCGAAAAAGAGATTGATTTTTGGCAAGTGAACCAACCCGCCTTTCTGGAAGCGCCAGAAATGGCCGAAGTGAAAGCCAAATGTCCTCAACCCTCCGTGGCGGTGATTTCGACCAATCCGCAATTTATCACCTGGTTAAAATTGCGTCTGGAATATGTCTTAACCGGCCAATTTCAGGCCCCCTCTGAGACCATTCCCGATCCATTAGCCTCCCAAGAGAGTTAAAGAATCCGTTACACTGCCTGATTAATACTTGGAGAGAGACCCGGGATCATAACTATGCGGCTATCCCTAGGAAACTATTTGAAGCGATCGCACTCCTGGCTGAGTCCAGCATTCCTAGTCCTGAGTGGATTAACCCTGTTCACCCCAGCGACGAATGCTCAACCGACCTATCCAGCCTGTCAACCCCCCCTCCCAGACGAGTATCTGGTCCTGGTCCCCACGACAACTGTTGCGGATCAGGACCAGATTCGGCAATTGATTCCGGGACCGATCGAGACCACGGTTTGTAACTACGTCAATGAAACCGTCACCCGTCTGGGGGGGTTTGGAAGGGCGGATCAGGCCCAAGAATGGGCGCAGTATGTCAATTCTCAAGCTGGAATTGTCGCTTATGTAGTCGGTCCTGCGGGTGTGGCGACTACCCCCAGTCCTCTCCCAGTCGTCCCCTCGGCAGGGGTCTACAATCCGCAGCCTTTAGGAAACGGTTATGCCGTCTTGGTGGATTTTTTCAGTAATCCCCAAGTCGCTGGTGAGTTGTGGCAAATCTTAAGAACCGATATCGGATTAGTGTCCTATGGACAACGACCTTATCTGTTAGCCGAATTGACCCGTGAAGAAAATAGGGCCAATCAGATTTTGCAAACCCTGAGCGATCGCGGTTTTTTTGCAACCGTCGTGGATAGCCGAAACGTGATTTTATTAGACAACGCCGTTCGGTTAGACTAATACAACCTCCGGCCTCTCCCATGTCTTGAAGAGGGGCCCGGAGGTGGCTCAAACGGGTTGAACCCCCATCAGTTCAGGTTAGTTAATAAGCCTGACCTGCGATATAGGCAATACAAACCCCTAAAAGTGCCCCGACAATCACCTGAAACGGAGTGTGACCGAGGAGTTCCTTCAAACGGGCTTCATTCAAATCGTGGTCTTCGCTAAAAAACTCATCCACAATTTGGTTGAGAATCCGAGCTTGCTTGCCAGCCGCTTGCCGGACTCCGGCAGCATCATACATCACGATCACCGCGAAAATTGTAGCAAGGGCAAACTCGGTACTATTCCAGCCTGCGGTTTGGCCGATGCCGGTGGCTAACGCGGTAACCAAAGCCGAATGCAGCACTAGGCATTCCGCCAGTTTCCACCAGAATGCGAAAATTAAACTTGCGATTTCTCGCCAGTTCGATCGCTAACTTCGCTGATTGAGCGATCAAACAGGCTAGGGTTGCAACCAGCAGCACGCGGTTGTCGATGATATTGCCGATCTCCTGCATGGTGTTTTACGCCTTTTAATTACTGCGGTTGGTGATAAAATCCGCGAGGGTCAGGAGGGGGAGAGCTTTATTTCCAAAACTCGCCAATTCTGCCTTAGCCTGCTCAATTAATGCTTGAGCCTGCCGAGTCGATTCTTCTAACCCCCAAATACTGGGATAAGTCGCCTTTTGCGCCTGCAAGTCTTTTCCTGCGGTTTTGCCCAACTCTTCCTGAGTCTTGGTAATATCGAGAATATCATCAATGATCTGAAAGGCTAACCCAATATTTTGGGCATAGCGCGAGAGTCGTTGCAAATCCTCATCGGAAGCGCCTCCTAAAATCGCCCCACAAACCACACAGGCTTCTAATAATGCCCCAGTTTTATGGGTGTGGATAAAATGGAGCGTTTCTACCGTAGTGTCTAACTTGCCTTCGCATTGGATATCCACGACTTGACCCCCAACCACACCCTCGGCACCAAACGCATGAGCTAAGTGGGCGATCGCCTTTAAAACCCGAGGTGCTGGAACATTCTGAGTTTGGGTTGCCACCACTTCAAAGGCATACACCAACAACCCATCCCCGGCCAAAATCGCGATATCATCCCCGTAAACCTTATGATTCGTCAGCTTACCCCGACGGTAATCATCATTATCCATCGCCGGAAGGTCATCATGGATTAAGGACATGGTATGCACCATTTCCAAGGCACAAGCGGTGGGCATCGCCATATCCACCGTACCCCCAACCAGTTCACAACTGGCTAAACACAAAATCGGACGGAGACGCTTGCCACCCGCCAACAGGGAATAGCGCATCGCTTCATAAATTGTTTCTGGGGGCTTGATCGGCAGAGATTGGTCCAGTGCAGCTTCTACCAAAGCCTGCCGTTCCCCTAAATACGTTGATAAATCAAATTCGGATTGTTTCCTTGCGGAATCCGTATCATTGGTTAAAACCATCCCTTCCTTCCTCGTACTTGTCTTATGAGCTGACGATTCCACCGCTGGAGGCGGTTGGCATTGATGATGAGCTTACGCTGCTTTTGGCACCGTTTACAAGTGATCTAGGCGACTAACCCTAACCCTAACAACTGGGCTAACTTTGGCCGATTGCTGATCCTTGAGTCTCAACCTATTGTAAGGGTTTGAGGTATTTTTACCACTTGAATTTTTTGAGAAAACCATAACGCAAAAGAGGGAGTTCTAAGGGGCTACTTTTCGCGCCTTAAGAACTCCCCCGCTTAAAACTCCCGCTTTACTCTAGTCCTAAGCGCCGGATATAACTCTCTACGGTATTCTGTAACAACAGGGTCACAGTCATGGGTCCAACCCCTCCTGGAACTGGGGTAATAAATCCCGCCACTTCTTTCACCGAGTCATAGTTGACATCCCCGGTTAGCCGAGATTTTCCCTCATAATCGGTGACGCGGTTAATGCCAACATCGATGACGATCGCCCCGGGTTTGACCATATCAGCGGTAATCAGTTCGGGACGTCCCACTGCCACCACCAGGATATCGGCATTGCGGGTAATTGCGCCTAAGTCGGGCGATCGCGAATGCGCCATTGTCACGGTTGCATCCGCTGCCAACAACATTAAGGCGATCGGTTTACCCACTAGGATACTGCGCCCGACAATCGTCGCCTGTTTGCCTTTCGGGTCAATGCCATAATTTTTAAGGAGGGCCATCACCCCTGCCGGGGTGCAACTACATAATCCGGGTTCTCCCCGCATCAACCGTCCCAAATTCACCGGGTGCAATCCATCCACATCTTTATCGGGATTGATGTGATTGATGGCAGCAACCATATCAAGATGATTCGGTAAGGGGAGTTGCACCAAAATTCCATCGACGCGATCGTCCTCGTTGAGTTCAGCGATCGCCTGCATCAATTCTTCTTGAGTCGTTTCCTTGGGGAAATGCCGTCCGTATGAGGCGATTCCAACTTTCCCACAGGACCGTTCCTTATTGCGAACATAAGCAGCAGAGGCGGGATTATCCCCCACCATCAAAACCGCCAACCCCGGAGGGCGACTGGCTTTCTGCGCTAACCCTTCCACCTGCGATCGCAGTTGGCCTTGAATCTTTTCAGCGACGGCTTTCCCGTCTATGATAACGGCTGTTTTGGTCATGATAGGCTTGGGAGTTGCTCGAACACTCCGGCTACAGCGGTGAATATTGCTCTATTGATTGTCTCATAGTCTGGAGCGAGAGGATGGGGAGGATGGGGGAGATGGGGAGGATGGGGAGGATGGGTAAGATGTTCATAGTAACGACTTCAGTCGTTATCCCTCTTAGTTCGTAGTAACGACTGAAGTCGTTCTCTTCCGTTCGTAGTAACGACTTCAGTCGTTGCTATTTAAGATTTAAAATCACCTCTCGCGCCACCGCTTCCACCACATTAATACTCACCGAATTTCCCAACTGATAATAAGCCCGATCGCCCTTCGGATGCAGAATAAACTCATCGGGAAATCCTTGCAACCGCGCCGCCTCCCGGGGAGTAATTCTCCGCACTCGCCCCTGATGATACACCCCCAACCGATTAGCATCACTCGCCACTAACGTCACCGCAATTTTTTCAGGGTCTAAAAACTTATAAACCTCAAAGGAAAAATTCCCCGAAACCGGCTTATATTTCCCCTCCACCCGTTTCAAATAATTCTTCCCCACCAAAGACTCTAAAATTTCCTCCAACTCCGGAGACTCAAAAAACGTAGCAATTTGCTCTTGACTCAGCAACTTCCCATCTTGCTCTTTTCCAAACTGACTATTTCGCCGCTTCAGAATAAACCGATTCATCAACTCAATTTCATCCGCACTACATTCCCCGCGCAACCCCAACTCCCAAGAATGAATCGAATTCCCCCCGCGATAGTCAATTAATCGCATCCCATGCAACCGATTCAAATCTCCATCTAATCGCTTCTCCAAAGCCTTAACAAATTCCGGTGAACAATCATAGTCCGATGGCGAATTATCTTCTAAAATATCCGCCACAGTTACCGATTTCGCTGCCGGATTACCCAAAGAAAATTGTTGGGGATGATACGAATGAGAATCTTTCGGACCCGGGTCAGAAACTAACCGATAGTGAGGAACAGCATTGAACAATCCCACGAGATAAACCCGCAAACGATTTTGGGGCAAATCAAAATTAGCACTATTTAGAACAAAAATATCAAAACTATAGCCTCTGGCTTCGAGTTCATGTTGAATCGTTTTAAGGGTTTTACCCCCATCATTGGTTAACAAACCCCGCACATTTTCAAACAAAAAAGCTTGAGGTTGATAGGTATCCATTAACCGAATAATCTCAAAAAATAGGGTTCCTCTCGTATCCCCAAATCCGGCCTTTTTTCCCGCAGCGGAAAACGATTGACAGGGAAAACCAGCTAATAAAACATCATGAGGCGGCAGCTTTTCCAGAATCCGGATATCACCTTGGGGAGACTCGCCAAAATTTTGTTGATAAACCCAACTAGAATCTGCCTTAATTTCGCAACTCAAAACACAGTGAGTTTTGAAAGAAAGTTTTTGGGCGGCTTTCTCAAAGCCTAACCTCATGCCACCAATACCCGCAAATAAATCCACAAAGCGGATAGTTTTCATTGGGCAAATGTTTTTAATCTCATTTGTTGTTTGTAATGGGTCATTTGGATTAATGCCAAATGACCCATTACAAACCCTCTTAATCTACGCCCTCAATCGGCGCAAATCCTTGCCGCTGGACGTTTTCACTCACATGACGGGGTTCTAAAAATTGCAGCAGGTAATCCGGTCCCCCCGCTTTAGAACCCACCCCCGACAGCTTAAACCCACCAAAGGGTTGCCGCGCGACGATCGCCCCGGTAATCCCTCGGTTAATATAGAGATTCCCCACCTCAAACTCAGCGTAGGCGCGGTCAATATGAGAAGGGGTCCGCGAATATAACCCGCCAGTTAGGGCAAAATTTGTCCCATTGGCAATGGCTAACGCTTCATCGAAATCTTTAGCCCGAATCACCGATAACACCGGACCAAAAATCTCTTCTTGGGCGATCGCAGCATCGGGTTTCACATGACTAAAAATCGTGGGTCCTACAAAATAGCCGGTTTCTGGAACTTCCATTTCTAGGACTAATTCCGCCTCGGCTTTTCCTTTGGCAATATAGCCTTGAATGCGATCGCGCGCATTGGCATCAATCACGGGACCCACTTGGGTACTCGGTTCCTCTGCTACTCCCACATTCAGCGATCGCGTAGCTTCTACTAACCGATTCACAAAGGTTTCATAGACAGGTTCTAACACAATCACCCGCGAACAAGCCGAACATTTCTGTCCACTATATCCAAACGCCGATTGCACTACCCCTGCCACTGCTGGATCGAGGTCCGCACTTTCATCCACAATCACCGCATTTTTGCCACCCATTTCGGCAATCACCTTTTTCAGGTGTTTTTGTCCCGGTTGCAAAATCGCCGCTTCTGCATAAATTTGACAGCCAACTTCTTGGGAACCCGTAAACACAATGGTATTCACATCAGGATGTTTCACCAAATGAGAACCTACGCTTGAACCTTTACAAGGAATATATTGAAATACTCCCGATGGGATTCCCGCTTCGACTAAAATTTCTGCAAATTTAGCGGCAATTACCGATGAAACTTCCGCCGGTTTTAACAAGGTGCAATTTCCAGCAACCAAGGAAGCAACTGTCATCCCAACGGGAATGGCAAAGGGGAAATTCCAGGGAGAAATGACAACGGTAATTCCCCGGGGTTGATAATGATAGCGGTTAGTTTCTCCGGCGACATCGTAATTCACCCCGCTATTGAGTCGTTCCATTTCATCGGCATAATAGCGACAAAAATCAATTCCCTCGGAGATTTCTGCATCACATTCCCGTAAGGGTTTGCCGACTTCTAATACCATCCAAGCGGATAATTCATGGCGGCGTTGTTCCATTAACTCTCCGGCTTTGCGAAGCAAGTTCGCCCGATCGCCTGCGGGGGTGGTTCGCCATTGAGTTAAGGCAGATTTTGCGGCAGCGACTGCCTGATCCGCTTGTTCCACAGACATTAATCCAATTTTGCCAATTACTTCACGTAGGATTGGAAGGATTAACGGAGTTTACGGTATTCGGTGCATTGACGCGATCGCCATTAATTAAAGGCAGATAAGTTTTACCCAATTGTTGACGAACTGAGGCTAATGCTGCTGCTGCTTCTTCCCGTTCTTTGGTATCAGCATAATCGCGATCGGGTGCAGCATTGGGTAAGGCTTTGTTATGAATGGCGATCGCCTCATCCCCGTCCGGTTGCGGGGGACCGATTAAACTTTCAATCGGGCGATCTTCCTGACTTTGCCGCACAAATGAACTATTGGCGGTATTTTCCAACAAGCGGCGAATTAGATACGCCATCCCGGGGAGTAAATCCCCATAAGGACAATAAACGCGCACCCGATATCCCTGTTGCACCAAGGCTTTGGCGAGTTTATCTCCCATGCCGTAAAGCACTTGCATTTCAAAGCGACGGCGAGGGATATTCAGGGTTTGGGCAATGGCGATCGCATGGGCTTGCGATCGGACATTATGAGACCCGATCGCCCCATACAAATATTCGTGATTTTCTAACAGCAACTCGGTCATTTCTTCAAAATTAACATCAGTTGCTGCTTTATCGTTATAAACAGGTTGCGGCCAATGTTTTTGAATCGCTTTAATGGTTTCCTGGTCCCAATATGCACCTTTAACCAAACGCACCGTTACCGGATTTCCTCGTTCTTTGGCCCAGTCAATCAATCCTTGCAAATCTTGCTTACTGTCCCGTAAATAGGCTTGCAAGGTGACTCCGATATCCGTGCGACTGCGGAATTCTTCTTCCATCAGCAATCGCTTAAGAATGGACAGGGTGAGGTCTTTATAATGATACTGTTCCATATCAAAATGGACCGCTGCGCCGACTGCTTGGGCGTGACGCAGGAGGGTACGAATGCGATCGATAACTCGCGCTTCACTACCCTCAGCATCAATGGGGTCAAATTGGGAATAAAATGCCGTTAATTTGACTGAAACCTGCACTTGAGGAATGGTTTCCCCATCCGCTTCATCAATTTGAGGAACTTTAGACCATTTTTTAGCTACATCGGTTAGCTGAGTCATCAAATCGAGGTAGCGTTCTAAATAAGATTGCGCCTCAGCTTCGGTAATTACCGCTTCCCCAAGCAAGTCCATTGTAAAGGCCATTTTGTCTTTTCGCAGACGTTCAATGGTTTTTAGGGCTTGCTTAATGTTTTCCCCAGAAATGTATTTTTGCGCCAGGGTTTCTACGGCAGTAGATACGGTTGTGGCTGCAATTTGACCGGGAACTGAGTCTCCCCCACTAAATCCAATCAGTTTTTTGAGGCTGTCAGGGAGTTCGACTTCTTCGACGGTTAAATATTCTTGTAAGTGACGGGCAATTTCGGGTTTGCTTCGTAAGGCGGGGAGACAGTCAATAAAGCGAAATAGCTGGACCCGTAAACCGGGGTTGCTCATCGCCCAGTCGAGTATTTTATCATCCCAGCGCATTTGGTCTTGCAATTGGGCGAAAAATGAGCGCTTTTCCTGGGTTGCCGCCAGGAGTTGCTTGGCAATTTCTTGAGTTTTGGCTTCGTAGGCTGTATTTTTGGACGCTTGTACTACCACGGCTGACTTTACCCTTTTTTGAGGCTACATGACGGGTCAGGTCTCCGACGCGATCGCGCCTTTGACTGCCAAACTCAATATTATAGCTTTTTTTGAAGTTTTCTTTAAGAAAAATCCCTGTTGGAAGATGAAAGTTTCTAGCATTTCTACTCAGGTTCCCGGGGAATATTGGAGGGATTTAATGCAATAAATTCGTGATAATTTCTGAATGATTGGAGTTCTTTAGGCCGGGACCCAGAAACCGGGTTTCTTGCTAAGTTTTTGGGGAGCATCTCAATTTGGTAAAGAGACCTAACCCCCCGCCCCCTTCCCTACGAGGGTAAGGGGGAGCAAGACGTATAAATTCCCCTTTGAGGCCAAATTGAGATGCTCCCAGTTTTTGCAATTTGTCACAGATGGTATGTAGAGTCCCGCTTTCTTATCTTGGGTAAGGGGTTGTTCGGTAAAAAAAACTTAATTCGAGTAGAGAGTTTATCCCTAGCCCTGTCAAGGTGATAAATTTAATGCCGAACAATGGGGATTTCATGTAGGGGCGCAATGCTCGAAGCCCACAATGGGGCTTCGAGCATTGCGCCCCTACAAATACACCTTGACAGGGCTAGAGGTTATCCCCCATATTCAAAGAGAATTTCATTACGTTTCACGGCATCTAAATGCCATTGACTGGAATATCCATTAAACAGGTTGTGGACTGCTGGCGGGGGAAGTAGTTTCGTATGCCAGGTCTGTAAGAATTGGGTTAAAAGTTTATCCTGTTCTTGCCGAAATCCGTCTAAATAATTGCCTCGGTTGAGAATAGCAAAACAAATCCATCCTTTATCTTGAGTGGGGAGAATTCCGGCGAGGGCGCTGACATCCCATAAGGTGCCAGTTTTGACTACTGCACCACCGGGAATCTGTCGGTAGTCCATTGTGCCGCCATCGCGACCCGCGACGGGAAAGAGGTCACTTAAGGAGAGGTTTTTGGGTTGTAAAAGTTGTTGAATTGCCATAAACATTCCACAAGCGGCCCGAGGAGAAATTTGGTTTTCTTGTCCTAAACCCGACCCATTAATCAGTTGAATTTCTGATAGGGGAACTCCGGCAGCTTCCGAGGAGAGTTTACGAACTTGGTTGACGCCGCCCAAGGCATCGGCTAACATTTGGGCCATGACGTTGTTGCTGTAAATGTTCATTTGTTGCAACAGATCACGCAAGGGCAAGGACCGATGGCGGACTAAGAGGGTTTGGTTGGGAATGGGTTTGTCGGCGATCGCAATTTGTCCGGCGATCGCCACCTGGGGTTTCCGAGTCCCCGGTGCCATTTGCCAATAGGCATGGGCCGCCTCATGGGTCCACAGACGCTCATCGAGTGCCTCGCGCAACATTTCGGCACTCACCTGGGGATTCTCGTAAAAATTCATCGAAAAGTTGCCGGTAATCATTAAATTACCCGTCACCTGACGAATTCCCATTTGATTGAGGGTATTCCCCAGAACGATCGCCTCTTCCCAAATGAAAAAGGGGTCATCTCCTCCCGTGACAATCAAATCCCCTTGTAAGACCCCATCGACAATTTTACCCTGGGTCCCAATCAGGATTTCAAATTGATGATCGATGTCCCAGGTTAATAAAGACGCTAAAGAGGTGGCGACTTTCGTAATCGAAGCGGCAGGAAGGGGAACTGTCCCCTGGTGATTCGCCAACAGTTGATGACTCGATTGCACCCAGACCCCTTGACCTTCAGCCTGGAGGCCCTGGGCGACCAATCCCTGCAAGTATTGCTGCACCTGTTGTTCGGTGGGTGGATCGGCAATCTCAGCTAGAACATAGCCGGGAATTGCGGGTCCGAGGACTAACTCCACCGCATTTTCCCGAGGAAGTTTTAGCCCCGTCATATCCAACCACACCGAGAGCAAACCGGAACTGAGTAAATCCAGCATTACCACAAATTCGTAAAGCGTTCTTTATCCTTTTTACAAGGTTTTGTGCGCGATCCCCTCAAAAGATGCCTGAAATGGTGAGGCGATCGCCACGGGATCAACACCCGGATTTCGCTTCTAAACGTTTTAGGATTTCCAGGGCGGCCCCCGGTGGCCCCTTACCCCGCAGAAATCCCCGGAAAAAAAATTATCCTCAGAAACCATTCAGAAGAGTTATGCGATGGTATAAGGCTTCTGGTAAAATTTGTAAGGTTTCTATGACTTCGATCAATGGGATCTTCACGGGCACGGATCGCTATAGATGCTATGGGCGGGGATAATGCCCCTGCAGCAATCGTTACGGGCGCGCTTAAAGCCGCCTCCGAGTTGGACGTAGATGTTCTTTTGGTCGGCGATCCTGACAAGATCGACTCCTGCATCAAGGAACATCAAAAAGACGCCAATTTCCCCAATCTGAATCAGGTGGAAATTATTCCGGCTGAGGAAGTGGTGGAAATGCACGAGGAGCCTTTAAGCGCTTTAAAACGGAAGCGCAATGCTTCCATTCGAGTGGCTATGGAATTGGTGAAAAACAACCAAGCTCAGGCCATTATTTCAGCAGGGCACTCCGGTGCGGCAATGGCAGCAGCCCTATTACATTTGGGGCGGCTGCGCGGAATTGACCGGCCAGCTATTGGTGCCATTTTTCCGACTATTGTTCCTAATAAATCCGTTCTGATTTTGGATGTGGGGGCGAATGTGGACTGTCGTCCCAAGTTCCTAGAACAGTTTGCGGTGATGGGAACGATTTACAGCCAATACGTTTTGGGGGTAGAAGAACCCAAGGTCGGACTGCTCAATATCGGGGAAGAACCCTCTAAGGGCAACGATCAGGCCGTTCGCACCCATCAGATGTTGGTTGACAATCCACTGGTTCCTTTTTTTGGGAATGCGGAAGGTCGCGACATTCTGTCGGGTAACTTTGATGTGATCGTCTGTGATGGCTTTACCGGCAATGTCGTCTTGAAGTTCGCAGAAGGTCTGGAGAAATTGTTCTGAATATTCTCAAAGAAGAGTTAACCCAGGGAATCAGTCGGGAAAATGGGGGTTACCCTGTTAAAACCGAGTCTGAAACGGTTTAAGCAACGGGTGGATCATGTTGAACGCGGAGGCGGCTTATTATTGGGAGTAGCCGGAATTTGCATTATTACTCATGGCAGTTCTCAAGGCCCCACGGTTTATAATGCAATTCGCTTGGCAAAAGATGCCATCGACCACCAAGTGATCGAGCGAATGCAGTCCCAGTTTGAATTACAGAAGCAGCTCACCGCAGTACCCGAACCGACGACTGAAAGTTGACGGATGAAGGTTGACGGCACCGATCCGGCTGCGATCGCGCCTTTGGATACTCTGAATAACCGCGTATGACTCAAGAACCGACCGAGGGAGAATCAGTTTGAAAGAAATAGGGGTAGGCATTGCAATTACAGGAAGCGGTTCAGCGACTCCCGCGAACGTCCTAGACAATCAAGCACTGTGTCAAATGGTGGAGACTTCGGAGGAGTGGATCGAGTCTCGCACCGGGATTCAGGCCCGACGGGTGGCTTCTGGGACAGAATCCCTCACGGAACTGGCGACTCAGGCGGCATTCAAGGCAGTCGCCATGTCGGGTCTGCAACCCACGGACCTGGATTTGATTGTTCTGGCGACTTCGACGGCAGATGACCTGTTTGGCAGTGCTTCCAAAATTCAGGCCAATTTAGGTGCAACTCGGGCAGTCGCCTTCGACCTCACCGCTGCCTGTTCTGGGTTTCTGTTTGGTTTCGTCACCGCTGCCCAATTTATCCGCACGGGGGTCTACAAAAATGTCCTAGTCATTGGAGCGGATCTCCTCTCGCGCTGGGTGGATTGGGGCGATCGCCGTACCTGTATTCTCTTTGGCGATGGCGCGGGGGCTGTGGTTATGCAAGCCAATACCACTCGCGATCGCCTCCTCGGTTTTGAGTTGTGCAGTGATGGCAGTCAAAATGACTGTCTGACTCTGGCTTTCCAACCCCAGGAAAAAGCCCTCACTCCTACCCTGTCCGTCCGCCAAGGCACTTACCAGTTCATCCAAATGAACGGTAAAGAAGTCTACCGCTTCGCCGTCAAACGAGTGCCGGAAGTGATTGAAAAAGCCTTATATCGCGCCGATATCGAGGTCGATCGCGTAGATTGGCTGTTGCTCCATCAAGCCAATCAGCGCATTCTCGATGCCGTCGCCGTCCGACTCAAGATTCCCACTCATAAAGTCCTGGGCAATCTCGCCAACTATGGCAACACCTCCGCTGCTTCTATCCCGATCGCCTTGGATGAAGCAGTCCGCGAAGGCAAAATTAAACCCGGAGATGTCATTGCCGCTGCCGGTTTTGGTGCGGGACTGACTTGGGGTTCTGCCATTTTTGAATGGGGTTAACCGATCAAGTTCTACCCTTCCCACCCGGTGTCGCGTTCCGTTCGCAAAGGCTGGAGGCTCACAGGAGGGAGCCTCTCCGGGGCGGGGTCAGAGCAGGCTAGGAGCAAACAGACTTTTAAAAAACAAAAGGGGGATAAGCCAAGTTCTTTACCCTCTCTTTCTTGACCTAATAACTACGAAAAATTGACGAATGACGAAAACAGCATGGGTATTTCCCGGACAGGGTTCGCAAGCCCTAGGCATGGGTGTAGATTTAGCAAACCTGCCCATTGCTCAAGAAAAATATGCCGCCGCTGAGACGATTCTCGGCTGGTCCGTTTTGGACATTTGCACCAACGCTGAAGATAAACTCAGCAGCAGTCTCTACACGCAACCGAGTCTCTATGTGGTCGAGAGCATTCTGGTTGATTTAATGCGCGATCGCCATCAACAACCGGACCTGGTTGCCGGTCATAGTTTAGGCGAATATGTCGCCCTCTATGCCGCCGGTGTCTTTGACTTTGAAGCTGGATTACAACTGGTCAAATATCGCGCCGAATTAATGAATACCGTCGCCGGGGGTCAAATGACTGCCCTGATTGGTTTCAACCGGGAACAGCTTGATGCTCAAATTAGTGCCACTCCCGATGTCGTCCTCGCCAATGACAACAGCGATGGACAGGTAGTCATTTCTGGAACTCCCGAAGCGGTAGAGTCCGTAATTGCCTCTATCAAGGTCAAACGGGCGGTTAAATTAAATGTGGCCGGGGCCTATCATTCCCCCTTCATGGAACCCGCACAGGCTGAGTTCCAAAAAGCTCTCGATGCCGTTCCTTTTACCGATGCCCTAGTGCCGGTTTTGTCCAATACCGACCCCACCCCAGAAACCAAAGCTGAGGCGTTAAAACAGCGACTCTCTCGGCAGATGACAGGTTCGGTGCGCTGGCGGGAAATTATGTTACAACTCCCCCAAGAAGGCATCGAAAGCGTGATAGAAATTGGACCGGGTAAGGTTCTGGCTAATTTAATCAAACGCGCCTGTTCCGATTTAGCTGTCACGAATGTCAGCACTGCCGCTGACTTACCGGCATAATTTTTCCCAAAATACAGACGTAGTTTGTTTTAATCCCACACCAGGACTCTGTTGGTTATAGGGGAGACCTAACCCCCCAACCCCCTTCCAGTAAGACATTTATTCCTATACCTCCCTCTCCTCTTAGGAGAGGGCCGGGGAGAGGTGGGAAGGGGAGCCGGAAAGCCCCTCTCTCCCCCTTCCCTAAGGGAAGGGGGAGCCGGAAAGCCCCTCTCCCTCTTAAAGGGGGTTTGGGGAGAGGTCTCTTTCATGATTCGCCAACAGAATCCTCAAGGGTGGAGGCTCACAGGACGAAGCCCGCCTGCGCGGGTTCATGGAGAAAACAGGTCTTTGACCGCCAGATTTTGTATTAATTCCTCAGTTTCCATTCCTCATTGTTGATTGCTCATTTCTTGTGGAAAAAACCCGCGAACCTGTTGCCAGCTTAATTCTGTATAACTTGTTTAAGTGGTCTGTGGTTAGCCCCATGCTGCATACCTACTTCCGGGGGCGGATCTATGGCGCTCAAAATGTGCCAATGTCCGGCCCTCTCGTGGTGGTGAGCAATCATGCCAGTGATTACGACCCGCCGATTCTGTCTAGCTGTATGAACCGTCCGGTTGCTTTTATGGCAAAGGAAGAGTTATTTGAGGTTCCGGTTTTAAAACAGGCGATTTCTTTGTATGGGGCCTATCCAGTCCGTCGGGGAGAGAGCGATCGCGCGGCAATGCGATCGGCATTATCATCCCTAGAAAACGGTTGGGCAACGGGGCTATTCTTAGACGGCACCCGCAGTCCCGATGGGCGCATTCACAACCCCAAACTGGGTGCGGCCCTGATTGCAGCTAAGGCTCAAGTGCCTATCTTGCCAGTGAGTCTCTGGGGCACTCAGGCGATCGTCAAAAAAGGCAGTCTCATTCCCAAACCCGTTCCAGTGACTATCCGCATCGGCGAGGTGATCCCGGCCCCATCTTCCACGAAGCGAGAGGTGTTGGAGGCAGTCACTCAGCAGTGTGTAGAGGTGATTCATGGGTTACATGATTTAGGCCGGTGAGGGAAGATGGGGAGGCTGTTCGTAGTAACGATTTCAGTCGTTATCCTCATGTTCGTAGTAACGACTTCAGTCGTTTCCGGCTAAAGCGGTGACAAGCACTCTCTCCGGCTTAAGTCCCTGTGAAGGAACTGGAAGATCCACAGATGGGTGCGTGACGAAAGCTCAAGCTTTCCTCACGAGGAAACGACTGAAGTCGTTACTACAAACATCCTCCCCATCTCCCCCATCTCCCCCATCTCCCCCATCTCCCCTAATCCCCCTCCCCCTGGGATGGGGCAAACCTGGCCCCGGTGTGTCCGGTGGTGAGCCACAAAATGGCTCGGCTTCATCGCGAATAGCTTTTTCGATGGGTTCCGGCGATCGCCCCGAGGGGACGGGTAGGGGCTTGAACGTAATCCCCCGACTCCCTAACACAATCTCCCCAATCACTTGGGCGCGGCGCATATGATCATCGGAAGTAATCAGATACACACTCTCGATCCCCTGGGATTTTAATTGGTCAACCAGTGTGGTGAAATTGGTGACGGTATCCTGGGCTTGATAGTCTAAATGCACCCGTTCCAGGTCAATCCCCGCTTTGGAAAAGACCCATTCGGCATATTCTGGATTGCTGCCTCCTGAGACCCAGATTTGTAAATGGGGATGGTTTCGGGCAAATTCTGCCGCGAATTCTTCTCGCTCTAAAGCGCCCCCTAAGACTAATAGCGCTTGGGGGGTATCAATGTAGTTTCTGATTTGTTTGTAGGCGATCGCGCCTGCCAGGGACAATCCCAAAAGCAGCCATCCCAAAGATCTGCCCAAGGATTGCTTCGTTTTTGCACTCCCGTGAAGTCTTCCTTTCAGACAGATCTTCAACAACATATCTCAAGTTACCAACTATTGATTGAGTAGTCACCGAACGAGCCACCCGAGTTCGTGATCCACGAACCGGGTGCAAGTTTTCGTAATATAGACTAACAGAGAACGGGACTGGCCGGATTTGAACCGGCGACCTAGCGCTTCAGATTTGTGTGAGTTTCCTCACTCTCTGGACTATTCCTTCACCTTAGACTTGACGTCCGTAGGTGGTGGCCGTTACGTTTGAGGAGGTTTGTACTTTATAGCGTAGAATGTCCGGGATGTAAGGGGTAATGAAACCGAGAAATCGTTTTCCCTCTTGAGTCCCCATTCTCAGTCGATAACCATCCGAAGTTTTACTCAGCCCCCACTTAAATCCCCAAATTTCTGAAAAATAATCAATAATGATTTCATTTTCCCATTTAGAGAGGTTAGTGTTTAGAAACAGTTCTAGGGCATGAATTTTCCCATTCCTTTTTTTAAAGGACTTGGACCCTCGGTCTAAAAACCATAAGGCAATTCCCGCTGGGGTTAAGAGGTTCAGAAACTTAGCTGTGACGGTTTTATGACCGCCGCAATAGAGTTTCTTGACCAAGACCCGAGTTAAGGGAATCAACTTGGGTTCTAAACAAAGGAGTTGCTCTCCCCGTTTGGTGGTTCGAGATCGGATGCTAACCGGCTGTTGGGTGATTTGTTCGAGAAGTTGTTTTTTAAACAAAACGTAATTCTCTTGGGTGGCCCGATGGGAAATATAGAAATTGTTTTGATTTCTTTTTCCCTGACCCAATAACATCCCCACTAAAACACCTCGTTGCTCTACTTTGGATGCGACATTAAAGTCCATCTCTAATAGCTCTCTCAAACCAGTCTCTGCACCTTCCTTTGACAGCTAGAATGACAGGGTGACCGGATCAAACGTTAATTTTTTCCGATGCGGTGCTGTTGTTTAGCCGTGCAAAGGCTTGGCTCAAGATTACCTTATCTGTTACCTTCGCTTTGATTGAAAAGCTAAATTCAGACTTAGGCTTTCTTGAATTTGACCACATTCACTCCTGGAGTTTCCTCCAAGGTGCCCGATGCTTCAGGAGGCGCTTGCTCTATCCAACTGAGCCACAGCCCCAAGGCTAAATTGATTGTAGCAGAACCGGGGACAACTCGTCTGCTTTTTTGCGGGTTTAGAGGGTTTGAGGGGGACGGTGCGATCGCCTAGAAACCCTTGATGTTGAGGGTCCTAGACTCCAGCAAGTCTCACCCCAGGGAGGGAGAAATCTGGGCCTATGGAAGGGTGACAACCGATTGGGTTGCGATCGGCGTCACATCACGACTTTGGTTTCGTCACCTGAAAACGGGAAAACGCCTCACTATCCAGACTAGGAAACATCACATAAATCAGGAAATGCTCGTCACTGAGAAGCTTTGAGCAAAAGGCGATACTAAATTCATCAAAGAAAAGAAGAGGGAACCTGACTATGATTCGCATCCGGGACATCGTGCAACAAGCCTTGGCAATGGGTTATCTGACTGTGGAAGCTGAGGACCAGCTTAGAGATCTGCTCAGTGCTAAATATGATTTGGAAGACTTGAATGCCTTTATGACTCTCCAGCACGCCAGTATGTCCGGGCGGATTAAGCAGCAGTCTAGGCTTCTGCGCTACAAGACGACGGCGGAGGATAGGATCAACCAGGCATCTCGTCAGGCGGGATAACCGATGATTCTGTTCCGCCCTATTTTGGGGCGGCTTTGATTTTGGGCCGCAGAAACTCCTCCCCAAAATTGCAAGTTAAGGATTGAATATTTGCGAGAATTGGAGTATCAACGGATTGGGTTAGGGTGAAGGGGCGATCGCCACCCCTGAAGGTTGAATTAAAACTGGATATGTTATCATTTTTAGAATTTTTTAAGGAATCGGGGGAGAGCAACTTGATATTGGAGAGTGCTCTCAATTTCCGGAGGTCAGGGCGATCGGTGGTGTCTTGCGGAAAAAAATCCAGTAGGGGGTTTTACCCCCACAGGATTCGACCCATCACCCCCTATAATAAACGGGGACAACCGAGGGGGCTGATTAGTCCTAGCGTGCATCAAATTCAGGAGAAATCACGGCATGGCATACATTATTTCAACCATCAATATGAAAGGGGGCGTCGGAAAAACCACCCTAACTGTTAACTTAGCCGCCTGTTTAGCCAAAGACTATCAGAAGCGAGTGTTAGTCGTGGATTTGGATACTCAAATTAGCGCCACCCTCAGTTTAGTTTCTCCTCATGACTTTTCTAAACTGCGGAAAGAAAAACGCACCTTAAAGCATTTAGTCAACGATTTTATTCAACCTATTGACCAAAAATCATTGCCGATTCAAGATATTATTAAACCCTATATTGGCACCGTTAAAGGATTAGATTTACTCCCCGGAGACCTAGAAATCTATGATGATTTTATGGTCTCAGAAGTTCTACATCGCAAAGCCTTGCGCCTCGGCAAAGATAACTTTGAAGAAGTTTGGACTAAATTAGAGCAAATTTTAGTCCGGGGAATTTTGGATCCGGTGATGAAAGATTATGATTTTATCATCCTAGACTGCGCCCCCGGTTACAATTTATTGACCCGCAGCGCCTTAGTTGCCAGTGATTATTATATTTTGCCAGCCAAACCCGAACCCCTCTCTCTGATTGGAATTCAGTTATTAGAAAGACGGATTAACCAACTCAGAGAAATTTATAAGAACGAAAATCCCCTTGATTTAGAAATGGTGGGAATTGTGTTTAGTATGTCGGGGAATTTACTCAGCGGTAGATATTACCGTCAAGTCATGCGCCGAGTCCATGATGATTTTGGAGAGACCAAAATTTTTAAAACCAGAATTCCAATGGATGTGAATGTCTCTAAAGCGGTGGATAGTTTCCTCCCGGTTTTTCTAACCCATCCCACCTCCATTGGGGCAAAAGCCTTTTCCCAATTAACCGATGAGTTCATGCAAAAGCTGCAAATCATCGTCGAGATGAAAGAGCAGAGAAACAAGTTAAATCTAGTTAATTTAGATTAATTTGTACTTAATAAACTCAAGCTTTTTATAAATTTTTTAGTCGTTGCGCTCACCTATTTATGCTGTATTATAATTCCCCAGTCCATGCAGCGTCTTTGTAGCTATGACCTGCGATTATGTGATAGGTTTTTAATCGGATTACCAAGTATTGATGCACGTGAAACTTATCGCTAATCTTGGCAAATTTAGGCAACCTAAACAAGTTTCAATCCCGTTGCCGGGATTCATTGTAATGAAAGGAAGCGGCTTACTACGCTGCGATTTGGAACAAAATCAAGTGTTTCAATCCCGTTGCCGGGATTCATTGTAATGAAAGCCCCCGCCGCGTTAATATTGGCTGGTCCCGAGGATGTTTGTTTCAATCCCGTTGCCGGGATTCATTGTAATGAAAGAACCTCGTGGTAGTCGGTGGGTGCTTAGTGGAGAGGTTTCAATCCCGTTGCCGGGATTCATTGTAATGAAAGAGGGGAAGCAGTCCCTATGCAAATCCAACCTGCGATGTTTCAATCCCGTTGCCGGGATTCATTGTAATGAAAGTGGCTCTGGGGTTTCGGGTTTCCAGGGGAAATTCTCTTTGTTTCAATCCCGTTGCCGGGATTCATTGTAATGAAAGAAGGCAATCGAGGCACAATTAGTCCAGTCTCGCTGTTTCAATCCCGTTGCCGGGATTCATTGTAATGAAAGCATAGCCCTATGGAGATTTGCAAAAGCCTTAGATTGGTTTCAATCCCGTTGCCGGGATTCATTGTAATGAAAGGAAGCCCCCATAAGGTCTCTATTGGTTATTGGTGTTGGTTTCAATCCCGTTGCCGGGATTCATTGTAATGAAAGTTGGGATATGGGCGATGAGACTCCCTGGGAAGTGGAGTTTCAATCCCGTTGCCGGGATTCATTGTAATGAAAGCTTTTTTTTGTGCCTTTCCAAAGTGCCAACGCTGGGTTTCAATCCCGTTGCCGGGATTCATTGTAATGAAAGTCGCTGAAATTAAAGGCGTTCACGCCACGAATCGCGGTTTCAATCCCGTTGCCGGGATTCATTGTAATGAAAGTTGAAGGGGCAAAAAATAGCAAGCCCAGCGATTATTTGTTTCAATCCCGTTGCCGGGATTCATTGTAATGAAAGCGATCGCCTCACCCCCAAAGTGCCAGAGTTGGGTTTCAATCCCGTTGCCGGGATTCATTGTAATGAAAGTCCGCCCGCTGGAACCGATGGTGAGCGAAGTTACGTTTCAATCCCGTTGCCGGGATTCATTGTAATGAAAGTAGTGAGGATTGCAATTGATGATGAATTCACGATATTGTTTCAATCCCGTTGCCGGGATTCATTGTAATGAAAGCCGGAGTAATGATCGTTCGGGTATGTGCATCCCGATCTCTGTTTCAATCCCGTTGCCGGGATTCATTGTAATGAAAGTCCCCACTGCCATATATACAATTTTAGAGGATTCGTTGTTTCAATCCCGTTGCCGGGATTCATTGTAATGAAAGAACTAAGGGAGCCGTTTGTCAAGGGGTTCCATGCCGAGGTTTCAATCCCGTTGCCGGGATTCATTGTAATGAAAGATTCTAAAGTGTGGCGCTCGGGTTTATAAGTGTGTTTCAATCCCGTTGCCGGGATTCATTGTAATGAAAGTCGCCGCCTGAACTGATGCCAGTGGAAAGCACTCGTTTCAATCCCGTTGCCGGGATTCATTGTAATGAAAGTTGATAAAGGATCCGAGTGAACGAGGACCACAACGTTTCAATCCCGTTGCCGGGATTCATTGTAATGAAAGATGCCGCGACGGGCTTACCATGTAATCCTAATTTGTTTCAATCCCGTTGCCGGGATTCATTGTAATGAAAGCAATATCGCCGTATTTTTTGGTAGGAATTGTGGCGTTTCAATCCCGTTGCCGGGATTCATTGTAATGAAAGTCCACGGGCTACCGGACTGATTTAACCGGCGCTGTTTCAATCCCGTTGCCGGGATTCATTGTAATGAAAGCTAAAAGGGAGCCGAAAGCTTCGCCCCAATTGCCGTTTCAATCCCGTTGCCGGGATTCATTGTAATGAAAGCAGAATCGTCCGCACAAGGGAAGTCTGCATCAAAAGTTTCAATCCCGTTGCCGGGATTCATTGTAATGAAAGTTTTCATCAAAATCTTCCCCCCAAAGCTGATTCTGTTTCAATCCCGTTGCCGGGATTCATTGTAATGAAAGCCTCTGGGATTCTTGTATCTTCAATTTCACTTAGGTTTCAATCCCGTTGCCGGGATTCATTGTAATGAAAGTAAAAGAACTCTCGGACGACTGTTACCAGCTATTTTGTTTCAATCCCGTTGCCGGGATTCATTGTAATGAAAGCCATCTTTGCGGTTCGGAAGTACCCTCTAACGAAGGTGTTTCAATCCCGTTGCCGGGATTCATTGTAATGAAAGTTTCGCTTCAGCTATTTCAGTTAATTTTGTGAGCACTGTTTCAATCCCGTTGCCGGGATTCATTGTAATGAAAGGACCCAGCACTCTGCGGATTTGCTCCATATTGAGCGGTTTCAATCCCGTTGCCGGGATTCATTGTAATGAAAGCCGCCCAATAGTCTGCTCATTAATCCCATTATTTGGTGTTTCAATCCCGTTGCCGGGATTCATTGTAATGAAAGCCCAAATCCAAGAACACTCCATTCAACAGTAGCGATGTTTCAATCCCGTTGCCGGGATTCATTGTAATGAAAGAACGATGGTCCGGGTAATGAAGGAGTCGGCATTAATGGTTTCAATCCCGTTGCCGGGATTCATTGTAATGAAAGCCTTGGTTCTTGCCCGTGAGCCAACGGATCGCTAAATGTTTCAATCCCGTTGCCGGGATTCATTGTAATGAAAGCGGAGGAGACGGGCTGCTGCATCCTCTTGATCCATGTTTCAATCCCGTTGCCGGGATTCATTGTAATGAAAGAAGTGCTTATATCGGGGATTGCGCTCTGCTTTCAGGGTTTCAATCCCGTTGCCGGGATTCATTGTAATGAAAGCTCAAATCGGACATCCAAGATGCTGTTTTCCGTCAAGTTTCAATCCCGTTGCCGGGATTCATTGTAATGAAAGCCTGGTAATGGGTTGGGATATCTGGGTTGGTGGTGTTTCAATCCCGTTGCCGGGATTCATTGTAATGAAAGTACCTGGGAACAAATTAGTAGCAAACCTGAAACAGCGTTTCAATCCCGTTGCCGGGATTCATTGTAATGAAAGATGGCTGGCTCATTCTCTTTTCTCGATTATCAAATCGTTTCAATCCCGTTGCCGGGATTCATTGTAATGAAAGTTGCGATCGCCACATCCAATTCCCCGGTAAATTCATCGTTTCAATCCCGTTGCCGGGATTCATTGTAATGAAAGTTGCACTTCTTCTTGGTGATTGCAGCAGCGATCAGTTTCAATCCCGTTGCCGGGATTCATTGTAATGAAAGGAACTATCGACGACTGAGGGAAGTTTACGGCGGCGAGTTTCAATCCCGTTGCCGGGATTCATTGTAATGAAAGCCTAAGTTTTAGTGAATCTGAACTCGCTGAACTCGGTTTCAATCCCGTTGCCGGGATTCATTGTAATGAAAGGTTAAATTCTCTCCTTATCTGAGCCTTTAATGTTTCGTTTCAATCCCGTTGCCGGGATTCATTGTAATGAAAGTTTCGGGTCCATTTCAATAATTTGTCGGTTTATGAATGTTTCAATCCCGTTGCCGGGATTCATTGTAATGAAAGCTTTTCTATGGGCTGTTTCGGCAGTTGGAATAAGAAGTTTCAATCCCGTTGCCGGGATTCATTGTAATGAAAGTTTGAAGCGATTTATCGGGCAATATCCACCCCGATGTTTCAATCCCGTTGCCGGGATTCATTGTAATGAAAGATCAGCATTGCAACTGCTGGTTTGCGTTTGCCGGTTTCAATCCCGTTGCCGGGATTCATTGTAATGAAAGCGAAGCACCCCGGTATTGAGGGCCCGCGCTACTTGTTTCAATCCCGTTGCCGGGATTCATTGTAATGAAAGAGCAACCGTTTCAGCCGCCGATCTGTGCGTAGCGATGTTTCAATCCCGTTGCCGGGATTCATTGTAATGAAAGCCGGGGGAACCGGCGAAATGTTTATCTTGGCGATGTTTCAATCCCGTTGCCGGGATTCATTGTAATGAAAGCCTCGGAAGTATCAATATTGCTATAAAGGTCAAGCAAGTTTCAATCCCGTTGCCGGGATTCATTGTAATGAAAGCCACAGCAGGAGTCCCATGAATGCTAATAGTTTAGGTTTCAATCCCGTTGCCGGGATTCATTGTAATGAAAGAAACTCTTGATTCCGCTGATAGATCCTTATCTGTTTCAATCCCGTTGCCGGGATTCATTGTAATGAAAGCCAATCGAATGGACATCCAGTAAATCTAATGGCTGTTTCAATCCCGTTGCCGGGATTCATTGTAATGAAAGTACCTAGCCGAGTTGATGAGTATCCGATTTGGTGTTTCAATCCCGTTGCCGGGATTCATTGTAATGAAAGTTAGGAACTTGCTCCGGATGGTGTTTCAATCCCGTTGCCGGGATTCATTGTAATGAAAGCGATGGAATGAGGCTGGAAACGCTTGAATCGTTTCAATCCCGTTGCCGGGATTCATTGTAATGAAAGCGGGAGAGTTTTTTGAGTTTGCGCGATCGTTGTTTCAATCCCGTTGCCGGGATTCATTGTAATGAAAGGCAGATGCTGGCACTAGCCGCCAAATCAACTTCGGTCAGTTTCAATCCCGTTGCCGGGATTCATTGTAATGAAAGCTGAATTGATGTCGCCTGCCGGCGCATTCTTCGCCTGTTTCAATCCCGTTGCCGGGATTCATTGTAATGAAAGTATTTAGCAGCGCACCACCACCAGACAAACTGGCTAGTTTCAATCCCGTTGCCGGGATTCATTGTAATGAAAGTTCAAGAAGGTAGGAGGTTTTGGCGTGGAGACATTGTTTCAATCCCGTTGCCGGGATTCATTGTAATGAAAGATGTCAATAATTATGATTCTATCGGTTAAACATAGAAGTTTCAATCCCGTTGCCGGGATTCATTGTAATGAAAGCAAGGAACCCGTTTCCCCCGCTGCACCGAGCATCTTGAATCGTTGCATTGTATGAATTTGCGCGTTTCAATCCCGTTGCCGGGATTCATTGTAATGAAAGACCGATCGCCCAAAGGTAGAGTCCAAGGGGATTCGGTGGCGGATTTTGGCGGGAGGGTTTGGAAACCTCCGTTTCAGGGGTTGGCCCCTGGGTGACCGCCGGACTCTGAATCGTTGAAACTATTGAATTGTCAAGGTTCTGGCGTTTTGGCGGGAGCCCCGGGGAAATCGACCCCGCTTCGCCCTGCCAAAAATTTTGATCTCTTGATTATAGGATAGTTGTCTCTTCATGTCTAGGGGGGGTGGTGCCATAGACGATGGTGCGTTGGATCCCGGTGGCGTCCAAAATGTAGATGCACAGGGAGTCCTCTGCCGGTTTGATGAGCTCTTCTATTTTATGCTGGAGCGTGACAAATTGTTTGGTACTCAGGAAACATTCAAATAAGCTGAATTGTTTCCAGTTCCCATATCCCGATAATAAATCATGCAATCGTTGCCGTCGTTTATTCCCCGCTTTCGTGGCGGGAAGGTCATAGACAACTAAGTATAGGAATGGTTTCATAAGGTTGACGAAAGGGAGCAGGGGAGGGAAGTCCAGGCTCTGATTGCCAATGACCAGAGACCCTGGACAATCGACCCGGTTTATCTCACAATTAACGGTTTGTAGGGGATGCCTTCCTGGAGATGACGCGCCAGCAGTCGCGCTTGGAGTTCGATCGCCCGTCGGTAGGTGCAGCGATACTCAAACACCGGATGGGTGAATTCTGAGTTGAGTTTGCGCTCAAAGGCTTGCAGAAAAGTCTTGCGGGCATTATCTTCTAGGCGATAGGCCCCCAAACTTTCGGTAAAATCTCCCGGTTGGATTTCCTTGTGACTCAGCACCGAAAGGACCACGTTATCCGCAATCAAGGGCCGCATTTCTTCCATCAAATCCAGAACGATCGCCGGTTGCCCTCGGGTGGTTTCATGGAGATAGCCAATATAGGGGTCTAATCCGGCTATGTGAACTGCGGCAGTGACTTGAACTCGCAGCAGTCCATAACTGAAGCTGAGTAAGGCATTCACCGGGTCCGTGGGGGGTCGGCGATGACGTCCAGGAAGTGAGAAGGGTGTGGGTAACATCTCCGTCCATCGCTCAAAATATTCCCGGGCGGCTAATCCTTCTATGCCTCGGGTTTGGTCGAGGGTCTGTTGTTCGGCGACTAATCCTTTGCGTTGTTTGAGGGGATTATCTTTTTGCCCGTGGCGATACAATACATTGTATTGATTCTGAATTTTCCCCGTGACGATCGCCTTAACGAGGGCTAACCGCCGTTCTGGGTCCTGATGAACGGCATATTGGGCTAACCGCAGTTGTCCATTTCGGGAATAGCCCGGTAAGGCAGACCCTAAATGTTTACCAAAGATGGACAAATAATGCACGGGCAATCCCAATTCTAAGGCGTAACATAAAGCTTCTCCCGTCACGCTGGGATTCCCCATTAGCACAATTTGTTCCAGGGTTTGGGCGGGAATGGATTGTTTATTGACTGAACCATCTTCTTGGGTGATGGCGACTTTAAAGGCTTCGTATTTTTTGCTCAGAACTGCACTGGGTTGGGTGATATATAAAACTGACATGATTGCTCCTAAAATGAATAAACAGCATGAAAGCGAGTCTCCCAAGAATTGCTGTCAGGGGATTCTAAAAAAATCTACCTAATGTTCGTAGTGACTCCTTCATTGAGTCATCTTGATGCAACCCATGAAGGGGTGACTACAAACGGTTGGATTGAGCTAACTGTTTGACTTCTTTGGGTAAACAGAGGTTAGAAAGGCTACAGTCTCGACATTTTTTGGCTTGTTGTAGAGGAGGAGGCATGGGAGCATCAACGGTTGCCTGGGCTTGGGCGATCGCCTGTTCTGTTGCCTTTCGCAGTTCGGGGGTGAATTCCACTCGTTGACGGCGACGGTTGGCATGATAAAAAATCTCTCCGAATGGGATGGGGCGATCGAGCTTTTCTTCTAAACATAAAGCAGCGGCACAGAGTTGGAAATGGTCATTCAGATGTTGGGACATTTTGCCTTTTTTATATTCCAAGGGAACCAGCCGTCCCTCGGTTTCTTCCACAGCATCGATAATGCCTTTCACTTCCAGGCGATCGCTCCATACCCATTGTTGCCGATAAATCACCTTCTCTCCTTCCCGAGTGATTTTTTCTTCATTGATATTTCGATGCAAATGGCGTCCGATGAGAATATGTTCATTATCCATCATCTCGCCAAGTACATATTCCCAATAAAACCGCCGAGGACAATATTCCCAGGCATTCAGGTAAGCTAGGGGTAGATAGTTATTGGTCATTGGTCATTGGTCCTTTGTCATTGGTTGTTTGAGTTGCGTGACTTGGTGCTGCTGTCTCACGAGGAAGAAGAAAAGCTAAATTATGAGGAATTTTATCGCTTAATTGGTTTGGGTTTAGTGGTAGAATTAAACTGAGTTTGTCCCATGCCCATTGTCGTTTTTCGACCCACTCCTGCATAAAAGGCAAATTGAGCTAAAATCCTAGCAATTTTGGCTTGCTCTGGGTCCGGAAACCGATAGCGAATCCAGCCTTGTGCGCCAATTTCTGCACCGCCTTCTAACTTCAAGGCATGAGTTTTTAACTCATAAGCCGAAACTAAACCCTGCCACTCTATCTCGGGGAAAATGCAAGGCTTCTGGAGCAAAATTATTCCAACGGCGTTGCAGATTTCCAAAGACTAATTCCGGTAAGGGGAAGGTTTGAATCCCTTGTTTTTGTTTGAAACTGGTAGGGGAAAGGAAAGTTAACTCGATGAGAGACTGATTGCCTGCTGCTTCGACTAATTTAGAGTAAGAGGAGACATTAGCGAGGGGATGACTTTCATGAATCATGTAGGTTCTCGTCATCAAAAAGGGGAATTTGGCGAGGATAATCGGTTGCATCGCCCATTGAGTTAATCCGGTGAGTAAGGGGTGAATCAGTTGGCTATCTAAAACGCCGATTTTTAGGTGAAAACAATCCCCTCCTTTGACTTCATTGGGGCGACGATTGCCGATTAATCCGGAGACGCTAAAGGGGGAAACGGCTAAGTCATGAGTGGCGGTAGCAAGTTCCGGATTGGCGAGGTTTAACCAGTTTAAAACTAGGGCATGAAGCGCCCTTCCCAAGGTGGCGGGAGGGTTTCCTGATTCTATGGCTCTGAGTTCGACGACAAGGGAATATAATCCATCTAAATTATCTGACATCAGCAGCTACTCCGGCTCCATAAATAATCCCCCGAGGTAAGCAAACTTTTTTAGGAAGTTCGGGCAAATTGGCTCGAAAGCTATCCCAATCTTCTCCTGAGAGTTCCCAATATTCTCCGACTAATTGAGATTCCGTGATTAAACTAACTGGGGGCATGACAATCCGATTGTACAGCATCATTTGCTGTTGGGAAGGTAAATCTAGGGGATTGAGAGGGTGGGGACAAGCATACTCTCCGGTTTTGGCTTGCATGGCTGTTTTGGGAATAGGATATTTGGTTAAATGGACTTTTGCCATCCATTTTCCCAAGCGAATCCATTGGGGAATATAGAGGGGTTCGGGGGCGAATAAGTAGGTGGCATATTCACTGCCAACGGCTAATTCTTTGGCGCGTCCGTAGTTAATCGGATAGTTGCGATTAGCTCCTTTTTCTCCAAATTGTTTGGATTTGCCATAATAGGTAGTTTGGGCAGCTTTGAAGGTGTTGACTTGATAAAAGCAGCGCAAGGGTAAGGCAGGAAAGACGTAGATTTTTTCGGGATTTAAGAAAAATAAATTTTGCTCATTTTTAGGGTCTAAATAACCCGGTTGTTGGGCGGGTTGGCTGTGATAGGGATGGGGAAGATAGGACCCGGCAAAAATAGCGTAGGTGAGCGCCCAATTATGGAGGTATTTCTCGGTTTCATAAAGAATTCCCATTTCTCGGGTGGCAAAGAAGACGTTATCATGCAGTTTGAGGCGACAATAGTATAAAACCATGAGGTTAAGTGTTTCAAAGAGGATAGAAAGAGAAATCCCGGGAAAGGGTGCGTCAGGGTTAAGATTTAGGGGTGATAGATTTGAGCGATTAAAATGCTTAGCATTGCCCAGGAATCTGTCAATATTTAACGGTGTGACGCACCCCTTTGAGGATTAATTTCAGGTCATCGTTTTTTCTTCTTATTCGATTCTGCGCCGTAGGTTTCGGAGTAGGTTTGGGTTTGGGTGGCTAAGGTGGAAATGATGGGGGTTAAGGCTGTCTCATTTTGATAGATGGCTAAGACTTCATCCAGGAGGGTTTTTAAGGGTTCTCCGGTAAGGGTTTGATAAATTCGCACGGGTTCCTGGGCGAGTAAGGTATGAATGACGGTGGTTGCTTGGGCTTTGATGTCTGCGATCGCCGCTGTTGTATCCCCGTTTAAGGCATCATAAAGCGCCTGGGTAAAATGCAGGTTGCTGAAAATTTCTCCATCGGAAATAACAATGCCTAACAGATGATTTTTGACCGTGCCGGTGCGGGATTCTTGTGCGCCATAGCGGCGAGTTCGGATTAAAT
This sequence comes from uncultured cyanobacterium, assembly GCA_963821735.1. Classification (GTDB taxonomy): domain Bacteria; phylum Cyanobacteriota; class Cyanobacteriia; order Cyanobacteriales; family Laspinemataceae; genus Laspinema. The sequence goes on from CAWGFK010000055.1 coordinate 344,513, forward strand.
TTCCCAAGACATAGAGAAACCCTTCATAGGTGCTATCTCGCAAGGTTTCTACGGTGGGAAAGGTGACTTCGGGGATGACATGATCCAGTTCATTAATGGCGCTTCGCATTTTACCGCCTTCGCTCATGGTTCCGCCTTCAAAGGGAGCATTAAAGGTGAAACTGCGATGGGATTGCTCGTAGGCACTTAAGGAAAAGGCAGAATCGGAATACACTTTGGAACGCTCGGAACCACTATCCCCGATCGCAAATCCATAAAGAATACAATCCGGACATTTTTTGCAGGATTTTTCCCCATTGTATTCACAGTAGTTGGGCGCATCGATTTCGCCACTGGTAATGCCCAGGGAGCGCAACAATTCTCGTCCTGTCAATCGTTCAGGGGTGGTTTGTTTCCGTTTAAACATGACCAACCGACTCATCATCTCTGGGGACTTAATTCCGGCTTGAGTTCGAGCCGTATTCAGCACGCCGTCGGTTTGGAATACGGGAAAAGATTGGCTATGGCGCAGCATTAGAAACTGCACATATCGACCCCCTGCTAACCGAGGAAAGTGCTTGGAAAAAGAAGATTGAATGCTTTCTAATTGAGTCATGATTTTGGGTGGATAATTGAATGAGTTGCTTGGACAGAAAGGAGTAACTATGAAGAATTGTAGTTACCCCTTGAGAGGTGGGAGGAAGATGACTCGGTGAAGGAGTCACTACGAACGGGTTTTTGAGTCCAATTCTTTCTGATTTTTCTCCTGTAAGGCTAACCAGCGATAGGCGAATTCTGCACCGGATTTAATCCGATTGCGGTTTTCTTGGAGCAAAGCCCGATCGCCTCGGTAGAGAGTGCCAAATAAATCGCGGACACAGGTTTCCATAAACTGATAAATTGCTTCTAATTCTTGTTGCTGACGAGTGGCGATATCTAGGGATTTGTCCATCAATAAGGGGCGGGTATAAGCCGGTTGACGGTCGATCGCATCTTTGAGCAATCCCGCCCCTTGTAGAATCAAATCCTCTTGATCCACTTGGGTGGGGACGGATAAAATTGTCTCCAATGCTTTAGAAATAGGCAGTAAAATCGCATGACTGGAGTCGGTGATATTCACCTGATAAAAAGTTCGATATTGCTGCACCAATTGGGTGATGAGATTGAGTTTTTCTACCATAGTTTTATCCAGTTGGGACCAAATTTGAGCAAATTGCCAATAGCGTGCCACTTCTTCCGAGGAGGGGTAGTCTCGTTTGTGCGATCGCAATCCTTCTTGGGCGATCGCAAAGATATTCAGAACATCCGTCATTACATCTCTCACCGTGCCATTGAGCGCCCCCCAGCGCGCATCGGGGGGATTGCTGCGATTGTCTAAGTGCAAACTGTAGACAATCAACAGGCGCGTCAGGATGCGATCGAGTTGTTCCGTGCGAACCGAAGGGGGACATTGTAGCAAGGACCAAAATCCTGCTGCACCATCTAACACTGCCGAACCGACAAACTCGCGATCGCTGCTATATAACGGCACATTGCTACTGGTTGCCACCACCCGCACCCCCAGCAATTTCGGCAAAACCAGCGCTAGAAATGCCGGGTAAACCCAAGCATCCGTGACGGTTTTTCCTAGGGTGGTGGTGTGGGTTGTCGCCATAAAAGGCAAGTCTTTGGTATCATAAACTTGCCGCGCTTTTTCCCCCATGTCTCGTTCCTCGGATAACCAGTCTAACTCCGATAACCGACTCACATTCATGCCGCATTTGAGCCAATGTTCACGGATTTTCCACAAACTCACAGACTGGAGTTCCACCATCAACCCCCGAATGGCGCGAATAATTTGCGGTGCATAAACATAAGCGGGGAAAATGTACAGAAAAACTGGCTGTTGTTCTTCTAACTTTCCGGAACGCACGGACCATAATGCTTGCCGCAGGAGCATTTCCAAGGACCAAATTTTAGAAATTCCCCGCTTAATTTGTCCCCCTCCCAAGGCATTTTTATTGCTATATTGCTGGGGTTTAAATAACACCACCGAATCCATTTGGTCCTCAGAGGCAAATTCTCCGGAACTCAGGGAGCAAATCGGCTGTTTTCCCTTGCGGGTTTTGGCGAAGGAATAGGTGGCTAATTCTGCCTCAAAGGGGGGGACAATCGTTTCCCATCCGGCAATATCTAAATACCGCTCTAAATATTGGTTGAATATTTCCCGAGTGGGACTGCGGTACTGCGGCAACAATTGATTCTCCGTCGCCCAAGTTGCCAACCGATTGGCTAAATCCGTTAACAGTTCCAGGGTTTGTTCCCCATCCAGGGTTCCATGCTGACAAAAGTAATGAGCCGCTGCTCGATACCATCCATAATTAACCCCTCCGATTGTAATCTGAATTTGTTCTAAAGTCAAGCAGTCTTTTAAATTTAATGCCTCCAAAATCCAGTCTACATAATCGGGACAATCCGCTAAAAATTCCCGTTGAACGACTATCAGGAACTCCGCAAGGCGATCGCTCCTTAAATCCTCCCCCCCAGCCAGGTACTCTCGTTCCTCTGGGGTCAACTTCTTCTCCGTCACCAGCTTATCCAACCGCTTCGGCGTTGCCAAATTGTTGGGATTATTCACCCGCACCTCAATCACTGGGGGGAGTTGGCGAATCAAATCCTCTGGGGTAAACAATTCTGAAGTTTGAGGGGCAACTTTTAACCCTTTCCCATCCCGTTTGAAGCCAATATCCCCTTCTAACATTTTCTGACTAAGGACTTGAGAAATTTGCTGCCAAACAAACTCTTGCAACGCCTCTCGATTGGGCGGTTCCGATTTTAAGGGAGCCAAATAAACCACCCCTCGGGCAAAAAAGATTAACGGCTGCCAGTCTTGTTCTGCCGCAAAATTCAGGGTAGCATTGTGAATGCCATTGGTGAGAATACCGATGCTATCTCTCAGCCGATGATAAACTAACTGTTTGCGAATTCCCAACAAATTGAGATGCTCTTGCAGTCGTTCCCCGGCTGTTTCCGTGGCTATATCGGATGGGTCTTTTAAATGCACGGCAATATCGGCAAATCCCAGTAAGTGACGCAGTGGAAATTTCAATTGCCGGGAATCAGCAATTCTGAATTCAGGCCAATTGCTGGGATAGGGATTGGTTCCTACTTTAAACTGAGTATTTTGCGCCAGAAATCCGATATCTGATAGATAGGATTCCCACTCCGGCCAAAATGGCTGAAAATTTAATCGTTGTCCCATCTCTTGACAGAGGGATAAAATTTCGGGAATTTGATATGCTTTGGGAGCTTCTTCCCCCTGACCGTGACAATATTTGTTATAATCATGGAGGGTAATTCCCAAACATAACAGGCGTTTTTCTTCCTCGGATAATGGCGAACTTAGATGATTTTCCGCCAAATTACAGGCAATTAATAAGGCATTGAGGACATGAACACATAAATTTTGGTCCGGGCGATCGCTCCAGCGTTGAGCTTTTTCTGCGGCATGGTTATCACCCCGTTGTTTTAACTGTTGATAGTGGGTTTCATAATCCCCGCCTAATGCTGAAATTGAACTAAATTCGCGCTCGACTGCCGGGAGAACAAGGTCAATATACTGGGTTAAAATCGGGTCTGTATCCGGGTCTAGGGTAATTTTAATTGCGTTTTGCAGTAAGCTTGCCATGAGTATTGGGTGAATAAGTGATTTGGAATCGGGTTTTTAAGGCACCACCCGGAGAAGAATTTATCATGTAGTAGTTGCGACACCCGGCGGGGGTTCAAACCCCCGCCTAACAGCTCAAGTCGGATAAATCCGACTGAAAGCCTTATACATGGGTGTTTTTAGTCGGTTTTAACCGACTTTAGCTATGAGGCGGGGGATTGATCCCCGCCGGATGTTGCTACCTACCTTAGGATGAGCAGGGTTTAAAATATCAAAGATTTCGGTTGACTGCGGCAAAACTGTTTTAACTTCCATTTCGATGCCTCCAATAACAGCGCATCTTGGTTAAAGGCACAAGCATAAGTTTGACCTCCTGCATCCGTGAGCCGATATAATCCAAAAGTGGGGGGTAATTGTAACTTGTATCCCACTTGCCAATGACTGCTGGGTGGAGTGCGATTCACCGGAACCAGGAATGCCAGGAACTTGCGCCGCTGGAGACAGCGTTTCACCTGTTCTTGGGGATGTCCAACGGTGATCAGGCGATCGAGTAAGCAGAGTTCCCCGGATTGCAATTCATCGGTATCTCGACTGGTGGATAAGGTGAGGAAAATCCGCTCCTCCACCCACTCCTGCACTCGTAAATAAACTTGGATATAAGCCTCGGGAAAGGATTCTGTGCCATAACCCGCAGCAGTGGCAGCAGTGAGAAAGGTCTCGCGATCGCAGAGTTCCACTGTGGCATAAGGCAACAACCGCAGCAAATCATAAGTATAAAACCGACCGTCATCCCACACTGCCGCTTGAAGTGCCGTTCCCCCGCGAAACCGTAACAGTTCCTCTTGGGTGGCTTTGCCGACGGGATTCTCTCATCATGGCAAACCATTGACGACGAGCGGATTCTAGGCGATTGGGATAGACGCGATTCAGGTCTTCTGTCATACGATCGCGAATCGATTGGCTAACTTGAGCATTTTCCTGACTCATCGTCACCATCATCCCTTGCGCTTGCAGGGGACCCCAGCGCTGACGGTACTCCTCAAACGCTTTCGGGGGTTCAAATGCCTCGGCGATCGCCTCATGGAACTGGGTGCGATCCAGGGTTTCCTCACCGGCGATCGCCTGCTGTAATCGGGGGATGACCCAAGGAGTGCGCCGGGACACCAACACAACCGCCCGATATTCCGCAAATCCCGGATGTCGTCCCAACCGTCCTAACCGCTGCACCACCGTTGCCGCATCACTCCCCTCACAAATCAACAAGTGAATTCTAAAATCCACCCCCACATCCACCGCCGAAGTTGCGACAATCAGCACCGGGTCCGGGGAATCTTTTAACTCACCTTGAATTTGCGATCGCTGCTTGCGATCGATCCGTCCACTGATTTCCCGAACTCGCACCCCAGGCAGCGCGTCGGCTAACTTCGGGACCACCCGATTCACTGCTGCAATGGAGTTGAGGATAATTAATCCCCGTCCTCCTGGGGGAAGTGCGATCCGCAACTGATCCGCCGACTCCACCAACCATTGCACCGCATCCCCCTCCCCCAACTCCACAAATTCCAAGGCGATCGCCTGGAGAATCTGCCGATATCCCGGCAGTTTCCTCACTGGTATAACGACCGGAAATCTCCCGCACTTTAAACTCAGCTTGCTGTAATTGGGCGATAAAATCCGGTTTAGGAGTCGCCGAAGTAAACAAAAACCGTCGGGGACGTTTGTCTTGCTGAGTGCGCCGAATCAAGGTCAAACTATTCAACGCTGCCGCCTCTTGATGGGGTCCGAAAATGTGAAATTCATCAAACATCCACAGGTCGGGCCATTCCGCCAATGCCAGGGGTAATAAACTCGGGTCAAAAGCCGATTGGCGATAGCGGTAGTGAGTGATAAAATGGAAGATATCCGGATTCGTCAGCAGAATCGGCTTGTGATAAATCGCCCTCAGCAACTCTTGGAACTTATTGCTGGATTCCTCCTGAACCCGCCGATTCAGTTCCTCCCCAAACAGGCGATCGATCCGCGAGTCCGCATCTAGGCCAAATAATTGATGATATCCCCGCTGCTGCTGGGTTTGGTCCTCCACTAACTCAATGGTGGGATACAAAGCCATCAGTCGAAACCGCTCATCCAGCAGACTCGGCAACGCCCCACTCAGGGTTTTGCCATCCCCCGTAGCACTTTTGTTAAAGATAATATCCGCATCCCCCTCCACCACCGCCTGATAAGTTTCAGCCTGATGGGAAGACAGGGGACAAGTATAGCCCGGAGGCGGCTTCAGGGTAGGGGCGCGTTCTTGGACGAGGCAGCGGTTTTGGCAGTTCAGGGGACAGTGACCCACTCCGGGATTGAGTTGAGAGTATAAAGGTTTGAGATTAAGTTTCATCAGGGTTTAGGAATAAATGAGTGCATCAGCAGCGGTTTGAATCGCCTTCGGTCTTATGTAACACCAAGTTCGGGTATAAAAAACTCAGTTTTCTGGGTTAGCCCGCGCAGGCGGGCTTTGTTTGTATAGCCCCACCCTTGAGGGTGCGGGTCTTTTGCTATAACATCTACCTTAATACCTTTCCCAGCCAAGTTATTATCAAATAATGACAACTTCTCAAATTTGTTGTAAATTAGAGAAAAATTTACCCAAACTCCGGCAAACCAGGCCCACATCTGGGCGCAAAAACCCGCACCCTCAAGGGGGGGACTATAGGGACAAAGCCTGCCTACGCAAGCTACACCGAGTGGGTTCGGTTCGGTCTCCAAATAGAGGTAAGTCCTGACAAGGGGGCTACCATACCCGATTGACGAACCCGTTATGAATCACACTGAGCCTTGCTAAAAACCACGTTTACCCGCAAATCTGAACATGATGCCATCTCGTTATAGTTCTCTCGCCCTTAGTTTATATATTTTGGAACGACTGACTGAACAGTCTTGGAAGCGAGAGGATTTGATTACCTTAGTGGGGGAGTTTTTCGAGAGAACCGATAAAAAGATTGACGATGTGGGGCAGAAACTCAGTCGGACGATTGCGGATTTGCGAGACTGCGGATTTGCGATCGACTGCGCCCCCCACCGGCCCTATACCCTAGTGGAATCGAACTTTCCCATTATCTTGTCCGCCTCCCAACGCCAAACCCTTTATCTAGCAGCGCATTTTCTGACGGAAATGAACTTTTCCAGGGAAGCGCAACAACTGATGCGCCTGAGTCAACTCGGTGAAACGGACTCTCCCCCGGATATCCAAGTCGATTTTTCGCCCCCCACCAACTACAGTGCCCCCCAATGCCGACGTCTGCTGGAAGAACTCCAGGACCGATGCGCCCAGCAGTACCGCTTTACCCTGCGCTATATCGATAGCCAAAAACAAGACCTAACAATGGACTTGGACCGTTGCGAACTCCGCCTCCATGATGGCACCCTCTACCTGTTCGCCTTTGTCCCGGACTTAGAACAATATCACCGCCATCTGCGTCCTGAACTCGTCTACCGAAATTGCCTGTTTCGGATTGACCGGATTAAATCTGTCGGACCCCCCTCGGCACAGGCATGGGTCCACTCTTCCTTTCCGACCCTGACCATTCGCTATCGCATGACGGGCCCCTCGCGAACTATGAACCCCGCCGGATTCATGAACAAGTCATCGAACGGAATCTGAAGCAAAAATATGTGGAAATTGAGATCCAGGAGGATTATCCATTTTGGTTCCGCCAGCGAATTTTGAGATATGGGTCCAATGCCCGAGTCATCGACCCCCCTTGGATTGTGGAAGAAATTGCCACCATCCTCAGAAAAGCGGCGAGTAACTACGACGATATCCCAGGTCCCTAGAGAATTGCTCTCCTCCGGGGTTAAAATAAAGTGGAACGATTTTCCGTCTCCTGTGGTAGACTAAATTCATGCCAAAATTTGGCAGGGCGAAGCGGGGTCGATTTCCCCGGGGGTCCCGCCAAAACGCCAGAACCTTGACAAATAAATAGTTTCACCGATTCAGAGTCCGGCGGTCACCCAGGGGCCAACTCCTGAAACGGAGGTCTCCAAACCCTCCCGCCAAAATCCGCCACCGAATCCCCTGGGACTCTGCCTTTGGGCGATTGGTCTTTCATTACAATGAATCCCGGCAACGGGATTGAAACCCTGATTATGGTGGTCCGGTCAACGCCAACGAAACTTTCATTACAATGAATCCCGGCAACGGGATTGAAACTTAATGATGGTCAGCATCGTCCTCCTTTGCGCGTCTTTCATTACAATGAATCCCGGCAACGGGATTGAAACGAATTATGTGAGGGCGAGTTAGAAGGCGATCGCATCTTTCATTACAATGAATCCCGGCAACGGGATTGAAACATTGCCACAGTCCAGGAATTGGCGATCGTGCCTAAGCTTTCATTACAATGAATCCCGGCAACGGGATTGAAACCGATTGCGATCGGGTCTTACGGGCCGTTTCCCGCTTTCATTACAATGAATCCCGGCAACGGGATTGAAACCGGACCATTATCTCGGACGGGCATCAACCACCAAGCTTTCATTACAATGAATCCCGGCAACGGGATTGAAACTCAGCGAAAATCCTGCATGGAGCGCATGAATATGACACTTTCATTACAATGAATCCCGGCAACGGGATTGAAACGAGAAAACCAGACGGGGAAATATTGCCCCTTGCAGCTTTCATTACAATGAATCCCGGCAACGGGATTGAAACATGAAATTGCAGTCCCATTGAAGTTTATCTCCAACTTTCATTACAATGAATCCCGGCAACGGGATTGAAACTTCGCAATCCACGATTTTTCCAGGCAAGCGTCGCAGCTTTCATTACAATGAATCCCGGCAACGGGATTGAAACATGGTCTCGGACATTCATATAAGCTCTGAGCTGACTTTCACTTTCATTACAATGAATCCCGGCAACGGGATTGAAACACTTTTACAAGCTATCCATCCATAACTGGTAGCCAGCTTTCATTACAATGAATCCCGGCAACGGGATTGAAACATAAAATATGCTCTCATACCTACAATGGCGGTTATAGTCTTTCATTACAATGAATCCCGGCAACGGGATTGAAACCAAACTGTCGCTTTTATAGCGCAGGACCATGACTTTCATTACAATGAATCCCGGCAACGGGATTGAAACACAATTAGGCATCCGTCCAGTTAACTGGTATTGCCACTTTCATTACAATGAATCCCGGCAACGGGATTGAAACAGAGGAATGTTACCGCTATTTCGCAGCTTTCATTACAATGAATCCCGGCAACGGGATTGAAACTGATTGATTCAGCATGCCTCTATCATGGCTACCATAACTCTTTCATTACAATGAATCCCGGCAACGGGATTGAAACCTGATCCGAATTCAGACTGAAGTGAATCGCTATGCTTAGCTTTCATTACAATGAATCCCGGCAACGGGATTGAAACATCAGATTGGCTGGCATCCTGGAGGGCACTGCAGCTTTCATTACAATGAATCCCGGCAACGGGATTGAAACGATTGCAATTGCGTTACCGATGAACTGCTAGAGACTTTCATTACAATGAATCCCGGCAACGGGATTGAAACACATCCCTGTAAGCGTCTTAAACTGGTCTCTTACAACTTTCATTACAATGAATCCCGGCAACGGGATTGAAACCGCAATGACATCGTATTGGAGATATTACAGGCTGACTTTCATTACAATGAATCCCGGCAACGGGATTGAAACATCATTGATGAAATTCTCGACTACTACTGAGACTGAGCTTTCATTACAATGAATCCCGGCAACGGGATTGAAACACGAATATTCCGCGTTAGTTAACGGTTTGCCTAGCCTTTCATTACAATGAATCCCGGCAACGGGATTGAAACAATAACATCAGTTCAGACTCAGCTGGACAGTCACGCGCGCTTTCATTACAATGAATCCCGGCAACGGGATTGAAACATAGCATAAGTCAATTCTTTGATCAACGAGTCATAGCTTTCATTACAATGAATCCCGGCAACGGGATTGAAACATTCCTGCAGTTCATTTCGGTTTCCTCTAGTCAGACTTTCATTACAATGAATCCCGGCAACGGGATTGAAACACGAGCTATTCAATCACTTGTGTCCATGAAATTCTCTTTCATTACAATGAATCCCGGCAACGGGATTGAAACGCATAAGTCTCGTTATACCGGATCTCAGCATCTGAGCGCTTTCATTACAATGAATCCCGGCAACGGGATTGAAACAATCAATAAGTCCGTACTGGTAGACTCAGCATCAGCGCTTTCATTACAATGAATCCCGGCAACGGGATTGAAACATTAGTCATTCAAATTGTTCGTTGGGCTAGCTACTTTCATTACAATGAATCCCGGCAACGGGATTGAAACGATGCATGAATTGCCTGTCACTAGGCAATTGTGAACACCTTTCATTACAATGAATCCCGGCAACGGGATTGAAACTTAAGCCCAGTTGATGCAGCAATCCTGGTAATTCATAGCTTTCATTACAATGAATCCCGGCAACGGGATTGAAACAGCCAAGAGTATCCCTTAATTTGCTGGGAATGACGGCGCTTTCATTACAATGAATCCCGGCAACGGGATTGAAACATCGAAGTTTGGTCAGATGCCTATGAGATCTTCTGAACTTTCATTACAATGAATCCCGGCAACGGGATTGAAACTATACATGATTATAGGCTTGTCAGCTAAGGATCGCATAAGTACTTTCATTACAATGAATCCCGGCAACGGGATTGAAACACATGAATGACGTAGCCAAGATAATGGAAACGATGGCAATCTTTCATTACAATGAATCCCGGCAACGGGATTGAAACAAACACGCATCGGTGATCCTATAACTGGATTCGGTTACTTTCATTACAATGAATCCCGGCAACGGGATTGAAACTACGACAACGGTGCAGACTCTCAATAGTACTTGGGTACTTTCATTACAATGAATCCCGGCAACGGGATTGAAACAATTCCTTGAACTTCGTCAGCAACATCAGTACACGCTAACTTTCATTACAATGAATCCCGGCAACGGGATTGAAACCATACCTAGGGCGTAAGATTGCACACCATCGTCAGCTTTCATTACAATGAATCCCGGCAACGGGATTGAAACAACGAACTTGCCAACACTTCATCCGCCGAACCAATACCTTTCATTACAATGAATCCCGGCAACGGGATTGAAACAGATCATAAACTCTTACCTACAATGACCTCATCAATCCTTTCATTACAATGAATCCCGGCAACGGGATTGAAACCAATACCTGATCGAAATCGAGAATCTTACCAATTGCTTTCATTACAATGAATCCCGGCAACGGGATTGAAACCTTACAACTAATCGAGCGCCTGTTGCCGATGGATCCGCTTTCATTACAATGAATCCCGGCAACGGGATTGAAACATCCCAATGAAATCACGATCTAGGATGCCGTTCTGACATGCTTTCATTACAATGAATCCCGGCAACGGGATTGAAACTCTCGACAGAATGCCGTCAAGGCAATCGCCGAATCTACTTTCATTACAATGAATCCCGGCAACGGGATTGAAACTTAGGATCAACGTATGAGTCATTGTTATGCTTGGCTTTCATTACAATGAATCCCGGCAACGGGATTGAAACTGCGAAAAATCGTTCATTGATGTTAGAACTTATCTTGCGCTTTCATTACAATGAATCCCGGCAACGGGATTGAAACCATATGCATAACCAAATACCTAACAATGGCGATATCAACTTTCATTACAATGAATCCCGGCAACGGGATTGAAACATATGATCTATCGGCATTGTATCATCCGATGCATGCAACTTTCATTACAATGAATCCCGGCAACGGGATTGAAACATAGAATCATACAGCTTGGGTCCAATTTCTAAGCTCTTTCATTACAATGAATCCCGGCAACGGGATTGAAACCATTGCTGACCCGCAAACAGGCAAAATTTTAGACCCTTTCATTACAATGAATCCCGGCAACGGGATTGAAACTTGCAGCCGATCGCCATCATCTTGTCCACTGTACCTCTTGCCCTCTCCCAAATCCCAACAACCGGATAAAGACTTGCGATCGCAGCCCGTCAGGGGCGTCAATCAAAACGGTAATTTACCCCCAAAATATATTGAGTGAGAGATTTAGAGTCAGTGTGATTTTGTCGCTCAAGACATTGAGGGATAACTTTTGGATGTAGACCAGGCTTTTCTCTTCGGGTGGGTTGGGGCTATATCTGGGGGAGAAATCTGGTAAAGTGAATTGACCCTAATACCAGGCAACTACCAGATGAACATTCGGATTGGCAATGGTTATGACATCCACCAACTCGTGAGCGATCGCCCGTTAATTCTCGGGGGCGTCCGGATTCCCCATGAATTGGGATTACTCGGTCATAGCGATGCGGATGTGCTGACTCATGCGATTATGGATGCCATGCTTGGGGCCTTGAGTTTAGGGGATATTGGACTGTACTTTCCCCCCAGTGACCCCCAATGGGCGGGGGCAGATAGTTTAAAATTGTTAGAGCAAGTTCATCACCTGATTCGAGAACGGGGATGGGAAGTGGGAAATATTGATTCCGTCGTTGTTGCCGAACGCCCCAAATTAAAACCCCATATTTCCGCCATGCGCGATCGCCTTGCTCAAGTCTTGAATATCGACGGCGATCGCATCGGAATTAAGGCCACCACCAACGAAAAACTAGGCCCCGTCGGACGAGAAGAAGGCATCGCCGCCTATGCCGTCACTTTATTAGTCACGCAACCCTAAACCAATCGCTACAATAAACATAACCCCAAATTCCTAACCTACCTCGGAGGAAAGCGTCTCAATGATGGTTAAAAAATATTGGCAACAGGGAGTGGCGATCGCCCTGAGCGTTTTAGTCGGGATTTCTTTATCCTCCTGCAATCCGGCCCAATTTAAAACCTCCGCCGCCCAAACCCCCTTAGTATTAAGTATTCTCAGCGACCCCAAAACCTTTAACTACGCCCTGAGTGAAGAATCGCCTAATATTTTTGGATATACTTACGAAGGGTTAGTTAGTGAAAATCCGCTCACCGGAGAAGTCGAACCCATCCTGGCCGAATCCTGGGAAATTTCCCCCAATGGATTGCAAATTATCTTTACTTTAAGAGAAAATTTGCGATGGTCTGATGGTCAACCTTTGACCGTTGATGATGTGGTTTTTACCTATAACGACATCTATTTCAATGACAAAATTCCCAGCAGTACCGCTGATGTGCTGCGGATTGGCGAGAGTCGCGCCTTTCCCACGGTCCGAAAACTGGACGATCGCCGGGTAGAATTTACCGTCGTCGAACCCTTTGCCCCCTTCCTAAGAGCCGCCGGATTAGCCATTCTGCCCGCCCATGCCCTGCGGGAATCCGTAGAAACCTTAGATAGCGAAGGAAATCCCGTCTTTCTATCCACTTGGGGCATTAATACTCCCCCAGAGGAAATTATTGTCAATGGTCCTTATAAACTCGCCAGTTATCGACCCAGTGAACGAGTTTTCTTTGAAAAAAACCCCTATTACTGGCGTAATCCTCAGCCTTATATTGACCGAATTGCTTGGGAAGTCATCGAATCTCAAGATACCGGAGTGGTCCAATTCTTATCGGGAATTTTGGATAGTATTTCCGTCAGACCCGAAGATTTTTCTTTACTGAAAAAGCAAGAGGAACGAAATAACTTTAAAATTTTATATGAACTAGAACCGGCTCCAGGAATCACTTTTATGACCTTTAACTTGAATAAAGGTCGGTTTGAGGATAGCAATCGTCCCGTGGTGGACCCAATTAAATCCCGTTGGTTTAATTCCGTGAAATTCCGACAGGCGATCGCCTATGCAACGGACCGGGAAACCATGATTGAGAATACCTTCCAAGGTCTGGGCCGCCCCATCAACTCTCATGTCTCCGTCCAAAGTCCTTACTATCTTTCTCCAGAAGACGGCTTAAAAGTTTACGATTATAACTTAGAAAAAGCCCGACAACTGTTGGAAGAAGACGGATTTACTTATAACAACCAAGGTCAACTCTTAGATTCTGAAGGGAACCGGGTACGCTTTACCTTAATTACCAATGCTGGTAATAAAATTCGTGAAGCAATGGGTGCTCAAATCAAACAAAACTTGAGTCAAATCGGCATCCAAGTCGATTTCCAACCCCTCGCTTGGAACGCGGTGATTACCAAATTATCCGATTCTCTGGATTGGGAAGCCCTAATTATTGGATTTGGCGGGGGAACCGAACCTCATTGGTCCTCTAATTTATGGTTACCCGAAGGGCGACTCCATATGTTTAATCAACCTCCCCAAGTCGGACAAACGCCGTTAGTCGGGCGAGAAATTGAGGATTGGGAGCGACGCCTGGGGGATCTTTATATTCAAGCCTCTCAGGAAATTGATGAAACCAAACGCCGAGAACTCTATGCCGAAACCCAGCGGATTACCCAAGAATATTTACCCGTGATTCAGTTAGTCAATCAACTCTCTATGACCGCAGTTAGAAATCGGGTAAAAGGGGTGCAATATTCTAGCCTAGGGGGAGCATTTTGGAATATTTATGAATTGCAACTGGAGGAATAGTTGTCTGGTAAAATGGCAATTTCTAGGGCAAAAACCCTCAACTCAATGGCACCGCACGATTAACACCCACCCATGAATCCCGAAACGCTCCAATCCTTATTAGAAGCCGTGGCAGCCGGTAAAATGAGTCCATCAACTGCTGTCGAAGAGTTAAAATATCTCGGATTTCAGCCCGTGGGGGATTTTGCCCGAATCGATCGCCATCGGGCATTGCGAACCGGCTTTCCAGAAACCATCTGGGGTCCAGGGAAAACGCCGGAACAAATTGCCGATATTATACTTTCCATGCGGGAGCATCATCCTGTCGTGATGGCAACCCGGATTACCCCCGAGGTGTTTGCCGAGATTGAGGACCGGGTACATGGGTTGTATTATTATCCCACCGCTCGGATTTGTTCGACTGCGATCGCCCCCGCAACTGCCAAATATCCGGGCAAAATTGGCATCCTCTGCGCCGGGACAGCGGACCTCCCGGTTGCCGAAGAAGCGGCAATTGTTGCTGAACTCTCGGGGTTTGAAGTCAAACGGTATTGGGATGTCGGCGTTGCCGGAATTCATCGCTTACTCGCCAGTTGGCGGGCGATCGCCGAGGCAGATGTCCTCATCGTCGTCGCCGGGATGGAAGGCGCATTACCCAGCGTCGTCGCCGGTTTAGCCAATGCACCCACCATCGCCGTTCCCACCAGTATCGGCTATGGAGCTAGTTTTAATGGATTAGCGCCCTTGTTAACCATGCTCAATTCTTGTGCTGCTGGAGTCGGAGTCGTTAATATTGACAATGGCTATGGTGCTGCCATTTTAGCGGGACAAATTCTGCGAACCGCGCAACGAATACCAGAAAAAGACTCTCCTTGAACTGGGCAACCAGAAACCGGGTTTTTGCCTAAAAACCCGGTTTTCTCAACTTTATGGTACTGGCGTGATTTGATACACCTTAAATCCTGAACCTCTCGGCAAGGGATTTCCCTCCATATCTGTAGGATAGGATTCCATTGGACTTTCCGGAACATAAGGTTGAGCCGCTATATATTCCCCTGAAACTTCCACAGAACTGCCCACAAAATCCTCAAATTGTGCCATTGACACGGCATCAGAAGGACGGAGGATGACCCCTTCCTCTGCCGATCGCTCGCGAACTCGGGCATCTCCCACATCTAACACATAATAATCCCCACCGCCAGCATTCCAAGATTCCGTATTTTTTGTCCAAGGCTTTTTAATCACCACCCCAGGTAGGATGAAAATCTCTGACCTTTGTTCCATACTCATGCCATTGGTTACCGCTTGCGTTTCCTCCAGTCCAGTCCCAACACAACCGGCGAGAGGAAGCAGTATAACGAGAGAAAATCTAATCAGCGATCGCATCTTGAACCTCTGAATCATATCAAATCCGGCTCTAACAAATCGTTTTTATAGAGTAGCCTGCGGAGGCAGGCTTTGTCCGTATAGCCCCACCCTTGAGGGTGCGGGTTTTCTAAAGATTAGCAATCTGTTGAGCGAACCATTGAGCCGCTGTGCCATTGGTTTCGTGAGTTAAGCGTTCTAGGGTTTGGGATAATAAGGCGATCGGTAATCCCTCAAGGGCTAAGGAAAAGTTCACTTGTTCATACTTGCCATTCTCCTGTAAGCAAAAGGCAATCACCCGCTTTCCTTGAATATCGATCGCCCAATATTCGGGAATTTTTAAAGCCGCATAAAGCTGTTTTTTTTCATCCAGATCCGTTGCCAACGTAGTATCTGAAACTTCACCGACTAAATCGGGAACCCGCCAGATATCCAAATTAATCCGCCGTCGTTCTCCCGCTTGCCATTGGGGAGACCCTGCCCCAATATAAACCAGGCGATCGGGTGCGGCCCCTTGCTGTGGAGGTTTTTCTAAAACACAGCCCCCTAAATCATCCCAAATTTGCCCGCGCTGAGAAAACCAGAGAAAAAATAGCATGGCAAACAGGTTATTGACTCGGGCATGATCAATGCCTTCATTCCCCATATCAATCCACAGATATCCTTGATGATAAAAAGCTCGACCGTCCTCGAAATTTTCAGCGTCACAATAGGCTAAATAGTCCTCCCAAGTGGCCGGTTGCCATTTGGGAAGGTTAGGGTTTAAACGGGATGAACTTAAAGTTGCAGGATTCATGTATATCTGAGGGTTACTCCATACTTTCTCTTAATTTTACTGCCATAAAAATAGCCCGCAAGGGCGGGCGAGGGTTCGGGGAGTCCCACACCAGAACCGGGAGTTTATCTTAGGCCCACTGAGTCACGGGCAAGGGGCGTTCCTGTAAAATCTCCTCATACATGAGTTCTAACTGGGAAATATTGCGACTGAGAGTATAGCGATCGAGAACGCGCTGACGGGCTTTTCGGCCCAGCAAGCTGGTGAACTCCGGCTGTTCCTTCAACAGGGGGAGGAGGGTTTTGAGTTGAGTAGTCACCCCTTGGGCGGACAACACCACCCCAGCCCCCTCAGCGAGCCACTTCTCCATCAGCACCCACATCCGTGGCAATACAGGCCAAACCACAAGCCATCGCCTCTAACAGGGACAGGGAAAGACCTTCCACCAAGGAGGGTAAAATAAATACATCCGCCCCGCGCAAAATCTCAATGCGGCGTTGTTCATCCGCCACATATCCCAACCAGATCACATTGTGTTCTGCCCCTGCATACCCCTGCAACGAGGGAGCCAAGGGACCATCTCCAACGATCGCCAACTTGCAACTTGGACCCAGATCCGCTTGCTTCCACGCCTTGAGAAGCGCTTCCACATTTTTTTCCATCGCGATCCGACCCTGGTAGACAAACAGGCGATCGGCGTTCAGTTCCTGCTTAAACTGAGAATATCCTGGGGAATACTTCTGGACATCCACCCCATTGGGAATCACCGCCACTTGCCGACTGGGGACCCCGAGTTTACCCAGTAACTCCCGCTGAAGCTGGGAAAACACAATGGTTTTATCGTAGTTCGGCAGAAACGGGCGCGTACAGTTGATAGGTCAGATGTTGCAGATGCTGCCGTCCCGATCGCAGGGAACGTTGGTGAGCAAATGGCGGGTGAAACGTTGCCACCAAGGGCAAATTTAACTCTTCACAAATCTCCGGCAGGACAAAATCCAACGGGGACAAGGTAAGGGAAGCATGAACCAAATCCGGTCTGAGGTCCCGTAATGCCTGAGTCAACACCTTCCGCGATTTTGGCGTGGGAATCGTGTAAATGGTGGACTTATAAAGACAAGGTAACGAGACTTCACAGGCGGCAACCGGCCAGCCATTACCGGTTTTGAGGGCCAGTTCCGACTCCAATTGAGGCAGGTTTTCCGCCGCTTCTACCGCTTCTTGTTGAGCGAAATGG
This sequence comes from uncultured cyanobacterium, assembly GCA_963821735.1. Taxonomy (GTDB): domain Bacteria; phylum Cyanobacteriota; class Cyanobacteriia; order Cyanobacteriales; family Laspinemataceae; genus Laspinema. The sequence continues at coordinate 362,092 of CAWGFK010000055.1, forward strand.
AAAAAACTGACCTGATGTCCGCGATCTAAAAGCGCATTGGTAACTTCACGAGAGTAAGTAACATTGCCACAGAAAGGGGTTTTCTTTCCAAGCCAAGCGATATGCATTTGGGTCTGGGGATTAACGATTAGTGTTAAAGTTAGCAGCTAATGGTGAGAAAGCCGATCGCCCTAGGGGAATGAACCCGGGACTCTCCCCAACCTTTAGCCCTTCGCTAACCGCTTTACTCGGGGCGCTGGCTGGAGGGATGGGGTTCTGTTTGGGAAATATACCAGCTATAGACGCCTCCGGCTATGGCGATCGCCCCCAAACTTAACAGCACCACTTTTAACCCAAACATGGCTTCCGCCACTCCCGCCAGGGCCAGAGGGAGGGTTAAAGCAATATTAATCGCATTATTCTGCAAGCCAAACACCTTACCCCGCATTTCTTCTGGGGTTTCTGCCTGAATGGTGGTTTGCATGGGGACTCCCACGAAGGAGGCAAATACCCCCAATACGGTAATCAACCCTAATGCTGCCCAAAGGTGGGAACCGAACAGGGAGAGACTCCCCAAAGACAGGGCCATGCCAATGGAACCAAACAAACTCAAGCGCCGATGGGAAATATGCTGTCCAAAATGGCCGAGGAGGGCAGCACCGGCCCCCATTCCTGCCCCTGCTGCGGCGAGTAAGAACCCAAACTGGTCCGTGCGAAGGTTAGGAATCACCTCCGCTAGGCGCACCGCTAACACCGCTAGGGCCGCAAAGATGGAAAATAAGATAACAAGCTGAATTAATGCACTCTTGATGCGCTGATGATTGCTCAGATACTGCCAGCCATCGCGGATATCTTCAAAAACATGGGGATATTCGGTATCCGGGGGATTGGGTTTTTCTCCGGTTTTCATCATTAATAACAGCAACCCAGCCATGCAGTAACTGCCGCCCACCACCAGTTCTTTACCGATGCCGACCCCATCACCGATATGAGCAAAGGTGCGATCGGCGATCGCCAGCAGGGGTTCTCCCACCGCAAATCCGACAATCACCGAGGCCATCATAGTGGTGGTGTAGAGGGAATTCGCCGGGAGCAACAGTCGTCGTTCTAAAATGAGGGGAATCACCGCTTGTTCGGCGGGGGCAAAAAATTGGGTGAGGGTGGAGACAACAAAAGTCACCATCAGCATTAAAGCAAATCCCAAGGGTACAGTTCCAAAATGGAATCCTTCGGATAAAAACAACAGCAACGGCAGGGATAAAACAAAGATTCCCCGCACTAAATTCGTGGATACCAATATGCCTTTTTTGGACCAGCGGTCTGTTAAAGCACCGGCCAGGGAACCTAACAGAACTGCTGGAATCGTAAAGGCGACCATAATCGCGGAAACCCAACCGCTAATGCTTTGGCCCTCGGCTTGAAAGCGGCTGGCAACGAGGCCAATCATCAGAACTAAATAGACTTTATCCGCCAACTGAGAGAAGACCTGACCACTCCACAGAACTAAAAAGTTGCGGTTTTTTAAGACCGGCATAAAGCCCCGTTCTGGTTCTGGCGGTGAGGGGGGTTGAACATTTTGTTCCATTGGGCCAGAACCATTTTGAGACAGAGTATGTTCAGATTCTGACTGTGGCGATGTTACAGCGGGATGGGGTTTGCCTGGGGAGGCTGGCGATCGCCCATTGCTATGACCCGGTTGGCGGTTGTTGCGGTCAATTTCCTCTAGTTTCTCCGCCTGAACCGGACGGCGATATTGGGTTTGATGATGACTTCCTCCCCGTTGACTGGGATGTTTTTGAGAAGAATTTGAGGGATTCCAGTGGGGAACCTGTGTTTCTAAATTTGAATCAGATAATGGCATTATGGGTAAGGTTAAAATCGGCTATCTTGAAAGATTAATCTCAGGGACAAATGTGTATGATTGCAGGAATGAACGGGAAAGTTAAAAACTCGCCCTCGATGAATGGATATAGGTATCCATTAAAGTAGCAGAGCGGATCGATTGACCGTAATGATACTGGGCATAATGCCGTAACAGATGTTCAATCGAGACCCACACTTGATCAACCGATGGCCGCTCACCCATCATGCCTTGGATCTGTAAATTTAGGTGGGTTTCTTGAGGGAGTTCGGCAGCAGTCAGTTGTTGGAGAATCGCTAACTCGACGGCATTTAATTGGCGATCGACTTTGCGGGGGAGAGTCTGAGCCTGAACCGAGGGAGATGCGCGATTACTGGGGTCTGGTTTAGGTCTAGCACCAGAATTTTCAGGACGATTTTCGCTGGCTAAACTCACGATTCCCCCGGCACTGGTACTAAAGCCAACTCGCCAGTTTAAAGATTGAAAATCTGGAGTCAGAGGGCGTTGAGTTAGGCAACAGGCATGAACTTGGGGAGCAATTCCCCCTAAAGCCAGTAAGTGATAAATCCCCTGGGTCAGTAAGGGAAGAACTTGCGTGGTACTGGGCCGATCGCCTACCATCCTCAACCCCTCAATTCGACTTAAATGTTCACTGAGTAAACTAAATAATTCTTCTTGAGGTTGGTCACTGAGGGCTTGGCAGAGTGCTAATTCCGCCAAATATTGTCCAGCGGTCAGTTTGCCCAAATCTTTGCTCAATCCGGGATAGGATTCGAGGGTTTCAGCTTGGGTGATGCGATCGAGCGATCGCCCCTGAGTAATCACCAACTCGTTCACCACAAACAATCCCGCCCGTCCCCCTAACTTAGACTTGGGTAGGCGAACTCCCGGTGCCACTGCCCGAATCAAACCACATTCCCGGGTCAAAATGGTTAGAATCCGGTCGGATTCACCCAGGGGGATGCTTTTGAGATTGATACCTGTGGCTTTGTACGTTCGACTCATATTGTTAGCTTTGTTGTTAGAGGGACCTCAGTTGAGCAGTTGCCATCATTCATCGGTCCTCGTTGGACTCGGCATCCCCTGGGGAGGATAAACCCAAAAAATGAGGACCCCAAGAAGTCCCTAAGCGAGTCGCACCAGCAATGATTAAATCAATCGCTTGGTCTACGGTACGGATTCCTCCCGATGCCTTGACTCCCACCTGTCCTCGACCAATTTTCTTGAGCAGTTCCACATCCGCAACGGTCGCCCCACCGGCAAATCCGGTACAGGTTTTTAAATAAGCAACCCCGGCATCCATGCAAATTTCCGCCGCCACTCGCTTCTCTTCATCACTCAGCAGGTTCGTTTCCAGAATCGCTTTCACGGGGCGATCGGTCTTGTCACAAATCGCCGCAATCTCATCATGGACATCGTTATTTTTCCCCGCTTTGAGCCAGCCAATATTGATCACCACATCCAGTTCCGTGGCTCCATTGTCTACGGCTTCTTGGGCTTCATACAGCTTGGTTGCTGAGGTGCTGCCTCCGGTGGGAAAGCCAATCACAGTGCAAACTTTGGGACTCTTGCCGTGAAGGTAGTTAGTCGCTTGACGAACGTAAGCGGGATACACGCAAACCGAGGCAAATTTGAATCGGTCTGCTTCTTCACACCACTGCTCTACCTGTTTTGGGGTAGCAGTGGGATTCAGTAGGGAATGATCGATAAGCGGAGCAATATCAATATCTCCCTGATTGGCAGCCATTACGGTTTCTCCCTGCTATGTCTGTAACTATTGTAAACTTTTACCCGTAAATTTCATGAAACTTAAACATTCTGAGGCGAGAATCATGCTAATTCCGGGTCTCCTCAGTAAAAATCCCGAGGCGATTACAAAACGTCAACGCCCGCATCCTGAAGGGTGGGGCTACAGGGACTAGCCCTGTCAAGGTGGTCAATTTAATGATGGCAAATCGTTTTTTCATGTAGGGGCGCAATGCTTGCGCCCTTTGTAAGGGCTTGACAGGGTGCAAAATGTAGAGGCGATTATCTGAGAGGGTGACAACGGAGGTCAAACCCAGACGGGGCAATTGTTTGAGATAATAGAGATGTAGTTAAAAAGCGGGTGGCCCTTGGAGCCACCCTGACCAAAAATGTTAAAGACATTATACCAGAAACTATTACGAATCCATTTGAGCGAGAGTCAAGCAAAGACCTTAGAAGTCTTAGTTATGATGCTTCAAAGTTATCGACAAGTCAGATTATCAACCCTCGCCAACATATTTCCACAACCCATTCAATACAAGAGTCGCATCAAAAGTATTCAGCGATTTCTGCAACTCCCTCAACTTTCGGCAAAGTTGCTCTGGTTTCCGATAATCAAGGCGGCTTTAAAATCAGAATTCAGAGGACAACATTTAAATAGAGCGCAACGCAGAAGGCGCTCAAAATTAAGTTTTAAAACCACAAATTATGTAGCAGTTGCTCTCGACCGCACTCAATGGAGAGACCGGAATCTCCTGATGGCCACGATAATTTGGGGAAATCATGCTTTACCAATATATTGGGAGCTACTCTCCAAGTTGGGGAGTAGTTCTTTCCGGGAACAGAAACGGGTATTAGGGCCGGTACTGGCTCTTTTAAAACCTTATCCGGTTGTGGTGATAGGAGACCGCGAATTTCATAGTGCAAAACTCGCGAATTGGCTCAGGTCAAAGGGTGTGGACGTTGTATTTCGTCAAAAGAAGAGTGCTTTTGTAGCCACCTCAAGCCATCCGGGCAAGTCTTTAAAAGCTCAGGGGTTTAAATCTGGCAAGTCCTACTTTTTTAAAAATGTAACTTTTCAAAAATCTGAACCTATTCAGGGATTTAACCTAGGAGTTTACTGGAAAAAAAGTCATCGGGGTAAAAAGGTAAAAGAACCGTGGTATTTACTAACTACACTTAACAACCCCAAGCTGGTTAAGCAAATTTATCAAGCGCGGTGGGGTATCGAAATGATGTTTAGAGATTGTAAAAGTGGGGGCTATAATATGGAATCTACTCGGGTGGATTCAACCCGATTTTTAGCCTTGGTTTTGTTAATTACTTTTGCTTATTGGCTGGCGACACTAGGAGGTCATAAGTTTGAATCTAACCACTTAGTCCCTTACCTCGGTCGAAGTGAAAAAACTCCTAATAATTTTCCCCATCATAGTATTTTTTGGCTCGGATTATCGGGTTATGCTTGGAGCCAGTCCCTAGTGTTCTGGCGAGAAGAGATGTTAGCATTGATGGCCCGATCGCCTCATAAAGCTCAGAATTTTCGGCAAGGACTCAATGCTCTATCCCTTGTACAGCAATTGGTCTAGCTGTCTTGTCACCCTCTCAGGGCGATTATAGAATCGCCCCTACATGGGCGCAAGCATTGCGCCCCTACAAATCCACCTTGACAGTTGCGGGTGCAAAATGTAGGGGAGATTATAGAATCGTCCCTACATGGGCGCAAGCATTGCGCCCCTACAAATCAACCTTGACAGTTGCGGGTGCAAAATGTAGGGGAGATTATAGAATCGTCCCTACATGGGCGCAAGCATTGCGCCCCTACAAATCAACCTTGACAGTTGCGGGTGCAAAATGTAGAGGCGATTAGAGAATCGCCCCTACATGGGCGCAAGCATTGCGCCCCTACAAATCCACCTTGACAGTTGCGGGTGCAAAATGTAGAGGCGATTAGAGAATCGCCCCTACATGGGCGCAAGCATTGCGCCCCTACAAATCCACCTTGACAGTTGCGGGTGCAAAATGTAGAGGCGATTAGAGAATCGCCCCTACATGGGCGCAAGCATTGCGCCCCTACAAATCCACCTTGACAGTTGCGGGTGCAAAATGTAGAGGCGATTAGAGAATCGCCCCTACATGGGCGCAAGCATTGCGCCCCTACAAATCACCTTGACAGGGCTAGGCTACAGGGACAAAGCAAAGCCTGCCTATGCAGGCTACTCGATAACAACTGCTGCAAAAAAGCCGGTTTCTGACCCCTACCCCAAGAAGAGAAACCGGCTTTCTGCCCTAAATTTGTGATCAATAGCAAAAAACTCATGAAGTAGCCCGCGCAGGCGGGCTTTGTTCGTATAGCCCAACCCTTTAGGGTTAGGGTGCGGGTTAAATTCCTCGCTTAACGATTCGTGCGAACATAATTTAAGATGCCCCGGGCGATCGCCTCAGCCATGCGAGTTCGTTGGGCCGCATCGGACAAAATCCGGGCATCATCACGACCCGTGACAAACCCGACTTCCACCAAAACCGCAGGCATACTGGTATGGCGCAACACATAGAACCGCGCCTGTTTGACACCCCGGTTAGGCATAGAGGAGAAATCCTGGAGCATACTATTTTGAATCGCCTGGGCCAAATTCCGGCCACTGGCATAATAATAAGTCTCTAATCCATTGACTTCTGGACGGGACATACTAATTGCATTGGCATGAATGCTGACAAATAAATTGGCATTCACCCGATTGGCTAACTGGACCCGAGGTGCTAGGTCGATGGTGCGATCGTCCTGCCTGGTCATAATGGCGGTAATTCCCTCTCGTTCCAGAATTTCGGAAACTTGATGGGAGATATCGATTACTACCTCTTTCTCTTGCAGTCCGCCAATGCCGACGGCACCGGGATCGCTACCCCCATGTCCGGCATCGATCACTACAGCAATTCGTCCGGCAGGGATGGGGGGAATTTCTGACTGAAGCTGATTCTCTGGAGATACGGATGGGGGAGAGTCGGGAATGACGACGGGAATCAACTGAGCATTGGGGTCCGTGGTGACAATCTCAGTGGATTCTAACTGGACCGCGAGGCGATCGCCGGATTGTTGTTCAACCCCAGAGACTCGCACTCCGGCAGCGGGTTGAACCAAAACCACGACGGTTTCCGGGTCTTCCTGAGTAGGACGGACCCATAATACCGAGGAACCCCGTTCTGGTTGTAATCGGTTGACATCATTTCCCAGGTGGGAGGAGTATATCGTCAACCGATAGGCGAGGGTTCTTTGGTCCCATTCGGTGTTGTAATTCAGGGTGCGATCGGCCTTAATCACCACTTGATTATCAACCAGTTCGATGCCTTGAATGGTGGCTAACCCTGATGTCGCTTGAGCCGTGACTTCGGGAGGCTTTTCCCCTTCGGGCCAGACCAGGACTTGCCCTTGTTCGCTGACCTGGGCCTGCCAATTTTTATCGGGTTCGGTTAAGGTCAAAATCGCCCGAGTCAACGGCGGTGAACTGGATGCTTGCACTAATTGCAGTTGATTGACCCCGAGGCGATCGACATTTCTAATCCGTCGTTCTAAGTCCGGAGAGAGGGTCACCCCTGGGAGGTCTACGTTCACCCAGGTCCCATTACTGCCTTCGTTGAGTTCCACGGTTGGGGTGGCCCCATTGGTATGGAAAATAAAGCCTTCGTCTTTAATCTCCACCTCTTGCAAGAAGGTGTTTCCCCCGGTTGCAGCTAGGGGGGAGGGAGAATCGGACCTTGGACCGGATGAATTTTGGGCAACTAGGGAGCCAGCGGTGTGGGGGTCTGGTAATTGGACGGTCCATTGGTTAGGGGAACTGCCCTTGACTTCGACTTGTTGGGGGTCGAGGGTGTAACCGGCAGCCAGTTCCACTACAATTCGGCTGGTTTGAGGGTTAAATTGTCCCACCCGAATTTCCCGAATCGCTCCCCCGACTGGCTGAGTCACATTTTGACGCCCGAGGGTCGTACCGGGTAGGTCGATCACCAATCGCGTTGGATTTGACAACAGTTGAGCGGTGGGTTGCACGCCGCCTCGGGTTGTAAAGGAGAGTTGGTTGCGATCGGACTCAAACCGCCAAGTTTCTAGTTGAGCCGCTTCCACAGGGGTAGCGGCTAACAGAAATGCACTGATCAGACTTGGGAGTATCCAGTTTTGGAGTTTAGCTTTTCTCAAGGGGGTGTTTTGACGATAGGGGAAATCGATGGATGGGGTCACTTTCATACTCTGCTTGCCAACTCTACGCATGATTTGAGGCTCCCTCGCTATCCTTGAAAGCATTGCACCCATAAATGTTTCTTGAGCAGGTTTGCTGCGGGGAGCCGACTTTATTTGTCATGACATTTGTCGCTATCTTAACAAAAGTTAAGAATGTCCGAAGTATAGCATAGGCTGTTACAAAACATGAAAGCCCTGATTTATTTTTTCAGCCCCTGGATTTACCCCTTTTGCAGTTTAACGAGCCTCTCGAATATACTGTAAGATTCCTTGGGCGATCGCCTCGGCCATGCGTGTTCGCTCTGTTGGATTGGCCAGCATTCGGGCATCATCGCGCCCTGTGACAAAGCCGGTTTCGACTAAAACGGCGGGCATATTGGTATGGCGCAATACATAAAATCGGCCCGTCGGACGCCGCGATCGCGCATATTACTAAAAGAACGCAACATACTCCGGTGAATGCTCTGAGCTAACCGCTGCCCGCTACTGAAATAATAAGTCTCTAACCCATTCACATCGGGCCGGGACATATTAATTGCATTGGCATGAATGCTGACAAATAAATTAGCATTGACGCGATTTGCCAATTGGGTTCTGGGGGCTAAATCAAGGGTGCGATCGTCTTGCCTTGTCATCACAACGGTTACCCCATTTCGCTCTAAAATTTCCGAGACTTGTCGGGAAATATCTAAGACAACTTCTTTCTCTCGTAACCCGCCAATGCCCACAGCACCGGGGTCTCGGCCTCCATGTCCGGCATCAATCACCACCACCCGGCGGCTGGTTGTTGGCACTCGGGGAGTGGAAGGGGCGGGAGTTGGGGTGGGAGGGGCCGGAGTGGAGGTAGTTGGCGGTGGAACGGCGATCGGCAGACTCCTCTCGCCAACAGCAACAACTGGGGGCGTCTGGACTGGAGCCTCGGGAATGCTCTCGGGTTGCAACCGCACCTGAAGTTGCTTCCCACTGGGTTGACTGATTTCCCCCACTCGAATTCCGGCGGCGGGTTGCACGAGGACGACGACGGTTTCTGGGTCTTCCTCAATAGTCCGCACCCATAACAGGGAGGATTGGGAAGGGGTTCTCAATTCCCGAGGGGCTTCGGCCAGTTGGGATGAAAATAGGGTGATTTTATAGGCGAGGGTCTCGATATCCCATTCGGTTTTGTATCCCACCGGGCGATCGCTATTCACGACAACCGATGTCCCATCATTTGACAGTTCCACGGACTGAATTGTGGCTAAAGAGGGGAGACTGGAGGAACTGGGGGGGGTTTCTCCTTCGGGCCAAATCACGACCTCCCCAAGGTCGGTAACTTGCGCTTGCCAGTTGCGACGGGTGTCGTTTAAGTTCAGCAAGACTCGGGACAACAGGGGGGAATCGGAGATTTGAATCGCTTCTAAGCGGTTAACACCGAGGCGATCGACGGTCATGATCCGTTCGGTGATTTCGGGGGAGAGTTTCACTTCGGGAAGGTCGAGGGTCACCCAGGTGCGATCGGTACTCCATCTCAGGTCAATTTCCGGGGTGGGTCCCGAAGTTCGCAAAATAAACCCTTCATCCAGGACCTCTATGCCTTGGAGGAGGGTGCTGTTGACGGTAACCGCTGGAGGCGGGGGGACGGGGGTTTGAGTGGGTGAGATGGCGACTTCCCGCTGTGGGGTGGGGAGTTGCACCGTCCACTGACTCGGGGAACTGCCTCGAAATTGAATTTGATCCGGGTTGAGGGTATAGCCTTCGGCGAGTTCTACGACAATTCGACTGGTTTGACGTTCAAACTGCCCGATCCGAATTTCGCGAATGGTTCCCCCGACCCGTTCTCGCACCGTAGTCCGGCCTAATCGGGTCCCGGGTAGGTCGATAATTAATCGGGTGGGATTAGACAGCAGTTGTGCTTTGGGTTGGACGTTTCCGGTAGTTCTAAAGTTGAGTTGGTTGCGATCGCGCTCAAACCGCCAAGAGTCTAGCCGCGCAGCGACGGCAGGCGAAGCGGCGAAAATCGAGGCGGCGATCGCTAAAACCACTAGCAAAAACCGCAATTTTCCGGTTTTGCTCGGACGGTTTGGACTCGGAATCAAATCTAATTGTTGGGTCACCTTAGTAATCTCTAGCAAACGACTGTACGCAGGTTTCTGATGCCCCCATTCGCCTCCCGGAAAAGAATACATGGGGTAAATTTTGACTCTTTCATCCGGTAGGCAGTTGGTATAGAATGCAGTTGATATCCCCCGGCTTTCCTAGACTGATGCCTTAAAAATGAGGGGAATCATTTTTAGGCTCTTTTAGCTAAAAAAATTGGTTTTGGGGAGAATAAATCAGTCATTCTGTCACAAAAAATTGAAAAACAAATCCTCTGTACAATCTTTCTGTTTTGCTGATATGGGGGTTAATAAATAAGTTTAAAAACCCGAATAATGGTTCCAATTATTAGCCCAAAACTTTAGTAGAAAACACGGATAATTTAAAATTTACCCAAAATTTTTAAGTGCAAATACAGAGCGCCTTGGGCTAATTGGATCCATAAAATACCGGCAAAACCGAATAGTTTAGGACTGTACGATTGCTGAAAACCCTGATCAGGATTAGAAAATAGATGCGTTTAAAATAGCCCGATCGCTGTTGAAAACCCGGATCACCTGGGTGTTCCATGATACTCAATTAGCTTCCGTGCGATGGTATCTGGCGTTCCCAGGTTAAAAAAATTAAAATCCTACAAGACTCTGGTATAAAATACCGAAAATTCTTCCACAAAAGGACACAATAGAATCATCCCTTTTTTATATTAGGGAAGAATAACCCCTGAAAGTTTACCCGGAGAAAGAATCCATGAATCATCAACCTGTTCAGGTGGCCCTCGCAATCCTGCATCAGGAGGGTCAGTTTCTCTTGCAACTGCGAGACAATATACCCGGTATCGTTTATCCGGGATATTGGGGTTTATTTGGAGGACATCTCGAACCCGGAGAACTCCCTATCGAAACCTTGCGGCGAGAATTACAGGAAGAAATTACTTATGAAGCCAAACAGGTGTCCGAGTTCGGTTGTTTTGAAACCCCAGAAGTCGTGCGTCATGTCTTTAATGTTCCCTTGACTGTGGATATTGGAGAGTTGGTTCTGCATGAAGGATGGGATATGGGATTTTGGACTCCGGAGGATATTCGTCGCGGGAGTCGCTATTCGGAAAAAGCCGGTGAAGTCCGCCCTCTGGGAGAACCTCATCAACAAATCTTTTTAAAGTTTATGGCGGAGGGATTATTGAGGTGATCTCAGGAGTCCGGGTCAGTTAAACTAGATTGACCCTCTTATTATTGATTCCGAGAAACATGAGCGATCGCCCTGTAACCACCGTAGTTCTTGCCATGAGTGCCGATGGCAAAATTTCCGACTCCCTGCGATCGCCCCTCCTCTTCGGTTCCCCCGCCGATAAAAAACATTTAGAACAACAAGTCGCCGCTGCCGATGCCGTAATCACAGGTGCCGGAACCTTCCGCGTCAAAGACACCGCCATGAGAGTGGTGGATCCAAACCGAATTAACCAGCGCGAACAAGCCGGAAAACCCCCCCAACCCGTGCAAATCGTCGCCTCTGCCACCGGCAACCTCCCGCGCCACATCCCCCTCTTCCAACAACCCGTTCCCCGCTGGTTAGTCACCACCCGCGCCGGTGCCGCACTCTGGTACAACGATCCCGGCTTCGATAAAATTCTCATCAGCGAAACCCCCTCCGGTAGCGTAGACTGGCACGATGCCTTCCAGCAAATCGCCAACCTAGGCATCAAAAAATTAGCCATCCTAGGCGGAGGAAACCTAGTCGCCTCCCTACTCGCAGAGGACCTCATCGATGAACTCTGGCTCACCCTCTGTCCCCTCCTCATCGGTGGCACCAACGCCCCCACCCCCGTAGACGGCAGCGGATTTACCACTCAAACCGCACCCCGCCTAGAACTCTTAGAAGTCAAAACCATTGACGCCGAGGTATTCTTACACTACCGCCTCCGCAGACAGTGAAGAACCCACCTCCCCCAGTTCGTAGTAACGCCTTCAGGCGTTATCTTTCGAAGTAACAACCGGTCGTCTGTTAGTCCGTAGTAACGACTTCAGTCGTTATCCGAAGAAATCTAGTAAAGGCTTCAGTCGGTTCTTATACCGACTAAAGCTCATGTGCGCGGGTAAATACCGAAGCCGACTTTTTACAACCGATTTAGTACCAGTCTTCTCAGTTCAACGTCCCGACTGAAAGTCTTATCTAAATAGCGTTTTCAGTCTGGTGTTCTCACCCAAACTTAAGCGAGAGAGGCGGGAAAAATTTATCCACCGACCGCTTGTCGCCGACTTCAGTCGTTCCCATCCAAAGTCCCTCCCACAGCATCCCAAGAATCGATTACCCTAAGAAAGTGAACGCTCTACCCTCAACGGTTGGTAATGCTGGAACAGCTTAAGCCTCAAATCTCTGTTGCCTGGATCGACAACATCGCCGAAGTCCCCCAGACGGCGTGGGATGCTCTCGCCCTCCCCCTGGAAACCCCTTTTTTTGAATGGAACTGGTTGCACAATATGGAAGCCTCCGGAAGTGCAACTGCAAAAACGGGATGGTTGCCGAATCATTTAACCCTGTGGCGACAGGGAGAACTGATTGCTGCCGCGCCGATGTATCTGAAAGGACATTCCCGGGGAGAATTTGTTTTTGATCACCAATGGGCGGATTTAGCCTATCGCCTGGGTGTGGAATATTATCCCAAACTGTTGGGGATGAGTCCAGTCACGCCGGTAACGGGATATCGGTTTTTGATTGCACCGGGAGAAGATGAGGAAGAAATTACGGGGATGATGATTCATGCGATCGATGAATTTTGCGATCGCCATAATATTTCTTGCTGTAATTTCCTGTATGTCGATCCAGAGTGGCGATCGCGGATGGAACGACTCGGTTATACCCCCTGGCTCCATCATAGTTATATCTGGCAGAATAAGGATTCAATACCTTTGATGATTACTTAAACGTCTTCAATGCCAATCAGCGCCGCAACATAAAACGGGAACGCAAAGCAGTCGCTAAAGCGGGGATTGAAGTCAAGGCATTACATGGAGATGATATTCCCCATACCTTGTTACTGCGGATGTATCAATTTTATAGCGACCATTGCGATCGCTTTGGCTGGTGGGGGAGTAAATATTTAACCAAACAATTTTTTGAGGAATTATACCATAATTTTCGCGATCGGGTCCTCTTGATTGCCGCCTATCCCGAAGGCAATGATATTCGCCATCCCATCGCCATGTCCTTTTGCCTCACTAAAGGCGAACAACTCTATGGACGATATTGGGGCTGCAATTACGATATCGACTCCCTCCATTTCGAGGCTTGCTATTACAAACCCATCGAATGGGGAATCGAACATGGCATTCAATCCTTCGACCCCGGTGCCGGAGGACAACACAAAAAACGCCGAGGCTTTCCAGCCACTCCCAATCACAGTTTACATCGGTTTTACAATCAACGCTTGGGGCAAATTCTTCGCCCTTATTTGAAAGAAGTAAATCTCATGGAAGCCCAGCAAATTGATGCGATTAATGAGGGGTTGCCGTTTAAGGAAACCATGCCAGAGTTGAAAATGTAAGAGTGAACCGCCCGGTTTAAACCGGGCGATCGAGGAAAAGTCGTTTTTACTGTTGCTTTAATTTTTGGACTTCCTCCAGGCTCAAGCCAGTGGTTTTCGCGATCGCCTCTTCATCTAATAAGTTCAGCAACCGTTTCGCAATTTCTCGCTCCTGTCATTCAGGCTATTGTCACGTTCACGGCTTTTAAAATCGCGTTTCGCTGGTCATGGATAAACATTTCTTGCTGTTCTAAGTCCTCTAATTCTTCTCGGCTCAGATTCGCTTGACTGGCAATGGCAAAGGCTTGCTCAATTTCTGGGACAGCGCTCATGGTTTCCGGTACGGTTTGTAAAGTCCGAGCCACTTTTCATAAAATAGAGCCACTTATCCGTAAGGGTCTCTAACTGTTCCAGTTCTTTCGTGAATTTGGGTAACTCTACAAACACTAATTCTAAATCATAACTCAAATAATCGACCAAATAATCTTTTTCTTTCAAAACAAAGCGGGAAATTACCTGGTCAAATTCTGTAAACATTTGAAAATCGACAATAGTCAAAGCAATCACGGGATTTAATAAGGTGTAATCTTCTCCGGCTTCAATTGAATGGAATAGGATTTAGCAGCGTTATAGAGGATTCGTTTTTCAAATCCCGCTACATTCAACACTTGCATTTCAACGATCGCTGTTTTGTTGCCGGTGATTTTAGCTTTGATATCTAAGTAAGTTTCTTTCACCCCTCGGATGCGGGGAGCCAAATAGGGGTTGAGGATTTCTAAATCTTCTATGACGGGCTGGCTGTCATAAAGCATGGAATTTAAAAAACTGATTAAGATATCTTTGCTCTGTTCGGAACCAAAGATTTTTTTAAAAGCGATATCGGTCTTGGGATTAATAAATCTCATCGATTTGCCTCCTCAATTATTCTATGATTTTACCTCATGTTATCGAAACGACCAGAAAAAGCGTTCTTTGTCATAATTATACTCAAAAAATCACCAACTGTATGGGCCAGAAAGCGAATCGCCCCTACATGGAACGAATGTAGGATTGAAGAGGCGAACCCAACGTAAAAACGTTTTACCCCAGTAGGGCATTCGCGAATCGCCCGTCCATAATACATACAGGCGATTCGCGAATCGCTGCTAGGAACGAATGTAGGATTCAAGAGGCGATCCCCCGCCGGATGTTGCCACTGAACCATTACCCCCGCTGGGTGTTGCCACTGACCCATACCCCCGCCGGGTGTTCCTTACTTGGCGGCCTGTTCCCAACATTCCAAGGTTTGACCAACGGCAATTCGGGGTAAGCGATGTTTAAATCCGCACAAGATTTCCCAGGAAATGGTTCCTAATTTATCCGCCCAATCATCGGCGGTGATTGAGTTGTGGCCATCTTGTCCAAGCAAGGTGACGACTTCTCCGAGTTCCAAATCGGGGATATTACTCACATCCAACATCATCTGATCCATTGTAATTGCTCCAATTTGTCTCACTTGCTTTCCCCGGATCAGGACTTGCATTTGGTTGGAGAGGTTACGGGGTACGCCGTCGGCATAGCCAATCCCGACTGCGGCGATTTTCATGTCCCGATCGGCGATATAGCGATGGCCGTAACTGACGCCGGTTCCTGCAGCGATCGCCTTAATGTGAGTGACTCGGGCTTTGACTTGGAGTGCCGGTTGTAACTTCAGGCGCGATCGCAGATGTGGTGCAGGATATAATCCGTATATTCCTAATCCCACCCGCACCATATCATAATGCAACTGGCGATCGCTTAAGGTTGCCGCAGAATTGGCAAAATGCAGGCGCGGTAAAGCGATGCCCGTTTCCTGAACTTGCTGAATCGCCACCTGAAACCGCTGATGTTGCAGTTGCATCACCGTGGGGTCTTCACTATCCGCTGTGGCTAAATGGGAATAAATGCTAGACAATTCTAAATGAGGCAGGCGATCGACTAATTTCACGAACTCTGCCGCCTCTTGCCACGGTGCGCCCAACCGTGACATCCCGGTATCAATTTTAATATGAACCGGCACGGAATACGCATTGTCACTCAGGGTTTCTGAAAACACGAACGCTTGTTTCGGGGTGCAAAGGGTGGGTTCCAACCGCCAACGCACCATCGCCCGCAATTGGTCCGGGGTGTAGGTTGCCCCTAAAACTTGCACGGGGGCGGTAATTCCCGCTTCCCGGAGTTCGATGCCTTCGGGAATGGTGGCGACTCCCAACCATTTCGCCCCTGCCTGTAATACCGTTTGGGCGACGGTGACGGCCCCATGTCCGTAAGCATCAGCTTTGATGACTGCCATTAGGTCGGTTTTTGGGGATAACAAACGCTGGATTTCGCGGACATTTTGGGCGATCGCCCCGATATCCACCTCCACCCAGGCGCGATCGCATCGCATCGATGAAATACTTTGACTTTCCTCCCAACTCAGCATTTCTACGCACTCCTCAAGTCACTCACACCACAATTGAACTATAAATCGAACCCTGACTCCGGAGATTTCCCCAAACTTCAACCGAATTTAGATTTGCCAACGAGTATTTAGAATAAAAACAGGGCTAAATATCGATCGGGCAATCTGACATCGGGTGATTTTTGGCAAAATCCGCAGAATGAAACATGAAGCCTTCCAGAACGTTCTGGGTGCTTCATTTTTCCCAGTCCTCAACTGACCACTTCCCAGCCTGAACTATCAATTCCAGAAGAGAAGGTGTCCAAACCCATGCCTCAACCGCCTAAATCCCTGAAACTCCCCTTCGCATCCTTCGGACTGCGGGGGCAAATCCTGCCCATAGTTGGGGCCACCCTGATGGGTTTATTGGGGGTCATCTATCTCTCTTCCTCTACCCTGTTGCTGGCTGGATTTGCCAAATTTGAGCAGCAGGATACCGCCCGCAATGTCAAACGGGCGGTGGATGTCTTATCCGATGAAATCGCCAAATTGAGCTTTACAGCGAACGATTGGGCCGCCTGGGATGACACCTACGCCTTCATTGAAGATGAGAACTCGGACTATATCCAAACCAACCTTAATGATGCGACGATCGCCCGTTTGCGCTTAGATATGATGCTGTACATTCATCGCAGTGGGCGGATTGTTTTTGGGCAAAAATTCAATCCGGAAACGGGAGAACGAGTCTCGGTGGAGGAAAATACCGAGGCGATCGCCTCCCTAAGTCAGTACCTAACCCCCAACAGTCTCCTCGTCAATCATCCCGAAACCACCAGTCTGGTGGAAGGCATCCTGCAACTTCCTGAAGGCCCCATGTTGATTGTTTCCCGCCCCATTCTCACCGGAGAAGCGGAAGGCCCAATTCGCGGCACTTTAATTATGGGGCGCTACCTCAGTGTTGAGGAAATCAAGCGTCTCGGGGAACTCACCCAATTATCCATCACCGTCCAGGAGTGGGATTCTTCTGAACTTCCCCCAGATTTCGCCGCTATTCGCCAGAGTATAACGGAAGACCCCGATCTTGAACCAGCATTACTGCTGCCGGACCAAACTGGGATTTTCGTTGAGGCATGGAATTCCCAAACCATTGCGGGTTATACTTTAGTTGAAGATATTTACAAAAATCCCGCTTTGCTGTTGCGGGTGCAACTCCCTCGTGAGATTTACCAACAAGGTCAACGAACGGCTAACTTTATCCTCTGGGTGGTACTCGTCATTGGAGTAGCCTTTTTAGTCCTAACTTTGTTACTTTTGGAAAAAGTGGTGCTGTCTCGACTCTCCCAGTTGAGTCAGGATGTGAATCACATTGGCAGCGATCGCGATTTGGCTGTTCGTCTTCCCGTCCAAGGGGTAGATGAACTCTCCCAACTTGCCACTCGCATTAATGAAATGTTAGATGCTTTAGACCATTCTCAGCAAGTGCGGCATGAAAGCGAACAGCGATATCGGGCCGTCATTGAACAAACTTCAGAAAGTATCTTTTTGATTGAACCAACTACCCAACGGATTATTGAATCTAATACCGCCTTTCAAAAGCTGCTGGGTTATGACAGTCAGGAAATTCTCTGCCTGACTTTGGGAGATTTTATTGATCATGCCTCCGAGAGTATTGCCTATAATATTGAACGCACCCTATCGGCCCAATCTTACCATCTTGGAGAACGGCGCTATCGTCGGAAAGATGGGTCCCTTGTGGAGGTAGAAGTCAGCGCCAACAAGATTTATTATGGGAAACGAACCGCGATTTCTGCCGTGGTTCGCGATATTACCGAACGCAAGCAAGTGGAACGAGAACTTTACCAAGCTAAGGTGACGGCAGAATTGGCAAATAAGTCTAAAAGCCAGTTTTTAGCCAATATGAGTCATGAATTACGAACTCCTTTGAATGCGATTATTGGGTATAGTGAGATTTTGCAGGAAGAAGCAGAGGAACTAGAACCCGAAGAGTTAAATGCGGACTTAGGAAAGATAGAATCTGCGGGTAGACACTTGTTAGGATTGATTAACGATATCCTGGATCTGTCTAAAATTGAAGCGGGAAAAATGGAGTTATATTTAGAGTCGTTTGAAGTTCCCGTGGCCCTTCAGGAGATTGTCTTCACCGTACAACCTTTGTTGCAAAAAAATGGGAATCAGTTACAAGTGGACTGTGAACCTGAGATTGGGGAAATGTATGCCGATGTGACGAAAGTACGTCAAATTTTATTCAACCTGTTAGGGAATGCCTGTAAGTTTACCCATCAGGGGACGATTTTTCTGCGAGTTTTTCAGAAGGAAGGGGAAATGATTGGGTTTGAAGTGAGAGATACGGGGATTGGGATGACTCCCGAACAACTTGACAAGCTGTTTCAACCCTTCACCCAGGCGGATACTTCCACGACGCGCAAATATGGGGGGACGGGGTTGGGTTTGGCGATCGCCAAACAATTTTGTCAAATGATGGGGGGTGATATTAGGGTGGATAGTGAACTCGGCAAAGGGTCAACTTTCACCATCCACCTTCCCGTAACAGTAACCCTCTCAACTTCGGAGTTAGTCTCTGAGTCAATTCAATCCTAATGGGTGTAAGCAGCTTTTTTCTTGAACACCGGAATAACGACAGCAAGTCGCTACGACAAATCCGGGAAAAACGACTGAATTCGGGAGGTTGAACAGTGGGTAGAAGTCGCTAAAAAAAGAGTGACTCATCGATCTCCCGGGTTTGTTACCCTAAGTTTGTAGGGAAACCTTCCGAGTTGCTTGAAGATCTGGCATTGGGACCAGTATTTTGGCATTTGGGTGACGGGTTGGAGGAGAATGGGAACACTACAGGGGTTGCCCTCCTCAAAACTCCCAGACTCCATCCTATGGGAAAGGGTGCGATCGCCTGCTTTTTGCGGTTATATCGGGTGCTATCTGGATCCTCCTAACTGTTCTGAACACAACGGATAAATCGATGCTAAATGGATTCACCTCTATTTTCAATCTGCTCAACGCTCGGTTATCGCGTCGCATTGCTTTATGGGTATTTATTAGCATTGTTGTGGTAGAAGCCCTGATTTTACTCCCCTCCGCGTATCGTCGTGAGCGCGAACTCATTCAGCATTTAGAAGATGTTGGAGTCGCCACTATTTCTCCCTTACTGCGGTTATGTGGTTCAACCATCACTGCGCCCAAAATTAAAGAAGTCGCCCACCATTTAATGTTAGAATCGCGGGTGGCTGGCGGTCACGTTTATACCCAGGAGGGAGAGGCGATCGGCTCCTTTGGCGAACCCCCCGAGTTAAATTTTAATAATGTCATGAATGCTCCTGCGGTGCGCCTCCGCAGTCGTGATGGTAATCGCTATGAAATGGCAATGTGGAGCGAAGCCGATGGCAATCCCTATCTGGTCATTGTTCGCCTTGATTCTTCTCAAATCAAAAAGGAAATAAAAGCCTTTATTATCAGAATTTTTGGCTTGGTCATTCTGATTTGTATTTTTGTCACCCTCGCGACTTTAGCAGCCCTTGCACCAGCGGTAATTGTTCCCATTTTAAAACTCAGAAAAGCCTTAATTGCCGTAGGAGAATCACCGGGAGCAGTTACGGGAGATTTGGACTGTTTGGCCCTCACCAAGAATCGTCGAGATGAATTAGGGGATGTGTTGATTGATTTTAACCGAATGAATCACCAAATCAATCGATACTTTCAGGAAATACAAGATAGCAAAAAAGAACTAGAAAATTTAGTGAAGGAGGTAGAAATTGCCCGAGACCAATCAGAAAAACTCCTGTTGAATATTTTACCCCATACCATCGCCCAACAATTGAAACAGGGGGTTTATCCCATTGCCGAAAGTTTTCCCAATGCTACGGTTTTGTTTGCCGATTTAGTGGGTTTTACTCAGCTTTCTACGGAAGTACCTGCGGTAGAAGTGGTGGAATTACTCAATAAAATATTTTCTATCTTTGACCAACTTGCGGAACAGTATGCGGTGGAAAAAATTAAGACCATTGGGGATGCTTATATGGTGGTGGGAGGACTTCCGCAACCTCATCCCGATTGTGCCAAGGCGATCGCGCAAATGGCCCTAGATATGCAGCAAGAGGTGCGCCAACTCGCAGCAGAAACGGGAATCCCCCTCAACATCCGCATCGGCATCAACAATGGTCCCGTCGTCGCTGGGGTGATTGGCATCAAAAAATTTATTTACGATTTGTGGGGGGATGCAGTCAATACCGCTTCCCGGATGGAATCTCATGGGATTCCCGGACAAATTCAAGTCTCCGAGGTGACCTATTTCCTCCTGCGCGATCGCTTCGACTTCCAGTCTCGCGGCGCGATCCAGATCAAGGGGAAGGGAATGATGAAAACCTATCTCCTCCTAGGTTTGAAGGAAGAAACCCCGGTGGAGATCCAGGTGAGTGCATCATCCTCCCAGGGATTAGCGGACCCCGCTTACCGTGAGCAAGGCCCTTAATTTCTCCGAAAAAAATTTCACGAACTTTACACAGTCTGGACAAGCTGTGCTAACATCTGTAAAAATCTTCTTTTTAATAGAGACGCAATGGGCAAGGTTCTAGTCCTTAACGCCTCCTACGAACCGCTCAACATTACGAGCTGGAGGAGGGCCATCGTGCTATTGCTGAAGGGGAAAGCCGAGCAGGTCGAGCACAACGGGAAATTTATCTATTCCGATGTTCCCCTGCCTACGGTGATTCGGCTTCGGCATTATGTCCGCATCCCGTATCATGAAATTCCTTTGACCCGGAGAAACATCCTACACCGGGACAGCCATTCTTGTCAATACTGTGGTTATTCCGGGGATGAATTGACCTTAGATCATGTGATTCCGCGATCGCGAGGGGGTCCCGACAGTTGGGAAAATCTCGTCTCCGCCTGCGTCCGCTGTAATGTCAAAAAAGGAAACCGAACTCCGGAGGAAAGTAAAATGCCTTTAACCAGAATACCCCGCCGACCCTACAGCAGCCTTTATTTTGAGGTGAGTAAGCATCTCAAAAGCGGGCTACATCAAGAGTGGCAAAAATATGTGATTGGTGCTTAAAACCCCTTGTAGTTGGTTCAACTATGAGGGGTTTTTGCCAAGAGTTCCTGACTTTGGAGATCGCAAGGGTGCACTTGAAGCGCTATCGTAGAGTTATTCTATAAACGCAGGCAATAATCTCAAAACAGTTATGGGTCTGCAATCGCGTTTGAAGTGGATGCACCGAATTGAGGGGAAAATTAGTGGAGGAATCGAACACCGAACTCGCTCAAATAGCCGTTCGGGATGGAGCATTACCAATCGTTTCTGGCGATAGTAAGCAATGGCTAGATCCGGGAAGCGCAACGAAAGCCGAAGCACTGCGGCAGGTTTTGCAGCAGCATAGCGGCGATCGGCACTTGGTGGTGCTCCAAGACTTCCCGGACCCCGATGCCATGTCTTGTGCTTGGGCTTACAAATTAATTGCCGCCCAGTATGATATTGAATGCGATATTGTCTACGCCGGAGCACTCAGTCACCAGGAAAATATTGCCTTGGTGAAACTCACCGGATTGCCGGTGCAGCGCTTGCCTCTAGAAATTGCCAAATCCAAGGATTGGTCTATCTACAATGGCTGTGTCTTGATTGACAATCAGGGAACAACTTCTCAGCTTTTTTCTCTGTTAAAAACGGCTAATATTCCCTTGATTGTGGCGATCGACCATCATACGATTCAGGATGAATTAAGCGCCGAATTCCTGGATATTCGCCCTCATATTCGAGCCACTGCCACCATTTTTACCCAATATTTGATGGCAGAATTGCTCCGCATGGATGTCAATGTCAGCGATCATGTCAAATGTGCTACAGCGTTAATGCATGGGT
The DNA here is from genome assembly GCA_963821735.1 of uncultured cyanobacterium. GTDB lineage: Bacteria > Cyanobacteriota > Cyanobacteriia > Cyanobacteriales > Laspinemataceae > Laspinema. The sequence continues at coordinate 383,793 of CAWGFK010000055.1, forward strand.
TGCGATCGGACACGAATCAACTGCGCCAAGCGCGGGAAGATGATTTCATGGCAGCGGCTTATTTAAGCCGATTTTATGATAGCCAGTTGATTAGTTCAGTTTTGCAAGCCTCTCGATCTAAACGGGTGATGGATGTCATCGAGCGATCGCTTAAAAATAGAATCGTTCAAAATAATTTCTGCATTGCGGGCGTCGGATACCTGCGCTACGATGACCGCGATGCCATCCCCCAAGCGGCAGATTTTCTAGTCACCGAAGAAAACGTTCATACCGCCGTTGTTTATGGCATCGTTCACGACGAAGATGAAGATATCGAGTTAGTCACAGGGTCTTTAAGAACCAATAAATTAACCTTAGATCCGGATGAATTTATCAAGGAAGCCTTTGGCAAAGATGCTCAAGGGCGCTTCTTTGGCGGAGGGCGATCGCAAGCAGGCGGATTTGAAATTCCAATGGGATTCCTTTCCGGCAGCAACGATAGTAAAGATTTTGCCCGCATGAAATGGGAAGTCTTTGACCTGCAAATTAAGCAAAAGCTGCTAAAATTAGTCAGTCCCAAAGATGATTTAATTCATAGTACGAATTAAGATTAAGGGTTCGGTAAGCATGAGAAAACCCATCATCGGCATCATGGGTCCCGGTTCTAATGCGACAGAACAAGACCTAGAAAACGCCTATCAACTTGGAAAACTCATCGCTAAACAGGGGTGGATTCTATTAACGGGAGGCAGAAAAGCCGGAGTCATGGATGCCGCCAGTCAAGGGGCAAAATCCGCCAATGCATTAACCCTCGGCATCCTCCCAGGAGAAGATAAAACTGGCATATCTGATGCCATTGATATCGCCATCCTCACCGGCATCGGTAGCGCCAGAAATAATATTAATGTCCTCACCAGCGATGTGGTGATTGCCTGCGGAATGGGAACCGGGACGGCTTCAGAAATTGCGTTAGCCTTGAAGGCCGGTAAACAAGTTATTTTATTAAATGATAGCCGAGAAAGTCATCAGTTTTTTAACAATTTATCGCCGGATCGGGTGATAATTGTGCAGAGTCCGGAGGATGCTATATCCCGAGTTAGAGACATTTTATCGCGTCAGGACTGCTAAACTAGAGAAAAATTTAGCAACTGCCATTACGAACCCTGGAGTAATAGAGGGCGATTTAACCGATCGCATCCAAATCAATCCCCAACGCCGCCAGTTGTTCGGGAGAGAGCGATCGCAGTTTCTCCTGCAACTCTTGCCGCTTTTGCCGTTCCAGTTCCTTTTCTTGTCGTTCTAGTTCCTTTTCTTGTCGTTCTTTCTGCGCTTCTTCCTGACCGATAAGCAACAAATTTCCCTCTAAATCCCACCAGCGCAACCATTTTTGCGTTTGATTTTGATAGCTTCCTTCCCAAACGCCTAACTCCACTTGCATGGGCGGAATCGGATAATGGCCGCGATCGTTTGGGGTCATCTGCTGATAGAATCCATCCACGTGATGATACAGCTCCAAACTGCTATCTCGGATCGAAAAAATTCCATAATAAGGTGCCCGAATAATCTGCTCGTACACCCAGAACTTACCGGGTTTTATCACCTCTCCCTCGTCACTCCGATATAAGGGAGTTCTGTCGCGTTCCTCACTGCCATCGCCAGAAGCAAATTCTAACACGATTCTCGGCGCAATATGTTCTCGCCAAATCACATAAGAACGCCGATACTGTCCCTGTAATTTTGGGGGAACATTGCCCACGTAAAACCAATCAGGAGCCTCTGCACCCTTTTCTGGGGGTTCGGTTTCGCGCCAATAAATCCCGCAATCTTGACCGATGCAATAATATCCATCGGGATGCAGGCGTTGAAGGGTGGAAGTTAGGGAGTCCGTGAGCAGCAGACTTTGGGGATGTTCTTGAAAATTCTTCACAAACGTACCATCAGATTCTGGTAATTGGGTGTGGTCTGGAAAAAACGGTGGTAAATCAGTTTTGGTTACTGTCTCAGTCATAATACTTTCTCATAAATTGGTGTTAATTTTGATTATAACTCATACGGTTTGAGGCACAGGACAATTAGTAGTCAATGATGTCACCCCCTTGAAAGTCGCGCCATTCTGTATCTTGTTCGTAATGCTCGACCATTGCCTCAGCTTGTGCGGCCACAATGCGGCGACGTTCCTCTAAGGGCAATTGCATAAAAGCACGCCGATCGCTTAAGGAGAGGGGTTTCCCTTCTTCGGGAACGGGATTGGGTAAAATTACAGAATATTCAACCCTTTGAGGATTCGCCACTCCCTGGGAAGCATTCAGGATTTCTAGTCTGACCAAATTTCCGTTTTTGTCATAATCAAGAATCCGGTCGGGTTGTTCGCGCTCTCTTTTTTCTACCGGACTTTCTTGGAAATAGATATTCAATACATCTGTTTCGGGATTGTAACTAATTTTCATGGTTCTACCCCTGAAAGCTGGTTGACTGACAAAAGTTAGGAATGTGGGCTGAAAGCTTTACAGGTAGGGATTTTCAGCCCTGGGGTTGAAAAAGGGGGAGCCAGCGTTCTAAGCTTAGATACCACTCAAAACCCAGAACGCCATGAATAAAAGCTCCCCTCTCTATAATGCCTTGCACAGTTGGTTAAGTCAATCGGTCCCCTGGGCTCATAAAGCTCATCTGACAACTTGCCTGTGGATGGTGGTAGCCTTGCTCCAACGGGGCGAAGTCAGTCTCACTCGTTGGTTGCCTTACCTACCCTGTCGCGGGGAGCAGGCACAGAGTAAACAACGCCGGGTCAGCCGATGGTTGCACAACAGCCGCATCAATGTCCATCGGCTCTACAAACCGCTAATCTTAGCCGCCTTAGCCAACTGGGAGGAGGAGTGTCTGTATTTGACCCTAGATACCTCAATGTATTGGGAGGAGTATTGCCTGATTCGCATAGCAGTGGTGTATCGTGGTCGAGCCTTGCCTTTAGTGTGGCGAGTCTTGAAACACAAGAGTGCCTCGGTTGCCTTTAACGAATATAGAGAAATGCTCTATCAAGCGGCCAATCTATTACCCAAGGGAGTCAAGGTCGTCTTGCTGGCGGACCGAGGCTTTATTCACGTTAAGGCGATGGCAGCCCTCAGCAATGACTTGGGCTGGAACTACCGCATTCGCCTCAAGAGCAATACCTGGATTTGGCGACGCGGTTCAGGCTGGCGGCAACTGAAGACATTCCCTCTCAAGCGTGGCGAGGCTTTGTGCTTGCACAACGTTAAACTCCACAAAATAGAGTGTTATGGACCCGTAAATGTGGCCATCGGCTACAACAATGTCAACGGTGAGTTTTGGGCCATTGTCAGCGATGAACCCACCACCTTACAAACCTTTCAAGAATATGGATTACGCTTCGATATTGAGGAAGCCTTTCTTGATGACCAGTCTAATGGCTGGAATCTTCAGAAATCTGAGATTCGCTCCGTCTGTGCCCTGTCTCGCCTATTTTTTATCCTAGCGGTGGCTACTCTCTATGTAACTGCCCAGGGTACACAGGTAGTAGCTGAAGGGTTGCGTCGCCGAGTTGACCCTCACTGGTTCCGGGGTAACAGCTATTTCCGAATGGGTTGGGACTGGATTAAAACCGCCTTAGAACAAGGTTGGCACTCATTCACTCCGTCTGCTTTACTCGCTCTAGTGACCCAGAACCGGCTATGGCTTCTCGAAAACAACATGACAAGCGTACTTACCGTATTGAGTTCAAAATACATACTTACAAGTATCAGCCTTACTAAGTTTTGTCAGTCAACCAGCCCTGAAAGTTTGGGTGATATTTTCCTCGGGTTTGGGAACCCGAACTACCGATCGCGATCGCAGTAGGTTTAGCTCTCTATTCCCTGCGATCGGCCAATGCTGCCAACGGTTTGGCCTGACTTTCCTCGATTCTATACCCCAGGGTTGCCAAAAGCGATCGCTCAGAAGGAACGTATTGGGGAAAGTTGCACTTAGGGCGATCGCCTCTGCAAACCTGCGATCGCCGTTATCCAACTTTTAATTGAGTGCAGCCGAAACTGTCTAAGAGTTAGACTGTCCTTGTGCTGCCTGCCGAACGATCTCCACATCCAACCCCAACGCTGCGGCAATTTGTTCGACACTTAACCCGATCGCCAACAACCCCGGTACGGATTTCTAGCTTACCCTCCGCTTTCGCTTGTTGATAAAATCTCGTCTGTTTTAAATCCTCTAATCCAAACATCGCTTCTAACTCCTCCCGCGTTAACTCGGTAAACTTGTACAGGATGACGGTTTCTATTAATTCTACAACTTTTAGCTGGAGTGCGGCATCGTCGATTTCCTGCTTTGCCTGCTGTAGCAGTTGGTTCGTTTGAGCGATCGCCGTGTCTTTACTTCCCACAATCAATTCTACAATTCCCAAACCCAGTGAGGGTTCTGTTGGCATCTCTAATTCATCCAAGTACACCACCTTGACTTGGTTGCTCATCACAAACCCCCGATACTGGTTAGGCAATCCGGGATCCAAACTGCGCGTCGCAAATACCGCTACTGCACACCAATCATTATTCGGTTTGTATTGTCCCAGATAAACGAAAATTTCGGTAAAAAACCGCCAATAAAAGTCTGACTTAAACTGAAACTGGACTTCTACAAAGTAGATGAGCAGATCGGTTTCTTTTTCTATGGGCAAAAATAGGCCGTCAAAGCGGCGAGCGAGTTCTTTGATTTCCCGTGAAGAAAACTGATAAGCGGTTGCCTGTTCGGGAGTCTCACCCATGATTTCAAACAGTAATTGGGGGAAGGTCTGAAAGAGTTGGTAAAATAGGGTATCTGTTCTCATTCTTTTTTCAGGGTTTCTTCTATTAATTTATCTTGAAATTTTCCCGACCCAGCAAATAAAGGAAACTATAAAGACGACCGCCCCTGCAAAACGGCGATCGCCTGATTCAACCCATGCAAACTCAACCCAAACATCGGCACGAATTCTGCAATTTTCCCTGCCGTATTCTGTTGACAATGGTCACGCGGCATCGGATTTAACCCAACAAAATATCGCTTCCATCGGCCCAGGAACGGCTATAAATTAATCAAAAAAAATTGCATGATTAAATCTTTCCCTGCTTCTTAAGTTCAGACAAAGCATTTTCAGCCGCTTGCTTTTCAGCCTCTTTCTTGCCACAGGCTTTGCCTTTTCCATAGGGTTCATCATTGACAGACACTATAGATTGATATTCTGGTGCATGATCGGGACCTCCGATCCGTTTTGTGGTATATTTGGGCAATATGCCAAAAGTTGTTTGGACATATTCTTGCAGCCTATTTTTGGAATCAATGTTAGAGCGAAGTTCAACGATTGTGGGAGATACCGAATCAAATAACTCCTCGATCATGGGACGAAGTACCTCCATCTTGCGATCGCAGTCTAAATAATAGGCTCCAACCACCGCTTCAAAGGTACTACTCAATAAATTAGGACTCTGATAACCCCCACTCCGAATCATCCCTTGACCCAGACGCATTTTATAGGTTAACCCCACTTCATTGGCAAATTTGGCAAGTTGTTTTTCATCCACCAAAGCCGATCGCCGTCGAGTCATTTCATCTTCTGCCATTTCCGGATGCCGACAATACAGGTATTCGCCACTAATAAAGGTTAGGATAGCATCCCCTAAAAACTCTAAGCGTTCATTATGCGATTCGCCAGAGTTTTCATTAGCATAAGAACGATGAGTCAATGCCTGTAACAAGAGCTTTTCATTCGTGAATTTCAATAATTTATGTTCCATTGGTATGAGTTTACTAATTATTTTTACTGCTCAAGTATAGCATTTTTACTGGTTTTAGAAAAGGAGTTAAGCCGATTTTTAACACCCCCCTAAATGTAGAGGCGATTCGCGAATCGCCTCTACATTTAGGGGTAATGGGTAACTCCTATACAAAACAAAAAGGCGAAGATTAATTCGCCTTTTATAGTTACATTACATAAGTTCTATCTATTAATTAAAAAGAGAGAGTCTTTTTGGAGCGTCAAAGCAGGGACTTCCAAATTCTTTCTCAATCCAATCTAAAGAGTAGAACTTATCCACTATATTTTTGAGCTTCAAACTGGTGTTTTCCTCGGAACGAATTATCAAAATTACTTGTATCCCTAGGGCCTTTAGGCAGCGCACCAACGGAATAAAATCTTTGTCTCCTGAAACCAAAAAGACTGTAGATATTTCGGGGTTATTGCGAATATCTTGGAGGCAGTCCTCAATCAATTTTTTGTCTGCATTATTTTTTTTTGCCTTGCAAGCAGGAGCATTGATACCTTTAAACCCTAAATCATCGAAAAGATTTGCTTGTTGCTTAGATTCGCACCCCCAATCTGCGTAGACATTTTTTACGGCAATTTGCCCAACTTTCTCAACGAAACAGTATAGAGATAGAAGTTGCTTTCTGGAAGGGCGGACATTCTGTAAGTCCCAATAGCTAGCGACTTGATTCAGCATCTTGTGCCTCGTTCATTATTAATGAGTTGAGGCAGCTTTATAATATATATCTGTACTGTAAAACTACAGATACATTCTGGAACTGTTAGCTCTATTCGGTCGGTTGTCGTCTTAATATCACAGGACCTCTGTACCTTGAATCTTCATAAAGTTATTAACTTGGCCTCGTAATCAAACTCACTTAGCCACACACTCAGCGTGGATAGATAAACACGAGTTGAAATGAATACTGTTAACTCAGGCATTCACTTGAACAACTTTTCATCTCTCTACCATGAAGGGCTGGCTGGGTTGGAACCAGAACAAGGTAATAACTTTATGATGAATCAAGGTACAGGGGTGCTGCTCATAAGACGAGAACTGAAGCCTAAGCTTGCGTTCTTTTATAAGCTGCTTATCATGCAATAGTAGCGCAGCCTTGTTGTTTTGTCAAGGGGCCGACGCAAAATTTCTTGAGCCGCCCCTCATACCTTGCTAGAGTCCCTAGAGTCTATACCCATTTTCCCATACCTAGCACGCCTGCGCGGGCTACCCTGCACCGAAGCGGCTGGGACCTCTAGGTTCATGGAGCCAGACCCTTCCGGGCCCTAGTCAACATCACCGGCATCGGTAGCTCCCGAAATTAGATTAATATCCTACATCAAGAAAGATTAACTCGGAAAATTTTGAGAAGGGCGATCGCCCGCTGCAATCCGCCGCTGAATTGCCTCCTCAGAAATGCGGATAGTTTCTTCAGTTAAAGGTGCAGGATACCAGGTTGCCTCCGAGTCAGGACTCCGACGATTCACTAAAGCATCTAATGCTTCTAAATCGTCTCGATGGGACAATAAATATGCTTTTAGTTCCTCTCGGGACATCAGGTCAAATTTCGGGTTCCTAAATAAACCTCCATTCTCCACTGGACATAACAATCACTTCTAAATTATCCCCTGCCAAAATGTAAACATATCCCTTTTGCGGGTTATACCGAAATAAATGGATATCCCTTTATCCATAAAGAGTCCTCACCGAAAGGTAACCCATTCATACAATCCCTATTAAAATACAAATCAATTATTCATTAGAAGACAACAATACGACAAAATCAACTGCTTTGAGAATTAAAATATTACGGTAACTGCTTAAATCGAGTAGGTCTTTATCACCGGAAACAATATAACTCGCTTCCGCTTCCACTGCACAAGCGATGACTTGATCATCATCTGGGTCATCAGGAACAACTCGCTCAACGGTTGGCACATCTATAATTTCTGCTAATGCTGCATAATCTGCAACCAATTTTTCTACAGTTAAGTTAACAATTGTCGTTATTCTCACTACAAACTTGGGACGGTTCAATACATCAAGCAATTCATCTAACAACGCTTGAGACGTGCAAATAGACAAATAGAAATCGTACCGGAACGCGCCATTTCTAAAATTCGGCGAGGATGTCCACCCCAAAAAATACCAGAAATGACTGTATTCGTATCGAGAACTACCCGCATCGTTAGACTCTATCTCTCTTGTTCGTGCGTTTTTCCGAGCGATATGCCTCTATTTCTGCCTGAATTTCATCTTCGGAAATGGCAGCAACCTCGTTAAACTGTGAAAGTTTATCAGCAGAAGCAAAAAAACGTTGGATGCGCTCTGTTTGGGAGATAGCTTCCTGAGACATCGCTACAGATTTGCGGTTAATGATGATGAATTCTTCATTCCATGCCATCCATAACTCTGGGCTATTTTTTAGGCTTTCTCTAAGTTCATCAGGTAACACGAATGTCCCATCCTCTAAGATATTAATTTTTTGGGATTCCATGATATTCCTCCAAGTTGCGGGTGTCTGTATTCTATAGCAATTTTACTCACCTTTGTTCCCCTAGCCCGTGCATTTTTAGGGAGTTTTTGTATAGTTACACCCGGTAGGGGTGCGGCTATACCCTTTATTTCTGGAACTTATTCCGCACAATTTCCACTATCTTTTCTGACGCATGACCATCGCCAAAGGGATTGATTGCGGTTGCCATTTTTTGATAGGAATCCTTGTCCTTTAACAAGGCACTGGCGGCGGTGAAAATCTCCAGGGAATCGGTGCCGACTAATTTGGCTGTACCGGCGGCGATCGCCTCGGGACGTTCAGTAGTTTCTCTTAACACCAAAACAGGTTTCCCTAATGCCGGTGCCTCTTCTTGTAATCCGCCAGAATCGGTTAGTAACAAATAGCATCGTTGCATGGCCCCGACTAATTCGGCATAGTCTAATGGTTCCGTTAAAAATACCCGGGGATGATTTCCTAACATGGCTTGTAACGGTTCCCGGACGGTGGGATTTTTATGTAAGGGTAATAGCAAGGCGGTATCGGGAAATTCATCTAAGGTTTTGAGAAATCCTTGGGCAATTCCCGTTAGGGGTTCTCCCCAATTTTCGCGGCGGTGAACTGTGGCGAGGAGGACGCGATATTGTTGCCAATCTAATCCGGGGATGGGACAGTCGGGTTGGCGGGAGGCGACGGAGAGTAAGGCATCAATGACGGTGTTTCCGGTGAGGTGAATGTCTCCGGTGACGCCCGATCGCTCTAAATTTTCTACCGCTTTGGTGGTGGGGGCAAAATGCAGTTGCGCCAGTTGGGAAATTAACCGGCGATTGGCTTCTTCAGGATAGGGATTGAAGAGCTCATCGGTCCTTAAACCGGCTTCCACGTGACCGATCGCAACTTTTTGATAAAACGCAGCTAAAGCGCCAGCAAATGCGGTGGTAGTATCCCCTTGAACAATCAGTAAATTTGGGTTAGTCTCTTGCAAGAACCCTTCAAGTCCCTGTAAACTGCCACAGGTGATATCCGTCAAGGTTTGCTGATGTTTCATGATCCCGAGGTCGCAGTCGGCTTGCAAGTCGAACAGATGCATGACTTGCTCCACCATTTCCCGATGTTGGCCGGTTAAAATAACTTGGGTCGTGAAATCGGGCGATCGCCGGAATGCCTGGATCACCGGGGCCAGTTTAATCGCTTCAGGACGGGTTCCCAGGGCAATCAAAATTTTCAGGGGAGGGTTTAGCATTGGACGCTTTATCGGCAGGTGAACAACAGGCAGAACCCACCCATTCTGTTAAAAGATGTCAAGTTTTGGGAAAACTCTGACAAAGAAAGGGGTGAGTTAGATCTATCTTATTAGAATACATCCACTCGTTGATTCCTAGACTTGCTCGACTGCCCGGATTCCCCCCTTCCCTAGACTGAGCCAATTGCCTAAAATTTAATCCCTGTTCGTTTAAAGAGAGAGAGTTATGACACAATCTCAGCGCCCACCTGTTCCACCACCGCCACCGCCGCCACCGGGTCGGCCCCCTGCGGCCCGGGTCCCTGGAGGTCCCCCGCCGCCACCGCCGCCACCGCCACCAGGTCGGCCACCGGGTCCCCCGGCTGGTGCAGCCCCTGCCGCACAACCGGCGACCCCAGCAGCCCCCGCAGCCCCCAAAGGTCCCGGCCCTAGTCCCGGACATCCGACCTTGCGGCAACTCGTGGTGCAGGCGAATGAAGAGGGAATTTCCGATATTCACCTCGGGGTGAATGAACTGCCGCGCTTCCGCAAACGTGGGGATATTACAGACGCTGGGTATCCCGTCACCGATCTCAGCACGTTTATGAGTTGGTTGCGCGAATGTATGAGCAATGAAGAAATCCAGCAGTTTCAGGAGCACCTAGACTTTGACGGGGCGTTTGATTTTGGATTTGTGCGGGTCCGGGTCAGTGCGTTTGACTCCTTAGCGGGTCCAGCGATGGTGTTGCGACTGATTGCTGCCAAAATCCTGACGATGGAGCAGCTCAACTTGCCTGAAGTGTTTAAAAAAGTCTGCCATTATCACAAGGGTTTGGTGTTGGTGACGGGACCGACGGGTTCGGGTAAGTCCACCACAATGGCGGCGATGATTGACTACATGAATAAGAATTTCCAGTATCACATGATCACGATTGAGGATCCGGTGGAATTCGTTCATGAAAGTAAGAAATCCCTGATTAAACACCGGGAAGTGGGTCGGCATACCCTGAAGTTTTTTAATGCACTCAAAGGGGCGTTGCGCCAAGATCCGGATATGATTTTGGTGGGAGAAATTCGGGACAAGGAGACCGTCGGGATTGCGATTAAAGCGGCCTCTACGGGTCACTTAGTCATGGGAACCCTGCATACGAATAGTGCAGTCAAAACCCTGACTCGGATTTTGGATATGTTCTCTGCGGAAGAGCAAATTTCGATTCGGGTTTCGCTTTCGGAAATTCTGGTTTCGATTATTGCCCAGTTGTTGTGTAAAACCACCGATGGGAAGCGGGCAGCGTTCCATGATATTCTAATTAATACGGATGTCATCAAGGAATATATCCTCAAAGAACAGTATGAGGATATTCAACAAATCATGCTGAAAGATACTTATGAAGGCATGACGACGATGAACCGATCGCTCTATGATCTGTATCAAGAAGGGCGAATTACCGAAGAAATTGCCTTGGAACAGTCGCCCACCCCGAACGAAATGGCTCAAATGCTCCGAGGACGGATTTAAACGTTCAGAAACTCGGTTTTTTGTGTGGCGTGAGTCGTTATGAATGTTAAGGGGTCGAAACTGGCCGATCGCTTACCTTTCATAACTGTGAGTTCCAACTGTGGGTTTCGTCTTGTACTGTTTCGTATAGCGCCTATAGCAACCCTAAATGAGTGGAGCATGGATCCCAAATTAAAACTGTTGTAGGGCGAGCATCTTGCTCCCTAGATTTGTTACAGTAGTGCCAGCCTCTTGCTCGATTCAGTTGTGACATAAGATTTAGGACTGCTATATTCCCCATCTGATATTCCAGCGATCGCGAGTTGTTGAAAAACCCATCCTCTTCTCTTCCCCAATTATTTAAGGGGATTGCTCTGTTTACTCCCGGTGGAGACCTCATTTACTGTATTGACCCGAGCAAAAAAAATCGGTGGCATCTAAACTTATGTGCCGTCCTCCAAGAATGGCTAGGGTTAATGGAACCCCCCCATTTCCTGGTTCCTTGTTATACCGCAACGGTGGACCGATGGCTTGATCCCTATAGCGGACAAGTGCAAACTTCCGCGATCGCCTCTCCTTCCGTCCTGCGCTATCAAGCCCTGCTGAATGCTATCTTTGAAATGGAGGACTTGACTTGGGCGATCGCGCCTTGGTCGGAAGAGTTATGTCATCCAATGGTGTTAGCCACCTATCGTCAGCAGTTTCCCCAACTCTGGGAAAATCATGAGCTGATTGTCCGCTTGGAGTCCACCGCAGACGAGGGCAGCGTTCACCCCCCGAATTTATCCCCGAAGTTGAGGTTTACTTTGTCCGAACAAACCCCGACTCAAGGATATGTGCTCCGGTTATTTGTTTCGGGTCATACAGGAGCAACGGAGAGAACCCTCAAGACTTTGCACCAGCTTTTGGAAGAGTCTTTAGGCTATCCCTATACCTTGAAAGTGATTGATGTTTCTAAACATCCAGAACAGGCAGAACAGGCTCAAGTTTCCGCTACACCTACCCTGGTCAAAATGTGGCCGTTGCCCGTGCGCCGCATTGTCGGAAATTTAGAAGATCAAGATAAAATTCTAAATCTACTGGGCTGTCTGAAATCTTAGGTTGATTTGAGCAAAATTAGGGATGAGTTAGGGAAATCTTAACCCCTCTTCATCCCAGTTGAGTTATGAAAAAGGGCGCATCCTGTGCGCCCCCATGTTTTACTAAGGATTCGCAGAAGATTCCGGGGTGAGGGGTTCGAGGGTCTCGAATAATAAAGCGATCGCCGGTTCGAGCTTCGATGCAGCCACATCCGTTGCAGAAATCAGCAACAAATAGACCATGCGATCGCGCTGACGGACCAAAATTGTCCCCTGCATCGGCGTCTTATTATTGAAAATCCCAGTCCAAGGGACGAGGACCTCACCCGAGGCGACTGGTCTAAACTCATCAGGACTAAATCCTTCCCCGCGCTTAAATTCCTCAATGGCAATTTCTGCCAACTCCTCATTACTCAAGGTGCGGTCCGTCGCCAGAGGTTGGACAATCACCGTATAGGCTAAATTTCCATCGGGAGATTCGATTAACGGAATCCCCGCTGAAGTGCCAATTTTATAAGGTTGCAGCGCTCCTCTTTCCGCCGTTTCCGCTTCATTTTCTGCCGGTAAATATTCCGCCAACACTCCCACCGTAAACCGCCCCCCGGGGTCTTGATAGGGTTCTTCGCTCAACTGCACAGGACTGGCTTCTAATTGTTCCGGAGACAGACTTGGGACAGGGGTGGAAGCAGGGGAAGCGGGGGAGGATGGGGGAGATGGGGAGGATGGGGGAGTGGAGTTGGTTTGAGAGCCTCTTTGGGCGACTTGAATCACCCTAGGAGGAGCCTCTGCTGCGCGAGCATTTAACTGCAAATTCGAGAGACCCATCTGGGGGTGCAGGTGAACCGCACGATGGTCCGCCATCATCAGAGTCAGTGCAGTTAGCAGCCCTAAACCGAGCAGCCAAAGCCGGTTTCGTTTCATGTTGAGCTTCCTCGTTTTCATACTGGGAGTGATTAATCCAGGAAATAGGCGATCGCCCAGGGCGTCGGTACAGGATTGGTGAGAAACCGGGTTGATGCCAGAAAATATGAGCTCATCAGTCACAAAGCAACGGCAATGAAACCCGGAGTCTTGTCCCCTTGATTCAATACTGTACCCACGTCCTAGCGGCCTAAGACAGCGGCGTTACCGATATCAAATAACCCCGCCATACAGCCGGTCATTAACGTGGCTAGAGTACCGGCCCAAAGCGCTTTAAAGCCCAAAGAAGCCACTTCATTGCGACGTTCAGGTATTAACCCGGATAACCCTCCGACAAAAATGCCGTAGGAGGCAAAATGGGTAAACCCACAGAGCACATAGCTGACGACTAACAGGGCGCGAGCTGCTCAGTTCCCCAGACTGGGCGAACGCGCCGAGAGCTTGATAGGGGGGAATATTCGTTTCAAACAGCCTGCGGCCAATCAAGAGGGAACAGGTCCACAATTCCTGCCAATCTAGGGATACCCCCGTTAAAAAGGTCAGGGGTAAAAATAACATTCCCAGGAGATTGGCTAGAGGATTAGCAAAGAACTGGGTCACCAAAGAAGGGTCACCCGTGGGAGAGGCTCCCACCACGAGGGTTGAGATGCCACTAAAGACGGCATTAATTAGAGCAACCATTCCCAGAATGGCAATAATCGCCGCAGCAATTCCCACGGCCATTTTCACCCCATCCAAGGCCCCGCCAATTAAACTATCCATTGGGTTGGGACGCTTAGTGGAATCCGAGGTTTTGTCTTCGGGAATGTGACCGAGGGTTTTCGGTTCGCCAGTTTCGGGGATTAACAGTTTAGAAATCACGAAACAAGCGGGAATGGTCATAATCGAAGCGGAGACCAAGTGACCGGCAATGGAGGGAAAAGTTGGGCGCAATAACCCGGCATAGAGGGCTAGTACCGAAGAGGCGATCGAACCAAAGCAACTGGTCAAAATCGCGCAAAGTTCGCTGCGGGTCATGTCTAATAAAAAGGGTTTGATGGCGATCGCCGATTCAATCCCTACAAAAATATTAGCCGCCCCTGCCATTGATTCGGCCCCACTGATTCTCATGGTTTTCTGGAAAATCACGGCAAACCACTTGACCACCGGCTGAATAATATTCAGGCGATACAATAGGCTGACCAATCCAGAGAAGAAAATAACTTGAGGCAAAGCCCGAAAGGCTAGGACATAAGCAAACCCGGGATTGAGATTATCCGTACCGAGGCGATCGCCCGCTACCGCAACGTAAGGATTGCCCACAGTTCGGGCAATCCAGCGACCTGCTGGCCCTGGACCTGCAGCAAAATTGGGTTCGGTCACCAACATCGAAGCCGGTCCCCCAAACAGGAATTGCGCCCCAGCTTCCGAGGCATCCAGGACCACATTGAGCAAGTTGCTCAGTCCTTCAACGAGATTGCTCCCCAACCCAAACACGATTAATCCCACAACCATTTGTAGGCCAATTCCCCAAAAAATTACCTTCCAAGGAATAATGCGACGATCTTCGGAACCCAGCCATGCAATAAAACATAGCCCCACGATTCCGAGTAATGAGAGTAAATTTAATATCGGGTTCATTTTCGATTGACGTCTCCCGCACGATGAACGGTGTGGTGATCGACTGTAAGCCAACTGGACTGGTTTAACACTCCCCCATTCCAAGCATTTGGAACCCGAGGAGGTGGGTGCGTTTTGTCCACTTCTCTTGAGGAATAGCCAACTGGGTTTGAATCTTTCATAAAAAAGTTGACTCAAACCGATAACCGTTGACTCTTTATATCAAATGCGAAAGTGAATTTCGATTTAGACGTCCCGGGCCAAATTCTAACGTTATCCGGGCATTCCTGTCTAGTTCTGCCCTCAAAATTTTTGAAAAATTCTCTCTGTTGTCCGGATAAAAAATAAAATCCCCATTTGGGGAGCTTACTTGGGGCTTTATTAACTTGACCTCAAACCGAGTGTCCCTTATTTTGAAGTCCTCTGTGCCTTGTGTTAGAGTAGTTAGTTTTTAGCTGAATTCTCGGGTACACAAAAACCCGGTGCACATAATCCAGTCAACTCCAGGGTGGTTACGGTTAGGGTATCTAAGGCTACCTGTCGGATGCGATGATTATTGGTATCGGCAATATAAAGGATGCCTGTAGTAATACTCAAACCCCCCGGTTCAAAAAAGCGGGTGGCGGTATTTTTTCCGTCTAATAATCCCGAGATTCCATCTCCTAGAACGGTTTTGCACGCTCCCGTTTTGGGATTAACGGTTTTAATTTTGTGGTTGTAGGTATCTGCAACCCACAGCAATCCCTCGGCATAATCGATGCCGAGACAATGTTGCAAGAGGGCCTCTTCTGCGGTCCCATCGCGATCGCCAAATCCAAACAAATCGCCACTGCCGCAGAGGGTTCGCACCCGGGGTTCATCCCCTAACCCGATCGCCCGAATCGAACTAATTTCACTATCCGCCACAAACAGTTCCTCGTCATCGGTGGTAATGCCGCTAGGTTGAGCAAATGCCGCCTCATCCAGTGCTCCATCAATGCCAGCTTCTGCACCGATGCCACTGTAGGTTCCCACGGTCCCATCCATCAAATCCAACGCCCAAATTTGGTGGGACCCGGCCATTGCGATTAATAACAGTTCCCCGCCAATCAGTTCTAAATCCCAGGGGGAATTTAAGGGAGTCTCTAACCCTTGACCTCCTTGGGGACTCAGGGTGCGATTTTGGGTTCCGAGTTCCCGCGAGGGTTTGCACCTGTTGCGTGGTGAAATCGATTTGCCGGATGGCATGGTTTTCCGTATCTGCCACATAGAGACACTGGCAGTCAGCATCCCAACTCATGCCTTGGGGTCCAAAAAACTGCGCTTCGGAAAAAGACCCATCGGTGAATCCCGGGATGCCGTTGCCGATGATGGATTGTAACGTGCCATTCGAGGGTGGTGACAATGATGCGATGATGACCCGAGTCAGCAATAAATAGGCGACTGCTGGCGGCATCGGCGAGAACTTTTCCGGGAAAGGCTAAGGGGGTAATTAAAGGATTTTTCTGTTTTTCTAAGACAGGTTTAATATCGGGAATTGAGACTGAATCTTGAGCTTGCTGTTGGGCGATTAATTGGGCGATCGCCTCATCTAATTCCCCCCGTTTCCCTTCTCCCGAAACCATTCCCACTACATATCCCAGGGGGTCAATTAAAATTAAAGTCGGCCATGCGCGCACCGCAAATTGTTGCCAAATTTCAAACTCCTGATCCACAATCACCGGATGTTCGATATCATACCGGAGAATCGCTTGCCGGATATTTTCTATTTCTTTTTCGTTCTCGAATTTAGCTGAATGAACGCCAATGACTGTGAGATGTTCGGGATATTTTTGCTCTAAGTATTTTAAATCCGGTAAAATATGCAGGCAGTTAATACAGCAATAGGTCCAAAAGTCAAGCAGGACAATTCGGCCTTTTAATTGGCCGAGGGATAAAGGGCGATCGCAATTTAACCAAGGTTGGTGGGAAGGAAATTCTGGCGCTCTCACCCGAGGGAGGTTCATAAGATTGACTTCAATAAATTTACTTCATTATTTTAATTGATATGGCAAAATTTGGCGTAGAAACCCGGTTTCTGTTCCTTTTATAGGGGGGTGAGAAACCCGATTTTTTTTTAATTTAGGCAATAAAACAACAATTGTCGCAGAAACGAGGTGACGGGTAAGATGCCAGAACGATCGCGATCGCATGATTGAGAATACTCGCGCTCACATTCAATCCAATTCGTCAGCAAATTCCTCTGCCCAGGCTTTTCGTGCGGCTTTCAGAGTTTCTTCCGCCTCGGAGAGAATGGCACTTGCTTCCGCATCCCGATTGGCTAACTTGAGTGCTGCACCCACGTGATTCAGCGCTTCCCCTCGATAACCATCAACACGGATTGAGTAGGCTAATGCAGTAGCCTCAGATAACTGTCCAGAACGAGCCAGCGCTCCCACGATTTCACAGAGCATCTTTTCCGGCCAACTCGGATAGCGCATGGAGCGAGCTACTTCTATGGCATCAGAAAAACGTCCAGCTTTTGTCAGTTCCTTTGCCACTTCGTTGAGATTATTCTCTCGCCGCACTTCACCGCCTACAGAATAGGCGATCGTTTTGGCTTCAGTCAGAAGGGCATCCGCTTCGCTGAGTCGGTTCACTCCTTTCAAGGCTGTCACCACGTTAAGTAACGAGTAAACCGCCCAACCTTCCACAGAACGAGCGACTGTGGCGGCTTCACTAAACATAGCGCTAGCTTCATCCACGCGATCGCTATTCTCCCATGTCACGGCCAATTCTAAAAACCCCCGAACTCGATCGGTCCCCTTGGAAATCGAACGGATCACATTTGTGGCTTCCTCAAAGTTTCCAGCTTGATTCAAGGCAGTCGCCAAACTCCTCAGCGCCTTGATGCGCTCCTGTTCCCCCACCAGAGAAGCCGCAATAGAGGCAGCTTCGGAAAACTGTCCGGCTTGCGCCAACGCTGCCACTAGCTCACTCAGAACGTTTTCTCGACTATAAGCAGGCCAAAGAGACTTAGCAATTTGGGGGATTTCGGCAAATAGAGCCTGTGCTTCATCATGACGGTTGGCTCGGTGGAATGCTGTTGCTAACTCGCACAGCGCGATCGCTCGACTGGACATTTTACGAATAGCGCGAGTTGCTGTCGTTGCCTCGGCAAAAACCGCACTCGCTTCACTCTCACGATTGGCGATCGCCAACTCTACGGCCCGATCTCTCAAGTCTTGCAATCGTCTAGTCTCTACAAAGTCCATATCTGTAGTGAATATTAATGAAATTGGTATTAGACAAGGAAACAAAAATTGTCGCAGAAACCCGGTTTTGGGTCCTCTTTTAGGAGGTTGAGAAACCGGGTTTTTTTCCTAAATTTAGGCCAGGAAAGGACAATTCTAGCAGTAACCTGGTTTCCGGTCCTCGGGTAAGGAGGGATGAAACTTTACCGAGTGGTCGCGAACCAATCGACAATGCCATCCGCCAGAGTTTTGGCTAACTTTTTCTGTTCCTGTTCATCCACAATCCACTCAAACTCAGTAGGGATTAATCATAAACCCGAGTTCTAGTAAAATTGATGGAGCAACCGTGGGACGAGTTAAGGCTAAATTATTCCAAAACACGCCATAGGAGGGGCGGTCTAATTTCTGCACTAAATAGTTATGCAAAAACACCGATAAATCATGCGCTTGGGGATGATACCAAAACATCCCAATTCCAGCGGTATTGATGGCATCACCGAAATCGGGTAAGGCATTATAATGGACGCTGAGGGCGAGGTGAGGTTCGTCTCGTTCAATTTGTTCAACGCGATCGTTCGGCCATAAATCTTCATCTCCTTCTCGGGTCATTAACACTGTAGCGCCGCGCTGTTGGAGTTCATCTCGCAGGAGTTTAGAGACAACCAGGTTGACATCTTTTTCGGGATACCCGGTGGGTCCGCGAGAACCGAGGTCCTCGCTGCTGCCATGTCCTGGATCGAGGAGAATTCTCATGCCAGCTAGGGGTTGATTGCGACTGCCGGTGACGTTGGGGGGATGACGCAGGGAGAGAATCAGAGTTGTGCCTTCATAGCGCATTTTGTACCCCCATTGATGTGAGGGTTTGAGGTGAAATGTATATTCGACTTGATTGTTGCCCAAGGGTTGCCAATCCATGCGTTCAACTAAGCGATCGTCATTGAAAGCGATGGTATCGGTTTGGGCGATTGTGTTATGAAGTGTGAGAGAAATTTGCCGATCGCCTTGGGTAACTGTAACGGGTACAGCGGTTTGTAGGGGAAATAGCACTTCGGTCCATCCGGGAACTTGGCGCGATCGCACTCCCCGAATTGCCGATCGCGGGGGAATCCCAGCCGACAAAATTCGTGCTTCCTCCGCTTTAATCCAGGCCCCGTAATCTAACCGAATCCATTCCCCCTCCCGTCCCGTCACAGCGGCGCGAGTCCCCTTGGGCAACGGTGTGAGACGGGAATGATTGGTACTGGGGCCGGTCCGCGCCACTGCTGCCTCAGCAGTCACCTCAGCCACGGTAATTTGACTGGGGGAAATAATCTCAATATTCCCCCCTGCCATTTGGGTTTTTGTTTGTCCATTCATGGACAATTGATAACGCGGTTGACCCCAATTGGTCGGGTCTTGGGGGGCCGTGGTACAACCTTCAAAATTACCCGCTTCTCGGGAAATATTCGGCTCCGTGGTTCCGGTCAACACTGCTAAATTAGAAGGCAGAGAAACCGATTCTCGATTGAGCATCAACGGAATGGTGCGATCGCCAACTTGCACAGAAACCGTCGCATTCGGTGGCGCAATTGCCCCAAAACAAATCAACTCTCCTGCCATTCTGGCAATATCAACCGTCGGCGTTAGAGAACTCTCCACAAATGCCATTCCTTCCGGAACCGGCGGCGAACTAGACTCTCGGGTGACCTTGATTTGGAGTTGTTGGTCTTGATGGGTTAAGGTAAAAACATTTTCCCCTAATTCTAAGGGGAAAGTCGGGGCAAAATGTCCAGCCGGACTGCGTTCAATTCGTTGTCCATTGACTAACACTTCCGCATCCGGTGCAGCCGTGCCAATTAAGAAAATCCGGTCAGAAGTCGTTTTATGTTCCGGGGGAGGATAGGCAACAAACAACGGTTGTTGGGCAGCAGCAGGAGTGGTGAGCATAATAGATGCAATGGCCGTGGACAGAAAGAGGTTTCGCATGGGTTAAAGTCAAATTTAGCTCGAAATTCGTCAAGGGTTAACAGGTAAAAAGACAGGGCGAACCCTGTCAATTTAACCTGAAAACGCTTTAAAAAGAAGGTAAGGTATCCGGGCGTTGAGGACGGGTATCTAGGGGACGGGCGACAATAATGCCTATTTGACCTTCCACGGCTTGAACATAAGATTGTAAATCCGGGGAAACAGTGACTTGTCCACTGGGAGACGCATGAATAAATCCCATTTTGCCATCTTGGGATTGATAAACCAATCCAGTATGGGTGACATCGAGTCCTGCGATATCCGTAGCGGTGGCGATGATGTCTCCTGGTTGGAGGCGATCGTAGAGGGTAGAAATTTGGTCTTGGGGAATATAGGTCAGAGGAACATCCTTGAGCTTGGCTTCCACTTGCCGAATGCAGTCGTAATTCTTATCATCGGCGAGTTGGGGATAGCTTTGACGATGCTCTGTCATAAAATTTAAGGTTTGATTCAGAGGAATTCCGCCAAGGGATGGGGTAATATTTTCGACCAGTCCGCGTTTGCTATTATCATAAATCCAGTCTGAGAAATAGTGGAGACGACTGCAATAGTCGGTGAGTTTACCATCGCGATAGCGTTGTTCTTCAACGCGCTTTTCTAATCCTTCGTAGGTGTAATCTTGGACCGCAATTCCTCGGGCGATCGCCAGGACGGTTTCTATAAATAATACACAGTCAAATCCAGCCAGGGAAATGACCAGGGTTTCATCGGAGGATTGATCTAATAAACCGGCAACGTAAGGGGTGCCGATCAATTGTTCCGCCACCACTGAGATAATCTCACTTAGGGGACGACGGCTCAAATTTTGGGAAACGGCCCCTTGCATGACTTGTTTGAACTTGAGGTCCTCGGATTCAGACTCAACCGGGTTGGGGGGTTCAAAATCCACCCACTCCTGGGGTTCAAGATCCACAGGGTCCTCAGCATTCGGATCAATCAGGGGTAATTCCCGAGGTTCCTCTGATTCCTGGGCGATCGGGCCCTCAGCAACCTCGGGAATGAAAGTTAAGGGGGTTCTAGGCGCTGTACCTCCGGTTACAGTCCCCCCAAGGGTCCCGAATGCTGGGAACATCGTCAGAGACCCCACGATTGCCAGAGGTAAGAGTTTCGGTCGATTGCTAGACTTTTTCATGTTCTGTTCTATTTGCTCATGCCCATCGCCAACCTTGATGATGTGGACAATCCACAGAAGGAGCAACCCTAACAGGATTCTCTCCACAAACTTATTTTCATCATTCCCTAGCACCCTAGCACCCAGAGTCCTTGGGTTGAACCCTGGTTGTGCCAGCGTAGCATTTGCCCTCAATCTTGTCAGTTTAATGAGGAGGTCTAAATCCTCACGGTAGAAGAAACTGGGCATTACCCATCGGAGATCCGTAGTTTAAGGGGTGTCTGATCACCCTAACCGAAAATGGGGCATTCTCCTCCTTCGCCTTTAGGATTCGTGGTTTTAGGACCAGGATCGCGGGTACTCCTGCCGTAAAATGTGGCACAATGAACCCAGGATCTAGGCGCGTAAATTACAGCGTTGGGTAAATTGTATGACTAAGTTTGTGTTTGTAACGGGTGGGGTCGTTTCCAGTATCGGAAAAGGGATCGTCGCTGCAAGTCTGGGACGGTTGCTCAAGTCCCGGGATTATTCCGTCTCCATTTTGAAACTGGACCCTTATATTAATGTTGATCCCGGTACCATGAGTCCCTTTCAGCATGGAGAGGTCTTTGTGACCGAGGATGGCGCTGAAACCGATTTAGACTTAGGACATTATGAACGCTTCACCGATACGTCCATGTCTTGTCTCAATAGCGTTACCCAAGGTTCCATTTATCAGGCCGTCTTGAATAAAGAACGCCGTGGAGATTATCAAGGGGGAACCGTCCAGGTGATTCCCCATATTACCAATGAAATCAAAGAACGCATCAAACGGGTGGCTAAAAATACCAATCCAGATGTGGTGATTACGGAGATTGGCGGGACCGTTGGGGATATCGAATCCCAACCCTTTTTGGAAGCGATTCGGCAGTTTCGCAAGGAAGTTGGGCGCAATAATGTTTTGTACATTCATGTCACCCTGGTGCCTTGGATTAGTGCAGCAGGAGAGATGAAGACGAAACCCACCCAGCATTCGGTGAAGGAACTTAGGGCGATCGGGATCCAGCCGGATATTTTAGTCTGTCGATGCGATCGCCCTCTGCCTGCGGGACTCAAGGAAAAAATGTCAGAGTTCTGTGACGTACCGGCTCAATGCGTGATTACGGCGCAAGATGCCAGCAGTATTTATGAAGTTCCCCTGATTTTAGAACGGGAAGGATTGGCCCAGCAAGCCCTGGATTTACTGCAACTCGACCCGCGCCAACCGGATCTCAGTCAGTGGCAAACCCTAGTCGAACGGTTGTATGGCGGTGGAAAACCGATTAATATTGCCATTGTCGGGAAATATGTTCGTCTGAGTGATGCTTACTTGTCCGTGATTGAAGCGATTAAACACGCGGCGATCGCCTATGAAGTCGATGTCAATCTCAGTTGGGTTAACTCCGAAGATATCGAAGCTTATGGCCCTGAAAAATTCCTCAAAGATGTCCAAGGGGTCTTAGTTCCCGGTGGATTTGGGATTCGCGGGGTGGATGGCAAAATCTCCGCGATTCAATATGCCCGAGAACACCGGATTCCCTTCCTCGGGTTATGTTTAGGAATGCAGTGCGCGGCGATCGAATGGGCGCGTCATGTTGCCAAATTGGAAGATGGCAACAGTGCCGAATTCGACCCCGATACCAGCAACCCCATTATTAACCTCCTTCCCGAACAGCAAGATGTGGTCGATTTAGGCGGCACCATGCGCTTAGGATTATATCCCTGTCGATTAATTCCGGATACCCTTGCCGCCTCGGTTTATCAAAAAGAGGTGATTTACGAACGCCATCGCCATCGCTATGAGTTCAATAATGCTTATCGCAACCTGTTTATTGAAACCGGATATGTGGTGAGTGGGACCTCCCCCGATGGACGACTGGTGGAAATTATCGAACTCCCCTCTCATCCCTTTTTCATTGCCACCCAATTCCATCCCGAGTTTCAATCTCGACCCAGTAACCCCCATCCCCTGTTTAAAGGCTTCATCCAAGCGGCATTAGCTTCCCTGTCTGATGAGGATGCAGAATCCTCAGTTTCATCGGAGATTTCTGCTGCTGTCACTCCTGGGCGATCGTAACTAATGACAGGGCTGTAAATGGGATTGAATTGCCGAGAGAGGAGGTTTTGTGACGTATTGGGTCAAATTTATTTATGACAGAGAGACATACGTCGTGGATTTAGCGCGGATCGGTGCTTTTTGTCGATCGCCAAATGGAAAGATTGCCTTTTGGTTACCGCAAAGTCGCACTCCTGTTGTTATTCATCCTCAGAGTAATACCGAGGCTTATCAAACCGTGGTAAATTTCATCAACAAAACCGTACAATACTCTCTCGGCTCTCATTGGGTAAAAATTCAGTACGAGCGCGAAGAATACGATATCGACTTGAATCGAATTAGTTCCTTTTGTTGCGCTCCGGGTAATGGGAAAATCTCTTTTTTCTTACCGGATAGTGGGATGAGAATTATCATCCATCCTCAAAGTAACCCGGAGGATTATCAGAAGGTTGTAGACTACATTGAACAGACCACGGGTCATGATTTAACGGGATAAAAATGCTTGTTCATGCCAATTGTAAGCTCTGCCTCCATTGCTTTGTAACAGGCGGCAGAGCCGCTGATTGCCCATGTCATGGCAGAGCCATGACACGAGAGGGGAGGCGGCTTTTGTCACAAAATTAATCCTCAAAACCTGAGTTTCTAAAGGTTATCCTCGATGGTTTGCCATGCTAATTTAGCCGCACCCACCATACCGGCTTTGTTGCCTAATTCAGCGACTAAAACCTGCAAATTGGGACGACAAACCGGCAGAACCCGGCGTTCAATTTCTGCGATCGCCGCTGGAATAAAAAATTCCGCACTGGCACTAATTCCACCGCCAATGATGACTGCCTCTGGGGTCAGCACATAAATTAAACTGGCTAATCCCGCCCCCAAGTGATGTCCATACCCTTCCCAAAACTCCAACGCTTGCCGGTTGCCCGATCGCGCAGCATGACCCAGTTCTTCTGGAGTCGTCCGACTCGCCCGTTGAATCGCCTGCACCGAGGCATACTGTTCTAACGAGCCTTTATTCCCACTATTACACTCAGGACCATACAAATTAATCGTAATTAATCCTAACTCCCCTGCCGCCCCAGTATGGCCCGTAAACAACTTCCCATCGAGGATAATTGCACCACCAACTCCAGTCCCCAGGGTGAGCAAAATTAGATTACGAAACTGACGTCCGGACCCTAACCAAGCTTCTCCCAATCCAGCACAGTTGGCATCATTGGCGAGAATCACAGGTTTGCCCGTTTTTTGGGATAACCATGAACCGAGAGGGACATCCTGCCATCCATCCAAATTAATTGCAACTTTGGCAATTTGACCCGTGGCATCCACCGGACCCGGTGTCCCCACCCCGACAGCCCGACATTGATTTTCCGGGTCCACTTGAGCGATCGCATCCACCAGCACTTGTAAGACTGCCTCTGGGTGTCGCCGGTTTGGGGGTCTCTACAGACCAAGATTCATTACAGGTCCCATCCGCTTCAAATCGTCCTAATTTAATCGCCGTCCCGCCTAAATCAATTCCGATGACGAAGGGGGTATTGTCATTGGTCATTTGTCATGTGTCCTTGGTCGTTATATTCTTGTTAGCCGAAAAATCGGGCTATTCCTGCCGCATTTTGGGATTAACAAATTCGTTTAATCCTTCTCCCAAGAGGGACAATCCTACCACCATTAAGGTCATGGTACAGCCGGGGAAAAACGCAGTCCACCAAATGCCGGTGGGTAAGGCATCGAGGGCTTGACGGAGGTCATTTCCCCATTCTGGAACTTGTTCGGGAAGTCCCAATCCGAGAAAGCCTAATCCGCCCAGGATTAAGATGGCATCAGCAGCATTGAGGGTAAAGAGGACCGGGACGCTTTGAATTACGTTTAAAAACAGGTAGCGGGAGAGGACGCGCCAGGTTGAGGCCCCCATTGCTTGGGCGGCTTCGATAAACAGTTCGGTTTTGACGCTGACGGTGTGATTGCGGACGACGCGGTAATACTGGGGAACGTAGGCAATACTCAGGGCGATCGCTGCGTTAAAGATGCCTCTACCGACGACAAAGGCTAAGGTAATCGAGAGCAACAATCCGGGCAAGGTGTAGATTGTGTCCATTAAGAATAAGAGGGTCCGGTCTAATTTGCCCCCTAAATAGCCACTGACTAACCCCAGGGGAACCCCGATCGCCATACTCAAGGCGGTGGCTAAAATCACCACTTGCCATGCCACGCGAGACCCCATCAAGGTCCGGCTGAAGACATCATATCCGAGGCGATTGGTGCCAAACCAATGGTCCCAGGAGGGCGCGTCATGCATGGGATGACTCAGAAATTCCGTGGGGTCCGTTAGCCATCCCCAGGAGATTAACAGGGGAGAGAACAAGGCAATGAACACGAACATCAAGGTAATTGCTAATCCCACTCCCATCATTTGCATGGATAAGTTGGGACCGTGGGACGATCGCAGGAATCGAGGCAGTCGAAGTTTCTGGGTAGTCATGTATGGGAGTGGATGGGTAAGGGAAGGGCTACAAATAAAAACCCGCAGGCTGAAGCCCGGAGGCTACACGGACGAAGCCTGCCTTCGCAGGCTACAAATCAAAACCCGCAGGCTGAAGCCTGGGGCTACACGGACGAAGCCTGCCTACGCAGGCTACAAATCAAAACCCGCAGGCTGAAGCCTGGGCTACACGGACGAAGCCTGCCTACGCAGGCTACAAGAGAAAACCGACTTTTCCTACTCAGATTTGGAATGGGACTAAATCTGGTTATCAAAGACCTACTTAACAATGAACAGCCCGCGCAGGCGGGCTTCGTCCGTATAGCCCCAGGCTTCAGCCTGCGGGCCAGTGTTACAATCAACAGCCCGCGCAGGCGGGCTTTGTCCGTATAGCCCCACCCTTCAGGGTGCGGGCGGGCGGGCGGGTGTGAGGTTAAAACTCAAACCGCTGCCGATCGCTGGACCAACGTTGCAAGTTGTACCCATTGCTGCCTTCTACCACTAAGACGGGGAGTCCGCCAGTGGGTAGATCGGCAATGCCGGTGATGGCTTGGGTATCGGCGGTGGAGAGTTCACTGTAAATCAGCGCCCCCTGTTCATCAAAAATTAATGTGCGGGTCCGGTAGGCGGAATGGGCGAATCCGGGGGATGGCACTAAGGCATCACTCCGCAACGTAATCACCGCGTCGGGCCAGTTGTTGCCGGTGAGGTCCGTGGATTGGACGAACCATCCGCCCAGTTGGGTGAGCATTTGTTCCTGGGAGGGAACTGGGCCCAGGGGGACCTGTCCAGCAGTTTGCAACTCCTGCCACAAGGAAGGCAGTAGCATCTCGACCCATTCCGGATCATCCCGTTGCAATTGTTTGAGGGTTTGGGGTGTGGGCGATCGCCATTGTAGGGCAGCCTCGGTCAAACTCAAGGGTTTAGACACGCCTGACCCAATTTCTGGGGTGGGAATCGCATTGCTGGTGGTCAGCAGGAGTAAGTTTCCCCCGACTAACCGCAATCCCTTGACGGTCCCCAAGGTGGTTTTTTGCTCCCCATTGGGCATCCAGACGCCGATTTGAATCTGGGGGTCGTTGTGCAATCCCAACTCTTTCCACAGATGATTTCCTAGGGCGGATTTGGGGAGATTAATATCTTTGAAGGGGGCCTGTCGCCAGCGCCGGGAGTCGTTAAACCCACTGACTTCCACTTGATACCAGACTTGTCCCGATTGCAGTTCTAAGGGTTGGCTGCCTTGGGGGCGAATCCAGTCCTCGGGATTGACTTGGGACAGCATGGAGGCGGTCCCGAGGATTTGACTGGTATGGGTTTTGAGTTGTTCGGCGTAGGTACTGGCATTGGCGCGGGCATCAAGCAAATTATAAATGCGATCGCGCAGTTGAGCGGTATTTTGGGCTTGTTCTTCCAACCAGGCCACGGCTTCGCTGTCATTGTAGCGGGCGGCTAAGACCAATGCCCCCCAGGCTTTGGCATCAGCTTGGCTGGGGTTGACTTGAACTGCGGTTTCGATGCGATTCCACAAGGCAACTTTTTCATCGGTGAGTAAGCTTCCCATGTCATCCCCGAGTTTTAGTTGTAATTCATAGACATCTAGGGCTTTTTTCCAGTTGCCATCGATTAAGGCGGTGAGGATTTGCTGGGGGGGTTCCATGCCGGTGGCGTTGGCTTGGGTTTGGGTCATTTGGGCATGGTACCGGAGTACATCCAGTTGGGCTTGGGCGGGTGGGGGCCAGCTTGAACCGGAACTGTCTTGTTTGAGGGAGGCCATTAATTCCCAGGCGGCAGACCATAAGCCAGTTCTGGCTAAAAGGAGGGCATCTCGGTAGGCGCGGGACGTGAGGAAGGGTTCGATGAGGGAGATTTCCTCTAGGCGGATGGGGTTGAGGAAAAATTGGACGGGTTTGATTTGATAGATTTGGAACTGGGGTTCCAGGCCGAGGGTGCGATCGATGACCAGTTCTGGGTCCTTGCCTCCGGTGATTTCTTGCCATTTGGGGAGATGACCGGAGGGACTCACCCAGTTGGTCATTTCGCTGAGGTGAAAGGTTTCGGGGTTGTAGTGAATGATTGTCCCATAAGCGATTTTGCGGTTGCCGAAGCTGCGATCGCTGTGTAAATTCAACCAATTTCCCAGTTCGGGCCCGTTTTCCAAGGCGTCTAAGCGGGTCAGGGGTTGAGGGCCAACGCTGACAGTAGCGGCTTCGCTGTCGCTTAAGGTGGGAACGATCGCCGATGGGTCGGGTCCGGTGATTTCTAGCTTGTTGAGGAGTTGATAGTAAGGCTGGGGGTCACTGGGATTGTCGGGATTGAAGACGGGGCGATAAACCCGCAGTTCGGCGAGGGCTTGACAAGGGGTGGCGATTGGCTTCTGGAGTCCCGGAACAGGGGATTTCCCTCATCACTGGCATCAGCAGTTGCTGTTGGGCTTTGGAATGGGTCGGGTTTGAGGTTTGGGGTGGGGAATCCAGGGGGAGGGTGGATGCCGGAATCAGTCCTGCTTCTCGAATTTGGTCGGTGATCTCCTGGAGGGTTTGGGGGGCTTCTTTGTTGGCGATCGGGACTTGGGAGGCGGCAGGTAACCAGGATTGTACCCAGTTGATAGAGGCGGGATCAACAATTAGGCGCACGCTTAACCATGCGCCGCAAAAGAATAAGGTGGTACTGCCGGTGATGGCGGCGATCGCACTCAATCCATTACCGGGTTTGGGGTCCGGGGTGCGATCGCCTTTCCGGGTTCGAGAGACTGGGGGAGTTTTCCGAGGTGGCGACACCCGATCGCGATCGGGTCGCGTTCGCGATTTCGCAGCAGGCGATGCAGGCACGGGTTTACGCGATGGCCGGTTCGCGGTGGCCGGACTCAAAGGTGCTCGCTTGCGAATAGGGTTGTTCATCCGAGATCTCAAAGGTAAGGGGGATAGGTTTCTAGGACGCTGGATCGACCCAATCTGAATTGAAGGTGTTGCTATCCTATCAGGATTTGCTGGCGGATAATTGGCATAGTAAGTTGGAGTAGCGACTTCCCGCCACCTCCCAGGTATAATCCCGTTCCACGAGTCCTCGGGCATTCACGGATAATTGGTCTCGCAAACGTCGGTCTTCAAATAAACGCCCGATTTCAGCTACATATTCGGTGACTTCGTTGGCCCGTAATGCCCGTAAGGGGACGTTGGGTCCATCCACGCTTAACCCTTCTAATCCGCGATCGCTGGCAACCACTGGGGTTCCTGCGGCCATTGCTTCTAGGGTTTTATTTTTAATTCCATATCCCGTTCGCATAGGAATCACGCAGACGGTTGCTTGGTGCAAATATTCGGCGATCGAAGGAACTTGACCTGTGACGCTGACTCCGGGCTGGTTTGCCAGTTCTTGGACTTCCGGGACGGGTCGGGCCCCCACGAGGGCCAGGGTGGCATCAGGATACCGCAGACGGACTAAGGGAAAGACTTCTAAGGCTAAAAATCTGACCGCATCAATATTGGCTAAAATATCCATCGCCCCCACGAACACCAGGCGGTGTCCCCCGGGATCGACTTCGCGAACGGGAAACATTTCTAAATCCACGCCATTGGGGATGACGGAAATATGAGCATTGGGAGTTAAGTCTTTGATGTGCTTTTGGTCGTCTGTTGTGGTGACGACTATCCCGGAAAATTTAGAACAGTAGCGTTGTTCATACTTTTGCAGGAGGGGCAGTTGCAGGCGATCGCGCAGGGTATTTTCTGAGGTGTTGGTTTCCAGCAACTGCCGACAGGTCCCGTACACCGAACTGTGGATATCTACGACACTGGCGATCGCCGAGGACCACTCGGGACGGACATAAATCTCGTTTACACTATGCTCGCAGGTGATCGCAAATTCTGAATTCTGCCCTTTCTCCATCACCGATTTCACGTAATCATCCACCCAATGCTGCATTTTGGCCGAGTACCGGGACAGGACGTTAGGGGGTGTTCCTTGACTCAGAAATTTGGCGAAGCGCTTCACTTTTCCTAACTTTCCCTGTCCTGCACTTGCACTCGGAGAGGGGAAAATCGCCACATCTTGCACCCACTCGCGCAACCGTTCCACTTCCGCATCGGTGACATCGGGCGATCGCTGGGTCACTAAACTGACATGATGGTGCTGACTCAGATATTTCATTAAGTTAAAAGTCCTCACATGGGTTCCCCCAAGTGTGGGTGGATAGGGAAAGGTGCAAGATATCATTAAAATTTTCATACCATCATGAACCCTTAATCCGGTAAACTACTATAATAATCAAAAGATAACATGGGTTATTCCCAATCCTCCTTATTATCCGATTTCTCCTCAAATTCGGCCATCAATGCGGGTGAGGTAACTGCATGGGCATCAAACCGATTGGTTTACTCTATCGAGTCTAAATCATTCCCCTTGTAAACTTACTCAATGACCCTGAATATTCTCCCTAAAAAGACTCTTCTCAAATTATCCCCCTGATTGAGCCTCCTTATCCTAGTCCCGGGGTACTTCCGGGGTAAGATAACCAGGTTTCTTGACAAAACCTGTAGCAATCAGCAGTACCTCTAGGGGATAAATCGGGTTTCTTGTCCATTTTGTCCAATCCTGTCCAACCGAAATAAAAGCAATTTATTCCCATTTTCTACAAATTTGGGCAATTTTAATGCGGATTACGCAGTAAATCCCCCATCAATCACTAATTCGGCCCCGGTTACGAATTGTGATTCATCCGAGGCTAAATACAGAATGGCTAAAGCAATTTCTTCCGGCTTGGCAAACCGTTTTAAGGGGGTATTTTCGGCTAACTTCTCCCATAATTCCGCTTCGGTTCCCGCTTGTTCTTTCCAGCTTTCCCATCCTTCTACACTCGACCACATCGGTGTCATCACCCCACCGGGTAGCACGGTATTCACCCGAATCCGGGGTTCAGTTTGAGCCGCTTCTAATGCGGCACATTTGGAAAATAAGCGCACTCCGGCTTTACTGGTAGAATAGGCTGAAGCCCCGGGGCTTGCTTTAAATCCAGAGGCGGAGGAAACATTAATAATGCTACCCCCCCTGCCCTGCTTCATGCCGATTATCCCATATTTTGTCCCCAAAAATACGCCATCTAAATTCACTGACATCACTTGCCGCCATTGGGCTAAGTTCATGTCAGTAATAGACTGGGCTACTGAGATTCCCGCATTATTCACTAAAATATCCAGTTGACCCCATTCGGCTACTATTAAATCTAATCCCTGTTGCCACTGATTTTCATCGGTAACATCTTGTTGAAACGACAGGGTTGGGTATCCCTGTTCCTGCAATTCTGACGCGGTTTGGGCGGCTTTTTCTCCATCAATATCAGTCACGGCAACCCGGGCAACTTCTTGTCCCAAAACGATCGCCGTTGCCCGTCCAATTCCCGAACCCGCACCCGTAACCCAAGCCACTTTTCCTGTAACTCTGCTGTTTGTCATTGGTTGGTTGTAATTGGTCATTTGTTGGTTGTCATTGGTCATTGGTCATTGGTTGTTGGGGAACACAGGGATGATGAATGAGGGGAGAGGAAACGACTGAAGTCGTTACTACAAACATCTCCCCATCCTCCCCATCTCCCCCCCATCATCCTTTCCCCTTCCCTTCCGGTAACATGGGACGATTTTGATAGGGCATTGGAATATACTGAACTGTGGGACGGGCTGCTTTAGCTTGGGGATATAAATCCATTAATTCATAAATAGAATGGGGTAACCCCACGGTTATGGGTAAACCCATTTCCGTTGCTTCTTCTACGGTAATGGGATAATCATGAGTCACTTGACCTGTGGTGAGTTTTTCAATGATGGTATCAATATCTTCAGGGTTGATTTTTTGGACGGGAATATTATCTTCTAAGAGGGTGCGAACAAACCGCTGGACTTGCGCGATCGCCTTGCGGGCAATATCTGCCATAATCAGGGTTTGGTCGTCAATTTCAGAAATGGGCTTTTCTTCCAAAACTTTGATAATACTGGCCGCTGGCGAGGTTCCTAACTGCGGGTCAACGGGACCGAGAACGGCATTTTCATCCATGACAATTTCATCAGATGCTAGGGCCAGCATGGTCCCCCCACTCATGGCATAATGAGGAACAAATACCGTGACTTTTCCCTGATGACGAATTAAAGCCCGGGCAATTTGTTCCGTGGCTAAAACCAGTCCCCCTGGAGTATGTAAGATTAAATCAATGGGAACATTCGGGGGAGTCAGGCGAATCGCCCTGAGAATTTGTTCTGAGTCTTCAATGCTAATATACCGCGACAAAGGAATCCCTAACAAATTAATGGATTCTTGGCGGTGAATCAGGAGAATAACCCGGCTATTTCGTTGCTGTTCAAATTTGGAGATAGCTTGATAACGGCGGGTTTCAATCTGACGCTTTTGCCACAGGGGTTGCAAGGAGGCGAGTAAGAAAAAAATCCAAATAAAATCAAAAAAATTAAAGTCCATATTCATCTAGTAAACCCTTAAAACAAGCGGCTATTCCTGGTATTTTAGTCTAAATACTGAAAATTTGGACCCGATGGGGGCGATCGCCGACTTCGGGTCGGGTTTGAAATTATCGCCGGTTTCGATGGGATGATTGAAGGGGTAAGGGTTCCAGGCGGCCATTTCCCCTGGGAGGCGACTGCCAAAGCCATTCTCGGAGTTCTCTGGGTCTCCCTGCAATTTAAACTGGTATTAGACCTATTGTCCTTTATTGTCGTTGCCAATCCAGTTAGGGGGAGCACATGGAAGTGCAGGAGCTCAAGTTTCTGCTAGATTTACTAGGGTTTCCCGATTATCGGGCAGCCATCACCCAGATTAAACCGAATCCGAAAACCAAGGCGGCAGAACGCGATAGCCTCTGTCGTACCCTCTGCGATCGCCAGTTAGTCGGATATGCTGAGGAGATTTTGAGCCTTTTCGATTTCTCCGGCAGGAAAGTCGCTGCTGCAACTCGACCCCACCCGCTTGCCGATCGCCGAGGCAGAAGTGGCTATCCTAACCGCTTGTGCTGAGTCTACCATCACTCCGGCACAAACCAACTTAGCGGCAGCAACCCGGCAATCTATGATTCAAGGGTTAGCAGAAAAGGGATTAATTAAGGCGGAAAAAACCCAAATTACCGAGGTCTGGTTGACCCTTCGAGGACAGGAATATCTCCGGGAAGAGTACAATCCCAGTGGGACATTACCTGTCGTGAGTTTGGATATGCTGACGAATTATTTGCGCTTCTTGCGGAAATCGTTGCGATCGCCTGAAGAGTCTTTTCCCCCCAATTCATCCCCCACAACAATCCCCCCGCCATCATCGGAGGTGATTGGACCTAAACCCTTATCCGATGATGAAATTGTCCGTCTAATTCAGCAGTTAGACCGGGAATTAGCAACGGATAACTATTTGCCGATTTTTCATTTACGGCAAAAGTTACAACCGCCCTTGTCCCGAGAAGAGTTTGACCGCACACTCTATCGCTTACAACGGAACAATCGCATTGAGTTAAGTTCTTTACAAGAGGCCATTTCTTACAGTCCGGACCAAATAGAATTGGGAATTCCCCAAGATATCGGCGGCCCTTTGTTTTTTATTATTGTTACTCAATAAATTAAAAATAGGTCATCACAAACAACCCAAGACATCCCACCCCCTAATCACATAAGACAAAGGACCAATGACAACTGACTAATGACCCATGACAACTGACAACTGACCCATGACAACTTAACCAAAGAAACTCTTATGGCAACACTCGAACAAATCATTCAGCGAGAACCGAATCCTTTTGATGCGGAAACCTTTTGGTCTGGCAACTTTTGGCAGGAAAAACAAAATCCGGCGTTTACGGTTGATTCCATTCACCAAGAGGCGATCGGTCAAATCGAAACCTTACTCAATCAGGTGGCGGAGGACCATCGCACTCGCACTGTTTTATTAGAAGGAGAAACCGGGTCCGGCAAGTCCTATTTATTAGGCAGAATCAAACGGATTCTCAATCGCAAAGCCTTTTTTGTTTATATCGAACCCTTTACCGCCAGTGACTATATTTGGCGGCATATTCTCCGGTACACGGTGGATAGTTTATTGGAAGTTCCCGAGGGAGAACAAGATTCCCAATTGATTTTGTGGTTGAAAGGGTTATCAGAGTTTGAACATCGCAGTCTCATGGATATGATTCGAGGCGATCGCCAGGTGTTTATCCGCAATCTCAGAGATAACTATCCCACGGGAATTTATAATGCCAATGAGTTCTTTGGCGTCCTCTATGACTTGACCAATCCAAAATTTTCTAACCTCGCCTGCGAGTGGTTACGCGGGGATGATTTAGATGAAGAAAGTCTCAAAATCCTCCGCGTGCAACATTCCATCGATAGCGAAGATGCCGCGCAAAAAATCCTCGCCAACTTTGGCCGAATTTCCGCTGAAACGCTGCCGATTGTTCTCTGTTTTGACCAATTAGATAATATTGCCAGATTGCCCGATGGATTGATTGATTTACCCAGCTTATTTGGGGTCAACTCCGTCATTCACACCCAAAAGTTAAAAAACTTTCTGGTGATGATTAGCATCATTACCGATACTTGGAAACAAAATGCCTTTCGCATCCAAGCAACGGATAGGGACCGCCTTGATCCGATCGTTCAACTCAAACAAATTAGTCTCTATCAAGGGGAGGCACTTTGGGCGAGTCGTTTGTCTATTTTGCATCGGCAATCTGCCACCCAACCCCCTTCTAATTTGTATCCCCTCAACCGAGAAAAGTTAGAGGATAAGTTTCCTGGCGGGAAAACTCGTCCCCGGAATGTCTTGATGCTGGGACGCCAGTTATTTCAGGATCACAAGTTAGAATTAATGCGCGATCGCCAGGACTATATTGATGTAGAATATACCCAGGTTCTGGATCAACAATCCTCCCATTCCGCTGAACCGGCGATCGATGTTTCAGAAGCGCCCAGTTTACCCCCAACTGCTGAAACTAAAGCAGATTTACTGGCAGCGTTCAAGTTGTTATGGTTGCGGAAATTTACGCAAACTCAGGAGAGAATTTCCCGAATCCGTCAGTTTTCTTCCCCGGAATTAATCGCCATGTTAGGGGAAGCATTAGAAGCATTATTGGTCCAAGAGGTTAAGCTTCGCTTTCTGGATAGTCGCACTTATAGCAGTTATTCCCTCAGCTATCAATTTCCGGGAACTTCGGAAACCGTTGGGGTTGCCTGGAGTGAAGATGCCAATTTGACGAAGTTTTGCAATTTTATGAAAGTCTGCCAAGAGGCGATCGCGGCGAAACAATGCCACAATTTGCACCTGATTCGCGAAGAAAGCATCGGCAATCCTAATAATACCGGATACCGAATCTATAGCGATATTTACCGCAATTCTCGTCATCAGCATCTCAAACCAGACTTGCTGTCAGTTCATTATTTAGTCACCTATCACAGCTTAGTCAATGATGCCTGTGGAGGGGATTTAATTGTGGGCGATGCTACCCCAAATTTAACCGAATTACAAGCCCTAATTCGAGAATCGAAAATTTTGCAATACTGTCCCCTGTTGCAACAATTAGAATTAGTCCCGAGTCTCCCCATCGCCGAAGCAACGCGGGAATTGTGGCAACCTGTGGAGGATTTTCTGTTAAATCGGGCCATCAGTCAACAATGTATGGCCCGCCAACGGTTATCTCAAGAAGCAATTTTGCAATTTTCCCATATTAACGAATCCCAAGTTCACCATTTAATTGAACATCTTTGCGAAAATCATCCGGAAGTTGCCATCCTCAATCCTGATGCAAAACTAGAAGATCAGTTAGTCTATTTAGTCAACACAAAGCGATAACTCCACTTGCGATCGCCTAGAGACTGCGATCGCCTCTGGACGAAATTGTACCCCTATTACACCCTGTATTCTCTCACTGAGGAGTCCGCCGTGGCATCTATTGACCGCATTATTCAAGAATCCGTTAACCCCTTTGATTCCACCACCTTTAGACCGGGCAATTTTTGGCAAGAAGACCAAAACTCGGCCTTTACCGTCGATTCCATTCATCAAGAAGTCTTAACGGAAATTACCTCCGTCGTTGATAACGTCACCCAAGATCATCGAACCCGCACAATTCTCCTCTCGGGAGATTCTGGTTCTGGAAAAAGTTATCTCTTAGGACGGATTAAAAGTACCCTTAATTCTAAGGCATTTTTTGCCTATATTGGACCTTGGCCGGAAAGCGATTTTATTTGGCGGCATACCCTCCGCAATACCTTGGATAGTTTGATGTATGTTCCCCAGGGTCAAACCGAATCCCAACTGTTACTCTGGTTAAAAGAATTAGCCGCCTTTCAAGATAGAAGTCTCATGAAACGGGTGTTTGGGGAACGGCAACTGTTTATTCACAAATTAAAAGGAACCTATCCTGCCGGAATCTATAACGCTAATGAGTTTTTTGGCGTTCTCTATGACTTAACCAATCCCAAATTATATCCCCTCGCCTGTGAATGGCTGAAAGGGGATGATTTGGACGAAGCGAGTTTAAAATTGTTGCGGGTCAAACGGTCCATTGATTCTGAAAATGCTGCACAGCAAATTTTATCGAATTTTGGTAAAATTGCCTCGGCAACTCAGCCGATGGTTTTATGTTTTGATAATTTAGATAATATTGACCGAGGAATCGATGGATTAATTAATTTACAGGCGTTATTTAATGTTAATTCAATTATTCATAACCAAAAACTTAAAAATTTTGTTATTATTATTAGTATCATTACCAATACCTGGCAGCAAAACTATAAACGGATTCAACCGGCGGATTTAGCCCGAATTGATACAAAAATTCGACTGAGTGCGATCGACCTCCATCAAGCTGCCGGATTGTTGGCGATGCGATTGTATCCCTTACACCAACTCTCCCAAACTCCACCCCCATCCCCCATCTATCCCATCACCGAACAAGATTTAGAGGCAAAATTTCCCGGGGGGAAAACCTTGCCTCGGTTTACCCTCCTCCTGGGAAGACAACTGTTTCAAGATGCGAAACAGCAGGAGGGAACAAGAACCGAAACTGTCATCTCACCTTCCGCCAACGAAGTCACTGCCGCCTTTCACCTCGTTTGGGTGAAAGAATTTAATAAAACCCAGGATAAAATCACCCGCCTGCGCCAATTTTCTGCCCCGGAATTGATGCAAATGGTCCGAGAAGCCCTGGAAGCATTAAATGTGAGTGGCATTCAACAAAAACTCTTACCCAGTCCCACCTACGCCAGTTATTCCCTCAGCTATCACCTGCCTGCACAACTAGGAAGAATCGGCATTGTCTGGACAGAAGACCCCAATCTAGTCAGCTTTTATCATATCATGAAAGCCTGCGAAAAAGCCCTGACCATGCAACGCTGCAAAACCCTCTATTTAATTCGCGGGGAACGCCTAGGAACGCGCAAAAACCTGGGGAATAAACTCTACTCCCAAATTTTTACCGGACATCCCCATCGCCACATTTTACCGGATATGGTATCGGTCCATTATTTGGTAACCTATCACAGTTTAGTCAACGCCGCTTGCGCCGGTGAATTAGTCGTGGGAAGTCTCACCCCGAACTTAAAAGAACTGCAAGAAATGATTCGCCATGCCCAAATTTTAGAAGAATGTCCGGTATTACAAACCTTGGGCGTGTTTACCGGATATACCCGCATCATCGGAGTCAGTGATAATAAACCCAAACAACTCGGACCCGCAGGCGATCGCAGCAAAGCCTTAAAGCAAGCCAAAGAGTATTTACTCGCCTTAGTTCGCACTCAGCAAATCATGGGTCGAACCGTGTTAATACAGAATACCTTAGACCAATTTACCGATGTGCAAGAGTATCAAGTTAAAGAGTTAATCTTTCAGCTTTGCACCGAAAATAAGCTATTTATTTTAGATGAAACCGTCCCCGAATCCGCCCAGTTAGTTTGTGTCTTAGAAGCTTTTGGGAAGAAGGCTAAAAACTAGACAGAGTGGCAGATTAAACCCTGCCACTCTTTTCAAAGTTAAGGGTCAAGATAGACTTAACTTTGCCAACCATCAATCAGTTTAGCAAGTGTTTTACCCCCTAAGCCCTTAATTCGGGTAACCAAATCCTCAAAATTGATAAAGGGTTCAAAGGGTGTTTTATTTCGCTCCTTGACGATATTCTCTATGATAGTTTTATTGAGTCCAGCCTTTTTCAAACGAGAATTAAGTTGTGCTTCAGGCAACTCTAAGTTATTCAGAGATTCTAATAAAGGAGCAGGTTTGGGATTCCGACTTTCAATATCTTTTACCCTTTCCTCTATTTTTTGATCTAACATCTCCTCAATTCTCTGGAGATTCTGAGAATATTCAGCCTTTAATTCATTGAGTCGATTTTCAATTCTAACTTCAATATTAGTAAACCGGGCTTCTAAATCCGGTTGAATCGACGTCTGAACGGGTAAATCTTGAAGACCTTCCTGATGAGGTTGAATGGGCGCTTGAACGGGTGAATCTTTAACCGCTTGATTAGTATTGGATTCTGCGAAACTCTTCAATAACTGAGTTTGCTTGAGGATGATTTCTTCATTTTTTGGTGAAATCACAAAAGCATTAACCATTTCCCCTTTACGAGGATTCTTTTCTTTTGCTCTAACCGCAGCGTAGTATTCTAAATGTCCATCAACTACAGTATAGCTTTCGAGTCCCGTTCTTTTTAAAACTAGAGGTTTTAGAAGTCCTTCACAGTCTAAAATCAGGTCAGAAAGACTATCTAAAACTATTTCAGAGAAAGTGGAACGAGAGACGTTAGAATTGATACTTTTAACATCTACTAGGGAAAAAGAAATCATCGGTTTATTCCTGTTTTTGTTAAGACTTCTAGGGCTAATGCTTCAAATTCACCCGAGGATAAAGAATCCGGATGCATACTCTAATATTGATTTAGGTTCTGGTATCTCTTCCCCATGGGACTGGGATTGGTATGATTAGTGCATTGAGAAAGAATGGTTCTTTCGTAAATAATTGTATCCATTAACGGAAGACCATATCGATCTGGAATTACACTCTTTTGTTTGGGGAAAGTATATTGCAAAAATTTCGCGTTTGGTGGCAATTTTAGAAGGTAAGACACCTAAAAGATTAAGGGGTTCTTTTCCAATCATCTCTCGAAATTCATCAACTTGGCTGATAAACTGGGTAACACTGGGTAACCCTTGGTTAGCAAAAGGTTTCAAGTCAGACGGAATAATCAGATGATCCGCAGCAATCAATGCTACTTCTGCATATAAATCCCGCGAGGGAGGAGTATCTATAATTACAAAATCATATTCTTTTTCTACTCGGCTTAACTTGGTGACTAACCGAGTTTTACTTGCCCCGATTTGATTCAATTTATACTGCCCTTCAATGAGGGTAATATGGGAAGGAATTACATCAATTTCTGGATTATTAAAGTAATCAGATTTTCGAGCAACATCTGATACAAAAGAAAAATCGCCAGATTCTAAAAGATGATAAACGTTATTCTCTCTTAAATTATCATCTTCTTCAAAGATGAATTTAAGTAATCCTGTGGCAAAAGTTGAATTAGATTGAGCATCTATATCAACTAACAGGACCTTCTTTCCCTTTTTTCGGAGGGCGGCAGCTAAGTTGACTGCAACGGTGGTTTTTCCGACGCCGCCTTTGTTATGATAAACAGCAATTACTTTCAATTTAGATTTCCTCTTGGTATTAGAAGTGGGTTCAACAACGGGTTCCGGATGAATGGGAGTGGGCGGAAATAATTCCTCGGGAAATGGGATGGAAAAAGGGATGTCTTCCGATGCTGGTTCAGGCGTTGACTCGTCCCTAATTTGAGGGGGATTGGAGTCTGTAGCTGGTGAATCTAGGGTTTGTCTATGTTGACTACTCTCTTTCCCAATCAAGGCGTTGATTTCTGCAATTTTTGCCTCGATTTCTTGTCCCAAACACTGAAAGACTAGCTCAATTTCCTCTCCTACTCGTTCATAAATCCGCATCTCCTTGCCATTCGTGAGGACCCCATATTTAACGTGCAGTTTCGTTAAATAGCGCTTAAACTTTCTCAGGTGTCGGTCTAAGTTTTGTTTGGGACTTTTCGCCTCCATTACGACACTCAGGGGAGAATTGGCATCGAGGACGAAGGGTACGGCTTGGATGGCGAAGGCTAAGAAATCTAACCGGATGCTACTAAAGGCAACTTCTTGATGCCAACTGTCTGGGGTGTACCCTAATGCTGGCAACAAGTAACTGACGATTAGTTTGCTCTCGACTTCGCTCTCGTTTCGGCAAAGGTCTGGATGGAAACTCAACGTTTTACCCGGATAATCCGGTGCCTTACGGAATCGTTTTATATCTTACCTGATGCCAGGGGAATGCCGAACAATATCTTAATATTTTTTAACAAAAACAGCCGATCGCCACTTAATAAAGAGGGTGCGTTACTGTAGATTGTCGCGCACCCGATGATCCTAGCTGTCACTATTTTCAATTGGCCGATCGCTCTTTAGAACCCGAAAAACTTTCTTTCAACTTGGCGATCGCACTTTGGAGGAAATTCGGCTGTTTTTCAGGAGGACGGACTGCCAATTCGATGGGATCTTCCGCATATTCTTTCCCTTTTAAGCGATACCCATATTCCAAATTTTGTTGATTTTTTCGCAGAATGGGAAACAAGCGAAATCCACCTTCTCGTAACTCTGCCTCGGTATCAAAAATTGCTTGATTAATCTTACTGGTTCGATTCACCATCAATGAACCCACGGGAAACCAGTTCTTTTTGCCTTGTATCCGCATAAAAATATGAAATTCGGGCATATCCCCTTCTTTCATTTTCTCATACTTCTGTGCAGCCTCTTCCCGCTTGGCGGTGCTTTTGCCGGTTTTCTTGCGCGGTTGCACTTTCCCAAATCCCTGTTGTGTCGTCACTTTGGCTTCCTCCTGGGTGTTATTTACAAAAGTTTACAGTATTTCTCAGAATTCTGCAATGGTTTTTGTCATTGGTCATTGGTCATTGGTCGTTGGTCCCTGGTGCTTCTGGGTTGCTTGCAGAGGAGGACCCCACCCTAACCCTCCCCTTGCCAAGGGGAGGGGACCGGAGGATACAAGGCCCACTCCTACAATTGCTCTTTCTCCCCCTTCCCTTGCAGGGAAGGGGGTTGGGGGGTTAGGTCCAGTCTGGGTGTGCCAGCAAACATGATATTACTCATCCTCCGATTGAATGATGCTTAAGCGCAAGGTTTCGGAAGTTTCCACAGACATGGGGAGGCGATCGCTGACGGCATCTAACTGAGTCCGCATCTCCTTCGTCAGAGTCAGGACACAATCGAAATCAAGCTGTTCCTCCTGCACCAGTTTCACCAATTCCGAAAAGGGCGTTTTATACGTCGATCGCTCATAACTGGAGAATTTCACCCGATCCATTTGCTTGACCCGTTGAGCTTGCATCGCCGATTTGAGGCGTTTTTCCACATAACTCAATTCCGACTCCAGTAGCGCTGCTTCCTGCTTTAATCGCATATATTCTGCTGCCAGGACTTTGACGTTATCCGTTGCTGGATCGCGCTGAGTCATGCCTTCAATCTCCATCAGACGCCGATGCACATAGGCTAAATAAATCGGGTCGAGGGTGGCATATCGAATTTGAGTCTCACTTAGCGGTCGTCTTCCCCAGTCACTTTGTTGCTCCGAACTATCCGGATGGGGTAAATCGCACAATTCACAAGCTAAAGTTTTGAGTTGAAAATTGGAAGTTTCTAACATAAACAATGGCAAGCTTTTCGCCAAAAGTAACGTACAGGTTACAGTTTTAGCCTGAGTTTTTCCTAAAAACCTCAAATCATAACTGGCATTGTGAAACACTTTTTCAATGGCCGGGTCAGCCATGATTCTGTTGATAAACTCGGCAGTTAATTGGGGGTGATTCAGAACATCTAACAGATAAACCCGGTTCATTAACAGGTCCAGAGAGTTGGGGAAATCTCCGGGGAAGTCTGGCAAAATCTGAATCAGAGAAAGTCGGGGTTTTTTGGTTCGATAATCCGCCACTTCTGTATCCACCCAGAGGCGTTTAACTTGGGTACAGGTGGCGATCGCATCTTTAATATCCGTGGGGTCCGTTAAATAGGGCATCGTCCTAACTCGCAGTGATTATTCTTGATCAAGGTTAAATCTCCAGGGTACTGGCAATTTAACCCCGAGTGAAGGGCAATTCGTCCCAGAAAGAGTGCTACCACGGATCTAAGCTATCTTGGAAAGAGTCGTAACTCTTAAAATGCTAAACATATAGACAGGGAACTCATTAAACTCATCTATGAAAAAAGCGCTAATTTGTGGAATTTCTGGTCAAGATGGAGCCTATTTAGCCCAATTACTCCTCTCTAAGGGCTATATGGTTTGTGGTACCTCCCGCGATGCCCAAATCTCATCCTTTCGCAATCTGACTCGCTTAGGCATTCGCGAACAAGTCAAGTTAGAATCCATGTCCCTAACGGACTTTCGCAGTGTGTTACAAATTTTGACAAAAATTGAACCCGATGAGGTGTACAATCTAGCGGGACAAAGTTCCGTCGGGTTATCCTTTGAGCAACCTGTGGAAACTTTAGAAAGTATTGCCACCGGGACGCTGAACTTGCTGGAAGCGATTCGGTTTACGGGAAAAACGATTAAATTTTATAATGCAGGGTCCAGCGAATGTTTTGGGGATACGGGCGATCGCGCGGCGGATGAAACCACCCCATTTCGGCCCCGCAGTCCCTACGCTGTCGCCAAATCCACCGCTTTTTGGGAAGTGGCGAACTACCGGGAAGCGTATGGATTATTTGCCTGTTCGGGAATTTTGTATAACCATGAATCGCCCCTAAGACCCGAACGGTTTGTCACCCAAAAAATTATTGCTGCTGCCTGTCGGATTGCCGGAGGGAGTCGGGAAAAATTAAACCTGGGGAATATTTCCGTACAGCGGGACTGGGGTTACGCGCCGGAATATGTAGAGGCGATGTATTTGATGTTGCAACATCCGGACCCGGATGATTATGTGATTGCCACCGGGGAAACCCATCGTTTGGAGGAGTTTGTGGCGATCGCCTTTTCCAGTGTGGGACTGGATTGGCAAGAGTGGGTGAATATTGACACCAGTTTATATCGACCCACGGATATTGCCGTAGGTCGAGGCAATCCGGGCAAGGCAAAAACCAAGCTAGGATGGGAGGCAACGTCGAAAATGCCCGAAGTGGTTAGACAGATGGTGGAGGCCAAACGGCAAGGGATTTAAGCAGCCACAACCGGATCGGTTTAAACCCCGCCGGTTGTTGCCTTCAAATGTCAGGGTTTTGTAACAGATGGAGACTCAATTGGCGACTTTTGCTCCCCCTGAGATTGCAGACAAAAATCGACGTGAAATTTAACATTTCAGACCCAGAAAGTTTGACAAAATAACAGTGCCACCAATCTAGCCTCAAGGCATTGTTGTCTAGGCAAGAATCATTATGTAAATTGGAGATGAGATCGTGGCTATTGCCAGTATCAACCCGGTGACGGGAGAAACGATACAAACTTTTACCGCCCTAACCGATGCTGAAGTCCAGGCTAAACTGGAAAAAGCGCAACAGGCTTATGAAAAATATCGGCGGATTCCTATGACCCAAAGGGCGGTCTGGATGAATGCTGCCGCAGATATTTTGGAAAAAAAGAAACAGCACTACGGGAAAATCATGACCCTGGAAATGGGCAAAACCCTCGCTTCGGCGATCGCCGAAGCGGAAAAAAGTGCCTTGGGTTGTCGGTATTATGCCGAGAATGCCGCCCAATTCCTGGCAGATGTTCCCGGACAAACCGATGCCAGTAAGAGTTTTGTGCGCTACCAACCCCTCGGCCCGGTTTTAGCGGTGATGCCCTGGAATTTTCCATTTTGGCAAGTGTTTCGCTTTGCGGCCCCGGCACTGATGGCAGGAAATGTGGGTCTACTCAAACACGCCTCTAATGTACCGCAATGCGCCCTTGCTATTGAAGAAATTTTTACCGAAGCGGGATTTCCCGAGGGTGTGTTCCAAACTTTGTTAATAGGTGCTGACAAAGTAGGGAACGTGATCGCTGATGATCGCGTCCAAGCGGCAGCTTTGACCGGATCCGAA
Organism: uncultured cyanobacterium; assembly: GCA_963821735.1. Classification (GTDB taxonomy): domain Bacteria; phylum Cyanobacteriota; class Cyanobacteriia; order Cyanobacteriales; family Laspinemataceae; genus Laspinema. Next base: position 427,364 of record CAWGFK010000055.1, read on the forward strand.
TTTGCCGGTTCCAGTTTAGCGGAAAAAGCCGGGAAATATATCAAGAAAACTGTCCTAGAATTAGGAGGGAGTGATCCGTTTATTGTAATGAAGAGCGCGGATCTGGAAGTTGCCGCAGCAACGGCGACGAAAGCGCGGATGATTAATAATGGGCAGTCTTGTATCGCAGCCAAACGCTTCATTGTCGAAGAAGCGATCGCCGACGAGTTTGAGCAACGCTTGATTGAGCATTTCAAGGCATTGCGGGTGGGAGATCCAATGGACCCGGCAACGGATATCGGACCGCTTGCCACTCGCGCAATCCTAGAGGAATTACACCAACAAGTGTTAGCTTGTGTCGAAAGTGGCGCAAAAGCGGCGACTGGGGGCATTCCTTTAATTGATCGTCCGGGAAACTTCTATCCTCCGACGCTAATCACCGATATTCCCCTCGGAATACCGGCAGAACGGGAAGAATTTTTTGGCCCCGTGGCCCTATTATTTCGAGTTGCCAATATAGATGAAGCGATCGCCCGGGCGAACGATATTCCTTTTGGTTTGGGTGCTTCGGCTTGGACGAACGAACCCCAAGAGTGCGATCGCTTTATCGAAGAACTCGAAGCCGGTGCCGTCTTTATTAATGGCTTAGTCAAATCCGACCCGCGCCTGCCCTTTGGTGGCATCAAACGGTCCGGATATGGCCGCGAATTAAGCATTCAAGGCATTCACGAATTCGTGAACATCAAAACCGTTTGGGTTAAATAAACCCTAACCTTACCCGGACCGATTGTCAGAGGTTCCTAACTTACCGAACCCCTCGACAATTCCCAAAGGTTCTCACTTTTCCCACCGTCATCAACCCAGCATTTCTCTGAGGTAACACAAGATTATGGGTGAACTTAACACCGCCGAACTATTAGTTCATTGTCTGGAAAATGAAGGCGTCCAATACATTTTTGGACTCCCCGGAGAAGAAAACCTCGCCGTTTTAAAAGCGCTGAGTAACTCTTCTATTCAATTTATTACCACCCGTCACGAACAAGGCGCGGCATTCATGGCCGATGTTTACGGACGGTTGACCGGAAAAGCCGGAGTCTGCCTCTCCACCTTGGGTCCCGGCGCTACCAACTTGATGACAGGGGTGGCTGATGCCAACTTAGATGGTGCTCCCCTCGTCGCCATTACCGGACAAGTGGGGACGGACCGGATGCATATTGAATCCCATCAATATTTAGACCTGGTGGCAATGTTTGAACCTGTCACCAAATGGAACGCCCAAATTGTCCGTCCCAGCATCACCCCGGAAATTGTTCGCAAAGCTTTTAAACGCGCACAAACAGAAAAACCCGGGGCGGTTCATATCGATTTACCGGAAAATATTGCCGCCATGCCGGTTGTCGGTGAACCCTTGAGAAAAGATAAGCAAGAAAAAAGCTATGCCTCTTATCAAGGATTAAATGAAGCAGCAGCAGCGATTTCTCGGGCAAATAATCCGCTAATTTTAGTCGGAAATGGAGCAATTCGCGCTCATGCCGGGTCTGTGTTAACCGAATTTGCCACTCGCTTGCATATTCCGGTTACCAATACCTTTATGGGGAAAGGCGTGATTCCCTATACTCATCCCCTTGCCTTGTGGACAACGGGATTACAACAGCGGGATTATATTACCTGTGCGTTTGAAAAAACGGACTTGGTGATTGCCGTGGGCTATGATTTGATTGAATATTCCCCGAAAAAATGGAATCCCGACGGGAAAATTCCCATCATTCATATTAATGCCACTCCGGCGGAAATTGATAGCAGTTATATCCCAATTGTGGAAGTGGTGGGGGATATTTCTGACTCGTTGATGGAAATTTTGCATCGCGCCGATCGCCAGAGTAAACCCACCCCTCACGCCTGCGAACTCCGCGCCGATATTCGCGCCGATTATGAACAATATGCCAATGATGATGGATTTCCCATCAAACCGCAAAAACTGATTTATGATTTGCGCCAAGTGATGGGACCGGATGATATTGTCATCTCTGATGTGGGCGCGCATAAAATGTGGATTGCCCGTCATTACCATTGCGATCGGCCCAATACCTGTTTAATTTCCAATGGATTTGCCGCAATGGGAATTGCCATTCCCGGCGCATTAGCGGCTAAATTAGTTTATCCCGATCGCAAAATTGTGGCCGTAACTGGCGATGGCGGATTCATGATGAACTGCCAAGAATTAGAAACCGCCCTGCGTGTCGGAACTGCCTTCGTGACGATTATCTTTAACGATGGCGGATATGGACTAATCGAGTGGAAACAACAGAACCATTATGGCGAATCTGCCTTCATCAAATTCACCAATCCCGACTTTGTGAAATTTGCAGAAAGCATGGGATTAAAAGGCTATCGCATTGAATCCGCAGCGGATTTAATTCCCACCCTGAAAGAAGCCCTCGCCCAGGATGTTCCGGCGGTGATTGACTGTCCCGTTGACTATAGCGAAAATATCCGCTTCAGTCAAAAATCAGGCGGATTGAACTGCACTATCTAAGTCAGCATGAGTTAGGGGTTAAGGAATGAGACAAAACGCGGTATAATTAACCCCTCATTCTTACATCCTAACTCATGAAGATTGCGACTTGGAACGTTAACTCGATTAGAACTCGATTAGAACAGGTAACCGACTGGTTACAGACCAACCCCGTTGAGGTATTGTGCTTGCAGGAAACAAAGGTAGTCGATGCGGATTTTCCGCGATCGCCTTTAGAAGCATTAGGCTATCACCTTTATATTTCCGGCCAAAAATCCTACAACGGGGTTGCTTTATTCAGTAAAATTCCCCTCACCGATGTCAGCATCGGTTTCGCCCCCATCCTCGGTCCAGAAGTCACCGAATTAGACGAACAAAAGCGCGTCATTACCGGAGTTTTCGGAGATATTCGCATCCTCAATCTCTACGTCCCCAATGGTTCATCCGTCGGCAGCGATAAATATAGTTATAAACTAACCTGGCTGAAAACCCTCCAAGATTATCTAAAAAATATCCTTGACAAAACCGATAAATTATGTATTTGTGGTGATTTTAATATTGCCTTAGAAGCGATAGATATTCATCGGAAAACCACCCCGAATGATATCATGGCCTCCCCCGCAGAACGGGCCGCCTTAACTAACATTTTAGAACTCGGCTTAACCGATGCCTTCCGCCTCTTTAATCAAGAACCGGGACAGTTTAGCTGGTGGGATTATCGCGCCGGTGCCTTCGCCCGAAATCGCGGCTGGCGAATCGACCATCATTATGTTACCCCAAAGCTGAAAGAACGGGCGATCGGCTGTACCATTGACACTGCACCTAGGAAGTTACTCAAACCCAGCGATCACACCCCAGTTATTTTAGAATTAGAGTAAATTTAGGCTATCATACCGGCCTAACCTGGGTACGGTATGATAAAATTTGAGAGTGCCTTGAAGAAATGCCTGTTTAGGAATCATCCTCACTAGAGAATTGACAAGAGGTGGGACGCCATTATTGAATCAATTTGATCCCAATGTCCAATTTCTGGCGGGCTAATTTCTTCTGGGGTTGCCCATTTCCGTAATCCTGTCGAAAGAGCATTTAGAGTGATAGAATGATGAGGCTTTAAGTGGAAGCTATTTAGACAAAAAGTAAGTGTAGATGCCCATTCCATCAGAAATTCAAGCCCTCATTGCCCGACTCAACCGAGAGTTAGAGGAGACTGAGCAAGATGCGCTTTCTGGACTGAATTTAGTTAGACAACGGTTATCTCTTTTTCCAGAAAACGAAATATTGATGCAGGTTTTCGGTGCATTGAGCAATCTTCTTTTTTTCGTGGAGATTACCCGAAGTCGAATTCATAATATTATTGATCGACTTGCACCTGACAATGTACCTGATCAAATTATTCAAGAAGCTGGGGAAGATTTAGGATTTATTTTGGGAAGGGTCTTAGAAGCTAGAATGAATGCTAATCAACTTAAAAATCGTTCGGAGGACTAACCGTGGTACAGCAACCTTCGATGAGTGACAATGAATTAGCCAAAATGACAGAACTGCTCGAATTGGCTAAAATTACCGAGCATCAGATGAAAGAGTTAGCTGATTTAACTTTGGAGATAGACCAAAAATATGAAAAACGTTTAGCTGAAATTAGGGTGTCCAAAAAAATGCAAAGCCTTGGGTACTCTGGAAGCGGAGAGTCGGGTGGGTCATATGAGCCAGTGCGATCACCAAATAATGTAGAGGTGATTTCCGGTCCCCTCTACATTATTCAGGGGAGGGAACGGTTAGGGGGGCATTACCAATCTAGAGTTCTGAATCCGGAAATTTAAGCAGAGACTAACTCGGATTTTTCAGGGTGTTGGATCGGCAATTTAGCCGCTTTCCAGGCTTTCCAGGAACCGGGGATATTGATGGTAGTTTCAAACCCGTGCTTTTGTAATAAACTCGCGGCAATCGAGGCGCGGTAACCACTGCCACAGTAGGTGGCGATCGCCTGATTTTTATCTAACTGAGCGAGGTTTTCTTCCAGGTGAGCGACAAAAATATGTTCTGCACCGGGAATATACCCTTGTTGATATTCATCATCCCCTCGCACATCGAGAATCGTGACATTCGGTTCATCTTTGTGCTGATTTAACTCTTGAACGGTCCATTCTCCGAGGTGTTGCAGGGGTAATCCCGCATTTTGCCAACTGGTCATACCATCATGCAAATAACCGGCTAAATTATCATAGCCAATGCGGAAGAGTTGTTCGGCAACCAGTTGGACATCCCGTTCGCTTTCCACCACTACCAACAGGGACTGTTCCGGGTCAATCATCCAACCCACCCAGTTGGGAAATTGCGGACGTAAGGCAATATTAATCGCACCAGGAATATGTCCACCGCCAAAGGCGAGAATCGATCGCGCATCAATGATGACGGTATTTTCTTCCTGCATTTTCTCCTGAAATGCTGTCGGGGTCAGCGGTTGCAGGGTGGGAGGACAGCCTTTAATCGGTGCGCCTTTGCCATTGACTTTTTTGAGTCGGGCATAATGGCGGGGAGGTTCGGGCATTTCACTGAGAATCCACTCCACAAACTCTTCAGGCGATCGCTCTTTTAATGCCGGGTTAAACACGCGCTCGTTACCAATTGTGCTTTGTCGGCGATCGCCAATGGACTTGCCACAAGAAGAACCCGCACCATGACAGGGGTAAACCTCCAGGCGATCGCCTAAAGGCAATATCTTCTCAACCAGACTGTGATACAACTGTTTTGCTAACTGCTTCTCGCTGCCACCGCCTAACAAATCAGGACGTCCTACATCCAGATTAAATAGCGTATCCCCGGTAAACAAACCAAATGGCTCTTTTCCCTGTTTTGAATCATAAATCAGCAGAGAAATATGTTCCGGGGTATGTCCGGGAGTATGAACCGCCCGCAGGGTTACAGTGCCAACTTTGACCTCATCCCCCTCCTGTAGCTGATTTAATTCAAATTGATAGTTATCGGTTTTTGCACCATAAATAGGTACATTCATGCGGGCTTTTAATTCATGAGAACCGGAGACAAAATCCGCATGAATATGGGTTTCGATACTGCCGATAATTTTTACCCTCAAGTCTCGGGCGCGCTGTAAATAAATATCAATGTCTCGCCGAGGGTCAATAATAACCGCCAGTCCGGCCTTGTCGTCACCGACAATGTAGGATAACTGGGCTAATCCTTCTACGTTAATTTGTTCTAAAACTAATGCCATTGTTGTTTAATCTCCACAATTCATCCTTAACTAGCTTGGGCATGAGTTGAGATATAATGCTCAAAAAACTGCTTCATTTGGGGATGAGCATCACAATCAAAATCATTTTGTTTCCCCATTGCCATTGCTTGTTCAGCGCTGATGCCTTCTTGGGTGGCAATATACATCAATGTCAGGCTCCAGAACGCATCCCACTTTTGCAGTGAATTAGGGCGGGTTTGGGCAGTTGGTCAATTTCCTGAAGGACGCGATCGGCGAGTTGATCATCCATCGCATCGGGTTTAACGGGAACATTCACATAGCGCAGTCCGGCAGATTCTGCCTGCTGCTGTTCCTCACTTGAAAATCCTTCTTCTTGAGGCGATCGCAAGTTCAAAATCGACTTAAATCCTTCCTGAGATGCTTGCTGTACTTGTTCGCCCGTTAATTGATTCATCGCAATAGCTAGATCATCGCGAAGTTTCTTAACATTTTGCATGACACTTATAGAATAACTCCACTACCCATCCTATTCCCCTGTCGGTGGATAAAATCTCTATAAATAGTCAGAGTTCAGCCGAAATCACATCTAACTCAAGTATGAATTAACGGCTACATGAGAGGAAAGATGATCCAAGCATATCCCTACATAAAACCCGGATTTTTCGTCATTCAATTTACCACCTTGACAGGGATACCCCTAAAGGGTTGACTACCAACGTTATTCGTGCCTTTAGTCCTCAGTTTGATGCAACTATAGCGGTTCCCCTAGTTATGAGGTCCATTTTGAAGTGCGGGCAAGATACAAAGCAAGTAGGCATAGCTAATCGCACTCCGCGCAGGCTACGCAAACGCTTACCGCACTCCTGTAAGTGTCTGTAACGCATAAGTCCACTGAACCGCTATACCTTGACTGGCCTAGTGTTAACAGCCTTATCAATACAGGCCTCTATATAACTTGGATTCCGCATTTATTTTATCCTTCTTGGCGTTCACTTATTCTTGAAGCCAAGTTCCTGAAACTCCAAGAGTTCTACATATACTAGCCAACGATATGCTCTCAATTCAGCGTTTATCAACCTGATTTTGCAGGAAATTATACACATATTTTTTGGGGTTTCCCTCAACAAACTGTTGTCGAAAATTTTTACATTAATAATTTTGTTTGCCATTAAGAACGGGGCCATTTTTACCAGATGTAGGATGGCATCTAGCTCTTGCTTAATTCCCTTCCCAAAATTTAGCCGTAACAGTTAAACGGTTACGCCTCCTCCTTCCCTACGACTTTTCTAACTCAACTTATTTCAACTCAAAATCAGGAATGTATGACGGCGCAAGCCACCCGACTTGTTCTAGTAAAGAAGCCCGATCCCAATACAGCCGTTCATACGCAATTTTACCCTCCCGAAACCCGACAACAATCACGATTAACATTTCAACTTTTTTGTGCGTAATGGGAATATTGGGTAGAACAAATATATCCTGAGAATGGGTAAAAGAAAAAGATTGTTCATCTACTATTTGGTCTTGACCCACGGTTCGCGAAATTAAGTTACCTTGAGTATCAGGAGGTAATTTTCCAATGAAATAGTTGGCATAAAAAATTTCAATTTCTGCTTTACCCGAGGCAATGGTGGAGAGAGGAACTAGATTGACATACGCATCCTCTGTCATGGTATCTAGGGCTGCTTTAACATCTAGGTTGAAAAATTCAGCCGCTTGATGAGCTTCCCAAATTTCTACTAAGTTTGGGTTTGGGGTTAGGGAAGATAAAGATGTAGTTTCCATCAGTTTATCGTTTATTAAAGTTCAGGATTGCGATGGCTAGGGTTTTCGGAGCAAGATTCGGCAAATAGGACCAGAAACCGGGAGGTGTTTTCACACATAAATCATCCCAATCCGATGATTAAGGAATTAACAAGACCCTTAACGCCCGCGCAGGAGAGGCTCCGTCCTATGAGCCTCCACCCTTGAGGATGCCGGGTTTTATCAATTTGAAAACTGGCTTCCGTCTGAGGCCCCGTGATGATTGCCCATATTGTCAATCGATAACAGCTTAGACCTAAAGAAGGGGAATTTGAAATCTATCTTTTGGTAGAGATTATTGAAATTTATTAATATTTCGAGGTATTGAGAAATGTTAATAAAAGTTACAAAAATCAAGCCTAATGCTTCTCAAACCGACTGAGAGGAGATAGAAATGGAAAGAGGAATCCAAGCCTCTGTGTTGGGAACAGGAGAGAAGCCGATCGCCGGGAAGCATTTGCGTTAAAATAATGGCTAGAACGTGATCCAGCGGGATTTTTAGAGACGATTGTCCCTCTGCACTTGATGATTTTACAACTCAAATAAATGAAAAATCAACCTTTAAAATTCATGGAGTACCTAATCAATGCAAACTGAAAATGAACAACCAATTATTTATGAAGCCAAGACCTCTTATGTTTTGATGCTGGCAACGGTCGCGGCTTTAGGAGGATTTTTATTTGGGTTTGATACTGCCGTTATTAATGGGGCAGTTGGTGCGTTAGGAATTTCATTTCAAGCTAATAGCTTCCAAGTCGGATTAGCGGTTTCTTCGGCCTTACTGGGGTCGGCTGCCGGGGCTTTTTTCGCGGGACAAATTGCCGATCGCTACGGTCGAGTCAAAACCATGATCGTGGCGGCAGGTTTCTTTTTAATTAGTGCGATCGGTTCGGGGATTGCATTCTCGATCGCCGATTTTATGATGTGGCGATTAATTGGTGGTGTAGCAGTCGGGACCGCGAGTGTAATTGCTCCAGCTTATATTGCCGAAGTCTCACCGGCACATTTGCGCGGACGACTCGGTTCTCTCCAGCAACTCGCCATTGTCACCGGCATTTTTGTCGCCTTGCTCTGCAACTATTTTATTGCCACTGGAGCCGGTTCTGCAATGTCACCGCTATGGTTTGAAATACCCGCTTGGCGGTGGATGTTTTGGACTGAAATACCCCCGGCGTTACTCTACGGAATTGGTGCATTAAGAATTCCCGAATCCCCGCGCTATTTAGTCGCGCAAGGGCGAGAAGCGGAAGCGACTCCGATTTTGGCAAAGGCGATCGGAGGGGATGTGGCGGCGAAAATTCGGGAGATTCGCGACACCGTATTTCAGGACCATAAACCTCGGTTATCGGATCTATTCGGCAGGAGTGGATTACTTCCCATTGTCTGGATCGGAATCGGGGTTTCGGTTCTCCAACAGTTGGTGGGGATTAACGTGATTTTCTATTACAGCAGTGTGTTATGGCAGGCAGTGGGCTTTTCCGAGGCGGATTCCCTGTGGATTACGGTGATTACCAGCGTCACCAATATTGTAACCACTTTAGTGGCGATCGCCTTTGTAGATAAATTTGGCCGCAAACCGCTGTTGATTGTCGGTTCCATTGGCATGATGCTCACCCTGGGAACCCTCGCCACCGTCTTCGGGAACGCGCCTCTGGATGCCGCAGGCAATCCCACCTTAACAGACAGTGCCGGAATAATCGCACTTTTAGCAGCTAACCTCTATGTCTTTTGCTTCGGCTTCTCTTGGGGTCCCGTCACCTGGGTATTACTGGGAGAAATGTTTAACAATCGAATTCGCGGATCAGCACTATCCGTCGCCGCTACGGCACAATGGATTGCTAACTTTGCAGTTTCTACCACATTTCCAGTCCTCAAAGATATCGGATTGGGGTTTGCTTACGGCTTATATACAACCGCTGCCGCAATTTCCCTGTTCTTTGTCCTGTTCCTGATTAAGGAAACCAAGGGTCGAGAATTGGAAGAAATGCAGTAATCTCAACGGGTAATACGGAATCCGGTTATCAAAGGTCTGTTAAAACCCGCAGGCTGAAGCCCGGAGGCTATACGGACGAAGCCCGCCTGCGCGGGCTAAAAGCAAAAACCGACTTGTAACAACCGGATTTAGTATAATATCAAGTCCAGTGGATTAACCTAAAAAACCATTTCTTCTTCTCCCCCTTCCCTCAGAGGGAAGGGGGTTGGGGGGTTAGGTCACTCCGGATAATCAACCAAACATGATATAAAATTAACATTCGCAACCCTTGTGAAATCTACGACAGGTCAACCTTCCCTCATAAGGGAAACCCGTCCTATCAAGTCCGGTTATGGCATCAGAAGTCCTTCCTCTGTTGTTTTCCGGACTTGAATTGTTAGGCGATCGCATCCTGAATCGAGCACCACTTTCCTTGTCCTTGCTGCCTTCACCAACGCCTGAAAAATCCGCTGATGAGAGATATCCTCCGGGGACAATTCGGGATGCCACTGGACGGCGATCGCAAAGGAACAGTGCTGATGTTCCACTGCCTCAATCACATAATCCCCCACCGACTCCGCCACCACCCGCCAACCCGGGGCTAAATTTCTCACCGCTTGATGATGCCAGGATACCACCTCAATCTCAGATTTTCCCACAATCCCACCTAAGCGACTATTGGACAGAATTCTCACCGGATGCTTTGCGGGATAAAGATGACCCGGTGCTGGAACTAACCGATGTGGAACCTGCATCCCATACTCATCAGGAACATGAGTCACCAAAGTTCCCCCACAGGCAACGATCGCCACCTCCATGCCACGACAAATCCCCAAAAACGGTACATCTTTTTCCAGGCACAACCGGGCTAATGTGAGTTCAAATTCATCCCGTTCTGAGTCAATGTTATAAATACAAGGATGAGACGACCCCTGATAGGCACTCGGGTCGATATCCCCACCCCCGGATAAAATCAACCCATCGATCCGTTCCAAAACTTCCGCCGGATTGGGTTCTCCCGGTGGTAACAGGACCGGAATGCCACCTGCGGCGCGGACTGCATCAACATAACTCGCGGCAAGGGAAAAAGCGGTGACCCCGTTTCTGCCATAAGTGCTAATGCCAATCAGAGGGGCTTTCAGAGATTTAGTCATAACAGGAGAGTAGCAACGTAGGAGGGTATGAAAAAGTCTCCTTTTATCTTCAACGTTTTCAAGTAAAAAAGCAGTATAAAAAATTGCAGTTTATTCCAATCCGATAGACAGTCCATTCTTATCCTCGTGATTCGCTTGCCACATACCAGAAACCCGTTTGGGTTCCTATTTTCAACCCAGGGGTTTTGGATTGACATCAATGGGAGGGTCGGGGGCGAGAATATCAACCGGGGATAGTTGATCCGTCTATTTTTGTAGTTTACCCAGAAAAAAGCAGGCGATCGCCATGATTTGAAAAAAAATTAAAGAACCCTGATTAGCATCTTTGAAGGGACAAGATCATCGGCAGTGAAAGGGCAATCTTAGCAAGATGCTCGCTTTCTCTATAACTGCTTTAGACCCGTTGTGGAGATTCTCCCTCGGTGCAGCCAGTTTTGCAGCAGGTTTGGTAAACTCAATTATATGCGATCGCCTTGCTCATCTGGTCCAGTCAACCTCTAGGGATAATAACACTGAAAACATTGGAAAGCGTAACTGATTCAGCACCCCTTAGTCCGAGTCTCCAACCCAGGGACCTCTCATGGCCCTTTTGGTTGGCGATGCCTCTGTACCCTTATGGCAGAAGACGCACCCTCTGTCAAGAAGTGGTCAAAGATACCCTCTGGACTTTTGAGCAGATTCAGGGCATTCTCTATGTGGTGGTTCCCATTCGCATGACGGTGGTCAAGTTGGAACGGGGGGGATTATTGGTTTATGCACCGATCGCCCCAACGCCGGAATGTGTGAGGCAAGTTCAGGCATTAGAGTCTCAACATGGTCCGGTTAAATATATTATCCTACCCACGGTTTCCGGACTGGAACATAAGGTATTTGTCGGTCCGTTTGCGCGCCGGTTTCCCCTGGCGCAAGTGTTTGTAGCACCGTCTCAATGGAGTTTTCCCCTCAATTTGCCCTTGAGTTGGTTAGGGTTGCCGCCACGACGCACCCAAGTGTTACCCAAAGATAGTAGCAAAGTTCCCTTTGCCGATGAGTTTGATTATGAAATTCTGGGTCCGATTGATTTGGGATTGGGACGATTTGGGGAAGTGGCATTTTTCCACCGATCATCGCGATCGCTGTTAGTCACGGATTCTGTGCTATCTATCCCCGAAGACCCTCCGGCAGTCGTGCAACTTGACCCTTATCCCCTGCTGTTTCATGCGCGGGATAATGCTGCTGATGTTCGGGAAGATACGCCCGCGAATCGTCGCCAAGGATGGCAGCGGATTTGTCTGTTTGCCTTTTATTTCCGCCCTAGCACATTAAATACTTTGAAACTCAGACAAGCGTTTCAACTGGCGCGCCACGTCAGCGATCGCTCCAAAAAAGCCTATTTTGGCATCTTCCCCTTCGACTGGCAACCGGATTGGAAACAATCTTTTGACCTTCTGCGCGCCGATGGCAGACTGTTTGTCGCCCCCATCCTCCAAACCTTGATTCTCAACCGCGCCCCCCAGGAGACTCTCACTTGGGCTGATACCGTCGCCCGATGGCAGTTTGAACGGATTGTTCCCTGTCACTTAGACTCGCCCCTAAATGTCGGTCCCCAAGCATTTCGGCAGGCGTTTAATTTTTTGGAACAACAGTCGGGGGGAAGTAACCAAACGGTTATGGGGGAGAGTTCATCGTTGAGCGATCGCGATTTTGCCACCTTGCGAACCATCGACGAACTCCTCGATCGCTGGCGAATTACCCCTCCTCGTCAGGATAGAGTATAATCCTCGTGACGTGGCTCCGCCGCGTCACGCACTATGAGCGGCTCTGCCGCCTGTACCTTTCAAGCCGTGACAGGTATAATAGGCAGCGATTAGCCCTTGCTTGGGGACTGGGGCAAACCTCCTTCGGAGTGTGACGCGGCAGAGCCACGTCACGAGGATTCCAACTTGAAACGGCGAGCCATCCCTGTCATCTACCTCAAGAGAGAGTTCCCTCAAACGCCGAAATTGTTAAGGTTCGATCGCCAGAAAATCGACTTCAGACCCTATGGGTCAAAAAACTTCATGAAGAATTGTAAAATTTTTAATACACTTGAGAGGGACAACAACACAGCCAGAGGACCGTCTCATGCTAGAGTTATATCAATTTGAACTGTCGCAATACAGCGAAAAAGTCAGACTCATCCTGGATTACAAAGGATTAGAGTACCGCAAAGTGGAAGTCACCCCAGGGGTCGGACAGATCGAAGTGTACCAACTTTCCGGGCAATCCCAAGTCCCCATTCTCAAAGATGGGAGTACCGTAATTGCCGATTCCACCAAAATCGCCAAATATTTAGACGAAAAATATCCCGATCGCCCTATTATTCCCACCGATCCCAAAGAACGCGGATTGTGCCTGATGATGGAAGAATGGGCGGATGAATCCATTGGCACCAAAAGCCGAGTCGTCCTGTTTCAGGGAATCAGTCAGGATCAAAGTTTCCGCAGTGCACTTCTGCCGTCGAGTACCCCAGATTTCCTCAAAAATCTGATTGAAGCGGTGCCATCGGACCTTCTGAGAACCCTCGGTTCGGGTCTCGGTGCCTCCCCAGATGCCGTAAAATCGGCTGAGGACGCCATCAAACAAGATTTAGAAGCCCTCTGCTTGATTTTGCAAGATCGTCCCTATTTAACCGGCAATCAGCCGACCCTGGCGGATTTAGCCGTGGCGGGATTATCCATCCTGCTCAAATTCCCTGCCGGACCCTATCTGGATATTCCCGAAAAATTGCGTGGCAAAGGCGTGGTGGGTATTGCGGACAATCCCCTGTATGAACCCTTTTTCACCTGGCGCGATCGCCTCTATGCCGAATTCCGCAAACCCTTACCCTACGCCCCCACTACGCCTATTGGTACAGGTCAAAAACCGACCTCCATTGAGATAGAATAAGCGATAACTCCGGTCAAAAAAGTATGTATGCGCTCAAAGCATACATACTTTTTTTGTGGGTTTCTAGGGTAAGCTGCATAAATTCTGTGCTATTTTTTTTAAAGATTAACCATAAAATACCCTTGACAAGACGAAATCATGTAGAATTTTTCATCAAGGTGTTGAAATAGCAGCATTTCCTTTCCCTTTCCCCTTATAAAAATTGCCCTATGAATTCCGATCGCCCATTAGGTTCTGTTATCCAAGGTTCTCTGAGTAAAGGTTTAGAAGTCAAATTACATCCCGATGTCTCCGTCGAAGAGATGCGCGTCGGAAAATTTTTAGTCGTCCGAGGGGTGCGATCGCATTTCTTCTGTTTACTCACCGATGTCTGTTTAGGAACCACCAACGAACGGATTTCCATCAATCCTCCCCACCCGGAAGATACCTTCATGCAGGAAGTGCTCGCAGGCAGCAGCACTTATGGAAAAATCGAACTCTCCCCCATGTTAATGCTCACCCCAGAAGCAGACGAAGGGGGATGGAGTCCGAATTCTCTGCTGAAAACCTCCGCCAATAATGGCATCAAAACCAACGGATTGGCCTCTTATCAAGCCAATACCACCGGAGAAATGCAGTTAAGGCCGGTTAAAACCATTCCCAGTCACTTCTCCCAAGTTCACGATGCCAGCGAGAGGGATTTTCGCCTCGTCTTTGGCTGGGAAGATGACCCCCATCGCCGCAACTTTGCGATCGGTCAACCCCTAGATATGAATGTTCCCGTTTGCATCGACCTCGATCGCTTCGTCGAACGCAGTAACGGCGTTTTTGGCAAATCCGGAACCGGCAAATCCTTCCTCACCCGCCTCCTTCTCTCCGGCATCATCCGCAAACAAGCTGCCGTGAATCTCATCTTTGATATGCACTCGGAATATGGCTGGGAAGCTGCCACAGAAGGTAAACAATTTAGTACCGTCAAAGGCTTACGGCAACTCTTCCCCAATGAAGTCGAAGTTTACACCCTCGACCCCGAATCCACCCGCAGACGCGGCGTCCGCGATGCTCAAGAATTATATCTCGCCTATGACCAAATCGAAGTCGAAGATATTCGCTTAGTCTCACGGGAGTTAAATCTCTCCGAAGCCAGTATCGAAAATGCCATTATTCTCCGCAACGAATTTGGCACGACTTGGATTACTCAACTCCTAGCCATGAGTAATGAAGACATCCAAATGTTTTGCGATGAAAAGCGCGGGAATAAAGCCTCAATCATGGCATTACAGCGAAAACTCGGACTGTTGGATGAACTTAAATATATCCGCAATAGCTGTCCGCAAAATTACGTTAAGCAGATTCTGGACAAACTGAATGCCGGTAAACATTTAGTCATTGAGTTTGGGTCCCAGTCAAATATGCTGTCTTATATGTTGGTGACTAATGTCCTGAGTAGGCGGATTCATCGGGCTTATGTGGAGAAATCCGAGATATTTTTACAAACCAAAAACCCCAGCGATCGGCCCAGACAATTGGTAATTACCATCGAAGAAGCCCACCGTTTCCTAGACAGCGCCACCGTCCGCCAAACCATCTTCGGCACGATCGCCCGAGAAATGCGGAAATACTTTGTCACCCTCCTCGTCGTGGATCAACGGCCCTCGGGAATTGATAACGAAGTCATGTCTCAAATCGGCACCCGCATCACCGCCTTACTCAATGATGAAAAAGACATTGATGCCATTTTCACCGGCGTTTCTGGGGGACAAAATCTGAAATCCGTTCTCTCCAAGCTAGATTCTAAGCAACAAGCCCTCGTCCTCGGTCATGCGGTTCCCATGCCCGTCGTCGTCCAAACCCGTGCTTATGATGCCAAATTCTACCAAGAAGTCGGCGATATGGATTGGCAAGGCATGGAAACCGATTTACTATTAACTGCTGCCGAATCAGCTAAATTGGATTTAGGGTTTTAAAACCGTGGGAGGGAGAGAATGTCTGAGGATAATCTCTTTAGGTTCCTTCTGATTCCGCTGCCAGATTAAGCGCCTTTACTAGGGCGTCAGTACCCCATTGGTTAGAAACCGGGTTTCTTAACCCAAATGCTGATAATTAGCAACCAATCTGGCCGAGAAACCCGGTTTCTTGTCCTATGGATTGAATCAGGGAACTCCAAAAAATAAAATCTCCACAACGTTCGTTCGTAGTGACGGATCAACGGAGTAGCCCCGTCAATGTAGGGGCGTATTGCATACGCCCCTGGGGCCTGCACATTGCGCCCCTACATATACCTTCCTTTCAACTGAATCGCTGAGGGGATGACCCCTGTTGGCAAACGCCCGATCGCCAGAGTCTGTTAAGTTTTGCGATCGCTTGGCTGTAAATTCTGGACTCGTGACTCAATCCGGTCTACACTTATTATTATAACTTAGCTTCTCACTCCTCAATTTCACCGCTGTATTTAGAACCGTCAAACCGGGAATTTTTGCCGTGTTTTGGCAATCCTAACTCAATGAGAACTGTCAAATCAATCGGTTACGGCGATTTCACCAGCTTGTAGGATGACTCATCTTCCTAGAGAGGGATAGTCACTCGGGCTGATGCCTGATTAGGATAGAAATTAAGGCACTTCCGAAGATTGTAAACAATTATAAACAAATTCGGTAATCCAGGAATGCGGTGCTGGATTTACTCGGTAAGAAATAACAATTCTTTTCTTTTCTCAAAAAAAATCACCAATTTAAAATTTCAGTATTTAGGGGGAAATGTAGGGTGCTTAATAAAATTTTTTGCGCGACTATTTCAGAAACTCAGCAGAAGCCATCGACCCAATCCCTAGGGTCTCAATGCCTATCTGCATTGAATCTTTGGGCTGCTGGAAGCGTTTGTACGTTAGTGGCTACAGCTTATTCTCTCTTTGGCGGGGGAAATCTTGCAGCAGTTGCCAATCCGGTAGCGGTGAGCGCGCAATCCGGGCCTTCTGCGGCTTGGGTTGCGGATGCAGCAGCAGTGACGAGAACCCACAATTTACCCGATGGGGTTTATCTATATGGTGAATCTTCTGAACCGAACCAATTGGGACGAGCCTATCTCATTTTTGAGGTCCGTTCTACTCAACTGATTGGTGCATTTTATATGCCCAGTTCATCCTTTGATTGCTTATATGGGACCGTGGAACCCCAACAGTTAGCCCTGACGATTGTGGATAGTTACGAGGATGCTGAGTATTCTTACGCAGTCGGAATTGAACATTCCCCGATCGCCTCTGCCCAAAATCCCGCCCGAGATAATATCGTGCGCTTAGAAGGATTGCAATCCATCTCTACTGTGAGCGAGAATGATCAGCGGATTTTGAATGTCTGTAAAGAAAATTATCAGGAACAAGTTTGGCCGCAATAATCCCAGCAAGGAAAAAAAGTGACACCCGATTGGGTGTCGTTACTGAAACTATGCTGCCTCTACAGTCGCTCACCTTCCAATAGCGGTTTCCAAACTAGAGGGGTGGGATTATCTTGGGATTAATATTCAATCCCGGGTTGAGCTTTAACGCCTTGTTCCCGGAACGGATGCTTGATGAGAGTCATTTCCGTTACTAAGTCAGCGCGTTCAATCAGGGGTGCCGGTGCGCCTCTGCCGGTGAGGATAACATGAGACTCCTCGGGTTTTTGCTCTAAACCAGCGATAACCTCCTCTACAGGCAGATAACCCAGTTTAAGTGCGACATTAATTTCATCAAGCAGCACCAGTTTATAATCGGGGTTGGTGATAAAACTTAAGGCTTTTTCCCACGCTTGACGGGCTTTTTGAATATCCCGATCGCGGTCCTGGGTTTCCCAGGTGAATCCTTCCCCCATTGCGTGGAATTCCAGGCGATCGCTGAAGTGGCTGAAAATTTCCTTTTCCGCCGGTTCCCAAGCGCCCTTGATAAACTGGACGATCGCCACCCGGAATCCATGTCCAAGCGATCGCAACACCATCCCTAACGCCGCAGTGGTTTTTCCCTTGCCATTCCCGGTATTCACCACAATTAATCCCTTCTCAACCGAAGCAAGGGCCACCCGTTGTTCTTGGACCTCCTTGCGCCGCTGCATCTTTTTTTGGTACTGACTGTCACTTCCAGAGGATGAGAGGCGATCGCCCCGAGTCTCTCCCCCAGATAAATTTTCCCCTGGCACTAAATCAGCGTTGGTTTCCATAACTCATTACTCCCTTGATTACCTCTCTTGCAAAATTTAGGAACCCCCTCACCGGGTCAGTCACCCCGGCAAACGCTCCACATTCATTAAAATGATGCAAGAACTTTAATCTCTAGGGTAAATCGCCATTGGCGGATTTCACCGGGAGATTTCTGGCTCAAGGGTCCCATCAGAGGGGTCTACGGACCCATTCTTTGATTTCTGAGAGGGAAGGGTGGAGAAATGACGTTGAGTTTTTCTAAGATTAAGAATAGGTTAAAGGATGTAGGTTAAATGATAAACAGGTTAAAGGGGGGTTAAGAGGTTTAGACCTCCATCCCCGGATAACCCGTCACCAACGGCCCAGAAGAACACCCACCTGGATCCGCTTGGGTCAAAGCTGCTAATTGTTGATTCCGGAGGAAGCTATGACAGATAAATCGGATTTTCTCTATCCGCGCAGTCGATACTATGGCAAGTTTTCACCTGAAAACCTAGCCTTTGATGCAAATTTACAGGAATTTGCTCAAAAAGTGAACTACATCTGTGGTTTGGAAACCGGCGGCAAAATCTCCCCGGATCAAGCTTACGAAGACATTAAGGGACTCTGGAAACAGCTTAAAAAATCTAAAAAAGAGCTGGGAATCGGGGACCCCCCAATCCAACCGGAGTAAGACTGCCTGAGTGAAACAGAGGAATTGAGAATTAAATGTTAAAGAGTTAAAAAGTATTAATGATTAACAATTAATTCTTGATTCAGGTTTCCCTGACCCTGACTTGGGCAGGCATTGAGTCCCCAAACCCGATAAACTGACTTCATCCGTTTGAAGGGGTGATTGATTGTCCATGTTGCCGGTTAAACAAGCAGAAGAAGTCATCTTAGGGTTAGTGCAACCGATGGATCCGGTTCAGGATCGGGAACAGGTGGAGTTGTTATCCGCCCGGGGGCGAGTGTTGGCAGAATCCGTGGTGGGAACCTTAGATTTTCCCCATTGGGATAACTCCGCAATGGATGGATATGCAGTGCGCTATGAAGATGTCGCGGAGGTTCGTGGCGATCGCCCTATCCAATTGGAAATCATTGAGGAAATTCCTGCCGGGAAACCCCCTCAGAAAACCCTTAACAAGGGACAAGCGGCCCGAATTTTCACCGGGTTCCATGATGCCACCGGGTGCGGATACGGTGACGATTCAGGAAGACACCCAACGCCAAGGCGATCGCGTGGAAATCTTATCCGCCCCCTCACAACGGGGAGAATGGGTGCGCTATCAGGGTTCATTTTACCAATCGGGAACTCCCCTGTTATCCCCAGGAATCGTCCTGAGTGCGCCGGATATTGCGGTTCTTGCCACGGCACAGATTACCCAAGTACCTGTGTATCGCCGTTGTAAAATTGCCATCTTATCCACTGGGGATGAGTTAGTTGCTCCCGGGCAACCCTTAAAACCGGGACAACTGGTAGACTCAAATCAATATGCTTTAGCCGCTGCCATCACTGCCGCAGGGGGGGAACCCTTGCTGATGGGAATTGTTGGGGATCAACCCGAAGCACTGCAAAAGGCGATCGCCCATGCCTTAACGGTTGCCGATATCGTCCTCTCTACTGGCGGTGTCTCCGTGGGCGACTATGACTATGTTGAACAAATTCTGACTCAATTAAAGGGAACAATCCACATCAAAAAGGTGGGGATTAGACCGGGGAAACCCTTAACCGTTGCGAGTTTTCCTCGGGAAGCGTCCACTTCCTCTATCCTTTATTTTGGGTTACCGGGAAATCCGGTTTCCGCCTTAGTCACCTTCTGGCGCTTCGTACAACCAGCGATGCGGAAATTCGCCGGATGGAAGCAGGGATGGGAACCTCAGTTTTTAACAGCGCGATCGCAGCAAGAATTACGCGGAGGAGGACCCCGAGAAATCTATCTCTGGGGGAAAATCCACTGCATCGATGGCATTTACCAATTTGAACCAGCAGGCGGCAGTCACAGTTCAGGAAATTTGATTAATCTCGCCCAAACCACCGCCCTAGCAGTGATTCCCGTCGGAGTTTCCACCATTGCACCCGGTGACGCGATTCAAGTGCTGGCGATCGACAGCTAGTAGCGACAACCGGCGGGGGTTTAAACCCTAGCCCTGTCAAGGTGTGTAGATTGTAGGGGCGCAATGCTTGCGCCCTCCGGAGGGCGCAAGCATTGCGCCCCTACAAGAAATAATGATTTTTCGTCATTAAATTTACCACCTTGACAGGGCTAGGGTTTAAATCCCTACCTGTAGAGGCGCTTCGCGAAGCGCCTCTACAGGCGGTTAAAACCGACTCAATCAACACCCTTTATATGTTCCATCTTCAGTTCGTAGTAACGACTTCAGTCGTTCTCTTTCTTAGTTCGTAGTAACGACTTCAGTCGTTCCCTCTATTCCTCATATTCATAAACCCGAGGGCGGACTTTAACCGGAGTGCGCTTTTTCAAGGGAGGAACCGCTAGAGGTTCCATTCCCACGCCTAGCTGTTTACCCGGTTCGATCGCTTGCAGTCCATCAAGAACCGCATCGCGAACCAGGGGTTCAGTTTCCCGAGACAACATCAGGCGAAAATAGTCAGCGATCGCCCGTCGTTCAGCAAGGGGGGTCATGGGTAGGGATTTAGTAATTTGTCGAACCGCAATCAGACGCTTGAGGGGGTCTGAATCGGTCAAATTCATCACCCTGGCATTCGGTGAGTTGTCTCAGAACTCACTTGATGATTGAGTGCTTGCCAGACCAGTAAGATTAAAGTTGCGAAAGTCATGATTCCCTGGGCGATCGCTGCGGTTGCGAACCAGGGACTGGGGGATTCTAGCCAAATCGAGACTGCCATGTAACTTCCGAGGGTGGCAAGTCCTCCGGTTCCCACAGCGACTGCCACCTGACGGTTTGCACCACCAAGAGACTGATTCAAGCGCGATCGCACCTGATGCCAATTCCATCCTTGGATCATGTAAGTCGCCAACATCACCAGGACCCCGGCACCTGTTGCAACTAAGAGTTTCCAGTTCCAAATCAGCAAGGCGATCGTCACCGTCCCCCCTAACAGCCAAGTGCCGTTTAAGCGGATTCGCATCGGTGAGCCAGTTTTGTCAACAAAGCCCTGCTTGAGAAGAGGGGATACCCTCCATAACCCGTTGACCAATTGTTGCCACTGCGATAACCCCTTTGCCACGTTATTTTACCTATTTCGTCTGAGTCACAGAAACAAGATGGATATAGTTTACGATCAGATGGCGTTTCTGGGAAGATCTTTGGGTAGAGATTGGAAAGATTGGGGAAATTGGGGGAATGTAATCGGACAGAGGAAAAGAAGCAGGACGAGTTCTCGTCTGACCCAATGCTGCAAGAGGCGATCGATTCTTAGATTGTAGCGAGGTTCACAGAACCCGTGAGTTGCCAGTTTGAGGAGCAACCCGCCCCCTAATTGCTTCACGTGCCTAACCTTTGCAAAGACTGGTACATTATTTTGAAAAGGGGGCAGATTTCTTGCACCTTTTGACAGGATATTTTTTCCAAAATTTCTGATGAATGTCGCGCTTTATTATAGCGATAGGGTTGTCGAGCTTCTTGAGAAATTTGGGCTTGAGTTGAGGCTTCGACGATTTGTTCCGAAAGCTTCACTTGACAGACTCCAGTTTCAGGATTAAAGCCGCCATACAGTTCCGGATTGTCAAAATCTAACTGAGCCACGTCTCGCAACCATTGCTTCATCCGAATCCATTGGTGTTGAGGAAAATCGCGGTGCTGACAGTTTCCCCAGTCGGCAATAATCCAAGACTCTATTTCTGGAGAGGCAAATCCTACAATAATTTGCGGATTAAATTGCACTTCATTTAATCGATTTTTCATCCGCTCGTCCAATGGTTCTTTAGCCTGAATCAGACTCCGGGTGACTTGTTGAATATAATTATTTTGGATCTGATGAAATCCTGGGGATTTTATATCATTACAGACTAACCCCTCCCATCTGCGGCAATCTAAGTCATCAATGACGAGAATGGCGTCACATAAGCTATTCTTGAGCAATCGCTCTTCCAGAGATTTACGAGTTAAGAGAAACGATAGGCATTCCGAGATAGCTTTGAGCAAAGCAGGTCCTGTGGTTGCCTTGACTTCAAGAACATCACGATTGGGTTTTCCAATGGGTTTGTGGCGTAGAGGGAGTTGTCGCTCAAAATGATAATCAGGAAATTGCTTTTGCAGAAGTTTGACTAAGCCGCTATACTCCGGTGGTCCGCCTCCGGCAAACAACCAAATTACCACGGCCAGCCTCCAATGCTGGGATCCCCCACTCGATACAAATCGCCTAATTCCCATCCTTCTTGCAAACGGGCTTTGAATTGCTCTTCTTGAATGCGATCGAGTGAAACCAATCCATCCGCCCTTAAGTTAAGAGAGATCACACAGTCAGAACGGTCTGTAAAACAGTCTAATAAATCTGGACTATGAGTGGAAACAATTACTTTAGTTCGTTGAGCGGCATAGTGAATCCATCCCGCCAAAATTTTCATCCAAGCTACATGAATCCCCAATTCAGGTTCATCAATGACCAGTAGGGAGGGAAGTTTCGGTGACAATAAAATGACAGCCCAGCATAACATCCGCACGGAACCATCGGACATATCTCTGAGAGTCAAGACCTCGTCTATCCCCTTGACCGACCACTCAATGGTTAGATTCAAAAGCCCTGCTCGCGTCGCACGAATGCGTCGCGTCATGGGAAATAATTGCTTGACTGCCTCGTTAAAGCGCTCCTCAAAATCAACACTGTCATTAGAAAGTTGCTCTAACACTGCGGCTAGATTTTCGCCGCTTTCTGATAAGTAAGTATTCAAAGAACCTGAACTTACCTTGGGTTCAGCGTTACGAATTTTTTGGGAATTCATGTGGTTGGCATTATAGAAACGCCACCCTTTAATTTCGTCGAGTAAGTGTTGACGGACTGCATAGATACTTGATTTGAGAAGTAGCTCCCGCACTTCTTCGTCTTTTTGAATGCGCTCATCGATACTCAAGAGTCCAAGGGAATCAACGGGAATATCAGAAATTCGTTGAAACCTCTGACTGCCATCGGGTTGTAAAATGGAAAGAACACCAGATCCGATGCTATGATCATGAAATTTATAGTAATAAAAAGGCTGATCCTCATCACCTCTTACAGGTGAATAGAGAAAATCTTCAGAAAGTTCTATCCGATTGCTGGATTGACTTACAAATAATTTAATATCTAAATGTATAGGCTGATTTCGGGTTTCTGCAATTCCAGTAAACTTGTATTTCACACTAACTTCTGAGGGTCGCTCTCTATTAAAATAAAGCAGATGAGAACCCCCTAAATAGTCACAAGCGTATTCCAAACCTTTTATGTCTTCCGAGTTTTGAAAAACCGACAGATGGATGAGATTTAATAGACCAACTAAATTAGTCTTTCCTGAACCGTTTGGACCCACTAATATATTGATGGGCTTGAGTTCTAAAGAAGTGGAGTAAAAATTTAAGTTTTTATAGTCTTTTGCCCAAATTGAGAGAAGAGACATGAAATTATTCCATCCTTTTAGAAAAGTCTGGCAGCATCGTATTTTGGGGTTCCAGGGAGAACCGGAATATCCAAGTAGGATTACCTGATGAACGCTGATATAGAGTAATTGCCAGATGAGAGCAGACGTATTATATCCTTAGAAAGGATATAGTTTTAGATTTTTACCATAGTACCCCAAAAGGTGACAAGTCACCAGATTGAGCTGTACCTGGGCTATTTCTGGGACACAGTTGCTGAGATAGTGAGGTTCCCATAGCCCCTTTGTCCTCGGGACGCGACACAAACCGCCTGTCCGGGTTCCCCTCAGTTGCCGATCATCTCCCCAGTTTTGAAAATGATGGGCCTCGCGCCAGTCCCAGAGGGGTTGTCGATGATCCGTCGCCACAAAATACACCGATTTGGGGCGTTGAGTAGGGGAGGACTTGATGAAAATGTAAAAATCCAACTCCTATTCAGGGAAGGTAAACAATTAAACTCTCCCGAATAGATGGCTCAGTTTCAACAGTATCATGCCAATGATTTGGCTGTGTTAGCGCCTGATAATTCGGGTTAACAAACTTTGTTAAACTCATAATAAAAGGCGCTAAATGATTTCAATTAAGAGGGTTTTCCCGACTACATAGCAAAGGAAAACCCCGCCAAAGTTAGATGACCATCGAAGGCATAAAAGGTGACCCGATGAATGTTAGGAACATTGACGATTAGTTCTGCATTCGGGGGAATTAAAGAGGGGGAACCGGCTAAATTGGGTCCGAGGGTTTCGACTTCGGCAATTTGTTCGCCTTGTTCGTTGTAAGCTGAAAGAACAGTGCGCCGGGAACTGGTTACGAGGCTATTTACCAGGTGAACGGGTTGGAGAAAGGTGACTTCGATCGCCCCGCTTTTGGGTGCACCCATGATCACAATCCGGCCTGATTTGCTGGGAAAAGCCGGATTAGAAGGGGCCAGGGCGATCGCATTGCTGAAAATGACGCCTTGGTTCTCAAATTGCCGTTCTACGACTTCAAAACAATTTAAGGCTTCTAAATCTAAAATGATGCGCCCGAGTTCCGGTTCTACTAGACTCAACTCAACCGTTCCTGGCTCTAATTTATCGGGAAAAGAGGCTACGGAAGGAACTTGATTCAACTCGATCGCCGAGTCATGATTCCGCTTTTTGGGGAAATCACGGCTATAGGAATTAAATTGCTCTACCATCACTGCACGTTGACGCATCATCTTATCATTCCCTGTTAAAGTTACTTCTGGCTAATGCCGATGAACCCACCCTTGAGTGTTTGAACCCCAATCCGGCGATCGCCATCGTTTCTAGTGCGATCGCTCAAACCCAATTCGGACATATCCGGGTCAATGACACCCTTGGATCACGCCACAAGGGACACCATCACCCGTTGGGTTGCCTTCGGGGGTTTTCCCCTTTGGGAAATTTCCCCGGTTGGTAAAGATGTTCACCCCAGAAATATTCTTTCGGGAAAAAATTAACCCCAATTTCGCAAACCGATCGCCGTTGCCAAAACCACACCCTACATCCGACTTAACTTCATCCCCCGATCCAGCCATCGGTCATCAGCTTGGGTTACCGACAGTCCCGAGCAAGCATGAGGGGTGACACCCCACACTGTAAATTATGTCTGATCCCGGCGATTTTAACAGCACCCTGGAAAAATTATATCCGGAACTAAAATTCTCGCCAAACCCTTGCAGCAGAGGTGTTTTAACCTGATATAACTGGACTGGAGCGGATCCGGAGCTTTATGGAAACTTTATAAAATTAGATTAGGCTTGATAAATCCTTTGCATTTGAAACCCGTTTTCAGCAAGATAGCCCAGGAGAGAGGGCCTGATTCAGTAAGGTTCGATCGCCTGGGGACGGTGGACATTGTACAGTCCCAATGGAAGAATCATCATCTTGATATGAGGAGGTAAATTGATGTTTATACCCCCCGGTTTTGACCAGGGTTCAATCGTGACCTCCCTGGGTCGCATGGTTTACTATACCAACCGTCCGGAGTTTTGGCAGGGTGGACCCTCTGAAAGTGGCGATCGCCCGACCCAACCGACATTACTCTTCCTGCACGGATTTGGTGGGGGGTCCTCCGCTTATGAGTGGTCGAAAGTCTATCCCGCCTTTGCCTCAGACTACCGGATCCTCGCCCCCGACTTAATCGGATGGGGACGTTCAGAACATCCGGAACGCAATTATCAAATTGAAGACTATCTGAGTACCCTCACGGAATTTATCCAACAGACTTGTTCCGAACCTGTGGTGGCGATCGCCTCTTCCCTAACTGCTGCCTTCACCATTCGAGTGGCGATCGCCCATCCCGAGTTCTTCAAAAGCCTCATTTTAACCACCCCCTCGGGACTCTCCGACTTTGGGGAAAATTACACCAACAGCTTTTTCGCCCAACTGGTGAAAACCCCCATTTTAGACCAACTCTTATATCGGACGGGAATCGCCACCGAACTAGGAATTCGCGGTTTCCTCGAAAACCGACAATTTGCCAATCCGGACTTAATTTATCCAGAAATCGTCCAAGCGTACCTCCAGTCGGCCCTAGAACCCAATGGCGAATATGCGGCCCTCTCCTTCGTGCGCGGGGACCTCTGCTTTGATTTAGCCCGGGATATCCCCCAACTGACCACTCCCACCGCCTTTATTTGGGGACGCCAGTCCCAATTTACCGGACCTGAAATCGGCAAGCGTCTTGCCAGTCTCAACCCCTCCGCAATTCGGGAGTTCATCCAGCTTGAAATGGTCGGATTAACGCCCCAGTTGGAAGTTCCGGCAGTCACCATTGGTTTAATCCGCAGATTGCTGCTGGAACTCACTGAGCGATCGCCCGAATCGGTCGGGACTTAGGACATCAGTTTGAGATTCCCAAACAAGAAACCGGGTTTCTTGCCCAGATTTTTGACAGATTGCCAAAACTGGGGTGAAGAAACCCGGTTGTCTTCCCTTTACTCCTAAGATTAGGCATCAGGTGTTGAAAACGCTTCTAAAATTGAGGCGATCGCAGCTTATTGAATCCGCACGTCAATCACACTGGCATTAAAGTTATAAGTGGTGCCTTCCAGTTCCATCGGCGTGCCGATTTTGACTTTGCTATTGCCCAGAACTGGACCATCATCGGTAATTTTGGCATTTCCCCCCAAGGTCATCAGCAAATTAGCGCTAAATGACTCTTCCTGCCTTGGGTCTGGTAATGCCTTAACGGAACCATCGGGTTGGGGAATGGCTAGGGTTCGGGTTAAAAGCTGTACCGATTTGACGTCAACTTGACCATAGGGCTGATTGCGGATAATTACATTGGTTTTGCCCTTTTCTTGAAATTCTCGAAGGAGGGCTTCTGGGTCCCGGACACTCAGTCCCCGAACAATCAAATCAACCTCGACAGGTTTCGTGGTGACCCCACCAATTTGGGCAACGGAACCGGAAGTACCGGGAAAGAAAAAGATGCCGATGACAACCAGGAGAATGACCAAGGCAGCACCCAGGTCAAGAATGCTGATTTTGCCAAATAAGCGGCCTTGGCGATCCAAAATCTTCATAAAATCAAGTCGTCCTACTTTAGCGAGACACAACTGAGGGCTGAACTATTTTCCCTTCAATGGTTTGAGCGATCGGTGATCAATCCACCGGACAGCAAGATGGGGATAGGGGATATTTGCTGTCAGATTATCATAACAGTTAGAAGTGGCGGCGCGATCGCCTAGAATCTTTCCCCCCTCGAATCATCAAAACAGGTCTGAGGCATCGGTTTCAGGACATCTGGATTCCGATTATTTTTGGGGTAGGAGAATTTATACCAAAGGTTGTTAAAAGTCGATTTTCTGTATTAGCCCGCGCAGGCGCGCTTGCCCAAAACCCCCCCCCCTGTGTGTGTTTTTATATATGGGAATCGGATTTCGGTCTTGAAGTCCTCGGTTTAATTTTAGACCCCTGGCTCAACCGTCTAAGGCGATCGCAGCAGTCCAGGGAAAATTTTGGACAAGCAAGGGCGCAAAACCTGCGCCCTTGGGGATTACGGGCGACAAGTAGCCTCGATGGAAGTGGGCAATGGAGATCGCACTTAAATCTGTAGCATCCCGGCGATCGCCCTGGGGTTGGTCTGGCCGGACAAACATCGCCGCTTGGGTAGTCTTGGCACTATTTTTGGCGGCATTGAGGATAGATTCAGCAAGCTTGTCCCGGGCCGAATCGGGAATGAATGGATTCAGACTCGCGGTAGAACAACTGGCTGGATCTAACGGTTGCATGAGGGCGGGTAGCGAAAAAAAGAATAAAAATAGGCTAACCCTGCCTAAAAACTGGAGGTGCATCCCTGTTCTCCTAACTCATAAGGTAGGCATGGACGCTATACGGATCCTCTGGTCCAAAGTCGGGATGAATACAGAGGAAATTTTTAGGCAGGGCGATCGCTTTTGAGGAAAGAGTTGTTTTCCTCAATTTTGCGATCAAAGGGTGCAATGAATCGGCGTTAGAGTTGTAGTAGAGTTAGGGTTTAAATCTCTTGGACTAACACCTGATCTCCTTCTATTTTGACTAAATAGGGTGGGAGATTTTCTTCAGCTGGACCTTTGAGAACGGTGCCATCGGGAGAATATTCGCTACCATGACAGGGACAGATGTACTTGCGTTCTCCGGCGTTCCAATCTACCAGACAGCCTTTATGAGTACAAGTCGGATTCACGGCATAAAGGAGTTCAGAATTTTCTGGATTGCGGGTTACAGAAATGGCTCCATTTTCAAAATTTTCCTTCAGAATTTGACCCTGAGTCTCTAATTCGGAGACGCTCCCGACTGGCTCAAAGTTACCTGGGGTAGTGGATACTTCCGTTGTGGATTCTCCCGAGGGAGTACAGGCAGCGATCGCCATTGGCAAAAAACTGGCAATCCCACCGACACCAACCCAGCTTAAAAAATCTCGACGCTTCATAGGCTTCTCTCTTGAAGAGATAAAGAATATTCCTATAATAGACCGCTTGACAAAATCTACCCATCCCCTTCCGTGATCCAGGAGGGTTTTGGGGATCACGATTTCTGGCGATCGCTTTTGTCCAGCTAACTTGATATGATTTGACTATTCTGGCGCTTTGGGGGGGGAAGGTCATGGAACGCTTAATTTCTCTGTTGGGATTAATTACATTTGTGGGCAATCGCTTATGCTTTCTCGGTCAACCGCCAAGCCATCCGGTGGCGAACGGTCCTTTGGGGAATTGGGTTACAACTGTTTTTTGCGCTGTTTATTCTCCAGGACGACCCCGGGTTTCGCCTTATTTAAGTTTTTAGGCGATCGGGTCAATGACTTTCTGAATTTTGCCGATGTGGGGGCTATTTTTGTCTTTGGCGAAAACTTCAAAGAGCATTTTTTTGCTTTTAAAATTTTGCCTACCATCATCTTTTTTTCTGCCTGCATTACCCTGCTTTATCACTACGGAATTTTACAGCGGGTTGTCCAGGGTATTGCTTGGGTAATGATGCGAACCATGAAAACTTCCGGGGCCGAATCCCTCTCTTCTGCGGCGAATATTTTTGTCGGACAAGTGGAAGCCCCGCTGCTGATTAAACCCTATATTGCTGCTATGACTAATTCTGAACTTCATGCGGTGATGACTGGAGGATTTGCCACCATTGCTGGCGGTGTATTAGCGGCCTATATCTCTTTTGGAATTCCGGTAGAACATTTGTTATCCGCTTCGGTGATGTCTGCACCGGCATCCTTGGCGATTTCTAAGTTATTGTATCCTGAAACCGAAAAATCTTCCACAGCCGGTCAAATCGAAATCAACCGAGAAAGTCCTTATGTTAATGCCATTGATGCCATCACTTCCGGGGCAATTGAAGGGTTAAAATTAGCCTTAAATGTGGCAGCGATGTTGATTGCTTTTTTAGGATTAGTGGCGTTGTTGAATGCGGGGTTGGGATGGATGGGGAGTTGGGTGGGAATTCCTTCTTTGTCTTTTGAGTTGATTTTATCCTATTTAATGGCCCCGGTTGCCTGGTTGATGGGAGTTCCCTGGGCGGATGTGGAAGCGGTGGGAATGCTGCTGGGGAAAAAGACAATTTTGAATGAGTTTATTGCCTATCTGGATTTAAAACAATTGATTGAAAATCAGGCAATTTCTCCCCGTTCCGTGGTGATTGCCACTTATGCGTTATGTGGATTTTCTAACTTGGGGTCGATCGCCATTCAAATTGGCGGTATCAGCGCGATCGCACCCAATCGGCAAGGAGATTTAGCCCGATTAGGCGTTAGGGCAATGTTGGCGGGTTCCATCGCTTGTTTTATGACGGCTTGCATCGCTGGACTGTTGTTGTAAGTTGGGGGTGGACCCCACCCTAACCCTCCCCTTGCCAAGGGGAGGGGACCGGAAGGGAAGGAAGGCAAGGGAGAGAAAGGGGAATCAAAGCCGATTCGATTTACAATGAGGGGGACTGGGGCATCGGTACAGGATGAAGTTCTCGGGACCCGAAACCGGGGGTTTTGTCTCAATTGGGGGCAAATACCGCAGAAATTTTGTGAAAGACCCCGGTTTGTCTTGCCATGACTGTACTGATCGCCTAGATAGAAGAACCCGTCAGCACCCCCGGCTGAAGCATGGGGGCTTCGTGCCTCCACTTCAGGTAGCTGACCAGCTTAAGCCTTAACTGGCTACGTTCAGAGCAAGAGTTAAAGTTCCTACCCGGGAATGCGTGCTAGTTCCCGGCTCTAGAACCGAATCGTTAAACATCCCTAAGGGGTTAAGGACGTGCGATTTGGATAGTACCGACTCTGAACATTGGCGAAGCAAACATGACCCCGCAAGGGAGTCGGAGCCAACCATAGCTCCGTGGAGGGGCAACCATACCTCTCCACCCCGCAAGGGGGTGCTGGCGGCGGTCATCCGCTTGAGTCGGTTTTCCTCTCCGTGATCAATCACGGAGCTTCCAACCCTCCCAGGAGTTTTACGTGATTCTGTCGGACCCTGAAGCGTAACAATAAACCCGTTGACAATTAGAGATTAATGCCTGAACTACCAAAAGATTTAGATGAGGCGATCGCCCAAGCGAAAACAGCCACCAAAGCGGCCCTAGAGGATGGATATCGACTGGTGCAAGTCGAAATCGGGATTCCGGAATTGAAAATCCAACCGATCGCCGAAGAATTTCTCCCCCTCTTCGAGGAGTTGTTTGGCGATCGCTTTAAAGTGTACTTTCCCGATGCCGGTGCCGCTGCTTTAGCCCGTCGGGATTGGGGAGAGAGGCCCTATATCATTCGCGGATTGAGTGAACCCAAAGGTCAAATCCAACCGGAAGACGAAGGATTTCTGTTTGTGGAACCTTCGGCAGTGGAAGTCAATACCCTAGAGAAAATGTGCGAACAAGCAGGCGATCGCCCTACGGTGATTCTCCTGCCGAAGTTGGAAAATGTCGCCATTATTGGCATTGGTTTGGCGGGAAGACAACTGCGGGAACGATTTCTTTCCACCATTGAATCTTGCTACTACATCCAACCGAATCAAGGATATGCGGTGTTTCGCTGCTATCCCAGTCCCTGGCAAGTCTGGCTGGAAAAGGGGGACACCTACGAACTCATTTCAGAAACAGCCGCCAAACCCGTCGGTGACGACTTAGAACGCTTAATTACCCAAGCGACGGGTACGGCGGAAGAATCGACGGATGAAGGCACCAACAAGTCTTTAACAGCCCCGAAAAAACCGGGCTTAATGACGAATATGAAGCGCTTTTTACGGGCATTAAGCCAATAATCGGGGAATAAGTAGGAACAGGACTCCAGTGCGTCCGAGTCTGAATTGATAGATAGGAACGCACTGGCGTCGTTTTCTTTACCCCAGCATGAATAGCCCAGCTTGTTTACCCAGGCAACTCCATGAGCAAAATTAACTCCCGACGCATTGCGATCGGGGATGTCCACGGTCATTATGACGCACTCGTGAAACTCCTAGATGCGATCGCCCCCACCGCCGACGATCGCCTGTACTTCCTCGGCGACTTAATCGATCGCGGTCCCGATAGTGCCTCCGTGGTTAAATTAGTCCGGGACAATCAATTTACCTGCCTCCTTGGTAACCACGAACATCTTCTCATCACCGCCTGCGGTAACGGCAAAGTCAATCAACCCGCACTCCAAGCTTGGCGCTACAGTGGGGGACAAAATACCTTAACCAGCTATCCCAAACTCTACTCCCATCCCAGCGAAGCCCTATTAGAGGATGTCGCCTGGATGCAAACCCTTCCCCTCTATGTAGATTTAGGCGATGCCTGGTTAGTTCATGCCGGGGTTCATCCCGATCTGCCGATTCAGGATCAAGGTGCCGAAGACTTTTGCTGGATTCGCGCACCCTTCCACAATATTCGCAAGCCCTACTTTCCCAATAAACTCATCGTAGTCGGTCATACCATCACCTTTACCTTTAAAGGACTCAAACCCGGACAACTCGCCAAAGGGAACGGTTGGCTGGATATTGATACCGGCGCTTATCACCCCATGAGTGGCTGGTTATCCGCCTTCGACCTCACCCACCGCCAAGTTTACCAAGTCAACCTCTTCAAAGGCAAAGTCCGCAAACTCTCTCTACAAGATGCCGTAGTATCCATTCACCCCAAACAAGGGGCTATTTGTCCCTAGTCCTCACCCTTTGACCCCTTTGCGTCTTAAAATAAATGAACCGATGAATGCATACGACAATTAGGACATTGTAAGGTTTTACCTTTAAGGACAAGAAACCGGGTTTCTAGCCAAAATTTGTGCCAAATTGCCACAGGTTGGGTTCAGAAACCGGGTTTTTCACCCGACTGGACCCACCCCCTACCGGGAATGCTTCTCTCTAGTCCTCCCATCCCTTCAGTGATCCTGTAATGGACGATGCTGTAATGGACTCTCAATTTGCCGAAAATTCGATAACATCAATTAGAAACCCCCGATCGCTCTCCTGAAGTAGTCGCGGTCCTCGTCACCTCGGACAATAGGTTTAATTATTTAAAGTAGGTAAAAAGATGGAAAATACAACCCATTGAGGGTTGGCTACCTATATTTTCATTAATTTAAGTTAACCGAATGGTTGACCCTTCTACTTTCTCAACTTAAAATCTCTCCTAAAACAATGAACAAACCGTCCCGGCAAAATATTTGGTCGCAATTAAATAATTATAAACTTTTACGATACTTGCTCTTATTCGCTTTTGGGTGGGCGATTCTTCAAGTATTAGAATATTTTGAAACTGTTATCGTCATTTTTATTTTCGCAGCTATTTTAGCTTTTTTGCTGAATTACCCTGTAAAATGGATTCAGCGATGGGTTCCCCATAATCTTGCAGTTATTATAGTTTTTCTAACCAGTCTTCTCATCTTTGGGGGACTCACTATTACCCTAGGGGTATCTGTTTTATCCCAAGCTCAACAACTTCTGGAACAATCTCCTGAACTCTTACAGGGTCTTTTAGATTTATTAGACTATATTCAAGAAATATTAGCTCGCCGGAATTTAGCCTTAGATTTAACAGCAATTGAAAACCATCTGCGAGAGGAAGCTTTGGCGGGAATTGGGGTGGGGTTAATGACGGTTCAAAAAATATTATCTAACTTGGTAGATTTAATTTTAATCGCAGTAGTTGCCTTTTTCATGCTTTTAGATGGCAAACAAATCTGGGATTTGTTTCTCAAACTATTTCCCTCTCATTGGCGAAGTGACGTTACCCTGGCTATTCAGAAAAATTTTCTGGGATTTTTTTGGGGCCGGTTAATCTTATCCGTATTTTTTGCAGTCTCTTGTTTTGTGGTGTTTGTTATCCTTGGTATTCCTTATGCTTTAATCTTGGCAGCAGTCGGAGGATTGTTTGATTTAATTCCGGGAATTGGGGCAACTTTAGGAATTGGTTTAATTTCTATGATTTTATTACCTCAAGGAATTTGGCTGAGTATCAAGGTGTTGGTAAGCTGTATTCTGCTTCAGCAGGTTGAAGAAAATTTACTGATGCCCCGAATTATGAAGGATTCTATCAATGTCAATCCGGTTATTATGTTTCTAGCTTTATTGATTGGAGCTAGAGTGGCAGGATTGATGGGAATATTTTTAGCAATTCCAATTAGTGGGGTATTAATTAGCTTAGGGGAGATTGATGAAATGAAGGGAGACCCGTAAGGGCTTAATTAAATTCAGACAAGGTTTTTTTTAGAAAAAACCGGGCTTTATAACCCGGTTAATGTGAATTTAAAGAAAAATGGTTGAGGGATTATAACAGGGGACGGATTCTGTTTCGGTAGGCTGCTTCATCTAAACCCATTCCTTGATTCGCCTGACCCGGGGGAATCATTTGTTCCAGGGCGGCAATGCGATCGCTACTGGCGGGATGGGTACTTAAAAAGGTCGGTGGAGAGGGTTTGTCGAGGAGTTTTTCAAAAAATTGAACAAGACCCCGAGGGGAGTAACCGGCATCCATGAGAATGCCTAAAGCCCCGCGATCGGCCTCATATTCATGTTGACGACTCCGAGGCAAACGGAGGGCTAATTCTACTCCGAGTTGTACCGCAATATTGTTATCGACACCGGCAGCACCTGCTAACCCTCTGGCAATGATCACTTCGCGCATTTGCCGAATGGAATGTTTATGGACAATATGGCCTATTTCATGACTCATCACCCCCGCTAATTGAGCTTCGTTATCCACCGCTTTCAAAAGACCTGTGGTCACGTAAACAAACCCGCCCATTGTGGCAAAGGCATTAATGCTGTCATCCTCAACAACCTGGAAGGTGTAGGGAAGATTGGGCCGATCGCTTTGCGCTGCTAACTGCTCGCCTAATTCCCTAACGTAGTTATTAATTTGAGTATTTCCATATCGCCTAAATTGACGACTGAGAATTTGTTGGTTGATTTGTTCACCCAGTGCAACTTCCTGGGCATCGGACATGGTACTAAGCTGGAGTACCTCAATTCCCGGCCCAATTAACCTCCGGGGGTTAAATGCCGAACTAGGATAGGATGAACTGACGACTAAGGCGATCGCCATAATCGCAGAAATGATCGGGTAAATCCAGCGACGATTAACTCGATGAGAAATCCAAGCGTAAAAGTTGAACATAATCAATGTGAGGAATGTTTGAACAAACAGGACTGATAGATTGGAATTGATCTCAGGTATTTTAACCGCGATCGCAATGCTTCCAGGACTGAGATATTCCCTTGTCTGATCATCTGGGCAATTGATATACTGCCCTCTCTACAGATGGGGTGACCTCTTAAAACATCCGGCGTCAGTCCTGTCTGATATCTTTTACGACTCAACCAAAGACCTTGATATTTTCAAGACTCCTGGACTGTTTAAGGCCGGTTGATTCAGTCTACTTCCAGCATAAGCGATCGCCTGCCTCCTGATCCATTGACGAATCTGGATAGAGGCAGGTTGCCATTCACCATCCCTCAGAATCCTCCCCGGGGGTTTGTAGAACTGAAGGGTAAAGAAGGGATCAGCTCAAGAAGACGGTGACTCGGAATAGTCCCAATGCCTGAGACTCAGAGGTTCGAGGATTCGCCAAAATTGCGATCGCCCGGGATTAACCGGGTTCTTCAAAAACTCCCACAGGTTGGACTAATAAGGTAATACAGTGAATGCCGACAATGCGAACAGGTTCTCCGGGTCCGATCACAATTTCGCGATCGCACCTCGCAGGCCAATAACTGCCTCTAAAATGGACTCTCCCGTCTATATAGGGGCCTCTAATCATCTCATCCACAATGCCAATTTCTCCGGGTTTGCCGAGAGTATATTTTAAGTTGGGGTCTTGATATTCTTTGACTCGGGCGGGATGGGGAGCAAAGAGGTTGTTTAAAAAACTGAACATGGGATCTCGGTTGAACGCGACAATCCCACCCTAAAATGCTTGCTAATTTCTTGGGGATACTCCCGTGTCACTCTCTGAATTGGTTGCTGGATCCAGATATTTTGGGGGCAATTTTATCAGGTTTAATCCCCCATGCGAGTCAACCCTTGCCGATGGACTTGTGCATTTCCCGAACTGCCACATTCCAGAACAGGCGATCGCACCATTACTCCTCAACACATCCTTCAATATTGCGGACCGATGCGCTGGACTGCTGGACAATCACCGGACAATCATCCTGACTCTGCCAAAATTGCTGCAAGGTGTAATGAAGGACGATCGCCCAAAATAAAATCACAAATGCCACCAAACCCAACTGTTCAGGGGAAATAAATCGTCGCAGAGGTTCTGACTGTGGTTTCTTGTCGTCCATAATACCTCCTAGTTTGGGTCATCTGCGATCGCACAGCACCTGGTAGGTTCCTTGCATGAGAATAAAGCGTTCAATGAACATCGAACGCTTTGGTGAAAAATTCTCCTGTTCTCTATTTTATGCTAATTTTCCAAGTTTGGGGTCTCAAAATTGTCTCATTGACTGAGTAAAATTTACTGATTTTTTCAGATTGAATGCGCCAGGGTCTAGGGGATGGCTTCAGGGTTTAAATCCTAGAATGGATGAGGCGTTGACGGTACAGGGCGTGGCATCAAACCAAATCGATTCTACCGGATTGGAATCCGTTAGTCAAAATTGCCATCTCGCTATTAAATAGAAGCGATCGCGCCTCGGACTAGAAATAACCGAGTCTAAAAAACCTGAAGCGTTCCCCATTGGCCAATTTTCATCAAAGTATCATCACTGCACCTGATTATGCAAGGATGTGGGTTTTAATGACGAGACTAATCCCGGATTCGCAACATCTTCCCCGGTCATGTTGGGGAGTCGTTTACTTTGTCCCTTCAGTTGACTGAAAATCTGGGACCAATTTAAGGTGAGAACTCTAGGCAATAATACACAAATCGTTGCATTAAATAAGGTCAAAAGGATAAATTCAAACCAGTTTGATAGCACCATAAAACTCTCCCGACTGAAGCTGATTAGATAGTGGATTTAATTATAAGCGCCAGTGTAGACAAAACCGTAAATTTTCAGCCCTTTCCCTAATTAGAATTTCTTCTAGTTCCTATAACCGATTCTCAAGATAAGATTGATTACACAAAAGGGCTTTCTCCATGAGCAAGTTTCTATACAGAGCAATTGTTTCAGGGTTTTTATGTTTTTTTTGCTATCTTGAGTTATAATCTAAATTGGAACTTCCGTGCCTTCTTTTTCCTGATCTGAACCGAAGTAGAGAGGGTAAAATGGAGTCTGTATTAACGCCTTCAAAAACCTTTCATATTAAGTATAAACTACCAGAGAGGTTCTGGCCTACACTCTTCCCTCAACTCCCCTAGAACGGTGAGGAAGGAATCCCTCAAACAAAGATTAGGGTTTTCCCAGGAATTGCACCGTGAAGGAGACTCAGTGTCGGGAAGCCAAACGCACAACCGATCCAAAATACACAGCGAGATCTCCGAAAAGCTGTCTTGCTGTGTATTTTGGATTATAGACAGAGGGCTATTATCGACCAGCGGCAACGCTTGAAACCTTCTTGAATACGTCCAGGGATTGACGACAGGCTTCCGCACACTTTTGACAATGTGGGTTGTCATTGGTTTCACATTCTTTCGCACAAGCTTCGCAGATATCAATGCAGGCGCG
The DNA here is from genome assembly GCA_963821735.1 of uncultured cyanobacterium. Lineage (GTDB taxonomy): Bacteria > Cyanobacteriota > Cyanobacteriia > Cyanobacteriales > Laspinemataceae > Laspinema. The sequence goes on from CAWGFK010000055.1 coordinate 464,198, forward strand.
AGAGACTTGTTCAATGAAGTGAGAACCTCGACTCATGAAACCGGCAATGGTCCAGCACATTTGAGAGCAATCTCGGCATAAGCGAGCGCAATCAGGCATATTGCCAATACATTCGTCGGCACAATGCTCGCAATGAATAGCACAATTCACGATCGCATCTATACTAGATTGATTAATTTCATGAGGCATGAAAATTTTCCTCCTTTGTTTCCGATGAAGTTCTAGCCTCTACATTATCGGTGCAGGGTGGCAATATCCTCTATCTAAAGAGTGGATAAAGTTCTATCTCTTCTGGCGGATGCCAATTTCATCTCAGTTTCACTTTCAGGTTATACCCTGCAAAATATTTGTTCAAGGAAACCCGGGATAAAAATCATTTAATTTGTAGGGGTATGATTTGAAGAAATCAAGAATAAAAACTTATATTTATGAAATACAGAGAGAGCGATTATTTATTAATTGTTGCTCAATATAACAATTTTAAATAGCTTTGCATAACTGAATATCCCAGGGTTATAGTATCATGGAGAGGAATAGAGAACGGTTGGTCAATATGAAGGTACTCTTAGTAGAAGATGAACCCGATTTAGGGGCAGCGATTAAACGGACCCTAGAGCGGGAAGCTTACGTGGTAGACTGGGCTAAGGATGGGAAAGAGGGTTATGATTATATTGAGAGTTATAGCTTGCAACCTGTAGAAACCCCCTATACCCTGGCAATATTTGATTGGTTATTACCGGCATTATCAGGGATAGAACTGTGTAAGCGCCTGCGGGCTTCGGGCAGTGCTTTACCTGTACTGATGCTAACTGCAAAAGATAGTATGGAAGATAAAGTGGCTGGGTTAGATGCTGGTGCGGATGATTATTTAGTTAAACCGTTTGGGATGGCGGAATTATTGGCAAGGTTGAGGGCATTACAGCGGCGATCGCCTCAATTGCAACCCCAGCAGATTCGGGTGGGAAATCTGACTCTGGATTACGGCACCCGTACCCTCTATTGCCATCAAAAAACCGGGGAACCTGTCGCTATTTCTATGACTAATAAAGAGTTTCAGTTGTTAGAATATTTGATGCGTCATCCCCAGCAAATTATTACCCGCGATCGCATTTTGGATCGGCTGTGGGAATTGGGGTCAGAACCCGGTAGCAATGTAGTCGCTGCCCAAATGCGCCTGCTGCGCCGCAAACTGGCAGAACAGGGTTACGATCGCCTGATAGAAACGGTTTATGGATTGGGATATCGCTTCAAAGCTGAAGAATAAACCAAAGGGGAATAAAACCGCGTGAATCACAATCAACTTTTTCAAAAAACTCGCTTACAACTGGCTTGTTGGTATGCGGGAGTCATGGGGGTGATTTTGGGATTATGTGGATGGGGAATGTATGAGGCGATCGCCCATGCCCATTGGATGACGCTTGATCGCGAATTAGAATCTGTTGCGGGAACCCTTCATGATAGTTTAGAACCTGTATTGCAAGAACCGGCACAATTAGAACCGGAAGTGGGCCGATTATTGCCGGATTTATGTACGCAAAATGAGCAATGTTGGAACCGAGAATTCAATCGGGAACGACACGCGATCGGGGCGCTTCATCAAGGGTATTATTACGTCAGATTACTGGATTTAACCGGCAATTTAATCGCCGTAGCGGGAATCAGTGCCGATGGATTACCCGGGATAGAAAGTGCAGAAACATGGCAAACTTTAACCGACAGCCAAGGGACGCGATTTCATCAAATTTCTGTCGTGTTGCATACGGAAGATGGCCGAGATTGGGGCAGCCTGCAAGTGGGGAGAAGTTTGAAAGAATTTGATGACTATTTAAAGGCAGTTCAAGTGATCATGTTAATCGGATTTCCGATTGCTTTATTAGGGGTTGGAACTGCCAGTTGGGGATTGGCGGGAGTTGCCATGCAGCCTATTTATCAGTCCTATCGTCAAATTCAACAATTTACCGCCGATGCTGCTCATGAATTACGAACGCCGTTAGCTGCAATTCGAGCCACAGTTGAATCAAATTTAAGAGTTGATAACCCCAATTTTGAAGAGATTCTGGATACCTTGAAAACGGTAGATCGCCAAAATTTACGCCTCTCTCAACTCGTGAATGATTTGTTATTATTATCACGAATGGACCAACAAGAACTCCCCGTCAAACCCTCCCATTGCTGTCTCAATGATCTAATTAGCGATGTGGAAGAAGAAATTGCAGTCTTGGCGATCGCCTCGGAAGTGAAGCTCACCACCGAGGTTCGAGTCCAGCAAGCGGTCCGGGTGAAAGGGAATGAAGAAGAACTCTATCGACTTCTGTTTAATTTAGTCAGTAACGGCATTCAATATACTCCTGCCGGAGGGGAAGTTACTCTGATTTTAGATGCCAGCGATCGCCATGCCATTATTCAGGTTAAAGATACGGGTATGGGAATTCATCCTCAAGATTTAAACCGAATTTTTGACCGTTTTTATCGAGTTAATAGTGACCGCGCCCGCCATACTGGAGGTTCGGGTTTGGGACTCGCTATTGCTAAGGCGATCGCTGAGGCGCATCACGGCAGCATCCAAGTCCACAGCGAATTCAATAAAGGCAGTTTGTTTACGGTACGATTGCCGATGTTGGAGTAACTAATGATGAGACTCCTCATCCTCTCTGATATGGCATTCTTCATTTTCATATTCAATCTCTACCGTTATATGGTCTAAAGCGATTGGAGTGGCAATATCTTTTACCCGCCTTTTTACCTCCAAAATTTCTGCTTTTGTTGCATTTTCATCCACCACTACATGAGTCGTCATCACATTATTTTCTCCTTCTTGTGACCAAACATGAGTGTGATGGGTGGATTTGACTCGCTCAATTTCGCGAATTTGCGCTTCTATTTCACTAATATTAACATTAGATGGGGTAGCTTGGAGAAAAATTTCTACGGTTAATTTTAAATTTCGCAGGGCATTGTAGAGGACGTACAGAGTAATTCCAATAGACAGCAACGGGTCGAGGACGTAAAGGTTAGAAAACAACAGCACGATACTGACAATTAAGACAGCAATCCAACCGAGGACATCTTCGAGTAGATGCCAGGAAACCACCCGTGCACTCATGCCTTGACTGCCTCGTAACCGCAAAACCGCCATTCCATTAACGATGACGCCGACAATGGCAAAAAAAACCATGCCTTGAGCGTCGGCAGGTTGGGGATTAAACAGTCTCGGAATCGCTTCGGACAAGATAATTAGCGACCCCATGCTTAACACGATTCCATTAATTGCCGCACCGAGTAAGGAGAACCGACGATATCCATAAGAATATTTATGGGTTCTGCCTCGCTGGGAATATTTTTCTAGATACCAGGATAAACCCAAGGAAAAGCTATCCCCTAAATCGTGGAGGGCGTCTGACATAATCGCAAGGCTATTGGTCCAAAAACCGCCAATCAGTTCAAAAATGGTAAAGCCTAAATTCAGCAAAAAGGCAATTTTTATGTTACTGGTTGTATTGTTCGGGTGGGTATGGTTATGATGGTGATGGGTCATCTGGACTCCTTTTTAGGTGTTAGAGTTTCGGGTTTCTAGTTGCGCTTTAGCACAATCTTGCTCTCATGCACATGAGTATGAATTTTCACAAGTTTAGCGGCGATCGCTACAGATGCCGAATCCTCCCACAGCAGGATTGATCAGGCGATCGCCTAAGATTTCATTCCCATTTCATTTTTCCCTGTCAAGCTGGGTGAGTGAGATATCATTCACCATTGTAGATCCTTCGACTTATGCGATCGCCTAATTACTCTAACCTAACCCCACCCTTATTGGCTGTTATTCTGCTCGTGATGACACCTGCGGCAGTTTTAGCGCATCCTGGACATGGGAACGAGTTTGAAGGCGGTGGCGATGCCACTCACGCACCAACAGGGGGAATTGAAGTCGATTCTCAAACTCTCGAACGCATGGGAATTATAGTTGAACCCGTGCAACAAGGGGTAATGGAAGTCGGAATCAAAGTCACGGGACAAATTGAAACGTTACCCAATGAAACCGTAGAGGTAACTGCACCCATTGCCGGGAAAATTATTCAATTATTAGTGCAACCCGGAGATGCGGTTCAAGCGGGAGAAGCCGTAGCAATTTTGTCAAGCCCAGAATTAGCAGCCTTGCGAGTCGATGCACTCCAAAAAGAGGCAGAAGCCGAATCTAATCTCAAGCAAGCTGAGGCAAATTGGCAATTAGCCCAACAAAATTATCAACGACAAGTAACCATTGCTGATGCAGAAATTGCCCAAGCAGAACAGCAAGTGGCAACGGCGCAATCTCGCTATGAACGGGACCAGAATTTGGTGGATGAACGAGGAGTATTAACCGCCGCAGAAGAAGGGTATCGTCGCCAAGTGGAATTAGCGGAATCGGAAATTGCCGCAGCGCAGAAACAAGTAGAAATTGCTCAGTCTCGCTATGAACGCGATCGCCAGTTAGTAGAAGAAGGCGCAGTGCTTTCTGTTGCCCGAGAAAACTATCAGCGCCAAATGGAACTCGCAGAAGCCGAAATTGCCCAAGCGGAAACTGAATTAGGGGTTGCCCAGGAACGGTTTGAACGGGATCGGGAATTAGTCGAACAAGGGGCAATTCCCCGCCGTCAAATGCTGGATTCTGAAGCCCAATTTGCAGCGGCAAAATCTGCATTAAAACGCGCTGAAAGTCGGTTAGGGCAACTGGAAGCCGAATCCGAAGTGAAACGCGCCGAAATCGATTTACCCTTAAGAGACTTGCGGGAATCTGAAGAACTATTAGCGCGATCGCAAACCGAATTAGCCCGCGCTCAAAGTCGATTAGGACAACTAGAAGCCCAAGCCGAGGTGAAACGGGCTGAAGCGGATTTACCCTTACGAGATTTGCGGGAATCGGAAGATTTATTAGCCGAAGCACGAGGGCAACTGACTCGGGCGAAAAGTCGTCAAGGGGTGATTGCAGCAGAAGCGGAATTAAAACGAGCGGATGCGGAATTAAAAGCCGCTAAATCTCAAGTCAACTTGAGCAGTCGCACCTATCAAACTCGCCTCAATCAGTTAAATATTACGCCGGATGAACAGGGAAGCGTTACCGTAAATTCTCACTTGCACAGAAACAATCCGGATAAAATTGAATGAGTTAGGGTATTATCCTCAGAAAGTCACCAAGTCTAAACCTCAAAAAAAAATTCCCGAGACTGATGAAATTTTTGAACAAATGAAGAGAGTAACTGATGAGGCGGCCAGGACCCTACCACCTTGGAAATCTCAATGGATGCCAAGGCTGCCGTTGACATTGGCCCGTTTTCACGAGGGGGAAAAACCGCGTACCAACATCACTTGCAATATGATTTTAAGCCATCAGGCCGACTAACTCCCTACGGAATTTTGATACCAGAATGGAAAGATTTGTTTCTATATGTGACAGAATCCAAAGTGACGAGTGATTTTATTGTAGATACATTAGACTCTTTTTGGACAAAAGTTAAGCACAAATTTCCGGACTGTAAAACTCTTAAATCAAACAAGATAACGGGCCGGAGAATCATTCCCGGCGAACTCAATTTATGAAGCGAGTTGTAGATTTTATCAGCGCCATAAAATCAACGTGCGTCTAGCCACTACCTCCTTATCACAGTAAATATAATCCCATAGAGCGAACTTGGGCCGCCTTAGAACATCATTGGAATGGCAGTCTTATTGAAGAAGTTATGACGGCTTTAAAATTTGCAAAAACTATGACATGGAAGGAAAAAATCCCCAAGTTGAGTTGGTTACTCAAACCTATCCAACTGGAGTAAAGTTGACGAAAAAAGAAATGGAAAAGGTGGAAAAAAAGCTAAATAGACTCACAAATGCTGATCCAGATAACCAGACCAACTTAGGCAAATGTCTTCTCCAATTACCGGCGTAGTGGCTCACCGAGAAATTACACCGGGTCAATCGGTAGAGTCAGCCGGAACGACTTTAATGAAAATCCAAAATCAGGCGCGGGTAGGGGCAACTGCCAATCTCTATGAAAAAGATTTACAACAAGTCCAAATCGGACAACAAGTCAATATCAGAGTCGCCAGTTTTCCCAATCGCGTCTTTACTGGAAGAATTGATTATATCGCTTCCGATGTCCAAGGGGAAAGCCGAGTAATTCCCGTGAGGGCGGAAGTCGATAATGTCGGGGGAGAATTAAAACCGGGAATGTTTGCTGAGTTAGAAATTGCTACGGATAGAACCAGCGAAGGGGTGACCAGTATTCCGGCAAGTGCCATTGTCGAGGTTAATAATTTGCCGGTGGTTTATGTCCAAAATGGACAACAATTTCAGCCGGTTGAGGTGACACTCGGACAACAATTTGGAGAGCGAATTGAAGTCAAGGGGGGATTATTTGCAGGCGATCGCATTGTCACCGAAGGGGCGATGCAACTCTACGCCCAATCCCTCCGAGGTGGCAGTAATAGCAGCCCCGATCACCCGGAAGAAACTGAGGCAACCCAGATGAATGCCGCAGGGTTAATGCAGTGGGGATGGCTACCGCTAGGAGGGGCGATCGCAGGTATTGCATTTTGGTTAGGACGACGCAGTAAACCGAGGTCTAAATCAATCGCCCCCTATCCCACTTTTATCTCAGAAATCGGTGAGTTTTCCGACGGAAGAGGTGACAGAGAAGCTACAATTATTTCAGATTAAAGCTTACAGATTTTTGACCCAGTTTATAATTTGAGCGATGATTTTGCTGTAAACTCTGAAGGGGTGACAAGATAGGCTATAATCATTATGTAGCAACTGTTTCATCCCGTTTGCTCTGGGAAAAATATCTCAGGTATTCTCAATCATCCCAATAATTTACCATCCAGCATTCCTAACTAATTTGTGGCATCTTCTTCTCCCGTCGTGACCTTCCTTTCCCCAATTTTATATAAAAATCAGACAAAGAAAATTCAACAATTATTGCTAGTTCTGCTCTCGGCAATTAAATACCTTTTTAGGGATGAACTCTTGGCAAAGCAAAGAGACGCGGCAATGCCGCGTCCCTTGGTTGAATTAATTTGCTTGTTGTTGGGCTTGAGTGAGATTGTATTGCGCTGGGGCGTAGTTAGGGGAAAGCTCGATCGCCCGTTGGAATTGCTCGATCGCCTCAGCAATGTTGCCTTGTTGCTTCAGGGTTAGCCCTAAGCCATTATAGGCTAAAGTATGAGCACTGGCTGGATTTGCCGGTCGATCCGGGAGGGTTAACGCACGGCGATAGGTGGCAATTGCCTCGTCGAGGTTGCCCTGTTCGCGATATACTGCGGCTAACCCATTATATGCGGTAGTGAGATTTGGTGAGATGGCGATCGCCCGTTCATAAGCGGCAGTCGCTTCCTCCAACTTGTTCTGCCGTCGCAACATCACCCCCAAATTATTATGCACTTCGGCGAGATTGGGATTGATCTCTAACGCTTGCCGATAGGCGGCGATCGCCTCATCTACTTTATCCTGACGCGCTAAAGCTAACCCCAAATTCAGATGTGCCTCCGCATCATTGGCATTTAGCCCGATCGCCGTCCGATAAGCGGCAACTGCCTCATCTAACTTATTCTGCCGAACCAGCAAATTAGCAATTTTTACTTGCGCTTCCGCATCATTCGGATCAAGTGCGACTGCGCGACGATAGGCATCGAGTGCCTCATCCCCTCGCTTCACCGCAGTGAGGGCGAACCCTAGATTAAAATAAGTCTGCCCTTGGTCCGGATTCAGACGTAACGCTTGCTGATAGGCAGCGATCGCCTCCTCATATTGTTCGCGATCGGTGTAGGCATTTCCCAAATTATTATACGCACTGGCATTATTCGGGTCCAATGCCAACGCTTGTCGATACTGGGCGATCGCCTCTTCCACCTTATCCTGATAAAATAAGGATAACCCGAGCCAAATATGAGCCGCTGAATTATTGGCATCCATCGTCACAATCTGACGCCAAATCTGTTCCGCTTGGGCATAATTTCCCGCAGTAAATGCAGTATTGCCCTGTTGCGAAAGGTCTTCAATCGATTGTCCAACGGCTAACTGAGGTGTTATCATCACAGACAACGCTAACACCCATCCCATTAATTTAGGTGACCTCACGATCTCCCTCCCTTCTTTAGTCTGAACAACTGGGTTTCCCTGGGTTCGTTTCACGATTGAATCAGTTGTGAATTCGTTTCCCCATAACCATGACGTTACAATCCTATTTTTTCGCCCGGTCCAAATGCACCCCCTTCCCCATTCATGTCTCCGGGAAATTCACTCCTAGCTTATCGCAATTGAGATCCCATTTCCATTGGTAGCATTGTGGGAATTGTTTTTCTAATTGACAGCATCAGCATAGTCTTGATACCCAAGGGCCAAGAAACCGGGTTTTTGGCCTAGATTTAGCACGAATTGCTGCAAATTTTCACAAGAAACCCGGTTTCTGACCGATACAGTACCGACACCCGAAAAAGAGGACCTCACCGCTTCAATCGTTCGTTCTCCGGTTCCCTCCCCTTGGCAAGGGGAGGGTTAGGGTGGGGTCCACTCTTGAAAGGGGGGAGAGGTCCTCTCCTAACTCCAAAGCGTTATCGAACTCCAGCGATCGCAGCAGTTCAAAACACTTTCAAACAATTTCATCCCATCGGTATCCCCTAACATGGGGTCCGATGCCCGTTCCGGATGGGGCATCATGCCTAAAACATTCCCCTGGGAATTGCAGATTCCGGCAATCTGATTTAAGGACCCATTGGGATTACTGTCTGAGTTACTTTCCCCTTGGGGACTGCAATAGCGAAACACCACCTGTCCATTGTCTTCCAGTTGGGCGAGGGTATCCGCATCGGCATAGTAGCGGCCCTCCCCGTGGGCGATCGGCAGGGTGATGATTTCCCCGGATTGGTAGTTGGAAGTCCAAGGGAGACGGGTATTTTCTACCTTCATTGGGACGCGATCGCAGATAAAGTGCAAGTCGCGATTTCTAATTAAGGCCCCCGGTAGCAGTCCCGCTTCGGTTAAGACTTGGAACCCATTACAAATTCCCAGGACTAATTTACCCTGTTCGGCGTGTTTGATGATTTCTGGCATGACAGGGGAAAATTGCGCGATCGCCCCACAGCGCAAATAATCCCCGTAGCTAAACCCTCCGGGTAACACCACCACATCCAAATCTGAGATATCCGTTTCCTGATGCCAGACTAAACGAGTGGGGCGATTAAGCAACCCTTGGGTGACATACGCCACATCGCGATCGCAATTGGAACCGGGAAACACTACAACTCCAAATTTCACCGTATTATGCCCCCGCCTTGATCATGGTTGCCACTTCAACTAACTCGAACCGATAGTTTTCAATCACAGGATTGGCTAAAAGTTGGTCACAGATGCGATCGAGTTGTTTCGTTGCTGCTTCCGGGGATTCCGAAGTTATCGTCAATTCCACATATTTGCCAATGCGGACCCCTTCCACATTGCGATCGCCCATTTTTTGCAGTCCCGACTCCACAGCAGTCCCTGCCGGATCCAAAACCGAAGGCCGCAGAGTAACATAGATATGAGCCTGATATTTCTTTAAAGTCACAACAATCCGCCCTAACTTCTGGTGATAATGCCATTAGATGCCACAGCATCTTTTATTTTAATCCCCAAACTGACACCCGGGCTTTTTTCAACCCCTCAACCTCGTCTAACTTCAGAAATGTAGGCCAGACGAACCCCTGTAGATGTTAATCTAATCCCATGACAGTCAAACGCACCCGGTCTCAAGAACGTATTCTCAATTTCCTCAAAACCCTCAACGATTCCATTTCGGCCCAGGATATTTATGTCGAGTTGCGCCATCGCAACCAAAGCGTCAGTCTTGCCACCGTCTATCGCGCCTTGGAAGCGTTGAAGTTGGAAGGGTTGGTCCAGGTGCGGACTTTGGCAAATGGAGAGTCCCTTTATAGTTGCCTCAAGCAGGACCGACACCACCTGACTTGTTTACAATGTGGAGTATCCATTCCCTTAGATGAATGTCCGGTTCATCAGTTAGAAGTGGAACTACAAAAGGCTCACCGATTTAAGATATTTTACCATACCTTAGAGTTTTTTGGCCTCTGCGATAAATGTCATTTGCTGCAACAAAATGGCGGGGTGTAAATTGAACTCTTGGGGATAACGACTGAAGTCGTTAGAGTCTACAAACATGGGAGATGTAAAGTTTCGATTTTTTTCAGGTTCTTCTTTGACCCCCTAACTTTATAAAGATTTTCTTTAAGATGAAACCAATCTAAAATTTCCTGACGTTGTTCGGGGCTGCCTATTTCTTTAAAAAGATTCCAAATTCCGTCATGCCCATCTCCTAAACAGATGAGTGGATTAGTCGTTTTTTGACTATTAATCCAATCCGTTAAAGTTTGAGGGTCTTGAAAGGTCGCCCCATAGTAAATTCCTTGCATTCTTCCTACTTTATAATCTTTCCAGACACAAGGAGCGCCTTGAAAGGGAGTACGCAGTCTAACTTTACCTCCATCAATGCTGACTTCACTTACGGCTTGTTTAGCTGAAGGCCAATCAAATTCTGACTTATTAACTTGACGTTGTAATGTACTATGAGAAACTTGGACCCCCGTCAAGACTTCTATGTCCTTTTCTCCCATTCCATAAGAAGCTTTAGCACTCACTAACAAACTACATTTTAATAAAAGTGGGCTGAGGCGAGCATAGGAGGTTATTCCCATAATATGGGCTTGTTTGTTAGTTAAAGTTAGGTTTCCTACACAAGTTTTAAGTTTCCGATGTTTTCGTAGTAACGACTTCAGTCGTTATCTTTCTTAGTTCGTAGTAGTAACGACTTCAAGGAACTCCAAAAAATAAAATCTCCAAAACGTTCGTTTGCAGTGACTGCTCAATGGAGTAGTCAATGTAGGGGCGCAATGCTTGCGCCCACCGGAGGGCGCAAGCATTGCGCCCCTACAGATACCTTCCTTTCAGTTGAACGTTTGAAGGATTTATATTTTGCAATCCCCTCAGTCGTTATCTTTCTTAGTTCGTAGTAACGACTTCAGTCGTTATCTTTCTTAGTTCTTAGTAACGACTTCAGTCGTTATCTTTCTTAGTTCGTAGTAACGACTTCAGTCGTTCCTTACCGTTCTTGGTCGCTAACAATCGATCGCATTCCTTCCAAGGTAGCGGGAATCGTACGCGGGTCCATAAACATCACTTTACTGCTGTCACTCGCGCCAATTTTTAACCCCATTTCCATGTATTGTTGAGCGACTAAAAACTGTAAAGATTCCCGAGCATTTGGGTCAGTCTTGAGAGTTTTCGCGATAATTTGCAGCGCTTCAGCAGTCGCTTGCGCTTTCAAAACTTGCTCTTGGCGGACTGCTTGCGCTTTCAAAACAATGGTCTTTTGTTGCGCTTCTGCATCAAGAATGACTGCTTTTTGACGAGCTTCCGCATCTAAAACCTGCGCTTCTGCTTTACCTCGGGCATTATTAACCGCTGATTCTCTTTCCCCTTCAGAGGTTAAAATTGCCGCCCGTTTGCGACGTTCTGCGGCCATTTGCAATTCCATCGAATCTTGCACCGCTTTAGAGGGGACGATATCCCGCAATTCTACCCGGGTGACTTTCACCCCCCAGGGGTCAGTGGAAACATCTAATTCTCGCAATAAAATTTCGTTAATTTCGGACCGGGCGGTAAAGGTTTGGTCCAGTTCTAGCTTACCCATTTCTGAGCGGATTTGAGTCAAGACAAGGTTCACCATTGCAGACTGGAGATTTTCTACTTTGTAGTAGGCTTTTTCCATATCCATAATCCGCCAGTAGACCACCGCATCCACACTAATGGAAACATTATCCCGAGTAATACATTGCTGCGGGGGAATGTCTAATACTTTTTCGCGAATCGTGCCTTTGTAAACGATTTTATCTACAAATGGGGTAAGTAGCCTCAGTCCCGGTTCTAACTTTCTGCCGTTATATTTTCCCAAGCTTTCAACCAAGGCTTCATTACCTTGATTGATAATTTTGACACTACCAGCTAGGGCAGAACCCCCGAGAGCCAAAAAGATAATAAAGATGAATTGTTCCACCGTAAACCTCCAAGTTAACGTTGAAGCGGACTCAAATTGAAAACATCAAATCAGGGTCAAAGGTAACCGTAAAATCAACGAATACCCTTTAAATCATTCTGCCTGATTGCTACAAGTCGAATTGAAAATCACTGCCTTTTCATTTCGGCGGAATTTATGACTGCAATAGATGCTCGGGAATGACAATCAAAGTATTCCCTTGACGTCCGACGACAAAGACAGGTTGATGGGGGGCGATCGCCTGTTCGGGATCGGAACATTTAGCCCGCCAAGAGTTCCCATCGTAGATCACCCGTCCTGCCTCTCCCGGAGGAATTGCGGTTAAGGTTTGCGCCTCCTGTGCCTCAGCGAGGGACCGGGGTACTTTTTGTTTTGACAAAAACCGCCCAGACAGCAGAATAAAGGCAGCAGAGAGTCCCACCCATAAGACCACCTGAATGAAAAAATTGGGGATAAATAAGGAGAGTCCGGCCACAATTAAGGCGCTGACTCCGGGCAGAAATTCCACAAAGGCAGTAGGGAGAACCAGTTCCATCACACAGAGAATGATGCCAACTGCTAACCATAAAATTGCCGGATTAAGCTGGCTGAAAAACAGGAGAATGGCAGAGATGGGGTCAAGTGCCATAGCGTTTTCTTCCAAGGTTAAGATAAATTACTAGATTCTGTTCCGGTCGCGATCGCCGATTTGACGGGGTTCGGGATAAAATTAATGGGGTCTTCCTCGCCAATCCACCGACCCCGGGTCCATCCACTCCCAAAAATCTCGCCATTGGCGTTCCCCGACGGGCGGCACTGTAGCTGTCGAGGCTGTTTGGAGTAGCTACAACCAGTGTAGGCTGGCTTTGGACCGATCGCCAGGAACGATCGACTTCTTTTCATACTGTCATTGCACGCAGAGATTATGAGCAGTTCTGAGCCACTCTATTGTCCGAATCCAACCTGTACCCAGCCCGAAAACCCTAGTAGGAAATCGGTTCTGTGATGCTTGTCAAACCCCCTTGCTGTATCGCTACTTGTGGGCGGTGGGTTCCGCAGCAGCCGGGTATCCCATTGGCGAACTCGTCGGCGATCGCTACCGGGTGGTGAGTCCCCAAATTTGGCTCGATACTCAACCCGCCTTGGCCCCCTTCGTTCCAGAGACATTACCCGAGGCGATTGTGGCCTACCTTAAATTATATCCCCATCGCCTTCATGTTCCCGAGGTCTATGGGTTTTGTCCCCTCGGCGAAGGACCCAACGCCCCCAATCTGTTATTACTCGATAATGTCCCCGTCGATGGCAACACCGCCACCCTCTATCCGGGAATGTTGGAACTCTGGCCCCAGACTCCCCCAGTTCGCCAAGTCTATTGGTTATGGCAAATTCTGCAACTCTGGACGCCCTTACTCGAATTAGGCGTCGCCTCTAGCTTACTCAAAGCCGATAATATCCGGGTCCAGGGGTCACGAGTCTGGTTGCGAGAACTCTATGGGGATGCCAGTTTAATTACCCAACCGGATTTACAAGATTTAGGCTATCACTGGTTAACTTGGGCGGGAAAAGTGGCCGCCCCAGTCGGCGATCGCCTCCAAGAAATTGGCAAACAAATGCGCCGTCCCAATGCCGACATCCAGGCAGTCGCCCCCCAAGTTAACCAACTCCTCCTCGAACTCACCGCCCAACTCCCCCTCCGTCTGCGCGTCGCCGGAGTCAGCGACTCAGGACCCAATCGCCACCATAACGAAGATTCCTGCTATCCCACCCTCAACGACATCGCCCAAACCGATAAACCCCATACCCATCCCCTCCTCAATCACTTAGCCGTAGTCTGTGATGGTGTCGGAGGACATGAAGGGGGGGAAGTCGCCAGTCAACTCGCCGTCCAAGCCCTCAAACTGCCCATCCAAGCCCTAATGCGGGAAATCGCCGAAGAACCCGGTCTCGCCATGCCCGAAGTCGTCAGCGAACAACTAGAGGCCATTCTGCGCGTCGTCAACAACACGATCGCCGCCCAAAATGACAAACAAGGACGGGCGTCCCGCCAGCGCATGGGGACCACCCTAGTCATGACCCTGCAACTCCCCCAGAAAGTCACCACTCCCAAGGGTCAAGAATTTGCCAACGCCCATGAACTCTATGTCGTTCAGATTGGGGACAGTCGCGCCTACTGGATTACTCCTAACTATTGTCAACAACTCACCGTAGATGATGATGTCGCCTCCCGAGAGGTCCGCCTCGGTCGCGCCCCTTATTCCCAATCCGTGCGAAGACGGGACGGAGGGGCGCTTACCCAAGCCCTCGGAACCCGGGAAGGGGACTTATTGCGGCCCCAGATTCAGCGCTTTGTCCTAGAAGAAGATGGGTTGCTACTCCTCTGTTCCGACGGATTAAGCGATAATGATCGCGTCGAGCAGTTTTGGTCTGATTGCGCCCATGACTTGTTTAGCGGGGCAATTTCCGTCGAAACAGCGGCCCAATGGTGGGTAGACCTTGCCAATGAAAAGAACGGCCATGATAACGTTTCCGTCGTTCTCAGCTATTGCCGCATCTCCCCGGAAAAACTGGTCTTGTTCGACCCCAATCAACTCCCACCCACGGGATTATCTGAGGATGAACTTTCCGATGCATCTAAAGCCCTGCTTTATGAAGACGAAGACCCATCCGAGGGTCCTCGCCGCCGGTCCAAAGGCGATCGCACCGGATTAACTCTAGCCCAAACCATTGCCCTCCTAGTCGCTGTCACCCTAATCAGTGCAGCGATCGGTTTTGCCGCCTGGTGGCAAATCGACTCAGGAGGACTCACCCAACTCCGGGAAAGAATCTTCCAACAACAAGAATAAAACACCCAATGTCATGGGTCATGGGTCATGGGTTATTGGTCATTTGTCATTTGTCATTGGGATGAATGACCACCAAGGACCAGCCACCCAGGACCAACCACCCAGGACCAACCACCCAGGACCAACCACCCAGGACCAAGGACCAAAGGGAAACGCTGTTTGATAAGATACTGAAACCCTGCACTTTTGGTCGGTGCAGTTGGCAAGAGAAGAGCACATTAGAATTAACAGAGATCTATGAAAGTTGGCGATCGCGTCCGCATCACAAAGTCGGTTATCGTTTACCACAGTCCCGAACATCGCAATCAACCCTACGATGTCAAGGGTCACGAAGGCGAAGTCATTGGCATTGTTACGGAATGGCAGGGAAGACCCGTCAGTGCTAATCTGCCGGTCTACGTTCAATTTGACAAAAAGTTTAAAGCCCATTTCCGCGAAGATGAGATAGAAGCCATTGAATAACATCTCAACTAACTCGGTGTGAACTCCGCTGAGTGATTAGCAATTAGCGGTCTTGCTAATTGCTAATTGAAAACATCCTCTATGATTTTCGTCGGGTAAACCAGCCGAGAATATTAATATCACCCCGCATTTTTTGAACCTCTTGGCGGTGACGTTCTGCCGTCTGGTAGTACCACTGGCAATACCCCTCAAAGGCTTGACGATATTCTAGTTCGTGATAAAATTGCCGAGTAACTTGCGCTGATTCTAAATTTTCAGCCACATCTTGGGGAATGGGCGCAATTTGAGGAAACTCGTTGGGAAGCATCATAATTATTTCTACCTAAATCTTTTTTTTATCGCCCCAGGATTTGGTACAGTAAGGGTTAGAAACCTAGCCCTGTCAAGGTGGTAAATTTAATGACCCCAAATCCTTATTTCTTGTAGGGGCCCGAGAGCGATCGCCTGTCCAAGAGGTAAATTTGATGACCCCTAATCATTGTTTCTTGTAGGGGCGTATTGCATACGCCCTGGGGCGCAAGCATTTACTCCGACAATCAATACACCTTGACAGGGCTAGGGTTAGAAACCAGGTTTCTGTACAAAAATTTGGGTGATTAGCAACCAAATTAGGTGAAGAAACCTGGTTTCTTGTCCTAGGGGATCTAATACGGTTGCTTTTGATTCTAACATCTGCCTCTAAGGACCGGGAGGGGGGCAAATTTCGGCAATTCCTGACAATTGCCAGTCTTACAGCCAACCTCTGAGGCGATAGATGATTGTGCCAATATATTCTTTTAGAGATTGGGTGGTTTGTTGCAGGCGATAGGCATCGGGGAGAATGTTCAGGGTGACGGATTGCCAGGATTCGGAGAGTTCGTCGAGTTCCTGTTGGGAGACGAGAAAATCCGTGGGTGCAGGAATGGCATCGATGCCTTGACGTTGGAAGATCCGCAGCGATCGCGGTATATGGGTGGCGGAGGTGACAAGTAAGACGCGCTTTTCAATATTTCGCGCTTCTAGGAGTTTGCGAACTTCCACCGCATTCTCATAAGTATTCAGGGAATTGGGTTCCAGGAGAATTGCGGAAGGGGGGACCCCCATTGCGGCTACAATTTGGGCCATATCTTCGGCTTCCGGGGGTCCTCCACCTTTCCATTCAATGCGACCCCCGGAGAGAATGACGATAGGTGCTTTTCCTTGGTTGTAGAGTTCGGCCCCATAAAGGACGCGATCGCCCGCTTCACTGACATCCACCCAGGGACGAGGGTAAATTTCCGGTTTGATGCCGCCACCTAAAACAACAATTGCTGCTGCATTGGGGAGTTCCCCAGAGGGTAAATGCTGCCATTCCAGGGATTGGGCGATGCCGTTGGCAACCCATCCATTACTACTCAAAAGCAAGATTCCCAATGCGGAGGCGATCGCCACAGATGCCCATTTAGGTCGTCTCCATAGGGTTACTAATGCCACCAGCATCAATAAGCAACTGAGTCCGAGGGGGTAAATGAAGACGGGAAGCAGCTTGGAAAGAAATAAAAACATTCTAGTCAAACCAACAGGTCAAGCGGGAACTCTTAGAATAGGGTAGCACCAACCGTCTCTCCCCTTCTGACTCAGGGAGTGTGACTGAACCCCCTTTCAGGTTCCCAGGCGACTGTCCTGAATCCAGGGAGGAGTTCTTCGGCATCAAAACTAATGGAGAGGCGATTGGCAAGTTGTCTTTTGGTTCTGCTATACCCGGGTTAATCTCTCAAAGCGCCTTGCCTGTGAGTCAACCGGGGGCGGTCCTACTGCGATCGTCTGCTGCGATCGGAAATCGACCTCATCCCTAGATTAAGGGCTCGTATATTTCCCTTTATTTTTATTTTTTGTTCAAAAAAAAGATGAAGTTACAAACAAAATTGGTTTCCAGTTTTTTGGGGTTAACCGCCGTTGTTGCTCTCCTGGGTATTACTCATGTCAGTTCTAATCAACAAATCAATAAAAAACTTGAGACTATTACTACCCGAAAAGTACCCCAAATAGTTGCTTTAGAGGAAATTAAAGTCACTTCGTTGCGGATGATCACTGAAGTCACTTCCTACGCTTTACTCCAATCCGAACTAGAGGGGGTGGGTGAAAACCCCAACAATGCCCCACCTAGTTTTGTAGAGGGAGAACCCGAGGAATATCAACAAGCCTCTGAAACTCTACAAACATGGCTCGTTCAATTAGACCAGGTAACCCCCAACAGTGGCGAAGAGCGAGAGTTTCTAGAAGAGGTGACTCAACTCACGCAAGAAATTGACCGACTTGCTCAAGAAATTATTGAATTAAAATCTCAAAATGCCAACGCTTCCACTTTTAATTTGTATCAACAACTAGAAGAATTAGAAAATGTTTTTATTGAGAAAATAAGCTATAAAATTTCTCAGTCTATTTATGAAATGGAACAAGAAAAGGGGCGGATTGTAAGTCAGACCCATCAAGCTAACTTGGTAGATTTAATTTTAATTATTTTAATCGCCCTTTTAGCCATTAGCTTGGGACTCCTCCTAGCCGAGAATATTGCTAAACCGATTATTAAACTCAAAAATGCAGCGATCGCCATTGGACAAGGTAAATTAGATGTCCGGGTTCAGATCAACAGTAGTAGCGAAATTGGCATTTTAGCCGATGCCTTTAATAGCATGGCAGAAGAACTTACCAAAAAAACTGTATCCAAGCACTATGTTGATAATATTTTTAAATCCCTCCTGGATGCTTTAATTGTCTTGAACCCCGATGGCACAATTCGGGACTTTAATTTTGCCACTTTATTCTTGCTTGGTTATGAAGACGATACAGAACTGTTAGGGAGGTCTATTAGCACCCTTTTAAAAGACCAAATTACTTATGATGAATTGGCGACTCAAGCCGGAATTGCCAATAGCTTAATCGGTCGCCGGGAAGTGGAGTTTTTGAGTAAAGATGGACAGACTATCCCCGTTTATTTTTCCGCCTCGGTGATGCGAGAAGAAGAGGGTTCTATTGAGGCGATCGTCTGTTTAGCTCAGGATATTCGAGAACGAAAACGCGCCGAAGCGGCTCTGAAAGAAAGTGAACATCGTTATCATACCTTAGCATCGATTTCCCCAGTGGGCATCTTTCGGATGAATCAAAAAGGTCAGTTTTTGTACTTGAATGACCGCTTATCTCAAATTACCGGCCTCAGCGAGAATCAAGCTAAAACCGGAGATTGGTTTGAGGCGATTCATCCGGGCGATCGCTCTCGGGTGTTCCAAGAATGGAATCAGTCTGTAAAAGAACAATTACCCTTCCAATCGGAGTTTCGGTTTTTACATGAAAATGGCACCGAACGATGGGTTTGGGGCCAAGCTGTCTGCCAAAGTGAAAAAGACTGCAACGGTATTGATTATGTGGGAACCATTGCCGACATCACCGAACGCAAGCGCATGGAGGAGGCCCTACAAAAAGCCAATGACGAATTAGAAACTCGGGTCCAAAATCGGACCTTCGAGTTAAGGCAAGCCTTGGAACAATTGCAACGGGAATCCCTGGAACGGCAGTTAGTCGCTGAAGCATTACATCAAAGTCAAGAACGCCTCAACGGCATCTTACAGTCCATCGATGATGTCGTCTGGTCCGTTTCCGGAACAACTTTAGAAATCCTCTATTTGAGTCCGGCAGTGGAAACAATCTATCACAGACCTTCCTCAACATTTTTTGAAAACTTTAATCTCTGGCAGGAAGTGGTTTATCCCAAGGATCGGTCCGTGGTAGATCTAGCCTTTAAAACTAGCGTAGAAACCGGCAGTACCGATTTGGAATATCGGATTGTGAGACCCTCGGGAGAGGTCCGATGGTTGCGGCAACGCACCCGGGTAGTGCGCGACGCGCAGGGGAATCCCCTCCGGATCGATGGCATCGCCAGCGATATCACTGATCGCAAACAAGCCGAGGCCAAATTACGCAAATCGGAATTACGCTATCGGAAACTCGCCAAACAAGAAGCCTTAATTAACCGCCTCACGGACCAAATTCGCAACTCCTTAGAAATTGATACCATTCTGGAAACTGCCGTGAGTGAAATCCGGTCCTTGTTGCAAGTTGATCGCTGTTTGTTTATCTGGTATCGTCCCCAAGGGTTGGGAAACCCCAACAGTTCTCACAATGGCGCAATTCCTACCCTGTCCCCTTGCTGGGAAGTGGTCAAAGAATCCCATACCCCAGACTTAACCAGCCTTTTAGGGTACTATCCCACGGATCCCCAGAGTTGCCTGATGGCTAAACTGTTGAATCGGGAAACCATTCGGGTAGATGATGTGAGGCAAACCCAGAATTCCGACTACCAGAACTTACAAACCGCATGGGGTTATCAAGCCTTTGTGGCATTACCGATTCAAACCCTGAATGGGGAAATTGGCTTAGTCAGTTGTGGTCACTGTCAGGGTCCTCGGCGATGGAGCGATCGCGAAGTGTTACTCCTCAAAGCGATCGCCAATCAAGTCGCGATCGCCATTTCCCAAGCGGAACTATACACCCGCGCCACCGACTCCGCCCGCCATGCCCGAGAAAAAGCCCAACAACTCCAACACACCTTACGAGAACTGCAAAAAACCCAAACCCAACTCATCCAAACGGAAAAAATGTCCAGCCTCGGTCAAATGGTCGCCGGAGTCGCCCACGAAATCAATAATCCCGTTAGCTTCATCTATGGCAATATCGAACCCGCCCACGAATATATTCACAATTTACTTCATTTATTAGAGTTATATCAAACCCACTATGCAGAACCTGTCCCCGAAATCCAAGAAGTCATCGAAGAAATCGATTTAGAATTTATCATTGATGACCTCCCCAAACTGTTATCTTCCATGAAAGTCGGAGCCAACCGCATCCGCGAAATTGTCCTATCTTTGAGAAACTTCTCCCGCTTAGATGAATCTCAAATGAAATCGGTTAACCTCCATGAAGGCATCGATAGCACCCTCTTGATTTTACAAAATCGCCTCAAAGCTAAACCGGGACGAGGTGAAATTAAAATTATTAAAGAGTACGATCCATTGCCCCTAGTTGAATGCTATGGGGGCGAACTGAATCAAGTCTTTATGAACCTCCTGAGTAATGCGATCGATGCTTTAGAACGACCCCTACAAAAAAACAACTCAAAACAAAATACAGCCCTTGTACCCAATGTCACCCAGACCGAAGCCGATGCAGCCATAGCCCCCGCAAATTATGCTCCTTACATCCGAATTCAAACAACCCGCAAGGGGATAAACGAAATTGAAATCAGAATTTCCGACAACGGCACCGGCATGACTGAGCAAGTCAGACAAAGAATATTTGACCCATTTTTTACCACCAAACCCGTCGGTGCAGGAACCGGCTTAGGCTTATCCATCAGCTATCAAATCATCGTCGAAAAACATCGCGGAAAACTCGAATGCGTTTCCACCCCCGGAAGGGGAACGGAATTTTTAATTTCTTTACCTATTCATCCGGTGCAGTCTATGGGTAAAGGATGACTTTATTTTCTGCAAATTACAGCAATTCGCACTTTTTGAGTCCATTTTTTGTGAATTATTTGCCTGATTTTCTATGTTTGTACTAAAAAATAGTCCGGAGAGGAAACTTGCAATTCACTCAGGGTTAAATTATGATAAACTCTGTTGATATGAGGAAAATTAGAAATGGATTTTAAATCTCCCCAATTCAGTAAACAAGTTTCTTTTGTGCGGGATAAAGCCTCCAGAATTCAACGAGTCATCACCCTGGCGATCGCCGTTGGGATTACCCTAGGCTGTACCCAACCCTTGCGATCGGCACAGACAGAAGTCACTTCCACAGCCTCCGTAGTTTCTACCGACTCAGAATTATTCCCAGTTTCAGAAGATATCCCGATTTCCCCCGATTCCATCACCTCCGTCCCCTCCCCTGACGAAACCCCGGTGGCACAAAGCGAAGTCGAAATGATGCGCTTAGAAGCCCTCGAAACCGCAATCTTTGATGAAAATTTCACCCCCCTCACCAGCTATTGTCGCATGGGACAATGCCTGGAGACTTACTATACGTTTACCTACTTAGAGCAAGAATCTAACGGCGAACGACTTTACGACACCGAAATCTTAACCCACAAAGTCCCCCTCGGTGAAACCGTCGGCGAATGGATATTACAGCCCGCTTCCACCAAAGTTTTATGCTCGACCCAACGTCCAATGGTGGTGTTTTCCGATGGGAATCAATACACCATTAACAACCTCAGTCCAGGTAATCCGCCCGGTGGTGTGTTCATGGAATCCGATGCCCTATACTGGGCAATTTGTCACGATATTAACATCACAGAATATTCTAAAAATCAGTCAAGAAGTGACAAAGCTCTAGAGTTAGGGTATAGCCTAGACTTGAACCTCTCCCAAACGAACCAACCTTTCCTTAACTTAATGGATAATTAATCCTGCATCACCAGAACCCTCAAGTTTTGCCATGACCTCGCTATTCTTTATTGGGGCAATTGATAAACTGCCCTGACTGCTCAAATTTCAACTCTCAAATTTGGAGAACTTACAGACGACTCATTAACCAGAAGGAGTGAGAAAAATGATGACCAAAACATTAAAATATGGAATTACCATTTGTATTGGATTGATGTTGGGCGCAGTTGCCGAATTAAGTTGGGCAAAAAACCCTTCTTCCAGTCTTCCTTCATCCGATTTGGCCTCTTCTTACCTGGCTCAATCCGTTGAAATGGGTTTATTGACGACAACTCAAGGGACTCAAATTAATATTCGGAGTGGTCCGGGAATAGAACATCGTTCGCTGCACTATGGAGTAGTTGGCGATCGCGTCGAAATTTTAGACTCACAACGGGAAAATACCTCCGACATTTACAGCCGTCGCTGGCATCGAGTTCGCTTTGTTGAATCCGGCGCAGTCGGTTGGATCCGAGGGGATTTTCTTATTCAAACCCAAGACTCCGTGAGTAATGCTTGCCATCAAAGTTTATCCCAAACCAAAAATAACATCAACAACATCAGAAATGCTTTTTTATACGGAATAAAAGTCGAAAATAACCCCTTGTCTCCTGTCCGAGGGAAACCCAATGAACTGGTCCTGATTGTCGGTGGCCCCGGAGAAGATACCATTCTCTCTTCCGGGGAGTTAATGCAAACTATCAGTGAACAGTTAATTCAGAATTGTGGAACCGTAAGTTCTGTCAAAATTGCCTCGAATAACTCCGGATGGCATCACGTTTTTGGCTTGATTAATGATCGGGTTCAACCCTTTGAGTGCGTTGATACTGGACCGGGTAATCAACTGCGCTGGGGCCAATATTTTTGTGGGCTTTGAATCCCGCTCAACTGGACAATTCTATCCCCCGTTCTTTCCTATTTAATCTGACTCGTCAAACGCTTGACCTCATCGGCCATTTTTTCCGGTTCCCCTGACAGTGGAAATAACAAAATATTGTCAACCTTGGGATTCCTGACTAATTCTTCTAAGCGATTAAATTGCCGTTCTGCAATGGAAATACCATCATAATCTGGTCCTATTACTTCACCAAACTAGAGGTTCAATCGTTTATTATCCAATATGCAACTCCCCAATGCTCAAGCTGCATTTATCGATCTGGATAAACTGCGAAACTATAGTCTCAACAGCGAACATCATCGCGGCAAACACAAAGCCCGCTTATTTGCGTCAATCTTAGGATTAACCTATGACGATGCGGAAGAATTACAATATCTCTTAGCCGAAGCTGCCCAAAACTATGATGCTGTACCCACGGAGAACGATGAATATGGACAACGCTACTGTATTGATTTTGCAGTCACGCGCTTAGGTCAAACTGCGACCATTCGCAGCACTTGGATCGTCCGCATCTCGGAAACATTTCCTCGCTTAACCAGTTGTTATATCATCAAAACAAAACCATGACTCTAACTCTCGAAACTTTCCAAATCTGTGATGTAATTGCTCTTTTAGAAGCCATCCCTGAACATCACTTAATTCCCGGTCAAGTGGGAACCATTGTAGAAGAACTCGCCCCCAATGTTTATGAAGTAGAGTTTATTGATGATGAAGGGCAAACCTATGCGATGCTACCCCTCCATGCTCATCAAATCCTGCGGCTTCACTATTCTCCGACTCAGCAATAAGTAAAATATTCAGGAGATAGGGTCGGTCAGTTTTGACCCATGCAGAATATAGTAAGGAGAACTGGAAAAATGACGAGTGGTTTAAAGAATCCTAGCCGTTACTACTTAGAACTCATCACAGCATTTCCCCCTCGCCCTATCACCAATGAGCTTGAATACCAAGCTACGCAAACCCAGATTAACAAAATTTTAGATAAGCCAGAATTAAACGCTGACGATCGCGCCTACCTGAAAATACTGGGTTTGACCATCTACGACTATGAAGAACAAACCGAATCATTTTGAGGGTTGACTTTAACCCGTAAACTGCGATTGATTTTACTTAATCTTACTCGTCAAACGCTTGACCTCATCGGCCATTTTTTCCGGTTCCCCTGAAAGCGGAAATAACAAAATATTGTCCACTTTGGGATTCCTGACTAATTCTTCTAAGCGATTAAATTGCCGTTCAGTAATGGAAATGCCATCATAAGCCTCGACATAAGGGAGTTCTTCCGCGAAATTTTCTTCGGCATAGACTTGAATAAACACGCGATCGACTCCCCAGTTTTCCCAATCTGCTGCAAAGTAGCGTTTGGCCCAATAGGGGTTATGATGACAAATATCAAAACTCACTGATGGATTGGCGGCTTTTGTGGCTGAAATCGCTTTCTGAACAAAGTTGGTTAATTCCAGGGTGCGATCGACTTGACCGGGTAACTCAGCATGATACCCCAAATAATCATCCCACTGCACGGCATCAATTGGTGGGATATTTGGTGACAAACTCGACTAAAATATTGGTGAAAAATTCCGCAACTTCGGGAATGCCGACATTCAAAACATAATGGTCTACTCCGGGATGAGTGCGGTCCACTCCGGCAACAATCCAGCCTCGCTGAACAGCTAAATCGAATGCCGGACTATTTTCATCTATTTTAATCCCTTTCTCAAAATAAGCATGGACTTCCATGTCATGTTTATGCGCTTCGTCAATTAACCAATCCAGCCATTTATCCTCAAATTCATTGGGACAACTCTCATAGCCAAATTTGGCCTGCATAACTTCACTTTTGTACATGGTACAAGCATTTCCCCAGACGCCATGAATTAGGGTATTAATTCCGCGATCTCGATAATACCGCACCCGGGCTCTAATGGTTTCTTCCGTGGCATTATTAGTAACTTGGTAGCGACTAAAATAAATCCCTCGAATCGCTTTTTTTTCCCAAGGACTTTGAGGAGTGGAGGGGATGGGGGGATTTTCCGGTAAAGTCGCGGGTGGTTTAATTTCAGCAGTTGGTGTGGGGGGAGATGGATTAGAAATTGGGGCTTGGGGTAACTGGGGTTGTTGTGGGGTGGGTTCCGGAGTTGGGGTCGCCTCGGGCACATTCTGACTTACCTCCTCTGCATCCGCTGAATCAGACGCATTCAGAAAGGGGATTTTTTGCTGTAAATCTTCGGGGATAAATCGACTAATTTCTCCGGGAATATTTTCTCTGACATCCTCGGGTATGAATCGGCTGAGTTAAATGTTCTCGCTGAGTGAATAAAACATAACCCCCACCTAAAATCAGGAGGATTACTGAAAACGGAATGCTGGCACATCCACATCCACTGGGTTCTTTCTTTTGGCGGGGCATAATCTATTAACGAGTTAGGTAAGAGTTAATCGATTGAGTTTTAAAAGGTTTGATTGTAGCAAGGTTAGTGATGATTCAGGAGTGATTTAACTCAATTTTTGAATGACTCCTGTAGTTTTAATGATAAGAGGCCGATCGCTACTTTGTCAAGACAGACCATTATTCCAAATCCAGGTCTGAGAAGTCATTTTCATCAAGTAGCCCGCGCAGGCGGGCTTTGTCTGTATAGCCCCACCCTTTAGGGTGCGGGTTTTTGCTCCAGAATTAGGCGCAACCCCCATCCCGTAAATCTACTCATTGACCCACAAAAAAACCCCTATCGGGGCATGATTGATGAGGATTCTATCCAAGATTTAGGGGTAATTCTGGATCAGAATTGCCCCTAAACTACGGGCATGACTGGCATAGATTCTGGCCTCAATAAATCCGTTAACATTTCGGCGGGGGGTTGCTGATAAGGCCATGCAAAGGCATGACGAAATGCCGCTTCCTGACAGGCTTGCATCTGGCGAAAATCAATAATATCTTGAGTTAATAGACTTTCGTACTCAAAGGGTAAGCGCATATCATGCAATCCGGCATTATCGGTACAAATTGCGATATCAACCCCGGCATCAAAGCATCGGTCAAAGACGATTTTGAGGTCTTGGATATCCTGGAGGGTTCCAGTTTTAAAATAAGTGGTGGGACAGACTTCTAAACATTGTCCGCGACGGGCGACTTCAGGTAATAATTCCGGATGTTTTAAGGGAATTTGAATCCCATGTCCGATTCGCATTAAGTAGGGGAGGAGTTCCGGATGGCATCCGTCGGGGGTTTCGTAGAGGTGGCCGGTGGTATTTATACCCAGGTTACGGGCATAAGCGTAGAGTTTGACAAATTCATCGAGGCGATCGCCATAATGATTGTCCCCTCCCGCTACATCGATCGCACAGACATATTGCGGCATCTGACTCGCCAAGTCCACGATCGCCCGATTCACCTCATCCGGCAGTCGCGAATGCATACAGAGAATTTGGCGGGTGACGATGGGATATTCCGGTAACTGGGACGCCTTGCCGACAACTTCTACAATTTCTGCCATGCGATCGATTCGCTGAGATTGACTCAAATCATGGGGGGTCCGCAGGTAGGGGGTATAACGCAGTTCTAAATAGGCTAGATTCTCAAAAATATAGGCCCCCCGAATCAACCGATAGATAAAATACGGGAGAGTTTCGACGCTTTGGACACTTTCCACCAGAGTGTGGAGTTCTAAATACTCATCGAGAGTATCTCGGGGTTTGGTGTAAAACTCTTCAAACCCTGGATATTCGGGAAAGCGCAGCGCCAGTTCGCGATCGTGACGCTGAAAGTATCGCCACAGGACCCGAGGGCACCACCGAACCTCCTAGATGTCGGTGCAGTTCAGCATATAAAGCCACAGCAGCTTCTCCTCTTCTGGATGGGTGAGGGGTCAATGAGTATCGGAGAGCTAATTAGATCTAGACTATCTAAAAGATGCACTCCGAGTCAAGCCCATTACGTTATATTTTAGTGTGATTTTTTGGAAACGGAAATTTAACAAAAATTAATTTGACAAGTGGTACGGGATCTGGAGATAATTGTCGATTGTGTAAACTTTAGCGAAAAAGACCCTTGGCTAACGTCGTTGTAATCGGTGCCCAGTGGGGCGATGAAGGAAAAGGCAAAGTTACCGATCTGTTGAGCAAGTCGGCAGATGTTGTAGTCCGTTACCAAGGGGGGGTCAACGCCGGTCACACGGTAGTAGTCAAGGACCAAACCTTCAAACTGCACCTGATTCCCTCTGGTATCCTTTATCCAGAAACCGAATGTATTATTGGTTCGGGAACGGTAATCGATCCAAAAACTTTAATTGAAGAACTCGATCGCCTCGAAGCGCTCAATATTTCTACCCAGAACCTAATGATTTCCCAGACGGCTCATGTCACCATGCCGTACCATCGCCTCATCGATCAGGCATCGGAGGAGCGTCGGGGAAACCACAAAATCGGCACAACCGGGCGCGGAATTGGCCCGACTTATGCCGATAAATCCGAACGGATTGGGATTCGCATTTTAGATTTAATCGACCCAGAGGGGCTACGCAAGCAACTCAACTGGACGATTAACTATAAAAACGTGATTTTGGAGAAATTGTACGGTCTGCCTCCGCTTGATCCAGAGGCTGTGATCGATGAGTACGAGCAATACGCTCAACGTCTGCGTCCTCATGTTGTGGATGCCTCCCTGAAAATTTATGACGCAGTTCAAGAACGGCGCAATATTTTATTTGAAGGGGCGCAAGGGACCCTGCTGGACCTCGATCATGGGACTTATCCTTATGTCACCTCGTCCAACCCGGTAGCGGGTGGGGCCTGTGTGGGAGCCGGAGTCGGTCCGACGATGATCGATCGCGTGATTGGTGTGGCGAAAGCCTATACCACCCGGGTCGGTGAAGGGCCTTTCCCCACGGAAATGACCGAGGGAATCGGAGATATCCTGTGCGATCGCGGTGCAGAATTCGGGACCACCACGGGCCGAAAACGCCGCTGTGGCTGGTTTGATGCCGTCATCGGTCGCTATGCAGTCCGCATTAACGGCATTGACTGTCTCGCCATTACCAAACTCGACGTCTTAGACGAACTCGACGAAATTAAAGTCTGCGTTGCCTACGAAATCGATGGCACCCGTTGCGATAATTTCCCCAGTAGTTCCCGTCTGTTTGCGCGGTGTAAACCCATTTATGAAACCCTTCCCGGTTGGCAGCAATCCACCATGAACTGTCGGACTTTGGAAGACTTACCCAAGCAAGCCCTAGACTACCTCAAATATCTTAGCCGAATTGATGGCGGCCCCGATCGCCGTGGTCTCCATTGGGGCCAGTCGTGACCAAACCATCATCGTTGAGGACCCCATTCACGGACCCAAACGCGGTCTTTTGGATGCCAACGGCACTCCCGTCTAAGCTCCGGTTTGACATCCTGAATAGGGAGATTTAAAATATATTAAAAGGGGGGCTGTCCCCCTTTTAATGTATTGGACAGTAGAGGCATCCTGAGAAACATCGGGTTCGGATTGAGCAAAACAAGAGTGAATCAATGCCTAGCGCCAAAGATTTAATCGATAAAATCAACCTTCATGAAGATTTAAAAATCTGGCTCATTCAAGAACTGCAAAAAGAAGGGATTGAATGCCGAGAAACCGATTTTTATGATGAAAAAGGAGATATCAAAATAGTAAAGGATCGCGATTTAGCTAAGGCCCTAGAGGTGATTGCCAGAATTAAGCAACAAGTAGAAACTGAGTGATGAGTCACTACATTGAAATTAAAACTTTAAAAAATCTCTATCCCTACCAAGCTAGAAAAGTTATAAAAACTGGAACGGTTAAGGCAGTTGTGACCACGGGAACTATCTCTACCGATGCTAAAACATTATTTGATGAAGCCGGTATCATCTGGATAGAAAAAATTCCTGAAAAAATGTTTAGGAAATCTACTTAATAAAATTTAGTGAGCCAATAGAGTTAAAAACTGAGTTAGGAGAATCAACTATGATGGAAATTATATTCTATCCTCAAAACGGCCAAGTAGAGCCGCAAGATGTAAAGGTCTCAAAAGAGTTTCTCCAGTGGTTAGCTGGCTCAAACTTTATGGCAGTCGGGACAGATTTACCCATAAAGATTAACATCCAGGGGGAAGAAGCGGAACTCCCCCTCATTAAGTTAGAGCAAGGGAAGAATAGTAATCGCCAATTCCTGAGCGATTTTCTGCGGGATGCGATTATCCTAGAAAGTGAAAAAATCATTGAAAACCTGGGAGATGCTCCGTCCAAAGAGGAATATCAAAAACTGACCTATCCCTTGAAAAAACTGCATGAATTACGCCGCTGTGTCGAAAACGAAACCTATCAATATCTCCAGCGGGCTTGAATATCTGTCCCCGCTGTTGATAGAATAGGAGGTTGCAGCGTTTTTCCCGGACCCTCGGGTGAAACCATGAACAACATCCGATCCATTATTGATCGCTAACCCCTAACGAGTAACACCTAAAATGACAGTCATCGTTGAATGCCAAAAACGCCACGAAGGAAGCAAACCCAAGGCCCTGCGACGGGAAGGATTGATTCCGGCGTCCCTGTATGGTCATCAAGGCAACGAATCCATTAGCCTGACGATTCCCGCCAAAGTTGCTGAAAAATTGCTTAAAGAAGCCTCGGTGAACAATACCTTGGTGGACCTCAATATCCCCGATCTTTCCTGGAAGGGTAAAACCATCCTCAGAGAAGTTCAGACTCATCCTTGGAAATCAACCTCCGTTTACCACATCAGCTTTTTTGCCGTGTCGGCAGGGACCAGCTTGGATTTGGTTGTGCCGCTACATTTGGTGGGAGAACCTTATGGGGTCACCCAGGAAGGGGGCGTCTTAGATATCATGATGACGGAACTCCCGATCCAATGTACTCGGGACAATATCCCGGATTCTATTGAAATTGACATTACGCACCTCAAACTTGGGGATTCCTTGCAAGTGCACCAACTCCCCTTATCGGAAGGGGTAACGGCTCATGTTGAGGGGGAGCGCACCGTCTTGGCGATTCTCCAGTCCAGAAATAGCGAGAAATCCACTGGCGAAGAGGGTGCTGAGGAAGAAGTCACTGCATAGTTGTATTCTAGTCTGTCGCTCCTGAGCAAGTCCCTGGGACTCGATATTCCTGGCCCAAGGCAACGGTTTTATCCGTCCAACCTCTGATTTTATAGAAGGAAAAAGGCAGGCAGGTTACTCCCTGTTGCCTTTTTCCTTTTTGCTTTGTATCGTAGGGTTTAAGCCAACCTTTATTTTCCCTGATCGTCGTAAAACCTAACAAATTCATGAGCAATTATCACGTTTATGGCATCGGCAATGCCTTGGTGGATATGGAATATGAAATATCCCCCGAACTCATGGCCCAGATGCAAATCGAGAAAGGAGTGATGACCTTAATCGAGGAAGATCGCCATCATTCCCTTCTTGAACAATTCAGCGATCGCCCTTGTAAAAAAAGCTGTGGGGGTTCAGCAGCGAATACGATTATCGCGGTCAGTCAATTCGGGGGAAAAGGCTTTTATTCCTGTAAAGTTGCCCATGATGAAACCGGCACATTCTATCTGGAAGACCTCCTCCGCAACGGCGTAGAGACGAATTTACAACATCAAACTCGACCGGAAGGGGTAACCGGAAAATGTCTGGTGTTCGTCACCCCGGATGCCGATCGCACCATGAATACTTATTTAGGCATTACCGGCAGTTTTGGCACAACGGAACTGGTTCCCGACGCCATTGCTGCATCAGAATATCTCTACATTGAAGGCTATCTCGTCAGTTCCCCCACGGGACAAACTGCGGCGATTAAAGCCCGAGAAATCGCCAGTCAATCCGGAGTGAAAACTGCCCTGTCTCTCTCGGATATCAATATGGTGAAATTCTTTAAGTCGGGTTTAGTGGAGATGATTGGACCCGGACTTGATTTTATCTTTGCCAACGAAAGTGAAGCCTTAACAATGGCTGAAACAGATAGCATTGATGGGGCCGTCGCCCATTTAAAAACCCTCGCCAAACGCTTTGCAATTACCCTGGGTGCTAAAGGGTCTATCATTTTTGATGGGGAAAAACTGATTGAAATTTCTCCAATTTCCGTGCAGGCGATCGATACGGTGGGTGCAGGAGATATGTATGCCGGAGCCTTTTTGTATGGGATGACTCATGGGATGAGTGATGCTGAAGCGGGAGAATTAGCAGCTAAAGCAGCAGGGCGAATTGTCACCACCTACGGACCTCGGTTATCGAAAGAAGAGACGCGATCGCTCCTCAAATAGAAAAACAAAGGATAGTTGGCCCTCATCCCCAACTTCTCAATGGGAGAAGGGGAGCCGGATTCAAAGTCCCTCTCCCCGAAGGGAGAGGAAGGGTGAGGGTACAATGGGAGGATAATTTATCCTTCCGCTTTCCCCGAAGCAGAATTAAGCACAATGGAGGACAAGATGAGTCAGTCCAAACTTCCCGAGGCGATCGCCCAGATGATGCAGGGAGACTTTTATCCCCATCCGGTGCAAGAACCCGTCACGTTGATGCAAACCCACGCTTCGTTTCTGCTGTTGACGGGAGACTATGTTTATAAAATCAAAAAATCTGTTAATTTTGGCTTTTTAGATTACTCCACCCTAGAAAAACGCCATCATTTCTGCTCAGAAGAGTTGCGCTTAAACCGCCAGATTGCTCCTCAGATGTATCTGGAAGTCGTGGCTGTTACTAAAACAGGCAGTGGATTGGAACTGAATGGCAAAGGGGAACCCGTCGAATATGCTTTAAAAATGCGGCAATTTCCTCAAGAAGCCTTATTACTTCATCAATTTGAGCAGGGTCAACTCACTCAAGAGCAAATGGAACAATTAGGCCAAGTTGTGGCTGAGTTTCATCGGCAAACGCCGACGAGTGATTATATTAAAAGCTTTGGAACGGTCGCTAAAATCCGGGAGGCGATCGATAATAATTACCAACAATCTCAACCTTATATCGATGGACCCCAAACCCGCCAGCAATTTGAGGAAACCAAAGCCTACAGCGATAGATTTTTTGCTGAACGGGCTTCTCAGTTTGAGCAGCGAATGCAAACGGATAAAATTCGCGAATGTCACGGGGATTTACATTTAAAAAATATTGCCCTGTGGGATAATCAAATTCTGCTATTCGATCGCATTGAATTTAATGAAGCCTTTCGGTTTGTGGATGTCATGTATGATATTGGCTTTGCCGTCATGGATATGGAAGCGCGGGGGCGGCAGGACCTCGCCAACGGGTTTTTAAATACTTATTTGGAACAAACCGGCGACTGGCAAGGGTTACAAGTGCTGCGTTTATACTTAAGTCGGCAAGCCTATGTCCGCGCTAAAGTGACCTCGTTGATGTTGGACGATGCTAACATTCCCGAGGATGAGAAGGAAGAATCATGGCAAATTGCAGCCCATTATTATCAATTAGCATGGCAGTACACCCAAACGAAGCCAGGGCGATTGATTTTAATGTCCGGTTTATCTGGTTCGGGAAAAAGCACGATCGCCCGACAGTTAGCGAGGGCGACTGGGGCGATTCAGATTCGATCCGATGCAGTAAGAAAGCATTTGGCGGGGATTCCCTTGCAGTCCAAAGGGAGTGATCGGATATACAGCCCTGAAATGACCGCCCAGACTTATGGGCGATTGTTAGAATTAGGGATAATGGGAGCAAGTGAGGGATGGACGGTGATTTTGGATGCGAAATATGACCGGCAAGGGTTGCGCGAAGCGGCGATCGCTGCCGCTAGAGATAGGGGATTGTCGGTGCATATTCTGCATTGTACCGCCCCGATCGCCATCTTGCGCGATCGGCTCAATCAGCGCCAAGGAGATATTGCCGATGCCACTGCCGAACTCCTCGATAGCCAGCAACAAACTGCCGAACCCTTTTGTGAGAATGAACTAGCATACGTTACATCCCTCGACACGACGGGCGATATCGAGGCCCAATTAAAACCACTGATTACCCAAATTAATCCCTAATTTTGCCCATTTTTTACCCCTTCCAATTCAGAGACAATGATATGGCAAACTTGCAAGATAAAAAAGACACGGCAACCGTCAAAAAACGTCCAAAATCCCCCAAAGAAAAAGGGATTTCTTTTGGGGTTAGAATGTGGATATTTTTCATGGTTATGTTTGGTGTTTTGGGATATTCAACTGCTGTGAGTATTTTCTTTGGGGTAGTTGGGGGGGTAGCAGCAGGGTTCATCTATGCTTGGTGGCATATTACAGATATCCCCGAACAAACCCCGTCCTCTGATGCACAAAAAACCTTGGCTTATGTGACTGAGCAACGTTCTAAAACGAAGGAAAATCCAGATTTTAAAAGATAAAAAATCACGATTATTCTCTAATTTATTTACACTTTAAAAGAATTTAATTTACCTAAAAAATCGGTACAAAATTGGAATTTATAAGCTCTATGATACTGGCATTTTATACCCAATCTAGTTGTCAAAAATCTGTTTTCTCAATGAGACGGCACTAGGCAGGCTTATCGTCCTCCTCTGCCCGGGCTACCCTAACGTTTTATGATACACTCGTTAGATCGAGAATTTTTTTACCCTTTCATTATTGACTTCAAGGCTGGCTCATAAACTTGACTAAAAACGTTATTTAGGTAACGGTTTATTCTGCAAAAGTTTGTTAAACTTTGATAACACTCTGAAGGAGGTTAAATTGTGGATTTTCTTTCCGATACTCTAGTGTTATCGCGGATGCAATTTGCGCTGACCGCTATTTTTCATATGCTGTGGCCGGTTCTGACTACCGGGATGTCAATTTATCTCGTGATTGTCGAGGGAATTTGGCTAAAAACGCGCAATAAAGACTACTATTACCATGCCCGATTTTGGTCCAAATTATTCATTCTAAATTTTGGCATTGGGGTAGCATCGGGGATTCCGATGGGATTTCAGTTCGGTACAAACTGGGGTCCATTTTCTGAAGCAGTGGGCAACTTTTTTGGCAGCGTTATTGGGTTTGAAGCATCCTGGGCGTTTATGCTAGAAGCAGCCTTTTTAGGCATTATGGTGTTTGGTTGGGAACGGGTGAATTCAGTGATTCACTATTTGGCTACGATTTTAGTGGCAGTCGGGTCCAATTTATCCACCTTTTGGATTTTAACTGCTAACTCCTGGATGCAAACCCCTGCCGGAGGAGAATTAGTGGATGGAAAATTCATCGTGCGAGATTATTTTGAAGCCATCACAAATCCCTTTATGGTGAACAGTGTGCTTCATATGTTTTTTGCCACCTTGGAAACCTCGCTATTTGTGATTGGAGGAATTAGCGCTTGGTACATTCTGAAAAACCGCAATCAGGAATTTTTTAGCAAGTCGTTTAAAATTGTCCTAGCAGCAGCCATTGCCGTGGCCCCGTTACAACTCTATATCGGCCATTTAAGCGGTGAACAAGTCTATCACTATCAACCGGCCAAATTAGCCGCAATGGAAGCGCAATGGGAAACCATTCCGGCGGGACAAGGGGGAGATTGGAGTTTAGTGGCATTCCCCAATGAAAAAGCCCAGAAAAATGATTGGGAAATTACAGTTCCCAATGCCTTGGGATACATTCTGGAATTTAAAAAAGAACTCACTCTTCCTGTGAAAGGACTCAAAGAATGGCAACCGGAGGACCGCCCCCATTTAGTCGGGTTAATTTACTATGCCTTTCGGACCATGATTGCCATTGGGTTCTTTTTAGCGGGGTTAATGCTCATTTCCACCCTGCAATGGATGCGTGGGAAACTTTCTCCAGAAAATATTAGCCAACAACGGTGGTTAATGGCAATCTGGATTTTTGCGGCACCTTTGGGATATATTGCCATTGAATCCGGGTGGATTGTGCGCTGTGTGGGGCGGCAACCCTGGACTTTATATGGACAAATCCGCACGGTTGATTCGGTTTCTAATTTACCGGCGAGTAATGTGTTAACCTCATTAACTGCGTTTGCGATCGTCTACAGCATTTTATTCTTCTGTGTTCTCTATTTTGGCAGCCGGATTATTCGTCGCGGACCCCGATTTGACCTACCCATTCCTGGGTTAGAACCACAACCGGCCCTAGAAACCCAACCGGGAGAATTTATCCCCGATGAACGACCTGTAGAAGCAAAACAATAGGAGCGATCGTGGAGACACTCAGTTATTTTTTACCCCTGGTTTGGTTTGGCATCTTAGCCCTATTCCTGTTTCTTTACGTCATGCTGGATGGGTTCGATTTAGGGGTTGGAATTTTATCGCTGACGGCTTCATCAGAAGACCGACGAGGAATTCTGATGACGAGTTTGAGTAATATTTGGGATGCCAATGAAACTTGGCTAATTTTGATGGGCGGGGGTTTATTTGGAGGATTCCCTGTAGCCTATGCCACCATCCTCAGCGCGCTTTATATCCCCATTTTCATCATGTTATTTGGGTTTATTTTTCGAGGGGTTGCCTTTGAGTTTCGAGAGCAATCTAACCGAAAAGTATTGTGGAATTTGGCCTTTGGCGGTGGGAGTTTTATGGCGGCCCTCGGTCAAGGATTTGCCTTGGGTGCTGTCCTGAAAGGCATTGAAGTCGATAGCAAAGGGCATTTTATTGGTACAACTTGGGACTGGTTGAGTTGGCAATCGGTTTTAGTAGCTCTAACCTTAATTCAAGGCTATGTGCTGATTGGCTCAACTTATCTGGTTTGGAAAACCACTGGAGAACTCCAAGAAACCCACTATAAAACGGCAAAATTGGCATCCATAACGACTTTAATTGGCGCAATTTTGATTACCATCGTCACTCCCATCTTTTATGAACAAGCCAGAACCCGCTTATTTAACGGACCCCAAGTCTATGTGTTTGCCCTGATTCCTTTACTGGGTGCGCTGTTAATTTGGCTATTGCTCAGAAGCTTGGACCGCAAACAGGAAAGAATGCCGTTTGTTTGGACGATTCTACTGTTTGTCTTAACCTTCTTAGGCTTGGCCCTGGTGGTGTTCCCCTATATCATTCCCTCAAAAATTACCATTTATGAAGCCGCTGCGGACCCGAGTTCGTTAGTGATTATGATTGTGATGATTGGGGCACTGATTCCGGTGATGTTGTTCTACAACCTCTATCAATATGTGGTTTTTCGAGGCAAAGTCACTGGGGGACATTCTGAATAGTAGGTCAGGATAGCTTACCCTTGCAACTCAAAAACTGATGTTCTAATATATTTTGGACCCCAACCACCCAGAAACCGGGTTATTGCTCACAACCCGGTTTCTGATTTTTCTCAGGGTTCGATAGAATAGCGATTTCTTCTAGCTTGTAACCAGGATTCTAACTCGAAGCCAGTTTTATTTCTGATGTACTCGTAAGCATCACTCCCTTGCATAACAGTCCAACCTCCCATTCGACAAGCATTGATAGCTTGAGGCAAATTGTCTGTCCGCAGGATGAGCAATATGGGGGTTAATCCTAACCCTTGCAATTTTCCGGCATACTCTCTAAATTTTTTTAAAGTTCCGGCGTCTCCAGAACCGATTCGGTATTTAGTGTCTATAGCATCGAGTCCAATTATCAAATCGCAAAGTTCATCTTTGCCTTCTCGAATAGGTGTCCGAAAATCTTCACAATTTTCTCGGCATACTTCCGTGATGACTCGTTGCCAACACATTCCCAACTCTCTTCCCCAGTATTGTTTGTTTTCTGCTTTAATGACTTGAGTGAGTCCAAATACTCTCATCAAATCGTCTTCTGTTGCAGATTCTTCACTAAAGACTTTGAGGGAAAAGGATAGGCTATACCTTTGAAGGATATTTTCTAAGGTTTGGTCTAGGGGATTTGGATTCATTAAAAAGATTTTTCCAAAATGATGACCTGATCATGTTTGATAGTTCCAGCCCACTCAACATTTCGAGGGAGATTTAATTTGCGATTTTTTAAGAGTAAATTAAAATGAAATATTTCTCGTAATCCGGCAACTTCAGCCATTTCTTTTAAAATCAAGGCAACCGGAATTTCTACGCCACATATTTTACTGATGTCTCCAATCGAAAAACAATAATATCCTCCCGGCTTTAAGTGAGAGCTACTCTGTAAAAAATGGGTTTTCATATCGACAAAATATTGATAGGCTACTCTGGCCCTCAGCTCATTTTGCCCCTTGCTTGCTTTATATCTTTTCCCGGTATATATGTCTTCAATAAGACTATCCAATAGAGAATTGCCGGTTTTACCCAGTTTTTTATATTGGTCTCTCGGTATTCTTTCGGTCCCAATTTCTTGAGAATACAGTTCCAACCGAGCTTTATCGTCTTTAACCATTTCCAGCCAGTGGAGTTCAAATTT
Organism: uncultured cyanobacterium; assembly: GCA_963821735.1. GTDB lineage: Bacteria > Cyanobacteriota > Cyanobacteriia > Cyanobacteriales > Laspinemataceae > Laspinema. The sequence continues at coordinate 501,200 of CAWGFK010000055.1, forward strand.
TGAAGCCCAAACATAATCGATCGCATTGATGTAAGGCGGAGAGGTAATGATCGCATCACAAGTCCAATTTCCCGGCAAATCTCGTGCATCTTGACTGGGTATTTCTTGAGCTTTTTCAAAATCCGGGCAAACCGTTTGCCACTCTTGCACCGCTTCGATCGCTCGGTTCACATAACTCTGAAAATACTCAAATACATCTTCCCGTGACCGTTCGGGGATTTTTTCAAAGTTAGCACGCCTTGCCGCTAACAGCATTCCATCATTCATATTGGAGGTTTTTCTCACTGTAGAGGCAAACGCTATCCATAGCAATGGCTGGTTCTTTTCTGGGGCTTGACTGATGTAATCTTTTAAAATTTCTAGTCCCTCTTGCACAGCATCTTGAAACCAGAAATCTTTATTGGCAAATTTAACGGTTTCTGAGGGATTTTTGTGAAGATAAGCCAACTGGATAATTTTCGAGGTGTTTTCGAGCAAATCTCCCAGTGAAAATTCAGTGGTTTTAACACGACAAATTAAGCGACTTAAGGGATGATAATCTAGCCAGTAAACGGAGGCTTGCTGTCGAAGGCTTTCAATCAGAGTAGTGCCAGATCCGGCAAAGGGTTCTAATACAGTAAATGGTTTGTGAGCGCCGTATTTTTGCAAAAACCACCGAGGAATTTCTGGAATTGATTTAGCAGGTTGAAAACCCAGGGAGTAAATTTTCAGCGGAGTTTGTCTAGTGATAGAGATAAAACTGCCATTAGGAAGATCTACGGGGATATCCCCTTCAATATGTAGGTATGAAGGGGACTTTTGTTGGACTGAAAAAGCCATAAACTAAATCAAGAACTGGGTAGTTTACAAATGGAAAATTCAAAACATAAGGCAATGGAATTACAGTCTAGCTAAGGCTAATTCGGGCATCAGTCGGGCTAAAACTTGCTTGAGGACCATTGCCGTCCAGTCGATATCGGCTGCGGTTGTGTGTCGTCCGAGGGTGAGGCGTAGGGCAGCGGTGGCTTCGGTGGGACTGTATCCCATTGATAATAGGACGGGACTGGGGTTGAGTTTCCCGCTACTACAGGCGGATCCGGAACTGATGGCGATTCCGGCGAGGTTCATTTGACGGACGATCGCCCTGCCGGAGATGGGGTGACTGCCTCGACTATGAGCATCCTCCCGCAGGCAGAAACTGACATGGTGGGGTAAGCGATGCAGGCGATCGCCCGTGGGGATGAGTTCCGGGGTATCCGCTAATAAGTCGAAGAGGCGATCGCGCAATTGGATTAATCTCGGGGTCTCCGTTGGCATTTCTTCCATCGCTAATTCTGCTGCCACCCCAAATCCAGCGATCGCCGGGACCGCCTGAGTCCCCGATCGCTGATTGGATTCTTGTCCCCCTCCCGTCAGCAACGGCACCAGTTCCAACCCGTCGCGGACATACAGCGCCCCCGCCCCTTGAGGACCATAAATTTTATGACTGGAGAGGGAGAGCAGATCCACCGGCAATGCTTGCACATTCACCGGCAATCGCCCGACAACCTGCACCCCATCCACATGAAACAACACCCCAGCAGCGCGAGCGATCGCCCCCAATTCTTCAATCGGTTGCACCGTTCCCACTTCACTCTGTCCATAAATCACCGACACTAACACCGTGTTCGATCGCAGGGCAGATTTCAGGTCCTCGGGATTCACTCTTCCTCGGCGATCGACCGCCAACCGCGTCACCCGCCATCCCCACTGCTCTAGCAACTCCACCGTTTTGCTGACTGCCGAATGTTCCACCTCGGAAATAATCAGATGTTGCGGGGTCTGATACTGACGAGTCACACCAACGATCGCCAGATTATCCGCTTCCGTTCCCCCAGCGGTAAAAATCAGCGAATCCGCCGGTGCATTGATCAGACTCCCAACCTGCATTCGAGCCTTTTCCACCACCGTTGCCGCTCTTTGGCCCCATTCATGGATGCTGGAAGGATTGCCCCAATTCTGAGTGAGGGCATCTTGCATGGCGGCGATCGCCTCGGGTCGAGTCGGTGTCGTTGCGCTGTAATCTAAATAGATCTGCATGAGTTACTGAGCTTGAGGATAAGCCGCTACAGGGCTAATCTCTCGTGAGCCTTCATCCAGCAGCGACAGCGGGAGCGATCGCCTCTCCATCGGTCTAAGAGCCTGACGCTCTAACCCCAGAGGACTGGCGATCGCCCCCTAAGCAGTTTATCAATCTTTTCATCGGTGCGATCGAGAATTCACGCTCCATTCCCTCAGCATCCTTAACTCCCCGGCTTGCACACATTGTAATCTTCATGTGACAAAACCGACTCAGGAATCGTAACATTCCCCTCCTCTCGGCAAATCATCCGATAGTTTCGGGTAACCGGGATACTGATAATACAGCGATTGTGACGGAGGCGCTTCCCGCCAAACTCTCGATAATTACGCCGTTCACTGAGTCCCTCGATAATATTCCGGGCCTTGTGAACCACATAATCCGGTAACTCTCTCAAATCAATCGGGTCATTGTCAAAAGTGGCTTCCCATTCCATTTTTTGCTGTCGTTTTTCCGCCAGCGAACGTACCGCTTGCTCCTCAGCCTCTTGATCTTGGGCGCAACGGTGACAAACTTGACCATAACCCTTGTGACCGCATGGAAAGGTTTTTTTTCTTCTCGGCATAAAACACTGGTGTTGGTTTGTCTGGCCCAAACCTCCAACTTCAACTCGCGATGAGAGCTTATCCTCAACCGATCGCCTCTGGTCCATGCCAACTGTTTCTCGTTGCAGGAACTTCCTCAGTAAGCAATAGATCTGATGTTACCCCCATTCCCGAGCCGAAACCTAATTTCGGCCATATTTCCATGCCATCACCTGACATCCGTTAAGTCAACCAAATCTCTGCTGGTTCAACTGCTGAATTGAACCCTTAAAAATTTGTTGTCGTGGATCCTCCCCTTGAAAGGGCAGAATAACCAATCCTGAATGCTATGATGCCGGACAAGGAGGGCGAAGACGATGGACAAATCTTTTTCAAGAGATCGCAATTCTACCATGCGTTAGCACTCCAAACTCTTTCCCAACACTTTTTTCCTACAGTCTTCTATCTCTGTTCCCCCATCTCCCCCATCTCCCCCATCCACCAAGGACAAATGACCAATGACCAAGGACCAATGACCTATCCCCCATCCCCCAATTCTCTTTAGTCGGGTCTTATGCTGCTACTGCTGATCCTGCGAAAAATTCCCCAACCTCCTAAATTCTTAGCCCTTCTCCGGCCCATGCTTGTAGCGACCTTGGGCCTGCTTGGAAGCGGTTGCAAAGAAATTCAACCCACCCTGCATCGACTCGCGCCTCTACCACAAGATCCTTTTGTGGAGGTTTATTTTAACCAGAATCCGGTCCTAGATTACTCAGAGCCTTACCGAGGCATCACAAGACCGGGAGATGATTTGGAACAGTTGATTGTGGATACCATCAATAGCGCCTCCTCGACAGTAGAGGTGGCTGTTCAGGAGTTGCAGTTGCCTAAGATTGCTCAGGCGATCGCCCGTCAGCATCAATCCGGTGTTAAGGTCCGGGTAATTGTGGAAAATACCTACAACCAACCCCTGAGTGAGTTGACACCGCAGCAAGTCGCCCGTTTGGATGAACGCAGCAAAGCTCGCTATGAAGAGTGGCGTCACCTAATCGATCGCAATCAGGATGGTTCCCTCAGTCCAGAGGAAATCGCCCAGGGAGATGCTTTAATCCTTTTAAAAAATGCCGGAGTGCCTTTAATTGACGATACCGCAGATGGTTCCAAGGGCAGCGGATTAATGCACCACAAACTTGCGATCGCCGATGGTCGCACGGTAATCGTCACTTCGGCCAATTTTACCACCAGTGACATCCACGGCGATTTTCTCTCTCCTGCCAGTCGCGGTAATCCCAATAATTTACTCAAAATTGACAGTCCGGAATTGGCCGGTTTATTCCAACAAGAGTTTAACTTAATGTGGGGGGATGGCCCAGGCCGTGAACCCGATAGTCTCTTTGGAGTCCAAAAACCGTTTCGCCCGAAGCAATGGGTGAATTTGGGGGCCAGTTCCGTGGGGGTCCAATTTGCGCCGAACGGGGGCTCGCATTCCTTGGGAACAGAGTGTCAATGGGGCGATCGCCAATACGTTGAACCGAGCCACTCAATCCGTGGACATGGCCCTGTTTGTCTTCTCAAAACAGCAGTTGAGCGATACCCTTTACGCTCGTCATCGCACCGGGGTGCGGGTCCGTGCGCTCATTGAGCCCAGTTTTGCTTATCGCAGTTATAGCGAAGGGTTGGACATGATGGGAGTGGCGTTACCCAATCAAAATTGTCAGTATGATCAGGGTAACCAACCTTGGTCTACTCCCCTGGATACGGTAGGCGTGCCGCAATTACCTCCGGGCGATCGCCTTCATCATAAATTTGGCCTCTTGGACGATCGCATCGTGATCGCCGGGTCTCATAACTGGTCCGCCGCCGCTAATTCTCGCAATGATGAGACTCTCTTGGTCATTGACTCTCCCATCGTCGCGGCCCATTTTAGGCGAGAGTTTGAACGACTTTATAGCACCGCTCGTTTAGGGTTACCCACCCACATTGAGGCCAAAATCCAACAGCAGATTCAGCAATGTGGTTCCCCCACTCCGGTTCCCGCATTATCTCCATCGGCGCGAATCAATGTGAATCGAGCCACTCAGCAGGAGTTAGAGACATTACCGGGAATTGGTCCGGCTTTAGCGGCTCGAATGATTGCTACCAGGCAAGAACAACCGTTCACGTCTGTGGAGGATTTGCAACGGGTCTCCGGAATTGGTCCCACTCTATCAGAACGCTTGCGCGATCGGGTTACTTTCTAAGGGGAATGGACCCCACCCTAACCCTCCCCTTGCCAAGGGGTAGGGCTGTTTCATTCTAAAATTTTCCTTGCACCGTAAGCGTTACAGCCAAACGGTTTTCGGCCTTATTTCCTACTTTTAGGTTAAAAATTAGGAAATAACGTCTGTTTCCCCCGCCAGATAAAGCTTACGAACAAGCAAAAAAGCAATTTGGCCTGGAGAATGAAACAGCCCTACCTTGCCAAGGGGAGGGGACCGGAAACGTAAAAAACCTACTTTTGTAAGTCTCCCCCAATCTCCCCAATCTCCCCAATCTCCCCAATCTCCCCAATCTCCCCAATCTCCCCAATCTCCCCAATCTCCCCAATCTCCCCTAAAACACACAGAAGGGGACCTCCATAGGATCCCCTTCCGCGTCTTCAACGCCAATAGCCCATTGCTATTAGCCATTATGTTAGCTGGCTAAATACTCTTGGACATTCGCTCGTCTGCGCCGCAGATGTGCCAGAGCTTGATGTTCGAGTTGGCGCACTCGTTCTCGACTGAGATTGAGCTTTTCACCGACTTTGGCTAGGGACAATTCTCGCCCATCTTTCAGGCCAAATCGCAAAATAATCACATCGCGCTGCTGAGTGGTTAGTTCGGCCAAAAGGCTTTCTAAGTCTTCCCGCAGCAGTTCTTGGGTGATGTAATTTTCCGGAGAAGCGTCTGCGTCCTCTAGGAGGTCTTGCAGTTCGGTGTCTTGGTTATCTCCCACTCGCAGATCCAGGGAAACTGGCTGACGTGCCATTAAGAGATATTCCCGAATCTGTGCCGGTTCTAACTCTAGGGCTTCACCAATCTCGGAAGGAGATGGACTCCGCCCTAAGTTTTGGGTCAGTTCCCGTTGTACTTTCTTGATTTTGTTGAGTTTTTCGGTGATGTGAATCGGCAGGCGGATGGTCCGCGCTTGTTGGGCGATCGCCCGAGTAATCGCCTGACGAATCCACCAGTAGGCGTAGGTGGAGAATTTATATCCCCGCATCGGGTCGAATTTCTCTACACCACGCTCTAATCCGAGGGTTCCTTCTTGGATCAAGTCCAGGAATTCTAGGTTGCGCTTTTGGTATTTTTTGGCGATCGCCACCACGAGACGCAGGTTCGCTTCAATCATCTTTTGCTTGGATCGCCGACCGATTTTGACCAAGTTTTTGAGATCTCCAACGCTTTGTCCAACCGCCTCGGCCCATTCTTCTTCCGTAGGTTCGCGTTTGAGCTTCTTCTCTAGCGCTTCTTTCGCTTCCAAAAACGCCATCATTTGCTGCACTTGCTTCCCAAAGACAATTTCTTGCTCGTGGGTCAGCAGTGGCACACGACCAATTTCATGTAAATACGAACGAATGGTATCAGTAGAATCGCTTTGTCGTGCGCCCATATAAGTTTGCTTAACAGTGGTTGGCCGAGATTTGATTGTGGGCATTTTGCAGTTCTCCAAACGAAATACATTCTTATGCGTAGCAAGCACTCGCCCCACTCAACGGGTAGCATTTCGCGGTTTGGTCTCACTGACTGGGTTACATCCTCCTCGCGATTTGGGTCAGGGCTTTACAAATGCCTGTTCGGGGGGGCTTATCCGCTGCACCAGACCGGGGGTGACGCCTAGTCAACTCAAAGTCGTTATGATTTTGACTTCTTCTATCTTATGTCAGATCTACAATTGAGTAAAGGGTTATTGAGATTAGAGTCAGTCCTGGTCACCTTAAAGTTTCCTTAATATTCCCGTTCCCCGGGTCAACGAGGATTTGAGAACTCCATCCAATCTAAGGGAAGTGAAAGAAGAGGGATTTTAGATTTCAACTTAGAAACTAGGGAATAGACGTTAACCGTTAAACCCCCTAGGATCGCGTTTCTAGTTTTAGGTCTGTTGTGCCAATCTACTTCCACGATATTCTCCTCTATTTACAGATCGTGCACTATTTCACTCGCCTTTGACAGCGCCTTAAACAGGGCAATCCCCGTACTTTTAAACCCGACTAACAGGGGGGTTTCCCCCACTGAATGAGAGAGCTTGCTACTTGGTAGCCTGAGTTTACCACCTACCTTTCTTGGCCTGAATCCTGCTGCGGGAGTAGGCAAGGGTATAAATTTTGTAGAAAAACTTTACTTCTAGCTTGTTCGCAAATGCGTCCCACTGTGACTGGCTCAGTCTCCTTTCCCTTTGGACTGGGTTTGAAGGTGTAGGGTTCACTCAAAGCGCATCTCTATCTCTCTACAGAGTGATGTTCTTTGTGGTGTTCCTTCTGTAGGGGCAAGCCCCTTGATCTATGTTACAACAATAATACAACTTTGGCAATCAGCAAAAATACTCACCGGATTAGAGAGAAAACTACGGGTATGGCGATCGCAGATTGATTTTTGCACCCAAAGCCTCTTTACACAGAAGCCTCAATTTCAACGGTAGAACCTGTGATTTTTCCGGGCGGGCTTAAACTTTACATCAGCTTATAAACACCTGCATTCCTTTGGATAAAACGTCCTTCCAGAGAGCTAATCGCGTGAGAAACTCTCTATACATGAGCTTACCCAGTTTCTCCCGAAAAAACTACACCGATCGCCATCAACTAAAATGATATAATCCATCCAAAATACTTGTGAATCAAAAGAAAAATTTATCAATCCCCCTTCAGGGAGGAAAACAAGAGTAAAACCCAGAAAAAAACCTCTATCTATTGGCATAGATTTTTTTTTAAACAAGCGTTGCTAAGTCCAGACTCAACTTCCCGATCCTCCGTCTGAGGCATCGAGTTCTTCCTCTCCGTTGTGGCTCCAGAGGGTGGAGGGGTAAGTGATCCCAGGTTTTGCAGGCAGAGTTTGGGCAAAATCAACCCCAATGCAGACACTTCGCCTTCACTTCTCCTTGCTCCTGCTGACAGGCATTGCTGACTGGATGTTCTAGTTTCTGGATCCTGTATCTGACGCGGTTGCGTTTCCCAACCCAGTTTTAGGCGGTGCGATCGCGATAAATCATCCATCATCCTATAGGGGATCAGCAATGGCGCTACCCCACTGGACTTGAGCCGTTCGCGCCTTAACCTTGTACGGAACCTTCAGGACGAGGTATTGTGGTGTTTAAAGGGATTGAAGATTCTAGCCTTGAGAGTTCCCCTAAACCGCCCTTGAACTTGAGAAACCCCAGACGACTGCCTCAAGCTCTTGAAAAAAATCTAAAATGGTATGATGCTCTTGTCTTAAACCAATCAAAGCCTTGAACCATCAGTGAAACCAACCGTGGGATTAATTTTTAAGGGGGTGCAGGAATTGGGTCGGTCGGTACTGGCGGGAATCTGGAACCTGCTGGTTAACCTGTTTTGGCTGGGAATTCAGCTTATTGAATTATTGCTGTGGGCCTTTTCAGAACTCCAGATGTGGGTACAGCGGTCCCTCCTTCAACTCCAGAAAGCGATCGCCCACAGAGATTTCATAATTTTACTCGTCCCCTTCAAATGGCTACTGCTGGGGATTTGGCAATTCGCCTTTCAAGGCTTCTGGTTATTGATCCATCTGATGGAATTGATTGTCTGGTATATTACCCATTTGCCAACACTGACCCGCGCCGTTCCAACCTTGGGAAATTCCCTTGGCAAATCAGACATTTCTAAACCTAGGCTACAGTCAATTCCCCCGGAGAATCCGCCCCGGAAGCCACAAGGGAAACTGCCGCAAGAGTTGTATCGGGCGATCGCATTAATTGCCCTCTGCCTAGCCGTCCTTCCCTTGGTAACATTCGTCCCCTTTCCCCATCCTTTTGAAGGCAGTATTCTGGTCGAAGAACTCAGTTTTAGATATGGAGAATCACCTCAAACTGTTGTCTTATTTGAAGGGATAAATGGGTTGCGTCAGATAGCGATTTCTGGGGAACAACGTTTCACTTTAACCGGACGATTTGAGAATGCCACTGATCCGCGATTGAATCAGCTATCCAGCCTCACAGTTGATCTACCCACTGCCGAGAGTGAATGGGAAATCACCCCCGTTGAAGCTGATCGCCGCAGTGAACTGACCCTCAGACACTTGTGGTTACGACAACATACCTTAGTCGAACAGTTCAGTTATGATCGCAGTCGTCTCCAATTTGTCTTACAACCGGCAATTCGTCCCAATGTGCTGGAACTCAACTTCGGCAATCAGCCGTTGCAGGTGAGTTTACGAGGATATCAAATTACCGAACTTTCCTCTGAGAGTAGTAGTCGCCCTAACTCCGATACTCCTTTAGAATTTACCTGGATTCCCGAGGAAAAACGGCTAACCTTAACCTTGAGAGAGCAAGCTGCGATCGCGGCGATCGTTCCAGAACCCGTGCCTCAATGGATACCGGGTAATCTGAATGTGGAAGATGTGCGATTTTACCGCAGGCAACCCGCACAACCGGCTACAGATCGACCGATCTATGAGTCTACTGCGATCGCTGGTCAGATTCGGATGGCAAAGCAATCACTTCACATATCACAAAACGATTTTTTAATGGGAGAAACCGCCGGGGATTTAGAGATTCAAAAACTTGGCGCGATCGCACTTGTTCCCCCTCGTCCCGAAGAAAATTCTCCCGCAGGCATTCAAGTCGAATTTTCAGGAACCGCAACCCAGATTCAAGTCGGTCCCGAACCCACGGTTGCAACCCAGAGCATACAGGGTAATTTCTTGAACCAATGGTTTTCGCCCGAGACTTTGTTAGCTTTAATTCCAGTCTGGGTAGGCTGGGTGGGGTTTTTAATCTATTGGGGGATTAAGAATTTCTCAAAAATTGTGAATGATTTCTCAAAAATTGTCTGAATTGGGGCTAAAATAACGGCGAAAGCCAAGGGAGGATTTTGCTCCCTTGGCTAAATTATAAATTCTATCGAGACATCGGATTGAGACGGAATCCGCTGTTCAAAGGTCTATAAAAACGAATTGTAGGGGCGCAATGCTCGAAGCCCACAATGGGGCTTCGAGCATTGCGCCCCTACAAATACTTGACGCGGCTCGTTTTTCTAAACTTATCAGTATTGCGAAATGGAGTATGAGATGCGCTCTATCCCATTATGTGTAGCAGTCTGAGCGTTATAGAATTGAGGAGAGGGAGCATCTTGCTCCCTACGGCTATCAGGGAGCAAGATGCTCCCTCTCCTTAAGTGTAATTTGCTAAATTGCTGTAAGACGCACTATAAAACCTAAACTTTAAGCGGAAGTGGGCTTTTGTAATTCCCCATCTTCGAGATAGAGAATGCGATCGGCAACATCCAGAATACGCGGATCGTGAGTCACCATTAATACCGTGCTGCCTCCTTCTTTTGCCAATTTGCGAAGCAGTTCGATGACAGCATGACCACTCTGAGAATCTAACGCTGCCGTGGGTTCATCCGCCATAATCAACTGAGGATGACCTGCCAAAGCGCGGGCGATCGCCACCCGTTGTTTTTGTCCCCCGGATAAATCCCGAGGCAACTGATGAACCTTCTCTCCCAACCCCACTTGTTCCAAAAGATGCTGCGCTTCGAGGTGAGCATTGCGTCCCCGAATTCCTTTCAAATTCAGCGCCACTTCCACATTTTCTGTAGCAGTCAGTGCAGGAAATAAATTAAACCCTTGAAAAATAAAGCCAATATTATCTCGACGAAACCGGGATAATTCAGCCCGGGACATCCAGGTAATTTCTTCCCCGAGTAATTTAACCGTTCCCGCTGTTGGGGTTAGCATCCCAGCCAAAATTGAGAGCAAAGTTGTTTTGCCCGAACCCGATGGTCCCATTAAAAGTTGAATATCTCCGGGACGGACTTCCAAATCAATTCCTTTGAGGGCATGAAACTCCTCGGAACCTGACTCGAAGACCATTTTGACGCCTCTAGCTTTAATTGCACCCATTGCTGTCGATGCCGCTGTGGATGCGACTAACGACGGTGCAATCACCTGAGTGGAGAGATTTCCCATAGATTCATTAAAGTTTAGTGAAGCAGTCATTCGTCTCAATGTTTAGTGAATATGCTATAGACGGTAGGCTGTGAGAGCAAAACAATCAGGATTTAGAAGCTAAGAGGATGCCCGATCGCATTTTGGCAGTCGCCCATCCCTCTAGTCTCATTGTCTGTGCCACTTTTAAAATCGTCATCCCCCGATCGGTCTGAGTAATTATGACCAATCCCCCCAAGAATTGCAACCTAGGCTTTAAAAACAATCGCTGGATCGACTCGGTTGATTTTCTGAATGGCAAAAATTGCAGAAGATACACACATCACCACAGTAATCCCAAATACCCCCACAGCAGTTCCCGGTGAAATCAGGATGGTCAATCCCTGGGCCGCCAGCGCCCAAGATTGGATCCCCCAGCACAGCAGCATTCCTGGCAGGTATCCTAACACAGCCATCCACAGCGCCTGTTCAATAATCACCCCATAAATCACGCTCTGGGAGGCCCCCATCGCCTTCAGGGTTCCAAATTCTTTGATGTGATCCGAGACGGAAGCGTACAGAATCTGTCCCACAACTACCATGCCGACCATCACCCCCACCCCAGCCCCCAAACTCAGCACAAAGCCAATTCCCGTCCGTTCTTGCCAATAAACGCGGTTCAGTTGGGCCATTTCTTCCTGAGTATAAGCCCGGGTATAGGGCAATGCCTCTTGCAGTCTCTCTTTGAGTTCTTGCAAATTTTCTCCCGGTTCAGCTTTCACCAAGATATAGGTGATCGGATCATCCTCCATTAAGGGTTCTGGATCCTCTTGGACTTCAGAAGCAGCCTCTTCACTGGGACGAGTCGTCGTGAAAGCATCCGCAGTGTCCAAAGACGTGAAAATATAGGGACTCGCCACAATCGATTGAGTGTCATGGGTGAATCCCACTACCGTTGCGGAAAATGCCCCGACTTCCACTTTGTCCCCCAGCCATGAGACCTTCAGGGTATCAAAGCTCGCTTCATCTACAAACATGGTGTAGGGTTTGTGGAGGTCGCTTACGCTGCCTCGGACAATCTGTCCCGGGACGAACAGTTCCCCATCGGGGTCAAATCCAAACACCCGGACATGATTAATATGCCCCGTGGAATCTCGCCATAAGGTTCCCTGGACGATCAGCGCTTCCGCCTGGGCGACCCCTTCCACGTCTTGAGCTTCCCTCAGTCGCTTGTAGGGCATATGCAGGGTCATTTCTAAGGTCTCCATATCCTGGGAAGTAACCCAAATATCTGCTGGAGAATAGTCCACCAGTAAGGCGGTTGAGCGCATGACCCCTTTGAAGATTCCCGTTTGGATGGTAATCAAACTCACCGCAAACATAATGCCAGCTTGGGCAACCAGAAAGCGCGGGAGATCTTCAAATAGGTTTTTTCGGGCTATTGAAGGCATATCAAAACAATGATGATAAACGAAGGTGGGGTAACTGGGGTTGGGGGATGGAAAGAGAAAATAGAGAAATTTTCTCGGTAAAGAGTGCATAGAGGAGTCTACATTTCTCCTACTTTGTTCCCTTTGGGTTAAGCCTAATTTAGGGTAAAGTGGCTATCTCTTCCTTGTAAGGGTTGATGATTTAGAAATCTCTCGGCTTGTTTGTTATTGTAGTCGTCAACTGGAGGAAGTGCTACCCAGTCCTTCGGTGTTGCGGGTGAATTGGCCTTCAGTCTCTTCAATGGAATCAGGTGTTCGGAGTGGGGACAAGGTTTGGGAAAGGAAATGGCTTTTGGCTGTGGGCAATGGATGAATTAGGCGGCAGGGCGAACCCTTGAGGATCGCCCCGGTTGCTAATCGGATTTGAGGTTGATTTAATGCTTTATCTTGCTATTATAACGCAAAAAATCCGAGGGCTAAAGGAATTCTTTTAAAAACTCAAAAGCTTGCTCATCCCAACAGGGTGCGGGAGAGAGGAAGCTCAAACAAAGAAGAACATCGGCTTGGATGGCTTCGATCTCTTCGTCCTCAAACAGTTCGGCTAAGGCTTGAGTATCTCGTTCTTTGAGGGCAGACAAGGGTTCGGCTGCCCCGGTGGAAAACTCAAAGGAATTGGCGGTAAAATCAGGTCTAGGGAACTCTAGGTCTGATTGGGGCTCAATTTTGCTCGGGAAAAAACGCCGCCACCTTCTTGATGGTTTCGCAACGGCTGCCTTTTGACTAAATTCAATGAGTTGGGTGACAAAGGGATCCCTGGAGTTGGTAGATGAACTCATAATTGGGGAAGGGATTTTAAAATTCCCGCGCTTACCCTGAATCAGGTGCGCGGATGTGCAATCAAGCTGATGGGAGAGTTTCTCAAGAGAGGGGGGGCTGCAATCACAGGCAGTCATTGGCCCTAAAAATGAAGGGCCGGTTGATCCGCTCTGCAATTCTTTATCTTTTCTTAATCTTTAAAGCGCGCTCATCCGACACCGGGAAACAGGCGATCGCTCACCCGGTAACCTGGCGTTGGCTATGAAGCCGCTTTGGGCTGGATGGATAAATGCCGCAAGCGCTTATCCTCTCTGAGTTTTCTGTGTTGATGCACCCCAAGAAAGAGCGATCGCACGAGTTCTGTGTCGATGGCTTTTAAATCGGCTTTGCCTGTGTAGGCAATTTTAACTCACTCAATTCAACGGCAAAGGTATCGGCAAACGCTGTGGCAATTTGCTGGCGCACGCGATCGGGGTTAATCCCCTCTACAAATTCAGCCAAACTCCCCACGGGTTTGTTGGCAATCCCACAAGGGACAATTTGCTCGAACCCTTTCAAATCCGGGCAAACATTTAGGGCAAAACCGTGCATCGTAATCCATCGACTGACTTTAATCCCGATCGCCGCTATTTTTCGCCCCTCTAGCCAAACTCCGGTCATCCCCGCAATGCGATCGCCCTTTAAGCCATACTCCGCCAGTACCATAAGAATCACCCCTTCTAGCTGCCGCAAATACCAGTGCAAGTCCATCTGGTAATATCGCAGATTCAAAATCGGATACCCCACGATTTGACCCGGACAATGATAAGTCACCTCACCCCCACGCTCCACCCGATGCAGTTCCACCCCGCTACAGGTGGGGTCAAACTTGAGAAATTCTAAACTCGCCCCTTTTCCCAAGGTATAAACTGGAGGATGTTCCAGCAAAATTAAGACATCCTCTAAATCTGGATTTGACCGTCGGGCGGCCACCAAAGACTGCTGCCAGGTCCAAGCCTCCTGATAGGGGAGGCGATCGAGATTGTAGAACCCACAACGCCGACGAGGGGAACTGGTTTTAACAGAATTGGCTAGACTACTACTATATATCATCCAAAAAAGCAAGGGGTTTTTGGCAGAAATTTCGACAAATATCAGCTTGGGAATCCGGACAACTACTATAGCCCAGGGTAGCTGGATTGTCATTTCGTAACGTATTGCAACGAATTTTGAAGAGATAACAAAATTCGGTGTAATTCTCAATACAAGGTGGTAGTGTGAAGGGTAAGGAGTTGAATTGCAGCACAGGAGGGGTTTCCCAAAAGCCATCTATTATAGAACCTACAACACCATTGAATTGACTGAACCCGTAGGCTAGATGGCCTTGTCCCCGAGGACAGGATTTCACAGAACCCTCCGACTCAAGTCTCCAAGACTTACAATTTTGGGTCTTGATTGCTATAATCATCTTCATTATCGACAGCAGGTGCTAACCAAAACGCACATCAGACTTTGAAGCTCGTGCCATCGCAGTTGATGACGAGTGATCCACAGTCCCCGGTGACTCCGGTGACTGAAGGGCGATCGCCCTGCCAAATTCCCAACCGCGATGCCTGAAAGAGCTGCCGTAATTTCGGGGCAACTTAGGGCAGAGTAATTCCACCCTTTCAAGCGTAGTCAACCTTGATAAGTTTTGGCTCCGTTCTTAAGCGAGCGAAACGCCAAAAACGGGCAAAAGAACTAATGTTAGGAAAGCGGCATTACCCGCCCCGCTTTCCCTCCGTCTATTCTTAGAAATCAGGCTTGGAGATGCGTATTTCGCTTTTTTTTATCACCCCTCCAAACCCTAAACTCTAAATCATTAATACGATGGAGTCTTCAGTGGGAAGATTGATATGAAGCTTGTTATCCACGGCAAAAATATTGAAATAACCGAGGCCATTCGCGAGTACGTTAACCAAAAGGTCGAAAAAGCAGTTAGTCACTTTCAAAACTTGACCACGGAAGTAGATGTCCATCTGTCTGTGGCCAAAAATCCTCGGAACAATTCTAAACAAACTGCTGAAGTGACCATTTTTGCAAATGGTACGATCATTCGCGCTGAAGAGAGCAGTGAAAATCTCTACGCAAGCATCGATTTAGTCGCTGATAAAATCGCTCGCCAATTGCGTAAGTACAAAGAAAAACGTCACGCTCAGAAAGTTCAAGCGCCAGACACCCTGAATGAAGCGCTTCTCGAAGAGCAACCCCTGGTCGAGGACCTCATTGGCGAACGCACCCCCGAACTTCCAGAGGAAGTGGTGCGAACCAAATATTTCGCCATGCCTCCGATGACGGTTCTCGAAGCCTTAGAACAACTGCAACTCGTGGATCATGACTTCTATATGTTCCGCAATGCCGACACAGGTGAAATTAATGTGATTTACGAACGTAACCACGGCGGTTATGGCGTTCTTCAACCCCGCAATGGCAATGGTCACACCAAAAACGGCAAAGCAAACGCTACCGCCAGCAAATCTAACCCTGCCAAAGTTTAACATTTCTTAGCTCGGTTCTTTGAGCGGTTGTTACAACTCTGTCTAGCCCCAAATAAAAAGCGCCCCCAAATTGGAGGCGCTTTTTTTAATCTTTTCTGAGATTAACCATTGATAGAAGGAGCAGTCAAAGCAACCGGAGTCGCTTCACCAGCAGCCAAATCAAGGGGGAAGTTGTGAGCATTACGCTCGTGCATCACTTCCATACCCAGGTTAGCCCGGTTAATCACATCAGCCCAGGTATTCACAACACGACCTGTCGAGTCAATGATGGACTGGTTGAAGTTAAATCCATTCAAGTTAAAGGCCATCGTGGACACACCCAAAGCGGTGAACCAGATACCCACAACCGGCCAAGCAGCTAAGAAGAAGTGCAAGGAACGGCTGTTGTTGAACGAAGCATATTGGAAGATCAGACGACCAAAGTAACCGTGAGCGGCAACAATGTTGTAGGTTTCTTCTTCTTGACCGAATTTGTAACCGTAGTTTTGAGATTCGGTTTCGGTAGTTTCACGAACTAAGCTGGAGGTCACCAAACTTCCGTGCATGGCACTGAACAAGGAACCACCGAACACACCGGCAACACCCAACATATGGAAGGGGTGCATCAGGATGTTGTGCTCAGCTTGGAACACCAACATGAAGTTGAAGGTTCCAGAGATACCCAAGGGCATACCATCAGAGAAAGAACCTTGGCCGATCGGGTAGATCAAGAACACTGCGGAAGCGGCTGCAACTGGTGCAGAGTAAGCGACGCAGATCCAAGGACGCATTCCTAAGCGGTAGGAGAGTTCCCACTCACGACCCATGTAGCAGAAGATGCCGATGAGGAAGTGGAAAATCACGAGCTGGTAAGGGCCACCATTGTAGAGCCACTCATCCAAGCTGGCTGCTTCCCAGATGGGGTAGAAGTGCAGACCAATTGCGTTAGAAGAAGGAACAACAGCACCAGAGATGATGTTGTTTCCGTACAACAGAGAACCGGCAACGGGTTCCCGGATACCGTCGATGTCAACGGGGGGAGCCGCGATGAAGGCGATGATGTAACAGACGGTAGCGCTTAAGAGGGTGGGGATCATCAACACGCCGAACCAGCCGATATAAAGGCGGTTTTCGGTAGAAGCGACCCATTCGCAGAAGCGGTCCCACAGATTGGCGCTTTCGCGCTGCTGTAAAGTGGTGGTCATAGTTTTATGATTGCTATTTGGTTTTCGAGGTGGATTTGTATGATGTCTCTACATTAACGGGTTTGTAACGATTTGTAAAGGGGTTTCAGCTACAGCAATCCTGATGAGAGTGATAAGCTGAGATTATAACAGTCGATTCGGAGTCAACTTTAGAGTTTGTATTGACATTGTGTGTACAACAGCCTAATATTATTTAATGATGGGTTGGCATCAAGTCGCCTTATATCCATGTCACTGCTAGGTTTAAAATTATGTCTCGCTCAGAATTTGAAGACTCATCTCGCCAGACTCGTGATGTAACGATCAACATCCGAGCCACACAGAGTCAGAGGGATCTCATTGATCAAGCTGCTCAGATCCAGGGAAAAAGCCGGTCCGAGTTCATGCTGGAATCAGCCTATCAAAAAGCCCAAGATGCCTTGCTAGACCGGACTTTTTTGGGGTTAGATGAGCAAAAATATCAGGAATTTGTCGCCCTGCTGGATGTAGGCCCTCAGCCAAATGCCAAGTTACACCATCTCTTAAGCACTAAATCTCCGTGGGATTAGATCGCGACGCGCTTCGCCCTCCGGAAAAACTGAATTCGTCCCATCAAATTGAGACCTTTGACTCAGGAAACAGCCCGCTCAATGACTGGCTCAAACGCCGTGCGTTAAAAAATGAAGCTGAGGGGGCTTCCCGAACTTATGTTCTCTGCGCGGGGGACGTAGTGATTGCATATTACTCTCTTGCAAATGGGGCCGTGGCACAAATTACGGCAACGGGTAGAGTTCGGAGGAATATGCCGGATCCGATTCCGGTGATGGTGATTGGAAGACTGGCTGTCGATCGCCACTGGCAAGGCAAAGGTATCGGGGGTGCACTGCTACGAGATGCCATTCTTCGTACCCTGCAAGCGGCTGAAATTGCAGGAATTCGGGCAATTCTTGTTCATGCAATTTCGGAAGAGGCGAAGCAGTTTTATGAAAAGTGTGGATTTACTGCTTCTGCGATCGACCCGATGACACTAATGGTGACGGTTAAAGATGCGATCGCCGCACTGGGTTAGTCAGGCTGAAACGTAAAAATCTACAGGGTGAAGAAGGCTACAGTGTTCTTAGCTTCGTTTGTGGTTGGGATTGCATCCCGTGGTTCGACAAGCCCAACAGCAACGAACAACAAACATTTTCACAGCAAGGGTCTCCCTCGCCGGTGGTAGTTAGTAAAGAGGGGTTGAGGATTGGATCCGAAATCAATGGTGCATTGAATACAGGCAGAACAGTAATCCGGAGCGCATTTGCTCCTGGGGTAATCGTGCAGAGGGATAATTGAGTAGCCTGTTTATCTTTTGCTGCGGGGAATGGAGGTATAATTAGACTCAAATTTATTTTAGAGACTCGCCGTCTCTGCTAGTTATGAATCAGCCGAATCTTCTGGAACTTGCCAAACAGGGAGATGCCAAGGCGATCGCCACCTGTAATGAACCGCAAACTACAACCCAAAGGCATTACCTCTAAAGCCTTGATGAAAAATAACTGCCTGCAAATTATGCTGGAATCAGCGCAGGTGATCCCCCAAGAAACATTAGTGACGTTTATCCGGAAGTCGGTTTCGACTTTGGAGGCTGAATGTATCAAACGGGTGAAGGTTTACGGGCAACGGACAAAGGAAGAATTTCCCGATTGGACTGAAGAATTTGAGGTAGAAGCGCAGACTGGAGACAAGGTAGAGGGGTTTAATCAACCGGGAGATGATATCAAGGCGATCGCCACTTCAATCGAGCAGTGGTTAAACTCCCCAGGGATTGCTGTTAAAGTGAGTTTAAAAAATGATTGTTTGCAGGTCAAGCTGGAATCACAAGCAGTAGCGCCAGAACAGACAGTAATTCCGTTGATTCGTACTGGATTAATTAATTTAGGCATTCCATCTGTAGCGAGCGTGAAGGTATTCGCCCAACAGATAGGAGATGATTTTCCAAGTTGGCAACAAGAGTGGGTTATAGAAGAAACGGAAAGCTTGCCTGAATCGACAGTGGAAATCATAGAAAGTGCCGCTGAGAATAACAGTACACTTATTCAGGTAAAAATAGATAATCCATTATCGCCACAAGAGGACTCTAAACCCTCATCTTTTTGGGGGTCAATGACAAAAAGAGCTAAGAAAGCAGGCGACGCGATCGCAGACGCTACAGTACAAGCCAGGAAATCGGCACTCGAAAAAGTTCCAGACGTTGGAGGTGCAATCTCGCAGACGGCATCGGTTGCAGGTAAAGTAGCCCTGGAAACTGCAACAGGAACTCGTGTGGCAATTGCTAAAGCTACCTTTACAGCAGGCAAAGTAGTTGTCCAGAAAGCACCTGAACTTGGCGGTTCGATTGCCAATACTGCACTCCAAACCGGTAAGGTGGCGATTGGAACAGCTAAAAATACTGCCATGCAATCAACCAAAGGAGCGGGCTATGTCCTAGAAATGATGGGAGAAGAGTCCGCTGCTGAAAAAGCTCACAAAAGCTTTAAAAGTTGACTGGCTAGTTCAGTTTATAGAGGCAGTAGATGTAGTACAAGCTGAAACTGAAGTAAGAGAATTACAGCAGAAATATCCTCATGAAAAGCCAAGAGAAATCGCTCATCGGCTGATGTTAAAAAAAGCTTTAATTGCAGCCGGAAGCGGATTGGCGAGTAGCTTAGTTCCTGGAACTGCACTGGCGATGTTGGGGGCTGATTTAGCAGCTACCACTGCATTATCAGCAGAATTAGTTTATCAAATTGCTGCCGCTTATGGGTATGATTTGGAAGCTCCCGAGCGCAAAGGAGAAGCTTTAGCCATTTTTAGTTTATCTTTTGGTAGTAATTTAGCAATTGAAGCCGGTGTGGGTCTGGTGGGCAATATACCCTTAGCTGGAGCGGTAATTGGAGCCAGTAGCAATGCAGTGATCATCTATGGGCTCGGATATGCTGCCTGCCGTTTTTATCAAGAACATTTCAGCAATCCATTAACAATGGAAGGGACGATCGCGCAAACCCAAGTAGAAAGTCAGAAATATTTAGAAGATGCGATCGAGCAACAATCACTGATGGATCGGATTTTCGTTCATCTGATTTTAGCGGGTAATCCCGATAAAACTTGGGAAGAAATTTTGCCCGATTTACAAACCTTGAACTTAAGTCCAGCTTCACTCGATGCGATCCCAGCCATCTCCAATCACCACCACCTTTGGAAACCTTGCTCGAACAAATCACTAGCGATTTTGCTATACCGCTTCTAGCGCAATGTCAAAAACTGGCTGAATTAGATGGCATCATTACACCAGAAGAAGCCAAGGTAATCGAGACGATTAACCAAAAGTTTAATCTGGAAATTCAGTCACTTGTACAACAGGAGTCCTAAATTTTGCTACAAATACTCTGAATGGCTGGCTTCCCTTTAGTGATTTCCTAGGACTTGCTCATCACCTCTATCCCCAGTAGGGGCGATTCACTTTCTCGCCCCTACATTTTAATGTAAATGATTTGCAGCAAACAGATTGTGGGTAAAAAATTATGACAAACACATCTCAGGAAGAAACAGGGATTATTCGTACAGAACGAGGACTGACTATTGCCGGGACAAGGATTACCCTCTACGACATTATGGACTATGTGACGGCTGAATATCCCCCTAAATTTATCAGGGGATTATTTGAGCTAACCGAAGAACAAATCAATGCGGCTTTAGCTTATATTGAGGCCAATCGTTCTCTGGTTGAAGCGGAGTATCATCAGGTGCTTCAGGAAGCGGAAGAACTGCGACTGTATTATGAAGAAAAAAATCGGGATCTCATTGCTAGAATTGCGGCAATGCATCACCGAAACCCGGTCAAGAAGAGATTCGGGCAAAACTTAAAGCAGCCAAAGCAAAACGTCAGGCTAAAGCATGATTTTTTTGATAGATCACAATCTCAATGGGCACGCACTGGTTTTGTTTGGGTCTCTTGTCAATCAAGGATGGCTCGATCTCATGCCAAAACGTGAAAATGAGTGAACCGTAAGGTAAAATGGATATCTACAGCATCGCCCATAAATTAAATGGTAAATATGGATAAATTTATAATAATTGATACTTGTGTATGGATTCACCTTGCTAGTGAACCAAAGCTTCATAGTTTACTTGAAGTTTTAGAGCGTAGTCTTAAGGAGAAAAAATTTATTCTGATACTACCAACCTCTGTCAAAATTGAATTTGATAGGCACCGAGCTAAAATAAAAGCAGATTGGAAGAACAAAATCAAAGGACATATTGGTAATATCAAGGTTATCAAAAAACATTTTCCCGAACAATCCCAGGAATTGATGAGTATTCATAACATTCTTCAGGATTGTCTAAATAAATCCGATTCTAATATTGAAGACAACCTCCAATTAGTTGAAAAAAGTTTTAAGCAGGTAAGACCTTTTGATAATTTATCTGATGAAATGATGGCAGAATCAGCGAAAAGAGTATTTTACAAGATTCCTCCTGCTCAAAAATCTGCACCTAGCAGCGTCGGTGACTGTTTACTTTGGCTCTCAATACTAGAATTACTGAAAAGTGGGGAAATATGGTTTTGTACCGATAATAAATATGATTTTTCTCAACAAAATGATACAAATCTCCCTCAAAAAGAGTTAGATGAAGAAGTAAGGAAAACTAACCCTCCAGTGGTTTTTAATTACTTTAGCGATCCAGATAAATTTATTAAGAATCTATGCCCTGATGTACAAAAATTACCCAGCTACTCAGAGTCTTATGAGTTGGATAAAGATTTTTGGAGGCAACCATATGTTATGTCCTAATTGTAATCAACTCTCAGACTATTGTACAGATTTTATAGTACAGGTTACAGATACTTCTGCAACAACTGTCAGAGCGTTTCCGCCTTTATTCCTTCTGACGATGGATATATGTAATTTTTTTAGAAAGGAGGGTTTGCAGCGCCTCTAGACTGATTTATGCATCAGCCTCTTGTAGATACCAGTTAATGTACGATCTCCCCATCCCGAGATCTCCACAGTTTTAGCTGGTAGGTGCTACTATATTTAGATATGATACGGAATTGGGTTGTCATAAACGTAATAAAGGTTGCCAGTCTCAAGACTTTCAGCTTTTTATAAAAGAGCTTTCGGTTCCGGATTCCGTCTGATGGGTAAGTCCTGAGAGTAAATAAAAAAAGCGCCCCCAAGTGGGAGCGCTTTTTTTATTCAAAGATTAGACTTAACCATTGATAGAAGGAGCAGTCAAAGCAACCGGAGTCGCTTCACCAGCAGCCAAATCAAGGGGGAAGTTGTGAGCATTACGCTCGTGCATCACTTCCATACCCAGGTTAGCCCGGTTAATCACATCAGCCCAGGTATTCACAACACGACCTGTAGAGTCAATGATGGACTGGTTGAAGTTAAATCCATTCAAGTTAAAGGCCATCGTGGACACACCCAAAGCGGTGAACCAGATCCCCACAACCGGCCAAGCAGCTAAGAAGAAGTGCAAGGAACGGCTGTTGTTGAAAGAAGCATATTGGAAAATCAGACGACCGAAGTAACCGTGAGCGGCAACAATGTTGTAGGTTTCTTCTTCTTGACCGAATTTGTAACCGTAGTTTTGAGATTCGGTTTCGCTAGTTTCACGAACTAAGCTGGAGGTCACCAAGATCCGTGCATGGCACTGAACAAGGAACCACCGAACACACCGGCAACACCCAACATATGGAAGGGGTGCATCAGGATGTTGTGCTCAGCTTGGAACACCAACATGAAGTTGAAGGTTCCAGAGATACCCAAGGGCATACCATCAGAGAAAGAACCTTGGCCGATCGGGTAGATCAAGAACACTGCAGCAAGCTGCTGCAACAGGTGCAGAGTAAGCGACGCAGATCCAAGGACGCATTCCTAAGCGGTAGGAGAGTTCCCACTCACGACCCATGTAGCAGAAGATGCCGATGAGGAAGTGGAAAATCACGAGCTGGTAAGGGCCACCATTGTAGAGCCACTCATCCAAGCTGGCTGCTTCCCATATCGGGTAGAAGTGAAGACCGATCGCATTACAGGAAGGAACAACCGCACCAGAGATGATGTTGTTTCCGTACAGTAAAGAACCGGCAACAGGTTCGCGGATTCCATCGATGTCCACAGGAGGAGCAGCGATGAAGGCGATGATGTAACAGACGGTAGCGCTTAAGAGAGTGGGGATCATCAACACGCCGAACCAGCCGATATAAAGGCGGTTTTCGGTAGAAGCGACCCATTCGCAAAAGCGGTCCCACAGATTGGCGCTTTCGCGCTGCTGTAAAGTGGTGGTCATAGTTTTATGATTGCTATTTGGTTTTCGAGGTGGATTTGTATGATGTCTCTACATTAACGGGTTTGTAACGATTTGTAAAGGGGTTTCAGCTACAGTAATCCTGATGAGCGTGATAAGCAAGGCTTATTTTTATGCTTCTCTATATGTATAGAGCTTGGGAGAGAGAACCGCCAGTCCCGGAAATTTTGGGATAATGGATCAAAGCTAAGGGAAAAATTCTTTTATGAGCGAGAGGACAACGGATATCGACCGGCCAGCGCCATTCCCTGACCATACGCAACTCCCCGAAGCTGACGGGACTTTTGTGAACAATTTTCTGGCGCATCCCCAGAGCATACTACTGACTGATTCCCTCGGAACCGTTTTAGAGCAACGGCATCCGGATGGACAGTATTGTATTGGACAAGATAGCGGCATTTACTGGCGAGAAACGGACCCCCCGGAAAAGGGGGCAGAGGCCCCGGATTGGTTTTATGTGCCGAATGTCCCACCCAAACTGGATGGGGAGGTGCGTCGTTCTTATGTGTTTTGGCGAGAATTGATGGCCCCTTTGATTGCCTTAGAGTTTGCCAGTGGCAATGGTGAGGAAGAACGAGATAGAACTCCCCTGGGGGCGTCTGTGGAGGGAAAAACGGTTAGACCGGGTAAGTTTTGGGTGTATGAACGGATTATCCGTATTCCCTACTATGGAATTTATGAAATCAAGTCGGGTCAGTTAGAGGTTTATCATTTGACGGATTTTTCTTATCAAATGATAGAACCGAATGAACGAGGTCATTATCCGATTGTGCCGATGGGAGTGGAGTTGGGATTATGGCAGGGGACTTATCAAAATCAAAACCAATTGTGGTTACGTTGGTGGGATTTGGAAGGGAATCTGTTGTTGATTGGTTCGGAACGCGCTGAATTGGAAAAACAGCGAACGGAACAGGAAAAACAGCGCGCAGAACAGGAAAAACAGCGAGCGGAAGCGGCAGAACGCAAAGGGGCATGATTAGCAGAACGTTTGCGATCGCTAGGAATTGACCCGGATGCGGAGGGGGATATCTAAGCCGATCGCCCCTGCATCTGTACGAATCCACAAACCAAACGCGATCCCGATAGGGGGCGCTTTTTTATTCAAAGCTCTGATTAAACCGAAATTATGTGATAAATCCCTCCTTTTAAAGGAGTGATACCTTCCCATAATTTGTTCTATAGATAGACTATCAAATTTTGTATTTTTTGTATGATTGATAATTAATTAAAAGCTTTTATGTGATATGATAAGCAGTGAAAATGATAGAACATGACCCCTCAGAAAACTCATGAAAATTAATCAACTATCCCTAAGTTTGAGCCTAGTCGGCTTAATCGGACTGATTGGCTGTACTGAACAGACAACGGGCAGAATTTGCGAATATACTCCGGCTGCGGGCCAACCCAGCCCATTAGGCGAACAAGCGAGTTTCAGGGTTCGAGAAGAAGCGGGAGATACAATTTTCACCTATCAACCGGACCCCAGCGAAATGCTAGATCAGACGATTGAACTTTCAGGAAGGCGAGAGTTAACCTATAGAAATACGGACTTAGATACTGCCCGAGTCATATTGATTCAAAACCCAGCACACTATAAGCGACTGATTGACAAAGAAACCCCCGAAGATTTTGCTGCGGTGAATGAAAGTTTAACCTGTCGGTAATAAGACGAAAAGCAATTAAAGAGTCCGAGTCACCTTGAGAGGGGAAGCCCCAGGGTAAAGATGTGGGGTAATTAATAAGCGTGCCGATCGCCTCGGTTCGCTATAATAAAAAAATAAACAGATATGATTGCTGCGCTCAATCCCAGGAACCTTCACCTCTATGGCTTTACCTATAGTTGCTATTATCGGACGCCCAAACGTGGGCAAATCAACCCTTGTCAATCGGATTGCTGGGGGTAAACAGGCGATCGTCCATGATGAACCGGGAGTCACCCGCGATCGCACCTATCGAGATGCCTTCTGGCAAGACCGAGACTTTCAGATTGTCGATACCGGCGGATTAGTCTTTGATGATGATACCGAATTTTTACCCTTAATTCGAGAACAAGTGCTGGCAGCCCTTTCGGAATCGAGCGTTGCCCTATTTGTGGTAGATGGACAACTCGGGGTCACGGAAGCCGATCGCGAAATTGCCAACTGGTTGCGGCATCAAAAAGTCCCGGTTGTTCTTGCTGTGAATAAATGTGAATCCTTAATGGAAGGATTAACCCAAGCGGCAGAATTTTGGGAATTAGGCATGGGTGAGCCTTATCCTATTTCTGCCATTCACGGCAGTGGAACAGGGGATTTATTAGATATGGTGATTCCCCACTTGCCTCCGACTTCTGAAATTGAAGAAACACCGGAAATTAAAGTGGCGATCGTTGGACGTCCCAATGTGGGCAAATCCAGTTTACTCAATGCCTTTTTCGGAGAAAACCGGGCAATTGTTAGTCCAATTTCGGGAACGACTCGCGACAGTATCGATACCTTTGTGGAACGGAACGGCAAGAACTACCGAATTATCGATACAGCCGGGATTCGTAAAAAGAAAAATGTGGATTATGGACCGGAATTTTTTGGCATTAACCGGGCATTTAAAGCGATTCGTCGGGCGGATGTGGTGCTGTTGGTTATTGATGCAGTCGATGGGGTAACAGAACAGGACCAAAAACTGGCGGGACGCATTGAAGAAGAAGGACGCGCCTGCGTCATGGTGATTAATAAATGGGATGCGATCGAGAAAGATTCCTATACCATTTATGACTATGAACGGGATATCAAAAGTCGCCTCTATTTCCTAGAATGGGCGGAAGCAATTTTTGTGAGTGCGGTCACGGGAAAACGGGTGGAAAACATCCTGGATTTAGTTGATAAATCGGCGGAAGAACATTCTCGTCGGGTTTCCACTTCGGTGATTAATGAAGTGCTAAAAGATGCTTTGCATTGGCATAGTCCTCCGACTAGCCGCCAAGGAAAACAAGGGAAAATTTATTATGGGACTCAGGTTACCAGTCAACCTCCCACCATTGCCTTGTTTGTGAATGACCCGAAACGATTTAACGATAATTATCGCCGTTATATCGAGCGTCAATTCCGGGAGCAACTGGGATTTACAGGGAGTCCATTGCGGTTGTTATGGCGGGGTAAAAAAGCTCGGGACTTTGAGGATAATAATACCACCAATCGAGCCGTTAAGGTTTAGGTTGTTCCAATAATTGGCTATTCGGCGTGGGGGTAATTTTATGAAATTCCCCTACAAAACAGACAGGGTAAATCCGGAACCCTGGGACAGCGGTTTTAGACGCTTTGAACATTTACTTTCTCGAATCCGATGGATTTATTGCGATCGCTGCCTATCGGCTTGTATTTAGAACAACCCATTACCTGGTTACATCACTTAGATGCGCGAGTTAAACTGCTGTGGTTAATGAGCTTTTTAATTGCGCCCGTCTTAGCGAATCCTCTTTGGCGGATTGGGTTAGTTTTGCTGCTAATTTTGATTACGATTAGTGCCTTGATTCCCCTACGAGTCTGGCGCAAACAAATGGGGTGGTTGTTAACCCTGTCTCTGTTAATTTGTCTGATTACAGCGATCGCACCCGATGGACTCCCAGTAGAACACCAACCGCGCCTTCCCGCCCAAGAACTAACCTTTGATAGCGAACCGCTTACCCTCCCTCCAACACCAACCAGAAATCCCTGGTATAATCCCTTTGGCTGGGGTCAAGAAACCCCCGAACCGGAGGAGACAATTGACAGTGAACTACCCCAACCTACGGATTACCGTTACGTTTTGTTTGAACAAGGGCGGTTTACGGTTACCCGTCGTTCTCTGGATTTAGGAATCCGGATTGGTACTTTATTTTTCACCCTAATTTATAGCACCAATCTGTACCTACTGACTACAGCCCCCGAAGAGATTGCGGCGGGAATTGAAGATTTAATGAGTCCCCTGAAACGGTTTAATATTCCCACCACAGAAATTGCCCTAACTTTAACCCTATCATTGCGGTTTATTCCTCTGGTGTTAGAGGAAGTTCAAAACTTAATTCGTTCCGTGCGAACTCGGGCAATTAATTGGAAAAAATTGGGCTTACGGGGAACAACTAAAGTATGGTTTACTGTAGTAGAAAGATTGCTAGAAAATCTGCTATTGCGTGCTCAACAAATTGCGGGAGGGATGCAGGTGCGAGGATTTACGACGCCGAACACCCATCGGGTGCAATGGCATCCATTAAAATTCAGAAATGGAGACTGGGTGGCGATCGCCATCTTGTTCGGATTTTGGGGGATACGTTTCTTATGGGGATGGCAAGCGTGAATCCATTAAACACAAAACCCCTCCCCCCTTGGTATTGGCGATCGCTACCGTTAAAACATCGGACGGGCACTCAAGTATTTGAGGCATTGTTTCTGATTCCCCAATCTGAAAACAAGCAACCGGAAGCGGCGATCGCCACTCTCCTAGAAAGTCCTTATCCCACTCCCACCCCCATCCCAGAAGCGAGATATTCTATCTGTGCTGGTGCACCGAGATGGATTGACAACCGTCCTCAATTGTGGACTCCAGAAGTTGGAGAAATTCTGCCCAGTTTACGGCAACTGCTTCAGCGCAAACAGCTAGAACAACCCGAACTGATTCAAGAACTTGATACCCTCGAACTTCTTAATCGTGATGCGCTTCCTTTCACCGGAGGATGGTTAGGATGGTTGGGGTATGATTTAGCTTGGGAAATTGAAAATCTTCCCCATTTGAACGATGATCCCCTGCCCTTTCCGGTGAGTTACTGGTATGAACCCGCCAACTTTGCGATTCTGGACCATCACCAACAACAGTTGTGGATTGCCAGTAGCGATCGCAATGAATTGGATATCCTCGAACAGAAATTAGAAAACTCTTACAATCGGGAAAATTTTTCCCAACAATCACCTAAAATCGAAGGTTTTATTCCCCCTTACCCCCAGTTTCATTTGTCGCAATTTGACTATGAAGAACGAGTTAGAAAAGCCCAAAAATATATCACCGCTGGGGATATATTTCAAGCAAATTTGTCTCTGCGATTTGAAACCACAACTCAGCAGGAAAGTTGGGAGGTTTATCGGACCTTGCATACCATTAATCCCTCCCCATTTGCCAGTTATTGGCGGACTCCCTGGGGAGATGTGGTGAGTTGTTCTCCGGAGAGATTGGTGCAATTACAAGGAAAAACTGCTCAGACTCGTCCGATTGCTGGAACTCGTGCTAGAGGGAAAACCCCTGAACTGGATGAACAACTAGCTACCGAATTACTCGCTAACCGGAAAGAACGCGCCGAACATATTATGTTGGTGGATTTGGAACGGAATGATTTAGGCAGAGTTTGCGAATGGGGAACGGTCCAAGTTAATGAATTATTGACCATTGAACGGTACAGTCATGTTATGCACTTGGTGAGTAATGCGGTGGGTACTCTCAGGGGCGATCGCGATAGTATTGATTTAATTCGCGCTACCTTTCCCGGTGGCACTATTACCGGATGTCCCAAAGTCCGATGCATGGAAATTATTGAAGAATTAGAACCTGTGCGGCGCAGTCTGTTTTATGGTTCCTGTGGCTATTTAGACTGGCGAGGGCAGCTTGATTTGAATATTTTGATTAGAACCTTATTATTTGCGCCAGAGACATCGGGAACGGTCAGAAATAAGGGAAAAACCTATCGAGTCTGGGGACAAGTGGGGGCCGGAATTGTTGCTGATAGTGAACCGGAAAAAGAATGGTATGAGTCCCTAGATAAAGCCCGTGCCCAACTGGCAGCATTGCAGATGGCGATCGCCTCCCGGGAAGAATGAGAAAAGTGGCGATCGCCTGCGCCCGGTGTTATGAAAATAGCGATGATTAATGCAGCAATCGCTCTAATTTGATGGCAGTGCCGCACAGGAGAATCTAGCTCCAGGTTAAAACAGCAAGATAGACCATCTTACAGCAGTTAGACAATAGAATTGAGGAGAGGGAGCGTCTCCCTCAGTGATGAGTAGTAGAGAACCAGACGCTGCCACTGCGTCTAAGAATTCTTCAATTTATGATCTATCCCTAGCCTAAGAGCATGGGGATTTTCACGATTTCTGATAAAATTATCCCCGTCCAAGCTTGCGGCAAAAACTCAGGGTGGGAAACGGGTCATATCCCGAAACTCCATGCTAGCTGACTCCGCCAGGGGGACCTTAGTGAATCTATAACCGTTATGATTAACGGTACTCATCTGAACCTGAATGAACACTGAAACTTACTTAAATCATCCTACTTTTGGTCTGCTCTATCGGGTGTGTCTGATCGAACAAAATCAGGAGTTGTTCACGACCCTCTATGCCCAACGCCTATTTTTTTTAGCGCTTTCTGGCTTAGACGGGTTAAGATTTGAGCCGGTCACCCGTGCCGATGCTCGCCTCCTCGTCGAAAACCGCTTGCGATTGCTCAGACGAATGGGGCAAGCTCAGGAATTCGCTGAACTGCAACTCATTCACAAACGCACGTTTCAATGACGATCGCCCAACGGATTGCTCAGATCCGCGCCCACTTACCCGAATCAGTCCAACTGATTGCCGTCACTAAACAGGTGTCGGTGGATGCCATGATGCAAGCTTATCAGGCGGGAATTCGAGATTTTGGGGAAAGTCGAATTCAGGAAGCCCAAGCGAAATCGGAGCAACTGGGGGACCTGCCCGGTCTAACCTGGCACCTGATTGGACATCTGCAAAGTAATAAAGTTAAACCTGCTTTAGACCGCTTTCAGTGGATCCATTCTATTGATAGTTTGAAATTAGCGCAACGAGTCGATCGCTTGGCGGAAGGACTCGAAGTTAAACCAAAAGTCTGCCTCCAAGTAAAAATCGTACCCGACCCCAACAAATCGGGGTGGCAGATTCCTGAACTCATCGAAGATTTAGCGACCCTAAATCAGTGTAAAAACTTAGAAATCAAAGGATTAATGACCATTCCCCCCTTGGGATTGGATCAAGCAAAAACCCTGGCCCTGTTCGAGCGCGCTCATCAACTCGCTCAAGAAATCCAAGCCCAAAATTGGGATCGGATTTCCATGCAGGAGTTATCGATGGGAATGTCAGGAGATTATCATTTAGCCGTCCAAGCCGGGTCCACAATGGTGAGACTAGGGACAATCCTATTTGGAGAGCGATCGCCGTAAAATCTAGCCCCGGACCGTTAGAATTGAGGAAAAGGTGGGCGAATCATTCCCCCTAACCCCCTTTAGTCCAATCCCAATCGCGATCGGCTTTTCTCAGGGTTCCAACCCCCCTAAAATCCAGTTCAAATCCCGTTCAAATCCAGTTTTCAATTATAGTGATCAACCCCCGCCCCCGATTGCACCAAATTCTCAGCAAAAAGTCTGGAAAATTTTGGGCATCATCGGCAACTTATGGCAATATACAATAAACTGATAACTTGGGTAGGGTTGGGCATGGCGAATGGAGTGCATTTCCTATTAGGAGAGAGTTCCTTCCTCAACGGGGTTGACCCCGGCGCTCAGTCACGCTCAAGGGCATCTATAACCGAAGCGGGAGCCAAGGGTTAGACCGCACTCAGTCGTTGGAACTCCACCCCTGATTATGGGTTGATTGAGTCGGAACCTGAGTCTATACCGAACTAACATCCAAAATTGATTTGGCCTGGAATGGGGATTTTATAGAGAATGCCCTGATGTTACCCTAGTTTTGATGGAGCAAAAACCGTGAATACGATTTTTTCTAAGCTACGAGATATGGTCGGACTCAACGAATCCGTGGATTACGAGTATGAGTACGACGAAATAGAAGGAGAAGGATACCAAAACCTTTACCAAGACCAACCCGCAGCCTCTCCCGAAGCAGAAGCTCGCCGGAATCGCACTCCTTTGCGGACGACCCCAACCGGAATGGGAATGGTTGGATCAGAAGGCGCAATGGGATCAAGTATGAATGCTATCAATAACGTGATCGGTCTACCGGGAGCCGCTAACGGCATTTCTGAAGTGGTGGTGATGGAGCCAAAATCCTTTGAGGAAATGCCTCAAGCGATTCAAGCCCTGCGGGAACGTAAATCTGTCGTCCTCAATCTGACGATGATGGATCCGGACCAAGCTCAAAGAGCCGTTGATTTTATTGCGGGTGGGACTTATGCCTTAGATGGGCATCAAGAACGAATTGGGGAAAGCATCTTCCTGTTTACCCCCAGTTGTGTTCAAGTCAGCACTCAAAGTGGTGTGGTTCACGATGTCTTGCAACCCCACCTGCGGACCGCCCGTCCTGCAGGAGTACAAACAAGCTGGACCCCGGAACAAGTCCGGATGGCTCAGTAAATGAACCGTTCTTGGTCAGCGATCGCCCTTATAGCCAAGTTGACCAAGGACCTGGAAACCCTTACAGGAACTTAACAACCGTTGTTGGTAAAACTAGGAATTATTGGAGGCGGGGTCATGGGAGAAGCTCTCCTATCCCGCCTAATTACTCGTGCCGCTTACCAGCCAGGGGAAATTCTGATTAGTGACCCCATGCAGCAGCGCCGCGAGTTTTTAGCGCAACAATATGGCGTCGGCGTCACCGCTGACAATTCTGAGGTAGCGGCAGCGACAGAAGTCTTGCTCCTCGCCATCAAACCCCAAGTTTTCGATGCCGTCGCCACTGCCTTACCGTCTCTCGGCCAGAATGGACCAGTGCCAGTCATCCTGTCTATTTTAGCCGGAGTCCCCCTAAGTAAATTAGAACGGGCTTTTCCTGGCGTACCGATTGTCCGCTCCATGCCGAATACCCCTGCTACTGTCGGCGCTGGGATCACGGCGATCGCCCCGGGAACTCAAATCCAACCCGAACACCTCGAACGGGCCAAAACCGTGTTACAAGCCGTGGGGGATGTGGTCCAGGTTCCCGAGTCCCTGATGGATGCCGTCACCGGCCTCTCGGGTTCCGGACCGGCTTATGTCGCAATTTTTATCGAAGCCTTGACAGATGGCGGCGTTCGTGCTGGTCTACCCCGAGCCATTGCCGCCCAACTCGCCTTACAAACCGTATTGGGGACAGCGACTCTGATGCAAGAGACCCAACTGCACCCAGCAGAACTGAAAGACCGGGTAACCAGTCCCGGAGGCACGACTATAGCCGGAGTCGCTCAATTAGAAAAAGCCGGATTTCGGTCCGCCTGCATCGAAGCCGTCCAAGCAGCAACGGAGCGATCGCGCCAACTGGGAACATAAAAGAACTAGGCATCTGCGTCTAGTCCAGGAGTACCCTAGAAGTTAGAAACCGGGTTTCTTGCTCTTTGAAGCTAATTAAAACTGTATCCAGTCCTAGGACATTTTAATAAGAGGATTAGATA
Organism: uncultured cyanobacterium; assembly: GCA_963821735.1. GTDB lineage: Bacteria > Cyanobacteriota > Cyanobacteriia > Cyanobacteriales > Laspinemataceae > Laspinema. The sequence continues at coordinate 533,530 of CAWGFK010000055.1, forward strand.
GACAAGAAACCGGATTTTGAGGAGTGCGAGCATCTTGCTCGCTAGAGTAATCTCGCTAGAGTAATAGCGAGCAATATGCTCGCACTCCCAAATTGTACGCGAATAACTGTGGGAAACGCTATTACCCGCATTTTTGTAACCCAAATCCCGTGGTTTTCTGGCTACTGTACTGACATCCTAAGACTGTACCGACATCCTAAGAGGGAACACTTTCCGAGGGTTGCGGTAACTTTTGGCCGATGCGGGGTTCGGTGCCCGAAAGTAGGCGATTGATATTGCTGCGGTGTAGCCAAATGACATAGAGGGAAGCCGCTAACATAAAAATTTGATAGGACAGGGGTTGATGCATCGCAAACATGATCCCCGGTAGGGCGAGGGCGGCTAACATGGAACTGAGGGAGACAATGCGGGTAAAGGCGAGGACAATTCCAAAGACGCCAAACCCGGCGAGGGCGATCGCCCAATTGAGAGCAAATAACACCCCTAGACTGGTGGCAACCGCTTTTCCACCCTTGAAATTAATCCAGACTGATTTGGTATGACCAATTAGGGCCCCTAATCCAGCGAGGATGACCATCCAAGGCAACCAACGGGCAGCGGTTCCGATATTTGCGGTAAGTTCCTGGACCGCTGGCAAAGCGTAAGCAAAACGCATCAAGGCGATCGCCGCCATCCCTTTTAAAATATCCACCAGAAACACCACCAAGGCAGGTCCTTTCCCCACAGTTCGCAGGACATTAGTCGCCCCGGTGGAACCGGACCCTTCTTGCCGAATATCAATTCCCTTCAACTGTCGAGCCACAATATAACCTGTAGGGAATGAACCAAATAGGTAGGCAGCGATTAACAACAGCCCATTTAAAAGTAGCCACAAACTCATAAACGTTTATCCTCAGTTTTAAGCAATTGAGAGTCAAGTTGCGGGTTGGTCCTTAAGGTAAGGACCAAAAACCCAAAGGGTTAAAGAGTCGGCAATTCTGGGTCAGCAGCAAATGCTAACCAGAGAGGGAATTGGAGGAGTCCAAGGTTGATTTGGTTTTCCGTTTCATCAATCAAAATTAGCGGAACTTGCTTCTGTTTGAGTAAGCGGTCTGCTTTTTGAGAGAGGGCTTCGGGAGCCTCAAATAGAACCACGCCGCCTTCGGGACCAAAATCAATCCGGGAAATGCCGAGACAGTCCTGCAAACCCCTGCGCCATTCGCCGAGACGTTCGGGAGAGTTGGCGAGGACGAGGGTGCGGAGGCGATCGCCATAAAGACTCTTCAGAACTGAAATGGCTGCCGACGCCACCAGAATATTTTGTAAACGACTCCCCAAGGTCCGGACTGCGCCTCTTGCACCTTGGGTAAAAAACCAGTTGGAGAGGCGTTCGGCGTGTACGGGTTCAAAGGTGCGCCGGACTTGCCACGGAGGACCATAATAGTCCGGCATGGTGCGATATTTATCCAACAACCGGCGAATCTGTTTCGCGCGGTCTTGAAAAGGCTGTTCAGCAAAGGTGGGAGTGGGTGCGCCCGTGCGATCGCCACCTTTTGCTGCTGCTTTCGGAGGCATTTTCGCCGGTTCCGGTTCTGGAGGGGTTAACTCCAGTTGTTCCACCGAATTGACCAAATCCTGCAAACTGCCGGAAAGATAGTCTTTAAAGCCCTGAACCCGAATCGCCAGGTCTTGAGATACCCCAGCAAAGGTGGTTCGCATTTCCGTGCGGATGCGTTCTTGGCGGCGTTCGAGTTGTTCGACGGAGATTTGTAAATTGTGCTTGCGCTGTTCCAGTTCGGTTAAAGCATCTTGGACCAGGCGACCGATCGCCGCTTGGGTTTCTGTCTGTTCTTGCAAGAGTTCGGCACGACTGGCTTGTAATTGCCCAATAGAGGCTTTCAGTTCCCGTTCTTGTTCCTGTAATTGCGCCACCCGTCGTCCCAAGGATGCCGCCTCATCCTCAATCGCCAAGGGGGGACTTGCGATTTCCTCCGTCGGTTGTTCTTCAGGCGGTGGTTCTTCCACCGTGATTTCTTCCGCCGTGATTTCTTCAGGCGGTGGTTCTTCCGCCGGGGGTTCTGAGGGTTCCACCGGGAGTTCCGCTTCCGGTTCCCAGTTCTGGGACTCTGCCTCTGGTAGGGTCAACTCCGGTAGGGGCGATACTGCTTCATCGGGGACAGAGGGTTCTGGCTCTTTCCAGAGGTCTTCTGAGAGATTTATCCCCTGAGTGGAATCTGCCGAAAGCGATTCGGAGGAGGAAGCCTCAAACGGCTCTGGGGAGTCGGATTGGTCCTGAGTTTCTAAGGGTTCTGGATTGTTGGTTTCGTCTGAATTCATGGCAAAATTTTTTAAACTTTAGAGGGGACCCAGAGCCGATCAGGGAGTTAGGAAGGCGGGGATTTGTGCTGGAAATGAACCATTCAAGGGCCCGATCGCGCCTCTAGCCCGAGGTTGGGGATAGGGTGGGTCTTCTGGGGGGTATAAAGAAGCGGTGGCCCAACGATGGCGATCGCTCTTAAATCCGGGGACAGCGTTCTTCCAAACAGGCTTGAAGTTGTTTGGGATCGAACAAAACCGGCAGAAAATGGATGCTTTTCACTTCTTTAAAGTAAAACAAAATTGGAACGGAGGGCCAGAAAATTCGCCAATTGATCCATTCGGCGTAAGGAAAGGAGCGAATCAAGTTTCCCGAGCGATAAACATCTAAGGCTTTCGGGGTAAATTGCAGGCGAATGGTTGCCGCTTGGACCATTAAAAATAACCCGAAGGCGGCCAAAGGTAAACTCGCCAAAGGTTGCACCGCCAACAGCGGAATACTACCCATGATAAAGGCCCAAGGTAGGACGTAACTGGGAGCCAGTTCTTGAGTTGAGGTTGAGGTTGAGGTTGAGGTGGAAGTAGGTGTGGTCACAACAGTACCCTGTATTGCGATCGAGGCTGATAGAGAAGTGAATGTTTCTATTTTAGAGGCTCAATCACTGCATCCGGTTAGAAGACGCCACTCCCCATGCCGCGAAACATCAGCCAGGAGAGAAAGAAATTGGAGGTAAAGATGGCGAGTAGGGAGGTGACGACGGCAGTGGTGGTGGATTGTCCCACGCCTTTGGCCCCTCCGGTGGTGGTCAAGCCCCAGCTACAGCCAATGATGCCGATTAATCCGCCAAAGCACAAGGCTTTAATGGAGGCGGCGATTAAATCCCAGGTTTCGACTAAAGTGCGGACGGAATCGAGAAAGACGGTTTGGGAAATGGGATAGAAATGGGTCGCGACTAACATTCCCCCGATCATTCCTGTGGCAAAGGAGAGGAGGGTTAACACGGGTAGCATGATACAGCAGGCGAGGACTCGGGGAATGACGAGGTAATCGATGGGGTCCGTTTTGAGAATATAGAGGGCGTCGATTTGTTCGGTGACTTGCATGGTGCCGATTTCTGCGGCAAAAGCGGAACCGACTCGTCCGGCGAGGACGATCGCGGTCAAAACTGGGGCGAGTTCCCGCGCTAGGGCGATCGCCAGCACACCACCGACGGCGCTTCCGGCCCCAAAGTTGAGAAACTCCCGCGCCACCTGGATGGTAAACACCATGCCGACAAAGCTGGCGGTGAGGAGGGCGATAAATAGGGAATCGGGTCCGACTAGGGCCATTTGTTCGATGGTGTTACGTCGGTGGATTTTGCCTGAGAACAGGTGAAAGATCACCTGTCCGGCGAGGATGACTGCCGAGAGCAACCGCTGGAACCACTGGTTTAAGTTGGAGGTTGACTTAGTTTGAGTCAAAGGACTGTTGAGGGGGGTGACGACAGGAGCGGGTGGAGTTGTTTACAAATTTTAAACAACTTTTTTAATCAAAATTTAATATTTGTGACAGAACTGTTTGAGGGCGGCGATCGGGCCTATCTTATAAATCAAAGCGTTTCAGATTCAGGCGAAAAAGATCGTTTATCGGTATCCCTTTTTGATTTTATGAATAGTTTTCCTCATTTTCTGCGATCGCTATTATTAACCAGTCTACTGAGTTTTGCCGTCCCGACGCTAACCTTGGCTGGTGGATTCGTCATTGCCGAGGCGATCGCCCACCTTCCCGGACTGACAAACCTCGGTGAATCCACTGTTAAGCAGTTGTTACAATTCTTATCGACCTTTGGCAGTGGTCACCCCCTCCAAGGGGCCATCGTCATTGGACTCACCTGTAGCTTAGTTGGAGTCTTATTTGATGCCTATGCCTTATACCGCTATCAAAACCTCCGAGGACCCGAATAAAGCCCCAATCTCCCCCAATCTCCCCAATCTCCCCAATCTCCCCAATCTCCCCAATCTCCCCAATCTCCCCAATCTTCCCCACCCCCCCAATCTCCCCAATCAAAAGCCGGTCGCACTCAACGTGACAACCGGCTTTTGATGGGAGGAATCAAACATTGCTATACCCAAGAGGAAAAGGCTATTGGATAGGAGTGTTTGCAGGAAAGAAAAAGTCTGTTCGTGACTTAGGGTTCGCATCGCCCACTACCGCGTCCAACTTGGTGATGAGTTTTCATCATCGGACAGTTAGGTTCAGCTTGGTGAGAATTGATGAGCTTTTGCGCCAGCAGGATGCTATCAGTCTGAGACTGTTCTCCTCCAGAAGCGCGGAAGTCCCGGCGGCTGCAACCTGGTTTGCTATCTTCAGTCTCGCAGGGATTAATCTGGCTGGTTTCCGAGGGTAAGGTGAAGCGTGCTAACGAGGCATGAGAAAAGAAGCCCTCATTGTAGGTAGCCAAAAGGTCTACCGAGTAAGATTTGGCACTCGGAGCAAGATTGGCAACTAAGAGGGTAGAGAGAACAAGAATAGTAGAGAAGCGCATAAAGGAAGTGCTTAGGATAACTGATATTCCCTAATACGCATTCCTTATGCTCTATCTGGACAAGAAAGATAGAAAAAATCAATTGTTTTTGTAGGGGGTTGAGAATCGCCCAGTCTGCAACTCCAGAAGACATTAATCCAGAAGGTTTTTAGCATTTTTTACCCGTTTAGTTTTATCTTCAATCCCCCTCTATACCCCCTAATTTAAAAAGGGTTGAACTTTTTATCTGCCCAGGGAGTCATTGCTCATTTTCTTTCTAAAGAGTTCCCCTTTTGTATGAAATTTTGATGAAGTTTTTCCAACTTTTTGCTTGTTCTTTATAAAAAGCTTAACCTAAACCACACAAAACTCAAGGATTTAGAATTCGCAAATAGGGATTTTATCCGTGGAATTACGGAAAATACTACCGAGGAGTTAAATTGATTTTAAATCTTCGGTTTCTTTCGGTTTTGGAGTAAAGTCTGTAATCCACGAACATTGGCGATAATGTGCGTCTAGGGCATCTAGGTTCGGTTGATCCGCTTCCTCCTCTGGGACAGTCAGCCGCCGACCCGCTAATTTGCCATAGTTAGTTTTACTTAATTCGGGAGACAACATGACTTGTAACGTTCCCGGTTCGATCGCGATTTGCTTGGCGGCGAATAAGCGTTGAATATCCGCCCTTAAAATTAAGCCATTCCAGATATCACTAGAACGGGTTAGCTGAGTGGGGTCGAGACGAACCACTTCCAGGGCCGCTTCTACATCACAGCCGGTAATGGGGCATCGTCCTTGATAAGCCGCCAATAACTGACGGCGAAATGCTTTGTAATGGAGTGGGTTCGTGACTAAAGCTAGGACTAAAATCACCAGGGCACTGAGGGCTAATCCGGCGATCGCACCCAGGGCTAAGGTTGTAATAAACGGTTGATTGGCGTGGGTTTCGGCAACTTGGGGGGATTCGGCAATCTTCAAACTACTGATCATTTCCCCTTGCGCCGTTGTTGCTTCAGTCACAGCAGTTTGGAGTTGAGTCAGTCTTTCTTGTTTGAGGGTCACCTCTTCTTGCAGTTGCGATCGCTCCGCCTCATCCACTCCATAATACTCATCCAAATTTTGTTGGGCGGACTGGAGTTCCTGACGCGCTTGGGAGAGGCGGAGATTAAGCTGTTCCACCACCCCATTAAGACGCGCAGCATTGATCAGTTGACTCTGTTGGACCATTGCCTGCATCAGTCCCGATGCAGTTTGGAGGGCACGATCGGAGTTATTATCTCGATACATCACCCGGAGAGCCCCGGCGGTTTCGGCGCTGGGGAGTTTCAATAACAGGCGATCGCGAACTTCCACCGCAGACAGATTCACATTATCCGCCACCGCCTGAATCACATTATCCGCCAACAATAACCGAACCAACTCTTCTGGCTGAGAAAATTGCTGCCCTTGATTAATAATTTGCTGGGTGGTTTCCGATAATGAATCCGGCGGTTGATTCCCGCGTAAAGAACCCGTGGCAATATATTTAGGAACGGGTTCTATCTGCAAAGCCATGACGCCTCCGATGCCCAATCCGGCAGTAATAAGCGCCAAAACTAGCCATTTGTAACGATTTAAGCTGTGAACATATCGGGAAACAAAAGAAAGATTCATGGCTTGCAGACACCGGATTAAAGGGTTAGCAAAATGAGCAACTAAAACAGTTAGCGTAGGGGAAGCGGAACCGATTCTAGTTTGGGAATTAATTGAATATCATATTCTTCTTCAAATACGATTTTTTTCTGATCGAGACTCCAGAGTTCTAACACGCAAGGGTCATCGGGTGCATTGGGATGGAGGATTAAATGCAGTTGTTGGGTGTCGGGGAAATAGCGGCAACCGAGTTGAGCGATCGCCCCAACTTGTCGGCGATCCAGAGCAACAGCCAAGCGTAAAAATGCACTCAATTGACTGACCATTTTGCGATGTTGCTTACTCGGCAAATTCCGATAATTATCATGCTTCTTCTTCGGTGCACTCTGGCGGTGATAGCGGGCGAGATTGGCGATGATTTCCACCTCAGTATCCGTATATCCCAGCAACTCCCCATTGCGAATTAGATAATAGGAGTGTTTGTGATGAGCGGAATGACTGATATGAATCCCGCAGTTGTGCAAAATTGCCGCTGACCAAAGTAATTCTCGTTCATTTAAACCCCAGTCATGGAGCAACCCTTGGGTGCGATCGAATAGAGTCAGCACAAATCCCGCAATTCGTTCGGCAGAGTCGAGATTAACGTGATATTTTTGGGCAATTTTCAGGGTACTGCGTTGCCGGATAGAACTTTGGTAGCGCAGACGGTCCTCAATGAATCCGTGGGTCAGCATCCAATCGACGATGACGCCTTCTCGGAGCGATCGCTCGCAGACGGTGAGGGAGTCCATGTTCAACAAGGTCATCGCTTCGAGCAAAATCAAAGCCCCTGGGAGGATAATTTCGGCGCGCTTGTCCGACATCCCTGGAATGTCTAACCGTTGATTGTAGGAGAGTTTTCGTAACCGTTGGACAAAATCGGCTAAGTCTTTTAATTTGAATTGATATCCAGTTAAGGGAGAGGGTTCGACGCCCTGTTTTTCCCGGGCGATCGCCACAGCGAGGGTTTCAATCGTTCCCGAGGTCCCCACCAACCGAGGCTGTTCCTCCAGGTACAACCGCGCCTGCAACTCCTCCACTGGACGCTCTAACATCCCGCGAATGTAAGCTTGCAAAAAGTCAAACTCACTGTTACTAATGGGATCCGTGGTAATAAATTCGCTGGTCAGACGCACCGCCCCAATTTTCGTACTACTCAGGGAACGGGGTTCATGACCATCCCCTAGAATTAGTTCCGTGGAACCGCCCCCAATATCAATAATGATATGCGGTTCTTCGTTAAAGTCCATGCCGGAGAGAACGCCGAGATAGATGCGTCGCGCCTCTTCCTGTCCAGAAATTAAACTGACCCGCAGTCCTAGTTCGGTTTCGATTTCTTTGAGAAAGTCTCGTCCATTGGGGGCTTCGCGCATGGCAGAGGTGGCAACCGCCACCACTTGTTCCGCATTGAGACTCTCGGCGCGTTGCTGGAAGCGGCGCAGCGCTTTGAGGGTGCGTGCCATGACTTCCGGTTTGAGGTTGCCGGTTTTAATGTCGCGATCGCCCAGACGCACGGTTTCTTTTTCCCGGGTGATAATCGTAAAGGCGGGTAAGGTTGGGTCAATTTTGACCACCACCATGTGCAGGGAGTTCGTCCCCATATCGACTGCAGCGAGAATATGTTGTTTCCCCACATCGGGGTCCGTAATCCTCACGATGGGAACGGATTTGCTCAAGGTCATTGTTTTTACCCTCCAGGAGATTAAGGCGGCGATCGCCTGACTAAAACTGGGGTGCAAGCCGGAATCGAACCGGAATTGAGGAATATCTCCGATCAAAGAGGCAACAGTTGCATTCTTTGTGTTGGATTGGTCAAGATACCCGGAGGTTGCTGATTAAGGCATTGACAAATTTTCGCTCTGGATGACGAGAATGCATCCAACCGATATCCCGGGGTCAGGGATCGATTCCACTGTTGAACCCAAGATTAACGATATCGTATTAATGAAACCTGTCGCGAATTAATTTAAGTAAATGTAATGGTGACGTCACAACCCAACCCAAGCGAACCAACCTGGCAAGCCGTAATTCGGCTGTTACGGTGGAATAAACCTGCCGGACGTCTAATTTTAATGATTCCGGCGCTGTGGGCCGTATTTTTAGCGGCGGAAGGAACACCCCCGGTACTTCTGGTTGGGGTGATTATTTTAGGGTCTTTGGCAACCAGTGCAGCGGGTTGCGTGGTGAATGATTTGTGGGATCGGGATATTGATCCGCAAGTGGAACGCACGCGCGATCGCCCGTTGGCATCCCGGGAATTGTCTATCAAAATTGGGATTGTAGTTGCAATAGTCGCGTTTGTCTGTGCAGGAATTCTGGCACTGTATCTCAATCCCCTCAGTTTTGGCTTATCGGTGGCGGCAGTCCCGGTAATTATTGGCTATCCTCTCGCGAAACGAGTGTTTCCGGTGCCTCAGTTGGTGTTGTCCATTGCCTGGGGATTTGCGGTGCTGATTAGCTGGAGTGCCGCAGCATCTCACTTAGAGACCGCCACCTGGATTTTATGGGGGGCCACGGTGTTATGGACCTTGGGATTTGATACGGTGTATGCCATGAGCGATCGCGAGGACGATCGCCGCTTGGGGGTGAACTCCAGTGCCTTATTTTTTGGCAGTCGGGCGGCAGAAGCAGTTGCCTTGTTCTTTTTGGCGACTACTGGATTGTTGATTTGGGAGGGGATCCGGCTAGATTTAACTTTCCCCTTTTGGATTGCCGTGGCGATCGCCGTTCTGCTGTGGAGTTGGGAATATCTCCAACTGCGCCAGGAAGACATTCCCAGAACCACTTACGGCCAGATTTTCGGTCAAAATGTGGCGATCGGATTTGTCTTACTCGTTGGCATGATTGCCGGAATTTTAGGCTAACTCCAGTCCTAAGCAGGGACCTTCTCTCTCAAGTCTCTGTCTGCTGGTTCGTTCAGTTCTATCCAAAGGGGGATCATCTTCCGAGCTAAGTTCAGATACAGTAGAACCATAACAAACCGCACCCTTTCAGGTGTTCATAAGACAGGCCCTTGGCCTTTTTAAAAATCTTTATAACAGACAATCCCGTTCGAGTCATTCGGACGGGATTGTTGGTATTTGGGCCGATTGGAACAGCCCAATTTCAAACATTTCCCACCGTTCGTAGTAACGCCTTCAGGCGTTCTCTAAGTTTAGAGTAACAACTTCTACTCGTTTTTCACGGGCGATTCGCGAATCGCCCCTACATTTTATAGGGGATCCGTTAGTTTTTCACGGGCGATTCGCGAATCGCCCCTACATTTTATAGGGGATCCGTTAGTTCTGGGTAAATTAATATTGCTCACTCAAATTATGGGAATAATTTTTCTGCAAAATAATCGGACTTCTTGTTGTATTTTTGTAATTTTATTTCCAAACTAATTTTGATTAAAATTTTAATAAATTGTCAAAACAATGTTTTTGATTTAGGGAGATTGTGCAGGGAAGAAGATAACCCCTGAAGGGGTTACTACGAACTTAAGAAGATAATTTCTGAAGGGGTTATTACGAACAGGGGAAAATAGGGTGTTGATGGGTTATGAAGAGTAGGATGGGGGAATGGGAAGGGACTGCGGGAGTGCAGGGGCTAAAAAATCATGTTAGAATCCAACTAAAAACCTTGATTTTCCAAAATTAGCCTGAACTTTGATAGAGGGTTCACTCTCAATACTTACCCTAGAATTGCTATGATGTTATCCCGTTGGCTGATTTTCTTGCCTACCCTTCTCTCTTTTACCCTGACCCTGACTCCCTGGAGTGCCAGGGCCAATACCGAATCGCAGACGAATAATTGTCCAGCTATGTTGGGACTTCCGGTACTCGATCGCATTCAACGGCATCGGATTGCGAATGGTGAAACGGTGGAAAGTATCGCCGCCCAATATCAACTGAAACCGGAAACCTTGATGGGGCTGAATCCGCCTCTACAAAGCGGTTTAGCGCCAGTGGGAACATCGAGATTCGGATTCCTCCTGTTGATGGGATAGAGGTCCGAGTCCAACCGGGACAAAGTTGGAATGACTTAGAAGCAATTTATAAGATACCCGCAGCAGCAATTTTTGATAATAATGGCTGTTTAGTCTCCCCTCCTTTGGTTGTTTTTGTTCCGGGAGTCATCTGGTCCAGTACCAATCCAGAAGGGTCCGGAACGGTGTCATCTGTTGTCGATCCTACCTTGAATCCAGTTCCCGGGTATCCCCTTCCGGTAGAAGCGGAACCGATTTTAAGATTTGGCAATACTCGGTTAAATTCAGGCAGTGGAGAACCGCAGTTTCATAGTGGGATTGATTACAAGGCGGCGATCGGGACCGCAGTATTAGCGGCGGATGATGGGGTGGTGGTTTTTGCAGGCGATCGCGGTGCCTATGGCAATCTGATCGTGATTAATCATGCCGGGGGTAAACAAACTCGCTACGCCCATTTGAGTGAGATCTCTGTTACTCTCGGTGAACAGGTGCGGCAGTCTCAACAAATTGGCAGGGTCGGTTACTCGGGCAATCCTGACAGCACTGAACCCCATCTCCATTTTGAAGTTCGCGCTACTTCTGAGGAGGGATGGGTGGCAGAAAATCCCGAAGATTTCATCCGTGCTCAAATTTTAGGGCGGTAATCTCTCAAATTTTCTAGGATTTCGTCGGGAATGTAACGGTTAAAACCCGGGTTTCTTGTTAAAATCTTGGCTAAGAAAGCCATAAATTAGAAATAGAAACCCGGGTTTAGGTCATGGCTATTTAATCATGTCATCATCGCCTAGGATTTAGCGGTTTCTGCTGCTGCTTCTAAGATGTCGTCGGGTTCTTCGGTAATGCCATAGATGGAATGATACATCTTGACATACTCTTTGGCAGATTTATTCCAGCTAAAGTCCTGCTGCATCCCTCGGATTTGGAGTTGTTGCCAATAATCCTGATAACGATAGCCTTCCCAGGCGCGGATCATACAGGTAAATAGGTCTAAGGTTTCATAGCGATCGAAACAGTAACCCGTCCCTAGTTTATTCACGGGGTCATGGTGAGTGACGGTATCGACTAAACCCCCAGTGCGACGAACAATGGGAACACAACCATAGCGCATGGCTAATAATTGACTAATTCCACAGGGTTCAAAGCGACTCGGCATCAGGAAGGCATCGCTTCCGCCATAGATGCGACGAGAGAGGGAATCATTGTAGAGTAAATAGGTGGCCATGCGTCCGGGATAGCGGGTCGCGAGTTGCCACATTTGGGTTTCATAGTTGCGATCGCCGGTGCCGAGTAAAATAAACTGGGAATCCGTATAAGCCATAAATCGGTCCAGGATCTGAATGGTCAAATCCAAACCTTTTTGCTCCACCAATCGGGTCACCATCCCAATCAAGAAGGCTTTTTTATTCACCTCCAAACCCACTTCTTCTTGCAGAGCAATCTTGTTCGCCTTCCGCTTTTCGATGGTTTCAGCGGTGAAATTTTGCTCCAGATATTTATCAGTGGCGGGATTGTAAGAATCGGTATCAATCCCGTTGACAATCCCGACTAATTTACTACTGATAAAAGACATTAACCCTTCTAGGGTTTCGCCATAAGCCGGGGTCTTAATTTGCTCCGCATAAGTGGGAGAAACTGTATTCACCAAGTTGGCATACTGCACCGCTGCGGCCATTGTATTATGACCCTGCATATACCAGGGACACCAGGTCATCTGTTCTAACTTCCAGCGCCAAGGTCCTTGGTAGGCTAAGTTATGAATCGTGAAGGCGGTGGCAATATCCGGGGATTGATTCATCCAGACTGGAATCATGCCGGTATGCCAATCGTGGCAATGGATTAAATCGGGTTTCCAGTAGTTCCAGGCAAATTCCGCTGCACCATTGGAAAACAGGGTAAACCGCCAATCTTCATCGTCCCCGGCATAAATCCGCCGAGGCATAAACGAAGGATGTCCAAATAAATACAAGGGGACATCGGTTCCAGGGAGGACGCTTTCATAGACGGAGAAATCCTGGAACATGGCATAGCCGGACCATACAGGCTCCTCGGGAATGTCCATTTTATCCGGGAGGAAGCCGTAGTAGGGAAGAAAGATGCGGACGTCATGTCCCATCTGTCTGAGAATTTTAGGCAAGGATCCGACAACATCTGCCATGCCACCCACTTTAGCAATGGGAGCCGCTTCTGCGGCAACAAATAATATTTTTAACTTCACTCGCGTAGTTCCCTTAAGTTATCCGTACCGCCATCATACCTGTCGAGGGGTATCGTAAATCTCGGACAGGGGAGAGATGTTGGGATCAAAAACTGGATGACGAGGAAGGCAATGCTTCCGGGGTGGCGCTGGGGAAATGATGGCTATCGGGGGGTTTTGAGGGTATCGACGACATCTTGCAGCAAGGCGATCGCCTGCTGGAGTTTTTTGAAGACTTCTTCTGATTTTTCCTCGGATGTTGTCGGGTTCGGGGGTTCCTCCCCTGGTGTTTTATCTGGCAATGGCGCGACGGAGGAGAGGATGGGAGAGTTTTCCGGTGGCGTCTCGGTGGCGGATTGACCCAATTGCTCAATATAGGCGAGTAAATCGCGATCGCGGCGTAACCATCCGTCTAAAAATATTTCCTGACTAGGATTAGCTTTAACGCGCTGATGACGATAGGCAATTCGGCTATGACAATACCGTTTCGCGGTTTCCAGATTGTTGTATTTCTCCAAAGCGCGTTGGGTATTCAAGCCAAATTTGCCATCAATGCTTAATCCCCCGATCGCCTCTTGTAAAAATTCAATGCTGCCGGGGACATGAAAATTGACGGCAGTATCGAAGTGGACGATACTCAAGGGCAAACACATCAAATCCGCTTTGGACAGTTTCCAGTAACTGTGAAAATAAATCTCTTCTAGTTCTGAATCACTCAGCAACTGGACCGATTGAACCGATAATCCTTTGTGGCTACGATAGGTATTGTATGTGCCTTGGCTAATCCCGCGATTGACGGCACCCGCGAGGTCCTGGGGGTGTCCGGCCCCGCCTTCCCATTTGAGGGTAAACTGTAGCGCAGTGGCAAAGGGATGATTGGTATGAGTCATTGTGAAGTTTTGGGTACTCCGATCGCAAGGGTGAAGTAGAGACGCATTCAATAGCAGCGTCTCTACTAAAATTCACTCGGTCAAGGTACTGACCCGTACTCTCCGGGTAAAATTTCTCCCTCGCCTGGATTAACTGCGCTGAATTTGAGCAAAGATTTCATCGAGGATTTCCTGAGCACCCATTTGACGCAAGGTTTCGGCGAGTTGGATGCCGAGTTGTTCCGCGTCGGTGGCAGGACCTGTGACTTTCTCTTTCAGGAGTCGCTTGCCATCGAGACTGGCAACCATGCCGGTTAAGGTGAGGCTGTTGTCTTGAATCTGGGTATTAACGCCGATCGGGACTTGACAACCCCCTTCCAGTCTGCGTAAAAAGGCCCGTTCTGCATGACAGCGTTGAGCGGTTTCCTGATGTTCCAGGACTTTGATCAGGTCCAGGATTTCCGGGTCGTTGGCGCGGCATTCGATGCCGAGTGCGCCTTGTCCGACGGCATGGAGGGAGATTTCCGGGGGAATGACTTGATGAATGCGATCGGCCATTCCCAGGCGGTGTAATCCGGCGAAGGCGAGGATAATCGCGTCATACTGTCCTTCATCCAGTTTGGCTAATCGGGTGTTCAGGTTTCCCCGAATGTCTTTAAACTCCAAATGGGGATAGTGATGGCGCAACTGGGCTAAACGTCTCAAGGAAGAGGTGCCAATCACGGCCCCTTCTGGTAGGGTTTCCAGTTGTTTATCTCGGTGTTTCTCATGGACTACGAGAGCATCTGCGGGATTTTCCCGTTCGGTGATGCATCCGAGGATGAGTCCTTCCGGGAGATTGGTAGGGAGGTCCTTGAGGGAATGGACGGCGAGATCGGTTTCTCGTTGCAGCATTCCGACTTCTAATTCTTTGGTGAACAGTCCTTTATCCCCAATTTTGGCGAGGGCGACATCGAGGATGATGTCCCCTTGAGTGCTCATGGTATGAACTTCAAATCGGCGATCGGGAAAGTGTTTTTGGAGTTGTTCTTGCACCCAATGGGTTTGCACTAAAGCCAATTGGCTTTTTCTCGATCCAATATGAACCGTGAGGGGAGGACCGGAAACAGTAGAGGTCATAATCTTGAGGTTGCGTGGCTTATGCCGAATACGGTACTTCAATATAGACTACTGCATTACTTGCCTGGAATTGGCGGTGGGGATCGGGGCAATGGCGGGACTCGGGGGGTTAGATGATGGGGTTGTCTGGGGGAATTGGGGTAGGAATGCTTCAGGCGATCGCCTGCGATCGCGGTTCATAAGCAGGTGTTTCTCGATTAAGCGGGGCGATCGCCATCGATACGCGCGACCTTTCCAAAATTCTCCCCAATCCCCATCGGCTGATTGTTAAATTTTATGAACTCCCACCCCGAGACTCTCTCTCCAGTCTCCCTAATCTTACTCGTCTAGGATGCCGCTACAGTTTGGGGGGCGATCGCCCTCTCCAAGACCGAGAAGAGGGGACCGGAGGCTGTCTCTATCCGCATCAGGTTCAAAAATCTGGATGGGTCAGAACCTCCCCTCACTCTTTCCCCTCTTCCCCCTCTTCCCCCTTGCTCTGGACTCCGTAAAAATACAGATATCTTAACAAATTTACAAGTAGATAGATTCATCAGACCGGCCTGGTCAGTTAAACTAACTTTAGAGATAGATGTCAAACCC
This sequence comes from uncultured cyanobacterium, assembly GCA_963821735.1. Lineage (GTDB taxonomy): Bacteria > Cyanobacteriota > Cyanobacteriia > Cyanobacteriales > Laspinemataceae > Laspinema. The sequence goes on from CAWGFK010000055.1 coordinate 548,728, forward strand.
GAGCTGCTCATGGCATTCGGGTCAAACAACCTGAAACCTAGAGGAGGAAGAGAGAAACCTGTCCCCTTGACTCTAAAAGACTTTTGAATTGCGGGGGTATTCCGGCCTGTAGCTACAACCTGTGGAATATACGGAGATATATATTTAGGTAGATTTCAAAATACTCAAATAGGCTTTACCATACCAACAACTGAGGTTCAGGGGGTAGGGGGGGGCCAGTGCTTCTACGGGTCTCAAAATCTTCTAAATTTTGTATCTAAATTTACCGTTTTCTCCCCCCCTCTACACTTGAGGACAAAACTTTCATTCTCCCTAATTCTATAGGTGAGAATTGATGAAGTTAGTCAACCCTAGGCCGGTCTGAATCATTAATTACTAGACAATTCAGGACTGGGAGTAGCTGGCTCCCTACTACGGAAAGGGAGCCAGCTGCTCCCAGTCCATTGAGGAATTGTCTAAATTCATTGAGATAGAGGAGCTATATGATACCAAATCCGGTTGTGATAGGTCTGTCAAAACCCACACTCGTTAACGGTGGGGCACTTGCGGACGAAGCCTGCCTCAGCAGCGTCATTGATGAAAATCGACTTTTAACAACCGGATTGGGTATAACTCGGTCATTCAGAAGATCTATTCATTCAACTGGAGTGCTGGAAATCATCAATTAATTAGAAATTGATGGATTTAGGAATATCCAATTTAACCGATTCCTCCAAGCTGCTTCACAAAATCTATGCTGTTAGGTAGATCATGATTTCCTGAACCTTAAACTAAACTTAAATTTAATAACTGAAGAGCAACCCAATTCATGAAGAATAATAGAAATATGAAAAAAATAGCAATTATCGGCCCTAAAGGCTCGGGAAAAACCACCCTGGCTCATCACCTCTGTTCAATTGTGAATGTAGAGGTCATTCATGCCGATGCCGTACTGAACCAATCGGGAGAGTCTGTGAAAACCGACTCTCAAGGCAAAAACTGCTTAGAAAGCTATCTCCAACAACCGGCTTGGATTATCGAAGGAAATGGAGATCCTACGAATCCAGATTTTATTTACGAGCGGCGTTTTGCTGCGGCTGATACCATTATATGGTTAGACTTACCCCACAATATTTGTGTGTGGAGACTGTTAAAAAGATTATTTCAATCTCAGGGTAGATTTGGGGGATTTTTCTTAAATAATTACCCTAGGAATATCCAGGAGTATGGTTTTTTACAAGGGTTGATCCAAACTTGGAACTATATGAAACAAGAGCGTTACCTAGTCCGGGAAAAAATTGACCAATGTTGTGGAGATAAACGAGTTTTTATTCTTCGCAGTCCCTCAGAGGTTAAAGACTTTTTGGATGTGATTCAGCGAGTTAATGAACTCTCGGTCTCTCCGACTCAATCCAACTCTTACCAAATGAATAGAGGGGTAACCCAGTTGGTTGCTGCTCCCGCAGTGAGCTAGTGTAGCTTAATGAGAAATACAGACTCAATCAACTCAACCCGATTGAAGAATCAGCTTCAATTTATGAACTTCTAAACCCTGACCAACTCAGGGTTTTGGAATTCTAACACAGGCCAGTCCGATGGAGCTGAACGGCTTTGACCCCGATATCTGGATGAACAGGGCTTTAATGATGAAGGCGATCGCACCGCCTCAATTCAGGGTGATTCTGCCCCTCTCAAGAGCCTTAATTTCCCGGATAATATTCAATTAATTGGAGGTCGGTTTCTGCGATCGCCCCCTGATGTTGATATTGATATCGAGTAATCCCGATGCCCGGTACAAAATAAATATTAATCAGATCCGGTGCAGTTCGGAAGGTTAAATGATACTGAATATGACTCTCCCTTGATGAAATTCCCTCGGCCTCTAACTCCACTTGCTCAGATGCCTCAACATTCCATCGATATCCCCCATCAAGGCGCGTAATTTGTTCTGAAGAACCAAATACTTTCCCCGGAATTAAAGGCAGATCTAGCAAGAGTTCTAAGTCTTCTAGTAGGTTAACTAACACATCCGCCTCATCGGTTAACCGTTGCAAGACCAGTCTGGCTCTTTCATCACTGACTAAATAAAACTTTCCCGGGGATACTTCAATAATTAAATGGTCTCCCCGTTCTTTTCCCTCACTATACCAGGCGACATCAGCGGGGTATCCTTTTATAATCGCAATTTTCAAAGGTCCGCGTTCAAAGGTATCGACCACTTCCATTTTCCAGGTGACCGGGGTTTGGTTGATTTGGCCGGAATTGGGGGATATCCACTGAGTCATTCCTTCATAAACCCAGTAGCTTCCAGGAATGAGGGGAAAATCTACGCGCTCTGTTTCTGTGGCGACAGTAACAGGGGGGGTCGGGTCTTTTTGGACCTGGGTCACCTCGCGAGCCCCCAAGAAAAAGAGGGTGAATATTGCTAAAAAAAACAGCCACTTAGGTTTCATGAAATGCCAGTCTATAATAATGCAGGTAAATAACGAGAACGAGAAAAAAGATTTCGCCCCAGGGTTTGTTAAAAGAGTACCGATTGAGGCAATCTAGATCGGGATTGTTTGCCCGATCCCGGTGTCCCGGAATTTAGCCTCGACGGGGAGATCTGCGAAGGGAGATTGAGTTGACTTCAGTGCGCGATCGCCTGAATGATGCGATCGCCGGACTTTCTCAGTTGATTTCCCTGATAAGGGACTCTTTCAAAAGTGCTGACTGGGATCTCAACCCGTCCGATCGCCCGGGGATCTCCCAGTTGAGGAACTCTGGGATGGTCTGGGCGCAAGATTATGGCTTAGGGTTGTTCATGGGGTCCCACACCTAACCCGGTGGCGATCGCCTTGCAACTGCGGAATGGACTGGGGATCAATGTCTCTTCTCCCTGGCGATCAATCAACCCGATGCGATCGCCTCTTGGATCGTGGCAACTAGCACCACAGGAACCGATCCAGGTCTGCTGCATCACTGCATTGTCTAAAGCAATGTTCACCCTTGCCTTTCTAAGCGTACCACTGGGTCGCTAAAATTTAGGTCACGGATTCCCCATGAAAATTTCCCGGGCTATCTTGTGGCAGATCTGCCCCATTGAGCCTCTGTGTAAGAGACTCGGTGCCCACTCCCGTCTGAAGTCTGTCCTCAAGGCGATCGGGACGACTTTATCATATAGCCAATCTATAATGAGTTTGTCATTGAGAAAGGGAGCAAGATCCTCGCACTCCTAGTCATGGGTTTGAGTATATTTAAGCCCACTCTCTCATTCTTTCCTAGGATTTAGGCCATAAAATGCTGAAATCTTGAAGAGAATCCCTATTGAAATATTTGACAATTATTATCCGGCTCTACAAGTCTTAATGATTCAGCCCATTAAATGCTTTTGAAAAAGTTGAATTACCTGATCCCCAATCTGAATCGGTCTGGTGTTCAGGATTAATAACTCCAAAAGAGAGAGCCAGCCAACCTACCCCGAGGTCTGGCTCAGGAAACATTAAATTGAATGCTGATCCGTAGAATAAAAAATTAGAAAGATAACTAATCAAAAAGCAACGGCTAAGGTCTAAGTTGAATAGATACTATCAGAAAACCTGAAAAACAGCTAAGGCAATAGCTTTAATTCAGTCCCCTTTTTTCTCGGTCTCCAGACACTTTTCTAATACAGCATTCATTTGTTCAACTGCCTCTTGAATGCGATGCAAATGTTGAATGCAGGTGGTGATTTCCCAGGTATTGCCAAAACAGGCTAATAAATAGGTAGACTGGTGAACGATCTCTAAGGGACCCAGAAACTCGTTGCTCACCGTCTGGATCAGACGTGCTTTCAAATCGCATAGTGGCTTGGGTTCTGGGGATTGGCCCGAGTAAGGCGAAGTTGACATAGCGATTTCCCAATCATTAATATAACTAATATTCCCTAAAAGTTTTACTAATGCAGCGATCGCGGGCGAGGGGTCCAGTGAGTCCGCCTGGGTTAACAGTGTGACTGAACTCTCACCCACTCGGTGAGGCCGATCGCATCCCTAGCCGGGGGAAACTCTCCACCACCCCGGCGATCCCCAGGATTCACCCGTTGGCAACTCCCCAAACCCTTTAAAATAATCAAGTGACCTCTGGGGTCAACGTGTTGATTCCAGCATTGATTCCACGGGTTTTTCCCAGGGCGAGATTCCTGTGTTTCTGTAGCCATTAAGGATCGACTATGAACCAAAAATTTCTCCTTCCCGCAGTCTTGTTCAGTACCCTGTGCTTGACGAGTGTTGCCACTGCCGAAAATGTTCAACATACTCAACAACTGCTTTCCACCAAGCAATGTGCCCAATGCGACCTCAGTGGTGCGGGTTTGGTGATGGCAAATCTGGCGAATGCTCAACTGAGTGGGGCCAATTTAGTCCGGGCGAATCTGAGTCGTGGCTCAACTAACCGGGGCGGACCTCAGTGGGGCGGACCTCAAAGGTGCATCTTTGTTTGGCGCGAACCTGATGGGGGTGAATTTCCAGGGTGCGGATCTGCGGGGTGCCGATTTACGAGAGGCATATCTCGTGGATGTGGACTTAACCGGCGCACAGTTGGATGGGGCAAACCTCCAAGGGGCAATCGGAGCTCCGAGGACCGCCTTAGCGGTAGAGGATGTTTATAACTGGGGGGTTGCAGAAGCCCAACGCAACAATCACCAGAAGGCGATCGCCTATTTCAATCAGGCATTAGTCCTGGATCCAGAATTTGCCCCTGCCTATCTCGCACGCAGTATCGTTCGGGCGGATACAGGCGATTTATCCGGTGCTCAGGGCGATGCCGAATATGCGAAACAACTGTTTGCGATTCAAAACAATACTCAGGCTTTTGAAGCGACAGAAGTCCTGATTGCTCAAATTGAAGCCGCTCAAAATCCAGAAGAAGCCGAGGGAGGCGGGGGTGGGTTTATGCGGTTTGTCGGTTCAATGGGGGTACTCTTGCTGCGATTAATGTTGTAAACCTTTTGTGATGAGAGTGAGCTTTTTGATTTGAGCGGCTTAGGGGTAAATCCATTGAATCTACCGCAGAATAGGCGATCCCCGGCTTGGGTGTGCCAATTCTGGGTGAATTTACGCAGGGAGTGCGATCGCGATCGCATTCCCATTTGCTCAAATCTCACCAATCCTTTGCGATCTGAATCACTCACTGGCTCTGGTTAATCAGCGATTCTACTAATAGAGGAGTTGAATCGGCCATTGAAAAGGAAGGTGCGCCAATGATATGGGAAAAACTATTTTTATCAGCGATAATTACCTTAATACTCAGTGTTTTTGCGAGTGGTTCTGACCAATTTGCCCCGCAACGACACTCTCATCAATCGGATCAGGGATCCCTATCGCCCCTGGTGATGCTGATTAAATAACTCCGCCATCGAGTTAATTGTCTCTAATTCCGTGCATCTACTTTTACAATTTTTTATCCTAGAAACCCGATAGACCGATCGCACAAATCATCACCCCTCTCCCACCCCGATTCCCGCTACATCCTGGGGGTGGAGGTAGATTGGGCGGATCAACAAAACCAGCGAAGGTTAAACCCCTCGCCGGTTTTCGATGTTTCCTTATTCAGCAGATAGGGGAACCTGCGGCACCTTGGCGGCGATCGGCATTCGCCACCCGGTTCCAAAGGCGCGATCGGTGACTTTCAATCCCGGGGGGGCTTGTCGGCGCTTAAATTCCGCCCCATTTAACAACTTCACCACCCGCTGTACTAAGGCGGGTTCATATCCGGCAGCGACAATTTGGGGAATGGATTCATGGTTGTGAATCAGGCGATCGAGAATATCATCGAGAATGTCATAAGGCGGCAGGGAATCTTGGTCAATTTGTCCCGGTTTGAGTTCGGCACTCGGAGGTTTGCTTAGAACACTTTCAGGAATAATAATTGTCCCCGGTTCTCGGGAATTGAGCCATTGGCAAATGGCATAAACTTGAGTTTTCGGCACATCAGAAATGGCGGCTAATCCGCCATTCATATCGCCATACAGGGTACAATATCCCACGGCCATTTCTGATTTATTCCCGGTGGAAATCAGCAGATATCCAAATTTATTGGAGATTGCCATTAATAAATTCCCGCGAATCCGCGCTTGCAGGTTTTCTTCGGTGACATCCCGGGGAGAGTCGGCAAATAAATCTTCCAGGGTCTTGTCATAACCTGCCATTAAATCCGCGATGGGAAGGGAGTAGGTTTTCATGCCGAGGTTTTCGGCGAGCTCTAGTGCATCAATCACCGATTGTTCGGAGGTATGGGGGGAAGACATGAGGACGCCAAGCACATTTTCAGGTCCGATCGCCTCACTGGCGATCGCTGCCACGAGGGACGAGTCAATCCCCCCACTTAACCCAATCACCACTTTAGAAAATCCACATTTGCGGGTATAGTCTCGCACTCCCAACACCAAGGCGGACCAGATTTCCTCTGCTTGACTCAGGGGTTTTGCCTGGGGTGGAGTAACGGGTGCGATCGCCCCACTATTGAAGGAAAGCGGACGTAAATCTCGGCTGTTTTCGTCTAACTCCACCGCCACTAAATCCGCTTGAAATCCCGCAGCGAGGGCCACCCGTTCTCCCAGTCGGTTAAATGCAACGCTATATCCATCAAAAATCAAGTCATCATTGCCTCCGACTTGGTTCGCATAGATAATCGGTTTGTGATACCGGACTGCGACATGATTGAGCATCGCTTCTCGGAGTTTTTGTTTCCCCATACTGTAGGGAGAGGCGGATAAATTAATAATCACATCGGCCCCTTCTTCGACTAAATTGGCAATGGGATTACTAGGATATTGCCGTTTTCCCCAAAATTCTTCATCATTCCATAAGTCTTCGCAAATCGTCACCCCGATGCGGATGGGGGTGGAAACCTCGGGGTGACGAAGGAATGCCGAACTCGCCTAAATTAAAATAATTACTCACATATGAGGGTTCAAAATAACGATTTTCATCAAACACATCGTATGTGGGCAACAGACGTTTATGGAAATATTGTTGAATTTTGCCGTTGAAAAGTAAAGCGATACTATTATATAAAGATTTGCCTCCGGTGGTATGAGCGAGGGTATGGGTTTCCACCGTTCCCACTAATACAGCGACTGCCGGGGGTAATTCCTGGGCCAGTTGTTGTAATTGCGCGGACATCGCCTGGATAAAACTCGGACGCAAGAGCAAATCCCGAGGGGGATAACCGCACAAAGAGAGTTCTGGAGTCAGCATCAGGTCAATTCCCTGGGTGGCAGCTTGGGTGGCAGCTTCCAGAATCTGTTGGGAATTGCCTCGGAGATCTCCAATAGTGGGATTGAGTTGAGCGATCGCAATTTTCATAAGATTGAGTAACCAATTGGGGAATAAACGGGTAAAATTTTTAAGATTATCTCAGGTGAGAAAAATGAAGCTAAAAAACGACTTCTTCCTCTTCTCCTCCCATCTTCTCCCCCTTCCCTCTTAGGGAAGGGGGTTGGGGGGTTAGGTCAATGTGGGCGATCCAGCAAACAAACATGATATTAAAACTCTCCCTAAATAAATACTAAGGGTTTATCTTTCAAAGGAGCAAATGCCTCAGCATCAAAGCGGTAGAGGGCTGCTGGCCGCCCTGCACCGCGAGATACTTTCATTTTTGTATCCGATAAAAAACCCAGTTTGAGAATTTTGGCCCGAAAATTAGAATAATCGGAGAAATTTTCCCCTAAAACTGTTGCATAGAGTTGATACAGTTCACTTAAGGTAAATAATTCCGGCAGCACATCAAAGGCGATCGGGCTGTACTCCAGTTTGTTACGCAAGCGGCGATGACCATATTTAACCATGCGATTGTGATCAAAAGCCAGATGCGGCACTTCATCCAGGGGATACCAGGCAATCCCCCGGACTCCAGTTCCCATCAGTTGCGCTTCTTCAAACCGGACTAAGGCAAAATAGCTCACGGACAGATAGCGCAAGGGTTGAGAGTCGGAAAGTTCGCGAGGGTCACGTCCGGGTCCGCCAAAGGTGTACAGTTGTTCTAGGTAGAGATTCTGGACTTGGATTTTTTCGGATAAAATGCGATAGGCCGCATCTTCCAGGGATTCACCGTGACGAACTAACGTACCGGGTAAACTCCATTGTCCGAGAAAGGGTTCACTTTCGCGCATGACGAGGAGAACCAGCAAGCGATTTTGTGCGGGATCGACGGAGAAGATTGCATTATCGACTCCCACTTTAAAGTTGAGTGGAAGGCCCAAAGACGCTGCCATTGGTTTAGCTCACATCCTGATAGGCGTATAAATTTTCCCGTTGGATATAACGGGCAACGGGGGGAGTGAGAACTTGTGAGGTTTGGGTTTGACGATAGGCGGTGGAGGAAACATCGGGAAGATGCAAGTCAGCGATCGCCACGGATGCGCCCAGTTCCCGGAGTCTGGTCTAGTTCCGGTTCGTGGATGGGGTTTCCGGGTCGCGGGACAACCAGCAGATTGACTTGAGAGAGCAATTCCTCCACCTGATACCACCGAGGCAACTGGGGGATTAAGTCTGACCCAATTACCAGATACAGTTCAGCCTCGGGCCATTTTTGGTGAGCAATTCGCACGGTTTCTAAGGTCCGGGGTTGGCTGAGTTCAGCATCAAAGTAGAGATTATCCCGAGGATTCTCCGGGTCTTCCATCAGCAACTGCAACATCTGCGATCGATGGGACAGGGGGGTTTGATGAGATTTAAAGGGATTGTCCGACGCCCAAATTGCCACGGCATCAAACTCTTGAGACAGCCAATTCACTATCTCTTCATGGGCTTTGGTCGGGGGGTCGGCACTGGTACCAAAGAGTGCAAGGGTAATCATCTTTCAATGAGGGGGTGAGAACGACAAAATCTATCAAGGCTAGAGTGCTGAGTTTCCAAGTCATCCGGGGGATGAATCATACCCAATCCGGTTGTCTCAAGTCTATATTTCTCTTTAGCCTGCGGAGGCAGGCTATAGCCCTAACGGCCCGGGCTTCGCTCAGTCTGTGAGCCCCACCCTTGAGGGTGTGGGTTTTTATCCCAACCGAATTCCCTATCACTTCCTCAACACTCCCGGAGAAAAACAGAAATTGAGGGTCAAGGCAAAACTCGCTGATGGTGCACCCGGACTGTTTAAAAGAGTCGGAGTTTGAAAACCATGACTCACATTTTATAATTTTGTAAGGTTTCTGCGGTCAGGGTTTGCAAGGGAGTCGAAATCTCTACCGATGCGCCACTGGGTTGATTGATCCGGCGAATTTCTGGGGGAAGAGACGCCACGGAATGTCTAGTTCTTTCAGCGATCGCCTCTAACATTTCCGGAGGAATGAACCCGCTGTCCCTCTTTGAAAAGTAGCTGCATCATCGGCACTTCATCGGGTTGAACCGCCTCACTGACCAAACCCAGGCGATCGCCCACAATCTGTCCATCCTCATAGCGTCGGAAAATCTGCTTCCGTCCGGGATAGCTGACTTTGCCGCTAGAATTTTTCATCACCGGCACCCCATCAATCTCTACAATTTTATAAACCCCATTTACCGGAACACCTGTAACTAACTTAGTCCCGATGCCAAAGCCATCAATGGGACAACCGGAGGCTTTCAAGTCGGCAATTTTCCACTCATCCAAATCCCCACTCACAAAAATGGGGACATCGGGAAGCAGTTCTTGGACCTGTTTGGACAATTGGACTAAATCCCCGGAATCCAGGCGCACTCCTCCGACTTCCATTTCTCCGGCTTGGAGGCGATCGGCGATTTTCCGGGCCGCTTCAATCGGATCATAAGTATCAATGAGTAAGGGAGAACCGGGAAAATAATGCTGAAACGCTCGAAACGCCTGCATCTCACTCCCTTCCGTCGCCGAGAGGGCCATCACCAGGGCGTGAGCCATCGTTCCCGAAGGTTTCCGACCTAATTTAAGTGCGGCCAACACATTCGAGGTGGCATCCATTCCGGCTGCCAAAGCTGCTCGTGCGGCCCACAGGGAGGCTTGAGGACTAAAGGCCCGTCGGGTGCCAAACTCCAAAATGGAGGCTTCAGGACCGGCGATATCGCGAATGCGCGCCGATCGCGTGGCGACCAGAGTCTGATAATTAATCGTATTCAGTAAATAGGTTTCGACGATTTGAGCTTGCCACAGGGGAGCCTCCACCCGCAGCAACGGTTCGTTGGCAAAGACTGCCGTTCCCTCGGGAACCGCCCAAACATTACCCTCAAACCGGGCATCGGCCAGGAGGGACCAAAACTTATCAGAAGCCCTGGAAAAAATTCCGGTGGCTTGCAAACTGGCTATCTGGACCTCGGTGAACCGGAACTGCTCTAGGTACTCAAAGACTTGAGCTAACCCCATCGCAATTAAATAACCGAAGCCTTCAGGAAGTTTACGAACAAACAGCTCAAAGCTGGCGGTTCTGCCGTCGAGACCTTCCCCGGTGTAACAGGCAGCCATTGTCAATTGATAGAGATCGGTCAACAGACTATAGTCTTCTGGGACAACAGTCAGTTCTGATCCGTCTTTACCCGCTTGGGAAGGGGGTTGCGGATTGAGATCATTGGGTTCAGTGGCAGTTGCCATGTGCCAGCTTCCTTGCTGAAAGGGGTTTGTTTAATTATAGTGGCATTTACCAAAATTTGTCACCGGATCCGGATAAGAATATCAGGAGATGGGGGCGACTGCCCCCATCTCCTGGGATTTTCGGCAATTTTTTCGATTTGGGTTATAGTGGAATTCATTAAAAATATCGGGTCTAATCGTTTTCCCGAGGGCATTGTTCTGGGCGAGCTTGAAAGAAACAGACCAAATTAATAATAAATATGCTATAATTTCATAGGGATTTATGCTGATTTAAAATCGTAACAAATTGTAAACCCATCCTAGCGCCCCATTCCGGTTAATCCCTGGATTCAAGTATTGCGAACTAATAAGTTATCCTAAAAAATATTGCAAAATTGACCGCTCCCTGGGGAACTCAGGTAAAGTAAAAAGTAACGAGGTCTAGGGATTGCGATCGCTGACTCGGTTAACCTAAATGAACCTAATGAGGAGTTTTATCATGAACCTTTCAAAAACCATTGGTGACTTTTTCCAATACGTTTCAGAAGCAGCCGCTCGAATCTTCGGACCCAACGATGACAAATATCCGGAAACCGGGGTTCAACCCTTTGACGGCGATCCCAACCGAGGAGAAGAATGGTCCTAGGTCCTAGTAAGACAGGAGTGCAAAAAAACCTGAGTGTTGAAATTAGTTGAAATACCACAAAAGAACCCCATCCCTACCCCATCCCTCCCGATGGGGTTCTTTTTATGAAAAATTGATAAAACACCTCCCCCGTTTCGGTGCAATTTCCAGGGACAACTCTTACAAAAGTTGATGCAAGAAAAAGCAGAACGCCGCACTCCCAATGGGAACCGTGAGATTATCAATTCCCAGTTTAGAAAACGCTTCTAAGACAGTTGCCACCCCAGCTACCCCAAGGGCAATCAATCCAATATTCCAGAGATTTCCCTCGACAAGGGCTAAGATAGAAGCGGTGATAATAAAACTAACCAGAGCCATCGTCGCCGACCCTTCCCAACTCTTCTTTTCTCCCCAAAATTGATAGGGATGCTGACCAAACCGCTGACCGATTAAAGCGGCTAAACCATCTCCATAAGTCATGATTAAAATCCCGATGGCAGCATATTGGGGAAGTTCTAACGGCCAAAACCAGGCCACCAAGATGCCAATACTAATGGCATAGAAAAATGTTCCTAAACTTTGGCGTCCGACACTATTAATTCCCGGGAGAATCGGAAATTTGTAAGAAATCAGAGCAATCGTCCCGGCTACAATAGAAGCTGCGATCGCCACCCAACCGGGAATCTGTAGCCACCATGCCAACAAAATCACATTGCCGGTGCCAATATGAACGACCTTGCGAACCACTTCGGAATCAGTTTGGGTAAAACGATGCAACCCTTCAGCAAAAATCAGGAGCAACCCCAACCACAACCCAACGGCTGCTACTTGTAACCCCAGGGGTAAAATGGATTCTAATGGGAATAGGGAAGTCAACACAGAATTTAAGGAGTAAAACAGCTTAAGGTTTCTATGAGTGTAGGGGATTGAGGCCATCGGGCGATCGGCAATCTCTAAAAAATTTAGGACTTCCCTAATCTCGGGAAGTCCCAGAACGAGTCAAAATAAATAAACCCTGGCAATTCTCTATTGGATTAAGTTATGAAATGGCTGATGATTCGGTTAATTCGAGGATATCGACTGTTAATTTCTCCGTTATTTCCGCCTACTTGTCGATTTCAGCCGACTTGTTCCCAATATGCAATCGAGGCGATCGACCGTTTTGGATCTAGGCGGGGGGGGTGGATGGCATTCCGTCGGGTGTTGCGCTGTCATCCGTTACATCCAGGGGGATATGACCCTGTACCGGAGGTGCCTGAAAAAAACACTGAATCAGTTGCGACTGGAAAAATAAATGGGAAGCGGCAAGGTGCGTCAGATAGATAACTCACTCATTTGATTAACTGATGATCTGATGCACCTGCGATCCGCTGGATAACGACTGGGGATAACGACTGAAGTCGGGACGTTGAACGGGGGAAGGGATGTTGGGTTGGTGAATTGTTGCTCACGACTGAGGATAACGACTGAAGTCGGGACGTTGAACGGGGAAGAGAATTGGATTAATCCATCATGCGGAGTCTGCCGCGTTTAGTGCTGTAGATTAGGCGATTGATAATATCTTGGTGTTCCTCACTCAGGGAGTTGCGTAAGATTGCCATCCGCAGACGATAGCGATCGGTCCGTGTCATTTGGCCGGAGAACAAGATATCACCGAATAATTCTTCTAGGGGTTTTGGGTGCTTGCTATCCAAAATTTTCATAAGGGTTAAAGAGAGTTTCGTAAATAATTCTTTTAATTCTGGCGGCAAGGGTCGGATTTGGGTGCGATCGCATTCAGGGTTACCCTGCGATCGATATCATACTTTACTCTGATTAAAATCACTGACAACGGAGTTTCCGGCAGTTGAGGCGATCGGTAATACCGCATTTGGGGCTAAATTTACAAAATTGTAATAATTATTAATGTAAAATATCTATAAAAAAAAGCCCAATCTGGAGAGGAAGATTGGGCTATCAAATCAACTATTTTACTGAAAAGTTATACATCGTAAATCCGAGCTTCCGCAGCACCTGGATGTTCTAAACAGTAGCGTTCAAAAGCCGATTTTGGTTCTTGGGTTCTTCTGTGGGCTGCGACGCTGAGGAGTTCCTCGACAATATCCCAAGCTACCGCACTTTCGGGAGATTCAATGCCTTTTTCTGCTGCGATCGCCCTAGCTTCATCCCGTGCCATATCAATGCGTAGGCTCAGGGGAATAAAATTGCCTTGATTCTCCTGGGAATTTGCCCCCTGATTCCGGGTATTTGCGAGCCTTTGGGTTCTCGTTAAAACTTGAGCCATGACGGATTACCTCATCCAAAAATTAATAGGTTTCTCAAGCACCCGACTCTAGTCGATTCCTTCGAGAAAACCTCATACTTGTATTGTAGCTTGACCACCCGAACTTGGGGGTGTAAATAACCGTAACACTTTATTGCAAAAGGTTTCAAACCCCCAAAAACTATGCCCTGAAAGCTTTTCCCGGGGACTGCACCTCATTTATCATTCTAAAACATTAAAATAGATTAAAATAGAATAAGACAATGTAAAGAACCGTTGCTTTTATGACTGTTGCAGACTCCACTCAAACGCCAAAACGCGCCAATCCATTTTTGTCCCTCAACCTGGAAACTGCCCTAGAATCCTTGGGTGAAGACTACTACGATATCGTTCCGGCTGCTGAATTTCCCCAGCATATTCTCCGGTTTCGGAATGACGAATTATTACAAAAATTAGGATTAGAACCCTCAACCGTAACCGATGAAGATTTTATCGAGGCTTTTGGTTATTTTCAAGGCGTTCGACCGTTTTTAGCCCTGCGCTATCATGGCTATCAATTCGGAGAATATAATCCCAATTTAGGCGATGGACGGGGTTTTATCTACGCGCAAGTCCGGGGGACCGATGGCAAACTCTACGACTTCGGCACCAAAGGCAGTGGCAGAACCCCTTATTCTCGTCATGCCGATGGACGGTTAACCCTAAAAGGCGGAGTCAGAGAAGTTTTAGCAGCGGAAATGTTGCATCGGATGGGAGTTAGAACCTCTCGCTGTTTAAGTTTAGTTGAAACCGGCGAACAATTGTGGCGAGGAGATGAACCTTCTCCAACGCGATCGTCGGTGATGATCCGCTTTAGTGAATCTCATATTCGCTTTGGCACCTTTGAACGATTGCACTATTTAGGACGAAAAGATTTAATTGAAAAACTCTTAGATTGGACGATCGCCCATTATTATCCCCACCTCAATGATACCCTACCGCCCTTGACCTCCGAGGGTACGGGAAACCCGAAAGAGAAATACGCCCGATTTTATCAAGAACTGGTGCAACGGGTAGCTACCTTGACGGCACAATGGATGGCAGCCGGATTTTGTCATGCGGTGTTAAATACGGACAATATGTCTATTACCGGGGAAAGTTTTGATTATGGACCTTTTGCCTTCATTCCCACCTACAACTTAAAGTTTACAGCCGCCTATTTTGACTATTATGGCCGCTACAGTTACGGCAATCAACCGGCAATCTGTCGCTGGAACCTGCAAATGTTGCAAGTGCCGTTAAGGGCGGTGATTAATGAGGCTGACATGGAAGCCGCCTTAGAGGACTATTACGAGCATTATAATCGAGAATATCGCCAACTGATGTTGAGTAAGTTGGGATTTGGGGAAGAAATGCCGCAAGAGGCAGCAACGGAGTTGGTGCAATTAACCCTACAACTCTTGGCTGAGTCTCAAGTGGAGTATCCGGAGTTCTTTTGGCAACTCAGACAGCAGTTTTCGCCGGAGTGGCGGGAAAACAGTGACTGCATTTTTGGCCCGATGGAAACCGATTCCGAACTGTTCGCCTCTTGGCAACGAGCCTATTTCCATTTATTGCAGTTTGTGGGTACAGCGGATTTAGAGGGAATGCGAGAACGGATGGCAAAATATAATCCAGAAACGGTGATACTCCGCCCCAAAATTGAGGCGGTTTGGGACCCGATCGCCCAGGAAGATAATTGGCAGCCATTTTATGATTTGTTGGACCAAATTAAAGCGGGATAAATCAAAAAATTTCGTTAATTGGGTTCATACACTTTTTCTGGTCAGTTGTTCCGGTTTCCTCCCCTTGCGTTAAGAGGAGGAAACCGGCATTTACTCTAGCTTGATTGAATCCGCATCTTTGTCAAAACCTCAACTGATGCCGGAGAAATGGCGAAATTAGACGCGACTCATTTACAACCCATTAAATCAGGTCTGATTGACGAGCTGGGGTTGCTCTGTGCTGTGGATTTTCTCGGAATCTTTGAGACGTTCGAGCCAGACTTCTGCTTTGGAATAGTTGGCTTTTTGAACCTGCTGAATCGCTTCTTTGAAGTTGAGTGTTACTCCCCAGACATCGCTAACTAAGCGCTTTTCCTGCTTCATCCGGTCAAAGAATTGAACCATTTCGTCATGGGTTAGGTTCCCTTGTTTCTGGGCGATCGCCTTCATTGTCGTCAAGACATCATCGGCCATTTTAGCATCCCCACAAACATAATAATAACACTGGGGATGACTGAGCATTGCCCAGACTTTTTCGGGTTGCTGTTCCATCAGGTTTTGCACATATTGTTTCGGTTCTCCCATCCGAGAAAAAGCCACTTCTAGTCCGGTGAGAATCTGGCGATCGCGCCATTCCTGCAACGGCTGTTGATAGAGAAAATCACTGTGATTGCGACAGCCGAAATATAAGCTCGCTTCACCCAAGGGGATTCCTTGGTTTTGGAGGGCTTCCCGGTGCTGTAGAAAGGCAATTAAAGGAGAAACACCTGTTCCTGGTCCTACCATCAAAATCGGCGCTAGGGAATCGGCTGGAGGGCGGAAGGTAGAGGTCCGAACTCCAATCCGAACAGAGGAACCGACTTGCAATCCTGCCAGATAATTAGAACAGACTCCGGGGCGGACCTTCCCGCTATCGGTGTTAATTTGTAGCACCCCTACAGTAATTTGAATCTCCCGGGGATGCAAGAGGGGACAGGAAGAGATGGAGTATAAACGGGGTTTTTGTTTGGGAAGGAGTTCTAGCAAAGGTGCAAGGGCGATCGCCGCTGAAGGAAATTCTTCAAACAAATCCACCACAGTGATGAAGTTATCAAGAATCATCTTTTTGAGGGCGATAGTATCGGGCTGTTCATCTCCCAGGCGCAAAATTTCTACCCAGGTTTCTAGGCGCTGTTTTTCCGGAAGATTTTCGGTAACTGAATATAGATAAGTCAGCAGTTCATTAAAGGGTTCCCGCAAGGCGAGGTCCAGTTCTTCTGCAAAGACTTGACGGACGATCGCCGGTACAGCAATGGGAGGAGAATCTTCCAACAATTCCCCGCTAGACAGGGCATATTGAGCGGTAAAGTAAGTCTCCGGGTCCAAGTTGAGGCGATCGCATAATCGCTGCACCAATTCCGGTGAATTGCAGGGATAAATAGCAACATGATCGCCGGTTTCATACTGTAGTTCGGTCTGAGCCAGGTCCAAGGCGATAAAGCGTGTAGAACGACTCCCGGGAATCATATCTTGCAGCAGTTCTTGATTGGCAGTAACGGGAACCGGGATACCGCGATCGCTAGAAACCGGAGGAAGGGTTGCCGCTTCCAAGAAAGTGACAGTTAGTTTGGGGGTAGTTGTTGCGGTACTCCCCGCCGTTGTATCGTCTCCCAGCACCCGAGAAACTAAGCCCAACCATTGCTTAAATGTATCCGCTTGTCCTTTAATTTCATCCCCTTTATGCAGGGGAACAATAGAATTTGCACCGGCTTTTTTGAGGGCCTTCTCGATTAAAATTCCAGCCGCGCAAAAGTGTTCATACACCGTGCTACCAATTCCCAAAACCGAGAAATTCAGTCCCGCAAAAGAACCTTTGGGCTGTTGCTGTAACCATTGGAGAAATCGCTTACCATTGCTGGGCATCTCACCATTGCCAAAGGTCGAAGTAACGACTAGCAACAGCTTTTCCGAAGCTAGGGTGATGGTGTTACATTCATCTAGCGCCATCACTTGGGGCCGGTAGCGACTGAGTTGACGGGCAGCTTTCCGAGCAAATCCCTCCGCAGTGCCGGTTTCAGAGGCATACAGAATGAGAATTCGGTCTCGTTTTTCCCCATCTTCATCGACTAGGACCATCTGTTGTGCTAAATCTAATCCATCTTCGACGGCCCAACGGTCCGCCGCAAGATGATAGGCAGGTTCTAGGTAGAAGTCTCGCATCCCATGATGCCACACGGGACAAGTGCTGCCACCGGAAGCGGGCACCACCCAGGCCCACTCGCTGGGGCATTCCCGTCCTGCTTTCTTTTCGCGCAAATCATGAGTGAGAAATTGACGAGAGGCGGTTTGGTGATCCACCATTGTCACCTTTGCTTTTTGGAAGGAGTGGAGGATGGCGATGTTGAGTTCCAAGGCGACGCGATCGCGCCACAAGGTTTGCTCACTACTGGTATCCAGCTTCAGGACCTGGGCAATCTCTTCCATCTTGTTATAGCGCGTTTCATCCAGGAAATCCCGCATGATTTCGGTATCCATATACCAGCCATTAAACGGCATACAGGCATAAGTCACTCCGCCAATATGAACCGAGAAGTTACTAATGGCGGGAATGGCATACCAGCGCATTCCAATAGCTTTCAACTCCGGAACCGTGGGATGTTCAATTTCGACTTCTAGCACTTCCTCACGCTGCCAGTGATACATCTGGGGGGCTTGGCCGGGAACTTCTATCACGAGGGGCAGAATGTCATACTCCGTCGGCAGTTGCGGGGGTTCCCAACCTAATTTGATAATGGCGTTGGTCAGATCCAGATTGGCTGGATCTCCCAAAATACTGCCATCGGGCTGGGTATAGGCGGCATAGCGGAAGAGTTGAGAGTTCCAAATGCGCGGTCCCCAGCGTTCCTTCGGCAGTTTGGGCCGAAACACGGTCATCGTGATTTGGAGGTTACCCCCATTGGCGGCAAATTGGGCGTGTTCCTGAAGTTCGCGGAACATCTCATCGGGTTCACTCACATGACGGCGATCGCGCACCACCATGTTATTCCAGGCAATCCGTCCCACACATTTAGAGGCATTGCGCCATGCCACCTGAGTCCCATAGGCCAGTTCTTCGTAAGTATGGGTATAGGTTCCCGTCGCTTTTACTTCATCCTTGATTTCTTTCCAGCGCCGCTCTTTGTCTTCCGGTTCCCACACTTGTTCAGAGGAAATGACATCCAGGAATTCTTTAGCTTTTTTGAGCACCCGTTCGTGATTGAGCATGGGCATTTTGATCACGTTAACCACGCGATCGAGCAAAATTTGCCACCCCTGTCTTAACTCTGGGGTAAAGTTGGGCAGGTAACGCTCAAATAAGACAAACATGGTATCGGCGATCGCCGGATATGCACAGGTTGGCACCTCAGCAAAGCTATGAATCTGCCCCAAAAACCGCAGGGATTGCAACATTTCCTCACTGCTGCCACTTTTCAAACAGCCCACCAAGAATTCCAATGCTTGAAATAAATGGAGGGATAGATAATCCATATCGGACCGTCCGAAAAGGGGCAGAACGAAGGGATATTTTTCAAAAAGAATTTGATAAAATTCCCGGCCCATCTGTTGCTTACTTTGATTAAAATCATCCCAGCAAGCCGCCATTTCTTCTACCATTGCCCGTGGCAAAGCTGCTTCATATTGCTGCACTGCCTCGATCATCGGTAAAATTATATGGCTATTAAAAAACTTATAGAATGCCGAATTTTCTCCTTTGCTCAAATCTTCGTAATCGTATTCGTCTAAGGGAGTAGAGGCGATCGCCCACATCCAGACTTGCCTTGTTTTAATCCAATGACGGGGACGCATTCCCGCATCAGCAAAGAAACGGGCATATTCCGAAACCGTTTTAAATCCATATTCTGGTTCCGGGGGAACCCCGGTTAACATTTCTGCTAGGATAATTTGAGTATGAGGTTGAATCTGGTGAACTGCACAGTCGAATAGTTCATAAAAGAAGTCGCTCATGCTGTCGATCGCCTCTCCAAACAGATACTCTAATTCTGGCTCATCCAGGAGCAACCGTTTGAAGAATTTTTCCATTTGCAGTTCTTTAAATCCCCGCACCTTGTTCCAAACATCTTTGATAATCACTTCCTCCTGTGGGGTCAGGGATATCAGGGGAGGAGGCGTAAATTCTACTTTGTCTGGGGTGCTGTGAGTCTGCCGATGCACAGTATTTTGGGCGTTAAATAGGGTGACTTTGTTGCGACTGCCCTCACTGTTACTTTGGGTGAGACGGAGTTTTAAGTTAAGCTGTGGCGCTTGGGTCCATGTCGTGATTGGAAACTCCAACTCGGCATTGCGATCGCCATTTAAACAGTGTGCTGTATTAGCTTCCACCGTTGCCACATCCTGCCAGGGATTACTAATATCTCCTTCCCGGTAACAAAGCGTGATGGCGATCGTGCAGTCTCCGTTATTTTTCAACTCTACCAACCAACTCGGTTGCATCCGGGCAAACAATTCTTTTTCTAAAAGAACCGGGCCATTCTGAGGGTTTATCTGTACCCGACATTTGTACTTGTAGCGGCTAGAAGCGGGAAAATTAGTAACCGTAACTTCTGTCAGATGGATAATTTTTTCGCTGCTGAGAGCCGGCAAATCTTTTAGCATCATAATGTAGATTAAGTAGAAGGAGATTCGGACAGTTACGATTTAGAAACAAAATGCCCCAATATAAGGTAATGGAGGTTTTAATAGTCGGGAATCAGTATTTCATCTTAACTTCAACCCCTCTAGCTTCGACTCAAGTACCTAGTCAGACTGGTCTGAACTGGATCACCATTTGTCATTATAGTGCAAGTGGACTACAAGGAATAATAAACTTAAGGGTGTTTCGGAAGCCCCAGGGTAAACACATTTATATTTTTTTTCTCCATATATGGTGTATTAACTTATCTACAATACTATATATAGAATAATTCCGAGCAATCAGGCCCTGTTAGTTTGATTTGGTGATATGATATCACGATTTATGAACCCTCCTATGGGCAACCACTGGCTGATTCCCTGAGTGTTGAGTGTTTATTCGCATGGATTGAATCCTTGTCGGTTGCAATGGCTCCATAGAAGGGAAGGCCCCATTGCCAATCGGGTTAGAGTCCATTACCGATTCAAATAAAATCCGACAAAAATAAGGCGGAATTGTAGCAATCACCGCAGAGTCATTAAATCTGCGCGGAAGCTCAGGAACCCTTAAAGGTTCCCTTTGATTTTTCTCACCCTCTCAACTGTCAAAATGTATTAAAAATAAAAGTACCATAAATCATAGAAACTCCTTAAATTGCACCTGGATCGAGCTTGGTATTACCCCTCTAAAAAATTGCAAAAAAGGACAGGGAAATGCCCTGTCCTTCCTTTAGGAAACCCTAGTTGCAATCAGGCGATCGCATCCGTAATTGAGTCGCTCCAAATTCCAAATTTAGGCTCCGGGCATATTCCCCGTGGGGCTGCGATGAGGACACCAACTTGGGGACGGGGATGCCATTTGCCATCACTTCCTTCTTCATAGCTACTCCGCAGGGAATTCCAGGCCACATCCCGCGCTGCACTATCGCTCATTCCATTGGAGGAAGCACTATTATAAGCCGTGAAGAAAATATTTTGTGCGCCTTCAGGCAGTTTTTCTTTTACATCATTGGGTAAATCTTCTCGGGTTTGGTAAGCCATGATTAATTCTCCTAATTTACTGAAGTTTTACAATAGATTCAATTAAATCAAAATTTTCAACAAAAACCCTCTACCAGCAGGCTGAATCACCGGATACATTTGACTCAATTTCTACCCAATATCAAACTGAATATCCCTCGGAGGGTAGGTGCGAAAGATAGTCCAATTTCCAAGAGATTGAATCCGGGGAAATTCAGGCGATCGCCCTCTCACTCTGCCCTCACTCTGAGCAGGCTTTCCCATCCGGTAAAAATGGCTTATAATACAACCCAAACAGCAGCAAGAATTAACCTTTATGGGCCGAGTCCGAGCCAAAGCTGACTTTCCAGAAAAAATCTGCCCCGTTTGTCAACGCCCCTTTACCTGGCGAAAAAAATGGGCGGATTGTTGGGATGAGGTGAAATATTGTTCGGAACGCTGTCGCCGTCGCCGTTCCCAAGCTCAATCGATAGAATAACTCGGGGAATCTTCCCAAAATGCCTTAATTAGGGGCTGGCAAAGAGTACCCTTTGGGTTACCATGAAAGATTGGATATTAACCAAAGGCAGAGGCTGAATTCATGACAACGGGTGCGGTACAACCTAAGCTGATCATTCACGGTGGCGCGGGTAGCTCTCTTAAAGACAAAGGTGGACTTGAAGCGGTGCGCGGCTCCCTCCATACCATTATAGAGGAAGTGTATGGGATGTTAATGCAAGGGGCCTCTGCCACGGAAGCGGTGGTGCGCGGATGCAAACTCCTGGAAGACGAACCCCGTTTTAATGCCGGGACAGGTTCGGTATTGCAATCCGACGGACAAATTCGGATGAGTGCCGCGTTAATGGATGGCACGTTGCAACGCTTTAGCGGCACGATTAATGTCTCTCGGGTTAAAAATCCCATCGATTTAGCCCTATTTTTACAGAATTCCCCCGATCGCGCGTTGTCGGATTTGGGTTCAGCAGAATTGTTGCGCGAATTGCAACTGCCGATTCATAATCCCCTGACGGATAAGCGCTTGCAGGAGTGGATGGAGGAACGCAAAGATAATTTTTCCCGCAGTATGGCGAATGTGGTGGCAGAATCCTCGGGACGGGGAACCATTGGGGTGGTGGTTTTGGATCGCGAGGGGAAAATTGCTGCCGGAACCTCCACGGGTGGGAAAGGATTTGAACGGATCGGACGAGTTAGCGATTCGGCAATGCCTGCGGGAAATTACGCCAATCCCAAGGCGGGAATTAGTTGTACGGGGATTGGGGAAGATATTATCGATGAATGTCTCGCGGCGCGAATTGTGGTGCGGGTGACCGATGGATTATCGTTGATGAATGCTTTTGAGCGATCGTTTACGGAGGCGGAACGGAATAAACGGGATTTTGGGGCGATCGGGATTGATGCTACAGGCGCGATCGCCTGGGGTAAAACTTGTGAGGTGGTTCTCGCTGCCTATCACACCGGCGATCGCATCGGCGATGCCTTGGAAATGAGTCCAGAAATGGGTGTCGGCATCGCCTAAGTGAGTTCAAGGGGACCAGAAACTTGGGTCCCCAAAAAATTCAAGCTCAAGGTATTGACAATCGTAGCATCTTGACCTAATATAGGATAATGGAAGTGTGTGCGCCCATATATATCGAAATCTGGGAGCGGAAAATTCCCTCAAGGAATCTCTCTCTACCGATGAGTAGAGCAGTCTACTCCGGTAGTTCTCACAGAAGGCAGAGAGACAGTTCCCTCCTCAGACAGACCACTGAAGCGGATGGGTTCGCTACAGTAGATATATAGATTCAAGCGCATCAAAACAAAGTTGGGTGCTGAACTTCAGACCGACCGAGTAATCTGTCATCTTAAATTGACAGAAGGTCTGGATACTATAGAGAACCACTTATACGAATCAGTCCCGTCAGAGAAACTCTGGCGGGATTATGATTAATAGGGGGTTACTGAAACAACAGAGAATAGCCCAAAAACAGCGCCCAACCTGCCACGGCAAAAAAGGCGAACAATCCCACCATAATTTCAAAGGACCACTTAACCTTTAAGGTTCCGAGTAAGGGGGTGGCAGAAATTAACAGTAAAACAAAGAATAGCGAGAATAACCAAATCATGATGTGACTCCAGAATCAAGACAAGATGCCCTTTTCTAGTTTATCGAGTTTCTGGGGATGTTGGGGGTTCTGGGGTTGCGGAGGCAGGATTAAGTCTAAAGCTTAATAAAGAATTTGCGATCGCCTCACCCGCTTTTCTAACTCCTCGGGTTCATCACCTCCTGTCCCTCAATCGGGTATCCTCAAATCAGGGTCCCGAAGTTGATCGGCTTGGCAGAACTCGAATACCCATGTTAGCGTACTAGAAAAAAATCACCATTTAGGTTGGGATTCAGATGGGAACAGTTAAACGGCGTAAGTTTTTCTCTGGGTTATTGGGTTTAATGGGGGCGACTGGGGCAATAGTACAAGGGCAACAGACAAGTGCCCAAGTCCGGGGTGAACTCGAAGTGAGTAACCCCGAAGCATTCTTTAGGAATATTGGGTCTAACCGAACGTTGAAACTCACTTCACCTCACTATAATTTATCTGAACTTAACCCCGAGTTGAGATGGTCTAATGCCTTTATGGAAGAGGATTTTGATGGATATGGGTTGGTGATTTCTGGCGTAGAAAACCTGCGTTTAATTGGAGTCAATCCCACCGCTTCTTTGATTAGTCTTGAAGCGGGTTATCCTAATGTGATCACGTTCAGAAATTGCCGAAATATTACAATCACTAATATAGAAGCTGGACATTGGCCTAAAAAATCTTCTTGTAGTGGCAGTGTTTTTAGCTTCTGGGATTGTGACAATATCACCCTAGACCGATGTATTCTCTTTGGATGCGGAATCTATGGAATTTCCGCCCAAAATAGTAGCAATTTCAAGGTGAAAGGTTCTACGATTAAAGAATGCACCTATGGGATTATGTTTTTACAATCCATCACGGATTTTTTAGCGGAAGACTGCCAATTTTATCATAATGAGTCCTATCAGGAGATGGTGAGGGCCACGAATCTCAGGGGGGATGTGCGATTTAAAAATTGTCAATTTTTTGACAATCGGATTACAGATTACAATTCTGATAATAATTATTTCTTTCGAGTTTGGGAAGACAGTGGTCCAATCGTTGTGGAAAATAGTACGATCGCCAACAACGAGTTTATCAACTTATTGAATGATGGCGATCGCGTAAAACTGGTGGAAACGACTGTGGAAAACAATACTTGGGGCGCACCCTAATTTTTTCCCAGGGGTGAGCAACCGTAGGGGGTAGAGACGGGAAAATTCACGTCTCTACTTCGTCGGTTTTTTTACTTCGGTGTGGGAGTTCCTACTCCTTCCCCTTCAGTTTCCAGCCTTTTTTGGCAACTTGTCTGGCGCGGGCGATCGCCAAACTGTCATCTTCCACATCGTCGGTAATCGTCGAACCTGCCGCAATGGTGACATTTTCGCCGATTTTGACCGGCGCAACTAAGACGCTATTAGAACCCGTTTTTGTCCCACTGCCGATTTGGGTGGGATGTTTGTTTACGCCGTCGTAATTGGCAGTAATGGTTCCCGCCCCAATATTCACGCGATCGCCTGTGGTAGTATCCCCTAAATAGGATAGGTGAGATACATTGCTGCGATCGCCTAACTTGGTGTTTTTCAATTCTACAAAGTTACCAATCCGGCAGCCTTCTCCCACCTGGGCCTGACCCCGTAAGTGAGCGTAGGGACCGACTCGGGTTCCAGCAGCTACGGTACTGTCTGTGATTACCGAGTATAAAACCGTTACTCCGTCGCCAATCTGACTATTTTCAATCAGCGTCCCGGGACCGATGCGAGAACCGGAACCGATGGTGGTTTCGCCGCGTAGGTGGGTTTGGGGTTCGATGATGGTATTCGGGGCGAGGGTGACCGTATCATCGATGGTGATGCTATCCGGGTCGATGAGGGTGACCCCAGCGGCCATCCAGTCATCTTTGACCCGAGTCTGCAAAATTTGATAGGCTGTTGACAATTGCTTGCGATCGTTGATGCCGAGAATTTCCTGATAATCCTCCACATCTAAAATTCGCACAGGATTTAAGTAATTCACTGCATCAGTCAGATAATATTCTGCCTGATCGTTTTCCGATTTTAATTGGGGTAAAACCTTCGCTAAATCCGGCCAATGGAAGCAATAAACCCCGGCATTAATGCGCCGATTCTGTTTTTGAGCGGCGGTGCAATCCCGGTCCTCAACAATTTCCTTGAGCAAATTTTCGCTATCACAAAAGACCCGACCATACCCTTTCGGATCGGGCAGTTGCGCGGTCAGAATGGTGGCGGCATTCTTTTGTTCTTTGTGGGTATTTAGCAGTCGCTCAATGGTTTCGGGTCGTAAGAGGGGGACATCGCCATTTAAAACCAACAAATCCCCGGTAAAGTCTTTTAAATAGGGAATGACCTGTTGGACGGCGTGACCCGTGCCTAATTGCTCGGATTGTTCAACAAATTCTAAATTATCAAATCGTTGGATCAGTTCGTTTTGGACGAGTTCCCCTCGATAGCCGACGATAATTAAACGTCGGGAAGGTTGAATTGCCGAGAGACTATCGAGTACCCGTTCAACGAGCGATCGCCCCCCAAAGGATGTAAAACCTTGGGTAGGTCTGATTTCATGCGTGTCCCGCGTCCAGCGGCTAAAATCGCTACTGCTACCATTTTCTTTGAGCCCGTTAATCTCAACGGAGTATAGCGCGGTTTCCGCTCTTATTGAAGCAAACTGATCCACAATGACCTCCCGATCGCCGCAGTGAAGGGCGATCGCCCTGGGGAAATCCGGGGCCTAGCCATTGGCAATGCGCCAACTTCCGGCGATCGCAGCGGGTTCGTCGGATTCAACCACTTGGAGGCGATTGACGGCCCTTGCCGGTGTTCCCATCTCCGTCGTCCGAATAAAAGTCGTAAATTTTTCCACCAGTTGCGGGTTACGCCATCCCCTCGCTGTTTCTTCGGCAATAATTTCCAGGGCTTTTTCTGAGGTAAACGCCTGTTTATAGGGTCGTTCACTCGTCAAGGCGTCGTAAATATCCACCACTTGAAACACTTGGGCGATGTAGGGAATTTCATCCCCCACCAACCCATCGGGATATCCCGTCCCATCCCATCGTTCATGATGATGGCGAATTAGAGGACGGACGCCCGCGCATGGTTCGCAGGGGTAGACAAATTTTCTCCCCAATCACCACGTGCTGTTTCATAATTTCCCACTCTTGGGCGGTGAGTTTCCCGGTTTTGAGTAACACCGCATCGGGAATGCCCACTTTGCCGATGTCGTGGAGGTATCCCCCCCACATCAAATCGCGAATTTCATTGCGCGAAAGGTGGAGAAACTCGCCAAACGCTTGTCCGCGAGAGACTAAGCGTTCGCAGTGGTCCCCGGTATTGGGGTCTCGACTTTCCACCGTTCGGGCAATAGAAAAGAGGACTTGTTCCGCATGGTCAAGGTCCTCATTGAGCCGTTTTTGGCGGACCAGGGATTTGACTCGGGCGGCTAGTTCGCAGATGATCGAAGGGTTTAGTCAGGAAGTCATCACCTCCAGCTTCAATCCCCCGAATCCGCGATCGCCGATCATTGAGCGCGGTCACGAAAATGATGGGAATCAGGCGGGTTTGCTCATCTTGTTTCAGATGGCGGCACACCTCAAATCCATCCATTCCAGGCATCATCACGTCCAGTAGAATTAAATCGGGCTGGGTTTCCTTCACACAAGCCAGTGCACTAGGGCCACTGTCGGCTTCCAGAATTTCATACCCTTCTACGGACAAAAGAGCCACTGCCGTCATCCGGCTGGCTGGATGATCGTCTACGACGAGAATTTTGGACTGTTCTGCATCAAGGAAGTTCACAGACAAACACCTTGCTCTGAGTATTTCTATTAGCTAGTTCTGCGTCAAGCGACTGAGTAAATTAATCGCTTTTGGTACTATCTCTTACTATCTTTACATTATTTGGACCGCGTTTGTTTAAAAAATCCGCTGTTTTACACAGACTTTATAAACGAGGCCGGAGTTTTTCCGGTTTGGCCCATTTTTTTAAAAAATGTAAAGTTTCTCTCCCTACCCTCCATGAGATTTTACCTTCATCGCCGTCTTGATTATAGCGGACTGATGAGGTTGAGCTGGGTCGGGGTTACCTAACCGACTGACTCTCTGCTTCTTGCCAGCGATCGCCTTCCCCATCGGTGATCCCTGGCTATTTTTCTTCCATGCTGGCCCATCTTTTTTTCCAAATAGAGGTGGGTTCTAATGGGGATAACGCTTGCTCCTGTTGACGGCGTTGCCGAATTTCCTCCGCTGAATCCGACAGGTTAGGGTCCCGATAGGGAGTCGCTGCGCGAGTCTGTAGATGTTCCTGTTCTTGGGGGGAAAGTGGGGGTAAATCGCGATCGCAAAAACTTGCGAGAGTTCCGGGCGATCGCCGTCCTACCGGCGCAGTAGCCCCAATTTTTAATCCTGCCGCCATTAATGCCGTTCTTACCGAGGCCGAACAAGAATAAGTTGCCAATCTTCCCGTCGGACTCAAACAGCGCGCCACCCACCCTAAAAACTCCACTGTCCACAGTTGCGGACAATTCGGAGGGGAAAAAGGGTCTAAAAATATGGCATCCGCTTGAAACCCTTGATTCACGACCTCTTGAATGGTTGTTCGGGCATCTCCGAGCCATAAGGTCCCTTGGAACTGGGGGGTAGTCAAAGTCCTCGCCCACCTAGATTCGCCCTGTAACTCTAGGACCGAGGGCTGGACTGCTGGGATAGTCGATTTATCGTCTGCCCCTGGGCTTACCAGTGCAGCTAGAAGTTCAGGAATCGGGGACTGCCAACTTTTTAGTAACCCAATCGCGATTGCCGCTTGGGGAATCGCCGCATCCAATTCCAACCCAACCCACTCCACCAAACAAGCGGGATTAATTGACCAAATCGTCTCTAATGCTGATGCGGTATTGTACCCCAGTCCATAACATAAGTCAAGCAATCGCACTCGGGGATTTTGGGCTTTTTGGGCTAACTCCGTAGGTTCTACAAATTTACACCGCGCCTCCTGCTGCGCCCCGTGGTACGAATGAAACAGTTCGCCAAATTCCGGGGAATAAAACGTAAAAGAGCCATCAGAGGTCTCTTGAGGCGTCAAGGGCATCATTTCTGCCATAAGTCCGGGTCACCTCCTGCCACTAATTCTACACAAGCTTGGCGGGCCAATTTCCTAGCTTCTATTCGGTATTGAATCGTCTGCTTAACCATCTGCGCGATCCTCTCCCGACGCACTTTATCCTTGGGAATCGGTAAAATCAACTCCTGAATTCGATTCCCCAGAGAATCAATAATATCCTGAGTTAAGCGCTTGGCCAAGATTTGTTTCTGCACCGGAACCGAACTTAGGGCCGCTAACAACAAATAACAACAGAACGGACAGGTTTCCCGAACGCGCAATTTATAGAAATGACTTTGATAAAGAATCCGCGTATCATTCGCCGTAATCAACGCACAAGTTCCAATTAAATAAGTGCCATCGCGTACCATCAAAATATCCCCCGCGCGCAGGTCCTGTTTTTGCGCCAAGGATTGATAAATCTCTTCACTCACCGAATGTTTAGGGTCGGCCTTAATTTCCCAATTAGAAATATCGGAAGTCCGGATAAAGGGAATATTGCCTGTTCCGTAGGCTAATTTGCCCACTTCATCGCCACTGCTCACCTCAATCATCCCGGCGGATATCAACTCTCCCATACAAATAAAGTCGTGACTGGTTTGGATGTCAACTAATTCTGAAATTGCAGCAGGATTGTAATAATGTGGCGCTAAAATGCCATTTTGAATGCGATCGCAGCTTATCCAATACCCTAACTGACTAGGTTTTGTTAATAATCCTTGTTCATAGTCTCGGTAGCGGGCTGCAATTTCCGGTAAATCATCCCGGTGAATCGGTTGTCCCCGGCTATCCCGTCCGCACCATTGAGCCTCCGCCATAAAAATATCTGGAGGGCTTTCATCCTCTGCTTTTTTGCCCGATTTCTTTTGTAATAAAAGGAGGCAAGTTTTAGTATGAGTCCCGCCTTTTCCCGAAATTTTAAATAACACCTCGGGCATTCCAATCACAGCTTTAATGATAGAATGGGCTTGAATATAATCCACCACATATCGATAGGTTTTGTTAGAAATTAGACTTTCAGGAACAACCATGCCAATTCGACCTCCGGGCCGAACCAGAGATAAACATCGTTCCACAAATAAGACCTGGGGCGGAACAGAAGGTTGCAATTTAGGCAGTTTTTGAAAAGATTGGCTCTTTTTTTCTAACCGCCATTGATATCCCAGTTCAAAGGTAGCCTGGACCTGGGGAGATGAAGCCACAATCCGACTTCCAAAGGGAGGATTTGTCAGGACAATATCAAATTCACCGACCTGAGTTGGGAAGGGTAACGTCTGGGAATTAGATCCATATTTCTGATCCCGATGGAGATAAAAATTGGGGGTGATGGATTCCCGTTTCCAAGCGAGGGAATCCGCACAAAAAACCTGAGCCGATTTGAGGGTCAACAGCGATAAACGGGCCGATGCTAATCCGGCGAGATAGTGGTCTTTATCCAGTCCAAAAACTGTGGAGAGGATTTGTTGAACAGAGGCTCCCGATGCTCTTAAATGACGAGCAGCCACGCTTAAAAATCCACCCGCCCCACAAGCTGGATCAATCAGCATTTCTCCGGGAAGGGGATTGACTAAGGCCACCAGCAAGGCGATCGCATTCAGCGGCGTAAAAAACTGCCCCTCCTGGCCACGAATTTGTGACCCCATAAACACTTCATAAATCTCTCCAAAGGGGTCATGAGTAGCTGTATCTAAGTCAGCCATATCGAGTAGAGTATCAATTTGAGCCAGACATTGAGGGTCGAGTAACAAAGGTTGGTCTGGGGGAAAGAGGGTGGGCAAAAGCTGCCGAAGTTCGGCAAATGACTGGTGATATCGATGGGCGATCGCCTCTACACTGGTTTTGTCATAACTCGGGTCAAATAAAGAAGGATTTTGCTGAAAATATAGCTTGCAAAATAAGCATTTTATCGTTTCTTGTAGTAAGGTTTCATCCCGAGTTGCACCGAGGAAGGAACCCACGAGATAATTCCGAATCTGTCGATACACCGCTTTAGAATCTCGTTCTAGGTTCATGTTAAACCCACTCCAAATTGGGAAACGTAGTTGAAGTTTTATAGTAGTCTTAAAGGGAGCATCTCAATTTGGCAAAGAGACCTAACCCCCCGGCGCCCCTTCCCTACGAGGGAAGGGGGAGCAAGACGTATAAATTCCCCTTTGAGGCCAAATTGAGATGCTCCCGTCCTAAATCAGTTGTGGAAGACGATGGCGGCCCCCAACATAAGGCGGCCCAGAACGGGAGAGGGGACGGGGGTGAGGTACAAATCATTTAGGATTGCTATAGTAGTCCTAAATCATTGGTCTTACGGGTCTACCTTGGAAACTCTTGGAGTGCGAGCATTTTGCTCGTTTTTTTTATCAACAACTACAGCAAGACGGGCTATAAAAAACTTATCCTTGTCAAGGGGACAGTACCCTCTTGCCGAGACGTTCCAGGGCCAATAACCCGGCACCATAAGCGGGTTCATGGCGGGGGGAGAGGACTTGAACCCGAGGAAAGTGGGTGCGAAGGGAGTCCCGGAACCGATCGCCCAGATGGCAGACACTGCGCCAGACTCCACCAATGGTAACCACCTCAAATGCCTGATCCGGGGTAAATAGGGCCGAGGCAACGGTTTGAGTCGTCAGGACCAACTCTGCTGCCGCATCCTCCAAAATCTGGAGGGCGATCGCATCTCCGGCAGCAGCAGCGCGATCGACTAGGAGAGATAATGCGGCAATTTCAGTCACCCCCCATCCGCGTCGATAGATAACTTCGATCAGGTCTTCTAACTGGTTCAAATTAAGATAATCTAATAAAGCATCCGTGAGTAAGGTCTTGGGTCCTCGCCCATCATGCGATCGCGCTGCCGCCCGTAATCCGGCGATCGCAATCTGATACCCACTGCCTTCATCCCCAAATCGATACCCCCACCCGCCAGCGCGTTTACTCTCTCCCTGAGAATTGCATCCGTATGCGATCGAACCTGTACCAGCAACGATCGCCACCCCCGAAGCGGATCCCGTCCCTCCCACCAAGGCGATCGCGCAGTCATGAGTCACCACCACCCCCTCAGACTGTAGATGCCAGTGAATCGGCAGGGGACTCTCCTGCGTACAACCCCGCCACCAAACCTTGCACCACCTGGACATCTGCCGGACGTCCCACCCCAGCTAATCCCACACCAATTCCGGCGATCGCCACCCCCGGGAGTTCCTTCACCGCTAAGGCGATCGCCTGTGAGATCGACTCCCTTGCTGCCGCCAATCCAATGGTTTGATAATTCGAGGGTCCTGCCTCACCCCGTCCGGCGATCGACCCGGTTTCATCCATCACCAGGCAAACCGTCTTCGTCCCTCCGCCATCAATGCCCAGCACCCAGTCTGTGTTATCGTTAAACTCTGAATCCCTGACCCCATCGCTCATTCCCAACTTTTAACCCCCTAACCTGACATCCACAACCCACCGCCACCGGCGCAAACAACCGACCTCCCCTTAGTCCCGACAATACCCGGTTTACCCCGACTGTCCTCTATCCAGGGTGGTGATTATCACCGCAAAACGTTACCCTGTATAAGATAGCGTCCATGAGCTCAATTGCTGAAATTCAGTCTTAAAGATAGATTCATCACCATGTCAAACCAATACTCTTATTTTGATACAGAAAACAACGCTCATAAAACCTTTGAACTCCCAGGGGCCAAACCCCATTACAACCCCGATCGCCCCGGACAAGTCGAACATATCTGCTTAGATTTGGCCCTGGACCTGGCCCATCAAAGCTATCAAGGGACTTGCAGCATTCGCCTGATGCCCGTGAGAACCGGCATCGATCGCCTGACTTTAGATGCCGTCAACCTGAATATTCAGGAAGTCACCATCAGCGATACCCCCCAACCCTTTGATTATGATGGGGAACGGCTAGAAATTCACCTCACCCAACCCACTCAAGCAGAACATCCCCTCACCCTAGTGGTCGCCTACGGGGTGGAACAGCCCCAGCGTGGCCTCTATTTTATCGGCCCAGATGCCCATTATCCCAACAAATCTGTCCAAGTTTGGACCCAAGGGGAAGATGAAGATTCCCGCTTCTGGTTTCCCTGTTTTGACTACCCCGGACAACTCGCCACCTCAGAAATTCGAGTTCGGGTTCCCAAACCCTACCTCGCCATTTCTAATGGGGAACTGATTTCCACGGAAGAAGAAGGCAGCGATAAAATTTATCACTGGTTCCAAAAACAGGTTCATCCCACCTATTTAATGACCTTAGCGGTGGGGGATTTTGCCGAAATTTGTGACGAATGGAATGGCAAACCTGTAGTTTACTATGTAGCCAAAAGTCGCGAAGAAGATGCCCGTCGCAGCATGGGTAAAACCCCGCGCATGATGGAATATTTTAGTGAGGCGTTTGGCTATGCTTATCCTTATCCCAAATACGCCCAAGTTTGCGTGGAAGATTTTATCTTTGGGGGGATGGAAAATACTTCAACTACCCTGCTGACCGATCGCTGTCTGTTGGATGAACGCGCTCAACTGGATAACCAACGCACGGAAAGTTTAGTCGCCCATGAACTCGCCCACCAATGGTTTGGGGATTTAGTGGTGATTAAACATTGGTCTCATGCCTGGATTAAAGAAGGGATGGCTTCTTATTCCGAGGTGTTATGGACTCATGAAGAATATGGTCCAGAAGATGCGGCTTATTATTTGCTCAATGAAGCGCGGAGTTATTTGAATGAAGATAAAACCCGCTATCGGCGACCGATTGTCACTCACGTTTATCGCGAGGCGATCGAACTCTATGACCGCCACTTGTATGAAAAAGGCGCTTGCGTTTATCACATGATTCGGGCCGAATTAGGGGATGAATTGTTTTTTAAAGCGATTCATACCTTTGTTAACGATAACGCCCATCAAACTGTAGAAACCGTGGACTTGTTGCGGGCCATTGAAAAAGCCACGGGTCGCAATTTGATGTTCTTGTTTGACCAATATGTGTATCGCGGGGGACATCCGGATTATAAAGTTTCTTATAACTGGGATGGAGACAGCAAACTGGCGAAAGTCACGGTTACCCAAAGTCATGTCAAAACCACCGGGGAAAAAGGGAATGAGAAAGAGTTATTTGACCTAAAAATTCCCATTGGATTTGGGTACAAAAATGGGGAACCTCTGAAAACCTTTACGGTGCGCGTGAATCAGCGGGAACAGAGTTTTTATTTTCCCCTAGAGGAGAAGCCGAGTTATATTAGCTTTGATGTGGGGAATGCCACCCTCAAAACGGTGCAGTTAGAGTATCCAGTCGCGGAATTGAAAGCACAGTTACAGGATGACCCTGACCCGGTATCGCGGATTTATGCGGCGGTTGCTTTGGCGAAAAAAGGGGGATTAGAAGCGGTTAAAGCGCTGGGTTCTGCTTTGAAAACCGAACGGTTTTGGGGGGTGCGTGTCGAGGTGGCGAAACAACTTGGAAAGATTAAATTAGACCAAGCATTTGAACCGTTAACAGTTGGGTTGCAGGATGAAGATGCGCGGGTGCGATATGCGGTGGTGGAGACATTAGCGCATCATAAAACCCCGGAAAGCTATCAGGCGATCGCCCAAGTGTTGGAACGAGGAGATGCCAGTTATAATGTGGAAGCGGCAGCCGCCCGAGCAGTCGCCTCAATCTGTGCCGGGAAACGGAATGAACCTTTGGATGAAGGGGATGCGATCGCCCGGTTACAAAAGGTGTTGCAGGAACGCGCCGGATGGAATGAAGTGGTTCGCAGTGGGGCAATTTCCGGCTTAAGCAAGCTCAAAACCTCAGAAGATGCGCTCGATATCATTCTGGATTATACCGCCAATGGTGTGCCCCAACCCCTGCGATTAGCGGCAATTCGTGCGATCGGTAGCATTTCAACGGGTCAAACCCCGGGGAATTTAGAGCGAATTTTGGACCGTCTCTCGGACTTATCTGCGGAAACCTTTTTCTTGACGCAAGTTGCCGTTGCCTCAGCATTGGGACAAATGGAGACACCCAAAGCGATCGGGATTTTACAAAGTTTAGCCGATGCCACTCCCGATGGCCGGGTTCGTCGCGTCGCGGAAGAAGCGGTTGCCAAGGTTGAGAAAAATATTGGATCGGATAAAGCGGTGAAGCAATTACGCCATGAACTGGACCAGATTAAGAAAGAAAATCAGGAACTCCGCAGTCGGTTGGAAAATTTAGAAGCGAAAACCAAATAAGGCGGTGAGTTTCAAAGGGGTCGGGTGGATCGGAATCATTTGACCCATTCAGAGAAGAAAACCCGCTGTAGCGGGTTTTCTTCTCTGAATTGTTCGACATAAAGGCTGATAGAATTTGGTACAAAAAAATCGGGTTTATTCTAGGGTTAACTGTAAGTTAGGACAAAGTTTAAGAAAATTTTGTAGTGACTTACGTTGCCAGGGAATGTCATCAGAACCGATGACGGCCAGTTGAATGGTTTTCTTTTTTCGCATAGCGATCGCAAACTTAGAAAGCATACTAATCCCCGAACTATTTAGAAACTCTAGCTTTTTAAGGTCTAGGGTAATCATGGGGGGATTACGTTCAGCAATCTCATTGAGTAACGCGGTGATCGGAGCATAATCCGCTGACCCGGTGAGACTCAGTTCCCCTTCAATTTTAACCGTTACGGATTCCGCAATATACTGTACACTGTAGTCTTCACCTTTGATTTCTTGAAAATTCATGTTCTATTACCTCCGGAGCAGGTGCTCTGGTTAAAGTTTACCTGAACTGGACTCATCCCGGTTAAAATCCATTCCTAACGTTACAAAACCAGTTGAACGAGGGTGGTGGTCAGAAAGAGTTCAGAATGCTCGGGAATCGGTTCAAATTTCCACCCTAATTTTGCAGAGTAGTCATTAATCATGGTCAGAAATCCCAGGCCAGAATCGTGACTATTTTCCTCTAAAGCATTTTTTTCCAGATGCTCCAGATATAACTCTTGCGGGTCTGAGGAGAGCAGTTTTTCAATAAAGGCTTTAAAGCGATCGCCTGCTTCTAGGGTGACTGTATTTCTGGACATTAAAACAATTTTCTTTTCCGGATTCTCGATGAAATGAATTCCAAATCTCACCGGATATTCATCCGAAGGACTATGAAATTTCATGGTATTTTCTAACAGTTCATTGGCGATATAGCTCACCGAACCTTTGTAGTCTTGTTGACGGCGTTTAGCCTGGGGGTCATTATCGTCAATAGGCAAAAAGGTCGCTAAATAATCCGCCACAAAATAAGCCGATAATAAGTTATTTCGCCAGCGGTTTTTAATCGGACGAGCGTTAGCGGAAAAGCCAATATCTAAATAATCATGCCCGGGAGGTAAATCGTGGAGAAAGTCTCCAAATATTTCACTCATGACCGTCTCAACTCCTTTTCAACCTATTTTTGTTTAATGACGACCAAAGTCATATCATCCAGCATTTTTTGTCCGTCGATGTACTTTTGAACATCAGCGATCGCCGCCAGTTGAATCTCCTCCACAGATTGGTGCCAATGCTGACTAATGATGTCACACAATTGATTCACGCCATATCGTTGATTGTTCCTATTTTTGGCTTCCGTAATTCCATCGGTATAAACAACAATGCCATCTCCAGAGTTGAGTTCCACACAAACCTGAGCAATAAACTCTGTAATGTCTTCATCTAACCCGATGGGTAGCCCTAAATCCATTGTATCCACCCGCTCAATGCGACCATCCGCACGGACCACCAGAATTTCCTCATGTTGTCCGCTAATCCTCACTTGGCCCTGGCTATAGTTTAACACAGCTAAAGTGAGATTTTTATCAGTTTTCATGCGCTGGACGTTGTGATAAATCGTGCGGTTGAGGGTGTCTAAAAACCTCACAGGGTCCGTTTCACGACTCTCTTTGAGGGTGCGGACTGCGGATTGGGTCATGACCATGAGGATCCCGCTTTCCAGTCCATGTCCTGTGACGTCCCCGATCGCGATCGTCCCTACTCCATCATAATTCAGAACATCATAATAGTCTCCCCCCACTTCCTCCGCGCTTTCCATAAAAGCCGCAATTTCTAACCCCTCAATGGCGGTTAATTCCTCGGGTTGGGGTAGCAGCATTTTTTGAAGTTGTTGAGTCACTTCCAGTTCCGCACTCATCCGGATATTTTCCCCTTTGAGTTTTTCGCTCTCTTGTTGAGCATAGCGCCATTCGCTAATATCAATTCCCACGGAAACCGTCGCCGTCCCTTGCTGATATTTCTGCACCACCATTAAATAATATCGGGGCTTACCCTGAACCAAAATGCTAATTTCCTGGGACGCAGACAGAGCAGAACTGTTGAGAAACTTCTGCATGAACTCAGCATACTCATAACTATTTTGGGCAAACCCAATTTTTTTACCCACCATTTCTGAGGGTTCTAAATTCAAACTCTCGGCCAGATAACGATTCACCCCGAGATAAGTTCCACTGGAATTAATCCAAGAAATCGAACCAGGAACCGCATTTAAAACCGCCTCAAGCTGTTCTTTGGAGGCGGCTAATTCTTGTTCGTGATGGGTGAGGTCCTGGTTTGCTTGCTCTAAAGCGCTAAAAGAGGCTTGAAGCTGATCAACCATCTGGTTAAAAGCATCCGCCAGTTTTTCGAGTTCAATAATGCCTCGGGCATAAACATGGCGATCGCGTTGACCGTTGGCGATTTGTTCAGATGATTGTGTCACCCGCACAATAGGGCGTAAAATCCATTGCGCGATCGCCACCCCACCGGAAATCGAAACCATCAGGGCCAGCACACAGAGCACCACCGTCTGCTGAGTATTTTCATAAATTTCCTCCATGAAATCCGCTTCCGGTATCGCCACTAAAATCAGCCAATCCATCCCGCGATCGTCCTGAAACGGCATCACTTGCAGAAACTGTCTTCCGCCTTCTAAGAAAAATTCCACCCCTTGGGATTGCTTAATATTCTCCAAAGACCCAAACTCAGCCTTTAACGCATTCAGGGCCGCAATTAAGCGAGGATTTCCACTCTCGGTGGCAGGCAATCGTTGAGGTTCCTCCCCATTGCGTCCCGGAATCAAAGTAGCTTTTTGTGTAGAAGTTGCCACCAGTAAACCATTGCGTTCTAGGATAAATGCCTCACCCGTTTTACCAATCTGAAGCGTTTCTAAAAACTTGTTGATTCCAGAGAGGGGAACATCGCATAACAGGACCCCCAAAAACTGGCGATCGCGGTCATACACTGGATACACGGCAGAAACATCCAGCCGTTGCCCGATCGCACTGGGTTCAATCCCGGTCCAAATTGGCCTCCCCTCCCTCAGCGCCTGTTGATACCAACCGCGAGTCCGGGCATCATAGTTAGGACGTTCCCTCAGCAATTCCCCCGGTGTCCCGTCCTCCCGGGGAGCATACCGCTGCAAACTCCTCCCGGTTCGTTCAGATGACAACACCAGATAATGTTCTAAGGGGTTGACCCCCACAAACTCCCCCCGTTCATTGGCATAGGCGATCGTCCCCAAGTCCATCAACTCGCGACTTTGTTCCCAAAAATACTCCAGCAGCAGATCCGGGTCCTCTCGGTTAATGCCATTTTGGCGAAACACTTGGGCGTTGAGGTGATGCACCAAGTGGGGTCGATCTAAATAACGCTTCACCTCTTCTCCCACTCGCAGAGCAATTTCCCCCCGCAGTTGACTGGCGAGTTCATTCACCGTTCGCTGTCCACTGAGAAAAGACAACCATCCCACCAGTCCAGTTGAGAGCAACACGGGAATAATAAACGGAACCACCAGAACCGTGCGAAGACGAAATTTCCCTAGGGATTGGAACCAAGGGCGCGTCAAGGGAATGGGGTTCATGGGTGGCGGCATTGGGGCTGGAGAGGACTCAGTAAGCATGGCAGGATTTTAAATGTAAGTGTTTGACATTTCAAGCCGATCAAGCTTCTGTTTTAACTCAGTTCTAACCCAAATGAACTGTAGCCGCTATTTTTTAAATCTAATGGGAATAACGACTGAAGTCGTTACTACGAAAGCCTTTTCAGTTCGTAGTAACGACTTCAGTCGTTTCTTCAAGAGTTATGGCAACTAACCCGACTTAATTTAGGATTAGGCGTGGATGGTGGAACGGCTAACAGTGGATAAGGCTTCAACGAGACTTTTCACCCCCGCGATCGCCGCGAGTTCATTATCCAGACGGTTAATTGCCGAACCGACGCCTACCCCAGCGGCCCCAGCGGCGATCGCCATCGGTGCCGTGATGGTGGAAATCCCCGAAGCGCACAGAACCGGCACTGCAACTGCCCGAGAAATGGCGGAGGCAGCCGCCAAGGTGGGTGCTGCTTTTTCGATCGCCCCTAAGATGCCGGGGTGTACCGGATTGCTGCTGGTGCCGCCTTCGGTTTGGATAATATCCGCACCCGCTTTCACCAATTCCTCAGCGAGATCCACTTGCTGATCCAATTCCAAAATATGGGGAACGGTGACCGAAAGCACGATATTCGGCAGCAAAGCGCGGGTTTCCCGGGTCAGTTGCAGCACTTCAGCGGCTTCAAAGCGCCGTCCCATTGCATAGAAGGCATCAAAGTTACCAATTTCAATTAAATCTGCACCAGCTTCTACACAGGCGACAAATTTTTCCGGTTCAACAGCAGAGACACAAATCGGTAAAGTGGTCAACTGTTTGGCTAATTTGACTAAGGCTGGATCGGCAGCAATATCGAGGAAGGTTGCACCCCCGCGATCGGCAGCCCGAACTACAGTGGCAACGCGATCGGCGTCAAAGTTGGTCA
The DNA here is from genome assembly GCA_963821735.1 of uncultured cyanobacterium. Lineage (GTDB taxonomy): Bacteria > Cyanobacteriota > Cyanobacteriia > Cyanobacteriales > Laspinemataceae > Laspinema. Next base: position 587,506 of record CAWGFK010000055.1, read on the forward strand.
ATCCGGTGATAATTTTTAAGGCACGTCCTTGTTGAAAGGCACGGTCTAAAGCGGGAATCATGGTCATAATTCAGTTCAGTGTCGAGGCTAATTTAGCTTTATTTTGACATTCCCTGGTGCAAGACACCAGAGGCAAGGGAGGTTCACGCCAAAACCCGCAGGCTGAAGCCTGGGGCTATACGGACGAAGCCCGCCTGCGCGGGCTGGTGTCATAAAATAAAAACCAGCAGGCTCAAGCCTGGGGCTATACGGACGAAGCCCGCCTGCGCGGGCTGAAGAGGGGAAATTAGGTCTTTGACAACCAGATGGAGTATTAGTCTTCAATCTGATAGGAACACCAATCACTCCAACTTCCGGCGTAGAGTTTGGCGTTGGGAATTCCGGCCATTTCCAGGGAGAGGAGATTCACGCAGGCGGTTACCCCGGACCCGCAATAGACGATAATTTCATCGGAACCAGCAATATCCGCCCAGCGTTGTACTTGGTCGTTTTGGGGTCTGACTTGGGCGTTCTCGTCGGTGACTTCTTGCCAGGGATAGTTGAGTGCACCGGGAATGTGACCGGCGATCGGGTCGATGGGTTCATGGTTGCCGAGGTAGCGATCGCGTTCTCGGGAGTCGATGAGGGCGACTTCGGGCAAGGGGGACCGGGTTTTGACGGTTTCGATATCCACGAGGCGATCGGGGCGGATTTGAGGAGAAAAAGTGCCCAAATTGGACCGAGGAATCGCATCAGTGACGGGATATCCGGCAGCTTGCCACCCTTTAAATCCGCCATCTAAAATGGCAACGCGATCGTGTCCCAGATAGCGCATTAACCACCAGAGTCTGGCGGCAAAGGCAAATCGGGAGTCGTCATAAACCACGAGTAAGACGTCTGGAGAGGTGACCCCGATTGCCCCTAATTTTTGGGCGAATAGTTCGGGATCCGGGAGGGGATGTCGTCCGCCATGTCGTTGGACTGGGGAGGATAAATCGCGATTCAGGTGCAGATAGTGAGCCACCGGGAATATGGTGATGGAGGTATTGTTGTTGTCCGAGTTCCGGATCGGCGAGGGAAAAGCGACAATCGGCGATCGCAATTTGCGGATCGTCGAGGTGTTGGGATAGCCATTCGGCAGAAACGATGGGATTCGTCTGAGTCATGATCAGGTTTGAGGGTTGAGTCAACTATCTAGGGTAAACGCGATCGGGTTGGATTGGATGGGGGGTGGGGGTTGCTTACAACAGTAGGCTTTTTACTTCCGGTCCCCTCCCCTTGGCAAGGGGAGGGTTAGGGTGGGGTCCACCCAGTTTGCAAAACACTACTTTTGATACCTGGGTTAACGATGAAACCCTGATTAGGTAAAGGATTAAACCTCTTTCCTATAATTCAGGGTGAAGAGGACCCCACACCTAACCCTCCCCTTGCCAAGGGGAGGGCTATGAGCAACCAAAACTTGAAAAATTTACCCCGTAAAAAACCTACCGTTGTAAGGGGGTGGGGGTTCCTACGAACATGGAGAACGACTGAAGTCGTTACTACGAACATGAGGGAACGACTGAAGTCGTTACTACGAACCTGGGGGATTTTATGCTTTATGCTTTATCCGTCCCCGTTTTCACCGGAATTTGGTTGGGAAGGTTACTATAACTAAATCAAAATTCAGTCTAAAGGGTTAATAGTTGTGGAGACTTGGGCGCGCGATCGCACGAAATTTATCGTTGAACCCATTGCCAAGGGGATTGCAAAACTGGGCATTTCTGCCAATGCGATTACACTGTTGAGTTTGTTGTTGAATATTGTGGCGGCAGGGATGATTGCCAATAATCAACCGTTGTGGGGGGGATTGTTAATGGGGTTGATCGCGATGCCCCTAGATGCGATCGATGGGACTGTCGCCCGGTTACTCAATCAACAGAATGCGTTTGGGGCATTTTTTGATTCGGTCTTAGACCGATTTTCCGAAGGGGCCATCTTAATTGGCATCACGATTTTATTGATCCACCGTCAAGAGTATCCCTCGATTCCGATTTGTTTGTTGGCCCTGCTGGGGTCACAAATGGTCAGTTATACCCGTGCTCGGGCGGAAGGATTGAAGATTGAGTGCAAGGTGGGGTGGTTTCCCCGACTCCCTCGGGTGATTGTGATGGCGGTGGGGTTAATTGTGGATCAGTTGCCGGTGGCGTTGTCGGTCCTGGCGATCGCCAGTTTATTGACCAGTTTACAGCGGATTATTCATGTTTATCGGGTCACCCATCCGGTTGAGGAATAATCCACAAGTCGGTTTTCAAAGGTCTAACAAAACCGACAGATTTGCCGATCTGTCGGTTTGTTAATTTCCCAAATATTTTTAACCCGGGATTGATTCGGGAGTTTCCCACTCCCGGAGGGGACCGAAATTTTCGAGTTTGCGGGTGGCAACTTGGGCGGCAAATTTGGCAGCATGACCACTGGGTTCTCCGGTTAAGCGAGCATATAAATAACCGGCGATGTAGGTATCTCCGCAGCCGGTTGGATCAACGGAGGTAGTGGGTGCAAAGGCGGGAATTTCCTCCAGAGTACCGGATTGATAAACCCAGGATCCTTGAGAACCGGCGGTGATTAAGACTTCTCGAACTCCCCACTGATTTAGGGCGATCGCCGCTGGTTCTATGGCGGTTTTTCCTGATAGAATTTGTGCCTCTTGGATATCCACTTTCAAAATATCTACCCCTGCCAGTCCTGAGACTTTTTCGGCCCAATCTGTTGCTTGGACCGTTTGGTTAATCACTTGCCGTAAAAATCCTTGTCCATCTAAAGAAATTAAGGCATGGGTTGCGAAAACCGCTTGCAGAAATTCCCGGGACATATCCTGATGGGTGAGTGCGCCCAGATGAAAGATTCGGGCTTGAAGTTGGCCTAAGTCTGAGGGGATGAAGGGGGAAGCAACAGCCTGGACTCGTTGTTGGCGACTATCGAGGCGATCGCGCTGATAACTATTTTCAAACTGTGTCGTTTCGGGGCTTTCGAGCCAAAAGACGGTAATCCCCCGACGGGTTAATTCTTCTAACAGATGACTCCGGTCTGAGCGAGAGGTTTTCGTTAACACTGCCACCTTTAACCCCAAGGTTTTTAAGGCGATGGCGGTATAAATCGCCGTCCCTCCCGCCATTTCTTGGACAATTTTTCCATCAATTTTAATCCGGTCCTGGGTCACATGACCGATTACACAAACATCAAACATTCGACAATTTAGGCAAGATTGGGGGAGACAAGGATGGCAAAAATTGGAGGTTAAACCGGCTAAGATTTCCCAAAATTATCGCCTCATTCGTCAAGAATGAGGCGATGGGGAGGTGATTAATACTCTCTAAATCCGTTAATAAATTCCTCGGTCATCCGGTAGGCATCCCCATCGGGATATTGCTTGGGCGGATGCTTCATGAAGTAGGAAGAGGGAGAAAAGAGTACCCCGCCTTTCCCGCGATCGAGGGCCAATTTACAGCAGCGAATCGCATCGATCGCCACCCCTGCCGAGTTCGGCGAATCCTCTACGGACAGGCGCATTTCAATGTTCATCGGCACATCTCCGAAGAGTTTGCCTTCGACTCGAATAAAACAGACTTTATTATCTTTCTGCCAAGGGACATAATCACTCGGCCCCACATGAATATTTTCATCTTCCAGTCTAGTTTCACAAACCGACTGGACCGCTTCCGTCTTGGATTCTTTTTTAGACTTTAAGCGGGTGCGATTTAGCATATTCAAGAAATCTGTATTTCCTGCGGTATTGAGTTGATAGGTCCGTTCGATTTTGACCCCTCTTTTTTTGGCGAGGTCAGAAATCATCCGGTGAACAATGGTCGCCCCTAGTTGGGATTTAATGTCATCGCCGACGATGGGAATATTGCGGGATTCAAATTTATCTGCCCACAACTGATTACTAGCAATAAATACCGGAATGCAATTAACAAAGGCCACTCCCGCTTCTAGGCAGCATTCTGCATAAAAACTCGTCGCTTCTTCCGACCCCACCGGGAGATAATTCACGAGGACCTGAGCGCCGGATTCTTTTAAAATAGCAATGACATCATCTCGGGTTGGTTCGGGGGCATCGCTGGGGACGAAGGTGTATTTATCTGCATAATTCACCAAATGCTCCGAGACCCCATCTAACATTCTGCCCATACTGACTTTCGTGCCAATTTCGGGAATGTCTTCGCAGAAAACCATCGTACAATTGGGTTCAGCAAAGATAGCTTTAGAGACATCTTGGCCGACTTTTCGGCGATCGATATCGAAAGCGGCAACCACATCGATATCGTTGGGTTTATACCCGCCAATCTCCCAGTGCATTAACCCGATCGCTTCTTCAGAAGTCTTATCTTTATAAAAGTAAATTCCCTGTACCAAGGAACTAGCACAGTTACCAACGCCTACGATCGCTAGTTTAATTTTTTCCACAATCAGTCCCCGTCTCGTGTACTTGCATTTGTCGAAATTGTCAACGTTCACAATAACATAACTAACGGAGGGAAAATCAGGGGGTTAACCGGGCTGCCTCCGAAGTTGTCTGATTCAGCCTGCTTGATCTTTATGAGGGTAAGTGCTGTCCCGGTTGGGTAGACCGGATCCACAACCCTAGGTACTCAGAGAATGGCCTTTTGCTATCCCCTGAACATTTTAGAGTATTTATGCAAGGGTCGGATTCTACAAAATGATTCCCGACCCTTTGCCCCAAGGGATTGATGTCATGAAAGATTACAACAACCTAGAGGGGAGTCCCCCCGGTGGGGCGATCGCCTCCACTGCCCCATCCAGACCCCAAAATACCCCGGATGCAAAAAAGCCTATTGCCCGAAGTTTACCCAAACACCGATACTAAAGACAGTGGTGCTTGTCACCCAATTGCGGCTTTGTAATGGTTCTACAATTCTATGCTGAGTTTTATTCGCTCAGATCTGGCTCAACTGATTGCCTATACTCCCCACCCGGGCGGCGCTATCGATTCCCCTCGGGGGAAGCCTGCCCAAATTGATCGGGTGGATACCAATGAAAGTCCCTACGACTTGCCTGCGGCCCTCAAAGAAAAGTTGGCATGGACTTATCAACAGGAGATTGAAACGAATCGCTATCCGGACGGGAGTCATGCCCCCTTAAAGCAAGCGATCGCCGACTATGTGAACGAATCAGCGCAACTCCCTGATTCCCCCATCACCCCTACCCATATTTCCCTCGGCAATGGTTCCGATGAACTGATTCGCTCTTTACTCATTGCCACCTGTCTAGGGGGTGAAGGGTCGGTTTTGGTCGCCCATCCCACCTTTTCCATGTATGGGATTTTAGCCCAAACCCTGGGCATTCCCGTGGTGGAAGTGGGACGCAACGAGATAAATTTTGAAATCGACATCCCAGCAGCACAGGCGGCAGTCGCCAATACCCAAAATCCCCCAGTTCGGGTGGTGTTTGTCGTCCATCCCAACTCTCCCACCGCCAATGGGTTAACCCCTGCTGAACTCGATTGGATTCGCAGTTTGCCGCCTCATATTTTGGTGGCGATCGATGAGGCGTATTTTGAATTTAGTCAGACGAGTGTGGTGAGTGAGTTACTCCAGCATCCGAATTGGGTGATTATGCGGACCTTTTCCAAAGCCTTTCGCTTGGCGGCCCTGCGGGTAGGCTATGCGATCGCCCATCCGGAACTCACCGCAACCCTGGAAAAAGTCCGTCTGCCTTACAATCTCCCGGCATTCTCCCAGATTGCCGCATCCTTGGCGATCGGCCATCGTCAGGAACTCTTAAGCGCCATTCCCGAAATTTTAACTGAGCGCGATCGCCTCCTGGAAAGATTGCAACCCTTACCAAAATTTCGGCTGTGGCCGAGTGCAGCTAATTTTATTTACCTGCGCCCGCATCTCCAGGACCCCGGGGCGATCGCTCCCACCCTGACTCGCATCACCGAGGAACTCAAGGCCCAAGGGACTCTGATTCGTCACACCGGGGGCGGTTTAAGAATTACCATCGGCACACCGGAGGAAAATCAACGCACCTTATCCCGCTTGCAGGAATTCAATTTCGGAGATTAAACCCTCTAATACGGAATCCGGTTGTCAAAGGTCTATAAAAACCCGCACCCTCAAGGGTGGGGCTACACGGACAAAGCCCGCCTGCGCGGGCTACTCCATAAAAACGACTTTTCATACCCGGATTTGGTATAATACGGAATCCGGTTGTCAAAGGTCTATAAAAACCCGCACCCTCAAGGGTGGGGCTACACGGACAAAGCCCGCCTGCGCGGGCTACTCTATAAAAAGGACTTTTCATACCCGGATTTGGTATAAAACCCAGATTCCAGGGACAAGAAACCGGGTTTTTGACCTAACTTTGTGGCAGATTGGCAGAAATGGGGTAAAAAACCCGGTTTCTAACCCCTACTGTCAAGCTCTACTGTAGCGAAGCCTTAAAGTGCAGCCACCTTAACCGGGGACTTCGGTTCTAAGCGGCGGATGGTCCGCACGGTTTGAGGAAGGACCCCAACTAATCGGGCGATCGCCTCATCCGGCAGTCGGATCACGGTTTCGCGATCGAAATAATGCTGAAACTGAGTCAGCAGCATTTGGGTCCGGTGCAATGACACCGGCTGTACCGTAAGCTGTTCCATTAATCGGATCCAATGGCGGCGAATGGCAAAGGCTTTTTGCCGTTCTTCGTAAGTTTCCGGATAGAGCAACACCAGATCCCCCACGGGAATGGTTTGCTGACACTCAATATCAAAAATGCCGCCAACAGCGGCCCCGGGTCCCACGAACTCCGCATGAAACCGCTTGTAGACAATCAATCCACAGCGACGGCGACTATCCACGATAAATAGCTGGCCGCTATTGAGTTGAGTCAAGATTTGAGCACTATGAGCGTATTTAATCAAGGCACGAGAAGGATTGCCCGTCTCGCCCTTGAATGGAGGGCGATCGGGACAGTCCGACGGAATGGGGTCCAAGGGATTAATGGCTTGGGCCTCTCTATTGGGGTTCCGGTCCTCATGTTTGTGTTGAGTCATTTGAGGGTTCTCTTCTCATGCCGAAAATCACTACATCTAAACCGGGCAACTCATGACTACAAGATGGGGTTAGAAAAGTCCCCAAATTTAAGGAATAAATTTTTGCTCTTGTTTATCATTCCCGGATTAGATAGGTAAACGCGCTTTTCTATTTCAAGGCGGGTTGACCGACCTCTCAAAAATTTTCACGGGTTTAAAAGCCGGGGTATGGTTATTCAAAAACGGGCCGGGGAGCGCCGTTAAAGGGAGATAAACCGGGTCAGTTTGGAGAATCAGAAATTTTAAAATTAAGCAATTAAAGCCCGCCCACTGCTGGCTAAAAAGAAGGATGTTAGTTGATAGGACTCCGGTGCAGTATTCAATCAGTCGGATAGTAAACCCGGTTGCACGGTCCAAACTTGTGAGGAATGGGTATGGATCTTGTGAAAAACCTGGTGCGTCTTTCTGCGTCTGAACGGACACCGGAGATCAGGCGATCGCCGGGGCTTATTGGCGATGGAGTGCCTTGTGCAAGAGCATTCGTTTGGGCTGCCCGAAAAACCAAGGACCCAACCCCGACTCAATGGAGTGAATTCGATAGCCTTCTTTGTAATAAAGTCGTCTGTGCCGGTCGGTTATTTTCGAGGACGTGCAGGTAAAGGTCCTGGAATCCCCAATCTAGGGCGATCGCCTCGCAAGCTTGCAGCAATTGACTCGCGCCCCCCTGGCGGCGATAAGAGTCAGCAATGGCTAAGTTGGACAAGTAAGGAAACTGGGTCATTCCCAAGGTCCAAGGGTTGATACAGCGCAAGGCCATTTCTACAGTGCCCACAATCACGCCATTCCCCGATGGGGAGTCTAGGGCGGATTCATAGCAGGAGGGCGATTCCGGTTGGGGAACCACGGCTACCAAGCAAAGACAATGGGACGAGTTTGAGCGCAGTCGCACTCGCAAATCTTCATAAATGCCGAGGCGCAAGATCGGGTACAGCCACCCCCCGAGTCCTTCGCGAGAATGAAAGCTATCGACCAAAATCTCGGCGAGGCTGCTGAGATCTTTGGCTTGGGCGGCCCGAATGGAAAAGCCAGATGCACCTCCCGAGGATGGCTCAGAGGCAGGGGGATCTCGATGGGTTGGGGACGTGAAAGAGGAGTTCACGAGGGATTCACATTAAGAGGGTTGGAAACGGATTGGTTTTGACACGAAGGGAACCCTCTCCTCTTATAACATAACCTGATGAAGGGGTTCAAATATAAAATAAATATAAAGTGGACAAAAAGCAGAACAACATAAATAATCATTATCAATGATAACATGAGGTAAAATTCTGATGAATGCAGATATTTTTCCGTTTGGCCCCCATGAGGTTGGTTCTGCGAACCGGACATCGCGACGAGTGGCGATCGCTGAACTCCTCGGGCGACAAATCTACTTGCACCTAGGAGGGAACGAGGCTGAAAATGCCGCCTGGACTGCTGGTTGGCTGGATTGTTTGGAGTTTTTAGGCCAAATCGACCGAGGAATAGTTGCTAAAGTCAAGCAACTCTGTTGTGAAAAAAGACAATTCTCTCGGGAAGAAATTTCTCCCTCGGTCTGTCTAACTAAAAATACAGCAGGGGAGGGGAACGGTGAAGCTGAAAATGTTCAATCTTTATCGGCAACTCCTGGAACCGTGCAATCACCAAAAGCGCCCAGGAATCTCTCTGAAAAAAATCGCAGTCGCCGTAAACAACCGCCAGGGGAGGGAGAACAAGTTCTATCGGCACAGCGTTTAAATGCGATCGCCAAGGCAATTCATGGGTCCTTGGATGAAACGGAGATTTATCAGGCGATCGTCCAGCAAATGTGTGATGTTTTTGAGGCAGACTGCGGGGGGTTAATCCTCCACGATCTCCAGGAACAAACCTTAATAGAGATGGCGGTTTATCCTCCCTTGGAGGCATCCCCAGAGTCATCCTTGCGTCATCGGGAAATCCGAGTCCCGTTGCGAGTGGAGGGATTGAAAGAATGGAATACGTTACGATCGCAGAAAAGTCCTTGGGTGGTTGGGGATATCGCAACCGCAGTAATGCCCGAGGTAGAGCGTTTGCTGCTGCGGGTTTCCGGCTTACAGTCTACCTTGATGGTGCCCATCCTCTCCCAAAATGAAGCGATCGCTACGGTTTATTTAAGTTACACTGAGGCTGCTCATCGGTGGCAACCCTCAGAACTGAAATTTGCTGAAATGGTGGCACAACAGGCAGCAGTCGCCCTAGGGAATGTCAAACATTATATCCAAGCCAAAAAGCACGTCCAACGGGAACAAGTTCTTAACCGAATTGCCGGACGAATTCGGACTTCTTTAAATCTCGATCGCACGATTGAAACGGCTTTATCGGAGTTATTAACCCTCACTCAAGCCGATTTAATCTTATTCTCAACTCCGACTTCTTTAATAGAGAGCATCCACCACCTCTGCCGATCGCTGCGAATTACTCACCGAGTTTGTCGCCCCAGTCCATCGAGTTCCCTGGATGAACATCCTCTGGATGTAGGGATAGAAATTAAGCTTTTTCAGTTTGAGGCAGGGTTGATTCAAAGTTTGCTCGGCCAGGAAGTTACGGCCATTTCCAATACTCAAAGCTCAGATTTTGGAGAACGGGACCAAGCCCTTTTTCACCAACTCCAAGTTGGCAGTTTATTAAGTATTCCGATATGGCATCGAGAAACTTTGTTAGGTCATGTTTCCGCCATCAAACCCCAATCTTATGATTGGACTGAAGATGAAATTTCAGCGATGGAATCGATTTCCTTACACCTAGGAATTGCGATTACTCAGGCGCAGTTATATCAACGCACCCAGGACCAAGCTCGCCAAGCGCGATCGCAAGCTCAAAAACTCAGAAAAGCCCTGGATGAAAAAACTGAATTAATTGCCTCGCTTCATGATACTCAGTTTCAACTGGTTCAAAGCGAAAAAATGTCTAGTTTAGGTCAATTGGTTGCCGGGGTTGCCCATGAAATTAATAATCCGATTAATTTCATTTATGGCAATCTTCCTCACATCGCAAATTACAGCAAAGAGATTGTAGAACTGTTAGAGCGGTATCGTGAACACTTAAACCCCGTTCCCCAATCTATTGCTGAATTTGAAGCGGAAATCGATATACATTTTATTCAGACCGATTTAACACAAATCCTTCGCTCCATGAAGGAAGGATCTGAAAGGGTGCGTGAAATTGTTTTGACTTTACGCAATTTTTCCCGCTTAGATCAAGCCGAATTCAAATGGGTTGATATTCATGAGGGAATTGATAGCAGCCTAATTTTATTAGCCCATCGTCTCCATAATATCGAGGTGGTGAAATCCTACGGCAATATTCCCCGATTATGTTGCTATCCGGGACAACTCAATCAGGTGTTTATGAATTTGTTTTCCAATGCGATCGATGCCATTGAACTGCCCGATCGCGGGGGCAATGCGGCGACTTTCCCGGTGAATCATTTAGGCAGTGGGCAAATTACCATCACCACTACAGTGATTGCTCAAACGGATCTCCCCTTGGATACCCTCCTTCCCAGTCACCCTCCTTACCTCCCTACGGGAGAGTGGGTGCAAATTCGGATTCGGGATACCGGCTGTGGCATTCTACCCCAACATCAAACCAAAATTTTCGATCCATTTTTTACCACAAAACCCGTGGGGAGTGGCAAAGGATTAGGCTTATCGATCGCCTATAAAATTATCGTAGACCGACATCATGGGCGCTTGACTTTTGAAAATCTACCGCAAGGGGGATGCGAATTCATTATTGAATTACCCGTGATTTCTCAGGACCCAATCTAGCGGCGATCGGCTCAACCTTCCGTTAACCTTTAACTGCATTGCTGGAATTATCCGTTATTTCTCAGGACCCAATTCAGCCGCGATCGGCTCAACCTGCCGTTACCGTTTAGCAGCATTCCGATTGCCAATTATTTAGGGGAGAACCCGAAGTGGGGTTTTTTCGGGCCACAAATATCCATCCCACGGGGATAGTTTAAGACTGGAAAATTCCGTCCCAGGAAACCCTGAGTGAAACGGGAACGAAGGACCCCGATTCAGAATCGGTGAAATCTCTCATGCAGGATCCGACGGTTGCCAGTAGAATATCGTCATTATTCCCAATAATTCCGACCCATCCGACGGGCGATCGCCTTCATCAATTTTTCCATCAGGATGCAACTCAAGGGGCAAATCGGCCAGGGTGCATGAGGCGAGTGATGTATTGCCCCTAACCCATCAGGATCAGGTTGAGTAGTGTACATTGAGAATGACCCCTACTCACGAACCTCGAAACGGGTTGCGTCAGCCTCGGTGGTTCGGTAACCCTAAAAACCAGTCAAAAGAACAATAAGAAATTGGATATAACTCCCCCTGATTGTAGGAGAGCGGTGCATGAGTATCGAAACATATAATAAGCCGAAACTTCTGGTCGTTGATGACGAACCAGATAACCTCGACTTGCTCTATCGCACCTTTTATCGGGACTATAACGTGCTGACGGCAGAAAATGCCCCACAAGCGTTAGAACTGCTGGCCAAGGAGGGGGATGTGGCGGTGATTATTTCGGATCAGCGGATGCCGCAAATGAGTGGGACTGAATTACTCAGTCTGACAGCAACTCAGTATCCCGATGCGATCCGGATTATCTTGACGGCTTACACTGATGTCGAGGACCTCGTTGATGCCATCAATGCAGGCAAGGTTTTTAAATATGTCACCAAACCCTGGGATGCTGATGAACTCAAGGCTTTGGTCGCCCAAGCATTAGATACCCACAATGTCCTGAAAGCGCGCACAAGAGAACTGTGCCGCACTCTGCGCCAGGAATCTTTACTCAATGCCATTACCAACACCATTCGCTCTCGGACGACTGAGGCGCAGATTTTGCAGACGATTGTCGATACCCTCGGCCAAATGTTTGAGGTGAGCTACTGCATTCTGCGTCCCTATCAGGATGGCCGCTTTATTGATGAATGGTTTATGTATCAAAAGCGGGAACTCGGCACGATCAAGTCCAATGGTCAGGGCCAAACTGCCTCTTGCCCCCTCGGGACCCATTTCAGAACCCCTGGGGTTGGCACAGACGGTCTGGGAAACTCATGATATTGAGGTGATCAATGATGTGGAAACCGATGAACGTTTACAGGGAAAGACGCCTCAACTCCAGCAACGGCGACAGATGTTAAAAGCGGCAGATATTCGCTCCTGCTTGGTGGTCCCCCTGATGTTTCGCTTGGAACTGATGGCAGTCTTGGCATTGCACCAATGTGGATCTGGGCGGGAATGGCAGGATGATGAGGTGCAACTGGTGTTTATGGTGGCGGATCAGGCGGTGTTGTCCCTGTCCCAGGCCCGCGCTTATGAACAGGTCCAGGCCCTGGCGAAGCGCGAGGCCCTGGTGAATACGATTACCACGGCGATTCGCTCAAGTCTGAATCCGAAAGATATTTTTGCGGCGATCGCCCAACAACTCGGCCAAGCGTTACAGGCCGATGGTTGTGCATTATCGTTATGGACGGTGGAAGATGAGTATGTGCAGTGTGTTGGATTGTACGATGCGGCCAGGGAAGCGGTGGAAGCATCGGAGGGAGAACGACTGGAGAATGAAGAAACTCAACAGGTCGGACTCTCTTGTGCCGACCTCTCCCAAGAAGTCATCTCCCAGGAAGTCAAAGGGGAACCTCGCCCTCATTCCGGGGAATTGCCGCGATCGGTGGTTCCGATCGCCGGGAATCCGGTGTTGCAAGAACTCCTCACCACTGGGCTCCGGTGGTGGTGGATGACCTGGAAAAGCAGCCGGAATGGAATGTCATGGATTTACCCCTGCGATCGCCTGCCAGGGCTTTATTAGTCGTTCCTTTAATCTCTGATGGCGAAATTATCGGCAGCATTACCCTGCGCCAAGTCCGGGCACCCCGACGTTGGCATCCCTCGGAAATTGATTTAGCCCAAGCGGTGGCCGCACAAGGGGCGATCGCTGTCCATCAGTCTCGTCTCTACCAAAAAACCCGCCAGCAGGCGGAACGACTCCTGGAACTCAACCGCCTGAAAACGGAATTTTTCCAAAATATTTCCCATGAGTTCCGCACCCCCTTAACCCTGATGATGGGTCCTTTGGAATCTGCCGTGGAACATCACCAAGATTTACCCTTGGAACAAGCGGCGATCGCCCTGCGAAATACCCGACGCCTCCTGCGCTTGGTCAATCAACTCCTGGACTTGCAACGCCTCGATGCGGGTCGGATGCAGCCCACATTTCGTCCCTGCGATTTACTCGCCTTTGTCTCCCAAACCGTGGAAATTTTTCGCCCCTATTGCGAGAAAAAAGGCATCGAAATCACCACGGATTTACAGCCTTGTCCTTCCCTCTATTTAGATTTAGAAAAATTTGATAAAGTCCTCTATAATCTCCTCTCCAATGCCATGAAATTTACCGCCGCTGGAGGTAAAATTATGGTTTCCTTGGAACAAGCGGGGGACTATTCTTTACTCCAAGTTAAGGATACGGGAATTGGCATCCGCACGGATCAAGTTCCCCACTTATTTGAGCGCTTTCGTCAAGCGGAAGGGTCGGCAAATCGCTCTTATGAAGGCAGTGGGTTAGGGTTAGCCTTAGCCAAAGAATTGGTCGAACTTCATGGGGGAACCATCGCCGTTGAATCGAACTATGGGGAAGGTTCCGCCTTTATGGTCTGGTTACCCCTAGGCAATTCTCACTTACCCCCAGACCAAATTATTGAAGTACCCACCGGGGTAGAACCGGCCCGCGCTTCCGTGGAATTGGCCGATGTGCAGATGGAAGAGGATGGGGTTGGGTTTATCGGTCCTACCGGGATGGTGCAACCGGCACAACCCTCCACGATTCACACCCTCCATCCCACAATTGTGGTGGTGGATGACAATCCAGACTTGCGAAATTATGTCTCGGGGATTCTCACAAAAGAAGGATATCGAGTCGTTTTGGCCCGGAATGGGGCGGAAGGATTTGATGTGGTGATTAATCATCGTCCCCAGTTAATTGTTACGGATTTGATGATGCCGTTGGTTTCGGGTTTGGATATGATCCAGATGATTCGCGAGGATGAGTCGTTACGGGGAACGCCGATTATTTTGCTCACGGCCAAGGTGAATGAGGATACGCGCATTGAAGGGGCGGAAAGGGGGGCCGATGCTTATCTGGCGAAACCGTTTAACGATCGCGAGTTATTAGCAGAAGTGAGGAACTTACTCGCACTCAAGGAAAATGAGCGCCGGGTGGCCCAGTTGAATACTTATTTAACGGAGTCAGTCCTGCGCCGCTTTTTACCCCCTTCGATGGTCCAAAAAGCGGCCTCTGGGGAGTTGTCTTTGGATTTACGTCCGGAACCCCGGTTGATTACGATTTTGTTTAGCGATATCGTCGGGTTTACTCAGTTGGCGAATACGTTGCGATCGCGCCGGGTGGCGGAGGTGTTGAATCAGTATTTAACGGAAATGACGCAGGCGGTGTTTGATAATGGCGGGACGGTGGATAAGTTTGTCGGGGATGCGATCGTGGCGATGTTTGGTGCACCGGAGGATTTGACGCCGAATGAACAGGTGAGACGGGCGATCGCCACAGCTAGACAAATGTTACAAGCGCTCGATCGCTTAAATGAAAATTGGGAGGAACAGGGTTTACCTCGGGTGCAGTTCCGCTGTGGGATTCATCAAGGGACTGCGGTGGTGGGGATGTTTGGCGGCAATTTGCGGTCAGATTATACGGCGATCGGTCCTAGTGTGAATATTGCCTCGCGCTTGCAGGAAGCTGCCGATCCGGGTACAATTCTCGTATCCGCAGCGGTGGCAGATTATCTCCATGATGATGAAATTCTCAAGTTTGGTTCCCTACAATTAAAGGGCATTGATGAAACGGTTTTAACCTTTATGGTTCATCGCCATTCTAGGGGAAGTGATGGGGAAGAGTCTCGGGAAGAAGGGTAAAACTTCTGATAAATCACTGATTAACAAGAGGTGATTTAATTGTTAACAATTTGAAATGATTTGTTATCATCCGGGATTATGTTTCAAATCACCCCAACCGATGAGGGCGATCGCCTCCTTGTCATAAAACTATCACAATCCGTTCGGCCTCAAATCACCCCAATTTATCCTGAACAGAGAGATAGTAGCAGTATAAGAAAAGAAGAAGCAAATCGGAGGACAAAATCATGTTACCTCGCTATCGGACCAACACCGCTCAATTCGTCAAAATGGTTTACTCGAAAGTTCAAGTCAACGGCAAACTAGAGTTAGTGCCAATGGAATTATATTCTGATGGTTCCCTCAAACGTAGCGCTTAATAGGTTTAATTCGCCTCATCAAATAGGTTCAATCTAGTCAATCAGGGAAATGCTTAAATGCAGCAAAAATTAATGATTTGGACAACTGAATATTACCGAGTCAAAAAGGGGCTGTCTATCCAGACATCCCCTTTTTTGATTTATAGCAGTTCTTGGACTTATGAGGGACGGATAGCTGTGGGAAGCGCTATAATGTTTAACAATCCCTCAATCAACAACTCACATACCGGCGAATAAAACTTTCCAAAGACTCCATCTTCATCCCAAAGGTTGACTCTAACGTTTCTATCTCTTCCGCAGTGCAGAAAAACTCATTAGAAACCAACACGCGCAAGGTTCCTAGAGATTTCTGTAAACCCGGATTCACCAATCCCAAGGCATTGCGGACCCCATCAAACACCATCATCGGTGGATTGATAATCACCGGATATCTATTAAAAATGCGGGCAAAAATTTGGGGAATTTCTTCCCGGGATAGAATTTCTGGACCTCCCACCGGGAAAATTTGATTCGCTGCCTCCGGGACTAATACGGAATCCGCTGCGATTTTGGCTAAGTCATCGGTACTCACCGGAGAGGTGCGATTTCTCAAGTCTCCGAGACTTAAATAAATCCCCGTTTCTTTGAATCGTTGTGCAAAAGGAATTAAAGCCGAGTCAAAGGCAGAAGGACGTAAAATGGTGTAAGTCAAGCCACTTCTTTCTAAATATTTTTCCACTTCGCGCTTGGCTTTAAACACGGGGGAATCCAGATAACCGCGATCGCAACCCAGAACAGAAATCAAGACAAAATGCTCGACTCCGGCTGCTTTCCCATAATCAATCAGGTCAATATTCGCCCGATAGTCGATCGCCTGTGCACCTCCGGTTTCCTTCCCACCATGAGCGCTGATGATATACTTTACCCCGTCACAGGCTTTTTGTATATCCCGTTCTCGCTTTAAGTCGCCAATGAATATCTCAGCACCGCGATTTTCTAACTCGCTGTAGTCCGAACTCAACCGCGCAAAAGCACGCACGGGTGCCTGCCTACTGGTCAAAACCCGCACCACACGCCGTCCTAAACTTCCTGTTGCTCCAGTAACTAAGAACATCTTTATTTATGGGTAAATGAATCAGTCTCTTGCTTATATTAACCGATTCTAAAAAAAAGGGCTAGAGGCGGTTTTCCGAAGTAGTCAGCAAATGGAAGCAACCCTGTGGGTAAATTCAGGTCGTCCCAATTATGTTATGTAATGATATTCATAAGTTTTTGATAACAATTTAATAAAATTTGTGGGGGACATTGACTGATTTAATAATACGGTGAGACGGGGAATTTCGCAGCTAATTGAAAAAATTATCTTGTTCTAAAACATGAAAAAGTGATATTGGAGCCTTATTGTATTTTATTCACCATTATAACGAATCATTACATTTTTAGGACTACCGGCCCTTGCAATGCGATCGCATCCGTTCATGGCACCACTTTCTAAAACCATCCCCGCAGCACGGGTCATGACGCTTACTCTATACCCCAGGAACCCGCCAACAGCTATGTTTTGAGAGGTTGCATCTTGAAACTACAGGTTTCGTTGATATTAGGCGGTTTTCCTCTGAAGACTTTAAATTTAGAGATTGATGACACTAAAACTGCCTCGAATCTATTCCTTTAGATAGATACGAATTGTCAAACCTGGTGAATATAAAAAAGATAGCGTAGCTACAAAAAGATTCTTTTTGGATTTGAAAAATCACAGAATTTTCAAGATATGTCACATTTAAGTGATGTAAGCAAAACGCACAATAGTTAGATTAAAACTTGAAAAGATGACTAAGAAATTCATCTCGCGTCAGACTAGCTTACCGTTGCAACAAGCAAAAAGCCCTTTTTCTCCCCGCCCTTTTTCTCCTGCTGTGCAAGCAAAAGCGCAAGACAATTCCACGGCCCCTTCAGTTAAGCATTCGCCCCCCAATAGTAATCTGCTTTCTCGCCTGAGCCACTGCGAACCCGTATCTGAATCGCAACAAATTGGGTCGGAAGTTGGCAACGAAGCTCCACAAAATCAGCATCAGATTCAACGGAAACATCAAGATAGTCTCACTCAAGTCTCAGCGCTTCCACCCACACCTCCATCGGCTTCACGCTTTCCTATTCAAGCCAAACTGACCGTCGGTGCTGCCGGGGATGAATATGAGCAGGAAGCTGACCGAGTGGCGCGGCAAGTGGTCAACCGCATCCAGGCTCCCCAAGTCAATCACCAAAGTAGCCAGTCCAATCCAGTACAGCGGAAAATTTCCATTCAGACATTGGGCGGCGAAGGTGGAGATGTTTCTAGCGAATGGGAAGGGCAGTTAAACCAAGCCCGAGGTGGAGGGGCAAGTAAGGCGATCGCTATTACAAAGACGCCCAGAACAACCCACTATCGGAGGGATTGCTGAACCGATACAAGCAAAAGGAGACAAAACCCCAAATCCAACGGGATTACCTGATAACCTCAAAGCCGAAATCGAAAATCTATCGGGATATTCCCTTGATGATGTCAGGGTCCATTATAACTCCCCAAAACCCGCACAATTACAGGCGTTAGCTTACACCCAAGGGACCGAAATTCATGTAGCGCCTGGACAAGAGGAACATTTACCTCATGAAGCATGGCACGTTGTCCAGCAGAAACAGGGAAGGGTGAAGCCGACGATGCAGATGAAGGGGGCACAGATTAATGATGATCAGGGGTTGGAGAAAGAAGCAGATGTGATGGGACAAGATTTGTTAAAGAAACAGTGGCAGTTTCAACATGAGGGAAACAAGAATGATGAGTCTTTTCAGAAACTACTTGTTTCTAAAAAAAATGACTCAAAAGTAAAACAGCTAGTTAAAAGTAATCAACCAGCGCAATTAAAAAAATCAAAGAAACAAAACCCAACAACCGAAAAGCCAGGACTCAAACGCCCACTAAAACGAATAAGTGGGTGGTCCCAAGACGAGATTCAAAAATATTTGAGGGAAATTGCGCCAAAGACAGGACCGATCCGAGATTTTATCACCAACCATGCTGACAAGAATGGAGGGCTTTGTGCCGGATGGGTAGTGCTACATCGCGAGGACCCAGAGGCATTGACGCAAATGTGGTCGGATGTGGCCCAAAAGATAAAGGATAATGACGGGAAGGGAATGGGAAAAAGCACAGAAGACGCAGTGAAGTTATATATGAAGGCGCAATATCATTTCGCTGCAGATCAAGATAACAAGATGGAAGGATTTCAAGGACCAGGAGAGGAGGTATGGCAAGAGTTGGGAGAACCAGAAGACGCAACAACCAAATCTGTAAAGAAAAGTACATTCCGGGTGAAATATGGAGAGATTACCAAGAAAGCAAATGAATTTCACGAATTGCTAAACTCTTCAAAGAAGCGGGTGTTTATCGAGATATACACACCTTTCCATACAGCGCAGATTGAGATGGCGGAAGGCTCTTTAGTGTCAATATGCGAAACAGAAAAATCAGGAGTGCAGGTGGTAACCGATTGGATAGTGGCAGAAAAAATGCTCACATCCGTGTTTTTTGAAGGAAAGGATGAGGATGCTACGATTGAATTAAACTTTGAGGGGCACGTTCCAAAGAAAAAATGAAAAATCTTATTGTTGTATTAGAGTAGTAGCACAAACTATTACTGAGCTTTTAGGTTGGGTTGAAGAATAAAACCCAACAAAGCAAGCAACCCATCCACAGCAATCCTAAATGATTTGTACCTCACCCGGTGTCCCCTCTCCCGAAGGGAGAGGGGAGAAGACAGATTTTATAAATCATTGAGGAATTCTATCTACTTAATCTAAGAATTTACCGCAGCTCAAATAATTTATTTTTATAATTACCCAATAGTATTCCTCACAATGATACATTTTGGAGAGTTTTTTGAAAAACTAGACCCCAAAGTTTTAAAACAGAAGTTAACTCAATGGGTCCAAAAATTACTTGGATCAGTTGTTGAGCAAATTATCCGGATAGACATCGAAAGTCTTCGGGGGTCTTATGACCGAAATCATGGAAAAAGTTGACATTTAGTGACAGCCTGGGCTTCTTAAAATCATTTAGTCCTCGGTCAAGTTAAGGTAGGCAGCCATTCCAATGAAATTACAGCGATTCAGTGACCTGTTAGAATTAATCGACGTAACCGGCGCAATTATTACAATGGATGCAATGGGTAATCAAACGGAGATTATTAAACAGATTGTTGGGAGCATCTCAATTTGGCAAAGAGACCTAACCCCCCAGCCCCCTTCCCTACGAGGGAAGGGGGAGCAAGACTTGTAAATTCCCCTTTTATGCAAAATTGAGATGCTCTCCCCAATTTTAGCAAAATTTCATCTGGATTTCATCTTTTTGTGCAACCCTAAAATCACAGCCAAACTCTTAACTCCCCCCTCCTAATCCATGCTTAATGGTATTTTGAAATGGTCGATCGCCCAGCGGTGGTTAGTCGTGATTGGAGCGATAATTGTTACAATTTTGGGCATTCATACCATTTCCCAAATGCCCTTAGATGTGTTTCCCAATTTTGCTCCTCCTCAAGTGGAAATTCAAACCGAAGCCCCCGGATTAGCCCCGGAAGAGGTGGAATCTTTGGTCACCTATCCTATTGAAAGTGCCATTAATGGAACGCCGGGATTAGAAACAGTGCAGGTCGGCTTCGGGAGTTGGACTATCGGTGGTGAAAGTAATTTTTAAATGGGGAACGGATGAATATCAAGCGCGACAATTAGTCACCGAACGATTGCAGCAAGCAGCCAGCCAATTACCCCAAGGGGTGGAAACGCCACAAATTTCTCCCATGTCTTCTCCAATTGGCACAATTATTCAATATGCCTTTACGGTGACGGGAGAGGGAGAAACCACCTTGATGGAGTTAAGACAATGGGTCGATCGCGATATTATTAATCGATTGCTGGCCGTCCGAGGGGTGACTCAAGCCATTGCCTATGGCGGCGATGTTCGGCAATATCAGGTTTTAGCCGATCCGGTAAAGTTACAGGCTTATAATGTTTCTCTCACTCAAGTTAGAGAGGCGGCAGAAGCAGCGAATACGAATGCGGCTGGTGGTTTTTTACAAAGTCCAGACCGGGAATTAATTATCCGAGGAATTGGTCGAATTGAATCCTTGGAAGATTTACAAAAATCTGTAGTAACCTCCCGCAATGGGACGCCGATTCTGTTAGAAGATGTGGCCGAGGTGAAAATTGGGGCAGCTTTAAAGCGTGGGGATGGGAGTGTGAATGGACAATCTGCCGTGGTGGTAGTGGTGAATAAGCAACCCCTGGCGGATACTCCCACGGTAACGAAAGCAGTGGAGGAGGCGATCGCAGAACTACAACCGAGTTTACCGCCTGATGTCAATGTGATGGTCACCTTTCGCCAATCGGACTTTATTGATGCTTCCATTGAAAATGTTAGAAATTCCCTCAGAGATGGAATTATCATCGTTTCGATTATTCTATTTCTGTTCTTAATGAATTGGCGCACTGCCGTGATTACTTTGAGTGCCATTCCCTTATCCTTAATTATTGGATTAATGGTGATGAATCTCTTCGGTCAAGCCATTAATACCATGACCCTGGGGGGATTAGCGGTCGCCATTGGTTCCGTGGTCGATGACTCGATTGTAGATATGGAAAACTGCTACCGAGGATTACGGAAAAACCAAGCGGCAGGCAATCCAATTCCTCCGCTTCAAGTGGTTTATGATACGTCGGTAGAAGTCCGAGTTAGTGTACTATTTTCTACAGTAATTATTGCCGTAGTCTTTGCCCCGATTTTTACCTTAACCGGCGTAGAAGGGCGGATTTTTGCCCCGATGGGTGTGGCCTATTTAGTTTCTATTTTTGCCTCGACTTTTGTGGCATTGACTCTATCTCCGGCCTTATGTGCGTTTTTATTAGCTTCTCAATCCTTACCGGAGGAAGAAACCTGGGTTTCCCGGGTGGCAGAACGACTGTATCGGCCTTTATTGCGGGTTTCAATTCAATGGCCGAGTCTGGTTTTAGGGATAGCTACGGCGGCATTTATTGCTTCTTTGATTATCTTGCCTTCCCTGGGACGGGTGTTTTTACCGGAGTTTCAGGAACGGTCTTTAGTGAATGCAATGGTACTCTATCCGGGAGTGTCTTTAGAAATGACAAATCGGGCGGGGTTAGCGATGCAAGATGCCTTGAAAGATGACCCGCGTTTTAGTTGGGTACAGTTGCGATCGGGACGGGCACCGGGAGATGCCGATGCTGGGGGGGTAACGTTGGGACATTTGGATGTGGAGTTGAGTGATGAGGGGATAGAAGATCGCGAAGGGGCGATCGCCAAGTTACGGGAAGAATTCGACAAATTACCGGGGGTTGCCCCTAGTATTGGCGGATTTATCTCTCACCGCATGGATGAAGTCCTCTCTGGAGTCCGAAGTGCGATCGCCGTCAAAGTCTTCGGTCCCGAACTCCCGGAACTCCGCATTTTGGGGGCGCAAGTCCGCGATATCATGCGCGATATTCCTGGGGTGGTAGACTTGCAACTGGAACCCCAAGTCCCCATCCGTCAGGTGCAAATTCATTTCGATCGCCCTGCTGCTGCCCGCTATGGATTAACCGTGGGTGACTTGTCAGACACTCTGGAAACTGCCCTGAATGGACGGGTAGTTTCCCAAGTCTTAGAACAACAACAATTGTTCGATTTGGTCGTCTGGTTAAAAGAAGACTTTCGCAACAATTTAGAGACCATTCGCAACTTATTAGTGGATACCCCTAACGGCATAAAAATTCCCCTCGCCCAAGTCGCCCGGATTGATTATGGCACCGGCCCTAATACCATTAATCGGGAAAATGTCTCCCGTTTAATTGTGGTTTCTGCCAATGTTTCGGTGCGAGATTTAGGCAGTATCGTAGATGAAATTCGGGAAAAGGTTCGCGAATCGGTACAACTTCCGTCAGGATATTTCATCCAATATGGGGGACAATTTGAATCGGAACAGCGGGCGAGTCAAAATTTACTTGTCTTTGGGTCATTAGCCCTGATTGTGATTGGGGTTTTAATGTATTTTGCCGTAAAGTCTCTAGCGAGTACGGTGATGATTATGCTGAATCTCCCCTTAGCGATTACCGGGGGAATTTTTTCCGTTGCCTTGGGGGGTGGCGTTCTCTCTGTCGCTTCGATGGTGGGATTTATTACCTTGTTTGGGGTTGCCACTCGCAATGGGCTGTTATTGGTGGATAATTATAATTCTAAACTGGCTGAGGGAATGCCGCTCAAATCGGTAATTTTTCAGGGGTCAATGGAACGGTTGACGGCGATTTTAATGACCGCTTTAACTTCGGCTTTAGGGATGTTACCCTTGGCGATCGGAACCGGGGCCGGAAAGGAAATTTTACAACCGTTGGCGGTGGTTGTCTTGGGGGGATTATTTAGTTCCACTGCGTTAACCTTGTTAGTAATTCCGGCGCTTTATTCCCAATTTGGCCGGAGGTTAAAGCCGAAAAAAGTTTTTACAGAAACTAGGGAGGAACGGTTTGATGAGGGAGTGAAACCCCTTGCGGATTCTTAAAATGTTGTTAAGAATGGAATGTCATACTCAAGGAGAACTCAAAATGTGGCGATCGCTCAAATTAGGCTCTATTGCTGTGGTTAGTCTGGGATTAATCGGGTTAACCGCCTGTGGGACCGGAGAACCAGGCTCAAATCGTGCTAGAAAGTGAGACAGAAACTCCGACGGAAACTGCACCAGCACCCACGGAAACGACCCCAGAGGAATCCTCCACCCAAGGGGGACAGGTGATTGAAGTGGGTGCGTATCATTTAGAGTTAGTGGCGTTACCGGAACCCGGAGGAGTGCATTTAGATTTTTATCTGCAAACCGGAGATACTCACGAAGCGATTCCTGGTGCAACGGTTACCGCACAAGTGGAAACCCCGAATGGGGAACAACGAACTCTGGAACTGCCGTATGACGCACCAGGGGAACATTATGCCGCGTTCCTACCTGCGGAAGTTTCCGGGGAGTATAAGGTAGCAATTCTCACGGATATTCAGGGTGAAAAAGTTAATGGGCGGTTTATGTTCAATCGGGAATAGGGAGAATCTTATACCCGATGGGTAGAGGTTACCGTTGAGTCTGAATTAAATCACAAGGCCGATCGCCCAAATGAAAAAGCTCAGATATTCAATACCTGAGCTTTTTCGGGTTAAGCTAGGAGACGAAAAGGTTTCGTCTGATGGGTTCCCAGAAAAAAACTCTCCGATTTTGACTTGAGGATCCTGGCACCGAAGGTTTCAGTGCCTGTACCCTTATCATTCGGGAGATTTCATCGTTTAGAGTTCCACTAATCTAGCTTAGTAGCCTTTCGAGAAGTTGTTACGACGGCCACCGCGACCGCCACCACCGCCGCCGCCAAAGGAGCCACGGTCTTCACGGGGTTTGGCTTTGTTGACTTTCATATCGCGACCCATCCACTCAGCCCCATCAAGGGCTTCAATCGCAGCGGTTTCTTCAGTTTCAGTGGACATTTCCACAAAGGCAAACCCGCGCACACGACCCGTTTCCCGGTCGGTGGGCAGATTCACGCGCTTAACGGAGCCGTATTCTGCAAATACGGCGCTCAGATCTTCTTGGGTAACTTCATAAGAAAGATTACCAACGTAAATAGACATGGACTAACTCCAAAATTCAACGGATGTAGAGGTCAAGTTTTCGGAGAGAAGCCTGTCCAGACGAAAGGGAGAAATACCTATCAATACTCGAAACAAACACTGCAACCGAATTTCAATCTCATCCATAAGAATAACACAGTTTTTTCAGTTTGGGTAAAGCCATCAGTAGTTTTTCCTAAAATTGGCTCAAACCCTTTACCCGAGGTATTTTCTGGAATTGAAATTCCGAGGCGATCGCCTCTTTTAGGGTCACAAATCTCCCCGCATCAATCCCTCAACCCTCAATATCCCACAAGGGTGATTGAGTGATATTAGGAACCTCTTACCCCTGAACTGTGAGCCAGTGACAATGTAAAACGAGGGACAATGCTGGAAACAAGACACCGGGACCCCGTTGGATCTTGCGGCCCTTTCCAGTCTGGAACGGTCCGATCGCCTCTATAGATAGAGAGTCAGATAGAGAGTCGGGTCAATTCATGTCCTGCCTACAGTTCGGGTGACATTGCCAAGAGTACGGACGTCCTCAACCTCTTGCAGTAACGGCCTCTGCATTCTGTTTGCATTCCTGCTAGACTCTGTGTCAAAGTCCGGTTAGCTTCATGGCTCAACTGAAAGACTCACTAAGACCTAGAAACGCTACTCTATATTGAGGAAAGGAAAAATGTGTGTATCCTGTCTATTGATCTCAACCCTGATGGTTTTTACACCAGCACAAGCGGTTGACCAAAACCCTGACAGTATCTCCATCCCGACTTACAATCAGGAATCATCCTCTGTCGTTGCTCAGGAAAACCAAGCGGCGATCGCCACATTGCTCAACAAGCTTCCCGACTCCCCGGAGTTAGACCCCTTACGAGTAGAACTGAACAATCTCTATGCTGAATTAGGATTAGCTCAGAATGATGCTGAAGCTGATCTCGCCCTCGATCGCGCTGTAGAAGCCGTTCGCGATCGCTTCATTGATAACCCCAATGTGGGACAAATCAGGGAAATTCTCATGGACTTGCGCGAGGCTGAGTACGAAAAACTCTCTGGGGATCTCTCCTCCCTGTTGTTTCCTCAACCCACCGCCTCCTCCGTCAATCTCCTCCAGTCCCAAGGCAATCGATGGGGTTGGCTTTCCTAAGCAATGCCCACCGTGACCCTTCCTTACCGCGAATGGTGTCTGTTTCCGATGTTTATTCTATCTATATAGCCTCACGGTGACATCTATGGACTCTAGGATGGAATGCATCTCGATAGGTATAAATCGATCAAGATGCATTGGGGAAAGGAGCACAGCGGCGGCTCCTTTTTTTTGTCTAGCAAATTTCTACCCAACGCCCTTGACATCTATCGCACCCTTATGATTTTTTCTGACTTCTGCGCGAAGGTCATCTGCGGCGAACGCTTCAGGTCCCGGACTGGGGGAGTGCAAATTTTCTGCAAAAATATCGCCCAAACCTCGATATAATCAAGAGGAGAGCAGTATGGACAAGGGGGGCTTGAAATTTCGAGACCCCTGAATTGTTTCAAAAAATTTTAGAATCAAACTTTTCCCAACCGCCAAAAAATATGGTATCCTGGCTAACATCATCTTAAAAACGTCTCCCAAAAGAAAGATGTCAAATTTCATAACTTGTGCTAAGGGCCTAGAGGTTGAGTTTTTCTTTCGGAAAGGATTAACCTTGAGTGAAGCGGGAAACTATACAGGAGCGATCGCCAGCTACGACAAAGCTCTCGAACTAGAACCTAATGCCGATGAAATCTGGTACTGTCGCGGCAATGCACTGTACAACTTGGGGCGGACTCATCCGGCCATCAAAAGCTACGACATGGCGCTAGAGCTAAATCCGGGCTGTTACCAGGCCCTGATCAATCGTGGCAACGCCCTTGATGACAGCGGACGCCACCAGGAAGCCATTGAGAGCTACGATCGCGTCTTACGGCTGAAACCGGATCATCATCGCACCTGGAATAATCGTGGCATCGCCCTTGGGAACTTGGGTAAATATGACGAAGCGATCGCCAGCTATGATCGGGCGATCGAGTTCAAACCGGACTATTCCCGCGCCTGGTATCATCGAGGACTGGCCCTAAAAAGCATGGGACTCACCGAAAAGACCCTCGCTTGTTACGACAAAGCCCTCGCCTCACAACCCGATTTTTACGAAGTCTGGAACAATCGTGGGAACACTTTATACTTATTAAAGCGATATTCCGAAGCGATCGCCAGCTACGATAAAGCAGTACAAGCCTTCCCCAACTATCATTGGGCTTGGTACAATCGTGGCGTCGTTCTGCAAGAACTCAGCCGCAATGAAGAGGCGATCGTCAGTCTCGATAAAGCCGTCACCCTCAATCCCAAAAATGCCGAAGCCTGGTACTATCGTGCCTTGGCCCTAGAAGCATTAGACTGTACCCGTAGCGCTGCGGCCAGTTATAATCAAGCCTACGAACTCAAACCGAATCTAAAAATCGAGTCCCCTACCCGCTAAAATATCCGCTAAAAGTCTCAATCACTCAAGGAACAGAACGGCGATCGGGCTATAACAGTCCCTTATCAACCTAGAATAAAACCCCAAAATTAATTGTCTCAGTCCTTGGCCCTCTTAACATGGCAAAAACCGGCTACACCCTACCCGTTTTCGCCGTTGCTGCGGCGAAAGCGGCCCTGATGGTGCTTTCTCCCAGTGCAGAGGCCCCAAAAACCGTCTCCCTTGACCTGATTCCCGAATCCGTCGAGATTCCCATCCACCAAGTCGCCCAACTGGATGCCACATCCGCCCTGGCGATCGCCCTCAGCGATCCGGGGGATAATCTGGACTTGACTCGAAATACTCCGATATGGGCTTGGGTGAAATGGACCCCCCGCCAAACCCAACCCTTAATCCTCGAAGCCGGAGAAGGATTAGGCAAAACCCAAACCGGAGAACCCGCCATTTATCACTATGCGCGGCAACTGTTTGAGCGCAATTTATTCCCCTTAATTCCCGAAGATAAAACCGTCATTGTCTCCATCATTTTACCCGAAGGACGACAACTCGCCAGCCGGACTTCTAACGCCGCCTTTGGCATTTTAGAAGGACTCGCCTTACTCGGAACCAGTGGAATTTCTCAACCCCTGTCCTCTGCCGATCATCTGGATGAATTTCGGCAGAATTTGCAGTGCAAGGTTAAAAATTCCCCTCATTTAACCTTTTGCATTGGTAATAATGGTCTAGTAGTCGCCCAACGGTTAGGCATTCCTGAATCAGCCATAGTCCAAACGGGAAATTGGATCGGGGCGCTGTTAGTTGAAGCCGGATTGCGGGGTGCAGAATCAGTTCTGTTACTGGGATATCAGGGAAAACTGATTAAATTAGCCGGGGGAATTTTTAATACTTCCAGCCATATTGCCGATGCTAAATTAGAAATCCTCAGTGCTGCGGTAGTGCAGGCGGGGGGAGATATGGCGACGGTAAAAGCAGTTTTACAGGCTAAAACTGCCGATGCTGCTTATTTTGCAATTAAAGAACGAGGACTGGCTGATTTAGTTTTTAATAACTTAGCCGAAAAAATTAGTCAGAATGCTCAGAATTATGTTATGAAATATGCCGATACTGTTTTAGAGGTAGGCACGATTTTATTTGACCGGAAAGGGGAAATTATTACTCAAAAAAAGCCCTTTACCTGTGGGATAACCCCTGAAGGAATAGCCCTGTCAAGGTGTATTGATTTGTAGGGGCGCAATGCTTGCGCCCTCCGGAGGGCGCAAGCATTGCGCCCCTACATTCGATAACACTATTTTGTCATCCAATTGAGGGCGCAAGCATTGCGCCCCTACATTCCATCACTCTTTTTCGTCATCAATTGAGGGCGCAAGCATTGCGCCCCTACATTCCATAACTCTTTCGTCATCCAATTGAGGGCGCAAGCATTCGCCCCTACATAATATCGACTCTTTTGTGTTATTAAATTTATCACCTTGACAGGGCTACCCCTTCAGGGGTCAGCTACCAATCGAGATCGCCCATCATCATCTCCCAACTTTGGCGCTGAAACTGAGGTATCGGTTCCCTCGAAGAATGTCGCAACAACACAAAGGGAATCGTCAGAACCCCGACAATCATCACCGTTGCTGCCGTTAACCACACCATCCAGCGACTCGGGCGATAGGCGCTAAATTCAATTTGTTGAAAGACTCGATTGTAGCGCCAGACGGCTAAGGGAATAAAAATAATTCCCATAATTACCAATGCCACCCCCAGGGTTTGGGAATCAATGGCGATCGCCGGTACAGAGTCCGGTTCACCCGTCACACTAGCTTGTAACTCGCGTAAAAATAGACCAAAACGGGCGATCGCAAATCCAAAGCCAATCATGCCAATGGAAGTCCGTAACCAAGCCAAAAACGTCCGTTCATTAGCTTGATGTTCTCGCTGTCGGTCTATTTTGTCCTGAGTCATTGCTACTCCCATTAACCCCTAATTTGTAGGGGCGATTCGCTTTCTCGCCCCTACAGATAGCGATCGATTTCCAAGAAACTTCTCCCCCTACCCAATTACCGATAATTGGTAAACTGTAAGGCGACCGGCCAATCTTCTTGTTTAATCAACTGCATCGCTTCTTGCAAGTCATCTTTCGACTTACTAGAAACCCGCACCGCATCCCCTTGAATTGAGCCTTGAACCTTCTTCAACTCATCCCGAAGTAACTTCGTGATTTGTTTACCCACCTCTTGGGCGATACCTTTTTTGAGCTTAATCACCTGACGAATCCGGTTACCACTGGCGGATTCCTCCTTGCCATAGTCGAAAATCTTTAACGATAAATTCCGCTTGACTGCTTTTTGTTGCAGCACCGAATGAACCGCCTCTAACGTCATGTTGCTATCGGTATTGATGACAATTTCATCATCTCCGAGTTCAACCGTGGTATTGGTATTTTTCAGGTCGTAACGACTGGTAATTTCCCGATTAGTTTGGTCAATCGTATTAACGAGTTCCTGGCGATCAAAATCGCTGACAATATCAAAAGAATAGGTTGAAGCCATGAATAAAACGTGACTAATTATCCGTACAACTACAAATTACTAGAACATCAAACCACTCGAAGAGGGGGACAAACTGCCAGTGCCAGACATCAGCGATCGCCTCCGTAAGTTCGCCTTGCAACGTTCTTCCGGAACTTAGACGAATCGAGTAGCCTCGGGGCCATTGCCTGGGAGTCTTTAAACAATAACTGACCTAGGCAACGGCAGTTTCTTCTCTTCTTCGCGGGGGAATTTTAGAGTAAAACGGGAGCAGACACAAGCGTATCCAAACGCCAAATGGGAAATCCGATCGCAGGGTCAAGCCTAGGTAAACGAGGATGCCCTTAATCAAAATAGAACAACGTCACGAGTCGGCGCTGTTCCTCCGCATCCTGACAAGTTTGCAATAGCGTGTGGCTATCATGGAATGCAAAGCAGATTAACTGCTGACAGCGAGAGACAATTTCCAAATTGCACAAAGCACTGGCTTCGGCTAAGGATAAATGGTCATTCGCGGGATTTTCCACCAAGTGGATCACCTTTTCGAGTTGCTTGCGCGACTCTCGGGGTTGACGATCCAGGCTTTGGGGGAGAATCACCGTCAGCATATTAGGATCTGCCTTCATTGCGCCTTTAATCGCAGCAGAATTGGTGCCCGTGGCACCGGAGGTCAGAATTCGATTCCCTTCTAAGACCAAAGCATAGGTCATTCGCTCAATGAGCGCTTGATGGGTAATCGGAACATGACGGGAACCCAAGAGGGAAATCCGTTTAGAACCCGTTTGCTGGATCGAGGCCAGTTCTTGCGCCAGAGTATCGATCCCGGGTGATGTGTCTATTGATTGACTCAAAGACGGTATGAAATAACTAGAACAACGCAGTTATTTTAGCAAAGATAAGACCATGTACGATAAATAGATGGAAAATAGCCATGAAAACTATTAGCAAACCGGAAAACAAGCAGAAAAGTTGGACAAGGGCGATCGCCACCCCCGCCCAGGAATTTCCCTCCACTCCCCTCAAAATCATCGCCGGAACCCTCCCCCCCGGATTGCGCGGAACCCTGTACCGCAATGGTCCAGCGCGTCTCACCCGAGGGGAAAACCGCGTGGGACATTGGTTTGATGGGGATGGAGCAATTTTAGGCGTTCATTTTACCGGCAGAGACAGCCGCGCCCTTTACCGCTACGTCCAAACTGCCGGATATCAAGCGGAAGAAGCCGAGGGCCGCCTGCAATTTGCCGGATATGGCACTCTCCCCCCGGGACCTATCTGGAAACGATTAGGCAAGGGAATGAAAAATCCCGCCAATACCTCCGTGATTGCCCTTCCGGACAAACTCTTAGCCCTTTGGGAAGGGGGACATCCCCACGGATTAGATTTAGAAACCCTAGAAACCTTCGGACTGGACAACTTAGACGGATTGGCACCAAACTGGGGCTATTCCGCCCACCCCAAACGGGACCCCCAAACCGGGGAAATCTATAATTTTGGCGTCTCCCCGGGAAAAAACGCCCAACTGCACGTTTACCGCAGCAACAACCAGGGCCAAATCCAACAACAGGCCGCATTTGACCTAGAGGGAATGCCCCTGATTCATGATTTTGTGATGGCGGGACCCTATTTAATTTTTGTGATTCCCCCGGTACGGATGTCGGTATTACCCGTCCTGTTGCACCTGAAAAGTTTTAGCGACTCCTTAACCTGGCATCCCGAGTTAGGGACTCAAATGTTAGTGATTGACCGTTCTAGTTTAGAACTGGTGAGTCGGGGGGAAGCGGAACCCTGGTATCAGTGGCATTTTGGCAATGGTGCGGTGAATGGCAGTGGAGAGATTAGCTTGGATGTGGTGCGCTATCAGGATTTCCAGACGAATCAATATCTCAAAGAGTTTGCCACCTTGGAGACGGAGACAGCAGCCAAAGGGACCCTCTGCCGAGTCCGAGTGAATCCCCAGACTGGAAAAGTGATGGAGACAGAGACGATGATAGATCGCCACTGTGAGTTTCCCTCGGTAGATTTCCGAGAAGTGGGACAGGAGTGGCGCTATACCTATTTATCCTTGCATCGAGAGGGGGTGGAGTTAGGGAGAGAACCCGTGGGGGCGATCGGGCGGTTCGACTATCAAACCGGCCATCTGACTGAGGCCCCTATTCCAGAGAACTGTTATCCGAGTGAACCGATTTACGCACCAGATGGCGATCGGGCTGAACAAGGGTGGGTTTTAACGGTGGTTTATGATGCGAACGAACATCAGAGTCAGGTATGGATTTTTGATGGCGATCGGTTGGATGAGGAACCGGAATGTCGGTTAGGGTTGCCGGGGGTGATTCCGTTAGGGTTTCATGGGACTTGGAATCCGGGGAGGTAGCCGCAGGCGGGTTTGAGGCTAACAGACGACACCTCGCGGCTAAGAGGGAAAACAATGAAATCGAAACAGCCCCGCGGCTGACAGCTGGCAAGACGGATAAATCCGACTGCGAGGCAAGAGGGAAACAATGAAAAGCCGCGTACCCAGATTTCAGTACGGTTTTGAGTCACCGACTTTAGCTATGCCTCAGAGAACGGCGGAGGTTTAAACCCCTGCGGCCGGAGTCACCAACTTTGCCCAACAATCAAAATCTTCCCCGGAACGCACCATCCTCACCCAAACCTAGCGAATCAGTCCAACGCGATCAAAGGGATAAACACGCAGGATTAATTGACCTCTAATCTTCTGCCGAGGAACTACAGCCCCGAAGGTTTCAAAATTAGGCATAATTCAGATTGTCTGCCACCACATAATATTCATCAGTCGCGAGGGTAATGAGTGACTGGTTGAAATCCGAAGGAAGTTTTATCTGGTTATCAGGGAAAGGTTTGCCATTGAGAATAATTTGACCAGAGTTAATTTCTAACCTTTCACCAGGCAGGGCAAGGATGCGGCGAGAGGCGAAGTGCTTGGAGAAATTCTCTTCTAAGTTCTTAGTTGCAAAACTAATAACTTGGTAGCGCTGGGGCTGTCGCCACCGAGGATAGGTTAAGCGATCGAAGAAAACGCGATCGCTAGTTTGGATGAGCGGATTCATGGCACTCACTGAATCTGGGTTAAATCCAAAAGTGTTAGTCAGAATTACCGCTAATAAAATCGCGGTAAACACAATCCCTATCTCCTGTAAAGAAACTCCAAAAAATTTTATTTTTTTACGGGGTGATACTGGCTCAACCTTCAACTGAATGGTAGAGGCTAAATGCTCTCGCAATTTATCATGATAAAACCGATAGCGGCCCCCAGATTGCTTTAAAATACCACAGGCACTTGCTTCGTTTAGAAAGTGAACATAATTTCGGGGAATTCGTCCATGATGACACAACACCCACCGCAAAATAAAGTGTTGGGTGAAATGCATCCCCACCGCCAAAACAATATCCCGAATAAAATCCCCAACAATACTCCCCAAAATCAAGGATTCATTCAAGCTCCAATCCTGTCCTATCGCCCACTGAGGGACAATCCAAATTAAGAGACAGAGAGGAATAGACAGTCCCATTGTGATCAGAGATTTTAATCCCGTTTCCCAAATTCCTTGATTGGGATATTTTCTAATTTTAATATCTGTTTTTAAACCTTTCAATCAGCCCTGCAACTAAATCAGCCCAAAATTCCATAAGCCCAAAAATCAGACCCGAAAATCAGCCCTATAATCAGCCGCTCCAATCAGCCCTCCAATCAGCCCGAAAATCAACCCGAAAATCAAGCCTCCGAAAATCACTGAATAGTATAATCCAAGAGAGATGGTTTGTTTTAAGTTTTTCCAAGAAATATCAAAACTTTCTGTTAAATAAATTGAATCAAGTTATTAAATATCAGCTATATCAGTTAATCTCTCCAATCAGCCCGACAATCAGCCCGAAAATCAAACCGACAATTACCCCGAAAATGACCTCCAATCAGCCCGAAAATCACCCGTCCAAAAATTAACCCTGAAATCAGTCCGTAAATCAGTCCATAAAATCAGCCCAAAAATCAGTCTATTAATCAGCAGAGTATTGATTTCGTTGTTGTTTGAGTTTCTAGCCAGGTTGGTTGCAGCTTTTCAATCAAAAATTCCCGTTGATTAATATCTTGTCGGCCCATACTTGCAGCCAACCATGCTAAATAATATTTAGCTTTTTCCGGTTCGTAGCCTGCAAGAGGTTGAGGGGTGATAGATTGGGGTGGATAGAGTTTTCGATGCAAAAAATCGTCAAACAGTCGGCTTTGGCAATCTTGGGAGTTTTGAGGGAGGTTGTCTGGTAATTCATCAGGATAAGCAATCGGCATGAGGTTTAATAACATGGGATTCCGCGCCAACTCCATCAACCCAGAATTGGATTGGAGTTCATCCCAAATATGTTCTGCTTTACGCTGCTTTAAATACCCTTCAATCTGGTCATCAGCCAATTCACAAAGCCTGACTGCTCGTTCGACTCCCTTTAAACAGATGCGGCGCTTGTTGTCATCGGTGATGCTTTCATAGTCTTTGACGCGGCAGCAGATAACCAATGCTTTTTGCTGATTGTGATAATCCGCTTGTAATGCATCGATCGCCCGAATCGCTTCTTTTGCTCGTTCCTCTCCCAACTCATCCAAACCATCAAGTAGCGGCACAATGCGGTCAAAAATCAGCCACTCCCGGCATAGCTTTGGATTTAGTCCATACTGCGCCACTATTTCTCCCACCATCCAATCCAGCATCCGTTCTCCCCGCCAAGCAGAAAGCTCAAAAATAAATGGGATAGGTTCTTTGGAATTGTTTTCGGCTGCTTCTCCTAATGCTTGGGCTAATTTGAGCAATTCAGTCGTTTTGCCACTTCCCGGTTCTCCTAAAATTAATAAACGCTTGTTGGCTTCCTTGAAAATCTCTACAATCGGTTTACTGGGTGATAATTGGGTGACTTCTTCTGTCTGTAAATTCTCCAAATTCCGCCGAGTTTTGAGTTGAGGCAATTTATCAGCGATCGCATTTTGCAAACTGGCGGAAGGCTGAAAATTTTGCCACCACTTTCTCCACCGTTTTTGAGGAGAAGGTACAGGAGTTGGAGTGGTTGCTGCTGTAACGGATGATTGTTGAGCCGCTTTCCGTTGGGGTCGTTCCAAATCATCCGGAGAATCAATGCTGGTGATAGGAATATGGCTGTCTTGATCCAGCGAATTTTTCAGGCGATCATTAATGAGTTTCTGATTCTCTTGCAGGAGTTTGCGCCATAACTCTTCCGGGGGCGTTTCTTTTACCTTTAATAATTCCGGTCCAACGACAACAATGAGGGCAAAAAAAATTGCCCCACAAATTGTGACAGGAGTTGGCACATTCCCCATCCAATCCGGCAAGGGAGGCAGTTGGTTAACGAAATAAGGATAGAGAACAAACGCCAGGGCCACAAATGCCAACCGAGAGATACCGAAAAAATCGATTTTGCTGATTTGACATGACATCCCCCTCGCAAATAGTGGTTGCTCTCTGTTAGCGAAATCGCAGAATTTAGGTTTAGTATTCCCCGAATTAAAGAAAATTATACCAAATCCGGTTATCAAAGACCTACTTTACCTCTTCAGCCCGCGCAGGCGGGCTTCGTCCGTATAGCCCCACCCTTCAGGGTGCGGGTTTTTATAGACCTTTGAAAACCAGATTCCCTAGTTTATTCCTGTTCTGGTTCTTCTTCTATCCACCATCGAAATAATGTAGGTTCTTCCTCGTTGTTAACAGTAACCAGGATTAAACTTTCACCATAAGCATTAACAAACGAAGCCCGACAAAACCCCATTCCAGTTCCCGAACAGTCCTCAAATTCAGGATATTCTAACTCATTTACCATTCGCTCTAACGACCCCGATAATAATTCGTTTGAGTTGGGATTTCGGTAATTAATCTGCCATCCCTCGTCTAAAATAAATTCTCTGGCTTCGCTGTAAGGCATAGACTGACGCAAATCAGTAGGGACTTCTTGTGTGACTCCATTCAAGGGCAGAAACACAATATTTAGAGCCAGTGCAATTCCTGAAAAAAGCGCGTGACGCATGATATTACTTTCCTTTTGCTGGACAACATGACAAAAGAAATTCTCCCTCTGCTAATCGTGTAAGGCGCAAAGATATGCGCCCTAGAGCTTCAAAAGGAGAATTTATTAGGGTTTCGGTTAACGGTTACTGCTGAATCTTTTTCTAAACTAAAACCCTACAATTGATTGATTCGCTTTAGATTAGCCCGCGCAGGCGGGCTTCGTCCGTATAGCCCCACCCTTTAGGGTGCGGTTGATCTTTACCGCCCAGAAAGTACAGGTTCCAAACCTAAAATAGATAGCAAGCGGTCTACGTCAAAATGCTCTGACATGAGTTTTCGCATAAATTCCACTTTAATCGGTTCATGTAGGCGAACTTGACCGAAGGTTTCATCGATAATTTCCACCGTTTTCAGGGTGTCCAAATCAACGGATAAAACCGGAACCTCGACCTCTTCAGCGCGATTCAGAATCATCTGACTCGGTGGCATATGTCCGGTGAGAATCAGACATTGGGTGGAGGTTTCCAGGGCCGCCAGTTGCAGTTCTGACCGATCGCCTCCGGTAATCACTGCCATATTTTGCGCTTGGGAGAAATACTTTAAAGCCGAGTTGACATTCATCGCCCCAATTTTCAGGGTTTCCACCATCAAATCTAGGCGATCGGGACGACAGAGCACCTCCGCATTCAGCCGTTGCACCAACTCTCGAACGCTGACACTGCGAAGCAAATTGCTCCTTGGCAGCAACCCAAACACCCGAATCCCCTGTTCTTCCAAAAACGGACGCAGAATGGTCGAGGCACTGGGGACGACTTCTTCCGGGATATCGGTGAGGACCACTCCTAGCAGGCGATCGCCCAAGCGGTCCTGAACCGATAGCAGTTCCCCCACATCTAACATCGAGTGGAAGCGCGCCACCAACAATACCGACGCCTCAATCAGACTGGCAACTTTAGGCACCGACAAATTAAATAACCGGCCTTGATCTAAAGTCCCAGCCCCCTCTAAAATCGTTAAATCTCCCCCGAGTTTTTCCAACGAATTCACCAGACTCTCAGAGTAGTCCGTTTGTCCGATGCCTTGCAGACGTTTCTCCAGGGTCGGCGCATCTAAAAACAGCAGGGTCTCCCCCAGTCGATTATCCGGCAGATTCAAAGTCTTGGCTAAAAATCGATGGTCCTCGTCTATCCCATCATTTCCCAATTCACTGAAACAGGTTCCCAGAGGTTTAGAATACGCAATATCCAGCCCCTTAGCTTGGAATTGCTGGGCCATGCCTAGGATAATCGAGGATTTACCGCTATAAGGCCGAGTTGATCCGATCGCGAGATATTTAGATTTTGGTTTGGCAGATGTTGGCACGCACTCACTCCCTATTCTCTTGTGTGGACAGTCTGGTTTGGGTCGTCAGATGAAGTCTTCTCCCAAATCCAGTTGCAAAAAGTCGGTGTTCTGTCTTAGCCTGCGTAGGCAGGCTTCGTCTGTGTAGCCCCACCCTTTCCTTACGGAACGCTACGCGAACAGGGTGTGGGTTAAGGTAGGCATCGGAAGCTGTTGTGCTGGCGACTGCCCCCTCTTGCTAATCGTCAGTCTTTATTCTAGTCATCCAGTAGTAATAACTTCCGATAGAACCCTTTAGAAAAATCTACCGAGTGGTGTCGCTTATGGCTGATAATCACGTCGATTAAGTGGTCAATAAACTCAAAATTTGCCATTGTCACTTCATAGCTGAGGTCAGCATTCCCATCAAACTGGATGCGACACCGGGTGGGGTCAGCCGGGAGAGAGGAAACGTGCCAGCTTGCTACAAATGGAATGTTTTCACCGCCCTCTATTTTGCGCTCACCCTCCAAATTCCCTTGACGATAGAGGCTAATTGCTCTCGGTAACACCGCTCGTTTATTGCCCTGGTAGTAAGGGATATAGACCCCTATTTCCCGATTATCCGCAGGCTGAAGTTGATCGAGGTTACTACCCATGCTCGCTGCTCCTTCTAGTCCAGTATCAATAAAAAGTGTAGTGGAGAAGGGGGTGGGGAATTTAAGTCTTCCGGTGATGATTCCCTTATCCTCATCAATTTTGGCAAGTTTTAGGGTCCCGCCCTCCCCTTGGCCCTATAGGGCTGTTTCATTCTCCCGGCAAAATTGATTTTTGTGTTGTCCCTAACCTTTGTCTGGCGAAGGATACAGGCTGATTCCCCTCCCTTGGAGGGGTGTCCCGAAGGGACGGGGTGGTCTCTTTTTCTTAGCTTTAACTTAAGAAATAATGCCGAAAACCCTTGGGCTGTAATGCTTACAGTGTCGGGAAAATTTGAGAATGAAACAGCCCTACCCCAAGACACAGGAGAAGGGACCGGAGTCTGTAGGGGTGAAACTATGATGGGGTGAGCAGTTGAGCTTTTGGATTTCCCCGTAACATGGGGACCCCACCCTAACCCTCCCCTTGCAAGGTAGCTTTTAAACGTTGGTTTTCGCTTCTCTAGCCTGCGTAGGCAGGCTTTGTCTGTGTAGCCGCACCCTTTAGGGTGTCGGCTTTCCGGAGACCTAGAAGACTGAATCCTGCTCAATTGCAGCAACGAGTTAGAAAAATAACAATCAAGGATACAATAAAACAACATTAAGGTTTCTCTAAGCTCTTAGGGCTCCTGTTTCGACTGGCGTTGAAGCCGTAGAGACATCGAGGGCGAGGATTCCCCAACGGGAATAGGAGTAGTCCGGGGGCGATCGCCTTTAATCCTGACTGGCATTTCCCACGGAATCCCTATCACGCCCTGGAGTCTAAGGGCTGAGAAACCACTGAACCTGTATTGCTTTTTTACCTAAGTAAACTATGCCAGCCAATTCCTGGCCCGAAAACAATTCCTTCGAGGAATTCGAGCCTCTTCATTTGATTTTGTCTGCTTTTGAAGATTCTGATCAGGTCGAAGACTTTTCCTATCCGGGGTATCTGGGTCGCCGACTCAAAGCCGCAGTATTGCTATTGGGGATTTCTATTCTCACCCTTGTCCTTCATTTCCTCTCCTGGGGATATTGGCTGGTGTTGGGCTTTACGGCACTGTTAGCACTCCATGCGATTCGGATTGTCCGGGCGAAAGCATTTCCCACCCCACAACCCCTGGACCGGGAAAACCAGGAACACTGGCCCCAAGTTTCCTTGCTGGTGGCGGCTAAAAACGAAGAAGCCGTGATTGACAAGCTGATTCATGTCCTGTGCAATCTGGATTATCCCCGCGATCGCTATGAAGTTTGGGCGATCGACGATAACAGCAGCGATCGCACCCCACAGGTGTTGCAGCAACTTGCTGAAAAATATGACAACCTCAATGTGTTTCGGCGTTCTGCTGATGCCACGGGGGGTAAATCGGGGGCGCTCAATCAAGTCATTCCCCTGACTCACGGAGAATTTATTGGGGTTTTTGATGCTGATGCTCAAGTCTCCCCAGACTTCCTGCAACGAGTCCTCCCCACCTTCCATCCGCCCCAAGTGGGGGCCGTGCAGATGCGGAAGGCGATCGCCAATCCTGGAGTCAATTTCTGGACCAAGGGACAAGTGGCAGAAATGGCCTTAGATAGCTATTTCCAACAGCAACGCATCGCCCTCGGTGGCATTGGGGAACTGCGCGGGAACGGTCAATTTATCCGCCGTCAAGCCCTCGATCGCTGTGGCGGATTCAACGAAGAAACCATCACCGATGACCTGGATTTGACCATGCGGCTGCATCTGGACCGTTGGGATGTCCAATTTATCAGCGTCCCGGTTAAAGAAGAGGGCGTGACTCGTCCCTTGGCCCTCTGGCATCAACGCAATCGCTGGGGAGAAGGGGGATATCAGCGGTATTTAGACTATTGGCGGCTAATTTTCAGCGATCGCCTCCCCAACTCCAAATCCTGGGATATGTTTGCCTTTTGGATTATCCAATATTTCCTCCCGGCAGCCGCTATCCCCGATTTAATCCTGGCGATCGGCTTCAAACATTTCCCCATTTACAGCCCCTTAACCACCCTTGCCATGAGTCTTTCCCTGGTGGGAATGTTTACCGGGCTCCGGCGCATTGAACGACAAACCGCTCAAATCGCCAAATCTCGACCCGCATCACCCCTCCAAACCCTAATCGAAACTGTGCGCGGTATCATTTACCTCCTGCACTGGGTAGTGGTGATTTCTAGCATCACCCTGCGGATTTCGGTCCGTCCCAAACAACTCAAATGGGTGAAAACCGTTCATCAAGGCAGCGGCGAATTACCCGCATAATTCTCCCATCTGACCCTGTGGGGCGATTCGCGAATCGCCCCTACATTGAGGGTTTGCTGGGAAAACAGGCATAAATCCTATCCCTTCAAAAATCCAACCCCCCAAACGGATCATCCTCTACATCCACATCATTGGGACTCTCTACAACTCCCCCAATTTCCTCCGCAGAACTCGGGTTTTGAACATCCCAGGTATGGCTAAATTCTGGCTCAACTGCCCGACCCCTAGGCTGTACCTCCGGGTCATCTGGGAGGCTGATTAATTTCCCATTAAAATGGTTGCTAAATCGTTGAGCAGCCCGCATCACTTCATCATCATCGGTTTGCTCATCTCTGCGGAATATCCCGTCTCCCGGTCGCTCCAACGGACACGGGAGGGCGATTTTCTGGCCCGTTACCCGGTTCAATTCGAGGGTTTTGAGGGGGGGATTGAGGCGGTGAATTTTCGCGATTTACGGGGCTTTGTGGCGTCGAGTTGGCCTGTCCATTGCCCATCGGAGTCGGCGGTGGCTCCATGCGGGCTGAGGGGGGTTCTGAATGACTCGGGGCGATCGCAGCAGAAGCCGGAGGCGGTCCATCCCCAGACACCTGAATCATCACTTTGACTCGCAGATTAAACGCCTTAAAAAAGGCAGCTTCCATGTCCGATACTTTGCTCTGAGCCATCTTAAACAGGTTCGGGGAGCGAATCGCAATCTGAGCTTGATTGTTACTCAATCCAATCAGCCGTCCATGTTGCTGCAACAGCGCTTTGCTTCCCAGAGACAGGTATTCCATCAAAGTTTGCCAGGTTTGTTCCAGGTTGCCACTCGGTTCTACACCGGCTGGTTGCGGGTTCCCAGACTCCTGACTCGGTGCCGATGGCGGGGGAGAGGCAGGGCGATTTTCCGGGGGAGGGGCTTGGCGATTCTCCTGGGGAGAGGCAGCGCCAACGGAACTCCCCTCGTTCCTCCCCTGTACCGGGGGAGACTGAGGGACATTCTCAACAGAGGGAGGACGTGCAGAGGTTCTCCCTGGTGATGCCGCATTCCCAGCGCCTCGACTGGATGTTTCTTGCCTTCCCTGAGTTGGCGTAATTAAAGCCGAGGGTAATAATCCCAACAGGGTCACCTCTAACCATAAACGAGGCTGAGTGGTATTTTTAATTTGCGCCTCGCTGCTGCGTAAATGTTGTTGTCCGGCTAAAATAGTCGGCATTTCCCATTCTTGAGCCACGGCACATAACTGTTCCCAAGTCGGAGGGGTAACGGCGACTAAATCCGGACGATTGGGGGCGGTGTTAGCAATTAATAAATCCCGATAAAACCCGGCCAAATTTTGTAAAACAATCAGGGGTTCTCGACCGCGATTCATCAATTCTCGGGCTTTATCCAAGACTTGTTCTGGATTATTGGCAGCGATCGCCTCTAACAACTGAATCAAATCTCGCTCCGGGACCGACCCCACCAAATCCCAAACCCGTTCTACAGTAACCTGTTCTTCAAGCAACGAAAGCTGATCCAGGAGACTTTCGGCATCTCTGAGTCCCCCTTGGGCAATTTGAGCTACGGTCAAAACCGCTTCATCACTGATATTAATGGTTTCATTGCCCGCAATATGCTTCAAATGCTGAACCATTGAAGCTACAGGAATCCGGCGAAAATCAAATCGCTGACAACGAGAAATAATCGTGGGTAAAACTCGTTGGGGGTCGGTTGTTGCTAAGACAAACACCACGCGATCGGGCGGTTCTTCTAAAGTCTTGAGCAACGAATTAAAAGCAGCCGTACTCAACATATGGCAATTATGAACTAACAGTCCATTTGCCACAAAGTTATGATGAGTTTCTACTTCAATATCGTAAACTTGACGCGGATCTGCCATTGCGACAGATTCGACTTTCTCCAAACTTGTAATCCATTGATGGGATTGAATCGGGAATGTAGAGGCGATTCGCGAATCGCCTCTACATTTAGGAATCCCTCGGAAAATATGCGTCAATCCTGTTTCGGGTAGTATCTGCGTTTTCCCCGCACCTACTGCCACTAATTGCCTAGATAGATTCAAGCTGGGCGAGGGTAGTTTAGGTTTACTCTCGCTGTTTAAAGTTTTCTGGCTCACTGAAGGCGCAAGAATGTTCATTCCCGGTTTCACTTTCCCGGCAGCTATCCAGCCGTTTTCGGTCCGAATCAGATGATTGGCGGTGCATCGGATTTCTCGATTGCCTGTTTTAATAATCAGTGTTTGTCGTTCTCCCCGTTCTAGCCAGCGGAGGACTTTTTTCCATTCCCAGTTCCCGTTCGATTCGTTATAACTGAGAACCTGTTGGTTTTGGAGAGAAGGGTCATCAATTCTCATCAACCCCTCAGCAGTTTGCACCAGGGTGTCACCTGTTAAACATTCATCAATAATGTAAACTTTTTGGCGACATTGTACGGGTGCAAATTGCGCTCGTTCGATGAGTTCACGAATGTTATCAACCCCGGTATTACTGGCGGCGTCAATCTCAATGGTGTCTAATGAAGTGCCTCTGGCAATGGTGCGACAGACTTCGCATTCGCCGCAGGGGGTCTCGGTGGGACCGTTGGAGTTGAGGCAATTGAGGGATTTGGCGAGAATCCGGGCGCTGGATGTCTTGCCGGTGCCTCGGGGTCCGGTAAATAAATAGGCGGGTGCGATTCTGTTTTGGCGAATCGCATTGGTTAGGGTGGTGGCGATCGCCTCTTGTCCCACCAAATCCGCAAAGGTTTGGGGGCGATATTTGTGATGTAGCGGTTCGTATGGCATGGATGGGGGAAGAATATCAGCAGACAATCATGGTAAATAAAGGAGGCAATAGCCAGTGGAATGGCAGGGGTCGAAACGCAGTCAATATCCACAGAAAGCGCGATCGCCCCTCAAGGGTTCCCTCTTTCTACTGGTTTCCCTCGGTTGTGAAAAATTTGCCTTTTTTACCGGAGGAAAAAGGCTCCCAATCTGCAATTTTAAAGGGAAAAGCGCTAATCCCCACTCTAAAATAGAATAGCACTGGCCTATTCCCTTCCTAACTCTATAGATAGATATCGGTGGCAGAAGACGCGGTTTAGGATTGGGCTGGACTGCCTCCCCATTGACCCCGGATAGGCTATGGCAAGGTCGGAGGCAAGTTTGATGAGAAGGGAGACAAGACGCTGCCAGCATCGGAAAAATGCAGCGATGGGGTGGGACTCGGAATAAAAAAGAAATCCGTAGGGACAGAGGGATGGATTTATAAATGATGCAGTTTATGCAACGGGTTGGGAAAACTTTGGGCCGAATTTGGCAGCAGCTTCTCCGGTTGTGGAAACAGTGGTTTCGCCGATCGCCGCCTCACTCGTTCCAGAAAAAGCCGGAAAACCTTATTCGGTTCCAGACGGTCAAGGGTCCTCGTCACCAACCCCCTAAACCTCTGTCT
The DNA here is from genome assembly GCA_963821735.1 of uncultured cyanobacterium. Lineage (GTDB taxonomy): Bacteria > Cyanobacteriota > Cyanobacteriia > Cyanobacteriales > Laspinemataceae > Laspinema. Next base: position 630,187 of record CAWGFK010000055.1, read on the forward strand.
GCGGCAGAGTACGAATTTCTCTTTTCTGAATTGCTCGATGGGGTGCATCGGGGCTGGACTCAAGCTCAGGTTACCCAATTTCTGGAGGAAATCGGACCTGCATCGGCGGGTAATCTCAAGGATTCGCAGATTGAGAGTTCTGATGCTGATGCTTATGTGCTCTGGTTACGGCAATTTGGCACTCGTCTTTTGAATTCCCCAGTCCCCAATCAAGAATTAGCAAGGCGCATGGTGCAGTTAGGAGCGTTAAACTGTGGCAAACTCTCGACAGTGGCGGGAGAAATTGGTCAAAAGTTGCTCGATCGCGAAGCAAATACCCCATCCCCAGCTACACCCGCCTCGGAATTCACCCTAGAACATTATTTACAACTGGGACAGATTCATCTCGATCGCCGGCAATATCCCTCAGCGTTAACCACCTTTGAGCAAGCGGCAACCCATTCCCAGAATCACCCCCAAGTCTTGTATGGACTTGGGTTGGTTTGCCATCGCATGGGACTGTATCAAGAGGCAGTCGCCCATTTAACCGAGGCATTAGCTCAAAAATCGGAGTTTGTGGCGGCCCTGACTCAGCGGGGTTTAGCTTATAAAGCCCTGGATGATTTAGCAGCAGCTACGGCGGATTTTGAATCGGCGGTGGCGATGAAACCGAATACCCCCGAGGAATGTTGTGCCCGAGGCAAAGCGTTGATGCAGTTAAAGCAACCGGAGGAGGCGATCGCCGCTTATCAAGAAGCCCTGACAATCCATCCCGAATCCCATCGGGGGTGGTATGACTGGGGGAATATTTTTTATGACTTGCAGCGGTATGACGAGGCGATCGCTGCTTATGATAAAGCCCTGGACTTGCAACCGGACTATGCTGCGGCTTGGTTTAATCGGGGGGCTGCCTTGGGGAATTTGCATCGTTACAAAGAGGCGATCGCTGCCTTTGAGAAACTCCTGGAAATCCAGTCCCATGACTATCATGGCTGGTTGTGTTTGGGTCAAACCCTGGAACGGTTACATCGGATTCCCGAGGCGATCGCGGCTTATGAACGGGCTTTACAACTACGACCCGATGACCCCACCGCATGGAGATATCGCAACGCCGCACTCCTAGACCTAAAAAAAAGCTAGGACGGCGATCGGCCTAACCTAGCTTGTCCCGGGATAACTGGGACCTATTATTTAACCGGACATCCCGGATCAGGGCCATGCAAGGGCCGCACCCATCACCGGAGGAATTAGAGTCATCCCGATTTAACCCGTACCCTGGTTCTTGTTTTCATGGGACTGTACGGGACCTGGGTGAGAATTAGGCATCCCGTGACCTTCTTGAGCATACTGTTGCCAGAGGAGAGCTAAATCATGAGCTTGTCCCTGGAACTCCGGATGAACCTGATACATTCTTCTGGGTCTTCCCCGGCCTTCGACCTTTTTCCAGTAACCCTTAATGACTCTTTCATTTTCTAAAAATTTCAGAGCGCTGTAGAGTACCGTATCCGAAAGTCGATAGGCTGGATATTCCCGCTCTAATTGCTGAATCAGTTCTGTGCCATAAGAGTCACCCGCCAATAATACTGAGAGAACATAACAGACGGTTAGTTCTTTATTCAGATAAATCGGCGGAGGGTTTTGAAAAAAGTCATAGATCTCTTCAAAATTCATTTGAGTTACCCGCTGAATACCCCTTAAAATACCAAGTGATACAGGAATTGACGCACTGAAAGATTGACGTTTCGCAGCTTGCCCACTCTATTGAGGGGTGAAAAATCTACAGTTCAAAGTCAACTCAAAGTCAACCCAGATACCGTCCCGAGCGTCGGGAAGATTGAAGATTTGTTATTTTGTTCCCTTCGGTATAGATGCGTTGCTGGATGAAACTGCCAGAGAAGCCAGTTAGTTGGCACAGAGTGAATGAGAATTTATCCCCTTTTAATTGCCTGAATTAGAATCGGAGTACCAGAAGAAAGTTGCTCCAAATTTTCAGAGAATTTGTATTACAGAAAGTTTTAAATAACTTCCTATAATACCGGAACAAAAGGAGTGTAACCTCGTCTGATTGCCGCCATTTGGTTCAAGCGCATTTCCGGAAGAGTTGAGCCGGGGAAATTACCAGCTAACTCGCAAAACACCCACTCTCAAATTTTTTTATACAGACTCCTACTGAGGGAATCAGCGAAAGTCAGCACCCAAATAAAATAAATACAACTTCTGATGACTTGAACGTTAGAACAGAACTTGTGAAAAATTATCTCTAACGGCAAGCCAGCCCTGATTTATTAGTAGTAATTTGCACCCCTGTTGATACCCAGATAGACCGAGGGCGGGATTATCAACCCCTGCGATCGTTTGGGTTAGTCTGTCGTTCAGTCGGCGGAATTGACTCAGGCAGAAGATGGCTTGATGTTCTCTAACCTGAGTGCACCCTTTCTTTTTCCTAGGCCGACTGGAGCAATCAATCCACAGATCAATCAGAACCTTTTGAAGTCTTAATCTGCTTCAGCTGTAGGATTGTGACTCGGGGTCGGTGATGCCGCACCCCGTTGAAAGCCTGTAAACAAGCTTGTAGTCATGAACCCTGCGGGCATTTTACCCCGATTTTTCTTGGAAAATCTGGGTAGTCAACCGGGACTGGGTTAACCGGGTTACCGGCGATCGCCATCTTCTCCCACGGCTCAAGTCAAGTTCCCCTGAAACTTGACCTGAGTTGCACCCCAATTTCAAGCACGGATCATCAGATAGTGCTCAGACAAATCGCTAAAAAAACCCAGATGCTCAGAATTTACCCAAACCAATGGGCCGATCGCCTGCCGAAAAGATGCATTCTCAATGGGCTGACGCGCATCGGTGTTTTTTTGTTCTCTATTTTTCTTTACAAGTTAATTTAAAATAAACAGGGCAAATACAGCAATTGCACCTCAATATCACCGGCCAACGGCAATCCGGAGGTGCGGTGCTCTATGATTGAGCAAGAGTCATCAATCTCAACGCTCCAAAACGGTAACTGCGTTCTGCGTATGTCAAATCAAACAGATTTTAAAGCACTTCCACCCCCCGTCCAGCGCGTCATCCCTGCCTTACGCAGAATCGGCTGGATCAGTTTTTGGACACAGTTAGTTCTAGCCGTTGTTGCCGGACTGATTTTCTTATTTGCAATTTTGATTGAATCTCCGGCACCTCGGGAAGCGGCCAGAACCAGTAATGTCAGCATTGCTCCGGGCATTTTTTTTGCAGTTCTGGGACTGGCTGCCCTCGGACTGAGTATCTATTGGGCTTATCGCTATACTCGCCTCTCTCAACAGCTTAGTTCTGTAAATTCTAAGCTGCGCCCTGGTCGAGTTAAGACGGTGCAAATCGTGCGTCGGGGCTTAATGGTCAATTTAGCCGGGATGTCCTTTACCCTAATTGCTGCCGAAGCCATTGGCGGAATCCTCCTAGCCAAGGCCCTCCAGTACCAAGGCGGTGGCTCCCTGGTGACGGCGTTGCGCCCCCAAGATTTTATTCAAGCCTTGGATATTTTTGTGGTTTTGGCCAATACCCATACCATTGTGGCCCACTTTATCGGAATGGTCACCGGACTCTGGTTGCTCAACTGGATCGATGTTAATACTCAGAAGGAACCCTAAAACTCTCGTCCCGGGGGTCAGATGGGGTCGAGGTTTCCTGAGACTGGGTTACCACTCTAGGGCTTCGGGTGGGGCGATTTCGGAGACGGCACAGGCGATCGCCTGTGAGGTAATCCCCGGTGTTTGCATCGGCAGCACCCCTTGACGAGAATCACTCGCGGGGGCAGTTAAAGTTGGGTCAGGTTCCGGCACGATTGTGGGAGCAGATTGCCCATTCATCCACCCGAGTCCCCCGATCGCCCCAGCCATGAGCGCAGTGTAGCCGACATACAGATGCAGGGGACTGACGTTCAAGTCTAGGTTAAAGTCCTGATGATGCCAGGACGGGATGGGTGCATTCTGTTTCGGGGGAACGGGTAAGAAATTCGCCAGTCTCGCCCCGTCTAAGCCTAAGATATTCCCAATTTTATGAATAAAACTCCGCACATAAACATCTTCGGGCAACTTAGATAGATAGCCGTTCTCGATCGCTTCAATATGACGGCAAGGAATCAGGGTCTGTTTATGCAATTCCAGAATCGATAACCCGCGATCGCAGCGTGCCGCTTTGAGTTCTTGCCCAATTTGAGTCAGGCGATCGGCCCATTGTTTTTGCTGGGCAATGATTTGAGCTTGCTGTTGAGCTTGTAATTGTTTTTTGTGACGGTGAAAGGGGTTGATTCTACCCGGTGACGAACAGGGAGAGGGATTTAGGGTGGCGGGATCTGAATCCCCAAGGGATTGGGAATGGCTTTCCGGTGTTCGGATGTCCTCTAATGCCTGGGACTCTTGGCGATCGCCGGACCTCTGAGATAAGTCTAGGTCATCTGCGACCCATTCCGTCTCATTCAGGGGTTCTGGCTCGTTCTGAGCCGGGGAAATCCATTGCTTGAGCGTCAGCCAAATCGCTTTTTTAGCTACGGCTTGTAGCAGCATAGAGGAACCTTCAGCAGACTCACCGAGTCTCTGCTTGAGGAGTCCCAATGCGGTTCGATAAACTTTTGTCCGATATAATTCGGACTCAATTTGAGTGAGGATAGCTGTCAGTTCCTCTTGAGGAATTGTGGCCTGGGAGAGGGTGTCAAGTGCCATGATACTCGTTAAATCCGGGGACGTCAGTGATGAGTAACTGAATGAAAGAACAGTTACCCCCCGCCCTTGTCTTGGCCCAAAATGTTGAGTTGAACCTGAAGTTAGACTCAAGTCTGGCTAGACTGGTATTCAGGGAGAACCTGTATCTGAGTATCTTCATTCCGGGGATTTGTACCCGTTCCGGATGGAACGTTGCCGTAAGCGGTTACAATCAGCACCTGGAAAGAGCGACTGCTGCAATGGATTCCTACCGAGTGCCGTCCTCGCCATCAACGGTTTCCCCTCAAGACTGGCAAGTTTCGGCTCGATCGCCGGATGATGACTGACCCCGAATCTGCCAAACCCACACCGGGGCGATCGCGAGGAGTCCCACTCCAAAAAATAGAAATCGGATCAGCTCCCTCCCGTGATATCCTGGTTTTGCCCTAGGATTTGCTCTTCCTGGGTTCATGGCAATCAAAAACCTGTACGCCTCAACCGAAATGCGGGAAGGGCGTTTTCCGGTTTTCTGATTCCGTTTTGCTCCTCGCTAGTGCTCTTTATCTTCCTATTATCTGTCATGTCCCGATCGGAATCATCAAAAGAGAATGGGCAATCCCACACTTCATCCACAATTTTGACGGATGAGTCCGGGCGATCGCTATCTTGTTACATCGAACATTCGGTAGAAGTAAACGACAATACTTACGTTTTACTCACTCCCATTGATACGCCGGTGGAAATTTTCGCATGGCAAGCTGAGGATGAGGATGATGAACCCATTCCTATCAGTGAGGAGGAAGTGGATACTATTTTTGATACGGCTAAAGCGGTCCTCGAAGAACAAAACCTCACCCTCAAACGCACCGCAATTACGCTGACGGTTAGTGGCGATCTTCCGGAATTTACGGAAGAGGAAATCAGTGATGATGAGCTAGGGGAAGCGGCAGAATATGAGGAACTTCAGTGGTTAGCCAGTTTTTATCATGAAGAAGCCGAGTATGCCATTTACTCTCCTTTGGACCCCGTATTCATTTTGGCGCGCCTCAATGAAGACGGAAACCCTGAGTTACTTTCCGATGAGGAGTTACAGGAACTTGAACCGATGATGTCTACTTTAGAAGGCATGATCGAAGAACGGTTGTTTGAAGAACTCGAATAACGACCCAACAAGCACTCTGCTGAGTCTGACTCAATCACCCAATTAGATCTGGGACTAGAATCAATAGTTAAAGCCCGATCAGTCCCATTTCAACAAAATTTTCAGGGGGATCAGCAGCTAAAACTTACCTAAAATCAGGGTTCGTCAGCGATCGCATTGGATCTTCTCAACTCGGATTTGACCCGGGTTCTGGTTCGTCACCCGGGTGACCCTTTCTGGACCCAACAGAGGCGACTCCAACTTTTCGGGAATCAGGCGCTTCGATCCCCAAAGCAGAAGATCCCTGGCTTGAAGATTACCCTCTAGCTCCATGAGTTGTCTGAGTCCTAGGAGAACATACCACCGGATTCCCCGTCTGATGTGGAGTCTATCAATTCAGAGATAAAAGACTACCCTGGAATAGATGAATGCCGCGATGAAGATCCCCTAGGGCTAATGGCGGGCGATCGCTTCTCCATCCGGGCAAGATCCCCCACGATCGTCGCGGCATCCCATCATGGTTGTTACAGATCACCAGAAGATGAAAGCAGCGAGTCAACGAAAAACAAATTGGTTGTTATATGTGGCGCTTATCCTCTGCGCTGCGATCGGAATCAGTGCATGGCAAGGTTGGCGGTGGTGGCTATCAGCTAGTGCACCCGTATCCGAATCTTTACCTCGGGATTCTGTCGTCGAAGACAATCGGCTGGAAGTCGTGAAAATCGACCCCGGGGAACCTGGACAACTCATCGGAGTTAAACTCGAAGAACAGGGGTTGATTCGGTCCGCGAATGCTTGGAATATGTGGACTCGGTGGTTAACTCGCCAAAACCCAGATGGAGGTTACAAGGCAGGAACCTACCAAATCTCTCCCGATGAGCCGATGCAGGCGATCGCCGAAAAAATTTGGAATGGTGAAGTCATGCAGCTAAGTTTCACCGTTCCCGAAGGGTGGAATTTGCGGCAAATGGCTGCACATTTCGAGTCTCAAGGCTTTTTTACCGCTGAAGAATTTCTCGCCGCCACTCAGGAAATTCCCTGGGCTGAATATCCTTGGCTCCCTAAAGATATCCCCCATTTAGAAGGCTTTTTATACCCAGATACTTACAAGCTGCGCGCCGATAATATCACCCCGCAAGCAATTATTCAACCCATGCTGACGCGGTTTGAACAGGTGGCTCTCCCGGTTTATCAACAACCCCAAAATCAAACCAATCTCAGTCTCAAAGAATGGGTAACTCTAGCGAGTATTGTGGAAAAAGAGTCGGTGGTGGCATCGGAACGCCATCGCATTGCCGGTGTCTTTACCAACCGCCTCAAACAAGGGATGACTCTAGGTGCGGATCCCACCGTGGAATACGGATTAAATATCCGACAAACGGAAGATCAACCCTTAACCCTGGCCCAGGTGAACACCCCTAACCCTTACAATACTTATCTGAATGCGGGTTTACCCCCGACCCCGATCTCTGCACCTGGGGTTGCCAGTTTAGAAGCCACTTTAGCCCCAGAAGAGACGGAATATCTCTATTTTGTGGCCCTCTATGATGGCACCCATATTTTTAGTCGCACCTTAGCTGAACATGAAGCGGCTCAAGATGCCATCTGGGATGAGCGGGACCCGACGTTACGGTAATGATTTCCCCCAGGAGCTTGTGCCAAGGGTTCCTGGGGGGATTTCTGGGAATTGAGTGCGATCGCCGTGGGCTATGCCACCTTAATATGTCAAAATCATCATGCGGGGAATGCAGTTTTTAGAAAGATCCTGGTGATCCGGTGCGATCGCCCTGTCAAACCCGATTATTGGGTCACGGCAGTTTCTAGGGCGGTGGTTAGTTTTAGTCAGCGAAGGTCAATTACTATGTCTTGGGGAAAACTTTTAGAGCCCGATTTATTTTTAGGGGACTCAATTTTAAGCCTGACACCAGAGATCGTCAAAGAGTATGACCTCAAGGGTTTGGTTTTGGATGTGGATGAAACCCTCGTCCCCCTTCGAGAAATCCAAGTGTCTGAGTATCTCCGGCAGTGGGTTGAACAAATTCGCCCGGTTGCTACCCTGTGGTTGGTCAGCAATAACATCAGTGAAGCTCGCATCGGTGGCATTGCTCGCTCTTTAAATCTGCCCTACATTACAGGTGCAGCCAAACCCTCCCGGCGCAAGTTACGACAGGCGGTGACGGGGATGAATCTGCCGGTGGAAAAGGTGGCAATGGTGGGCGATCGCCTCTTTACCGATGTCCTCGCTGGTAACCGCTTGGGAATGTTTACCATTTTGGTAGAACCGATGGTGGAACCCGGGGAAATTATGCAAACCAAGCATCCGGTGCGATCTCTGGAAGTCTGGTTATCTCAAATCCTCGGCGCTTCCCTCGCCAAGAACAAGTAACAGGTCATTGAGCTGAACACCCCCTTTAAAAAACCCGATATAGCCCTGCATCTTAAACGATTGAGGCTGACACCAAATTATCAAGCGGCATAAAAATGAGTTTATACGGGGCCGCCTTGAGCAAGACCCTCACGATATATTCAGTTTGATAAAACACAAAGCGCCTGCCTTCACCGAAATCAAGGCGGGCGTTTTACAATTGGATCCGGTCATCCGAGGGTAACCCGGACTTCATCCTCAACGCGAGCGCTTTTTTTATGAACCTGCAAACCCTAGTCGTCAAAATTGGCACCTCTAGTCTCACCCAGGAGAGCACTGGCAACCTGGCGATCGCCACCATTGCCGCCCTGATTGAAACCCTCAGCGCCCTCCGCCACCAAGGGCATCGCGTGATCTTAGTCTCCTCCGTGCCGTGGGGGTCGGCTGTGCCCGTCTGGGATTAAAAGAGCGTCCCCGGACGATCGCCCTCAAACAAGCGGTGGCAGCAGTCGGTCAGGGCCGCTTAATGCGGGTTTATGATGACCTGTTTACCACCCTGCAACAGCCGATCGCCCAAGTCCTCCTCACCCGCAGCGATTTAGTCCAACGCAGTCGCTACGTCAACGCCTATAACACCTTCCAAGAATTACTCCGCCTCGGGGTCATCCCGATTGTCAACGAAAATGATACCGTAGCCACGGAAGAACTCAAATTTGGCGACAATGATACCCTCTCGGCAATGGTTGCCAGCTTAGTCGAAGCGGAATGGCTGTTTCTGATGACCGATGTCGATCGCCTTTACTCTGCCGACCCCCGCAGCCATCCCGACGCCCAACCGATTACCCTGGTTCAACATCTCGATGAGTTGCGACAGTTACAGGTGGAAACCGGAGGCAGTGGCAGCAATTGGGGGACGGGGGGAATGATGACTAAAATTGAGGCGGCCCGCATTGCCACAGGTGCCGGAGTCCGCACGGTGATTACCTCATCTCAATCCCCGCGCAACTTGGAGAAGATTTTGCAAGGGGAGGCGATCGGGACCCATTTTGCACCGCAAAAGAGCACGAGTAACGCCCGCAAGCGCTGGCTGGCTAATGCGGTGATTCCCTCGGGTAAACTTTATTTAGATGAAGGGGCAGTCCGAGCAATCTGTCAAGGGGGAAAGTCTCTGTTAGCAGCAGGTATCCTGGAGGTGTTCGGAGAATTTGAGCCGTCGGATGCGGTGCAACTGTGCGATCGCTCGGGTCGGGAAATTGCTCGGGGACTGGTTAACTATAGCAGTGACGAACTCGATCGCATTCGCGGAAGAAAGTCTGATGAAATTCCCGAAATTTTAGGTTATATTGTTGCCGACACGGTAATCCACCGGGATAACTTAGTTTTAAGCCATTCCAGTAGTGATACCCCTGAATTGAACAAAACCGACCCCCTGCACTGAATTTGACAGGGCCGGAACGTTCAAGTTAAAATGACCCCATTCATCGGATGCGGCGATTCTCATGCCGATTTGGTGGTCAATGCAACGATCAGAAGCTCGGCTCACCTGCCAGCATCAAGGGATTTTTTTACCCCGGACCCGGACTAAAAATACTTCTACAAACCGGAAGAGAATAGACGATGAACCCCGATAACGTCATGGAATTTTTACAAACCGGATTTCGAGTTGGGGTAGGCGCGACGGCTTCCCTACTCGAAAGCATTCAAGACGCCCAAAAACGAGAAGAAAATCTGGCGGATTTAAAACTAGATGCCAGCGATTTGACTAAAAAATGGGCTGAAAAAGGAGAAATGACCGAACGCGAAGCCCGCAATTTTGTGGATACCCTGATTGACCATCAGCGATCGCCTTCTGAACCTCCATCCTCTGCCACTCCCTCTGCGCCAAGTTCTGAGCCTCCGTCATCCCCGCCTACTTCGGCAACTAATCCGGAAGTCTACCAAGATTTACAAGACTTAACCGCTCAAATTGCAGCGTTGCGGTCTGAGTTAGAAAATTTACAGCAGAAAGATTCGGAACGTTAAGCTCTGGGTGCGAGAACGCCGGTATGGTTTTTCATACCAGGGACCAAAAACCGGGTTTCGTGACAACAGACTGCTGATTAGTAACAAAGTTGCTCCAGAAACCCTGTTGTCTTCCCGAGACTGTCCCGGCGCGATCGGTTCCCAGCGGGGATCCCAGCTCAAATACTTAGCACAAGTAGGAACCCGGTACAGTGTTAGATCTGTAGAGTCAGACACTGGGTTCCTGGCCCTTTTTTTGGGCTTCATTGGCCTAAACTTTTGTGAATAAACCGGGTTTGTCTTCCCTCTACTGTAACCCTCGACTAGACGACAGGGTATGAGGTGAGGGAATTTCCGGGAAAAATTTTTCAGTCTTGCTTGGGGCTTTTGACTGTCCGGTTAAAACCAGAAGGGGAATTCGTGGCCTGGGGTTTTCCGTATAACGACCTCCAGAGGAGGCCAGAAGGCGATCGCACAACCACCGGATTTCAGCGTAAACCGCTTCTGGTCTAGATCAGGATATGCCCTGTCAATAAAAAGTCAAATTGATTTAACTTTTTATTGACAGGGGTACGCTTGATTTGATATGATGTACCAGTTTTTATTTAATCGTTGTCCCAGTCTTCGCGACCCATGAGATCCACAATGCGATCGCGCAGTAAGAAATCGTATTTTTCTAATTCAGATTCAACCACGGCCCATTCCCGCGCTGGGATGTATTGGCAGAGGGTATAGATCGGTTGTTGTCGGCCCACAAAGCCATTTTTGACCAAGGTTCGAGCTTCTTCTTTGATAAACTCGATGGAATATTGAACGGTAGATGTAGATGGAGCCATCTTTAAAACCTCGCTAGATAGATTCTTTAATCAACGGTATATCTGTGACCACCCCCCAGCTAGGTGAATAATTCATAATAGCTCGTTGAAGACGGGAGACTACTGGGCTGTCTCTCGGGTATTTGTTACATTCTATACAGCAGCATTGTTATTATCGCGCTAATTGACTCCTACTTATCTTAATAAAATATGAAGAATTATGCACCCTCAGGTAGATAAATTTTTTCGATGTAGTTTCCCGGCCCGTTTCGGAATGATTAATGATTGCATTATTTCAGTCTAAAGTAGAGTATGGAGAGGCCAAAATTTATACAGGGGGATAGTTGTAGGGATATTTGTGGGAGCAACTTTATATAATCTTCAGCCGATTAGCTGCCTCTCTAGCTAATCCCGCTCCAGAATCCGATTTTTAAAGTCTATAAAAACCGACGCCTTCAAGGGTGTGGGTTTTCACAGGTCTATAAAAACCGGACTCCGGATAACAAGGAGATTAACCGGATAGGGATCACTGCTTTCTGGGTATAAACTAGATGAAATCCGATGGAAATCCTGTGCCGGTAGCGCGGGTAACTATAGCAACACAAAGCACTACGAGCTTTTGACTTCCGGTGCAGATTTCATCTGGAGCCTTAGTAGAACGGATTGGGTTGGGTGGGGGTGGGAGTCAGTCCGAATAAAGTTTCCAGGGCGATCGCCTGGGCGGCCCCCATTTGTCCATAAGAAAACACAAACGGAATCGATGGAGGCAAGAGTTGCTTAAATTCGTCCAAAACGTAGGGACTCCCGTAAATCACCACCGCCTGCAATTGTCCCATTTCTAATAATTGAGTCAGCCATTCCCGGGCGAGGCGGGTCACCTGGGCGGGCCCTCCGAACGGATTACCCCGGATAAAGACTTGCAATAAAGTTTTTCCCGTTCCCATTGCCTGCAAGTCTTGCCCTCGACAGGGTGTAGAACAATCCACGCCTTGGAATTGATAGCCTTTAGACTTCGGCATGACGATCGCCGGGGCTTGTTTATTCAGAAATGCACTATTAACCAGAGAATCAGTCACCAATAAATTATTCCTATACTCCCCGGATTCCGGTTGAGGGACGGATAAAGGCAAAGACCCCCCAATTTGCTGCGACTCCCGTAAGATATTTTCGACACAGTTAATTGCGCCCGGAGTAGATAAATTAATCAATTGGGCGGTGGGGGAAGTCGGAGGATTGACCACTGTAGAAGGAGAGAAGAGTTTTTGTTTCGCCTTCCAAATGCGGGTTACGGATTGGAGAATGCGATCGCGGGATATGCGACCGGATTTGACCGCATCACAAAGGGCTGTAATCGCCTCTGCTGGGTCCACGGGCATTAATAAAATATCCGCCCCAGCTTCCAATGCTAAAATTGGGGCTTCATTCGGACCATACCGTTTGGCGATCGCCCCCATCACCAAAGCATCGGTAACAATTAATCCCTCAAACCCGAACCGTTGGCGTAACTGTCCCGTTAAAATCTTCGAGGAAAGAGTCGCCGGATATTCCGAGTCCCAAGCTTCAATACAGAGGTGAGCACTCATCACCGCATCCACCCCAGCGGCGATCGCCCGTTGAAATGGCGGGAGTTCCACCGTCTCTAGTCGTTCTAGAGAATGGCGCAACACCGGCAACTCAATATGAGAATCCACACTGGTATCCCCATGTCCGGGAAAATGCTTGGCACAGGTGAGGACCGGATACTTCTGTGCCCCGCGCATAAATGCTAAGGCTAACTCACTGGCAGTTTCAGAATTTTCCCCAAAGGCACGGACATTAATCACCGGGTTTTCGGGATTGTTATTCACATCCACCACTGGGGCGAGGACCCAATTAATCCCGACGGCGAGGGCTTCCTGGGCGGTATAGGCTCCCATTGCTGTGGCATAACCCTGAGCTTTCGAGGGTTCTGTTGCAGCAATCTTGGCGATCGCCATTGGCGGGGGAAACCAAGTTGCACCAGCAAATCGCTGTCCGACACCTTCCTCGATATCGGCAGCGATCAGCAGGGGATACTTCGCCCAGGATTGCAACTGCTGCGATCGCAACATCAAATCACCCGCACTGCCTCCCACCAAAATCACGCCCCCCACACCCTGTTCCTGCACCAGCTTCTGTAACTGTGCTGCTGGGGGTTCCCAATCGGGATATTCGATTTGGTGGTCAAACAAATGTCCAGATGCTCGCACAACGAACAACTGCGCCACCTGTTCTTCTAACGATAGGGTTTCGAGATCCGGCAGTGCCGGGATCAGATCCGACATATCCACAGATTTAAGCCTCAGTTTCTGAAATTTCGCTCTCGTTTAAATCCACATCTTCCTCCTGACCCTCGGGATGATGCTGTTTGCGTTCTTCACTAATCTGATTGAGCAGTGTCAGGATGCGCGTCCCGCGTTCAATGGATCGGTCTTCTAAAAATATCACCTCTGGAGTCCGACGCAATCGCACTCGGTGTCCGAGTTCCCTGCGGATATATCCAGTTGCTGCTTGTAGTCCTTCCATTGTTTCGGCGCGTGCTTCGTCACTGCCATAGATACTGACAAAAATCTTGGCGTGTTGGAGGTCACCGGAGACATTGACATCGGTAACGCTCACCATTCCCGCACCCACTCGGTCATCCTTAATGTCGCCGATTAACATTAAACTGACTTCGCGCTTAATCAAGGACGCGACACGCTCTACTCGACGATCTGTAGCCATAATCTTGATTCCCTTGTTTGCATGGTACTCATTGGTTTAGGTGGCATTTGAATGCATCCACCTGTTTGTAGTGTAGAGTTTTAATCCGTGCTACCGCTACAACAGCAAACCGCGTCACCGCCGACACCCTTCACCCACTCATTCCTCGTGACTTGGCTTAGGCCACGTCAGGAGGACCCCACCCTAACCCTCCCCTTGCGAAGGGGAGGGGACCGGAGGTGTACTTAAATTTGAGGCAAAATCTGGGTCAAAAACCCGGTTTCTGATCCCTGGGATCTAAACAAAACTGCCCCGATGCTCTAGCTTACGGCCAATCCCAACATCCCTCGTAAGGTCAACCCGACAAAAATTAGGGCAGTCACAACTAAAGTAACTAAGGCGATCGCCGTCACGGGTTTTTGCAACAGGGGCTTAACCCAACCGAACAGGGCAAAGAAGATACCCAGAATGATCGTGACAAAGTAGCGCGGGTAGCGAAGGATATTACTCCAAAAGTCATCAAACATAAAAATTCAGATTCTGAACAGGAGCGGCTAAGTCTGTTTGCATTGTACCGCGTAGCATTGTTCCGCGAGTTGCACCAGTTCAGTAAACTTCCAAGTTCCTTGGTCATTGAGATTCGCCGCCAGTTCTTGGGGAATGGCATCCAGTCCGAGATAGGCCCCGGAAATTGCCCCGGCCATCGCTGCGGTGGTATCCACGTCACCCCCTACGATAATCGCAGTGCAGAGGGTTTCCCAGTAATCCTCGGGGGTTTTCAAGAAGGAATAGAGGCTCCAGAGGACACTGCCAATGACAAAGGGCGAAATTCCCGGCCACCGTTGCTCGTGTTCAGGGTCAATCCCGGCCCGAGAAATCAGTGGGACTGCTGCTTCAATGGGTAACTCGATCCAGTCGATTAAGTCTTTCAGATATCCGGCGAGGATGGGTTCAATTTGCCCGGTCCATTCGCCTAGCTGGGAGAGGAAGGAGGCGGGATTAATGGATTCCCCGCGCAGGACAAGGGCCACGGCCCCGGCGATCGCCACGGCCCCGGCACAACAGCGGGGGTCCTGATGGGTGCTGCGTCCTTGGTCTACGGCAGCCTGAATCAGTTGAGGCGGGTCATTGTAAAAGATGAGACCAATGGGTGCAGCCCGCATGGCGCTGCCATTCCCCGCAGACGGAGGCGGTTCCCCAGCGGATTGCCAGGGAATTCCCTGGGCTAATCGCAATGCTGCGGCTTCTGTAGACTGTCCTCGTCCGACGATGCGTTCTTCGGTGAAGATTGCTGCAATACGTTGAGCATAGTCTGCGGGGTCGAATCCGCCACAGGCGATGTAACTTTGGATGAGTTCTCGGGCGAGTTGGGAATCATCGGTGTATTGACCAAAGGGAAAGGGGAAGCGATCGCGGTCTCGAATTCGCTTGGGTTTGAGTTCGTAATTTACATAATTTTGACAAACTTCTTCAGCATAGCCTTCAACACGGCAGCCAACCGCATCACCGAGGCACTGTCCAATCAAACAGCCTTTAAATTGTTCTAAACGGGATACCGTTGGCTTCCTCATTTATATTAGATTAATTTTCTAAGTAAGCTGTTAATTATATCATATTTTGATGAAAATCAATCATTAACATTTTTCCGGTGGCATCATAAAATAACGTCGCAAAACAGAGTTCTGGATAGACTCTGCCGCGTTTTTGTTTTTGAATCCCACCCATTGCCACCTGAACCCGATACCCTGTTCCTAAATTAATATCAAAATACTCATTAAAAAAGGCTTTTGTTACAATATCAATTTGCACCCCTTCTGGGATGGCGACACTGATATCTTCATCTTCTAGTTGAACTTTTTTCTGGCCGGAAGCCCGGTATTTTTGTAACATATTATTGACATCTTCAAAGATTTGAGGGTCGGGTAAAATGCGATCTATAGCTTGGATAACATCCTGAGAATCCATCTGGAAAACCTCCTGGAAAATACATGATCGTAAGCAAGGACTCAGTTGAAGCAGCGATCGCGCTTTCGGGAGAAAGGATGGATCTATCTGACTGATTCAACCCGCTGTACTGCCATTTTATTGCAGTGGGCGTATCTATTTTAGACCGAAAGGACTCAAGGTTTTGATACGAATTGAGACAATTCGAGGGAGAAGTCCTCTTGGCGAGTGGGTCACTGCTGTTTAAGGAATGGGGACTCCCTCTCCATTATGCCAAAATCGGTTTTCACCTGTCGTATCAATGATTACTCCTGGGTTTCCCCGAGGGGATCAACCGCAGAATTCCAGTCGCGATCGTGGTATGTTAGGGATTCATGAACTTTTAAAGTTCGGTTGGGATTGAAACAGCCCCAAATTGCGACAGAATTCCCGAGGCAAGGGCACTGGAGTGATGCGGCAACGAGGGGGAGGTATCGTTGAGGGGACTCGTTTCCTGGGGTGCGATCGCCTAAACCGGATCATCCCTATTTCCCCTATCCCAACTCCAGCAAAACAATATCAAGGGTAATCCTTGAGTGCATCAATTAAGTTCGGTTCACCCAAAAGGGAGGCCGTTGCTACAAAATTAGATACAGTTTTAGGTATAGATGAACGATCCGACTACATTAACAGTTTTACCTCGCCCTTTTCTGAAATGGGCCGGGGGTAAAACCCAGCTAATTCAACAATATCAACCCCTATTTCCCCCTCAGTTTAAAAATTATTACGAGCCATTTTTAGGGGGTGGGGCAGTTTTTTTCTATTTATTTCAAGAGTATTCATCAGGGATTTAATGCTGTTTTATCCGATGTCAATGAAGAGTTGATTAATATGTATCGCTGCGTTCAAACTGACGTAGAGGGTTTAATCAAGGAGTTGGAATTTCATAAGGCTAAACATAATTCCGAGTATTATTATCAAGTTAGAGCGCAGAAAAACCGGAAGCCGGTTAAAAAAGCTGCTCGAATTATTTATTTAAACAAAACTTGTTTTAATGGATTGTATCGAGAAAATTCTAAAGGGGAATTTAATGTACCGATTGGCCGATATAAAAATCCCACCATTTGTAATGCGGAGTTACTACGGGTGGATTCCCAGGCTTTGCGATCGGTGCAATTAGAAGTTCGGGATTTTGATAAGGTTCTGGAGGAGGCGAAAACTGACCAAGATTTTGTGTATTTTGATCCGCCTTATTATCCTCTGAGCAATACGAGTCAATTCACCTCGTATAGTCGCTATAATTTTAATGAAGAGGACCAAGTTCGGTTACGGGATGTGTTTGCTCAACTGGCGAGGCGAGGGGTGAAAGTGATGCTGTCGAATTCGGATTGTCCATTTATTCGAGAGCTTTACCAGGATTTCCAGATTCATGAAGTTTCAGCAGCGCGATCGATTAATTCTAAAGGAACTCATCGGGGGAAAATTTCTGAAGTGGTTGTGACTTCCTATTGATTGGGATAGGGGATGAAGTTGGGTTGTTGGGTTGGGATGATGAGGAAACATTGGAGGGGGAACGACTGAAGTCGTTACTACGAACTGGGGGGAATGATTGAACTCTTGGAAGGGGAACGACTGAAGTCGTTACTACGAACTGGGAGGGATGATTGAACTCTTGGAGGGGGAACGACTGAAGTCGTTACTACGAACTGGGGGGAATGGTGTCGGATTCTTGCTTGCTAACTTTGCTACAAATTATTTAGGATTGCGATAGAGCCTCGGTCAAAAGTTCGGTTATTTTGGTCAATTCCGGTGATGTGAAGGCGATCGCGATAAATTTCCACCGCTGCAAAACTCAGGTGACTCGCCGATCGCGCCGTCCAACTGGAACGCCCAACTCGTCGGGTTTTCGCACCGGCACCACAAGTTAAATAGGTGGTATTCCCGATCGCCCGACTTCGTTCGTAGTTATGATTATGTCCATTAATATAGAGTGCCACCCCATGTTCTAGGAATAAAGGCATCAGTTTCCGACGGAGGAATCGACTGCCTAAATGTAACCCGGAGGTATAGAGGGGATGATGTCCCATGACAATTTTCCACGGTGCATCACTCTGTTGGAGTTGAGTCTCTAACCAAGGTAACTGACTCTGCCAATTGGCATTTCGGTTGGTATCCAGGACAAAAAACTCTACTTGATCTCGGCGCAAACTATAGTAGCGCCCTTGCATATTAAAGCCCGGATATTGGACTTGATCGTTGCCATTATTCGTTCTAATATCATGATTGCCCAGACAGGCATAAAATTTAACCTGGGCATCGAGGAGCGATCGGTAGGGTTGCTCAAAAACGCGCCCTATTTTCTCAATTTCGCCATGATTGTAGATATTATCTCCGGCGAGCAAGACTAAATCAAAAGGATTATGCTCATGGTACCGGGCGATCGCCCGTCCGACTGCATATTGACCCTCATTACCCGCACCCGTATCTGCCACGGCGACAAACCGCAGCAGCAAGGTATCTGGGGATGGTGGTATCAAATCCAACTCAGTCTCTGACCTCTCTTTCGTTAGCCCCCTGAGAGATTTGCCTAGGATAGCAAAGGTTAAGGCACTAAGTCCAGCCAGTAAAAATTCTCGGCGTGTCACGTTCATTAGTTCGGGAATTTGCAAGAATTAGGGGACATTTCAAACAAAATGATAGATTAATCCAAGGATGGCCGCACCTTTACAGTATTCCCTGTTGTCTTTGTCGATCGCCTAGAAAAAGATGTCACAAGATCCGCCAACTCCACCAGAGTCAGACCCTCAAATCCCAAAACCGGCAAACGCTTCTCCACCTGTGCCGCCTGCGCCGAAACCTCCGCCATCGGGATTCAAAGCACTGGCGATCGCCACGTTGCGATCGATGATTCAACTGTTAGAAGGGGTCGTCGAGACTCTGGAAGCGGAACCGATGACTTCATCCCAGACTCCCGCCCAAGTTAGGATAGAGGGTCTTGGGGTAGAACGTCAGCCGACGGTTTTATCCCAGATTTTAGCGCCGATTCGCGCCTTGTTGCCAACGGCACTCAATCAAACCTTGTCCGATTGGGGATTAACTGGGGCGATCGCCTTGATTGTGGTAGTAATTACTTGGACGACAACCAGCGTCCTCTTCCCCAAACCCGCAGAAGTGGCACAAGTTCCCCCTCCTGCCTCATCGGAAGTCTCGGAAATGCCACCCGACGGAGTTCCCCCCGGTTTCCGAGGTTCCCACCCCAGCACCGGAACTCCCTCCAGTTCAGAAAGAACCACCCCCAGTCATCCCCCCGAAAGAGGCACCCAAGCCTAAAAAAGCGCCTCCTGTGGTGGAAACCCCACCCGCTCCTTTAACCCCAGAACAAACCCTCATTGCGGCGATTCAGAGCCAAGTTGCACAAGTAACTGAAGATGCAGATATTCCGATCGCCTCGATTCAAGCCAATTTTGGGGCCTCTGAGTTGCTCGTTCGGATTAGCGATGAGTGGTACAACATCACCGCCTCTCGCCAAGATAAGTTAGCCGAGCAAATCTTCGTGCGGGGGAAAGAATTGGATTTTAGAACGGTGGAAATTGCCGATTCTCAAGGGAATTTGGTAGCTCGCAGTCCCGTGGTTGGGACAAGGATGATTATTGTCAAACGGCAGCAAGAATGAGGGGTTTAGGGAGTTAGCTAAAACTGCAACAAGTCCTTAGATAACCCCTTCAGGGGTTACTACAAACTTTAGATCACCCCTTCATCCTTGTGACGTGGCTTAAGCGCGTCACGAGGATATTTATAGGAGTGCGAGCATCTTGCTCGCTATCCTATAAAGCTAATCACTCAAATTCAAGTGTTTTTGATAGGCTTGAACCTTGAGGTCAATGCCAGTAATGTCAGTACCAACAACGACGGCATTCGCGCCTAAATCGAGGGCGCGTTTTGCCATTTCCGGGGAACTGATGCCGCCTTCACAAATTAGGAATCCGGGGAAGGTTTTGCGGATTTCGGCGAGGAGATCAAAGCCGGGAGGAGTGGAGTGTTGGGTGGCGCGGGTGTAGCCATAGAGGGTGGTGCCAATGATGTCCGCTCCAAAATTGGCGGCAGCGATCGCCGCTTCGAGGGTATCCACATCTGCCATGACGGGTTTTCCGAGGCGGTTGTGAATGGCGGCAATCAGATTAGAGAGGGTTTCGTCCTGGGGACGGGTGCGACTGGTGGCATCGATGGCGATGATATCGGCACCACTAGCGGCGATCGCCTCGGCATGATGAAATTGCGGGGTAATGTAAACTTCCGATCCAGGGATGGATTGTTTCCAGAGGCCGATAATGGGAAGGGTGGGACTGAGGCGATCGCGCACCGCTTTGATATGAGCGGGGGTATCGATGCGGACCCCCACGGCTCCATTGCGAACTGATGCCAAGGCGACTGCGGCAATGATCGAGGGTTCAGCCAAGGGAGAATCTGGGGGAGCCTGACAGGAGACAATTAATCCACCCTCCAAAGGGGCGATCGCATCGGTCAAATTCACTGATTTTTCAGAGAGTTGTTCGTTCATTAACCCGTTAAATACTCTGGATTTTGATAAGATTTCAAGGGATGGAATCAACTCTAGCTTATATGGAATTCGGTTCTTATAGGTCTATAAAAACCCCCAACCTTGACGGTGGGGGTTTTTATCAACTTTATTTACTCGCCCCAATTTCCCCTCTTTCGGGTTGATTGAGCGCTCGGCAAGAGTGAAATAATGCATTCACTTGATTAATGAGCCGTTCTGGAGCAATGGGTGTCGGGGAACAATCATCCGCCCCGGCTTCAAAAGCTCGGTTTTTGTCTTCCCCAGTTTCTAAGCCAATTAAGGCTAAAATTTTCAGAGGTTCCCGCGCCGGGGACTGACGCAGCGACTGGATTAGTTCCGATCCATTCATGCTAAGTAAGTCATAATTTAGAATCACTACAGTGGGTTGCAGGAGTTCAAATTGTTCAAGTGCCGTCGCGCCATCAATCATCCATACCACCTGATAACCAGCGGTGGTTAAAATGTCGCAAATTAGGATAGCACTCTCCTCACAATCCTCAATCAAAATGATTCGACCTTGTAGGGGTTCTGAACTAAAGCTATCACCCAGACGATTCTGAGAATTGGAGTTCGATAATAACCGCGCCGCAGGCAGATGGACGGTAAAAATAGAGCCTTCGCCCACGGTGGATTGGACTTCAATCCATCCCCCGTGGAGTTCGACGAGTTGTTTCGTTAAAGCGAGTCCGAGTCCAGTACCGCCATATTGACGACGGTAAGAAGTGTCCAATTGTTGAAAGTTCTTGAAGAGTAGGGATTGTTGGTCTTCGGGAATTCCTACGCCGGTATCTTCCACTTGGAATACCACATTTTTACTCTCACTCCAAACCCGCAGGGTAACGGTTCCGCCGTTGGGTGTAAATTTAATAGCATTGTTCAAAAGGTTTAAGATAATTTGCTGCACGCGACGGCGATCGGCGGTCCAGATGTCGTTTCTTTGACCGTCTAAGGCGAGAGTCATTTCTAGTTCTAATCCGGCTTCTACTGCTTTGGGGGCGACGCTTTGCAAGCACTGGTGGGCGAGTTTAGTCAAGGAAAATTCGGTAATTTTTAAAATGGCTTTGCCCGCTTCTAATTGGGACAAGTCCAGGATGTCGTTAATCAGTTCGAGGAGGTGTTCGCCACTGTCATGAATGGTTTTGAGATATTCTTGTTGTTTGGTACTCATTTGTCCAAAGGACCAGCGCAAGAGGGTAGAAGACATCCCAATGACACAGGTTAAAGGCGTTCGCAATTCGTGGCTCATGGTTGCCAAAAATTCGCTTTTGGCTCGATTGGCAGATTCGGCAGCGACTAGGGCATCATGGAGGTCATGAGTGCGTTCGATGACTCGTTCTTCTAATGTTTTTTTTTGGCGATTGACTTGAGCGTACAGTTCGGCTTGGTGAATGGCTAAGGCTAAATGTTCGGCAATATGTTTAAGAAAGTCTTGTTCGCTGGTGAGCCAAAATCGGGTTTCAAAACATTGATGGGCAATTAAGAGTCCCCAGAGGTTATCTTGAACAATAATCGGGACAATTAATTGGGCCTGGATTTGATTGTCCCGGAGCATTTGTAAACAGCTTGGGGATAAATTGCAGGCGGTTGTTACATCGGCGATCGCCTGAATAAACCCTTGACGATAATTTTCTATAAATTCAGGTCCAGGCAGAAAAGAACTCCCTTCTTCTTGAACGCTAAGGAGGGAGGGGATTTCATCAGAAACTCGGGATTCGTAAGTAATCGCTCCGATTTTTTGGGGTTTGTGCAGGGATAATTTTGAAGGGTAAAATTCAGAATCTTCTCCCTCTAAATTGTCTGATGCAGTCTCGATTTCGTCCCAAAGGTGGAAGGGTTCACAAGGGGGTTCAGGGGAGGGTTTGCCATTGCCGGAGTCTACGGTTCTGGATTGATTTTGCGGGTTAAATTGGAAAATAGCTAATCGGTCTACGAGGAGGAACCGACGCACCTGTTCCACGGCAGTAGACAAGATGGTAGGCAATTCCAGACTCTGACGAATCTGGGTGGTGACTTGATTTAAGAGTCGCTCTTGTTCGATTTGGTGGTGCAGGGCATTTTCTACAGGTTGACAGATGGAGACGCAGCTATCGGAGGCATAACTGGCAGTGGGGTGGAAATCCTCGGCAGTGAGCAAGGCGATCGCCGAAAGGGTAAATTCGCTTTGCAGGTAGGGATTATTCGGTTGTAGGCGGTTGCGGGTGCGTTCGAGTTGGTTATGCTCAAGATTAACGAGGGACGACTGCTCCAACCTCGTTAAAAATGCGGCAACCTGTGAGGGCTCAAAGGTTAACCCCACTTCCACCTGGGGCGATCGCCCTTCGTTCTGTGGCGGGAGCGTCCCGATGTCATCCTGGCGATCGCCATTCGTTCCCTCGGCAGGTCCCCCCAACAGCAAAACTCTAAAGTCCTCCGACAGGACTAGAGTAAACCATTGCCAAGGGTGATCCGAAGGAATTTCTTCGCTACCTAGGACCGATTCAGTCAGCACCACTGACCCTGGGCGTTTCCCCTGCTGCTGTAACAACTGGCGCAACTGCTCAAAGGTGTTATGGGATAAAGTTCTTCGTGAGACTTCTAAGGTCGGCATATTTTAAGCGCCTATTGGCAAAAGCTGAGTGCGATGGGGGAATTTTTGGGGGAAATGCTCGTCCTTGACCATGCCCTCACACCATCCCCGATTTCTATTGTTTTAGAATCAGCCGGTGGAGCTTGCTCTAAAGCTGCTGCACTTCGGATTTCTAGAAAAATTTTGGGATAAATCTCTACTCAAGGGCTTATTAGCTATAGTAGGGTGATTTTTCAAGTTTTGAGTCAGAAATTCTGGGGTTTTTGTAGTCTTCACCTTTTCTTAAGAAGATCAACCTAGAATAGAGGACTGTTTGACTTTTAATCCATATCAGTATTTTTTCGGAATAATAAACATAGAGTCATCTCTATCTTAAGAAAAATTGCCAGGGACTCGCTCCTTTGATTGATCCCGGGGCGAGGGATGAATCCCTCTAGGACATGGGGATGGGGATGAGATAGACCGGACAAAACCCCAGGATTTTGACAGGGATTCGCTATAACCTCAGCAGAGATTTTATCAAGAAATCCGGTGGTCTTCCCCTTGCTGTCCTGACCTCCAAAAAGTTCTGGGGTCGGTTCTGCCCTAGGGTTTGGTACGATGGACTGTGCCATTGTACTTGGATCGCTTCAGGAGACTCTCATGCATCGTCTAGCTGCTACCCCAGGAGGTTGGAATCCACAGGAAGAGGGGGTGATTTTGGTCTCCCAGACTCCGGCACCCATCGCGATCGTGACGGCGGCGGATACGGATATTCAGGCGATCGCCCAGGCCCTCCCCCACCTCCCGCCGGACTTTCCCGATTTGCGGGTGGTCAATTTGCTGCAACTGCAACAGCAACTCAGTATCGATACTTATGCAATGGAGGTCCTCTCCGAGGCACAGGTGATTGTCTTGAGATTGCTGGGAGGGCGTGCTTATTGGTCCTACGGGTTGGAAGTCGTTCGAGAAACGGTCCAAAATACAGGGGCTCACCTGATTGTGATTCCCGGCGATGATGCCGGTGACCCCGATTTAATCGGTCATTCCTCGGTTCCCCTGGTTGTGGTTAACCAAGTCTGGCAATATTTTACCGAAGGCGGTGTCGATAATCTAGTTAATGCGCTGCAATTTGTCGCCCAGGTTTGTTTAAAAAGAGAATACAATCCTGCCCCACCCATCCCAATCCCTCGGGTGGGACTTTATCCTTGGAAATCCGCAAGCGTTGGACTTCCAAATGAACGGTTTACCCGAGAAGAATCAACTCTCAATCTCACGCGATCGGTTAATTCTAAATCGGGCCTAAATTCGGCTGAATTATCCCCCTCCTTTCCCAGGGTAGGGATTCTATTTTATCGCGCTCATTACCTGGCTGGAAATACTGCCCCGATTGATGCACTTTGTCAAGGGTTGCGCGATCGCCACTTAGACCCGGTGCCGGTATTTGTCTCTTCTTTACGCGATCGAGATGTCCAAACTGAACTGTTAACCTATCTGCATCCCCCTCAGTCTGAAACCGTGCAGATAATATTAAATACCACAGGGTTCGCAGTCGGTCAAGCTGTCCAGACTTTACCCTCTACTAAAGACTGTGCTACTACGGACCTAAGATTCTGGGAAACCCTCGATGTCCCCGTCTTGCAAGTCATTTTCAGTGGCGGCACTCAGCAACAGTGGGAATCGGGTTTTCAGGGACTCTCCCCCCGGGATATGGCGATGAATGTTGCCCTTCCGGAAGTGGATGGCCGGATTATTACTCGGGTAGTATCGTTTAAGACGGTACAAGAAAATCATGTAAAACTGGAAACCCCGGTGGTGATGTACGAACCCCTGGGCGATCGCATTAATTTCGTCACCGATCTCGCTGCCAACTGGATCAAACTCCGGCAAACTCCCCCCAGTCAGCGCAAAATTGCCTTAATTTTAGCCAATTATCCCAACCGAGACGGACGCCTCGCCAATGGTGTCGGTTTGGATACTCCGGCAAGTTGTATCGAAATCCTCAACGCCCTCCAAACTGCCGGGTATTGGGTCGAAAATATCCCCACCACTGGGGACGAATTGATTCGCCTCCTCACTGCCGGAGTCACCAACGACCCGGAAGGGGAAGGATTGAGAAAAATTCGTCAAGTCTTGCCAGGGAAAGACTATCAATCCTATTTTGAAACCTTGCCGGAACCCGTTCGCCAAGGAATTGAGAATCGCTGGGGACAAAAGCAAGGCGATCGCCTGACTTTGGAAACCCAATCCTTCCCCATTCCCGGGATTCAATTGGGCAATATCTTTATCGGAATTCAACCCTCCCGAGGGTACGACATCGACCCCAGTTTAAACTATCACGCCCCGGATTTAGAACCGACCCATGAGTATCTGGCCTATTATTATTGGATTCGAGAATGCTTTGGTGCACAGGCGATTACTCATGTGGGCAAACATGGCAATTTAGAATGGTTACCGGGAAAAAGTATTGCCCTATCGGAAAATTGTTACCCAGAAGTTGCCCTGGGACCGATGCCGCATTTTTATCCTTTTATTGTGAATGACCCGGGAGAAGGGTCCCAAGCCAAGCGGCGATCGCAAGCCGTAATTATCGACCATTTAACTCCCCCCATGACCCGGGCGGAATTATACGGTCCCCTGCAACAACTCGAAGGGTTAATCGATGAATATTATGAAGCCCAAAGTTTAGACCCAGTTCGTTTAAAACCGATTCGCAGTCGCCTGATTCAACTGGTAAAAGACCAACATCTGGATAAAAATTCATCTTGGACTAATTCATCTTCTCCGGAGTCCGATCCAGAATTTACTGCGTTAATCGCCAATTTAGATGGATATTTGTGTGAATTAAAAGAAGCGCAAATCCGAGATGGACTACATATTTTTGGGAAATGTCCCGAAGGGCGGCAACTGGTGGATTTAATTGTGGCGATCGCCAGACATCCCGGAAGCAGTCGCCTTGGACTGACCCGCGCTTTAGCAGCGGATCAAGGACTTGACTTTGACCCGCTTACCAGCAATCCGGCAGAATTTTTACTGGAATTGACGGGTAATTCTTCTCGTCGGACCGTTGGAGATGCGATCGCCTCCTTAGAAGCAGAAGCAGCAGCATTCGTCACCCAAATTATCGACCCGACGGGAGAAACAATTCTCCCCAAACCCGACACTAATACAGCAAAAGAATTAGATTGGATTCGGGATTGTTTACTTCCGGCATTGCGACGAACTTCCGAAGAAATCACTCAATTGTTGCGCGGATTTGAAGGGCGATATATCCCCAGTGGGGCATCCGGTGCGCCCACCCGAGGACGTCCCGAAGTGTTGCCAACGGGACGCAATTTTTACTCCGTAGATATTCGGGCAATTCCCACAGAAACTGCTTGGGATATTGGACGGAGGGCCGCAGAAGAGGCGATCGAGCGCTACACTCAGGAAAATGGGGAATATCCACAAACCCTGGGATTATCCGTCTGGGGGACCTCCACCATGCGAACCGGCGGCGATGACATTGCCGAGGCCCTCGCATTGCTGGGGGTGCGCCCAGTCTGGGATGGACCCTCCCGGCGCGTGGTCGATTTTGAAATTTTGCCCGTCCGGGTTTTGGGGCGTCCCCGGGTGGATGTCACCTTGAGAGTGTCCGGATTTTTCCGGGATGCCTTTCCCAACTTAATCGATTTGTTTGATCGCGCGGTGGAAGCGGTGGCGAGTTTGGAGGAACCGGCAACGGATAATCCCTTGGCGGCGCAAGTGCTAGGTAGAAAGTGAGACATGGCAAGGGTTGGGGTTGACTCCGGAACAGGCAAACCGGCGATCGCGTTATCGCGTTTTCGGTTCAAAACCGGGCGCTTATGGGGCGGGATTACAAGGATTAATCGAAGGGCAAAACTGGACTACTGACGCGGATTTGGCCCGCGCCTATATCAACTGGAGTAGTTACGCTTATACAGGCATGGGCAATGGACAGTCCGCCCCGGAAGCGTTTGAGCAACGGTTAGGGCAGATGCAGATTGTCTTACATAACCAAGATAATCGGGAACATGATTTACTCGATTCTGATGATTATTATCAGTTCCAAGGGGGGTTATTAGCGGCAGTGCGATCGGTGCGAGGCACGGATGCGGTGGCCTATTTCGGCGACCATTCTCTGCCTGAAAAGCCCAAAATTCGCCGGTTACAGGAGGAAATTGACCGAGTATATCGATCGCGAGTGGTGAATCCGAAATGGATTGAGGGCGTGATGCGCCACGGGTATAAAGGTGCATTTGAAATGGCCGCAACTGTGGATTATCTGTTTGCCTACGATGCTACGGCACATTGTGTAGAGGATTTTATGTATGAGGGCGTAGCAAAGGCATATTTGTTAGATGACAAAGTGCGAGAATTTATCCACCAGAAGAATCCCTGGGCGTTGCGGGATATGGCGGAACGGTTGTTAGAGGCGAATCAGCGAGGTTTGTGGCAAGGGGTGGATCAGCCGATGTTGGAGGAGTTACGGGCGATCGTGCATGATGCAGAAGGGGCGATCGAATCGGCGATCGGTTCCTAAACTAGAATAGAAGAACATCAACAACTTAGAGGTCCTTATGCTACGCGATATCAGCCTTAAAAATTATCGAATGTTCAAAGACTTTCAGATAGACGGACTAGCACGAGTCAACCTGCTAGTCGGTCCCAACAATAGTGGCAAAACCAGCTTGTTAGAAGCGATTCATTTGTTAGTGAATCCGGACAATATTAATGAGGTTTTTGAGGAGATTCTAGGTCCATAGAGGTCAGATTCTCCTGGTTCCCGGACAGCCGGATTAGTGATGAGCCTAAAGAGCATACAATATCAAATTAAACCTTTATTTTACCAGGAAATATTGCCAAGTCGAAGTCCGCCCTGTACATTGAATCAAAAAGCGATGATTTCCTAATCCTTTTCACTGCAACCCTAATCCCACTCGCGAATATATGAGAGATTAAACTTGCTGAGTTCATGAAAAGATCAATTAGCATAAACAATTATAATTTATTGGGATCCCACACTCAAGACAAGCAAACAATTCATCACGCAGCTGAAATCAACGCCAAGGGAATAACTTTGAACAAATTTCCGGGGGTTAACTTCGTTCTGGTCCTGCAAAATCCTATCAGTACCAAATGAACCCAGTATTTTAATGACATCGAACGGCTACGAATTGGATACTATAGCGGAAATGTGGGATGAGATTACTCTAACTCCAAAAGAAGATAAAATTCATCAAAGCATTGCGAATTTTAGAACCGGACATTGAACGATTTAGTTTTATTGGAGGTGACAACCACTGCCAGTGGAGTTCTCAGTCAAACTGAGAGGACGAGAGCATCCCGTTATCTCTGGGAAGCATGGGAGAGGGAATGAAACAAATGTTAAATCTAGTCATGGCTGCGGTACTGGGAAAATGGGGTTTTGCTCGTCGATGAAATTGAAAGCGGATTGTATTATGATGTTCAGGCAGATATGTGGAGGTTACTCATGGAAATTGCTCAAGAATTGAATATCCAGATTTTTGCCACTACTCATAGTTGGGATTGTGTGAGGGGTTTTGCGGCAGCGTTAAGCGAAGCTAAAGAGAGTGAGGTAGGAAAATTATTTCGACTGGATTGGCGGGGTGAATTAATTCGTGCTATTGATTATCCAGCCGAGCAATTAGAAAAAGCAGTGGATTACGGAATTGAGGTAAGATGATGGGTGAATAAACCTAAAAATAACGACTAATCTCAACAGCTATTGGTAGAAGGAAAAAATGACCAGCACGTTATTTGGGCCTTATGCGAACAATATCAATATCCCAGAAACTTTTACGGTGGAATTGCCACCCGATAAAGGAGAAGGGGTTGAGTCCCTTTTGGCTGTCTTACCTGTACTATTGAATGAAAAGAAGTTAAAAACCTTGGGAATCGTGGTGGATGCGGACCAAGATTTAGCAGCGCGATGGCAATCGATTAGAGATAGATTGATTGCCAGCGATTATCCCAAGGCAGATATCCCAAATTCGCCATTGGTAGAGGGATGGATTTATCAACCGGCAGATCCTTATTTAAAGCGGGTGGGAGTTTGGGTGATGCCGGATAATCAACTGCCGGGAATGTTAGAGGATTTTGTAGCGTTGTTGATGCCAGAAGATGATAATTTGCGTCCGAAAGCGGAAGAGATTTTAAGGGAAATTGAAAGAGAGGGACTGAACCGATATGGAGAAATTCATCGTGCAAAGGCGCTGATTCATACTTGGTTGGCATGGCAGGAGACTCCAGGAATGCCGATGGGACAGGCAATTACGGCGCGGGTTTTGCAGAGGGAGTCACCGATCGCCCAAGTTTTTGCGGACTGGTTACAACGGCTATTTGAGGCTGAAATCCCTGAAAAAAACGGCTAAATTTAGATTATCTTATAAAAATTGCGTTCTCTACAAGCGTCTAAAAATAAGTTGATATAAAAATTTTCCTCTCAAGTCTTCCCCGAAAAATAACTGCTTTTTGAGAGACAAGTCAGCAGTCAAAACAAAACCGGAGATAACTCCAACAGCATTAATAGTATGAGGTATTGATATCCAGGCGATCGCCTCATTTAGAAATTGGGGAAAGAAACCCAGCTTTTAATCGCTACTCAAACGCCCTTTTTGGACCGCCACAGCTACTTAACTGAGTCAACTTAAATCACTAAAACCTCCATATTTCTCACTTATAAGAGATACTATTAGGGGCAATGGGTCAGCGATCGCGTTAAATTTGGAACCTCAGCCTTCGCACTGAAAAACAGTGCCTCCGTTGAGCAGGATCATGAACTTGATGCCCTAAAATACCTAAGAAAGGACGGAAACACCCCATTCTCTCAGGACTTCGTGGGTGTAAATTGCCGGTTGTCAGGATTCTCGGTTTATAGTCTCCAGAAGCCCTAAAATGGGTAATTTCCCGTCAGATACTGACAAAAGATTGTGGGATAAAACCTGATGATTGGACGGATTATTACTCTCATTTCACTCACGCTTCATTGGGAGAGTGCTAAAATTTAGATGAGTCTTCTCCCTTGGCGGTTAATTTACTGAAGTTCACTCAAATGAGCTGATTTGATTCAGTTCAGGAAGTAACTTAAATAACCTGAACATAAATGATTCACTTTTTAACCGCTCCTGACAAAAGAGACCCTCTTAGCTAGATTAACCCTAGATTGAAGGAGACAAACCTCAAGGCAGGATTGAACGGGGAAAGATTTGAAACAGCATTAAACCCAGTCTGAACGGGGTAGAAATCAACTTAAAACACATCTATCGGGTTTCCCGAAAACATAGAAATGTGTAATTACGATGTCATAATCCGCTAGTTTATGCGGGCCTTTCAGGGGATAAAACCAAGTTCCGACCATTAAACAGAAGAACCAGGAAGAATCATGACCGTTTTTATTGCTTTAAATGACAACAATACCCTAGTTGCTTTTGACTCTAACAATCCCGCACAGATTTCCTCCGTGGGGGTAACCGGAATCGAAGGAACGTTACTAGGAATTGATACCCGACCAGCCAACGGTTTGATTTATGGCATCACAACCACCAATAATATTTACTCCATTGACCCCCAAAGTTTGGGATTCACCATTGATGCCAATGGAGCATTGAATAATACCATGACTCCGGCCACAGTATCGGCCACATTAGTCAGTACCCTATCCCAACCCTTTGAAGGGGGAACTGTTTCGGGATTTGACTTTAATCCCGTTCCCGATCGCCTGCGATTAGTGGGGGAGAATAACCAAAATTTCCGCATCAATGTTGATACTGGAGCCGTCATTGTTGATGGCACTCTAGCATTTGCAGCAGGCGACCCCAATGCAGCCGTTGATCCGACCATTAGTGCCTCGGGTTATACCAATTCCTTTGCCGGAACAACTTCAACCCAACTCTACAATATCGATCCTCAACTGAATACGCTGTTACTGCAAAATCCCCCTAATGATGGAACTCTGGTTACTATTGGGAATTTAGGGGTTGATTTTGGTAATTTGGCAGGGTTTGATATTGTTTCAGGGATGGCCGGGGAGAATGCGGCCTTTGCCGTTGCCAACTCGATGCTTTATTCCATTGATTTGACAAATGGTCAAGCGACTAGCTTAGGGATGATTGGAGGCAATCCAGGGTTAAATTTACAAGGGTTGGCAACCGTACCCAATTCTACTTTCCGAGACACGATTACTGGAGAAACTGAATTTAACCCGGCTCAATATTTGGCGTCTCATCCCGATTTAATTGCTGCATTTGGCTATAATTTGGCCGCTGCTACTCAACATTATGAGGCATTTGGGATAGCAGAAAATCGAGCGTTGGATACGTTTGATGAACTGCGATATCTGGCTTCTTACGGGGATTTGATTGATGTGATTGGGCTTAATCCCGAGTTGGCCACGGAGCATTATGTTGTTTTTGGAGCTTCGGAAGGGCGAGTTACCAATGTGTTTAATCCGGTCAATTATCTGAATATTTATGAGGATTTAAGGTCGGCTTTTGGCAATGATTTAGTTGCAGCAACTCAACACTATATCCAAAATGGATTTAGTGAGGGTCGCGTTTTTTAGACTAAATTTGAAACACAGAATCTAAAGAAACGACTGAAGTCGTTACTACAAACATTGGAGTATTCCCTGAATTAATCCATGTTCGTAGTAACGACTTCAGTCGTTATCCGGTGTTCGTAGTAACCATTAATTGCTGCCAGAAAGCATGGCCTGCTGTCCTTGGGGGGAAATCGCATAGCCTAAAAAGGCTTGGACTGCGGGGTTGGGAGGCTGCTGATAGGCGTAGGATAAGACGCGCTGCAAGGGATAATTGGGATGATCCGGCATCATGCCATCAATGGGGAGAGTTTTGACGGTTTGCTGATTGGCAACTTGCGTGAAGGTGGCATATCCGATGCCATTGCGTCCGAGTTGTCGCAGCATTCCGGTGGTTTCATCTCGGGGAAGGGTGGTGATGTTGGGACTATTCCCGAAATTGCCTCCATTGAGTACAATCTCCTGAAAGGCTTGATGAGTACCACTGATACTGGGGCGATTCAGGACTTGGATGGGTTCGGCAGGTCCGCCAATCTCCTGCCAATTGGTGATTTGTCCTTGGAAGATTTGCCGAATTTGCTCCTGAGTCATTCCGCCAGTATAGGGATTTTCAATGCCGACGACGAGGGCGATCCGATCGCTGGCGATCGCCACGACTGCTAATCCCTGGGCTTTTTCCTGGGGGGTCAGCGATCGCGAAATGGCTGCTAAGTCCGCATTTCCCTGCTGAATGGCCTGGATTCCCCGTTCAGTTCCATTGGCAACGGCGAGGATGTTGGTCCCGGCATATTGTCTCTCAAACCCCTGTTTCAGGTTCTGATTAATCGTCACCATGCTGGTAGAACCGTCAATTCTGACGGAGGTATTCGCGGGGACTGATGCTGGCAGGGAAAAGGTATCACTTCTCGCTGGGGTTGATGCCAGGGGGGCCGAGGGCAGGGCTGATGTTGGAGGGGCCTCGGTTTGTGGGGCGGAGGTCGCAGGGGCCTCAGTTTCCGGGGCGATCGCACCATTAGGCGTGATTTGCGCGGTTTGTTCTTCCGAACTTAAGAACCAGTAACCGACTGCGGCTAGAATCAGAAAAGTGACAAAATAAAGAACGGGCGAAGGTCCAGTTTTGTTAGCCACGGTTTTTAGGTTTTGAGGATTAACGGCAAGGATCGACTGTAATCTAAGATCTATGGAGAAAGTTAGTTCAATTCTGTCTTTTGCTGATTTTTTTATTGAGTGTAAAGGGTTCGGTTGAGTTTTTCAAGTGTCATAAATCACAATGGATAGTAATACTATATTTATCGTCAAGGTGATGGTGGCCTCAGCCATCGTTTCTGCTGCTATCAAATATGGAGGTCCTCTGCTGGCAATTCCAGAGACCTCACCGATCGCCTTACTCCTGGTTTGTACACCGACAGCGATCGTCTTGGGGGTCCTGAGTTGGCGACTGTATTTCCAGGATCCACAGAATTAAGGGGACTGGGGACAGATTGGCTTTTTTGAGTTAAAAGAGGGGAGGCTGTGGTGCGATCGCCTTATGAGATCAGGCAGTTGAGCGCGGGTAAGACAAAAAGACCCAGTTGAGGCTATATATTGAGTATCGAGTACAATCCCCGGGGTCAATCTACTGAAGACGGGAACCCCTGATTTAGGGTCGAGACAAAGCGGGGTTAGCTGAAATAGCTTAGATGGGAGCGATCGCAGTGAATTTAGGTCAATGGATAGGCTTATTAGCCATTTTTATTTCTTGCTATATTCTCTGGCAAATCCGAGAAATTTTATTACTGCTATTTGCGGCAGTTGTCCTAGCGACGGCCTTAAATCGACTCGCTCGCCGGTTGCAATGGTTTGGCATCAAACGCGGTTGGGCCGTCATGATTTCCATCCTCTTGTTACTCCTGGTTTTGGTGA
The DNA here is from genome assembly GCA_963821735.1 of uncultured cyanobacterium. Classification (GTDB taxonomy): domain Bacteria; phylum Cyanobacteriota; class Cyanobacteriia; order Cyanobacteriales; family Laspinemataceae; genus Laspinema. The sequence goes on from CAWGFK010000055.1 coordinate 663,400, forward strand.
GCTTTTTTTGGCTGATTGTACCCCCATTTGTCACTCAGTTGCAACAACTCATTCAACTCCTGACTTTGGGATTTGCAGAAATTAATGATTTAATTTATCAATTTAGAACCCAAGTCCCGCCGCAGTTAAATCAATATTTACCCGATGTTAATAGTATCGTTCAACAACTTCAACCCCTGGCCAATCAATTAGTCGGAGGCGCTGGGGCAGTTGTGGGCGGGACTTTTGGGGGATTGTTAAGCTCTTTATTAGTCTTAGTTCTAGCCTTAATGATGGTGAGCAGTCCTCAAGCTTACCGGAGTGCTTTTGTTCGCATCTTCCCTTCGTTTTACCGATGGCGGGTTGATGGAATTCTTGACCGCTGCGATGTGGCATTAGGCGGATGGCTGATTGGCATTCTGTTTAACATGATGGTGATTGGGGTATTAAGCTGGCTGGGCCTCTTAATTTTGGGCGTTCCTCTAGCTTTAGCGAATGGGGTATTAGCGGGGTTGTTAACCTTTATCCCGAATATTGGACCGGCCTTAAGTGCCATTCCGCCAATGGCGATCGCTCTGTTGGATGCACCCTGGAAATCCCTAGCCGTGCTAGGATTATATATTTTCATTCAGCAGTTAGAAAGTAATGTCCTGACTCCTTATGTAATGGCCCAGCAGATTTTTTTACTGCCAGCGGTCACTTTAATCGCCCAAGTCTTTTTTGCTTCCATTTTTGGCTTTTTAGGGTTATTTCTAGCCCTGCCTTTAACCTTAGTGCTTCAGGTTTGGCTGCAAGAAACGTTGGTGAAAGATATATTAGACCGATGGCGTAAACCCTTTGCAACCAGACGCCCAAGACGCTTGGAGGCGATCGCCCCGGTTGACCCCCCAATTGAACCCGAATCAGTGCCGTTGTTGCCATCGAGTCAGGACCTATCCGCCCTAGACTATGACCCTTGGGACGATCGCCCCAAGGACAGCGATCACTCACTGATTCCCCCCGAGGTCAAATCGGGACCTGAGTTTCAAGAACAACCCCAACCGGAATAAGGGTTAAACTCTTGTAAACCGTTGTCTTTTACCCGAATTTTTATCTTAAAATTCGTCCCAATCACCCTAAAAACCTAACCGTAATTCAGAGAGGAATTCGTTAAAAATTGTCAAAAATTTCTCCGAATGAATCCCGATATTAGAGAACCCAAGCTATGCGAACGATTGCCGAAATTAATGACAAAATTAGCCAAAAAACAGCGGTCGTCTGGACTGTAGAAGAACTAAAAGCGCGGGTTCTGGAAAAGGGCATCCCGGCGGTGACCAAGGAAGTAGATGTGGTGACAACCGGGACCTTTGAACCGATGGAGTCATCGGGGGCAATTCTGAACCTGGGACATACGGACCCCCCGATTAAAATTCGGCGCTGTTGGTTAGATGGAGTTCCTGCCTATTCGGGGTTTGGGGCGGTGGATTTGTATTTAGGGGCGACTGAAGTGGCGGAAGCTCAAGATGGAGAGGAAATCCGAGAACGGGGTGGGGGTCATGCGATCGCCGATTTAATTGCCGGGAAACCGATTCATTTGCGGGCGATCGGGCAAGTCACGGATTGCTATCCTCGGGCCTCTTTTGAAACTACCCTGACCAAGGACACCATTAACCAGTTTTATTTATATAATCCGCGGAACTTATATCAAAATTTTATTGTAGGCGTGAATGGGGGCGATCGGCCCTTGTTTACCTACCTCGGTCCCTTACAACCCCATCTCGGGAATGCCGTCTATTCCAACCCGGGCGCGATTTCGCCCCTGCTCAACGACCCGGAACTCAACCTCATTGGTCCGGGAACCCGGATTTTTTTAGGAGGCGGAATTGGCTATGTTGCTTGGGAAGGGACTCAGCACTTTCCCAAGCAAAAACGCCTACCGAACAAGACACCCATTGGCCCTGCGGCCACCTTAGCCTTAATTGGAGATGCCAAACAGATGAATCCAAAATGGGTGCGGGGGTGCTACTTCCACAACTACGGTCCCTCGTTAATGCTGGGCGTCGGAGTGCCGTTACCCATCCTCAATGAGCAAGTGGTCCTGCACTGTGCGGTGCAAGACCAAGATGTAGTGGCCCCGATTGTGGATTTCTCCATCCCCCGTCGGGTTCGTCCAACCTTTGGGTTAGTCAGCTACGCCCAGCTTAAAACGGGTCGGATTACCCTGGAAGGCAAACCCGTGCGGACGGCACCTCTAGCCAGTATCTTCTTTTCCCGTCAAGTTGCTTTGGAATTAAAGCAATGGATCGAATCCGGGGAGTTTACCCTAACCGAACCCGTCTTCCCCCTGGCGATGGACCGCTCGTTTTTACCCCAAAATTTGTGGGGCTCTCAACTCAGCTTAGAATAATCCACCCGGAGGGTTGTGCACAGCTCAGAATTCCGGTGAAGGAATTCAACCTCAACCCTGAGCAACGGTTTATTCCTGATTTTTAGGTTTATTCCGCTTGACGGGTTTGGGAAGCGGTTCGGTTCGGGGGGTAGCGGTTTGCTGAACCGTCGGGTTAGGAACTGGGCGTGCCGAACTCTTGTAGGGGCGCTTGCTGCCGCCCGGTTTCCCCCCTTTCCCTTTAAAGGGCTTTTTCTTTTTAGGAGCAATTGAGCCCATGTCGTTCCCCTGCTCAATTAGCAGGGAATTTTCCTGACGCTTCACGTGCAGGTCCCAGAAATGACCGACGGCTTTTCCAGGTAAAGTCCCCTCAAGCTGTAACTTGAAAAACTTAGGTTTGGTGTCAGAATCTTTCGGGCTTTGCTTGATTTTAACGACGATATACTGCTCGTCCTGAGATTGAAAAATGACCTCGCCACGAATGGAAAAATACCCATCTTGAATCTCGACCTCGCCCGGTTCTTCCGTCTCAGATGACTCCTCGGTGACCGTCGCTGTCGCTTCGGTCGTCGGGGTCGGGGATTCTGAAGAGGCGGGGGTCAGTTTTTCCGGTTCCCACACCCCCATAATTTGGACGTGCAAGGTCTTTTCTTTCTGTCTAGTGCGAGGATAAACCACCCAGAGGTGATTTTCTTGATCGCTGAGATGATTTTTGACCAGACTCATCACTTTACCCAGTAAAACCGCATCAATTGCGGTTCCTTCTGGGGTGATCAAATTTCCTCGGGTGAATTGTTCTTCCGAGGGTTCATAGCGACCGGCGACCAATCCGATCGCCCGATATTGCTTCGGTTCAGAAGGCAGGGGAATCGGATGAGGCCGCATCACTGTGGCGTCCGAATGATTCGGCACCGCCTCGGAGTCGGGCGGCTTCTTGGATTCGGCGACCGATTTCGGTTCCGGTGATGTTGTCGGAGGACTCGTGGAGAAGTCGGGCGGGGTGGCCTGAACATTAGGATCAGGCTGGCCTGCTTCTGGAGTATTAGCGGAGTTTGGGAGTTGATTGGGAGAGGAATTCATAAAACCTCCTGGCGGCGGAGACACATCCGGTGACAGCTAACTTGAAAAACGCTTTATGATTCTAAACCTGAATTTGACAGGTTCTATAGAATTAAGCTCGTGGCATCCTGACTTAACATAAGGGAGGAACCCACCCACTATCGAAAGATAGGGGCTTGCTTTCCATCAGGCTGCTGATTTTACCTAAAATGCAAGGATGCTAGGGCCAAATCCGCATGGTTTCTGCTTTTTACTGGCTCGCACAGCATTCATACCCGTCAAATCTAGTCGATCTGGGGTACGCTCTGTCAATGCTTGCTCGTGGCGTAATGCCGGAAACTAGGGTTGTTTAATGCAGATTGGTGTTAAAACGCACTCCTGATCAAGATAGCATTGAGTCGGCTTTTCTCGCTTGGGTTGGGTGGATCAAGGGGCGATCGCTACTCCCTCGGGTTCTGGAATAACCTGGCTCTCAATTCTGGGTGACGGACCACTGCATGACTTTTTAAAGGATTTTGGGTTGGCCGTTGTCTGTCAACTCAGCTACAATAATTACCCCGATTCCAAGGAGTTAATAATTGTAGAAATCCCTGCGGTTACTGCCGATGTTGATTAAAATGTGAATAGAGTTAGAGGTTTTATAGTGTCAGAAAAGCTGGGGCGATGGAAGTTGTACGTCTTGATACTGGGGCTCGTTGCCTTTGTGGGAATTGGTCTTGCACCAATTATTACGCCGATTGTCAATGGTGTGATGGGAGCTGCACAAACCACTTCGTCTAATACACCAGCGACCCCAACCACGACCCCAAATTCGCAGCAGGGGGATTTGGAAGCTCAAGCTAGGGGTTATGAATTAGTGGTGCAGCGGGAACCGGATAATGAGACGGCCCTGCGCGGACTGTTGGAGACTCGACTCAAGTTACAAGATATCCCCGGGGCGATCGCAGCTTTGGAAAAATTAGTGGCCCTCAATCCCGAACGCACGGATTATGCGGTCCTGCTTGGCTCAAGGCAAGCAACAAATCGGCGATCGCGATGGGGCTTCGACGGTCTATCGCTCGATTTTGGAAACCCAACCGGGTAATATTAATGCCCTCCAGGGTTATGTGAATCTTTTGCTCCTAGAAAGCCGCCCGGAAGCGGCGATCGGGCTACTTGAGGATACCCTGAAAACGGCTCCCCAAGCGAATCAAATTCAGCCGGGAAGCATTGATGTGGTTTCGGTCCAGGTGATTTTGGGCCAGGTGTATGCGGACCAACAGCGGTATGAAGAGGCGATCGCGGTTTACGATGAAGCCATGAAATCTGAACCGGAGGATTTTCGTCCCATCTATGCCAAGGCGATCGTCTGGCAAAATCAAGGAAAATTGGCTGAGGCTAAACCCCTATTTGAAACAGCGGCTCAATTAGCACCCCCGCAATACCGGGATCAAATTCAGCAACAAGCGCAACAAGTTCCCCTAGCAGTTCCGGCAACCCCGCAACCGGAAGCGGCACCGGAACCCGCACCGGAAGCGGCACCGGAAGTCGATTCTACAGCGGAACCGGAAGCTGAGTAATCCGGAAAAGGGAGAAGCAACAACAGTCGCCTCTCCCCTTTTTTTTACCCCTGTCCCCAGGAACCTATCCCGAGGTTAATCTAGTGCCTAAAATTCCCTTAACTTCATTCGGTGGATTATTAATAGTGGCGGCGTTTAAACTGGGTCAGATGAATCCGACGGTGGCGATCGCCAGTAATCCCGAACCCCCATCCCCTTCAGAACCCCCCGTTCATCATATTGTCTTAATTGAACTCCAGCCCGATGTTACCCCAGAAGAAATTGAGCAAACCATTGAAGATAACCGCCGGTTAATCAGTGCCATCCCCGGTGTTTTAGAAGTCTCATTAGGACCCAAAGCCCGAGATGACCGCGAGGTTCATCTCAAAGATTATGACCTCGGACTCTATGTGAAACTCTCTAAAAATGCCGATTTAGATATCTACGGTCCCCATCCCAATCATCAAGAATTTCTGGCCCGCAACCGCTCAAAAATTGCCAACATTCGGGTGATTGATTTCTACGGAGAATGATTGAATCGTTAACTCTTGTAGTTCCACCCTACATTCCGGAGGTAAAATAGGTGAAAATGGCATCTTCTAAAAAATCCCGAACGGATAGAAGCCCTAGGGATGGTGATGGCCCGCTGTTTGTTAGTCTATAGTTTAGTTTAGGTTGACAAGCCTTAAGAGAAGCCCTATCCGAAGCCAAAAAGTCGATTAAGAATCAATGCGGTAAACCCACCACAAGAAATTAAAGTGGCTTGCAAATTGAATTTCCATCACTTAATTTTAAGCCTGTTAAGCCTAATATTAACGTTACTGCTGGCTTGGAATCCTGGAGTCGCCCAAGAAACGGGTGAACCCTTAGCCCCACAAAGCCGTTCAACCGTTGAATTAACCCCAGCAGAACAAGCGTATATTAAGGCTAATCCAGTTCTGCGAGTTCATGCCGAGTCAGACTGGCCCCCTTATAACTTTGTCGAGGATGGTAATGCCACAGGATTCAGCAATGAGTACATTCAGCGCATTGCCCAAAAAGTCGGGCTTGAAGTTGAATTTGTGGTGGGTCCAACTTGGGATGAATTTATGACCCTGTTGGCTCAAAAAGAAATTGATGTAGTTACCAACATGGTAATCACTGAACAGCGGAAGAAATTCGCCATTTATTCTGAAGAATATGTATTTGACTTAGTTAATTCTTTGTTGACTCGTAAAGATGGCGAAGACTATACTGACCTTGAACAGCTTAAAGGAAAAAACTTGGCGATCGTCCGAGGTTTCTTTTTTGAAGAAATCTTAACCCAACACTATCCTGAAATTAACCTGCTGTTGACCAACAATACCTTGGATGCGATGAAGCAGGTTGAAGCGGGGAGAGCCGATGCGGCTTTAGAAAGTCATGCCACTTTTAACTATTATATCGATCGCTATTTCTTGACAGACTTAATCAGCCGTCCTCTGATTAGCAATCCTTATTTCTCCAATGCCCGTCAATATTTAGGCATCCGCAACGATCGCCCGATTTTGAAATCAATTTTAGACAAGGCTATGGCAGCCGTTTCAGAACAGGAGTATGCCACTCTGCGTCAGCGCTGGTACTTAGCTTCCGATACCGCCAGCTTTGGTTTTACGAAACAAGAATTAGAATATCTGCAAAATAAAGGTCAGATCACAATGTGTGTTGACCCGAGTTGGATGCCTCTGGAGGCAATCATTGATGGGCAACATACCGGGATGAGTGCAGACTTCATTCAATTGTTGAATGCTCAGATTAAAATTCCAATTACCCTGGTTGAAACCCAGACTTGGCTGGAAAGTTTTGAGCAATTTAAACAACGCCAATGTGATATTTTATCCCTAGCTGTTGCCACCCCAGACCGACGTGAATATGCTGACTTCACGAACCCCTACCTGGAATTGCCGTTAGTGATTGCTACCCGAGAAAAGGAACCGTTTATTGCCGATATTACCGATGTTCTTCATCACAACATTGGGATTGTTGAGAGCTACGCTTTTGCAGAAATTTTGCGGGTTCAATACCCCAATATGCAAATTATTGAGGTAACCTCCATTGACGAGGGTTTACAACAAGTCGAAAATGGAAATTTGTTTGGGTATGTCGATGTTTTACCCACGACCTCGTATGCTATTCAGAAACGATATCCTTCCCTGAAAATTGCAGGACGATTTGAGCGACCTTGGCAATTGGGTATGGCCGTTCGCAATGATGACCCTGAGCTACTGAGTATCTTTGAGAAAGCGATCGCCTCTATCGATGAAAAAGCTAAACAAGGCATCATCAACGATTGGATCTCTGTCCGATATGAAAAAGGGGTCGATCATCGGCTCCTTCGGCGAGTTTTGTTAATTGGGGTCGCCGTTTTAGCGTTTGTTCTTTATCGCCAATCTTTACTACAAACTTATAATCGCAAGCTAGAGAAAATATCAGTTACAGACCCTTTGACAGGCTGCTTCAATCGCCTGAAACTTGAAAAATGCCTGGAGCAACAGGAGTCTCTTTTCAATCGCTCCCAACAGCCATTTAGCCTCATTCTCTGTGATATTGATTACTTCAAAAAGATTAACGACACCTTTGGGCATCTAGCGGGAGATTCTGTATTGATTGAAATGGTGGCGCTGTTGAATCGAAGACTCCGGAACACAGATATTTTAGGGCGATGGGGGGGTGAAGAGTTTCTCATCATTACTCCCAACACTGATTTATCCGGGGCAACGGCTCTAGCTGAGGCACTGTGTCAAGAGTTTGCTGACCATGAGTTTACCACAGTGGGTCATCAAACGGCTAGTTTTGGAGTTGCTGAATTTCACCGGGGTAGTCACTCTATCAGCCATCTGATCAGTCAAGTCGATGAAGCGTTGTACAAAGCCAAAGAAACAGGTCGTAACTGTGTGATTGTCTATCAAGAAACTCAGACCCTTTAGTGAAATGGAGTTCTAGGAGTAGGTGAGTAGGTTAGGCATTGCCCATCCTACAATTGCTTCAGGGGAAGGGTTTGGGCTTTTTTATTTTTTGGAGTTCCCTAAGAGGATTTAAGTGTTACTTTGATGAAACTTAACCCCCATAAACCGCCTTTTTATTGAAGGGGGTTAAAAGCCATGTCCCTTATCCCGTCTAGCTTCTAGCTTTCTTGTCACCCGGTAAGCCGTATGTTAGATCTGTTAAGGGCTGCTACAGGGTAGTTCGCTTTTGGAGCGATCGGGAATCGACCTCTCTACATAAAACTACTGGGGAAATTCATCCGATGGAGAGGCGATCGAGGAGGCTCTCTCCATGAAAATACGGAAAAAAAGCATCGCACATATCACTATTTGTATATTTTGTCAAGAGAGAAAATTCTGAAAAAATTGTGAGCGAGATCACACCCTCCAGCAGAAAAAGATAGAAGAATGGGGTACCTTCTTCGGTGACGATTCGCCTCTTTTCTTCAAAAAGGTGAAGGCGATCGAGAGCCAGAGGAAATATTTCACTATTAAAATCATGACAAATAATTCCCGTTCTTTTGTACAAACACTCGATCGCGTCGGGTCGAGCAATTTCAGCTTCTTATCCCGACAACTGGTCATTATCGATCCCCAGGTGGACGATTACCAAACCCTGGCCGCAGGTATCGCCCCTGCAAGCGAAGTCCATATCCTCGACCCTGATCGCGACGGCATTGCACAAATTACCGAAATCCTCTCCCCAGGGTGTTCCAGCCTTCACATCATCTCTCACGGGACCCCCGGAACCCTCTACCTGGGCAACAGTATCCTCAACCGTCAAACCCTGGGCAACTACGCCCCCCAACTGCAACAGTGGGCCCTTGACCAACTCTACATTTACGGATGTGAAGTCGCTGCCGGAATCGAAGGACAGCAGTTTCTCCAGCAGCTACACGAACAGCTCCCGATCGCCATCTACGCCAACCCCCACCCCACCGGCAACTCGGCATTAGGCGGCACCTGGACCCTGCAACAAATGTTTCCCCAGTGGGAACAGGAAGATGGGAACTGGGAATGGGTCTTATGTGATGGGACTCATAACAAAGGACAAAAAACAAAGGACAAAAAACAAAGCCCCAGTAACTCCTCACCCTTCTCCCCCCACACCCTCGCCACCTACGCTCACACCCTAGGTTTGGGCACTTACACCAACTTCCCCGTAGGAACTTGGCCGGAATCCGTCGCCATTGGAGACGTCAATGGGGACGGCCATGATGACCTGGCAGTGGCGAACCAGAACAGCAACAACGTCTCCATCCTCTTGGGCGACGGGAGTGGGGGTTTCGGCACCCAAACCACCTTCCCTGCGGGAAACGGTCCGTATTCCGGTCAATTTGGGAGACTTCAATGGGGATGGGAAGTTCGACTTGGCGGTGGCGAACGGCTTCGACGACACTGTATCCATCCTCTTGGGCGACGGGAGTGGCAGTTTCGGCACCCAAACCCGCTTCCGCGTAGGAGCTGCTCCGATTTCCGTCAACGTGGCAGACTTAAACGGGGATGGCAACGATGACTTGGCGATGGCGAACCGGGACGGCTACAGCGTCTCTGTCCTCCTGGGAGATGGCAGTGGCGGTTTCGAGCCGCAAACGAGCTTCTCCGTAGGATCTGCTCCGGTTGCCCTCACCATCGGAGACTTTAATGGGGATGGCACATCCGACTTGGCGACGGCGAATCGCGACAGCAACACTGTCTCCGTCCTCCCAGGAGACGGCAATGGCAGTTTCGGCACCCAAACCACCTTCGCCGTGGGAAGTTCGCCGCTGTTCCATTACCGTGGGAGACTTCAATGGGGATGGCAAGGACGACTTGGCGACGGCGAACTCCTTCGACAACAATGTCTCCATCCTTCTGGGAGACGGGAGTGGGGGTTTCACCCAAACTACCTTTGCCGTAGGAACTTGGCCGACTGCGGTCAAGGTAGGAGACTTCAACGCAGACGGCAACGAGGACCTAGCGACGGCAAACGAGTTGGACGAGACCGTCTCCGTCCTTCTGGGAGACGGCAGTGGCAGTTTCGCTTCCCCAGCTACTTTCGACGTGGGAAGCAGTCCGTATTTACTCAATGTGGGAGACTTCAATGAGGACGGCAAGGATGACTTAGTGACGACGAACTTCAGCAGCAACAACCTCTCGGTCCTCCTGAACCAGACTGCCAAGGTGACATCTGTCACTGCCACCACCCCTGATGGTCGCTATGGCGTCGGACAAACTATCCCGATCGCCGTCACCTTTGACCAAGTTGTTAACGTCACGGGTACTCCTGGCCTGCAACTCGAAACCGGCACCCCGGATCGCTATGCGATTTACGACCGTGGTAGCGGCAGTAATACTCTCACCTTTAACTATGTGGTGCAAGCGGGAGACAGTTCTGCTGACTTAGAATATCTCTCCAATACTGCCTTATCACTGAATGGGGCTACGATTCAAGACCAATTGGGTGAAAATGCCCAGTTAACCGTTCCGGCTTTGGGTTCCAGCAACTCGATCGCTGGCAGTAAAGCCATTGTGATTGATGGTTTTGTCTCAGAAGACACGGCGATGATGACGACACTCAATTCCACCCCCAACTCCAGATCCAACTCCCCCTGGTGTTTTTGTCGTCGGTGACGATGGACAGGTTAATGTGGAGTTCCTGTTTGACGGCAGTAACTATGAGGGAGAATTGGCTTTCTTCAGTATTGAGGGGATGGAAAACCTGCAGGTGGGTTCCCGCGCGTACATGGAGGAGGCGGCCCGACGAGCGCTCAGCCGCAACGAAGGTCATGTGGTCATCTCCGATGCTTGGGATCGGGGCTCGTTTCAGCGAAATATTTTCTCAAGTCGACGGGAATTCGACTGGTTGAATCGCGGCTGGTATCGGGGCATTGAGAATTTTGCCATGACCCCGGGATACAGAGTTTGCCATGATGCTGGTTCCGCATGGCACGGTGCAAAATGTTTTTAACTGGACTCCATTCCTCAATGGATCGAGCCTTCCGTTCTTTTCCAATCAGACGTTCTCTACTCAGATGGTGGATATCACCGGGGAGGGTCATACGTTTGGTTGGGAGGATTGGCCGATTAATGGTTTTAGCGATCGCGACTATAACGATATCATTTTCCAAATTTCGGGAGCCACTGGCACAGCGCCATCGGGGGATGACTTTATTTCCTCTGGTGAGGATTGGCGCGATAGCTTGGTGGGACAGAATATCATCAACTATGCCACTACTGGAGTAACCAATATTTCTAGCCCTCCTGTGATCGTTGATCGGTCGATCATCACGGTTACTGTGACTATCATAAGTCGGGCAATTGATGGCTATATTGCTGGGGCTGATGCCTTCTTTGATGCCAATAAAAATGGCGTCCGCGATGAAAACGAACCCACTTCGACCACGAATGAAGAGGGTCTGTTTGAGTTTGAAGCATCTCTGGAAGCGTTCGATACCAATGGTAATGGGGAACTCGACCCGGAAGAAGGTCACATTGTGATTACCGGCGGGATTGATACGGCAACTGGTTTACCGTTGGAAACGCCGCTTACAGCGACACCGGATTCTCAAGTGGTCAGTCTTTTAACTAGCTTGGTGGCGGAGGCGATCGATGAGGGTTTGTCGCCATTGGCAGCGAATCAAAAGGTCACACAAGCGTTATCTTTACCGGATGATGTGGATTTGTCTACGTTGGACCCGATCGCAGCGACGGAAGAAGGAATTCCTGGCGGGGTCGAGACGAATCTGGCAATGGTCCAGGTGCAAAATGTCGTCACTCAGACTGCGGCGTTACTCGATGGCGCTTCCAGTTTGGAGAAAGCTCAAATTAGCCGATCGGTTATCGATACTTTGGCGAATGAGGTTCTCTCCCAAAATACGTTGGATTTAAACTCTGCCGAACAACTGCAACGCCTAATCGAATCGGCGACTCAAGATGTGGCTGCCATTGACCCCACTCTGGATGTGAATCGGATCGTGGAGATGGCTGCGGATGCGGCTACGGTGATGGCGGCAGCCAATCAGCAAAAGGCGGATGCTGTGGCAAATGGGGAGACGGATATCAATGTGGCGATCGCAAGGCACCAAATTGTTTCCCTCGGTACCACCACTGACGAGCTATTTGCCGCAGGGGAAGGCAATTTATCCATTGCAGAGGTGGTGGAGAATAACACCGGCGAAAATTTGACGACTCGGATTTCCAGTGCAACTCCCCCTTCCCCCAATCCAGGCGGTCCCTTGATTTCTCCTGCACCAGTGATCACCCCATTACCGTTGCCATCTGAGGCGATCGCATCTCTCAATACTGGGTTTCCCGAAATCGCCGATCTTACGGTTCCTCAAGTCTCACCCAATCCAGATGCAACTTCCCTGGATAATCTCACCGGTACTAACGCTGCTGACGAGATCAATGGTGTCGCTGGCAGCAACTTTCTCCAAGGGTTGGAAGGCAATGATAATCTGTATGGCAATGATGCCAATGATACGATTCAGGGGAACCAAGGCAATGACTATATCGAAGCGGGTGCCGGGGATGACTGGGTTCACGGAGGCAAGGATGACGATGCTATCCTCGGTGGCGATGACAGCGATCGCTTATACGGTGACTTGGGAAATGATGTGATCTTCGGTGAGAATGGCAACGATTTCGCCAATGGCAACCAAGGAAATGACTGGGTTGACGGTGGCAATGGTGATGATGTCTTACATGGAGGTCAAGATGACGATACCCTCAAAGGTGGCGCTGGCACTGATGAATTATACGGTGATTTAGGCAACGATATCGTCTCTGGTGACGCCGATAATGACTTCCTCTATGGCAACCAAGGGGATGATACTCTCGACGGTGGCGACGGTGATGATGTGCTATGGGGTGGCAATGGTAATGACATCCTGATCGGGGGTAATGGCAATGATTGGTTGTTAGGTGATTTGGGTGACGATACGATGGTAGGCGGTGTCGGTAGCGATCGCTTTGTCATCCGTCCCAATGCCGGAACCGATCTAATTGTTGACTTTACCGATGGGGAAGATTTGATTGGTTTGGCAGAAGGTTTAGCCTTCGAGAACCTAACCTTAACCCAAGGCAATACGGGCACATTAATTTATGCCGGTAACAACTTACTGGCAATGGTTAATGGTGTGGATGTTTCTCTGATGGGTCAAGAGGATTTCTTCTCGGTTGATTAATCGGTAAACGATTCACGGCTGACGGGATAACTACAAAGTAGGGGCGCAATGCTTGCGCCCCTACAAATCATATTTTGATACCCGGATTTGGGATGACCCTTAAATTATTGAAGGTCCTGTTAAAACCGGATCAGTCAAACCCTACAAATGTTCAAGGATTTTGAGTTCTTTGCCACCTCCAATTCAGAGGTAGGGCTTAATACTTTAGCCCTGTCAAGGTGTATTTGTAGGGGCGTATTGCATACGCCCTAGGGCGAAACGAGAAGCGCCCCTACAATTCACAACGATGAGGGATTCAATTGACTGTTAAAGAGGGCGTATGCAATACGCCCCTACAACAAACAACGATTTTTCCTCATGCAATTTACCACCTTGACAGGGCTAGGACTTAATACTTCCGTTCTTTCGGCTGGAACTGAGTAATCGTCACGGGTCGATAGCGAATATCTACACCGGCAGGAGAATAATAGGACAAAGTGTGCTTGAGGAACTGTTCATCATCGCGATCGGGATAATCCTCGCGGAAATGAGCGCCTCGGCTTTCCTGGCGGTTGAGTGCACTGGCTAAAATTAATTGTCCGACCACCATTAAACTGCGTAATTCTAACGCTTCAATAATTTCCGTGTTCCACAGTTTGCCTTTATCGTCTAAATAAATCTGCTGGTACTGCTGCTGGTACTGTTCTAATTGATTTAACCCTTCCCGCATTAGTTCATCACTGCGAAACACGCCGCAATGGTCACTCATGGCATCCTGGAATCCTTGACGAACGGCCCCAATCCGGAGGGTTCCAGCCTGATCAACTAGGGATTGCAGTTCTTGTTGAGCTTGTTGGAGATAGGGGCGATCGTCGAGGTCCGGCAATTTGCGGTTTTCCACATAGCGGGCGATCGCCGCCCCGGTAATTTTCCCATACACCACACATTCCAGCAGGGAATTACTCCCCAGGCGATTGGCACCATGTACAGACACACAGGCACATTCCCCTGCCGCAAAGAATCCTTCCACCAATCCATCGGGACCGCTTCGCACCTGTCCCTCGGTATTAACAGGAATGCCTCCCATTGAATAGTGCCCCGTGGGACGCACCGGCATCGGTTCATACACTGCATCGACCCCTAACAACCGATGGGCCTCTTCCCAACAGAAGGGGATCCGGCTCATAATTTTTTCCTGTCCCATGTGTCGCAGGTCCAGGAAGACACAAGGCCCCCGGGACGGCCATCGGGATAGACCCCTCGTCCGGCGCGAATTTCCCGAGTAATCGCCCGGGAGGTAATGTCACGGGGGGCCAATTCCATGCGACTGGGGGCGTAGGTTGCCATAAAGCGATCGCCCTCGCTGTTAATTAAATAAGCCCCTTCCCCACGCACCGCCTCCGAAATCAACACCCCCACGGGATAGAGTCCTGTCGGATGGAACTGCACAAACTCCATATCTTGCAATGGCACCCCCGCCATTGCCGACATCGCCAACCCGTCCCCGGTAGAGGCAAAGTCATTGGAGGTGGTATTAAACACCCGTCCATATCCCCCAGTGGCAAACATCACCACTTTGGCGCGGATAACTTCCAGGCGACCATCGAGAATATGGTACATCACCAATCCCTTGGCTTGTCCGTCTTCCAAAATCAACCGCATGACGTACCACTCTTCATAGACCCGGACCCCATAGCGGCGCAGATTATTCACCAGTTCGTGCAACATGGCATGGCCGGTTTTATCTGCTGCGTAGCAGGTGCGGTTATGGGAATGGCCCCCGAAAGCCCTTTGAGCAATCCGCCCATCGGGTAAGCGGGAGAAGAGGACGCCCATGTGTTCGAGGTCGATGACCACATCGGGGGCTTCTTTGGTGAGCAGTTCTACCGCATCTTGATCGGCTAAATAGTCGGACCCTTTGACCGTATCAAAGGCGTGGGCCTCCCAGCTATCGGTGGAATCGACGTTTTTGAGGGTGGCGGCGATTCCCCCTTGGGCGGCGACGGAATGGGACCGAATGGGATGGGTTTTGGCGACTACGGCGACATCGATGCTGGGATTAATGCGCCCAATTTCCACTGCGGCGCGACAACCGGCAAGTCCGCCCCCGACGATAATGACGTCATGTTCTATCATGGTTCTCTTAGCTCTCGTTGGATCTATGGGGTCTAAAGGTGTTCTGGATTGGTTCTGGATCTATCTTCCCACTCAAAAAAAAATTCCCTACCTTTGAGGAGGGAATTTTTTAGAATCGCTCAGTCGATCGCGGATTCGGGGTTGAGGATGAACAGGGCCGCATTAAAGATTTTCAGGTTCAGCAGTCGGTTTCTCCCTCGGTGGGGCTAACTGGCTGCTTGGGCGGGGTTCGAGTTGGGTGCAGCAGTTCTAGAAGTTGATTCCGCCGGTTCTGCAGAGGTTTCGACCGGGTTCAGTTCGATGTGATTGAGCAAGGTGGTGACGAAGGCAAACAGGAGAAAAGGCAGGGAGAGGACGACGATTAAACCCACTGTAGCGAGGGCGTAGATTTGACGGGCGGTACTCCACAAGGCGAGGGCGGAGGCTAAACTCAGGAAAATCACGATCAACCAAATGATGATTTGTCCGTAGATATCTCCAAAGGTTAGGGTGCAGACCAATCGGTATTTTTTCAGGTTATTCATTAATGGGTTTCCTCGAAAACTATAGATTTAAGATCAGAGTAATATGCTGTTTCTGTTTTAATAGATTTTTAAAGATTTTTGAAAGATTCGCAACATCACTTTACAATCTGGGTTACTGGGTTGGAGGCGATCGCCCCTTCAGAGGTGGGTCAGGGTTGACCGGGCTGCGATCGCGATACCCATTAAGTCTTGAGGGGCGATCGCCTCGCCAGCTTTCCTGGGTTTTGGCCGGTCTGACTGGCTGATTGGCATCTGGGGTTTGGCGATGCTCAACCCTAGCAGTTTCCTGATTGTAGCGGAAATTTGCCCGTTGGATGTCATCAAAATTAGATACAAACCGAGAATTGAGTCATGATTCCGATGGACCGGGAAGGATAGATTTGTGAAGATAAGTTCATGAATTAGGGTGAAGTAACGTTAAGTAATATAACGGAAATGTTGCTAAGTATAAAATATTTACTAAGAAATCCTGACATAAGGATAAAGTGAGTTATTTTAAGGAACAACAGGTTTAGCAAACCGACTCTATCTCAACCCTGAAACGTTGCGGTAGGTATCGAAGGGATTCTGAGTGGGTCTTCACTCATAGAAAGGACCCTTTTCCAGGAATTGATCGGTTAGGAGATTCCAATGCAAGAACAACCGTTTCATGAGTTACCTGAGATCAATCTCACCAACTCGAACAGGCATCAGGCCCTGTTAAATCACAAAGAGAGTTGGTCAACAGAACATCAAGAGGGGGGACAAAATTATGAATATTGGAAGCGGGAAGGCGATCGCTTGCGGATAGCAAAAGCCTATCTCGAAGCGATCGCCGCTTATGAATTGGCTTTACTCCAAAAACCCACCGCTTGCTATGCATGGCAGCAACGGGGGGAGGTCCTCAAACGGTTGCATCGCTACGAAGAGGCGATCGCCTCTTATCGCAAGGCCCTAGAAGTCAGCGCTAATCCGATCGCCCGTTATCAAGCCTGGAATGGCTTAGGTGCACTGTTCTTTACCCTTGAACGCTATGAAGAATCAATCTTTGCCTATAAACAAGCCCTTGCTCTCTGTCCCAATAGCATGGGTTCTCCTCATATTTTAGAAATGGAAGGCATTGCTTGGTCGCGATTAAATCGCTATTTAGAAGCCCGGGATTGTTATGATCGCGCCTATCATAAAGCGGTAGAAATTTCAGACAAA
The DNA here is from genome assembly GCA_963821735.1 of uncultured cyanobacterium. Classification (GTDB taxonomy): domain Bacteria; phylum Cyanobacteriota; class Cyanobacteriia; order Cyanobacteriales; family Laspinemataceae; genus Laspinema. Next base: position 680,335 of record CAWGFK010000055.1, read on the forward strand.
ACAGCTAAAACCAACAATTAGCGGATTGCCTCTTTTTCCCCGTTTCTCCAGGGGTAAATCTGAGAAGTTTGATAACATTTAACCAAAATTAGCTGAACTTTAATGTCTCAAGCTTTCATCCCCCATTGGGGTGGTAATCTACGGTTGATGAATTCCCCAAACTCGTCAGAACTTCACAGCTTCCTCGTCTAACTGTCCCCTGACCGAGTTATTCTTTTTATCGAACGCCTTCTTTTTTCTCCCCTCGGAGGAACTTAAAAGACGAAAAAGCGTTATAGTTACTTGGACACTTTAACCTTAGCTTTTATGATGAAACCCCTTCAAAAAACCATCGCCACGACTGTAGGCTTGAGTCTCCTGTTTTGGGCTACACCCTCGTTAGCGGACCACAATTTGCGCTTGACTTGGGTCCGTATGAATACCACAAACCAGGACGGATGTGTGCGACAAGCGGTTGAAGCGATGAAATCCTCCGGGTTGGATAATGTGGAAGTCCAGGATAATGAATTAATCGTGGGCGACACCCGCGACTTGGAAGCGAAAATTATGTGTATTGAAAGTGGACGAGAACTGATAGCTGCGATCGCCGTTGCCAGCGATAGCTCTAGCGATGCGCGGGAAATCCGGGGAAGCTTAAGAAATTACATGAGACGCTAAACCAACCCCTGGAAAAAACAGGAGAAGTTCGCCTTCCTTTTCTAAGCCCGCACAAGCGGGCTATTTTTTGTTGGAACAATGATCAAGCGAGCTAACCTAAATCCTATGCTCCCACTCCTTAATTTCTTGGGTCAGATGATTTAGACTGCCTTTATCTCGCTTCAAAACAGCGTAACTCACGACCTCAAACCGATTATTTACCTGTTGCTTTTTTCACTTTTTTCCCTTTTGTTTTCTTCCTCCCCGCTTAGCTTTTACTCGCTCTTTCTCTAATGCTTTCAATTCCTGCAAAAATCATCTGATAATCTGGGGATAAATTGGTCAATCCCATCCGATAAATTTGTTCTGCTTTGTCAAAATCAATTCGTGATGGCGGACAACAATCAGGCTTCCCAATATACCCCTCCCCAAATTGTATAAAGGAAATCCATTGTCCGGATACCGCTTCGCCAGAATTATCGTAACATTTATCTCCCTCTTCCACTTGTTCCAAATTCAAATAGAGTTCATTGCCTCTAGCATCGTTAGCTGAAGAACAGATTATCATCAGCATCAGGAAATATCCTCGAAAAATCTCACAATAATCAATCTTCTTTTGAAGATAACTGGGTCTTTTTGTCCCGAATTTGTCTAATTCGTTGGAATTTCTAAAAGCCAACCGGAAACGGAGTAAAGACATCCATTAAGTTTTTTGTCCACCTCTGCAAACGAGAGACCCATTGGGATAAATCTCTCTTTTAATTTTGCCCAGCATTCTAGCCATAAGTCGCAGGCTTTTCGCCTTTCTCCCGCCTCTAAATCATCTAATCCTTCTTCAATCGCAACATAAAGTTGATCCGAACTGAAGCAATCGGGGGCTAATCTTTCCCATAAAACAGTGCCCCTAGAGACACAAAATCTTTATCTCTTCCTTGGGCTGAAATTTCATACAGAGATTTCCATTTTTTTTTAAGTCTGATGTTCCATAACAAGACTGAATTTGCTCCAGAAATTCTTCTTCTGTCAGGGTAATACCCAAACTCGTTTAACTTTTGAAAAATTTCTTCCGTTTTGTAATTTCGAACTGTTTCGAGACTCCAAAAATCGTCAAAATTCATTGTGTTTCTCTCCTTCATTCAAACCTGCTAAATAACCTGAAATAGGCATAGACTCTAGCCCCTGACGGGCCAATCTTGTCTTTCAGGCCATGACTCCCCATCTCCTAGAGAATTTTACCCTATTTTCACCCAGGTGGGGAAAGCCATCCCCTAGAATAGAAAGGGATCGCTGCTCAAGTCAACATGATGGCCGAAAAAGTCGTGAAAACCTGGTTACAAACAACTCTCCCAACGGGTTGCCGGAAATAAAGCCCCCTTGGGACTGGAGGGAGCAGGAGATTCCGGAAACGGAAGTCTCTTCTCTCTCCTCAAGGGCAAGGATAACCCATCCCAGAACCCCAATGGGTCGAGTCCAACCCTCACCCCGGGTTCTAATTCGCCTCAGTTCCCGGACTGTTCTAGTCACGGATATCAAGTGCTTCAGAGTTTGGGTCATAACTATGCCGGGGGTCGATCGACCTATTTGGCAACCCATCTGAAAACTCAAAAACCTGTGGTGATTAAACAATTTCAGTTTGCCAAACCCGGTGCAGATTGGTCCGCCTACAAAGCTCATGAACGAGAAATTAAAGTGTTGCAGGGTCTGAGTCACCCGGGGATTCCTCGCTATCTGGATTCTTTTGAAACCTCGGAGGGATTTTGTCTAGTTCATGACTATAAAAATGCCCAATCTTTAGCGGTTTTTCGGCGTCTGGACCCGGAGAAAATCAAACAGATTGCTTTGGCGGTTTTGGAAATTTTGGTCTATCTGCAAAACCGGGTTCCGGGGGTGATTCACCGGGATATCAAACCGGAAAATATTTTAATGGGCGATCGCACCGATATTATTTACCTCATTGACTTCGGATTTGCCCGCATCGGTGGCGGTGAGGTGGCGCAAAGTAGTGTGGTTTCTGGCACACCCGGTTTCATGCCACCGGAGCAATTACTCAATCTTAAACTCACGGAAGCGTCTGATTTATATGGGTTAGGAGTGACCCTGATTTGTTTACTCACCCAAACGGATTCGAGCGAAATTAACCGCTTAATTGATAGTAGCTATCGCCTCAATTTTGCAGAGTTGGTCCCCCATCTGAGTGACGAGTTTATTCACTGGTTACAGAAAATGGTGGAACCCAATAGTGGCGATCGCTTTTCTCATGCGGCAGCAGCTTTAGAGGCACTGACTCCCATTTCGGTATGCCGGGTATTACCGGAAGCGGAATTTAGCCAAACTCGCCTGGAATTACGCACCCAAGCCGGAGAAACCCTCACCCAAACTCTCACGGTCAAAAATCCGGTGGAAGATACAGTATTAGCCGGACGTTGGGAAATTGCTCCCGACGCGAATAATCCGAAGACTAAGCCGGATTGGATTTCTATAAAACCGGCAAAGTTTCAGGGAAATGAAACGGAATTTGAAATTAAAATTGATACCACAAATTTAGTCGTTAGTCAAGATTACAATCGCAATCTTTTACTTCACGCAAATACGGCGAATAAAACCCAAATTATCCCGGTTTCTCTGTCAGTTTCCCCTCGGGAAGTTCCGTTAGAATTAGTAGGTCCAGAACCGGGGAAAATCGCCAATTGGAAACAAAAAATCGCTGTGCCGTTCCCGGTTATCCTGTTTGGAACGACTGTAGCTGTTCCGTTGATTTTTCTGTCGCCTTATGTGGCGGGTGCGATCGCCGTTCCCTTGGTGGTTTTATCCGGTAGAGGCTTTTCTGAGAAAATTCAGGACCCGGCGATCGAGCAGGTGGCTGAATTTTCGCGAAAATGGTTGGTTGCGCCGAGTTTAGTCGGATTAGGTGTATGGTCTTTTACCCTAGTTGATATTGCCTGGTTGGAGCATCCGGAACGGAAATTATTAGCGGTAATTGTCGCAGCAATGGCAATGGGAGGCATTGGCATTGGGATATTAGAGCTATTTAAGGCAGGTTTTAAACGGATGGTGGTGTTACTGCCGTTGTTAATTTTTGGTCTATCTTTTGTGGCGATCGGAGTGGCGACGGGAATGGCGGGGAAATTGGCAGAAGTTGGCGTGACGGGATTGGTTTTAAGCAGTACCGTAAAACAGGAAATTCAACGGAAAAACTCTGGCATCGGTGCGATCGCTCGTCATCTCGCGGTTGCCACATTAGGCATCGGTGTGGGAACCGGGTTGAGTTGGTTATTGGTGCATTATGGACTCGCTGCGGGGATGTGGTAAGGGGAGATGGGGAGGATGGGGAGGATGGGGAGGATGGGGAGGATGGGGAGGATAGGGGAGAAGAAACGACTGAAGTCGTTACTACAAAAATCTCCCGTCTCTCCCGTCTCTCCCCCATCTCCCCTATTCAGAATCAATAAAATTGGCCTTCATGCAAGATCACCTCACCATGTTCTGGGACCCAGGCTACCCACTGGCGATCGCCGCATTTACAGAGGAGTAAGGCTTGATCTGCACTGTATTCGCTGGGTTGTTCTAATAATTGCACCCAGGTGTTTTCTTCGGGTTCCTGCCATAGGATTTCTTGCTGGGAGGTGGGGATCCATTCCGGCGATCGCAAATAGAGTTTTTCCAATTCTTGTTTAACTAGGTCAAGTTTCATAATTTTTTCCTTTTTATGCTCAAGGTCACCCTGGATTCAAAAGCTAGATCTGGGCTGTGCCTACATGGGTTATGTAAGATTTTTGTCTGTAACAATTGTTACAGATATGATTTTTAGGCGTCAAGCCAAGTTAGTAGAACTTAACAATCCTGGCCCTAAGTGCTGGCGCGCTGAACAATCCCCCGGGTCACCCTAGGGGAGATGGGCCTCCAGGGAAAAGAAGTCAGGAATGGGATGATTCTCGGGGACAAAAACCTTGGATGGTCTGGCAATCTAAGCAATGTTTAGGTAGACTCCCGATGAAAATTTGATGAGGAGATAAACAGTTAATAATCACTTGATTTTGAATCACTAACTGTATAGAGTGGAGATTGATAGTGTTCAGTTACCAATTTCTAACTTCCCTAAAATTGCTAAAATTTTGCAATTCTTATTTTTTCGGCTGGTTTTCCCCACAGATTCCACAAAGATTTCCACAGGTTATCTGAGGTTTTCCACAGGTTAGGGAGAGTTTTCCCCAGGCGATCGCCGTCGAGTTCTCATGTTTTGGTTGAACTGGGGATTAAGGTCAAAAAATGACTGAGGGCGATCGCCTGGGGAAATTTTGTAAAGTTGTGTAACAATAAATGGCTGTAACCCTAATTCTCTCGTGGCTCTAAGGGACCTATACCGAAAATCTTAACATTTCGCAACGTTGACAACTCCACCCCTTCTGAGCGCACAATGAAACGGCCAACCTAAAACAAAAGGGTTTCTCATCATTGCCGCTTTTGAAAACAAGCAGCGCGCATTTTGATCAAAGGGCTTTAGCTTGAACGAGCTTGAACGAGCTAGATCAAGTGGGATGCGGCAACCCGAATGAAGAGTAACGCCAGCTTGAATCAAAGCGGGCGGGGATTGGTAAAACGTCAACAGCTACGCGGAACGCGCACGGAGGTTTCCAGAATGAACGCAAACGTCAGCATCCTTGCAGAAATTCCAGAAGAACTGCATCAATCCCTTAAAGGGTATTTAGACTCTCACCCCGACTGGGATCAAGACCGGGTGTTTGCTGCGGCCCTGTCTTTGTTTTTGTTACAAAATGGGGATAACCGGACCCCGGAAGCCTCAAAAAACTATCATCAAGCGGCTAGAGTGTATCTGGAAACCCTGTTTCAGCATCCGGTGTAATCGGCAAAGGTTGGGGAATCTGGGTGGATGGATCGGGAGAAGAGACTGCCGCAGAGGTAGGGGTCTGATGAATCCGGGCAAACCGTTGGAGAGAGGGGCGGTGCCAGATTCCCAAACATTTCTAGAGCAAATGAAGAGAAAAGAGTGTAACTCGCGAAGAGGGGAACGGTAGGGCCATTCAAACCAGAGCGTGAAGCCATCCAGATGCATCGCGGCGATCGCCCCCATCCCATCTCAACCCAGTGAAATTGAGCAATATACGCTGCCGGGGGGTGGAGCGAGGATTGTAGAGGGTCCATACCTGCATCGGAATTAGCTCCCCCTCAGATCAGAAATAGATGCAATCAATGCAATAGATGCTTGCGGTTGTTTCCCTACAGGTAGCGGTGTAGTGATAACACCAGACAGAGATGGTGTGAGCTGGCGAGATTGCCTAGGCCCCTCTATAGCAACTCAAACAGCCGATACACCAACATGGGGACCCCTGAACAAAGGCGTTTGTTTTTCGTACAGACGCCATTGAGTCCCGAATAAGTAATGAATTGAAAATGAGCAACGATCACATCTAAATTTGGACTAGATTTCCTCCGGTGCATCTTCGGAATCACCACTTTGAGCTTCAAACTTGTACCCCACTCCGCGCACCGTATGAATCAGCTTCGGATAGATGCCATCCCCTTCAATTTTGCGGCGGATTTGGCCGATATGCACGTCCACCACGCGCTGATCCCCCACATAGTCATAATCCCAAACTTCTTGAAGCAGTTCAGATCTACGCCAAACTCGGCCTGGATGAGAGGCCAAAAAATAGAGTAAATCAAATTCAAGGGCCGTTAGGACAATGGGACGAGCAGAGATAGTCACCTCGCGACGCACGGGATCGATGCTCATCGTTCCGAAATCAACGGAGGGTTGTTCTGCAACCTGGACAACCCGTTGACGCTTCAACAGCGCCCCGACTCTAGCCCCGAGTTCGACGAGACTAAACGGTTTGGTAATATAGTCATCTGCACCTAAATTAAATCCCCGGATTTTATCAGCTTCATCCGTGCGACTGGTCAGCATTAAAACGAAAACACCCGTGCGCTTTTGCATCGCTTGGCAAAGCTGATACCCCGTAGTATCGGGTAAGTTAACATCCAGAATTACCAAGTCTGGATTAAATTGCTCGAAGAGTTCGAGCGCTTTTTTTCCATCTTCAGCCGACTCCATTTGATAGTCTTGCTTACTTAAAAAGCGATGGATTAAATTCCGGATCGCCGGATCGTCATCAACCACAAGAATCTTGGCAGAGGCCATAGCTACAACTGTGCTGGTGTGAACAGGTTAAGAGTCATCATTCAGCCTGACATGATGAGTCAGATAGAGGGTCTAACTTGATTGAGCCAATCAGGGTGAATTCAAGGATCCACTATAATCCCTTTATAGAGTATTGCCCAAATGATTGATTGGCAACAAATGAGGCAAATTCAAAGGAAACGGGACGTCCTCCTTTAGACCCTACCTAGAGTGCTGTTGTCACTCCCTCCACCTCCACTGGTTTAGCGGATCTTGAATCGCGAAGGGTATTGCTGACTATACAACAGATCCAGCCTCTGCTACTAGAGGGAGTGGCTCAGTAGCAATTAGAGCAAGGACTTCTCAATAAAATAGATAGAGGGGGAGTTAGGGAATAAAGCACTCTATCGGCAATTCGGCAAATAGACCACTCCCCAAAAAACATTGACCAAAAATAGTCAAGATGATATTCAAACCTTACGATAGCTTAAAATTTACCTTTGGGGGATTAGGTTATAACAAAGGAGGGGGTCAAGGCGTAGCATTTTGAGGAAGAAGTACAATTCGTCGCTGGTGATTCGGTCACGGGATCAGTCGGCCTTGGGATCCGGCAATGGGGCAAACATGAGGGGTGGAACAGGGGTTCCCCCTCAACTTTCTCCCGTCCATTGCTTCACAAGGGTTCCTGTGCAGTTTTGAGGGAAAAGGGTGGAGGTATCCAAACGGGATGCTCCGAACTTAACCCTTAAGGCAGTACCTCTGGCCGATCGCGGGGAAATGGGGTGGGCGATCGCTCCTTAAGGCTATATCGCTTGTGGGGTATCCGTTTCGCCAATACCGCCAATTCCAGAGATAATATGAGGAGAGTTTTTCTCTTTCCTCGCCTGCTCTGCGGCCAAGACTTCCCTAACAATTATCCCTTGAACCGAGTCTTGGGACCTGCCCCTGGGTTGGGGGCCATGAGTGGGTTATTCTCAAAACCCCCCGACGAGAGAGGATGGCGATCGCCCAGGCTGACTCCAATCCGCCTTAGGGCCAGCATCCTCAAAGCCCCGTGGCTGCCTCTGAAACCTGGGGGAAACCCGAAGTAGAACTGGAGGGACCAGATGGGATGAACAGGACTCCTCACCCTGATTCAGAAGTTAAAGACCCGACTTTAACCATTCGGGTCCAATGTCCGATTCAGGGGAGTATCCCCCAGATTGAACCGTTAAATCTGACCACCCACTCAGCTTTTTACGGACCGCACTATTTTTCTAGAGTTTTGTCCCCTCTCAAAAAAGTGAAGTCATCGGGTTTGAGAAATGATAAGATATCGTGCCACTCTTTCTCCTCCCCTGCTAATGCAACGCAACTGATCGCGTTTTTTAGTCGGCTGCGGTAAAGATTGTTGCTGGATTCAGTGCCTTCCTGGGACCGTCAATTTTCTGGCTTTGGACCTGATGAATCTGAGCATGGCTATCAATGAAATTAACTGTAAATTTCGGTTCTAACGCAAAACAAAAGACCTCATCTTTTCACCCAACCTTAAAGGGTAAGCGATTAGCTGAACCCGGAGAAAACTGCGAGAGTTTAATCAGCCCAATCTATCGGATTTATGGAGAGTTTAAAGGTCCTAAATACCCCAAAATGGAAACAGTTTGATTCAGCCCAAGTGCAACAGGCCCAAGTTAACTCTGGATTGGGTGACTGAGTGTGGCACCCCATCCCATTCGTGACCGTGTTTTATTCTTGACGATACTCACGTCTGGCGTTGAGTGCGGTTGTCCTAAATATCCTATTATTAAAAAATTAGATGAATAGTAATGATTTTCAAAACAATTCTCCTTTGATTCTGCTGGTAGATGATGACCGGACAACGCGGATGATGCTGCGTCGGGCGATGAACAATGAAGGGTATCGAGTAGTAGAGGCGTCCGATGGCATCGAAGGGTTGGAACTTTACAAGCAACTTAAACCGGATATGGTGCTGCTGGATGCCAAGATGCCGGGGATGGATGGTTTTACCTGCTGTACTCAAATTAAGGCGATCGCCGGGGGGTCAGGGATCCCGGTATTAATGATTACCAGCTTAGAAGATGAAGATTCCGTTGAGCGCGCATTTGAGGCGGGTGCGACCGACTATATTACCAAACCCATTCATTGGGCGGTCTTGCGACGGCGGGTTCAGCGCCTTTTACAAGAAAAACAAGCCGAACGAGAAATTCTCAAGGCACTGGTGCAAGAACGAGAACTCAACGAATTGAGGTCTCGGATTGTGACAATGGTCTCCCACGAGTACCGCACACCTCTGACGGCGATTTTATCTTCGGCAGAATTGCTGGAATGTTATTGGCACAAATGGGATGAGCAAAAACGGCTCAAACATCTCGAACGAATTCAAGTAGCAGCGACTCATCTAACGCAGTTGGTTGCGGATGTATTGTCTATCAATGAGGTAGAATCCGGCCAAATTGAGTTTAATCCGGCTCCGGTGAATCTTAAAAACCTCTGTCAAGAAGCGATTGCTGAGTTGCGGCTTCCGACCGGCTCTCTCCATCAAATCAAGGTCACCCATTACGGGGATAATTTTGAGGTAATTATTGATGGAAGGTTAGTCCAGCAGATGCTCATTAATATTTTATCTAATTCTATAAAATATTCTCCGAAAGGAGGAGAGATAGAACTGGAATTGATTTACTATAATTCCCATCAAACAACCGATGAGCGAGCATTATCGTTAATCCAAAATGACTTTAAAAGTATCGATTCACCTGTAACTATTTTTCGCGTAAAAGACCAAGGGTTTGGGATTTTACCCCACGAACAGAGCCAAATTTTCGATGCATTTCATCGAGGTAGCAATGTCGGTACAATTCAGGGGACGGGCTTGGGCTTGGCGATCGCCAAAAAATGTGTGGAATTACATGGCGGGGAGATTGCCATAGCCAGTGAAGTGGGTATCGGCACCACCGTTACCGTCACCCTCCCCTCCAAAACTGATCCATTACCCCTTAATCCCAGTTAGCGATCAAAACTGAAAGCGGCTCAGAAACCCGGTTGTTTACCCTCCTTTAGCCGTCCATTAATCCCTGGTTTACCGCACCCCGGTTTCGACGCGAATATCCATCCATCAGTTAGCCCTAACTTCCAGTTTTCTCAGCGCTCTCCTAACCTGTGAAGTGGATATTTGTCTGCTCAAAGCATCTAATCAAAGCATCTAACCAAAAGGTATTCAAGGTCAGGATTCTATGTTTCCTAAACCTTGCTCTGCAACTGATGCCTTGTGAGTAAAAGGGGCTTGGCAATCCCTGGGGGATGATATTTCGTTTAAGAGTCTCTTTCCATACCCTAAACTGGACGTTTTTAAAGTCTTCTTTCTATCTTTATCAAAAATCACTTGATTTTGGTATAAAAATTCATACAATTAAACCAGTCCAAAAATTAGGGGTTTTTGAGTCCAGTGCATCTGGAAAAAAACTAAACCGATCGCTCACCGAGCAGCGGTAGGGTGCGAGGGGCGAATGCTTTGATATCGGAGGTTTCTGCACCCCTCCCCCAGGCGAAAACCGGATCAAGTCAGGGGGTTCAGGTCAAGAATCATCCCCTAGAAGGCCCCTATTAACCCCCCGGATCAGAGGATGAGTGGGACCTTTATTTACCCTGGCATAAACCGGATCAAAATCATGAAAACACCTGGAAAAATTATTTTAGCGATCGCCTCCCTCTTCAGCAGTTTTACCTTAATTCAAACGGTGCGAGCTGTACCGGCGAGTCAACTCAACATTCAAATAGAAGGCATCACCAATCCCCGAGGCAATATTTGTTTCACAATTTTTTCCCGCAGTGAAGGATTTCCTCGGGATGGGACCAAGGCACTCAAAGCCGAATGTTCTCCCCTTGAAAACCTACCCGTGACCCTCAGCATTGATGGATTAAATGCAGGCAACTATGCTGTAGCCCTCTTCCACGATGAAAACGCCGATGGACAACTCAACACCAATGCCGTGGGTATTCCCCAAGAAGGATTTGGATTTTCCAATAACCCCCCCATTCTGACGGGTGCTCCCAAATTTAGCGAGGCGACCTTTTTTGTTGCCGGACAAATGACAACGGTTCAGATTACGATGAAATATTTGCTCCGACTCTAGGCTCAATTGTAAAATACAGTCCAAAGAGAACCGGAGGAGTTCACTCTCACCCTGAATGCCACTCGGGCGGTTTCTTGGCTCCATGAAGTGGCCTTTCAATCACAAACAGGCCACTTCTGAAGCGCAAAGTTGTCAGTTATAGTTCCCCTGGGAAATCCCTAAAAGTCTTCCCGGGAATGGAGGCTCCAGCAATTTCCAAGAGTCGTAGGAGCGCGAACCGCTATATTATTAGGGGCATCTCGGCCAAAACTTAGGAAAACATCAGCAGTTATTGGAGGCTAAATTTATGCAGCCAATGTTTAAATGGCTTGGTATTGTTACAGCAATGGGGATATCGGGGATATTGATACCGTTACCCGGATGGGCAATACCCGATGATCCCACAGGGGGCATGGATTCTGGACAGGTGACCACCTCTCCAGAACTCCTAGAACCGCTACAGCCTCCGGTTACCCCTAGAGCAACTCCCGTAAGACCCCCTGAAAACCCTACATCGACCCCGAGGGCAACTCCCGAAAGCAGCCCAGAAGCGGCAACTCCGGCAATGCAGCCTGAACCTGTTGAGCCAAGACCGGCACAACAGGCGACGAGTGAGATTGAGACGTTACTCTCCCGGGGTCAATTTTTGTTGTCCTCCAAGCAATATGAAGATGCGCTCAGAACTTATGACAGTGCCCTGGAGTTAAATTCTAATAATGCGGATGCCTGGATTGGTCGAGGCATGGTGTTAGAGCAGTTGGCGCGTTACGATGATGCGATCGCAGCGATTGACCGGGCGACGGAAATTAGTCCGAATTATTCTCTGGCATGGCTGAGTCGGGGGATGGTCCTCAAACAGGCGGAACGCTTTGAGGATGCATTAACCGCGTTCGATCGCGCTTTAGACGGGAATGGACAGTGGGGGGACAACCGAGCCGCAGATGCCGCCCTCAACCGGGGTTCGGTGCTCTGGCAACTCGATCGCCGGGATGATGCCCTCGCTTCTTTTGACCGGGCCCTCGAACTGGAGCCTCAATTTTCCCTGGCTTGGTACAACAAAGCGACGGCGCTGCTGATCCTCGGTGACTATGAAGAGGCAGTCAGCGCCTACGATAGCGCCATTAACAGTAATGGCCAATGGGGTTTATCCACGGGTCCAGCGAGTGCCTGGTACAATCGCGGTTTGGCCCTAGAGCAGTTGGAGCGTTATGAGGATGCGATCGCCTCCTATGACCAAGCGCTGCGAATTACTCCGAACCATACCAAGGCTAGACAGCAGTTGTCTCGATTGCGTCAGCAGGTGCAGTAGGCCCTAAAACAGGAGCGGGAGTTGAAACTCTAGCCCTGTCAAGGTGTATTTGTAGGGGCGTATTGCATACGCCCTCTCATGTATGCAATACGCCCCTACAAGAAACTCCGGATGAGGCCCGATTCCATTGACGGATAAAGAGGGCGTATGCAATACGCCCCTACAAGAAACCCGGATGAGGCGCCGATTCCATTGACGGATAAAGAGGGCGTATGCAATACGCCCCTACAAGAAACTCCGGATGAGGCGGGATTCAATTTACCACCTTGACAGGGCTAGGGTTGGAACTCCCACTCCTGTTTTCTCTTGTTTTACGGAAGCCACCCCGGACGGAGGCCCTCAAAGGGTAACTCTTCGGGTTTGTAATCTAAGGGGCGGTTGGTGGGGGCGCTGGGATCCAAGGGCAGCAACCAGAGCCGACTTCTGGCGATCGCTTCCCCGGAACTGGTGCGAACGGCATCGATTGGGGCTTGATTGGCTTGGGGAGCAACGCTGACAATTTGATCAAACAGCAACCCTAACCCATCCGGGGACAAACTGATATGAATCTCTCGCTGATCCGGTAACAGTACCAGGGGTTGCAGGTCCCCGGTTTCTAGGTCGATCGCGGCGATGTAAGGTTCTTCTTTATAAATCTCCCCTTCCACCAATTTCGTCAGCAAACAATAGAGGGTGTTTCCTTGGGGTCCGAATTGGGCGCTCAAAAATGAACCTTGAATGCGGCGCAGTTCTTTGCTGACCCCAGTGGTGGTGACCAAATAGAGCGATCGCGTGTAGTCAGTGTTGAATTTCACCATCGCGGCGGCGCTTCCATCAGCCGAAAAGCTCAACACTCGCCCAAATTGAGGCAGAAAATCGACAGGTTCGGCTTTCGGTTCTAGGGGCAAAATGGCGAGTCCCTGTCCCTGGGCGATCGCCACGGTTTGACTATCGGGAGTAATAATAAAATCCCCACCCGGTTCGTTTTCCAAAGGTTTCGGTTGCTTTCCTTCCTCTATTTTCCAGAGTCCAAATTGTCCCGGGTCCTGTTTGTTGACGCGCTGCACCAAAATGGTTTTACCATCAGGGGAAAGGTCAAAGCTGAGGTTTTGATAGTTGTCCGAGCCTAAGATCCGTTTGATTTGACCCGGTGAGTTGTCACGGCGGCGTCCGAGTCTGTCAGAGGTTTCTGGGACAATGCCGGTGGTGACGCTGAACAGTCGTTGCTCTAAAAGTCCTCGGTTGGGAGAGAAGGAGTCGATCGCGGAAAATAACAGGCGATCGCCCTCGGGATAGGGTCTATAATCCAGGACTGTCAGTTCTTTCGGGGTCAGAATCGTTTTTTCGCTTTTGCTGAAGTTGTACAGGATTAACTGTCCCCGTTCTTCCGGGGAGATTCCGATATAGACTAAGACGCGATCGCGACTTGTGAACTCCCCGACAAATGGCTCAATCAGGGTTCCCTCTTTTCCCGGTTGGGCGAACCGTTCCCGCGCTTGGCTGAGTTGCAGTTTAAATTCCATGCCATAAGGCACCCCTTGGGTAACCGTGTAAGCCATCCGCCTTCCCGCCCAACTGATTTTACCGGGCACTGGGGGTTCGATTATAAGGTTGTCTTCCACACTTTGGCGATCCATCGGACGGCTGAAGGTCATGATAAAGGCGCGATCTCTGGCACTGACTTGTTGATTTTGCCAGCTAAATTCCCGCACTCGCGGAGCGGTACTATCGCCCCCAAATAGGAGCAGGGCGATCGCCACCGTCAAGACTGCAATCAGGGCGATCGCCGCGCGATCGAGCGGTTGGGAGAAATTTTTCTGGAGTTGGTCTGCACTGAACATCGGTTAAGGGTTACTGTTGAGAGTTTAGAGCAAAGAGTTGAGGGACCCGGTTGCCCGACTGACGCATCATTTCTCTAGTCGGCACAGCCGTAGATGAAAGCCACCTATCAGATTGGATGAAAAATCCCCACTCTGGCGTAAGTCTTGGGGGTTAACCCCAGGGGACTGAATGCCTACCCATCGGACGCAGAGATGGAAATTCAACTGTTTTAATTTAACATTCCCATCGGACTCCCTCCAGATTATCCCCCGACAGTTCCCCCAATTGCTCAGGCCCCTTTGAGCGATCGCCTTGCCAAAATCTTTGTGTTATACTAAGTTTGATTATTGTTGATTGCCCCGGTCAAAACTTGTCCGAAAAATCAATAACCTAACGTGAGAAATTATATATAAATAGTTGCGGATCGGCTATAGCGAATCTAAATCATCAGGGAAATAGAATTCATACCAAATCCAGTTATTAAAAGTCGGTTTTCTGGATTAGCCCGCGCAGGCGGGCTTCGTTTGTATAGCCCCACCCTTGAAGGTGTGGGTTTTTATAAACTAGCGCAACCGAATTCCGTATGACTGTCTGATTTAGAGACACCTGCTATCTATTCGGGAGAGTTTAAGTTAGAAATTTCCGTAAGTATTATTACTTATTTAGCCTAATCAAAATTTTAATTTAACCCTATATTTTACGCTGAACCTGGGGCGGTTGAGTCGATTAATCGGGCAATTTAAACTAACCATAGAGTAAAATCAATGGTAACCCTTTTTAAAATCAATAGTTACCTTGGTCAGCCCCTCAAGCCGCCCAAAGCCCGATGGAGATAAGGCTATAAGCAGAAATTAGAGAACCAATTATTAATTTTTGTGGAGGAGTCTCTTCCTTTTGGGACGGAATAACGATACGCTGATCCCAAGAAGATTAAGAAAAGATAAATCTATTCCAGCCTGGGCCGATTGTCTTCTGCGAAATTTATCACGGAAGCATCAAAGGCAGACTGTTCATTTACACACAAATTAGGAAACGCGGATGGC
This sequence comes from uncultured cyanobacterium, assembly GCA_963821735.1. Taxonomy (GTDB): domain Bacteria; phylum Cyanobacteriota; class Cyanobacteriia; order Cyanobacteriales; family Laspinemataceae; genus Laspinema. The sequence goes on from CAWGFK010000055.1 coordinate 695,371, forward strand.
TGATTTACTTCTGACAACCGTTTGGTTCGTGCCTGGGTATGCCTTACTCGGGGCACTCCTGGCGGGCGCTTGGTCACCGGGAACGATCCGAAAAACAGGACCGAGACCCTCGGGCTATATTAATTTAGTCCTGACATTTTTAGCCTTTGGTCATAGTTTGTTGGCTTTACCAGCCACCTGGAATCAACCGGCGCAACAGATATCTTGGACTTGGTTGGATGCTGCCGGGTTAACCCTAACGGTAGATTTAAAAATATCCGCCTTGACCGTCGGTGCAATGGCATTAGTCACGGGATTGAATCTGCTGGCGCAGATTTTTGCTGTGGGATATATGGAAATGGATTGGGGTTGGGGTCGCTTCTATGCCATGTTGGGCGTATTTGAAGCGGGATTATGCGCCCTGATTTTGTGCAATTCCTTATTTTTCAGCTATGTCATTTTAGAAATCCTCACCCTGGGCACTTATTTATTAGTGGGATTGTGGTTCTCGCAACCGTTGGTAGTGACGGGGCCCGAGATGCTTTTTTAACCAAACGGGTGGGAGATTTAATTCTACTGATGGGGGTAGTTGCTTTATTGCCCTTAGCAGGCACCTGGAATTTTGATGAATTAGCGCAATGGGCGCAAACCGCTGATGTAGACCCGAAAGTTGCAACCTTGTTGGGGTTAGCGTTAATTGCCGGACCCTTGGGGAAATGCGCGCAGTTTCCCTTGCATCTGTGGTTGGATGAGGCGATGGAGGGACCCGTTCCCAGTACGATTTTGCGGAATTCCGTGGTGGTGGCAACTGGGGCCTGGGTGTTGGTTAGATTACAGCCGGTGTTGGCGTTGTCGGAGATTGCCACAACGACGGTGATTTATATTGGGGCGGTGACGGCAGTAGGGGCTTCGGCGATCGCCATTGCCCAAATTGATATCAAGCGATCGCTCTCTTACTCCGTGAGTGCCTACATGGGGTTAATGTTTATCGCCGTGGGGACGGGGGAGACTCAAACCGCTTTGATGTTACTCCTGTCTTACGCGGTGGCAATGGCACTCCTGGTCACCTGTACCGGGGGACTGATCTGGAATACGATTACCCAAGACCTCACTCAGTATGGCGGACTCTGGTCTCGCCGTCCGATTTCTGGGTTAGCCTTTCTCGTGGGATTCGCGGGTTTAGTGGCGTTACCTCCCTTTGGCGGATTCTGGGCGTTGCTCAAAATGGCGGAGAATCTGTGGCAGGCACATCCGGAGTTGGTGGGTGTGTTGGTCGTGGTGAATGGGTTAACGGCATTTAGTTTGATTCGCGAGTTCGGATTAATTTTTGCCGGGAAACCGAAACCGATGACCGTGCGATCGCCTGAAGTGCATTGGCCGATGGTGATTCCAATGGTGGCTTTAATGGGCGTGACCCTGCATATTCCGTTAATTTTGATGGAATGTAATCTGCTGCCGGATTGGGCTAACCTGAATGTTACAGTAGCGGGTGCTTTGATTGGATCAACCGTAGTTGGCGGTGGATTAGCGGGGTTCATTTATATGAGCGATCGCATTTCCAAACCCGTCAAATTTGGTCCCCAATCCGTCCAAGACTTTTTTGCTTACGATTTTTATACCGCCAAGTTGTACAAGCTAACCATTGTATTTGCTGTAGGGTTGGTTTCTCGAATGGTGTTCTGGTTTGACCGCTATATTGTCGATGGATTGGTCAATTTAGTGGGACTATTCACCGTATTTAGCGGCCAGAGCTTAAAATACAATGTTTCGGGACAAACCCAATTTTATGCCCTCACGATTCTGTTCGGGGTGGCTGTACTGGGAATGTTACTAGCTTGGCCCTCGTTGGCGAAAATTTTCTTAATTTTCAACTAACCGACTCGGGTAAAATCGGATGTCAGAATTTGGTTATATCCCACGTCTGCCGTGCCGTTTGCCATAGAAAAAACCAGCTTCGATGTGATGCACATTCCTCACTCGAAAGCTTTTTGCACTACAAGTCCATCAGGTTTAGAGCCATTCTCCGAATGATTTAGGGTTGCTATATTAACCCAGGCTACTGCTAAACCTGAATGGCCTCGGTGCTGCCATTGTTGATTCATGTTTGAGGACCTAGAAAGAATAAAGCTATGCTGAGTCTATTAATTGGATTGCCTCTTATCGGTGCAGCGCTCATTGGATTTTGGCCCTCCAAAGGGTCGCCTACGCTGTTCAGAAATATTGCTTTAGCCGTCGCTGTGGGGATTCTAGGTTGGACCGTGGCGATTGGCACCCAGTTTGATTTAGCTTCCCCGGGAATGCAATTTCCAGAATATTTACCTTGGATTCCCCAGTTAGGACTCAGCTATAAATTAGGCATTGATGGGTTATCTTTCCCCCTGCTGGGCTTAAGTGCGTTACTCAATTGCATTGCCATTTATGGTCGGGGTGAAACCGTGGAGCGCCCCCGGCTCTATTATCCCATGATTTTCCTGGTTAATGCCGGAATCACCGGGGCATTTGCCGCACAAAATTTATTATTATTTGTGCTGTTTTATGAATTAGAACTGATTCCGCTGTACCTCTTAATTGGGATTTGGGGGGGGCAAAAACGCGGGTATGCCGCGATGAAATTCCTAATTTATACCGCATTATCGGGGATTTTAATCTTAGCTGGATTTTTGGGAATTGCTTGGTTAACCCATTCGAGCAGCTTTGATATCGGTTCGATTTCCACGGAAAAATTATCCTTAACCACCCAACTGATTTTACTCACTATTCTATTAATCGGATTTGGGATTAAAATTCCGCTGGTTCCCTTGCATACTTGGTTACCCGATGCTTATGTGGAAGCGTCTCCGGCAGTGGCGATTCTCCTAGGGGGAATTCTGGCTAAATTAGGCGCTTATGGATTAATCCGATTTGGGTTACAATTGTTCCCAGAAACCTGGGCAGTCGTGGGTCCTGGGTTAGCGATTATTGGGGTGGTGAGCGTGATGTATGGTGCCTTTAGTGCGATCGCTCAAAAGGACATCAAGCGCATGGTTGCCTACAGTTCCATTGGACACATGGGCTATATTTTAGTTGCTGCCGCTGCTGGAACTCCCCTCAGCTTACTCGGTGCAGTCGCTCAAATGGTCAGTCATGGATTAATTCTCGCCATTCTCTTTTATATCGTAGGCATCATTGAGCAGAAAGTCGGCACTCGCGAACTGGATGTTTTGAATGGATTAATGAATCCCAATCGCGGATTACCTCTCACCAGCGCCTTTCTAATTTTAGGAGGTATGGCAAGTGCCGGAATTCCCGGATTGGTGGGATTTATTGCTGAGTTCATGGTCTTTCAAGGCAGCTTTTCAGTCTTCCCAGTGCAGACTTTACTTTGTATTATTGCCTCGGGTTTAACCGCCGTTTATTTTGCGATTTTAATCAATCGCACCTGTTTTGGAAAACTGGATAATAAATTGGCCTATTATCCTAAAGTTTTGGCAGCCGAACGAATTCCCGCATTAGTATTAGCAATCACTATTTTTATCTTAGGCATTCAACCCGGTTGGTTAGTGCGCTGGAGTGAACCAACCACTACAGCAATGGTTGCCAAAATTATCCCCGCTAATTCCGCGCAAATTGCTCAAAAATTGAACAATTTTGCACCCTAACAGGAATAGGATAATTCCTGTTGCCGGAGTGGGAGCATCTTGCTCCTTTATTCATCCAGGGAGAGAGTTCCTCCTTGCAAAAGTAGGGTTTTTATGTTCAAGGTGCTTCGTTTCACATTTAAGGGGACCGGAAGTTCACTTAAATGTGAGGCAAATTCCCCTGAACGTAAAAAAACCTACTGTTTTTGATTGTTATTCCAGAAAAATATCCAAACTATGACAACGACAACTTCCACCAAACTCCCCCCTTCCACCCATGAATTTGCCGATATTATTCATCGCTTAGAAGCCGGTGGCGCAATGTTGCCGGATACTCCAGAAAATTTGATGCAAATTATCGGCATTTATAAAGCCTACGCGGTGCCGATGGACTTCTACTGGCGAGATTTGCTTTATATTGCTGAAGAGGTGTTTTTAGAACCGTTTAACTTCTTCAAATACTTCCTGCCGAAAGAGTATTTAGACTTGCATAATCACTATGCTGGCGATGATGCGGACTTGCGAATTTGGCGGGGAGAGGCAACGGCGCATCCGGAACTGTTAGCCTTTATGGAAAAAGGGGAATTAAACCAAAAAATCCCCCGATTGTTCCATCACTGGTTGCACGATCGCGTTAATATGGAATTTGCCGAAGCCTGTATGCGCGCGATGTATTGGCATGGCAGAGATATGGGTTGGGGAAAATTTGATGCTTATCTCGATAGTGATGAGTACAAAGCCAATGCTGATGTTGCCATTAAAGCCTACTTTAAAGGCAATCCCGTGATGCTGGGACTCTATAAACTGTTCCCAGAAATGTTTTTAGAACAGGTAAGGCAACTTTCCTATTATAGCAACTTGGGATTGTTCTGGGAAGTGATGGCTCCCGTGTTTTTTGAAATGTCGGATCTGTATGATGAAGGCAAACTAACCACCGTTCCGGAAGCGATGAATTTCCTCGTCAATGGCATCTTTGCCATTGCGGGTCGTCCGATTTACCATCACGCTCATATTCGCGGGGAAGTTTACGAAATTATCCCCAAATCTAAAGGCTTTACCTGGTTATATGAAGCCGCATTACCCTACGTCGAAGCTGTCTTTTATCGCACAGCACCCTTCCGAGGTACGAAATCCTATAATGCTCAAGCCAAACAAGTGCCGGATGAGCAGAAAGACTTCCATTATGGCATTTTATATGCCGATGTCTTTCCCGTAGGAACCGCAGGCATTCCCCCAACATTATTAATGCAGGATATGCTCCATTTCCTCCCTCCCTATTTGGTAGATTATTATCGCCAATATTGCCGGGGAGAGGATGATATGTTGATTCAGTTGGGAATTACATTCCAGCGATCGATGTATTGTGTCACTTCCGCTGTCATTCAAGCGTTACGGACTGCTTTACTCTATCCCTTAGATGACCCCAATCCCAAGCATTTGATGGCAAATCGGCGGTTTTTTGAAAGCCAACTCGATCGCTTCAAACGTCCTGAATCCCGAATCCGAGAGATTCAGAGTCAGGATTATCGATAAGTGGCAATAACCGGCGGGATGGTAACAACCGCCGGTTATTGCTACTCAGTTTTATCCCATTAAAATGACGTTATCAATCACATGAATCACCCCATTATCCGCTTCCACATCAGCCATAACCACTGTGGCATTCTTGACTTCAAATCCATCGGAACAATCTATAGAAATCGGAGACCCTTCTACAGAGGTAACTGACTCTAATTTTGCTAAATCCGCTTGCATCAATTTACCCGGAACGACATGATAGGTTAAAATCCGTGCCAATTGAGGAATATTTTGTAACAGGGTTTGAATGGTTCCGGGGGGTAGTTTGGCAAAGGCGGCATCCGTGGGAGCAAAAACGGTGAAAGGACCGGGACTTTTTAAGGTTTCGACTAAATTCGCCGCTTGCACCGCTGCGACAAGGGTTTTAAAGGAGTCATTGCTGACGGCAATATCGACAATATCGGGCATGAATTTACCTCAAATTGGACAAAATGCTTTAAATTAATTGTATGATAAAGGGTGAATTGTAGCGAAGTAATAGAAAAGTTGGGGAAGGGGAAGCAGAGAGCAAAAAAAAACCTCTCAGTGGGAACCGAGAGGTTTTTAGGAGTGCAGGAGCTACCGGAAAACAGCGAGGGTTCTTCAATAGCTAAGAAATACTCTAACGACGGGTTATGGAGTGGAGATGACAGCGGGATGGCATTTGCATGACAGGAGAGGAAACCCCAGAGGAGGGCAGTTGTAGGCAGCGGCAGCAACGGGTTTTAACTCTCCCCGAGGCGATCGCGCAATAACTCATGAAGGAATCGATACTGCTGCCACCCCACGCGCTGTAAAAACAACCGTTGGCTGGCATATTCCAAAAACCGGCTATAATTCCAGGGAATCTCCCCTCTGCGCCACAAGATCACCCGCAGAAGCAAATGCTTCATCCAGGGAATGGCGGTAATTAGTCCACAAATCAAGCCGAAAATAGGGGCGGTTGCTCCCATGAAAAACAGCACCGAAAGCAAATACATCACCCAACCTCCCGTGGGGGTGACAGCGGATAAAATTGCCCCAATGAACTGGAAACTCAGGAAACCGAGGAGGCAACAAGTTACTGAGACGATCGCCGACTGCCAGAGGATGCGGGGGGAGGTGGTACTCAGTTCAATATCCGGCGCTTTTAAGACAATAATTCCCCCACAGCTTAAGGCAATAATACCAAAAAATATCCCATAAATTCCCCCCACTTCCCATCCATAAATTAAGGCAAATAACCCCGCATATACCAGAATAAACAGCAACACCAAGGCGAGGGGATACGTTAACTGTTCTCGGGTGGGTTGCAACCGTAACGCGGGAAGAGAATCCGGGGACAATATCCGTTGATTACTCTCACTCATCACCCCAGCTAACCCGCGTAACCACTGTTTGGTTTGTTCTGCTGGGGGTTCGGTTTTGCGGGAATAAATGGGTTTCTCCATGTCCCGCGACAGTTGCCGTCGAATATAGGCATTAAACACATAGCGCTGACGTTCTTCTCTCGTCTTCAATCGTTTCCAGGAATGAATTAAAATTTCCTCATAAGCAACGGTCATCAGATTTAAGAATAAAGGCGTTTTGGCTAATCGCAATAAGGTGGGGTCAGTTTGGAGATTTTCCCAGAGTTCCCGACTGCGAGAGGCAAGCAGATAGCGCTCAATTTGCTCCATCGTCAAGGGTTGCACTCCGACTGCCGCATACAAACGCAGACGAGTTTTGCGCTGTTGGTAAGTATCCAGGCGGGTACAGAGGACCAAGGGTAGCACTTGTCCATTTTGGCGTTTAGATTGGGCAATTTCGGTTAAACAATGTTCTTGTTGCGCGCTATCCAGTTCGTCAAGTCCATCCAGGAGAGGTAACAAGCGATCGTCTGCCAACAATTCTCGGACGAGCTTGCGGTGAATGTTATACTTATGAGAGATTTCTTCCTCAATCCAAGTGAGGAAGGGGAGTTGACTCGGCCAATGTGCTAAATCGAGGACAACCGGCACAGGTTCTAGCTCATTGTGTCGGGCGCGATCGCATAACTCTTGGGCTAATTCTAACAAGGTGCTGGTTTTACCCGAACCCGGCGCACCAAGAATTAAAACAATTCCGGCGATCGCCCCCATTTCCAAAACCCCCGTTTCTGGGTCCGCACGCACTCCCAAGGCATTCAGCGCCTCTACCCCCGCTTGCTGGGGTGCTGCCCCCTGTAACCCCTCCAGAATCCCTTGTTCCGGTGCCAGTTTCCGTCTGGGGATGCTTGCCAATTTTCACCTCCACATCCCACAACCGGGGGAGTTCCTCCGTGAGGGGTTCGCGCACCAAATAGCGCTGTACCGCATAATGTAACGACTGCTGCTGTCGGGCGATCGCTTCACTTTCCACCGCTGCGAGTAACCCGGAACGCAGGGCGATCGCCGAGGATTGCCAGCGCTGCCACCGTTGCCATAAAATCAACACCGTCGGCAATACTGTTCCTAATGCAAACAACAACACCGATGCAGCGCTTAAATTTGCCGGAAAAGCGGGATTAAGGGACTCACTGACCAGGAGAAAGTACACCGACGCCGCCGCAATCAGAGGCAAAACCCCAAACAGCCAAAAACCCTGTTCCACCCTACCCCCGGGTAACCAAGAAGTTAAGGCACATAACAGTCCACATCCGAGGGTTAAAACCCCCAGCAAAATGCCGACACTGAGTGGGGACGCCGCCGTGATAGCGATCGCCATACAGAAGAACCCATTCACCAATACAGTCAAAATCAAAATGAACGCCGGACTAATTTTTGGCATGGTATGATGCCTCTCTTGCAGGTTATAGATTCTCAATTTACCCTCTTCTCGTCAAATAGTCCCCCCAAGGAAGGCGATCGTCCCCCTTAACCTTTCATCATCTCCCCTTCTGGATATCTTGCTTTTTGTTAAGGAATCGAGACTTCCCCCTAAATCTTGCCAAACTGGTAAATAATCATCACCCTGAGAAACAAGCGAGTTCTACCGTGGAATATGAGATTCGTTATAAACCCTCCTTTGCCACCCTGTTTGTCACCCTCAGTCCCGGGGAATCCATCACCTCCGAACCCGGTGCTGCCATCTCGATGGATAGTCGGATTGCCATGAAAACCCAATTTTCTGGGGGGTTCTTCTCCGGTTTATTAAAAAAATGGTTTGGGGGAGAGAGTCTACTGGTTAATGTCTTTCGCAATCCCACCACTCACCCTCTAGAATTGGTCCTCAGTCAAGCCACGATTGGAGATATCGCTTGCATTGAACTCACCCAGTCTAGTATCTGTTTGCAACCCGGGGCTTATGTTGCTCATACCCCCGGGATAAAAATCACCCTCGGTTGGGCGGGGTTTGCCAGTTGGTTCGCCCGGGAGGGACTATTTAAGCTCAAATTAACCGGCACCGGGCGCGTATTTTTCGGGGCTTATGGCGGATTGACTCCCAAACGAATTAACGGCGAGTTTATCGTAGACAATGGTCATTTAGTTGCCTACGAACCGACGATTAAAATGGGAATTTCCATGTCCGGAGGCTTGTTTAGTTCCATCTCATCCGGGGAAGGATTTGTCAACCGATTAAAAGGGCAGGGAATGATTTATTTACAATCCCGAAGCGTGGAAGGCTTAGTCAATTTTTTAAACCCAAAATTTCGGTAAGTTTAGCGGGAAAGCCTCAGCAACTATGAAAGTCAATATTTTACATCAACCCGACTGTGCGATCGCCCATCTCATCCTCAAACCCGGTGAAGATATCTTAGCCGAAGCCGGTTCTATGATTGCCATGAATGGGGATATGCAAGTCAGCACCACCCTGCGCCGAGGCAAAGGTGGCGGCATCTTCGGCGGAATCAAACGCTCCCTCGCCGGTGAATCGTTATTTTTAAGCGTCTTTCGTGCCTCCCTCCACCGGCGGCGAAATCTTTTTATCACCGAAAATGTTAGGAGATATTGTCCACTATCAACTCCGAGAAACCGGCTTAATTGTTCAAGCCACTTCTTACCTCGCCTGTAGCGCTCAAGTCATCCTAGATATCGGCGTTCAAGGCTTTAAATCCTTCTTTTCTGGAGAAAGTTTTTTTTGGCTAGATATCAGTGGTCGCGGTGACCTGCTTTTAAGTTCCTTTGGGGCGATTTATGAAATTTTTGTTGAAGGCGAATATATCGTAGATACCGGCCATATTGTCGCCTTTGAAAAGAGTTTAACCTTTGAAATTACTAAACCCCCGGGAAGTAGCTGGATGAGTGCATGGCTGAGTGGAGAAGGGTTTGTATGCCGGTTTAAAGGCAGAGGTCGCCTCTTTTGTCAAACCCATAATCCCCAGGCTTTCGGCCAACTCATTGGGTCTCAGTTATCCCCGCGAACTCAATAGCCAGAAATTGTAAAATTGTCCTCAAGGAGATAAAAATGAGCCATTCTATTGCTTATGAAATTGAACATTCACCGTCCTATGCCTCCTTGCGAATTGACTTGCATCCGGACCAAACCGTATTCGTTGAAGCTGGAGCAATGGCGGCAATGGATGCCTGTATTAAAATGAAATCTAAAATGAAAGGGGGATTGCTCAAAGGCTTAGGACGAATGGTGAGTGGCGAATCTTTATTTATTAGCGAATTTACTGCCGAAAGAAAAGCCGGTCAACTATTTGTTTCTCCAGCAGTTCCTGGAGATATTCAACATTATGTTTTGCACGGCAATAGTTTATTGATTCAATCCTCGGGATTTTTAGCCTCTAGTCCTACGGTTGTAATTGACACCAAATTTCAAGGATTTAAAGGCTTTTTTAGTGGGGAATCGTTATTTTTAGTCCGGGCAACTGGGGAGGGGGATTTGTGGTTCAACTCTTATGGTGCTATTGTAGAAATTCCTATTGCCGGGGACTATATTGTTGACACCAGTTATATTGTTGCCTTTGAAGATACTTTGGACTATCGGGTTGAAGTTTTAGGCGGATTATCCTTCCGGGGATTAAAAACGGGTATTCTGGGAGGAGAAGGGTTAGTCTGTCGCTTTCAAGGCACCGGGCGTTTGTGGGTCCAGTCCCGCAGTTTATTCCCCTTCCTAAATTTTTTAAATCCGTTTCGCCCGGTGCAAAGTAGTAGCAGCAGCAGTGGCAGTAGTGCCAGTGACAGCAGTGATGACGATTAGCCTTTTCACCCGGGGGGGGGGAAATCAAGGGTCCTGGATGGGCTATTTCGAGACGCCTCGTTCCTCTCCCCCGGCCCTCAAACCCACGGAAAATCAAGGTATTCGGGAATTATCAAATTTTTTTAAAAAAGGACTAGACAAATCTAAAAATTGTGCTACAGTAATAAAGGTGAAAAAACACCAAGGCTCAGTAGCTCAGTAGGTTAGAGCAGGGGACTCATAAGCCCAAGGTCGCAGGTTCAAATCCCGCCTGAGCCATTCACTATATAAGCGTTTCAGCCTCCATCCCATAAGGGTGGGGGCTATTTATCGTCACTCGACAGAATCGGGTTGTAGCGTTAACTTACTCTATGTAACGGGTAAATTTAGGGAAAGATTAGGGAAGCCGAATCGGGGATATGAAAACAGATTCAGACTGGCTCAAGGAAATAAACTCAGAACTAAAATCAGTTCGCGCTGGTGTAGTTGTTCGACAAAAGGGCGATCGCCTCTACCTACGAGGGACCTTCCCTCCCAAACCCAACAGCACCAAAAATCAACCTCATCAGCAAGACCTAAAACTGGGCATCTATGCCAATCCAGCCGGTTTCCGTCGAGCCGCCGCTGAAGCCATGCGTGTTGGGGGTCTCTTAGCTTGCAAACAATTTACTTGGTCAGAATGGTTGGAGCCAGAACCGCAATCTGATTCCATCCCTATCTCAGATTGGTTGGACCGCTTCGAGCAAGACTATTTCAACAAACGCGCCAGGACCCCTAAGACAATAACCAGTTTCCAAGACTATCTCAAAGCCTGGGAACTGTTCAGTAATCAGCGATTGCCACTAACCAAAGATTCGATATTGGCTGCGGTTATTAAGTCTGACCCAGATTCCCGACACCGGAAACGCGCCTGTATTGCGCTGGGGGCATTGGCTAAATTTGCTGGAATCGACATTGACCTAAAACCTTACCAAGGAAAATACTCACCCTACACGGCAATAAATTCTAAAAATTTACCCAATGATGAGTTGATTGTTGAGTGGCGCAACATGATTCCCAACCCTGCATGGCAATGGGCTTATGGAATCATGGCAACTTACGGTATCCGCAACCATGAACTTTTCTATCTCGACACCAGTTTATTGCATGAACCCCCTGGGATTCTGATTGTCCTTCCTGGAGGTAAGACCAATAAACTCAGGAAAGTCTGGCCTTGTTTGGCTGAATGGTGGTCTGAGTGGAAACTTTGGGAAACTGACTTGCCCAACTGTAGCGGCAAAAGTAACACCGATTTAGGACAACGAGTGACCCGAGCCTTTGGACGATATAATATTCCATTCAGTCCATATTCTTTGAGACATAGTTGGGCTATCCGAACTGCTGTTTATGGATTGGATGCTGCGATCGCCGCTCGGATGATGGACCATAGTGTTGACGTGCATACGAAACTGTACCATCGCTGGATTGGGGACCAGCATTTTCAACAGGCTTGGGAAAATATGCACCAACGTAAACGAACGAAACGTGAATCATAGACACGGCTTCCCAATAGACCGCGAGACAGTAGATTTCTAAAGGATTGTCCTAACAATTTCTTTAATTTCTGGAGTAATGGAAATTTGTTTAACTGTAACCAAATCATATACTTACGGTTCGCTCATTTTTAATTGAGGTTTTGAGATGGCCTACGAGGGAATGAGGGTTACAGACTTCCTGGGTTGCTCTTGACAAAAGTCATTTTATGTATAATTTATGCCCCAGTTACTGATTTGTTCTGAGCATTTAAGCCAAAACACTATATATAGTTTTTTAGAATTCTCCGAACCCCTAAAAAAAATGAGCGAACGGCAAGTTTTAAACCAGAAATACTTAAAGAAACTAAAAAAAATGAAGATAGGACTAATGCAAGACCTCCTAACCGGAAAAGTCCGCGTTACCCCATTACTGAAAAACAGTGGAGGTACAGACCCGTGACTCCCCAACTACCCGCCCAGGAAAGCCTCACCGTCGAATTTAAAAGCGACAGAAACAAACTGTCAGATCGGGATTTAATCGAAGCCATTACCTGCCTTGCCAACACCGAAGGCGGCGAACTCTGGCTAGGCGTAGAAGACGACGGAACGCCCACGGGACTACACTCCAGCCGTTCACAACTTACCTATTTAGTGGGTCTTGTGGCAGCGCGAACCGCCCCCTCTCTCTCTGTCCAAGTCGAAGCCATTACCCTAGAGGGCATAACCGTCGCCCGCATCCAAATCCCCCAAGCCAGAGGAGAAATTGCCACCAGTAACGGCGTGTATTTACGTCGTCGCCTCAAACCTGACGGAACCCCCGAATGTGTTCCTATCTTGCCCCACGATCGCATTAGTCGCGCCAGTCGCTTCGGTCTGACCGATGTATCCGCCCAACCCGTTGCCGAGAGTACCCTACAAGACTTTGACCCCTTAGAACGAGATCGGTTGCGTCAGTGCATCCAAAGCTACGGAGGCGATCGCCCTTTACTCGAACTCGACGACGAGGCACTGGATGGAGCCTTGGGCTTCACCCGCCGCCAACCCGATGGGAGTCGCATCCCCACCCTCACCGGACTGCTCCTCATCGGTCGAGAAACCGCCCTTCGGGAGTTAGTTCCCACCCATGAATTCGCCTTTCAAGTCTTGGCACAGGAAGCCGTGCGATTTAACGAATTTCGACGCTTTCCTCTCCTCAAAGCCCTCGACTGGCTCGAAACCAACTTTCGCCCCTACAACCCCGAACAAGAAATTCAAATCGGGCTGTTTCGCGTCCCTATTCCTAAAGTGGATATGAGCGCATTTCGGGAAGCGATCGCCAACGCCCTCATCCATCGCGACTATCACCAACTCGGGGCCGTCCATGTCCGCCTCGAAGACGAAGCCCTGAGCGTTAGTAACCCAGGCGGTTTGGTCGAAGGAGTCACTCTCGCCAATTTGCTGACAACCGAACCGCGCCCCCGTAATCTCTGCCTAGCGGATGCCATGAAACGGATCGGCATCGTAGAGCGATCGGGACGCGGCATCGATAGCATCTATCGGGGACTGCTACGGTTTGGACGACCCGCCCCCGATTACAGCGATACCAGTAACACCAGCGTTGTCCTCCACCTCGCCACCGCCGACGCCGACTTGAAATTTCTCCGCCTTGTTGTTGAAGAAGAAAACCGCCAAGGCAAATCTCTCCCCATTGATAGCCTCATTATCCTGGCAACCCTTCGAGATGCCAAGCGCCTCAGCACCAATGAAGTCGCCACTATCATCCAACGCACCCCGGCTCAAACTCGGAAAACTCTCGAAGTTCTCAACGAACTCGGTCTGATCCAAGCTCACGGAGCAAATCGCAGCCGTAACTACATCCTTGCCCCTAGCGTCTATCAAGCGATCGGTCAGAAAGCTGAATATACCCGTCAAGTGGGTTTCTCAACCCTTCAAAATGAGCAATTCGTTCTGAACTTTGCGGCACAACACGGTCAAATCAAGCGATCAAATGTCATGGAGCTTTGCCGACTGACTAAAGATCAAGCGTCCCGATTGCTGCAAAAATTGCGCGATCAAGGCCAATTAGTTCAACATGGCAAGTTACGAGCAACTTTTTACACTCTCCCACCGGATTAAAGTTATAAGCGGTTATGAGCGGTTATGAGCGGTTATGAGCGGTTATGAGCAGTTATGAGGCCATCTAAAAATGAAACCTGACAAAACTCCCAAAGCTCTTAAAATTGACGAACGCAACCATGTTGAGAAACCTTTGCTCGACCAACTTGCCGGGTTGGGGTGGGAAATATTAGACCTAGAGAGAGGACAGAAATCCTCCGACAGCTACCGGGAAAACTTCCGCCAAGTCGTTCTGATTCCGGTATTGCGATCGCAACTCCAAACCATCAACCCCTGGCTGGAAGACGACCAAGCTGAAGACGTTATCAAACAACTCACCGCCAGCTTTCCCGGGAGCATCTCAAGAAGGCAAAGAGACCCCACCCTAACCCTCTTACAAGGGTAGGTTTTTTACTAAAGGTTAAAGGATATAATACTGAGAGGACAGGCCCCACCCCGCTCAGATGAGAGGAGCGTGCCTCTATCCTGGCGCTTAAGGGGACCATGATAGAAGGAGAAACCAACCTTGATAAAAAATGAATCACTTAAACAGTGGATGAGAATAGTCAGCGCTAGAATGCCCTCATTAACAATGAGTCAAGTACGAGGATTAGCCACTTGGAGCTTTGGGATGGTCATGACTCGAAGCGGGAGTATCAACGACGTGGCCAATTTCATTGCTTTAATCAATGATGAAAAAGCTAATACAGTAAAGTGCCGTTTGAAAGAATGGTACAAAGAAAAGAGTGCTAAAAAGGGGGAAAAACGAAGAGAATTAGACGTGATCACCTGTTTTGGCCCTTTACTCAAGTGGGTAATTAGCTTATTTCCCCGGGATACTACCCATCTACCACTTGCCTTGGATGCCACGAATATCAAGGATAAATTTACCGCTTTAACAATTAATGTTCTCTTCTCTATAAAGGCTGTGCTATTCCGGTGGCCTGGAAAATCGTCAATCAAGGGGAGAAAGGCTCCTGGAAACCTATCTGGAAGTCACTTTTTAAGAGTTTGGAAGGAATTGTCCCTCCAACAATTCAGGTAATCGTTTCCGCAGACCGAGGTCTATATGCTGATTGGCTTTATGATTTAATTAGGGAGGTCGGCTGGCATCCTTTTTTACGGATTAATCATCAAGGGAGTTTTTGTATTCCTGGGGAATCTAATTGGAAACCTATGACTACAGTCGTCCCCAACGTAGGAACCTATTGGGCGGGTGAAGTTGTCTGTTTTAAAACTAATCCAATTCAAGCTACATTACTCGCTCGTTGGGATGAAGGGTATCAAGACCCTTGGCTAATTTTAACGGATTTTTCCCCCCTTGAGGGTAATTGTGAATGGTATGGAACCCGCTGTTGGATTGAGTGCGGTTACCGAGAAAATAAAAGTGATGGATGGTTATGGCAAAATACCCGCATGAGGGACCCCAATCGGGCGGATAGACATTGGTTAGCTATGGCTATTTCCACTTTATGGATGGTGTCACTCGGTAGTAAACCGGATGTTCAACCCCCCTACAGTTCATCCGGGAGTCAAGCGGATATCCAACCCCCCTACAGTTCATCCCAGCCTGATTGCTCTAACCCCGTCGAGCCAGTGGACTCGACTGTGGTCAAACGCCCCCGTTCAATGTCTTGTTTTGCTAAGGGTTTACTCACTATTATCGCCGATTTAATTAAAGGGGTCCCTATTCGTTTGTTCCCTCTGATTCCTGACCCCTTACCTCTACATCCCCGGACTCTTCCCCTCAATACTTCTTAATCGTAAAAAACCTACCCTTGTAAGGCACCGGGGGTTAGGTCTCTTTGCCAAATTGAGATGCTCCCTTAGGCGTTAGGCGTAGGATTAATCCCACGCCGGATCCTCCGGTGACAGAGGCTAATTGAGAATGGTGCAAGATCTAAGATTTTACCGATTTGAGTGGCATCGCTTCAGTTTATTCCTAATGAAAGATGACAGATGAAAGATGACAGGTTTGGCGCTTGAGGGGTCTATTTAAGAGGTGATGGAGTCAGACTGAGGATACTTTTCCCCTGCCACCGAGAGAATGCGGGTGCCAAATTTCCCGAACCTCCGCTTGTCGCTCCATCTTCTGGGGGTTTTCGCCGCTTCTCGCCCAACTGTATCTGCAAAGCGATCAATATAGAACCATTAGCACTTTTGCAACTTTTGCCAGTGGCTTTGCCATTTTCCCTCCGTTGCCACTTATGCCTAACGATAGATGATCTTTTGATTGAGTTGTAGCAGACTGCCATTAGGTAGAGATGCAGTTGTTAGAAAATTAGATCAATGTCTCCCATCTGAGGGAGTGCAAAACTGGAAGAGCGTCTAAAGTCAAGTGCAATCTTTAGTTTTTCACTTAAAAAAAATAGCCAGTCAGCGCCAACTTCAAGAAGAAAGTTAGATCTGAATGACCCGAAGATAAAAAAGAGGAAACCCATGAACATTTTAATGCTGGGGCCGAGTTTAGATGAGCGAGGAGGAATCGGAGAAGTAGAAACCCTCATCATCAATACGGTATCCGATGAATTTGAAATCCAACATATTTGCACCTGGGATGGAGAACCGAGCCAACGCTCAAAGCTGCATATGTTGCAAGTGTTTGGACGATCGCTGATTGATATGGGCTGGAAACTGTGGCACGATCGCATCGATCGGGTTCACATTCATATGTCGGAACGCGGGAGCGTCGCCCGCACGTGCATCCTTAGCCTGATGGCATTTGCCGCTCGTAAGCCGACAATCGTTCACACTCATGGCAGCGAATTCCATCTCTTTTATGAAAAACTGCCGCAGCTACTCCAGCGATCGCTCAATTGGATTTTACAACACTGTAGCTATATGATCGTGTTGTCCGAGAGTTGGAAAGACTTTTATGTAAAAAAGTGCGGGTTGAATCCGGAGCAAGCAGTGGTACTGCTCAATCCCGTTGACATTCCCGATCGCCTGGAGAAATCCGAGAACAGCGAGCCGCTAAAATGCCTGTTTATGGGAAAGATTACCCAACGTAAAGGCATATTCGAGCTGCTTCATGCCTTTGCCAAACTGCCGCAAGCCACGCGAAAAAAAGCCGAATTAATCGTAGCGGGAACGGGAGAAATGGAACCCTGCTACCACTTAGTCCAAACTCTAAACATCCAGGAGCGAGTGAAGTTTCTGGGTTGGGTGACGGGAGAGCGACGCACGCAACAGCTCGCCACCGCCGATATGTTCGTACTGCCCTCCTACAACGAAGGGTTGCCAATGGCGTTACTAGAAGCAATGGGTTGGGGGTTAGCCCCGATCGCCACCCCCGTAGGCGGGATTCCGGAACTGATCAGCGATCGCCAGACGGGTTTGGTGGTCGAACCTGGAGATATACAACAGTTATCCGTCGCCATGCAGGCCTTGATAGAGGATGAATCCCTGCGCGGCTCCCTGGGAAGCGCAGCGCGGAATCGAGTCATGCCCCTGGACATTAACAACTACATTAACACTCTCGGGGAACTCTACCGATTGGCAGGCGTAAAGCAGCTTAAGCGATTCACAGCAGTTAGAAATCCGCAGGGGGTTTAAACCTTATGGAATATCACGATCGTCCAGATGATATAGACTTTCAGAAATACTGGCTGATCCTCAAACGACACTGGTTGTCTGCGACGTTCGTGTGGGCGCTCGTCGCCATCGGTGCTTTCGCCTTTGCATTATATGCGGATAAAAAATATGAAGCATCTGGCAAGCTCAGGTTTAAAAAACAGAACACCACCTCTGCCTTAGTCACCGAAGCCGGGGAAAAAATTAGCACCTTAGAGTCTTTAAATACCAAAGATACGCCCGTCACGACAGAAGCAGAAGTCATTCAAGCGGCTCCTCTGGTGAATCAAACGATCGCCGAGTTAGATCTGAATGACAACCAAGGCGAACCGATCGTCTATGAAAGTTTTCTGGAAAGTTTGGGGGTAAAACCTCTACCGGGAACCGATGTTTTGCGAATTTCCTATAAAAGTACAGACCCGGAAGAAGCTCGGCAGGTGGTGGATAGCCTGATGGAAAACTACCTCAAAAATAATATTTTGGTTAACCGAGCCGAAGCCGCTGCTGCACGGGATTTTATTAGCAAACAACTACCCAAAACCGAAGCGGAATTGCAACGGGCGGAAGCTACATTGCGGCAGTTTAACGAGCAATATAATATCGTTGCCCTAGAGGAAGAATCTATATTAGCCGTCAACCAAATCGGCGAATTAAATAGCCAAATCGAGCAGATTAACGCTCAGGTTGAAAAAGTCGGCGCTCGGATTGCCGCCCTGGAAAATAAGATCGGTAGCGGTTCCGAAGCAGCCTTGGTGCGTAATGCCGTGAGTCAATCTCCCGAAGTGCAGCAATTGCGCGAAAAAATACAGGAAATTGACCAAGAACTGGTGGCCGCCCTCAGCCGCTTTCGCGAGGCACATCCGCTGACGATCGCCTTGAAAAATCAAAAAACCGCTTTAGAAGAGCGATTGCAACAGCAGGTGAATGCCTTAGGCGCTCCGCCGCAGTTTATCGCCAGTGGGAATTTACAAACCGGCGAACTTCAAAACATTCTAATTGAAAACTTAGTGTCCAGCGAATCCGAATGGGAAGGTCTGCTCGAACAGAAACAAGCACTGATGCAATCCCAAGCACAGAAGCGACAGCGGGCGAACAGTTTGCCGAGACTCAAACAAATTCAGGGAGAGCTAGAACGGCAGGTAAACGCGGCACAATCCACCTATGAGATTCTGCTCAAAAATTTACAACAAGTCAGAATTGCAGAGAATCAAAATGTGGGAAACGCGCAAATTATCAGTCCGGCGATCGTTTCCGAATATCCGGTTTCCATGAGTAAAAAATTAATCGTGGCGATCGGAGTGGTGGTTGGTGGGGTGCTTTATGTGGTGACTGCATTCGCATTAGAGCTAATCGATCCCTCGATCAAAACCAGTAATGAGTTGCGAAATATCTTCAACTATACGTTGCTGGGCATGATTCCGAGCGCTCGGAAAAAACTGAGATGGAGAAGGGTGAAAGCAGAAGATTCGACCCCGGAAGTTGTGGTGAGAGAACGGCCCAATTCGATGATTGGCGAAGCCTATCGAATGCTACAGGCCAATCTAAAATTCCTCAGTCCGGATCGGAAACTCAACGCGATCGCCTTAACCAGTGCGGTATCCAAAGAAGGGAAATCCACAGTGGCGGCAAATTTAGCAGCAGCGATCGCCGAATTGGGCAGTCGCGTCTTACTCATTGATGCCGACTTGCGCCATCCGATTCAACATCATATCTGGAACTTAACCAATGCCAAAGGACTCAGCGATGTGATCGTCGGTCAAGCCGAATTGCATCAAGCGATCCGCCCCGTTAGCGATAATTTAGCCGTTCTGCCTTCCGGAGCAATCCCGCCCAGTTCTCTAACATTGCTCAGTTCTCAGCGAAT
The DNA here is from genome assembly GCA_963821735.1 of uncultured cyanobacterium. Lineage (GTDB taxonomy): Bacteria > Cyanobacteriota > Cyanobacteriia > Cyanobacteriales > Laspinemataceae > Laspinema. The sequence goes on from CAWGFK010000055.1 coordinate 714,672, forward strand.
GCGATCGCTGGTGGAAGATTGCCGGAAGCAGTATGATTTTGTGATTCTGGATACGCCGCCTTTGCTATTGGTTGCCGATGCCCTGACGGTAAGCAAGAATGCCGATGGAATTTTGCTCGTGACCCGACCGGGAACGCTCGATACGGCCAGTGCTAATGCAGCAAAACAGCTTTTAGATCGTTCCGGCCAAATGGTATTAGGGTTTGTTATCAATAGCGTGATTGTGGAACAAGAACCCGAGAGCTATTTCCACCATGCAGAACTGTATTACAAAGAAAATGCCGAGGTGGAAAAATCCCAGGAATCCTCTCGCAACTATCAGACTATCCAACGGTAATTTAACAGAAACGAGCGAGTTAGTTAAAGGGGAATTTACTTTCTGGTTATGGATAAGCATTTGGGAAACCCGATCGACCGATTGAAACAAAGCCTTTTAGAACGGGTGCGATCGCTGTTCACTAGCAATCGTACCGATAATCTCAAAGGATTTCTGGCTAGAGCGGTAGCCGGAACCCTTGGATTTCGGGTACTCAATGCCGGTTTGGGTTACGCGATCGGTCTTTTGTTAGCCCGCTTGTTAGGCGCAGAGGGTTACGGAATTTATGCTTACGCTCTCGCCTGGGCTACCTTAATAGAAATGCCTGCCACCCTTGGGTTGGCACCCTTAGTCACTCGGGAAATTTCCGTTTATCAAACCCAATCCGCTTGGCAATTAGTGCGGGGTCTGTTGCGGTGGTCTCACCAAATGATTGCGATTGCTGCCATTGCCCTCGCTGCGATCGCCGCCATCCTGGCACAGATCGTCCAATCCGATGCTCATTCCCCCACTGTCGCTGTATTTTGGATCGCCATGAGTGCGGTGCCGTTTATGGCTCTCTCACGTCTGCGACAAGCGACTATGCAGGCATTCGATCGCATTGTGGTGGGACAATTGCCCGAACTGCTGCTGCGTCCGATCGCGATCGTCCTCTGTCTTGCGGGTGCATATTTCTTCCTGGAACAAAAGCTAACCCCGCCTTTGGCAATGGGAATTTATGCCGCAGGCACGCTGATTGCATTCCTCGTCGGCGTAGGATTGCTACTCACCGCTTTGCCACCGCAAATCCAAACCATCTCTTCTGAATATCGCACCCGGAACTGGATAAAAAACGCATTGCCAATGCTATTTTTGGGGGGAATGTATCTGCTGAACAACCAAACCGATACGGTGATGTTGGGCGCGATGGAAAATGCAGAAACTGTCGGCATCTATACGGTAGCCAATCGGGGGGCTGGGTTGATTACTTTTATTTTAGTGGCATTCAATAGCGCCCTGGCTCCCACATTTGCCAATCTTCATGCAGCGGGTGATCGCGTGCGATTGCAGCGCGTTTTGACGAAAAGCTGTCGGTTTATTCTCCTGGCTGCCCTACCCATCGCTCTGGGTTTAATCGTCTTCGGTCATTGGTTTTTATGGCTATTCGGTGCCGAATTCGTGCGAGGAAAACTCATTTTAATCATTTTATGCCTGGGTCAACTCACCAATGCCTTCACTGGCTCGGTAGCGGTATTGCTCAACATGACCGGACATCAAAAAGATACGGCAATTGGGGTGGCGATCGCCGCTATTTTAAACATTATCCTCAATGCCGCTTTGATTCCGCAATGGGGAGGTGAGGGTGCTGCCACTGCTACCGCCACCAGTACGATGATTTGGAATATCGCTCTGGTCATTTTAGTTTACAAGCGACTCAAACTTTATTCGACACCCTTGGGGAAACTTAGTTAAATCGATCGCATCAGGAGGAAAAATCGTGGTTCTACCTAATTTTCTAACGATCGGCGCTCCCAAAGCCGGAACCAGTGCCATTTATTATTACCTGAAACAGCATCCCCAGATTTATATGAGTCCGGTAAAAGAACCTCATTTTTTTGCCTTGGAAAATCATTCTCTCAATTTTCAGGGGCCAGGGGATAAAGACCGATTTCGCGATGCCGTCACTCAGCTTGAGGAGTATGAAAAACTGTTTGCCAACGTCTCCAGGGAAGTCGCGATCGGGGAAGCCTCTACCACATATTTGAGTAGCGAAACCGCCCCCCTTCGCATCAAGCATTACATTCCCGATGTCAAACTGATTGCCATTCTTCGCAATCCCGTAGATGCCGCCTATGCCAGTTTTTTACACTTGGTTAGAGATGGGGATGAACCGCTTGCAGATTTTGGGTTAGCCCTAGAAGCCGAAGAAAAGCGGGTTCGCCAAAATTGGGAGGGAATTTGGCACTATCAACGCCGAGGATTTTACGCCGAGCAACTGGAACGCTATTTCCAGCACTTTGATCGCGATCGGCTTAAAGTTTATCGGTACGATGACTTTAAAGCCAACCCGAATGTCGTGTTACGGGATATCTTTGAATTCTTAGAGGTCGATCCGGGGTTTATGCCCGATATGTCGGCGAAATACAATGTCTCGGCGATGCCAAAAAATCCCCTGTTAAATAAAATGATGGTCAAACCCAACCCACTCAAATCTGCCATTAACATGGCGTTGCCAAAAACGATGCGAAGCGCGATCGCCACTCGGCTCAAGCACTGGAATTTTCAAGATAAAAAACCCCCACTGTCCCCAGAATTGCGCGATCGACTCCATCAAAACTATCGGGAAGATATGTTGAAGTTACAAGATTTGATTCAGCAAGATCTATCGGAGTGGCTGGAGCCAGTGTAAACCGGGAAGATTCGCGATCGCGAATTCCTGGACTTGCCTAGGGCGATCGCCGCTTGATTGCCCTTGCCTAACCCTCAATGTCATTCGGGAGAAATCTGATGAAAGAACCTAATTTTTTTATTATCGGAGCGCCCAAATGTGGAACCACCGCTTTGAGCGAATATTTAAGAACTCATCCTCAGATCTATGTATCTTCGCCGAAAGAACCCCATTATTTTGCCGAAGATTATAACAACACGCCCTTCCAAACCTGGGAACAGTATTTAAGCTTATTTGAGGAAGCGAGCGATCGCCATTTAGCAGTGGGCGAAGCCTCAGTGCATTACTTGTGTTCTGAAATGGCATTAGAAAAAATTCGCGAGTTTAACCCAGAAGCGAAAATCATTGTCATGCTTCGCAATCCCATCCAGTTGGTGCATTCTTACCACGCTCAACTGCTGTACAATACCGGGGAAGATCGCTCCGACTTTGAAACCGCGTGGAAATTGCAATCGGTGCGTCAAGGGGGACAGCAGATTCCGAAACGCTGTGGAAATCCGAGAGTGTTGCAATACAAACAAATCGGCAGTTTAGGCAGCCAAATGGAAAAGCTCCTGAGCTTATTTCCCCAAAATCAGGTGAAAGCGATCGTCTTCGATGATTTTAAAGCGTCACCCCAAACCGTTTATGAAGAAGCATTAGCATTTTTAGGAGTCCCCTCGGATAATCGAGTAGACTTTCCTCGGATTAATGCCAACAAAACCCATAATTTACCTTGGTTGGGGCGATTCACCGAAAAAACTCCGACGCCGATTCTCGCCCTGACAAAAAAGACGCAAAGCTGGTTGGGAATCGAAAGCTTTGGGGTGATGAATGTCCTGCGAAACCTCAATGCCAAGCCCCAGGCACGTCAACCGCTGGCTGCGGAATTTCGAGGAACGTTAATTGAAGAATTTCGGGATGAAACCCACAAGTTATCTCAAGTTCTTCACAGAGATTTGAGTCACTGGATGAGCGAGCAGTAAAAAATTAAGGAGGAATCAGATCGTGTCCCAGAATCTTTTAGCAACGATTGCCATTAACAATTATAACTATGGAGAATTTCTCCCAGAGGCCATTGATAGCGCCCTCAACCAAACCTATCCCCATAAGGAAGTTGTTGTGGTTGACGATGGCTCTACCGATAATTCCCTGGAAATAATTGCCGGTTATGGAGATAAAATTGTTCCGGTTTTAAAAGAGAATGGCGGTCAAGCCTCTGCATTCAATGCCGGGTTTACGGCGAGTCGCGGCGATGTCGTATTTCTGCTGGATGCCGACGATCTGTTTCTCCCGAATAAAGTGGCCGAAGTGATGGACAAATTTGAGAAATATCCAGAAATCGGCTGGTGCTTTCATCCGCAAAAATTGGTCCGATAGCGATGGCAATGAAGTGGGTGCGATCGCCGTCGATTTGAGGTCATCTGGAGAATATGATTTTCGACCCTATCTCAAAAAAGGCAAATTAAATCCTTACCTTCCTCCCTGCGGACTTCCGGCAACTTCAGCATTCTGCTTTCGGCGATCGCTGCTGGAGCAAATGATGCCAATGCCCAAAGCACAAACGGTCTTGATCAACGATAACTATCTGAAATTTTTAGCGTTAGTGTTAGCCAAAGGCTTTATTGTCGATGAACAATTATCGATTCAGCGAATCCACGAAAACAATGCCTTTACCCCACTCAGTTGCGATCGCACGCGGGTGATTGCTAAATCGGATCTGCTCACCGCGTACTGGATGCGGGATAAATTTCCAGTGATTTCTCCATTTACCAACAATACCTTAGCCTCAGTCTTAAGCAGATATTGGCACACTGGCGGTATAGAAACCGAGGCTAAAATCTGGATTGATAAATATCTGGCGCAAACCTCTTGGAGAGAACGCCTGACAATTTACTTAAAGTCGCTTTACTACTCTATTAAATGGCAGAATTAGTCAGATTGGCAGAAAAAATCCTCGTAGTTGTGGGGGTGATTTACCTCACGGGAAGCTTATATAACATCGTTCCCGATGCCGTAGCCTCTCTCACTCAATACGGGGTTTATTTCATGAGTTTTTTGCTGCTGTTAGCGCGGTGGCGCAGAACGGTACGCACGGCAATGCGAAATCCGTTTCTGTGGATATTACTGACGATCGCTTTACTTTCGTTTTTGTGGTCGCCGTTTCCCAAGGATAGTCTGCGAAGTGGAATTGTCGCCTTTCAAACGGCGTTCTTTTCCCTGTACGTGGCCTCCTGCTACAGTCTCAAAGAACAAATCCGGCTGATTGGTTTGGCCCTGGGGATCGTTATCGTTTTCAATCTATTTTATACCTTAGCCTTTCCGTCGCAAGCCATCCATACGGGGGAACATCAAGGCGCTTGGCGCGGCATTTTCGTTCATAAAAATATTCTGGCAGAAATTTCCACCTACAGTGCCACCATCTTTTTATTCCTGCGGATGACAATGCGTCGGTTTAACTATCTGGCGTGGGGCGGTTTGTTGCTGTCGATCGCACTGCTGCTGCTCTCTACCTCCAAGACGGCATTGATGGTGTTTTTAACTCTTTTTATCCTCTTCCAGTTTTACAAAGGCTTGCGCTGGGAAAATCATCGCTCCATCATGATCTTGAATATCACAATCTTTTTATTTGGCGCAATGTCCATACTGTTGGTCAGTAATGCAGCCACCATTTTGCAGAGTATGGGAAAAGATCTGACGCTCACGGGTCGAACGGAAATTTGGGAGGGAGCGATCGCGCGAATTGAACAGCGACCTTGGTTGGGATACGGACGCGACGCCTTCTGGCATCCCAAAAGTAATTTGCCCGAGGCGATCGGGGAAGAAATTGGGGAAAATTACGTGCCGCCTCACGCTCATAATGGCTTCGTCAATTTGGCGTGCGATCTCGGTACGATCGGCTTAAGCTTTTTTATCCTCAGCTACTTGCTGGCATTTGTCCGCGCCTACCATCGCGTGCGTCTGACGCGCAGTCCCGAAGATCTGTGGCCTCTAGTTTACTTGTCGTTTTTATTACTGTACAACCTCACTGAAAGTTCGATATTGAGTCACAACTCAATTCTGTGGGCGACTTATATGATGGCGGCTCTATCTTTGGGGCCGATTCCAATCGCTTCTCCCGTGGGCGATCGCGAACCCCCCGCCCCTTCTAAACCCGCTCTCATCCCCGATCAACTGACCGATTACTCTCAAATTTAAGGAGATCTAACGGATGCCAAAAATTGCAATTTTTCTCAGCGATCTCGATGGCGGTGGAGCCGAGCGCGTGATGCTCAATTTAGCCTCGGGTTTTGCCTTGCAAAATATGGATGTAGACTTACTTTTAGTCCGAGTTGAAGGACCGTATGTGGCTCAAATTCCCCCGGAAGTGCGCTTAGTTCCGTTGAAAGGAGGAAGCTTGTTGCGGAGTCTCCCGGCTCTGGTGAGCTACCTGAAACGGGAGCGCCCGCAAGTGCTGCTGTCGGCATTAGAAGATACCAATATGGTGGCACTATGGGCGCGATCGCTCTCGGGAATTTCCACCCAAACAATTGTCACCGTCCACAATACTTTATCCCGAGAATCCCGCCACGCTACCACCCTCAAACGCAAGTTCGTTCCCTATCTACTCCCCTGGTTGTATCCGATGGCGGATGCGGTGGTTTGCGTCTCGGAAGGGGTGGCTTCCGATTTGGAAAATATCGGTTTATCGGCCAACTCACTGCAAGTTATTTACAATCCGATCGTCACGCCACAATTGCGAAAGCAACTTCAAGAACCCTTGGACGATCCGTGGTTTGCTCCGGGAGAACCGCCCGTAATTGTAGGGGTGGGACGGCTGAACCCACAGAAGGATTTTCCCACATTAATCCGAGGGTTTGCGAAATTGCGAGAACGACAACCCGCCCGATTGCTATTGCTCGGAGAAGGGGAGGAACGCGATCGCTTGGAATCTTTGGTGGAAGAATTGGGGATAAGCGAAGATGTGACGCTACCCGGTTTTGTTGCCAATCCATATCCGTATATGGCGCGATCGGCTGTGTTGGTTCTCTCTTCGGCTTGGGAAGGATTTGGGAATGTCTTGGTCGAAGCAATGGCAGCGGGAACGCCAGTGGTGGCGACCAATTGCCCCAGTGGGCCAGCAGAAATTTTAGCCAATGGAGAATATGGAACGTTAGTGGAGGTGGGCGATAGTGAGGGAATGGCAACAGCGATCGCCCAAACTCTCACTGAGGCTTCAAATCCACAGCGCTTGCAAAACAGAGCGCAGGAATTTTCCCTGGAAAAGGCGATCGCGCAGTATCAGAAATTATTCAATTTGCAGGCCAACCCGGGCGCGATGCTCCCTCGGCAAGCCTAATCCTTCAATCCCATAACAAGCATTTTTTCCCCGATTCAGCACCGCTCGCTCCTCCATCTTTTTAATCCAATTCAAACCCTTTTAAATCCCATTGACTTATGTTAGAAGAATTTAAAGCCGATCTTGATCGCTACGTGCTGATGGACGAACAACCCTGGTGGCTGCTGCTGTTGACCAAGCAGTCGTTATGGGCGATCGCGCAATATCGTTTTAGTCGCTGGGTGCATTTTCACGTTCGCATTCCCGGCATTCGCCTGCTGTTAAAAATCATTTGTGCGGTTTGGCAAAAGTTGATAGAAATTATCACGGGTAGTGAATTGCCCAACCGCACCGAAATCGGCAAAGGTCTTTACATTCCCCATGCCAATGGCATCTTCATTCATTGCGATGTCAAGATTGGAGACTACTGTAATTTACATCAACAGGTTGCGATCGGGGTGGCAGGACGCGGAGAAAAAGAAGGATGTCCCACCCTAGGCGATCGCGTGTTTGTCGGCCCTGGCGCTAAAATTTTCGGGGCGATTTCCATCGGCAATGATGTGGCAATTGGGGCGAATGCAGTGGTGACTAAAGATTTACCCGATCGCGCTGTGGCTGTTGGCGTTCCCGGAGAAATTATTAGCGATAAAGGTTCGGAAGATTTTATGGTCTATCGCGAGGCGAGCGAGTCCACTCTAGAGGTTCCCACACATGAAATCAATTAAAACTCGCAACTTATTCTATCTTGCCGGTGCCGCGATCGCGTTGGTGGTCGCAATGTCGGCTACCGATTTATTTTCCCTCCCCAGCAAGCGTTCGACTAGAGCGATCGCCACTGATAGCACTCTGTTTACCACCACTACTGAGGAACTCTACGAATGGAAATCGGTTAAGATTGGCGGCGGGGGTTTTGTCACGGGCATCGCGCTTCCCCCCAAACAACCCCAGGTTCCATACATTCGCACTGATGTGGGTGGCGCGTTTCGCTGGCAGCCGGAAACCCAAAGTTGGGTACAATTACTGCGAGGGGATAATGTCCCGGAGACGGTCTCTCGCAGTATCGAAAGCATTGCGATCGCGCCGCAAGACCCTAACATTGTCTACCTGGCCGCCGGTGCTTATACCCAGGTGAAAAATCAACAAGTGCCCGGATCGATGCTCAAGTCGCGCGATCGTGGCAATACCTGGGAATTGCTCGACCTCTCGGTACCGATGGGGGGTAACGAATATTGGCGGTGGACGGGAGAGCGTCTCGCCATAGACCCCAACAACAGCAATATCGTCTATTTTGGCTCGCGTTTAAATGGGTTGTGGCGCACTGAAGATGGCGGGGAAACCTGGACTCAGATCGATCCGGCGATGGTTCCCTTGGGCGAACCTCACCCGGAAAGCCAACAACGTGCGGGAGTTACCTACGTGACTTTCGACCCTCACTCCAGTGCGATCGCCGGGAAAACAACCACGATCTACGCCGGGGTCTCGGGTCGGGGAATTTATCGCACGATCAACGGCGGTACCACCTGGGAACTGCTCACCAATGGCCCCTCCACAGATCTGGTGCCGCAACAAGGTGCGGTCAATACTAACCAAGAATTAATCGCCACTTTCTATAAAAATCAAAAAGATCCTGGTGGTGCAGTGTGGAAATTCTCGCCCACGGGATGGCAGAATATTACCCCAGAACCGGGTAAAAATTACGCGGGCGTTACCGTTGACCCCAACAACCCGAATTCGATCTTTGTCCTCACTTATCCCATGACTCCGAAGCAAATCTATCGTTCTGAGGATGGCGGTGCCAGTTGGGTGAGTTTAAATAATCAGTTAGATAAACTCTCTTGGTGGCCGAAATGGAGTTTTTGGACCCTTTCTGGCGGCATTGCTCTGTCACCTCTCGATGGCGGCGATCGGGTTTGGCTCACCAATGGGATTGGTGTTTGGAAAACGGACAACAAGGGCGATGCCACCGTCAACTGGTCTGCTACTGTCAATGGTCTGGAAGAAACGGTTACTTTTGATGCCGTCAGTACCCCCAACGGGGCCAGTCTGATTACGGCGATCGCCGATTTTGATGGATTTCGCCACGACTCTTTATCTGATTTCCCCCAAAGTAATCATGGCAAAGAGGTGTTTAACACCACCACTAGCATTGACTACAGTAGCGGCAATCCTAACTTTATCGTTTCTGTCGGTGCCACTCAACACAATTTTGCAGTCAGTCGAGCCGGATTTTCTACAGATAATGGCAGAAACTGGCAGCAATTTGCTTCCCTGGAAACCGAAACTCATCCCGAAGAACTGGTGTTTGGAAATGTGGCGGTCTCTGCTACCAATCCGGATAATATTGTCTGGCAGCCTAGCTATGAAGCGCCTACTTATTTTACCACTGATCGGGGCGTAACTTGGCAAAAAGCTCGTCTGTTGACCGGGGAAGAAATGGGAGCGGGAGCGCATACCCATTTGTGGAATCCACAGCAGGCATTAGCGGCAGATGCACTCAGGGGTGGGACGTTTTATCTCTACAATCACCTCAAAGGCGGAATGTTTCGCACGGATGACGGTGGCGAAACCTGGCAAAGGGTCAATCAAACGTTGCCGGAGGGGGTTTGGGATGGTGCTAATGTGAAGGCAGCACCGGGTCTGGCGGGTGAGCTATGGGTGAGTTTGAAGGAGAAGGGGTTGTATCGCTCTAGTAATTTTGGAGAAGCGTTTGTCCAGGTGGAAAATGTTGAGGCAGCGCGAGTGGTGGGATTTGGCAAAGCAGCACCCGGGGTGAGTCATCCGACGGTTTACATTCAGGGAAAAGTGGCAGGCGATCGCGGTATTTTCCGCTCGACGGATTTAGGGGCGAGTTGGATGAAAATCGCTGAAAATCCGAAGGGTTACTATGAAGAAGCACGGGTGTTGGTGGGAGATATGAATGTCTTCGGACGAGTATTTTTGGGAACGGTTGGCAATGGATTTATTTATGGAGAATCCAGAGATTTGGCAAATGAATCGTGAAGTTTGAGGGCGATCGCACCCACAATTTATCGGGAGCATCTCATTTGGGAAAAGAGACCTAACCCCCCAACCCCCTTCCCTCAGAGGGAAGGGGGAGCCGGAAGGGCGGGCGTTGCACATTTATAGTATGATTCCATTGGACAGGGTTCAATTCCTTCAATTGGGGAGGGGTATAGTCCTATGTTTCAGGTAGTACAGAAGCAATCTGATAGAAATCGTTAACATTTCTACAGATTTTGAATAACATAAAGTTTTTCTCGTATTTACGGGCTAGATAATGTCTTAATCGCGTGTTTTCTCCTTCTACCCGAGTCATGGAGGGCTTGCTAACTATAGGGTCAAGTTCATCAATAAATTGAGGATAAACTGCATAGCCATCCGTTACATAGAAGAAACACCGCCAACCTCCAATAATTTTCCATAACGGTTTAAATGTTGCTTTGGATTTATCCCCGACCACAAAAGCTAAAATACCGGGAAATCTTTTGTCTACAGCGGTCCAGACCCAGACTTTATGTTTTTTTTACCCACATAAGTCTGTAACTCATCAACTTGGGAGACTTCAGGTATTTCTTCATAATCTGGGTCTGGTGGTAAACTCTTAGCCGCAGCTTTGACCCAATTGATAACCGTGTTATGACAAACTCCAGTTAGTCTTTCTATCCGTCGAAACCCATTCCCTTCAACATAGAGATGTAAACAGTGTCGTTTAACTTCTTCGGGATAACCTGTTGGAGAATAGACCTCGATAAATTGACGACCACAATCCTTACATATATGGTTCTGTTTTCCTCTCTTCACGCCATTTTTACTGATATTGCTGGACTGACACTTAGGACAAATCATATTCTCTAGGGGTACGGACTCCCTCTCTATCATACCATAAATGTGCAATGCCCAAGACTTAGCTATTTTCCTGGGTCCCGGACATATTTTTGATGAATATCAGCATATTTCATACCCCCCCAAAAACTGCTGTAGTTTTTTATTCTTACACTCAAAACAGCCTGGAAATTTGGCGGGTCAGCGAGAGAGGCATTGAAGGCTACAGCAAACAAAACATATCGGCAGAACAAATTACAGAAGGAGTAATTAGCTTAAGAAACTCAATGGCATTAACTGCTTTACGGCGTTCGCGCTTACCGAGATTGAATGCAGAGCAAGAAACTTCATCGGTGGCTGTGACTCCTTCACCATTGCGAGAGAGTGCAATTGCCAACCTGACTCAAATTTTATTACCCGGTTTAATTGCCGCTGCTTTGAGTGAAGTAGAACATCTAAATTGTAGTACCCGTGTTAGAAATTGGGACGGTTCCTTACGCGATTCTCAAACCGTTTGGCGATGAAACTTACCTAATTGATAAAATGTCTATCTCGATTGCTCCTAGTCTATTCGATGTGGCTGAACCGAATACCTATTGGGGAATGGGATATGAATCTCCGTAGTGGGCAATCCTTACCTTCCAGGGAGCAGCGATTGGTTCGTTCCTTACAATGGGTACGTCCGCGTCCGTTTACCAATTGCCTCCTTCAAGTAGATGGGTCAAAGGGAAATCCGTTCGTGCAGTCGAGTAGTTCATTTATTGAACAATTTTAAGCTTATTTTATTCAATTCATTGAGCCTTACTTTCCATTCCACCTGATAATCATATTGAGATGTGGTATCTGCTTTATCAGTCGCTAAATCATATTTAGGAACAGCAGATTTAGCGTCTTCACCATATCTCCGATCCCAAATGATTTGACGAGTAATTCCGTTAGCGATAACAGGTGGAATGGCTGGATATGCACTCGCAATAAACATGGCTATGGTTGTTGCATCATTAACAATCAAATTGCGTTGTTTTTCAAACTTTTCTTGTGCCTCCTGGTATTTCTTAAGCTCCTCCTTTGTTATTGCATCCGAAGACTTTTTATCTTCTTCAATGGGTATTTGTTCTTTATGCAAGTTTTGTTCTGATGCAACACCGATTTGACTCATGACGCTAGTCAGTTGATCTCCTAATGCAACATTAACAGGATGGGTACTAGCAATTTCATTTATGTGAGTCGATGCTTTAAATGGATTTGATGGATTCTTTTTAGCATCAAAACCTTGTATGCTACTGATGAGAGACCGAGTATATCGTGAAATGGGCGAAAGAATCTTCGCTGTATTATTATTCACTTTTAATGCTTTTTTCATTTCCCTTTGCATTGCTATTAATTCTTTTACAGCAGCATCTAAATTTTTCTTTGCTTCAAGAGCAAGTGGTTTGTCTTTTTCCTCCCTGGAAACAAGTAAGGTCAATGCTGGTTCAGCCAAAATTTCTATTTCTTTAGTTTTTTTCAGAATGCTATCTGCAAGTTCTATAAGTTGTGGGTTTTCATTTTTATCCGACTCTTTAGCTACTTCTATTACTCTAGAAATACTCTCACTATGATGTTTGTAGCTAACCTTCTCAGCCAGACGATAAGCTGAACCACCTAATATCTGGAAACTTGGAGCGTCATCTGTGTCTTTAGGTACTTGTAATCCAACGACACTTACTTCCATACTGTTTTTAGGAAGTTTTTTGCGCCCAAAGTCAGGTGCAGGTTGATTGTCTTCTCTTTTTGTCAAAGTATTATACAGCTTTACAAGTTCAGTAATCTGCTCTTGGTCAATCATCTGAGTAATTTCTTCTTCTGTTATTTGTGAATTCCCTGTTTTTAATTCAGCTATAGCCCATTTTCTTATACGTTTCTCAATACTAATCTTGCTATAATCAAGTTTACTACCACTGTCCACTTGATCGCGTGCGCTACTGATACGATTGCTGCGATCGTATATTGGCTCCAGTCCTTTTGCTTCTTGTCCCTCTGGAAGAAACTGATCTAAAAAGTTTTTCTCTGGTCCCAAAGCGTACACCAAAAGATTACCTAAAACCGACTTACCTGTTGTGTCTGCAACTACTTTTTCTTTATCAATCTTTACACTTTTAAATCTGTCTGTAATTAACTGAAATTCATATTTATCATGAGGCTCTAAATTTTCGGCTAATTTCTTACCTTTCGCATTATCAGTACCTTCCAGAAAAGGAATATCTTCTAAAGATTTAGCAATCCATTTCAAGTCAGCAAATTCCGTTAGTTCCCGTGCGTATGTCGTTACAGCATCAATTCCTGCATTAGGGCCTACCAGGACTATTACTGGCTTGGAGTTATTGGTCTTTGTGAATTTTGTAAATGTTGTCTTCAATTGCTCAATTGAACGTTGGAATTCATCTAAAGACATTACTCTTGGAAGACTTATTGTTGCGTTATCTTCCTTGGGCAAACTCTTATTTGCTTGCTCTATTTTATCGTAACCCTCTGGTTTTGCATGAGGCCCAATCCCGATCGCCAGAATCACATTTTTTGCTGCGATCGGATTCTGCTTATCGTCTTCAAACTCAATCTGGTAGACACTATCAACTAATTTTGGCTTTTTCTTAATCCTGGAGGGTTCTCTGTGTATGTTTAAACCCTCTGATTTAAGGACTGTCTCTACCCACTCTGAAAAAGATCCAGCCCCAGTCCTTGCTGCCAATTCTTGCCCCAATTCTGGTGGTCGATCGGGAACAATTTGTGACATCGGATGATTAATTTTCCCGGGACCTCTTTCTCCTGCCCAAGGTTGATCGGGACCAATCACTAAAATTGTCTTTCCTTTCAGATTTTCGATATTCTCCTGAATATAGTAGGCTGTCGTCGCACCCGCACCGATAAATACATAGTCATATTTCGACGTTATTTCATAGTTATTATCATTTTGTCTAACAAAAAACTTCTTACCTTTTCCTTGGTGTTGTACACGATAATTCCACCTTCCTTTCTCGTCAGATGAAGCTTTTACAATTGAGAAAAACTTTTTATCTTTTATTCGATTAACTATTGTTCCGACTGGAACATCTGGGCCGATTTTTCGGCGAATCGTCGAGGTATTCTGCTGCACCACATGGGTCAACTCATGTGCAAGCAACTCCTGTCCCCCACGACTCCCCGGCTGATATGCTCCCTGCCGAAAAAACACATCCTGCCCCGTGGTAAATGCTTGCGCCTGAATCGACCTTGCCAACCCATCCGCCTGTCCCCCGGTATGCACGCGCACGCCGCTAAAATCTGCGCCAAACTCTCGCTCCATCGGCTCTTTCACCGATGGCGACAACCGCTGGCCCCCACCTCTAGCTTGGTTTAACTGGCCTTCCCATTCACTCGAAACGTCTCCACCTTCCCCGCCCAATGCCTGAATGGAGATTTTCCGCTGTACGGGATTAGATTCACTGCTGTTGAAATTGACCTGGGGTGCTTGAATGCGATTGACGACTTGCCGCGCTACCCGGTCAGCCTCTTCCTCGTATTTATCCCCCGCTGCACCGACGGTCAGTTTGGCTTGGATAGGAAAACGTGGCGTGGATGGGGGCGTGGGTGGAACGGCTGAGAATCGAGCAAAACTATCTTGATGTTTCCGTTGAATCTTGTGCTGATTTTCCGGGCTTTCGATACCAACTTCCGGCCCAATTTGTGGCGATTCAGGTACAGGTTCGGGGTGGATCAAGCGAGAAAGCCGATTATTATCAGACGAATGCTCAACTAAAGGGGCAGTGGTATCATCTTGAGCTTTTGCTTGCACATTAGGTGCAAAAGGACGCGGGGAAAAAGAGCTTTTTGCGGGTTGCAGAGGTAAGCTAGTCTGACGCGAGATGAATTTCTTAGCCATTTTTTTAAGTTTAGGTTCAAACTATTTTGCGTTTTATTTACATCACTTAGATGTAATATACCTGGCAAATCCCCTGATTCCCAAGTCAAAAAACCGTCTTTTTGTAGCCACGCTTTCATCCTTTATATTCAGCAGGTTTGACAATTTACCTCTATCTTAAGGAATAGATTGAAGGCCAAGTTAGTGCCATAAATCTCTAAATTTAAAGTTTTCAGAGAAAAACCGGATAATATAAAGGAACAGTGTATTTTCAAGATGCGATCGCTCAAAACATAGCCGGTTTGGCGGGTCCCTGGATTCAGGGCGAAATTTAGTAACGAGGTGTGGCGATCGCCCGCCAGTGATTCCCCAAACTGTCAGCACCGGCAGTTTGTCCCCAGGAGGCAAACCTCAACCGTTAACTCAGTCGCGTAGCCGCTGGGCACGAAAATCGTTCGTCGGTGAGAAAATAAAAAATTCCAGGACAAAAAAATTTAAAAAAAATATAACCAAATAGAAGAATTGGACAAAAAAAAATACCCGACAATTAGAGGCATAGGAATGACAATCTGATAGCTTTTCTGATCTGCAATCGGTTCCAAATTTATTTAATAGGAGTGTACGATGTCCAAAAATACCTTTACTATTTTCTGCCACGGTACAGATTTTCACCGGGACAAAAATCCCGAGGAGTTAATTAGTCAGTTAAGCGCGGCAATGGATGGAAAAGAAGCTCGAATCGTCCAGACTGCTGAACGCACTATCGAGAATCCCATGCCCTTTGACCTAAAGTCTGCAAATCCGACCTACCTTATCTGTGAAGGGCCTGGTTCTGAAGAAATCGCCGCTGAAGACTCTAAAAGCGTTGTCCACCATGCCTACCCCGGGAAATTTAACCCAATTTTCGGCACGGAAAAAGGCAAGGGACAATCTCAAAACCCTGGACTTGCGCTCAAAGGACCCAAACAATATTGGTTCTATGGAGAAAAGGAAGCTGACGAGTTTCAATTGTCCTTCATGGGTAACACGCCTGAAGTTTGGAGACAGATGGGTAGAGCGCTAGGGGATGGGTGGGATGATAACGTCTATAAAGCTGTTTGGATGGTAATTCATCTCAAATTTGAGATGAATCAACCCATTGATACGATTAATATTATTGGCTGGAGCCGGGGAGCCGTTACCTGCTTAAAGATAGCTAATAAGCTGTTTGAAGTTTTTGAAGATACTCTCAATGTTAATATTTTTGCTGTCGATCCAGTACCAGGCGGCTATACGACGAGAACGCAAGATATGTTAGTTATTCCTCCTAACGTTCGCAACTATTTGGCAATTCTCGCCTTGGATGCAGATGGTGGTAACTTTAAACCTACCGATCGCACTGATATTAAACTCCTTGCACCCAAAAGCGAGCATGGAAAAGGTGGTAACCCAGATAGCCTAAATTTCCAACATATCAAGCCTCATATCCATTTTTTACCCCTACCAGGCAATCATTCCGATGTGGTCAACGCTAACCTTAGTCATCCTTTGGTAAAGAACAGTGCGACTTTATGTCGGCATCTTGCATCGCAGTTTTTAACTGCACATGGAACTCCCATGAAATCAGAGTTTCAGCTAACTTGTGATGAAATTAACCAACTCTACAATCAACTGCTGCTTAAACTTGAGGAAATTGCCAGCGCAGCTTCAACGGGTGGATGGTTAAGTCCTGTTGAGGGGTTTAAGGTTGAAAGGGCAGTTCGTAAAAATCGCAATGAATACGTTCTTGAACCCGATAAATACATCAACGAACATCACCGTCTTTGCGCTCTAAAAGAAAAATATCCCATTCTTCCCCAAGATGATGACCGATTTTTAGAAAGTGATTGGACTGAACGGCAACAAAATAAAACACTCGCTTTGCCAAAACAGCAAACTCATTTACTACTAATGGGAATAACTGCATAAAATTGGCCCTTCTTCTAGGCCGGTTAAGGCGATCGCATTTATAGGGCAAGGAGAGGATTTCAAGCAGTATCTTTTGGGCGCATCGGATTTGGCCTTAACGGATCGCTTAAGGCTGTAAATATAACTCACTAACTGCCACCCTTAGCAGTTTTTGTGTCCAGTTACGGTAAGCAAAGCCATGCCGTTGGCGTAGCCTGCGCGCAATTAGGCTTATCGCCCCGGCAACAGCCCCAAAATTTGTTGAGTCCGATCACGACGATTCTCGTTTCGAGATGCTATGCGATCACTTGTACAACTTCCTCAGTCTGTTTTCCTGATGGGACCAACCTGGACAATCCGAAGTCAAAGGTCCCTATTAGTAACGGTTCTGATTAGTGAGCAACTAAGGCAATCCGGTCGAAATCACCAAGCTCTTGAGTTGCCCGAGGCGATCGCCTCGGGCAATAACTGTCACCGCCAACAGTTATCCGTCCCATTGGTGATTTCCCCAAACTGTCAGCACCGACACTTATTTTCCCTGACAGTCCCCTGGAGCAGTTGCTGGTTGTCTCCCGTGGGGGCCATCGGTTTATAAGGGCATCTCTATTCCTCTGCTTTCCCTACAAGTTATACACAAATCAGACACAGACAAACAACTAATGTGTTCTAATAGTGGAGGGTTATTTTCCGTAGAAGCATTAACTAAACTGAGCTTTGACAGAGGAATATTCAAATGAGAAAGACTTTTTTGGCTTTTATAACTAGCTTGGTGATGGTGGATCCGGTGTTAGCTCAACCGGCTTTGTTTAGGCGGGGTCCTGACTGTGAACAGGCTATCACCACTATCACCACTACGTTGCAAAGGAATAGCAATGTTAATATTGAGTTCGGTGTGTATAATCATCCAAGAAATGCACCGCCAGACCGGCCACTTGGATTAGTAGTTTGGCTAGGTTCGCCCAACTCTCGGGGAGAGGCTCAACAGATATTAAACATTTTAAATTCGCCCGAACTTCTCCTTTCTTTAAGCCGTAATGTGATTAATAGTTGTGGACAAGCGAGTACAGTTACTTACGGTATAGACTCGACCGATCACGGTAGAACTATCGGATTAGTCAATGGACAAATCAGGGAATTTCAATGTGTCTCTGTGCCTCCAGGGGTAGACCCGATGAATACGCCTGCACCCAGATGGGGGCAAGTGTATTGCCGTTGATGTCCAATAAAAGCAACCGCAAAGTGTCGGAACTGGCAGTTTGAAGATTTGCTGCCGGTGGGGACGTGGGGAAGTAACCGGGTCACGAGGCAGTAAGCACCAGGACGCTGCTGCCGTCCCTCGCCGACTGCCACTCTGCGCCAGTGGCCCCTACGCCAGTGAGTCTGGGCTGTGGCATGGTTTGAGTGAGCAGGACGTGAGATACGTTCAGTTTGAGGCTGAAACTGTTGGACGACGATGATCCGGCTAATGTCTTGTTCATGGCAGTGGAGTATCCCTACAGTTCCGCTTCTTCCTGTTCCAATCGTAACAATGGAATCAAAAACCAACAAAAACTGGTCATCAAAGCACTCAACAGGATTAAATGTGAAAAGTCCATCCCCTTATCCCACAACCAACCTCCTAGAATTATCCCCGGTCGAGCCATAAAGTTCCACAAGGACATCAACAACGCAAAGGCCATTCCTTCTGCTCCAATCGGGCAGACTTGCGCGGCGATAACTAAAGCACCCAAGGACGAAATAATAGCGGTAAATCCTGAGAATATCCTAACGACAATGGCCGTGGTGGCATCTTGCATGAACAAGAACGCCAAGGTCGAAACAATTTTAGTTACAATGATTAAACCGAAGAGTTTTCTAGGGGAAAATTTGGATAAGACTGTGCCAAAAAATATGGCTCCCAGGCCAATAGACACCGAGGTTAAGGCACTCAATGTCCCTAAAAATTGAGCGTCAAAATTCAAGATATCGCGCTGGTAATACAACAGCGGGGCTTCCAGGCGCAGCCGAAAACAGACGATAAAGATAACCACGGACAAAAAGGACCAAGATTTAGCCGCCCGCAGAAGTGTCCGAAAGCTAGTTGAAAGCGGAAGGGTTCCAGTTTTGCACTGTGTTTCATTCAGCATCCAGGACGTGCTAATTAAACCTAGCAAAACCACTAAAGCCGTCAAGGAAAATGCCAAAGGCAAGGACGCATTCTGGGCAATCCAACCGCTGGCATAAAACATCAAAGCTCCCCCTAAACCCTGAGCGGTCCATTGTGCAGCTTGCAAGATAGAAGTTTTCCCCCGTGGCTTTCCTTCTGCAATCATCAGTTTGTCAGCCAAAACATCAGAGAAGGCAATGCAGGTGGAAAGAACTAAAATAGCGATGAGCAAGATTCCAAAGGTATAGTCTTTCACAAGACTCAAACCTAATAATAGGGCGAATGCTACCGTATAGCAAGCGATAAAATAACCTTTAATGCGATAGCCAAACAGAGGAAAACTATCAGCGATCGCACCCCATAACGGTTTACCATACCAAGGCAGCGCAATGACTGCCCAAAAACTTTCAAACTCAGCAGCGTCTAAATTAAGTTTTTCTTTGAGATACAACGACAGTGGCAAATCAAATAAGCCGGGATTGCTCGAATAAGTCTGAATCAGATAAAACAACCCCATCAAAAAAATCAGCTTTTTCATGATTTTATTCTTCGCTCTGGACTCATAACCCCTACGCCCCATTGCCTCAGCTAACCCGAACCCGGGCTATCTGTTGTATCCAAGCTTTGCCAAATCTGTGCAAGATTTCCAGTCGGCTGTAGTAAAATAAAACAAACAGGCTTGGGATGCGCGAACACCCCAAACTCTGCCAACCCCTGCATACACCAGGAGCCGACAAAATGCATATTACCTCATTTGCGAACGGCGCGTTCTATGACCAGTTTCCTCGCTCGTGCTAGTGGCTACGATTGTTTCTATAAAGTTTATGCGATTGAACCCGAAAAACTGTTTGCCCGGTACTTTTTTAGGATTTATTAATCTTTGGCTCTTTGGCCTCAAAAGCTGATGGCATGAGTTAGGTTATCCCCTCAACCCAAGCGATATTTAGACCCCAGCGTACTCGCCAAAATTTGCCCACTGATGGGATTGATGATGGCGAGCGATCGCCACTATCGATCAAGACCCGAAACTGACCCACCGGGAGTTTGCCAAGGATGCGGAAAGTAGGAGCTATGCCAAAAGTTTGAGGCTACCATCGCAGTTAGTTCGTTCTTGCCAGGGATGCGATCGCCACTGTCGGAGTCTCGGTTGGATTCCTACGATGCGATCGCCACTATCGGATTCAGCCTGTTTCTTTCCTGGACTCGCCACCCGTACAGCCAGCGCGTTCAATTCGCCATTAACTTAGGAAACCGTTCCCGCAGAGATTGATGGAGGGCAAACTGTTGGGTTGTCTTGCGATTGCGGCACAGACTCTTGACGCTGGTTAGTCGCGTGATGGGAAAATATCGGCTCGTGCCTGCTTCAAGTTTGTTGGCCGTCTTCAGCCATTTCTTGATGATGTTGGCAATTTTCGTGTCCTCGCTGGTGCTCATCAGTTTGTTGCTGGAAGGGTGTTTTTTCGGTCGATAGAATTAGTTTAGCAGTTGCTTGATGTAGCGGAAGTGGTCGCCAGGGTTTTGCCCGAATGAATCGCCAGGGGATGCGATCGGTTAAGGACAACTTTCAAAAGATAGAGTGATGGAGTGATGCCAGTTGGGATTGACTGGTCCGAGTTAGCCCACACGGAACCCGCCGCCCAAACTGTAACCCTTTTCAGCTTGACCGCTAGGAACCCCACACTGTAACCGAAAGGTCAGTGTTGGGAGGAATAGCGGGTGCGTCGTTCGCGTAGCGTGCCGTAAGCATTGGGGTTCAATGCCCCTGAGACACACAAACTTCTGATGTATTGACGCAATACGTCAGTTTGATTGCCCTCTGTGAGTCGCCATACCTGTCTAAATACTGTTTTTCTAGATCTAAAATTCTAAGGTTTATCTGCTTTATAAATCGCAAATGTATGTATATATGTTACTATAGTGGCATGAATCTAGCCTACCAGTACAAGTTATTGCCAACTTACGAACAGCGATGCCGAATGGATCGTTGGCTCGATATGTTGCGCTGCCAGTACAACTATTTGCTGGCAGATCATTTTGACTGGTGGGAGATGAACCGCTGTCCGGTGAATGCGTGTCCGTTAGTCGTGAGTATTGCCGAACCCAGAGAAAAGCCGGAATATTACGGGCAAAAGCGTTCCTTGGTTCCGCTTAAACAAGAGCGTTCATGGTACGCCGATATTCATGCCGATGTCTTGCAGGATATGGTGAAGCGGGTAGACCTGGCCTTCGCTCGATTCGTTAAGGGAGACAAAAACGGCAAACGCAGCGGCAAACCCCGCTTCAAAGGAAAGAATCGTTATCGTACCTTTGCGTACCAACGAGTTAAGCCGGATTGTATCCAGGAGAATAAGGTCACATTGCCCAAGCTGGGTGAAATCAAATTCATCCAGCATCGCCCTGTGCCGTTCGGCTTCATAATTAAGCGGGCCGTAGTCAGCAAGAAGGCTGATGGCTGGGATGTCACCCTAACCCTTGAAGATCAGAGTGTTCCAGACTTGCCGATTGTCGAAATCCAGCCGACTGAAGCCAACAGCATTGGAGTAGATGCTGGATTAGAATACTTCATCGCCTGCTCTGACGGCTCAAACAAGCAGCCACCTAAGTTTTATAGGCAAGCTGAAGAGAAACTGGCTAGACTTCAAGCAAAGCGAGAAGCTAGGGCCAAAGGTTCAAAGGCCAGACGCAAACTGAATGAGCGAATTGCCAAGCTACATCAGCGTATTGCTAGGCAGCGGCGGCAATGGCACTTTGAAACCGCTGGGGAGCTAATCGACAAAGCAGAAGTCATCTTTGTCGAGGATTTGAAAGTTTCCAACATGGCTCGACGCAATAAGCCGAAACAGGGAGAGGACGGAACGTTCCTCCCTAACGGTCAATCGGCGAAGTCGGGCTTGAATAAAAGTTTTGCTGATGCTGGGATAGCGGGGTTCTTAAACGAAATACTGCCTTACAAAGCTGCAAAAGCTGGTAAGCGGGTCGTTAAAGTTAATCCGGCTGGGACATCTCAACATTGTGCAATTTGCCTGAATCGAGTTCCCAAAGAGTTGTCTGATCGCTGGCATAACTGCGCCCACTGTGGTGCATCAATGCCACGAGACGTAAATTCCGGGGTTCTCATCAAAAAAGTGGGGTTGGGTGTTCGCCTCACTATAAAACGCTTTCTCTGGGTCAACCCGGAGGAGAAGCCCGCGCCGTAACGCCTAGGCGGTCGGCGTCGGGATTACATCACTTAGGCTCAAGATAGATACGGTTGACTGCATTGCTAATGAACAACTTTAGAATTCGCCTGACCCTAGACCCTAACGATTTTTTACCGACTCAAGCCGGAATGTTTACCGACAAAGCCAGCGACAAAATTCGCTTGAAAGTGCCGGTTGACTCGCCCTGGGGTCAAACTTGGAAGCTCGTCCCCCTGCCAGAAAAGGGCAGAAGCCGAAGTGGAGCGGTCTATCTCAAGCGCATCACATTCAAGCTGTTTCCCCTGGAGGAAAGCGAGGACTATGTTGATGTGCGATTCGTGCGCGAACACTTAAAAGGCGAGATTTTTGATTCCCTCAAACCAACAATCCGCTGTTGGTGCGTCTGGGTCAAACCACCACAACAGCAGCTAATTTACTCGATTTATCGGAAGTAATGTGCTATACTTACAATAGTTCTATCTGTGTTGAGTCGGTTACAGATAATCAGCTAGTGTTCGAGTAAATTGCCCTACTTGTTCAAATCGATGCCGTAGAGTAACGCCCCGGTGACCACCTGCCAGTGGGGTTTTGCTGGTCCAGATGCCCGATGCGACAGGTTCACGATAAATGAGGTCTAGGTCAGTCAAAGAGATGGCAAATCCAGAACAGCTTGAACTAATCCGACAAGGCGTGGAAGCCTGGAATCAGTGGCGCAAGGACAATCCCACCGTCGAAGTGGACCTGAGCGAAGCCAATCTCAGTGGAGCCAGCCTTAGTCATACCAAGCTGGAGGAAGCCGAACTCATCAAAGCCAATTTAGTCAGAGCCAATCTCGTCGGGGCCAATTTAGTCAGAGCCAACCTCCGGGAAGCCGACTTGAGTCATGCCAACCTCAGCCACACCAATCTCAGCGAGGTTTACTTGTTGGCTGGGTTCCTCAGAAGTGCCAACCTCCAACGCGCCAACCTCGTCAATGCCAACTTGATAGGGGCCAACTTGTTCGAGGCTGACTTGAGTGAAGCGGAACTGACTGCGGCTAACCTCAGTGGCGCTTTCTTCCGTAAAGCCAAACTCAATGGGGCCAACCTCAGCAAAGCCCAACTGGTCCAAGCTAATTTCGACCATGCTCAACTGGTTGGGGCTAGACTGGTTGGGGCTAGACTGGTTGAGGTAGACTTGAGTGATGCCAATCTGACCGACGCGAATGCCCTGGCTGCCAATTTCCAGGATGCGGTGATGACAGGCGCTTGTTTGGATGGTTAGCGCGTTAATGAGTACACCAATCTCAACTTTGCTTTTTCCTAGTTTTAGTTGCAGTCGTTGTCGGATTAGCTTTCGGTGCTCTTTTGGCAGCTTTGGTCCGCGCCGGTTATAGAAGTAACGAACGGAGAATTATCGGGGTTGGGGCTTAAGTTAATCCCACTTTCCATAAACGTTGCTACCTTTACTCACAAGTTGAAAAGGGTATGAGACGGTAGCGCTCAAATCTCTATCAATGGAAGGGTGTATGCGGCTGACTGATTCGGTATCGTGAAATGAAGTAGCCATAATCCTCAGCAATCTGGAACGGTTGGCTGGTTGGACAGGCAGCACAATAATTTAGAGTTAGCATAATTTGATTCCATGCCAAACACGATAGAGATATTTCCTTCTTCACACTCGCCGAGTTTTTCCAAAAAGCAATCCGCACTCCCAAATTATGAAGCAGCCGAGCGGCAATTTATCAATTTGCTAGAAGTCGAGGATTTAGACAAGACGGTGGAGACAAAACCGTTAGTTGTCAGGGATTTTGAAAGCGCGATCGCCTCTGCAATTCAATCGGCTTACCAACAGGAACCGGGCGATGATGCCGCTCACCGCTTCTTGCAGCGGGTGCTTTACCGCATCAACCGCCTCAACTTGTTTTGGTACGACGATTTACGCCGCTACAACAACGAACGATCGCACTATTTACGTTCTGTGCGCGATCGCATTGAGGAACCTTGGCAGCAGTGGGAAATCGCGCAAATCGACGTTGCAGCGCTGCAAAAATTGCCATCGGTCAAGCAAGCGCTGCGCGATCGCGCCGCCGCCGATGTCGATCCTCCTTTGAACCCCAGCGATCGCTATTTGCGCGAACAGATGACAGCAGCCGGATACAGACACCTGCTGGCGATCGCCTCTTTCGACGGTTTAGTTGAAGCCAGCCGCCTTTCTCGCATCCTCGGCGGCGCGGGCAACGAAATTCAGTGCACCCTTACCCGAGTGCTGCTCGAAGAATACGGCGGCGGTCGCCTCCCCCGCAAGCACTCGACCTTTTTTGCTCAAATGCTGGCTGAATTCGATATGAGTACGCAACCGGAAGCGTACTTTGATTTAGTGCCTTGGCAAGTGCTCTGCGGCATCAATCACAACTTCCTGCTTACCGAACGCAAGCGCCATTTTCTGCGCTACAACGGCGGACTCACTTATTTTGAGGTGGCGGGGCCTGTGGCTTACCGCAATTATCTAGCTGCCGCCCAGCGTCTGGGCCTCTCGGAGGCTGCGATGGGTTATTGGGAACTGCACATCAAAGAAGATGAGCGTCACGGTCGCTGGATGTTGGATGAAGTGGCGATCCCGCTGGTTGATAGATACCCGCAGGAGGCGTGGGAGCTGGTGTTGGGGTACGATCAGGAGAAGTTGCTCGGCGATCGGGCGGCTGCTGCTGTCGTGCGATCGATCCAAGCCACCGAACACAATTAACCGCTATATCCTAGGGTGGGTCAGAGACTGACGCACCCTACCAGGAATTAGCTTAAAATGCTGTCATTAACTTAATTAGCTCCCTCGACAAATCTCTTTGCGCTTTTTGCTGCTTCTTAAACAAAACTCCAGCCAGCAGATAGATATTTTCCGAATAAAAAGCCATTCCCTGTTCTCGCAGAGTGGCGATCGCGCTTTTCACCTTGGGTTCCGAGCTATAATAGCCAAAATTTAAAGGTGCAATCTCAAAATTCGCAACCGAGTAGCCTCGATCCAAAGCATAATCGCTCAACCCCACCGGATTAGAATAGCTAGAAACCATCAGCAAAACTTCGTCGCACCCCAGAGATAAAAGTTTTTTAGCAATTGTACAACCATCTCTCCCACCGTGCAACAGCGGCTGGTAAATCTTATCATCCACCGCTGGCAAGTAAGGCGGATTTGAGATGACACAATCCGCCGACTCGTATAAAGGTGAATCAAAAAAAGAGCAATTGTTGACCGTGTATCGTTCGCTCAGTTTATATTCCTTAATTTGAGACTGAGCAATTTTCCACGCTACTTTGTTTAGCTCAAATCCGTGGATTGTCCCGTCAAAATCCGCTCTCAGCAAAGACTTAATAACTGGACTTCCCTCTCCTGAACCAAACTCTACGATAAGTCGAGAACTATTGCTGGCATTTAACACTAAACTTTCCAAGCAGTGCGCGTAAAACTCCGATTCTTCCGGGCAGTGGAATACCTGTTTCAGGGGATGGGATAAAGTGAGCATAAATTCTGTACCAAATTTGACTATTTTAAAAGTATCTAATAATTAATATTGCAGCCCTCTATCCCTAGAGCTATTTTATCAAATTGTGAAATCTCTATTCCGGTTTTACCGGATGCAATCTAGTAACTATTACTGCCGACATATAAGAAATTTAGCTAGATTAATCCGATTGACAGATGGCAATTATAGCAATTGCTGTTGAGAGAGTATTTAAGCAACTATATTGTAAATTTGAATAGTGTCAGATATGACCTTTTTTAATTATTCAGTTCTGCTTCTGCGTCGCCAACAGCTTAACTCAGCACCCGTTGCCACCCTAGATTCTGATCGCACTCGCTAACTCCCCGAGACCTTTGATCCGATCCACAGTTAGGGAACTCCAAAAAATAAAATCTCCAAAACGTTCGTTCGTAGTGACTGCTCAACGGAATAGCCCCGTAAATGTAGGGGCGCAAGCATTGCGCCCCTACACCTACCTTCCTTCCAGTGCAACGTTTGGAGGATTTATATTTTGCAATCCCCTTAGACGCCTATTCTCTTAAGCGACGATCGCCAAGGTAGAGTTTTGTTGCGATAGCTGGTTAGCAATGAGCAAGGTTTTGAGTTTTGGAGGAGCCATTTTTTGCGCTCAGTTCATTGCTGATTGACTGATCGCCCCGAAGAAATGGGCTATTTTTTCCCCTCGCCAATAGGACCATTCTGTTTTGGTGGGTGTCAGTTGTCCTAAGGGAACTCCATAAAATAAAATCTCCCAAAAAGTAGCGCGACTGAAGGGTGGGGCTACACGGATTGAGCGAAGTCATGCCCGAAGGGCTATAGCCCGCCTGCGTGGCGTCATACAGTGTTGCGGTGTTCAGTTCCTGCCAGTGTTGTTTTTGTGATATTGGACGGGGAGCGTCTTGGGCAAGGAGAAACTGATACTGCCTGCTGACGAGAAATTTAAGGTGAGATCGTGTATGGCGATCTCTACAACAAAATTTTTACAGTTGTCGAGAATGGTCAGTACCGCCCAGGCCAAGAGGCTTTGGGCTGGTGATGATCCCATTAATGAAGGGGTCATCTTTTCCATCGCCAATAAAACCACTTTGTTTGGATTCAGGGGCCATTCGGCGAGAGCAAAATTTTAGAATGAAATAGCCCTACAATTATGCCCCTTTTACTCTCTCCCCGTCCTCAACCTTCCTCTAATGCCATAACAAAATCAGTAACAATAACAAACTCAAATTCAGAAACAATAACGAAATCAGAAACAGAATATTGATATTTTCTAGTGGGAACCGCTATAGGGTGTCTTTCACCTTGTGAAAACCACCGTCAGGTTAACATCTACACCCGAATATTTGCTGTTGAAGCGGATTGTCGAATCTCTGTTGAGAGGCAAAATTTCTTACCGCTTCAACACCCTACAAATGCTCACCAAGGAGAGCCAATCGTGGTGAAGGCAGACCAGTAATAGGGATGGGAAAGAGGGGTTGTCTGGGAGCCAAATAATTCAAGCGGGAGAGAAATCCCCTCGGATTCTCCCCTGAATCGCAGGATGCCGTTTTCGATGGTGACGGTCCCGCGAATCATGGCAATTTGTGCTTGGCGCAAGGCTTCTGCTTTCAGGGGTGCGGTGCTTAACTCCTTGTAAAATTCCGTCATTAAGGCTAAGGTTCCTTCATCGCTGACATACCACAAACTGGCGATCGCTGTTTTTACTCCCGCTTGGACGGCAAATCCCGCAAAGCCTAATTCGGCTTTTTCATCCCCTAGCGCAGTCCGACAAGCAGAGAGCACTAATAACTCCACTTGTGGATTCTGCCATCCCAGGGTTCGCAGTTGATCCAGACCTAGTTTTTCATCCCATAATTGAATATAGGAATTACTCAAAGCACCGGCACTAAATTCTCCATGAGTTGCCAGATGAATAATCTCATAGGGATAATTATGCCGCGTTGCAATCAGATTGGCACGGGTAAAGTCGGCATTCAATAACTGGACACCTGGCCAAAGCTGCTCAGTGATGGTGGAGAGTTCCACCGGCACGGCAGGTAAGGGATTGAGTTCGGTAAAGGTACTGGCTCCCATTGCTAAGACGCGGGTATTCGCCAGGGAGCGATACCGCATATTGGTTAAGCTGATGCTGGGAATCAACGCAAGAGGGTATTTTTCAATGAGGAACTGCTCTCCATCATGTAAGGCGGCGATCGGTAAGGCGCGTAATCCCGAATCCATGCTAAATAGCAGGGTATCGATGCCGTTGGCCTCTAGTTCGGCTTGGATGGGTGAGATCAGCCACTGATAGAGTTGTTGTGCTTCCCGTAAATAGTTCTGGGAATGGCGACGATTGGGAGTGGTCAGTTCTCCCCGAAATGCTATAACGGCTTGGAGGAGGGTCTCCCGGTCAGTCGCTACGGTTCGCCGGATGGGAGCACCATTGGCGGTGATGACAATCAATTCTAATTGCTCAGGTTGAACTAAAGTATAAATTATTGCCGGGTTTGAGCCGGTTTCGCGGCTGATGTTACCCAGGCTATCGCGAATCCCTTGGAGACTGGTGGGGACTTCTTGGAACTCGGAGCCAAAATACTCGGCAAATTCTTGCGATCGCAGTTCTTCGATGCCACCAACGGCTTCAACGAGGTTCCCAGAGGCCAGGTTCTGGTTGAGGTTATAGCGCGATATATCGAGGATTTGAGATGTGGAAACTGGGTTATTGACAACGGTGGATTGAGGGGGTTGAACGTTGCCTGGGTTGGTGACGATTTCTATGGGAGCGGAACTTGGTATCAGGGGTTGAGCGGTGTTTCCCTCTGGCATAGCTATAACCGCACCGGTCGTGTTTCATCGGTACACTGTGAGTGTCCTGAATCTGCCGGTGGGATGTGAGGTTCCCCTACCGTTGCGGGGACTGGGTTCGTGTCCTCGGTTTCGGGGGATTGCACCGGCTGAGGTGGCGGGGCACCATCTCCCCTGGGGCGATCGCCGGGGGCACGATAACCCCTGGGGTGGCGGTTTCTGTCTCTGTCTGTCTCTGTCCCTGGCAACTGTGGGGTCGCCACTAGTCGGTTGTGCCGGAGGTTCACCGGATGGGTTGGTACTGGGTGAATCTGCCACAGTCTCTTCTGTCGGCGGTACACTACTCTGCTGTCTGGGGTGGCAAATCTGAAGCGGGTTCAATGGGTGTAGATTGCTGCGGCGATCGGGGTTGTGAGTGGTTCAGGTTCCGGTTCAGGTTCAGGTTCCGGTTCCGGTTCAGGTTCCGGTTCAGGTTCCGTTTTGGCGTGATTCCTGCCTCATCACCCGAGGTGGAGATCGTAACCTCACTAGGGCCTCCTAGCTCCGAGAGTGGCGGTAATATTTCCCGTTGAGATCGTTCCGCCCCGGGTACTCACTAAGTTAATTCACCCGCTTCCAATTGTCCACTCGTATCTATATTTCCCGTGGTCACATTTCCACCAGCACTGAGGTCAACGGTCCCTCCTGCTCCTTGGGTTGAGGTGGCGAGAATATTTCCGGTTGTAATATTCCCCAAAATGCTGTTAATCAGGACATTCCCCGCATTTAAAAAGCCGCTGGTGGTAATATTTCCTGTGGTAATATCGCCATTGGCTTCTAGCTCAACGTCACCCCCTTCTCCGGTCTCACTACGGGTGGAAATATCACCCGTGGTGATCGTTTCTTCTGCACGGAGTCGGACATCGCCACCGTCGGTGGTCACATCTTGCAAGGTAATGTGTTCTTCCGCCACAATGATCACCTCTTTTAAGGGGTCGTTACTACCGATCGCCCCGCCCACTCTCACGTTACCGGCATTAATCAGTAGGCGATAGTTGCCGTCAATGGTACTGGTGGCAGTCACATCTCCATATCCCGTGGCATCGCTGCCAGTGATCACCGCCGTATCCCGTTGCAAGGAAATTGGTGCATCAATGTTGACATTCCCCTGATTGGTGGTGATATCTCCATTCAAGGCCAGATTTTGACCCCTGATGGTTAATCCCGTTAAGGCAGTGATATTTCCCAAGGAATTGCCTAATTCCACGTTTCCACGAGCATTCACGGTTAACTGATTCGCGCCATTGACGGTGCCACTGAGGGTGATGTTACCTGCATCTTGCGTACTCAGGGTGGCATCGTTGCTGAGTTGAATGGCGTCGCTGTTTAGGGCGATGTTACCATTTTCTGAGGTAATATTTCCCCCTAACTGGGTTTGGGGAGCAATTAAAGTGAGGGAACCGTTGCCAATTAGGGTAGTGTTGCCAGTGACGGAGATAGACCCCGGTTCGAGAGGAACTTGCACAATGGTGGGGTCGGAGAGGGTGATGTTGGCGATCGCCACGGTCCCACTGCCATCACTCCGTCCGATAGTCACCCCTGTAAATCCGTCTTGCAGGTTGGCGATATCAGTAGCAGTTAGGGTAAATTCGGCATTGGCATTGGCATCGCCGATCGCCATACTTTGGGTGGGGTTGGTCGGTTGCAGCACCAAGTTACCCGTGCCTCGGACAAAACCGCCTAAGTTGATATCATTGGCAGTGAGGGTTAAATCTTGGGTATCGGCGGTGAGGGTAGAACCCAAGGTGAGGGCACCGCTTCCGGCGTTAAAGTTGCCAGCATTAACACCCAGTTCGATAGGACTATTCAACGTGATGCCATTGGTTGTGGCGACTTCACCATTGACGGTGGCGAGATTGCCATTCAGGGTCAATTGCTGTAAGGGGGAACTGCTACCGACTGCACCCCGCAACTGCACGTTGCCACTGCCGGAATCTATGGTCAATTCTCCACTGCCATCGACTGCGCTCGTTAGGGTAATATTCCCATTATTGGTAATATTCACCGCATTGTTGATTTCTGTCTGACCTTGGAGATTTACCGGGCCCGTTGTATTATCAATACTAGCAGCATTGAGGGTGAGGGTCGGTGCAGTCAGCGTGAGACCCCCGGTGCTGGTGATTGTTCCATCCAGGGCGATCACACCCGTAGGAGACTGGATTGTAGTCGGGACTGGGAGAGAGGTACTGCCAATGGTGATGTTGCCACTGCCATCGGTTTGTCCAATGGTGACGCTGCGGAATCCACTGCCGAAGTTGGCGAGTTCGTCAGCAGTTAAATCCAGGTCCGTTGTCGTCTCCGAACCGCCGATTGCAATATTCGTGGAGGGGTTTGCTGGTTGCAGGAACACTTGTCCGCTACCGCTGAGGCGACCCCCCAAGTCTATCTCACTGCCGGTGAAGATTAAATCCTGGAATTGGGACGTGAGGGAGGAACTGAAGGCGAGACTGCCGGTGCCTGCATTAAATGTTCCTCCGCTGTTGCTGACGGTGACGGGACTATTTAACGTGATGCCGTTGGTGGTGACAACTGCGCCGTTGACAGTCACATTCCCTGCGGTAACCGTTACCTGTTCTAGGGGAGTGATACTGCCGATCGCACCCCCGAAGGTGACATCACTCGAACCGGCAGTGATATTCAGACTCCCACTGCCATTAATCGCACCGGACAGGGAAATATTGCCGGTGTTGCTGAGATTGACAGCATTGGTAATTTGTGTATCTCCGGTGAGGTTCAGTTCCCCCCCGGTATTACTGAGTTCGCTATTCAGATTGAGGGTAGAGGCATTCAGGGTAATGCCACCATTCCCCGAAACTGCGCCATTCACCGTGATATCACCGGCAGGCGATCGCACCGCAACTGGATCATTAAAGCTGGCACTTTCAATCACCACGCTACCGCTGCCATTGGTCCGTCCGATCGCAATACTGCGGAATCCATCCTGTAATTGCGCCAATTCTGCGGCAGTCATATCTAAACCGGCAGTATTTTCAGAACCCCCGATGGCGATTTCCTGAGAGGGAGTTGCCGGTTGCAACACCAAGGAACCCGTCCCCCGGATGCGATCGCCAAAGTTGATTTCATCCCCAGTTAAGGTTAAATCCCCCGTTCCCGCATTCACCGGATGATTGAAGGTGAGGGTTGCGGTTCCCGTAGACAAGATACTATTGCCACTCACCGTCACCGGGGAGTTAAACGTCAGGGGACTATTTTGAGTATAGATGCCGCCACCGTTGACGAAGGTTTCCCCTGCCGTAATTTCCAGTCCTGCCAAGGGAGTCACTCCCCCAGCAACGCCTCCAAACCGGACATCAGCGCTTCCCGCATTCACGGATAACTGGTTCGCACCATCGATAGTCCCCGTAAAGGTAACATCACCGTTGTTACTGGTGAGGGTAACATCATTGGGTAATTGCACCCCACCATTGAGGGCGATCGCCCCACCCTCCGTGGTAATATCGGCATACAGATTTGTTGTTTCTGCCTCCAGGGTCACCGCAGCGCTATCCGTTGCCGTCAAAGCACCATTGAGATTCACCACTCCCACTCCAGACCGAATCGTAGTGGGTTGACCCACAGTGAGAGAATTGACATTAATAGTCCCAGATCCGCTACTTTGTCCCAAGCGAATTTCACTAAATCCCGGTTCAATCAAGTTCAATTCAGATTGGGTAATATCCAGTGCAGCGGTATTGTTATCCGTTCCCGCAATAGTCATCCCTTGGGTAGCGCTTGCCGGTTGAATTTCCAGATAGTGACTGCCACTCACCGGCGCGTTTAAATTAATCTCATCTCCAGCTAAAATTAGTCCATGAGTACCCGCAGTGACCGAATCATTAAAGGTTAAAATCCCCCGACCCGTATTAAAGCTAGAATCCCGGTGCAAAGTGACTGAACTGTTCAAGGTTAAATTACTATTATCGGTGCGAATTCCCCCTCCCACTTTAATTTCTGCTGCGGTTCCAAAGGCTAAATTTCCGATAGGTTCAAAGACCCCAACCGGGCGCTGAAAATCAATATATCCCAATCCAGAAGTCAGATGAAGCGTTCGAGTTCCATCAAGAAGACCTTGAAAGATAATATTCCCAGCTTCATCTTCTCCGGTACTCAAGGTGATATCGGCACCCAGCAGGACATCTTCCTCAAAAATAATATCCGTTCCGTCCGTGGTAATATCATTGAGCAACGTTGTCAGTCCAGCAATCTCCCGAGTTAGGGTAGCATTATCCAGGAGAGTAACTGCACCATTGAGGGTCAGGGTTCCCTCTCCTTGAGGCGATCGCAAGATAACCGGATCATAAAACGTGACGGTTCCCATATCAATGGCACCGCTACCGGATGCACTACCGAAGGTAATTGAACTGAACCCATTTTTTAAGGCCAGTAAATCAGTTTGGGTGATGTCTAATTCCCCGATATTGTCAACCTCATACCCAATATTAATCGGCAAACTGGCCGTTGCCGGTTGTAAAACGATGCTACTGCTGCCGCTAACGCTATTATTCCCCCCCAGTAAGTTAATTTCATCGGCAGTCAGGGTTAAGGGATGACTCCCGGCAGCAAAAGTTTTGTTAAATTCAATGGTTCCCGTTCCGGCATTGATAGCACTGGTTCCGGTTAAGGTTGTCGGAGAATTTAAGGTAATATTGCCATTATTTGTGGTAATATTATTGGCAATTTCTGTGTTGCCAGCCGTGACAGACAAACGGGTGAGTGGAGTAGAACCACCCATTGCACTCCCGAAGGTTAAGCTACCCGAACCCGCATTTACCGTCAGCGGATAATTACCATCCACTGCACCACCAAAGCTGATATTTCCCCCATTACTATTAACCGTCACACTGTTTCCCAGTTGGACTAAACCACTTCCGAAGTCAATGGCATTTCCGGTGGGATTGGTGCCCGTAATATTATGATTCAGATGGGTTTTATAAATCTCCAGAGTGAGGGTGGCATTATCCGTTAGGGTAATGGGACCATTGGTGGTCAGAGTTCCCACTGCTAAAGGCGATCGCAACGTTACCGGATCTTGGAACGTTACCCAGGATTCTCAATCGTAATTGCACCATTGCCGTCACTGCGTCCAATAGTAATCCGGCCAAACCCATTTTGCAAATAACCCAGTTCCGTTTTTGTTATATCGAATGCGCTAGTCTGGGATGATCCACCAATGGCGATCGCGCTGCTGGGGGAATTCGGTTGCAACGTCAGATGATACCCCGTTCCCGTCACACCACTCCCAAAGTTGACCTCATCCGCCGTTAAGATAGTATCGCCATTCAGGGTAACGGTATTGTTAAACGTCAGATTCCCTGCCGTCATATCCCCATTCAGAATCGCACTGCCACCCCATGCCTCGGTAGTCAGGTTATAACTGCCACCATTGACACTGCCACTAAAGGTAATATCTTGTTGATTGTTGGTGGTAATCGTTGTATCCCCACTGAGACTGATATTGCTACTATTGAGGCTAATGCTTGCATTATCCGTCCCTGTAATATTGCCCCCCAGAGATAGGGTTCCCCCTTGTAACCGCAGCGGGTCGGCAACCGTTAACGTACCCATATTAATTGTGCCTGTGGTATTAATATAAATCTCACTAAACCCATCCTGCAACCGGGCCATTTCTGCCGTAGTCAAATCTAAAGCATCAGTCGTACCATATCCGTTGCCTCTATCCCCACGGCGATCGCGTGACTGGGAGTGAAGGGTTGCAGAGTTAAACGACCCGTTCCCGTGACATTCCCACCAAAGTTGATTTCATTCCCGGTTAAGATAATATCGCCAATCGTGGTAACATTATCTCCATACACTTGCCCTGCAGCCCCGTGGTGGTAACATTCCCATTGAGTTAGTTGTCCCCCCCACATTGGTAGTCAGACTGCCAGCAGAAATAGGCCCTCCAAAGGTTGTGATGCCACTACTATTCGCCGTTAAGTCACCAACAGGATTCACGCTGCCAATTGCATCACTGATAGTGATATTCTCAATGCCGCTATTTAAAGTTAAGGGTTGATTGCCATTGACAAATCCAGTCAAGGTAATCGGTGCATCCCCTGTCGAGAGAGTAATCGGATTACTGCCTAGGGTGACATTTCCTTGGATGGCGATGGGCTGGTTATTTGTAGTGATATTGGCGCTGAGGGCGGTTGCACCATTCAGGGTAATAGAAGCGTTATCATTCCCTATCAGAGGACTATTAATAATGAGCGTTCCATTAGGTGATCGCACATTCAGCGGATCCGAAATCCCATTTGTAAAACTATTAACTGTGATAGTCCCACTCCCATCACTGCGTCCGATGATAATGGCATCATAGCCTGTACTCAGGCTAGAGAGTCTACATCCGTTAAGCTCAAACTTCCCGCTACCTTAGCCGGTGAGTTAACAAAAATATTCTGACTCGGTGTCAGGGGTTGCAGGACCAGCATTCCGCCATTATTGGTGCAGCTGTACTGTCTGTGGGTAAGTTAATGTGATTTGCTGTTAACTCAAGATTCCCCCCAACCCTAAACGCCCACAAGCGCAGTTCTCCAAAAAGGAACCAATACTAATCCCATTACCTGCAATGATTTGAATATCTCCGGCATTAGTACCAGCTGAAGAGTTTAGACTATTTATTCCGATATCCCCATTGACGGTAGAGATAAAAATTTTTCCCCCATTTCCTGCACTACCAATAACAGAGGCGGAAGAACTCGAAATCGCATCGGTGGTAATCCCTGTGTTCGCACTTAGGGTGATTCCCCCCCATCTCCGGCTACTTCACCATTCTCCGAGAAGAAGAAGAAGGGATTGGCCCTAGCATCAAGATTGCCCGTTTGAATCCTGCCACTGGTTGTAGAAAGCCAGATGTCCCCACCATTACCAGGCTTATCAGCACTATACGCCCAAATGTCACCAATTATAATATCCGCCGTTGAATTTAAGGTAACTGCACCCCCATCTCCTCCGACTGAGTCCCCCGGGTGTAAGACATAAGTATAGAGATTGTCTACTTCAATGCTCCCATTGGTTGCTGTTAGAGTAATTGAACCTCCAGCATTAGCCCCCGAAGCATCAATATAGTTGGCTATAATGCTCCCATTTGTTGTTGTTAGAGTAATTGAAGTTCCAAAAAAAGTCGCCACACCAAAAATATAGTTAGCTATAATGCTCCCATTTGTTGCTGTTAAAGTAATTGAATTTCCCAACAACCCCGTAGTATCAATCCTGTGGGCTTGAATGCTGCCATTCGTTGCTGTTAGAGTAATTGACCCTCCACTAGCATTCAGATCTCCAGTGGTTATACTCGCCCCTGAAATCGAGATGTTTCTCCCTGGGGCAGAAATTGGCCCTCCAAAGGTCGTGATGCCGGTACTATTTACCGTTAAGTCCCCAATAGGCGTCACACTACCAATTGCTCCGGTGATGGTAATATCCCCAGTGCCGCTATCTAAAGTTAAAGGTTGATTGCCATCGACAAGTCCAGTCACAGTAATGGGTGCATTCTTTGTCCAGAGATTAATCGGTGGAGTCCCTGCTGGCCAGGGGGTCCAGGGGATATTCGGGGTAAGTAAGGTGACATTTCCTTGGATGGCGATCGGTTGATTACCAGAATATAAATAGCCTACCTCGATATTGCCATCTGTTGCTGTGAGGCTAATTGAACCTCCCCCAACGTTGTTTTCTGTGGGGATAAAACTTCCTGTGTCGATATACCCGATTCTTATACTTGCCCCTGAAATAGAAATGTTCATCCCTCGTGTCCGGAATCCCTCAGTTAAAACATCCATAGAAAACGAGCCAGTTCGATTGTTGTCAGCATCGGCAACAAAAGAAAGAGAACCCGTTCCTGCCTGAAAACGAAAGGGAATTATCAGCCAAGGTTTGAATAGTAATATCATTTGTCGCTTCTAGGATGACATTTGCATTCCCCGGCAGAGTTTTCTAAAGCCACTTCGGAG
Organism: uncultured cyanobacterium; assembly: GCA_963821735.1. Taxonomy (GTDB): domain Bacteria; phylum Cyanobacteriota; class Cyanobacteriia; order Cyanobacteriales; family Laspinemataceae; genus Laspinema. The sequence continues at coordinate 750,925 of CAWGFK010000055.1, forward strand.
ATGGTGTAGGTTCCAGTCCCATCTCCACAAAATTGCACCTTGCCTCACCCCTACTGAATATCAGCATAAGTTGCTATCATTGCTCCCCCACTGCCATCGACAATAATAATATTTTCCGGGTCCAGGAGTAACGTCCCCACACTCCCATTTGGCGCACTTAAATCCACCAACCCGCGAAAAATTAGGTTTTTCTTCCCGGATACTTCTATAAACCCGCCATTTTGCGGTTCATTCCCTGGTTCAACCCCTCCTCGAGCGTTGATTGTCCCATGAAATGCGGCGGTATCATCCGCCCAAATAATCACTCGTCCCCCGTCTCCCTGGGACAAGGCATTCGCAGAAATTATCGAATCCTGACTTACAACCGTATTCGAGGCATTGGGAACTGGCCCTTTTCCCTGATATTCTCCCCCGATTAGGACTGTCCCACCGCCATTTATCCCGGAGGCGTCAATAGTCCCATCGACTACGGCAACTCGCTCTCCCAATACCTGGACAATGCCGCCTGTTTCTCCCACTGTATCAATCTCACCGGAAGCTATGGCATCTCCCGGTTGTATAGGGATTTGCTGTTGAGAACCTGTCAGGGTAATGCTGCCATCGGGATTCACCTCCACTTGTGTCGCATGACTCACCCCACTCCCCGTCAGCAGTTCCGGTAAACTCAGGGGAGTCAGTTGGGAAGTTAAAGCGGTTGTGCCAGAGGGGGTCAAATCTAAACTCAGCAAATGGTTCTCTTGAGAAATGCGAACTCGACTCTCTCCCGGTACTGCGGCAATGGTAATATTTCCCCCTGGTGCAGAGAGGGTCCCGGCATTTAACACCGTCCCTCCCAACAGGGTTAAGTCATGACTACCGGATAACGTTAAGTTCCCTAAATTAGCGATCGCCCCCGGTTGGGCGATATCAAAGGCAAATTGACTGGGAGTTCCCACTAAATTCGCCCAATTATTCTCGCCAACTGCATTAAACCAATCATTCCCAAATCCGATTCCCGTAGCACTCGTAGCAGTAAAGGAAGCAGGCACATTTAACGCCGCATTCGGTCCAAAGAGCATCCCCGCAGGATTCATCAGAAATAAGTTAGAATTGCCGCCAGTGACTTGAATTAAGCCATTAATAATCGAGGCATTCCCCCCGGTGACTCGTCCGAGGATATTCTGAATCTCTGGGGAAGTAAGAAAATTCGCCACTTGACCCGCATCCAGGCCAAATTGTTCAAAACTATGGAATAAATTGCTGTTATCCGGGGATAGAGTACCGCCGGTAATATTAAACTGATTGCCTTCTGAGGTGACTTCAGTTCCCGTCCCATCAAGGGTAGGCGTAATCGATTGAGCGAGGATTGCCGGTGCATGAAAGACCGATACCACTGCCAATCCGACTAGGAAACCATTCAGTTTATTCATATTACCTCTGTACTGCACTCAATCAATGAAAAGCCTGAAAAATGCGATACCCCACTGGCGGATTCTGGGGATTGCCTGTACCTAATGAGTCCGGGAATCACTTCGCTTTCAGTTCAACTAAAAGCTCAACCTTTCTTGGGGATTATCCCGTTGTTGGATGGCATACTTGGCCATATCTTGCCATGAGGGGGTAGTTTCCGCTTGTTGAATCACCTGATTGAAGTACCTGTGCGCCACCTCAATCTCACCAATGCGCCGATACAGTTCCCCAATCAAATAGGTAATATTTGGTTCCTCATCTGGAGGGACAAGCTGTTCTGCTAGAGCTTTCTCGAAATAATTGATAGCTAACTGGCGTAAATGAGCTTCATTAACTGTTTGTTCATCGAATGCCGCCCATGCTCCTTTCAGATATTCATGGGCCAATTCCCAATCATTATCCCCGGCTATTTCACGAATTTTGGCATGGAGTTCGTAGCGACGCCCTGCATTCAGGTCTTCTGCTTGGCACAAGGGGGTAATGAGCGTACCTATTTGAGTTTTGAGCTTTTTATCTAATTTAGCGCCAAAATCTTGACGATAGCCCGAAAACCCACAATCTGGGCAAGTATTTATTTGAATGGGAAGGGGTGCATAACCCATTGTGATGCGATGAAAATCTGTATAGCAACCCACAGAATTGGTGCTTCCCAAAACATTAATAGTTAGAGCTTTTTGGCAACTGGGACATTTAACTTTTTCTTGACGAACAGTGGTCATAATCATTGACTCCTTCGGTTTTCAGGATTTTGGCACTGTCGATAAACAACAGACGCCTTCAGTTTTTCCTTGGACTAGGGACAGGGAGAACTCATATCAGTGATGATTCATGAACCGAATCAAAATCAAGACAAAATTTCCGCCAGTCTCCTCAGTAGGCAAGGCAGTTGAGATGGATTTTTCACTCCATCTCCTCCGATAGAAAACCAGGAAGGATGCAAAGGGGACTGGTGGGTTGGGTCTAATGTAACGCTTAAGTAATTTTACCTCTCAAGTTGGGCTATCCCCAATCTAGTAAGCCCGGTAAATAATGTCAATAGAAAATATCTCTCTTGAAGGTTAAATCATTATAAAGAGTTTATTTACTGAAAATGAATATTGACAGCAACTATCAACAAGATAAAGCATATCGATAGTTATGCCATGAAAAAACCCGCACTCCTTCAGGGTTTGGTGTTTAACAATTTTCATGTTGTTTTAAAAAGACTGGAAAAAATATTAGCAATAGTCAACAATTTGTTGAGCGTGGCGTAGGTTTATAAATCAGTTCAGCAGGAGGTCAGGCAATGGCTTGGGGTTCCCCTCAATAAGTGCCTAGGGCTGGTTTTGGGCGATTTTCGTCCGTGGGTACAGATGTAGATGGATTTTTACTCTAATATTCAGAGTGAAAACTGGCTAGTCGGATGGATTGGGCGCTGCGATCATGTCGCGAAATTCCTGTTGATGTGGCTCCTGATTGTTGAGAAGGCGATCGGTAGTGATAGGGACATTGCACATATGTAGTATGATAAGGGGGTAGGGACTACCCCTAGAGAATATGATTTGTCCTAAGTGTCAGTCCACCAATATCAGTAAAAATGGCTTGAAGAGAGGAAAACTTGGGAGCATCCCGATTTTGTAAATAGGCCAAGATGTGGTATAATAACTTTTTTTGAACGCGACTGGCCCATCAAAAACTGCGATGGAGGCCAGGGCTAATTTTCTGTAAGATTTAAGCATTAAGATAACAAAAAATACTTATAATAATAGGGAAAATGTTTTGTGGAGACTGCTCATGAATCGTGAAGAAGTTGAACGTTTAAAAGAGCTGAGTGATGAAATGGTCCAGATTTTATATAGAAATACCCCACTGGAGGCTTTGGAGAACTTAGGCACAATTGAACAGCATCTTAGACAACAATGGATAGAGGTAATCGGACCCAATATTGGTTTTTTTTTATTAAAACAGCAACGGGAACAGACAAAGGACGCTCCCGAACCGTAAAAAGCTGTATCGGACCCTTAACAATTACCGAAAAGCAAGCGGAAAAATTAAAGGTCAAGAAATCGACTTGAGGTTTGGTTTTATAAACATCTCCCGGTTTTAAGCATTTTTGAGGCTTGAAGACTTCAAAGAGGATTGGAAAAGTTATTCCCTCAATTAATCCGTAAGCAACCACAGATACAATTCCGTTTTTTACCTTTCCTAATCGACCGATATATTGTCGAGCTACATAATCAGTTTTTTTGCCTTTTTTAGGGTCTTCTGTCTCATCAATAATCACCCGAATTCTTCGACATTTTAAATGATTTAAAATGAGCTGGATTCTCAAATTTCTGTGCTACTGAATGTCCCAAGGAGAGCGAGTCAGAAAATGGTGTAAACCCTGGGCGTTTTCTAGTCCCAAAACTTTCGCGATTTCCAGTAAAATTTTTCGTTTCATTTCGGATAATATTCCTATATGAATATTCTTAAATACCTCATAAGTCCTAACATCTGAAAACAGGCTTTTATAGTTTTCACAGTATTCATCAATTAGAGGGAGGGTGGGCTTGGCTTGTTTTGGGGCAATCATGGTCCTGCTCTGGCTTTCAGCCGTTTTTTTTATTATACTCTGCCTAGAGTGACAGAAGAGGGAGAGAATCCTTGATTTATATGGATTCTAGGTTTTAATTGGGTGCGCTAACTTATCATTGATTCGAGAAAGTTATTACCAGCAAGCCTAAGAAGCCAGTATTTTGTGTTAATATACCTGAATTGATAGAGTTCGTTGGGTTGGAATTACCCTCATCAGATATTTATGTAAAATTTTGTTGCAGCTTGCCAAAGCTATGGTTTGGAGTAGCTATACTGTGAGAATATTTTGAACAAATAAGGTGATAATTATGAAAGGTGATTTTACTCGTTTCACCTTTGATGCGGCCAAGCACTATAGCAGTGTTCGGATGCAGCAAGGGCGCGTTTTAATTGATTCAGATTGGAACGAACAGCTTGATATAGAGGCTTACCGGGATGCGGTAGAAGTAAAAGATATTATCGGTCTCAATGGCGTCCCTCAATCCGGTGAAAATGGCTTTAAAATTACTGTGGATTCCGGGAATAAGATTGGGTTGGGTAAAGGGCGGTGTTATGTCAATGGGCTCCTTTGTGAAAATGAGGGAAATATAGATTATACGGAACAGCCCGATTTACCCGATGCAAAACTCCCTTACGGTAAAGGCCACTATCTCGCCTACTTGGAAGTTTGGCAACGTCATATTACGGCGATTGAAGACCCCAGCATCCGCGAACAGGCTTTGGGTGGTGCGGATACCACCACGCGCACGAAAACGATTTGGCAATGCAAATTTTTGAAAGTTGCAGAAACGGGAGAAAACCTGGAAGGCGACCAAAGTAGCTCGTTGCGAGAATGGGACGAATTTATGAACCGTTCCCAGACAAAAGGTACACTGCGCGTCCAGAGCGGTCAAACCCCAAACGCCAATTATGAAAATGCGCTTTACCGAGTTGAAATCCATCAGTCTGGTAGCTTGGGAGAAGCAACGTTTAAATGGTCGCGCAACAACGGAACGAATGTGGCGAAAATCCACCGCATGACCGACCAGAAAATTATAATTGATAGCAATTCCCAAGCGGATTTTTCGGCCTATCACTGGCTGGAAGTGAGCGACGAAAGGGATAGTTTGTTGGGATTGCCGGGGTTTTTTGTAGAATTAACGGAGGTAAACGGCAGAGAGCTTCATATTGAAAAATGGCCCAAAAATCGAGATTTTCCCAACAGTCCCACTTCAATTGTTCGGGGTTGGGAATCGGCTCCAATGGCATTAAATTCCTCGAAAAACAATAGACCCCACATAAAACAGAGGAAGCATTTACCAATCGAGAAAGCGGAAAATTGTATTTCCTTAGAAAATGAACTGGAAGTTCAGTTTGAGGAGGGAAACTATATCAGCGGAGATTATTGGCTGATTCCGATGCGATCGCCGAATAAAATCGATTGGAAGAATTCCCAAGCCCCGCATGGCATTGACCGTCATTATGGCCTGTTAGCAACGCTGCACTTTGATGGTCATACCTGGACAGTGGTGGAGGACTGTCGAGAAATTTTTACTTCCCTGACCGAAGCCACGAAAAGAATTCGTGACCTGGAACGAGGAATTATCACTTTTATCGATAAGGAGAAGGAAACCTTAAAAATCAAAGGTAAAATTCAGTTAGAAGAGGGCGTCTCCATCAGTCAATTTTCTAATGATGGGAGCTTCAAAAACAATAGTGACGATCGCGTACCCACCGAACGCGCTGTTAAAACTTATGTGGATAGCAAATGGGAATCGACAGTTGATAACCCCTTACGATTTAGGAGTGGATCGGATTGTGCCGATAACAAGCTCGTATCCGAGGTGATTGTTCAAGGGTGCCAATTGGGGTATAGCGTCATCCCCCTGTACCTGAGAGTCAAGGAAAAAGTTAACGTCAAATTAGAAGGAAAACAGAGCTTCACCCAAGCCCAACTCATCCCATTACCGAATCAAGAAACATCACCGTTTCTGAGTTCAAGAGAGTTAAATGCTCCAGAACAGGTAAAAATCGATGTGATTCAAGAGATGAGTGACGAAAAGCTCAAACACTTCTTGCAAAAACACTTAGGAGGCATAAAAGCCCAGTTAATCGACACCGAGGTAGAAAAATTTCAATTTACCTGTGAACCTCAGATATTATTCGATGCCAGCAATGCCTCAACTTTGGTCGTGGATACGGCCAGAAGCATAATCACTCTCACCGAAGCCTGCATAAATTTAATCATTCAAGGTCAGGGTAAAAAAGGAAAGCAAACAACACTACAACTCGGAGTGGAGGATCCGGAAAATAAGCATGAGGAAGGCATCAAAGCGCTAATCGAGCAAGAAATCAATGAATCGAAGTGGGAAAATAGATGGAGAGAAGTTAGGGATTTCCTTAACAGGCCGGAGTCAGAATATCTAGTCGTTATCGCCAGAGAAACAGAAAAAGCCCTGAGAAAATATTATCTCCAAAGCGAGGTAGAGTGTCGGTGGATTGAGCCGTCGTTACCGGAAGCAGACGCGGTATTAGAAGTTACGCTCAAACAAAATAAGTTCACCCTGAAGAAGGACGAAGCACCCGCAAAACCTTATTTGCTATTTGTAACCTATTCCTAAAATTGACAGATATTTCCCGAACTCAATCGGACTGCCGAACAAGGTTTCGGTAGTCCTCAATATGTCATGACTCGTTATCATAATGACCGCTCTTATTATTAATTTGCGTTCGCACTCTCAAAACCTATATACATATAATCCCAATCACCGTAGGGTGTGTTAGCGCTTCGTGAAGCCCCGCATCATTTTAGAGAAAGTTACATTGGCTAGCGATGCCACTGTGGGGGTTGAGATGGCGTGTTACATTTCATTAACGCACCCTACAATTATTGAAAACAACGATCGCAATTTCAATCAGAGTCCCATATAATCAGAAACACTTTTAGGTGTTGGGTTGAAGAATGAAACCAACTTACGGATGATTGATTCCACATTAATCAAACTCATTGCCTCAGATGTCGTTATCGATCAGGCGTATGCAAGGTTATACCAAAAGAGATCGCACTATCACTTCAACAATGATGTGTGGCAGGGATGCGGCGACTACCCGTCGGCTTTTTTAGAGCTTCTCCAGTTCTTGCCCATGAGGTGATTTCATCATGCAATTCAATTGATTCATTCCTTACTCAACTTGCGAGTGGATTGTCCTGTTATGTCACCTTCTGCTTCCCTCGCCATCGTCGTGGCTGCGGTAGTGTATCGCGTGCCTCCCTCTGCTCGATAGCTACAACTTACAGATAGCTTTGATGGAGAGATCGTTCTTCCGAGTGATTCCATTTCGTAGCCGCCTGTTATTTCTTTTATTCAAATTTGACAGACCTCATTTACTCCCTCCTCGCTCCGCGCTCTCCTCGCGTACTCTTTTTTCCTCTCCTGAACTATTTTACACGCTTCCCACTTGGTTGGGGAACGGGGATTCCGCTACCTATCTTCCCTTCTATCGTCTTCTATCCTCTATTATGCCATCTTTCGCGAGCGCTGCCCTTTAAGATTGCCTCGTCCACTTCTTCGTTGCTCATGCACTTGTGATAAACCCCCTCCTGATGCATGAGCAACCTCCCAACTCCTATGTTGAAAACTGTTATTGTGTATCTCTATATGGTGCATCCCTTCCACTGCTCCACGGAGGTCCCTTGCATTTATATCGCGATCCTGTAGGTCATCCTGGTCCCCTACGTCCAACAACCTGTTATCCTCTGAAAAAAGATCTCGTCGCGGGTGTTGATCGATATAAACGGCTGGTCCGCTCTTGTGTTCCTGCCTAACGCGCCCCGACTCATTTACCATCATTCCTTGCCTATCTAGTCCTGTCTCCCGGAAATACAATGTGGGTTGCCTGTGTGTTTCTAATGTGTTAAAAGAGCGGTTTTGAGGAGATAACGTATGTAACATCGACCCCAGTAATCCTACCCGTTCCTGCGCTCTAGTAACCTCCTCTCTTGGTATTGGACCCAAATGCGGATACCCGTGAGAGCCGTACTGTGCGCCCGCCCCAAACTCCCGTGGGAACGGATACATTGCACTCATCCGACTGTGCAATTCATCCTCAGCTTGTTGTGCTTCCTGCCTTGTGGCAAAGCTACGATTAGGGATTGTGGTAGATTCCCATCTTTGCGGCTCACTATCGGCTATTTGAATTACGGTTCGTGTGTATGATTCCGGCCCTTTTTGCTTGCTGTTTCTTTCCCACCGTACCGTAGGAAGTTTTTGCCACTGGTGGTTGAGGTAACTGCTCAGAGGGCAATGGGCTCGCTGCACCCCCTCCCCACTCTGCTGCACCACATGAGTCAACTCATGGGCTATCAACTCTTTTCCCCCCCGACTTCCCGGATCATACGCCCCCTGCCGAAAGAACACATCTTGCCCCGTCGTAAACGCCTTCGCCTGAATTGATTGATTTAACTGGTCTGACTGAGCATCTGTGTGAACCTTCACCCCACTAAAATCCGCCCCCATCGCTTGCCCCATTGTCCGTTGTAGACCTGCATCTAAAGACTGTCCACTTCCCCTGGCACTATTAATAGCAGTGTCCAAATCAGTTGAAGCTTCCCCTCCGGCTACCACTTCCATTCGTTGTAGTGAGGTATTCTCCGGTTTTGCCTGTATTTCTTCCTCTTCCGGTGCTTCGGTTCGCTGTACCGACTGCCCTTCAGATGACATGACTGGAACGGAGGCATTGATGTGTTGTACCACCTGGGATGCTGCCCTATCCGCCTCTTGTTCGTACTTATCCCCTGGTTCGCCAATGGTCAACTTTGCCTGTATCGGTGGCAACCCTCCCCTATCAATCCCCACCTGACTAAAATCATGCCGAAACCGCGACTCCCTCAACCTTCCCGACTCCACATCCTCAGTCGCCTCCACCTCTTTATCCGCCACCGCACGCACCGCCGCACGCTGTAAAACCCCACTCATCAAAGGAGTTTCACCCTTAGACTGCTGATTAACCCGACCAACTTGGCGACCTTTCATAACTTCATTCCTCCATAAATAGCTTGGGCAATTTCCTGTCCTAACTGCACAGGATTGCTTGTATTCGTCAAACTCAAATCCGCAGGCAACTTGGGAATCCTCCCGCCTCCCTGTAAATGCACAGGCAACCCATTCACCGTCACCAGTCGCGCCAACTCCGCCTCAATTGCCCCTTGCAACTTCACCCTCTGACTCTGTGACTACCTCCACCCCTGACAAAATCAACCGCTCAATCTGAATATCAATCTTCATCCCCTACCTCCCTCCCGTAACCCGAAAATCTGCTTCATTAATCTGCCTTCCCAACTTGCGAAACTCCGTCCGCGCCGCCGCCAACACCAACTCCATCCCCACCGGAGTCCCCGCCTTTGCTGCCAAAAACGCCGCATTCAAAGCAATATTATGGATATTCGCCCCCGTAATATTAAACTGAGCCAACCGTTGCCAATCTAACTCATCTTTTAGTGTTGGTGTTTGTGCTGGAAACACCTTCTCCCACATCTGCTTGCGTTCCTTCTCCCCTGGAAAGGGAAAATCCACCATAAACCGCAACCGTCGCACAAACGCCACATCCATTGCACTCTTAATATTGGTTGCCAAAATCGCCAACCCGCTAAATGCTTCTAATCGCTGCAACAAATAATTAATTTCTATATTCGCATGGCGGTCGTGACTATCCTTCACTTCACTCCGCTTCCCAAACAAGGCATCCGCCTCATCAAAAAACAATATCGCCCCCCCATCCTCCGCCACATCAAACAACCGGCGTAAATTCTTCTCCGTTTCCCCAATATATTTGCTCACCACCGCCGACAAATCAATCCGGTACAAATTCAACCGCAATTCCTTCGCAATCACTTCCGCCGCCATCGTTTTCCCCGTCCCGCTTGCCCCCGCAAACAACGCACTCACTCCCAACCCCCGATTCATCCGTTCCCGAAACCCCCACTCGTCATACACCACCCCCCGATGGTGTACCTGGTCAGCAATTTGGCGCAGCAACCCCAACTCCTCCTCCGGCAACACAATATCATCCCAACTCGCCTTCACCTCCAACCGTTGCGCCAGCCCATCAAAACGCGGACGAGTGCTGGCCACACACCCTTCCCATAACCGTTCGGCAAGCAATTTCCTTTCCCCCCTTCCCCCTTCCCCCTCTTCTTTTCCCTTTCCCCCTATCTGCCAAATTTCCACCAAGTTCAAGTTAAATTGAGTCGCCAATTGCCCCGCAATCCCCGCAGCCGAAGCCAAACTCAACCCCTCTGCTGTTCCCTCTTCCCCTTTCCCGTTGCCCCCTTCCCCCTCTGCCAAAACCCTCTCCCAAGCCTGACGCTGCTCCCCAGGCGTAGGCTTCGCCACATCAAACGTCACCGTCCGACGTTCCAGCGCCAACCCACTCTCCCGCACATCCAACCCAAAAATCCCCTGACTGCGACTCAAAAACCGCCGCAAAGCCGCCATTCCCCCTGCATTCGCCACCTCATCCCACCCCTGCACATCCACATACAGCGCCAAGGGTAACAACAAACTTTCTCGCTGCCAAAGTCGCGCCAAGGTTTCCAACTCCGTCCCCTGGGTCGGCAACAACTCCAAGGGCAACCGATACAAACGCAGCCCTAACTCTTGACACACTTCCCATATTATACTAATTTTGCTCGGCTTATCTATTCCCGTTAACTGCCAAATCGGAAACTCTTCCTCCTCCTCAACCGCTTTTTTGATTTGTAATGCCATCGTTTCCGCCACCTCTTGCCCAGAAGCAGGCAACGGTAAAATCCCCTCCCCCGCCCCTCCTTCCCAAGGATTGAGGGGAAACACCAACGCCCCCAAGCGGTCATCGAGATAATTCAATCCCTTCACATAATTAACAATCCGCTCATCCGCCCGTAAAGCACTCGTTATCAACGGTTGATTCCCCACCTGATGAATCTCAATCAACCGCCAAAAACGCAACGGATGTTCCGGCAAAACCACACCCCATTCCGGGTTCTCAAAACAAGCCAGCGCCAGGGCAAATGTCGGATAAGGTCGATTGGGATTATCTTGTGCATCCGCGCAAAGTTTACCCATACTGGTATCAAACTCCATCGCCACACACAGCAGCAACACCCACTGCTCAAACTCCGACAATCCCAATCGCCGACTCAACAAAATCAAAGCAGGGGGCGAATTCCCCCTCGACGCCGCATCCATCTGTCTCTTAGCTTGCTCCATTTCCTCCCACAAGCTATCACCGGACCCTGATACAGATACCTCCCCGCTCTCCTCAACCGGATCGGTTGCCGATGCCACCACCAAACGCAGCCGCAGTCGCAGCCAGTTAAGCGCCGCCGCCAAAAACTTATGATTGTTCAGGTGCAAATCACTCATTTTCATTCTTTTCCATGCTGTTCTAACGGATTTAATATCAGTTCAGGATGATGGGTTTGACGCCAAAGTTTAAGTATTCCCGCAAACAAGTATTGAGATTAGCTCGACGCTGGGGCTGCATTAAGTGATTGAAGACTCCCATTTCTGAACTATTTTCAGCCTCTTGGAGAATCTTGATATCACAATCTGCGCGAAGTTGAGCATATCCTGGTTGACCGTACCGCGTGGAAACGAAGGGAAATTTTTCTTCTGCTAACCTGCAATAGTAACAACGGATGGTACGGGTTGGTTCCCTTTCAATCTCCAGAAAATCTTTAAAAATCGTGTCCGCTGCTAGGGTTAATTCCTGAACCTTGACATAACCAAAGATAGTCGATCGCTCTAAACTGGTCGGCGGTCCGAAGTTGGGAGAATTTCTTGGGCGATCGCGATTCAACCCCGCAATTGCATAGCGATCGGTTCCCCCTGCATCAACAATACTATCACTAACCTTCAAAGTCACATTCTCAGCAGGCAAAGATAGGGAACCGACAATACTAGATTCAATCTTCACCTCTACATTCTGTGACGCTTCCTCCCCTGAAATACCTGGCCGACTTTTAGGCATTAGGGTGCAGTGGGTGATGTGAAGGCTAAGTTTGCCTTTCCCAATCTCAATCCCTCCACCAATCAGCAATCCACTCAGCTTGACATGAGCGGGCAAACTGTTGCTCTCCAGTCGCAAATTCCCCCCTTCCGGATGAATGCTGGGACAAGCACCATCAGCCGCTTCAATTACTAACCACTGATCGGCTTGCAGTGCGATATCAATCTTCTCGTGGTAAGCACTATTATCCATAATTCGGATAATGCCTTGTTTCCGGTTTTTTTGCCACCAATCGAGTGCCTGGGAAAGATTATTCTTCCTCTCCTTGGGGGGCTGATTCTTCGTCTCCTCGGAGGCAAATTTCTTCGCCACATAGCAAATAGGTGTGCTTGTTTCAGTTAAGGTATGGCGGCGGTTATAGGGGCCACCTCCAATATTTCCACTGAAACCATAGCTATAGCTGACCCGCACTTCATCCTTGGGTTCTTCACCTTTAGCAAACATCAAACGTCCCCGACGAACGTCTACCGCCACTTGCCCGGGTTGTGGAGAATTCCAACCCCGCAAATCCGCGCTGATCACCTGGTGCGGTGGTATCGGTTTCCCATTTTTTATAATGTTGATGCTGCGTTCTGGCCCATAGTAATATTGAGTGTTCGGTGGAGCGAAATCAGTCTTATCCGACCATTCAATTACATTGAGTTGGCGTTCTATGATGGTCTCTACTTTGGGATTGCGATCGCGAGTCAACTCTTGCGAAAATTTTTGTTTATATTTCTGTAAATCAGCAGCAATTGCTCCCGGCTCAATCGGAGCGGCCCAGTGAATTTCCTTCGCCTTATGGGTTAATTCAGTTCTGATCTGAGGAGAGTTGAATAAAGGCATATCGTAGCCTAGAGGATGAAACGTATATCGGCCTTTACCCCCTGGAATAGCAAAAGCGGTGCTGTTCTTAACGGGATACCTTTGCAGACGCCATAAATAGATGCCGATATTGGTAAGGTTGTACGCACCGCGATTCCTCGAAAAAGAGCGGATATCCACAGTGCGATCGGTTGGAGAAAAGGGATTATTTGAACCCTGAAATGTCTGAGCATCTCGTAGGTGAAAAGTACCCCCTTTCCCCGGACGGAGGTGCTGAACGTGCTGAGTCATGACTAAACCTTGAGAAAATTCTATCACTCGTACTTGCCACCCTGTTACGTCCTCAATTACCCGTTCTAGGGTTACTAAAGTTCCTTTGCTGCGACGATGGCGAATGGTATTAGCAATTTGGCGGCGCTGAGTAAACAGCAGTGTTTTGCGATCGCTTACTCCTCGAATGCCGAGCAAATCAGCAATATAAGGCATGACCCAAGGTTCACAGGTTTCGATAAACCAGTTCTCATACAAACCTTCAATATCAGCCTCAATCAGTTCCAGTTCTTGTTCAATAATCGCCAAAAACGTTCGCAGAGGTTCGTCCGGTTGGGAAGAATCGCGCAAGCGGTAGATAGCTGGGAGTAGATTGTAAAGCCGCTCTGAAAAGGGTGAATTCATCATTTCATCTCCTGCAAGATCTAAACCATCAGCATTGAGCAGTAAGATTTGTGGGGGGAGAATGGTGCTGTTTTCCCAACGCGCTTCCTGGGCTTTTAGCACTGGGGTGAATTGGGGACTCTCACCTATAAAATAAAGCCCAATTATTTTGAGCGCTAGAACGCCTCTTACGGAGTGAACGATCGCCGCGATTTCTGCTGCTCTAACCGCTTGGCCGTACTCTCTGCGCTCGAAGGTAAATGCTGCCACTAAAGCGGTTCTGATGTCGTTTAAAACCCAACGGGCTGTATAGTCGGGAGCGATTTTTATCTGAGCTTTCAGCTTAAAAAATCGGCGATCGCAATTATCAATCTGAACGTTTGAAACCATTTTCCAGCGCTGAGAGGGAGGACACAAAGCCTCTATTCCTTTAACTAGATTAATATAAAGCTCTGAATTCTTGGCGATCGCTCCACCATTGGCAGCAGCAATAGTAAGGTGGACGTTCTGGCTGCCCCCTGCTTCTAAAACCGTAGCTTGAGTTTTGCTAATTCCCGGAAAGCTGTAGACAAAATCCTCCAAATCTTGCAAAGAAATAATATGCTCGATCGCCGTGACACTTAAAGGAGCTTTTTCACGGATTTGTCTGAAAGATTCCGGTGGCGCAGCGCCCGTAGCTGGGAGAGGATTTGTGACTTCTTGAATTCCCAACGGTGCGGTTTGCAATATTGCGATACTGCCTGCTACAACTTCCCCATCCAATCCGCTCCCACTGCGGTAAGTTGCTCTAATATTTTCCTCTCCACTCGGCAAGCGTGCGCCATTATAACCATTTCCAAACATCACAATGGTATTCCCATCAAGGTCGGTATTAAGCACGTAACTTCGACTGTTAGGACCTAAGCCGTAAAAAGATGGAGCTTCATGCCACAGCACATCATTGACGAGCACTTTCAGCGTACTTTTGTTCCCGCTGGGGGTAGATGCTGGAACGTAGGTCAAGGGTGGGTTTTTGAGTACGAACTGTTGGTTAGCAATCATGCCATCTCCACTCCCCAGTACCTCGTCTGTAACGGTCTCACCATGAGTTGCTAATGCGACATTAGCATTGATTGTCACCGTGAGGCGATCGTAAGTGTTTTCTAGCGGTTCATATAGAGTGAGGGTCGTGCGTTCTCCGGCGGTAGGAGCTGATTCTACTTCGGCTTTTTCGCTGACGATTTCATCGCCTTCAGCCGCAGTTTCTAGGAGAATTTCTCCAGGATTAACTTTCAGATGACCGTAAAAGCCCCATTTATTTTTCAAAACCCATATCTCTGAATTGGAGTTATTTTCTGGGGGTTTTAGAGTTGCGATCGCAATCAATGATTCATTGGACTCAATCGATTGCGATCGCGAACCATCCAGAGAGATTAAACTGCCCTTGCTCCCTTTAAATCTCCCTCGCATCAACTTACCACTGACAATAATTTTCTTTCCTTCTAGCCCCTGCACTATTCGATCCAGTTCAATAGTTTTTTTATCCTCTTCCACTGATTGCAATGAAGAGTTTTTAGTGATCCATTCTTCAAACAGTTCTAACCGATCACTTTGAGCTAAGACTATGGTTCCGCGCAGGTTCTTCCCGCCAAACTCATTCAGATTTTCCTCCGTTTCCAGTTCCAGACGAGTCAGTTGAGCCGCTTGTAAAAAATCATTCCGCGAGACTGTTGTAACTTTCCGAACTTTGTAGAGTTTCTTGTGATTTTTGTTCATCAGGACTACCCAACTGTCTGGCAAAATTTTCGGGTATATCGTGTTCTAGATCGATATAGCTGTCTTGTAGGGTAAATCCGGGCCATTCCGTTGCATTTAGACCCGTAAACGCGGTTCCTAGCAAAATATTTCCCCTTGAAGTAACCGTAAGGCAGCGAATAGCTGGATTTCCACGGTTTGGATTGGGTTGAGCAGTAACTGGCGTCCAGTTTTCTCCATGATCTTCAGAGCAAAATATCCCCGCACTTGTGGCAACAATTAGATGCCTTTTATTTTCGGGAGTCACAAGAGAAGAAACAATACGGGTTAAATCCGTTCTCGGTTCAGCGATCGGTAAACCTTGGTTTATAGCTATCCAGGTATTGCCATGATCTTCAGAGCGAAATACTCCTTGATTTGTCCCGGCAAAAAGGTATGATGTTGTTGCATCTGTGTTTTGATACTGAGTCAACGAATAAATAACAGCATTGGTTAAACTAGCGATCGCATCAGCATTTGACGAGACTTGATTAACAGAAATCCAGTTTTCTCCATTATCTTGGGAGCGAAATATGCCGCGATTTGTCCCAGCAAAAAGGTAATATTGATTGCTGGTTGCACCTGGATAGTGGGCGAACGAATAGACGGCGACACTCATTAAATTAGCGATCGCATCGGCATTTGACGAGACTTGATTGACGGGGATCCAGTTTGTCTCAGTTGTTGTCGTGCGAAAAATGCCTCGATCCGTTCCTGCAAATAAATAATTTCCAGCGATCGCCAGGGAATAAATCACCGTATTTGGCAAACTGGTTGTCAGAACATCCCAACTCTTTCTCTTGGTATTTTTTAAATTAATTATTCTATTAAATTTTCCTGTTTTGGGTTGGGGTACATCTCTGAGTTTAGGTTCAATCATAGTAATGGAACCTGTTGCGATCGCGACCCAATTTCCTCCGCCATCTATAGAGCGGAAAACATGACCACCCGTGGCACCGGCAAACAAGTAGCCCCCCTCGTTCGCCATCAGTGAATGAATATCAATATTGGTCAAACCTTTATTCATTGGCATCCATTGTTGTCCTTCATCAGTGGAGCGAAATATGCCCTGATGAGTACCCGCAAAAATCATCCCATCCAGATTAACCAAAGCTCTAATATCTGCATTTTTTAAAACACTAGAAATAGGCTTCCAATTTTCTTCCCAGGTTCCATTTTCCTTCTGGGAAAGGCAAAAAATACCGCCTAGATCGGGACTATACTTTCGCTTAATGTCTTCAGACATTTCGTTCCAGTCGGGAGCGTTATGGCCGAAAAGGGTAATGCGATCGCGAAAAGCAAAAACTTGAGGTTGGTTTAATTCCGACGGATCCGGCTGTTTTTCCGCATCCTGCTTCCAGGTAATTCGAGTGTAACCAGCTTGGGAATTAGGCTCTACAGTTTGTAAGGTAAAGCAGCCAAATTTACTGGGCGGTTGCGCTTCCGCATCAAAGAGGAGAATCTGATCGCCTGGTTGAAGTTGCGAATCGCTCCCTTTAAGATTGAGTTCAATCGTATTCCAGCAAACTTTCTGCACCTGTTTAATCTGGGGAACATAAGGTTTAAGAACGTTCCATTCTGCTTTAGCCTCAATCTTTTCTATCGTTTCAAAGGTTTGGGGTAGTTGTCCTTGTCCGGGAATACTTTGAACCTGAGTGCCTTCAGGAATAACGATCGCCTCAGAAGCGTTGGGGTTTTCCTCAACTGTAAAGACAAGAAAGGTACTCGCAGCAACACCGGGACTGAGTTTGTAGCCCAAGGGTCGAGTCAATTCCAACACAGAAAGATGTTCGGTAGCGGTTCGCAAATAGCCTTCATTGGCAATGCGTTCTTGGTAAAAACTCAGAACATCAATCACCGTCGCCCACGCATCTAAGAAGGCGATCGCAGGATCGTCTCGCTTCTCTGGATTTAGTGCTGCTAGGGGTCGTTTTCCTTGAGAACTGGTCTGATTGTACAGGCAAGCCAACATCCGGTTTAAGCTGGTGGTGCGAGTCCCAACTCGGTAACTCAAGGTCGTATTTCCCGGGAGATTAGAGTGCTGGAGGGGCGCACTCTTTCCTTCTGGATCGCCATGATAATCCGATAATCCATCAGTTGTCATAAACCCCCCTTCATGTTAAAGCTAATTGTGCCGTTTGTTGGTTGGTCGGGATTGTTTTCCAACCGGGCAATTTCTAACGGTGCGATCGCAATTCGTTCGGATATCGGCTCTCCCGGTTCATCTGGCATCCCCAGACGACTGAAGCGATCGGCCTCCACCCATTCGACTCCAGATATCTCCATAGCGCGGGACAGGATTTGACTGAGGAACACGGGCTGACCGAAAGTAAAGTTATCCCGATGAAAAAACCCGCGTTCACCTTTCAGAAAGTCCGCGTTGCTAAATGTTTTGAGCAGGGCTTTTTTGACTGTACTCGCAAAACAATTGGGTTTTACTTGTACCGTTAAGACGATATCCAGAGGAACAAAGCGCGGAGCCTGAATTTCAAAGTCACAGCCGATTAATCGGAACGGCTCTAAAAAGCTGAGTAATTCAGCTTTTAATTTGGCATCGATTTGTTGAGAGACAGCTTCGCCGTCGCGCTGTTCTACCGCTATAAATAAAGTGTACCAACTCCCCGTCCATCGCCAATAGGCTGTAGCATTTTTAACTTTGGGATGACGCTGAAGTAATGCCACACAGTCGGCTTCTGTGGCGCAGCATTCGCAAATGTGGAATGCCTGGGGTGCATCGCGGCGCACTTGTTCTATGGATTCTGGGTCAATTCCTCCTTTGGCGGGTAGAGGATTGCGTACCCGAATTACTTCTGTCCCATTGGGAGCAATTAAGTGAGCGATCGCCTCAGAACCGATGTTCCCTTGCAGACCGTGATCAGTGCGATAGGTTGCCTGCATTTGGGAATTCACAGGGGGTTGTTTGCCCATCGTCCCATCGCCAAAGCGTAGGTAAGCTCGCCCATCACTTTCTGTTTCCACAACAAAATCCGTAGCAAATTGATTGCTATTCACAAGGTCTCGCTGTGGGAACCAAGTTTCGTCAGTTTCTTTACAGTACAGACTTAACGACGGGACAGCGACTTTAGCATCTTGGAAGATTGCCATAGCTGCTGAAATTTTTCGTGCCGAATCCACGTCATAAGGAACGCTGTAGGTTAAGTGATTCCGTTGTAAGTGAGGGAAATAGCGACCCTTTTCGGGTACAGATGGAAGCACTTCGTTTTGAACTCTTTCACCGCGATCGGCGAGGACGATGTTGCCTCGGGCAACACTAATGGGTTTTGGACTATTTTGGGTGGAGATCCAGAACCGGAAGGGCAGCGCATCTTGACTATGCCATTCAATTGTCGTGACATCACGGGGATCGCTGACTGTGACCTTCTTCAAGCGCACGGCATGACGGCAATTGGGATTGGCATTTTCTTCCAATCCGGTTTCTGGGTCTCGCACTTCCTCAAAAATTAGCACATCGCCCGCTTGTAAGTTAGAATACTTTCCAGTTAATGTTGCGCTGGTTGCACCTTTTTTCAGGGAAAATTTTAGTGAGCCTTCAGTGTCAAAGTGGATTTCGTTGAGTTCCTTAAATAGCTTGGCAGAGTGCATGGTTTCAAAGATATCTGGCTGCTGCTGGCGTAATACGCGATCAAGATCGTCAGGAGCGATCACTGGGTTTTCTCCCGTAATTTTGGTCAGCAGCATTGTGCCTTGAGGAAGTAGCAGTTCGTTCTGAACCTGCACCTGCACCCAAACGCGGGCGTTGCAGCCTTCGTGCATGGCGTAATCCACAAGCCTTGCATGGCGTCGAACTGAAATACGCCGTCGCGCTGTCCCCAAATAAGCTTCTGTTGCTACCGCATCCTGATAGTAGCTGAGGCGATCGGCTGCATAGGCTAGAATTTCAACTAAGGTAATGCCTAAGTCTGCGGGATTGCTTTCTTCCCACTGGGGCATAACCACGGATAAGCGGTTGAGCATTAATTGTCGAAAGCTGCTGTAGTCCTTAGCTAAATAGTTAATTTCCTCGAAAGAACCCGTTGATTTTGTCATAGTCCACCTCGGGAAAATTGAACTACCTGACGTTGGAGATCCTGCCGAATCACATACTGCACCGTAACCACCAAGTTAGCTTCCTCATTTTCAATTTGTACGGCCTCGACCTGGATCAGATCACCCAACCATTTCTGCAAAGAACTCTGCACGAGAAACTGAAGCGCTATGGTTAGCTCATCACTGTTCGGGGCAAAAACAAGCTGCATTAGACTGCTGCCAAAAGTAGGGCGATTGACTCGTTCTCCTAGGGAAGTGAACATCAATTGTTCAATGATCTGTTTGATATGTTCGTCCGATGTGGTCCGGGCGACTTGTTGCTGGGATTTATCGATATGAAACGGATAGGCAATTTTCATGGCTTTCGATGAGTAAAGAATAGAAAATTTTCATGGATTTTGTTGAATACTAAAACGGCGGAATGGCTTACATTCCTTTAACGCGCATGGGTATGGGAACGATATTCAGGGGTGTCCCTGTCGGAATGCAAACCGCTAGACTATCCTGCAACAGAACGGGCATTCCCATGACTTTTACCCGTAGAGAAGCGACAACCCAGTTCGCCGTAATGCAAGGCCCTATATTGACGGGAGGAGGGGGATTTGTACAACCGGCAACTACATAAGGTGGCCCTTGAGTTACCACAGGTTGACCCATTACTTTCACTCGTAGGTTCGGAAGTGTTGGCTTCGCTTGTCCGCCATGAGCACACAACACGATTGTGCCTGCTGTTACCAAAAAACCAGGCATTACATCACCTCCAAAGCGCCGTTGTTGATGTTGACTGTTGCTGGTGAAAGTTTGATGTTGGCAGCACCATTGCTTAATTCTATTCCGGACGGTGCGACTTTAACTGTTGCCGGTGCAGTACCAATTTCCACCCCAGAAGAGGAGAGCTTAATTGTTGCTGGGTTGTTACTCAACTTTATTTCAGATGAAGATAGATTCAGACTGGCTGTTTTTTGAGCAATTTGAATGCTGCTCGAAGCCAATGTTGCACTGGAAGAACCATTTTTAAGTTCAATATTATCTTTTGAAATTTTTGCTTCTACTGTATCTTTAGGTTGAAGTGTAATCACATCTTTGGCAACAGTGACTTTTGTAGAATGGCTGGATGTTTCAATAATTTTGTCGGTAAATTTGCCCCATACATTACTATCATTATTGATTTCAATGCCATTTTTATCAAAAATTACTTTCAGTGGCTTTTCGACCACGGGTTTATCGACCTCTACCGTTAAACTTTTGTTTTTATCTTGATTGCTGAAAGTGATGACAATTCCATCAGTTTTAAAAACCTGCACTTTAGCGGGTTCTTCTGCTTTAATGGGAATTTCATCTTTGCCCCAAAAGCAACCGCTCCAAATTGGATAATCTGGATCGCCGCCCTCAAATTCCACCCAGATATTCGCTCCCTCTGGTGGAATAGCAAAAAAGCCGATATTAGGCCCTGCATAGGATACGCAAGGCATCGCCCAACTGCTCCGACCTTCGCCAAGAACCGCAGGCACGCTGACTTGAATGCGACCTAGGTGCATGGGGTCTTTCGTAGCTGTTACTTTTCCCCGATATTTACCAAAAAATTGTTTCATATTTTTACCTTTGATGCGATCGCTCCTAAGCCCTCACGAGTGAGAGTGAAGTGTTGCGCGTACTTTCCCGGCTGTATGCGGTGAGTCACACTTTTGACGTAGTAAAGACCATCGTAACTGTTACCAACTCCCCGCAAACCGACAACGCTGCGAGCCTGGAGCAAGTTACCGTAACTGAGGGTGTCGAGTTCTCCTTGAGCGGTTACGACATTCTCTAACGAGGCATCTGTAATCGCTTGAGCCAGAGTTTTAGCTTGAGACTGGTTTAACCCTTCTATTCCTTGGGGGATAACTGTGCGGACATTGGGAGACTGTAATTGCAGTGCGCTACGTTTAGCGAGGCGCTTAATTGTGCTTTTTGAGATTTTTAGAGAACTAGACTTGCTGGTTTGACGGTCTTGCAACTGTCCGGCGACGAGAGTCGCAGCCAGAGCATTATACTTAAATTCGATTGATGTGACGTTGGTATCCATTCCCATATTCACCGAGAGGGCGGGCTGCGGTGGAGCCTTGCGGTTTGGCGGTCCCCAGTAGGCGGTGTTTGTTTTGGGTGAAGGGCCGGGAGTGATATAAAAGACGTAAGCGTGCCGTTGAGCCATTTTTTGCAAGTATTCCAAATCGGTGCCGTGCTGGATAGGGACCCGCTCGGTGCGTGAGGGTGGCTGATTTCTCGGTGGAGCAATCAGTTTTGGCACTAAGCCGTATTTGGTATAGTTGCCAATAATTTTTCTGGCGATCGCCGTTTCATTCTGGGCTGGATGCTCGACAATTTTTTCTTCGAGATCCATCATCACGCTGACATCTTCTCCCGTAACAATCAATATAGATTCGCCCGCATCGTTGTGGGGAAGTAACTGTTGATGAGTGATTAACCCATCCATCAATAAGTTTTGCTTTCCGTTCAAAGTGACTATCAGAATGACTCGGTTAAACGGTTGCAGTAGATTGCTACTCAACACCGAGTAATCTTTTAAATGAGATGCGCGATCGCGACCGATCTGAAAGGAAAGCTGAAAGCCAGAGCGCCCTTCGTCGCTGTGAGTCACTTCTGCGCTGATCCAGGCTTCGCGGAGGGAAGAAGGAGCAGGTTTGGGAATGTTTTTACCGATCAACATCGTGAGTTGAATTCCTAAGAATTTCATAAAAACTCCGGGTTTAAAATTCTGGAATGGGTACTCGCAACTTTTGACCCGGTTCGGCAGTGAGGGCAAAAGGGTTCATGGCATTGTTGGCATCGCATATTCGCCAAAATTGCTCTGGATCGCCCAGGGTTTCGTGAGCAATAAAATCGAGGCGATCGCCTTTGCCAATGCTAACTTCTACGAGTAAAGTCATCGTTTCTCCTTGGGGAAGAAAGCGCCGAGCTTTATAAGCATAAATTCGACTATCGCCATCTGATGTCTTCAGGGTTTCGAGGGGGTAGTAACGACTGCTTTGTTCAAACATAATTACAAAACCTGTTGAATGCGGTCTTTGAAACTTTTGCCAATGCTGCTGACAGTATTGAAGGTATCGAGGGCTGCCATTTGTTGCTTCTGGAGTTGATGAGCCATGAACGCAGCGCTGCCGATGTGGGTGGGTTTCAAATCAACATAGCTGAGGATTTGCATCGTGAGACTAACCTCAGCCAGAATGGGATTGAGGTTGACATCATAAGCCAGTTCATTGACGCTCATGCTTTCTAAACGGACGGGTAAAATCCGCTGAACGCCCCAGACAAAAAGAGTAAAAGGAGCCTCCATCGGAACAATTTCCAAACTGCCAGTTTTGGATAACTTGCTGTTGGCAATGACTTGATTTGAGGTGGGATAGAGCAGCATTTCTAAAGCGGCCAATTGGGGATGAATGCCATAAGTGACGGCGGTGTTATCTGCCTGCTCTAAGTGGTCGGTGGCATCAATTTCAATGGTGAGAGAGATTGTTTCTTTGGGCGGGCCAGTTAAGCGGTTAGCTTCACCGGCGTCTAGTTGGGAACGAGCATTTTTATCCCGATCGGAATCAAAGGTTCGCGGGATGATCGATCGCGTCATTCGATCGGGATTGTATTGAAAGACGATCGCTCTGGCTAATGGTTGGCCGCCCTCTAGGCAGGCGATCGCGCCTCTAAGAAGGCGAGGGCCACTGGGAAATGCGCTCATAATTTTTTACGGGTGAAAACGTGGAAAAACAAGTATAGCGGGTTAACGGATTAGGGAGTTATCGGTTCAGCTCTGTATAGAGAGACTGAGCAATTTCCTGTCCCATCCGACTGGGATCGCGGTTTGGAGTGACGTTTAGGGTTGCAGGTAATTGGGGAATCGCACCACCGTTTTGCAAATAGGGGGGTAAGGGGTTTGCTGCCAGCAAGCGAGAGAGTTCTGACTCTAAAGCTGCTTGCAGTTGGCGACGCTCGTAGGGAGAAAAATTTACGTCTTTTAAAATTAGTCGTTCTATTTTAAGATTGATATTCATCCTCCAACTCCTCCGAATAGCGAATTTTTAATCGTGATCGCTTTGCCACGGTTGGGCGATCGTCACTCCACCCTCACCTTCTGAGCAGCATTAAAACTTGGGGGCTGCATCGAGTAATCAATCAATAGACTATCGACTCCATCTACCCGCAATCTTACATAATACTCTCCAGGCGGAATTCCTTCTAAGTTAAATTTTAGCTCATTCAAGGGGTTTTTTAATAAATATTTTGGCGAATCTAGTTGAGGTGAAATTTGCCGATCGCCGACTAGCAAATACACCAGTTGGTCTGGCAAAATGAGGGGATTGCAAGTGACGGTTAAGAGGCGATCGCCGTCCGCCCGGATTGCTTCGGGGCTAATTGCAATCTGAGGGGCCAGAGAAAAAGAAAGAGCATTTGTTTCTTTCCTGATTTTTTCTTTCGTACAACAAACTATCACCGTATAAAATCCAACCAGAAAAGCTGGAGATTGCCTTGGTAATTCGACTTCCAGTTCGCGATCGGTTGTGTTTCCTCCCGGCTTTAGGACGAGCGGTTGAAGCCAACGAGGGTGCATCAATTTGACAATAGTATCCAATCCTGGATCGCTGAGGAGATGGTATCCTCTGAGTATTAATTTTTCTCCCAAACAGATGCTCGGTTGTCGATTTGGAAGTTTGACCTCTTCCAGAGTAGGAATCGGTGGAATGAGATGATCTGAGACCGAATATCCCTGATCTTTTTCTCCTCGCGTTAAAATAGGTAACGGCGTCTTCACTGGACGCTTACTGTCAATCAGGATAACCGAAATTTCGTAGGCTGCGGAAAGGCGATATTGAGTTTGAAAACTACTCCACAGCTTCGACAACTCTTCCAAAGGGAAGGAGACGGGAGTAATTCTGACTCGCTCCACCTGGTTTTGCAACTCACTCTCGGCTAAAGCATTTTTGATAGCACTAGGATTGAGGGCTGTTTTGTCATGTAAAACTTGCATTGCCATTCCCAAAAGACGATGAGCTTTAATATCTTCATAGTCGCCATCTTTTCCATAGGAAGTAATCAGATAGTAAAGCATGAGCGCCAGGGGCGGTGTCCCGGTTTCTCCGGATTTGACTTGGTTTGTTACATCTTGATTTCGCCACGCAGCATTCGGTAACGTTTGGTAAAGAAAGATATTAATTTGATTTTTATCATCTCCTGATTTGCGTGCTTTATCAGGAGGTCTTGTTGTGACGGTTCCACCTTCAAGTTCTTGCCTAACTGCCTGTTCAATTAATTGGCATAGGGTTGTGGTTACGGCTGCGATCGCCAGTGCGTTGCTCATTTCTCCCTCCCATTGCGCTGCTTGAGATAGTCATCCAGAGATAGGGCGGGACGAGTGCGAACGGTCCGAGTCGTGCGGGTTAATTCTGGCGACTTGCTGGCACAGACCTCAATTCGACCAATAGTCACTTGAATTGTGGTCGTTGAGGATGATGCTTTTGTTGCAATTTCCCTTTCATTTTTAGGTTCCCATCTTCTCAGAGTCTGTCGATCGCCTCTGTGTGAGTCTCGATGGTTGTTTGCTTAATAAATTTTGCTCGGCTGCCCTAAATAAATTAGGACAAGTATCTACCAAGACTCCCATGCCGGAGTCAAACAGCGGACGAACCAATGCCCGTTTATCAGTATCAACTCGATGAACGAGAGCATTGATCTCAACGGGTGTTTCCCAAACTAACGGTTCTCCGGCATCATTTAGCCGATGGCGATCGCTCATGGGTAATGAGTAATTTTTTGAATTTACGTTTTCTACCTTGGCGATCGAGAGGCGTGCTAGTTCCCTCTTCTCTTCTGTGGGTGGTTTGATATGAGTTTTTTTAATATTTTGCTCGGGTTTAAAATAAGATACCGTTTGCGCTTTGAGGGTCTGGGGTAACGATACTGTCCCTTCAGTTTCCTGTGAGGTATAAACTTCTATTTCACTAGATTCTCGCTCCATAGACCGACGCGATCGCTCAGTTAAGGTATCTAATGAATGGCCACTTGATGAGATTAAATTGCTTGCATATTCGGGCCGCTTTAACTCTAATTCTAATTTTTCACTATTCCCCTGATGTGGCTCTAATTCAATCCCATTTCCTGGGGTTACCGCCGTAATCTGCGATGATTCAGAAAGGTGGAAACCGGAAGAACTTACCTCAAGATTCCCAACCAGTAAGTTCGGTGTGAAACCAGAAGTTTTTTCTGATTTACTGACTCCTTGAGAGGATAAGCCAGTCATAGTTACCAGGGCATCTATCGCCTGCATCCGATGCGAGAGAGCTTGACTTTCATCTCTCCCCGCTAAAGATCGCATGGGTCGATCTGCATTTTCCTGTGGATGACTCGCCTCGTATATTGGGGACTGTTGAGAATTTGAAGTTTCTGTCTGGATATCTGGCCGCTTTTGGAGCGTTCCAATTTTAGGGGAATGAAAATCAGAGCCGGTGGAGATTAATTTTTCCGCCTTTTTCCCTTCCTGCTTTTTATTGGAGTCGGGCATATTTTGCGGTTGTTCTACAGCCTTAAATAAGGGTTTTTCATGAGTAATTTCACTTTTTTCAGAAGGCTGTATGGAAGCGATCGCATCGATTGCTTCAAAATGCCCTAAACCTAAATTGGGTGTGGCAACAGGAAGTTTTTCTTGCTCCTTTATTCCCTGAAATGACAAGTTAATAACAGTAGATGGCGCATCTATCCCAGACTTCTGATGCAGTGGCACTTGACCTTCAGATCTGTCTCTTTCTGGTAGCATGGGTCGAACTACATTCTCCTGCTGATCCCTCGCCTGATATATTCCAACGGGTTGAGAATTTGCGGTTCCTGGTTGGATATCTTGCTGCCTTTGGATTATTCCAATTTTATTTAAAGGAAAATTAGACGCAATGGGGATTGATTTTTCCGTATTTTTGTCTGTCTCTTTTTTATGTATTTCAGATAAATTTTGCGGGTTTTCTACAGCATTGAAAGAGGTTTTTGGGGGAGTCATTGTGCTTTTTACCGAAGGCTGTATGGAAGCGATCGCCTCGATTACTTCAAAATGCCCTAAAGCTAAGTTAGATGTTGCAGCAGGAAGTTTTTCCGGCTCCCTTATTCCCTGAAAAGACGAGTTAATAACAGTAGATGGCGCATCTACCCCAGACTTCTGATGCAGTGGCACTTGACCTTCAAATCTGTCTCTTTCTGGTAGCATGGGTTGAACTACATTCTGCTGCTGGTCGCTCGTCTGATATATTCCAACGGGTTGAGAATTTGCGATTCCTGTGTGGATATCTTGCTGTCTTTGGATTATTTCAATTTTATGGGGAGGAGAATTAAACGCAATAGGGATTGATTTTTCAGTATTTTTGTCTGTCTCTTTTTTATGTATTTTAGATAAATTTTGCGGGCTTTCTACAGCATGAAAAGAGGTTTTTGGGGGAGTCAGTGTGCTTTCTACCGAAGGCTGTATGGAAGCGATCGCATCGATTGCTTCAAAATGCCCTAAAGCTAAGTCGGTTGTGGCAGCAGGAAGTTTTTCCGGCTCCTTTATTCCCTGAAATGACAAGTTAATAACAGTAGATGGGGCATCTATCCCAAACTTCGGATCTAGTGGCGCTTGAGTCTCTGCTATATCCCCTTCTCTCGTTCGTCGCACTGCATTTTCCAGTGGAGGGACCGCTTCCGATACGATAGGTTGTCGGGAATCTGTAGCTGCTACCTGGACTGCTTCAGGGGACGGTCTGATTACTAGGTTTTCTCCCTTTTTCTCCTGCTTTTTCTTGCTCTCAGATAGGTTTTGCTGTGGTTCTAAAGCATTAACCGATGTTCTTTTTCGAGTAACTGCGCTTTCTTCAGAAGGCTGTATGGAAGCGATCGCCTCAAAAGGGATTTGATTCCCTACAGGTGATGAGACCCCTAAGTCCTCTCCTGGATCCGCTTTTTGGGCAATATTTTGTGCAACTGGCTCCCGTATTTCTACATGAGTTTGCAACCCTAAGTCAAAGGTTAAAGCAGAGGATTGAAAAGATAGATGATCAGGTGCGATCGGTATATTAGCAGACAGAACAGACTTCATTTGAACGGGATGGGAAAGAGAAAATGAGGGACCAATGGGCTGAGTCAAAGCATCGGCTCTTTCTTCGAGATTATCCCTCACTTCAGGTACCTCGAAAGCTGGCACTGAATAGAAGAGATCGGTGGCGATCGCTGCTGCTGGCACAAACATCGAAGCGATCGCCGGTTGGACGACTGGCAATAAGTTTAGAGAACGTTTAGTGAGTGTTGTAAGAAAGTCATCCATCAGCTTGCTAAGTCTAAATAAAATTGCCGACGAACCGCGCTCATCGATAAGATATCGGCTTCCCCCCACCCGTAGAACCGCGCTAGTAAATGCACCTCGTGCAGCAACCGCTTTGCTTGAGCGCTGAGTTCGCTCCAGAAAAACGAGACAATATCAAACAGCACTTGCCAAGAGTGGCTACAACTGGGACAGTTAAGGTCTAAGAAAATTTCAGCTTGGGGGTCGCATTCACCCATCTTTTTTGACAATTGAGCGATCGCATTAGGAGGCAACTCGTCCCACGAAATGGGAACCCCATCTTGCATTGCTTCTAACAGACAGCGCTTTCCTAACAGGGCGGAAGCAGCGCTCACTTGCTGATAACCAATAATTGCTGCTAAATCACGACTGTTAGGAAGACGAAAGCGCAACTCGAACTCCCCGACTGTTAAAGTGTATTCTGGCTTGACTGCTACCATTGGCTCGATTCGGATATCTGCCACATTCAAGGTAAATTCCAGGCGTTCTTGACAGTGGGGGCATTCAGCAAAACTATTCAACTTAGAACCAAAGGTGACTTCTCGTAAAGTCAACAAGTAAGCATCTCTCTGTCCAATGGTGAAAGAGGCTAACTCATCTGCCGTTTTGTCTGGGCAAGCAAAAGGTAGGAGGATCAACGCTCTAACTAGAGGATGCTGACTCTGGCCGATTTCCCATATTTGCAGAATAAGATGGGGGGATAAAGAATCCATAGCTTGAAAAAAAAAAGATGAAAAGAAAAAGAGTTTTTTTCCTATATGGTCTAGCTAGGTTCAGTAAAAGTTGCTTCGGACGGTTCAGCTACTTCATAGTCTCGCTCCCATCCTTCATTTTGGAGCTGGATGCTCTGAATTGCTACGGCGTTAGCGTTGGCATCAAGTTCGGGCAGCGCTGTAAATTCAGACACCCAGCAGCGAAAGACTTTATAAGCGATCGCGAGTTGTCCGGATTCATTGTAGACCTCAATAATCAAGTCTTTCCGAAAATCTTTAAGCGAAACTTCTGCACCTAAACCAGAGCCATAGTTCCAAACTTTATTCGCCCATTGCTCAAACTCCTTATCGTGAGTGACACCCCGTTCTAGGGTAATCGGATCGTATTTAGTCCGTCCCGGCGAAATTCGAGAACTGCTGGGATCGCCTCCTTCTCGGTGTTCTATTGTTTCCGTCGTGCGTTTGAGAGCGCCGACTTTGCTGACACCCGCAACGTATTTACCATCCCACTTGACTCTAAATTTAAAGTTTTTGTACGGGTCGAATCGTTGAGCATTGACGCTGAATTGAGCCATGTTTTCCTCCTTATCCGGCTATCTCTCCGGCGATTTGTTGAAACTTAATGATGACAAATTCTGCGGGTTTCAAAGGGGCAAAACCCACGACGATATTGACAATCCCCAAATCAATGTCATTCTGAGTGGTCGTTTCCTTGTCACATTTGACGAAATAAGCTTCTTTGGGGGAACTGCCTTGGAAGGCACCTTTACGAAATAGGTTATTCATAAAAGCACCAAGATTGAGGCGAATCTGCGCCCAAAGTGGTTCGTCATTGGGTTCAAAAACAATCCACTGCGTCCCGCGATAAAGACTTTCTTGAATATACAGCGCTAAACGCCGGACGGAGATATACTTCCACTCCGAGGCAAGGCGGTCATCGCCTATCCGCGTCCGCGAACCCCAAATTACGCGACCAGCGGCTGGTACGGTACGCAAGCAGTTAATTCCTAATGGGTTAAGTTCACCAATTTCACCATCGGTTAGGGGTACGCTAAGTTCAGGGACTCCAACTAACGTGGCCTCTAAACCGGCTGGGGCTTTCCAAATTCCCCGCTGAGTATCTGTTCGAGAAAAAACACCCGCAATAGCGCCACAAGCAGCAAATACTTCTATTTGATTGTTCTTGAGTGGGTTAGGTTGTTTCAAACGCGGAAAGAAAATAGCAGCATTTTCGCTGACCGATCCCACGCTCTTTTCTATGTTTTCTTTTGCTTTGTCTTTATCGTTCCAACTACTGGGTGCATCAATAATCAGCATAGCACGACGCTTTTTACAGTAAGCTATCGCACTATCAATTAGATCTGCATCCACATCTGTAAGCCCACCATCGCCCTGGTGGGGTGGAATACACAACAAGCTAAAAAGGTCGGCTTTTTCAAGGGCATAAAGTCCCTTTTTACTTCCCTCCATTCCTGGCCCTGTAAAGCTATTATTATCGAGAGTGGAGCCATCTGTAGCTTTGTTGTTGTCTTCTACCTTAACATGGCGTTTCTCGTTATCAAAAGGTGGTTTTTTTAGTGTAGCTTCCGCCTCTTTCTTTTTTTTATCATCTGTCCCTTGAGAATCCTGTATGAATTCAGCATCATTATTAGGAGGTCTTTCCTTTGAGAGTGAGAGTTCGCCGTACACTCGTACCAATTGAGACTCGTTTTTGAGTACATTATCAATTTGACGAGGATGCCCAGGCAATACAGAAACGTTGCGAAATACTTCAACTTGGCCGCTATTATTGTTTTTTACTGAAAGGTTGAAAAGTTTTTCATTTTCAGCTTTTGTAGGCTCCGTAATTGGAGGAAAAAAATCATAATCAACTCTAGCGAGTAAATTATTGCCCCAAGCACCTTCGTAGGCAGCTTCCAATATTAGATCGCCCAGACTCAATTGGGCTTTGATATTATTGGGGAACATTTCCTTAACTGCTGCATTTATTTTTTCTTGCAATTGTTCGGGATCTGTTACTTTCTGGATGACCTCTGAAACAGCTTTAGCCGCTTTCTTTTCTGCGTCCGATACGTCCGTTTTATCAATTTCACCAGCCTTTGCTTTTGCTGCATCTTTGCCAGCAGATAAATCTGTTGCTGCTGTTACAGCCTCAGCGAGATCGATGGCTACCTTTCGGACTTTCGGGTCAACTTCCGTAGGTTTAAAAAGTCGGACAATGACCGATTGAGAGCCACCATTGAGGTAAAAATCTCGCACGGCATAGCCCAGGGTACTCTCTACCCATAATCCTCCAAAAATACGCTCAAAATCCCCATAGCTGTTGATTGATATAGGTTCATTGACTGGTCCTCGAAGGGTTCGACCAATAAAAGCTGTAATAGAAGTGGCGATGCTGGAAATTGTCCGGACACCGCTGGGAATTTCTTCAATGTAAACACCCGGATAACTGGGGACTACAGGCATAGTTTTTCTCCTTACAAGTTGTTCAAATCCAAAAATTAAAATACCCTCGTTGTTTTTGCTAATCTGCAATTCAGGGATTTTAAATTGCAGTTTTTAAAACTCTACACCGGCAGCCATATTGTCAGTGACAGTAGCTTTCCGGATAGGAGTAAAGCGATCCCACCAGTTCAGTCTCCAGACAATCCGACTGGCGGCGATATATCACCAGGGGAAGCGATCGCTACCGGCTTTAAGTTTCTCGAAACATTTCCTCATTTGCTGTAGATATTATTGTCCTCATTTGCGCCAGCAACGCAGACAACTCCTCTCGCTTACTGGTGTCATCCCACACCTTTGATTTGATAATCTCAGCGTATGCTGACTGGATGTCTCGCTTTAAAGAAGGTGCGGAGGACTTCTGCTGCACTTGATATTGGCTGATGCGTTCCTTGATTTCACTCAGAGACAGAGAATGAGCGATCGCATCCTCTAGCAGCCTTCCCCTCACCTCCGAATCTTTAACGCGAGCGATCGCTTTTGCTTTTGTATATTCAAGATTCCCCTTACGAATAGTATCCAGAATTTCCGGTGCTAAGTTAAGAAGGGGCAAACGGTTTGTTCGGAATGACTCGGGCGAAAATCGCCCCAGGGTTTGAAAAACTGAAAAAATAGCTTCCCGAACTTCTGGGCGGATAACATTATTCGCCAGCCCTCTTTTAACTTTAGACATCTGGTTCAGCAGAGATATTACCTGGGTTCGGTCAGCTTCCAAACTCAGTTCTAGCAGTTCCAAAATCCCCTCAGTTTCCTCTACTGGGTTCAAATCAGAACGCTGTAAGTTCTCCACCAAGGCGTAATATACCGCTTCCGCATCAGTCATCGCTCTCACCATTACGGGAATAGAGGTTAAACCTGCCTCCAGAGCAGCCAGATAACGCCGCTTTCCGACAATGATTTCGTAATTATCCCCCATCGGACGCACCAGCAGAGGCTGAAGAATGCCACTTTTCTGAATGCTGGCGACTAGCTGCTGCATCTGGGTTTCCTCAAAATACCTCCGAAGCTGACGCGATGGGATAACAAGTTGGTTGCAAGGAACTACTAGAACCCCGCCCTCGGGTTGAAAGCGATTTGACTCGAAGAGGACATCAGATTTAGGCGACGAAGCTTGGGTTAGCTCCTCGACCACAATGTCTGATGCGATCGCAGAATTCTTAATCATCACAATCCACCTTCCTATGAGTTCAATACAAGATTGACGCACTATTAGAAAGCTTAAAGTAAATAAGTTGTACTTTAAACTCTTTCCCCGAAATCATCCCTAAAATTTTATATAAAACGGAAGTAATCCCTATTACCTAACGGGCAATTTTAGGCTTCTCAAGCGATGAATTGGCAACCCTTCTATGTCGTATCGTGAACCCGGGAAAAAGGCATTCTTTAAAAATATCCCCAGCCGGGTCACCACTACCCATCAATGAGTCACTCGGGCGCAATTGGTCGTCATATCAAGAAGGCGATCGCTACCGACCCTCAAGGCGATTAGATTTTTATTATTGACCAATTGAATACGCATAAATCCGAATTCCTAGTACGACGGGTAGTATCTCATTGTCAGCTATACCAGTCCTAATCTATGAAAAATAAGCCTGAATACTTGAGGGATTTCAACCATCAAATTTGTTGCTTTGATTAGCCTAAACACACTCGGGTGTTAAACCAAATTGAGGGAGAGTTGAGTATCGTAACCCGTCGCTTTCTTCGATGAGTTAAATTTAGGAATATTGATGGCTTCAAGCAGCATATTTTAAAATTTATCGCTTACTTTAACCGCCCTATAGCTAAACCATTTTTGCGAAAATTTGAAGGATTCTACGATCCTCAATTAGCTGGTCATTTATTTTTACTCCCTGCATTATAGCCTTTCTCATGTCCATAAGGTACAGCCCTCTACCCCAAACCCCTCTCCCAGAAAGGGAGAGGGGCTTTGAAAAGTACCTCATCAGTCCGGGAACCGCTATAGCGAGTGAAACTTTAAATATAGCAACCATTTAAAAATTGCTATATTTACTCAATTGGAAACTTACCAGCAATGACCACCGAAAGTCGTCAAGCTGTTAGTTGACCAATATCCTATAAGCTCAATGATACTAAAATGTCGGTAAGATAAGTGAGCAACTAAACACTTTAGCTGATGATTACGAAGCTTTTGAGTCAATGAGAACTCAAAGCTGACCTTTCACCCTATCTCTCTCTTAGAGTGCTTTTGAGATTTTTTGCTATTCCCTCTTTGACGAAAATATAAATAGAAAAAGCAGAAAATAGGCTAAGACTTGAGTTTCATTTGGGTTTTAAAAATTTTGGGCTTTCTATCAAGACTGCACCTAACCTAACCTCTCTAGCCCTCAATGTCAAGGGTAAAGGTCTAGTTAAACCTTAATTAATTCTAAAAAAATTGTGAAGAACTTATGAACTTTAAATTTTTCCAAAAAAGAATAATACCAAATCCGGGTATGAAAAGTCGTTTTTGTGGAGTAGCGTGCGTAGGCAGACTTTATCTGCAAACGCCCCACCCTTGAGGGTGCGGGTTTTTATAGACTTTGACAACCGGATTCCGTATGAAAAGTCGTTTTTATGGAGTAGCCTGCGTAGGCAGGCGTTGTCTGTATAGCCTCCGGGCTAAAGCCTGCGGGTTTTTATTTTGACAACCGGATTCCGTATAAAATTAAAATCTCTGGTTTTTTATTAATTGATTAGCGAAGCTGCTTTCCTACAATATTTATAAGTTTAACAACAAAAATGTCGTTTTAATGGATTAACAAAACAGTTAGCAAATCTCGTTATTTTCTATTGGCTGGCTTACGGCTGCCATAGGGATAGTTTTTGATGCCATTGCCTAAAATGTCTGTTGTTTAACAGGAACTCGCCCCTCACAGCCAGACTGCCCATTGGCGATCGCACTGGAAAACCCCCCATGAGCCAGCCTCCGACCGGCGAACGTTGTTTTCTCTAGAGAATAGGGCCATTCTGTTTGGAGTTGAGACCCGTTGTCCTGGGGCTTTAGTCAGGTGAAGGGTTGGGTGCTGACTGACCGATGGCCAAGGTATTAAAGACCACGGAATTATACTTAATTTCCAGGCGGAAATAATGCACCAATCCGGGGAGATATAAGCCGCGAAATGCCCGGAATAAGATGGGAGGCGCTTCTGGCAACCACTGGTGTTCCTTTTCTAGGCGCTGCATCAAGTTCTGAGCGATCGCCTGCTGGTGGGGTCTGTGCAAACTCCCCTCAACTCCCGCTGGCTCTCCCTCCTGGACTATGGTTAAGATTTATTTAAAATCAGTAGTAATTTTCTTAACTTGGGTTATGATGACCAAATGATATCGGTCCCATTCGGGTGATTTTTGACAACAGGTGCGAATCTCTTTTAAGCTGCGCTGATGCGCTTTGAGCAGTGCTTGCTCAATATCATGATTGCGTTCCCCAGATTTGCGCTGGGTCCAGTCGCGACATTCGGTCGCGGCAACTCCTAATCCAGCACGGGCAAATCACATTAGAACGTCAATTAACATCAACTCACCCCTCCCCTCACAAACCGAACTGGATTGAGTAGTTATTTTACTCGATTTGACATGGAGTGAGAAGGGATTGGGAGCATCTCACACCTTTTAATGATCGATATAGGGTGTTTCTTGATTTCGGGGTGATGACAAGAGAACAGTTAACTCAGGGGATGTCTGCCGATCGCCATTATTTTGTGCGAGCCAGCTTTTCGTCCGGCTCATCCTAGACGATGTAAGCATTAACTCACTAAGGCTTCATTCAAAGCGCTGATGGCGTTCACTTTTTGTACTTTTTGCAGCAGATCACCCCATAAACTGGGCATTTGCTCGCATTCCTGTTGGTCCCGGTCTCTATCCAATTCCACTATAAAATACAGGTGAAAAAATTTGCCTAATCCCACACTACCCGATTATGATTGGTTAATATCCGCTTTACCTATCCTGGAAAAGAAGTTACTACCAGATACTTCCCCAGAACTTCGCATTTTTTTGCACTCTGGCGAACAATACTGGCTTCCGGCTAATTCGGGAAATATTCCCCAAATTTTACGGGGCTTCACTAAGACCGGGGACAGGAAAAATCGGCTGGTTGCTGCTGCAAAAAGTTGTCTGGGAAAGGGACTTAAAATCCAGACCAGTGCTAATTCTATTCGCCTCTGTCAGATTAATAAAGGGGTCCGAATTTTCTATCCCCATGTCACCCTTAAAGTCCGTCAAGTTCCTCAAACAGCTTGTTCAGAAACTACTGGCCCGTTACCCCCCGCCTGGTGGGAACGGGAGAAGCTGGGAAGAGACGATATCCAGCAAAAATTAGGGGATTCTATTAAAACACCCAAGGTTCTGGCTTTTGGGGAAGAAGCAGGAGTTGCTTATTGCCTCGAAGAACGAGTTTCCTGTCACCCCATAAATCCTCAGTTCGATCGCGATCGCCAAAGGATGAAAGACCAGTTTATCCCCCTCTTGATGCAGTGGTATGAACCCCTTGAATGGCAACCCCTCTCAACAGCCTGTAAGACTCCGCCAGATCGGCTTTTTGATCAGGCATTAACCAGTCTAGCAATGGCTGAAATAAAATCTACCCAACTTGATACCTTTCGTCAACTCGTTGATCACTTCTCGAATTATGAGGTAGATGTTCCCTTCAGTATTTGTCATGGGGATATGTGTATAAACAATGCCGTTTTTAGCCCGACAGGAGAGTTGATTTTACTGGATTGGGAAACCTGGGGCAACCATCCCGTTGTTGCAGAGTTTGCTCGTTTTATTATCTCTTTTAGTATTGGCAGTGAAATTCACGACGCCATTCGCCAGCTCTATGCTCAACGGTTCGACCAACCCCTCGAAGCTTTCGAGTTCCAATTGCTGTTTTATTACCTATTGGGATTTAGTCAAAAGATCATTGCTTACTCCCAAATTAAGGCTCCTCAAGACCGCTACCGTCGCCTACAAAATCTCCCGTTTCTCGATGCCGCTACTGAAATGGGAGAGCTTTTAAAGCTGATTTGATCAGGACTTCTACCCAATCCGGTACTGATAGGTTTAGAAACCAGAAGCGGGATATCCCCCCTTTCAACCTGGAGAACCTCGGTCAAAAACCCGGGGTTCTCCACAACTCACCTAGGCGGCGATCGCCCTTAAACCAAAGCCGGTTGAGGGACTGAAATCGCCTCGCCGGATAAACTGAAGGCGCGGGATTCGGTAATCTTGACCTGGACTAACTGTCCCTTCAACTGATTGATATCCCCGGTGAAGAAGGTGAGGCGGTTGCCTCTTGTTCTCCCCATGACTTGAGTGGGGTCTTTGGCATTTTGCTCCTCGACTAGGACCTCTTCAATTCGCCCGAGATACCGTTGAGATCGCTCGGCTGCCTTGATAGATACTAGATGATTCAACCGTTGCAGGCGATCGCTTTTCACCTCTTCACTCAACTGATTCTCCCACACCGCCGCCGGTGTCCCCGGACGTGGAGAATAAGCCGCCGTATTGAGCATATCAAAGCTAATCTCTTCTAACAGTTTTAGCGTATTTTCAAACTGTTCCTCGGTTTCCCCAGGGAACCCCACAATCGCATCAGCACTGATAGAAGCATCGGGCATATAGCTGCGAATCATGTCGATAATGCGGCGATATTTTTCATGGGTATAACCCCGCGCCATCGCCTTCAAAACATCATTATCCCCCGATTGAAATGGGATATGAAAATGTTCACAAACCTTTGGCAATTCCTGACAAGCCCGAATTAATCTTTCCGTGAAATACCGAGGGTGAGAAGTGGCAAAGCGAATCCGTTCAATTCCCGGGACATCATGCACGAAATAGAGCAAATCCGTGAGGGTATGTAAATTTCGTCCCTCCGGTGTGGTTCCTGGTAAATCTCTGCCATAAGCATCGATATTTTGACCCAGTAAAGTAACTTCTTTGTATCCCTGGCGTCCGAGTTCTTCCATTTCGGCGCGGATTGCTTCTGGGGTGCGCGATTGTTCGATGCCACGCACCGAGGGGACAATGCAATAGGTGCAGCGTTCGTTACAGCCGTAAATCACGTTCACCCAGGCGGTAACTTGGCTCTCCCGGCGCGGTTTGGTGATATCCTCCATGATATGCACCGCCTCAGTCGCTACCACTTGGTTCCCGGCGAACACCTGTTCGAGCAAATCCTCTAGGCGGTTGGCGTGTTGGGGTCCCATGACCATATCTAATTCGGGCACCCGGCGCAGGAGTGCTTCGCCTTCCTGTTGTGCCACGCAACCGGCAACGATGAGGGTGAGGTTAGGCTGTTGGAGTTTGCGTTTGGCTTGCCTGCCTAGGTAGGAATAAACTTTATGCTCGGCATTATCCCGAATTGAGCAGGTATTGTAGAGGATGAGGTCGGCTTGGTTGGGGTCTTCGGAAAACTGGAACCCCATATTTTCCAGGATACCTGCCATGCGTTCGGAGTCAGCTTTGTTCATCTGACAGCCGAAGGTGGTGATATGGTAACGACGAGGAATAGAGGACATAACGTGCTATTTTTCGCAAATGAACGGGCTTTGTTGGGTCAATGGCAGTCTGGCACTCAACCGGCTATGGGCGATGCGATCGCCCCGGGGAAAGCCATGACTCGGATGCAAACATAAACTATTATTATAAAGCTTGCCGTCAATTTTACCCACTGAGGAATGGAAATCAGAACCCTATGATTCAGGAGCGATCGCAATATAAGGAAACTTGGGACAACCTCGCCGCCAATATGGATGAGGCGAAACTGTATGTGGCGGGACATACGGACGAAGCCGAATTAGACCGCACGGGACTCAATACGGTAAATCGAATTGAGAATTTTGTCGGCATTCAACCCCAGGATATTTGTTTAGAAATAGGCTGTGGGGTGGGTCGAGTTGGCAAGTTTTTAAGTCCCAAATGCCAAAAATGGATCGGCACGGATATTTCGGCGAATATGCTCCACTATGCCGCGCAACGTCTGGACGGGTTATATAATATTGAATTAATCGAATTGAGTGGGGTTGGATTACAGGAAATTGCCGATAATTCCATTGATTTGGTCTACTGTACAGTAGTGTTTATGCATCTGTATGAGTGGGACCGCTATCAGTATTTAAAAGAAGCATTTCGCGTGTTAAAGTCCGGGGGACGCTGCTTTTTTGATAATGTAGATTTGACCTCCAGTCACGGATGGGAGGTGTTTATGGCGGGTTATGCTTACCCGATTGATCAACGTCCGGCCTATTTGAGTATGTGTTCCACGGGAGAAGAATTAGAAACTTATGCTCGGCATTCGGGCTTTTCCGAGATTAAAATCCATCGCTGGGGAGATGCGCGAGTGGGGGTTACGGGGATAAAACCGTGAGGGAATCAATGGATATCCTGGGATTATCCCCGAATTCCCATCGAAGGGGTGGGTTTGAGCCTACGCCTTCGCGGGTCACTGGCATCAAACCCGTGACCTTTTGGCAATTTTAAATCAATCCTTAATATGAACCAACTTTTTCAACAAATTCAAGAAACTCTGATTAACTTAATTGCTCAAGGGGTAGCCTTAATACCGGCAATTTTGATTGCTTTGGTTGTTTTGGGAATTACTTGGTATGCTGCCAATGTGGTTCGTCGTCTGACGAGGGCGGCAGGACGGCGAGTTGTAAAGAATCAATCCCTCCGAATGTTAATGGTGCAAACGGCTTATGTTGCGGCATGGTCCGTGGGAATTCTTGTCGCCTGCGTTCTGGCCTTTCCCGGTTTGGCATTAGGAGATATCATTGGGTTATTGGGGTTAAGTTCCGTTGCCATTGGTTTTGCCTTTCAGGATATTTTTAAAAATTTCCTAGCGGGAATTCTGCTGTTATTGCAGGAACCCTTTAGACTAGGAGACCAAATTATTGTGGAAGGATATGAGGGAACGGTGGAGGAAATTGCCATCCGTTCGACGCAAATTCGCACCTATCAAGGGGAACGAGTGGTGATTCCGAATGCGTCAGTTTTTACCAATGCGGTGCAAGTTAGAACGGCGTTTTCCTATCGGCGCACGGATTTAGAAATTGGGGTGGATTATAATACTCCCTTACCGAAAGCCGTAGATACGCTAATGGATGCGGTGTCCCAGGTTCCAGGGGTGTTATCGAAACCGGAACCGGAAATTGATGTTCTGGGGTTTGGAGAGAGTTCAATTGATATGATGGTGCGATATTGGACAGAACCGGAGAGACCCTCAGTGCGACGGACTCAAACGAAGGTGGCGATCGCCTTAAAAGCAGCTTGCGATCGCGCTAATATCAATATTCCTTATCCCATCCGCACCCTGTATTATTATGACCAAGAAAAGTTTGCCGATAATAGTCCCAGTTCAGGAAATG
Source organism: uncultured cyanobacterium (assembly GCA_963821735.1). Taxonomy (GTDB): domain Bacteria; phylum Cyanobacteriota; class Cyanobacteriia; order Cyanobacteriales; family Laspinemataceae; genus Laspinema. Next base: position 790,149 of record CAWGFK010000055.1, read on the forward strand.
GTGATTCATATCGAGGTTAACAACGGTGGGATTCCTAATTCCCGCGTAGCATTCGTCCTTGGATGACTTTCCAGGTGGCGGGGGTGACTTTTGATGCGGCATGGTAGCAGCGGACAATCAACCCATTGGCATAAAAATAATCCCCTAATGCCTGCTTTTCCTCCGGGGATAATTTGAGGCGATCGCTGGACAAATTGAGGGCATTTAACCAAGTTTGACGAAGGCGATCGCGAAACTCATAATGCACTTGATAGGCGGCGTTAGTATCGGGAATCTCCGTTTGCAGGGATTGCAAAGCAGCGATCGCCTCTTGGCAATCTTTAAAAACCCCCACCTCTTCCACCAAGCGAGTCAAAATACTGACAAACGCCAAATCTCCGGCGCGATCCAGTGCAAAATTGCTGGCGGAATCGAGTAAATAATCCCAATCCAGAACCAATTGTCGCGTGCGATCGCGGGCCAATTTTCGCGCCAGATCCCGAGTCAGTTCCCCCGCCGATTTTTCCACATCCAACGGGCGATCGCAAATAAACGCCAGATTTTTGGTAAAATCCTCCGCTAACCGGCCAGCACGATTGAGCAATTCAGACAAATTGAACCCTAAAATTTCGCATAGACTTAACGCCACATTCTCCGGCGATTCTACTTCCCCCCGCTGCTTCAATTGCTGAATCAGGCTATCCGTAGGATAGGGATTTTCCAACGATAAATCCGGTTCTAAGGTGGCGTTCAAGCTCAACACTAAAAACAGCGCTGCCGTGCGTTTGGCGGCAATGGGAAGCGGTCCATCGTCCTCCTCCGTGGATTCCGAGGCCCATCGCAACAGCGATCGCAGCTTACTGGTTTTCAGGTACTTTTGAGCCGCTGATTCCATCAAAATTAGTAGTTTATCCGCCGTCGGATAACGGATACCGGACACAAATAAAAAGATTTCTTGCCAGTAGCGCAAAGTCAGATTTTTAGCCGAAATTTGAGCCGCTAAATAATAAGTATCGATATAAATTGCGGTAAAATATTCTTGCCAAGTCACTTGAGTGAAGGCAAAGCGATCCGGGCCAATTTGCAGCAACAAACCCGAGCGCAAGGCGATTTTCTCCAGCATTTTCTCCACCCGATAGCGGGTCTCCCCAATAGTAGGCGTCAGGGATACCCCGGGATTTTTGTTCGAGGGATGATTGGCCTTTTCATGCGGATTTGTGGGAACTGTAGGCAAGGAATTTTTACGCGCTGGGTTGAGAGGGGGGGGGATTTTTGTTTAAATTTTCCGTGGCATTCGCATTGACATTCGTTGGCACAGAAAAGGGGAAATACTCATCTTTATGCAAATCCAACAAATGCACAGGAATCCGACTGCTCAAATCGGCCCCGGAAAAAACCGAACGTTCAGCGATCGCACTGCGGAAGGCTAATTGTGCCAGCCACAATTTTGCCAATTCCCGATTCATTTCCGGACTCGCCGCAGAACCCGGGGTCGTGGGAATGTTTCCTGCGGCTTCCAGTAAAATGTGAGAAACTTGTAAATAAAGCCCTGCCCGATTTTCTGGGATACTGTGAGACCGATCGTAGACCAGGCAGAGCAAGGTTAGTGAGAGAGGAAACTCTGCTAAGGACCGGGCATGAGCATTTTCCGGGCATTGTAAATCCGCTAACAGCAAGTCACTACTCGGGGTTGTAGCGGACGGGGTGTTATACCAATGTCGGATCAAAATCGCCTGTTGTGCCTCATTTAACGAAGCGATCGCCACGGGATGAAAGCTGCGCCAGGGATGGTGAAAGACCCCGGATCGGGAACAAGCTACATAGCGATTTTTGGGATAAGTTTCGATAAACCCTTCCAGACGAGCAGTCGCCTCCGCAATGGCAAAAGAGGGAATGGTATGGAAATCATCCAGTAAAATCAAAAATCGACCTTGAGCTAGTGCCTCTCGCACCAGTCGTTCCGCCGCCGGAAAACTACAGCGACGAAACTCATCGGCGATCGCTTTTTCAATTTCCCCATCCCCCCCACTCAAGGTTTTCACCGGGATAAACACCGGAATATACCCACGCCTTATCACCCCCCCGAACCGGGTTCCCCGGAGGGCTTCTAGGCCAATTTTCCTGAGTAAGAGTGACTTTCCGGAACCGGGTGCGACCCAGAGCATCACCCGATCTCGTTCATTGAGCACAGCGATCGGGGATTGGGGAGTAGACTCCACTGGGGAAGCATTCAGATTTGCCATTTCCGGCGCATCCATCTCCCTCACCTGCATCTCCACATAGAGGGATTCTAACGGCAGGGGATCGCGCGTTCCTAACAGATCAATCGTGGCATACCGTTGGAGATAGAGATTGACATAAGTCTCCGAAGCCGAGGCGATCGCCTCCTTAGTTTTTTTATCCGGAGTTCGGGGAAAAATGCCCAATAATTTACTCTTATCTTCCAACAGCGTATCCGTCGCAATTTGGGAGATACTGGTAGCGGCATCCGCAACAATCGTTTTTCGGGGAATCATCATATAAAAACATTGGGTCTAATCTAAGATTAGCCCGATTATGAACTTACTGTTTGATGTTCTCATTCTGGCAAAAGTTAGAAGATTCGACAAGAGACCCAAACTCCGGTGGAGGATGCGGTTCCCCCCGATCACCAGTGAAACCCATTAATAAACGGTTCCACTGGTTAAACCGGACTTGCCAACGACCCCGAGTCTTAAACCACTGCCACCGCTTTACTGGCAAAAATCTTCTCGATCGCCTCTTCGACTACCTTATCGGGCGTTGAAGCACCGGACGTCACCCCAATCACCAGGGGTCCTGGCGGTAGCCAATTTTCCGCGATTTCTAACTCTTGGTAGAGGGGTTTATGTTCGATACGATTTCCGGGGAGAATCCGACTCGCACTATCAATATGATAAGACGGAATTCCTCGGTCGATCGCAATTTGTTGTAACTGCGTCGTATTCGAGGAATTATACCCCCCAATCACCACGATCGCATCTACTTGATCCTCGACCAAATCTAACATCGCATCTTGGCGTTCTTGCGTCGCATCGCAGATCGTATTAAAAGCCAAAAAATGCTGATTTAACGCTGCCGGACCATATTTTTTCATCATTGTCCGTTCAAACAACTTGCCCATTTGTTCCGTCTCACTTTTGAGCATCGTGGTTTGATTCGCAATGCCAACTTGCGCTAAATCTCGGTCCGGGTCAAATCCGGGCGAAACGGCTTTACTGAATTTTGCCATAAATTCAGCTTTATCCCCACCATTGAGAATATAATTGGCAACATATTCCGCTTCGGCCATATTCAGGACAATTAAGTAAGTTCCAGCAAAAGAACTGGTCGCCAGAGTTTCTTCATGCTTGTATTTGCCATGAATAATCGAAGTGTAATTGCCTTTTTTGTGTTTTTCTACACTATTCCAAACTTTAGAAACCCAAGGACAGGTAGTGTCTACAATGGTGCAGCTTTTGTCATTAAGCAACTGCATTTCTTGAACTGTAGCACCAAAGGCGGGTAAAATCACCACATCCCCGGCTTGGACCACTTCAAAATCTTTTTTCCCTTCATTAACCGGGATGAATTCAACATTCATTTCTTGGATATGTTGATTCACGCTGGGATTGTGGATGATTTCATTAGTAATCCAGATGCGTTCGGTCGGAAAATGCTGACGAGTTTCGTAGGCGATCGCCACGGCGCGTTCGACCCCCCAGCAAAATCCAAACGCTTGCGCGAGACGGATGGTAACCTCGCCACGAGTCAAGGTGTAATTATTATCTCGGATTTGCTGAATCAAGGGACTTTGATAAACGGAGTTCATCACCCCAGTGACTTCTTCTTGGTGACCAAATCCCTTGCGATGGTAGTTATCAGACTTTTGCAGTGCGCGTTTGAAAGCTTTTGTGTCCATGCCGTGAAATCCTAGCTTCTTTTCTCTTGATTGTAGAAGACTTAGGTTACAGAGGGATGGGGAGGATGGGGGAGATGGGGGAGATGGGGAGGATATTCGCTGTCACGATTGAAGTTGTTTCTTCTTGTTTGTAGTAACGACTTCAGTCGTTGCTCTCCTGTTATGGCGGATCCGCCATAACAGGAGCAATTTCCGGGTCTACTGCTTGCCTCTTTGGGGACTGGAGGCAGGGCCTGACAAGAGCGTGACTTGGCTTCAGCCAAATCACGCGGTAACGACTGAAGTCGTTACTACGAACAAAAGAGAACGACTCAAGTCGTTACTACGAACAAAAGAGAACGACTCAAGTCGGGATGTTGAACTTCCCCATCCTCCCCATCCTCCCCATCTCCCCCATCCTCCCCATCTCCCCCATCCTCCCTATGCTCAAATCGGATCAAACACCATCAACGCCGTGCGCCAGACTAAGTAACCTTGCTCGTTGAGATGTAACCCGTCAGTGGTTAATTCAAGGCGGAGATTGCCTTGGGAGTCGGCGAAGAGGGGGTAGAGGTCCAAGAACTCGACCCCTTCCTCCGAGGCGATCGCAGCGAGTTCGCGATTGATATCGCGGATCTGCTCGTTGGGGATATTTAGGAGGCGATCGCGGCCCTCCCAAGTCGCACCGGACCCACTGTGGGGCAAAATGGATTGGACGACAATCCGGGCGTTGGGATGAACCCAGACGAGATCCCGAACGATCGCCCGTTGATTTTCGATAACCTCGGACGGTGAAATGCCACGAATTAGGTCATTAATCCCAATCATCACAAAAATCACCTCGGGGTTACTGTTGTCAAACAACGGTAACCGTTTCAACAACCCTGAAGAGACTTCTCCAGAAATCCCTTGATTGAGCCAAGTGCGTTGGGGAGGTAACAGTTCCGGGGGGAACCAGAGACTGATGGAATCTCCGGCGAGAACCCCCAGGCGTTCCGGGGGATTCGCGGCGATCGCCTCCGCCTCCCGCTGTAACTGAGCCAACCATTGCTCATAATTCCACTGATGACGGGGACCTAACTGAGGCTCCGTAACCGATGGAGTTTCTGAACCCGAGGCATTCTCGATCGCACTCGAACCATTCCCCTGTAATTCCGACAAATTTTGTAGATCGGAGGATGAACTTTCAGCGCGGACAATCAGTAAAATGACCGTGAGCAGCAAGATCCCATTCGTGGCCAGGGATAACAACGCCCAGGGGGGTATCTTTGACCAAGACATGACCGCGAATTTAGACAGAACCGGGTTTGAACGCAAATTTAAACGCAATACCGTCGATCGCTACGCAACAATAAATTCCCGACCTACTCTGCACCTTCAAAAAGACTTTGCCCGGAAGCTAATGGCTACTCGTCACACCTGCGGGCAAAAAAAAATGCGGTCAGGAGATACTTCCAGTGTATTAAAAATCCTCCTAAGACCGCAAATATAGCGAATAATTAAAATTTGAGGGTGCAGACTGCACCGATAGGCTAGGGACTTCCCCCGGCCATCCCCCGATTATCCTTGAGGAATCCACTGTAAGCTTCCATGCCATGTTCGGCAATATCCAAGCCTTTCAACTCTTCGTCTTCGGTGACTCGGATACCCAGGAAAGATTTGAGAGCGAGCCAGAAAATAGTGCTCAGCAGAACAGTCATCCCGCCAACGGAGGCTATGCCGAGGAATTGGACCCCCAATTGAGCCAGACCCCCGGTATAGAATAAACCGCTTTCTACATTAAACAGACCCACAGCTAAGGTTCCCCAAACGCCATTGACGAGGTGAACGGAAGTCGCCCCTACAGGGTCATCAATTTGGATACTATCAAAGAAGGTCACGGCGAACACGACCAAAATGCCCCCGACAGCCCCGATAATGGCGGCCCCAAATACGCTGACCCCATCACAACCGGCAGTAATCGCCACCAGTCCGGCCAGGATGCCGTTGATAATCATGGAAAGGTCAGGTTTGCCGAGGTACATCCAAGCCACGATGGTCGCAGCGATCCCGCCTGTAGCAGCAGCAATATTCGTGGTGACAGCAATATGGGCGATGGTATGGTTAGCCGCCATTGTCGAACCGGGATTAAACCCAAACCAGCCGATCCACAGGATCAAACATCCCAAGGTCGCGATACTCATGTTATGTCCTGGTAAAGCCACGGGACGTCCATCTTGATATTTACCGAGACGGGGCCCTAGGAACGCAGCCCCCATCAGGGCAGCCCAGCCTCCCACAGAGTGCACCACGGTGGAGCCGGCAAAATCCAGAAAGCCTAAACTGGAGAGCCAGCCCCCACCCCAGACCCAATGGCCAGTCAGGGGATAGGCAATTCCCACCAGTAAAAGACTGAAGATTAAGAAATCAACAAACTTAATCCGTTCAGCAACAGCACCGGAAACAATGGTGGCGGCAGTACCCGCAAAGGCAACTTGGAATAAAAACTTGGCAGCGAGGGGGACTCCGGTCCAACTGAGAGAACCGAAGACTCCCACATAAGCATCCTCGATCGCGGGACTGTTGTCGGGTCCGGCGAGGAAAAAGCCGCTAAAGCCGATGAATGGGTTGCCATCCCCGAACATAAAGCCAAACCCGATCGCCCAGAATGCCACGGTGGCTAAGGCGAAGACGATCAGGTTTTTGGAAAGGATGTTGACGGCATTTTTTTGACGGCAAAAGCCGGTTTCCAACATCCCGAACCCGGCGTTCATAAAGATGACCAAGATGGAGGCAATCACCACCCACATGGTATCCAGCGCGATGCGGAGTTCTTCCGTGTCCGTTAAGGTGTCCGGTAGGTCCCCTGGAGGGGCTTGGGCCACCGCAGAATAGGCCGATAGCAGCAAAATGATGCTGGCTAAAGGAATGCAGGCTTTCCAGGAAGGGGAGAGTCTCCCAATCGCAGAGAACAATTTTTGAAAAATCGAGTTCTCTTGGCGCAGGGGGGCATTCCGAAGGGAAGACCGCCGCCTACGAGATCTGGGTTTTGATTTCTGGCTGAAGTTTAGTTTAGAGGTCATTGTCGGACTTTGCGGTGAATGGGTCAAGCACGTTGAATTGCAAAGAGCAAGTGGGGTGCTTTAGAAGTGGAAAGCTAGGGAGATCGCCTCCGTCTGAGTTGTCGTAGGTTGTCCCCGATTTGCACGTTCCAGACTTCGGAGCTGGTGATTATCTAAAATGACTTAGGCTAGGGAACCTCGGATGAGCGCCGGAACCTGACGCAACCGCCCCTGTTTTCGGAAAAAGCCGACGGATCTCCATGCTCCGAGTCACAATGATTGCACCAATTCTGGGAAATTCATTCTGTATCAGAGTTTACATTTATTGAGGCGCTTGTTTCGTTTGCTGGAGAGAAAAATTTCCGACATTTTCCCCAACAGGCGGCTTTTGATGGCTCAAACCTTTCCATTGGCAAGGGTCGGCATCCCTAGGCCCCCCTAAAAATCAGGGCATCTGAGTTAAGTATTCTTGATAACCCAGTTGATCTAAATTTGCCTGCTTTTCCATTACCGAGTCTTTGAGGCTTTGGCGGTACTGTTGCACGAGATCCAACAATTCGGGCTGATGGGTGGCTAAAATTTGCACCGCTAACAATCCAGCATTTTTGGCATTCCCGATCGCCACGGTGGCCACGGGAATTCCTCCAGGCATTTGTACAATAGAGTAAAGAGAGTCCACCCCGCTCAGGTGCCGACTCGATACGGGAACCCCAATTACGGGTAAAGGAGTCAGTGCCGCCACCATTCCCGGGAGATGGGCGGCCCCTCCTGCACCGGCAATAATCACTTTCAGTCCGCGATGATGCGCTTGGGACGCATACTGCACCATCCGTTCCGGGGTACGATGGGCGGAGACGATCGCCACTTCTACCGGAACCTGAAATTCCTCACAGACGGCGATCGCCTCTTTCATTGTCGGCAGATCCGAATCGCTGCCCATAATTATGCCGATTTGGGGTTGACTCATTGTAGGTTTTGAGATTTTAGATTGGAGATTTTAAATTCTATAGGGAAAATGTTAAATTTGAAGGTTTAAATTTTAGAGTTTACCGTTAAAAATTAGGGTAGGGTGGCAGATTTCATAACCCGCGCCAATCTCAGGGCAACCCCTCGGAAATCGCGCCTCAACGGGCGAGGTTCACTTAATCCAAATTCACCCCTTGCAAAAGACTGGGGATCGGAACAGAATCCTCATCCCAACCCTAAAAATCAACCCCCAAAATCCCTTTGCTGAACGCTCCTAATCTCTTTGACATTCCCACTCACCTTTTTGTTTGATAACCACCTCAATGACTCCAGTATCACGCCTCCGTACTCTTCTACCCATCTCGGGTTGCACCAACTTGGATATTATCAATGCTCAACTTCCCGGTTATGAGGACCTGCACTGGCTGCGAATTGATCAACAGGGTGCGATCGCGGTGATTCAACCCATGAAAACCGAGAAGCCCCCCATTCCCTGTGTGGAAAATTTACAGGACATGGCTTTACTCGATGTAGAAGGAGACTGGGTTTCCTTGGGTGGGGTCGATCTCCAAATTAATGGCGCTTTAGGACTGGCTTTTCCCGATCTAGAATTGGCCGACTTTGACAAACTCCAGGCGATTTGTCAATTTCTCTGGCACGAAGGCGTGGATGTTTTTCTCCCCACCCTCGTCACCACTTCGGTGGAAAATATTCAGCGATCGCTCGCTACCCTCTCCTCGTTTATCAACAACCCCGAATATTCCGGTCCCGACAATCAACGAACGGCGAAAATTGGCGGCGTTCACTTAGAAGGCCCCTTCCTCAATCCCGATAAACGCGGCGCGCATCCTGGGGAATATCTCCTCCCCCTCACCCTACCCAATGTCAAGCGGGTTTTAGGAGACTATGCCCAACTGGTCAAAATTATCACCCTGGCCCCGGAATTAGACCCCAGTGGTGAAACCCTAGACTATCTGCACTCCCTGGGAATTACCATCAGTTTGGGTCACTCCCTCGCCACCGCAGAACAAGCTACCGCCGCCTTTAATCGCGGTGCCAGTATGGTGACTCATGCGTTTAATGCCATGCCTCCGATTCATCACCGGCAACCGGGCTTATTAGGGGCGGCGATCGTCCATCCGGAGGTTAAATGTGGGTTAATTGCCGATGGTGACGCACGTTTCTCCGATTACCATTGACTTGCTGCTGCGCGCCAGCCACTATTACAAGGGTATCTTTCTCGTCAGTGATGCCCTCTCTCCCTTGGGACTCCCCGATGGGAAATATCCCTGGGATAGTCGTCAAATTGAAGTGATCAAGGGGACCGCCCGCCTCGAAAATGGCACCCTCGCCGGAACCACTCTCCCGCTGTTAACGGGGGTGCAGAATTTGGTCAAATGGGGACTCTGTGAAGTGGGAGATGCGATCGCCTTGGCAACGAAATCTCCCCGATGGGCGATCGGCTTACCCCAATTAAACATTGGTCAACCGGCTTCTTTACTCCGCTGGCATCTCGATGAATCGGAAAATTTGTTAACCTGGGAGCGACTTGGACCCCTGGACTAGCGGCACAGTCCCTCTCCGGGGCCAGTTCAAAGCGCCAACAGGTTTTAATCTCATGTCCTCAATCATTGCCTTAATCGCCCACGATCAAAAAAAAGATGAAATGGTCGCCTTTGCTCAAAAGCATTCGGCCATTTTGTCCCAATATCATCTGATTGCCACCGGGACCACCGGGGCCCGAATTAATCAAGCCACGGGACTCGAAGTCCAACGAATGCAATCGGGACCAATGGGAGGAGATTCTCAAATTGCCGCCCAAGTCGTCGAAGGGACGGTTAAAGCGGTGATTTTCCTAATTGATCCCCTGTTTGCTCAACCCCATGAACCGGATATTCAGGCACTCTTGCGAATTTGCAACCTCCAGCAAACCCCCCTAGCGACGAATCTGGCGACGGCAGAGGCAATCATGCCCAGTTTGACCCCCGCTTGACCCCCGGAACCGGCAACGGGAAAAGACTGGGGACTGGCTAACTTTTCTGGATGAAAGAATGTGGTAAGTTAAGAGGCTGGACACAACACAGCAACAGGCATTCCAATGAACGCAGTAGATGATAAAACCGTAGTCAGGGAGTATTTTAATGCCACCGGGTTCGATCGCTGGCGCAGAATTTATGGCACGGAAGAGGTCAATAAAGTTCAGTTAGATATCCGCAAGGGACATCAGCAAACGGTCGATCGCGTCTTGGCGTGGCTACAAGCAGACGGCAATTTGCAGGGGTTATCTATCTGTGATGCCGGTTGCGGTGTCGGCAGTCTGAGTATTCCCCTCGGACAAGCTGGTGCAATGGTTTATGGCAGCGATATTTCAGAAAAAATGGTGGAGGAAGCCTACGAACGGGCTAAGAGCCCTGTTCGGTCCCACCCATACGATTTCTTTTGCAGCCCAGGATTTAGAATCGTTAAGTGGGCGCTATCATACGGTGATTTGTCTGGATGTGCTGATTCACTATCCCCAGGATAAGGCGGCAGAGATGATCGGCCATCTCTGTTCGTTGGCCCAGGAACGGGTGATTCTGAGTTTCGCCCCGAAAACTGTTGCCCTGAGTGCTTTGAAGAAGGTTGGGGAATTATTCCCGGGTCCGAGTAAAACCACTCGGGCTTACCAACATCGAGAAGCGGATATTATCGAGATTCTCGCGAAAAATGGCTTTGCGATCGCTCGCCAAGAAATGACCAGCACTCGGTTTTATTATTCTCGCCTCCTGGAAGCAATTCGGCACTAACTGATAAAAAATCCGTCCCTGCCACCAGATGACAAGCGCCAAGAAAGTAGGCTAGAATTTCGGGAAATTTTACAAAGTCCTGTGGAGTTTATGAAACCGATTAAAACGGTGGCGGCGGGTTTGTTACTGGCTTTTGGATTTTTCTGTCTGATCATGGGTGTCTCGGGGTTAGTGGAAACTGATCCCGATCAGCAAGATGAGGGCAGAGATATAGCCCTCGTTGGATTCGGGATTGGGATTCCAGCAGTGGGGATGGGTGGATGGTTAGCTTGGGGTCTCTATCGTGAGGGCAAAAATAAAAAGCTGGCTTTGGATAAGGAGGAAAGCGATCGCCTCCAAGGGATCTTTTTCCAAATGATCCGGGAACGCAACGGTCAAATTACGGCCCTGCACTTTGCGATGGAAACTCAGCTATCTGCTCATCAAGCCAAGCAATATTTAGAAGAACAAGCCAAAGAGTTTAATGCAGATTTTGAGGTGAGCGATCGCGGGGATGTGATCTATCGATTTAAAGTCTGATTAAAGTCTGAGTAAAGTCTGAATAGATTCTATCAATTGAGAAGGATTTCCGGGTTTGAAGGGGTCCAGAATGAAGGAGGGGGGGTCAGGCGAGTTTATCAAAAATACCAACCTATAAAACTGCTTAGATTGAAATTATGAAACGGTTGAAAAAATCAGCATCAGCTCTGTTTATGCTCCTGGGACTCTCCGTTTTAGGAGTAGCCACGCAGAAGTTAAACAATCCCGATACCCCCGCCCAAGATCGAGAGGAACTCAAAGCCTGTATTTTTTTATTGGGCGTCCCCTTTACTCTCCAAGGAGGGGCAATGGCTTGGGGATTATATCGGGATAATAAGGAGGGGTATCATTTGCAGGTTCAACAGGAACGTGAGCGGATTCAGTCGATTTTTTACCAGGTAATCCAGGCCCATGATGGCAAAATTACGGTCATGCGGTTAGCAATGGAAGCGGGATTATCGGTGAAAAAAGCCCGGAAATTTTTAGATGAAAAAGCCGTGGAATTTGACGCGGATTTTGAAGTCAGCGATCGTGGCGAAATATATTATTCATTTAATTTTGGATAACTCCCTATCCCGTTTGGCAACCAGACTCGCACTTCAGGAGTGATATCGATGGCGCAACTTTTTATGGTAACAGCCTCAATTTTGGCGGGACTCTCCGTCGCTGCCGGGGCTTTTGCCTCTCACGCCTTGAAAGCCCAACTCAGTGAGAGGGCAATGGAAATTTTCGAGACCGGCGCAAGGTATCAAATGTATCACGCTTTGGCGCTGTTGTTCGTGGGATGGACGGTAACTCAAACGGAAATCCCCTCGATTTGGCTGCGAGTGGCTGGTTTTGCCTTCATCGCCGGAGTCTTGCTCTTTTCCGGTAGCTTATATACCCTCAGTTTGTCCGGGATCAAGGGGTTCGGTGCGATCGCCCCCATTGGTGGCGCAGCTTTTTTACTCGGTTGGGGCTGTTTAGCTGTGGCAACCTGGAAGATGTAGGGGAACAATCAGGAATATCCAGGGGCGTTAACGATCTCGCACCCCTGGCGAAAACCGGCGGAGAATACCACCCTCTGCCGGTTTTGATTTTTCTACAGGCAAGCAATTTACACCGATTGGGATGGTGTCTTGACGTTTTGAATTTTCGTGGATTCAATAGGGAAAGAGAGAGGGGTCCGTTGCTGATGATCATCCCAGGGAATGGCACAGTCCCTGGGGTTGAGGTATCGGGTCCCTAAGCTCAACGGTAGTGATGCGATCGCCCAAAAAAAACGTCGATCCGTCCTCTGCTTCCCCTCTGTCCCTCATTTTTCCGGAGTTCAGTATGAAAGTCTGGCTGCACGGTTTGTTTTCTGTCATTTTCTGGCTATGGAATCTCACGTTTTTAGGCATTGTTTACCTGGGTATCTTACCTTGGTTAGCCATTCCCTTGATTCAGGCAACCGTTGAAGGAATCATTCCCCCTGAGTTTACCCTGGCAGTCACCGGGGCGATCGCCATTCCCACCATTTGTACGGGAATTGGGATGAAGTTACGCAAACATCCCTTACAACTGATTCGCCTTTTTTATGGCGTCGAAGCGCCCTTATTTACCCTCTGCCTAGTGCGGTTATTCATGCTACGAGAAATGACTGCCGCCAGTAACCTGATGGTGGGAACTGCACTCCTGGCAATGGCTGCATTTGCCCTCGAATTATTCTATGGCTATGCTAAGGGCGATCGCAAGTTAGCTTGGCTACAACTCGCCACCCATAGTTTAATGTTAATAATGGGCCTCTATCTAGGCGCATTGTTACTCTTCTATGTTGTTCCCTTCACCGTCTTTTTTGCCACCTACCTGATCGGTTTCGATTGGGTAGAGTTATTGATTGACATATTCCGATATGACCCCTGGCAGGCTATCTGGTGGATACCCTTCTCCTTTTTCTTATGGGGATTCAGTGCCACTTTATTCATCGCCATGCCCTCGGCTCTCGCCACCTTTCATATCTATTCCGGCTACAAAATTATCCAACAATTTACCGCCCAATACGGACGCAAACGGGCTTTATTTGGATCGGGCGTCGTCGTCACAGCCTGGATGGTGCTATTTTTATCGTTTCAACAACAACCCCAAATTCAAGCCTTTAAACGCTTAGAAAATCCCCCCTCAACGGATCGAGAACGGCAAGAATTGTTAGCCAAATCCGACTCAATTCGCGAAGGACTGCTCAACGCTTATTTACTCTCTTATCGCTATCTCAGTACCCACGAAGATAATAATCATATCCGGTTCATGTACCAGGACCTCCTGGGAATAGACGAAGCTACCGGCCAAGTCTTGCAAAATTGGTATAATGGTTTAATGTCACCCTTTTTGTACCAAGGGTCGCGATCGGATATCGAAAAAGCCGCCACCCTTTACCAGGAATTTTTTGATACGCCGATCCAAAAGGGAGAAGCCAAAACTATTTTACACGCAGTGCAATCCACCTTTAATCAAGAAGAAGCCAAAGCTGGATTACTGAATATTAACGAACAACGAGTTCTGCTGACGCAACAGGAGATTACTGTCACGGAACGGGGAGATTGGGCGGATGTAGAATTGTATGAGGTGTATGAAAACCAAACCCCTCAAAACGAGGAAGTTTTCTATTATTTTTCCTTGCCGGAAAGTGCGGTATTAACCGGAGTTTGGTTGAATGAAACCGCCGATCGCAGCGATCGCTATGTCTTCCAAATTTCCCCCCGGGGTGCAGCCCAACAGGTGTATAATGACCAAGTGCGCCGCAATATTGACCCGGCGCTGTTGGAACAAGTCGGACCCCGACAATATCGCCTCCGCGTGTTCCCCGTCCCCGCCCGACTCACTTCCTGGGACAATCCTAATAACGAAGAACAGCCGAAACAGCATCTCTGGTTAACCTATAAAGTCATGCAAAGCCCCCAGGGTTGGGCGATGCCACAACTGGCAGAAAAACGTAACGTCTTTTGGAACCGCCAAACCCAGCGCCAGTATAACGGAGAAACCGTAAAACGCCTCGGTGATGCTTGGATGCCGGAATTTCTCCCGGCAACCGATTCTCCCTCGGGAACCGCACATCAGGTCACTTTACCGGGAGAGTACCAGATTTCGGCGCAACCGCTAACGGAAACCGATTATATCTTACCCCAAGGGAAACGGATTGCTGTGATTGTCGATCGCTCTTATAGTATGCGATCGCACGCCAAAGAAGTTACAGAAACCCTGAATTGGCTAAAACAAAACGGATTTGCCGATAACCGCTTAGAAAACAACGATGCGGACCTCTATTTAACCGCCTCACTCGGTGCGATTCCCCTGCGTCAGGACAATCTCAGTGAGTTGAATCCCGCCCAAATCACCTATTATGGCAGTCTCAACTATCAGCAAATGTTGCAGCAGTTCCAGGAATTGCAGGGAAATACAACTTATGATGCAGTCGCCTTAATTAGCGATCGCGGCAGTTATGAATTAGCCAAAGATAGCCCTGATTTGCTCACCCTTTCCAGTCCTTTATGGATGGTCCATTTAGGGGGATTACCCCGGGCGTATGACGACGGCACTTTACAGGCGATTCAAAGCAGTGGCGGGGGCGTTTCTACGGACCTAGAGGAGGTATTACAGCGCATCGCCACCACCGCCAAATTAGGCCCATCTACCGTGAGTGTGGTAGATGGATATCGCTGGGTTGTAGAGAAACCGGCGAAAGCTTCTCTTGCCACTTTACCGGAAAAACTAGCCACAGCAACAGTTCCCGACAAAGCGGGATTAGACCCGTTAGGGGCAAGGCAACTAATTCTCGCCTTATCTAAACAGATGGATGCAGCAAGTATAGCTGATTTAGATGCGATTCATGCCATTGCCAAACACTATGAAATTGTCTCCCCTTATTCCTCGGCGATCGTGCTGGTTAACGAGGAACAAAAGCGGCAGTTAAAAGAGGCAGAATCTCGCAGCGATCGCTTTGATCGGGAAATCGAAAATGGCACAGAAGACTTGCAGCAACCGGAGGATATGATGAGTGTGCCGGTCCCCGAACCCCATCAATGGTTAGGAATGATTGGCGCAACGGGACTGCTGATTTTTGCCAAGCGCAAATGGGGTAAAAAATCGGTGAGATAATTGCCTCGTCCCCACAAATCTAGTCTGTAATCTCATAGAAGTTAGCCCGCCTGTGCGGGCTACAATGTATCTCTTATAAACCATCGCCTACTTTATATCCCTCGGTCCCAATGGGGGACCCAAGGTAGGAGAAATGACCTGAAGTGTGAACAGCATCAGCGTTAACAGGCGCAGATGTGGGATCCACTATGTCAAGATTTATGAACTTATTGAGAAAAATTAAACCAATCTAGCCATAATTTTGTAAAAATAGATACAGAAAAGATTTTTGCTCTACTCAGTTAAGTTGAGCTAGAGCAGTGTGTACGAGTGTTAATCAATTCCAACGGGAGAAAGCTCATGTCCTTATCAACGGTCCCTGTGAATACAACCGCCCCAACCCGAGTCAACGAGATCACGACGGGTTGGAACCCAGCTTGTCATATTACTTACAACCGGGATAGCTGGGTAAAATTACGCCAACCGCCCAGTGAATACGCTGCGGATGAAGCGAAGTTGCTGTGTCAAGAGTCTGATACAACCTGGATTGCTTGGGTTCCTGGCTATGGAGAAGTGACATTAGAGGAAACAGATTTCTATTGTTAGGTGCGCTTCTAAACCCTAGAGAGCAAAGGTAGAATATCCCGCTTAATCTTCGTCGAAGGTGGCTATTGTTGAGTCTAGTTGAGTAAGTAAAATGAACGCCGAGTCTACTATTGATTGGGACGAAATCTTTGAATATCTACCGGGAACAATGGTGGAGTTCAAAGCAACGCCAGGGGTCTTACATAAAATTGATTCTTATGAAGCGACGATGGTTCCGCCTATCTGGGTACTCAATGATCCGCGTCCCCGCTATCCCCATGAGTTGCGGATTGTCTCCCGTCGTGAAACTCAAGTGTGTGATTTGCAGACAGCATTGGTTGCTGTTTGATCCCATTTGGGATTGCCTTCCACAAACTGTTAATAAATTTCCGGGGGAGTTGGACTTGCTTCTTCTCGATCCATCACAACCTCCAAATTGCTAATATAGCAGTTTCTCAATCTATGCGTTATATTCTGAAGCCTCTCTCCCTCTTTGGGGGAGAGATTTGGAGTGAGGGCTATATCACTAGCCCTGTCAAGGGGGTAAATTGCATGATGAAAAATCCTTGTTTCTTGTAGGGGCGTATTGCATACGCCCTCGTGATCCGTCAATTGAATCCTGACCCATCCTGGTTTCTTGTCGGGGCGCTTCTCGAAGCGCCCTAGGGCGTATGCAATACGCCCCTACAAATCAATACAGCTTTACAGGGCTAGGGCTATACTACTCACAATCAACCCGCTTTTTGCTGCTCCAATGCCATCCCCCGGGGAAACAGCACATTGTTCTCCTTGTGGATGTGTTGGTGCATATCCTGCTCAAAGGTCAGCAGGGCATCCAGTAAGGCGCGATAGGTATTACAAGCCCATTCTGGCGGTGTGAAATCATCGGTCAGTTGCCGCAGTTGTGCCAAAACCACTCCCGCTTCATCATGTTCAAATTCCATCTGGCGAACCGGATTGGCGATCGTCCCACAGTGGAACGAAGGAACGGTATCACTGGTTTCCAATTGACGAATCATGGGAAACAAGATTTGTTCTTCCTTCATCAGGTGAGTCGCTAATTCTGCGGACAGGGCCAGAAAAATATCTTTCACTTGATGCAGGCGGGGTTCTTTATCACCATGTACCCTCGCTACCTTCGTCACCATTTGGTCAAGACGGGGCAGTTCAGCTTGGAGGTAAGCATGATGAATCCGCTCGATGTGATCGGCTAATTCGCTTAAAGACAGGGCCGATGGATTCACTTCTGGAGCCGTTTCCGTGGTTGTATAGTCGGCCAACTGGGCGAGAAACGCTTGGGGGTCAATCCCCTGTAAACGGCACGCTTCGGCTAGGGTTTTTTTACCACCACAGCAATAGTCTACTTTAGCTTGCTCGAATAGCCGGGAAAGCGAAGGATGATCGCGGACGATCGCCCCTACGGTATCACTAATCTGAAAGGTCGTCATTGTTCAACTCCTGAATACGATTGTGTTTACTGATTCAAAACATCTTTTTTGTGTTGAGGTGCGCCAGCAACGGCGGCGACTTCTGCGAGTAACTCATCGGGAACCCCCATTTCTTTCAAGGTTTCCATCAAATCCTCCGCCACTGCATCAAAGTGTTCACTGTTCAAACCGTGCTTTTCCACTAATTCCTTATGAGCTTCTCGCATATAGCGCCCGTCATATTTATCGGTGCCACCAAAGGCGTAGGTGAGAAATGCTTTTTGGTGGGTTCGTTGTTTGACCATATCCACATCAGCAAAATAAGTGTTTGATGCGGTCATCTTGGAGGACTCGTTCATAGAACTTATCAACGGCTAAATTAACCGCGTCGGCTCCACCGAGTTGTTCATATAACGTTGTCCTGGGGTCTCTCTCTTTTGATTGATAGGTTAAAAAAGACGGATTGGATTTCGGCTTCGCCGACATGAATAAGCCTGGGTTGCTGGAATACAACAGGATCTAGACCGACCCAGGCTTAAAGACCGACTAAGGAGCCGAAGATGGCGTTACTAAAGAGTCTGTCGGCTGGTCTTGGGTGGGTTGTTGGAAAATCCCAAACAGAGATTGTGCGACGCAATAGATTAACATCACGGCACCGACAGCAAAGATAATGTCCCCGGGAATCCGCAACCACACGGTCCACTGCATCCAGGGGGAACTAATCACTTCCGCACTGCGGGCATACCAAGTGCCGTGATTGACGGATTGCACCAGTTGATAAAAGCCGTTGGGAATGAGTCCGGTGACCATCATGATTACTAATCCCCCGTTGATCCACCAGAAGGAGAAGTTCAAGTTTTTCTCATCCCAGAAGCGATCGGGGGTGATTTCCCGTAAGGCAAAGAGCATCAGGGCGATCGCCAAGGAACCATAAACCCCGTAGAGGGCGGAATGAGCATGGATGGGGGTCGTATTCAACCCTTGGGAGTAATACAGAACAATGGGCGGGTTGATTAAAAACCCAAACACCCCAGCCCCGATGACGTTCCAGAAACAAGTGGCGATAAAGAACTTGAGAGGCATCCGATAAAAGCCCTCGGCTTCCCGGGACAGTTTCAGGGATTTCACCACCTCAAACCCAATCAAGGTCAGGGGAACGACTTCTAGGGCGGAAGCGACGGAACCCATTGCGGTAATGAAGACGGGGGTTCCGGAAAAGTAAAGATGATGCAACGTGCCGATTACGCCACTACCGAGATAAAGGATGGTAGTGAGATAGGTGGCCCGTAGAGCAGAGGAACGTTTAAGAAAACCGAGTTCACTGCACAGATAGGCGATCGCCACTGTCGCGAATACCTCGAAAAACCCCTCAACCCACAGATGCACCACCCACCAACGCCAGTATTCTGCAATACTAATCGGCGTGTGGTTGGTGTACATTAACCCGGAGGCATAAAACAGGGGAATAGTGATGGCACTATACAGGAAAAAGTGGTTCAGTCCGGTTTTGTCGCCCTCGGCTTTCAGGGCTGGTTTCAGGGCGCGGAACATCAGCCAGAGCCAGAACACCATGCCCCCAATTAACAACAATTGCCAGAGGCGACCGAGTTCGACATACTCATAACCTTGATGACCGAACCAGAAACTTTTATCCCCGAGATAACCTTGAATGCCAAACCAAGCCCCCACGAGGGAACCCACCACCACGACAGTGAGGGCGGCTAACAGCGCACCATTGCCCCACGCTTGCAGTTTAGGTTCATGTTTGCCGAAACGGGGACCAAAGTATAGACCCGCCGCTAACCAGCAGGTGGCAATCCAGAATACTGCCAGTTGTAAATGCCAAGTGCGAGAGGCAGCATAGGGTAAATACTGCTGAAGGGGAATGCCATAAAATCCTTCCCCTTCCACGGCGTAGTGAGCCGTCACCATCCCCATCAACATTTGCACCCCAAACAGGGCCATCGCGACCCCAAAAAACAGGGTGGTTACTCTTTGGCTGGGGGTGGCGAGGCGAATGGCGGGACGTTGGGCAACGGTTTGAACCTCTTCGGCATCTTCTTGGGTGAGATAGACGAAGAGAAACAGGGCGATCGCCGCAATTAGCACAATGACGGAAACAATCGACCAAATCACAAACTGCCCCGGCGCTTGATTCCCAATCAGGTCATCATGGGGCCAATTGGCCGTATAAGAAAAGGGACTATTGGGGCGATTGCTGGCGGCAGCCCAAGCCGTCCAAGCGAAAAACCCGGTGACATTGCGAATTTCCGTCGGGTCCTTAAACCAGCCACTGGGAATCGAATGCACTGCCGACCCTTGGGATAACAGGGTTTGATAGTCTTTAAAAACCTGAGTGAGTCCTTGGATTTGGGCCGCCGTCAAGGTTAAAGCCCCGGTCTCAGGGTCATAGCGATTGACCTTAAATTCCTGTTGGACTTGGGCCTGAATTTGGGCCCGTTCCACTACCGAGAGGGCTTCTAAATCCGCCTGACTAAAATTGGTATCACCCGTATAGAGAATTCCTGCTGTTGCTAAACCCCAACGGTGTAAGACATCCGCAGTCCAATCCGGCGCGAGGTAGCTGCCATGTCCCCAAATGCTGCCAATATGTTGGCCGCCCCGGGCTAGATAGGTTTCTTGACCGGCTTGGATCGTCTCTTGGGTCAAGATAATTTCTTGTTGCGGGGAAACGACCGTGGCGGGGATGGGTGGAGCATTTTTATAAATCACTGCACCGGCAGCAATTAACACAGAAAAGGTGACAATGCAAATGAGTACCAGCCATGCTGGAAGCCCAAATTGACGGGGACGCGATCGCGTCGTTGCTACCAGATCAAAGGTTGGGTTCGCCATAATTTCAATCTCAAGAGTTGGTCAATTGATGAGGGAAGCAATCGGAGAGAGTGTGAATACAATGACTCTCCTCAAAGGTTTAAGCGGATGATTACAGCTAGGATTTTTTTCCTAATTTGAGAGTTCAATTTCCAGAGTAGGCGAGTTTTAGGGCTTAAGTCTTTGACTTAAGTCAAAAATAAAGTTAAGAGATTCTAAAGTTTTATCCTCCGGAGTAGTTTTACCTGGGATATCTGCTGTTTTTTGAGGTGGCACAGCTTCAAACCTTTCAAAAAGGCACCGTCATTTTTAAGCAAGGAGAACCCGCGAGTGGCTTTTTTATTGTGAAATTGGGCCGGGTCAAGCTGTTTAAGGTATCTGTGACGGGCAAAGAACAAATCTTGCGTATTTTTGAGTCGGGGGACAACTTTGCGGAAGTTGTAGCCTTAGATGGAAAACCCTTTCCCGCTTCCGCTACTACCTTGGAACCCACTGACTTGCTGTTTTTTCCCCGTCAGGCAGTGATGGACTTGCTCTATCAGCATCCTGATATTGGCATCAATATGCTGATTAGCCTCGCCCAGCATTTACGCCATCTCACTGCTGTGATTGAAGAATTATCATTTAAGGATGTCCCCCAACGATTAGCAACTTACCTTCTGAAGTTGACTCCGGGTGACCCTGAAAATCCAGGCGATCGCTCCCCATCCACAACCTTCGTTACCCTTGATGTCCCGAAGAGTCAACTCGCTGGGATTTTAGGAACGATTCCAGCTACTTTGTCCCGCGCTTTTTATACGCTCAAAACTGAAAAATTAATTGAGATTCGTGGCTCACAAATTGAATTGCTCGATTGCGATCGCCTGCAAGCTTTAAGTCAAACTCTGAAACCCAGTAATTCACTATAATTTATCTAAATAATTTAAGTTGATTGTATAATTACTAATCCTGAATTGGTGGTAAATTTAATAACTAAAAATCATTGTTTCTCGTAGGGGCGCAATGCTTGCGCCCTAGGGGCGCTTCGAGAAGCGCCCCTACAAATCAATACACCTTGACAGGGCTATGGTTTGCACCCCCGCCGGACTTACCGCAATCTGCCCGATCGCAAGATACTAATCACTAACCACAACCCAATCAAACTCGCTGCTGCAAACAGTATATCACTCAAGTAATATACATTGCTCACTGCGGCTTGTGAGGAAACGACTGCTGCCCCCATGATTAGGGAACCCACTAAGATACTAAATGAGAGACGGTTAGCGGAGGAATCTACGGTGCGGCGTAGGGCCTCTACGTCTTTCATGGCGACGTTCCAAATTAAACTTTCTGAGGTTACTCGATCAAGTAATACCTCAAATTGTCTTGGAGATTGCAAGGAGAGATTTTTGATATCTAGGGCGGTTCTGAGTAATCCTTGTAATGGCGCTTCCCCAATGAGTTGCCGTCCGAATAAGTCGGTCATTAGGGGTTTAATTTGTTCGGCGAAGTTGTAATCAGGGTCGAGATTGCGGGCAATTCCTTCTAGGTTGGCGATCGCCTTGGCACAGAGTCCCATGTTCGCAGGCATCCGCAGGCGATTGTTGCGGGAGACTTCTAGCACTTCGTAGAACATCTGGCTAAAACTCAGTTCCGACAGGCTCATGTTATAATACCGTCGCAAGAGGCGATCGTAATCACTTTCCAGATTCGATATATTCACCGTTTTACTGGTGGAACCGGCCATATCGATCGCCAGTTGACTGCATCGTTGGGCGTCTAAATTCACCATTGCCAACAGCATCTCGATGAGCAACTGTTGGGTTCGCGGGTCCATCCGTCCCACCATCCCACAATCAATTAAGGCGACTCTCCCATCCCTGAGATAAAACAAATTCCCCGGATGCGGGTCGGCATGGAAAAATCCATCTAAACAAATTTGCTGGAAAAATACCCGCGTCAATAAATTGGCGATCGCCTTGCGTTGGGCAACTCTATCAATCCCGGGCATTCCATCATATTTCGCCAGCAAAATTGGGTCTCCATCCACCCACTCCATCACCAGCAATTTTTCTGTGGTTAAATTCCAATAAATTTCAGGAATCGCCACTTTTGTTGGGTCAAACCAGCGACTTTTGGCTAAATTTCGTCGCAGTTTATCTCCATTCGCCCCTTCTTCTGTAAAATTTAACTCTCCCCTTAAGGCCGTCCCAAATTCCTCCGCCAAGGCGACTAAATCATAAGACTCCCCAAACTCGGCGATCGAGACTAATTCTGCTAATCCCGTCAACAAGGTAATATCTTGTTCTATGATTTTTTCCAGTCCGGGACGTTGGACTTTAACGGCCACTTCCTGGCCATTTTTCAAGGTTGCCCGATGGGTTTGGGCGATCGAACCGGCAGCGACAGGTTCCGTATTCAGAGTAGCAAAAACATCCTCAATGGGTTGTCGCAATTGTTGGCGGATGGTTACCTCCACATCTTCCCAGGGGACTGGAGGCACTTCCGCTTGTAATGCCGTCAGTTCATCAATATATTCCTGGGGTAAAAGGTCGGGACGGGTACTCAGCAGTTGGCCGACTTTCACATAGACGGGTCCAAGATCTACGAAAATATTCCGCAGGACTGCCGGTGGTGGCAATTTCGGTTCATCGGTTTTGCCTCCCGTCAACAACCGTCTCATGTAGTCCCAACCATTACGCAGGACGACTTCAAAAATCTCCCGTTGACGGGCGCTAGATTGAGTAAGGTTTGACCACATTTGAACTCTCAACAGTTAGAGGTATATTGGAAGAATCAAGAACGGGGAAAAATCAAGAATTCCACACAATTGATTGGAAAAAAGCCCGCTGTTTAGGCTTACAGGACCCGTCTCTGACCCTCCCCAAGGCACAGGGGAGGGGGTTATAGAGGTTCGGTGGACTCATGAGGTATTCTCCTCTCAAAGCCCCTCTCCCAAAGTGGGAGAGGGGTTTGGGGCCGCCATCGCTGTACCGTATATTCATGAGAACCGCTATAGAGACTCTTGAAAATAGTCCCGTTTTGAGGAATAATCCAGAGATTCTTCCCGTTCTTTTCTTACTTTGTCTCGATCTTTTCTCGTTTAGTTTTATTTGTCATCTTCTTCCAGACGGATTATATCTTCGTCCCCCAGAAATTCTCCATTTTGTACTTCGATTAAGACGAGGGGAATCACCCCGGGGTTTTCCAGGCGATGGGGGGTACAGACGGGAACGTAGCTAGACTGGTTTTGAATCAGCAGGGATTCGGTTTCGCCACAGATGATTTTGGCGGTCCCGGAGACGACAATCCAATGTTCACTCCGGTGATAATGGATTTGGGTTTTCATCCGATGTCCGGGTTTGACTTCCACTCGGGAGATGCGATACCGATCGCCGGTTTCTAAGACGGTGACGGTTCCCCAAAATTTCTCTTCGGTATGCAGTCCACTATCGGAGGCGTTCATGGTTTCTAATGGTGTGAGGTTGGTGGTTTCGGTCATGGATTTGTCTTTCCTTGCGATTCAAATTGAGAGGTGCGAACTGTGCGATCGCCCTGGGTGAATATAATGTTTCCTACAGTGTTCAGTGACAGTTGGGTGCTCTATTATAATTCCGAGCTAAATCGGGGGTCGTTTTCCAACTGTTTCAGGACTTGTTTAATATCCTGAGTGCGGTCTTTTTTGACAATTAGGGTGACATGGCGATCGCGCACAATCACGATATCCTCTAATCCAATGGTGACGATGCGCTCATCGTCGCTACTGGCATAGAGGATTGCGCCTTTGGTATCCAGTCCGATATGGTTCGCCAGTTCCACATTGGTTTTGTCGCCTTTGAGGAGTCGTTCCAAGGCGTTCCAGTCGCCTAAATCATCCCACCCAAAGGCAGCAGGAATCACATACGCTAACTGGGTTTTTTCCATTAACGCATAATCAATACTCTTTTTAGGGAGTTCGGCATAAGCCTCTACCCCTTTTTGGGCTAGGGGGTGAAAAATCTCAGGAGCATGGGTTTTTAGCTCTTCGATGACCACTCCAGCGCGAAAAATAAACATTCCGCTATTCCAGGTATAGCGGCCTGTGGCGATAAATTCTTCGGCTTTAGCGCAGTCGGGTTTTTCTGTAAAGCGACTAACGCGGTAGGCGTTTAATCCCTGATAAGGGGCGACTGCTTCGCCTTGTTCGATATAACCGTAGCCTGTGGAGGGTTCGGTGGGTTCAATTCCCAGGGTGACGATCGCCGCTTTTTCCGTTGCCAGTTGACTCGCTGCTGCGAGGGTTTTGCCGTAGGCATCCTCATCGCCAATCCAATGATCTGCCGGGAAAAATCCCACCACTGCCTCGGGACCTTCCCGACGCTCAATTTCGATCGCCGCCCATGCCACTGCCGGTGCCGTATCCCGTCCCTGGGGTTCAATCAGGATGTTTTTTTCCGGGAGTTGCGGTAACTGTTCCTTGATGCCATCGGCAATCTGGGCATTAGTAACCACCCACAATCCGTCCCAACCTCCGGCGACTGCCAGCAACCGATTGGCGGTGGCTTGGAGTAGACTGATGCCACTGCCATCTAAACTTAAAAACTGCTTGGGTCGCGATCGGCGACTCAGGGGCCAAAAGCGTTCCCCTTTCCCCCCAGCCAGAATTACGGGTATCATGGACAATTTTTCTTAACGGTTATAGGGTTTCCCTTATTATAACCGCTCTGGCTGGGGGCTTCGCGTGGAGACGGATCATGCTGTCAACACCGAGGGGATTAACCCACTTGTAACAGTTCTTCTAACATTAGACTCTCTAACACCGAGTTGCCCACCTGTAACTGAGATTTGGCCGCCTCACTTAACTGTAACTGCCTGCGGGATTCCTGGTGAAAATCTTGTCCTTCCTCAAATCCACTGGCTTTTAATTTCTGCACCGCCAACGCACAAGCTTCCGCCTTTAAATCCAATTCGGGCATCAGCAATAAAGAATTCTGAACTAACCAGCGACAAGCATCGGGGTCAACCTCCGCCAGTTCATAAGTTGCTTCTTTCAAGACTTCTTCGATCGCTTGAGGGGTGGGTAACACCTTCAAAAAGTTTTTCACAGCAATCACTAATGCCGGATTCCTCGCCTTGAAAACATCGAGGGCTACTTCTGTATGTAGCCGTTCCTTGCGGTGACTTTTGACACTTTTTAAAGGAGACATTAATACCGTCCTTTCCTTTGCCCCACATGGGTTAAGGGTTTGTAACATGGCTAATCGGTAGGTTTTTTATAAATGATCGGTTGATCTAAGTCAATCCTACTCCGGGAGAGAGCGAGGCGGCAGAGGACTGCTCACCTTTCAGGGGGTCTCCCCTGAACAAGTTTGAACTCCGGGAATGGCCTAAATCTTTAAAATTATGGGCTGCCGTGGAATTGAGTATGAGTTGACCTGTTCTGAAACCGTACAAAAACAAAGTGAAGTATTTGTGAAGCTCAGGGTTGGGATCAAAATCAGTCAAGGGGTTGGGGATTTATTGCGTTTTGTTAAAACTCCCTAACAATTCACGAGTAATTCACAATCTCTACCTAGGCTGTAGGTCGATGACTGAATCAGCTCATTCCCCTGAAAAACCCTGGCTGCCTGAATTCTACAGTAATTTTCCTCGGGACGGGTCGGATTTAGCTCAATTGATTGTTGGTCTCTGTAAAAAGCATGAACTGGGTGTCATATTATGAGTTCTTGTCCTTGCTGCTCTTATCCACTCTTGCGCCATATTCGCCATAATCAGCTTGCTTGGTTTTGCCAACACTGTTGGCAGTTTATGCCGGATTTTTCTGACCCCATCTGTTCCTCTCAAACTCTGAGTCACTTCCATAAT
The DNA here is from genome assembly GCA_963821735.1 of uncultured cyanobacterium. Classification (GTDB taxonomy): domain Bacteria; phylum Cyanobacteriota; class Cyanobacteriia; order Cyanobacteriales; family Laspinemataceae; genus Laspinema. The sequence goes on from CAWGFK010000055.1 coordinate 816,100, forward strand.
CAAGTAGACTTAGTGACCACTGAGCCCGGATGGAATCGCGAACCCAATCGCCATCCCCATTTCGTTAATTTATCGGACTCCCTGCGATTTAAGAATGCCAAGCCCACCTTAGAGAAAACTGAACGTTTGACTTCACCGAAAACTCGACTGTTGGTCGCAACTCGGGAAATTTCATAAATACCCCCATTGACGGATCCTTAAGGGTGGCGATCGCTGTCCTGGTAAGGGTCAAACAGATTAAATCAACCTTGCCCTCTACCTGATGTATCGATAAAAAAACAATATTCATTCACTCCAGTGCAAAATTTTTCGCACATCATGGGCTAAATTTTCCGCCTTAAATGGCTTCAAAATTGCCCCAGCACCTCCTAATGCAATCAGTTCTTTTTGTTCCCGAATTTGAGCTTTAGCTGTTAACCAAATTGTGGGAATTTGTTCAGTAGAGGCATGGGTTTTTAATTCCCGAAATGTACTGGGTCCATCCATTTCCGGCATCATTACATCCAGTAAGATGGCGTCGGGTTGTTCGGCTTGAGCTAATGCAATCCCTTCCCGACCGGAACTGGCGGTAAAAACCTCCCATCCCGCCACTACTTCCAAGGAAAATTGAATGATTTCCCGCAAGCCATCTTCATCATCAATGACTAAAATTCGTTTGTTCATAGTTGGCCTCCTCTGGAGAAGTTTGCGGGGTCATTTCAGGTAAGGTAAAATAAAAGGTACTGCCTTCATTCAGAACGCTTTCTACCCAAATTCTACCGCCATGTTGCTGGATGATACTGCGACAAATTGCTAATCCTAATCCGGTGCCTCCTTTTTTACGGGAATCCGAGGCATCTACTTGATGGAATCGTTCAAAAATACTTTCCATTTTATTTTCAGGAATGCCCCGACCTTGATCTTGAACCGCAAATAAAATCATGGATGGCGAGGGGTCGGCATCCAGTTGTCCTAGAGGGTGATGAGCAAGGGTTCGCCCTTGAACGGAAATCCCAACTGTAGAAGCTGGGGGGGAAAATTTGATGGCATTGCTTAAGAGATTCGTGAGCACTTGAATGATGCGATCGCCATCAATCCATAATTCCAAACTGGGGTCACATTCAACCAAAAAATTGACCTCCGCTCGATTTGCCATAACTTGCATGGTTTCGATCGCCTTTTCAATCAAATCCCGGGGAGAATACCGTTCCTTGATTAAGGCAATTTTGCCTGAAGTTAATCGTTCCAGATCTAGAATATCATTGACCAAGCGCACCAGGCGATCGGCACTTTCGGCAGCGATCGCCATCACCCGTTGCCCCTTCTCTCCCGTGGGGTCAAGCAACCCGCTAGAAATCAAATTCAAGGCCCCATGAATCGAAGCTAACGGGGTGCGAAGTTCATGACTCACCACCGAAATAAACTCATCCTTCATCCGTTCGATCGCATCGCGTTCCGTAATATCCTCCCCAATACTCAGAGTGCCAATTTCCACCCCCCGCAAATCGTGCAACACCGTATTATTCCAAGCAATAATTTTCTCCTGTCCAGACTGGGTAACAATCACACTCTGCGGGTGAGAATAAAAATCTGGGGTTCGCAACTCCTCCAAGACTTCCGAATGCCTGCGCTGCTGATGGGTGGGAATAAACAACTCAAACCAATCCTTACCCTGAATTTCTGAAAGCGCATATCCCACCAACTCCAGGAAAAACGGATTGGCATATTCAATCGCACCCCGGCGATCAGCCCCACCACCGCTAACTGCACCGTTTCTAACAACCTGCGCCAGCGTCGTTCCGATTCTCGCACTGTGGCTTCGATTTCCTTCTGTTTCGTAATATCTCGGGCAATACTAGAAAACATCGTCACCGCCCCATCACCGGATTTATGGGCAATAATCAACTCAGAAAGGGTAATTTCCACCTCCTCGGGAGTCACCAGGGCGGTTTCCCCAATCCAAGTCCCCTCGGCGATCGCCGAGGGAATTCCCTCATTGTGAATAATGTCATTCGCCCACGCCGGATGAGACTGGAAAATCTGAAACCTTTCTAACGGACACTCGGGCGGGACCCCGAGAATAGCCCGCGCCGCCTTGTTTAAATAGAAAACCGTCCCATCCACACTCGCCGACAGGATAAAATCCGGAGTCGCCTCCAGAATCTCGATTAACTTCGCCCGTTCCGCTTCTGCCCGTTTGCGATCGGTAATATCCCGCAAACACAAGGTAAACACCTGTTCCCCGGCAATTTCCACCTCGGAAATAGAGACTTCCGCCGGAAACTGCGTCCCATCTTGGCGCAACCCAATCACTTCCCCAGACTGGTCCATCATCCGGGCGAGAGTGGCGGAACATCCCCCGCCACTCACCGCAGATTCCCCCGTCGGATCTAAGCACAACGGCAATAATTTCTCCAGGGGTTGCCCCAGCAACTGGCTGGCACTATACCCAAAAATCCGCTCGGCAGCTTGATTAAATAGGGTAATCTGTTGATTACTATCTGTGGAAATAATTGCATCTCCCGCTAATTCGAGAATCGCCGCAATCCGGCCCGGGACGAGTGCAACTCCTCCCGGGCAAGTTTGCGGGCAGTGATATCTTGAATCTGAGCAATTAAATAAAGAGGGCGTTCTCGGGAATCCCGGACTAAGGATGCACTTAACTGAACCCACACCACCTGTCCTTGTTTGTGGTAGTAGCGCTTCTCCGTCTGATAGGAGGGAATTTCCCCAGCGAGTAAGTTTTGGAGGGACTGGAGATCTGTCTGTTGATCGTCGGGATGGGTGACATCGTGAAATGTTTTTTCCAGCAATTCCCCTTCGTCATAGCCGAGAATCTCGCATAAGGCGCGATTGACTTTTAACCACTGACCATCGGGGGCCACCAGTGCCATGCCAATGGTGGCATAGTCAAAGGCATTACGGAACCGCGCTTCACTGGAATGTAAGGCGGATAGGGCTTCGGTGCGATCGCTGACATCTAGGACGAGGGACAAGACAGAAATTAACTCGCCGGTTGGGGCGAACAGGGCAGAATAATACCATTCACAATCAATCACCCGTCCATCTTTGGTGTAGTTGCGATTGCAGCAGACGGTTCGCGGTTGTTGTCCGGAAATCAGCAGATTTCGACGCAGTGTAACCGCTTCTAGGTCCGCTTCATAAATGAAGGCACAGTCCATATCAGATTTACCAAAGACTTCCTCAGCGTGCCAACCAAAGATTTTTTCCGCTTGGGGAGACCAATTTAAAATCCGCCATTCCCGGTTCCATTCGATCACCGCGAGGGGGGTATTTTCCACATGGAACTGCAAGCGCTGATAGGCTCGTTGTAAGACTTGTTCAACGCGCTGGCGGTGTTGGAGTTCGTTTTCTAAACGTTCGTTGGCTTTGCGTAATTGTTCCGTGCGCGCTCTAACTTGGCTTTCTAGGTCCTGTTTGGCTTGTTGTAAGGCTTGTTGTGAGCGTTTGCGTTCGGTGGTGTCTCGGAAAAAAATCGAGAGTCCATCTTTGGCGGGGTAGATATAGTTTTCAAACCAGCAATCGTAAGGGGGATAATATTCTTCGAGGTAAATCGAGGTTTGTTGCTCTCGGGCTTGCTGGCAGGCTTGATAAAATTGCGGTCGGGTGACTTCGGGAAATTGGGTGGACATTTTCTGACATAAGAGGTCTTCCCGGCGTTTTTGCAGGAGTTGGGCGGCTTTTTGGTTGACGTAGGTGTATTGTCCCTGGGTATCCAGGGCGATAAAGCCGTCGGTGATGCTTTCGAGGATGTTGGAGATTTGCTCTCCGGCGAGTTGGGCGGCGGTATGGGCGACTCGTTCGGTGGCGAGGAGTTGTTGGATTTGGAGTTCGGCCCGTTTGCGATCGGTGATATCCATGACGATGCCAAGGATTCCCAGGGGTTTGCCGGTGGGGTCCCAGAAGGCGTTCCCCCGGGTTTTGAGCCAGTGAATGGAGCGATCGCCCCAGATAACGCGATATTCCAGCTCAAAGGGTTGCCTACTGTTGATGGCTTCTTCTACGGTTTCATAGACCAGGGTGCGGTCCTGGGGATGGATGCAGGCTTCAAAGGCGGTGTAGCTGTTATCAAAGCTGTCGGGGTCGATGCCAAACAGGTGGAGGCATTCGAGGGAACAGAGGATGCGGATGCGATCGCCTCCGGTGCTTTCGCCGCAAATTTCCCATTGCCAAGTTCCCATGTTGGACGCTTGCAAGGCGAGGCGCAATTTTTCTTCACTCCCTCGGCGTGCGGATTCGGCGGCGGCGTGTTCCTGCTGACGGCGCAGGGCGATGATGCCGTAGGCGAGGTCATGGGTGAGCTGAATGAGTAACTGCACTTCGTCGGGGTCGAAGGCATCCGGTTGGGTGGCCCGGAGATTCAGGGTCCCCAATAGTTGGCCTTCATTGAGCAGGGGCAGGGCGATCGCTGAAGTATAACTGCCTTCCCAAGGGCTCCGTCGCCCGGTGACATTCTCGGGTTCGGGATAGGGATGTGGACCTCTGCTGAGTCCCCCGGGTTGCATCAAGGGGACAACGGATGTTAATCCGGATTCGGACCCGATGATTTGGCCGGACTGGACTGATTCGTCTAGGTTCTTTCCCGCTTGCGCCACGGGGATGATCCGGTTTCGGTCATCTTCGGCTACATATCCCACCCAGGCGGATTCATAACCCCCGATGGCGGTCATCATTTCGCAGATTTGCTGCAAGACGTCGAGTTCTTCTTTGCCGTGAATGATGATGTGATTGCCTGCACTTAAAGCACTCAGGGCGCGTTTTTGCTGGCGCAATTGGGTTTCAACGCTCACCCGTTGGTCAATATTGACCAGGTGCCTACGGCGCGAATGACTTCTTGGCGATCGCTGTAGAAAAATTTACCTTGGCTTTCGATCCAATGGGTACTGCGATCGGGCCACATCACGCGGAATTTCAGGTGGTAATTCCCACAGCCTTGGTGCGCTTTCTCCAGGGTTTCGGTAATTGCACCTCGGTCATCGGGATGAATGCAGGCCAGGAACTCCGCAAAACTGCCGTTAAAACTGCCGGAATCTCGACCCCATAACAGTTCATAACCCGGGGTTCCAGTGATGCGATCGCGCAGAATATCCCATTCACAAATTGCCATTTGCGCCACATCTAACGCCAGCCTTAACCAGTCCTCTGGGTTCCTCAACCCCTCGGGGCGATCGTCAGAAGCTCCTTCATCCGGACTCCGGGGGAAGGCATCTTCACTTCTACGATGGGATTTTGGACGGTGAATCTCCTGCAATCGGAGTTTTGCCCGGTTCAGTTTTTGGCCCCGTTCTTCAATTTCCCGGATTAACTCTTTCCTCGATTGGTTAGCCCAATTTGTATGACTCATCTTTCCATCCATATATTCAGCAACCGACAACTTCCCCCGAATGGGTTCCTCTCTCACTCCGTCGCTTGTGAGGCAGGCCATATCGATATTTTTCGTTCCGTTCTCCTGCGCTGTCGGGTGTCCCCAGCACTCAGGGTCTCTCCTGACAAAGAATCGAGTTCAGGTTGTTCTCGATACTCGGGTTGGTGTTTGGGTCAAACTTGCGAGAGGTTCCCCTCCGTCATTAAATCCATTATTAGCCAATTTCGCCTCTTCCTGAAGAAGTGCGAATCCGTTAGGCCCTGGGTTGATATCCTCTGTGCTTTGTTTGGACCCCAAACAAAGGGTTTGGACCTTTTGCTACATCCCGTCCGTTGGCTAAGTCCAACATCCCTCTCGATCAATTCCCCCGCCCCCTTAAACTATCAATTGAGGCGAATCTTTGTAACCGTTGAATGGGATTGGCTTCGGCAAATAATTCTCAATCATTCGGAACATAAAACGAAGAATTTGTCCGTTTAAATGGGCTGACATGGCAAAAATTAACCCATCTTTACATATTAGTTACCAGGTTTGGGCAAGATTAGTGATCAAACAGCATTTTTTTAGGTCATAACCCCAGGATTTTGCTGCTAATCTCTTGGGGGTGATGGAGTCTTGTATCTCAGGAAAAACTCCCCTATTTGCCTAATTTAAAACAGGTTAACTTAAATTTTGAGGGTCTTTAAATTATACCATTAATTCCCCCTTAAAAATATAATTAACAAAAATTTACAGAACCCGATAGAGAATTCCCGATTTCCCATAAGGATTCCCCGATTATCCTGCGGTCCTGACTCCCAATCATCCCCTTATTCCCTGGTATTTCGCCAGGGAATAAGGGGAGGGTCTTTTTTCCAGTTCCTGTCTGGGAAATTGCGGAATGTTCCCGATTCAGCCCCTTAAAACGCGCTCTATAATAGAGCGAAAGCCTTTCCCTTGTAAAACCCTCCTTAAAACCCTGTGTTAGAAATCATAGAACTCTATAAAAATTTACCCATTCCTCCGCAAAAGCCGAACAAAAAATCACCCCCACCAAAACGCAATCGTCCCCATCGCACCTCCAAAATTTCGATTCCTCCGCTGCCCTTAACCCTGCGACTGGCACAGTTGCTATGCGGTAGCTTCATGCTACTGTTGATAGGGACTCTCTCCCTCACCCTCGGGGCGATCGTCGCGGTATTCGATGCCAAAGTGACAGATCCAGTCCCAGACGGGGGACAACCTTTGGTACGAACCCATTCCCCCTTGCCTTCCCCTCGATTATCTCGAACGCTTAACCTGTTGGTTTTGGGAATTGAAGGGGGTCTGTCTTTGACAACGGACACTTCATCTAGTTTACCGAAACCCGCTGAAACCTTATGGTTAATGCGGTTCGATCCGGTTCAAAACGCCGTGAGTGTGTTGTTGATTCCTCCTCAAACTCGGGTGGAAATCCCCGATCGCGGACGCAATCCAGTCGCCAGTGCTCACAGCATCGGTGGGGTTACCCTCACCTCCCGAGTCCTCAGTCAAACCCTCAACGCGATCCCCATTGACCGTTATATTCGCACTGATGCTGCTACGTTTCGCAGCTTCATCGACTTGCTGGGTGGGGTAGAATTATTCGTGCCTGAGTCTCTCTCCTATCAGGATTCCACCCAAGGGATTGCTATTAACTTACAACCGGGATGGCAAATCCTCAAAGGGGAAGAAACCCTCGGTTTTGCTCGCTTTCAGAAAAACGAAGGCGATCGCAGTGGCATCCACCGACAGCAAATGATTCTGCAATCTGTCGGCGATCGCCTCGCCAGTCCCACCCTCTCCCCCGAATTACCGCGCATCGTGCAACTGATGCATGAATATATCGATACCAATCTGACCCTCGAAGAACTCTTCGGGTTAGTGACCCTCCTCCAACAGCGATCGCCCGATGGGTTGAAAATGGTCCTCCTCCCGGGAGAATTTACCACAACGCGATCGGTCCCCACTCCCTATTGGAATATCGATACCACCGGACGCGATCGGGTCCTATCCCACTATTTTGACCAGGAACTCAATCCCGGAACCCGACGCGATCGCGCTACCACACCTAAATCTCCCAAAACCCTAAAAATTGCCCTACAAAATGCTTCGGGCAATCCCTTAATTCTGGGTCAAATCTTGGCCGAATTAAAATCCCGAGGATATCGCAATGTTTATCCCATTTCTGACTGGCCCGACCCCCAACGTCACACCCAAATTATCATCCAAACCGGAGATATCCCTGCCGCCACTACGCTACAAACTCTGTTGCCAACTGCCCAGCTTCAATCCAGTTCCCTCGGTGATTTAGAGTCAGAAATCACCCTCAGAATTGGAGAAGATGCCCTTCAGCTTAAGGATTCATATTGGTCAAAATAAAGTTAAACTCAGGGAGTTAGAAACGTCAATACACCATGTTAAAACGCATCTTGATCCTGACAATGGCCGTAGTTCTAGCCTGCCTCTGGATTCTCCTCACCGCAAAAGAAGCGATCGGTCTCACGTTCTTAATAACGACTCCGCTCATTTCTTAAGTTTGTAGTAAAGTTTGTAGTAACGAGTTCAATCGTTATCCGATGTTCAATGTCACGAAGGGCTGTTGCTTGTTAAGTATTAGAGTCAACAGAAAACAAAAGCGAGGGTCTAAACCCCCGCCCGTTGTTGCTAGTACAATCTCTTCATGAAGACGAACCGGAACCCGATCGCCCATCGTCATACCCAACTCAATTTACAGACAATTTTATTTAAACCACACCGGAACCCGACCGTCTGTTGTCACCGAAAACGGTGGAAAACGCCCCTTTTATTCTGAATTTTTTCAGGCGGTATTTCTCCAACTTTCGGACAGTGAAGTAAAGGCGGTGAAAACGTCCCAGTTTAGAATATCTTGCAATAAGGATTGATAACCTGTTACATTGGGATGGAGACCATCATCGCATAAATGGGCTTGCCTCCAGGCTTCACCGCGATCGCGCCATAACTCAAATAAGTCTAAATAAGGAATTTGTCTGTTTTCGCACCCTTGTCTAGTGACTTCTTTGTAGCGATATTGGTCGGCATGGTTAAAATAAAGGCAATCCGAAAAAGGCATCTGAGTCTCATTCACGGGGACCATGCCGACGAAAAAGACGGGACAGAGGGCTTGGGCACAATCCAGAAGTTGGGCAATCTCTGTGGTAAAGGTGTTAAAGTCAGTGAAATTGCGTCCATTGGGACGTCCCAGGCGGGCCGAATCATTGACTCCAACGGAGAGAATGATGGCATCGGGGAGGCGATTTTTCAGTTCTCCGCGATAGCGAAACTCGTTTTCGAGTCGTTCCAAGACTTGACAAACGCGATCGCCTCGAACGCCAAGATTGTACAGGACATGACCCGCGCTTGAGGGCAGCATCCACTCCCGTCTGAGTCGTTCGACCCAACCCCCTCCCACAGGATCGCCAAATCCATAAACGAGACTGTCTCCAAGGGCTACTATTTTTAGAGGATGCACGGTGGCGCGATAAGAACGGTTAGAAGATGCTGCTAAAACTTGCATAGCGGATGGGACCTCGTACTTATAAAATCTTAACACATCGATAACAATCTACATCATTGGCTAAAATTACCATAATTACCTAAAGGTACAGAATCATGAATAGTGGATCGGGCAATCCAGAAAAAAGTAAGCGTTCTAGCTTCAGTACAGACAAAATCGAAAGTTTTTCCCGGCGAGCATTGTTTGCCCCCCACAAACGGGCGACCATTGATACGGAACACCTAATGCGCCGCGCTGAGGACCTGGTGAGTGCTGCCTCAAATCGCTATCGGATTACCGTCCAAGTCGCGAATCGTGCCAAGCGTCGCCGCTATGAAGATTTCGACAGCATGGAAGAACCGACAATGAAACCCGTGATTCGGGCGATCGTCGAAATGTCCGATGAACTGGCGCAACCGGAAATCATCGGCGATTAATTAACGCTTTGGAGGGGAAATTGGGTTCTGTGGCAGGAAGACAAAAGATGATGCAACCGCAGCGCAAAAGGTCAGCGATCGCCTGGGTGTTGATTGGGTTAACTTTAGGTCTATCTTTAGGAATCCCTCCCCAGGGGGATTTACCTGAAATTTCACCCAGGGCCTTCGCCCAAGAGGTTTCACCCCCTCAACGCCGACAACGGTTAGACCCCCGGCAACTGTGGCGGCAAGTCTATGAACGCCTACCCGATTTCCCCTTAGCAAATAATTACATCAGCATCGAGACTGGAGAGGTGGACCCGGATAACACCCTGGCGAGTCGGTTGATTTCCTATCACCTCTATGTCAAAAATCGTCTGCCGATGTTTCGTCTGGATTGGAAGCTGACCCTAGCAGACTATCTGGGGGTTCTGGAGGAACTCGACGAGACTGCCTATCCCGGGAATGGGGTCTTGCAAGAGAATCCAATGGCAGGCGATCGCGAAATCCTCTCCCAACTCAACCGCCAACAACGGGATGAGTTAATTGAGGTTCTCGTCACCCTGTTTAATCCCAACTACTACAACATCCAAGGGCCAACCCCAGGGACAACTCCCGAGGCAACTCCCGCATCCCCGAACACTCCCGCAGGACCTCCGCCTTTGCCGGAATCCGGGGATGCAGATTTATTGAGATTGTAGAGGGTGCGTGGGTTGATGTCTCCTGAAACGGTTCCTAACGCAGAACGACGGATTAAAAGTGGTGCCGGATGGCGGATCGGATGGGACCCTCAAGGGGAACTCTATCAGGGTTTAGTGGGGGGCGATGATTGGGCGATCGAACTCACCGAGGGCGAGTTCAATGACTTTTGCCGATTATTGGCACAATTGGCAACGACGATGACGCAAATGGCATCGGAGTTGATGGACTCGGAACGGATCGCCTGTGAAGCGGAAAGCGATGTTTTGTGGATGGAGGTAGAAGGCTATCCCCATGCCTACCTTCTTCATGTTATCCTCAGTACAGGACGGCGCTGTGAATTCAGTTGGCCTGCGGAAGCAGTCCCCGGACTGGTCGAGGCGGCAAGGGTGTTAAAAATTTTTTAATTTCCCTCTTGCGTCCATAAAAAGTTCATGCTAAGATAGTAAAGCGTCGTCGGGGCGTAGCGCAGCTTGGTAGCGCACTACCTTGGGGTGGTAGGGGTCGTGGGTTCGAATCCCGCCGCTCCGACTTGAGACCTCTAAAACCGAGTTCTGGTTTTAGAAAATCAACAGCATAAAAAGAACGTCGAGTTTTCTACAAAGTAGAGATTCGGCGTTCTTTTTTTGGGCAATAGCCCACCCATCTCAGAGCAAAGAGAAAAACTGGGAATTCCCAAGATGAAGGTACAGAGAATGAACTTAACGATGATAGGATAGTCGCTTGCCCATTTTGAACCGCGTTCGGAATTCCCAGCAATTTCTGGATGTTAGGTTATTCCCAGCTTATCCTTGGGGAGTAATCTGGGCTTCTATCTAAAGCGGTGAATTCTTGTTAACTTGCCTGGTAAGGATTAATACATATTAAAATAAAAAACGCTCAACATCGAGCCGATGATTCAGGCAGTTTTTCGTAAAATAGTTTAGAATTTTCGGGCGCTTTCTTTGAGAGAGAATTGCCCAAAAAGCACAAGTTTTTTATCTAACTGATTCCTTGATTTTTAATTCCAGGATAAACCCCTGAATGGGTTAGATAGTATTCCCACCAAATTTATCTCCCCCACGGGTTAAATCTTCCTTTTCTTGTTTAAGATGATTCCACAGCCGCTTGATTTCCTGACAACTTTCAAATCGGGAAAGTTCTCCTTTCATTTCTAATTCTCGGATAACCGAAACTTTTTGGCCAAACTCTCGTAAATTAGCGTGACCCACCATCAGTTCGGGAAGAAAGTTAGACTTGGAAAACCGATGGCTGGATTCAGCACAGGGCAAGTTTTCTCGATGTTCAGGGGTTCTACTCATAACGTCCTTCAGAGGTTAAATGAGGGGGTGATCAGAGGCTGAAATTGATCGGGTTTAGAATGAATTGAGTTTGGGCAGTTGAGGCGATCGCGCCGCTTGAGCAACGCAACAGTGTCTCGGCAAACGAGGAGTTTCTACCTGGGGTAATGACATGGAACCTCGGCTATCTAACGGCGTTAATTGTGGCGAGTAGGAACAAGCCGAACGATTTTTCATCATAAATAAACAGAAGAGATAAATAAAGAGAAAGGATTGGAAGGGCCAGATAAAACCCAAAAAATTAAGCTTAAAAAAGCCGGATCCCATCGTTAGAGAAATTTATGGGTCCGCTTTTGGTTTTTCATATTCCTAAACTATCCTGTTTTAGGGGAGTCCTTGTTCTACCGAAAGGATGGATTTATTGTAACGTTGCATTGTAAGAACAAATACAGCCAGCCCGGGATTACTTTTACGGCAAGACTCCACTGAATGAACCGCAGAGGGTGCAAAATCAGGGGAAATGGCTCAACCCTTTACCGAACAAGGGGAAATAGGGGTAGATTCTGACATCCCGATCGGGCGGGGACCATCGGGGATTAGCCCTGTCAAGGGGGTAAATTTAATCACGAAAAATCGCTGTTTCTGGTAGGGGTTTGGTCACCAAACCCTCTTCTGCCCTAATGTTAGGAGTTTGGTCAGATTCTCTTTTTGGGGCGATCGCATTACATCCCTTGAGGGTTTGGAGACCAAACCCCTACATCCCTGGAGGGTTTGGAGACCAAACCCCTACAATACCCTTGAGGGTTTGGAGACCAAACCCCTACAAATACACCTTGAGGGTTTGGAGACCAAACCCCTACAAATACACCTTGAGGGTTTGGAGACCAAACCCCTACAAATACACCTTGACAGGGCTAACCATCGGGGATGGAGAGAGCAAAACGAGGGAATACTAGGCCCTTTGAGATCCGGAAGCTTCTGAACACCATAAAATAGGAAAGAGAAATACGACGGGAGGTTAGCGCGAAGATGGTCAGGGAAATTTGGCAAAGCCTGAGAGGGTTATTGGGAGAAGAACGCAGCAGTCCAGAACTCCAAGAACCCGAAGGATCGGAGCCGATCCTGCCGCCGCTGGAAGATGAGGATTATGAATTGCTCTTTACCCAGATTGTGGAAGGGTTGCGCCTGGGTTGGGACCGCGATCGCGTCGAAGAATTTTTAGGGGCGCTCAGTTGGCGTGGGGATCTGCACCTGTGGGCGGATTGGTTGCGACGCTTTGGCGATCGCCTCCAAGGGCAGGAAAATCCCAACCCCGAATGGGGGGTGCGTCTCGTCCAGTTGGGACGCCTAGGCTGTGGAGAATTCAGCCAAGTGGCCCTGAACATCGGGACCGGATTAATGCAGCGCCAAATGCCTGCGCCTGTGCCACCACCAGCGGCCCCCACTCCGCCCCAAGATGCCCAAGGTTGGTTTGGGGAAGGAAATACCAAACTGAATGCGGGAGATTGGTCCGGGGCGATCGCCGCCTATCGCGAAGCGGTGAAACTCAAACCCGATTATTTGGAGGGCTGGAGTAATTTGGGGGCGGTGCTGTTTTATTCTCAACAGTATGCCGAAGCCTTGGAAGTGTTCGATCGCGCCTTGGCCCTGCAAAGTGAAAATGCCAGTTTATGGTTTAATCGCGGCTTTACTCTTTCTTTATTAAATCGTCCCTCCGAGGCGATCGATGCGTATGAAAAAGCCCTGCAACTTCAGCCGGATTTGGTAGTCGCATGGCAAAATCGCGGGGTTGATTTGATGCATTTGGAACAGCATCAAGAAGCAGTTCGCTGTTTTGAGCAGGCGATTCAACTCAAGCCCGATTTTGGCGAAGCCTGGAATAGTCGCGGGAATGCGTTATTCAAATTAACCCGCTATGAAGATGCGGTGACCAGTTACGATCGCGCGATAGAATTGCAAAGCGATCGGGCTGAAGCTTGGTTTAATCGCGGATTAGCTTTGGCAGCAAATAGCCAACCCGAAGAGGCGATCGCTTCCTTTGATCGGGTGATTTCTCTGCAACCCAATAACTTTGAAGCCTGGGTGAATCGAGGGTTAACCTTGATGAGCAGCCAACGATTTTTAGAGGCGATCGCCTCCTTTGATCGGGCGATCGAAATCAATCCCAGCGACCCTCATGCAGTCGCCTATCGAAAACAAGCCCAGGACCTACTCGAACAAACGGCATCTTAACCCGAGGTTGAAGGAGGCAAAAGGAGGCGATTAGCTGATTTTTCCCCGCCTCCGGTGATACATCTTTCTTCAAAACCATCCAGGGACGACTGCGGGCGATAAATTTTCTCAATTACTTTAACTTTTCGGACCTTCATAATGACAAGCATTGATAAAACCTATCTTAGTTTCTTGCATTGTTAGTCCATTAAGCGGTAAGAATAAGACATCAATCTCATCCAGAAAAAAAGGATTTTATCATGACTATTTGGGTAAACGAACAAGTCGATCCATCGGGACTGGTTTATGCTTGTATTGCCTGCTGCGATGAAACCCAAGCACAATCCTGTCACGACTCCTTTCTAAAAAACCTCTCCGACGAACAAAAAACCAGAGGTTGGACTGTCAAAATGCGAACAGTAGACTCCTGGGAGGAAGTCCCGGTGAGTGCCTTGAAATTGGCATAACGGACAGGGGAGGATGGGGAGGATGGGGAATGGGGGAGATGGGGAGGCTGTTCAACATCACGACTAAAGTAATTTCTCCCCTGTTTGTAGTAACGACTTCAGTCGTTTCCGCGTTACTTGGCTAAAGCCAAGTAACGCACCCATCTGCGGATCCTCCAGTTCCGAAACAGGCGCTTAAGCCTAGCCCTGTCAAGGTGGTCAATGGAATCCCGCCTCATCCGGTTTTCTTGTAGGGGCGTATTGCATACGCCCTCAATATCCGTCAATGGAATCCCGCCTCATCCGGTTTTCTTGTAGGGGCGTATTGCATACGCCCTCAATATCCGTCAATGGAATCCCGCCTCATCCGGTTTTCTTGTAGGGGCGTATTGCATACATGAGAGAGAGGGCGTATGCAATACGCCCCTACAAATACACCTTGACAGGGTTAGCGCTTAAGCCCCTTATTGTGCGGATCACGGCTTTAGGGAAGAAACGACTGAAGTTGTTACTACGAACTGGGGAGTACGACTGAAGTCGTGATGTTGAACAGCCTTCCCATCTCCCTCATCCTCTCGCATCCCTACTCCCAAATCGGCGGTTGCTTACGAATACGAGGTAATTTCAACTGAAGAGGACTGAGGATTTGGTTGAGGCGGCGCAATTGTTCCGTGGTTCCCATGCAGATCAGGGTATCTCCTACCATTAGAACGGTATCGGCGGTGGGGCCACCGATGAGATGTCCATCAGCGCGGCGAATGGCGAGGACCAGTGCACCGGAGTGCGATCGCAGTTTGGCATCGTGCAAACTGTCTCCGACTAAGGGACAACTCTCGGCATCAATCAAAAACTCTTCTAAATAAAAGGTGCGATCGGCCCCCGCAATAATCCCATCCACAAAATCCATCACCTGGGGTCGCAATGCTGCTGCTGCCATCCGTCTCCCCCCAGTAATATAAGGAGAAACCACCGCATCGGCACCACTGCGCTGTAATTTTTGCACCGCTTCCTCACTATTGGCGCGGGAAATAGCTCGAATTTGCGGGTTTAATGTTTTGGCAGAAATTAAGGTATAGAGATTTTCCGCATCCGATGGCATCGCCGTCACCAAACAGACTGCCCGTTCAATTCCCACCTCTAGTAAGGTGGCATCCACCGTGGCATCCCCTTGAATGGCAATATACCCCAGTTGTTGCGCCTGTTGAATTACCTCAGCATTCGCGTCAATCACCAAAAAGGGAATGTTTTCGGCATTGAACTCAGAGGCAATCTGCCGACCCGTGCGACCAAATCCACAAATGATGTAATGTTCAGTTAATGTTTCTATCAAGCGTCGCTGTCTTCTACTTTTGAGTTCATCTTGGAAATATCCTTCAATAATAGCGTCTGTAAAGCGGTTGACGATATAGCCGATGCTCACCAATCCCATTGCAATCAAGGAAATGGTAAATAAGCGCCCGCGATCGCCGAGGGGGTGAATTTCCATAAATCCCACGGTAGAGAGGGTAATCGCCGTCATATAGGCGCTATCGACCCATCGCCATCCCTCCACCAGTCGATACCAGAGGATCCCGATTAACAAGACGAACACGAGGGCGACTACACCCCCAATTAATTCTTGGCGAATTCGTCGGTATTTTTGATTGATTTCGTTGCTGAACTGAATAAGTTGCTTTGACTTCACAGAACTAACCACATTTTTTATAACTAAAGTCGGATAAAGTTACGAGCGAGATTGTGCATTGACAATAGGGGAAAATCCTGCTCATGCTAAAGATGAATCACATTAAAACTAGGGGGATAGACTGATGTACATTATTATTGGGGGCGCAGGGTTACTGGGACTCAATTTAGCGGAAAGATTGACAGAACTCGGACATACGATCGCCCTGATAGATGTTGATCCAATGGCCTGTCATTATGCTCGGGAACAACTCGGGGTAATGGCCTTTGAAGGCAGTACGGTGAGTACGGAGTTGCTCTTAGAAGCGGGGATTCGCAAGGCAGATGCCGTGGCGGCGATGTTGCGGAATGATGCTTTGAATTTAGCGATGGTTGCCTTGGCTAAATATTATGGGGTTTCAGAAATTCTAGTGCGAATGCGCCATCGGGATTTTGAACAACCCTATCGGATTGCGGGGGCTACCCATATTATCAGTACGGTAGAATTGGCGGTGACGACGATGGCGAATGCGATCGAGTATCCGGAAGTGGAATCGATGATGCATTTTGAACAAGGGCAAATTGAAGTGCTCAAACTCTCGATTCCGGATAATTCCCAGGCGATCGGGCGCAGTTTGGCGGAGATTGCCCGAGACCCCCGCTTTCCTCAAGGGTCTCTGATTATTGGTTATCAACCTTATCCCCATAGTGATTTAGTCATTCCCAACGGGAGTACGGTAATTGAATTGCACTCGACTATTCTGATTGTCACCAAACAAAATTGTCTCCACAAAATGATTGATTTCATGAAAGGGCCTGTTTAATCATCTTCTAATTTTAATAATTGTTGGTCCAAATTATTCACATAATTCTGAACAATTTCTTCGGATAAAATTTGCTTGCGGAGGGCGTCATTTAAAGCGCTTTTCTCCGCCAGCAAGACTTGCCGCCAGACTGCATCCAATTTTCCGCGATCGCCCCCATTCCCATTCTCGGGCCTGATATTATAAATATCCCGCAATTGCTTCTCAGCCCCGGCAATTTTTACCTGATAGGAAGCCCGCATTTCCTCATAAATCGACTTGGGTAAAACCCCTGACTTCAGGAGATTATTCAACTCTTCTTGAGCCGCTTTAGCCGCCATTAATTGCGCTTGTAATTCCTGAATTCTTTGGCGAAATGCAGAAATTTCCTGAATATTCAACCGTTTAACCAACCAGGGTAAACTCAATCCCTGTCCCACTAAAGAGAGTAACACTGCCCCAAACAAGAGGGCAATCAGTTGTGACCTTCCCTCTAATGTCGCCGGTAATGTCAACGCCATCACCATTGACAAAGACCCTTTAATATTTCCCAAAAATAAAACGTGCTTCCACCGCATAGGAATGGGGCGGTCAAACCATTTAAGGAGGGCTAATAACGGATAAACAGACAATAGTCGCCCCACTTGGTAAGCTAAAATGGCTAACAGGACGGCAGGTAAAGTATTCCACAGGGTGAGAGGATTGATTTCTAAACCAATCAGCAAAAAAATAAAGGTATTTACCCCAAATCCCGCATATTCCCAGAAACTATATAAAGCAATCCGATTCGAGGCTGAAGCGGTCTGTTTTATGCCAATATTGCCCACTAACAAACCGGCAACCACAACGCCAACCACCCCAGAAACTCCGAGTAACTGCCCCAGTTGAAAGGTCCCCAAAGCCACGGCAACGCTGAGTAAAATACTGGTCAAGCCATCATCATAACGGGTTAATAAGCCACTACTTAAATAACCCACAATCAAGCCAATTAGGGTTCCGCCCATGATGACAATCAAGAGTTGTTGAAGTCCATTAATAAAGGAAAAACTCCCCATAATTTGAACGTTCACTAACAGGGTAAATATCACCAGGGCTACCCCATCATTAAACAGACTCTCGCCATTGACAATGGTCGATAATCGACTGGGAACAGAAACCTCTTTAAAAACAGCAATAACCGACACAGTATCGGTAACGGCTAAAATCACACCGACTAATAAGGCAGGAATCCAGTCTAATCCTAAGCCGAATTTAACCACCAGTCCGGTGACGCCAAAAGAAACAATCAGGCCCGGACCAGCTAACAAGGCAATGGGAACTCTCGTACTGCGTAACCGACTAATATCGGTATTAATTGCGGCTTCAAAGACTAAAATGGGCAAAAATAGGTTTAAAATGAGAGAAGAATCTAAGCCAATGTTTCCGGGTAAAAATTCGGTGATGGCTAAACCGGCTAAGACTAAACCCGTAACGTAGGGAATTTTAAATCGGCGGGAAAAAATTGCGACAAAAGTAGCGACTAATAAGAGAATAATCAGAACGATCGCTAATTCCTCAACTCGTCCTGATGGCATGGATGTCCCCGATTCTATTTGGGAAAGAAGATGTGGAAAAGGGGCGATGTTAGTCATTAATTCCATCACGATTTGAATGAAACTCACGGACAATGGGTCTAAGGTGCGATCGCGACAAAAACCCGGATGGAAACCTAGAGTTTGGGGCCTTAAATACTCTACCACACCCCAGAAATCTCCTCCGGTCGTCAGAAATTATCACGGATCAGAATCAATGGATCGATCTCCGCTCAAAAAACGGGACCCGAGGTGGGTCCATCGTGATATTCGGCACCGATCGCCCTCCCCATCTCCGACCCGGGGAGTCAGGAAACCCTGACATTTGACTACCCTTCGTCATTTCCTTTACCCAAAGGGACCCCCCGTAATCTCACGGATTGTCCTGGAGACTGTTAAATTGATGAAAAATATTGCTGAATCCGAACCCTAGGGATACGGTTGATTCCTGATAACCCTTCCCCTCTTCCTCGTTCTATTCTCTCAGCCTTTTCTTTCCCCCATTGCCTATAATAGGACGGCATATTTTCCCAAGATAAAATTAACAGGAATTACCAGAAAAGTCAAGTCCATTTTGAGGAAACTTTGTAAAAGCCTGTTCCCCAATTGAGGCAGTCCAAGGGCGGAAAACTTTAAGCTTCTTAACCGCAAAAGGACGAGGAGTTAGCTAGGATAAAATGTAATTCTAGGCGGGTCGCAGCCAACCCGCGTAACAACTCAGGAACATAGGAGAAAGTAGTGAGTCCAGAAACCCTCATTTCCCAGCCCAACCTTGCAACGAACCCGTCTGTTTTTGACCCTGCGGAGTTTGATGCAGCGGTGATGACCACTTACGGACGCTTTCCCCTGGCCCTAGAACGGGGCCAGGGATGCCGTGTTTGGGATACCGAAGGGCGCGCATACCTGGATTTTGTCGCGGGGATTGCCACCTGTACCCTGGGGCACGCGCATCCAGCAATGGTCCAGGCAGTGACGGCACAAATCCAAAAACTGCACCATGTGTCTAACTTGTATTATATTCCCGAACAGGGAGCATTAGCCCAGTGGTTGGTGGAGCATTCCTGCGCCGATCGCGTGTTTTTCTGTAACTCCGGTGCAGAAGCGAATGAAGGTGCCATCAAACTCGCCCGCAAATACGCTCACACCGTATTAAACATCGATGACCCGGTGATTTTAACCGCCCATGCCAGTTTCCACGGACGCACCCTCGCCACAATTACCGCCACGGGTCAACCTAAATATCAGAAGAATTTCGACCCGCTAGTACCCGGGTTTGCTTATGTGCCGTTTAATGATATTGAGGCCATCAAAGCCGCAGTCGCCGAATTCGATGGGGGCGGAAAACGCCGAGTTACGGCCATTCTCCTGGAAGCGCTACAGGGAGAAGGGGGAGTCCGTCCCGGAGATGTGAGTTACTTCCAGGCCGTCCGCCAAATTTGCGATGACTTAGGCATTTTACTGATTTTAGACGAAGTACAGGTGGGAATGGGCCGGACTGGGAAGCTGTGGGGATATGAAAACCTCGGCATTGAACCGGATATTTTCACTTCAGCTAAAGGATTGGGCGGGGGAATCCCAATTGGGGCAACATTATGTAAATCCAGTTGTAATGTGTTCCAACCGGGAGATCATGCCAGCACTTATGGCGGGAATCCCTTCGCCTGTGGGGTGGCCCTCACAGTCTGTCAAACCCTGGAACAGGAGAATTTGTTAGCCAATGCCGCACAACGAGGGGAACAATTACGCCAGGGATTAGAGGCGATCGCCACTGAATATCCCAATCTGATTGCTGAGGTGCGCGGTTGGGGACTGATTAATGGTTTGGAGTTGTCTGCCGAAACGGAAATGACTTCGATTGAAATTGTCAAAGCGGCAATGGCAGCCGGATTATTACTGGTTCCCGCAGGACCGAAAGTGGTGCGGTTTGTTCCGCCTCTGATTGTTACCGAGTCAGAAGTGGATGAAGCATTAGCAACCATTGCCAAGGCGATCGCGCAATTGAGCGCTTAATTCTCACCCCAGACCCGGTTTCAGTCAGGAAACCGGGTTTTCAGGATTGCTATGACAACAACGGATTAGGTTCAATCTCAAGAGGGAAACAGGAGATTTTGACCCAGCAGGCCGAAGGGTCCCCTGGGGGGTCAAACCCTCAAATTACTTGTCACTACTGAGTCAAAATCCTATACAATCAATCGAGAAAGAGCGGTTTGCCTCTCAACCCTAAGCCCTAAATCGGTATTATTAAGTCATCATGGGTCATGAGTCTGTCCAAGACAAGGATAAAAAACCCGATCGCCAGATTACTGCGCCCTCTGTTCCGGTCGCCGATGCATCCTTGAAGACTCAGGCCGGGGTGGGGAGGACCCCGTTAGAACGAGTGGGCCTCCTGCCCTCCTGGGTGACCTTAGTTCTCGTCATAGCGGCGATCGCCATTGGCGGATATTCGATTTACACATTATTACAGACCCGACCCGTCGTCGTCACTCAGGACAGAGAAACGCCTCCCCCGATTGAAACGCCTCCCACTCTGCAATATGTGAGTGCCTTGGGACGAGTAGAACCGGCCTCCGAAGTGATTGAAGTCTCAGCACCCAACGCCATGCAGGGAGACCGATTGGGACAATTATTAATCGAGGAAGGCGATCGCGTGCGTGCAGGTCAAACCATCGCGATTTTAGACAGTCGCGATCGCCTGAGCGCACAACTCGAACAAGCCAAACAACAGGTAAAAATCGCCCAAGCGAAATTAGCACAAGTCAAAGCCGGGGCCAAAAGTGGTGAGATTGCCGCCCAAGAAGCGGTAATCGCCCGCTTACAGGCCCAGATTCCCCGGGATCTGGCGGTTCAGGATGCCACCATCGCTCGTCTTCGTGCTCAGGTGGAAGGGGATATCGCCGCACAAGACGCGACCATTGACCGGGTTTCCGCCCAATTAGAGGGAAATGTTACTGCTAGGGAAGCCGGGATTTCTCGATTACAGGCGGAACTCCAAGGTCAGATTTTGACTCAAGAGGCGACGATCGCCCGCTTGCAAGCCGAACTAACAGGCCAAAGGGCGGCCCAACAAGCAACAATTTCTCGCTTAGAATCTCAGATTCAAGGCGATCGCGCCGCACAACAAGCCACAATCGCCCGATTGCAAGCGGAACGTGATGAGAGACTCGCCGCACAACAAGCGATCATTTCCCAATTGCAGGCAAAACTTGAAAATGCGGGGATAGAGTTCCAACGCTACGAGCAACTTTACCAGGAAGGTGCGATTAGTGCCTCGGTTTATGATACTAAACGCCTGGATGTGGAAGTTGCGCTACAAGAGGTGAAAGCCGCGAATGCCAGACTTGAAGAACTCGATCGCACCACTCGTCAGCAACAGTTAGAAGCGACTGCTACCTTAGAAAAAATTAACGAAACCGGGGCGAAACTCCTGGAGGAAGCCCGGGCCACTCTCACTAAAATTGAGGGGACCGTGGGGAAACAAATAGAAGAGGCGGTGACCAATTTGCAACGAGTCCGGGCCACGGCAGCGGAACAATTGCAGGAAGAACAAGCGGTGTTAAATCAACTGGATCGCACGGGTCAAGCGGAACTGAGTGAGGCAGAAGTGACACAGGAACAACTCCAAAACGTGGGTCGGGAACAACTGAACGAGGCGATCGTCACTCGCGATCGGATTCGGGCGACGGGGGAACAGCAACTCCAGGAAGCCCAATCCATTTTAGAGAGTATTTCCGAAGTGCGAACCGTGGATGTGCAATTGGCGGAGGCGGAGGTGGATAGTGCGATCGCCGCAGAAGTCGAAGCCCAGGCGCGTCTGGATGAAGCCTACGTGCGCTCACCGATTGACGGTCAAGTGCTGGCGATTCAAACGCGACCCGGGGAAAGTATTGCTCAAGATCAAGGCATCGTGGCGATCGCGCAAACGGACCGAATGTTTGTGGTGGCTGAGGTGTATGAAACCGATATTCGCTATGTGCGATTGGGTCAACGGGTGACCATTACCAGTCAGGCGGTGGATGGAGAATTATTCGGGACTGTGGATCACATCGGGTTACAAATTGGCAAAAAAGATGTTCTGGATACGGACCCGACGGCGGATACCGATGCCCGAGTGGTGGAAGTGAAAATTCGCCTCGACCCCGATGACAGTCAACGAGTTTCAGGGTTAACCAATTTACAAGTGGAGGTGATTATTGCCACCATGTCATCGTCAACGGTTCCCAGCAGCCCTTCCGTTCCCTTAGATTTACCTGTAACCACTCCCAGAGTAAACTAGCACGATCATGATGTTTAGAAAAATTCCTTTAGCTTGGTTACAATTGTCTCGGGAAAAAAGCCGCCTATTGGTGGCGATCGCCGGGATTGCGTTTGCAGATATTTTGATGTTTATGCAGTTGGGTTTTCGCGATGCCCTGTTTGATAGTTCAACTCGGTTGCACCAGAGTTTGACGGGAGATATCGTGTTAATCAGTCCGCGATCGCAAGCGTTGATTTCCATGCAGTCTTTTTCCCGACGTCGCCTCTACCAAACCTTGGCGGTCCCGGAAGTGCAATCAGTCAGTCCGTTGTATCTGGCGATCGGGACTTGGAAAAATCCGGTTAATAAAAGCGATCGCTCGATTTTAGTGTTAGGGATTGACCCGACTCAATCACCGTTTAAAATGCCAGAAGTTACTGCAAAATTAGATGAAATTAAGCGCTTAGATATTGGGCTATTTGACCGCGATGCTCGTCCAGAATTCGGACCAATTCCGCAACTGTTGCAAGCAGGTCAGCGGGTGAAAACTGAAGTAGGCGGACGGAGAATTGAAGTCCGGGGATTGTTTAGTTTGGGTGCTTCTTTTGGGGCCGATGGCAGTTTGATTACCAGTGAATTAACGTTTTTAAGATTGTTTAAACGGCGGAGTATTCATGAGGTGGATGTAGGGTTAATTCATTTGAAACCCGGGGCAAATGTGGAAGCAGTCATCGCTCAAATTCAGTCTCGCTTACCCCAGGATGTGCTGGTCCTGAGTCATCAAGGGTTTATTGAGCGTGAACAGAATTATTGGAGGACTCGGACGGCGATCGGGTTCGTGTTTACCCTGGGGACGATTATGGGGTTTATGGTGGGAATTGCGATCGTTTATCAGATTTTATATACCGATGTTGCCAGTCATTTGGCAGAATATGCCACCCTCAAGGCGATGGGATATGCGGATTTGTACTTTGTGGGAGTTGTATTACAAGAAGCGGTGATTTTAGCCATTTTGGGGTATATTCCAGCCTTTGCGATCGCCAATTTTTTATTATATACTTTAACTCGTAATGCCACCCGTTTACCCATTGCCATGACCCCAGAACGGGCAGTTTTGGTTCTGGTTCTCACTTTAATCATGTGCGCCATTTCCGGGGCAGTCGCCTTGCGAAAATTGCGCGATGCCGACCCGGCAGATATTTTTTAGTCCGCGTTTCCCCTAAATTTGGAACAGCTAATAATTCAAGTGATTATGAATGTTAATCCCGCCTCCAGTTTCAACGCTCAAACCGTTTCTTCCCGGCCCTCTGCGGTGGTAGAAATTGAAAATGTCAATCATTATTTTGGGAAAGGGTCTCTGCGAAAACAGATTTTATTTGAGATTAAATTAACGATTTATTCGGGAGAAATTGTCTTAATGACCGGACCATCGGGTTCGGGGAAAACCACTTTATTAACCTTAATGGGAGGGTTGCGATCGACCCAAGAAGGGAGTTTGAAAGTGTGCAATCAACAACTTTGTGGGGCGAGTCCGAACAAATTGGTGCAAGTTCGCCGGAATATTGGGTATATTTTTCAAGCCCATAACTTGTTAAACTGTTTAACCGCAAGGCAAAATGTTCAAATGTCCCTGGATTTGCATTCTCAACCTGGGGATGAGAGCAAAATGAAAGCCAGGGCGACGGCGATGTTAGAATCGGTGGGATTAAAGGAATGGGTGGATTATTATCCAGAAAACCTTTCCGGGGGACAAAAACAACGGGTAGCGATCGCCCGTGCATTAGCGAGTCATCCTCAATTGGTTTTAGCCGATGAACCCACCGCTGCATTGGATAGTAAATCCGGTCGAGATGTGGTAGAACTGATGCAACGTTTGGCAAAAGAACAAGGGTGTACCATCTTACTGGTGACTCATGACCCCCGAATTTTAGACATTGCCGATCGCATCGTTCAGATGGAAGATGGACGACTCAACGAAGGGAAGGGATAGGGTCATCACCGGAAAATAACGGACCTCTGTTAACTTGCTTAACCGGGCGATCGCACGGGGGGATTGTGATAGCTTTGAACACAGACCTTTTGATGAATCCCCCACTCAGAATGTTGCATAACAGGATATACCTCCGCCTTGCATCCCTCACCTTTAACGACGCGGTTTTTTGCCCGCATTTCCGGGTGTTTTCGTCTTGGTTCCGGGTTTCCCCCGGCGCGTAGTTGCGCCGGTGATTGAGGTTGCCCCTGTCATCGTGCCTGTATTCGATGTATCTGCAGTGGAAACTCGTCGCGCCGTGGTTGTCCGGAATGTGACGTTCACCCCTTCATTCGATTGTTCCAGCACTAACAAGGGGGTTGGTTTGGCTTTTTGATCCCAGTGGATGTAAGCCACCCTACCTTGAATCGTCGGTTGCCAGGTGTCGTGATCATCCCGAGCACTGAGATAGGTTTCCAGACAGTCAATAATTTGGCTAATCGTTTTTGAAGTGGCTTGGGTCGGTAATTTGGTTAACTTAATTTGAATGCGAAACAAGACTCTTTTCTTCGATTTAGCTACCTCACCCAAATGATATTCCACGTCAAATATTTCATCCACTTGTCGCCCAGAACCTCGGGTTTCTGCATTCGGACGCAGGGCAACCGAGATTTTTTCTTTCACCTTGACTTTAATTTGATTCACAACGGCAAAGTGGAAGTTTTCTTCCTCCATCCTCATTCGCAAATAGTCTAAATTAAACTCCCGCGAGTGAATCAGGTCCGGATTTTTTTCCATCTTTGTGATAGTTTCGAGGGAGAGCTTCAGCTTCTTTTGTAGCTCTTTATTCTTAAATTCATCAAATTTAATCTTTTTCTTGAGCTGGTCCATTTGCACCTTTTGAAACACAAAAGATACTATCAGTAACAGCAAAAGGCCCCCGGATACTGACATCCACAGTTGATCCGATGAAAGGGGAAATTTGGAGTCATTCGCTTCAGGCGCTTGAGCTAAGGTAGGCTGGACAAGGATAATAGGACTTGACATAGACTTTCCCTGGTACAACGGCACTTTTTGATAGAGTTCCCCCAAAGGCATCTTTGATATTCATCCCGCAAGTTTTTCACTCCCTCTCATGGATCAGAGGCCACGAATGAGAGTTGTCAAGTCGGGTAGGATGTTGGGTCTGTCTCTTGAGAGTTCAAACAGAAGGTTAGGAGATGTTCGTCCGTTTTGCGGCCAACTGCTGGAGACTCAAAATCAACCGAACCGATCGCAATACTCTTACCTTATCTTAACGATTCGCTGACAAGCTGGATCTAAGGGGGTAATTTTTCCCAAGCATCGGACTCCCGAATTGGCAAAAAAAGCAAATCCAGCGTCAAGACTGTCTACACCCCGGATGACACCCCACCCCAACTCCAGGACGATCCTGCAACTTCTGTATGATGCCCCAGACCGACGAAACAGGGCTATACCTGATTCTGATGGCGAACTCTACTGTAGTTTAGGGCAATTGCTCCGCGATGAAAAGCGCAGGTCCAAAACCGGGGATTCTGCGCGATCGCCGCAAACTGTGTCGGTCCGGCAGTTGGTCCCTATTAAAGTGGCGAATTGAACTCGCTTTGACCACTTCGGTCTTGTTCGAGGCAGCTTTCCCCATTGCATTGAAGCGTTTAAACTCGTTTAAAGGCCATGATTTCCCGGAATTAACTCCAGTAAATTCTAGGGAATTCCCATTTGAATCAACCGAAATCTGACGGTAATTGTAACCTTTTTTGCGGTTGGGCGACTCGATGCAAACGAATTCATCTCCAAGGATTGACTCCTTATTCGTTCCCTTGGTCTCATGTTAAAGGAAAACCCACAGTAATTAAATAGTAGAGTCAGAAATTTATGAAATCTTTACCGTTATCTCAACTTCAGACCCATCATAGCCTGCAACGGGTGGCAGTGGTGGCAACGGATCTGGATGGGACGCTGACTCACCAGGGGAAATTGACCCCAAGTTTGTTACAAGCATTGGAGGCATTAGCGGCAGCATCTGTAGCGGTGGTGATCGTCACCGGACGATCGGCAGGATGGGTGAGTGGGTTAGTCAGTTATCTGCCGGTGGTGGGGGCGATCGCCGAAAATGGCGGGATTTTTTACCCCAGCAACGGGACTCCCGTCCTGTTAACTGCGATCGCCGATTTAAAAACCCATCGGCAGCAACTAGCGGCAGGATTTGCTCATCTGTTGACGGAATTTCCCCACCTGCGAGAGACTGAGGATAATCCATTTCGAGTCACAGATTGGACCTTTGAGGTGGCGGGACTAACCTCGGAGAATTTGCAGCGATTGAGGGACCTCTGTGCCGAACTGGGTTGGGGATTTACCTTTAGTACAGTTCATTGTCATATCAAACCCCACAAGCAGGATAAGGCAGTGGCCCTGATGCAAGTGTTGGGCGACTGCTTCCCCGACTACAGCAGCGATCGCGTCATGACGGTGGGGGATAGTCCCAACGATGAGAGTTTATTCGACAACACCCTGTTTCCCTTGTCCGTAGGGGTTGCCAATCTGGCTGAATATTTGCCCATCCTCACCCATCACCCCACCTACCTCACGGATTTCCCGGAATCTGAGGGGTTTTGCGAGTTAGTTCGCGCTATTCTGGCGTCCCCATTGCCTTAAAACAGACCGTCCCCTCTGGATGGAGAGGCGACTGACCTGTTATACCAAATCCGGGTATGAAAAGTCGTTCTTATGGAGTAGCCCGCGCAGGCGGGCTTTGTCCCTGTAGCCCCACCCTTGAGGGTGCGGGTTTTTATAGACCTAGAGCAACCGAATTCCGTATTATACCAAATCCGGGTATGAAAAGTCGTTTTTATGGAGTAGCCCGCGCAGGCGGGCTTTGTCCGTGTAGCCCCACCCTTGAGGGTGCGGGTTTTTATAGACTTTGACAACCGGATTCCGTATTACTGTTGCCCCTTACTGGGCAGTCGGGGTAAAATTCCCGGACACAAATTTCCATTGATTTTGTTCTTTCGCCAAATTAACCTCAATTTCAAACAGACTGTCCAAATTACCCTTAATCACTGCCGCTATCTGCTGACCCTCTTGTTCTGTAAATGTCCATTGATTAAACTCAATCTCTCTGCGTCTTTCTAATGCAGTAGGCAGAATTGGATTTTCTTGGATTCTTTGTTGATATTCTTCCACAGTCATCTGAGACCGAAGCTGACTCGAAGCATTCTCATAAGCGGCCTGGACATTTTGATTAATGGCAATGCCTTTTTCTAGGCGCATAAAATGGGCATGGGCCGCCTGATTCGCGGACCGAATTTCGGGTAAATAGGTTCTCATGACTGAAAATCCTATCCCCAATCCCGCTAAACTTATTACTAGCAAAATAATGCCAATTATTTTTTTAAACGTAAAAATATATCGGTCTTCAACAATGATGCCCGGAACCCCAGCATCCCGATTAATCACCAGGGTTTTTGCATAGCGATCGCCCAAAGTTTGAGTTTTCGGAGACATTAACAACGGGGCGAGGAGCAAGAGCATATCCACAGGTTTAAAAAGGTTCCGGATTAGCGCTTGAAAGAGAGTAGGTCGGCGTCCCCGTAAGGTGACGACTTCTTCTTGAAAAATTAACTTGCCCAGAGTCCAACCCAAGGTGGATTCTAACAGGGTAAAATAAATAATAAAAACTAAAAATACAATAAAAATTTTAGAAATATCTAGGGCTACAAATGTGATACTGTTTTCCCCTAAACGAGGTAAAAAATTAAGTCCTAATCCTACAGCAAACCACACCAGTGCAATCAGAATAAAATCAATTACTGCTGCAATTATCCTTCGGAAAAAGCCAGGAAATAAACTTTGGGCCGGGTAACTTGCCATGAGCATGATATAGAAAGAAGAGTTACGGAACAGTTTACATAATGCCATAGATGGGGAACCCTGCCAGGGGAGGGTCCAGGGGAAAAATTCCCGGCAATTT
The DNA here is from genome assembly GCA_963821735.1 of uncultured cyanobacterium. Taxonomy (GTDB): domain Bacteria; phylum Cyanobacteriota; class Cyanobacteriia; order Cyanobacteriales; family Laspinemataceae; genus Laspinema. Next base: position 844,261 of record CAWGFK010000055.1, read on the forward strand.
AGGGAGTCTGAAGTCAAATCTTTAATGGGGACGAAACCCCAGGGTTAGGGGGTTCCACAGGGTTGGCGATCGCCGCTTAACCTTGGCCCCTGGACCTGTGACTCGATTAAAATCCTGAAACATTTCCCCAAAATCGGATAATGATGAGTTATCGTGGTGAGATAACTGGCGCTACGCTGGAAAGTTCTATGAAAAAACTTCTGCTCCTCTCCTTATTTATAGTGGGTTTGAGCTTTGCCCTGTTTAACTTCAAGGGTTTAGCCAATCAAGGCACTTTCGAGTCCATTGTCCTCGACTTTCGGGATGATTTGCCCCTAGTCGAACTCAACCAACAAATCAACGCGATCGCCTCCGAGTATGGCGTTACCCCCCGTCTAAACTCCGAGTTTTCCGTAGACGATCACTTGTATGTCGTCAACGGCGATCGTGAATTGTTCAAGACCCTCAAAAAATCCGAGGTCTCTCAATACACAGAATACATTGAACCGGCTTACGAATATCAAACCCTCGATATTCCCAACGACCCATTCTACGCCCAACAGTGGAATCTCCGCAGCATCAACGTAGAAAAAGCTTGGAGTGACACCAAAGGCAGTGGCATCACCGTCGCGGTGATTGATACCGGAGTCAGTCGCGTTCCGGACTTAAAAAATACCAAATTTGTCAAAGGATACGATTTCGTTAACAATCGCGAACTCGCCGATGATGATAACGGACATGGGACCCACGTTGCGGGAACCATCGCCCAAACCACCAATAATGGCTATGGCGTCGCTGGGGTCGCTTATGAAGCCAACATCATGCCCCTGAAAGTCTTAAGCGCCAGTGGTGGCGGCAACGTTGCCGATATCGCCGAAGCAATCAAATTTGCCGCCGATAACGGGGCCGATGTGATTAATATGAGCTTGGGGGGTGGCGGTGAAAGTAACGCCATGAAAGAGGCGATCGCCTACGCCCATAACAAAGGGGTCGTGATTATTGCTGCTGCTGGCAACGAACAGCGCAACAGTGCCTCCTATCCCGCCCGCTATACCAACGTCATTGGCGTAGCGGCGATCGATTCCACGGGACAAAAAGCCCCCTACTCTAACTATGGGGCCGGTGTGGATATTTCTGCCCCCGGTGGCGATACCAGCAAAGGTGATGAAGGCGGTATTCTCCAAGAAACCATCTCCTTTGACCCGGATACCAATCTCCCCGGTTTTGCCTTTCAAGCGTATCAAGGCACCAGTATGGCGGCCCCTCATGTGGCCGGTGTCGCAGCCTTGATTAAAGCCTCTGGCGTCACGGACCCGGAAAAAATTACCGCCATCCTCAAAGAATCAGCGCGGGAAGTGAAAGAAGACCCCCTCAACCACTTTGGGGCGGGACATTTGGATGCCGCTAGTGCGGTAGCCCTAGCTAAAACAGGTCAATTTGACTTTGGTCACTTCTTTAGTGATTTCTTCCGCTGGTTGCGCGATAACGGCTATCTCAACCCCCGTTTCTGGATTGATGGCGGCGTCTACGCCTTGTTACCGAAAGTTTTAATGGTCGTCGGGTCCTATCTGATTGCCTGGTTACTGAAGATGTATTTCCCCTTCAGTTGGACGATGAGTATGGCGACGGGACTGGTTGCCGGAAGTTCTGGATTATTCGTCTTCCGTGGATTCTATATCTTTGATCTACCTCAGTGGCCCTTCCGTGTCCTGGGCAGTTCTATTCCAGAATTGGGAACCGCTATCTCTGGAAGTAACGCCTTTAATCCCATTTTTGCCAGTGTCGCGATTCCCGTGGTCCTGATTCTGCTGCTGTTGGGACATCCCCAATGGAAATGGTTCGCGATCGGTTCCACCATTGGCGTGGCAACCTGCCTAGGAATTAGTGCCGTGTTAGCACCGGCCCCAACCTTATTATGGATTGGCAGTGGCATCGGTGCCCGGGCCTTTTTACTGGTGAATGCCTTCTTGTGCTTGGCACTTGCCCGTCTCGCGATGAAGGATGAGGGACAAACGGCATGAGTATTAATGTAAAAGGGACAATTGAACGCAAAAATATCGGACCCGGTGCTTGGGCGTTGGTTTCTGATAGCGGTGAAACCTACGAGATTTATCAAGGGGCACCGGCAGATTTGTTAAAAGCGGGTCAAAAGGTCAAAGTCAAAGGTCAAGTCCGCGATGATGTGATGACAATGGCAATGATTGGCCCGGTTTTAGAGGTGAAATCCTTTGAGGCGATCGCCTCCGATTAGATTAACGGGACAATTCATCTAAAAAAGGCGCACCATCAATGGTGCGCCTTTTTCATCGATTGGGTATCAGGCACAAGAAACCCGGTTTCTAACCCGTTGGGGTCGCCTCGCACTGAAGTTGGTCAAAATTTTTGAGAAAAAAAAACCGGCTCAAAAGAGCCGGGAAACGTCAATCAGGGTGCATCTACCATTCCTTTCTTCTTGAGATCCCCCTGCAATCCGGACAAATTATTGCTAGACTAGAGATTAAGCAGGCACAAAGCGAACCTGTGCCATCAGGCTGTCACTACATTTGCAAGGGAGAGGAAACGTCAATTAGGGTGCGTTCCTCTCGGGCCAATCGGGTTCTCATGTGTCTGCCCCGTCAATCAGCGTCAGGGATTCTGCTTTCAGGAGCGATTCAAGGGTGCATCTGAAGGAGTCCAACTCATGCGATCGCTCCTCAACAACCCACTAAAAAAATCCCTAGCTCCTAACAACTAGGGATCGACTTTTGAGTGCATCTATTATCTGATCCTTCTTAGATTTTTCAGCTTAACCGGATCAAGGTACAGGAGATCTGTAACCCGTTTAATATTGATTGGGGTTGAAGGCTTGAGGTGAACAGTCCGCAATTGCAGCGGGCTGATTCTCCCTTCTTTTTAACCCGATCGCCCGGTGGAATGTCTCAATTGTCAGCAGATTAACGGCCAAAAGCTTAAAAAATTCCCGGCGTTTTGGTGCCGGGATATATCCATCAGGGTGCATCTACCACTCTATTGTTCTCGATAGAGCCCATGCATTCCGGACAGTTGTCAACATTTCCTCAGAAAATTTTTGCAGTCATTGTTTAGGGGGTTAACAGCCAATTTTGATTAGGGAATGAAAAAGTTTCTGTAAGCGGGTAACTTTTCCCCCTCGTTTGCGTCTATCCGGAAAGACTCTATCCAAAATAAAGTTCCTCTAACTTGGGGAAAATTTTGAGGGTTCATCTATAAAGTCACAATTTTAAAAGGGGATAAACTAATCCGAAGAAACCCGAAAAATGAGCGACTATCTGCCCATTTCTAGTGGGATTGCTCAGTCAACTATCCCATTTATTCCCTTAAAACTAGAGTTAAAAATAAAGGGGCCAGCCTGCACTGAACCGCAGGGCAGCCCAAGAGATAGCATATAAACAGTGAGCAGGAGTGCAGTGAAACTGTGAGCCAGAAATTTGAAGAATTACATATTTCTGTAACCCCAGTTGGGGACGATAAGTATCTGGTGCGGACCGAACAAGCACCGAAAGGTGTGCTACCGGCGGAGGAACAAGTGATCTGGCCGGTAGAGGGATGGTTGAACCAAGCCACTAAGCTAATGGAAGATCCATTATCGATGTTGATGCGCTTAAATGATCAACCGGATTCTTCCTCGAACTCCCCAACGGCCAATTCAGAACGGACTACTTTAGGAAACTTAGTCGAACTGGGTCAGGAACTGTATCAGGCGTTGTTTCAAGGCAGCTTACTCGATCGCATGACTTCGGCCCAGGCGATCGCCCATAATCAAGGGAATGTGCTGCGATTACGCCTAGGACTCAAAGGCCCTCACCTGCCTCGTCTCCCTTGGGAGGTGATTCACGAAGAAACCCGGGCGATCGCCACGGGGAAAGACCTGGTATTTTCTCGCTATCAACCCACCCTCGCCCCTGTCGCCCTCCCCGGAAATACCGGCGATCGGGTTAAAATTTTAATGGTCTTAGCTGCACCCACGGACCGGGAAAATCTCGCCCTGAAACGGGAAGCCGTTCACCTCCAGGAAGACCTCAAAGCGCGCTGGCGCAGTGGCACTCCCGTCACTGGCAAACCCCCACAAATCCAACTGGATATCCTGGAACAACCCAACCGCGAAGAACTCACCCGCGCCTTAGAACAAAATCACTACCAAGTCTTACATTACTCCGGTCATAGCGATGTCGGTGCCGGTGGCGGTGAACTGTATCTCGTCAACCGGAAAACCGGCCTCAGCGAAGTTCTCACCGGCAATGACCTCGCCGGATTGTTAGTCAATGCGGGGATTCGCATGGCCGTCTTTAACTCCTGTCGCGGGGCTTATACCGCCAGTTCTGACCCCACCGATGCCACCGGCAGACGGTCTCTAGCCGAGGCCCTGGTCAAGCGGGGTGTTCCCGGGGTTCTGGCAATGGCGGAACGGATCACCGATGATGTCGCCCTGACCCTGACCCGGTTATTTTATTACAACATCAAACAAGGGTATCCCGTAGACCTGAGCCTGAATCGCGCCAGACAGGGGTTGATGTCTGCTTATGGGTCTCACGAACTCTACTGGGCGCTGCCGGTGCTGTATCTCCATCCAGAATTTGATGGATATCTCACATCGGCACAAGAGACGACCGGGAATCCTCGCACGACCGGAGGCGATCGCCCGCTTCCCCGTCAAACCGCCCCGATTCCCCAGGAAATCGCCGCAGCGAGTTCCCTCTCACCCTTCTCTCCCCCTGGCACTTCTCACTCCCGCGACGCTCTCGATTTTAGCACCATCCCCCCCTCCCGCACGGGAACAATGACGGTGCAAAGTGCGTTTGCCGAGGATGACCCGGAATTGTTCGATGAGGGAGACCTAGAAGGGGTTTATGAAGATATCATGTATGACGAACTCGACGAGGATGAGGCCGTCTCCGTGGTGTCGGAGTTGTTCCGAGAAATGGTCGGTGAGACTGACCCGGAAGCTGATGCGGTGCATCGGCAAAACAGCCAAGTCCAGAAGGCGTTTGATATCCTCGAAGAAACCATCACCGAGGAGTTACCTCCAACGGTTAAGACTCCCCCTTACTCCGCCCAAAATTGGCCGTTACCGGCAACGGATGCGCCTCTGACTCAGGGGCGTCAGAATGCCTTGAACACCGTCAAATCCTTCGGGTATAAATGGCGGGTGGCGATCGGTGCTGCCGTGGCGATCGCCATTGCTGGGGCCGGATTCTGGACCGGGCAAACTCGCTTTTCTGCCACCACCCCAGGACCAAATGCCATATTCCCTCCCACCGCTTCGATCGCCCTAGAGTCTACTTTATCTCCCGGCGAACAGGCCAATTTCAGTCAATTACAAACCCCAGAAGTGGGCAAATTAGCCTTTGCTTACTTTAACGAAGGAGATGCGATCGCCGGTCAAAAAGCCCTCGAAGAACTCCTCCAACCCCAACGCAGCGCCCTCAATTATGCCGAAGCGGTACTCAGTGGCGTTCCCGAACCTCATAAATTTGACTCCAGTATCACCTTCCTCTGGGGTCGCCTCGCATGGCAAGCGGTCCTCTCCGGCAATCCTAAATATAGTCTGGATGATGTCCGGCGCTATTGGACTCGCGCTGTCCAACAAGAACCCAATAATCCCACCTATTACAATGCTCTAGGATTTGCCTACTACGCCGATGGCAACTTCAAAAAAGCCGAAGATGCTTGGATGGAATCGTTAAAAATACTCGAAAAAATGCCATTAACTGGGGCCAAAAATTCCACAACCCCCGAATCTGCTCCCCTAGAAAGTTATGATGCTCTAACAGCTTATGCCGGATTTTCCCTAATCCTAAGTCGTTCTGCATCAGACTTACCCCCAGGCGATCGGGCGGAAGTCCTAAATAAAGCCATTAAACTCCGCAAAATCGTCCTCAACGCCGATCCCTTGAGTTTCCAACCCGACGCCCTAGCAACGGACTGGATGTGGCCGGAATCCGCCCTAGAAGATTGGCGATCGCTCCTCATGACCCGAGAGTAATCCCAATTATGAGCCTCCATTCCCAGGTTAGTTCGTAGTAACGCCTTCAGGCGTTCTCTTAGTCACGACTTACGCAAATTTTGAAAATCCACCCTAAATGTAGAGGCGATTCGCGAATCGCCTCTACATTTAGAGGTTAATGGTAAATATTGTGTAAGTCCGGTTCTTAGTAGAAACAAGGAGGCAGCAAACTAACTGACCTTCTAATTCGCATCCATTCATTCCCTAATGCTGTTTCTCCTGGGCGAATTTTGCGCCCTCCCAATTCAGGATTTCGGGAATAAAATATTGCATCGGCTACTTTATCTAAAGCCTCACTCACTAATAATCTCTCCTGTGGCCGATTTTCATCATCATAATTTACCAGCAGCCAGGAATATCCTGGAGTACATTCATTATTGCGATAGACTACAATAGTTGGAATCACTCTTTGAATGGCGTTCCATTCTCGGATATATAGGGTTTCATTAGCGCGAAGTTTTCTTCTTGACAGTTGAGGATTAACACTGTAGAAAAAATCATCCGCCCAGCGCTCGATGGTTTCTTGAGTCAGTTGTTGAGAGTGCGTTATTGTTGGGCTGAGGATTACCGAACCGAGGGTTAAAAGAAAAACCGCTGACAATTGGGTTATAATTTTTTTGCTATTCATAAGAATCCTGCCTAATCTTGTAAAATTGGCACTGGGCGAAGCATCCGCGTCGATAAATTTTGGTGAATTTCAAAGATTTTGGCGCGGATGCTTCGCCCCTATATTCTATCCCCTAATCACTAACTGCCCCTCTCCAGACAATCTTATTCATCCTCCTCGGGTAGTGAGGCACTTAGATCAATTGCTAAATCACCAACCAAGGACTGAACCCGATTGACTAAATCGGAGTTAATTGTTGTCAAGTGTTCAGGGTTATTTTCCAGATTTCGTGCTAAAAAACTTAAAAACTTTTCCAATACTGGATCGTTTCCCTCTCATCTGAATCAGCACGAAAAATTAGCACCTGGCCGTTAGATAGAATATAATAACTAATTTTATCTAGCTTCTTCAGGCCCAATACATGGCGAACAGACTCGGGAATGGTGGTTTGATAACGAGCAGTCAGCTTAGATTCTAAGCGTTGGATGGGTTGGGCAGTCATAACAAGTTCCTTAGCCACTTCAGGGCTGATAACCCGCTCAGAGAAGCCCTATCTCCAGGGTAATGCGATTACATTGCCTTGTCAAGAAAAGTCCCCGTCACCGCAATTCAACGTCCCGACTTCAGTCGTCCTCTTAGTTCGTAGTAACGACTTCAGTCGTTCTCTTCAGTTCGTAGTAACGACTTCAGTCGTTCCCCCATGTTAGTAGAGACGCAAAATCTCCCGTCTCTACTAACATCTCCCCATTCCAAATCACTCGTTCTCCTGAACTTCTGGAACCTCCGTAAACCCAGGACTTACCAACACATTCCAAGAACTCCAAGCCATTCCCATCAACAGCACCCAGGCCAAAAGTCCCAACACCCAAGGGTGCCGTTGCAGGAATCGCACCAGAGACTCAGAAGCGGATCGTTTCCTCACCGGGCGTCCCCGGCGCGGATGACCCCCCTGACCCTCCGGCAATCGAGGGCGACTCCCTTGTTCCCTCAACCGCCTCAAATAATCCAGATGAGCATCCTGACTCCCGCTTAACTCTCGCAATCGCGCCAACTGACTCTCCCGGTTTGGCATAAAAGCGCGTAACCGATTAATCTGTCGCCGATCCGATACCGTAAACGGTTTTAAAAGTCTCGAACTCATACATTGCTCCTCGAATCAATCACCAACCTGAGTGAGTTCTGGTTGCCGCCTAGTCTTGAGTAATCGGCTGACCTTATTCCTTACTTTTATCAGTATGCCGCTCGATCGCCAACTCAATCAAGCGGTCTACTAATTCCGTAAAAGAAACCCCGGTTTTGGCCCAGAGTTGCGGGTACATACTCAAGGCTGTAAAACCAGGTAGGGTATTAATTTCATTAATAAAAATCTCGCCGGTTGCTTCGACATAGAAAAAGTCTACGCGACTCAATCCAGCCCCATCAACGGCTTCAAAAGCCCGAATTGCCATCTCCTGTACTTGAGTGGCGACTGACTCGGGTAATTCTGCTGGAATGAACAAGGAGGCTTTGCCGTCGGTGTATTTGGTTTCATAGTCGTAAAAATCACTTTCATAAGTAATTTCTCCAACTACAGAAGCCTTGGCATTATCATTCCCTAAAACCGCACATTCCACTTCCCGCGCTACCACTCCCGCCTCTACAATCAGACGGCGATCGTAACTGGCGGCACTATCCAAAGCGGCCTCTAATTCACTGCGCGATCGCACCTTGGAAATGCCCACCGATGAGCCTAAATTCGCCGGTTTCACAAAGCAGGGATAACCCAAATATTGCTCAATTTCATCGCAGAGTTTCGGAAACACACAAGGGTTAGACCAAACCTGCGATCGCGTGACCGCCATATACTTCACTTGGGGCAAATCCGCCCGACTAAACGCCGTTTTCATCGCCAATTTGTCCATCCCCACGGCGGACCCCATCACCCCAGTCCCGACAAAGGGGACCTGCATTAATGTCAGCAAACCTTGAATGGTTCCATCTTCCCCATTGGGACCATGCAGAATCGGAAACCACACCTCGACAGTCCCCGCTTCTGCTGGAAATTGCCACAATTTGGCCCGATCGCCCGTCTCTCCCGCCTCATTCCGGGGCACTCCTGCATCCAAAACCTGTTGCGCCACTGCTGGGGAGTGCCATAACCCCTCCTTGTCGATATAAAAGGGCAGAGTTTCGTATTTCTGAGCATTCGATTCCCCTGCCAATGCCTTGGCGATCGCCCTTGCGGAAATGATGGAGACCTCATGTTCTCCGGAACGACCGCCAAATAATAATCCGACCCGCAACTTAGCCATTGTTGACCCCTTTTAACCTTGGTGATTTTAGCCGTTAGAGTGGCAATCCATAACTGGATTCCCAACTCTTGCCTCTAAAATACGATGGACCGCATCCCTTGTCCGAGATACAGTAGCATAAGTTGTCGGATTTTTGCCCATCCTTGGCCGAGTCCCCTCAAAATTGGTTAGGGTTCTCTCAACTCGTAGGCGCTACTGGCTGCGGTATCCAGCATCACCTGGGACCCATTCCCATCCGTCCGGTACACCCAAGTGTCTTCGCCATTGCTGGCGGTGACTTCCCACCCAGAGACCACGATTTGGGTGCAAAAACTGCCCGGTTCTGTCAGTCCTAAACAGCCATCGGGCCAATTGCGCCGTTGCGCTGCCACAATTTCAAATTGCGATCGCCCTTCCCCGGTTTGTTCAGCCACTGCATCTAAGACTTTCTCGCGAATGGCTTCCGGTAAGTCGGCGATCGCCCCAGACTCGTCCTGATTCCCCTCAGTCTGCACAATCTCACTGCCTTGTCCTGGAGTCACAGAGTTAGAGTCTTCTGGGTTGACGAGAACCACTGCTATTCCAATCACTGCAATCATTCCAATTCCCAAAATGGCGATCGCTGGTTTATTCATAACTCTCCTTATTAATTACTATTACTATCACCCCAACCGGCGCGGCCAAAAAAAGTTCGTCCAGGGGGTTGTATTTCTTGACTTAATTCGATATTATAATCATAATGGAATGGTGACTTCAATAAAAAAATTGCACGGATTTCCATTATAAAATGAATTTTAACAGAGTCAATCCCCCTTGTCTAGCCCAATCCGCCCTTATTTTAGAAAAATCCTGTAAATTTTTGTAACACAATAAAAATCCATCATCCCCATCAGTGAAATCAGTGGTTAAAAATCCATCAATCCCTCAGTGAAAATCAGTGAAATCAGTGGTTAAAAATCCCCCCCCAACCAAAACAGTAAAAAAAATCATGATCTTAATCGGAAACCTCATCTGGCTAATTTTCGGAGGATTCGTCACCGGAGCGGGGTACATCATCGGAGGAATCGGAATCTGTCTCACAATTGTCGGCATCCCCTTCGGAGTGGAAACCATTAAACTGGGAATCGCCAGTATGAGCCCATTCGGACGGGAAATTGTAGAGGATGACAATCCCAACAGTACCCTGAAGATTGTGTTAAATGTGATTTGGATTTTCCTATTTGGGTGGGAGATTGCGATGGCACACTTAGTTCTCGCTGCCCTCTTCGCCATCAGCCTCATCGGATTACCCTTTGCCGAACAGCACATCAAATTAGTGGCGATCGCCCTCTTTCCCTTTGGCCGAGACTTGAGAAAAGTGCGATAAAACCCAGGAGAGTGGAGGGAAAGGGGCTGTGGCTATTGCGGGGCCATCTCCAACCGGCTGCGATCGCCTCGGACTCTGTACAAAACCACCGTTCTCCCCTTGCTGAATTAATCTCTGTTATGTCGTAATCTTCCATCCCGGGGAGGTGATAAAGCTTCTTGTTTGTTTCAATTGAGATATTGCCTTTAATGAGACAGTCTGGCTGGGGGGTAGATGTTACTTGAGCAGGAGAAAAAGAAGGAGAACGACTCGGACGGAATTGGTTGCTCACCAGTGCAATAGTACCCAGAATGGCCAGACCCATAACCGTGGAGAGTAAACCTTTTTTTCGGGTTCGCGGCTGAGTTTGCACCCGTGAAGATGCAACCCCTTGAATCGAGGCTTGAGCCGCCTGGACCTTACCGTCTTTGGCAGTAATTCGCTGATACAAAATCGTATCTCCCACCCGGGGACGACGACTGGCGTTTTTGATGGCACTGATATGTAAAAAAACGTCTTTCCCACCCTCATCGGGTGTGATGAAGCCAAACCCTTTATCATCCTTCCAGGTTTTCAGTTGCCCTTTGCTTGGAAGAGGTTTCATGAAATAGCGACTCCTGTGAATATCCGGTTAAAGATGATTTTAATTTTACAACAATTTAAGCAGTGCAGCAATTCGGATAATTTAGGAGTATGACTTATGCATTACCTGCCAATTTACGGATGATTCGCTTTCTCGCTCATACAGTTAGGGTAAATGTTCAAAATATGCGTGAGTTCTGACCGAAATGTGATGAAAAACCCCGGTTTTTCAACTTATTTTTTATCCTTCACCCCCACTGATTCTCTGACTTCCTAACTCAGCGGCTAACTATAAAGCAGATTTCATACTAGCACAATCAGCAATGCCTTGTCCGGCGATATCGAAGGCGGTGCCGTGGTCCGGGGAGGTGCGGATGAAGGGTAAACCGATGGTGGTGTTGACGGCTTTATCGAAGGCCATTAATTTGACGGGAATTAAGCCTTGGTCATGGTAGAGGGCGAGATAGGCATCATGGGCATTTGTAGCGGTTCCAAACCAGGCTTGTCCCGGTTTTACCCAGAGGGTATCTGGGGGGATTGGTCCATCAATTGTGGCTTGAGGATGGATGTTTTGTTGTTGTTTAATCCAGGGAATTAACCAGTCTTTTTCTTCGGTGCCAAGTTGTCCATTTTCTCCACTGTGGGGGTTGAGTCCGGAGATGGCGATGCGGGGGGTTTCGATGCCGAAGTCTTGGCGCAGGCATTCGATTAAGAGGTCTAGTTTCCAGGTGAGAAGTTCCGGGGTGAGGGCGTCGGGGACTTGGCGGAGGGGGATGTGGGTGGTGGCGAGGAGGGTGCGGAGGGTCCAGTGGCTGTGGGGGGATTTGGCGACAAATAGCATTCCGAAGCGTTTGATTTGGGCGCTTTCGGCGAGGAGTTCGGTTTGTCCGGGATAGGGATGTCCGGCAGCTTTCCAGCAGGTTTTGGCGATGGGTCCGGTGACGATCGCCTGGTAGTCTCCGGCAAGGGTTCGGGCGATCGCCTCTTGCATATAGGCAAAACTCGCGCCACCGGATGCGGCATTGCCGGTCCCGAGGGCGATCGCCTCTTGGTTGAGGTCAATATCTAGGATAGGAAACGCTTCAGGATCGGCGATCGCTGTCTGTTGTTTCAGTTGTTGATAACACTGTTGCAGCAGTTTCCGACTGCCGACGAGGGTGATTTGACAATTTTGGGCAATTGCGGGGTCTGCGAGGGCTTTGAGGATGACTTCCGGACCGATTCCGGCAGGGTCTCCGAGGGTGACGGCGAGATGGGGACGGTTGGGGGTTGAGGGTTGGGTTTCCATGAGGATTTTAGGAGGCGATCGCAGATATAGGCAATATAGTTACAACCCGCACCCTGAAGGGTGGAGGCTCACAGGACGAAGCCTGCCTAAGCGCTGGCGCGCAGGCTACGCCAAACGTAGGCTAATACATAAAACCGACTTTTTACAACCAGATTTGGTATTAAAGAGCTATTGTACTCTTTAGCCTGCGAAGGCAGGCTTTGTTCGTATAGCCCCACCCTTGAGGGTGCGGGTTTTGGCGCAATCCATTTGGTCAGTCGGTTGATTTCTTAAAACTTAACAATTTGAATGCAATCTGATTGGATGACCATGATAATATATTAGAGGACAAGTGTTTGTTGCTATTTTAACGTTTTAGAGCGACGGCTCTTTATGAATATCGGTTAACAGCACGCAAACGATGCCTAACTAAAAGTTAACCCGGTTGTATCGCCATGAACCAGACAAAACCCAACGAGCATGAGTCAATTTATCAGTTAAAAGTCACCATCAAAGAAAGTGAACCTCTGATTTGGCGGGAAATTCAGGTTCGCAGTCACATTACCCTGTATAAACTCCAGCGAATTTTACAAGTGGTGATGGGATGGGGAAATACCCATCTGCATCAATTCACCATCGATGGGACTTGTTACGGTCAATCTCATCCTGAATATGGTTTAGAAATGAAAACCGAACGCAGGGCGAGATTAGATGAATTAGTGCCGGAAGAAAATGCCAGCTTTCTCTATGAATATAATTTAGATGATAGCTGGCTGCATCACATTACCGTGGAAAAAATTCTGGAACCGACGCATGGGGTGCATTATCCCCGGTGTGTGGCAGGCGATCGCGCTTGTCCTCCAGAAGAATGTGGCGGCATTCGCGGGTATGCCGAGGTGTTAGAAATTCTCAAAAATCCAGAAGATCCAGACTATGCAGAAACCCGGGAATGGGTGCATGAAGATTTTGACCCCGAGGTATTTGATATCGATGAGGTGAATCGACAACTCAAAGCGATTCGATAAATCCAGGAAAGGTTGGGGAATATAGACTCGAAAATCTCTGTTGCCGTCTTGTCAGGGTAAATTTAAGATACCCTGACAATTACGCTGTAGGAGAAGGGGGAAAATAACCTTCACTATTCAGCCTGCAGAAGGCAGGCTTGGTCCTGTAAGCCCCACCCTTGAGGGTGTGGGTTTTTATAGACTCGTCCGGGATTGGGCAAAATAGAGGGCGATCGCCTACAATTAACAAATCAGATTGAGGACCCTTGAACTTTCTATCAATCAGGATTTAACATTATGGGGCTAACTATCAGTTATGATTTGAATTTAGGCAGCGACTCCATTGAACTGACCCGGGAAAAAATCCACGCATTGCACCAAGCGGCGATTAATTTACCCTTTGAGAAAGTGAGCGAAGTGGTGGAATTAGTGGGGGAAGCCTGCCGAGATCAGCACAATAAAATGGAAGAACTCCATCGGTTTCTACACTTAGAGGCAGCCCGGGGGATAGAATATGAAAACTCCTACTTTTTTGTCGATCCAGTACAGTTGATTGCCTTTACGGTATTGCCGGGAAAGGGCTGCGAATCTGCTAATTTTGGACTCGCACTGTTTCCGGAAACGACACAAATCAAACTCAGAAAACCTGAACCCGGTGCAGACCCAAATGAGATAAAACCCTGGGGTTGGGAAGATTTCAAGATAAAACTTGAGGAAAAAAGAACGGGCAAAATAGATGAAACCAAAATAGAGCTTCGCACTATCCCCACGAATTTATCCCATTGGTCTTGGTCGAATTTTTGCAAAACCCAGTATGCCAGTAATCCGGAATATGGAGGAATGAACAACTTTCTGAAATGTCACGGATTGGTTGTTCAAATGTTAGATATTGCCCAGGACCTGGGAATTTTAGAATCGGTTTGTGATGAGGGGGGATATTGGGAAAGCCGCAACACCCAAACGCTCAGTCAGTCCGTGGGGAATTATAATGCGTTAGTAGCCGGAGTGGTGGGGGGATTGAAAACCCTATTGACCCAAGAGGGAATCGAGGCGAAAACCCAGGCCCCGATTACCGATTATCCGAATTATGAATATTTGGAGGCGGAAGGAGAACAGCAGATTAAGCGGAAGAAAGATAGAGAATAACGCCCAGATGAACCGAGGATTACGGCTGCGAGGAGGGGGGGTGAAGACGCCAGAGTTTAATGGTTTTATCATCGCCGCCGGTAGCTAGAGTCCGTCCATCAGGACTGAAGGCGATCGCAAACACATAACTAGAATGGTCCCGCAAGGTAGTTAATTCTTCCCCAGTTTCTACCGCCCAAATCTTAATGGTTTTATCACTGCTGGCACTGCCTACATAGCAACCATCGGGACTAAACGCCAAGGAGCGAATTCCATCCGTATGTCCGGTTAGAGTATGAATTAATTCCCCGGTTTGGGTATGCCACAGTTTCACCGTTGAATCCAGGCTGCTGCTGGCTAAGATTTCTCCATCGGGGCTGAATTTAACACATTCAATGGGGTTAGAATGAGCCTGAATGGTGCGATAACTTTCCCCGATCGCCACATTCCAGAGTTTAATCGTGCGGTCCCAACTGCCACTGACTAAAGCCCTGCCATCGGGACTAAATGCCACCGTAACCGTGGGTTTTTCATGACCTCTGAGGGTTTGTAAAGCCTGACCCGTGTTGGCATCCCAGAGTTTAATCGTGCGGTCCCAACTGCCACTGGCTATGGTTTCACCATCGGGGGAAATGGCGACGGATTCGATGGGTTTGCGATGACCTTCTAGGACCCGGGTGACTTCACCTGTCCGAACTGACCAGATTCGCAGGGTTTGGTCCAGGGACCCACTGACGAGCACTTTCCCATCATTGCGGAAGGCGATCGCGTTCACAAAGTCCGTATGACCGATCAGGGTCTGACCTTCCTCCCCGGTGTGAGGATTCCAGAGGACGATGGTGGTATCGAGAGAGGCACTGGCTAAGGTATGTCCGTCGGGACTAAAAGCCAGGTCAAGAATGGCGGCAGAATGAGCAGTGAGAGTGTGGCTACAGGTCCAGGTGGGAGAGGGGTTGATCATGAACGTTGGCGATCGCGAAAATCTTAAATTTTTCAGAGTATCGAGTTCAAGGGTGCAATCGATGAATGCTAGAGCTACTCCACCGATCGGTTCGATCTGGATCAAGAACCCCAATTGACTCATGCCGTATTCTACTATAGCGAGTTGACCCTGAGATAGACTGTCACCTTATTCACAATCACGAGACCCGGTAAACTGAATTAGAAGCAATTAATATGACAAGAACCATGAGCCCTCTCCCACCTTTGATTTCGAGGATGAAAAATTTAAGGCACCCCCATCTAAATTATTGCCTTGGTGTCAGATGATTAACCCCAGATTACATCTGGATGGACTCAAGGCTTATGGATTAGCCGTTAAACTGGATCAAGCTAAGGCATCGGGGTTTACACCGGATGAAAATTGGCAACCAGTGGAACATGAATTTAGTACCGGGGATATTGAAACCCTGCTGATGACGACGACACCCAGAATGCTGATTGTTCGTCAGGGTCCAATTTGTCTAAAAAACCGGGTGACTGGGGATATTGTCGGGCGGTTGATGGATCTCTATGATGCCTTTAAAGCCGATCGCCTCAAATATAAAACCTTCACCCGCTATTTGATTTTCTTGGTGGGACAAGACCAAAAAATACTCCATCAAACTCCTTTGCGTTTAACCTTGAGTGGCTCGGCTGGAGCCGGTTTTGGCATGGCATACCGCTATGGACAAGCCGGAAAAGTCACCGGATTTACGGCAGAGTTGGAACAGGCTTATGCGGATTTTCGCGGGCAACCCTATACTCCGAAAAGCTCCCTGTTTCATGCTCATGGAATTTTCTGCCCGACCTTTGAGGCGGTAGAAAAAGGAAGCGGTAATAATACAGCATGGGTGGCTGATACCAGTGATTATGAACATCCAACCGCCAGCAATTTAGCGGATTATATGATTCCCTCCAATTCGGAAGAATCGGCTTTAATTTGTGAGACTTTTGAGGAATATAAAGACTTTGGTCAGGATATTCCCAAACTAGCGGAACCGAAGGTGGAAACGGCAACTCCTACGAGTACCTTAGAGAGCAATGCTTATGCTTATGAGGATGAGTTTGAGTATCCGGAACCGCCTTATTAGGGGATTACAAAAAATAAATCATCTAACCGTTCAACTGAAAGGAAGTGGAGGGGCGCAATGCTCGAAGCCCACCGGAGGGCCTGCACATTGCGCCCCTACATTGACTGGGCTACTCCGTTGATCCGGAACTACGAACGAACGTTCTGGAGGTTTTATTTTTTGGAGTTCCCTTAAGCCGATTAACAAGGGTTCGGTCCCGGACAAGGCTCGGGAAAGACGCAAAAATGGGGCGTCTCTAGGGTGAAATGGGGGCGATCGCCAAGGGGGATGATTTGCAGAGGCGATCGCCCTATTTTGACTCATCAACCGGGAGATTCACCGTTTGCAGACCGAGCGCATATTTGATCTTAGTCCCGGTTAAATAAGCGCCCCATAAATTTGCCCCGTCAAGGTTGGCAAAACTGAGGTCGGCTTCCGTTAAATCCGCCATTTTCAAATCCGCACCGCGTAAATCAGCGCGAGTAAAATTAGCCCCAAAAAGATTAGCGCCATCAAGGAGGGCCTTATTCAAATTCGCGCCTTCTAAATTCGCCCCATTGAGAGAAGCTTCTAACAGATGAGCAGCCTTCTAAATTGGCCCAACTCAAATTCGCTTCAGCTAAAGAGACTTGTCTGAGATTCGCACCGCGCAGATCGCATCCACTTAAGTTGGCTCCATTCAAGTTGCACTGACTCAAGTCAACTTGTTGTAAGTCAGCTTTGCTGAGGTCGATTTCAGAAAAAGTTCGGTCTCCTGCGGCATAGCGATCGATGAGTTCTTTAACGTCCATGTTTTATCCCTGAAAAAGCCATCTGATTAAATCCCTAGTCTACAAGGAAGTGACACAGTTTTAAGCCATTTTTCAGACATTTTAGGCCGATCGCCCGGAAAAGACCGATGGATCTGTCGGTGTGCTGACACCCTGGCGATCGCAGTCCTGTCCCATTTGGTTCACATCGAGTTCCCTTCAGTCCACTGAGAATAGGGATAAGTAGACAAATTGACATTAAAGTAGCGCGGGTCATCAGAGACTTCTTGACCAATCCACTCCGGCAATTCTACCACTTGATTCACCTCAGTGAGTTCAACTTCGGCCACAATTAAGCCTTGATTTTCTCCAAAAAATTCATCCACTTCCCAGATTAACTCTCCCCATTTTATTTTATATCGGTGCTTTTCAATTAACGGCGGAGTACAGAGATGCTCTAACATAAATTGAGCATCTTCTAAGGGAATAGAATACTCAAACTCGGGACGAGAATTGCCCTGGGATGGGCCTTTAATGGTGAGATAGCCTTGTTTGCCCACCTGGCGAACCCGCACCGTGCGACCCTGACTGTTGGCAATGTAACCTTGTCGATAGGGAGTCCCCACAGCCAGCGATCGCCATGCTTGATTTTTGACTAAAAATTTCCGTTCAATTTCTATAGCCATCTTTAAAAAATATCCCCTCTGATTACCCGATTTTAAATCAGCCCGCAGATGCGGGCTTTGTTTTGAAATAAACAGCTTTCAAGCTGCCGGACTTGATTTAATGAGTTGCCAGAAAACCCGTTACTTCCGTCGGCAGAGGTTGAGCGGCGATCGCACCGGGTCGAGTCGTCGTCAAGGCTCCCACTGCCGTTGCATATTGGATGACTTCTTTAGCCCGGTTTGGGTCTTCTAAATATTTAACCCCATGCATACAAACCTGATGAATAAATCCAGCCACAAAGCCATCTCCGGCCCCGGTGGTATCCACCACATCCACGGAAAAAGCAGGCATAGACCCTTCATTTTCCCCGAGACAATAGGTACAGCCTTTGTCCCCAGCGGTTACTAAAACCCCTTCCACATTGCCCAAACGATACTTAATCGCACCGGCATCAGTGGTATCAAATAACCACTCCGCTTCTTCATCGGTAATTTTTAAAAAATCAACCCGTTTAATTAAGTCTTCAATGATAGATTTAGATTCAGTTGGGTCAGACCAGAACATATCCCGGCGATTGACATCAATGGCAATTTTTACATCATATTGTTCTGCCATATCTAAAGCGCGAAAAACTGCTTTTCTGGAATCAGGAAAGGCTAGTTCTAAACTGCCGACGACGAGAAAATCGGCCTGAAAAAACAATTCATGAGGTAACTGGTCCGCTTGCAGGCGAGTATCGGCAAATTCCGTGGTGTCAATTTCCCCAAACCCGGCAAAGCTGCGATCGCCATCCTCAGAACGGACCACATACACCTTACGGGTGGGGGCTGTCTCATGACGCTGCACTCCGGTACAATCGACCCCCAGATGCGTGAGCAGAGTGACCAGTTCGTCCCCGGGGTCATCTTGTCCCACACAGCCAATAAATCCGGCGGGAGTCCCCAATTTCACCAAGGCAGCGGCCACATTTGCAGGTGCACCGCCCGGATAGGGAGTCCAAGACTCAACCTCCTCATAAGCTTGACCCGGGCGATCGGCTAAACAATCAAATAGAATTTCCCCTAAACACAAAACTTGTGGATGAGTCATCACTTCACTCCTAGATTGCAATATATGCTTCAATCTACAGCCTACAAGAAATCCAGCATCTCTCTCAAGTCAGGGATTGATGACCCTTAAAGAAAATTAACGGGAGAGAATCGGGGTTAAAATGAGTGGTTTGGGGTTTATTCTTGGTTTTTGGCCTCTTGAATTCCGGCAGCAATGCGTTCGCCAAATTCCGGGTCGATATTAGCCAGAGAGAGCATTTGTAAATACTCCTGTTTCGTTAATCCCGCTTGCTCGATCGCGGCAATCGAGGCGCTTTCAATTTCCCGTTCAATGCGTTGCGACTCTAGGGAAGTCGGTGCCGAGAGTAATTCTTCTTCTCGGCCTTCAATTTGGCGCAAGACTTGTAAATAAGCCGCGACAAACTGAGACACCTTCGCCGAGGGAATCGTATTGGTATCAAGGGTTGGGCGGTTGGGAGTCGCCTCGGGTGCGGGGGAAGGGACGGTTAAAGCATCCAGACCCTCCGAGGCGATCGCGCTTCCGATTCCCCAGAACCATAAGGCGGTCACTATTCCTAAAATAGCTATGAATTGCAGCAATTTTTGGGATATGAATTGAGGGAATTGATGCTGGATGAATTTTTGGATTTTTGGAGTCATGATTTAGTTGATTTTAGGACAATTTTAGGGGTGATTCTTATGTTGAGAATTCCCAGGTGTGGATAGTTTCCCATAGTTTAGGCATGGGGGTGGATGGGGGTGGATGGGGTAGATGGATGGGGAAACGACTGAAGTCGTTACTACGAACGGGGGATAACGACTGAAGTCGTTACTACGAACATCTCCCCAATCCTCCCCATCTGCCCCATCTGCCCCATCTGCCCCATCTCCCCAATCCTCCCCATCTCCCCCATCTCCCCTATCCTCCCCATCTCCCACCTGCCTCCAGATGACTAAAAGACAAAATAAGCGTAAAATCCATGAGATTTGAGACAGATTTCCGATAGAATCAGTACAATATAGGTAGATATACAGAGATAGGAAATGCTTATGACTGGCGGGGACTCTCAGACCCATGTAACCCTTTCGGAGCGAGAGCTACAGGTCATTGAACTGGTAGCATCTGGTTTGACCAATCAGGATATAGCAGAATCGCTAGAAATTAGCAAGAGGACGGTGGATAACCATATCAGCAATATTCTGAACAAAACTAAAACCGCGAACCGTGTGGCATTAGTCAGATGGGCCTTACAGTCGGGTAAGGTTTGCATCGATGATGTTAATTGCTGTACCTTACCGCAATTAACGGACGAAGAACCGGAACCAGAACCTGTTCATGAACAGATTGAAGACAGTCAAGAGATTGAGGACCGAGGGTAAGCAGTTATTAAACATGGAAGAGTTAAAAACTCAGGGAACCGAAGACAATTCGGTTCAATATGAAATCCCAGGACTGCCATTAACGGTGTATCGAGAATTGGCAGCGCATCTGCGGCAGGTTCAAGGAATAGAGGTTGAACTGCTTCCCCAAACTGCCGCAGTGTTTAATTATCTGGACAGCCAAATCGCCGGACTATCCATCCAGTATGGACCGGATGCGGAACCGATCGCACCTCAACGGGTGGAACAAATCCTAGGCTATTACCGCGATCGCCATCGTCGGAAATCCTAGGATATTTTGGGTCATAAAATCACCAACACGGGCTGATTTTATCTGGGAAATAGCAGCAATCGAAAACGAAGCAATGGGCGCAATTCAAGCATTACGAGGAACCCGAGACATCCTGCCAGCAGAGGTAGGCTATTGGCAAAAAGTAGAAGCCGTTGTCCGAGAAATCCTCGGCAAAGCCAGCTATCGAGAAATTCGGACGCCAATCTTTGAACTGACATCCCTATTTGAACGGGGGATTGGGGAAGCAACGGATGTGGTTGGCAAGGAAATGTACAGTTTCCAGAGTCGGGGAAAAAAACCTTACTCCATGACCCTGCGTCCCGAAGGCACTGCCGGAGTGGTCCGCGCCTATATTGAGCAGAAACTGCACGCGGCTGGGGGGGTGCAGCGCTTGTGGTACACCGGACCGATGTTTCGCTATGAACGACCCCAGGCGGGACGGCAGCGCCAATTTCATCAAGTTGGGGTGGAGGTCCTCGGGACTGCGGACCCCCGTGCAGATGTGGAGGCGATCGCGATCGCCACGGATATCCTGCAAACTTTGGGACTAAAAAACCTGCACCTAGACCTCAATTCTGTCGGTAATAGCGAAGACAGACAACGCTATCGAGAGGCTTTAATTGCGTATCTCACCCCTTATCAAGCCGAATTAGACCCGGATTCCCAGGACCGACTCACCCGCAATCCCCTGCGAATTTTAGACAGTAAAGACAAACGCACTGGAGAAATTGTCCAAGATGCACCGAAGCTGGGAGATTATCTCTGCGACGACTCAAAACGGCACTTTGAGCGCGTCCAAAATTTGTTAACCCAGTTAGGAATTCCCTATCAATTGAATCATCGCTTGGTGAGGGGATTAGATTATTACAGTCATACTGCTTTTGAAATCATTTCCGATGATTTAGGCGCACAAGCCACCGTCTGTGGCGGTGGACGGTATGATAATTTAGTCAGCCAATTGGGGGGACCGGAGACTCCTGCTGTGGGTTGGGCGATCGGCTTAGAACGGTTAATTATTCTACTGCAACAATTGGATACTCTTCCCCAGATTCCTTTAGATTTTTATGTGGTTTCCCGGGGGGAACAGGCGGAAGAAAATGCTTTAGTCTTAGCCCAAAAATTGCGTCATGCCGGATTTAGCGCCGAAGTTGATTTAAGCGGCAGTGCCTTTGGGAAACAGTTCAAACGAGGCGATCGGTCCGGTGCCGCTGCCTGCTTGATTTTAGGGGATGAAGAAGCCCAAAATCAAACCGTCCAACTCAAATGGTTAGCAACCGGAGAACAAAAAGCCATCACCCAATCTGACCTCTTAGCCAACCCCGACCAATTGCGCCAACAATTACAAACCCCAAATCCCCAATAATTGCCATAAGTTCGTAGTAACGACTTCAGTCGTTCTCTTGTATCTGTTAAAAACCACAGATTACACAGATTTTCACAGAGATTTTATCTGTGTTCATCCGTGTAATATGTGGTTTATTAATATACGGAATTCGGTTATCAAGGTCTATAAAAACCCACACCCTCAAGGGTCTGGCTCCACTGACGAAGCCCGCCTGCGCGGGCTAAAAGCGAAAACTGACTTTTACCAACCGGATGTATAAAGAATTTGAATGTGAGAAATTAATTATGAAATCATAATATATATAAAAATCAAGGATTGATTAAAAAAAGGTTATATAATTTAGAAGAAGATTGATTTTCAGATTGAGAAATATAATAAAATATTAGAGTCAATTACTGATGCTTTATCTAAGAAAATTTTCAGAAATATGGTATACGTAAATTAAAAAGCAATAAATAATATGATTGTTTTCAATATTTATATTAGTTATATATAACATACTTTTATCTAGGCAGTAAATTATCGACAACAAAGGATACTACTGAGTTATTTTTATAGATAGAAACTTCTACGAAAACACTCTGTAATATACCTACGAATTTTCGACTTTACAATTGGTTTTACTAACTAAACCTTTCACATACCGATACAAAGTAGCACATAGGTACTGTTTCCACACCCTTGGCATTCTTTCCTAACCGTTGTGCTATTTCACCTGGACTATAACCACTGAGCAATCCTCTTAGATGTAGCTTTTCGACTGGAGTAAGTCGCTTCCCCTTCGCTGATGCTAAATCAGTGTACAGCGCATCTAAGTCTCAGTGCTTTCCTGCCTCAGTAAACTGTTCGTCAGTCGGTAACATTTAGTGGTTCCTCTAAATTCCTGATGGAATCTTAGCATATTCTGATGTAACTCAGGAAAATCTAGCCTTTTTCGCCACATGGCTCCTAAATTTTTCTGCTTAACAGTAAACATTTCCACACCGTTGTATTATTTCAGGGGTAGGCTCCTTTCCCCTCGCTGATACCAAATCGGTGTATAGCTCATCTAGGTCTCAGTGCGTTCCTGCATCTGGAAACTGTTCGTCAGTCGGTAACATTGGGTGGCTCCTCTAAATTACTGATGTAACACTAGCAAAATTCCTGATGTAAAGTAGGAAAGCATTAGTTTAAAACCGCTTATTCTAGAGTAGAGGAAAACCTCTCAAAGGGGGTAAATTGAGAGTCAATCAAGACAATAGACACAAGATTAAGAGCAGGGAAAGTAATCTTGATCTGCCTCTAACTAAGCCAGACTAACTTCTTGGAATTTTATTCTGAGTTTAATCCAATGAAGCAAATTCACTAATGTGAGTTAGAGGCTATACCTACTTCAAGATTTATCAATTTTCTCTGACTTTCTTTTGATTTCGTGTGTTTAGGTCAATTTAGCTTGACAAAAAATCAAACGCGTGGTGAATCAATGAGGCTTTTAAGTTATGACTAAGAAGACGTATCGAGATAAAAACTGCGATAGAGATGTCTTAAATAAACAGATCGAATACTGGCTTCAGAACCAAGGATATGAAGTTCAAGGGAATAAAACTGAAGGGTCTTGGTGTTTACAGGCTCAGAAAACAGAAGGCTGGAGAAAAGCAGTCGGAGCATCTAGAGCTTTTACAATTTTGATAGAGGGCCAGCTCAATGAATTCTCTGTTGAACTCGGAACCGGAGAATGGGCAAGTAACTTAGTGGCGGGTGGAGTAGCTGCTGTACTCACTGGAGGTGTAAGTATTATTGGAAGCGGGTTGGCAACTGGATGGGCTAAAAAAATAGAAGGGGATATTTGGAAGTTTATAGACGAACAGATTATTTTTAAAGCCAAAATGAAATCTGCGTAAGAAATTGCTGTATTAAAAGAGCAAGAATCTATGCAAGACAAGCTCAAACAGCTACAGGATGCTTATGACCAAGGTTTTATTGATGAAGTAGCCTATCAAGCCAAAAAAAAGGAAATTGAACATAAAGCTCAGGATCAACTCAAAAATAATGAGTTAAATGATAAACTGCTCAAGCTTAAAAATGCTCTGGATTCTGGGATTTTAAGTTCAGAGGAATATGAGAAGAAAAAAGCGGAATTAATTTCTCAATCCTCTCATGCAGAACTAGACAATAAGCTTTCTCAACTTCGAGGTGCTTTAGCCTCTGCAATTTAAATCAAGAGGAGTTCGATGTCAAAGCAACGCAAATTCAAAAAGAGATTGCTTTTGCCGAAAAGCTTAAGCAATTAGAGAATGCTAAAAATGCTGGGGTGATCACCCAAGAAGAATTTGAGCATAAGAAAGCAGAATTACTTTCTTAAAAGGTGCAGAGTGCATCTTTTGAGATTGGTAAAAGTGGGTAAAGTTGTGCTATTCAATCTTTCCAGCTTTACCCCGAATCATCAATAAAATGAGCAAAGATGAGTAGATTAAAGCAATGCTTTTATTTCATCACTTAGAACTACTTCCCGTTATCATAGGACAAATTTCCACCTGTACCAGTCCTGACCGCACACAAATGGCTGCTATAGTTGCTTTAATAGCAGGAGTTTTACTTTTTGGTGGTGCTAGTATTGTCGCTATTTCGGCTGTTGCTACGATAATGGTACAACAAATCCTTGCAGGGGCTTCACTGATGGCGATCGCAACTAGCGATCGCCACAGATATGCAGACAACAGGTATATCCGTCAGTATTCTTTCCGGGATAGTCGCAGAAATTAAAATGATATTGGGCTGCTAGGTTATGTCATGATTTAAGGCAAACATATCAACATTACAGATAGCAAAAATGCTGAGGTTTCACTCCATTTTGATTGATTAAACTAAATGAATTTGTAGCACAAATGAAGGGATGAAGTTGTGGATCAATTATTTAACTATTTGAATTACATTTCCAAGCAAAGCTGGACAAGAGTTACCGTAGCATTATTCTTTGTTGTTGGTACATTATTTCTCGGTGTGGCAACTCTTGCAGGTTCAACATTCTTGTAATCAAATGATTAAATATTCAGACATCTCTATTGCCTATCAATATTGTCCAGAACCTCCTTACATAATTGAAGAACCCTGCAAACAGATTAAAGATAAAAACTATTTTATCAGTTTGGCTGCCGCCTCATTTACCATAGGGGGTCTGGCAATTGTCGGAACACCTGTAATAATTATAGCTGGAGTAGGCGCGACTGTAGGGTTTATTGTTCATTCTTAGTCAATAGGAACCTGGTGATAATATTGCCATCACCAATAAATCATTGAATTACTACAAGAAGACAAGGAGTAATAACATGAATAAGCCTAACGATAATGCAGGGTCGCATAAAAGTACAAAAACCCTATTAATAAAAAGCTTTGTCCTTTATTGAACCAAGTTGGTCAAAGCTTGGGTTACTGGGTTAATAATATCAGGAATTATCCTGTTATTAGCGCAGCATGTTGTCCTGTCGTCATGATATGGTTGATCCAGAAGTAACGAATCTGGAAGCCACTGGTGCAGGAGCAACGACAGCGGCTGTCTAGCACTATGCGAAACTCCTTAGTGGTTGCTGTTGGTGTGGTAATGGCGGATTGTCAGCAGGCTATGTAACAAAAAATAGGAAAAGTAATGAACCTTATGAAATCTCCAAAGTCCAAAGCATTAGTGTAAACAATCAAACAAAACAGGTAAACGAAATAAATCGATAAAACCTGGAGAATTGTGTTACGTGGAAATAATGGGAGTGGTAAAACCACTAGTAACATGATATGGGGTTAGAAGCCACCATGGAAAGGTCAAACTATTGGACACTCTCCTGATACCAGCTCAAAATAATCTGGGAGTCATGCTCCAAAAAGTCGGGTCCCAGAAATATGAAGGTTAGAGAATAACAATCTGTTAAGGAGCTATTATCCAAATCCACTGGATTATGAAAAAATGTAGCCGCAGTAATCTGAAGCCAAACAAGAATCTGGGCTCTAAACTCAGGAGGAGAAGAACAACGTCTGTATTGGCTCTAGCTAGCAGGTAACCGAGATGCTAATTAGACGAGCCTACTAGAAATTAGACCCTGATGGTTGCTCAAATTCTGGACGCAAATAAAGAATACAGAAAAAAGGGCCTGACTATAATGATTACCAACAATCAATCTGATTGGGAGGAGTGGAACAGGGCGACCGTACTGTGACTCTCAGTAATGGAAAAGTGAAGATAAAATATACTCTCTAAAAAATAAAAGCTCAGAAGAGTGACAATAAACAAAATAGTAAATCTGTCATTCTGCTTGTGCAACAAATTAAGGCAGAAAGCCCAGCTAGTCGGAACCTATGATTAGTAGGAATTTGGATTATCTAGCTTAGTTTTTAGGGCAAGGATTGGGAGAATAAGTTGCTATTTTCCGGACTATCCTCCATCTCTATCGAACGCCTGGGGAAAAGGGTGGCTACTGAGAGAATGAAGGATGGCTAAATCTATGCGAGTACCCTCCCTCCGGTAATTATCTAGCGGCAAAAGTCTAGTGCTCTGATGGTTTGGCAAGCACCCTGATATTGATTGTCAGTAGGGGCTAAGCTCGAAATAGATACAATTAGATGGCTTAATCTCGGTAGCTTAAATCGGAATAATCCCTTGCTATAGGGTTGGCTTGGGATATTATTAAACCTAAAAGCGTCGACAATGTTGGGCTGTCTCCCGTGCTTAATGACTGTGGGTTACCGCTCCTCTTCCGAGTGGGTCAGGATCTATGACTTCCCGTTTATCATATGCTCAATGGCATGTCGTCAGCCGGATAGAGTATGATCAGCAGCTCCACTCCATATATCTGGTTATATGGGCTGGATTATGTTGGTTGTAGCAATTGGGCTAAACGACAGGACGTAGTATCGTAAAAGAAGCACGGCAAAAAGAAAGCCAAACCAACCAAAAGGATGAAAAAAACACAGATTACACAGATTTTCACAGAGATTTTATCTGTGTTCATCCGTGTAATCTGTAGGTTCTCCCTCTAAAAATTATTTCTCAATCGGTTGAAATTCTTTATGGGGATAGGTTTTAACCGGGAACTGGAAGATGGCAAAAATTGCCTTCATGGTAAAGATAAACATGGATACGGTTCCCAAGGCGAAAATAATATCACCGGGAATTCTTAACCAGACGGTCCAGCGCATCCAGGGGGAACCGATGACTTCGGCACTTCGGGCGTACCAAGTGCCGTATTCTACGGATTGTGCGAGTTGATAAAATCCGTTGGGAATTAAGCCAAAGATGAGCATGATGACTAATCCGCCATTAATGGCCCAAAATGCGAATTTAACCCAGCGATCGTCCCAAGCGTCATCCGGGACGAACTCGCGCAAGGCAAACAGCATGAGGGCGATCGCCAAGCAGCCATAGACCCCAAATAAGGCAGCGTGAGCATGAATTGGGGTGGTATTGATTCCTTGGGAATAATACAACACAATAGGCGGATTAATCAAGAATCCAAACACCCCTGCACCGATTAAATTCCAAATACAAGTGGCGATGAAAAATCGCAAGGGCCAGCGATAAAATCCTTCGGCTTCTTTGGACAATTTTAAGGTTTTTAAAATTTCAAAGCCAATCAGGGTTAAGGGAACGACTTCTAAGGCAGAAAAGACGGACCCGATCGCCGCAATAAAAGAAGGAGTTCCGGAAAAGTAGAGGTGATGCAGGGTTCCTATCACACCACTGCCTAAATATAACAGGGTGGTTAAATAGGTGGCGCGCAGGGCCGAGGACCGCCGTAAAAAGCCTAATTCACTGCATAAGTAGGCAATCACAACGGTGGCAAACACCTCGAAAAATCCTTCTACCCAGAGATGAATTACCCACCAGCGCCAATACTCAGCAATACTCAAGGGCGTGTGATTGGTGTACATCAATCCCACGGAATAAAACAGGGGAATGGTGATGGCACTATACAGGAAAAAGTGACTCAATCCGGTTGGGCTTTTTTCTCGTTGTAAAGCGGGTTTAAATCCGCGATATAACAGCCATAACCAGAATAGCATTCCCCCAATCAGTAACAGTTGCCAGATTCGCCCGAGTTCGATATATTCATAGCCTTGATGTCCCCACAAGAAGCTATTTTTGACACTGAATAGCCCTTGCACTGCTGACCAAGACCCAATCAGGGAACCGACAACCACGACGGTTAATGCCCCCAATAAGACGCTATTGCCGAGGGCTTGTCCTTTCGGTTCATAGCCACTAAATCGCGGGGCAAAATAGAGTCCAGCGGCTAACCAACAGGTAGCAATCCAGAAAATTGCCAGTTGCAAATGCCAGGTTCTTGTTGCGGCATAAGGCAGATAGAGGTTCAGGGGAATTCCATAAAATCCTTCCCCTTCAACGGCATAATGGGCGGTAAACATTCCCATCATGATTTGCACGAGAAACAATGCCATTGCTACGCCAAAAAATAACGAGGTGACCTTTTGGCTGGGGGTGGGAATTCGCACGGCGGGACGGGCGGGAACGGGCAATACTTCGTCGTCTTCTTCTTTTAAATAGATGAAGAGAAAAATGCCGATTCCGGCAATTAAAACGATGACAGAAACGATGGACCATATCAGAAATTGGGCCGGGGGTTGGTTGCCAATTAAATCATCATGAGGCCAATTTGCGGTATAGGAAAAGCGTGCATTAGGCCGATTGGCGGATGCTGCCCAAGAGGTCCATGCAAAGAAGGTGGTGACATCGTGAATTTGACTATCATCTTTGAACCAACCGGAGGGAATGGAGTGAATTGCAGACCCTTTGGCTAGGAGTTCATGATAGTCTTTAAAAACTTCTTGAAGTCCTTTACTTTGAGCATCGGTTAAGAGGAGTTCTTGGGTTTCGGGATTATACCGATTGGTTTTAAATTGTTCACTGACTTGTGCTTGCAAACTGGCGCGTTCGGGGGCGGGTAATGCTTCTAAATCTTTTTGAGAAAAGCTGGGATTGTTGTTGTATAATATGCCAGCGGTGGCTAAACCCCAACGATGTAAGACATCGGCGGTCCAGTCCGGGGCGAGGTAGCTGCCATGTCCCCAGATGCTGCCGATATCTTGTCCTCCACGAGAGAGGTAGATTTCCTGTCCGGATTGGATGTTGGCTTGGGTGACGAGGATTTCTTGATTGGGCGATCGCATGATATCGGGAACGGGTGGGGCATTTTTGGAAATGACCGCCCCCGCCCACAGTAATACACTAAAGGCAATGATACAAATCAGTGCTAACCAGGCGGGTAAGGTGAGTTGTCGCCTGCTGGGACTGATTGCATCTTTGGCATCTAATAGGGTTGAATCTGCCATTGCAATATTTCCCCCAATTTATCGATGAATGGTTTTCAACTCACTCGATAGTAGCGAATTAAACCGAAAATTGCCCAGTTTATAAAAGTTTATATTTTTATTAGATATTTTGGGACTAAAATTTGATGATTTCCCCCTATTTGGTGTTGACAAGTTGCAGAAACCTGTCAAAAAACATGAGAAGTTATGGGTGTCGGGAGAAAATCAATTAAAATTGAAAGACGATGTTCACAGGTGAAGCAGAGATGGAGAGGCGATCGCCTCTCAGGGAATGAAGAATTCTAGGACTGCGGTACTTCAGGGGTGAGAAACCAGGTTTCTTGATAAAATTTTGAGTGATTGGCAAGTAATCTGGGCGAGAAACCCGGTTTTTGGTCCTCTTTATTGAGGCGGGAACCGATGTCTATTCAAGGGTAACTATCGCCCCGGATTCTTCCAGTTGTCGCTTTGCGGATTCGGCTTCCGATGCGGGAATTTGACGGAGGACGATTTGCGGGGTGGATTCAATCAAGTTTTTGGCTTCTTTGAGTCCTAAGCCGGTGAGTATCCTCATGGTTCTCAGGGTGGAAATTTTCGACTCAGGGGGGACAAATTGTAAAATTACATTGCAGAATTCGGGGGATAGGGGGAGGGGATTATTGTTTCCGAGGTCGGGGATGTCGATGTTTAAATGATAGAGGATTAAATCGAGTTTTTGTTCGATTTGCGCGAGGCGGCGATCGGTTTGGGTTGAGGTGGGATTGTCCCAAAATTGTCGTTCGATTTTTTTGATGCGGTTTTCTTGAGCCTTGAAGGCATGAGGGAAGCGAGCTTTTTGAATAACGAGGCTAATTCCTATCCAAGTTAATAGGATGACAGCGACGACAAAGACAAATATAAGGAAAACTGGGAGTACAAGTTCCATTGGTTTTGATGGGGGGTGAAACGGTTAAAAGATGCACTATGTATAAAATAAAATTTGGGATAAACCCCCGTTGCCACAAGCAACGGGGGTTAACGACATCAAGTCATTACTGCAAACAGGGGAAGTTAGAGGACGCCTTTGGAACTGGGGATGGTGGTGGCGCGACGGGGGTCGATTTCGGTTGCCATGCGGAGGCTGCGGGCGAAGGCTTTAAAGGTGGCTTCGATGATGTGATGGGAATTGATGCCGTCGAGTTGGCGGATATGTAAGGTCATTTGGGCGTGATTGACGATCGCCACGAAGAATTCCCGCACTAATTGGGTGTCATACGTTCCGACTCGTTGGGTGGGAATGTCTAAGCCATAGCTTAAGTGAGGGCGACCGGAAAAGTCTAAGGCGACTTGAATCAAGGCTTCATCCAGGGGGGCGACAAAGTGACCAAACCGGACGATGCCTTTGCGATCGCCGAGGGCTTTACCCAAGGCTTGGCCTAATGTAATCCCCACATCTTCATTGGTATGATGGTCATCAATTTCTATATCCCCAGTAGCTTTTACCTCTAGGTCAATCAATCCGTGAGAGGCAATTTGATGCAACATATGGTCGAGAAAGGGTACACCTGTAGCAGCGGTACAGTTCCCTTGACCATCGAGATTAATCGTGACATGGACATCGGTTTCCCCGGTAGTACGCCGAACAGTGGACATCCGGGGAAGTTGGCCTAAATTTTGTTCGGATTCAGCATTTGGGGGAGTTTCAGAGGAGGTCCGGCTAATACTTGTCTGCATAATTGGCTTGGGTGGCGATCGCAAAATATAGTCTTAATCTTGATCTTATCTTGTCTGTGGGGAAACCTTGAAAAATTAAGAGACAGAGGGCTTGAATCATGAAGAAGAGATCCCCCCAACCCCCCTTAAGAAGGGGGGCTTTTCGGAATTGAAGGTCGAATTTTAATCCGTAAAGTCTCAATTCTTCAGGGATTACATTCCCATGATGCAGTAGCCGGAATCCACATAGATGATTTGACCTGTGATGCCGCTGGATAAGTCGCTACAGAGGAATGCAGCAGTATTGCCAACTTCGGTTTGGGTGACGGTCCGTCGCAGAGGGGCCATTTCTTCCACATGGTGGATCATGTCCAGGATGCCACCGACGGCAGAAGAGGCGAGGGTCCGGATGGGACCGGCAGAGATGCCATTGACGCGGACATTTTGGAGGCCCAGTTCAGCGGCGAGGTAGCGGACATTCATTTCTAAGGCAGCTTTGGCAATCCCCATGACGTTGTAGTTGGGGATGACGCGGACGCCACCGAGGTAGGTGAGGGTGACGATGCTGCCGCCTTGGGTCATTAGGGGTTTGGCGGCAGCAGCGAGGGAAACCAGGGAGTAGGAACTAATATCCAAAGCGCGGGTAAAACCTTCGCGAGAGGTGTTGCTGAAGTCTCCAGTGAGTTCATCTTTCCCGGCAAAGGCGAGACAGTGGATCAGGATATCGATTTTGTCCCAAGTTTCGCGGATGGTGTCGAAGGTGGCTTGAATTTGGGCGTCATCCTGGACATTGCAGGGGACGAACAAACTGGGGTTGAGGGGTTCAACTAATTCTCTGACTTTTTTTTCTTGACGGCCCTTTTCATCCGGGAGATAGGTGATGCCGAGATTGGCCCCAGCTTTGTGGAGTTGTTGCGCGATGCCCCAAGCGATGGAACGGTTGTTAGCAATTCCGGTGACTAAGGCGTTTTTTCCTGTTAAATCTAGCATGGAGGGTTTATTCTAGTAAAAATTACTCAGGAGGACGGGTTTTGCCCCAGGGTGAGGCTGGCGGGATCTCAGAGTCCTCCTCAAACGAGGAGTCGCCCCTGATGGCGGTTGACCGGCTACGGTTGCAGCCATGAAGCCAGAGGATTGACTTGCAAGAGTCGAATCGCCCTGGGTCTGTTCCCCAATTTGATTGAATCACAACGGGGGACTCTGGAACGGGGCGATTGGCCGATCGCCATCCTCCCTGATGTGGGTTTGGAGGAAGCTACTCGCCGGACATCGTAGATGAGAATATTTTTATCCAGGGATCAGCCAACTGGGGGCAATTCTGTATCCCCAAGCACAAAAAAACCGCGAACGGTCCGTTTAAGTAATGTAAAGTACAAAAGTCAGAGAACTCTAACAAGAGCGGGTCGGTAATGACAATAAACCGTTAGCAAGTTATCAAAAAAGAAGATACGAGATGACAATTAGAAGGAACGGATATGGTAATGACCCAAGATAGACCGCTAGCCGCAGTATTCCGTCAGATGGGAAGTGGATCGTTTCCCCCAGTGGTGGAGAATTACGAACGAGGAAAGACCATCTTTTTCCCTGGGGATCCCGCTGAACGGGTTTATTTTTTACTCAAAGGTGCCGTTAAGCTATCCCGAGTCTATGAAGCCGGAGAAGAAATTACCGTGGCCCTGCTGCGGGAAAATAGTGTATTTGGGGTACTCTCCCTGATTACGGGCCATCGTTCGGACCGCTTTTATCATGCCGTTGCCTTTACCCCCGTCGAGTTGCTTTCGGTGCCGATTGACCAGGTGGAAAAGGCACTCAAGGAAGATCCCGACCTGTCCATGTTGATGTTGCGCGGCTTATCTTCCCGGATTTTACAGACGGAAATGATGATTGAAACTTTGGCCCACCGGGACATGGGATCGCGGTTGGTGAGTTTTCTGCTGATTTTGTGTCGGGATTTTGGGATACCGACTTCCGAGGGGATTACGATTGATTTAAAGCTGTCCCATCAGGCGATCGCCGAAGCCATTGGCTCAACTCGGGTCACGGTCACTCGTTTGTTGGGGGATCTGCGTTGTGAACAGATGATTTCGATTCATAAAAAGAAGATCACCGTTCATAATCCCGTGGCCTTGAGTCAGCAATTTACTTGATTTGAACAAAACAGAGGTCAACCTTAACACACAATAGGGCAGAGCAAATCAGGGAATCGGGGATCGGGGTGAGAATGAGTCAGTCTTCCGTTGATTTTCTGCCCTGGGGGGACTTTCAGAGAGTACAGTCTCCTTGAAGCCGTTGTTGACAAAACTCAGGCGAATCAGGGGACTGGGACGGACAGAATGGGCGATCGCCCGTAGGCTCAACAACGGCTCATCCGGGCAGCGAGTGTGAGAGGTTGAGTTCATGCAGGCATTTAGCGAAACAAGGACAGGATACTGCCATTAGAATCGGCATTGGGATCTGTTATAGTGCAAAAGAGCGGAACTTTGCCAGAGGTCCTAGCAGAGTATTTTAGCTCCACAAGTTTTTGTCTCGGCTAGATCTGGACGGAGTTGAATAAGTAGTGATGACGAGCGCATACGTCCTGATACTCGCTGTGTTGGTCTTGGGGGGGTTGCTCGCTACCCTGGGCGATCGCCTCGGTACTAAAGTCGGTAAGGCCCGTTTAAGTCTGTTTGGTCTGCGCCCAAGACAAACCGCTACAGTGGTCACCATTGTCACTGGGTTAATGATTGCTGCCTCAACTTTGAGTATCCTATTTGCCACGAGTAAATCGTTGCGAGTGGGTGTGTTTCAACTGGATGAAAAACTCAAAGAATTGCGAGAAGCTCAGAAGGAACTCGTCGCAGTGGTGACCCAAAAACAGCAGGTGGAAGCCCAACTCAACCAAGCCCGAGAACAGCAGGTGGTGGCGCAACAACAATTAAATGAGATTGATCGCTCATTGCAAGGGGCGATCCAAAAACAAGCCGAGACTGAAGCTCAATTGAATCAGACTCAGGGGGAACTGAATCAAACTCAAACCAACTCAGCGGCATTCAAACCGATTTTGAGAAAGCTAGAACCGAACTCAGTCGGATTGAAGGGAAATTCGCTCGCGCTCAAAGTCAGCTTGAGGAGGTTTCCCAACAGGCGCAGAAGCTGCGGGATGATATTGTCACCCTGCAATTAGAACGGCGGGAGTTGATCGAACAGGGGGAGCAAGTTAGAGCCACGATTGTCCAACGGGACCGGGAACTGGCGCTCAAACAGGCTGAAATTGAGCAGCAACGGCAGGAAGCGGCACAGCAGCGGCAGTTGCTCACGGAACAGAAACGCCAACTGGATGAGCAAATTCGCCAACTAGCGCAACAGCAGCAGCAAATTGCCCTTCAAGAAGGGGATATTGCCCAACAACAGGAGCAAATGGCGGCACAGGCGGCAGAAATTGCCCAACAAAAGCAGGCGATCGCCACTCAACAAGAGGAGTTAGGGGACCAGGAACAGGAAATCGCGAGGCAGGAATTGGAAATTGCCCAGCAAACAGCAGGCGATCGCCCTTCAGGAGGAGGAAATTGCCGAGCGCGATCGCCAAATTTCTGAGCAGGAAGTGGCGATCGCCCAACAGCGCACGTTATTGAAACAGTTAGGCACTCAACAAGCGTTTCTCCAAGGGGAAGTTGAAAGTCTGGAACGGGATTTTCAATTGTTGCGGGAAGGAACCGTTGCCATTCGCCGGAATCAAGTGTTGGCTTCCGGGGTCTTGCGGGTCCTCCGCCCGGAAACCGGCACCGGAAGCAACCAAGCAATTGTTAACGGAAGCCAATTTGGCGGCGATCTCCTTGATTCGTCCCGGAACCACCCAACTGAATGAATGGGCGATCGCGATTACAGATACGGAACTGGACCAACTCATTGGCCAAATTGATGATGGTCAAGATTATGTGGTCAGAATTCTCTCTGCTGCCAATTATTTGTTGGGTGAACGGCAGGTAAATGTTTTTGCCGATGCAGTGCCTAATCAGGTGGTTTTCAATGAAGGAGAACTGGTAGCCACGACTGCGGTCCGGCCCTCGGAAATGAGTGAAGATGAGATTAAAGAACAATTGAATTTATTGTTAGCTGCCGCTAACTTTAGAGCAAGGCGATCGGGAATTGTAACGGATTCTATCCAAGTGGGAGATGGTCGTCTGGCCGCTTTGATGGAATTTCTGAAGCAGCTTCCAGACTCTCAAGAAAATGATGAACCGGGGATTATTCAAGCGATTTCCGCTGGTCAAACTTATACCTCGGGTCCACTGACTTTAGAGTTTAAGGTAGTTCATCAGGGCAAAGTTGTGTTTCCCACGGAGTAGGAGACTGGGGTGACCATTTGCCGGTTGGGTTCTGGGTTAATCTGAATAAAGGTCACAGCAGAATTGTCGGAATACTTGTCAGAGTATTTTCAAGTTATAGGGATAATTGAAAAGGAAAATAAGCAATGGGTAATGCTCAAACAGATACAGTAATTTTGGGCTTCGATCCGGGCCGGTTAAAGTGTGGGATTGCCGTGATGAATAGTCGGGGCAAACTGTTAGTGCATGAAGTGGTTCCGGCGGAAGAGGCAATCACAGTGATTGAATCTTTCTTTCAAGAGTTTGGGGTTGAGCTGCTGGTGATTGGCGATCGCACCACGTCGAAAAAGTGGCAAGAACATATTACCGAATCCCTCTCTATCCCGTTACCCATTGTGCAAGTGGATGAACGCTACAGCACCTTACAAGCGCGCGATCGCTATTGGGAAATGTATCCACCTCGGGGATTGACAAGGCTGATTCCCCCAGGAATGCGCCAACCCCCAAGGGCGATCGATGATATCGTCGCCATTCTCTTAATTGAGCGATATTTAGCCACCTTACCCGGTTGAAAATTCATTCCTCAACCCAAGGCAACACTGCTACAACTGCGCTCGAATGGTGAAAGAATAGTCTCCCCCCGGTTCGAGTTGATAATCGCATTTTTCTAAAAACCGTCCCAAAGGTTCTTGAATTAAAGCGCGTCCCTGGGACGGTTCGATCGCCAATTTACCCACACGAAAACACCACCGGAAACTCCAACTAAAATCTCCGGCACTGACTTCCCCTTCTAGGGTGCCCCGTTGCCAAGACTGATTCAGCACTCGAACGTGGGCAGTGGTTCTAGGGACTCGCTTCCTACTCACGGCTTTGTTCCGACCACACTGCGACTATTGTAAAGACTCATGGCTTTTTCGCAGCCTTCCTTGAGACTGAGTTCGATCGCATCCCGAACCAGGTACATCACCTCCGATACCACGGGTTTCTCATCTGGGGTGAACTTCCCCAACACATGAGAAATCGTATCCGTTTCCGGTTTCCCATCTCCCGGTTTACCGATTCCCACCCGTAACCTGGGGAAGTCCTGGGTGCTCAAATGGGCGATCGTGGATTTGATGCCATTGTGACCCCCAGCGGACCCGGAAAGGCGCATCCGCAAGCGTCCCACGGGCAGATCCATATCATCATAAATCGTCAGGACCGATTGGGGGGGCAGTTTATACCAATCGGTGACAGCGCGAATCGCTTGTCCGGACCGATTCATGTAAGTAAGGGGCTTAAGTAGGTAGATTTTATTCCCTTTTGGCCCTCGACCCTCGCCAAAAAGTCCCTGAAAACGGCGGTTTTCTGAGAGCGAAATTTGCCAGGACCGGGCAAGCATATCGACGGCAGCGAACCCGATATTATGGCGGGTTTCATGGTATTTGGCTTCTGGATTTCCCAATCCAACAATCAGTTGAGGAATCACCAGAGGAACGGATGTCTCGCTTGCTGTCATGGCAGTTTTGAAGTCAGATGTTAAGATTTTGCGTTGAGATTATCGGGACTATTGCTGATTTGTTCATGCCGCCTTACCGAGTCTGGGATGG
This sequence comes from uncultured cyanobacterium, assembly GCA_963821735.1. GTDB lineage: Bacteria > Cyanobacteriota > Cyanobacteriia > Cyanobacteriales > Laspinemataceae > Laspinema. The sequence goes on from CAWGFK010000055.1 coordinate 880,872, forward strand.
CACCCTGCCGGAGATAGCGGGAGGCATGAAACGAGGAATCCCGCCAAGGGAGGGGCTTGGGCTGGATTCGCCCCCATCCTTCGTGGGATAATTTTAGGATTGGCAATGGAGCATAACAAGGGACAAATATTTGCCTCTTAGCCCGCGTAGGCGGGCTTCGTCCGTATAGCCCCACCCTTTAGGGTGCGGGTATTTGCCGACTAGCCTTGTTCAGAGGATGGGATGGCTTCTTCGGGGGAGACGGAACTTGCAACTTTCTGAGATTCAGCGGGTTTAGCCGGTTGGGATGCCTCAATTTGTTGCGCCTCGCGCTTGATTTCGCTTTCAAATTCCCGACTGGCATCCTGGAATCCGCGAATGGCTTTTCCCAGACTGCGACCGATTTCCGGCAACTTTTTGGGTCCAAAAATGAGAAGGGCGATCGTCAGAATCACCATGATTTCGGGCAAACCCATGCCAAAGATATTCACGCAGACCTCCAACAGAGCACTGGTTATTAGTATAGAAAAAAAAATCCCGGTCAAACCGGGAAAGCAGGGATACGGAGGATCCCTGCTCTAGGGGCGATCGCCGTAAGTTAGCGCCCGAGGGTGGTCCAATCCACATCGACTCCATTGAGGAGCAACGAAGAGTTATAGATTTGCAGGATAATCACTAAGAACAGGAAAAATAGCAGCATGAACACGCCCATCAGAGGGGTGGTGCCCCAACCCGGGGAGACTTTACCATATTCTGCATTTAACGGTCTGAGTAGATTTCCTAATTTTGTTTGCTGTGCCATGGGTCACCTCTTATTCTGGACGGCGAAAATTAATGTTTTGTAATATTCTATAGGAATCGGACTCATAATTTTACTTAAAATATGGAAAATCTGGAACCGGCAACAGTTCTTAGCATCGGGATTGGCGCGATCCTCGTAGCGATCGCGGCTTTTTCTATCTACACCTCCTTTGGCCCCCCTTCTAAGGAATTGGCCGATCCCTTCGACGATCACGACGATTAACCCTTTGGATCCAGCGTCCCCTGGCGCTGGGCCTTCATCAATTCTTTACCGCCAATTCCCCACCAAAATATAAGGGGACCAAAAATAGGGAGTGCGATACCGTCCTTCCCGCAACAAACTCACCTGAGCCCGTCGGAGGGCTTCGGCTTTCGTGATTCCCTCTCCCTGGGCTAATTCTTGATAAAATCGCACCATTAACGCCGCTGTGGATTCATCGCTGACTTGCCATAAGGTGGCGATCGTACTCCTGGCCCCTGCTCGAATCGCCACCCCCGCCAATCCTAAAGCAGCGCGACTATCTCCCGATGCGGTTTCGCAGGCACTAAAAACAAGTAACTCAATTGGACGAGATAACTCTTGTTCCTTCTGACGCAGTAAGCCATCTAACTCTTTGACATTAATCCGACCATCCCAGGTTAAAATAAACGTTCGTTCTGCTTGGGAACTAAATTGACCGTGAGTGGCAATATGAACCACCGGAACTTGAGAGGAATTGATAATCTCTTGTAAATTAAGTTGGGTAAACTCCTGATTAAATAACACTTCCGACGGAAAATTCTCCTGAATTGCCTGTAATTCTTGCTCCACATTTTCCAAGGCAGAAAAGCCTTGTCTGGCTTCCGATAACCCAGCAGTTAATAGTTCGAGTTCTTCCTCAGCTAAAGGTTGGGGAGGCAAAAGTTGCAGTCCGGGTGTGAGCGCAACGCTATAATTTTCAATTAGATATTGAGTTCCATCATGAAGGGCAGCCATTGGCACATTTCGCAACTGCCCATCCAGGACAAAAACGAGGGTTTGAATCTGACTTTGTTTTAAATCCGCTTCCGCAGGGCGAATTAACCAATCATAAATCTGTTGAGAATTTTGTAAGACAACCCGGTTCCTTCCAGCCTGCCGTCCGATTTCTTGTTGAATTTCATTGAGCTTACTGTCAATTTCAGATTGGGCGACAAATGTGGTATAGAGCCGTAAGGGAGAGTTGGGTAAGGCGACAATTACGGCTAATCTTTCCGGTAAAATAATCGGATAAATCACCGCTGCGGTGGTATCAATTTCGTCAATTTGAATTGGTTTGGCATCTAAACAGGCTTCTTGGAAAAAGTTATCCAATTCAGCGAGTTGCAGGGATTCGATCGCCTGCCTTGCTTGCCGTAAATTCTCTTGCGTCGGCGCTTCATTCGGATCGGTTAATAAGTCCACCAGTTCCCGATAAACAGGTTCGACACCTTCCCGAAAAGAAAACTGCACATCGGGATTATCCGGATTGATAGAGGCTAAATCTTGGCGCAGAGACTGGAGGGTCTCGATCGCCACGGTATAAGCTACCACTGCCTCCGGTTTCTTCCCTTGTTCCTTCATCAATCGCCCGACTTGCCACTGCCACCGATAGGCAATATCCGAGGCATCAATCCCTTGTGCGATCATCAGCGCTTGTTGAGTCAACTTTTGGGCTTCCTGAGATTGGGCAGCGAGTTCGTATAAATGGCCCAAACTGCCCAAGGCGTAGGATTCTGCCCGGGGGTCCTGGAGGGTTTTAGCCTGTTGGACAGCGGTGGCTAATCCGGTAGCAATTTCTCTCAAGTGGCGATCGCTTAAAGGAGAGTCCGGGGATGAGTCGGTGAGGAACAACTTGATTAAACTGTGAGATAAGTGAATGCGATCGTACACCGCACCGCGACTGGGGGGCAATTCATCCAGTTGAACTTGAATGTCCGGCAGTAATGCTTGTGCCTCGGAGACTTGTGCTAAATCGATGAGTAAGGCAAGCTGGTTGAGTTGCGATCGCAATCGAATCGTAGGAGATGTAGAGAGTTCAGCCACTTGACGATAAGCAGCAAGGGCGGTTTGCCATTCCGCTTCCGCAGTTTGTGAGTCATTGAGGACTAAGGCTTTTTGAGCCATTGCCCTTGCTGTATTTCCTAAACTAAACTGGGCGGAGGCGATCGCCGAGGGTTGACGCATACTTTGGGCGATCGTCAAACTTTGTTGTAACAGTTCCCGGGATTGTTCTAACTCTCCAACCGCCCGTAAAGCGTTGCCTAAACTGCGTAAACCCGTGGCTTTGAGGAGGGAGTTGGGTTCACCTTGTAACGCCTGCTCTACCTCCCCTAACGTTTGGCGCGATCGCCTGTAAAGCCCCAAAGCCTGCATCGCTTGCGCCACATTAATCTGACTCCCGATCGCCCCTTCCCGGTCCTCCAATTTCTCATAAAGAGCCGTCGCCTCCTGCCAAGTTGTGAGAGCCTGGTCCGATTGTCCCAAAGCGTAATACAGATGACCTTGAGTATTCAACGCCTGAGCCAAAATCGGCAAACGCTGAGAATCCAACCGTTTCGATTGTGAGAGTTGCAGGAGAGACAGACAAGAAGAGACAGCCTCCGTTGCCGGTTGCCATTGTCCGAGTTGCTGATAAGCGAGGGATAAATAATTCAGAGCCAAGGCTTCATGAAATGGCTCTCCAGCGCCATTAAATGCCGTTGCTGCTGCTTGCCAAACCGTTGGCTGCTTGGGAAAACTGTTCTGATTGGAAGAACGTGAGACCTTGTTCCAGCAGTGGCAGAGCATCCGGTGCCGATTGAGCCACAGCTACGGAATGGGGAGGGAAGGGGAACAGAGAGAGAGGATTGAACGGCATCGGACTCGTGGCGATCGCTGCCGCAATTCCCACCCCCAAACCGAAGTGCAGCAGCCGTTTTCCCACTGCCGACTGCTTTAAAAATCGATAAAACCGAGAAAAACGAGCGATCGGCTTCAGTACCCTATCTTGTCCTTTCATTTCACCCCCTTCAAATTAACCCATTCAGTCCTAAACCGTTGCGATTCTTAAGCTCAAACCGGCTTAATTGGCAAGACAAGCAGCAGGCGTAACCGTCCGATTTTGTAACGTCACCTCCGACCCTTGCGCCACCAGTTCCATTTTCCCTTGAGCATTCACCACCCATCCTTGAGCTTCCACCAGTGGAGGCGTAGGAGAGGATACAACAGGATTTGAAGCATCAGCAACCGAGGAAGTCTGACGATTCGCGCCACTCAACACCCCAGCAATTCCGGGTCGTAAATCCAACCAAGTCGCCTCATCGCTAATCGCTTCAATCGGATTAGGCGGTAACCCCCCCCTTCCTGTCACAATAAACTCACTTTGCTGCTGACCCGGACGACAGCTAGAATCAATCTGTTGAGCCACATCCGTTAACGTAGTCGGTAACTCCACCAATCCCGAAGTCGGGTCAATTTCGGGAGTATTGATACTCACCGTGCCACTCAGGGAAGAATCCGCCCCGGTTGCCGTAATATCACTGTTAGAAGTTGGACTCTCACGAAATTCAGTCCCAAAGATAGCTTGAGCATCAATCGTCACCGTACCCCCCTGAGCTTGTTCAGAATTGGCATTAATATTGCTATTTTCCAAAGCAGCCAGAACTTCTGTGGTGATATTAATATTACCGCCCGTTGCAGAACCCGTGGCATTGGTGGTGATATTGCTATTGCGCCGCATGATTAAGGAATTGCCGAAATTTCAATGTTACCTTCACTGCCGGATTGGGTATCAGCAGTAATCGAGGATTGAGTGTCTAGGAAGAGGCGATCGGTATTCACCCGCAACACCCCCGGGGAGAAATCACCAATGGCACTCACACTGATTCGCGCCCCATCTCGCAGAGTCACTTCATCAGCGCGAACTGATGACATTTCCAGCATTACCATCGCCGATTGTCTCAGAAGAGATGCTAGCTCCATCGGTGAGGGTTAACTGACCTGTTTCAATTGTCAAGTTACCTGCATCTCCTGTAGCTCCTGGACCGACTTCAGTCTGTAAGCTACTACCTAAATCCCTCAGCCATCAAACCCGCTCAAGGTCACCGATTCAGTAGCCCGAATAGTCAGATCGTCCCGCATTGCCTTGATCCCACGGTTGAGGAGGAGATATAGGCTCCATCGTTGAGGGTTAACTGAGCCGTTTCAATTGTAAGGTTACCTGCATTTCCTGTGGCTCCGCTGATCGACTCAGTCTGAGATAAAGCTAGGAAATCCACCGCCATCTAACCCACTCAAGGTCACCGAATTCAGTAGCACAACAGTCAAATTACCTGCATTCCCTTGTCCCAAAGTTGAAGAGGAATTGAGGCCCCATCATTGAGGGTTAACTGAGCTGTTTCAATTGTAAGGTTACCTGCATCTCCAATAGCTTCTAAACCGACTATCGTCTGTAATATACTGCCAGATCCATCATCATCTAACCCACTTAAGGTCACTGATTCAGTAGCGCGAACGGTCAAGTTACCTGCATTACCTTCTGCGAAAGTTGAGGTAAAAATACTGGAGCCATCATTGAGGGTTAATTCAACAGTTTCTAAAGTGATAGCCCCTGCATTCCCTTGTCCCAAAGTTGAGGCGTGATTGAGGCATCATCATTGAGGGTTAACTGAGCCGTTTCAATTGTAAGGTTACCTGCATCTCCAATAGCTTCTGAACCGACTATCGTCTGTAATGAACTGCCAAATCCATAATCATCTAACCCACTCAATATCACGGATTCAGTAGCGCGAACGGTCAAGTTCCCTGCATTCCCTTGTCCCAAAGTAGAGGTCCTGATGTCGGCCCCATCATTGAGGGTTAACTGAGCCGTTTCAATTGTAAGGTTACCTGCATTTCCAATAGATTCTCAAAGTGACTTGGGTCTGTAACCTACTGCCAAATCCATCACCATCTAACCCACTCAAGGTCACGGATTCAGTGGCGCGAACCGTCAAGTTACCTGCATTACCTTGTCCCAAAGTTGAAGTAAAAATCTCGGAGCCATCATTGAGGGTTAATTCAGCCGTTTCTAGAGTGATAGTGCCTGCATTCCCTTGTCCGAAAGTTGAAGTCGTGATTGAGGCTCCATCATTGAGGGTTAACTGAGCCGTTTCAATTGTAAGGCTACCTGCATCTCCAATAGCTTTTGAATTGACTATTGTCTCTAATGTACTGCCAAATCCATCATCATCTAATCCACTTAAGGTCACGGATTCAGTAGCGCGAACAGTTAAGTTACCTGCATTCCCTTCTCCAAAGGTTGAGGTGGAAATCTCGGAGCCATCATTGAGGGTTAATTCAGCAGTTTCTAGAGTGATAGCGCCTGCATTCCCTTGTCCAAAAGTTGAGGTTGTGATTGAAGCATCATCATTGAGGGTTAACTGAGCCGTTTCAATTGTAAGGCTACCTGCATCTCCAATAGTTTCTAAACCGACTCTCGTCTCTAATGTACTGCCAAATCCATCATCATCTAATCCACTTAAGGTTACGGATTCAGTAGCGCGAACGGTTAAGTTACCTGCATTCCCTTCTCCAAAGGTTGAGGTGGAAATCTCGGAGCTATCATTGAGGGTTAATTCAACAGTTTCTAAAGTGATAGCGCCTGCATTCCCTTGTCCCAAAGTTGAGGTTGTGATTGAAGCATCATCATTGAGGGTTAACTGAGCCGTTTCAATTGTAAGGCTACCTGCATCTCCAATAGCTTCTGGACCGACTATTGTCTGTAATCTACTGCCAAATCCATCATCATCTAACCCATTTAAGGTCACTGATTCAGTAGCGCGAACGGTCAAGTTACCTGCATTCCCTTGTCCAAAAGTTGAAGTCGTGATTAAGGCTCCATCATTCAGGGTTAATTCAGCAGTTTCTATTGTAAGGTTACCTGCATTTCCAATAGCTTCTAAACCGACTACGGTCTGTAAACTACTGTTGCGTCCCCTGCTATTTAACCCACTTAAGGTCACTGATTCAGTAGCGCGAACGGTTAAGTTACCTGCATTCCCTTCTCCGAAGGTTGAGGTAGAAATCTCGGATCCATCGTTGAGGGTTAAACGACCAGTTTCTATTGTGATAGCGCCTGCATTCCCTTGTCCCAAAGTTGAAGTCGTGATTCTGGCTCCATCAGTGAGAGCTAACTGAGCCGTTTCTATCGTGAGGTCACCGGCATTTCCAATAGCTTCTAAACCGACAATCGTCTGTAATATACTGCCAAATCCATTATAATCAAACCCATTTAAGGTCACTGATTCAGTAGCGCGAACGGTCAAGTTACCTGCATTCCCTTCTCCGAAGGTTGAGGTAAAAATCTCGGAGCCATCATTGAGGGCTAACTGAGCCGTTTCTATCGTGATAGCCCCTGCATTGCCTTGTCCGAAAGTTGAGGTCGTGATTCTGGCTCCATCGTTGAGGTTTAAGCGACCCGTTTCTACAGTCAGATTGCCTGCATCTCCAGTAGCTTCTGATTCGACAGTAGTGCTTAAAACACTGCCCCTTCCATCGCCACGTAACCCGCTCAATGTTACTGATTCAGAAGCGCGAATACTCAGAGCGCCTGCATTACCTTGTCCGAAGGTTGACGAGGATATGAAGGCTCCATCAGAGAGGGTTAACTCATTGGTTTCTACAGTGAGGTTCCCCGCATCTCCTATGGCTCCTCCATCGACTCCTGTCTCAAAAAAGCTGGAAGTTAGGTTACCATCTAACCCGCTCAAGGTCACGGATTCAGTAGCACTAACACTCAGAGAGCCTGCATTCCCTTGCCCAAAGGTTGAGGTGGTGATTCTGGCTCCATCGTTGAGGGTTAAGCGACCCGTTTCTACAGTCAGATTGCCTGCATCTCCTGTAGCTCCTGACTCGACTGTAGTTAGTAAAATGCTACCCCTTCCATCGCCACGTAACCCACTCAAGGTCACGGATTCAGTTGCGCGAACACTCAGAGAGCCTGCATTCCCTTGCCCAACGCTTGAGGATTCCATCCTGGCTCCATCAGTGAGGGTTAGCTGAGTAGTTTACAATTAGGAGATTACCTGCATTCCCAATGGCTCCTGAAGAGACTGCTGTCTCCACAAAAGCTGGAAGTTCCATCAAGCACGTAACCCACTCAAGGATCACGGATTCAGTAGCCCGAACACTCAGATTACCGGCATTGCCTTGTCCCCGAGTTGAGGAGGAAATGAAAGCTCCATCGGTCAGGGTTAAGCGACCCGTTTCTACAGTTAGATTACCGGCATCCCCAATGGCTCGGGGAAATACTTGAGTCCGTAAAATACTGCCAATCCCATTACTATCTAAGCCACTCAATTCCACTGATTCAGTAGCGCGAATGGTCAGGTTACCTGCATTCCCTTGTCCCAAGGTTGAAGCGGAGATTAAGCCTCCATCCGTGAAGGTTAATCTGCCGGTTTCTACAGTCAGGTTACCCGCATTGCCAATGGCGGCTGAACCCACCTCAGTCTTGATAAAGCTAAAGTTGCCGAGGGGATCTAATCCACTCAAGGTTATTGATTCAGAGGCATCAATGCTCAAATCACCTGCATTACCTTCTCCAAAAGTTGACGATTCGATACTGAGCACCATCGGAGAGGGTTAACTTCGCCGTCTCTACAGTCAGGTTACCTGCATTTCCTCTGGCTCCTCCACTAAACTGCTGTCTGCAAAAAGCTGGTAGTTCCATTGCCATCTAATCCACTCAATGTCAGGGATTCAGTGGCACTAATACTCAGAGCGCCTGCATTACCTTGTCCAAAGGTTGATGTGGTAATCCTAGCCCCATCATTTAGGATTAAGCGACCCGTTTCTACCGTGAGCGAACCAGCATCTCCGGTACTTCCTGCTTCAACTGTAGTGCCTAGAAACACTGCCCCGTCCATCGCCACGTAACCCACTCAATGTTACTGATTCAGTGGCTCGAATGGTTAAATCTCCTGCATTGCCTTGTCCCAAGGTTGATGTGGCAATCAAGGATCCATAGTTGAGGGTTAACTGTGCGGTTTCGATAGTCAGGTTTCCGGCATTCCCTGTTGCTCCTTCTCTAACTGCTGCCTCTACAAGGCTGGGTTCTCCATTACCATCTAACCCACTTAAAGTGACTGACTCAGAAGCACGAATACTCAAAGCGCCTGCATTCCCTTGTCCGAAGCTTGATGTGGTAATCCAGGCTCCATTGTTGAGGGTTAACTGTGCGGTTTCAATGGTCAGATTTCCTGCATTGCCTTGACCAAGGTTGATGTCGTGATGATAGCTTCATCGCTGAGGGCGATTTAGCTCAGGAGTTTCTAAGGTGAGGTTGCCTGCATTGCCAGATGAGCTTTCTAGAGCGATTAAGAGTCCCTGAACACCGCTAGGACTTCCAGATTCATCCAAACCGCTCAAATTTCACGAATTCAGTGGCACGAACAGCCACATCACTTGTATTCCCTTGCCCAAAACCGAAGGAAGCAATGCCAGATCCATCAGTAAGGTCTAACTGAGCGGTTTCAATAGTGATGTTTCCAGCATTGTTGCTGCCGCCTACATCGACGCCAGTTACTACACTACTGGCAAACTCTAAGGGGTTAGAACCGCTTAACTCGATCGCCTCAGTGGTGCGGATTGTGAGATTTTGACCCGGTTGATTTCCTTCGGTGAAAGAGAGGATGGCTGACCCTTCGCTTAGGGAGAGGTTTCGGGCTTGGATGTGGATTCGACCGGACCCTTCTCCCGAGGCATCTAAGGAGGCGGAGGCGGTGAGGCGAATGTCTCGGAAATCTGTAACCTCTGAATATCCGAGGTCCCAGCCGTTGTTTGTGGGGTTGAGGCTGACTGTGCTGTTATCTCCAACGCTGCCGAGTTCAATTCCTCCACCTTTTGAGGTGAGGTTCCCGCCGTTTACCTCAATGTCGGCACTGACTAGGGCCAAGGTTTGCTCTTGTACTCCTAAACCAATGGGGCGATTTTCTCGGAAGAGTAATCCGGAATCTGGGTCATCAGAAATATTATTCCCAGGACCTTGGACGACAATTTTACCGGGGTTGGCTCCCATTTGCAAGCCGATCGGGATGCTGACGGTCAGTAGGGGTGGGGTTTCACTGGGTAAGGTAGTGAAGGCTGTCCCGTCGGCAAAGTTAACCCGATTAGCGGTGGAGGCTAGAAATGAGCCACCGATGTTTAATTGGGCGTTGGGTCCGAAAACGATGCCATTAGGATTGAGTAAAAATAAGTTGGCAAACCCGTTGGCACGGATTAAGCCATCAATATTAGAAATAGAGTTGCCGGTAACCCGACTGAAGATATTTTGAATATCCAGACTGTTGTTAAAAAATGCTTCGCTGCCGGTGGGGATAGAAAATTCTTGGAAGCTGTGAAATAGGTTCCCTCCCGCTTGGGTTCCTCCGTTAATCTGGTTGATATTTCCCTGGGGGGTAACGGTGGAATTTACGGGTAGGGTGGCATCGGGGATGATTTGGGCTTGAATTGCGGGAATTGCGTTAAAGCAATTGAATAGCAAGCTGCCAGAAAACAGGACAAAGGTTTGGCTGAATCGTTGTAATGTTAGACCCGGTTTTAACCCCAGGTTTTCTGAAATATGGGGATGCTCGTTCATGAACCCTGATTGATAAATGGGATGAGAGTTTTTTAGTGCAGTTTGACCGAAAGAGAGAGACCAGAAACCGGGTTCCATTCGTCAATTGGGATGAATTTCCCGAGACGATTTCCAGAAACCCGGTTTCTTCTAACTTCTAGGGGTTGCTTCCAATTTCTGTTGATGTATTTTCTAGACTGATCGCAATAATCGGTACTTCGTTAGGCAAGGTAGCAATCTCTCCCAAATTGGCTGATTCTAAGAGGTTTTGCCAGGTTTGGGCTAGGAGGGGATCCGTCGGTTGTTCCTGGCGGAGTTGAGCTAAGATGGCGATCGCCTCATGCCAAACCCCATTTTCTGCATATAATTGAGACCGGGTGATGGGGTCGGCTGCCTCTAAAGTTGTGATCAGGTTGGGATTGAGTTCGACTCGCTGAGTCCATCCTTGGGTTTCTACATTTTTCCTAAAATCCTGGGGATTACAAATTAGGGAAAAATACCAGGAGTAATTGATTCCTGATTCTAGTTTTATTTCATCGGAGGGCAGGGTCAAACTGGCGATCGCCTCGTTCCCAGAGATGTCAAATGTCGTGCGATAAATATCATTGTCTTCTTCATCTTTCAAGACAAATTCTGCTTGGCGAGCTACCGTTTGCGGAATATACACCAAAAATTCTGGGGCCTCCGATACAGTCGTTCCAAAATGTTTAGGTTCTGATTTTAGATTCGGCATCAGTGCCATCAGGAATGGATCGGTCCTATTTTCATCCTGGTCCGCTTCGCATCGTCCCCCACGAGTTCCACCCCCTACAGTAGGAGGTGTTCCTAAATCTTTTGGCGGTTTATACTGGGCAACCTCTATCTCTGAACCGCGCCCGGTTGCTGCAAAATAGGAAAAATCAGTTGTTTGGAGTGGGTTAGACGTTATACCGAATGTTGCTACGTTAACGATTAAAACCGGAAAAATTGCTGGGATAAGTGATAATTTTCTCTGATGCATAATACAGCCTTCCTTGGTAAATGACAACCCTTTCAACCAAGCCTCACTAATAGGCAATTTATAACTGACAAATCTATTGAATAACAACTTTTGTAATAAAACTTTACAATTCATGAATTGGATGCGCTGATTTGCTCTCCGAAAACTTGATAAACATTAACAGGTTGTTGGCGACCCTTTAGCAAAACCCGGTCAACCCGTTTAGTGGAAAAATGTTTAGGAAGTAAGCGATAAGTTTCTTCGGAAATTAAAATTCGGCATATTCCACCATCAATTGATTTATCATAACTTTCCAATCGAGCAGCAATATTGACCGTATCACCAATGATAGTATAATCCTGGCGTTGATGGCTGCCTAAACTGCCCACAACCAGGGGACCTGTAGCAATTCCTACCCGCATGGATACCGTGGGTTTTCCAGCTAGTTTCCACTGCTGATTTAAGGATTCCAGTGCGGCGGCCATTCCTAATGCACAAGAGACGGCTTTTTGGGCATCTGAGGCAATTTCTTCTGGGGTAGTCGCCGGGAGGGGAATGCCAAAAACTGCCATAACTGCATCGCCAATAAATTTATCGATCGCCCCGTCGGAGTCGAGCACCACTTTTGCCATTGCACTCATATATTCATTCAACCAAGACATCAAAAGTTTAGGCGGCATTCCTTCAGCAATGCTGCTAAATCCTTTTAAATCCGTAAACAAAACGGTAGCAATTACTTCTTGTCCTTCTAGTTGTCCTTCTTTGAGAATTTTTTGGCGATCGCGCCAAATCGCTTTTGCAATTTTTGGGGTGACGTGCCGTTCAAATAATCGCATGACAGTTTGTCGTTCTTCCCGTTCGATATTCGCAATATAAGCGGTGATGGCCAGTGCTGATCCGGTTAAAGATAAAATGGGAGGAACAACGGGAATCCACCATCCCCTTAAAAAAGCTAAATAGGCACTGCCTGTTAATATTATGGCAAAAATGATAATATTAATTCCGGTCCAGGAAAAAGCATAATAAACATTGAAACTAGAGGCATATCGTTTCAAACCCAGCTAAAATCCCTCCCGTCCAAGCCCCTACTAAAATTAATCCAATTTCTAAGGATTCGGGCCAAACTTGAATCAGAGGTTCGGTTATCTAATGCTGCACTAATGATTTGACTGGTGAAGTTTGCATGAATTTCTATCCCAGAGACCCGGTTAGATGCATCGGTTATGGCGCTATTATCATAAGGGGTATGAAAATCATCGGGAACGCTGGCTGCCATTGTGCCAATTAAAACAACGCGATCGCGAGCAAAATCATCAGCAATTTTATTCTCTAAAACATCAGTTAAAGATACAATTTTAAATGTATTACGCACATCTTTATGGTTCATCAGAATCTGATAACCTCGGTCATCCTTGCGGACGTAGCTGCCATCATTAGAGCGTAATCGCACGAAGACTGCATTTCCGAGTTGCAGATATTCAGGATTGACCTCTTCTGCATTTTGGGGAATAATGCCTTCTGGTTTTAGATATAAAAATGCTAAACTCAGTCCCAAACTCGGCAAGGCTTCACCCTCGGGGGTTTCTAAATAAAGCAACCCCCGCCGAATCGTTCCATCTGAATCTAAGATTAAATTATTAAATCCAATTTGGCCGCGTTCTTTTAAAATCTTGTTAGGTGAAACCGCCCAATTATTGTCGCCCCGACTGACCATCTGAACTCCAATTAAGTTGGGCATTGTCTCAAATACTTCTAAGAGTTTTTGATGTCCCGGTTCCACAGGCAAATCCCGATAAACATCTAACCCGATCACCCTTGGTTGTCGGGCTTTTAATCGGGTAATTAACTCAGCAATCACGCCATCAGGAATCGGCCATTGTCCGATAGTTTGGATATCGGTTTCAGAGATTCCCACAATCACAATTCTGGAATCCCTCGGTTCTTGGGGGCGACTGCGAATAAACCAATCAAATGCCCTCAATTCCATCCCTTGTAATGCGCCGGTTAAGCGCAGGAGGATAACTAAACCGGCAATGGTGGTGGCCCCGAAAAAGACAGCGCCCCATTCTTCCCCCACTCGCGGTATCCATCGTTTCCACATAGTTGAACCCTAATTTATTAAAATAGAACTTACTGATTAACTGTAGCAGGTTTTTAATCTTTCTTTAATCATAGAGACTGTGATGCTTACTTCTGAGATAGCGAATTAATTTTTCTTGGTTTTCTGGAATCAGGCAGCGAGTGACCATTGAGTTGGTACGCACGCGGTAGTTAAATAAGACTTCGGGGATATGATAAAATTCCCATCCTTTCTCTAGGGCAGTTAGCCATAAATCCCAGTCTTCAAAGCCTAATTTATCGGGAATGTTGGGGTCATATCCGCCGCAGTCTTGCCAGAGGGTTTTTCTAAAGATGGCGCAGGCATCGATATAGTTGCCTTGTAATAATCGGGTGGGGTCAAAGTCGGGGACTTGCCAAGTTCCGGTGCGATCGCCCATGAATTCCACATCCCCATACACGACTCCCACCCGAGGAAATTGGTCTAAAATTTCAATGCCTTTGATAATATAGTCCGGTCTGATTTTATTGTCCGCATCTAAGGGTAAAATATATTTGCCTTGGGCTGATTTTATGCCCACATTCCGGGCAATCGCTAATCCTTGATTTGATTGATGGATGATTTGATATTCTTGTTTTTGTAGATAATGCAGTACCTCTAAGGTTAAGGGTTCCGTTGAACCATCGTTGACGATGATGAGTTCCAAAGGTGCATAAAAACAGTCCTCGACGCTGGCGATCGCATCCAGGAGATATTCCCCTTGGTTATAACAAGGAATAATCACCGATAGCACAATTTCATCTAAACCCATTGCGTGCATCACCCCCCTATTGTTTACCCCGTTTCCTGCCATTCCGGTTGCTGCAAACCTGGATATTTCTAGGTGTTGCCACAAGTTACCCCGTTTCGCTATAATCAATCGGTCAATTCTTATGATAAGCTGAGTCTAAAGTGGACGCCAAGTTGTCGGATAATCCTAAACCCTTAAGGGGTAAAGTCGCTGTGGTAACCGGGGCGAGTCGTGGTGCAGGGCGAGGGATTGCCCTGGTTTTAGGGGAAGCGGGGGCGACTGTCTATGTGACGGGACGGAGTGTGCGAGGGGAGGCAACAACGGATAATCTGCCGGGGACGATTGAGGAGACGGCAGAAGCGGTGACGGCGCGGGGTGGGGTGGGTATCCCGGTGCGTTGTGATGTGACGCAGGATGAGCAGGTGGAGGCGTTATTTAACCGGATACAACGTGATGGGCGGTTAGATATTGTGGTGAATAATGCCTGGGGGGGTTATGAAGGTTATGATGGCAAGACTTGGGCGGATGGGACGGAGTTTTTTGCGCCGTTTTGGGAGCAATCTTTGCAGCGTTGGGAGGGGATGTTTACGGCAGGGGTGCGATCGCATTTGGTTGCCAGTCGTTGTGCGGTGCCGTTGATGTTGTCCCAGCAGCAAGGGTTGATTGTGAATACGATCGCCTGGGACCGGGATAAGTATCTGGGGAATCTGTTTTATGATATGGCAAAACACGCGATCGCCCGGATGACGTTGGCGATGGCACGAGATTTGGAACCGTATAAAATTGCAGCAGTGGCAGTGGCACCGGGGTTTATGCGAACAGAACGAGTGTTAGATGCGCCGGATGTGGATTTAGCACAAACTGAGTCTACGGAATATATCGGACGGGCGATCGCCGCCCTCGCCACAGACCCCAATGTGCTGGAACTCTCAGGAACTGTCCTGACGGTGGGGGATTTGGCGGTGGAATATGGGTTTACAGATATTGATGGCAGGCAAATTGCAGCATTTCGCTTGGAGGAGATGTGAGTTCTGAACTGGATATCCTCTTAGCGGATGGGTTTACCTTGTATGAATCGGGTTCTTTGACCCTTGCGGAACAAAAGTTTGAACAAGTGCTAGGGATGGATTCCAGTCACCCCCAGGCATTGTGCGGGTTGGGAATGCTGTATTATCGGCAAGGACGATATGAAGATGCCCTGGATTACTTAGAACAGTCTCTCCAGTTCGATGCAAATCAGGCGATTTGCCATTATACTCAGGGGTTAGTCTTGGCAAAATTGGGTTATCTGGCAGAAGCGACGACTGCCTATCACCAGGCGGTTACAGTTGACCCGGGTTATCTGAATGCCTATTCTGAGTTAGGAAATGTTTGTATAGAACGGGGAGATTTGACCCTAGCGGAAACTGCCTATCGGCACAGAATTGCTTTGAGTCCAGATTGGCAGAGTTATGTGAGTTTAGGGCATTTATTCATCGCCCAGCAGCGAATTGATGAGGCAATATCCGCTTATCAAACTGCCCTAGAACTCCAACCCCGTCATCCCGATATTCTCTACTCCCTAGGAATTGCTTTTTCTGCTAAAAATCATCCAGATTCTAGTCTGTATTTTGGGTTTGCTGCTTATCGCAAACAGGAGTATGAAAGCGCAATTGCCCATTATCAACAGTTTCAAAAAACTCACAAGGGAGAGATGGAGTTTTATCTTGCTCTTGCTGACTGTTATCAATACTTGAATCGATGGGAAGAAGCAATTTCTACTTATCGTCAAGGGATTGCCCTTCATCGGGAAGCAGTCGAACTTTATTTATCGTTTATTTTAGCTTTACAGAATTGTGGTAAAATTGAACAAGCGCGGCAAATTGCTGATGAGGGATTGGCTGTTCTGCCTGATTGCTTATCCCTGAAGTTGGAAAAAATTCGCCTGTTTCCGGTTTTGTATGAAAACTTAGAGCAACTGGAGTTTTATCGAAACCGATTTATATTAGAGTTAGATGATTTGATTCAAAATTGCTCTTTAAAAACCGAGTTTTCTCAAAAACAAGCTCTCAATGCTATAGCAGTCAATACGAATTTTTATCTCCAGTATCAAGGTAAAAATGATTTAGCTTTGCAGCAAAAATATGGACAATTTGTGCATCAGGTGATGGCGGCAAATTATCCTCAGTGGGTCAAACCGTTACCCATGCCAACCCTCAAGACTGGGGAACGAATTAGAATCGGCTATATTTCTGCTTGTTTGCAGTGGCATACGGTGGGGATGGTGTTTTCTGGGTGGTTGGAACATCGGAACCGCGAGGAGTTTGAGGTGTATTGTTATGATGTCGGACGACAACGCGATCGCCTCACGGACTGGTTCCATCTCAACAGTGACTACTTTTATTCCATTCCCGATGATATTCCCGCAGTTTGTCAGCAAATTCAACAGGATAGTTTGCATATTCTAGTCTTTTTAGATATTGGAATGTATGCACCCATGACTCAACTGGCGGGTTTACGATTGGCCCCGGTTCAAGCTGTCGCTTGGGGACATCCGATTACCTCGGGTTTACCCACTCAGGATTATTTTATTTCCAGCGATTTGATGGAACCGGAGAATGCTCAAACTCATTATTCAGAACAACTGATTCGGTTACCCAATTTAGGAATTTATTTCCCCAAACCCCAGATTCCTGCAATAAATAAAACTCGGGCGGATTATGGCATCCCCAATGATGCAGTCATGTATTTATCCTGCCAATCTTTGTTTAAATATTTGCCGCAATATGATATAATTTTCCCATCAATTTGCCAAGCAGTGGCAAAAGCAAAATTGGTGTTTATCGGTCACAAAAGCAACCCGATTACCGAGCAATTTTGTCAGCGACTGGATGCTGCCTTTGCTGAGGTGGGGTTAGATTATCAAGAGTATTGTATAATTTTGCCTAGACAGAGCAAGCGGGACTATTGGAACTTGCTCTCAATGGCGGATATTGGGTTAGATACCTTTGGGTTTACGGGATTTTTAACAACCTTAGAAGCAGTTGCGGTCAATTTGCCCCTCGTCACTCATTTAGGACCCTTTATGCGGGGTCGTCAGTCAGCAGGAATTTTGAAAAGAGTGGGGGCCACGGAGACAGTCGCCCAAACCTTGCAAGATTATATTAAAATAGCCGTTACCTTGGGATTAAACCGGGAGAGGAGAGAGGCGATCGCCTCTAAAATCAACGAGGGCCATCAGTGGTTATACGAGGACAACACCGGAGTCAAAGCATTGGAAGACTTTTATCGGGCGATGGTAAAGGAAAAAGGATAAAAACGGAAAGAAGGACAACTATATCTCCCCCATCTCCCCCATCCACCCCATCTCCCCCATCTCCCCCATCCTCCCCCATCTCTGAAACAGAACCCCCCTCCCTCCCGTCCCATAGTCAAATAATTCGGTGCATCCCAAATTATTTCACCTCTTGAGAGAAACCAAATGTTCGCACCCAAACTCGCATTATTAACCCTTTCAGCGATCGGACTGTCGATCGCCCAAGTTCAAGCGCATCAAACCCTGGATCTGGAAATCGGAACCTACCTCGAACAATTCAAAACCGAAAAAGGAGCCAACCGTCGGGAAGCAATGAAAGGATTGCGTCAGATTGGGACTCCCGCAGTTCCCCTCCTGATCACCGCATTGCAGGATGCCGATGTGGGAGTCCGAGGAGGTGCCGCATTTGCCTTGGGTTCGATGGGTTCTGATGCCGAATCCGCCATTCCGTCCCTGATTGCTGCCTTAAATGACTCAGAAGAGTCAGTGCGTCTGGATGCTGCCGTGGCACTCAGACGAATTGGCACTCCGGCAGTGGCGGAACTCGCCACTGCCTTGCAACACCCGGAGATAGAAGTGCGTCGGGGTGCTGCCTTTGCCTTAGCGGGAATTGGTGCAACTGCCAAACCGGCGATCGCCCCCTTAATCACCGCCTTACAGGATCCAGATGAGCGCCTCGCCTGGAATGCTGCCGTTGCCTTGCGCGCAGTCGGGTCCCCAGCAGTCCCCGCCCTCAACCAGGCCCTGATGCATGAAAATCCCCGAGTCCGGAATGCTGCTGCCTTCGCCTTGGGAAACCCCGCTTCTCCCACTGCTGGAACCCTCTCCCCAGTGGCACAATCGGAGGATGAAGAAGTCCCGGAAATTTGCCGAATGTTGCCAAATCCCTTGTCCCCAGATATGAGTATCTGTGAAGCAATTCCGCTTCGGGAACGTCCCCAGGAGTTGCGTCAGAATGGCGATCAAGTCAATCCCAATCCCTGTGACTTTTCGCCGAATCCCTGCGAAAGTGCTCCCAGTCAGATTGACTCCTCTACCACTCCAACTCGCCGCCTGATGTAATTCCCTCAGCAGTTCCCCCTGTTCGTAGTAACGACTTCAGTCGTTATCTTATGTTCTGTAGTAACGACTGAAGTCGTTATCCATGGATTCGAAAGTAAAATCTCAGACGTTATTCATATTGACGGATCAACGGAGTAGTCCCGTCAATGTAGGGGCGCAATTCGCCCCTGGCGCAACTGCGCCCTACACCTACCTTTCTTTCAGTTGAACGGTTGGATGATTTATATTTTGGAATCCCCTTCGTTTGTAGTAATGACTTCAGTCGTTCTCTTAGTTCGTAGATAGGACCAGAAACCGGGTTTCTAAGCTTTTGTGTACTCATGGCCCTAGGTTCTGTTCATCGCCTTTCCAGAAATCCTGGGGTTTTCCAGGCGATCGCCTCCTTCAGGATTGAGTTAAAGGTTGTTTTAGGGGTAGATTAGCGGGATTTTGTCTTAAATCCGGAGGAAACGACTGAAGTCGTTACTACGAACACAGGAGGGAACGACTGAAGTCGTTACTACGAACACAGGAGGGAACGACTGAAGTCGTTACTACGAACACAGGGGATAACGACTGAAGTCGTTACTACGAATGGGGGAACTCCCGCTTACTGCTTTATTGTTGATGCTTCATCCTTCGCCCTGGAAATTCGCTATACTCGAAGAGTGTTGAGAGCGAAGGGTTTGATGGGAAATAATCGAAATCAACCTCAACCTGATGATGCCGTTTTGGGGGGACAACACCCGGCCCCCATAGGTTCGATGGTTTTGGGGGGGTTAGATGGAGTGAAAATGCGTTTGGCTTCTCCGGTGGTAGAATATCGTATTACTGCCCTGTCCGAAGCGCTGCGGTATGGAGTTGATGGGTTAGATTTAGTGATTGAGGCATTGCGCGATCGCTCTTGTAAGGTGCGTCATGCGGCCTATTTACTTCTGGAAAACCGCACGGAAACTCGGGTGCAACACGCTTTACGGTTCTACAATTCTCATCATACTTTGGTCAATCGTGTTGTAGAAACTGACCCTCCCGCCAATATTGAGCATATTGATACGATGATGCAAAATTTGGAACAGGTGGAGGGGAGTAAAATGGGTAAATTAGTTGACAAATCTCTCAGTTTAGTCCAAACTTCTGAGGGAGAAGAGCGGATCAAGCATTACTTATTTAACGGAACTAGCAAACAAAAAGATTATGCTGCTCGTTATTTTAAGGAAAAGGGCCGAAAAGATATTTTAGTGTCCCCGTATCAACCGCATTATTTGAAGTCCGAAAAATCTTTATCCTCTTAATTTTTATTTTATCTCCGGTAGATTCGCTTAATCTGAACAGCCCTCACTGAGATTACGGTGAGGGCTGTTTAGGGTGTTACACTTCTTTAAACCGAATCTTAGCCTCAGTTAGAGCGTGTCTCACTTGTTCAAATCCCGTGCCCCCGTAGCTATTGCGGGCGGAGACGACTTGTTTGGGGGCGATCGCCGCATAAATATCACTCTCAAAGGCGGGATGCAATGCTTTCCACTCCTCTAGGGTTAAATCTTTTAACAATTTCCCTGCGGATAGAGAAGTTTTAACGACTTTTCCAACTAAATTATAAGCTTCTCGAAAAGGAACGCCTTTGGCGGCTAAATAATCAGCCACATCGGTGGCATTGGAGAAGTCTTCAGCAACAGCTTCAGCAAGGCGTTGTTCGCGAAATTGGATGCCTTCACTCATTAAAATGGTCATCGCTTCTAAGCAAGCTTTGACGGTTTTAACGGCATCAAAGAGACCTTCTTTATCTTCTTGCAGGTCTTTATTGTAGGCTAAAGGTAAGCCTTTCATCAGCACTAACATTCCTTGTAAATGCCCAAAAACTCGCCCGGTTTTGCCGCGCACCAATTCAGGAACATCGGGGTTTTTCTTCTGCGGCATGATGCTAGAACCCGTGGCACAGCTATCGGTTAGGGTGATGAAGCTAAATTCTTGCGATGCCCAGAGGATGACTTCTTCAGATAAGCGACTCAAATGCACTAAAATCAGACTAGAGGCACAGAGAAACTCGATCGCAAAGTCGCGATCGCTCACTGCATCTAAACTGTTATTATAGGGTCGGCTAAACCCGAGTTCTTGGGCGGAAAAGTGGCGATCGATGAGAAACGTTGTTCCGGCTAAAGCACCGGCACCTAACGGGCAAATATTCACTCGCTGATAGATCTCTCCTAACCGTTCCCAGTCGCGCTGTGCCATTTCAAAATAGGCCAGGAGGTGATGGGCTAAACTAATCGGTTGGGCGCGTTGCAGGTGGGTGTAACCGGGGATTAAGGTTTCCACATGGCGATCGGCTAACTCCAGCAAAACACTTTGAAAGTCGCGGATTTGTTGCCGAATTTGCTGGATTTGGTCCCGGAGATACAGTCGGGTATCGGTCCCCACTTGATCATTGCGCGATCGCGCGGTATGGAGTTTTTTCCCCACATCTCCCACGAGTTCGGTCAAGCGACGTTCCACGGCAAAATGGACATCTTCGGCATCGATTCCGGGTTTAAATAACCCTTGGCGATATTCTTGGCGAATTTGTTCAAGCCCCTTAATCAGCTTATCCGCTTCCTCCAGGGAGATAATGCCGGTTTTGCCTAGCATTTTCGCATGGGCCATTGATCCGGTCAAGTCGTACTCAATCAGTTGAATATCAAAACTGATACTCGCATTGAAGCGGGCGATCGCCGGATGTAATGCACCTTCAAATCGTTGACTCCAGGTTTTTTGTTCTGTCATGCTCAATTAACCGCCTTCTTAACTCGCTCACCAACACATTGTTGCTCTTTTCCGGCCTGATCTTGTTTCTCATTGGAGACAGTACCCAGGACAAATGACCCGTGACTTTAACCGCCTCGGAATCCCCGAAATCCATAACCCAGAACTATACCAATGATTAGGGCCCAAATTTGTCCAGTTTCAACAAAGTTATCCCAGGCATTTTTAATTTGACCCATAAGATCCGGATCGCTGACTTGTTGCGCCAGGACGATCGCCTGCCTGAAAGATTCCCCCATCAACTGGGAGAAGACTTCGCCGCTGTTGGGAGACCAAGCTAATTGAGCGATTAATTCGTGAATGCTAGAAAAAAATATTGTCATGAATTTTTAACACCCTTGAGAGGGGAGGAAAAGGGATGTTTGCAGTATGCCGGATCAAGTTCTCCCTGTAAACGACCCGATCGCAATTCTTTTAATCATGAGGGCTTCGCCCTCCCAACTTCAAGCCCCTCCTCGATGCTCCTCCTTAGACCCAGTTTTTGAGCTATCCTCCTCCCCTTTGACTTGCATCACAATCAGGGTCATATCATCCGTATTTTGGGTATTGGGGCCGATAAAATGGCCGACCCGCTCGAATAGATGTTCTAAGATAGCTTGAGGCTTGTGATAATGTTGACAAGCCCATTCCAACGCTGCTGTTAGGTTTTCCTCATCAAAGCGATCGCCCACTTGGTTGCTGGCATCGGTAAACCCATCGGTGTAATAAATCAGCGTATCTCCAGGCGCAAGCTGAATCTGTGCTTCTTGATACTGAGTATCTGGGTCTAATCCAATCAACATCCCCAAGGTATCTAACCGCTGAATCGTCCGCGTAGATGCCTGCCACAATAAGGGAGGATTATGTGCCGCATTGCTATAGGACAAAATCCGAGTTTCCGGGTCATACTCAGAATAAAACAGGGTGACAAACCGATGAGAATTCTCCAAATCCGCATACATCACCCGGTTCAAATGCTGAAGAATTCGCGAGGGGGAATGGCCGTTGAGGACCTCTGCGCGTAGCATTCCTCGGGTCATCGTCATAATCAACCCGGCAGGTACCCCTTTCCCCATCACATCGCCAATGACGATGCTCCAGCGTCCATTCGGTTTTCCGCCTTGATTTTTAGATTGGGCAAAGTCGTGGGTTGTGGGAATAAAATCATAGTAGTCTCCCCCCACCCGACTAGCAGTTTCACAACTGGCAGCCAACTCAATCCCATTAATCGTCGGACATTGGCGCGGCAGGAGTCGCAGTTGGATTTCTGCCCCAATTTCTAATTCTCGGTCCAGTCGTTCCTTCTTGCGTAGTTCTACGGTCAGCTCGTCATTTTCGATCGCCACGGCAGTTTGATCCGCCACTAACCGAACTAACTTCTGGCGGGTGGGAGTCCAAGTATAGTCCGGGTCCCGACTGAACACATACAGGCGACCGCGTTCCGTATTTTTAACCAAAATCGCGGTGCCAAATAACTGCACGTCTGACCCCAAGTAGGGGGTAACTTGATAATCTAACGCCGAGGGGGGTAGGCTGGAGGCGGCCAGGGTAGAATCATCCATGATTTGACGAGTCAGGTTTTCTAACGCTTGGCGAATATCATGGCATTCGTGACCATCCTGGCAGTGAAGTTGCTGTAACCTCACTTGACCATTCGGTTTAAACAGGATCAATGCTCCCCCATCTGCATCGGTGACCCGACTCGCCACCAGGGGAATCAACTCCAAGAACTGATTCAAATTATTGAAGCTGCGGAGGGCAAATCCCAAAGACGACAGCAAATCTTGGACTTTCTTTTGTTCCCGATGCAAACGCGCCACCAGTTCTTTGAGGGCAAAGACGGGGGTGACGTCTGCGGATGCGCTGCCGTTGTCGGGTACATCTGGCTGAAATGGCTGTCGTGGGAGAGGCAAAGAAGTCATTGAGTCAAGCTCGCTCCAGCGGGAGTGATTATATCTTTTGTTTGGGGGTAGGAATTACCCCACACTACAGAGTCTGATGTTAAAGAATGGCTGCCAATTGGGTTTGGCGATCGCCCCTATGGATTGTTTAAGGGCTTAAGTATGTTAAAGCAGTTCTAAATTAACCCTTATGCACCCGATTTCAACTCGGTTGCCAGATAATATTCGCGGCAAAAGTTAGGAATTCGAGTAGTTGGCATCCGGGGCAATCTCCCCAGTGTCTTGAGTGGGTTGTAAAAAAACTCACACGATCTCCGATGCCGATCGCGGGGTTGGACTGATTTTCTATCAAGCAGGTTGCATCAGCGTGAGGATTCCTCAACCCTGAGCCGACTACAGGACGTATCAATTCCAGATTTCTACAGATATCGCATTAAAGTGGATTCATGATAGCGCTATTTATACGCTCTGCCAATCCACTGATTGGGGGGTTTTCCCAACTTGATTCCTCGGAAAAGCGATCGCTGATTTGTTCGATTTGTTCGATTTGTTGTCAGCCATTCCTCAAAGCCTGACTCTAACCGGCGGGCGAATAACCTGCCGGGACTTCCCTGGGTTCAAACCCTCAGTCCGAGGACTTCCGCCCTTTGAGTTTGAAAGGTTAATGTCTCTGTTCTCGCTCTGGATACTAGCCACCAATCAACGCTTCGACAAATTCGTAGCTGGAAAAGGGGCGCAGGTCTTCGATTCCTTCACCGGCACCGATAAAGCGGATGGGTAATCCCATCTGCTGCACGATCGCCAAGGCTATGCCACCTTTAGCAGTTCCATCCAATTTTGTCAAGATGACTCCACTCAAATTAATCGCTTCCGAAAACACTTGAGCTTGACGGAGGCCGTTTTGTCCCAGGGTTGCATCCAAAACCAGCAGTGATTCTACCACTGCATCGGGCGCTTTTCTATCCACGATTCTACGGATCTTTGCCAATTCGTCCATCAGATTCTTTTTATTCTGCAAACGTCCGGCAGTATCCACCAGTAGCAGTTCTGTGCCTCGGGCCATTGCGGCTGAAATCCCATCAAATACTACCGCTGCGGGGTCGGAATTTTTCACCGGGTTGGCAATCACTTCCACATCGGCGCGATTCCCCCACACCTTGACTTGTTCCACAGCAGCGGCGCGGAAGGTATCGGCTGCGGCAATTAGGGTTTTATAACCGGATTGTTTGGACAGGTGGGCAATTTTACCGATGGTGGTGGTTTTACCGGCCCCATTAACTCCGGCAATCACCCAAATATTCAGAGTATCTTTCTCGGGGACAAAGTTGGCATTGTATTTTTCCTGAAAGGGGCGATCGAGCATTTCCCGGAGGATTTTTTTCAAGTAGGCGATCGCCTCTGCTGGCGGCAGGGCCTCTTCTTTTAACTTCTGCTGGAGGGCCTCAATAATCAAGTCGGTAGCCTCTACCCCTACATCCGCCTGCAACAGGGCCGTTTCAATTTCCATCACCGCTGCTTTATTCAGCGGCCCCTGTCCCACGATCGCCCGCAGTTGGTTAATTAAACTCCGACGGGTTCTATCCAACCCCTGGCGTAACTTCTGCAACCAGGTAATTTCTTCAATGGAAACCTGATCGGGACGCCGTCCCTGCGCCGCCAGCACTTCCGCTGACCACAAAAAGCCCTCATCAAACGCCAATCCCGGAATTTCTGTCCCTTCAATCTCCGGTTGTCCCGGGGTCGGGGTCCGTCTGAAGTCTTCCTCTACCGGGGCCTCCACAGCAGTTTCCTCTAACCGCTGCATTCTCGCCTGTCGTTCCGCCTCCGCCCGTGCCAGGAATGACACCGGAGCCGGTGCTGGAACCTCCGGTTCTGAAGTTTCCGTCTGTTCTGAGGTTTCGATAGCAAGAGCCGCTGCCGGTTCTATAACCTCCTCTGGAACGGCCTCGGGTTCCGGTTCTTCCAGTTCTCCCTCAGCTTCCAGTTCTCCCTCAGCTTCCAGTTCTCCCTCAGCTTCTAGTTCTCCCTCAGCTTCCAGTTCTTCCGGTTCTTCCCCGGCTTCCAGTTCTCCCTCAGCTTCCAGTTCTTCCGGTTCTTCCCCGGCTTCCAGTTCTCCCTCAGCTTCCAGTTCTTCCGGTTCTTCCCCGGCTTCCAGTTCTTCCGGTTCTTCCCCGGCTTCCAGTTCTCCCTCAGCTTCCGGTTCTTCCTCAGAAGAAACCTGTTGCTTTTGAATATTTTGATAAGCAGCTTTAGCCCAGTTCAGGTAATCTTCGGCAACTTCTGGGGTCGTTTCCTCAGCATCAGATTCCGGCTGCTTTGCAGTCGGTTCTATAGCCTGTTCTTGTTCTTGTTTTTGTTCTTTTTCGTTGAACTGACGACGGAACCAATTAAACACCATAGCACTTACCTGAAGAGAGCTTTGCCGACTATTTTAGAGGGTAGGGTAGAGATTTTTGAAGCCATAAGGCCCGGGTTTTACTCCCGAGTCCAGGATGGAGACAGTCTGGTTTTGAAGCAACGGGGGATAGATTATTCTTGTGTCACCTTCTCATGAAACTGTTCGGTGACTCGACGCAAGACGCCATTGACAAAGCGATAGCCATCTTCACCGCTATAGCGTTTGGCTAATTCTACCGCTTCATTGATGGCGATGCGTTCCTGGAGTCCGAGATAGCGCATTTCAGCCACGGCAATTCGCAGGATATCGCGATCGATGCGAGCAATTCGATTCAGTTGCCAATTGACGATCGCCTGTTGGAGGATGGCATCAATTTCTTCGCGATGGGCGTTGACTAGGGTTAGGGTTTCTAGGGTGTACGCCTTAACTTCTTTTTGGTTGGTCAGTTGCAGAAACTCAGGCAATTCCATTGCCATTGCCACGCGGTTAATGGCGGTTTGGGTGAGTTCTACGGCTTCATAAACCATTGTGCGAGAACTTTGCACCGTGGTGGCTTGAATTTCGCTGCCTAGGAGGCGATCGTTGCTGCGTTTGAGTTCTGCCGCAGCAGTTTCTAGGATATCGTGAACTTCATTGGTGAGGGTGCGAACCGCAGCGAGGACTAGATCGGAGAGTTGTTGAGCGCTGAGTTTTTCTAGGTTGGAACTCAGCTGACTCATACTCAGCAGGGCGAGTTCACGAGCGACTCTTTGAGCTTTCATAAGGCGAGGAGTTAACTTGGGTGGGTTTAGATATATTCTTTTTCTTCTTCAGAAACGAGGGTCTGGCGTTTGACTTCGGTTCTGAGTTCCTGTAGCTTGCGATCGCTCGATGGAGGCAGGGGCAAGGGTCCAGTCATGGGCGGGCTGACAATGCCACCGGAGACGATGACTTTAAAGGCCTCTTCCACGGACATGGAGAGGTTGATCACTTCTTCTTCAGAAACGACAGCATACCACCCACTGGTGGGGTTAGGGGTGGTGGGAATAAAAATACTGACCACTCCCCCGGATAAGTGGGATTGGATTTCTGCGGCGACACCCCCAGTTACAAAGGCGATCGCCCAGATTCCTTTGCGCGGATATTCGACTAAAATCACCCGTCGAAATTTCCCATTGGAATCTTTGAGGACGGTTTCTAAAATTTGCTTGAGGGTTTTATAAACCGAACCCGCTAGGGGGATCGCTTGCAGCACTCGTTCCCCCAAGTCGAGCAACCATCGTCCGGCGATGTTGCGTGCCATCAACCCAATCACCAAAATACTCAGGAGGGGAACGGCTAATCCGACTCCTAAGTTAATCAGGTTGACTAAAATCGGGTGGAGGTTGTCAAAGGGATTAAGCTGCTTGGGAATACTGGTCAGGAAATCGATCACCCATCGAGCTATGGTAATCGTCAGCCAGATGGTGGTTGCTAGAGGAATGATGACCAACAGTCCAGCAATCAGGTCATTTTTTAAGTCTTGTTTAAGGCGTTGGATCACAGCTTACCCACTCTCCTTTTGTTCGGAAACATCACGCGATCGCCACTTTTAACTGCTTGATTATCAACAAACCGTATCATTTTCGGTCTCCAAAAAACCGTCTGCGTCCGGCCACGGATCCCTTCCTTTCCGCAAAATCCTCTGGGGGAGTCAGCAACGGTGAGGGATGACACACACAGAGAATGAATCGCCACAAAACCATGATTTTTTCGGTTAGCACTCTTGTGGGCTGTTTAGCCCCTGAGTCGGCTTGAGGGAGCCAAGGCTGAATCGGTCCCGGTTTCTTTGCAGAAACGGAAAAAGCATGGAGTATCTTCTGATACTATACCCTGCGCCCTGAGCTAAGAAAGTGTCAAGTTCAACGCAGGCGCTTCTCTAGTAAATTGTAAAGAATTATTGCCAAATGACTGGCATCTGGATTAAAAAAACTTTCCGGTTAACCTCAGACCCCAGTCCCCTCTGGAGTCCGATCAACAAACCGGCAGAGATTAGAACCCCTGCCGGTTGTCGTGAGCGCACCGAGACCCTAAAAGCATTAGGAGGATTGGGATGGGGTGGCATTGCTGGTGGGTTGGGGGTCTAACTCAGGGGTGGGCATATTTTGGAGTTCCCACACTTTGAGCAAGATCAGATATTCATAAAATGCCTGTAAGGTACACCAAGCAAATCCGGCACGTCCATCGAGGATGCCCCCGAGCATCAAGTACATATAAATAAAGCGCAACAGGGGACGAAAGGGGAGGCGGAGGGAGAGATCTTTGAGTGCTCGGCGTTTTTCCACTTCCGATCGCCCAAAAAAGAGATTATTCCAGGAAACTTCTCCTTTTTGCAGTTGGCGCAGGGTTTCTTGAGCTTCATCACTGGAGTAGCGGTTGTGTTTGTCCAACCAGCGACTCAATCCTTTGCTACTGGTGTAGTGGGGATAGGTTTCTGTCAGAAATCCCGTGGGACCGTCACAGACTTCCCGTTCCGTATGTCCGTAATCCGTGAACCATACCTTGTCCTTGCGGAATAAACGCAGTTGATAGCGGGGATACTGGGTGCTGTATCGAATCCACTGGTTCATAAACATGACGCGCTCGGCGACATAATAGCCGATGAGCTCGCCTGGGTTGGCGATCGCATCGAGACATTCCTGAAAGAGTTCAGGAGTCATCCGTTCATCAGCTTCCAGGATGTAAACCCATTCATGCTGGGTGGGTAGTTCTTGCAGCATCCAAGTCCGTTGTTTGCCGTGACTTTCAAAAGGATGCTGAACCACCTGTACCGGATACTGACGGGCAATCTCCACGGTGCGATCGCTTGACATCGAGTCCACCACGATAATCTCATCACTCAGCATGGCGGACTCGATGCAAGCAGCAATATCAATTTGTTCGTTATGGGTCAGGATATAAATCGAGAACATGGGGGGCAATTGCCAATAATCGGCTGAATTGTGAATAGTTGTTGCGATCGGCGATCAAAACTTGTCTGCGACCCCGGTATCGGCCAGTTCTTTGAACCACACCACCCTTTCAGGGCAAAAGGGTTGCACTCGGTGAAGCGCCCTGACGCACCCATTTCGCCCTAATCGTAACTTAACCGAGACGATTGTAACGAGGGCAACCTCTCCAAATTACAAGACTTAGACTTGACTAGAATTGAGAGCAAGCTGACTTCCCAACTTGACTGGGTATCCCTGAGTGATGCCTGAGTGGCGATCGCCAATTTCTTCTTCTAACGACCCATCGATTTACGTCGTCCTCCCCCGACACTCCCCATACTTTTTAACCCAGTCCAGCCAATAATGCTATAAGCCACAGATAACAACAAACTGCTAATCCCAGTTTGCACGGCTAACTTGGTAAATCGAGTTTTGGCCTGGTTTTCCACTTCTTGCTGACGAGAGCGAATCTGGGTGAGTTGTTGAGTCCGAAGATTATCCGTACTGAATTGTTGGTTGAGAAACTGATCCAAAGCTTGGGGATTCTGCTGAAATTGTTCCAGTAATTCCTTCTCTTGTTGCGGCACGTCCGGACTTTGTAGGGCTTCGTTCAGTTGGTCGGGATTCGAGATCAATTGCCGAATTTGTTCCCCGATCGCGCTTCGGCGTTGTTGAATTTCGCTCTCCACATTCTCGTTCTCAAGTTGGCTTAAAACTTGAGTTTCGGTCTGGCTGGCTTGTTCTCGGATTTGCTGCAAAGCATCAGAGCGTTGCAGCCGCACGTTATTCAAATGCAGGGGAAATACAACTAAAAATACCACCCCAAGAATTGTAGACAACACAAAAGCCCAAAATCTCAAATCTTGGAACGGGTTGCGTTTAGGGGCACCACCCCCTTCAGCCCGATCCATCCAAGACCCCGTTACTAAAAACGCTATCCCGACTAAGGGAATAATTCCTCGTTCTACAACTTGAGCTGCATAAGCAATCTGCCATTCTCTCGATCCGGGCTGAAAGGGAATGGCTAATAGTACATAATCCACCAGTGATGATACAATTAAAATCACCCCGATTACTTTTAGGGACATTGAAGCTACAGACTCTTGATTCATGATTCTCCTATAATTTTCCCGATATATTACCCCATATAGGGGAATTTTCTCTCTTCTCTTTCCACTCGTTTGCTGATGTGTTTTTACCCGCTGGATGAAGTTAATTGAATTTCGGGTTTGGGGACAAGGAAACCTCGGTTTCGAGATGTCCCTGAAACCAGTGGAATGCATAAGGAGATTCAGTCTTAACCCTTACACTCCTCCTGGTAATCGGCTCATCCTGATTGCCTTATGATCCTATTAAGAGGCCAGGTTTGGCGACTCATCAAATGAGTTTCACTGGAGGTCACACAGTTAAAGGGTGATTGATTGAATCCTCCGATTTAAGTTTAAACTTAAATCCCAGTAATTTTAACCTCAACTGTGTAAAGTTTACCCAAAATTTATTGTCGTTTTTGGCGGGAGGTAAAAGCCAACCCAAGAGAGCGCGCTTCGGTTGAACCATGCCGGGACAGGAGGATGGATTGGGGGCGTTGACCCAAGACGGACCACAGGCTTTACCTGATCTTTCCCTATTTTACTGCTGCGTGCGATACCAATGCGCTAAACGGGTCGGTGAAATCCCCAAATAATATCCCAGAATCATCAGTTGATTGATCCCAGTTGTTCGCAGAATGCCCAATTTCTGCCATCGTCTGGCACTGGTAAAGGCGGGGGTGAGGGCGATCGCCAGTCTTCCACGCCGTTTCAAGCGCCCCACAAATTCAAAGTCCTCCATGATCCCCATCTCGGCAAATCCCCCCAGTTCCCAAAAGGTGGCAGCGCGCACAAAAATTCCTTGGTCCCCATAAGGCATCTGCCCCCAGCGCGATCGCCACTTCACCCCCCATTCAATCATCCGGAACCCGGGTCCTGGCCCCTCAATCCTCAATTCAAACGCTCCCCCCACGACATCCGGTGACTCCAAAATGCGCCGAATCTCTGTCTCAAATCCGGACCCCAACCGAGTATCCCCATGTAAAAATAGCAGGATTTCCCCGGTTGCCTGAGCAGCCCCCAGATTCATTTGTCGCCCTCTCCCCGGTTCACTACGGACAACGGTAACGCCATAAGATGCCGCAATCTCCCGGGTGCGATCGCTCGAACCGCCATCCACGACAATAATTTCTACATCCGAAAGACCACCCACTGCCTCTAAAGTAGACCCAATCCGCGCCTCTTCATTCAAAACCGGCACAATAATTGAGATTTGGCCCCGGTTGGGTTTCAGGGAGAATCGGGACCCTAATTCAGCTAAATCCTCCGGGCGATCGATATCCCTGAGTTCCGGTAACTGCGCCACAGTCAGAGACTCAGAACTCGCCACAGCCAAGGTTTGGGCCAAAACTTCCCCAGTCCCCCAAGCTATCCCCTGGAAGACTTCCGGAATGAACCGAGACAGTCCAATTAGATAATATCCCCCATCCATTGCCGGTCCTAACACCAAGTCATGGGATTGCAGGGATTCAAAGGCTTGCATGAGGATTCCGGCATCCAAATCTGGGCAATCGGTGCCAATGATCACCACTCGCGAGCATTCCGCCTCAAATGCCTCCTGAGACGCAGCTTTGAGCCGATCGCCCAAATCTCCCTCAGACTGGGGTTGATACTCCCACTCTTCCCCCAACCACCCCTGCATCTGTTCCCGGGTTCCCCCAGTAAATCGGATTTCCACCGCGATCGGTTTCGGCATCTTTTGCTGCAACCCCTCTCGAACGGTAGCTAGGGTATGTTTCCCCAGTTGCCGATGCAATTGCGCCGCCCCCAATGCCCCCAATGCCGGAATCAGCCTGGTTTTAGTCGTTCCAGGATAGGGAAGGCGGGTAAAAATAATCAGGCGATCGGGATTGGGGTGAGAAAGCATGGGGAGATGGGGGAGATGGGGGAGATGGGGGAGATTGGGGAGATGGGGGAGATGGGGGAGATGGGGGAGATGGGGGAGATGGGGGGGTGGAGAGGGGGAGATGGGGGAGATGGGGGAGATTGGGGAGATTGGGGAGATTGGGGAGATGTTCGTTCAACGTCCCGACTTCAGTCGTTGCTCTCGTGTTATGGCGGATGCCATAACACGAGCAATCTGAGGGTCCACCGCCTGCTGGGTTGGGAACTGGAGTTTAAGCCTGATATCGGGGCGTTACTTGGCATCAGCCAAGTAACGCGGCAACGACTGAAGTCGTGACTACGAACAAAAGAGGATAACACCTGAAGTCGAAATGTTGAACATCTCCCCCAACTCCCCCATCCTCCCCATCCTCCCCATCCTCCCCAACTCCCCCATCCCCTCTTGACTAGATTGCTTAAAATAGGTTGGAAAACTTTCATTTTAATCCAACCGGATGAATCATCACGTCGAAGTCTTAGCCGATAAAACTGCCCTAGTGGAGCGATCGCTGGAACTGGTGCGGGGGAAAATTGACCAAGCGATTCAACAGAGCGATCGCTGTACCATCGCCCTGGCAGGTGGCAGCACCCCCAAACCTGTGTATGAATCCCTCGCTACCCTGAACCTTCCCTGGGAAAAAATTCACATCTTTTGGGGGGACGAACGCTATGTCCCCCCAACGGATCCCGAGAGCAATCAGCTCATGGCACGTCAAGCATGGCTCGATCGCGTGAACTTTCCCAACGCCAATATTCACCCGATTCCCACCCAGGGAGAAGATCCGGCTACGGATGCCCAGCGCCATGAGGCCCATTTGCAAGAATTCTTTGCCATTTCTCCGGGAGAGTTCCCCAATTTTGATATCATTTTGCTGGGAATCGGCGATGACGCTCATACGGCCTCCCTGTTTCCCCATACCGAAGCCTTACAAGTGCGCGATCGCCTCGTCACCGTAGGCAATAAAGACGGACAGCCCCGCATCACCTTTACCGTTCCCCTAATTAACCACGCCCACAATGTCTTCTTTCTGGTGGCAGGAGCCTCCAAACAACAAGCCCTCGAACAAATTTTCGCCGCCGAAGCTGACCCTCTAACTTACCCGGCGCGGTTGATTCAGCCTTTAGGCGAGTTATCGTGGCTATTAGATGAACCGGCAGGACGGGAGTTAACCGTCTAAACGGTCTATCCTTTATGGCACGGCGGCCTGATTAGACCAGAGGTCCGATGGACTTTCGCTATCAACCGCTCGTTGCTATGCTCTCCTGAAGCGATTGAACCGCCGCAATAGCAGCAGTTTAAACCCGTCTTTTCTCCGATCGTATCGCAGCGAGAACTTAACGAAGATGATAGTTTGCCCGAATTGCAACCACCAAAATCCCGATGGAGCCATCCAATGTGAGGCTTGTTTGACTCCTTTGCCTGCCACCATGAACTGCCCCTCCTGTGGCGCAACGGTCCAAACTGATGCCGCCTTCTGCGGTCAATGTGGCTATAATCTCCAGGTCAATACTGCGGAAGAAAGCTCCTCCGTTGAATCCCCAGAAGCGTTGCCGACAGTGGTTTCTACCGCTTCGGGTTCCTCTACGGGGTCACTCCCAGAGTTGGACCCCCCGGAACCTTTGGTATCCCCAGACCCCCTAGCTGGATTTTCCACCTCGGAACCGGAAGCGCAGACTCCTCCTCCGGTTGCACCCACTCCGCTTCCGACTCCGGACCCCACTCCGTTACCGACTCCGGTTGCTACTCCGGACCCCACTCCGGCACCGACGCCGGTTGCCACGCCGGTTGCATCCAGTTCGGCAACTCAACTTCAGGCGATGCCCCAGGCACGACTGTTTCACGTTCAAACCAATACCCCGGTGGAATTACCCGCGACTCTCTCGGTGGTTCACATTGGCAAACCCAATGATCTGGTTCCCCCGGATGTGGATGTGTCGGGATTTCCCCATTCTGAGGTGGTCTCTCGCATTCATGCGGATATCCGTGTGGAGGGAACTAATTTCTTTCTGGAGGATGTGGGCAGTTCTAATGGGACTTATGTGAATAATCTGCCGTTACCGAAAGGAAATCGCCAGCTTTTGCGTGCGGGCGATCGCATTGCTTTGGGTAAGGGAGATATGGTCACCTTTATTTTCCAACTGTCCTAGGGTCTATAAAATCGGCCCTGGATTTGCTCCCGATTAAATCCGGGGGAGAACAAACCGAGTGTCTGCCCTTTCTGGGGTGCTATCACAGTCCGGGTCTGCCGTTAGGTCCAGGACCTACAGTTCAAACTCTCATCTGTACATTTGATCCAGATGCTGGAGGTTTCACATCTGGCTCACAGGCAGAGGTTAAAAATCATTTAGGATGGCTATAAGGACCAGAGATTTTGTGACAAAACCTGGTTTCTAACCTTTGCTGTAACCCCGGGCTAGTCATTGACCCCCTTTTTCCCCGTTGACAGACTCACCGCCAACTTTTTCTAAGTCTGGCGGGGGGTTTTGTTAGCCAGTCCCATTCCCCCTGGATTTCTCTTCCCGTTTAGACGAAATCCCTTGTCTTGTTGAGAAGGGAGATCATGAGACTTGAAAAAAGGCAGGGTGACAGGGGTATCTTTAAATAGGTCCTTTTTGTAACCCGGGAAATTTAAGGACCCTGTTGCGACTGTACCTTAAACCTTTGTTATCAAAGGTAGATCTACTGAATAGGGATGCTCCTGTGATTACATTAACTTTATTGCATCCGATTAAGTCCACACCGATTCAGAGTTGGAAATTTGACAACGAATCTGTAATTCGGATTGGGCGGGCGACGGATAACAATGTCGTACTCTATAGTGCTGTGGTCTCTCGCCATCATGTAGAGTTGCGACGGGTCGGTCTCCAGTGGAAAATTATTAATCTCGGCACCAATGGGACTTATATGAAGGGGTCTCCCATTACTCAAGTGACCGCAGAAGATGGGGTGATTTTTTCTTTGGCGCGATCGGGTCCACAAATCCAAATTAATCTGTCAAAATATCAGTCTAAAATCTCATCCGACTTTCAACAATTGGAGTCGGCAATGCGTCTACCCGAACCGGATTCGGATACGGTGACTGCGGAGGATGTCACCAAACCTATCCCCCTCCCCCAAACTTCGTTGGAATCTGAAGTGGCGAAAAAGGGCTATCCATCCTGAATAAGCGGCGGATCCCTCTAGGATTTTGTTAGGATCGGTTCATCAAGTATTAGAGAGACGAGAGGGAATGAGCCATGAAACGGTGCGATCGCATTGAGCTACTTTACTCCCTTCTCTACCACTTACCCCGCCGGGTAAATCGCATGACTCCTAGGCATTGATTCTTGTAGCAGACTATCAAAATCCAAGGGTTTGTTGGCAAGGCATCCTAACTTTTAGCCCGGTGCACTCAGGCGTCTGAATGTCAATCATCCCCACAACGGATGAGTTTATCATTTATAGGACTTTTAACATGGCAATCGAACAACAGGTGATTCAGTATTCTCAGTTGATTAATCGTCGCGTCATCGATCGCGGGACGGCAGAAGAAGTAGGCCGCCTTGATGAACTCTGGCTCAATTCAAAATCTCATCACGTTGTCGGATTTTCCTGCAAGTCAGGCGGCGTTCTAGGATTAGGAGTGAAAAAACATTCCTTTAGTTGGGAGCAAATTTATAGTATTGGCGCGGATAGTAATAGTATTTTAGTCAACATTAATTCTGAGGTAGAAGAACCGGAAAAATCTCCGGAAATCAGTCCTCCGATTATCGGTCATGAAGTCTTGACTGATGGCGGGAATACGGCAGGTGAATTGCGCGATTATATCATTGCCACTCAGACTGGGGCTGTGGTCGGTTATCTTTATAAATCTAGCGGTTGGCGCGGTGCGGTAGAAGGCACTTATCTACTCTCCCCGGAAGATATTGCTAGTATGGGGAGTAAGCGAATTATTGCCATTGATACAGCGGTTCAAGAGCCTCAACCCTACACCGATGGCATGAATCAAAAACTGAATAAAGTCGGGGAATTGCTCAAAGAAGACTATAGCAAAACAATGGGAGATTTGCGCGGGTTAATTAAGGGAGCGCAAAATATCTCTGAGCAAGCAAAAAGTAAAGTGCAAGAAGTCGCAGGACAAGCGCGAGAAGGTACGGTATCTTTTGCTGAACAAGCGCGAGAAGGTACGGTATCTTTTGCTGAACAAGCGCGAGAAAAAGCCAGTGAAGTAGCGAATCAAACCCGCGATCGGGTCGCTGAAATCAGAGGAGAATCAACCGCTACTCCAGTCCTGCCGGAATCGGAAGTGGTGTCAGAACCTGAAGTGGTTTCCGAACCTCAAGGTGTCATTGAATATGAGGTAATTTCTGAGGCTCCACCTGAAGCGGAAAAATCTGAAAATCAGGCATAACCTGTTGAGTTTAAATTCGGTTTTCCAGTTTTAAAAGGTAGGGACACGGCAGTGCCGTGTCCTAAACTGCATGGATAGTGACATGGGATGTAGATTTCCCTGTTTATTCAACTGATGTTCTCACCGAAGTCAACAAAACTTGGAATTCGGCGAGGGACGGGGTGGCGATCGCCTGCTCCAATAGCGGATTGAGGATATCCATCTCTTCAATCCCGTTAAGCGCTTCTAGGACTTCCGGTGGTAATTCCCCAAACCGGATTTGCAAAATTTTGAGGATATTCTGTCGCAGGTTGTCCACTATTCCCTCTTGGCGTCCCTCTTGACGTCCCTGCTCCCGCGCTTCTTCTTGGATCAGTTCTTCCATTGGACTAAGAAACGGCATTTGTCTTTCCTCCCGATAGCGAATCACTTGAGTTCTTAATTGCTGTTCCAGTTCCTTCGGTAGGCTCATCATCCGGTCCACAAACCGAAAAAGATTTACCATCTCGTCTCTAGTATAACCCTTTTCAAACAGGGAGCGAATTAGCGTCCACTTCCACTGTTGGCGTTCGGTCATCTTCCCGGTAGTCGCTTGGGTTTTTAAATGCGCCCTCACCATCAGCGCAAACGGGTTTTCTTCCGATTCTAACGCTTCCCACTGACTCTCATAGTCCAACAGTTTAACTGTAGGAAATTCCATCCGGAGTCGATACCCATCCAAGCTATAGGAATATTCCGTGGGACGCCAGGATGGACTATCATCACCTAAAATAGCCACGCTCACAACGGGTTTGTTGTATTTGTCAAAAGCGCGATAGTTGTACCGATAGACCCGTTGATTAAACTCGGGATCCGTTTGACTCTGCACTTCCACATGAATCAGAATCCATACAGTCTGTTGGTTGATGAGTTTCACTTCAAACAATTTATCAGGAAATTGAGTCCCAACATCCGAGTCCCCCACCAGTTCCATCAGTTCTTTTTCCAGAGAACGATAGGGCACAGTCCAGTCTATCTGACTATGCAGTTCTGGGAAAAAGAAGGATAAAAACTGTTCAAAATAGAGAGAAAGGGCTTCTTTCCACGGTTTATCATAATCGGCGGGAACTGAGGGGTAAATTTTCGGTTCACTCAAGGTTATTTGTCCTCCAATTTATCAAATTTATGAAGAAGTTAGAGAAGCGAGGGGCCGACAAAAATTGGTTCTATAGATACCTAGCGCCTAAAGGATAGAGGATAGAGGATAGAGGCCATTTTTTATAATCATAAGACTTAAGTTGACCCTTTGGCTATTTTTATGGAGATTTTAGTTGTCTCTACCCCGTTGGCACTCATCAATAGACCGTTGGTAATGTCCTGATTTAAACTACTAGGGTTTCGGAAATTTCCAATTCTATCAAGCATCTTGTAAAAACTGGGTTTTACCTAAAATTCGACTCCAATGGGTTACCCAGAGCTCGATAAGTCGAATTACGAGAGTTTCGGATAAAGCAGATTATTGGATAAGATTTTATGATGATTCTGCCTCAAAATCACAGCCACCTCACTAGCGTTACAACTTCCTTCAACATTTAATTTTCCGATCGCCACCCTCACCTCACTCATCATTGGATTGTAAACTGAGAAACCTGACCCGTATAAAGTTCACACTTGCAGTAAATTAAATGTAGAATTATTTCCCCAAAAAAGCTAAAAGTCTGACCCGTAGAAAGAGGAAGGGAAAATTTACCCCCTAGACAAATTTTTATCTTGATTTTTATCGAGAAGAAGTGCTATAACAGTGCCAATCAGGGATAGGGAGTTTGTTCCCGCGTCGAAGAGAATTGACTGAATAAATCTTTTTCACCCTTGGAATGGGTAAAGTATGCAAGAGCTTTGGAATACTATCCAATCTTCTCTATTTGATTCTAATCTGGCGATCGCCTCGGTTCCATTAGGGCGAATTCTTCTGATTGTGCTCATCCTCACCATCACTCTATTTTTGAGGAAAGTCTTTTCTTCCCTCATCCTCAGTCGCATTGAACATCTAACTCGGGGAACTGAAACCCAACTCGATGATGAGCTAATCGCGATTCTCAAACAACCCCTAAGTTGGTTAATCTTTGTAGCGGGACTCTGGGTCGTAAAATTTACCCTCACTGATTATCTCAGTCCTGATTTAGAAGTATTTTTTGAGGAAATCCTCACACTTACCACCATTGTCATTGCTGCCTATATTATTTACCGTTCAGCACCAATATTAGGACAAATCCTCCACTACTTAACCGTTCATACGGAAACGGATCTGGATGATTTGCTCGTCCCTTACCTGCCGAGACTCTTCCAAACCGCAGCAATTGTCATTGTCGTAATTAAAGCCAGCGAGGTTTTATTAGGAGCCTCTGCTGGTGCGCTGATTGGATTACTCGGGGGTGCTGGGGTAGCACTGGGTTTACTGTTCAAAGATATTATCTATGACTGGTGTTGTACGGTGATTATCTATGTGGATAATCTGTACAGATCCGGGGATTGGGTGAAAATTAGCGAGATAGAAGGTTTCGTCCAAGTTGTAGATATTGGATTAAGAACTACCAAATTGGGAATATTTGAATCAGCATCAATTATCAAAATGCCCAATTCTAAAATGATTACGGGCATTGTCGATAATTGGTCGCAACATCCGGACAAAGATGCGTTTTGGGGACTCAATGTCACCCTCAAAATTGACGACATTCCCGCAGATCAAGCGGAACGAATTATGTTTCAACTAGACCAACTGTTGAATTCAATTAAGGGGGTTCATAAGTTTTTTATTCGATTTACTGGCATTGAACAAAACGCCCGAGTGTTCAAAATTGTTGCCTTTGTCGAACACAACTTAGAGGCTTACTTTTATTGCGAAAAGCAACTAAATTTAGGCATTTTGATAATCCAGAAAAATGAGAAGATTGATTATTTGAGTACCTTGATTATCTGTCGAGGAGATGTTCCTGCGGGGACTCCGGAAGCACTCCAGAATAATTAACCTCTGTTTAGTTTGGATGAATTAGAAGGGTGCGATCGCCTCTCTTAACTGTTAGGCGATCGCACCCTTCTAAATTTGCTTTAATTTGCGCCAGGTGGGTCACCCCACCCAACCCTCAAATCTACGCACCAACAGATTCTTTCGCCGCATACATCACTTCCAAAGAAATCTGGCTGAACCCACGTTCCCGGGCAAATTTCTCCGTATTCCGCTTCACTTTACCGCGCACAAAACCGGGAACCTTGTTCAATTCTCCTTGTGCTTCCTTGGTCCAGTTCAAATCAGAATCCGCAGAAATGGTTTTCTGAATCACCTCTTTCGTATCATGTCCACCAAAGATTTCCAGCAGGTGGTCTTCCATTCCCAAAGTAAACGAGTTATAAACCAAATCCGTGACTTGATTGGTTCCTTCATACCCGAGAAACGGTTTATATCCAATCGGGAAGTTTTGGATATGAATCGGTGCGGCAATCACCCCACAAGGAATATTTAAACGCTTGCCAACGTGACGTTCCATTTGTGTACCAAAGATTGCCGAGGGTTCAATGCGGGCGATCGCATCTCCAATTTCCCCATTATCTTCACTAATCAGCACTTCATCACAATATTCGCTCACCTGTTCCCGGAACCAGTCTGCGTCATATTTGCAGTAAGTCCCCGCCAAAACCACATGAATTCCCATTTCCCGCGCCAGCACCTTTGTCATCGCTGCGGCATGGGTATTATCCCCAAACACCACCGCCTTTTTACCCGTCAAATTCTGGCAGTCAATGGAGCGAGAAAACCAGGCTGCTTGGGAAACAAACATGGTTTGATGATTGATATACTCTTCATAATCCACATTCGCCCCTTGCTCATTAATCACCTGCTGAATCTTGCGAATACAGCGGGCAGTTTCCACCACACCCATCGGCGTGATATCCACATAAGGCATTCCAAATTCTTCGGCGAGATACTGGGCGCTCATCAACCCAATTTCCCGATAAGGAACCAGATTAAACCAGGCGCGAGGCAGGTTTTTCAACTCAGTAACCGAAGCACCTTCCGGGATAATGGCATTAATTTCAATGCCCAAATCTGCCATTAACTTCTTCAGTTCGATGCAATCATGCTGATTGTGGAAACCGAGGGTTGTCGTGCCGATGATATTCACCGAAGGTTTTTCGGTTTTGCCTTCCGCAATTTCCCCTTTTTTGCGACCTTTGGCGATATAGAATTGCAGAATTTGGAGGAGGGTTTTGTCTGCTGCTTGGAGTTCATTCACCCGGTAATGATTGACATCTGCCAGCATGACATCGCCTTTGGACTCCATCTGGCCCATTCTACAAAGTTTTGTAAATCTTCTTGGAGAATGCTAGAAGTGCAGGTGGGGGTGAGTACAATCAAGTCGGGGGTTTCTTCTTCGTCCTTGCGAACGATATTATTGATGACTTTTTCTTGGGAACCCCGAGCCAGAACGTTGCGATCAACAACGCTGATAGTTACTGGGGTATAATTCCGCTCCCGCTCTAGCATAGACCGCATCACGTTAAAATAGTCATCCCCAAGGGGCGCGTGCATGATGGCATGGACATTTTTGAAGGAACTAGCAACGCGGAGGGTGCTAATGTGGGCGGGACCTGCATACATCCAGTAAGCCAATTTCATTTGAGTGTTCTCCCTTGTTCGGTTTAAATACAGCGTTTTGAGCGACTGCGATAAGCTGTTGTTGATTATCTCAAAATTCCAGGGGTTCTGA
Organism: uncultured cyanobacterium; assembly: GCA_963821735.1. GTDB lineage: Bacteria > Cyanobacteriota > Cyanobacteriia > Cyanobacteriales > Laspinemataceae > Laspinema. Next base: position 921,500 of record CAWGFK010000055.1, read on the forward strand.
GAGGTGACTTTTTTAAGTACAAATTCCTAGGAAGCGTCGAAAGACCCTAGGCGACTGCGATCCAGGTTACTATTAAAACAATATTTTTGTTGTTTTTGTAAAAAATATTAATATTTTGATAACTTCCGTAATTTGGGGCGGGGTTGGGGATTTTGAGGAGGGGGGAGAGGAAGAACGCATAGATTACACAGATTTCCACGGATTCAATTCTGTGTAAATCTGTGTAATCTGTGGTCTAAGATTTTTAAAGATGAGTTTTATTCGTATTTTGATTCATCTGGGCTTTGACCGAGGGTTTGTTGTGCAGAGTGGATAGTATCAATGACTCGAACGATTGAAATTGTCTGGTTTCGGGAATGGTAAATAAATGCGATAGAGTTGACGACCTTACTGTAAATTAGCTGCCGAATTTCTTGGCTAAAATATTTTCTCGGGTAAGAGGAGAACGCTTTTGCATCTGCGATAGAGATGCGATCGCCTGGAGAGAGCTTGATACCAGCGCGTGGCTATTTCTGTTGAGGCCCGCTGAGACAAGGATAAGAATGATTGGTCAGCTTCAGCTTCGGCTACACTAGAAATTTCAACCTGATATTTCATCAATCTACGGGCAAATTAAGTTTCACGACGTTGTTCATCTGCAAACTCATCAAATGAACGAAAGCGTCCGGCTTCAAAATCATCTACCTCCTGAATACCTGCGATCGCATTTGCTCTTCTTCTGCCTCCCACTCTAAGACGCCAGAAGGAGTTCAGCCGCAACTAAGGCAACATCCCGCCCTTGCTGTGCCGCTTTTTCGCGAAGTCGAGCTTCTACCTCTTTGGCCAAGTTAACAACGATTGACATAGATTTGGTTTCCCATTAATCAAGCCTGTGCCTGTTATTCTAGCATGGAAATCCGAACTGATTTTAACTGATGTGAAACCGGGCTGATTTCAGGGCTTATAATAGTAACCTTGCGAGGAATAGAGCCATGAGATTGTTATCCCTAATGAACTGCTGAAGCAACGCATGACGGAAACGGAAATGAAACAAGAAATCGCCGTCATGCTTTTTCAGAAAGAGAAACTCACCCTCAGGTCAAGCAAGCCGATTTGCAGCTATGAATCGTATCGCATTTCAACATTTACTTGCCAGTCGTCAAATCCCTGCTGCTATGGCACGGCTACGTCAAAGCGTTCATCATCTGTTGAGTGAAGCCGCGAGCCTTTGTCATTCTAGCTTCGAGCAAACGCCCTTGGCTAAAACCGCACGCACCTGCCAGCAAATTTTAAAGCTCGAACCGGCCTTGTGGAAGTTGGTCGAGGTGAACGCGGTCGATCTGACGAATAATAATACAGCTGAGCGCGCTTTCCCCCGGGCGGTCATTTGGCGTGACTTGAGTCATGGCTCCTGGTCTCGCGATTACAGCGAGTTTGTGGAACGTTTGCTGACGGTGGTCACATCTTTACGGTTGCAGGAACGCCCGGTCTGGAGTCTCTGATTCAGGTCTTACGGTTCGCTCATTTTTGACCCTACTCCCTGAGAGGGGAAACCATAACAAAAGGATCACCCGAAGTGGAAGGGGGTGGCCCCTCATCGTCGGCCAAGTTTGTATAAATCTTTAGGGAAATATTTAGACGAATTAAAATTTGTTGGTGAATGGAAGAAAATTTGTAAGATAGCGATTGCCTCCAAAAGCTATTGGAACGAAACCAAAGTAATTTCTTTAAAGGCTGCCATAAATAGTTCGGAACTAGGTGTGGCCGTTTTCCGTTTGGGGTTTCCGGGGTAAATTCCTAAATTTTTTCATCATTTTTACTCAAATTTCGGCGCATCTCAAATTAAAAAAGTGTTAAACGCCTAATCCAATGGAAAGCAATCGGATGACCCGGTAATATGGTCTTCTCTTTTTAAATACATCGGAGTCAAAGATAAAGGGAATCCTTTCATTCTGCCGAACCCTTTTTCAATAAATATTCATCCCTATAAACTAGGACTCCATCAGTCACTGACAACTGCTCGGCTGGTGAATTACTCGCATAAACTCTCCAAGAACAACTGGTGAGTTTTTGGTTTAAAGCCTCGGACAATACCTGGACACTTAAAGTGACTAAATCTTCTTTAATGATTTGAGCCGGTTCACCTTTGTACGCTCTCCGTTGAGATATTTTCCTCTCGGTCGCATACTCAATGTTCAACAATCCCTCTACCTGATATTTTTCGATTATTCTTTCGACTTCGTTCTGGTAAGCGGGTAAACCAATCAACCTTTTTTACCTTTCCTGGGGTGATTTAATTGTCCAGTTCTAGTTTAGCTTCTTGACTCGCTCTTTTAACGATTTTTGGGCAGCCTCAGCCATCTTGATTGACCTGAATACTGGATGTCGCTCTTTTCACGTTATTTTTTTTTCTTCAAACTCCGCCATCTGCTCGACTTCTATTTCAAAGGCTTCCGCTATTTTAGTCGGCTCACCGGAGTCTAAATCTCTATAAACCGCTGTTAATTCTTGTTCCGTCTGTTCTCGCTCCATTAAATAACTGGTGAGAACGGATTCCTTCATTTCAGTGCCACTCAACGGAACTAGATAATATTCTCCCTTTTCATGAATAAACCGTCGGGTTTGCATCGCCCCCATTTTACTGTCACCGACATACAATAGGCCAGTTTTTTTCAGGCTCTCTCTGATCGGGTAATGGCCGGACAATATAAAGGGTCGTCGGCTTTATTTCCCGCTACTATGTCCGTGCCCACTGGCATTCCCAAGGGGTCTAGGGTGGCCAGCATCACTTAAATTAGAGCTAAATCGGGTCGATGGTCTTTACTGTAGCCGTATTGAAATAATCCTTGTTCATTCACGCCACAGTATGTTGATGCGCTTGTCGTAACTAGGCGGACTCAATCGGCGTTTAAGTCAAAAACTTGAAGGAGATTGCCCTCCAGTTCTGGCTCAAACTTTTCCGAACGTGAGGTGTCACTTAGGTATCGAATTCAGCTTGAAATCGGTTATCACTGAAATTAAAGTTCAAATAGCAGTCCCGGTAGAAATACTTAAGGTCTCTATCCGATTTTCTACCCAGGACTGAACGTGGCTTAATCGATGGTCAACCTTGTGATAAAATGTAACTCAACCATACTACAGCTACCCCTCCCAGACTTATTCCTTGCCAGTTCCCATGAGTAATGAAGTGTTTGTCTAGTAGCTTTTGGATTCCCATCCGCTCCAACATGGCTAGTAATACAGGTATGTCATCTACTCTTTCGGCGTTGAATTCTTCGTTGTTGTTCATCCGGATTGTACTACTTGTACTACAAAGGGTTGAGCTACAATACCCAGGCTCTTGAGGAGTCCTGATGTTACAATAATCCGTAAGTTTACACTAAAAGCTGGTCAACTCCATCTTTCGTTTTTAATACAAGTCTTTCTCCCTTTAACTCCGGTGCTATTTTGAACGAACGCTCTTTTGTTTTCTCCTCATAAGGAGAGGATTAAATTGCCATCTTTTTTACTTTTTTAAAAATGAGCGAACCGTAAGTCAGGTCTTGCATTCTGAGCCGGTATCTCTTTTACCCCCTGAATAGTTATAGCTGTACTAATAATATCCCTGCTCTTTTCGTCGTTTATTGTACTCAAAGTCTCTTCTAGCTTCCTCCAGGGCCGCTCGCAGTGTCATTTCTTGATGCATGTCATTGTGACCATACACCCAATCGTCATTTAGACCAACAATGACTCTTGCCGCAACAGTAACAAAGTAGCAGCCGTTACCAAGGTCTTCATAATTTTCGCTGTATTCTTTGACTTGTGACATATTTAATCTTTAGTAAATCTAATCGATTCTATGCTAAGATAAAGGATTGCCGTAGCCTCATCAGGGTTTATTCTTAAATATTTCGGAAGTGGTAAAACGCCTGCTGATAGAGATAAACCTCTAATGACTTCGCCCACTTGTTAGCCGCTAACCCGGTGAAAACTCCAGATTTTAGTCAGGGTTTTCGCTTTGATTTAAGGTCATCATTCATCGGACCGAACCAGAGGGGGTATTCAGGAATTTTCTCGCAAATCAATTTTTCTCCCGCATTAGCCGGAGTAAGGTTCCAGCAACGGGATAGTAGATTTAGCCCTCAGAGCCATTATCATATTGACTCTCTATCATTGAACTCTCGCTATTGTACGACGGTGGAGCGGCGTAACTGGGTTGGATAAATCCGAAGAATGTAACAGTCAATACTAACAATGCGGCAATGAACCGTCTTATCATGCTTACACCTCCTATAGCGTGATGTTTGTATGACTAAATTTAAGTTAAGGATAGATACCTATCGATATAACTATTATCTAGGATGTAACGGGTATTTGTCGAGTCGGAAAAGGTCGGTTCAAGTCAGGGTTTTGATAACCTTTGTAAAGTAGTTTACTTAGGAAATAGTCGGATAAAGTCTGCAAAGTCGGATAAAGTCGGATAAGATAGGTAAAGTTGCCACCCCTACTCGTACCTGACCTATGGACGTTCAAAAAGTGCTGAAATTTGCGGATGAACTCGTGTTTACCAAGACGGGGAAACATCTGGACAATTTGCAAGAGTCTATCTTGCGCGGTGCTTGGCAAGGTCAGCGATACTCACAAATCGCAGAAAATGCTAACTGTAGTGAGGGTCATGTTAAGGATGCGGGGTCAGAATTATGGAAAATTCTCTCAGAGGTATTAGGGGAAGATATCAGAAAATCAAATGTTAGAGCAACTTTTAAAAGATTGCAATTTTCTAACTTTCTAAATGTGGCTAAAGACTCTGTACAAATTAATAATGTCAACATCTGTGGGAACACTCCTCACCCACCAACAATTCCCCAGCCACAACCACCGAATGAAGAAACTCCTACTCCATCCCAACGGCGTCGAGATTTACGAGAAGCGCCGGATTTGTTGCCTTTTTATGGACGGGAGGAGGAATTGGCGACGCTTGAACGGTGGATGGTGACCGATCGCCCTCGTCTGGTGGTGTTGCATGGGTTCTCGGGTATCGGTAAAACAGCGTTGGCGGTACAATTATTGCAGCAAATTCAGGATGACTTTGACTCGGTGGTGTGGCGCAGTCTCAGGTATTCCCCATCGGTGGAACTGTTAGAAACGAATCTGCTGGAATTCCTCTGTCATCCACAGCAGATAGATTTACCCGCCGATGTCAGCGATCGCCGTGCTATTTTATTCGACCATTTACGCCAAAATCGTTGTCTGATTGTCCTGGATGATGTTCAGTCTATTCTCAGCAACCAACAACTCGCCGGGAACTATCAACCGGGATATGAAGGCTATAGTTTATTCTTTAAACAAATTGCGGAGTTATCTCATCAAAGTTGTGTCTTGCTGATTACTTGGGAACCGCCTCATGAACTGTCTGCACTCAATGGCGATCGCACTCCGATTCGTTCGTTCCATCTTCAGGGTTTGGGTCCAGCAGCAGCGCAAATTTTCCGAGATAAAGGGTTGGCGGATGAGGACTGCTTCTCAAAGGCGATCGCCTATTTTGGAGGCAATCCCTTATGGCTGAAAATTTTTGCTGCAATGATTGATGAGTTGTTTAATGGTAGAATATCAGAAGCGTTCCAATATGAACCGCTGTTTTTGGGTGAAGATTTGAGCGCGGTGTTGCAGCAGCAGTGCGATCGCCTCTCGGATATAGAAAAAATTGCCCTCTCTGCTTTAGCCAATCAACCGGGTTCTGTATCAGTTTCGGACTTATTAGCAGCGGGAACCTTATCCCCAGAGAATTTATTGAATGCCTTGCAGTCTTTAAAACGGCGTTCTTTTATCCAACAAGAACAATCACTGTTTTCCCTTCCTCCGGTACTGCGGCAATATGGGAAAACTCTATGATGCTTCCAATTTCAACTGATGGAGTATTAAACTCCATTTACTCTCGTAAACGTTCAGAAATTTGAATCAACAACCGCAAGGCTTCATTCACCGATTCCTGGGTTGGGAAAGCACGCGCTACATCTGGATCTAGCAGGACCAAATTCGTTCCTTTTTGATAGCGCTCAACATATTTGCCCCGGACCCCTCCGCTTAATTGGGAAAAGTCATATTCATCCGACAATTCATCGTTAGGCATTATGATAAATCAATCAGTTGATAGTCAAGGAATAGGACTAAATAATTTTGATAATGGCTTTAAGTCCGAACAATTGGGAGTGCGAGCATCTTGCTCGCTATCTCTATAGCAACCCGTTTTCGCGCCGTAAATGGCCTGTTTTTGTGCTGCCACTAATTCCTGAATTCCGGATTCAGCCATATCTAAAATGCGATTGAGTTCGGTGCGATTAAAACTGCCTGCTTCGGCAGTTCCTTGTAATTCAAGAATATCCAAACCATCGCTCATCACCACATTAAAATCAATATCCGCAGCTACATCTTCCGGGTAGTTGAGGTCCAGATAGGGTTCACCTTCAAATAACCCCACGGAAACAGCGGCGACTTGGCGACAAATGGGCGATTGTTCTAACTCTCCGGTTTGCACCAGTTTCTCGATCGCCAAGGCTAGGGCCACGAATCCCCCGGTAATCGATGTGGTTCGGGTTCCGGCATCCGCTTGGAGGACATCGGCATCAATCAGAATCGTCCGTTCTCCCAGTGCTTTTAAATCCAGTGCAGCGCGTAAACTGCGCCCGATGAGGCGTTGAATCTCTTGGGTGCGTCCCGATAGTTTCATGAATTCTCGGGATTGCCGTTGGGGGGTGGCACCGGGAAGCATTCGATATTCTGCGGTTAACCAGCCACTGCCTTGATTGGCGAGGAATCGGGGGACTCCGGGTTCGATGGTGACGGTACAGAGGACCTGGGTATCGCCACAACGGGTCAGGACGGAACTGTTCGCAAAGCGGGTAAAGTCTTTTTCAAACCGAATCGGACGCAGTTGTGCCGGGGATCGGCCATCAGGACGCTGCCAAATCATGATTAGGATTGCGTTTTGTTAGGGTTGACCGTTTTCCAGATTTCTTCATGGATTTCTGCCGAGGGCCGATCGCCATCGAGGGTGAGGAGGCGATTGCCATAGTTGTAGTAGTCCAAGATGGGAGTCGTCCGTTCTTGGAATAACTGGATCCGACGACGCAGAAATTCCGGTTCGTCATCGGGACGCCCTCTTTCCGGTTTCGCCTGCGATCGCTCTAGGGACCGGCGCATTAACTCCGCATCGGATACGTTTAGCCAAATCGCCCAATCTAGGGTTTGCTGCAAGGATTCTAGTAAAAAATCCAGTTCTTCCGCTTGGAACGAGGTGCGGGGATAACCATCGAGTAACCACCCGTTTTGCGTATAGGGTTGGGTTAACTGTTCGCGAATAAATTCAATCATGATGGGGTCCGGGACCAGTTCCCCGCGTTCTGCATAAGGTTGCGCCTGCCTGCCTAATTCAGTTTGGGCGGCGATCGCCTTAAACAGGATTTCCCCCGTTGAAATGCAAGGAATATTCAGGCGACTGCATAGCTGACTCGCCTGGGTCCCTTTTCCTGCTCCTGGCCCTCCCAGAATTACCAATCTCACGACAAAAACTCCTCATGTTGGCCCAAAATAGACTCTACCACTGTTCCCCTTCCCAGGGAATAAATCTTAATTTCTCCGTAATTTTGCCCAAAGTTCCCACGCCTCGGTCATTTCACAGGATTTTGTACATTTAGTGTCTTTTCGTGGCATAATCTGGTTACACTACACTACATATTGACTCGACTGGATGGCCCGAATTCACTTCCTGGCCCTTGAGTCGGTCTACCCTTTACGGTTTCTTAACCCATCGGAAATATTGCCACAATGATTGCACAGCTTGAAAGTCCCACTCTCGATACCCCTTGTCGTCTACCCTACGCGGTGGAGGGGTTGCTACAAGTTTTTACCAGCAGCCACCGCAACTTTTTTACCAGTGTGATGGCCCAGGCCCTAAGAATTTCCGGCCAGGGGACCCCGGTCCTGGTGGTCCAGTTTCTCAAGGGAGGAATTGGTCAGGGTCCAGATGCCCCGGTTCAACTGGGAGAACATTTAGATTGGGTTCGGTGTGACCTCCCCCGTTGCATTGATACGCCAGAGTTAGATGAAATTGAGGCCGGTTCTCTGCGGAAATTATGGGACTATACCCAACAGGTGGTTACTGAAGGAAAGTATTCGCTTGTGGTTCTGGATGAGTTGAGTTTAGCCATTAGTTTTGGCTTGATTCCAGAAGCGGAGGTGTTGGAATTTTTAGCAAAACGCCCGAGTCACGTTGATATTATTTTAACGGGACCGAATATGCCCGAACCGATTTTAGAATTAGCGGACCAAATCACTGAAATTCGCCGCAGTCATCGTCCGTAGGACAGGTAAGAATTAAGAATTAATGGGGGTTAACTCTTAATTCTTAATTCTTTTAGCGGAGGGATGGGGTGGCTACGGAGGTTGGGTTCATTAGAAAGGTCGCGGCTTTTTGGGCGATCGCCTCGGAAATATGAATTTGTTTGAGGGTAACTAACCCATCCTGAATAAACGAATCTCGCACTAACAGGCTGTTTCCACTGTTAAATCCGGTCTCGAAAAACACTTCATGAATTCCGGCAGAAATAATTAATTTTAAGCAAGATAAACAAGGTTCCAGGGTGACATAAATGCTGGACCCTTCGGTGGAAATTCCATGTTTAGCCGCTTGGGCGATCGCATTCGCTTCCGCATGAACCGCCCGCGAAGGCAAAGACTTACTTTCTGCACAGCTACTCAATCCGGGATAACAGTATCCCTGGGCAGTACAATGGGCCGTACCCGATGGGGAACCATTGTAACCTGTTGCCACAACTTGCTTATTTTTCACAATCACTGCACCCACGGGAAAAGCAAGGCAAGTTGACCGCATCGCCGCCAATTTTGCCAACATGATAAAATATTCATCCCATGTTGGTCTAAGTTCTTCCAGTTCCATTAATTTCTAGCTACCCAATCGTTTCTATTCATGGTAACAGTTCAGGGAAGAAAAGACTAATAAATTAGGGTCATAATCATCGGTTTATAGGGCTTTAGATGCTGCTGAAGATGAAGCAATAAACGGGTTATCATCAGGATGAGCTTGAAACCATAAGGCATCAGCACAAAAGTCCAGTTCTCCCGGCCACTCAATAAATCGACCGTCTTCTGAACGTTTGACTTGCGAGAAGAATGCCGGATCGGATAATCGTGAAAACACTCCACCGCGCTCAATAATTGGAGAAAAGTCAATCACAATAACCGTTCCGTTCCTGTAGAGGAGGCGGAGGTGATAATTGGCTTCTGGGGTGACAGTTTGAATGAAATAAGGCATAATTGAATCACTTTTTATTCGAGGGGTTCAATGGGTAACGGATTTTGGGAGTTTTGGCAGTATTTCCAGTTTTCTAATAATTCTTGTTGATGCAATGCTGTCCATTCTAACACCATTGAGCGAACCCGATTCGGTGCTTTTCCTTGCAGGATGGTAATGGGTGCAATTCCCACGATTAACTCATACTCACCATAGACGGCGTGGAAATGCGGGGGGGCATGGTCATTATAAAACATCCGAATAATAATACCGTAGAACTGAGAAATTGAGGGCATTTAGGTTCTCCACCTATATTGTTTAATGATAACTCTCGTAACCTGGGGAATACTCCTTTATTAATTGGGATTGTTATATCAAATAACGAGATAAAAATCAATAAAATTACCAGAGTGACCTATTGATTTTTATCCTAAAATTGATTAAAATTATCGAGTCCAGCTTACCTGGTGGATTGCCAATTGAGATGATCCCCAGAAAAGTCCTGAGTTAAAAGGTCACTGAAACCGCCCAAGATGAAACTAAAAATTTATCCCTTACATCCGGATGCGATTATCCCAACTTATGCCCATGATAACGATTCAGCAATGGATTTATCGGCGAATGAGGAGGTGACGCTACATCCGGGAGAACGGAAGTTAGTTGGAACTGGAATTGCGATTGAGTTACCGCCTTTGACGGAAGCACAAATTAGGCCGAGAAGTGGGTTGGCATATAAACAGGGGATTACGGTTTTGAATACGCCGGGAACCATTGATGAAGGGTATCGGGGGGAAATTAAGGTAATTTTAATCAATCATGGACAAGAAGTTTTTCAGGTCCTCAAGGGGATGAGAATTGCTCAAATGGCAATTACTCCGGTTTTAAGACCTGAAATTGAAGTGGCAACTACGGAAATTTTGGCAACGGCAAGAGGTGCAAATGGGTTTGGATCGACGGGGGTATAGAGAGAGGGTTTGTCTCTCTATACCGTCTGGAAGTTAGGGAGATAAACGGCCTTTTTTGAGACGATATTTCTCATACCATTCTGCGATGGCGGGGACCCATTCTTGAAAATGCGGCCAAATCAAATCGCAGAGTTTTTGGCATTCGAGTTGGGCGTCGGGTTTGGCGCGCAAGTCGAGTAAATGCATCAGACTTCGCGCATTGAAGGAGACAACCCAGTGTTGACGGACATCAAAGGGAATAATGCCTCGGGCGTGTTCTTCTGATGTCCCTTCTTCAATCAAAACCTGATAGCGTTTGGCGGCATCTAAACACCAAGCTAAATCGCGATCGCGTTGTTGTTGGGTATATTCATAGCGTTTTCCCTGGCGATCGCTATAGTAGCCAACAGGACGTAAATAAAACACATCTTCAATATCTCTAATCCCTTTTGCAGCATCAATAATCCTATTTCCCGTGTACCTATTAGATTGCACATCGAATGAAATTCCGACCCTGTGAGTCCTAATTTGCTGCATGACGCTATGGGGAAAAAAGCCGCAATTGAACACAATTCCCACGTGCTCGAATCGGTCCATAATGACCCCGTTCTCCGGCTAAAAGACGCTTGACGATGAGTTCCCCACATTTGGATTCGGACGGCCAAGAATCTTGGTCATCATACACAAATCCCTCGCTATAATCTTGGTGCATTGCTGCATAAATGACTTGCTGAGGATTGGGGGTTTTGGTAATTACTTCTACTCGAAATCGATCCATGATTCATCCCTAACTTCTGAATAACTTCGCCTGGGGGAATCCCCCGATCGCGGATTGGTTCTGGGTTGCCCTTCCCGGGTTTTCGTTCGGATTTGCCAAATTGTTTATCCTATCATGGATTGCTGGCTTATGATACTTACAAATTGGCGATCGCCTCGGCAAATTTCTGGAAATTCTCCGGTTCCTGTTGGGATGCCAGGACGAGATAGTGCAGGGAGACGATCGCCAAGTCTGCGGATAAGCTACATTTGCGCCGATCGCTGACTCTCCAATCGTTATTGACAAAGATATCCTCTAGTTCTTTATAAGCATCTCGAATCGCCTCAAAACAGCCTTGATAACTAGATATCTGCTGCCATTGTTCGGAGGATTCATACCATTGAGTCAGTAATTTAGAAGTCGGGTCGAATCCTTCGTTATGCCAGTAGGTTTGTAAGTCTTCTGCTACCGAATCGGGTTGAATAAACTCTTGAAACATTTCGGGATAATGTTCCGCCAGATAGGTTAAATATTTGGTGGAATAGACGGCTAAATCCGCAAAGGTATCGAGTACGGATTCGTCCGCTGTGGGTTTAACATTTTCGGTAAACATGGTTTCGAGTCGGTCATATTTGCGGGAAATTCCGGCAAATACGCCGAGGGCTTCTCCGTGTTTTTTCCAGCTATTTTTATAAACTAGGGTTTTCTTGTAATGGAGTGTGCTTAATAACTCGAAAATGCTTGAGAAGGAATAGGAATGAGTGGGTTCTGTTCTTTGCCAGAAATAATCAAAGTAGTCTTTTTCTTGGGGTTGCAAGGGAATGATTTCGAGGTTGTTCCAGAGTCGGGCAAAATACTCGATTGTGGCGAGTTTGAAGTCGTTTGGAGGCAATTGGGCGATTAATTGGGCGATTTGTTCCGTTTTATCTCCCTGCTGGTGTCGATTGTAAATGTACAGGAGTTCTAAGCTATTTCTAACTAAGTCATCGGAGATGTTGCTGAGTTCGTCAGGTACTCTAACTGACCCTTGGCGCATTTGATGTTCTAACTCAAACCAGCGCGATAGGGTACTATCTATTTCTGCAAAGGGTGTGGTGAATTGAGGGGGTGTAAATCCAAATTCATACAAGGTTTTGGGGGTGAGGGAGTCTAGGACTTTTTGCGCTTGGTTGAGGTGGCGATCGCCTAGATGCAATTCGCTGATGAACCAGCAAAATTCACCTACTTCGGTCCCTGTCCAATAGGCGACTGCCTCCTGAATAATGCTCAAACCAAAGGGATTAATTCCCGAAGTCCCGGAAAACATATCATGAGATTGAAGACAAACATTTAGATGCAATTTCCCGTTTCTGATTAAAAATTGCATCCAATTTTGGGCAGTATTTCCGGGATTTTCTGAGTTTTTTAATTGAGGTTTCGATAAGTTTATCACCGCATCGCGACTACTGGAATCGCTGTTTAAAATGCAGACAATGTTTTGAAGTTCTTGGCTAAGATGCCAGGATTTTAAACTGGAATCATCCCGGTTACCCTGGGAGGATTCCTCTTCAAAAAAGTCAAGGGCTTGGGGTAAATAGTGATATAAGAATCTTAAGTCTTGACGACCGGCCATTTCCCAAAAGGTGGCGGCAATTTGAGCAAAAATGTTAGAGTGGAGATGCGGAATGATATCAACTCGTTCGCGGGGAGAGGTGATTTTTATCAGACGCGATCGCCCTGATTTGAGTTCTACATCGCCCCACATAACTGTTTCATTGGGACTCTAACAATGCTTTGAGTTCTGAGTAGAATGCTTGAGTGGTATTTCTAAACATTTTTATAAACCTTTTTTCTTTGATGAATTTGGATAAGTTTCGGTCAATTGGATGTTAGAACAGTCGAATACGTCCACCCTTAAGCTATAAAATTACCCTATTTTAATAAAAATTTGGGGAATTTTATACGAGGAAAATTGCTTATATTTCACATAGAAATTAAGCAGGCAATGGGGAGGTTAAGCCCGGTTATCATGCAGGACGACCAGAAAAAATCAGGCCAGTAGGAACTGGACCGATCGCGATATTCAATATATCATGAAATGGACCGCCTAGAAAGAGGGATTAAGGGAGTCTCTCCCCTTGAATCTGCCGATCGCACCTCAATCCCTTATTCCGGCTTGGGGGGTTCATGTTCAACGACGAACACATTGGCATAAAGATTAGCAATAATTTGTTTTCCCTGTTGAGTCAACTCCAGACAAGTTAACCCATCTTTAATATATTGATGAACCACTCCCCAATAAAATTTAGGATAATTCTTTCTCAGGTCCCCGGGATTTCGATAGCCGACCTTTTGATTAAATCCTGTTTCTTCAAACTCATAAAATAACCCAGAAATCTTCTTGAGATAACGGGGATCACTAAGTTGACCAATCAGATCGGCAGCACGAACTAAACCGGGATAGTGAACCGTATCTTGGTGATCCGCCTCTGCCGGAACGGGAAAACGAGTCAGTTCGATATTGTGTTTAATTTCTTCAGAATTGATTAACTTATGACCCCCAAACCGTTCCTCAATAAACAGTTTTCCGCGATCGACATGATAGGCAGTCAAACTGGCATCAGTGCAGCCCGGATCGAGGGCAATCATTGTACCATTGATGCCGGTAGCATACAAGCCTTCACTATCATCTCGGCAGACTCCTTTCACATAGCCAATATCATGGCATAACAAAGAAATGGTGAAATGCAGCCAATCTTCACAAGAAACACCGCCTTCGCGGATGTGTTTCCCTCGGAGAATTTCCTGCCCGACGAGGGTAACCAAAATGGTATGTTCGACATTATGATAGAGGGCGTCACTGTTGGCAATGTTCTCTAACGCCATGCCTCCAGCCCAGGCAATAATGTCGGCATAGTCGGGCTTCAATCCGCCATACATTCGGTAATAGCCTTGGCGCAGTTTTTCAACAAAGTCGGAAATTAATATCTGGGTGATGCTGTACATATCATGTGGTTTCGCTATCAAGGCAGAGTATAGGGTGGGAGTGGGAAAAGTTTCGCCCGGGTTCCCTGGGTTCGATCGCCCTGGGTGTTCTGTAGACCTTCTCTGTTGCTGTGAGAGTTTATCCCACTCTACAGGGTCAGGGGGAGTTGGGACGACCACCCAACCTCTGACTTTAGTGGAATGTCAATTGCCCTTGTCTTTACCCATAATATTAATGTTAAATGTTCCTCTGGGCCACCTGGGTTTTTGAGCCAGAAGGGGCCTTACCCTGGATTCAGAAAGGAGCGATCGCAACTAAGCTGATGTATTTTATTATCGTGGGTGCGGGGCCTGAAGGCTCTAGTTTAGCGGAATTAGCCCTGAATGACGGGCACAAGGTAGCCATCATTGAGGCATCGGAGGAATGCGCGCGCAAGATTGTGGAAAAATATGATGTGGAAGTCTTTCATGGAGATATTGCGGGCGGGGGGATGTTAGAAGAGGCCCACGCAGACAAAGCCGATGTGTTGGTGGCGACGACTGGGGATGATTCTGTGAACCTGATGACCATGTTTCTGGGTAAAGACAGTGGAATTAAGACCCTGATTAGTCGGGTTAACCAATCGCAACATCAAGGACTGTTTGAAAAGCTAGGAGTGCAGGTGTTGGTGAACCCCGAGGTGATTATCGCCCAACATCTCTACAGCATGGTTCACGAAGAATAACAGAAGCATTTGATTAAGTTACGACCCTATACGAAAACAATTCTGCGGGATGTGGGTTTGATGCTACATATCCCCGGAGGCATGGCATTGGTTTCCCTGTGGGTTTGCGTTGCATTTCGGGAGTTTTATGCGATCGCACCTTTTTTATTGACCAGCTTAGTGTCTTTTGGCATCGGTCAACTTCTCTATCGCAGCGTTCATCCGGATAGCGAGGAAGCGCACCTGCGTCATGCGATGATTACAGTCGCCCTGAGTTGGGGATTAATTCCCTTAGTCGGTGCGATTCCCTTTTTGGCAATTGCCTCCTATCTCGCCCCCTCCCCAGACATCTCCGATACCCTGATCCGGTTTCAAAATCCCTGGAATGCTATTTTTGAAGCCTTTTCCGGCTTTACCAGTACGGGCTTGACAATGGCCCTCAACCCCCGAGAACTACCCTACTCCTTGCAATGGTGGCGGTCCTTTATGGAATGGGTTGGGGGAGTGGGAACGATCGTCTTGATCCTGTCCGTACTCGACCCCTCCACCGAACCCTTTCAACTCTATAACGCGGAAGGACGCAGCAGGCGGATTGCCTTGACGGTGAGAGGAACTGTGCGTCGAATTTGGAAAATTTATCTGTTCTACACCGGGGTTTGTATTGCGGTATTGGGGATACTGGGAATGCCTTGGTGGGAAGCCCTCAATCACGGATTGACCGTGATTTCCACGGGGGGTTTTGATGTGACGGGGGAGAGTATGAGCGCTTATTCTCCAGTGATTCAACTGGCGATTGTGCCGATGATGATTGCCGGGGCAGTCGGCTTTGCGATTCACGATCGCCTACTGCGCGATCGCCAGTTCTCTCTGTTGTGGAAGCAGGAAGAATATCGCACCCTCTGGCTACTGTTAGGGGTAGGGGTAGTCCTCTTGTTCTTAGAAAACTATTGGTTTCAGGGCTCCCTACTGTGGATTGACAGTCTGTTTCAATGGGTCTCTGCCTTGACGACTTGTGGTTTTAATACGGCTAAGGTGGAAACCTGGAGTGCTAGTGCCAAACTGTTATTAAGTGTCGCAATGGCGATCGGAGGGGCTGCGGGGTCCACGGTGGGCGGACTGAAAATCAAGCGGGTCCTGGCCCTTTATAAAGGAGTCCTCTGGCACTTTCAACGGATTTCTCTGCGACCCCATCAACTGATGCGCTATCAGTTAGATGGTAAATCCTTTGGGCAAGCGGAAGCCTATCGACGCATTGAAGGGGCGGCGGTTTTGGCCGTACTCTGGATCAGTTGGTTCGGCGTTGGGGTGATGGTTTTAAACCGTCTAGTTCCGGAGAAATACCAATTAAGCGATACGATTTTTGAAGCCGCTTCCGCACTCAGTGGGGTGGGTTTGTCTACGGGAATTTCTCATCCCAATTTACATTGGGATGGGAAACTGGTGTTGATTTTGTTGATGTGGATGGGGCGACTAGAGATTATCCCGGTGATGTTGCTCTTAAGGTCCCTTTTTCGGAAGATGAAGACCCGCATTTTTAAATTTTAGGGTAAAAAAATCAAATGGGGAAACATGGACGCTGAGGCGGTTCTAAGGTCGTTCCACGGGTTGGGAGGGGGAGACTTGCGCCTGGGCGATCGCCTCGTCAGAAAATCCCAGTTGATACAACAAATGCCGCGCCTGTAGTGGGGTCAGGGGGGAGATTTCCTGGAATTGGGCGACCGCAGTTAGCCATTGTTGAAACTCCATCAGACTGACGGGTTTAGAGGCGATCGCCTTCGGTCCTCTTGAATCCGGGGTCATGTCCGACGCTTGAGTTTTCAGCAGGGTAATCAACTCCTGTACCTGTGCCAGTTGTTCCGGGGTTAACCCCTCTAACTCCAGCCGGTCCCCTTCTCCTCCAGAGACTTCTGGATTTCCCTGTCCCCTGATGCTTTTCCCTTTGGGGTGGCGGGTGGCAATTCCGGCCAGAAAGGCCCCCAAAATAGTCCCCGTCCACAATCCCGCAGTGCCACCTTTGAACATCGCGGGACTCTGTTGAACGCGGCATAAGGTATTTAACCAGACATGATCGCTCGTATTGCACTGTTGAGCATGGGCCAACCACCGCATTTGCCCGCCCCAAAATGAACCCAAGGCACCGGATAATAGGGCGACTGCGGTGCAGACCAACATCCGTTTTTTTGATTTGTTCATAATTTATGAATTGGGGTGGCTTGAGGGTCAATTTCCGGTTGATGGGTGGGTGGCGATCGGCCTCTGTTTGGGGTGATTCGCCAACAGAATAAACCGATAGGGGAGGGGACCGGGGGACCGGAGGACCCCACCCTAACCCTCCCCTTGCCAAGGGGAGGGGACCGGAGGGAGGGATTGCTTCTACTGGATTTAGTCTAGCGAATCCCGGACGGCATCAGCCGGTATTTCTCATTCCCGCAGCGATGCCGTTGATGGTTAACAAGGCACCCCGTAGCAATTCGCCCTTGCTGTATCGGGAGTGAATGACTCCTGTCACAGACTGACTTTGATGTTCGCGCAGGCGTTTGAGTAGGGAGACTTGTAATAAACCCAGGGGAACGATGGTGGCATTTCGCAACTGAACCGATCGCTGCAAATCCGGGTCTCCATCTAACAGCCGTTGATGTTCAGTAATCGCCAGCACTAAATCGCGGGTTAGGTTAAATTCGCTGGCAATTTGAGTGAACAGGGCTTCAAAGCGATCGCGATTTTCCGGTTGGGTGAGTTCCCGAACATAGTGATGGGCAATTTCTAAATCAACCTTGGAGAGGGTCATTTCTACTTTAGAAATTACCATCTTAAAGAACGGCCATTTTAGATAGAAATAGCGCAGGAGTTTCAGATGTTCTTCCGGTTCCTGTTCTAGGAAATTATGCAGGGCTGTTCCGACTCCATACCAAGCGGGGAGGAGGAACCGAGTTTGGGTCCAACTAAAGACCCAAGGAATGGCCCGGAGGGAACCTAAATCCCGTTTGCCGCTACTGCGTCTGGCGGGTCGCGAAGAGATTTGCAACTTGCTGATTTCATCAATGGGGGTGACTTCATGGAAGAAGTCGATAAAATCAGGTTGTTCATAAATCAAGGCGCGATAATGTTGGCGCGAGCAGTCGGCCAACTCCTCCATGATTTGATTCCAGGCTTCGATATCATCAAAACCGGACCCGAGTAAGCTACTTTGAACTACCGCACTGGCGATGGTTTCTAAGTTATAAAGGGCTAACTCAGGTAAGGTGTATTTACTGGCTAAAACTTCCCCTTGTTCGGTAATTTTAATTCGCCCGTTAATACTGCGACCCGGTTGAGCTAAAATCGCCTCATAAGCTGGACCGCCCCCGCGACCGACAGACCCGCCGCGACCGTGAAAGATGCGGAGGACAACACCAAAGCGATCGCCAATCAGTTGGAGAGCTTTTTGGGCTTTATGAATTTCCCAGTTACTGCTTAAAAATCCCGAGTCTTTATTACTATCGGAATATCCCAGCATCACCTCTTGTAATTTAGGAACCTGAATGTGAGAAGATTTGAGGTTGGAAATGTTTGGGGCATCCGTTTCAGTGACAGTTACTGGGAGGGCATTTTGGTATCCTCCAGACAGTAAAGCATGATAAAGCGGAAGTTCAAACAGGTTCTGCATGACCGTCGGTGCGCGTTTTAAGTCCTCTACAGTTTCAAATAAGGGGACAACTTGAATTGTTCCCATACCTGTAGCGGGGTCATAAAGACCGGCTTCTTTAGCAAGTAGGAGGACTTCTAACAAATCACTGACATCGCGGCTCATGCTAATGATGTAAGTCTGACAGATTTCCAAGCCAAACTCTTCTTGAAGCGCCCGCAGCATTCTAAAGGTGCAAATAATCTCGCTGGTTTGCTCAGAAAAGGGCAATTCAGCGGGGATTAACGGACGTCTGGTTTTCAGTTCGGTCGTCAACCATTCGGATTTTTCCGCTTCCGAGAGGTCATCGTAAGAGCTGGGTAAGACTTGCAGGTATTCCGCGATTTCTGTGATGGCTGTACTGTGGCGAGAGGACTCTTGCCGAATATCTAAATGGGCCAAAATAAAGCCATAGATTTCGACTTGGCATATTAGTTGTTCCAAGTCTCGACAGCTTAACCCGGTTGCGGCTAAATTGCGTTGAATCAGGCGCAATTCGGCGAGAAATTCTGCGCCGGAGTGATACATCGGAGCATTTTTGATATCGCTCAGATGACGATTCCAGTCCGATTCGGTGTAAAGACGCTGATTGCGATCGCGGGTATTTTCTAAGCGATGGCAGATATAGGCGAGTTTTAACCGATAGGGTTCCTGTCGATAGCGAATAGCCAGTTTTTCATAGATATCTGGCATTTGCAGTCGGTCTTGTTCCAGGGATTCGAGGAGTTCTGGTAAGACGTCACTCCAGTGCAGAGACAAAGACAGGAGTTGGGTTAGGCGATCGAGGGAACCCATGTATTTGTCTAGGATTAACTGCCGCTGATAGCAGGCGGTTTTCCAGGTAATCGAAGGCGTGCAATAGGGATTTCCATCGCGATCGGACCCGACCCAGGAGCCAAATTTGCAAAAATTGTACCGGGGGGGTTGCAGATAGGGAAACGACGCTTGCAACGAGCGTTTTAACCGTTGATGAAGTTGAGGAACTGCATCAAATAGTACCTCTTTGAAATAGTGGAGGCTATAATCTACTTCATCGAGAACCGAGGGTTTAAACTGATGCAATTCGTCCGTTCGCCACCACAGGCGAATTTCTTCAGTGAGTGCCTCTAGGAGGTCTTTTGTTTCGCAGGATGTGGTTTGGCTATCCGGTTGCCGACCTTCTTCTAGGGTGTCGAGTTCTTGCAAAATTTGAGCCAACCGCCGCTGTTTTGTTCGCAGAGTATGACGGACAATTTCCGTCGGGTGAGCCGTAAAGACCAAGCGAATATCCAGACTTTCCATGATTTTCTGGATTTGCTGGGGAGGGACATTCAACTGCTTTAATTTGGGAAATAAAGCCGAGAAATGGGCTAATTCCCGACGGCGAGTCACGGTCTGACTTGCGAAATAAGGGCTTTCTTTGGGAACGTCGAATTGCTCATTTTCGGAGACGATGGTGTTAGGTGTTCCCGCACCTCGCAGGCGATCGCGCTGCTCGTAATGTTGTTCGACAATGTTAATCAGTTGGAAATACAGGGCAAACGCACGAGCGGCCCGAATGGCATCATTGAGGTCCAACTGTTCTACCAATTTCAAAACACTGGATTCTGAAAAGTTGCAGGCTTGCCCCTCGGAGGAATACATCGCTCGCAATTGCGCCAGTAGAACCACTAATTCCTGACCGCATTCAGTCCGCAGAACGGACTCCCATAAGTCCTCGACGACTTTGAGACGATGGCGTAAAAATAAGTCGGACGAACTAACTGTCATAACAGAATTTGAGGGTTCGAGTCGTAAAGTCATCAGAACCTCCTGAACGATTGGAAAACACCCGGTCTACACTGGGTAAAAAACGACTCAAGGGACTGTGATCCCGGTGAGGGAATGAATGGTATTTTTGCGCTTACAATGGATAAGTCGGTGAACCTCAATAAACCTAACCTGTAGTTACATAATTCAGACCCAAGAAAGGTTGTTATCCCGCTAAATCCGGACAACATAGTTTTTCTGTCCCCAATTCTATTTTTACCTTGATTCGGTTCAACGACTTCAATCCAATTCATCAAAGCGCGGGTCGATGTGAACGGGTTAAACTAGCGCGGGAATGGTCAGAACACCGGAACGGTGCCACCTTGATCGCCAGCCACTATAATTGAATCGCGATCAAGGCGCGGCTTGAATCGTCTGACCGAATTAAGCACCTGTGCCGAAACTGGCTCCCAACTCTTTGACTCCCCTCGCTGCGAGCGAGGGACTGGCAAGGCTTAGACAGGTCTGGTGACTCAAAAAACTTTAGTCGGTTAAAACAAAAGGCGAGTCTGCCCTATTCTGGGGAATCGAGGGATAACCCCTGGTTTGTTCCGAAAGGGATGCATGAACCATCCCAGCCTGAACCCGGTCAGATATTAGCTAATTTTACGGTCGATCCGGGGATTTTTAGCAGGCTTCGTGCCTGGAGGCGATCGCAGTCTGGACGGACTCAGTTTACCCCCTAACTGCTCCTAACTCTCGCTTTCTTCTCGATCCAATCTCCTGAAACTGCCAAAGATTAGGGGCTTTAATCAACTAGATTTCCTGACAATTGCAGTTTGTGGCGCTGGAGAATCCTCAAACCGACCCCCTCGGTTTGACCGTGAATTTACATAACGATTAAAATAGAGACAACAGACCGGGTATTTCACCCGGGTCTGGTCTCGGGGTTAAAGAACATCAAGGGGTCCCCCAAAGCTGAACCGATTGGCAGGCATTCTGCCACCAGCGATCGCCGGAAATCTGGCTCTAGCGGCCCCTTGATTGCGATTCAGTCCTCCTGAGAATGGGGAAAATTCAGGACCGGGAGGCGATCGCCTCGAAACACTTCTTCACTCGCCTGACCCATCGATTGCAGCATTTGACTCACGGCTTTTCCCCCCAGCAAAGCCCCTAGGAATGGCGGGGTGAGTAAAGTAATCAGCAATTCTGAGGAAATTTTGACATAAGGCTCGTTGGCATCAGGATTCAAGGAGGTAGGTTCGCTGTTCGGTACGTTCGATGAGTTCATAGGGACCTCGGTTCTAGGTTGATAACATTATTAAAATGAAATTCTGAGCATGACCCGGTTAGGTCATCTCAACTATGACAAAATTTACGGGTTATGCTATTTGGAGCAAACCCAGTCCGCTACTGGGACCACAATCCAAATACTCCCGATCGCAGATTATCTGCTGTTTCAGCAGTTGCCAGACTCATCTTGAACAGCCATCAGGCGGAAATCTGGATCGGGTCACATCCACTGGCATCCAAGGGTTTCGGAGAGTTCCCGGGATGATAGGCCGGAAAAAAACTCTCCAGTTGATCGCCGTAAACAACGGGGTTTCAGACCCGTTTTGAACCGATAAAGAGCGGGGAGAGGAATCATTAGATGGTAAACACACAGGAGATGGTGCAGACTAATACAGGGACAACCCTCACCCAATGGGCCGCCCAAGCCTTAGAGGTGACGGAGGAAAACATTCATCTGCGTTTTCGGGGAAACACCCTGCACATTCTCTGGGAAAGCGAACACTGTCCATCAATGGCGATCGCCGTCCCCAGACTGACGGATGCGCTCAAAAAACAAGGCATAGACAGCCTGTTACCCCCGGATCATCCCCCCATTGATGAAATCTTCCTCTATGGTCGCACCCGGGGCACGAAGCGTCCAGATTGGAGTGTGCGAATTGAATCCAGTCACCGGAATTCCCCGACATCAGAGGACTCGCTATCGTCCGAAAACGGACCCTCCTCTGCTGAACTCAAACCCACTCCAACGCCTCCACCGCCTCCACCCACTCCCCCCACAGAAAATCTCCCCTTCTCCATCGCCGATGCGCGGATGATGCTCAAGGTTCAAAGTCGGGCCTCCCTAGGAAATCCAGAAGCTGAAACGCTCCTGGCTAAAGGGATGGCGCGGTATCTCACCGAAACCCTCAGCCTCTATTCTATCTCGGTCAAAGTCCTGATCCGACCCCTGAAACGGGCCGATCGCACCTGGAGCGATCGCCCCTATCCCCCGCGCCGTCTCTGGATCTTCTGTCAGTCCCCCGATTCCCCAGACGCCACCTCCCTCGCCTTGCCGATCGCCGATCGCTTGCGAGAACTCCAGTTAACCGGATGCAGCGATGCCGCCATTCTCGGACGCACCACCCCCGATGGCAAACCGGAATTGCTCCTCCGGGTAGACCTGACTCCCACCAAAGAACGGCTCAAAAACTGGGCTAAATGGGGGGATATCCCAGCCATCACTCGCCTCTTAAATCTGGCGGTTGCCTCTAAGGGTCTGGAAGTCGGCGCGGTCCAAAAAGACGCCACCCTGCATCTATTCTGTGGCAACTCCACCCCAGACTCAGACCCCAGCGCCACCGACTCTCCCCTCGCCGCAGCGGATAAGTCCCTCTGCATCGAGGCGATCGCCCCCATTCTCAAATCCGTCTCCCCCCAAGGACTCCACGCCGTCACCCTCTATGGCTGTCGCTACGGTCGCCAACTGGACACCCCCTCCAACGCCCCACCCCTGTGGGTCGATTGGCTCGACTTACCCGCAGCTCGGGACCCCCTGCTCGCCCTCTCCCCCCGGGAACTCGCCACCCAAGGCAACCTGGACGCCCTCCAGTTCTTGCTCGATCGCCTCGTCAATCCCGAACTCGATGCCAAACTCAACGGCAGTGGTCTTTCCGTCTTCCTGCGCCAAGACCCTGACCTCCTGCATCTCATGGTCGAAGGCTCCACCTGTCCCGACCAAGACACCCTCGCTCCCCTCGTCCTGGAATTTCTCCAGGAATTGCACCTCAATGGGGTCGAGGAGCTTCGTCTGTATGGTCGTCGGGGGGGGGATAAGCACCCCTCCTGGCGCTACCATACCGCCATTTTCCCTCCCTCCAGCCTCGTTCCTCCCGAGCCGGAACCGACTCCGGAACCCCCAGAAGCACCGACTCCGGAACCGTCCGAAGCCCCGGAACCGGAGTTAGCGGAGGAAACTCCCGAACCCGTCATCGCCTTTACTCACGGCGAACCCGATGCCACGGAGGACCTCCCAGAAGCGGTAGAGTCCATGTTTGCCTCGGACCCACCAGAGGAATTACAATCCTGTCTGACCAAACAGGTGATCCCCCGTGCGCCTCGGGAGCGTCCTTCCCCGGGTTGGGTCACTCGCCTGTTCTTGGTCACGGGTTTATTTATTCCCGCTAAAACCTTCCGTCGGGGTCCGGCAAGCAGCACTAAAGTCGCCTTGATTTGGGGCTTTCTGGGTTTATTACTCATGTTGCACACCGATTGGCTCCTGGGTCGTGCCACCTTCTTCCCCCTCTCCTCCTCCCCCGCTTTAGAAACAGCAACGGTGTCGGGAGAAACCCAGGCCGACCCTAGCGCCCTCCCCTTGCGGAGTCCCGAGGAGCGATCGAGTCTCGATGAACTCTCCTTGAATCCATCGGAGAACGACGGGGATCCGATTTTTAATGGTTCTAGCTTTACGGAATTTCAGGAGGACCCGGCGATCGCCGTTAACCCCGAGACCCTGCCACCCTTTGACTATCCCACCTTTAACTCTCAGCAGTTAGATGAACAACTGCGGTTATATTTGCAATATTTAGCCACCTCCGGTCCTCCGGATGTGTTGATTATTGGCAGTTCCCGTGCCTTGCGCGGCGTGGCTCCCATGACCATTGAGGAGTCTCTCTCTTCCCGTTATCCGGGACTGAAGGTGTTTAATTTCGGCATTAATGGGGCCACCGCTCAAGTGGCCGACTTTGTGGTTCGGGAACTGATTCCTCAAGAGCAATTACCAAAACTGATTCTCTGGGCGGATGGGGCCAGGGCCTTGAATAGTGGCCGGAGCGATCGCACTTTTGAGGCGATTTCCCGGTCCCCTGGATATCGCCATTTGCTCCTAGGCAATCGACCTCAGATCCCGGACATGGCAAAGGATGATGATGCCAGTCAATCCCTCTCATCCCTGAGTGAAAGCCTCGTCCAACGGGCTCGGACTAGGTTAAATGTCAAGGAAAGTTATGAAAGCCTGGATCTGTGGATTAATGAGAAGCTGGCATCAGTGTCCGCGAATTATGAACACCGCGATCGCCTCCAAGGGTTTCTGCGGGGTCAACTCCTCTTACCTCTAGCTGACATCGCGAGCAATTTCATCCCTGAACCGAGTCGTCTTTCCCAAGAGGCGATCGCAGAAACCACCACGGACACCACATTCGAGTCCGTGGAAGAAAGCATTATCGCCTTAAGCGAAGAATCGGCAGCGTTATCCAATTCCGACACCCCCCAACCGGCCACCCTTTCTAATGGGTTCTTACCCTTGTCCGTGCGGTTTAATCCCATGACCTACTATGAAAAACACGCCAGGGTTTCCGGGGACTATGATGCCGATTACGAGTCCTTCCAACTCGCAGGAATCCAAACCGCTGCTGTTACCAACCTCCTGGCATTTACCCGCGAACATCAGATTCCCTTGGTGTTTATCAATATGCCTTTAACTCAGGAGTATTTGGACCCAGTACGTTTAGAATATGAGCGGGAATTCCAAAAATATATGCTGAGTTTATCCTTAGAAAAAGAAGGACTCAGTTTCCGAGACCTCAGTCAACTTTGGCCGACAGAAATCGATCGCTTTTCTGACCCCAGTCACCTCAACCGCTATGGTGCACATGAGGTTTCTAACCGTTTATCCCAAGACCCCATGATTCCTTGGCCCCAAACTCAGTGAGGATTAACAGGGAAATTGAATCCAATAGTTCGTAGTGACGCCTTCAGGCGTCATTGAGAAGAAACGACTAAAGTCGTTACTACAAACAGGGGAAATGCAATCAATTAGTTTGTAGTGACGAACTCCGTCGTCATCCGGAAGAAACGACTGAAGTCGTTACTACGAACAGGGGAGAATTGCTTAAATTTTAGCCCGGATGAGGCAGGGAATCCGAGGATTAGTCTCGACGAATCCAGCTTAATAGCCAAGAAAATAGGGCAAAAACAATCGTCCCTACGGCAATACTAATCAGGATCACCATCATAAATAATGCCACGGAGGGGGGACGATCGGGTGGATTGAGGGGTTGATCTAAACTGAGGTAAATGGAACTGGCAGCGACAACCGCAGCAGTTCCCACTCCAACGGCGATCGCTTCGAGTTTGGTTTCCAGATGTCGTTCGCGATCGATGCGTTCGATTTCGACAATCCCCCGAATGGTGGCGATCGCGCGATCGACCAGTCCCTTGCCATGCACAAAATAATCTAAATCCGCTTTAATTCGTTCTTGAAAATAAGGCACTTCTTGTCGCGTAAAATTTTCAACAAAACTTAAATCAATCGGTTTTAAATAAAACACATCTAAATTTTGCTTGCGCTGAATTTCATCTAAGGCTGCATCATATTTTTTTGCATCAATAGCAATCGTATTTCGATTCCGTTCTAAAACCTGCTGAAGTCGGGAATATTCTAATGCCAATCCAGGCATGATTTTGAGTTTTTGCTTGAGGCTTTCTAAATATTTATACCCGAGTCTTTTATTCGGCACCAAATTAGATATTTGTTGATTAACTTCAGAAATAATTCCCTCAATTTGTTCGTATTTTCGATAGGTTTCCTGGTATCCACTTCGCGTAAAATCAAAGCTTGTCAATATTTTATTGCGATAATAAAACAGCTCGATTAAATCCCAATAGGAAGATTCAAATTTCCGTTTTAGGGTATCATCTCGAAAGAATAAAACTAAAATGTGACGATAATCGGACTGACTTTCTAAGGTTTCAATATCTCCAAATTCAAAAATTGGACTACCAAATAACCGGCCTTTGTTGCTATAAGCAGGCCGTTTTTTGGGGTCCTCAATCAATTCCTCGATACATTGACAGGCTAAGTTTTTTAACCCTTCAGGAGAAAACTGCTTTTGCTCGTCGGTTAAATCCGCAGTGAGTAGGAGAGTTTGGCCTAATGAACTTTGGATAAAGTCGGGGAGTAACAGGTTTGCATGAGTATTAAATTGGCCATAAATTGAAATAGGAACAGCGTCAGTTTGACGCTCATTTTCTTTTTCGGGCCGACGAATATTCAAGGCTAAAGCATAACTATCATAAATCCGACGGGGACAAGCAATCCCGGTGAAATTGACGGGATATTCATCCAATTTCAAAGTGCCTTTAAAGTCGATGAGGCCGTTTTTGTGGAGATTGACGATATTGCCCGGTCCTTCTTCTTTGGGGTCGTAAGCCTGTTCTCCTTTCGGTGCATAATAACCCAACAAATCTAGGGGATTTTCATACCCATATTGGGTGAGAATTTGCCCGAGTTTTTCCCATAATTTTTCTGCCCCAGGTACAATTTGGGGTTCAGAACGAATGCCGCTTTCATGGCGCAAATGAAAGGCAAATAAATGAATGTTTGGGGCGTTTACTTTTGGACGATTCATCACTAATTTTCTATATCTTCTGATTAATGCTGTCGGAAATGAACCGTGAAACTTCTGGAATTTACCAGCAAGGAGACTGATGGTTACGGGTTAAGTTCCATCATTTAGATTCACTCTCTTTTCCGGTTTCAAGCCCTCGTATCTTAGCGGAAGGGTTGATCTTTGGTAATCCGTCGATAGGGGGAAGTTTCATGCTTGACTGAGGGTTTTTCCCGCTTGGCTACGCCTCAAATAAACCCCGATCGCCTGATTGCTGAACTTTAATTTATGTCATGAATTGTCCTGATAATTGTGATAAAATATTAGAATCTTAAGTTAGGGGGTTTTAGTCGTGGCTAAAGGGAGTGAAAACCCATAAACTAAACTTGTGTATAAAATTTTATAAAACAGTAGAGAATCTCCAATCCGTGAATGGTTAAACAGGTGAATGGATCCTTGAGTATTTGTGCAGCCCCACGCCAGACCCGATTGCGATCGCGACATGGATTGATTTTATCATCTCTTTGCCATCAAGCGGCGATTTTTAAACCTCGTTGACTCATACGACAATCCTTCAATATCCCTCAGCTTCAATTTGCCGAACTGCCGTGAGTGCGGAATAACTCACCCCCGCAGTTCCTTCCCCGGGATGGGTGGAATCTCCCACTAACCATAGATGCGGAATCGGAGTCCGCGTCGCTAGTCCAAAGGGTCCAAATGTCGCTACACGCTGCCCCACGCCTCCGACAATCCCGCGATCGCGTCCGGTAAATCGGGCAAATGTGCGCGGCGTCGCCGATTCCTGATAAACAATCGTCTCTGGATTCAGGGTAAAATACCCTGCCAACCGGGCGATTGCCTCGGTTTCATACTGTTGCTTTAACTGGGAATAATCCTCACAGTTGGTCCAAATTTGCGTATTCGTAAACGAGGAAGCAGTAATCGTTGCCATCCCCTCGGGCGATCGGCCATCTCCCACCCGACTCACGGACACAAATAAAGAATTATTCTCCCCAATTTCTCCCTTATAATCATACAAAAATTGTAAATGCGGTGGACAATTCTCGGGAATCGCTTCCTGTTTCACTCCCAAATAAACCACAAATGCCCCGGATGCCGGAGGCAAATTCTCCACCCGACGCCGATACAACTGCTGAAATAAATTTTCTGAACCTTGGGGCAACTCTACTAGATTGACAAGATTTTGCACCGGCACATTTGCCACAATTAAATCCGGTTGTTCGGTCCAAATTTCCCCGGTTTTTTGATTAAGAATCGTCACCGTGGATGCACCTGTTTCTGTGACCTGAATCTGTTTGACCGTATGGCGCATGAACAATTCGCCCCCATGTTTTTCTAACCCTTCCACCAGGCGATCGCTCAATACTTGCATACTCCCTTTTAAATGGGATAACCCTTGGGGAGATTGGGACACCCCTAATGCTGTTGCTGCATATAATAACGCCGTTTCCTGGGCATTCACCTGGGAATATAATTTCAGTTGCAAATCTAGAAAGGTTTTCAGGCGCTTGTCTCGTTGTAATCCCAACCATCCCAAGGCATCCCCTACCGTCATTAACGTAAAGGGAACCGTCACCATCGTATCGGGACGCAGGGCTTTTATTAACTGCCAAACATCCCAGAGATTCCTCGGTGGTAACACCGGATCTCGTCCTTGAAACTGCCAGGAAGCGCGAAACAAAGTAGCCATTAACTGCCAAAAAGTTTCGCTACCGGGAAACTGGCGCTGCCGTTCCCGTTGCCATTGTTCTGGGTCCCGCCAAATATTAATCGGGGTGGTTTCTCCAGGCAGAAATACGGCGCAGGCGGGGTCGCAGTCTGTTGCTTCGGGCAAATTGATTCCTAATTCTGAAAAAATCCGGTGATGAATCCCCCCGGGTTCTAATCCAGCGACTTGTGTTGCGCCCACATCAAAGGTAAATCCCTGGCGTCGGAAGGTTGAAGCGCATCCCCCTGGAACGATCGCCAGGTCGAAAACCCGCACTGCATAGCCTCGTTTGGCTAATAATGCCCCGGCAGTTAACCCGCCAATTCCTGCCCCAATAACAATAACGCGCGGTTGGTTTTCACCCTGATGATGGCTTGACATTCGAGATCAGCTTTACATTTTTTAATATTTTTTTAATTGTAAAGGATTTTTTACAATTTGGGAACGGTGGGCGATGGGCAATAATTGACGAGTGAGTAGGTCCAGGGCCGGATCCTGACTGTCTCCGCTATCTGAGATTTGGGGCTTTTAGCCAGAATTTAATCCGGGGCATTCTGTAATTTTCATAAAAATAGGGCAACGGTTAAGGGGCTGTCATGAGGAAAAATGGCTGTCAATCCTGAGTCTTAGATAGAGTGGACATAGTAGATGATTCCCTGATAGGGTGAAGGCGATCGCCTTGTGAATTAGACTAGGATGGTCGTGCCGACTCGAAGGATTTCATCAGCGGACCCGGACTCTACAATATCCAGTTCACAGGCGAGGTCACTGATTTCTAAAATGTATTGAACGGAAGTATTTAAGTTGCACAAACTTAAGCGTTTGCCAGTTTTGCGAACTAGGCGATCGACCGCCAATAAGGTGCTGACCCCACAATGACCCAAGGACTTGACCCCGGCCAAATCAATGAAATAATGGTTATAGTTTTCCGCCACTAAAGCTGCTATTTTTTGCTGAAGCATTGCGGAGACTTTTACATCTAAATTGCCCTGGGGTTTAACAATGACGTTCATGCTGGTTCTCCTCCAAAACGGTCCATTGAATGGTTACCCTGATTAGCGATTCATTATGATGCCCCTGATCAAATTGGCCAACAGGTGTTGGTTTTTACTGGATGAGGGAAAAATCCTATCCGTTCCTATTATATGGGGATGGGGGGGATTGGGGGGAAATTGGGAGATGGGGGGGATGGGGGATGGGGGAGAATTGGGAGAATTGGAAGAATTGGGAGAATTGGGAGAATTGGAAGATGTAACGGGTTAGCAATTCCATCTATTTGGAGATGTAATAAAATGGCTAGATATTTGGGGCGATCGCCTTGGGGTGAAGCAGCTTGGTAACGGAGAAATCTGTGATTGTCCCCTCCCCATTGCGTAAAGAATGATTAAGATAGAAGAAGAAATCTCAAATAAACGAGTATCTAATGACTTCAACGCTTGTTAAGTTTTCCTCTCTCCCTCGTCTGAACTGCCCCAAAATTCATAGACTCCCCAATGGATTGACGATTATCGCAGAACAGATGCCAGTGGAGGCGGTGAACCTGAGCATTTGGGCAAATGTTGGTTCGGCGGTGGAATCCGATGAGATCAACGGGATGGCCCACTTTTTGGAGCACATGGTTTTTAAAGGAACCCAACGCCTGGAAAGCGGGGAGTTTGAACGCCGCATTGAGGAACGGGGTGCAGTCACGAATGCAGCGACCAGTCAGGATTATACGCATTACTATATTACCTCCGCCCCCCAGGATTTTGCCGAACTTGCTCCTTTACAAATTGATGTGGTACTCAATCCGAGTATTCCCGAGGATGGGTTTGAACGGGAAAGACTGGTGGTGTTAGAAGAAATTCGGCGATCGGAGGATAATCCCCGGCGCAGGATTTATTCTCGGGCAATGGAAACCGCGTTTGAACGATTGCCTTACCGTCGCCCGGTTTTAGGTCCGACGGAGACGATCGCCGGACTGAAGGCACAGCAGATGCGGGATTTCCACGGAACTTGGTATCAACCGCGATCGCTCACTGCCGTTGCCGTGGGCAATTTACCCGTGGAACAATTAATCGAAATTGTGGCAGAGGGGTTTGAAAAAAACGGACGTCCCGCCTTCTCTCTCAATCCCAACTGGCAACTCGCCACCGATGAGGAAGAACTCATCCCAGAACCGAGTCAAGTCATTGGCGCAACCGGAGAACCAGCATTTCAGCACATCGTCCGTCGGGAATTCATCGATGAAAAGCTGCAACAAGCTAGACTGGTGATGATGTGGCGCGTTCCGGGATTAACGGAATTAAACAAAACTTACGCCTTGGATGCCGTCGCCTCGATTCTGGGACGGGGACGGATGGGACGGTTAGTGCAAGATTTGCGAGAAGAGAAAGGGTTAGTTTCGGGCATTTCTGTCAGTAATAGTAGCTTTCATCACCAGGGGATTTTCACGATTTCTGCTCACTTGCCTTCGGAAAATCTGGAGAAAGTAGAAGCAGCAATCCAGGAACATCTTCGCACCTTCCATCGAGAGATGGTGCGGCAATCGGAAATCGATCGCATTGTCACGCAGGTGGTGAATCGGTTTATCTTTAGTAACGAGACCCCCAGCGATCGGGCCAACCTCTATGGATATTACCACTCCCTGATGGGAGATTTAGAACCGGCGTTCAATTATCCCACTCACTTACAGTCTCTCACTCCCGAAGACATCCAGCAAGCGGCATTAGACTATCTGTCTGCGGATGCTTATGGGGTGGTGACGATTAAACCGGCTGTATAATTCACGGAGTCCCCAGGTTAGGAAGACGCGATAATTCGCGTCTTTTCTATTTTATGGAGAGTTGCGATCGCCAGACTGATCCCCAATCCGGTTGGTAAAAGTCGGTTTTCGCTTGTAGCCCGCGCAGGTGAGGCTCCGTTTGTATAGCCCCACCCTTGAGGGTGTGGGTTTTTACCGACCGATCCCAACCGGATTCCGGATGAAATGACCCGACCCTTGGGCCAACCCGATGGGATATAATTTGGGGGGGTGAAACCCTAGAGAACGCAATAGCGCGATCGCACCCTTGCTCCTTTCCCCCGCTATATCACCCTACCCCTGAAATTGAATATGGAAGCATCAAATTTAGCCCTCAAACAATTATGCAGACATTTGGCCGGTTATCAATGCGAATTGTCCGAAATCAACAACTCCTTACTGATTGGGTCAATCCAGAATGGATTACTGGAACTGGATTATTATGTCGATGTCGATGATGAATTCTATGAAGAAATCCTAGAACTCCTCGCCTTTCCCGACTTTGCCCCCTTTCTCAGAATCCTGCGCCTATCTGCCCCAGATGAAGGCATCAACGGAACGCGATCGTGGGATTTAGAACCCTTAACCCAAGGAGAAGCAACCTATCAAAACCTCAGACTTTTAGACATCCAAGGCACCCAACCCTCACACCACAATCGCACCATTCTAGGCGACTTCGCCGAAGAGGGAATCACCGCCCGACTCCTGGATAAAATGCCCAATTTAGAACAACTCTCCATTCCCTCCGCCCCCAGTCCCGCCTTCTTTAACCGCCCCCCTCACCCGTTAAAACACCTCACCCTCCAAACCGGCTACGATACCCAAAATTTTATTCTAAACTTAGCCCAATCCACTTGTTTTAGTCAACTCAAAACCCTCGATTTCACCGACTATTCCGAAACCTATATCCAAAATTACCAACAACACAAAACCCCAACCTCCCATTATTTCCATCTCTTTAACTCCACCGCCCTCCCCAATTTAGAAACCCTCACCCTAAGACATTCCCTTTTAACAGAAACAGACACAACAGCATTAAAAAACACCCAATTAGGAAGCCAACTAGACCTCTTAAAACTTCTCCCCAGTTCGTAGTAACGACTGAAGTCGTTATCTTCTCAATCCTCCGCCCCATCCCATTCTGTGAAAATCCGTGAAATCAGTGGTTAAATGTATCCCACCCCTAAAATTAATCTCACCTCGCTTGTTTTAACCACAGATTTCAAGCGAAATGATAAAGCCTCCACCCCCTCACATTAAAATTTCGAGGTTAATAACCTGTAATCTCTAATAGTTATTGACAAAATTTTCTTTCCATGATATTAGCAACTTACCCTACAAGGGAAAAAATCCCAACCCACTTCCCCCGGAAAAAGGAGATATTTGCAGAATTCGACAATTATGATTGCCTTGTAGAGACGTCCTTTCTATGATTAGGGAAATCCCGTGCAGTTAGTGTGAGGAAATAAACGTGAACCTGGAATATCCCGAAGATCTCAAATACCTTGATAGCCATGAGTACGTCCGCCTAGATGGGGAAATTGCTACCATAGGGATCAGCGCCTTTGCCCTGGATCAACTCGGGGACATCGTGTTTGTGGAACTGCCCGATATTAGCGAAGCCCTGGAAAAAGGCTCTACTTTTGGTACCATTGAGTCAGTCAAGGCAGTAGAAGACCTCTATGCCCCTATCTCCGGAACCATTGTCGAACGGAATAATGAAGTGATTGAAGCCCCAGAACTGATTGGAGACGACCCCTACGGTGAAGGGTGGTTGCTGAAGGTGCGGATTAATGACCCGGATGAACTTGAGGATGCGATGTCAGCGAATGAATATCGTGCCCAAGTTGAAGGAGAATAGCTTCGGGTTTGCACCACTCCCGTCTGAATCGCTAATATCAGCCCCCATCCGGAACCGATATAAGAAATTTTCAGAGTAATCATGCTTCCGGTGATGTTGTAGGGGCGCACCACGGTGCGCCCTCCCTGTTAACCCCTCTCCCCAATTCCACAACTCATGCTAAATTTCGAGACAACCGTGAACGACACAGATTTAGTAAAACAGTCTGCGCCTAGTCCCGAGTTTCAACCCATGATGACCCCCGATGCCTTTGTCCACCGACACAACGGACCCTCTGCGGATGACATTGCACAAATGCTTGAGGAACTGGGGTTTTCGAGTCTGGATTCCCTGATTGAGTCTACGATTCCCAGTCGGATTCGCCGCAATACCCCCCTGAAGCTGCCGCAACCCCTCAGCGAAACCGCCGCATTAACCCAACTCAAACAAATCGCGTCCCAGAATCAACTGTTCCGGTCCTTTATTGGCATGGGATACCATGACTGCATCACGCCGCCTGTGATTCAGCGGAATATCCTGGAAAATCCCGGGTGGTACACGGCATACACCCCTTACCAGGCAGAAATTGCCCAGGGACGATTGGAGGCCCTGCTGAATTTCCAAACGATGATTGTGGATTTGACAGGGTTAGAAATTGCCAATGCCTCTCTGTTGGATGAGGCGACAGCAGCAGCAGAAGCGATGACCCTGAGTTATGGGTTTTGTAAAACCAAGGCAACTGCTTATTTTGTCAGTGAGGATTGTCATCCCCAAACCCTTGAAGTCGTCCAAACTCGCGCTAGACCCCTAGGGATTGAAGTAATTGTCGGTAATTTTAGACAATTTAACTTCGATCGCCCGGTGTTTGGGGTGTTGTTACAATATCCCGCTACCGATGGCGCATTGTATGACTATCGGGAATTTGTAGAACAAGCGCATACTGCTGGCGCAGTTGTCACCGTTGCGGCAGATATTTTGAGTCTGGCATTACTCACCCCTCCCGGCGAATTTGGGGCGGATATTGCTGTGGGAAGTACCCAACGGTTTGGAGTCCCTTTGGGCTATGGGGGACCCCACGCCGCCTATTTTGCCACTCGGGACGAGTATAAACGGCAGGTTCCGGGACGAATTGTGGGAGTGTCTAAGGATGTGAATGGCGATCGCGCCTTACGCTTGGCCCTGCAAACCCGCGAACAGCATATCCGTCGGGAAAAAGCAACCAGCAATATTTGCACCGCCCAAGTCTTATTAGCGGTAATTGCCTCCATGTATGCCGTATATCACGGTCCCGGAGGCATTAAACGCATCGCCGAAACCGTCCATCATCTCACGGTAATTTTAGCCGCCGGATTAAATCGTCTGGGATACAACCTCGGTTCTGAACCCTTTTTCGATACCTTGCGGGTGGAGTTGGGGACAAAATCCCAGTCAGAACTTCTCGCAGCAGCAGCAAATCATCAGATTAATCTCCGGGTTTTGGATGAAACCACCCTGGGAATTAGTTTAGATGAAACCACTACCCTGGAAGACTTACAGAATCTCTGGCAGATTTTTGCCAGTGGGGAACCGTTACCGTTTACGGTGGAACAATTGGCGCAAGAGATAAATAGCAGCTTTGACTCGACCTTTGCGCGAACAAGCAGCTATCTCACCCATCCGGTATTTAATCGCTATCACTCAGAAACGGAACTGTTGCGCTATCTGCATCGCTTGGAATCCAAGGATTTATCTCTCACGACTTCGATGATTCCCTTGGGGTCTTGTACCATGAAGCTGAATGCCACGGCAGAGATGATTCCCATCACTTGGCCGGAATTTGCCAAGATTCACCCGTTTGCACCAACTGCCCAAACCCAGGGATATCAAATGTTATTCCAGCAGTTGGAGGCAGGATTAGCGGAAATTACCGGATTTGCCGGGATTTCTCTCCAACCGAATGCCGGTTCCCAGGGGGAATATGCGGGATTGTTGGTGATTCGTCAATATCACGAACATCGCGGAGAATCTCATCGCAATGTCTGTTTGATTCCGACTTCGGCACATGGGACGAATCCAGCAAGTGCGGTGATGTGCGGGATGAAGGTGGTGCCGATCGCCTGTGATGAGAATGGAAATATTAATGTTGAGGACCTGAAGGCGAAGGCGCAGAAGCATTCTCAGAACTTAGCTGCGTTGATGGTGACTTATCCTTCCACTCATGGGGTATTTGAGGTGGGGATTAAGGACCTGTGCCAGGTTATCCATGATTGTGGCGGTCAGGTGTATATGGATGGGGCGAATATGAATGCCCAAGTGGGGTTATGTCGTCCCGGGGATTTTGGGGCGGATGTCTGTCACTTGAATTTACATAAAACCTTCTGTATTCCGCATGGCGGTGGTGGTCCGGGGATGGGGCCGATTGGGGTGATGCCCCATTTGGTGCCGTTTTTACCGGGACATTCTGTGGTGAAAGTGGGCGGTGATGCGGCGATCGGGGCGGTTTCTGCGGCCCCTTGGGGAAGTGCGAGTATTCTGCCGATTTCCTGGATGTATATAGCAATGATGGGTTCGACAGGATTGACCGCAGCGACGCAAGTGGCGATTTTGAATGCGAATTATATTGCTAAACGGTTAGACCCGTTTTATCCGGTGTTGTATAAGGGTAAAACGGGGTTGGTGGCCCATGAGTGTATTTTGGATTTGCGATCGCTGAAAAAGACCGCAGGAATTGAGGTGGAAGATATTGCCAAACGGTTGATGGATTATGGGTTTCATGCGCCTACGGTTTCTTGGCCGGTGGCGGGGACAATTATGGTGGAACCGACGGAAAGTGAGTCTAAGGAGGAGTTAGACCGCTTCTGTGAGGCGATGATGGCGATTCGCGAGGAGATTCGGGCGATCGAGGCGGGGACGATGGATCGGGAAAATAATCCGTTGAAGAATGCGCCTCATCCGGCAACGGTGGCGATCGCCTCGGACTGGAATCATCCTTATAGTCGGGAACAGGCGGTATTTCCGGCCCCTTGGACGCGAGAACACAAGTTTTGGCCCTCGGTGGGACGGATTGATAATGCTTATGGCGATCGCAATTTAGTTTGTGCTTGTTTGCCAATGGAAACCTATTCCCAGGAGTAATTTCAGGGAAGCAGAAATCCCCAGAAAGAAAGGGTGCGATCGCGCCCTTTCTTTGATACAGAATTTTCTCTGATGAGGATTTAAACTATGTGGAAAAAGCAGGCATTTTTGGCCCGGGATTTTCTCTAATGGAGATTTAAACCGGGGT
This sequence comes from uncultured cyanobacterium, assembly GCA_963821735.1. Classification (GTDB taxonomy): domain Bacteria; phylum Cyanobacteriota; class Cyanobacteriia; order Cyanobacteriales; family Laspinemataceae; genus Laspinema. The sequence goes on from CAWGFK010000055.1 coordinate 957,798, forward strand.
CAATTTGAGGGACTCTGAGGCGGGGGGTTGAGAGGGAGGAAGTCGGGAGGAAGTGGCGATCGCCTCGGGTTAAACATACCGAATATGGCTTCTGTGCTCCCGACTACATCTCCCCCTACAACCCTTACTACAGAATGCGAGTATTTTTCTCAACGGTTAGACTGGGCGATTTTCGGGCAGTCGGAAATGGATAAAACCCTTTCTCCTTCGGGACTCAAACGGGAACTTGCTAAATTTTCCCCGATACCCGGAAAATAGGGAACCCATCCCCCAAGGGAGACGTCTCAATTTCGGAGTGACTAAAAATCCGACCTCAGACCTTCCTTTACTGATCGCCTTATTAAATGTACTTATTTCAAGTTAAAACTGAATCCTTGATTTCCCCCCTTATCGATTCCTGCCCTTCTCGGGAAAAAATCGGGTTTCCCTGCAATTATCACTTGATTTTAGGGACTTAAGTGAATTTCACTTATAAAAAATTCAAGGGATTCAATTCATTAGAGATTCTCAAAAAATTAAGAGCGATTAAAGATGCCTCCTCCTTGTAATTTTCTGTGTTGTAGTCACTTTCTCTACATTCTTTAAAAAAATCCTTCCCCTGACATCCATTTGTCTATTAAGGTTCCCGATTTTATTTATTTTTTAATCGATTGATTTTTGACAAAGAATATTTTATAACTTGCGAGTTTTTACTGAAATCACCGAATCACTTAAAGGTAATAGTTTAGTTAGCAGATTAGCTTCATTAGACCTTGTGTAGGATTTGAAAAGTACCCCATTCCTGAAATCATCAAAGTTGGCAGGGACTCATTCCGAAGGCTGTACAGCGTCTAATTTTTTATAAATCATTAACTTTTCCCTGAAATAAAAACTGATTAGAATAACAAGCCGAACCTCTGTCCCAGGGCCGACTACAGACAAAGATATCGGTAAAATATCGCTTTAGTTTTCCTAAATAATGGGGCGACATTGCAATGAGCTTGTTAACGTTCAGTGAGGAGTTAAACCTAAAATAAAAAATAAAAAAATCCGCAAAAATACGGAAGGCGACTGACTCTACTTTTGGGTAAAGTGAAATAGATGTTCTAAAAGTTCTGAAGGGTTCCATGCTTTAAATTTAATTAGGAGGGCGCAGGCTCAAAAAATAAATTTAAACCATCGGAAACATTCTCGGAACAATCAAGTCTAACCACTTAACGGGAACATTCTCTATTTGGCAAATGTCAAAGAGGGGAACAAGGAAAATCAAAATCTTGTCTTTCCTTGATGTACCGCATAATCAGTAGTAATTCAGGATACACCCGGGGTGTTTAGAAGTGGACATCATTATTAAATTACAAAATTCCCGAGTTCAAATTAAGGATGATGCTCAAGATGTCCTCAGACCATCTAAGCGAACAAATAAACATTCTAAATCAGGGAATCCCTACCTATTATAGGGAGCATCTATAGCGAAATCAGTCCCGGAAACGGGAAACCCGGCTTTCCGTTTCCACCGACGTAGTTCCCCGACCTTTTATTGACTCTCAAACACTGGAGCTCATTTATGTTGACCCAAGAAGAATTGCTCGCCCAAATTAACGGCACCACCACTGAAGTAGAAGCCACAGCAACCGATGATGAAACCGTCGTGGTAACCCCTGCTGAAACCACCGAAGAAGTAGCGCCACCGGAAGAACCTGTGGAAACAACCACCACGGATACCACGGCTGTAGAACCTGTAACGGAAGAAACGACTGCGGTTGTGGAAGAAAACACCGACGCCGAAGCCCCCGCAGAAGATGGCACCGTCACCGATGCGGACCTGAGCACCACGACTTTTCTTGTAGGAGAGGCCCCCGCAGATGGCACCGTCAGCGATGCGGACCTGATCGCCACGACTTCTGTTGTGGAAGATGGCACTACAGAAGATGGCACCGTCGCCGAAGGTGAAGAAGCGGTGGAAACCACTTCCGTCACCGAAGAGGGTGAAGCCACCGCCGAAGATGGCACCGTCGCCGAAGGTGAAGAAACGATGGAAACCACTTCCGTCACCGAAGAGGGTGAAGCCACCGCCGAAGATGGCACCGTCGCCGAAGGTGAAGAAATGATGGAAACCACTTCCGTCACCGAAGAGGGTGAAGCCACCGCCGAAGATGGCACCGTCGCCGAAGGTGAAGAAATGATGGAAACCACTGCCATGACGGAAGAAGAAATGGCAGAAGCCGAAGCCATCCAAGAGGTCGAAGAGTCCGGCTTATTTGATCAAGCCCACTATCTGGCCGAAAACCCAGATGTGCTAGAAGCGGTCATGCAGGGAGAAACCACTGCGATTCGCCACTTCGTCCAATTTGGGATGAAAGAACTCCGCAGTTTCAACGCCTTTATCGACATCAAAGGCTACTTGGAAAATAACCCAGACGTTGAAGAAGCCGTCGAAGAGGGCGAAATCACCCCCTTTGGTCACTTTGTGCGCCACGGCCAGTTCGAGAAACGGGTGGCCCATGCCTTGTTCAAAGCCGAAGAATACGAAGCCTTCAATCCAGACGTTCAGCAAGCGGTTGCCGAAGGTAAAATCACCGCTTGGGGTCACTTCCTACAGTTTGGCTGGAAAGAAAATCGTCAATTTAGCTCCTTCTTCAATTCCGAATATTATCTCCAGCAAAATGCCGATGTTGCACAAGCTGTAGCCTCCGGTCAAATTACAGCCATTGAACACCTGTTTAAGTTTGGTCTGAAAGAGCAGCGCAAGATCCACCCCTTGATTGACCTCAAAGTTGTTGCCGAAGCCAACAGCGAGAACATTCAAAGCTTCTTCAACGTGAGCGAACTCTCCACCGTGAGTGGATTCCAGCTCATTTCTTACGCCATCAATGTCGCCTTCACCCAAGGATTCCAAACCTCTGAATCCTTCAGCTTCAGCAGCCTGGAATCTATCTTTGGGTCTCAGTTAACAAGCATTTTCCAGGTCAGCAGCTTCTCGGAAATCAGCATTGAGCAACTGTTTGCCTTCTTCGGTAGCGCCCAAGGGCAAGACCTGTTAGGCAGTGCCGGTGGCGATGACCTAGATGATGGCAGCGGCAGCAACCTCAGTGGCAGTGGCGATGACCTAGATGAGGGCAGCAGTGACCTCGACGGGGGTAGCGAAGACCTGGATGAAGAAGATGAGGGAGATGACGCCCAAGACGGTTCTGATCCTCAAATCGTCTTTGATAACCCGAACTTGGTCTCTTCGGGTAATAACCAGAATATCCCCCCCGACGAAACTCCGGAAGCTCCCACCGGCGAAACTCCGGAAGAACCCACTGGCGAAACTCCGGAAGAACCCACTGGCGAAACTCCGGAAGAACCCACCAGTCCTGCTCCTGCTCCGACTGCGTTATTCAATGTTCAATACATTGTCAAGAACAACCTAGAGGCACTCCAAGCACAGTTTGCCAGCTTTGATTTCAACAATCTCACGGCAGAACAAGCCGAGCAAATCAAAGAATACGCGGCGGCAGAAGGATTGAATCCTTCCCCCTTCGTCAACTTGAGCTACTTCGAGTCTACGGTCAAGACCCAAGTTGAGACCAAACTGATAGAGCAAGGGATGACCGAGGAAGAAATCTCCACCCTCAGTTCAGAAGAGTTGCTCAAAAAAGCTCTGGAACTCGGATTTAGCCCCACTCCGTTAATCGATTTGTCCTACTTCCAGTCGGCCAACAGCACCGAACTGACGGAACTGGCGACTAAACTCGGAGTCGATATCTCGACCTTCTCCAACGAAGAACTGTTTGAGTTCATCGTGCAAGAAGGTATCGAAGCCGGTTTAAATCCGTCTCCCTTCTTCAGTGTTGGCTACATCAAGCAACTCTACATCGAAAGCATTCGCGAGTTTTACAGCGTCGAAACTATCTCGGAACTGGAAACCCCTGAAGTTTTGGATCATGTCTTCAGTAGCGGTGAGTTTGTCCTGGATGTCAGCTACTATCGCGCCACCTATACCGCAGAACTCGATGCCTACGCCAAAGAGTTGTTGGGTGACGAAGCCGCTACCGGCGAAGACCTCAGCGAGGATCAGGTGAAAGCTTATGCCTTTGGCGAAGGGATGGAAGCCGGTTTACAGACTTCTCCATTCGATATTGAAGGCTTCAGCGTACAATTTGAGGCCGAACTGAAGACCTTCTACAGTGTAGAGTCGGTTGAAACCCTCAGCCAGCATCAAATTTACAGCTTCATGGTCACCGAGGCGATCGCCCAAGGACTGGAAGTTAGCGAATTTATTGATGTCTCCTACTATCAAAGCACCTTCGAGGCGGCCCTCGTTGCCACCTTTGAACTCACCTCGATTACTGAAATCACGGCTGAACAAGTGGTCAGCTTCATGTTCGGTGATGCTGCTCCCTTCGTCGATGCGGACTACTTCAAGCTGAAATACGGTGAAGAAGTCACCGCTGATGGCACCGCAGTTAAAGACTTGAGTGGTAAAGAACTCCAGTTCTACATCTTCAGCGAAGGCTGGGAAGCCGGATTCACCAGTCTGTCTGCCTTCAACCTAGAAGCGATTACCGCTGACGCCACGATTTCTAGCCAACTGGTGACCTTCTACGCTGCTGCCTCCATCGAAGAGGTTACTTCCTCCCAGATTGTCAGCTACATGACTGAGGAAGCCTGGAAAATCGGCATCGACCTGTCTGCGTTCGTTGCGGCAGAAGATATCGAAATTTATCGTGAGAAAAATGCTGCTCTCCTGGCGGAATTCTACGGAATTGAACTCATGGAAGTGGAAACCCTCAACAGCGAACTGGTCCTCGACTTCCAGTTTGGCTGTGCTACTGAGGTTGCTGACATCGAGTACATCCGCGCTACCTTGGGTGAAGAGATTCTGGCAGTGGTAAGCGCCGAAGATGCTACTATCACTGAAGTGAGCCAACTGACCAAGCTGCAAATCGTTGAGTACCTGTATGCACAGGAAAGCTTAGAAGAGGTCAAGCTATCCGCCTTTGATGTGGATGGATATGTAGCAGCCAATGGTGAGGCGATCGCCGAAGCCTTGGGTATCGAAGTTGATGCTCTCAGCGAGATTGACACCAAGCAAATCGAGAAGTTCATGCTCAAAGAAGGCGTGGCCCTCGGTCTGAGCTTAGAAGGATTCGTGGAAACGGCATACATTCAAGAGGCTTATGGTCTGGCGATCGCCGAATCCCTGGAAATCACCCTAGAGGAAGTCGCCACTCTCGACAGTGCCGCAGTCCTAGAATGGGTCAGCAGCGAATTCTCCGGACTCGATGTCAACTTCCTCGCCTACCAGTTCGAGCAACTGACTGAAGCTCAACAAACCGAACTGTTGACCGGCTTAGAAATCGAAGTCACCGAAGGCGCTTCCTTGAGCGTCGAACAAGTCCTCAAGATTGCCTACAGCGAAGAATTCAAGGCCGTCTTAGCGGTTGAAGAACTCAAACTCAGTGCGATCGACCTGAACGCCTATCTGACCGACAATAGTGAGGCATTAATAGCCTTCTACGGCGGCGAAAGCAGCCCCATCAAAGTCAAGAGCGGGTCCTTCAAGCTCGGTAAGAGCGGCTCATTTGGCTCATCGAATTCCTTCAGTGGTTCCGCTAAATTCAAGAGCGGTTCGATGAAGCTCAAGAGTGGTTCTCTGAAACTCAGTGGAGCCCTCGACGAAGGTGGTGACTTCGATGTGAACACCCTGAGTGATAAGCAAATCATCAAGTTTGCTCTCACTGAAGGCGTGAAACAAGGAATCGACCTCACCCAGTATGTGGATGTTGATTACCTCAAGCAAGAGTTCACCGTTGACCTGGCGCGTCACTACAATATCGAAGTGAGCCACCGTTGTTGACCTCAAGCAAGAACTGGTTCTTGATTACCTCTATGGCGGTCTCTCTAGTGAGATTGACTTCGAGTTCGTCGGTACTCAGTATGCAGCGGAAATCAGCAGCCAGTTTGGAGTCACCGCTGAACAAATCACCGATGCTCAAATCCTAGAATATGCTTACAGCCAAGTGGCTTCCGGAGCAGACTTCTCCTTAACGCCGGTTGATGTTGAAGGATTTGTAGAGGAATATGGGACTCAGCTCCTGGAAATCGCCGGTGCCTCCTCTACCTCGGGCGTCTTCAGCAAGTCGGATATCGTCTCCTTCATGTTCAACCAAGCGTCTGAACTGGGAATTGATGTCACCCCATTTGTAAACATGGATTACTATACCGAGAACCTCTCGGATAAAATCCTGGCGAACTACAGCCTCGAAAATGTCTTCAACATCAGTGGTGGACAAGTTTACGACTTCATGACGACTCAAGGTATCGCTGAAGGGTTAAACACCTCTGCTGTGATTGACTTAGAGTGGTATAAGACCGAATATGCCACGGTGCTGGAAGAAAACAAAGCACAAATCGACGTCGATGGCAACGGCGAAATCTCTAACAACGAACTCTTCGACTATGTGACGGGTGCGGGGTTAGAAAACGGTCAAGATCCATCGGAGTTGGTTGACTTCGAGTCTTATCTGGCGGAAGGATCGGCCTCAGCAGAAGCTCTGCTGGCCTGGGCTGGCTCCACCTCCATTGAGCAAGTCAGCTACTCACAAACCCTAGAGTATATGTTCAGTGCCGGATTAGAAGCCGGACTCGCACCCTCTCCGGGTCTGGATGTGGATGCACTGAAAACTCAAAATGCTGAAGCTCTGACTAAGTTCTACAGCGCCAGCTCTATCACGGAAGTGACGAACGTTCAAGCGTTCAACTACGTCTACGGTTCCGGTTTCCAACAACCCGAAGAAACCACCGTGGTGTAATGTGACTCACAAACAGGGCGGAGGCGATCGCCTCCGTCCCCCCACGGAACAATTTGGGCTAATCTAAGCGACTCCAGCCCCGATTGACAACTATAGCCACCCACTCGCTCAACATTGCTAGATGGGTGGCTATTTTTATGGCGGTACAAGTACAATATCGGATACTAATAAAGAGCAACGAATTATTATGGCTTGGCAACCTGGAGAACAATTACTCAATGGCAAGTACACTATCGAATCCCAACTCGGTCAAGGTGGGTTTGGGATTACCTATCTAGCTCGGAACGATCGCAATCAGCCTTTTGCAATTAAAACCTTGGGCCGAAAAGCTCGCTTTACTCAAGAACTCGCTAAATATAAGGCAGAATTTCTCAAGGAAGCGGACTGTTTGTCTCGCTGCATTCATCCCAGTATTGTGCGACTTGAAGAAGTCATTGATACGGACTCTTTGTGCTGTATCGTGCTAGAATACATTGATGGCACAACTTTGGCCCGCTTGGTTAAACAAAAAGGCCGGTTATCGGAACGGGAAGCCTTGTTTTATACCTATCAAATTGGGGATGCTCTGCGCCTGGTTCACGAACAAGGCTTTTTACACCGTGATGTTAAGCCGATGAACATTGTCTTACGTCAAGAACGCTCAGATGCGGTGTTGATTGACTTTGGATTAGCCCGGGAGTTTTCCCAGGATGGGGTAGACATTCATCCCAAACAAGGGTCTCGGGGATTTGCCCCCCTGGAACAGTATGATCTGCGAGCATTGCGCGGTGCTTATACGGATGTCTATGGATTAGCGGCTACTTTATATTCCCTGTTAACGGCTAAAGTTCCCCCATCGGCGAGTTCTCGCGATCGCAGTTGGGTGAAAACCCAAACCGACCCCTTACTCCCCCCAAAAACCCTCAATCAATCGGTGAGCGATCGCGTTAATACCGCAATCCTCAAGGGGTTGGCATTAGTCCCAGAAAATCGGCCCCAGTCCATCAAGGCTTGGTTAGAATTGCTCTCAGACGGACCCTCGGATTTCTCCCCCCAACCCCCTGAGATGACACCAGCCATCCCGGAAATCGCCAGTTCTGTCTCAGCAGTCGGCATGGATTATACGACCCTAGAGAGCCTACTAGCTGCCGGTCAATGGCAGGAAGCCGATCGCGAAACCGAGGCCCTGATGCTGCGCGTGGCGGGTCGAGAGGCAGAAGGCCGCCTCAACATAGAAGATGTCAAACATTTTCCCTGCCGAGACCTCCGCACCCTCGATCGCCTCTGGAGCGAATACAGCAATGGACATTTCGGCTTGAGCATCCAAAGACAGATGTGGAGCAAAAGCGCAGGAGACTATGAACAATTCAGCGATCGCCTCGGATGGCGACGAGATCACGAATGGCTCTCTTATGCCGATCTAACCTTTGATCTCACCGCACCCGTGGGACATCTCCCGAGTTGGGGACGGCGCGGTCGATTATGGTCATTTTTAGCCACTAGACTGAAAAAATGTAGCATCTAAGAGAAAAACTCAGCACAGGGTGTATCCTTCAAATCTCCCCTAATTCCTAGCAAATTGATTCCCCTAATTTCCACCAGGCGATCGCCGATTCCCAGACTGGGTTACTTACCCCTGACTCCTCTCCACTCCCCCCTACTCCAAAAGATCAACCCAGATCATGCCCAGGTTAGGTACAATTTTCTACAAAGCCCTTCTGGGCGATTCCAATCCTCCCTGGCAGTATCTTGCTCTGCTTTCTCAAAACCATGAACCCCGAGCCAACCCCTAACTCATCCAACTCCAACCCTAGAGACAACTCCTCCTCAGCTAACCCTTCAGAGCGAGGAAACAATTCCGTTACTCCCGAACAACTGAGAGGGACCGTAGGGAATGCCACCCCAGAACGCGATCGCACTGCGAGGAACAACGGTGTCACCGCAGAACCCATAACCCCATCAGAGGCATTATCAGAGTTGGATGAATACCAACAGAACCTGGGGAGGACACAACTTTCGATGATCAGCTTACCCCCCCTGGAGGACAACCCCAAATCTAGCCCTGGGGGAGTTTTAGTTTTAGCAGCGATCGCCATCATGGTCTTTGGTTTGGCGATCGATAATATCCTACTGGGGTTTGCCGGTGCCGTCGCCACCTTTGCGATTTCCCTGCGAATCATCTGGCCCAACTGGAGTCGGATTTGGATCCAGTTAGTCCCTAACCCTTGGCGGGCCGTTGTGATTGCGTTTGTGGGACTGCTGACGGGGATCATCGGCCTGCTGATGCTCAGTGGCTCCAATCAGGAACCAGGAAGCCGGAATATCCAGATTAACTGGGAGGCGATCGGGGCGGTTGGGGAAATTGTCGGTGCGTTGGGTCAAATCTTGATTGCGATTATCGCCGTCTATGTGGCATGGCGACAGTATGTGATTTCCAAAGAACTGACCATTCAGCAAAACCGGATTACCCAACAGCAAACCATTGATACCTTCTTTCAAGGGGTATCTGACTTAGCCTTAAATGCAGAAGGATTACTAGAAGACTGGCCTCAAGAACGGGCGATCGCCGAAGGAAGAACTGCCGCGATTCTCGCCAGTGTCGATAGTGAAGGGAAAGCCAAAATTATCCGATTTCTCTCCCAGTCTAGGCTCTTGACCCCTTTAATGCGCGATCGCCATCTCGGTCGTCCCATCCTCGATGGGGACGGAGGCTATGCAGAAGACCGGGTTGATGGGGTTCGCGTTATCGCCTTGGGCGTCATGTTAGCCGGTTCTGACCTCTCCGGCACCGATCTGCGCTGGACTGAATTAAGCGAAGCCAATCTCGTTCGCGCCGATCTCCAAAACTGCGATTTGGTCAAAGCCAATCTCTCTCGGGCTATTTTGTACGAAGCCAACCTTTCCGGTGCTCGACCTCAACTCGACTCGCTTGTTCTACGGACCTGTAGAAACCGCTTCCCCCCGCAGTCGGACTAAACGGCCCAATTATCAAACCGGGGAACATACCGGCGCAGTCATTGAGAATGCCAATTTCTCTAAAGTGGAGCGGATGTCTGAGACTCAACGTCATTATATCTGTGCCTGGGGCGGTTCCAAAACCCGAGCAACAGTCCCGGGAGGGTGCGAAGGTATTCCGAATCTCTTAGGCCGATAAGGCAACATCCGTTAATCTTGAGAATCAGCCCAGGCGATCGCATTTAAGGAATAAGTGCGCGATCGCCGTTTTCATGGTCCTCCCGCCTGCCTCATTCAAAAATAATCCGAGGGCAAAATTCCCCGTTTTTTCCGCGCTTGCATCGCTTTTTCTAATAGGTCTAACAATCCCGGTGCTTCTTCTTGTAAGGTTAACAGCAGCCGTTCTCCAATATCTTCATCCCCCGGGTCTTTCCCAGTTTCCATGACGGTTTTAAGCCGTGGCATGGCAATATCATCTACAATTTGAATTAATCCACTCAAACACCGATTAAATTGTCTCTCAGTCAACTGGGAATCTTCTAAGGGAAATTCAATAATGGCTCGGATTTCTCCATCGGTCGGGTCATATTCCCATTGCAGCATTTTTGTTTCCCAGGAAATGCATAACATCGTCTGGAGAATTGACTCTTTGTAAGGATGATTGCTAATTCCTGATAAGACTTTCGGCGCAAACAACTTGAAAAATTCTCCATCTTCATCGAGTTGAATTACGATGGGGAAACTTTCCAGGTTTTCTGCTTGGACGCCGGTGATAATCCGATGATGTTCTGGATCAACCTCATATTGCCAAGCCCGGTTGTCAAGATAATCGGCGATTTGTTGGAGACTCGCGCCCATATTAACTCCCTTTGATTGCAGATTGGAATGGTGACGTTTATCTATTTATCTATTCTATGAGCATCAAAAAAGACAAACCCGAGAGTGCCTCTTTTATCCTAACCGGAACTGGGGGATCATGAGTGGGCGATCGCGCCCCTGTCTGCGCTTCCGCTTACTCCCTGCTCAAACATTGGGTTCAGACTCCTGTTCCAAGACAGTCGTCCTTCCGGTTTCAGCGGCTAGACGGGCGGCATCAGCAACTTTTAAGGTATAAAGACTGGCCCTGGAATCAACATATAAGGGGGTTCCCTGGGTTAAATGATCCAGGACCATCTGGGTATCTTTGGCAAATAACCCCCGTCGGGTCCCGACTTCCAGGGGGGTAATCTCACCGTCGCGCACCAGTTGCCCCCGATCGCCATCAAATATCAAGGTTCCCTGACTTCCATGCAGTTCCAATTTTCGTTCGCTGGCGAAAAAGATTTCTCCTTTGCCATAGAGGACGGAAGCGATCGCCCCGTTGGTAAACCGTAACTGAGCGCTACATAAACAAGCCCGAAAATACTCGGGTTCCGTCGGCTCCTCCCAAAACCGGCTTTGACAGCTTACCGTGGCGACTTGGCCCAAAACATCCGTCAGGCGATGCAGACGCGAGAGGGCCGCAGTCAAGGGAAAGCCCAATAATTCTCGGTTATAGCTCCACTTGCGCCCAACCAACCGTTGCGGGTTGAGGGTGCTGTAGCGGGCATAGGCGACCTCTCCCAGTTCGTTCCAGGACTGTTTTAGGGCCTGATGAACTCCCCCCAACAGTTCAATATGTTCCACATGGAGCAGCCGCTGTCTGGCGGTTGCCAAGGCAATCAGGTCCTCGGCTTCTGCGGGATCCAGACAGAGGGGATATTCCACGACGACGTGACAATCGGCTAACAGGGCCGCCCGAATGATGGCACCGCGATCGCGATTGATATTGCAAACAATCACCAAATCCAGGTCCCCCCTGGCGATTAAGTCTTGCCAGGAGTTCATGGCGGTGGTCCGATGGATTTGGGCAAATTCCTCGGTTTTTTCAGGGGTATGTCCCGCCACCGCCACTAAGCGCGATCGCTCATCCTCTTGGAGGGTTTGCCCTCGGAGTTTTGCCACAAAACCTGTGCCAACCAGCCCCACCCGCATCGGGAGTTGGGTGACTGGGACCAGGGAGGGCGATCGGTTTGTACTGGGACTAGAGGATGTCGTCACGGTCTGAGTTTGCTTTCTTCAATAGAATCGATACTACTCTAACTTCTGCCCGGTGGATACCTGAGCTAAGTTTTAGGTGGGTCCTTCTTTAGGTATAAGTAATCAGGATTAAATTAGAAATTTTTATAATAAATTTTGTTGGGATAAAGGGGCCAAAGGGTGTTGCAACCTTTGATTTTTCCCCTAATATCAGAGAAAGGCTGATCCTACCCGCAGACTGGCGCGTTAATCAAGGCGTGACCTCTGCATTAGCAAAACTTATAAGCCTGTCGATTATCTGGAGAAGATCACTAAATGGCAACTTACAAAGTCACCTTAATCAACGAAGCCGAAGGTCTCAATCAAACCATTGAAGTGGAGGATGATACCTACATTCTCGATGCTGCGGAAGAACAAGGTCTTGACCTGCCCTATTCCTGCCGTGCTGGTGCTTGCTCTACCTGTGCAGGCAAAATTACCTCGGGGACCGTTGACCAGTCTGACCAGTCTTTCTTAGATGATGAGCAAATTGAAGCTGGTTATGTCTTAACCTGCGTGGCTTACCCGAGTTCTGACTGTACGATTCTGACTCATCAAGAGGAAGAACTCTACTAAGAGAACTCCACCCTTTAAAATTTTTCCATTTTCAAAATGTAGGGGCGCACAACAAACGGTGCGCCCCTACAGTTGATCTGGGGCAAAACCGGGCAGGGGCTTAAACCCTAGCCCTGTCAAGGTGTGTAGATTGTCGGAGTAAATGCTTGCGCCCTCCGGAGGGCGTATGCAAGACGCCCCTACAAGAAACCCGGATGAGGCGGGATTCCATTTACCACCTTGACAGGGCTAGGTTTAAACCCCCGCCCGGTTTTGCTACTCCCCCCTGATGTAGAGGTAGGGTCCGATCACCCTTTTTACGGCGATCGCATCGAAGGCCCTACAAATCCACCTTGTCACCCCTTCAGGTTTTTAACCCTCGTCGGTTGTGGCTAAGGGGTCGCGCCAAAAAATAATGTTCTCAGAAATGGGTTGGATTTCGGTGCCGGGATAGTAGAACTTGAGAATGCGATCGCTGGTCCATCCTAATTTCGCGAGTCGATGGGAACCACTTTGGCTCAATCCGACCCCATGTCCAAATCCGCCTCCGACAAAGACATACCCCTTAAAGCTTTTATCCTCTCCATACATCCGTTCTAGGTAAAAGAATGTACTTAACGGTGCCCAGAATGCTCGGAGGATTTCATCTTTCACCAGTTTGACTGATCCCCGGTCCGTGGTGACATTGAGTGCGATCGCTCGACCGGCATTGCTTCTTTCCACCACTTCCACTGCCTGAATGGTCTGGAAATTGGCCTGGGGATGCTGCTTCTCTTGCAGATAACTCTTCAGATCTTTGTTCATTTGCGCCAAGCTGCTGACTTCGCGCCACCGAAAGACATCCCACTCTTCTTCATTAAACCCTTTGTCCAAGGTAATAAACCGGCGGAAGTTCTGCTCGTTGGCTAAACTGTAGCGGGATAAGTCCCAGACATTGCCTACGGAGTCAAGGACAGCGGTCAAATACGGGCGATCGGCCCCATCCCACATATCCTGGAAAGGGGCAGTGATCCCCCCGGTGGTGGAGGAATAGAGGGCGTCGATTAATTCGTTGTTATAAGTCAGCACTTTCCCGGCAGTGGCGGCGATCGCGCGATCGGACCGATCCCAAGTCTCGCCCACTCCTTTATAAACCTGGCACTCGGTACTGGCACAGAGCTGCATAGTTATCGATCGCAAATCGTCGCAGGTTCCGCAGGACATAAGTCCGAGCAATAATCGCCTGCGCTTCTACTGCGGCATAAGGCGCATCTGCCCCAATTTCATGGGGGACAACTCCCCGTAAATAGTCCTCCATAGGGACTTTATTAACCAGGGTAAAAGTGCCGTAGGCATTGGGTTGAATTCGCAAATTCCCCGGATATAGAGTGGGGTTGCGGTCCTCTTTTTCTCGGCTAACTTGAATCCGATCGCTCCCGGCCCAAATCTCTAGGCGATCGCGATTATAGCGGAACCCTTCAAATACCCAACTCGGTTGGGGTTTCTGCTGGAGAATCTCCGTATCCAAAAAGGCGGTTTCATATCCCTCCGCTTGCAGATTTTGCAGCAACAACCGGCGCAATAACGGGGTCCCATAGACCTCGCGCTGGCCCAGACTTGCCAGCGTCCCGGATGAGCAATTTCTACCTCAATTCCCTTTTTTCTCCATTCATCGGCATTCTGTTCCGCATTCTCGAAACTGCGATGGGTACTCAATACCAGCCGTTCTTCTAGGATGGGTTCAGCTAAGGGTTTCATGACGATTTCTAGCTGGATCTCTTTCACTTCCTGGGTTTGAGGTGTCCCATCACCCCCCTCAAAGCGGACATAGAGGCGATCGCCTTCTACAGCTTTTAGAATCAGTTTATCCCCCGGTTTGCTACCAAACCGCTGCACCACTCCTATCTGTAGTTCTCGATTCTGAACTTGATTGGCTTGAACTACTTCTGCCGGAACGCTCCAAAAGCACAAAACCGTGAACACCACCCCAGATATCCGCCCCAACCATTGGCCCCCCATCCGCTTGGCGGGGGGAGTGACAGGAGTCGGTTTCGGTTCCACAATCTGACCTATAGCTTGGCGATCGCTGACAATTTGGGAATGGACCCCCGGATTCTGTTCTTGATATGCTGTTGATTTCACCGTTCGATACCCGTTTGTTTGGTTTAAATATCCGTTCTAAACTCTCGACAATGGCCTAATTTTCCTCCCACTACAAGGATTTCACTCCCTTACCCTCCAAGAGGGCGATCGCCTTCTTGGGCAATCATTAATTTTATCCCCTCATATTCTGATCAAAATCCCCCCCAACTTTCAACCTATTTTCCACCCAATCTCCCCAATCCCCCAATCTCCTTGTTGCAACTCATACTCATTCCGACTATGATATAAGAAAGCCACCAAAAACCCAGAAATCACAACTATGAGAGTCGAAGAAATCCCAATCGCCAAGATTCGGCGTCCCTTACCGCGCCAGAATGACTTACAAAAAGTAGAGACGCTGATGGCGTCCATCCAAGAAATCGGATTACTAGAACCAATTGACGTGCTAGAAGTAGAAGGGGAATATTATGGCTTTTCGGGTTGTCATCGCTATGAGGCTTGTCAACGCCTAGGCCATAAAACCATTCGCTGTAACGTGCGTCGTGGCCTCGCGATCGGTGCTAAAAATGCACCTAGCCTGAGTCGATGCTGCCGATAGAGCCGGTACAGTATTCAAGCAATGGGACGATTACCGGGTTTTTGGACCTTTCTTGGTTCCCAAGCCAGCAGTAGGTTGTCAAGAAACCCGCTTTCTCACCCATACTGTACCGATGCTCTAGTCATCCCGTTAACAATATACTCGTTCTAAAGGAGACCGAATCATGGGAAAAGATAAAAACAAAGATAAAGACAAAGACAAAGACAAAGACACCATCTCAAAAATCAATACTGGCATTAATGCAGAAGACCGGCAAGCAATCGCTGATGGATTATCGCGACTTCTCGCCGACACTTACACCCTCTACCTAAAAACTCATAATTTCCATTGGAACGTCACCGGACCCATGTTCCAGACCTTACACTTGATGTTTGAGCAGCAATACAACGAATTAGCCTTAGCGGTGGATATGATCGCCGAGCGGATTCGCGCCTTGGGATATCCAGCACCCGCGACTTATAGCGAGTTTAGTCAATTAAGCTCCATTGAAGAAACCCTCGGCGTTCCGAAAGCCAAAGAAATGATTCAGTTGTTAGTGGAAGGACAAGAAGCCGTCGTGCGGACTGCTCGTTCTGTTTTCCCCACCGTTGATGCAGCAAACGATGAACCCACCGCTGATTTATTAACCCAACGGATGCAGATTCATGAAAAAACTGCTTGGATGTTAAGAAGTCTGCTGGAAGAATAAAGCATCGGTTAAACCTTGCCAAGCCGAACCTAGAAATCGGCTTCTTAGGTGAGTGAGTACAAACTGAAGATAACGACTGAAGTCGTTACTACAAACGGGGGAAAATCCATTGTTCGTAGTAACGACTTCAGTCGTTTCTTCGCAGTTTGTAATATGATATCCAAGATTACATTAGATTGAGCAACTCCAACTCATGAGTGATACTCCAGACGCCAGCCAACAATTACAAGATTAATGCAACAGGTAGGAATCTCCAGTTTTCGGGCCCTTGCTCGTCAAGCGGGAGTGTCTCACTGGCAGGTGAGGCAACTGCGCCAGGGAAAGGCGTTGCAGATGCGTGTCGAACCCTTGCTCATGTTGGCGAATGTCGCTCCAAGTCACCCTATCCGAGTTATTAGTGAGATGCGCTGGAGTTGAAGCCGCAGAACCCCTTGAGCAGAGTTCGACGGTGCAAGCAGAATACGATCGCCTCCAAATTCAGATGCAGCAGCAACGGGAGACGCTGTTGCAGGAATTTCAACTCACCAGTTTAGATATTTTAGAGTCCTGGTTGCGGAACTGGCCTACTGCCGCTTATGCTGCTACCCAAAACCCGGACTTGCCTGCGGTGCGTTTGCTGCCGTTGTTGCATCCGGTGGAACGGTTGCTGCAAGAGTGGGGAGTCGAGGCGATCGCCTCCGTGGGGTCAGAGATTCCATACAATCCCCAGCAGCATCAGTTACGGGAGGGAATGGCTCAACCGGGGGAACTTGTGAGAGTTCGCAGTACCGGATATCGCCAAGGGGAGAAGCTGCTTTATCGAGCAGAGGTCAGTCCCAGACAGGAACAGGGATGAGGGAGAAATCAGCCGAGAGGTCTCATGGATGGGATAGGATTGAGCCAACGGATGATTTCATCTTTAAGGCGAACGGGTTCGCGATACATTTCTAGGCGGACCCATTGGGCGATCGCATCCAAAGGAGAGAATTCCGTCCCCGACTTCCAACCCGGGTCTTGACTTAAGGGAGTGAGATGATTTCCCGGGATAGTGAGCATAGATACCAAGTCAGGAAAGCGTTCTTGCATTACGGGAAATAACAGCAGAGTTTGATCCAGGGTATCATCTTTAAATTTGACAATCAAATTCCGCTTAATTTGATAATTTCTGGCAATGATGTCGTTAGTTTCTTCTGGGGAAGGGGTAAATTCTACCGAGAAAGCCTGGGGTAATTTCGCCCCCCAAGTGGTGGGTAATTGTTCGACTAATTCTAAGAAAGGAATAGAACGACGGGCGGGGTAATTATTATAGGAAATCAGGATATTCCCAGCGCGATCGACATCAAATAAACTGCCGATAAGTAAGTGGAGTTTACACCCCATGCTATGACCGATTCCATAGATGGGAAGATAGCGTTTAGGCAATTTCCCGGACAGGCGCAATTGTTCGACACACCACTCGAACCGATCTACGATATCAGCGGCGATCGCACCGTGGTCGAAATTACTAACAAACGGCGTAGCGATAATCGCATATCCTTGGAGACTGAGTTGTTCAAGTAACCATCGATAGGTCACTTGAGGCGCTGCCGCCAGGAACGCGCCCCCCAGGAAATGAATAATGCCCCTTGTCCGGGGAGGAATATGGACCCAATTACCGGAAATTTCTTGCCAATTCATGCCTAAACTCTATAAAAGTGCAGTTGTTCCCTAATTTTAGGCGATCGGCAGAGTAACTTCCCACTCCACAGTGATTAACTTGATGCAAAAATCACCCATCACGACTGAAAAGTAATAGCACTCAATAAAATGCCTAAAATCTTAGCAACTTCCGACAGATAATACTCGACCCTATCAATATAAACCATCTGCCCCTCCAACTTCAAAAATCTCCAAACCGTCCCCGAAGTCACCGCCCCATAAATCGTAGGAATCTGATTTCCCTCCTGTTCATTAAACAACTGCGCCGCCAACATTTCTGCCACACATTGCCCGAAACCCGCCTTAATGTCTTCTTTTTTCGCTTCGACTAAAGTAATGACTGGGGCGCTGATAAACAGTCGTTCCGGTGATAAACTGATTAAAAAATCACAAGTTCCATTCAATCCTCGTTCTGGGGCAACATTAAACTCCGAACCCGAAAACAAACCGACTTGATACTTAACCTGCCGCCTGACTTCCAGTAAAATTGGCGCAATAATCAGTTCAGACCGAGCTTTTTCCGTATTAATATCCACCGCTAATGCAGCGTTTTCTTTTAAAAAAATCTGAAGAATTTCGCTGGGACTCACTGCGACTGTATTAACAAATAAATCGGTATTTCCATTTAAAGTTAAGTTAAATTCCTTAATAATTCGATTGAGTTTAAAATCCCTATAAACCATTGTTTATTCGCCCTTACAGAGAGATGAATTAGAGTTTGCACAACAGAGATTCATATCCTTGGGGTATCTTACTCCTTTTCTTGCAGCAGTGTGTCATAGAGAACGCCAGCAAGACGTGATGCCTCTTATGGAAACGGGGAAATTCAGCTATACTGGGGAAGAGAATCCCTTGGGGCGGCCCCTGTACTGTAAACCCAGATTACTCAACCGCCAATCCCCTGGCAAAACCCTCGGAGGCATTCCCAAACCGTTCAGGAGAAAACCGTTATGACACCCCGCAATTCAATCCCTCACTGACATTACCCTAGAAGAATTTTTGCAGTTACCCGAAACCAAACCCGCCAGTGAATATATCAATGGAGTAATTTATCAAAAACCCATGCCACAAGCCCAACATAGCTCGATTCGAACTTGAATTAGGGTACTGCTATCAATCAGTGGGTAAATTCGATAAAATAGCTATTTGCCTTTCCCGAGTTACTTGTAATTTTGGTGGGTCTTCCATTATGCCAGATATAGTCAGTATTTGAATGGCACAGGATTCCCCGAAAACCGATGGAGATTGGAAAATCGCGTGACCATTGCACCGGATTGGACGATTGAAATTTGGTCTCCAGACCAAATTGTGAATCGGATCATGAGAAGAATTATCTTTTGCCTCAATCATGGAACCCAAGCTAGCATGGTTAGTCGATCCAGAGGATGAATCGGTGATAATTTTCAAACCCAATCAAACCCCCGAGGTAAAAACTGGGGATGATGCGTTACCCGGTTTACCTGTATTAACCGATTGGCAACTATCCGTCCGAGATATAATTGGATGGCTGTATTTATGATTAAAACTAGGAGGACAGATGGATGATGATTTTAACAGAATCTCCACTAATCAAGTCTCTGGATGATTTTTTAAATCTACCCGAAACTGAACCCGCCTGCGAATATATTGACGGCCAAATCTATCAGAAACCAATGCCCCAGGGAAAACATAGCAAACTGCAAACTGAGTTAGTATCGGCGATTAATCATCAAGGGAAACCCTCAAAATTAGCCTATGCCTTTCCAGAATTAAGGGTAACATTTGGGGGGCGTTCTCTGGTGCCAGATATTTCGGTGTTTGAGTGGTCCCGCATTCCTTTGGATGAAAAGGGAGAAGTTGAGAATCAGATTAAAATTGCCCCGGATTGGGTGATTGAAATTCTATCTCCTGGACAAAATCAGACCCGGGTGATGGATAAAATTATTTTTTGCCTGAAGCAGGGGACGGAACTGGGTTGGTTTATCGATCCGCAAGACCGATTAATGATGGTGTTTAGTGGCGATCGCCTCCCCAGCGTTAAAGCAGAATCGGATATTCTGCCGGTTTTAAGCAGTTTTCCAGATTGGGAATTATCGGTGAATCAAGTTTTTGATTTATTAAGTTTTTAAAGCTATAAAGTTATCTCCAAAAGAGGGAAATTTCCCAAAAAATGACTCTCAAAACATCACGCCGGATACTGAATGGGAATTAGCGAGGGTTGAATCGCTGACGGATGAGACGATAGAGGGTTATCAAAATAAACCCAATCAGGGCAAAGGGAAAGGCGACAACGCCCCCCATAAAACACAAAATCAGATTAAATTTACCCCGTTGGGCGAATTTAGCAAATTTTTTCATCCAATTGGGATAGGGGTAAGCATCAACAGGTAAATCCAATTCTTTATAAATTAATGGCCTATGCTGTAGGCTGCAAAACCTTCTTGGATTCTCCCTACTTTTTGATACAAACCACCTAAACAGATTAAAGAATTGGCTTCCCCCCGTCTGTCGCCGATTTCCCGTTCGATTTCCAGAGATTGTTCGTAAAAGGCGATCGCTTCGCTGTAGCGTCCCAGGGAATTGGAACAGTTACCTAAATCGCTTAAACAATGGCTTCCCCCCGTCTGTCGCCGATTTCTCGTAAAATTTCGAGAGATTGTTCGTAAAAGGCGATCTCTTCGCTGTAGCGTCCCAGGGAATGGTAAACGTTACCTAAACCGCTTAAAGAATTGGCTTCCCCCCGTCTGTCGCCAATTTCCCGGTAAATTTCCAGAGATTGTTCGAGAAAGGCGATCGCTTCGCTGTAGCGTCCCAGGGAATTGTAAGCCCTACCTAAATTGTTAAAGAAGCGGCTTCCCCCACTTTCTGTGCCGATTTCCCTCGCGATTTCCAGTGATTGTTCGTGAAAGGTGATCGCTTCGCTGTAGCGTCCCAGGGAATGGTAAGCGTTACCTAAACCGATTAAAGAAGTGGCTTCCCCCCCTGTCTGTTGCCGATTTCCCGTTTGATTTCCAAAGATTGTTCGTGAAAGGCGATCGCTTCGCTGTAGCGTCCCAGGGAATGGTAAGCGTTACCTAAATCGATTAAAGAATTGGCTTCCCCCTGTCTGTCGCCGATTTCCCGTTAAATTTCCAGAGATTGTTCGAAAAGGCGATCGCTTCGCTGTAGCGTCCAAGGGAATGGTAAGCGTTACCTAAATTGTTTAAAGAATTGGCTTCCCCCCTTTCTGTTGCCCGATTTGCCGTTTGATTTCCAGAGATTGTTCGTAGAAAGGCGATCGCTTCGCTGTAGCGTCCCAGGGAATCGTAAGCGTTACCTAAATTGCTTAAAGAACTGGCTTCCCCCTGTCTGTCGCCGATTTGCCGTGGGATTTCCAGAGATTGTTCGTGAAAGGCGATCGCTTCCCTGTAGCGTCCCAGGGAATGGTAAGCGTTCCCTAACGATGTTAAAGAGGCAGTATATCGCCAATCTTGCCTGATTCGAGAGATTGTTGATTAATTCCTGATAGAGTTCTGCAAGGAGTTGGTTGTTACCCCGTAAATCGAGAAACTCATCGACATCTATCCCCATCCCGAATCACATCAAACGCCGCCTCATACTCGCCCAACTCACACCGATGATAAAACACCTCTAAATATTCCCGCACATCCTCCACTGTCTGCCACTCATGGCGAGACTTGAACCGACTTTGATAAAACTCGATCGCCCGTAAATGCCCCTCCCGCAAATCTCCCACTCTAAACTTGAGATAGTCCAAAATCAAAGGTTGGAACGTATAACCCCCCGCCTCTGCCACCAAAAAACCCCGTTTCGCTAACCCCCGCAACTCCTTCTCCGCCACCGCCTCCCCAACCATCGCGCTGGCTACATCAGCATTGAAGGCTTGACGGAACACCACCAGAGACAGCAACACCTTCCGCCACGTCTCGGACAACCGATTAAAACTGGCATCCAACACCGCCACCAACTGCACCATCTCCCGACGGTGGTATCCCTCCAAACGCGACATCAAGGCCCCGACATCAGCGCTTCCCAACTCCGCCAAATCCCCAATTGTCGCCCCGTCGCCCAACTCCCCATTCAGCAACCCCGCCACCAACCGCAGAGTCAGGGGATGTCCGTTCACCTGGGCAACAAAACCCTCCAATTCTTCCGCCGTCCCCCCAACGCCCAACTCCCGCAACAGTTGCGCCCCTTCCTCTGCCGATAGTCCTGGCAGGGGCAATTCTGTCGGTTTATCCTGCACCAAATTCGGCGGAATTTGAGTCGTCACCAGAATTTCCGTGTGATGACAGTCCCCCACCCACCGCTGCAAAAAGTCTCGATAGGCTTCATCCTGCAACACCGACTCCAAGTTATCCAACACCAGCAAAAACCGCCGCCGTTGCAGGCAATGAATCAACCCATCAGTCAGGCGAGTTTCTTCGATTTGTTCCAACTCCTGGGGGGAGAGTTTCCCCAACTGCTGCAATATCCCCCTCGCCACAATGGAATAAAGCGGACGCCGCCCCAAGTCCAGCCACAGTTTATCCTCAAAATCCGTCCGTTCCCAAAACACCTTCGCCGCTAGGGTGGATTTTCCCATTCCTCCTATCCCCACGATGACACCGAGTTTGGTATTCTCATCATCCAGCCAACGGTTAACCGTGGTCAATTCCGCCTCCCGTCCCTGCCAATTAGTCACCTTTGGGGGGTTGGTATCCAAGCTGAAGGAAATAGCTTGCAGGTCCGGTTTTTCCCTCTCCAAAAAAGCGATAACTGTCTCGAAACCTGTTTCAACGGTTTGTTGTAATTGTTGATTCTGTTGACTGTTCCGTTCAAATTCTTCGGTGACGGTTTGTTCTAGACTCCGTAATTCCTTTTGCAACTCAACCTCGCATCTCGGCAATTTTCGCCTGAGTGATGCCCAACTCCTGCAACACCGCCTCAAATCCGGACTCAATTTGTCTTCCCAACACCCGAAACCGTTCGGCATTTCCCTCCAACTCCTGTTGCAGTTGCGTCACCACCGCCAATTTTGCTGTTAAATACTTCTGCCTGCGCGTGGGAACTTCCCGCCTGCAATTCCTGCAAAATGCCGCGCATTTCCCCCAGCAGGGAGAGGGTCAACCCGGCGAAGGCTTTTCCCCCGTTCTCAAAATCCGCTTTCAACACTTCCCGCAATGCCAAGGCAAATTTATCTCGCAACTGTGTCGCCAGTTCTTGCAAGACATGATCCAGAAATTCCACGTTAGCCCCAGGACATAGCCAACTGTTTAACAAGTCATGCCAATCTTCCTTTTCCAACACCGCTTGACCGACATAATCCGCTGTTCCCCCTTGAAATAGCGCGGTCAGGTTGGCTTCTTGGATGGGGTCAAAATTGGTCTCTTTTACCTGTTTCAGGTTGTAGGCGACCTTCTGCCATGCTTTGAGGGTATATTTGGCGAGGGTTTCTAATTTTTTGGTCGAGTGAGGATAGGTTCCTGCTTCGGCGATGCTTTTGATAATTAAGGCGATGGCGAACCCGGTGGCTTCCGTTAAGTCATGATTTGCTAACTTTTCCCCACTGCGACGCAGGCGGACGGCAATATGGTTGAGGTGTTGGGGAACGATATCGTTGGCGACGATACCCGCAGCAACTGAGGCGGCGATCGAGCCTATCGCATCAAGAACGGAACCAGTGCCGTCACCTAACCGAGGCGTCCCGCCACACTGTCCCGCCCACCAATACAGCACTAGCGGTCAACAATCGTTGTTTGACGCTCTGTGAGAAGATCCATCGCCGTCCCCCGGTCAATCGGAGATTTTGAGCCTTATTCTACCTGATTAGAGCGCTCCTTGGGCAGAGTTAGCTTATCTAAATTCCGCTTGACGAAGGAACGCCTCAGCGAAACAGTCCAACGCCTGTTCTCCCCAACCGCTAACTCCTCCCGACTGCCTCAGCAATATTTCCCAATCCCTTCTCCTCTAACTTCTGCACCAATCCTGCTAAAATGCGCCGGACCATCCAGGGTCCTTCGTAAATTAAACCCGTGTAAATTTCTAACAAACAAGCACCTGCCGTTATCTTTTCCCAGGCATCTTCAGCGGTGAAAATTCCCCCGGTGCCGATGATTGGCATTTGTCCTTGGGTTTGTTGATGAATATAGCGGATAATTTCAGTCGATCGCCCTTTTAACGGTGCACCACTCAATCCTCCCGCTTCTTCCGTAACCGGGTTTCCCGTTAACTTAATCGTTTGAGTTTTTAATCCATCCCGGCGAATGGTCGTATTTGTGGCAATCATCCCCGCCAGTTGATAGGTTTGAGCCACGGTTATCGCCTCGGAAATGGCTTCCCATTCCAAATCTGGGGCAATTTTAACTAATATCGGTTTAACCCCTTGATTCTCCTGTTGCAAGGCGTCTAAAATCTCCGCCAGTTGTTTCCCTTCTTGCAGCGATCGCAATCCTGGGGTATTCGGTGAAGACACATTCACCACAAAATAATCCCCGAACTCTTTCAACAGCCGAAAACTGCCTAAATAATCCCCAGGTGCTTCTTCTAAAGGCGTAATTTTGGACTTGCCTAAATTAATCCCAATAATCGGTTTTTCTGAAGTAACTTGTCCTTTATCTTTATCCGCAATCAGGCGTTGTGCTAAAGCTTCTGCACCATTATTATTAAACCCCATGCGATTGATAGCCGCTAAATCCTGGGGTAAGCGAAACATTCGGGGACGAGGATTACCCGGTTGAGCATGAAACGTCACCGTCCCGAGTTCAGCAAACCCAAACCCTAAATTAGACCAACTTCCCCCTACCGAACCATTCTTATCAAATCCCGCAGCTAATCCAATGGGATTGGGAAATTTGATGTTCCAGAGGGTTTGTTCTAACCGGGTATCAACAACCGTAGAACTGCGATTTAATTGGGACAAAATCGTGCTAATCGTGGCGCGATCGCGATTCTGATGCAACCACTCCATCACCACCATCGTTTGATGATGCCACCACTCCGGATCCGGTTGCACACCTGAAAAAATTAGAGGACGTAGTAGCGTTTTATAAATATCCAAGGTTACAGATGTTAGGTAATTTTAAAAGAGTTCAAACCTAAATTTCAACCCCCAAGACCGGCGGGGGTTCAAACCCGCCTCACAGCTAAAGTCGGATAAATCCGACTGAAAACCTCATCGAAACTGTGTTTCAGTCGGTTTCAACCGACTTGAGCTATTAGACGGGGGTTTGAACCCCCGTCGGGTGTTGTTGCCTACCGTTCCGCCACAGCAGCTTGTGCTTGTTGCATTTGCGGCTGGAATTGGAACAGCGAATAGACCACATTCCGACGAATCGCCGTCATCATGTCCAGGAACAACTCATACCCCTCACTCTTATACTCCAACAACGGATCTTTTTGACCGTAACTCCGCAATCCAACGGATTCCCGTAAGGCATCCATTTGTTGCAAATGTTCCCGCCAAAGGGTATCAATTTGTTGCAGAATAAAGAACCGTTCCGCTTGCCGCATCAATCCCGGTTGAATGCGATCGACTTGCGCCTCTTTCAAATCGTAAGCAATCCGGATTTGTTCTTGGAGGAACGTTTTAATTTCATCAATGGATAAGTCTTCCAATTGAGACGGTTCCAAATCCGCTAACAGATAGACAAACTCTTTGACCTTATCCACCATTTGATCCAGTTGCCATTCTTCCGAGGGTAAATCGGGGTTGACATACGCTTCCACGATATCATCCATCGTTTGTTCTGCGTACTTAATCACCTGTTCTTTCAGGTCTAATCCTTCCAAAACTCGGCGACGTTCAGCATAGATGGCGCGCCGTTGGTTGTTCATCACCTCGTCATACTCAAACACCTGTTTCCGGATGTCGTAGTAGTAGGTTTCCACTTTTTTCTGTGCGCCTTCCAGGGAACGAGTCAGCATTTTAGACTCGATCGGCATATCTTCTTCCACCCGGAACATATTCATCATGGACTCGACGCGCTGACCGCCGAAAATCCGCAATAAGTTATCCTGTAAACTGAGGAAGAATTTTGTAGAACCCGGGTCACCTTGACGTCCGGCGCGTCCCCGTAATTGGTTATCAATCCGGCGAGATTCGTGCCGTTCTGTCCCGATGACGTGCAGTCCACCGAGTTGAATCACTTCTTGATGTTCACTGCTGGTAAACGTTTCGTATTCTTCGCGAATTCGGTTGTAGATATCCCGGAGTTTTTGAATGGCTGGGTCTTCGGTAGGAGCTTTTTCTGAGGCGACTGCCACTTTATCTTCCGCCTCTAATTCCGCCAGCTTCCGTTCCCCATATTGTTGCACGGCAAATTCTACCGCTTCCTTGAGTTGCTGTTCCGTTTCCCGCGAAAGTTGGGTGGGGAAAATTTGTGGGGAGACTTTCCAAGTTTTGACTTTCTTATCAGAAGTTGCTGCAAACCCTTCGGGTTTATTGCGGGAATCTGTCCCAGCAACTTTAGGCGCATTCATATCCCCTTCTTCCTCCGGTCGCACAATGCGAGGCAGGAGGTATTCTCGCACTTTCAAACGGGCCATATATTCGGCGTTACCCCCGAGAATGATATCGGTTCCCCGACCTGCCATGTTGGTGGCGATGGTAACGGCCCCTTTGCGACCCGCTTGGGCGACAATTTCCGATTCCCGTTCCACGTTTTCCGGTTTTGCATTGAGCAGGTTGTGAGGAATTTCCAGTTGATTCAGCAGTCTGCTGAGGACCTCGGATTTTTCAACACTGGTTGTACCCACCAACACGGGGCGTCCTGCTCGGTGCATTTCCGCACATTCTTCGGCGATGGATTTCCATTTTCCTTCCTCACTTTTATACACCACGTCGGACATATCTCGACGCTGGAGGGAGCGATTCGTGGGAATCACGGTCACTTGGAGGTTATAAATCCGCTCAAATTCGGCTTCTTCCGTCTTGGCAGTTCCGGTCATACCGGCTAACTTAGGATACAACAGGAAAAAGTTTTGATAAGTAATCGTCGCCAAGGTTTGAGTTTCTGGTTGGATTTCCACTCGTTCCTTTGCCTCGATCGCCTGGTGTAATCCATCACTCCAGCGCCGTCCGGGCATCACCCGTCCGGTAAACTCATCCACAATCACCACTTCATCCTGCCGGACGATATAGTTCACATCCTTGATAAACAGTTCCTTGGCTTTAATCGCATTAAAAATATAATGCGCCCAAGGATCCGCCGGGTCATACAAATCCGTCACCCCCAGCAATTCCTCTGCTTGGGCAAACCCTTCATCGGTCAGCAGGATATTTCGGGCTTTTTCATCTACCTCATAATGCTCCTCAGCATTCAGCGCCATTGCAATCTCCGTGGCGCGGGTGTATTTCTCCGTGGGGCGTTCAATCTGCCCAGAAATAATCAAAGGGGTCCGCGCTTCATCAACGAGCACCGAATCCACTTCATCGATGATGCAGTAATTGAAGGGCCGTTGCACCACCTCTGCCATCGAGGTTGCCATGTTATCCCGCAGGTAGTCGAACCCGAGTTCGGAGTTGGTGCAGTAGGTGATATCGCAGGCGTAGTTTTTCTTGCGTTCCGTGGGGGACATTCCCTGTTGAATTAGTCCCACGCTTAACCCGAGGAATCGATGGACTTGTCCCATCCATTCCGCATCTCGTCGGGCGAGATAGTCGTTAACGGTGACGGCATGGACGCCTTTGCCATTTAATGCGTTTAAGTAAGCCGGTAAAGTAGAAACGAGGGTTTTCCCTTCCCCGGTTTTCATTTCGGCAATCTGCCCTTCGTGCAGGATGGTCCCCCCAAGCAACTGCACATCAAAATGTCTCATCCCCAAAACCCGCCTAGCGGCTTCTCGGACCACCGCAAAGGCTTCGGGGAGGATGTCATCCAGGATTTCTTTTTCTTGGGCGATGGTTTTGGCTTTAGAGAGCAGTTCTTTGAATTCTGCTGTCTTAGCCGTTAGTTGTTCATCGTCGAGGGCCTGGATTTCTTCTTCAAGGAGATTGATATCAACGACGGTGGGTTGATATTTTTTTAACTTGCGTGCGTTGGGGTCGCCTAGCAGATTTTTAAGCATATCAGGACAGTAGCGCTACTTTTAAGAGGGTTTGATTCAGCCAGTTTTATGTCCCGTATTTTACACAGCTTGGCTGACGGGAGTTGGAACTGATATGAATTTTATCATTTCTACCGAACGGATGAGTGGATTGGGGGGATGGGGGAGATAGGGGAGATGGGGGAGATGGGGGAGAATGGGGAGATGGGGGGGATGGGGGAGAGTGGGGAGATGTTTGTAGTAACGACTTTAGTCGTTGCTCTGCTGTTATGGCTATTGCCATAACAGCAGTAATCTCAGGGTCTACCATTTGCCTGCTGGGGAACTGGAGGCAGAGGCTGAGATGGGGGCGTTACTTGGCTTTACTCCAAGTAACGAAGAAACGACTAAAGTCGTTACTACGAACAGGAAGAAACGACTAAAGTCGTTAC
This sequence comes from uncultured cyanobacterium, assembly GCA_963821735.1. Taxonomy (GTDB): domain Bacteria; phylum Cyanobacteriota; class Cyanobacteriia; order Cyanobacteriales; family Laspinemataceae; genus Laspinema. The sequence continues at coordinate 985,644 of CAWGFK010000055.1, forward strand.
TACGAACTTCCCCATCCTCCCCATCCTCCCCATCCTCCCCATCCTCCCCATCCCCCAAGTCACTCAGCATTTTCCCACTCAGGGGTTAGGCTGCGAAAATTGTATTGTTCTGCTCCAGGATGGCATTGGATGCAGGTTCTCAGGGTGAGGGACTCGGGGAGTTCAACTCTGGGATGGAGGGCTTTGAAATAGTTGGAGTCAGCGATGCGATAGGGGATGGGTGTCTCGGGTGTTTGGAGGCGGGAGAAGAGTCTCAGGTAATTCCAAATTACTAGACGACCCGGATCGACTAGGGGGGGGATTTGGATGCCGTAGTGGTTGGTGTCTTGGATGATGTCTCGCCAGGTTTCGGTGGGGAAGATGGCTGGAGGGGGGGCGATATGGCAAGTGGCGCAGTTGTTGAGGTAGAGTTCTTGTCCGAGTTGCAAGGTTTCGGGGACGGGATCTACGGTGGGGATGCGGGGAGGCTCGATCGCCTCGGCGAGTTGCCAGGAGATGATGACACTCCAAAATAGGAGCAATAGAAACAGGACGAAGGGCGATCGCCCCCCCTGCCGTCGGAAGATTTTTGTTCTTATAAACCTTAATATCATGTTCATCATGGAGAGCAAATTAATACCTCAAGCTAGAGGGAGGGAAGTTTGAAGCTAACTGAACAGCTTCTGGTACTCAATACTCCATCCCTCCCCCTTACCCGTTAAGGAATGGAAACCGATCGCAAGAGTTGCTCCACAATGGTTTTAGCACGACGTCCCCCGGAAGGAATCAGGCGGTGGCAGAGGACATGAGGGGTTAAAAATTTGACATCATCGGGAACCGCATAATCTCGACCCTCCAAAAAAGCCAGCGCTTGGGTGGCGCGTTGCAAGGCAACTGCACCCCGGGGACTGACTCCGAGGGTAATATCCTCTGACTCTCGGGTAGCGCGGACTAAATTAACGATATATTGCTGCAAGGAGCGATCAACCCGCACCTCAGAACAAAGGCGTTGCAGTTCCAAGATTTCATCCAGTTCCAGGCAGGGTTGCAAGTCCCGGAAGTTAGACCCTTTGTGTTCCAGGCGCTGCAACATTTGCAGTTCTTCCCCTTCGCTAGGATACCCGATGGAAAAGGACAGGGTAAAGCGGTCCATTTGAGCTTCCGGTAAGGGAAAGGTGCCTTGATACTCAATGGGGTTCTGAGTCGCAATCACAAAAAAGGGATGGGAAACGGTCCTCGGAACGCCATCGACGGTGACTTGTTGTTCTTCCATCACCTCTAACAAGGCCGACTGGGTGCGGGGAGTGGCCCGGTTAATTTCATCTGCCAGGAGAATATTAGTAAAGACGGGACCGGGGAGAAATTGAAACTCGCCGCTATTGGGATTCCAGATATTGGTCCCGGTGATATCAGTGGGTAAGAGGTCCGGGGTACATTGGATCCGTTTGAAGTCTCCGGCGATGGAACGCGCCAGGGATTTGGCAATCAAGGTTTTGCCGACGCCGGGGACATCTTCGAGCAAGGCATGGCCCCCGCTGAAGAGGGCCACGAGGACGAGGCGAATGGCATCGGTTTTACCGACAATGGTTTGACTGAGGTTGTGGGTTAGTTTTTCTACACGGTCTCTCATAATTCGCTCAATATCACCCAGAGTTAATCTTGGTAAGGGGGATTTATACGGAATCCGGTTGGGATCGGTCTGTTAAAACCCGCACCCTAAAGGGTGGGGCTATACGGACAAAGCCTGCCTACGCAGGCTATCAAGAGAAAATCGAGTTTTAACAACCGGATTTTGTATGATTTTGGACTCGATGATCGGGCATGGAGAACAGATCCCTGTTACCAGCTTACGGTTAAACTGGGTGATACTCCATGCTGGTACTCATCGCTCTGTAAGAGAACCCAATATAAATAGCCCGCGCAGGCGGGCTTCGTTCGTATAGCCCCACCCTTGAGGGTGCGGGTCTTTCTGTGTAAGTCTAATATGAATAGCCCGCGCAGGCGGGCTTTGTCCGTATAGACCCACCCTTGAGGGTGCGGGTCTTTCGGGATTACTCCTGGGTGCTTAACAGGGTTCGGGCGCTGTCGCAGTCGGTTTGGATTTGGGCTTTGAGTTGGTCTAGGGAGTCAAATTTTTGTTGGGGACGTAAAAAATGCTCTAGGTGCAATGTCAAGGTTTTCCCATACAAATCCCCGGACGAATCTAATAGATGGACTTCGACAGTGGGGGTGGCGATCGCATCGACGGTGGGACGAGTCCCGATATTCAGGGCACCCATCGCCGCCTTTTCTTCGCCCAGGCTGGATGCACCATAAACCCGCACGGCATAGACGCCGTGGCGGGGGAGAAATTTTTCTGGGGGAAGTTGCAGGTTAGCGGTGGGAAATCCAATAGTTCGGCCAATCTGCTTTCCTTGCACCACTTCTCCAATCAGAGCTGTAGGGACGTCCGAGAATGGAGTTGGCTTGTCTGAGGTTGCCTTGGAGGAGGGCTTCGCGAATGGCGGAACTGCTAATCCGATCGCCGTTGTCCGTTTGTAAGGGAACCAGGTGAACAGTGACCCCGTGACGAGCGGCGATCGCCTTGAGTTCAGTGACGGTGCCTGAGCGTTGTCGCCCAAAACAAAAATCTTGCCCCACACTAATCTGTTGAGCGTTAAGCTGTTTTACCAGAATCTCTTCCACGAAGGCTTCTGGGGTCATATTGGCTAAATCCTGGTCAAAGGGCAGCAAAACGAGTTGTTGAACCCCGATCGCTTCTAAATATTTGACCTTTTCACTCAGGGGGGTTAACAAACTCCGCCGTTGCCCGGAAAAAAATTCCTGGGGATGGGGATTAAAGGTAACGACGGTGGGGTAGGATTCTAACCCGAGTTCTTCGGCATTCTTCACCGATGCCTCGGGGTTGGGGGGGGAATTTTCCCCATAGCTTTCTCCCGTCAGAGGAGGGACAGAAAGCGGCTGACGGCGCAAGGACGGACGTAAAATAGGCTGCATGACCTGTCTGTGTCCCTGATGAATGCCATCAAAATTTCCCAGGGCAACAGAGGCGGGAGTCAGAGCCGTTGTTAGAGAAGAGGTAATCCACACAGTTTACATTTTGACACATAAATGGAAACTGCCCAAACTCTAGCCAAAATTTCTCCCGTGAAAATTGTGCTGATTTTGAAAATTATGTGGGGCGATCGCCCGGAAGCTCGGGTGATGCTTCAGCAGCGACTGGACAATTCCATCTCTACCTCAGTGGTGTTGAAGCCTCACCCGTTTGAGTTTAGACTGACCTGTGTTGATTAGACCGAGGCTTTTGCCTGTTGGGGTTCGGGAACCGCATTTTCTTCCCCAGGGGTAATTAACTGGACTGAGAGTCCCTCTCTTGCCATCAGGGAATTCGGAAACAGTTGAGCCGCTTGCTCCCCGATCCGATCTAAGAAATCATCATTATGTAAGGGGTCATGATGGAAAATTACCAGTCTTTTCACATTGGCTGCCTTAGCCACTTTGACCGCTTCTTGCCAGGTGGAATGTCCCCATCCGACTTTGCTGGAGGTGGGGGAGTTGTACTCATCATCGGTATAGGTCGCATCGTAAATCATGACATCGGCATCGCGAGCTAACCACAGGACATTTTCATCGAGGCGATCGGGAAAATGTTCAGTATCCGTGATGTAAGCCGCTACATACCCGCGCCAGCTTACCCGATAGCCGACTGCCTCTCCAGGATGATTGAGGAGGGCATTTTCAACCTTGACCTCTCCAATTTGCACCACTTGGCCGATTTGGATATCGTGAAATTCCAGTTGAGCACCCATAATCTGCAACGGCACCGGAAAATTCGGGTGCAACATTTGATCATTGAGGCGTTGCTCGATGGTGGCTCCATTCGGCGCGATTGCTCCATGAATGCGGAAGCGATTATTTTTAATAAAAGCCGGTACAAAAAAAGGAAACCCCTGGATATGATCCCAGTGGGAGTGCGTGAAAAACATCGAAGCTTTGACCGGCATCTGTGATAGCAGGGATAGTCCTAGAACCCTCAAGCCCGTCCCTCCATCAAAAATTAGGCGCTCACCACCCACTCGCATCTCAATGCAGGGTGTATTACCACCGTACCGGACGGTTTCGGACCCGGGACAGGCTATGCTCCCTCGCACGCCCCAGAAGTGAACTGTAAATTGGTTTTGCATCTCTTGCATGGGTGTATTTCGCTTGTAGTCGCAATGGGGTCTATCAGTCAGGTTGTACGTTTCGGCTAAATCTCTAACAAGGAGAAAATAGAGGTAACTATATTCAAAGTTAACCCGGTTTTAGAAACTTATGGCAGCATTCTCCTGTTATACCCGAAAAAGTGGAAATTCGGATGAATGTCACAAACTTATTTAACAATTTCAAACTCCTTGGGTTCTAAGGATTGACTTGGGTGGGGTTCTGTGGGTTCTTTGATTGAGTTTTCACTCCGTGGAAACCCGGAGGGGGGAAGCTCATGCGATCGCAATTTGCCTTCTTTTGCCTTCTATTAAAGGGTCTTGCGGCTGCGGTCTTTGCATCGGTGGGTGATTGACTGCCGGGGTGATGAGTTCAATCCCTAATCACTCCTGGCGCTTCACCCACGACCGATGACGGAGCATTTTGAGATCAGATTTCCCGTCACCCGGTTTACCCTGAAAGGATTGAATGTTCACGGTTACTCGGGAGTTAGCTTTGGAGTGGCGATCGCCATCTGGGTTAATGTCCTGGGGGAGAGTTCACTCCACCCTGGCTGACCCCAAAAGAAACACTCCCTTTCACCCTTGATCGGTTCGGAACCCTGGCGCTGCACTCATACTGCCCTCCTTAATTCCTTCAAGGCTCCAAGGAGGCCAAAATTCTGCTCTAGCTGGGGTCAAACCGGGCTAATTTGAGCAATCCCCTATCCCCTGGGGGAGAGTTCTCCCCGTGGGAACGGGTAAATCGCCCCATTTTCTTGATGAGAATTGAACCCTCGGGGGGACCTGATGCCCAAGGGGATCTATGGCTATCCCTGTGCCTTGCTTTCCCCTATTTCTACTCTCATTCTACTCTAACAAGATTGATAGACAAAGACTGAGATTAATTGTAAATATTTTGTGTTTTAAATCGGTGTCCCCTTGCGTTCATCGGCTTAAACCCCTTTTGCTGTTTGAGCTTTTTAAGGTCAGGAAGTGTTGGCACTTGTTAATAAAAATTTGGACAAAGCGCTTTGAATCCATCCGGCTGTGCCTTGTTGAATCCAAGTTTGATTCCTGGGTAGCTTGATCTGACCCGGTGATGATCCCCTTTCGCCCCGACGTTCCATCTATCAAATGACGGGGCTGAGTCCGGTCTCCTGGGCCGGAGCGTGGAATTGCATTGTCTTGACCTTTATTATATAACAGGTTGAGTTCAGACTGGGGTCGAGGGTAAAGTTTAATTAACTGCGGAGTCCCAACTCAATTGGGAGGAGATTGTCCGGATTTTTCTAAAATTTGGCGATTAAATTAGCTTAAAAATCAGATATTATAAAAATAGCCAGTCTAATTTTTCCCTTTCGACCTTCGGTAATTGGCGATGAACGAGATTGCAGAATCGATTAAAGCTCAAACTGTCCCCATCGACTGCGATCGCCCCGAAGGACTGGGCAATCCGTCCGCATCCCTACAATCCGCTCAGAATCCAGGATAGCTAGAACTGTAAGCCCGGATTGGGGCGAAGCGGTGGCAATTTGACCACATCTGGCTCAATTGAACAAAAACTCCCCCCGGAATCTTCAGAGGGTTTGGAAACCAAACCCCTACAAGAAACAACGATTTTTCGTGATTAAATTTACCCCCTGGACAGGGCTACTGTTCAAGACCCCTGAGAATTCCTGTCCAGAGTTCAGAGCAACACTCACTCAACCGGGGCCAAAATTGCCGGGGCCAACTGGGCCTTGATAGGGCAGGAAAAGAGAATTCACGATTGTTCCAAAAAACCGCAGTCCAAAGCGTTCCAGGGTCTGTGGAAAATGAGAAAATAGTAACAAAAGTTAAAACTTCCGACATTTTCACCGCATCGTGATTTCATGACAGCCCTCCCTCCCCCCGACCTGTTACGTCCTGGGCAAGCCCCTCCTGCCCCCTCCAAGTCCTCCCTCACGAGTTTTCTGAACCGATTGCAGCCCACTCCAGAAACGGTTGTGCTTCTCCTCGCCGTCTTCATTGGCACTAGCACCGGGATGGGAATTGTCACCTTTCACTACCTGATTCACCTGATCCATACCTTGATGCTGGAGGATGTCATGGGCATCATTTCTCCAGGCGGGACCTTGGACCTTGGCTTGTATTCCGGCCTTGGGGGGTGCCGTGGTGGGGTTGATGCGCTGGCATCGGCCCGATTTTGGTCCAGGCATTTCGGCGTTAATTGCCGCAACTCAGGGCCTGCGGGAACTGCTACCCCTGAGATCTGTTACAAAAATGGTGGCGGCGTCGGTGTCCTTGGGGACCGGGGCCTCTTTAGGGCCGGAAGGTCCCAGCGTGGAAATTGGGGCGAATTTTGGGATGCTGTTGGGGGAAGTGCTGCAAGTGTCGCGAGAACGTCAGCGCTTACTCTTTGGTGCCGGTGCAGCAGCGGGGTTGGCAGCAGGATTTAATGCCCCGATCGCCGGTGTGTTTTTTGCCTTGGAGGTGGTCCTAGGAACCACGTTTGCCACTTCGGCGGTGAGTGTGGTGTTGCTGGCGGCAGTGGTGGCGGCGTTAATTGCTCAAATTGGCTTGGGGTCTCAACCGGCTTTTACCCTGCCGATGTATGAGGTGCGTTCTCCCTTGGAACTCCCCCTGTATTTGGGCTTGGGTTTATTAGCCGCAGGAGTCTCGATCGCCTTTACCGAGACCATTCAATTCGCCCGTCGCTGCTTTCGGGGAGAGGTGGCGCTAGTGAGATGTCTAGGTCGAATTCCCCGCCCGATTCATCCGGCGATCGGGGGCGTTGCGGTGGGGTTGGTGGCGCTGCAATGGCCCCAAATCCTGGGAATTGGCTATGAAACTGTGGAGGCGATGCTTCAGGATGTGGAGTTTTCCCTGCCGTTGTTAATCGCCCTGCTGGTGGTCAAGTTGGGGATAACGGCGTTCTGTCAAGGGAGTGGGTTGGTGGGTGGGGTATTTGCTCCCGCCATGTTTTTGGGGGCTTCCTTGGGTTCCGCTTATGGGAAAGTGTTAGCGGCTAATTTACCGGCGATCGCCCCTCATATAGCCGCCCCTCCGGCCTATGCAATGGTGGGAATGGCTGCGGTATTGGCGGGAACGGCTAAAGCACCCCTGACGGCTATTTTATTGCTGTTTGAACTCACGCGGGATTATCGGATTGTGCTGCCTTTAATGGCGGCAGTGGGTTTGGCTGCTTGGTTAGTGGAAGGGTCAAAGAGTCGCAATGATTCGGAGTTGAATCCGGAACAGATGGGGTTTAATGTGGCTGCCGATCGCAATCTGGAGATTTTACAACAAATGTCCGTGGCGGAGGCGATGCATGAGTCTTGGGTGATTTTGAAGGATACTCAGTCGGTGTTGGAGGCGGGGTTAGCGTTGATTCAGGGGAGGTCTTACAGTGCTTTGGTGTTTGATTGCACCGATCGCCTGATTGGGATTATTAGTTTACAGGATATTGAACGGGCGATCGCTTTGGGAGAATCGGACTCAGGGACAGTGCCTTGGAGTGAACAGGCGATCGCCGAGATTTGTACCCTAGAAGTTTTGTATGCCTATCCCGATGAGTTGCTGAGTGAAGCGTTGGACCGCATGGCGGCCCGAGGATTGCGGCAATTACCTGTGGTAGACCCGGATGATCCACATCGGGTGTTAGGGTTGCTCGATCGCGAGGGGATTTCTTTAGCTTGCAATGTTGCTGCGGTTGCTGAGGCGTTGGCACCTTATGTATTGTTGCCCAATGCTGCACCCTCTCTGGAGTTATCTGGAGGCGATCGGGCGGCTTAGGGAACTCCACATCATCAAATTTTCAATCGATTCAATAGAGCGATGTTGTGATCTTTGGGTTGGGTTAGGGAAGTGCGATCGCCTTCGGATTTGCCTTGTTGGGGGTTAGGTTAGTGATTTTTAATGGCGGTTGTAGGGGGATTAACGGTTCCTAAATTTTGGCTAGAGTGTGGGTTGATGTTGCGGTAGCAAGGAAGGATTGTTTGGGGTTGTGACCCATCAAGATCGTCTCGCAATGGTCCGTGAACGCGCGATCGCTGTGGAGCATCTATTTTCCTCAACCCTTCTGTTGAAGGCGATCGATATATGTCAGGTATCGATCGCGACAATTGCTCAGATTTGTGGTTTGGATGGAGAGGGAGAGGGGGTGGTGAATCGTCAGGAAATCCCCCTATAGGGGAATAGACGCTCAGGGTTGGAAGGGTAATATTTAGGGTGCGGACTCCGGCATTGGCTGGAGGGTACAGGGGAGGGAATCGGCTGATGCAATCTGCTGGTTCGCGATCGCCTGATTTGAATTAACTAGCCAACGAGAATGCTAATCCAGCCCTTATCCCGGTTTAGCAACGGAACTCCGGGTATTTTTTCAGAAAAATCAATAGTTTTTGAGGGATTTATCGAGGTTTCCTCGGATCCTTATGCCTGAGATTGAAGGATAGACCGATGGAACGAAGTGGGTTAAAAATTGATAAATGGAGATAAATGGACTGTATCCGGTGGTCTGGGTCTGGATGAGATGCGATCGCCAAACCTAGGCTTTTTTGCCGGGGCGATCGAGACACAGACCTGTTCATCTCCCGGCCAATGGATGACCTGGGAACTGATAGATTAACCACCCATCCAACACCCGCCCTAACAGTTCTTCTCTTGAGGGTGATGACATAGAAAGCTAGGGTGCGGTTATGGCGGGACGGAAAGCCAAATTAGAACTGTGAATCCACTGAGATTGCTACCGAGAGGACTGACGGTATTCAATTAGTTTGGCCTTGACTTCAGGAGGCATAAACAGCACTGGGCTGAATTCCTGAGAACTAGATGCGGCAAGGATTTTGGCACTTGCCGCCGCGATTGACCAAGCGTCAGAATTACTCAAGAGACTAGGTAAGGGTTGAGAAGCAACCCTGTTTATCCTCTACCCGATGAGTCGGCTTTCTGTCGCTTGTTGAACTGCGGCGACCTGACTGGCATGAGCCGTTACAGAATCGCCGTCTGGAGCTCATTCCTCGTCAGAATCTTTATCGATTTGGCGCAGGTGAATGTGTTTGCGTCCTAGGGAAATTTCAAATTCATCACCCGGATTGAGATCCATCTGCTTGGTGTAAGCCGATCCGATCAGTAAGTTGCCATTTGACTGGACGCTAATCCGATAACTGGCACTCCGTCCACCACGACCTTGACCATTTTGCTTGCCATCGAGTTCAATACCCTCAGCATCAATCAGGGCATTGAGGAATTTCATCATATTGACGCGCTCTACCCCATTTTTTGTAACGGTGTAGTAGCCGCACTCTCTGGCTTTTTCTTCTTTGCTGAGGTTCTCTAGATCTTTGACTTTCTGGAGAAGATCTTCACCAACTAGGGGTTCCATCTTTTTCTTTTTACTCATTGACTTACAACGACCGCCATGAACAATAGGTCTAACGAGTTCTATTTTAGCCGAGTGTTGCTAAAAATTAGAACTTTTTTTTTCTGGCAGTCAGGTTATTAAACTATATTACACGAATCAGATTGGATAGTCACTAGATTTTTATCCTATCTGTGGCATCAGGAATGGTGAAGGCTTCACCGGGATCGGCAAACGTGAGTGATAGCTAGGGGTGGACTGATAAGAGGTACTGCCCGGTACAAGTCGAACTGACCCTAACCTCTCTGAGGATAGAAAGGGGACAGGCGTGAATGGTGGTCTAAAGATCGGGATGATAAACGAGCGGATCTCTGGTGAAGGAAGGTAATGGTCTCGAATCGAGTTGTTTAAGGGCAGATGAAAGAAGCGCGATTGATTGAAGAAGGGGTTAACATTGGTCTGTTAGACCGGAAATAGCGACGGTGCTAACTGCGTCATGACTTGAAGCGTTCCCCAAGAGAATGAGGCAGTAAGAGGAGAGTTAGAGGGGCATCAAGAGCAGTTGAAGGGTTAAGTTTGAAGGCTTGAGTCCGGTTTCAGTCCGGTTAGGAACCGACTTTTGGATCGGGCTTATGTCATCTTATGCCAATCAGAATCCATTTAGAAAGGGTTGGGTTAACCCGAGGCAGATTTTGTTTGTAAACGTTGCTTCTACTGAAGAGAAAGGCACTCAGCATCCTTCATCAGAGTCTTGACGCGATCGCTTTTTTACTATATAGACGAAAGAGAAGACAAGGGCTATAAATGCCGGAGGGACAGGGGTCCCAGGGTGAGGGGAAGGGATAAATTGGGTCGGTTCTGTCCCATCAAACGGGGGATAAAGGGCAGGTATCCTATTCAGGGAGAGTACATTGAATGCCAGCAAGGGTAGAGACTCCATCCCAGGCGCGATCGCCTTGCGCCTGTGAAAATTTGAGGCGTACCTGGAAGGAAAGCATCCAACGAAGTAAGCCGAATATTTTCAATAAAAATCCCTCTTCGGGTTGAAAAGGGTTATAACCAAGTTTTGATGCACTATCAGATTCTATTCAAGGGATGAAGCTAACAACCCGAGGACACTATAGCGTTAAGGCGCTGCTTGATTTGAGTTTACAGCCACAGTTTGGCCCAACTTCTGTAAAAGCGATCGCCGATCGCCAAGATTTACCCGCCCCTTATCTGGAAAAATTATTGATCGAAATGCGTCGCGCGGGTTTAGTCAAATCCCTGCGCGGTGCCACCGGAGGGTATCAACTCGCCCGACATCCGTCACAAATCTCTCTAGGTCAAATTCTAGAAGCGGTGGGAGAAACAATTGAGCCTTTACCGAGATCCTCTCCGGATAGCGAACAAGCGGAGGATTGGGTCACCCATCGCCTCTGGAATCAATTGCACCAAAAGTTGAAGGAATCTCTCTATAGCATTTCCCTCGAAGATTTGTACTTTGATGCCAGAAGTTGGCAAGCGTACCAAGAAGAAGAAACCAATTTTGTGGTATAGCCAGTTCCCACAGAAAATGAGTGTTTAGACTCAGCTTGAAGCCAAACGCCCCGATCGCTAATAATATAGATAAGTTAATGTTGTCACCGCTGAGTTCAGCGATATCGATCGTGCAACCCACGGAATTTGCACTCGGCGTTCTGGCGATCGCCGCTTATCTGAGATTTTTTGATAGGTGACCCCTGGGGTTGGCCCCATCCAGTTCAAGGCATGGGTTGGGTGATTTCTCACTATAGCCAATGGGTTTTAAAGCGCTGGAAAAACTCCATTGTTCGCCGAATTGCAGGCATGATTCTGGCGAGTGGGGTAGTCGCCTCCACGGGATTAATCGGATGGGGAATTATTCAAGGGTCCTATGATTTGCATCCGCTATTGGGATTGGCGATCGAAAGTATCCTCCTCGCCAGTTGTTTCGCGGGTCGTAGTTTAAGAACCGCTGCGGAAACCGTATTAGAACCCCTCAACTCCTCCGATTTAGAAACCGCACGTCAAAAATTAAGCCTATATGTAGGTCGAGATTCAGACAATCTCAGCGAATCTGAGGTGATGCGCGCCGTATTAGAAACTGTGACGGAAAATGCCGTGGATGGCGTCATGGCACCGCTTATTTTATGCGATCGCCGGGTCCATGATTTTTCATGTTGGGGCCTTACCCTTAGCCTTCGCCTATAAAGCTGCCAGTACCCTCGATTCAATGGTCGGTTATCGGGATGAACCCTATACCGATTTAGGATGGTGTAGCGCCAAACTCGAAGACATTCTAACCTGGTTTCCCTGTCGCTTAACCGTCATTACCTTGGGACTTTTAAGCAACTGCCTCCCCGAGATTTGGCGGATATGTCAACGGGATGCCACCCAAGACCCCAGTCCCAACTCCGGTTGGAGTGAATGCACCTACGCCGTCATTCTCGGTGTCCAACTCGGTGGCATCAATTACTATCGCGGCATCCCTAAACCCAAACCCCTCTTAAATACCCCCCTCAATCCCATCACCCCAGAACGCATTCACCAAGCCATGTTACTCACCCGATGGTGCTTTTTAACCTGGTTAAGCATCACCATCAGTTGCTGGTTCCTGTCCACCCAGTTGCTAAGTTGATCAACGGGGGATGGGGGAGATGGGGAGATGGGGGAATTATCTGTTTGTAGTAACGACTTGCTGTCGTTATCCCTCTAAGTTTGTAGTAACGACTTGCTGTCGTTATCCGGTGTTCGTAAGTAACGACTTGCTGTCGTTATCCCCTCCCCCTTCATCTTTCAAATTACCTTAATCAGTTCCACCCCATCGCGATCGTCTACCTGATTGAAAAAGACCTTAACCTGTTCTTCCTTTGCCGTGGGGAGAGTTTTGCCGATGAAATCCGGATGAATGGGAACCTCCCGATGACCGCGATCGACCAAGACTGCCAACCGAATCAGAGAGGGTCTGCCATAATCGGCGATCGCATCCAACGCCGCGCGGATCGTGCGACCCTTGAAAATCACATCATCCACCAACATCACCTCCTTCCCCGTCAAATCAAACGGCATCTCCGTTTTTGCCGGAGTTCGCATCCCAATATTATCCAAATCATCGCGATAAAATGTAATGTCTAAAGCACCCACCGGCACCTGAATCTGTTCTAAAAGTTCAATCTGACTCGCCAACAGATGCGCGAAGGGAACCCCTCGGGTGTAAATGCCAATCAGCACCAATTCTGACAAATCATTCGACCGTTCCACAATCTGGGACGCCAGACGGGTCACAGTTCGGCGCAGTTCTTCTGCGGAGAGGATTTCAATTACGTTAGCATTCATATCAAGTCTGGATGGGAGAATTTATTATTGATAGCGCAGATTGAGGGATTTGGTTAGGGGTTGGCGCAGATTGGGGAGGTGCACAAGGTATATCCGTCCGCTTTATCTAGTTTTTGTCAGATTATGGCGTTTCCCTCAGTTATTCGCCTACAATTTTGGAGTCCGAGCATCTTGGTCGCTTTTGACTATAGCCACCAAGATGTTTGGGCGCACGCAGAGGCTGTTGCGAACGCACTCCTCTAAATATCTGGACTTCATGAATCCAGGAACTGCGATCGATTAAATTGAATAATCTGGATAACGACTGAAGTCGTTACTACAAACAGGGATAACGACTGAGGTCGTTACTACAAACATGGATAACGACTGAAGTCGTTACTACAAACATGAAGATAATCTTCCTCCCCATCTCCCCCATCCTCCCCATCCTCCCCATCCTCCCCATCTCCCCCATCCTCCCCATCCTCCCCCATCTCCCCCATCCTCCCCCATCTCCCCCATCTTCCCTAATCATGAGAAACTATCTACAGAGTCTCTATATCCTGGCGAATTGTCTGAAATGTCAACAACGGTTAACTCACCTTTAAACTCTGGGGAAGAAACCCAATCGCGGAAGGCGGAACATATTCGTGTTTGCCTGGAAGATGATGTGCAATTTCGGGTGAATGGGACGGGTTTGGACCGTTATCGGTTTACCCACTGTTGTTTGCCGGAACTGGATTGGCAGGATATTGATTTGAACACGCGGTTTCTGGGAAAATCCCTGCGGTGCTCCCTTGTTGATTTCTTCGATGACGGGGGGGACTGAGGAGGCGAAGCGGATTAATTCTCGGTTGGCGGTGGTGGCGGAACAGTTTCAGATTGCGATGGGGGTGGGTTCCCAGCGGGTGGCGGTGGAAAAACCGGAGGTGGGAGATACGTTTGCGGTGCGATCGCTGGCACCGAATATCCTGTTATTTGCCAATTTAGGGGCGGTACAGTTGAACTATGGTTATGGGGTGGATGAATGTCGCAAGGCCGTCGATTTGCTGGAAGCGGATGCGTTGATTCTTCACCTCAATCCGTTGCAAGAAGCGGTTCAATCCCGGGGGGATAAAAATTTCCGAGGATTGCTTGACAAAATTCATGAATTATGCAATGTATTACCCGTGCCAGTGATTGCCAAAGAGGTGGGGAATGGCATTTCGGCGAAGATGGCCCAGAAATTGATTGAGGCGGGGGTGGGGGCAGTGGATGTGGCCGGTGCCGGGGGACTTCTTGGGCGAAGGTGGAAGGAGAACGGGCGAAGGATTCCCGACAGCGCCGCTTAGGGGCAACGTTTGCGGAGTGGGGTTTACCCACCGCAGATTGTATCACCTCGATTCGGGCGATCGCCCCGGAGATTCCCTTAATTGCCTCGGGGGGATTGCGAAATGGGTTGGATGTCGCAAAGGCGATCGCCCTGGGTGCGGACCTCGCCGGTTTAGCATGGCCCTTCCTGCAAGCAGCAGCAGAATCCGAGGCGGCGATTCAAACCCTGGTGGAACATTTACTCGCAGAAATTTCTACGGTTCTGTTTTGTACCGGCAATGCCACCCTCACCCAACTCCGAGACTCGGACGCCCTTCAACCCCAGGGTTCCCGAGGGCGTCCATAACCAAGAGGGCAGATCAGCGCGTTTCTGCACAAAATAACCGCTTGCTTTGCCGGAAAATAGGCAAACCCACCCCGTTTCTAACCAATCCGGTATCGCAGTCCGAGAAGGATTAACATAGAAGAGGTAAGCGATCGCGACTTCGGGTCTGTTTTCAAAACACCGACGCCGGATGCAGCGCAGATAACATTAAGGACCCTTGCAAAATGCGAGATTTTTTCAAATACACCTTTGCTAGTATCCTCGGGACGATTGTCGGATTAGGAGTTTTAGGTGCTCTGAGTTTGGGTGGACTCCTGATTGTTGTAGGCACGATCGCCACTTCGTCGAAAGATGCGGGACCGAAAGTCGAAAACAACTCGATGCTGGTGTTTGACCTTTCGATGAATATCACCGATTCTCAACCGACCTCCACTACTGCCGAAGCATTATCCCGAACCCTCTCGGAGGAATCCGACCCCAGCAGTATGACCCTGCGCCAGGTGGTGGAAACCATTGATGCTGCCACACAGGACGATCGCATTCTCGGGATGTACCTCCACTCTTCCTCCTTCAGCAGCAATAACGGATTTGCCACCCTCCGGGAAGTGCGTGAGGCCCTCGAACGGTTTCGAGATGCGGGTAAAACCATTATTGCCTATGACCAAGATTGGACTGAACGGGAATACTACCTCGCCTCGGTTGCTGAGGAAATTCTGATCAATCCTCTCGGCATCATTGAAATGAATGGGTTGAGTTCCGAGACGACTTTTTTGGCAGGCGGTTTGGAAAAGTACGGCGTCGGGGTTCAGGTGACCCGGGTCGGAAAGTATAAATCCGCCGTGGAACCGTTTGTGCTAACCGAAAGTTCCCCAGAAAGTCGGCAACAGACGGAGAAATTATTGAGCGATATCTGGAGTGAGTTTCTGACAACGATCGCTCGCCGCGAGAAGATTAGCGCGCAACAGGTGCAGCAGGTGGTGAATACCCGGGGAATGCTGATGGCAACGGAGGCAGAACAACAGGGATTTGTCGATCGCCTCGCCTATTTTGATGAGGTGGTGGCACAACTTAAGGAACTCACGGGCAAAACAGAGGATGACCGCACCTTTGAGCAAGTGAGTTTACCCCGGTATGCGGCAGTCAGTGATGACCAAAGAGCATCTCAGGTGCGATCGGCCTCGCAAATTGCCCTAGTCTATGCTGATGGGGAAATTGTGAGTGGGGAAGGCGGTTCCACTCAGGTGGGAGGCGATCGCCTCGCGAAACAATTGCGGGACTTGCGCCGGGATGAGGATGTCAAAGCGGTTGTCTTACGGGTGAACAGTCCCGGAGGTTCCGCCACCGCATCGGAAGTGATTCAGCGTGAGGTTCAGTTGATTGCCGAAACCAAACCCATTGTGGTGTCAATGGGGAATGTCGCTGCTTCCGGTGGGTACTGGATTTCTAGCTATGGGTCGAAAATTTTCGCTCAACCGAATACGGTGACGGGTTCCATTGGCGTGTTCGGTATGCTGCTGAATGTGCAAACTTTGGGCAACAATCAGGGGATTACCTGGGATGTGGTGAAAACCGGACCTTATGCGGATATTGATACGATTACCCGCCCGAAAACTGCCCAAGAAATGGCGATTGTTCAGCAAATGGTCGATCGCATTTATGCGCGATTCTTGAATCTGATTGTTCAGTCTCGCAATCTACCGGCCCAAAAGGTAAGTGAGATTGCTCAAGGTCGCGTTTGGTCCGGTCAAGAAGCACAACAATTGGGGTTAGTGGATGAAATTGGCGGTTTAGATGATGCCATTGTGGCCGCTGCGGAATTAGCAGAACTGGGTGATGATTGGAAGGTGGAGGAATATCCCCAAAATCGCACCTTTGAACAAATCCTGATTGAGCGCTTGCTGGGAAGTCGCCTGAAAGCGCTGGTCCCGACTCCGGAACCGGACCCGCTAACGGCACAATTACAGCAACTGTATGAGGAAGTTTCGATTCTCAAAAATTTGAATGACCCATTCCATACTTATACTCGTATGCCTTTTACGTTCGAGATTCGTTAAGATGAGGTTGGATGGGTTTGGGGTTGGAAGTTATATCATGTTAGCTTGCTGACCCACGGGGACCTAACTCCCCACCCCTTACAAGAGTAGTTGTTTTACTTCCGGTCCCCTCCCCTTGGCAAGGGGAGGGTTAGGGTGGGGTCCCTCTTGGCCGATCATCACGTCACGATGAATGGGTGGGTGGAGGGTATCGGCGGTGACGTGCGATTCCCTACGGGATAGCTCCGCTTACCGCACGTCACGAAGAAAGAGGTTGAACAAGTCTCCGTACAGGCGCGATCGCCTCTAAGAGTGCGTGACGTGGCGATCGCACGTCACGAGGAGACCCCACCCTAACCCTCCCCTTGCCAAGGGGAGGGGACCGGAGGTGCAGTTAATAGTGAGGCAAATCAGCAGAGAAGAGGGAAAAGAGGGAGAAATGGTTTTTAGGGTGATCCGCTGGAGTTGATATTAGGGGTGATTTGATAGGCGCAACGCCGATCGCCTTCCATGATATGTTCTACTCGTTCGATGGTGACGGTGGGTCCGAATAGGGTTTTAAAAACTTCTAGTTCGGACCGACATAATAATCGACAAGTGCGCGCTGCTTCATCAATGGGACAGTGGTTTTCTATGAATAACCAGGACCCATCCGGTTGGCCGATCGCCTCTGCCATATATCCTTCTTTGGTCCGAATTTCTGCAAGGCGTTGTACCTGGCGATCGAGTCGAGATTGCCGTGAATTTGGACCGTTATCCCCTTCTAAAGTAGCAAATTGAACGCGATACCCTTGGATTTGTCGGCGCGATCGTTCTGCTAAAACTTTCTCTAATTCTGCTTCACCTAACACCGACTCAAAACTATTCAGAAATTCTACCATCAAGTCGGCATGAGTATTGGGAAATAAGCTCACGGTGCGATCGGTCAACTGCCACAACTTCACAGGTCGCCCAATGGGACGCCGTTGTTCCGAATAATCAACCAAACCCTCTCCCCGCAGTGCCTGTAAATGCTGGCGAATCGCCATCGGAGACACCTCTAACTGTTCTGCTAGGTCCGTCGCACTGGTGGCCCCTTGCATCTTTAACAGGTACAGAATTTGCTCTTTTGCTTTTTGTTTGTCATCGGTCATTGGACATGGCAAGGATGAAGGATCAAAGCGGAAGCATGAAGGCGGAAGCATCCAGATAGAAGGCATTTGATTAGAACAAAAGACGGTCCCTGGTTGTCTTTCATCCTTCATCCGGTTCCCCCATTCTTCCTTTGAACCCAAATTATAACAATTATAAGTCAAACCGACGCTGGAATCGAGGGTCTAAGTCGGCACTTTTGCGTTGATTGCACTGACGGCAAAGGGTTTGCAGATTGCTGATATCGTTGGACCCTCCCATCGCCAGGGGAATAATATGATCAATATTCAGTTCGGTTTCTTGTTCGGTTTTGCCACAACTTTGACACTGATGGCGATCGCGTTCCAACACATAACACTCTAACCGCTGCAGGAATCCGGATTCGAGGGGTTTTACTCATAGATTTTTAGGAGATTAAGAGGGTAAATTTAAGAGTTTGGTTCATCAATCATCCGCCTAATCTCATCAAGGGGTGATTCCGGTTCACTAACGGATTCCAGTTCCGGGGGTTCTTCTATTTCTTCAACTTCTGGCTCATCTGGGCAGAATTCTACAATAATCCTCATTCTGATTTTCCCTTCTTGCCAGTCTCTAGCACCATATTTTAAAACTTTAGCTTTAACACCGCCATGAACCCAAGATTCTTGATGGTTGCTCCAGCACTTGTTCACAACAAATGAATCATTTGTCTTCAATACTTGGATAGCTTGTTGTGTCAACTCCCTTGTTCTAAATGTGGGCTGCCCAATTAATATTTTTTGGTAATTTTCCTTTACAACCACAACTTCCTCCGGATCCAAGGGTTCAAATTGATTGCTCATCTCAGGTAATCCCGATCAATTGTTATTGTTATCATATCGCCTATATGCTGATGGAGGCAGATCCTCCAATACTGCATGACTCGGCAGAGCCAAGTCACGAGAATTATATAATAAAACCTCGTGTCATGGCTCTGCCGTGACACGGGCATTTTGCGGCTCTGCCGCCTGGTTGGTTTTGCTACTATGATGAGGCAATATCTAGCTCATCCCTGCATCCGCCGAATTTCATCAAGCGGTGATTCAGCTTCACGGGTTTCATGTTGATTCGATCTTTGTGGGAATTCTGGCTCATCTGGGCAAAATTCTAAGTTGATTTTGATTCTTAGTTTCCCTTTTTTCCAGCCTGGAGAACCATATTTTAAAATTTCAACATTGACGCCCTCTCCCAGCCATTTTAGTTTTTCATCTGAATCGCTGCTCGCACTCAGGAAATAGCTTTTTATTACTTTTATTAATGTTCCTTTTAAATCCCCAAATTTAATCATGGGATGGTTCAGTGAGGGTATTCTTTGATTGGCTTGAGGTATAGATACCACTTCATCATCATTGACGGGTTCAAATTTACTACTCATAGCACTGAATTTTTAACAGAATGTTTCTATGTTACACCATCTGGAATACCTTGTCAACAGGGTAAAATGCAATAAAACACATCCTACCCTATTGACATTCATTGCCTTAAATCATCTCCACCACCTCGCCTAATTCCCCATCTTCCACCTCAACAGGTTCCACTTCTATAATCGGTTCTTGCAAATTAGCCAAAGGTAACTGATAGCGGTCTAACAGCATCGCCTGTAAACAGCTATTAATTCCAGAAACCACTTGATTGTAATCAGCCATTTTATCCTGGACTTCTTGCAACTGGATTTGATTGCTTTCAAGTTGCTCTTGTGCTTCCCGTTCTAGGGTTTTTTCTAGGTGCGATCGCGCTCGGTTGTATTGTTGCAGAATCATCTCCTCTTGCTGCTTGACTAACGGCAACAAATGAGTTTTCAGGGTTTGATTCACCGTTTGCCGGAAGGTACTTTGAATCGTGTGTTTGACTTTCGGTTCAAAGTCCAGCTTTAACAATTGGCGAATGGCAGGTTCCGCATCTTTCATGCTGGCGCAATCAAAACTTTGAGAGGTTTGTTGCAGCACTTTTCGGAATTGGTAAATCGAAAAAGTGCCTTCATCGTAAAACCGGGGACTCTCCCGCACGAAGCGATCGCATTCCGTACTCGCCGCAGCGCGAATCGCTTGCTGAACTTGCACTTCTAAGTTCTTAACCGTCTGTTCTAGTCCGGCATCACCGCCCACTAATCGGCATAATTCGCGGTAATACTCTTGACGGCGAATTCGGTCGATTAAATAGGCGAAATAATTAGCAATAGTTCGTTCTGATTCTTCTGCCAGCACCTCCTCTAATTCGTTGGACAAGTAATAAAATGCCTCGACTAAAATCGCCAGTAACGGTGCCGTTGAGTTGCGCGGATGGGTGAGGGTTGCTTGCCGATACGCTTCTTCCACTGAGAAGGTATTCAACAGTTCATCCATGCGGCAAACCATGCGGACTTTCAGTTTGCGGAAGTCTTCCTCAAAGGTGAGGCACTGATTGGTTACGACTTCATTCACCTCTTGGGTAATATGTTCATTTAAGGCCATTCCCAGGCGGCGTAAATCATAATTCAGTTGTTCCATCCGCCGCAATTTCAACCCTTCAATGTTGACGGGTTGACTCTCTAGGTCCCGATATTGTTGGACGTAATGGCGACTTAAGACAAGACAGATGGGTTGGAGGTCATTGGCGAGACTTTTAAAGAGGAGAGGACGTTTTTCGTTGGTTAGGTAGTTGGTAATGCTGGTGCGAAACTCTTCAATGCCGCTATCAGAAATGAGCTGATTGAGGAGGGAGGTTCCGCATTCGTTGAGGATGCGGACGTAGTTTTCATTGGGGGTTTCGTAGCTGTAAACCGCAATTTTAAATTGACTGGGGGAGAGTTTCCCGGAGTTGGCGCAGTAGCGGTTAAATTCGTTGACAAATTGCGGGGTGTCTTCCTGGATGCTGGTGTTTTTGACACTTTCGGCAAACAGGGAATCTAATCCGTAGCGATCGCGTTCGCTGGTTTGTTTGATTTGACTTCCCCAAAATCCCAGCAATCCACTGGTTTTATAGAGGCGTTTGGTATCTCGGAACTGGGTGACAATCAACTCATCTAACCGTTGCCGGAGTTGGGTATTATACCAGGTTTCGTCAATGCGGTTGAAGACATAAAAGACGCGATCGCGAATTCCCGGATTAGACCGCATTTTTTCCAGCAATTCCGTCTCTTCCGTGGTCATATCCCCTTCCGATGCCGGTTTGAGGACACATACCACCGCTGAGGTTTCTGGGTCTTCTATCTTGCGATAGGTCAGTTCTGCATCTCGTTTTACCGGCGCATCAATTCCCGGTAAATCAATCAGCACATTGCCATCTTTGAGCAAGGGATGATAGCAGTAATATTCAATCCGTTTCAAGACCGAACTATTGCTCCCTCGTCGGGCATAACTAGCAGCTTCTTTCAGGTTGGAAAAGTTAAATTGCTCCATCGAAAAGGTGTTATTATTCACCGGATGGATGCGGCTGCTATTTTCTGTAAATCCATCCAGCAATAATATCAAAGCCTTAGCTTGCTTGGCTAATTGGGATTTACTTTCTCCGCCTTCTTTAGTCAGAATGGTTTGTCCAATCTCCCGCAACAGTTTCACCACTTCGGGTTCATCAATATTAGTCGCTGCTTTGATTCCCAAACGCTCACATAAAGCTGTAATCTGGTCTTTAATCTCTAGCGCACTCAAAAAAGTGAGAACCACTCGCCCTTGGTCCGGTTCAGCATATTCAATATAGCACTCAGTCCCCGTGGCGTGACCTTCTGCACTATAGAGCAATTCTCGTTCTAACAGGGCATTAATCAGCATGGATTTCCCCGCACTAAAAGCCCCAGCAAAGACAATTTCAAACTTGGGGGCCACCGCTTTTTTGAGAGAGGACTGAACAGCGGTGATATCCTGTTGTCGCAAAGCGGGCTCTTGATGCAACAATTCGAGGATGCGATCGACCTGATCCTGTAGCTGCTGACACTGAGGGAGTAATTGAGTCATAACAGTGGTAAAAATGCCCCAGAAAAACATTATGTCTCTCAGTATTCCACAGTTTTCTATAAAATTATCAAAAGAAAAATTGACAAAAAATCATGTCCTTCAAGACAAATCGGGGCAACTGTTCAACAATTGCCCCGACTTTGCGCCGATTTCACTTAATTTCAGGGGTGACCCAGAAGCGTCAAACCTGGACCCATTAACCCCTTAACCCCGCCACTTCCGGGTAAACTCATCCAACACGGAACTATGTAGCTGCCGTTGCAACCATTCCACCGCCTGTTTTTGATGGTTTAATCCCTGATAATATTGACAGACATCCACCAAAGAAATATTTCCAGGAACCGGAACCGATGCCAACTTCCGCCATTGCCGAGAAAACTCCGCTAAGGTACTGTTAGGAATCTGACTTTCTAACCACTCTAGCGCCTGCTTTTGGTTACTCAAGCTTTGATAATAATCACAAACATCCACCAAATTGATACTCGTGGATTGAGTCGCGACTTGCTGGGTTCCCGATCGCCACCACCGGGCAAATTCATTTAAAATCCCACTGGAAACCTGACCCTGCAACCAATGAATCGCTTGGATCTTGCATGGGCAATCCTTGATAAAATTTAGCCACATCCACAAAATTAATCGGGGATGAAGCAGAAGCATGACCCCGCCAGCGACGGGCAAATTCCAGCAAATTCGCCTGAGAAACTTGACCCTGTAACCACTCTAACGCTTGATTTTGATGGGAAAATCCCTGATAAAATCGACAGACATCTATTAACCGAATCACCGGAGTTGGACCCGACTGAATGGGGGGCCAAGGCGGTGCAGGAGTTGGCGGTGGAACCGGAGTCGGTGTTGGTGTTGGAGTGGGGATATAAATCGGGGGAGGCGTCGGTTGAACTTGCGTCGGGGGTTGAATTGCGCTTACCAAGGCAGTCCAAGTCTGAACTCCCACAATGCCATCTACGGTAACATTCATTGCCCGTTGAAACGCCATCACTGTGGAGTGCATTGTCGCCCCAAATACCCCATCAATGGACCCGGGATTGAATCCTTTATCCCGCAGACACATTTGGATATACTTAACATGAGAGCCTTTCCCCCCTTGGCGGCAGACATTAAACCAGTTGACATCTACACCGCCATTAATTCCGCTGACTTTACCGCTTTCGGTGTATTGCCAAAAAGTCCAACCATCCCACCCCCCGGGAACCCAAGGATTGTTTGTCTGATAGTGAGCAATCCATAGGGGATAATCGGTGAAAATTTTAGGATTACCAATCCGTTCCCAAAAACTGGGATAAGTGTAAATAATTGGGCGACGCTTGGTTTCTTTTTCGACAATTTCGATCCAAGTTGTAATATCTCGAATAATCGAACTTGCACCGACCCCATCCGTTGATTCAATATCCAAAACTGGCGGCAAATCATCCGCTTCCAGTTTCACGGTGTCGAGGAAAATATCCGCTTGTGCTCGGGGGTCTTGTTTGGCCCGATAGAAGTGGTAAGCACCCCGAGGCATCCCTACGGATTTAATCGCCGCCCAATTACTGCGATAGGAATCGGCCACAAACGTAGCGCCTTCGGTTGCTTTGGTAAAGGCAAACCCCATGCCATCGCGAACCACGGAATTCCAATTTACGGGGTGTTGCCAATCGGAAACGTCGATACCTTTTGCACACATAATGGTAGATCTTGTTGAAAGAGTGAGGAACTGAGTGGCTTGGTTTTGGCTAAACTTCTCAAGGAAGTGGCCGGATGTTTGATACAATTAGGAGGCAATTCCTCGGGTGGTAGCCCCTGCACAAGGGCCGATCGCAGCTTGTGGTGCAGGAGGGAAAACTAAGAAAGAAAAAGCCCGCGCTTCTCCTGCCAGTCCCCGAAAATGCCCCCTGGGAGTGATAGCTAAACTATACGGAGGGTGAGGCGTTGGAATCGGGAAAGGGTCAGGATTTAACTTGAACTGCAATCGATGACTTTTATCTCATCCCGTGCCATAGTAATTGAGTAAAATTTGAGGTTAGATGGGTTATGGAAGTGATTCCAGCGATTGATTTATTAGAAGGTCGTTGTGTCCGTCTGTATCAGGGGGATTACGATCGCTCGGATGTGTTTAATGAGGACCCGGTGGCGGTTGCCAAACAATGGGTAGACGAAGGTGCGACTCGGTTACATTTAGTGGACCTAGATGGGGCAAAAGCGGGGGAACCGCGTAATCTAAAAACCATCGAGGCGATCGCCCGCGCTGTATCCGTTCCCATCCAAGTCGGTGGCGGATTGCGAGAGTATGCCTCGGTTGCAAATTTATTATCCCTCGGGATTGATCGCGCCATCCTCGGGACTGTGGCAGTTGAAAAACCGGAACTCGTCCAGCAACTCGCCCAAGAATTTCCGGGTCACATTGTGGTCGGAATTGATGCACGAGATGGCAAAGTTGCCACCCGGGGATGGTTGGAAACCTCGGAAGTGTTAGCGACGGTATTGGCGCAACAAATGGTAGAATTAGGTGTGGCAGCGATTATTTATACGGATATTCATCGCGATGGCACATTGGCCGGTCCGAATATCCCAGCGTTGCGTGAACTGGCGAGGGCGATAGATATTCCCATTGTCGCTTCCGGTGGAGTGAGTTCTCTGACGGACTTGCTCAGTTTGTTGTCCCTGGAACCGTTAGGGGTGAATAGTGTGATTGTGGGACGCGCACTTTATACGGGAGATGTTTCCCTGAAAGAAGCAATTCAGGCGATCGGTCCTGGACGGATTCAGGATATACCACCGGATTTTGGGTCTTCTACTTTTGCTTGAAAGTAAGAAAAAACCCCACCCGATTGGGTCTTACAAGAGTAGGTTTTTACGCTCCTGGTGATTTGCCTTTCTATTAACTGCACCTCCGGTCCCCTCCCCTTGGCAAGGGGAGGGGACTGGAGGTGAGCTTAAATGTGAGGTGAATCCCCCTGAACATAAAAAACCCCGCCCGATTGGGTGGGGTTATATGGGAAGATAACGACTGAAGTCGTTACTACAAACAGGGGAAGATTAGCTCAGGATTGGGTTTCTAAAAACTAGCCCGGTCAAGGGGGTCAATGGAATCGCGCCTCATCCGGTTTTCTCGTAGGGGCGTATTGCATACGCCCTCTTTATCCATCAATAGAATCCCATCTCATCCGGTTTTCTCGTAGGGGCGTATTGCATACGCCCTCTTGATCCGTCAATGGAATCGCGCCTCATCCGGTTTTCTTGTAGGGGTGTATTGCATACATGAGAGGGCGTATGCAATACGCCCCTACAAATACACCTTGACAGGGCTAGTTTCTAAGCACCCGGGTGATTAAGCATTGTCGGTTAACACCTCTTCAAAGGCAAAATCTGGGGCAGCTAGGACGAAAATTGTGGTGGGTAAACCGGCGGCGCGAGCTTGTAATTGTTCATAGTAATCCGTATAATTTTCGCGGGGGGTTGCCATGCCGAGGAAGACTAGATCGGTGTCTTGGGAAGAGGTATGGAGAATCTCATCAAAGGGTTGTCCGTCAGAAATCAGAACTTGGGGAATGGCACCGATGCGTAATTGTTTGACCAAGGTGGCAATATTGGTTTCGGCAGATTCGGCAGCAGCGCGATCGGGAACAACCAGTTTGAGATAGACTTGGGCATTTTGCCATTGGCTGCTGGTGCGGACTAAATAGGCCAAAATCAGCATCAGACCGCCATTGGCTTGTAATCCACCCCACCACACATCAATCCGGCGACGTTGACCAAACCCTTTGTCGGTATTTTCCCGAAAGATAACCAGGTTGCGTTTGGCTTGGTGGAGGTTGGCGATCATGTCGCAATAGCGATCGCGATGGGCGGCTTCTTCACTATCTCCGAGTAAAATGGTATTCGGGACTAAGGGTCCGAGTCCATAAATTTCTACTAGATTTTTCGCACCAATAAAGGGGTCCGGTGCGGTAATTAAGCGGACTAAGGCTTGAACTCCGCGCTTGTCTAAATAGTCCCGAATCGTGGCTTCGAGTTGGGTTTGTTGGGCAGGATCCCGAGAACCACTGGGAAGAACACTGGATACAGTAATTAACCCGCGATTGTGAGTCAAGGCGGTGGCGAGTTCAATCAGAATCCAGCGCCTTGTGGGTGCACCGGAAAGCACCAAAATGTGAGGCCGCCAGTTTTTGGTATCCGGTTCGTGGCTGAGGTTAAAAATCCCCGTCCGCACGACTTCCATCCATAAACCCCGGCGCACATCTCCCCAGGCGGATTCGAGTTCGCGACGTTCTAACCAGATATAAATTCCCAGGACGATAATTCCAGCAACCACAGTGGCGATCGCATTAATCAGGAGCATCACGGCGATACAACCGACGGCACCGAGGAGGGAAATCGCCCAATGGACCCGAAAGGTAGGGCGATAGGATGGACTTTGCAAAAAGCCTTCAATGCCTGCGGCTACATTTAAAACCATGTAGGTGGTTAAAAAGAACATCGTGAGAACTGGGGCAATCATATTCAAATCCCCCACCGCTACGGCGAGGGAAGCAATCCCCAGGGTGACGCAGGTGGCGATAAATGGCTCATCATCCGGTCCTTTTCCATTCCCGAGTATCCGCATACTAGAGGGTAAAATGCCATCCCTTGCCAGGGCTTGCAGGACCCGAGGTGCACCTAAAATACTCCCCAACGCACTGGATAAAGTCGCCCCCCAGACGCCCAGGAGAATGGCCGGTCCCCAGAAGGCCATTTCTTGCATAATCAAGGGATTGGCAATCAGGGTACTGGCATCGGCACGCATCGCCAGGAGGATAGGCAGTCCCATATAAATCACATAGCCGGTCCCTACGGCAGCAAGGGTGCCCACGGGAATGGACCGGGAAGGGTCGCGCAAGTCCCCGGACATTCCCACCCCCGCCATGATGCCGGTCACTGCCGGGAAGAAGACGGCGAAAACGGCCCAGAAGGGTGCGGAATTTTCCGGTTTAGCGCCCCACATTTCGATCACAGTGTTCTCGACGGGACTGCCGAAGGCAAAGGAGAGGAGGGATAGAACGATCGCCGCCATGATGAAATATTGGGCGCGGATGGCGGTCCGGGCTGATTTCATCGCCAGGAGGGCCACGGCGAGGGTGGTGAATAAGGCGATCGCCCGTTGCATGGTTCTGAACTCTGGAAATGCCTCCACAACGCTTTCGGCAAACCCAATGGTATAGAGGGCGACAGAAAGTCCTTGGGCAAAATACAGGGGAATACCCACGGCACCGCCAGTTTCAATTCCCAGGGACCGGCTGATCATGTAGTAGGCTCCCCCCACGCGCACCACGCGATCGGTGGCGATCGCCGAGATGGAGAGGCCCCGTAAAAAAGGTGATGGAAGTGGCAAGGGTGACGATAATCAGGGTACCGATTAACCCGACATTCCCCACCACCCATCCAAATCTCAAATACATAATCACCCCGAGAATGGTCAAAATCGACGGGGTATAAACGCCACCAAAGGTCCCCAAACCACCGGATACAGGAGGATTTACCGGGTCTGACGACGGACGACGAAATAAGGAAAAGCGAGGCATAAGGACTGATAATGATGATAACTACACCCCACCTTAGACGATCGCCGCCCAAGAAGGCTCCTTAAAGTTTCAGGGAAGTCTCAAACCAGGCGATCGAGGTATCGGGATGGCTCAACGTTTGATAGTATCCAATTGCTCAAAAAAGAAACAGAATTTCTCTACGTTGCTCACAATTAATTCGGAAGAGAGTCTGCGTTGCATCATTCTGTCTTTATCCTTCTTCTCACCAAGAGAGTCAGGGCGTTAGGGGATTGCAAAATATAAATCATCCAACCGTTTAACTGAAAGTGTAGGGGCGCAATGTGCAGGCCCTCCGGTGGGCTTCGAGCATTGCGCCCCTACATTGACGGAACTACTCCATTGATCCGTCACTACGAACGAACGTTTGGGAGATTTTATTTTTTGGAGTTCCCTTATAGTATCATGCTGCAAATTGTGGCGATTATTACAGTCATCTTGTTAGGTAATGCTGCGTTATTTGCCCGGTTGCAAAACCGTCCAGGTCCCTCCCAGCAAACGATACAAGGGGTGCTTAAAGTGGGAAGCGAATGTTGAGTCCTTGTCGTTGTTTTGAGTGAGGGGTTATTTGTTGTAGCGTCTCCTCCTACTCAGCCCCTTCATGCTCCGGTGAAAACTCTATTCTAAAGGTGAGGCTAGGCTCTTTTTCAAGGGTCGGGATTTGGGGGGGGTGGGGAGAGTAATGGTTAAATTAGTGCCAACGCCTTCGGGGGGACTCTCCAGGAAGATTTCCCCACCGAGCAAGTCTACGGATTTTTTAACGATCGCCAATCCTAAACCCGACCCGGGAATATCCCCGACGTTATTCCCTCGATAAAAGATGTTAAACAGGTGAGGCAGGTCTGCGGGTAAAATCCCTACGCCCTGATCGTGAAATTTTAAAATAATCTGTGTCTTTTCACACTGTAAAAGCACGGTTATTTCGCTGTTTTCTGGAGTGAATTTGAAACTGTTTGACAGGATATTGCGAAAAATATGGCGGAGCAATTTAGTATTTATACAGACTGAGTGATAGTCTCCAGTGGCCTGAAAATTAATCGAGCGATCGCCGGGGTTATAAAGATGCTGATATTCTTCTATTATTTTCAAACAAAATTTTTCTAAATCAACTTGAAAAGTTTTAAAACAAGAAGAATCTTTATCTCCATTAAAAATCAAAATATCATCTAAAAGTAAAGTCATTTGTTTAATTGCCCCCCGAATTTTTTCAAAAATTGGACTTCGTTTGGATTGCTTTACTCCGTCACTATATCGTTCCAAAAGTTGCGTACATAGATGAATGGTATTGAGGGGGGTGCGAAATTCCTGAGAAAGAATTTGGATAAATCGAGACTTCATCAGATGGAGTTCTCGTTCTACTGCAAGCTCTTGGCGATTTTTTTCCGCTTCTTTTAAATCGCTAATATTGCGAATTAACCAGCGAAATCCCATCGGATTGCCCTGAATATCTTGAACCCTAGAAACAGAAATTGCAGCAGGAAATGACTCGCGATCGCGCGGGAGCATTTGCACTTCCCATTCCGTTAATGGTCCTGCGGTTTTGAGTTGCTCTAGTTGGCTGCGAAAGGCACTCCGTTCTTCTAGTACCACAAAAACTGCCAGGGGTTTCTCTATCAGAAAGGGGCGACGCCAGTTAAATAACTGTTCCGCTGCCGCATTCGCTTCTTCAATCACTCCCAGGACATTGGTCACCAAATAAGGGTCCGGTGCCTCTTCAAATAACTGTTGATAGCGCTCCCGCTCTATTTCCACTTGTTCCCGAGTGGAGAGCAGTTGTTGATTTTGGGTCTGTAGTTCCTCCGTTGCCACGTGCAGTTCTTCCAATGCCATTGAGAGTTCGCCAAACACCTGTTGTAACAAGTCCGGTGGAGGGGAAGAAAACTCCTGAGCAAGTTGCTGCATTTGCTCTAAGCGCACTCTAGCCTGTTCCATCTGCCTCGTGAAATTTTCCATTCCCCTTCTCTATCCCGTTTTAGTCCTAACTTCAGGATAGTAGCTAATCGCAGAATGCATCCACCGAACAGCAAGAACGATCACAAAACATACCCAGGAGATCAGTGGGGGTTCTCGGTTGAGCCGGTGATTATTTTCGGGCGATCGCGGCCCAAATCCCAGGCGGGAGAAGAGACTGGGCTCAAGAAAACCGTCCCAGTTAAACTTCCTTGATTAACAGAATCACCCCATGAGGTTCTTTGCTCCCATCTTTAAGCGGATTAAAGCTCAAGCGGTACTGAATCGAGCTACCTTGACGATTCAACGCATCAATGAGAATTTCTTGATCCAATTGGGTTCCACTCAAGCATTGATAAAGGGGGTCGCGCAGACGTTCCACGGGTAAGCCAATATCCAGATTAAAGAGAGATTGTTTCTCCACTTCGTCCGCTTTCGGTCCCCAGAGATTTTGGGCCGCTTCGTTCCAAGTTTGAATTTGGAATTGACGGTCTACCACAATCACCGCTGATTGCAAACTGGCAAAAATAGACTCTAAAAAAGCGTTACATTGATTCAGTTCTATGGTTTTTCGCCCCAGTTCTTCATTGAGGGTTTGAAGTTCCTCATTGCTGGATTGAAGTTCCTCATTCATCGTCTCTAATTCTTCATTGGTAGACTGGAGTTCTTCATTGGTCGTCTCCAATTCTTCATGACTAGACTGGAGTTCCTCGTTGGTGGTCTCCAGTTCCTCATTGCTGGACTGGAGTTCCTCATTTACTGTTTCGAGTTCCTGGTTAGACCGTTCGAGTTGCTCTTGTAACTGGTGATAGCGAGTGACTTCGTTAAACGTGATACTCACGCCGAGGGGATCGCTGGTATTTTGCTGTAACGGGGAGATTTCGATATCCAGATACTGAACGCTGCCATCGCTCCAAGTGCGAATCACATCGCTGACGAGAATCGAGCTACCTTCTTTGTAGACCCGTTCAATCTGCGATCGCAACTCCACGGGACGGTAAGAAATTTCTAAATCCTGGAACGGTCGTCCCAGGTCCTGGCGATCGATGCCAAAACGGGACCGAGCTAACTGATTGGCTAGGACGAGATTGCTGTCCGAGTCTACTACAATTTGCGCCAGAGGCATCGCATTAAAAGCGGCATCCAACAGGCGGATATTTAAAGTCGATCGCCTTCCGGCTTCTTCTGTTCTATTCTGGGCTAACACTAAAAGGCGATCGCGCCGGTCCATTTTTCGCACTTTCTGAAAAATGCGGTGTTGTAAGTTTAAGGGATTAAACAGATCGCTGTGAGTGAGTAGCATTTCGGCTTTACCCAAAAACAAAAATCCCGTGTCTTTGAGTGAAAAATGAAAGCGAGCCAGAATCTGCTTTTGGGTTTCCGCATTAAAATACATCAAGGTGTTGCGGCATATCAGCAAATCCAGGCGAGAAATGGGAGCATCATGAATCAAGTCATGACGACCAAAAATGACCAACCGACGCAGATCTCCATCTACTCCGAAGCGATCGCCGACCAGCCTAAAGTATCGCTGCTGGAAGTCCTGGGAGATAGACTCGATATCTTTGACTTTATAGGTGGCATTCCGTGCCTGTGTCAAGGCTTCCTCATCTACATCGGTGGCATAAATTTTCACCCGGCGCAGACAGTCTTCCATGCCGAGGGTTTCTGCCAGTAAAATCGCCAAAGTGTAGGCTTCTTCTCCCGAGGCACAACCCGCAGTCCAGAAGCGTAGGGGTTCTTGCGGGGATTTGTGTTTGATAATCTGCGGCAGGGTATGGGAGGCTAAGTATTCCCATGCCGTGAGATCTCGAAAAAAGCTAGTAACGTTAATTAAAATGGTGTTGAAAAGGGCGGGGAATTCTTCCGGGTGAACTTTCAGGTACTCCAGATAATCCCCAAAGTTGTCAATATCATGCACCTGCATTCGCTTGGTGACTCGACGCTGGAGGGAGGAGCGCTTATATCCAACAAAATCAAAGCCACGCGATTGGCGCAGATACTCTCAGAAGTGCTTCAAA
This sequence comes from uncultured cyanobacterium, assembly GCA_963821735.1. Taxonomy (GTDB): domain Bacteria; phylum Cyanobacteriota; class Cyanobacteriia; order Cyanobacteriales; family Laspinemataceae; genus Laspinema. The sequence continues at coordinate 1,016,751 of CAWGFK010000055.1, forward strand.
GATTGAAGTCTGATCATTTGCAGTCATTGTTGATGGGTTGATGAGGACGCAGTTAAGAGCGGATATAAGAGAATCAGCGAAGGTAAGTTAGCATCGCAGTACAAACTTTATGTTTTATCATAAAAGTTACTGGCGCAATAGTGGCTCTTACCGATTTCTGTAGATTTTAAGGTTGACCCTGTTTGCCTGCTCTGGCACTGCGGTGGCTCAAAATCTCCGATAGTCAATCCGGAAGTCTATTCGGATTGTGGATTGAGATGTGGTCCGATGAACATCGGGAGGAGGACAGTCCCGAGGGAGGTCCCCAGGTAGGCGGTTGGAGAGAATTGGCTCGCCTGTTGGAAATCCGGAGCGCTAGACTATTAAAAGCCGATGAATTAACAAGGGGCGATCGCATTGGCTCTCTCCCGGAGATATTTGTGCCTTATGTCATTGATTAATACCCCTAATTATGGAGCGGATTGAATAAATTTTTAGGGAAAAGGGTTTAGGTGACTCCTGATTACCTATTTTATTCAATCATACCCCTATTTAATCGGTTTGGACGAGATGGATTTTATCCTTTAAAATTTAAGAGATAAATTCTCAAAAGTCCAAAGCAATGTCAAAAGAATTTGCCCTCGGCGATCGGGTCCGGGTTGTCGCCTTACCCGCTTACCTCAAAACTGCTGAACCCATCCCCATGCTCCGTCCACCCAACGCCGTGAGCTTGGGGGAAGAAGGGACAATCCTCGATCGCAAACCCGGGGGATATTGGAGCGTCCGCTTTAAAAAAGGGGCGTTTCTCATCGAAAGCCACTATATCGAACCCCTAGAGAATACCTTTGAAACCTCTCAAGAAGGAAGCACAGAAAACGAATGAGTACCCGTTCAGCTTGCTTAATTTTTAATCCCTCTTCTGGCAACGGCAATCCCGAGGCCGAACTCAAACAGATTTTCTCATTTTTAGAACCGGAAATTAAACTAGATATCCGCTATACGAAAGCCGATTTAGAACCCAGGCAACTGGCGCAGGAGGCCATTGATCGGGGGGTTGATTTAGTAATTGCCTCCGGTGGCGATGGCACCGTTTCGGCGGTCGCCGAAGCCTTAATTAATACGGAAATTCCGTTAGGGGTGATCCCGAGAGGGACCGCCAATGCCTTTGCCAGCGCCTTGGGAATTCCTATGAATATACCCGATGCCTGTCAGACGATTTTAACTGGACTAATCCGGGCGATCGATACGGCAACTTGTAACGGCAAAGCCTGCATTTTGCTCACGGGAGTGGGATGGGAAGCTGAAACCGTCGAACAAGCCGATCGCGAGGCTAAAAACTGGTTCGGAGTCATGGCTTATTTGGTCGCTGGAATCGAGAAACTCTGGGATATCCAGTCGTTTCAAGTCGAGCTTGAGATGGAGGGAGAAATCAGCAGATTGCAGGCGATCGCCGTCACCGTTGCCAATGCGGCACCCGCCACCTCAGTCCTGGCTCAAGGACCCGGAGGCGTCATCCCCGATGATGGGTTGCTCGATGTCACGATTCTATCCACCCAGACCGAAATGAGCACCTTGGGAGCGATTTCTAGCTTGATGACGGGCGCATTACGGGGAGTCGCCTCTCAACACAATGATGTCTTATACCTGCGGACAAATCGCATCAAAGTCACCACAACTCCCCCCCAAAAAGTGACCGTTGATGGGGAACTCAGAGGAACCACACCTGTAGAAATTGAATGCGTTCCCCTGAGTATAAATGTCATGGTTCCGGATATCTAATCCCGAGGGCCAACGTAAACCCTGGAGCCACTTAGGGTCCGGTCCCCTCCCCTTGGCAAGGGGAGGGTTAGGGTGGGGTTCTTGATGACGAGCGATCGTACAGATATTGAGAGGAGTGCGTAAAGCCTACGGCATAGCTTCGCTTACCGCGTAGCGTGTGCACCAGCACAAACATCTTGCTCCCTAGGGAACTCCAAAAAATAAAATCTCCAAAACGTTCGTTCGTAGTAACCCGGTCAATGTAGGGGCGCAATGCTTGCGCCCTCCGGAGGGCGCAAGCATTGCGCCCCTACACATATCAGTTGAACGGTTGGATGATTTATAGTTTGCAATCCCCCTATTATTCTAGCGAGCATCTTGCTCGCACTCCTTCGTCCATATCCTAACCCTCGGATCTGGACCTCACCCCACTGAGAACCGCTATAAATCTTCTTCTAAATCCCTGATATTTGGCAGAAGTCCGCCCGTAAATATTTGGGTTGATTTGACCTTGAATTTCTGGATCTGATCCAAGGAAGGTGAACTGTTCAGGATGAGCAGATATCTGCTAAAAAATTTTACTAAAAATAAGCAGTCCCCTGGGAAGAAATCAGCCCTAACTATGAACAAGGGAAGAACTTGAGTTGCCAGTCATCCTAAAGGTGGTATGATGGGTTGCAGTAGCCGTTGCCATTTCAACAAAAGCAGATGTCCAAACGTCACATTTGCCCTAATCGAAATGCCATCCTACTTGAGTTCTAAAGTCCCTAAGCGAATCTGATCACTTAACTAAATCCTTGTGATTGCAATTTATCCGGGCAGCTTTGATCCCATTACCCTAGGTCACCTTGACATCATAGAGCGAGGGTGTAAGCTGTTTGACCAGGTGATTGTAGCAGTGGTGATTAATCCCAATAAAACCCCACTGTTTACCGTGCAAGAGCGTTTAGAGCAGATTCGCCTTGCGACTCCCCATTTGTCTAATTTAGAAATAGACTGTTTTGAGGGCTTGACGGTGAACTATGCCAGAATTCGAGGGGCGAGTGTCCTGTTAAGGGGACTGCGAGTGCTCTCGGACTTTGAGCTAGAACTCCAAATGGCTCATACTAACAAAACCCTAGCCACTGAAATCGAGACCGTTTTTTTAGCAACTTCCAACGAATACAGCTTTTTAAGCAGTAGTGTAGTAAAGGAAGTTGCCCGATTTGGCGGCTCCATCGATCACCTTGTTCCCCAGCACGTTGCGCTTGATATCTACCGATGTTACGCCAAGACACAGCCCGGATTGACCCAGACGACAGATCGAGTCTCCCAGAAGAATCTCCCGAGCACGAGCAGGGACTCCTAGATATCCAGAGGGAACTAAACCGACTGGAGGAGATGATTCTCGAAAGTCCGCGCATCCCGTTTACGGGAAGGACCCTGGTGGATGAGGAGCAGTTGCTAGAGCAGCTCGATCTCTTGCGGCTGAATTTACCTGCTGCCTTTGAGGAAGTAGAGGAAATCATCCGCCACAAAGACGAAATCATTGTCCAAGCCGAACAATATGCCCAGGAAATTTTGGAAGCTGCCGAGCAAAGGGCGGCCCAAATTCTCGACGAAATGGGAATTGTCCGACAGGCAAAGTTAGAATCAGACCATCTGCGCCAACAGGTTCAGCTTGATTGCGAATCCGCCCAGGAACAGACTATTTCGGAAATCGAACGGTTGCGACGGCAAGCGATGGAGGAGCTAGAGGATATGAGGTCCCGGGCGATCTCCGAAGCCGAGGCGATCGAAAAAGGGGCGGATGATTATGCCGATCGCGTCCTCTACAACCTGGAAAGTCAACTCTCAGAAATGTTGCGCGTCATTCGTAACGGCAAATCCCAACTCGACCCCGAATCTAAGTAACAACCCGCACCCTCATCCCAGCCCTACCCCTGGCCGAAAGTTGAGGTCCTTGACCTCTTGTGAACTGAATACCCGGGTCCCAGCCCCCCTCCCGGGGGACTGACACCCCCAACCCACCCAGCGGTTTTTTGCCCTTCAACGCTGTCATCTTTTATCCTTTCCCTGCATGGTTTCGGAAAAGTTTCGCCGCCAATTACGCACAGAGGCTCGTTCATGGACGATGGAGGGCTTGATTTCCGAGGATCACTATCAAGAATTGTCCCGTCGCTATGGGTTTGAAACCCTCGATCGCCCGAATCTGACTCGGTTTATTGCTATTTTGCTGGGGTTGGGCGCAATGCTGATCGCAAGCGGGGCGATCGCCCTCGTCCAAGCCAATTGGGATGTCTGGTCCCGGGAACTCAAAACCGGCGTCCTGGTGGGAGTCTTCATCGCCGTGAATCTGTGCGCCTTCTATTTGTGGGGCGACCCCCTCGGGCGATCGCATCGCTTCCTTCGATGGCAAACTCGCACCGGCCACGGATTATTCTTTCTAAGTTCCCTCCTCCTCGGCTTAAACATCAGCTTAATTGGGGAAATTTTCCTCATGAGTCCGTCTTGGGGAGAATTTTGGTTAATTTGGGGATTGGCGGTCCTGGTCATGGCCTATAGCTTGCGTTTGACCGGCTGTGGAATTTTAGCCACTCTATTAATTGGGGTAGGATACTGGCCCGGTTTAGCCCAGGTGTATCAGGGAGAGGGATTGTTTTGGATCCGGACTGTGGTCCTCCATCTGCCCTTAATTTCCGCCTTCCTGTTAGTGCCCCTGGCATACTGGTGCCGATCGCCCTGGATTTTTGGATTGGCAACCCTGGTCCTGATTCAGTCGGTGCAAGTCAATCTGATTGTGGGGTTTAGTCTGCTGAATGTGCCGAATCATTGGATGCTGGCGATCGCCTATGCCCTACCCCCGGCCCTCCTGTGGAGTTATGATGATAAACCCTGGCAAGTCACCTCCCTATTTGAGGGCGGCGAAGAACTCCCCCGATTTAGACCCGTCGCCCGCACCTTTGCCCTAATCTTTCTCGCCCTCTCGTTTTATGTCATCTCCTTCCATTGGTTTTGGTCCTCAGCTTCCCCCCTCGCGCCCTGGGACCCAACCATTGCTGAAATTCCCCTTCAACAAGGGTTTGCCTACCTCCTCGATGTACTAATCGTCCTCGGAAGTTGGTTGGCCTTAGCGTGGCATTTTGGCAGTCCTCGGGAGACTTTTCGGCGTTTTTCATCCCCCGATGCTTACTTGAATCATGCGATCGGCCTCATGATTGCGATCGCCACAGGGATGCTGTTTTGGCATTTTGGCATCCAACCTTTACCCCTGCTGGGTCCTTTACTTTTTAACATCCTGCTCTTTTTGTTAGCATACGGATTGATGCGTCAGGGTCTCACCCAAGGCGATCGGCGGATTTTTTGGTGGGGTACGCTATTATTAACCTTACAAATTCTCACCCGAGTCCTAGAGTATGAAACTGGATTAGTCTTGAAATCCATGGTCTTTGTTCTCTGTGGAATGGCTACCATTGCCATTGGCCTCGCCGTCGGCAGTCGGATTAAACCTATTGAACCAGAAGACTTGATTTGAGCATGAATTGCCTGCTTTGAAAAGAGACCTATCCCCCCAGCCCCCTTCCCTAAGCGGGAAGGGGGAGCAAGAGATTTATTCTCCTCTCCAGCAATCAAAAAAATTCCTTATTCTCCCTCTCCTTTTAGGGGAGAGCCACCGGAGAGGTCCGACTGGTTTTTAAGTAAAATTGAGATGCTCCCATTTTGGATTTAAAATCAGAATTCTTTCGTCAATTCTAATTCCTCTAGGACCCCGAAATGATGAGGCGAGGGTGTCTTCTAAATTATGCAAAACGAGCAGCCTTCTTTTCTTAAAAAAATCAAACCCAGCTTAGTGGTGGGTCGATTTTTAATTCCTCTGTTCATTCAAACTGCCGCCATGCTGACCGGGGCATTTTTTGCCGTTCATACCGAAGGGAATGGGAAATTAGTCACCTTAGAAACTGAACCTGTTAATTTGAGTAAATTTATTAGAAATTCTTCCAATCAGGTCAGTTATAACATTTCCAGCTTCAAAAAATTAGAAGCAGTTCCCGGATGGGAAGAACTGCCGGGAACTCCTGTGCCTTGTCCCAAGAATAACCAACCCCGAAATCGGAAGAAAAATCAGTGTAACCCCAACGCCAAATTGTTAGACCCCGATTTGACCCTCTATGTCATTTTGGAACCGCCGACAACGGAAGAAACTGGGGAAGTGCCAACGCCTTGGGTCGCGGTGGGGTTAAGTGGCGATCGCCCGATGGAATTAGGGGAAAATCAAGTCATAATTAAGGGGAAATCCTCAGAAGACTTGGTGGAGTATGAGGGAGAAAAATTTTACCTAATGCGATCGCAACGGGAGGAAATTTTGGAAACCTTGGATTTGACGGATCAGGAGGAAAAACTAGAACCCTTAATGATCCAGCTCAAAGTGAATCCGCGTGGAAATGCCGTCCCGGTTAATTTGTGGATCGGCGATCGCAACTATTCGCTCTCAAATTGAATCAAAGCAGTAACCGTTAACCCGTAGCATAATGAAGAGTTTAGCCCAGTTGATTGTCACCAGTCTCAGCCTGTTTTTATTGGGTTGTACACCTTCGGGGTTACCCCCCTCTGCCACCGCCCAACCGCAGGGGGAAGCCGTGTCTTTCTCACCAAGGGTCCAAATAGAGAGGGGACAAGATTTGCCCATTACCGCACAAGCAACCATCGGCGACCAAACCATTGATTTAGAAGTGGCAACCACGCCACAACAACAGGCGATCGGACTGATGCACCGAAGTGAGATTGCTCCAAATCGAGGGATGTTATTTCCATTTAATCCGCCTAGAACCGTCACCTTTTGGATGAAAAACGTTGAGATTAACCTGGATATGATATTTTTGCGGGATGGAGAAGTCCTGGCGATCGCTGCTGATGTTCCCCCCTGTACCACCGACCCCTGTCCCTTCTACGGACCGGAAAATACCCCGGTTGATCATGTGCTGGAACTGGGGGGAGGACGCGCTGCGGAACTGGGGATACAAGTGGGCGATCGGATTGCGATCGACTTTTTTGAGTAAACATTCAGGAGATGGCATCGCTTTCTCGTCGCCATTTCCTGTTACTCCAACCCCTAGATCCTTTATGGACCTGTTAAGGGTCAGTGGATAAACAGTTAGAGTCAAAAGGCTTTTGGGAGGTTAAACTCCTGAAAGCCCCAGGCGATCGTCACCCCTTGGGACAGGGTTCGGCTACATTCACCAAAATCACCAAAATCACCAAAATTGACGAAAATTCCCCCCGCCGGTGCATAAAAAAATTGGATTATCCTCTCTCTTCCCCAAAGAGATTCATTCCGCTTACCTCCCTCTCCTCTTAGGGGTAGTAGGGCTGTTTCATTCTCAAGGTCAAATTACTTTTTTGCTTGTTCATAAGCTTGATCTGGCAGGGGATACAGCCGTTTTTATTTCCTAATTTTCAACCTAAAAGTAGAAAATAAGGACAAAAACCCTGGATAAAGTCTAGATAAGGCTCAACAAATGCCTCCAAAACCTCAGACATCTTGACTTCGCCTTTGGGATTCATCACCGTACCCGCAAATTGGTCACCCAATGGTCCTGTCTGGAGCTTCTGCTCCAACTTCTCCAGTCTTTTTTGATGACTTTTGTCCGCCCGTTGTTGCTTGAGAATTTCACCAAAGGCTTTAGATTTTCGTGCCATAAAAATCTCCTTTATTGCTTGACATTAATTTTAACATCCTACATTCCGCAGGTAAAATAGGGGCTATGTTCGAGCGCTACTTCCAGACTGGCTCAGTCTTGGGTTCCCTTAGTGGCGAGGACCTAGTGGGTTTTGCCCTGGTGCAACCATTGGCTTCCGCTTCCATTCTGGGGCAGCCAAGTTGGATGGAAGCCGAACAAAAATGGCGATCGCTCGATTGGCAGTTGCTGGATGAGTTCGGATTGAGTCCTGATTGCGGCTACTGGGCCGACTTATGTGTCGCTGCGATTCACCGACGGCAGGGAATTGGGACTGAGTTGGTGCGCCTCGGATATCAACAGTATCCCGACAAACCGATGCGGTTGTGGGTGAGCGCTTGCAAGACTGATGCGATCGCCCTCTACCTCAAACTAGGGTTTGCGAGGTTGCCAAGACTCGAACAGCAACCCCAGTATCGGCAACAGGATGGCTCCCTCAAAAGCGAACCCAAATTGCTGATGATGAAAAATACAGCGAGTTCGAGCGGATGTTGATAAACGCTCTATCCCTTCTAAAACAATTGGTCTAGCTCTCTTGTCACCCTCTCAGCTAACCCCCATAAAACAAGTCCATGTTAGATAACCTCGATCTCAAACTTTCCCTGGATAAAAAGACATATCACGAACAGATAGAAGCCTTGATGCAGCAAATCCGACAGCTACAACAAGCCTGTTGGGAAAAAAAACTCACCTCTATCTTCGTGTTAGAAGGTTGGACGGCTGCCGGAAAAGGGTCTCTGGTCAAAAAAATGGTCGGTTATATGGACCCCCGGGGATTTCAAGTTCATCCAATATGGCCCCCCAGTGAAGAAGCGCGGCAGTACCATTTTCTGTGGCGGTTTTGGCAGAAACTGCCAGCGCGGGGCAGTATCGGAATTTTCTATCACAGTTGGTACATTCGGATGTTAGAAGATCGGTTATTGGGACGGCTGACGGATGCGGAAGTCCCCACCGTGATTCGACAAATCAATGCCTTTGAGCGGCAGATGGTGGATGATGGAGTGGCGATCGCCAAATTCTGGATTCACATCAGCGAAAAAGAACTGAAGCGACGGCTGAAAAAATCCGCAGCAGACCCCCTCACCGCTTGGCGAGTCCGTCCCGAAGACTGGCAGCAAGCGAAAAAATACGATACCTATAGCGCTTTGGCGGAAGACATGGTGATTCAAACCAGCACCGGACCCGCGCCCTGGACCCTCGTGGAAGGAGACAATCTCCGGTGGGCGCGGGTGAAAGTGCTGGCAAAAATGGCAACCACCCTCACCGAAGCGCTCGATCGCCTCCATTATCAGCTTCCCGTGCCGAGTTTACCCCCCCAAGAACAACTCCAACCCACGGAACCGGATTTTCTCTCCCAAATCAATCTGAGAGTGAGCTTAGATAGACAGGACTATAAAAAACAACTCCGCAAAGAACAAGTTGAACTCACGAAACTGCAACTGGAGATTCACGAACAAGAAATCCCCATTCTCGTGCTGTTTGAAGGATGGGACGCCGCTGGAAAAGGGGGAGCGATCAAACGATTGACCGACGTTCTCGACCCCCGCAGTTATGCCGTGAATGCCTTCGCTGCACCGAGCACGGAAGAATTAGCCCATCATTACCTCTGGCGGTTCTGGCGACGATTACCGCCTCCTGGAACCATTGGCATTTTCGATCGCAGTTGGTATGGTCGAGTATTAGTCGAACGCATCGAAGGATTCGCCAGTGAACCGGAATGGCGCAGAGCTTATCGAGAAATTAATGAATTTGAAGAACAACTCACCAGTGCCGGTTATGTTCTAGTCAAATTCTGGCTGCATATTAGCCCGGAAGAACAACTGAATCGGTTCAATGAACGCAGCAACAATCAGTTTAAGGAACATAAGCTCACGGACGAAGACTGGCGCAACCGGGAGCAGTGGCCGCTCTATAATGTGGCAGTGAATCAGATGATTCAGCGCACCAGTACCCCCTCGGCCCCTTGGACCGTGATCCCGGGGAATGATAAATATTATGCCCGAGTCAAAGTGATCCAAACCGTGATTCAGGCGATCGAGACGGAAATCAAACGGCGCAAATAATTCGAGCCAATGCCGGTCCCTCCTCCCATTCGCCAGGAGGGGGGCTGTTTCATTGGGAGGGGAATCAGCCCCAAAATTCCCCTCCCTTGGAGGGGTGCCCCGCAGGGGCGGGGTGGTAAATTCTAGCTAGTGTCCAGGTATTTATCCAGGCTTCTTTACTCAAAAGTATATGTCTGTTTCAAATCAAGACACCACCCCGTCCCTTCGGGACACCCCTCCAAGGGAGGGGAATATACCTGTATCCTCCGCCAGATAAAGCGATTGAACGATGCAAAAATTAATTGGGCCTGTAGAATAACACAGCCCTAGTTCGCCAGGAAGGGGGACCGGAATTAGAGCAAACAGGGCTTAATAGAGGGTCCCGAGGGTCATCTGTGGTGAAAACGCTGCCATGTTGGAGGCGATCGCCGCCGATACTGCTGCATGGCTCCTTCTACATCATTAAAACTGCGAAATTCTTCTGCATTCTCGTAAGTCGCCCCCGAAAAGTTAGCATCCCGCAGATCCGCATCCGTAAAATCCGTCCGGGTCAAATTCGTAGAATTTAACCGTGCTTGATTTAACAACGCTGAACTTAAATCCGCCCCGGTTAAATTCGCCCCCGTGAAATTCACCCCCCGTAGCTGGGCATCGGTAAAATTAGTAAACCTCAGATTCGCCCCACTGAGATTGGCCCCACTGAGCTTGGCCTCACTCAAATTTACCCCATCCAGATCCACCCCACTCAAATCTACCCCATTCAAAAAAGCGCCACTGAGATTCACCCCCGTCAATTGCACCCGATCCAGGATGGCACCGCTCAACCGCGCACCACTGAGATTGGCCCATTTCAAATTGGCCCCAGTCAGGTTCGCACCGCGCAGGTTAACCCCTTGGAGATTAGCCCCACATAAATTTGCTTCTCGCAAATCTGCCCCTCGGAGATTGGCACTGCTGAGATTGGCTCCACTCAATTTAGCCTGATTCAACTGAGCCTTGACCAGAAAGGAACCTTGGAGATCCGCTTTGGTCAGATTCGCCTCGGTTAATCGGGCGTCACTGAGTTTGGCAAAATTAAGATTAGATCGATTCAGGGCAGCGCGAGTTAGATTGGATTTAGTTAAAAACGAGCGAGCGAAATTCACGCCTTCGAGATAGGCACCCGTGAGGTTAACCCCAATCAGGGTCACCCCCACCAATTGAGCTCCACGCAAGTCTAAACCCGAAAAGTCTCTAATTCCCTGTTCGTAAAGGATCAGCCAATGATTAATAGTCATTATGGGTGCTATTTGTATCAACCCAGCACTTTGGAGGAACTGAGGATTTCAATTTTAATTGCTCAACTTCTATCAAGTATGGCGCGGGATCGAAGGATTAACCGAGGATTTTTTATTAATCTTTGTAACACTTGAACTCATCGAGTGGATTACGCTTCAGGAGTTTAGAGAAAACAACGAACGAAGCCGGTTAATGACCCAGGAGAGACCTTCGCGGGTTCTGCCACTCTGCCTCAGAGGGTAGAACTGGCATCCAAAAGTCTGCTTTCTCTGGGGTTTAAATGCGATCTTACTGCGGTTGAGGTTCTGAAAAATTTAAGAAACTCATAGATTTGTCAACAAAAATGTAACAAACGAGAATAACTCCGAATAAATACTTAAATTTCCCGGCGATCGCCAGAGTTTCCCCAGAGTTTCCCCAGAGTTTCCCCAGAGTTTCCCCAGAGTTCATTGTTTTTACTGAACTACAGCCGTAGGAGCATACAGAAGATGATTCGATCGCCCGGATTTGTATCACTTGCACCTTGAGGACGTCCAGCAATGTTTCTAGTCATAACCCAGCTTCTCCTGTGGGTGATTGTCGCCCTACTCATCTGGTATGTCCTCCTCCAGCTTATTCCTCGGGAATATCTAAGCTGGCTCGGGGGCGCAATCCTATTAAGTATTATTGTCTTAGCGTTTTTCTTTCCCACGGAACAGGGGGTTGCCACCCTGTGGTACATCCTCTCGTTTCCCCTGCGACCCTTAGGATTATGCATCGTTCTATTATGCGCGGCCACCCGGAAGTTGCTACTCAATCGACTGTATCTAGTTGGTGCCGCCCTCGCTGTCTTGGTTCTCTGTAGCGTGCCTTGGCTGGCGCAAAACTATCAATATTGGCTAATTCGCTCTAATTTCCCGATCGCCTCGGTTTGTCCAGCCCAAGGAAACCCCAATCTGGTCCCGGTTGTCGGTCGTCCCGAAGGCATTGTCCTTTTATCTTCAGGCATTTCCCAGCCTTCTTTGCCCTATCAGCCCGAATTGATAGAAGCAAGTATGAGCGATCTCATCGTCACCACCGTTCGTCAGTACCAACTCCAGCAACAGGTGGGCCACTCCCCAAGGGTAATTGTCGCCGCCCGACCCCAACCCTTTCCCTGGCAAGGGGTGAGCGCGCCTTGGTATTCGGTCAACTCCACAGATATCCTCGAAGCGGACATCATTAGAAGCCTCTTGATCGCCCAAGGCGTGTCTCCTACTCATATTTTTGTTTTAAATAAAGTAGAAAATATCCGGCAAAGTGCTGAAGCGGTTCAAGAACTCCTCCCTCGACTGGCTAACCGCAACCCTCGGCTGATCGTCGTCGCCTCGGTTTTGCACTTACCCAGGGCCAGCCTAGCCTTTGAACTCCTAAATCTAGACGTCATCCCGCGATCGCCTAGTTTGTATCCGGAAATCTGCGCCTTAGACCAAGTTCGCCCAGGTATTTATAACCTCATCCCCAATGCCACCAGCTTGGCCCTCACCAGCCGCGTCGTCGAGGAATTCTACACCTTGATGTACTATTTCCTACGGGGTTGGGTCGAACCTTGTGCTCGCTGCTTGTCTAACTAAATGGGTCATTTGTCTTATGTCTTATGTCTTATGTCCTTGGTTGATGGGGGAGATGGGGAGGATGGGGGAGATGTTCGAACGTAACGACTTCAGTCGTTACCGCGTGACTTGGCATCCGCCAAGTAACGCCCCTTATGAGGCAAAGCACCCAGTCCTCAAGGGAACTCCAAAAAATAAAACTTCCAAAACGTTCGTAGTAGCCCCGTCAATGTAGGGGCGCAATGCTTGCGCCCCAAGGGCGCAAGCATTGCGCCCCTACACTTCTTTCAGTTGAACGGTTGGATGATTTATATTTTGCAATCCCCCAAGCAGACGCTTAAGCCGCTCAGGGTGCGTGTCATGGCGATCCGCCATGACACGAGAGCAACGACTGAAGTCGTTACTACAAACAATCCGGAAACGACTGAAGTCGTTACTACAAACTTGGACCATCTCCCCATCCTCCCCATCCTCCCCATCTCCCCCATCGCCCTCTACACTAAAGGAGGGGTAAAAACAAATCAATTTGACATGGCTCGCTCAAAACTTCAAAAACTGGCCTCTTATATGCGTCCCCACTGGCGGAATGCCTTGGTGGGGGTGGTGGCTCTATTTATCGTCAATGCTTTGGGGGTGTACATTCCCCTGCTGATTCGCAATGCAGTGGATGAACTCGGAGTCACGTTTAGCTTCGATCGCATTCTGTATTTTGTGGGAATCATCCTCCTCCTAGCCTCCCTCATGTGGGTGATTCGCGTCGTCTCCCGGATGTTTCTGTTTGGGGTGGGACGTCAGGTGGAGTTTGACCTCAAGCAAGGCATTTTTCAGCACGTCCTGAGCCTGGAACCGGCCTATTTTGCCCTGAACCCACCGGGAGATTTGATTAACCGCGCCACCTCGGATGTGGACAATATCCGGCGTCTGCTGGGATTTGCGGTGTTGAGTGTGGTGAATACAATTTTTGCTTATGGATTGACCCTGCCGGTGATGTTGGCGATTAATGTCAGGTTGAGCCTGTTGGCTGTGGCGGTCTATCCGTTTATGCTGATTATTGTGCAGTTATTTAGCGATCGCCTCCGCACTCAGCAGTTGGAAGTCCAGGAGCAACTCTCGGGACTCAGTGACTTGATTCAAGAGGATATGAGCGGGATTTCTTTGATTAAAATCTACGCTCAGGAAGAAAACGAACGCCTTGCTTTCCGCCAACTCAATCAACAATATTTACGAGCCAATCTCAAATTAGCCCAAACCCGAAGTTTTCTATTTCCCGTCTTGGGGGGATTAGCGAGTTTAAGCTTACTGGTTTTACTGACCTTTGGTGCAGGGGCGATCGCTGATGGAGTCATTTCCGTGGGGGATTTCATCGCCCTGTTATTGTATGTCGAACGTCTGGTGTTTCCCACCGCGCTGCTGGGATTTACCATTACGGCATATCAACGGGGAGAAGTGAGTATCGATCGCATCGAGTCCATTTTTGAAGCGAAACCGAAAATCCAAGATACACCAGAGGCGATCGCCCTGACAGAACCCGCTCAAGGTCATCTGAGGGCCAATCACCTCACCTACAGCTATCCCGAGGCTCAAAACCCCGCCTTGAATGCTTTGAGCTTTGAGATTACCCCCGGTGAGACGGTGGCGATCGTGGGTCCCATTGGTTCGGGGAAATCCACCCTCGCCAATGCCATCCCCCGCTTACTGGATATTGGTTCTGGACAACTCTATCTCGATGGCAAAGATATCACCACCCTCAAATTAGAAACCCTGCGGGGGAATATCGCTTACGTTCCCCAAGAAAGCTTTTTGTTTAGCACATCCATCCGGAACAACATCCGCTATGGGAAACCCCTAGCTGAAGACCCGGAAATCATCGCAACCGCTAAACAAGCCCAAATTCACCCGGAAATCCTCAATTTTCCGCAACAGTACGAGACGATGGTGGGGGAACGGGGGATTACCCTTTCCGGAGGACAGCGCCAGCGCATGGCCCTCGCTAGAGCCCTGTTGATGGATGCGCCGGTGCTGATTTTAGATGATGCCCTCTCTAGTGTGGATAATCAAACCGCAACGGATATTCTCCAAAATTTGTCCTCGGGGACGCAGCGCAAAACGGTGTTGTTTATTTCGCACCAAATGTCTGCTGCTGCCTCTGCCGATCGCATTTTTGTCATGGATCGCGGGGCGATCGTCCAAGTCGGCACTCACACTCAATTAGTCGAACAACCGGGTTTGTATCAGCAACTCTGGAATCAGCAAAAGCTAGAGGCACTCTTGCACTAAGCTGTGAAAGCGGTGACAATAAAGCCTCTATAGCAATCCTAAATGATTTGTGACATCTTATTCTCCCCTCTCCCCGTCTGGGAGAGGGGTTGGGGGCCGCCATCGTCTTCCACAACTGATTTAGGACTGCTATAGCACCTGAATCTGGATATTCTTGGCAGTTTTTTTGGAATGAATTAACATGGAAACGGAAAAATTTATCACCATTGATGACGAAACCATTTCACTGCGGCAAGCCCTCGGCTATCTGCGGACCAGTGGCGATTTGCAACAGTTTATTATGAAGATTCTGCGCCAGCACGTCATCGAACAAGAGTTGCAAAGCCAAGCTGATTTGGAAATTGATGGTTCCCTCTTAGAACAGGCGATTATTAACTTTCGCCTCCAAAATCAACTGGTGCAATCGGACCGCTTTGACCAATGGCTACAAAGTCAAAGCCTAACTTATACGACATTTCGCAATCAGTTCGCCGCTGGGTTGAAAATTGAGGAAATCAAAACCAAAGTCACTGCTGAACAGCTAGAAGACTATTTTCAGAAAAATCAGCAAGCCTTTGAGCAGGTTGTTCTCTCGCGAATTGTGGTAGAACAATATGATAAAGCCGTAGAACTAAAAGCTCAAATCGAACAAGCAGGGGCGAGTTTTGAAGCCTTAGCCAAAGAGCATTCTATCGCGGGTGAAAAAGCTTATAATGGCATGATGGGAGCGATTCTGGTCAGTCAACTTCCCCCGGCGATTCGCGATGCGATTTCCTCCGCTCAACCGGGAGATATTGTAGGTCCACTGGAATTGGAAGGTCGCTACAGCTTATTGCGCCTAGAACAACGAATTCCGGCTACCTTAGAAGGACAACTCAAACGTCAGCTTCAAGAGCAATTGTTTGAGCAGTGGTGGCAAACCAAACTGCAAAATAAAAACGTTAAGTTGCAGGTTGAATAACTTAGGAAATAGGAGGGCTTAGACTTCTATTCCCCCAGAATAAAAGACCGGGTTTCAAATCCAAAATGTTTGCTCATTTGCAACAAATTTGGATCTGAAACCCGGTTTCTTGTCCTAGCTAATAGGGAATTCGGTTGCTCTAGGTCTATAAAAACCCCCACCCTCAAGGGTGGGGCTACTGGGACAAAGCCCGCCTGCGCGGGCTGAAGAGAAAACTGACTGTTGACAACCGGATTTGGTATCACTAATCCTGTACCGACCCCCTCATTATCGCCAATCTTCCCAAGTATTATTGAAAATTGACGTATTGGGAAAGGCAATGGGATTGCCGCTATCAATCAGGCGAGTTTGTAACATTTCTAGCTGGGGTTCCTGGAGGGGGAGATTGTCCACTAGCTGATAGGGGAGGATGCCTTTTTCTAGGGAGAAATCGGCGGTTACTCCGGCTGCTACGCCAGAGGACCATTCAAAGGAATGAACCCGATAGGCAGCGGCAGCAATATGGCTGGTGGCGATACTTTTTCCAGCAATTAATAGGTTATCAATCCGTTGGGGAATCAAGGCCCGGAGGGGAATTTGGAAGGGATAAGCGGTGCCCGCACCCCGACGTTCTCCTTCTAATTCGGTGTTTCCGGGGGCTTCCGGTGGGGAGAGGGTCATGCAGGGATGAAAGTCGATCGCATAGTGGGCAATTCCCACAGAATCAGGGAAAATTGTAGAGCGCGATCGCGCAGGTCGTCCCTCCAAATTCGGTCGTTGCCCGATCGCCTCTAAAGCTTGTAATCCCGAAAGAGATTCCCACAACCGGCGATACGCTTCCGGTTCCAAATTTGTCCGATAAAACTCGTCAGAATAATCCGCCCGAGAAATATCAATTTCCCACACGGTAAACCCATCAGGATGACCCCAACCGGGCCGCCCAATAATCCTCCGTCCCTCGCGCATATAAGGATATTTCGATAATCCATTGGCGGTTCCCATTGGCGAATCGAGTCCGGCAAGATAGCGATGATTCGGGTTAGGCTGTTTAACCCCATCTCCTAACTGAGAATCCGTCGTTCCCTGGACCAACCAATAGAAAAAGCCGATCGCGTGTTCTTCTCCCGCTTGCAGGGTTTCGTTTCTCAATCCTCCCATCCATCCCCCCGGTTCCAGTTGCCCGGTGGATTCCAACTGCTGACGGGTATAGATTAAATTATCTTGCGCCGTTCCCGGTCGATAATCATTTCCCCAAGTCCAGTTTTGCATGGAGATATCCCCGGGATTAATCGGATATTCTCGGGGGTTGGAGGGGAGAGTTTTCTGATACTTTTCACTCCAGATCCGGCGGTAGGTATAAACTAAATTAAAATTCGCCAATCGTTCCAGTTCATAACTGTAATAAGGCGCGTAACGGTCGTAAAAGGGCGGTTTAACGTGCTGTTGGGGTTCCTTAGTCGCCTGCATAGCAAAGGTATAGGTAAACCCTTGGGTACAGTAGGGATTGCCCTCGGCGCTGGAGGAAGAAGGTTCCAGGGGCGATCGCGGATCAACCCCAAGACGATAGGGTATATCCGCTAACCCAATCAATTCCCCGGTTTCCGTGGCATCGATCACATACCATTGGGCCGGTTGTGCGATAGTGTTGTTCGCATTTCGGGAATTGCGATCGCCCGTCATGGGCACAAAGCGCACAATGTTTTTATGAAACCGAGGGGAATTTTCGTAGCGATAGGCATCTTCCAGGATTTGCGAGAGGGGTTCCGCATTCACCGGGGGCTGACCTGGGGCCGGTTCGAGTTGAATGGCGACTGCACTTTGAATTTGTTCGCCCTCCTGAGTCGGGGAAATGTCCAACTCTTTAATCACCGTGTTGGGATACCATTTGAGAGTCCCCTTGCCCCGTTTGGCTGCTCTTTCCAATTGGTCAAACAGCAGTTTATGGCCGTCATACGGCATAAAACAGGATTCACTCACCCAACATTGACCCGGATTGAGGCGTCCATACTTGCGCCGGATACTCTCGCGAAATTCCAAGTATCCTTGGGGATAAAATAACTGTTGTCGTTGGGTGGGTCGTTCATCCAGGGCCGAAGTGCCTTGGGAGGAAATTTGACCCCCTACCCAGTCGGTAATATCCGTGATGCAAACCGTCCGACCCGCCAATAAGGACTCGTAGGCGCTGGCAGCCCCCGCTAATCCACCTCCGGCGACTAAAATTTCACAGGCGACTTCTTGATCAGGGGGGCGAGGGGGTGTGGCATCCGCTACGGAAGTCGCTAATGCCAGGGTGATTAAACTCACCACTAGACTGAAACAGGACCGAGTGGGGGAGATGCCTCGAAGGAGATGCCGGGGTAAAAGCTGCGATTGACGCTGCATAGGTATCGAATTGGGTAAGCTGGTAAACGGTTACTTTGAGAAAGGGGGGTCCGCAGTGTCTGTAACAGTAGTGTCTGTAACAGATGCTACTTTTCCTCCTTGTTCATGTTAGCTATACGGAGGTGAATTGGGGACTTCAGGTTGCAAAATTTGGCGATCGCCCTACTCTATTCAGTAGGATTCAGTAGGGATTCAGGGATTGAAGCTCTTTAAATCGATTGAACCCGTGGAAAACTTAGGACGTTATTAACCCATGCACGTTACCTCATCCAATTTACCGATGAAACCGATTGAGCCTCCAACGTTTGACAGTTCCTCTTCCTCGGATCATCCCCCAAAGGAGAACGAAGCTCTGTTAGAGAGTATTGTTAATAACATCCCCGGGGCAATTTACCGATGTACCTATCAAGGAAACTGGAAAATAGCGTTCATTAGTAAAGGAATTGAACAAATTTCTGGCTATCCCGTCTCCCATTTTCTTCACCATCCCATCGCTCGATTTAAAATGCTTGTTCATCCCGACGACCAGGGAACTGCCGAACAAACGGTGGAAGCGGCGTTATTATCTCAACAGCCTTATACTTTAGACTACCGTATTATCAAAGCCGATGGAACGATCGCGTGGGTCCGCGAAATCGGTCAAGGCATCTGCGATCGCCAGGGAAATCTCTGCGGATTGGATGGCACTCTCTCTCCCTTCGGTGAAGTTAACTCTCCCCGTCTTGAGGAAACCCGCCCAGAATTTCCCCCAGAAATTGCCCCAAAATTGACCATTTTAGAACAGATTAATGAAGGATTTTTAAACTTAAATTCTCAAGGCCAAGTCATTTATATCAACCCCCAAGGGGAAACCTTATTACAAACCACCCATCAGACCCTTTGTCAACCGACGGAAAACCCTGAACTCCCTCCAGATTTAGCTCAATTTTTTGCGGATTTGCAAACTGCTTTATCCGGTCCAAATCCTCGCCCTGTAGAAGCCTGTTATCCCTATGGTGAAACCTGGCTAGAGGTTCGCGCTCATCCTTATGACGCAGGCATATTAGTCTTTTTAAGTGATATTACCTCCCGCAAACAAGTTTTAAATTCCTTACGGCAACGGGAAAATCTCTATCGGACCTTTGTCAAAAATTTTCCCAATGGCGTGATCTTCTTATTTGACCGAGACTTGCGTCATACTTTGGCGGAAGGTCGGGATTTAGAGGCGATTGATTTAGCTAAAACGGATGTAGAAGGAAAAACCCTCCAAGAGGCATTTCCCTCGGACATTTGCCACAGCCTGGAACCCTTGTATCGGGAGGTACTCGCGGGGAAACTCGGGTGACTGAACTGACTTTTGGCAGTCGGATTTATTTAACCCAAATTCTTCCGATTAAAAATGATGCGGGAGAGGTTTTAGGAGGGATGGTCATGACTCAAAATATGACCGAATGCAAACTGGCTGAAGCCGAAAATGCGCGGCTAATTGCTTCGTTACAAAAAAGTGAAGCCCAAACGCGGGCAATGGCTTCTTTGCTGTCGGAAGCGGAAAAATTAGCTCATGTGGGATGTTGGGAATTTGAAATTTCCACGAACCGCATTATTTGTTCTGATGAAGTTTATCGGATGTTGGGATTAGATGTCAATGAAGCCTCACCAACCTATCCAGAATATCTGCAAAAAATTCACCCGGAAGACCGAGAGACTGCGGAACAAGTGATTGAACGGGCGATTCACGCGGGAGAATCCTATCAAGTGGAACAGCGGATTGTTCAATCTGATGGGTCAATTCGCTATATTTCGGCCAATGGGGAACCGATTTTTAATGAAGCGGGGAAAGTGGTGAAGGTGTTGGGGAGTCTGTTGGATATTACCGATCGCCATTTATCCCAGCAAGCTTTAGTGAAGTCGGAGGCCCAGTTAGAATTGCGGGCGCGGGAGTTAGAAGAAACTCTCTATGAACTGCAACGCACTCAAACTCAACTGATTCAAACTGAACGGATGTCTGGGTTGGGTCAGATGGTGGCGGGAATTGCCCATGAAGTAAACAATCCGGTCGGGTTTATTTATGGAAATATTGTTCATGCCACTTCTTATATTGAGGATTTGGTTAATTTAGTTAATCTCTACCAAAAACATTATCCCGAACCGGACCCGGAAATTTTAGAGGAGATTGAGGAAATTGATTTAGAGTTTTTATTTGAAGATTTGCCGCGATTGTTGCGTTCCATGAAAGTGGGGGCGGAACGCATTCGGGAAATTGTGCGATCGCTGCGGAATTTTTCGCGATTAGACGAAGCGGATAATAAACAGGTGAATATCCATGAAGGGATTGATAGTACCCTGTTAATTTTACAACATCATCTGCGAGGTGAAAGCCCGGATCACAACTCAAATAACGGAATTACAGTGATTAAAGAGTATGGAGAATTACCCCGGGTTGATTGTTACCCCAGCGAACTCAATCAAGTGTTTTTGAATATCATTACCAATGCGATCGATGTTCTCAAACCCCAGGACCCCCCGCGCCAAATTACTATTCGGACTGAAGCATTCATCCGTGAGCAGACCTCTTCGGAACAGCCCAGACCTGACTGGATTATTATCCGAATTATCGATAATGGTCCGGGAATGACAAGGGAGATTCAACAACGAATGTTTGATCCGTTTTTTACCACCAAACCTGTGGGAATGGGTACGGGGTTGGGGTTATCAATTAGCTATCAAATTATTGTGGAACAACATCAAGGTAAATTAACTTGTTCCTCGGAACTGGGGAAAGGGACGGAGTTAATTATTGAGTTGCCTGTGCATCAAGACTTTGAGGAACCGGCGTTGTTTGAATGAAGGTTCGGGAGTCAAAAACTCAGGTCATGCTATTAGCGGTTCTGTGGGTTCATGCGCTCAAGAAAAACCCCACCCTTTAGGGTGTGGGTTTTGATAGACCTTTAAATACCGGATTTCGGATCACAAATCAAGACATGAATTAAAGCGGTTCTAGTTTTTTGATCACTCGCAAAATGACCCAACAAATTAAAACACTGGCTAATCCGAGTTGCCACAATCCACAACCGATCAACAGTCCGAGGGCAGCGGCAACCCAAATGGCGGCTGCGGAGGTCAATCCCCGAACCCGATCGCGATCGCGTAAAATCGTTCCCCCTCCCAAAAAACTGATCCCAGTCACAATGCCTTGAATGATTCGACTAAAGGCATCGGTACTATCTAATGCAACACCGAGTTGCACGGGCAACAATGCCAAGAGAGTTGTGCCGAATGTAACCAGCATATAGGTTCTTAAACCAGCAGGTTTATGTTCCTTTTCACGATTGAATCCGATCACTGCGCCGACAAACAATGATAACCCGAGTCGCCCCAACAAGTGCAAGGTATCCACGGGAGCAAGGGTGCTAAGATTTGACACGGTAGAGTTGGCTCAATGGAGTCTGCATTCTTTACTCTACACTCTACAAGGACGAGGGTCAAAATGCGATCGCGCCCTGATGGTGACCCGGACCAGAACCGGACAATCATAAGTTTAATTAATAGCATATTTTTGAAAAATCAGCGGGTTGAACCCGGGAATAACAACGGGGCTTAAGTCTGATATTTCTTAATGGTTAAGCGTTTTATTCCAATTTTCTGGAGCAGGGTGCTTACCATTGACCGGACAGGTATTCAATTTTTTATTTATAAAAAAAACTTATTAATAGTTGAACTATGTCTTTAGATAGAGGTCACCCTAGGTTGGGTTATGAGAAAAAGATAAAAGAGAACAGTGAAAAAAACGAGATGGCTATGCCTAAATCGACGAATTCTCTCTCTGGCCCCTCCTCGAATGAAATTCTTTGTTATTATTTGAATTCTACCAGTGAGATTCAGGTAATTAAAAGTGACTGTCGAGAAACTTGGGAGTTCGAGCGTGTTGTATTTCCGGGACAACGGCTTTTTTTTGAAGCTTTTTCTACAGCCCATTTAGAAATTTACAAGGCGAAGAATTCAGGTTTACAGTTAGCGGCTCGGGTGAAATGCGATCGCTTGCAAGTTACGCAGGAGCGCAGCTCATCTTTCACAACGATCTCAACATTCCTAGGGCAACAACTAGCAGCTTGTTAAGTTCCAACACCATTCAGGGTGATTTGTAGCAGTTTAAATACTGCTGATGGATAAATGATTGGGTGATGCATGGGTGTTCAAAAGAGAGGAGAGGAAGCGACTGCTTTTTCTCCTCTCTTTTTTATACGAAATCCAGTTCTAATACGGAATCCGGTTCTCAAAGGTCTATAAAAACCCGCAGGCTCAAGCCTGGGGCTATACGGACGAAGCCCGCCTGCGCGGGCTAAAAGCGAAAACCGACTGTTAACAACCGGATTTGGTATAATATGGCTATAAAAGCTCGCACCCTTGAGGGTTCGGGTTTTTATAGACTTACTTCGAGGGTACAGTATGGGTTAGAAACCCAGTTTCTTGACAAAATTCTGGCGGATTCGGGTATGAAAAGTCGTTTTTATGGAGTAGCCCGCGCAGGAGAGGCTCTGTCCGTATAGCCTCCGGGCTACAGCCTGTGGGTTTTTTATAGACCTTTGAGAACCGGATTCCGTATTAGGCGATTGCAAAATATAAATCCTCCAAACGTTCAACTGAAAGGAAGATATCTGTAGGGGCGCAATGTGCAGGCCCTCCGGAGGGCCTGCACATTGCGCCCCTACTCCGTTGATCCATCACTACAAACGAACGTTTTGGAGATTTTATTTTTTGGAGTTCCCTAACTTAGGACTTCCGCAGATTTTGAGAACCCATCCAAACATTGATCGCCCCTTTTGGTGTAAAGTAAAGGCGATCGCAGTCAGGATCGAGAGGGCATCCGGGGCGAGGGTTGAAGCTGGGATGCAAAATTTAGACGGTTGAGGGTGCGATCGCTACTACTCACAAACGAGGCCGGACTATGAAGATTTTATCCCAATCTTCCACCTTGAGAGTTGCTTTTCAAACCCAAATTGAATCAAAAATTCAAGGGCAAAGAGAGTTCCAACAAGACCGATTCGGAGAAACTTTCTTAGGTCAAATTAGCTCTTTCTGTTGGGAAGTCAATCGCGTTAGTAAACAAGTCAAAGGCAGTCTCGGAGAAGGCGTGGTGTCCTTCCTCCTGCAATGGTTACCCGATTCTGATGTTTTGTTTAACAATGCCTTAATTCCCACTCGCAAACCGGGTATTCTAACCGAAATTGACCATTTAATTATTGCCACCAATGGGGTATTTCTGGTGGAACTCAAAACCTGGAAAGGGTCATTTAGCGCCTACCAAGATCAATGGAAACGCCGGGAAGGAAAGCGGTGGGTTTCCCTCGACCCAAGTCCCAGTTCCCAAAGTGCCTATCATCAGCAAATGTTCGAGAGGTGGATTCGGAGCCTCCTCCCTAATTTACCGGCCAATTTTGTCACGGCACCTGTGGTATTTCCCATCGCCGATTGGGTGGAAACCACTCAATGTAGCGTCCCGGTTTTGCATCGAGTCAGTGCCTTGCTCGATTTGTTAAAGGGGTCAGAACCCTGCCTCACAGCCCCACAAGTTGCAGCGATCGCCTCGGCTGTTGCCAATTATACAATTCCCCCACCGGAACCCATCGCCCCCAAAGCTCCATTACCGAAACCGATGCCAAAACCCTCCCCAATCAAGGTTGCCCATCCGGTCTCGCCTCGGACCTATACGATGCAAGAAAGTACCCAGGTTGCGGACCGGGCAACGGCGGATATTACCCACTGGTTGCAAAATTTGCCCCGGACTATTTCGATTCAAAATGTTGAAAATGACCCACACTATCGCGCTATTGATGTGGATTTACTGGTAACGACGGACAGGGGGGAATCTAAACTGGAAATTAAAGGCGATCGCTACCATAATACGGGCAATTTCTTTTTTGAAACTCACAGCAATCGGGAAAAAAATACCCCGGGCTGCTTTCTCTATACGCAAGCGGATTGGTTATGCTATTATTTTGTGGAAATCGGCCTGTTGTACTTGCTGCCGATGCCTCAGACCCGGGATTGGTTTTTGAACAACATGGAACGGTTTCAGTCCAAGTCAACCACGACTCCCATTAGAGCAGGCGGTTGTTATACCACCGTTGGACGGCTTGTGCCGATTGATGTGGTCCTCCAGGAAGTACCCGATGTCAAACGACATCAACTCAAAACCGTGAGGGAGGGGAGCGCAAAATGGGAACACTGAAAGCTATCGGGGTTTCAAGATGCGATCGCAAGCAAATCCCCGAGGATAGGGGGGTTTCCAACCAATCTGGCTTCACCACCCGCGATCAACCCTTCAGCGTTCATGCAATGGGTGCCAGATCTCAGTTAAAACTGAGAGGGAGAGAATTTTTAGTTAGAGGGAGTTTGCTGTGGATCCGGATAAGCAACAACAGATCATCGGGTATTTCATCGAGGAAGCTCGCGAGCACCTCGAAACCATCGAAAAAGGACTGTTAGAGTTACAGTCCACGATGAATGATCAAGAACAATTGAATGAACTGTTTCGCGCCGCACACTCAGTCAAAGGGGGTGCAGCGATGTTGGGCTTTGGGAGTATCCAAAAAACAGCTCACAGTTTAGAGGATTGTTTTAAGATTCTGAAAGAGAACCCAGTTCCCGTTGACCAAAAGTTAGAAACTTTATTTTTAAAAGGGTATGACACCCTGCAAAAATTATTGGAACGCCTCCAAGGGCCTTTTGGGTTGAGAGAAGAAGATGGGACAGAAATTGTCAAAGAGTCCCAGCCTGTGTTTGAGGAACTAAAAAAATATCTGGATGCCCTCGTTAATGGTGGGGATGAAGCGGATGCACAGCAAGCCAGTCGTGATGTTGGGTTAGAGATTGCCAACGAAGTGATCAATCTGTTGCGACAAATGTTGATGCTATTCAAGCAAAAGCCCGATCCCGAAAACCGCAAACGGATCGGGACCTTGTGCAATCAACTGGCTGAAATGAGTCCTCAGATGCAGAATTGGCAAACTTTGGTGAAAACTGCGGCCCGGGCGATCGCCAATCCCAAAAACAGCTATGACTTAATTGCACCTGTGACGATTAAAGAACTCAAATATGCCAGCGATTTTATCGCGGTTGGCAAACCGGATACGATGCCCCCGAGTTCATTATTATTGGAATTGGCTGGTCAGTCCCCAACCCAAGGGGGGATCACTCTCAAAGAGAAGGAGTTTATTATTAACTCAGACCCGCAAGCAGCGGCGAAGAAACTGATCGAAACCTTTGATAAAAAACAGCTTACGGTTTTGACTAAGTTGTTAGTCAAAGCGGTGAAATCTTAAAGATTTCCAGACCCTTACCGGACGGAGAAACACGATAGAGCAACGCTTGGAGGAATGGAACTATTCTATTGGGGTTCCCATGTCCATAGCGTACAGCGATGGCGGCCCCAAACCCCTCTCCCAAGGAGGGAGAGGGGCTTTAAACAGAGCCTCATGAGGTTGGAAATTTCTATATTGGGGAGTGGGAGCATCTTGCTCCCTACTACTGATGGGGAGCAAGATGCTCCCACTCCTTAATGGTCCGCTATTCCTCCACCAGTTTAGGGAGTTTGCCAAATCCGTTGATGGTAGGCATCAACATTAGCATAGGGGTCGGGATTGTCGTGACCATGACCGTGATTATGACCGTGATCATGATTATGACGTGATCATGGCTATGACCGTGATCATGGCCGTGAGCATGACCCTCTGACTTGGCCATTAATCGGAATTTGCACATTTCACAGTTCATTTGCACCTGTCCCAGATGGGTTTCAATCTCGCGATCGCGCAGGAGGGTCAGCAATTCTCGATTAATTCCCATTTCGGGGAGGGCGGTAATTGAAAGGTCCGTCCATTGTTCTTGTTGCGCGGCGGTGATATTGAAAATTTTCTGGACTAAAACGCCGGTAAACAGGAAATAAGGAACCACAATAATCCGTTTGGGTTGGAAGAGTCGGGCGCGATCGAATCCTTCTTCTAACCGGGGATGGGTAATGCCAATAAAACAGACTTCCACGGTTTTATAACCGCTGCCTTCCCACAGAATTCGGGCGATTTTATAGACATCGCTGTTGGCATCCGGGTCACTGGAACCCCGTCCGACGAAGAGTAATACCGTGTCCGATCGCTCAATCTGATTGGGATTGTGCTGCGGTTGGTCCAGTTGCGCCAGTCGCGATCGCCACAACTCCACAATTCCCGGCGCGATTCCAAAATGCCGTCCGTAATAAAACTTCAGATGGGGATGCCGTTCCCGGGCTCGGTCTAATTCATTGGTAATATCAAACTTATTGTGGCGCGCCGCAAACAGCAGCACTGGCAACACGGAAAATTCAGAATATCCCAGGTCCACACACCGATCTATCCCCTCCTGAATCGTAGGACCAGTCAGTTCCAGGAAACAAGGCACAACCAGCCGCGACGAGTCTAAGGCTGTATAGGCTGCTGCAAAATCCAGGAAACTTTGCCGTCCCCGTTCGTCGCGGGTGCCGTGACCGACCAGTAATAAAGGACGCTGTATCGGTAAAGGTGGCAATTCCACAGACTGTAACTCGGAAGTTGGTGATGTAATTTCGATCAGATCGGATGTTTTGACGTTCGTCATTAAAATACAGGCTCCTTGTCCCGTGCGAGGCAGGAAATCGATTGAGCAAATAACCGGCGAGGGCGTTCTGGCTTGCGATCGCTTCTGAGTCCCTGGGGTGAAAATACCCTGGAGGCCTAGACCACTAATCGCTGACAGTTGCCGCACAGCCTCGGATTTTCACCGGAGTTTCCCCTCGCCCTTTCTCTAGCTTCGTTATCTTATCTTATTTAGCTGGGAATCTCTATGCTCGGGAGGGGGATAGATGGGGCATCCCTTGGTATTCTATGGCTCATAACTGATGTAAAATAAAGAATAAAGAATTAATAACCCAGGATTTTTTAGGGGTGCAAATTTCAGATTTTGCAATTTTAAAAGGGCGGTTTTATCTATTTCCAAAGCCGGTTTCAGCCTCTGGATTGCCCCCGGATTTATAAATTTTTTCCCAGATTGTCCAGGTTGTGGTGTATAATCTGAATAGACTTACCAAACCTAAAGCTGGGGGTGGATAACTTTAATTGGATATAACTAAACCATAACGAATCGATAAGTCAAGACCAGGAAACTCGGTCACTCTACGGATGCAAGCGAACAGAATCGTTCGACTTGGATCGAGTTTGCTGCCGCAATCAAACCCAGTCATATAAAGGATGGAACTTGTATGAGACTGCCTCATACTTAGCGTTTGAGTCTCAAAAAAAAGCATCACTGAAACAAATCGCATCAGGCGATCGCCCTGGGAGATCGGGCGGTTGTCATCGCTTGTTGCGGATAGGCGATCGCCGTTCAATCTTGCTTGATTTTTATACAAAAAAATTGAGGGATAGACTGAAGATGTCCGATGTCCGGATGTCCAGTCCGGATATTTTTTCCTTGATGCCTGCTGACTTGTATTCCCTCCAGAAGGCGAGGACGTTGCAGAGATTGGGCGTTTGAAACTTAGTTTCTCAACTCTGTCCCGATGGACTCAGAACAATACCGCATGGATCTCCAGTTTACCTTTCAACTTATAGACAAACGTCATAACGTTTGTCCTGTCCTTTTTTTCCAATTTCTTGCTTTTTTTATGAGTATCATCAGTAGATGCCCCGTAGCGGGCGAAACAGACTTACAACAGATTGCTGATCTAGTTAAAACCTGTGAAGTCGATGGGTTACTAGACGAAGATAAATCAATCGCCGATCTCAAATGGATCGTCACCACCTCATCGGTCAGGTCCCGGCGGTTATGGAAAGACTCAAACGGTCACCTGCGAGGGTTTGGACAACTTTGGATACCGGAACCCGACGAACGACTCGATGGATATTTGTGGTTCTACGTTGACCCCAAAGATGCCCTGCAAAATAGCTTTACCGATGGCATTATTCCTTTAGAAACCGAGATTTTAGATTGGGCCGAAAATCGCCTGCGAGAGATTGGTAACCAGAGTGGACTGAGTATTCACTTACATACCAAAACTCGCGCCGAAGCCTTAATTAGAATTTCCACCCTAGAACGGCATAATTTTAGCCGAGAACGAACCTTTTTGACCCTGGTTAAATCCGACCTAGAAGCCCTACCTACCCCAGAGTTTCCCTCGGGATTTACGGTGCGATCGGTAGAGGCTCCCAGAGATAATCAAGCCTGGGTAGACTTATATAACGAATCCTTTATTGACCACTGGGATCACCACGATTTAACCCTCAGCAGTTTTCAAGATTGGCAACAGGATCCGAACTATCAACCGGAATTTGATTTAGTGGCAGTCGCCCCCGATGGCACTTTTGCCGCCCTTTGCCAAAGTTCCCTCCAAACCGCCTTACCCCACTCCAGCAAAACCGGCTGGATTAGCTGGTTAGGAACCCGCCGGGGCTTCCGCAGGATGGGTTTAGGACGTTCCATACTCCTCGCCGCCATGCAACGACTTTACGCTGCCGGTGCAACCAGCATCAAACTCGGGGTCGATGCCGATAGTGCCACAGGTGCAACCCGATTGTATGACGCAATGGGCTTCCACCCCGTCCAAAGTTGGCTATCCTACGTTAAAACCCTATAGAAGAAACCCCCCGTTCAACGTCCCGACTTCAGTCGTTATCTTCTTAAGTTCGTAGTAACGACTTCAGTCGTTATCGTCTTAAGTTTGTAGTAACAACTTCAGTCGTTATCTTCTTAAGTTTGTAGTAACAACTTCAGTCGTTATCTTCTTAAGTTCGTAGTAACGACTTCAGTCGTTATCCAATTCGCCCTACGGTTAGACCGTTGCAGCCTCCAGGGAGTGCGAGCATCTTGCTCGCTATTGAAGTAGTAGTATTAGCGAGGGGGATTGCAAAAAATAAATCATCCAACCGTTCAACTGAAAGGAAGGTATCTGTAGGGGCGCAAGCTGCGCCCAGGGCAGCATTGCGCCCCTACATTGACGGGACTACTCCGTTGAGCAGTTACTACGAACGAACGTTTTGGAGATTTTATTTTTTGGAGTTCCCTTACTAAGCTCGCACGCCAATAATCCATAATAAGATATGTACCGCAACCGGCGATGCCGGTGTCTGCTTGATCGGATTGGATTAACCTGCAACCATGAGACAAAAAATCTGGATTCTGCTGCTGTGCCTGCTGAGTGCGATCGCCATCATCTTAGTGAGTCGGACTCGCCATCAATCCCCCGTATCCTTTGATGATCCCCCGAATGCTCCGCTCTCACAGCCACCCGCAGATCCAGTCCCCACCCTTCCCGAACCCAGTCCCCTCAGCATGGAGTTCAGACGTGCGCCAGCAGTCGTCCCCAGTCGCCTGATGGCCGATTTAGAAGCATTAGCCTTTGAGCGATCCACCCCCGATAGCCGAGAAGAGTCCCGAGAGTATATCCGCAATCGCCTTGTAGCAGCCGGATGGACTCCGCAATCTCAACCCTTTGCAGACGGAATCAACCTGATTGCCAAAAAATCGGGGAGGAATCCCGAATCGGGAAGTATCCTCCTTGGCGCACATTATGATACCGTTCCCGGTTCTGCCGGTGCGAGTGATAATGGCAGTGGGGTGGCGGTGCTGTTGGAAGTGGCGCGACTGTTGCAGGACCGGCAAACTGAGCGATCGCTAGAGTTGGCCTTTTTTGATTTAGAGGAAATCGGATTACATGGCAGTTTTGCCTTTGCCAGCGATCCCAATTTAGTCGCGGACTTGCGCGGTGCCATTGTAGTAGATATGGTGGGATATGCTTGTTATCAAGCCGGATGTCAGGATTATCCCAGTCAACTTCCTATACAACCGCCAAGCGATCGCGGTGACTTTGTAGCCGTGATTGGAGATACGGAACATTTACCTCTGCTGGAAGTGTTCCTGATGGAAACTAGAGCTAATTTACCGCCGGTTTATACCTTGCCCGTTCCCTTTAAAGGGTTGTTAATTCCTGATACCTTGCGAAGTGATCATGCGCCCTTTTGGTATCACGGGATTGGAGCAGTTTTAGTGACGGATACGGGGAATTTGCGATCGCCTCACTACCATCAACCCAGTGATACTCCCCTTCAGATTAATCGGGCCTTTTTTATCGGTTCCGCACAACGGATTGCCGATGCGATCGTGACCTTATTAGAGAGTCAGGGAAGCTTAGAAACTAACTCAATTCGGACTGAGGCAAATTTGGGGAGGTAAGCGGATCGACTGCCCCTACCCGAATGATTTAGATTGGCTATAAAATTAAGGGGAACACCTAACTTGGGAACCCGTTATGTTAGAAGCGCCCACCCAGATCACCCATCAGGATTTAGCCACCGAAGCGATCGCCTTGATTCGGCAAGCGGGGTGTGAGTATGGGGAGATCCGTCTGTGTCGTTATCGCGATCGCAGTCTAACCGCCCGCGATCGCTCCTTAAGCAACTTGAGCGATCGGGTGAGTGCAGGATTTGGGGTGCGGGTTTTATATCAAGGGTCTTGGGGATTTGCAGCAAGTCCCCGCAGGAATTCAGCAGAAGTTAGACGAATTGTGGCCCTCGCGGTGGAAATTGCTAAAGGCAGTCACCTCACGCAACAGACCCCGGTGAAGTTAGTCCCGGTAGATGCTTATCGGGATAGTTATAGGACCCCGATTGCCATTGACCCGTTTACCATTCCCATTCAGGAGCAAGCGGCGTTATTGTTAGAGATTAATGAGCGGTTGTTAGGGTATGGCGATCGCGGGATTAAAAAAGCGTCGTCTTTCCTGCGCTTTACCCAGGAACAGAAAATTTTTGCTTCAACGGAAGGGTCCCTGATTGAACAAACGATTTACCGCAGTTATCCAGGATATAATTGTACCGCGATTGCCAATGGAGATGCCCAGAGT
This sequence comes from uncultured cyanobacterium, assembly GCA_963821735.1. Classification (GTDB taxonomy): domain Bacteria; phylum Cyanobacteriota; class Cyanobacteriia; order Cyanobacteriales; family Laspinemataceae; genus Laspinema. Next base: position 1,047,557 of record CAWGFK010000055.1, read on the forward strand.
CGCAGTTATGAACGGCCTCCGTTAAATTGTGGCTATGAACATATTGACCGGGCGGACTTGTTGGGAGAAGTGGACCGAGTGGCAACGGAGGCGATCGCCAAAGTTCACGCGCCCAAGGGACCTTCGGGAATTAAAACCACCTTAATCCTCAAACCCACGAATCTGTTTCTCACCATTCATGAATCCGTCGGACATCCCACAGAACTCGATCGCGTGTATGGTTACGAAGCGAACTTTGCCGGAACCAGCTTTGCCACCACCGATGGCTTAGGAAGCCTGCAATATGCCGCCCCTTGGGTCAACTTTAAAGCCGATCGCACCCAACCGGGGGGACGGGGAACAATGGGATATGACGATGAAGGAGTTATATCACAAGAATGGTACGTTGTCAAGGATGGAATTTTAGTAGATTATCTCACCGATCGCGAAACCGCAGCGCGATTGGGACGGGGGAGTAGTAATGGATGTGCTTATGCCGATAGTTGGTATAACGTGCCGATGGTGCGGATTCCCAATCTCGGCTTAGAACCGGGACCGGATGGGGGGAGTCATACCGCGACGCTTGCCGAAGCGATCGCCGATACCGAGGATGGGATTTTAATTGATGGGATTGGCAGCTATTCCATCGACCAACAACGGCGGAATTTTCAATTTGGAGGGGATGCTTTTTGGCAAGTCAAAAAAGGGAAAATCGTGGGAATGTTAAAAGATGTCACTTATCAGGCGATGACCACGGATTTTTGGAAAAGTGTAGATGCGATCGGGCCAAAATCTGAGCAGATTCAGTGTGGCACCAATCTCTGTGGAAAAGGAGAACCCATGCAGGTGGCGCAAATGACTCATGCCTGCGTCCCAGTCAGGGTGCGGGACATTTTCATTGGCGGCCCTTCGTGAACCTTGGGGGTTCAAGATCTACCCACTGAGATCGGTCCCTTTGTGATTCAGTCATTTTTAGGGGCTTGTTCCCAGTTAAAACCCCTAGAACCTGGGTACAGTAGGATTCGATTCAGATGACGGTTCGCAAGTTTTGGGTTCGATTGGGTGACCGGAAAGAAGGGAAGGGGTGAAAAAAACCGGGTTGGTCTGACTGTTACTGTATCAGAGTCCTAGGTTACAAGAGACGGTTTCCTTTGCTAAGAAAATACAAGGGGACCGACTCAATTTATCAAAAATTCAAAAACCCAGGGAGACAAGGGCAGAGATTGCGGATAGAATCAGATTAATAATACAGTTTTGAGCAATCCAGATATGAATCCCATGAGAAAGCGCAGGAATAGCAGAAAAAAATTGAAATAGGACCACGAGAAACAATCGCTTTTGACCCTTACCCTCCGGCTAATCCAGCCGGATTAAAAAAAAAGCGGTTTTCTTCAGATTCCCCTTAAAAAATTTATTAAATAAAAACCCCGATTGATGCCACAACTAAAACTGAGCGATTCCATCCTCAATCGCCAAGAACTAGCGTCGTTGGATGTATTGGTTTCCCCCATCTGGATTTGGGACTTTGATCGCAAGCAGGTGTGGTGGGCAAATGCTGCGGCCCTAGGTCTGTGGCAAGTCCAAAGCCTAGCAGAACTGCCAACGGGAAATTGGAGTAACCCATTTGACGAGAATTCAAGCGGGATTGAACTCGATCTAGAACAATTAAAACAGGGTACAACTGTGGTGAAACAATGGACCTTTCAAGCGGATGGTGAACCCGTATCCATTCGCTGTGCTTGTTCGGGAATTCGGATTGAATCTGGAAGAATGGGGGTCTTGGTGGAGGGAATGACTGAAGTCATGAAACGCCATGACTGGGAACTCTGGCGGTCAAATGAAGTGCTCAGGCAGGCGACGGTGATGATTTCCCTGTACAAAGCCGATGGCACGATGGTGATGCAGAATCCGGTGGCGAAGCGCTGTTATGGGGAGGAAAAACCGGGAGAGAATTCGCTTAAAAATGCCTGGAAACAGCGCTTTGTCAGTCGCAGCGATGCGGAACGCGCGTTAGATTGCATTGAAGCGGGGAATGTCTTCTATCACGAAACCCAGATGCAAACCTTGCAGGGGGTACGATGGCACGCCGTCGAGATTCGTAATGCGAACGATCCGGTAACCGGCGATCGCGCAGTTTTGGTGAATGAGAAAGATATTACGGAACTCAAGGAAGCGGCAGTGCAACTCCAACAGCGCGATCGCCTGTTAGAAGGGGTGGCATTAGCAACATCCGCGCTGTTAACCGCCCCCAATCTATCCGAGGCGATTTCTAAGGCATTAGCTGAATTAGGAAATGCCGCAGGAGTCGATCGCGCCTACCTGGTGGAAAATTACCAAAGTCTGACCGAAGAACATCTGATGAGGATGTGCTGGGAATGGGTTGGGGAGGGAATTTCTTCCTCCAAGGATAAACCGGAATTCCAAACCCTTTCTTATGAGGAAAATTTGCCGGGGTGGTACGAGACCCTCTGTGCGGGAAAAGCGATCGGAGGCAGGGTTAAAGATTTAAGCCACACGGAACGAAGGCTCCTAGAAGCACAAGGAATTCAATCCATTTTAGTCATGCCGATCGCCATTGAAGGGCGATTTTGGGGGTTTATCGGCTTTAACGATTGCCATCATCAACGGCAATGGTCCGAAACAGAAGAATCGATTTTGAAAGCGGCTGCCGGAAGCATTGGGGGGGCGATTGCCCGCCACCAAGCGGAGTCCAAACTGGCAACCTTGAATGCTCAGTTAGAGGCGATCGTGGAGGAACGCACCGCTAAATTAAAAGCCGCCAATGATCGACTCAGAGCGGAAATTTCAGAAAAAGCTAAAATCGAAGAAAAATTGCGACATAATGCGTTTCATGATGCTTTAACTGAACTGCCCAACCGGACGTTATTTATGCAAGAACTGCGTCAGGAGTGGGAACGGGGGAAACAAAATCCTAACTATTTATTTGCGGTGCTATTTTTGGATTTGGATCGCTTTAAAGTGATTAATGATAGTTTGGGTCATGGGGTTGGCGATCGCCTGTTGATCGAGATTGCCGAACGTCTTCGCAAGACCCTGGCGGTCCGTCCCCATAGTTTCCGGCGCAATGAACACGCGATCGCCCGTCTGGGAGGGGATGAATTTGCGATCCTCCTCAAAGATATCCGTGCCTTACGCACCGCAAGGCGCGTGGCAGAACGAATTCACGCTTGCTTAACCCGTCCTTTTGCGATCGAAGGACAAGAAGTGTTTACCAGTGTGAGTATCGGGATTGCCCTCAGTTCCCGGGGTTACGAACGCCCCGAGGACCTGTTACGGGATGCGGATATCGTCATGTATCGCGCCAAAGCCCTGGGACGCTCTCGCCACGAGGTGTTTGATACCGCCATGCACGATCGCGTCGTCCGATTACTCAAGCTCGAAAACGACCTGCGGCGCGCCATTTCCGAAGGAGAAAAGCGACTGCCAAACCCCCGGTTTTACCTCTCTCCCACCCCGGATTCAGAAGGCCATGACAGCGGAGAAGACGGAGGAATTCAAACCCCATCTCTGCCCTTTAATTCCGTCAAAAAACCCTCCGCCTTCACCTTGCATTATCAGCCAATTGTCTGCCTCAAAACCGGACGAATTGAAGGATTTGAGGCCCTATTGCGATGGGAACATCCCGAACTCGGGTTTGTGCCTCCGGGGGAATTTATCTCGATCGCCGAGGAAACCGGCTTAATTGTTCCCCTGGGTCAATGGGTACTTCGTGAGGCGTGCCAACAGTTGCGAATCTGGCAAGAACGATTTCCCCAATCATTACCTTTAACCGTGGCAGTTAACCTATCAGGACGGCAATTTTCCCGCGTGGATTTGATCGCACAAGTGGATCGGATTCTGGATGAAACGGGAATTGATGGCAGGATGTTAAAGCTAGAAATTACCGAAAGCGCGATCGTGGATAATCCTGAATTAGCGACCGAAATGCTGTTGCAGCTTAAAGAGCGGAAAATCAACCTTTGCATGGATGACTTTGGCACTGGGTATTCTTCTTTAAGCTACTTACATCGGTTTCCCCTGGATACTTTAAAAATTGACCGTTCCTTTGTGAATCGGATTGGAGTCGAGGGAGAAAATTCCGAAATTGTGATGACAATTGTGAGTTTAGCTCACGATTTGGGCATGGAAGTGATTGCGGAAGGAGTGGAAACATCCGCCCAGTTAGAGAAACTCCAACAACTCGGATGTGCGATGGCTCAAGGGTATCTGTTCTCACCCCCCGTCGATAGCGAAAAAGCCTCTCAGTTGCTGATTCAGGAGGGGAAGTTAGTCACCAACTGGTAAGATTCAACGGTCCCAACTGATGAGTTGGGGTCAAGGGTCTGAGTTTTTCAAGACTGAGATTCCTGTTCGTGATAGGCCACATAAACCGCCTCTAAAAACTCCTCTGCCTACACCTTTTTAGTCAGAGGTTTTCGGATGAGCGCCTGTTTCGCCTGGGTCCCGAATGGACGACCCATGATTGATCAAGGGGGGCGATCGGGCAATAACCCAGCTTAGATTGTGGTATTGTAAAATTATCCCAATTGGTGATTAGCGATGGAAGGATCTCTAAGCATTCACATTCCCCAAGAACTCCTAGAAAGCGCCCAACGCCTGAGCAGTCCTGATGAAACTTTAAATGATGTCGTCATTCTGGCATTGGATCGCGAAGTGCGACGCCGAAAAGGATTAGCTGCCCATCAAAAAATTCTAGCCCTCAACAAAGAATTACCAACCCAACCGGATCATACCGAATTGATTCGTGAACTTAGAGAAGGGGAAGGGCGAAATAGTTAAAAATTATCTTTCGCGATTCGGAATCAGCAAAAAGGTTAATCTCCAATTTTATCTAAACTCATGGGTTAGAGAGGCTATAAGGAGTGCGAGCAAGATGCTCGCTATTTTTAGAGCGAGCATCTTGCTCGCACTCCTAAAGAAGGTATCTACTAACTGTGGGAACGCTATATCTTGACTGTCCTTTAAACAGAAGCAACAACAAAAATCTAACCAAGCATTATCTCCCCAGTGATAAAATAAATCATTAAGCTCTCAAGTCTAAAAATTTTATGACCCTAGCAACTTCTCCAAGTTTCATGAGTGAGGACCAAGCCTTATCCTTGGTGGAATCGACCCTGAAGCAGTCCCAAGCGGATGGCGTGTTTGTGAGTTTGAGTGATGGGGAATCTTCTCTGAGTCGGTTTTCTGAGAATCAAATTACTCAAAATATTAGTCGCAGTCGGTTTAATCTGACGATTACGAGTTATTTTGGCAAGCGGAGTGCTTCGGCATCGACTTCGGAACAGGATCCGGAGGCGATCGCCTCAACCCTGCGGCAATCCGAAGAACTTGCGCGAATTGCACCGGAGGACCCGGAATGGGTGCCCCTCCTCGAACCCCAATCCTACGATCGCCGAATTCCAGCTTTTGATGATGCCACGGCGACGGTTTCTCCCTTGCGGCGAGGAGAAATGGTCAAACAGGTTTGTGAGAAGGCGGCACAAGCTGGGGTGGAAAGTTCCGGGACCCTGAGTGTGGCAGCGACGATGCGGGCGATCGGCAATTCGCTGGGGGTTTTGGCGAGCGATCGCAAAACCGAGGCAGAGTTCAGTGTCACGGCTAAAATTGGCAAAGGGTCGAGTTGGACTTCTCGGACTGCCTTGGCCCTCGATCTCCTCCCAGTCGCCCAAATGACCGAACAGGCGATCGCCCGTTCCATTGCCTGCCAATCTCCCCGCAAAATTCAACCCGGTGTATATCCTGTCATCTTTGAGGCAGCAGCGTTTGCCGACTTACTGCCTTGGGTGATTTGGAATATGGATGCCCGGGCTGCCGATGAAGGGCGATCGTTCATGTCTCACACCGATTCATCGGGCAAATCTGCCGGGAATCGCGTCGGAGAACCCCTATTTAGCCCTTTGGTCCAAGTCCAGCGTAATCCAGCCCATCCCTTATTGCAATCCGGCACTTTTTTCGAGGATGGATTGAGTAATACAGCCTTGGATATCATCACCAATGGCATTCCCCAAACCCTCTCCTACAGTCGGTATTGGGCGCAACAGCAGGGCAAACAACCCACCGGAATGATGTATCCCATCGCCATGACGGGTTCCAATGCCAGTCTCGCGGATTTAATTGCCCAAACTCCCCAAGGTATCCTCGTCAGTCGCGCTTGGTATGTGCGATATATTAATCCGCGCACTTTAGAAGTCACTGGCATGACTCGGGATGGTACATTCTGGATTGAAAATGGAGAAATTGCTTACCCCATCGAAAACCTGCGTTTTAATCAAAGTTTACCGGAACTGTTGCGGGACGTGGATGCTCTCACAGCAGTCCAACGCTTTGGCGGTAGCGTCGTTCCCGGTGTGCGGGTCAAAGCCTTTAATTTCACGAGTACCACGGATAGTATATAACCTCATCCAGCAAACCTCAAGCGTTAACAGGCAAGGGACCGGAGAGAAACTTTTCCAGCAACTCTTCAGTCCCTCCAAATTTAGCAAATTTTGGTTTATAATCGAATCCAGTTGATTTGTTTAAATTGTTATAAAGTAGGTCTCAATGAAATTTCCCCTATCGATTATTTCTAGCTTGTATCGCACGGTCCTCCGCAATCCAAAATATCGCTGGCCCGTTATTTTAGGAAGTTTACTCTATCTGATTAGTCCGTTTGATATCTCCCCAGATTTTATCCCGATTTTAGGACAAATTGATGATGTGGCGTTGCTAGTTTTGTTCGTGGGGGGTATTTCAGAACTACTCACCGAATGGATGCAAAGTTTAAATTCCAGTAACGTCAAGGGGGAAGTTCATGCTGAATCATCCCACCCTGAAACTCAAACCGTTGATGTGGATGCGGTTTCTGTGGATTAGGCGATCGCGTCATCTGGCGAGTTGCTGATGTTTTGATTATTCTTTATTTAACTTGGTCATCTATCATGCTTGTGGAATCCCCAACCCAATTTTATACCTGGAAAAATTATCGATGCGCTTATCAAGTTCATCATCCCGATGACTCTCATATTCCCCTTGTCTTAATTCATCCGATTGGGGTGGGTTTATCCGGTAACTTTTGGTATCGGTTTTGTCAAGAGTGGTATCAATCGGGCAACACCAATCCCATTTACAATCCGGATTTACTGGGATGTGGAGATAGCGATATGCCTCGGGTGACTTATACCCCTCAAGATTGGGCGGAACAAGTCCTCTATTTTATCAAAACTGTTGTTAAAAAGCCGGTAATTATCGTCACTCAAGGGGCTTTGTTTCCGGTAGCAATTAAATTAGTGCAACTGGACAAAGAATTACCCCCAGGGGAAACTTCGTGGATTCAAAAGCTGGCTTTGTCTGGCCCTCCCGGGTGGAAAATCATGACCCGAGAAGGGTCACCTGTACAGAATAAACTCCGGTGGAATTTGTTGTTTAATACGCCTTTGGGAACGGCATTTTATCGGTATGCCCGCAGTCGAAAGTTTTTGAAGTCGTTTTCGATTAAACAACTGTTTGAAAATCCCAATTCTGTGGATGAAAATTGGCTGAATATGTTGGAAAAAGGGGCAGCAAATTTGGAAACCCGACACGCGGTTTTTGCCTTTCTTGCGGGATTTTGGCGGGAAGATTATGAACAGGCGATCGCCAGTATTCAGCAACCGACTTTAGTGGTGATTGGGCAAAATACCTCTAATATTAGCCGGGAAGGGTTAAAGGAAACGCCCGATGAGCGATTGGCAGCTTATTTGAATGCCTTACCGAATGGAAAAGGGGTGAAAATTAATGGGCGGAATGTTTTACCCTATGAAGCAACCGCTGAATTTGTCCAGGCGATCGCACCCTTTATTCGGGAAGGATAACTAAAATGGTGCGTCAGAGACTTAAGTTATTACATTATTTCATCAGATATCGGTCTGACGCACCTTAGCCATTCTCTTGACAAGTAGAGGAATTTATGTCATTAGAATATGAATTAAGAATTGTCACCGATTGGCAACCCTTGGACATTTTAAACCTGTTGTCACGAGAACTGGAACTAGAGTGGGAAGAGACTCGGTTGTTTGGTCCAGGAATTGTATTGGGGGCTACTCCCGAAACCTATGATCCTCAATCGATGATGATGGAAAACTTTGGATTTCAGCCAACTTTAGATCTATGGTTTTGGCTGGATTCGCAGGAAAATTACCAACGGGGAAAGGAGATTTTGCTAGAGGCAACAATGTTGGTCCTGAAGCATCTATCCGGAGATGCAGTTTTGTTGTTTAATTCAGAATATACGGTATTGCAGCGAACATCAGGAGTTTTAATTTTTAATCAAAAAATTCTGCTGAGTTCTAAGGATGAACTGGAGAAATTCAAGCAACCCTTTTATATTCAACCTTTGCGTTCGCTGTTGCTTTATGATCGCCCTACCACGGTTGCAGTTGATCACCCGATTTATTCCCAACTGCAAGCGGTAGCGACGGTACGAGATAAGTCTCCGACTAGATTAGCCAATGAAGCGATCGCTTTTTACTTGAAGCATATCAAAAATCAAGAGGACCTAAATAATCCCATCGCCTCAGAGTAACCCATAAAAAATAAAACCCTCCTTGTTCAAAAGGAGGGTTTTTTCAGTCAGAAAATCCTTTCCCAAAACTTAATAAGCGTCTTGTAACTCGTAAAATTCTGGGGAAATATAATCCTTCCGTAACGGCCAGCCGATCCAATCTTCCGGCATCAAAATCCGTTTTAAATTCGGATGTCCTTCATAAACGATGCCATACATATCATAGGATTCCCGTTCCTGGAAATCGGCGGCTTTCCAGATCCAGTAGACCGAGGGCACCGTGGGATTTTCTCGGGGAACGAACACTTTGATGCGAACTTCATCCGGGCGATCGGCAAAATCCGTGACCTTAATTAAGTGATACATACTCACCAAATCTTGTCCCGGACCTGGGTCATAACCGCACTGACATTGGAGATAATTGAATCCGTAGGCATAGAGTGCCGTGGATAACGGAATCAAAAATTGAGCATCAACCTTGAGGATTTCTACCCCCAGATGATCCGGTTCTAAAGCTTCATGTTGAAAGCCATTTTCACTCAACCATTTAGAAACTTTCCCCGTGGGGACAATTTTCTCTTCAGAACCTTGGGTTTCTTTCTTCTCTTCAGGCACGTTTTTCCTCCTTCTTCTGACTGGCCTTGAGGGCGGGGGGTACCGGCATTCCGATCGCCTCAGTTAACTCCTTCGGTGGAGTTTGGCGCGTGGCAGACTGCAAATAAGTCCCCGTCAGAATCGGGTCAACCGCCTTCATATTGTGCTGGCGAGTGTAGTAGCGGTGGGATTGCTTAATTTGACCCCGTTCCTGGATCGCATCATTGGAGATTTTCTTGCGAAGTTTGATGATGGCATCAATCACCGCTTCGGGACGGGGAGGACACCCCGGCATATAGACATCAACAGGAATCAGTTTATCCACTCCACGCACTGCGGTGGGTGAATCTGCCGAAAACATTCCGCCCGTAATGGTGCAAGCGCCCATTGCGATCACATATTTCGGTTCCGGCATTTGCTCATACAAACGGACCAAAATCGGTGCGTATTTCATGGTAATCGTGCCTGCGGTAATGATTAAATCCGCTTGGCGAGGGCTGGAACGAGGGACCAACCCGAAGCGATCGAAGTCAAACCGGGACCCGATTAAGGCGGCAAATTCGATGAAACAGCAGGCAGTGCCGTACATCAGGGGCCAAAGACTAGAGAGTCTAGCCCAGTTATGGAGGTCATCCACGGTGGTGAGGATGACATTTTCTGAGAGTTCCTGAGTGACTTCCGGTCTGGCGATCGGGTTGATGAGCCTTCCTTCACTCATATTTGGGGGAGTTGAATTAGATTTCATGACCATTCTAAGGCTCCTTTACGCCATGCATACACGAGAGCAATCACAAGGATTGTGATAAAAATTAGGGCTTCAATAAAGGCCAACACTCCGAGTCGGTGGAATGCGACAGCCCAGGGATACAGAAACACGGTCTCAACATCAAAGACCACAAAGACCAGGGCAAACATATAGTAGCGGATATTAAATTGGATCCATGCCCCGCCAATGGGTTCGACGCCGGATTCATAAGTGGTTCGCCGTTCAGGAGAGGTTGCTTTGGGTCTAACTAATCTCGATGTACTGAGGGCCAGGATCGGGACTAGGCTGCAAACGAGCAGGAAACCCAGGAGATATTCGTAGCCGGAGAGGACAAACACAATAAGTAACTCTAGCCAGATAGGACTTGTACGACTGGTTTACATTTTTACATAATTGTGGAGGCAGCCGCTAAGAGAACTGTTCGCCTCCGATGGGTCCACCCAGGGCCAGGGTTTTCAGTCGTTATCCCCAGTTTGTAGTAACGACTGAAGTCGTTATCCCCGGTTCATCGCGATCGCCAGCAATCCTTTCAGGAGGCTTCAAACCCTTGCCCGTTGTAGCAACCGGGACAGTGGTGCTGTGATTATCCATCCGGAAACGACTGAAGTCGTTACTACGAACATTAGAGAACGACTGAAGTCGTTACTACGAACATTAGAGAACGACTGAAGTCGTTACTACGAACATTAGAGAACGACTGAAGTCGTTACTACGAACATTGAGAACGACTGAAGTCGTTACTACGAACATTGGAGAACGACTGAAGTCGTTACTACGAACTAGGGGGAATCGGGTGGGGCCGATCGCCAAGATTGAAGCGCTCACCGATATCCATCATCAAGCGGTTCACTACTATGTCATAATCTTTAACATCGTTTTAATGTTTGGACCTTCCCATCCTTTGAGTTCGATGAACACTGAAGAAGCCCTTCAACCTGAAGAACTAGATCAGTATGAATGCCGCTCATGCGGCTACGTTTATGAACCCGAGAAGGGAGATGGCCGTAAACTTGCTCCTGGAACAGCATTTACGGAGGTTCCCCTAACTTGGCGCTGCCCGGTTTGTGGGGCCAAACCCACACAATTTAGCAATATTGGACCGAAAGGGACCGCCTCGGGGTTTAAGGAAAATTACGGCTTTGGGTTGGGGGCGAATACCCTGACTGGGGCGCAGAAAAATGTGTTGATTTTTAGTGCCTTGGCACTCGGATTCATCTTTTTTCTGAGTTTGTATGGTTTACGCTAAGGAACTGAGTTGCTAGAACCCCTCACCCTAAGCTCGAAATAGCCGCTAACTGCCGGGGTCACGGCCCGAGTGGTTTGGGTGTTACCCCCGTTCATGATTGAGAAATAGATAAATTTTGAAGGTGATGGACTCCATCTTAAAAAGTTTGAAACGAATTGTTGCATTGCTTGCAGTTGTCCTACTCTGTGTCAGTTGCAGCAAGGTCCCCTCTGTAAGTTACAACCCTTGGAATGTCGTCCCTTTACCCACAGAAGCTAACCTGAATGATATTAGCTTTACCGATGACCTCCAGCATGGATGGTTAGTGGGCAGTGAAGCGACTCTGCTAGAAACTGCCGATGGTGGCAAAACCTGGGAACTCAAGCAGTTAGGTTTGGATGACGAACGTGCGCGCTTGAATTCGGTGAGTTTTGCGGGTTCCGAGGGATGGATCGTCGGTGAACCTTCAATTTTGCTGCATACTACAGATACGGGACAATCTTGGGAACAAATTGCACTCAGCGAAAAGCTCCCGGGTAGTCCTTTAACGATTGTTGCGCTGGGGTCCAATTCGGCGGAGATGACTACTAATGTTGGGGCGATCTATCGCACCCAAGATGGTGGGAAAACCTGGAAGGCAATGGTAGAAGAGGCGGTTGGGGTGATTAGAAATCTCGATCGCTCGCCTGATGGGAAATATATTGCTGTCTCTGCCAAAGGAAACTTCTTCTCAATGTGGGAACCGGGTCAAAGTGCCTGGTCTCCTCATAATCGCAACAGTTCCCGACGCATCCAAAATATGGGATTTTCCGCTGATGGGCGTCTGTGGATGTTGGCCCGTGGGGGTCAGTTGCAATTTAGCAATCCAGAGGATCCGGAAAACTGGGACGAAGCGATCTATCCTGAGTTTTCCACAAGCTGGGGACTGCTGGATTTAGCTTATCGCACCCCAGATGAACTGTGGATTGGGGGCGGCAGTGGCAACTTACTCCGGAGTACCGATGGCGGTATCACTTGGGAAAAAGACCGTGAAGTAGAAGATGTGCCTTCTAATTTTTACAAGGTCCTGTTCCTGAATGAAGAAATGGGTTTTGCGATCGGTCAGCAGGGGATTCTCCTGAAATACGAAGGGACCTCGGAAGCGGCCTAGGTTTAGGCCCTTAAAAGGAGGAAGGGCGATCGCAGCAGTTTTAGGATTTTATTCCCTGAACTTGCTTGTGATGGTTTCTGAAGTTTTGTATCATAGATTAAGATTTTGCGCGTTGTTAGAGGAGGAATCTGAATGTCTACAGGCTCGACTGGAGAACGTCCGTTTGCTGATATTGTTACCAGCATTCGCTATTGGGTGATTCACAGCATCACCATTCCGGCCTTATTTATCGCCGGTTGGCTGTTTGTGAGCACTGGGTTAGCCTACGATGCGTTTGGCACCCCTCGTCCGAACGAATATTTCAGCCAAGAACGCTTGGAAGTGCCGATCGTTCAGGATCGCTTTAATGCGAAAGACCAGATTAACGACTTGATAGTTAAGTAAATAAATTTCAGGAGGTAGTCCATCGTGACGACAAATCGTTCAAACGAGCCAATTTCTTATCCCATTTTTACCGTTCGCTGGCTGGCGGTTCACACCCTAGCCGTTCCAACGGTATTCTTCTTGGGTGCGATCGCGGCGATGCAGTTCATTCAACGATAAGTTTAGGAGAAGTCAATGCCAACTCGCAGTTCTAATCCCAACAAACAACCTGTTGAACTTAACCGGACTTCCCTCTACTTGGGTTTACTTCTGGTCTTCGTTCTCGGGATTCTGTTTTCCAGTTATTTCTTCAACTAACTGGTAAAGTTTGTCTAGTTTGAGTTGATTTAACCAAATCCGTAATTTTTTAATGGGGAGGCAAGTGTCATGTCTGGAGAAACAAGAATTCCTTTGTGGATTATCGGTACGATCGCCGGGATGGGTGTCTTGACGGTTGTGGGTCTGTTCTTCTATGGAGCCTACGTTGGTGTAGGTTCCTCTATGTAGAGTTCGGTCCTATCTGTATCAAGAGGTTAACCTCTAAAATCTGACCATCCCGAATAAAAATGCCGCCCACTTTACAGCAGGCGGTATTTTTATGACCATTATTCCTAAAAAACCCACACCTTCCAATATCCTCTAATATTCGTAGTAACGACTTCAGTCGTTATCTTTTCTTAAGTTCGTAGTAACGACTTCAGTCGTTATCTTTTCTTAAGTTCGTAGTAACGACTTCAGTCGTTATCTTTTCTTAAGTTCGTAGTAACGACTTCAGTCGTTATCTTCCAGTGTTCGTAGTATTTGCAGATATTTGGAGGCGATCGCAACAACCCACACCCCCATCAGGATTCTTACTACGAAACCGGAAACGACTGAAGTCGTTACTACGAACATTAGAGAACCGATTCAGTCGTGGGTTAGTCAACCCATACTCCTTAATCTCATCATTTCCCCTTCAACCTTTTATAGAGGCAAACTCGGTGGACCTGGGGGTGAAATTTGTCGTTCAAGGGAGACTTTGTGACTCTCGCGCTGGGTTTGCATTTCAACGGCGATCGCCTCAAATTGCACCTGCAAACTGCCATAAGGCACCATCAATTCCCGAGAGCCTTCCACATCCCCAAATCCCGTCGGCCAAAACTGGGTTAACCAGTGGGGTCCATCGAGAACCGTCCGACTCTGGCGATCGAGAACCCACAATTTCACATAAATTCGAGGGAGCATCTGCGGCAATTGCACCGTGACTTTGACCGATCGCCCTGCGCTTAATTCTCCCTTGGGTAAACTCAAACGCGGGTTCGGAACTGGCTGATCTGCCGGTAACAGCAAGAGGGCTGCCCCTTCTTTCGCACTCGCCGCAGCAACCGATGCTTCCGCAAGTAACTCATCATCAACGACAATTTCCCGGGCTTCCCAGTCAATTTCCTCGGGTTCCGGAGGCTTTCTGCGAGAGCTTTCGGGATGATTCTCATCTCCTGTCTCGTATGCGATCGCCTCATCCATCTCAAATGGATTTTGTTCTGACTCCTCAGAAACCGGACTAAAACTAATTTTCAGCCAATCGGACAATTCGCGATCGCTCGCTAAGGCATTCAACCGAGAAAAGAACCGATCCTGTAAATGCAAGGATTGAAACGCTTGATCCACCGGAGAAGCCTTTTTAGCACCCAGATCCGGTTCTGCTTTCACCTCCGGGGAGGGGGGAGTCGCCTCAGTTTCTGCCGGTGTAGTCGGCAATTCCTGGGGAACCGGCGCACTCGTAGGCTGGGTTTCCGGTTCTGCCGGTGTTGCCGTCTCGGGATCGGGCGATTTCACTTCCTCTACTGGCGGTGGCGGTTGAGGACGCTTAAAGGTTGGCAAATCCAAGGGTTTCGGCCCTTGGGGAGCTTTTCCTTGAGGTTTAACAATCTGTGGCGGCAACACCTGATTTCCCGAGGGTTCAAAGGAAATCGGTTGACTCTTCTTAATTGTTTCCAGAATTTCATCAAACGAGGCATCGATTTCTTCAACATTCTGCTGATGAATCGATTCCCGGGAATGCTCTAACAGCTTGTCCTCACTCAAGTCTGAGGAAATCGCCCCGAGTAAGTCATCTAAATCCGCAGTAATCGTAAACGATCGCACCCCTAAGCGGGTCCCACTGCTATCAGACAAACTCACCTCTCCTAACAACAGATGACTGTTTGTCTGTTCTGGAATCTCCACGGGACAGCTAAATTGCATCGGTAGCGTTCCCGCAGACAGCGGAAGTCCTACCTCCACAATTTTTGCCCCTGTCTGGGGATTTTTCAGCATCACCCGCAATTCTAAACCGGGAAGGCGATCGCCGACTTTGCCATCAACCGCCTCAATGCGTCCCTCTAGGGTTAAAACTTTACCCCATTTCACCATATAGGTTTCCCGCTGCAACACCAGTTGCAACGAGGGCAGTTTTTGAGGGTCTGCCTGGGGTGGCAAGGGGGGGACCGGAGGGGGATTAGTGCTGGACCCTTCCGCCACTGAGGGGATGCGATCGGGAAAAGCGTACAATTTGCCCGGAAGGGAGGGGTCCGCAACGGGTGCCGTAGTTTCTGGGTTCTGTTCCAGTGTCACCCCGGCTGCCTCATCTTCCGCAACCGCTTCAGCGGCAGCTTGGAGGCGATCGGTCCCTTCCTCTTGGGCAAATTCTTCTTCGCGATCGGATTCCGTTTCCTCCTCGAAACCCGAACTCAGACCCCCAGAGAAATCGCTACCCCCTTCCTCCTCAATGGATAACACCTCAACCCGAATCGAACCCTGAGTCGTTTGGTCCAGAAAACAGGTAAAATCCCAAAATCCGGGCTTGAGACGAGTAAACGGGATCACCACCATCAAACCCTCTGTATTGGTGCGAGTCCCCCGCTTCTGCATCCGACGCTTTGGCGGAAACTCTTCCGACGATTGATAAATCGCCCGAATCTCCACCGGCACATTATTCCGGCTACACCGCGCAACCATGCGATAGCGCCCTTCCAAAATTTCCACTTCTGGAGATTCTACGGAAAGCCACGAGCGATCGCCTTCTTTCTGGATCAGAAATTCCCAGTCTTCCATCGGTTCCGACACAGATAACCCTTGCCTGAGTTGTTATTGCCAATTATGTCTGTCAGTTTAACCCACCCAGAGCGCATCTGGAATCACCCCATCCCCTTGAGTTGGGAAAGCCCTACACCCTCAAGGGTGCGGCTACACGGACAAAGCCTGCCTACGCAGGCTCAAGAGAAGAGAGACTTTCAAACAGGAGCTTTGCTTTTAGTTCGTAGTAACGCCTTCAGGCGTTCTCTAACGTTTGTAGTAACGACTTCAGTCGTTATCCCCTCTTCGTTCGTAGTAACGACTTCAGTCGTTTCCGGATCCCCCAACTCAATTAATTTATCATCCATAAAAAACACTCCCCTGCCATCATGACCGATCGCCTCCCCCAATCCCCTTCTCTAACCCAATCCCTCCACCAAGTCACCGCTGACTTACAATCCATCAATCCAGTCCCGGGACTGCTGAGATTTACTATTCTCGGATGCCTCACTCTCAGCCTCCTCCTGACAGCCTGGATCACATCCAACCCCATCCTCTTCACCACCACTGCCACCCTCGGAGGCTTCCTCTGTGGATTTTGGCTAATTTGCACCCATGATATGACCCATCAAACCCTCACCGGATGGAAAAACTGCGATCGCCTGCTTCCCTACCTCATCAGTTGGCCCCTATTCTGGCCTTACGGGGTTTATGCCACCCTGCATCCCTGGCATCATGCCTGGAATGGCATCAATCTGCGGGACCCGGAACGAGTGCAATGGACTGAACAAGAGTATCAACAAGCTCATCCCGTGGTGCAATTCTATATTCGCCACCAATGGGCGATCGATATTGCCATCTTTGGCGGCATCGGACTCATCCTCAAAACCCTCCTCAAAGGACTCCAATTCCAAGAACAAATTCCCCGACTGCGACAACAATTAATCCGGGATATCCTCGGCAGCCTGAGCATTCACACCCTGTTATTCACCGGCGCTTATCTACAGGGAAAAGTGCTGCATTATCTTTTGTTGTGGCTGATTTTAGAACGGGCGATCGGACTCGTCATGCAAACCCGAGATCATATAGAACATTATGGCTTGTGGGGAACATCGAACACCCCTCACCTCACTCAACTCTATGCCGGACGAAACATAGCCACCCATCCCCTGATCGGATGGTTAATGGGAGGATTGCCTTATCATGCTATTCATCACGCTTTTCCTGGAATCCCCTTTTATCAGCTTCCTGAAGCCTGCGATCGGATTCAGACCGTTCTAAAAGAGCATGATTTGCCCCTGATGCAACTTGACCCTGGTTATCTCAAATCCGCTTATCACTTAGGGAGAAATCCAGTTTTAATTGGCGCAAGTAATGAGAATACCAGCAACCGGGCGATCGGCACTTAAACTTAGCACTAAAAGTAAATTTCTCCATTATCTAGCTTCTGCTGAAGTTTATTTTTCACCTTGTTGGTTGAACCCAAGCCCTGCAATAAATCATCTAAGTTTTTATAGGTGATTTCATCACGTCGGTCGGTAATCCTTTGAATTGTATTATTACGCATCCCGCTACCCTTAAATGCTTTTATCAGGTCACCAACGCTGGCTGTATTAATATTAACGCCAGACTTTTTGGTAAATGTTTCTGGAATTTCTGGGAGAGCTTCTACCTCCGCCGGGGTCACATCTAGCGAGTTGATTTCTTTTGGAACTTCTGTATCTGTTGTAAAAACCTGGGTATGGGAAGGCGTTGATACAACAGAGTCAGTCTGAGTTAAATTGTTAGAATCCTTGGTTTCTAGCGGTTTTAAAACTTCAGAGCTATCCGCTGAACTTTCTAATTGCCTTTCCGTTTCCTTCGGTAAGAGGTAAAACTCAATCTCAGTATTTTTAATTTTTAGTTCAAGAAGATTGGGACAACCCGGAGCGAATAAGTAAGCTAAATCAGGAATAGATTTTTTTCCATCAAACCGAACGTCAGCTAACCAGTCCCTAAATGTTGTAAAGTGACTGGTTAAAAGCTCATAATTTTTAGCTTCACCAAAGGCTTTGGCAATCACCTCGCCATTATGCCTTAATTCGGCATAGCCATCAAAATTGTGACTCCCTAAATTCGTTGTAGTTTGCGCTACGATTAGCTCATAGCCTTGTTTACCAGAAAGCCGTTTCCATTGTTGATGACCCTGGTGATTGAATGTACCAGTAATCGGACTCGGTGCGTTCCCTAATTTTTGACTCCATTGTTGAATACAGAGTTCTTCTAGTTTAGCTCGTGACTGAAACTCAAATTGATTAAAGGATTTGTCGTGATGCTTGAAATATCGTTGATGAACCTCTAAAACTTGACTGCCATATCGCTGGCAAAATTCTCGCAAACTATTAAAATCCGTTCCTGCTTTTAAGTCAATACTCTGAACCTCTTTCTGAAATTCTGCGAAATCTTTATAGCCTTGATAGGCACTATAAAGCCGGTTGTCGATTTTAGAGCGGATTTCTTCACACTCTTTGTTTCTAAATCTAACTAATCGGATTTCTCCGGGATAAACTCGACTTTTTAAAGCCTCCTGCTCCTGGATAAATTTTTGGACATCATCGGATAAACCCGAAATATACAATCCTAATGGTAAATTCCCTTGATAGGAGTCTTCAATTTCGTTAATTAAATGCCGAAAAGTATTAACGGCATCTTTAGACCTCTCACTTTGATAAAGTGAATCCAACTCATCAATCAAGAAAAATAAGCCAAATCCTTGATTTTTGAAGTTTTGGACTATTTCTAGGAACGTTTCAATCAGGTCACAACCTGAGTCAATTAATAATTGCTTTAGTTTTGTTTTGACCTGGCTACTTTTTTTGGCAGTTATGATGAGATTAACACGGCTTGGCTCATCAAAAAATAATTCTTCCAAGCAAAGAACCGCTGATTTCTTAAAACTAGGATCCGGAGTCTCAACTAATGCAATCTTAAAGACTTCACTAATCAAATGCAAATAAAATTCACGACTAAATCCCTGTGCGCTAGGATTCGTGAGCAAACTGTTTAAATTAGCCGAAATTGGAATAATTATTCTACCTGTATCGGAGTGGTTTGCCTCCAGTCTTTGATGCAGATAATCCAAAATAGCAGTTTTTCCACTTCCGGAGTCTGCGGCAATCATTCTAAAGATAAAATTGTGTTGCTGAAAACAAAATTTTAAGTCATCTTCAATGAGTTCAGTAATCGTATTAATGGAATTACCCGATAGACTCTCAGCTTGGTTACCTTCAGGCCCTTCTGAACCTCTCGGCTTTACTTCACGGTCAATCCAAATTTCCTCAACGAGCTTTAAACCCTTTTTTACTCGAAGCAGAAAATCGGTAATCGCTTGTTTTTGTCCGGCATTTTCTGGCATGATTGATCATCAAAAACTACTCAACCCACTGAAGATTTTTATCTTCTCGTCCTTGCACGACTGAAATTAAGCCCTCTTCCTGTAAACGCTTGTAATAACGCTGAAGCAAGTCTCCTGAAATATTATACTCCTGAGAAAATTTCTGGAGAATCTCTTTTTCCCGCATCACATAAGTTCCAGCCAGAGACTGACGTTTCCGTTCTTCAAAATAAAATTTCTTGAATTTTTCCAGAAATTCTTCAAAGCCTAAGTCTTTCTCTTGACTGATTTCTCCCATTTTACCGAAAGAAGCCGCAAGTTTCAGGCAAGCTAGGAGAGCATTCACAACTCGGCTTCCTTTGACCGTCGTGAACTCATAGTCTGTAGTTTGAAGATTTGTAACTAATGCCTCTTTGCCCGAGAGGGAAACGGTCACGCGCCGCAATTTGGGTGAGTCTAAAAATTTTTGTTCAAGTAACGACTCGCAGATAGTTCTGGCTTCAGTACGATAAGACTTAGGGAGATATCTTTTCACTGTACCCTGGGTCACAGACTTCTGTTCTTCTTCGGTATAAGCAAAAGCATACAGAAGATAGAGCAACTCTCCAGTGGATAAGTTGGCCATGAAACTAGACTCCCATGTGTATTTTAGGCTGAGACAAACCACAACAATTCGGATTATAACAGAGTAGCGCGCTTATGAACTGCAAACATAACAATACTAAATGATTTGTAACAAAGTCAGGGAGCAAGAGGCGATCGCGCAGCCGCCATAGCGAAGCGATGCCTACTTGAAAAGCGCACGCCCCTCCTACACCCAACCTTGCCCATCACCCCCCGCAGACATCCGCGAACTCTCAACCGATGAACTTTTAACCGTCCGGTGGGCGTGGTTATGCAGTCGGAATCACCAAAAGCATCAAGCCACCTCCAGTGTTTTCGCTTCAGGAATCACTTCACCTTCGGCTTGCCAAGCCTCTAGATACATTTCAATCACTTCTTCCCCATTGCGGATAGCTTCTTCACGAGTTTTTCCGTGAGTACAAGGCATCACGACTAAATCAGAAAACTCGGGAATTGTGACTAGGAAAAGCTGATCTTCATCAGACCATTGAACAATCATGCTGTATCGATTCATGAATCCCCCTCCTCTTTCAACTCTTCTAATTCAGTCAGTAGTTTTTCCAGTTGTTTTTCTAGGTAAAGTGGCACATCATCTCCATTCTGACCTGGAATTGTCAGTGTTTTTCCAATCAGAGGATGTCGTCAACGCTCATGGCTGCCCTTGCCGCGCTTAGGCAAGTAAACAAATCCGTACCGTGCAATTTGAGCTTTCAACTCTCGAATCTTCCTGGGCATGGATATGATTTGGGGGTTCTACTTTAGTTTATCACGTCTGTTGATGACCCTGGTAAAGGTTGGTATAATGGCTCAAACAGCAATAACGCTTGTACTATGACTCTTTCCGTTCATCGCCCTGTTCTCTATCCCGATTCTGATGGTCAACCGATCGCACACAATACGCGCCAGTTCCAATGGATTGTCCTAATTAAGGAAAATTTAGAATGCTGCTTTGCGGATCAGCCCGATGTGTTTGTGGCGGGGGATCTGCTCTGGTATCCTGTGGAGGGGGAGCCGAAGATTCGGGTGGCACCTGATGTGTTTGTGGTGTTTGGTCGGCCCAAGGGCGATCGCGGTTCCTATCGCCAGTGGGAAGAGGGAAATATTGCTCCCCAGGTCGTGTTTGAGATTCTTTCGCCGGGAAATCGCCTCCAGGCAATGGTGAATAAACAGCAATTTTATCAACGCTATGGGGTGGAGGAATACTATATTTATGATCCTGATGATCATGAGTTTGTCGGTCTTCAGCGGGTGGAGGGGGAATTTCGGACGATTGAGGCGATCGCTCAATGGACTAGCCCCCGTTTAGGGATTCGCTTCGAGTTCACTCCCGAGACTTTGACGATTTACCGCCCCGATGGGGAAAGATTCCTGACGACGATTGAACGGGAGCAAGAGCGATCGGCAGCGCGGGAGGCAGCAGCAGCGGCCCAGGGGGTAGCGACAGCCGAACGCGAACGGGCGGAACGGTTAGCGGCGCAGTTGCGGGCGTTGGGAGTTGAGCCGGAATCGTAGTGGATTGCGATCGCCTCTTCTATCTCAGGCATGAATTATTATCCAGGACCCTACTGTTTACAGAGACTTACGCTTAACCTCAAATTCCCTTTGGAAACAGGAATAACACCCCTTAAATTCTCTAAAAAAGTTAGTCTTTCCTAGACTAAGAATAGAGTAATTCCTGATAATAAGCCTCGGTGTCTTGGGGTAAAAATGTAGTGGGTTGTAAGGATTTATCCTTGAATTTTAAAGGCTTGATTAATTTGGATTTGGCTCAAAAAGTCCAGATCATGGGAAATTACCCAGATTGCGCCTTGATAGTCGTTAATCGCTTGAATCATTTGTTCTACGGTTTCAATGTCTAGGTTGTTGGTGGGTTCATCGAGAATCAGTAAATCAATTTCGGAAATACTGATCATGGCGATCGCTAATCGGGCTAACTCTCCCCCGCTTAACACAGCCGCCGACTTATACACATCATCGTTAAAGAACAGAAAATGCCCTAACTGTTGCCGTAACAGTTGATAGGATAACTGGGGATTAGCGGACTGCATATTTTCTAAAATCGTTTGCTGACGATTCACAAATCCATAGCTTTGGTCGAGATAAACGACCGTCATGGCTGGGGCGAGTCGCATTTGCTCTGCTTCTAAAATGCCCACCCCGTCAGGGTTAAACAGGGCTTTAATCAGGGTGGATTTTCCAGAACCATTGGGACCGGCGATGACGACCCGATCGCCCGAATCCAGATGCAATCCAAAATTCTCGATTAACAGGCGATCGCCTACTTTAAGCAAGGCATTGTCAATCTCAACCAGGGTTTTCCGTTTCAGGCTTTTTTCTTCCAGTTGGATATTCGTCGCTTTGACGGTTTTAATTTTCGTCTCGGCGACCTTTTGCGCTGCTTGGGCAAGGGTTGCTTCATTTTTTTCCGATGCCTTGCCTGCGGTTGAGGAAGCGCGATTGGCAAAATAGTGTTTTGCCATCTTACCCATACTGCCACTCTCGGCTTTTTGTTCTCCCCGTTTCTGAGATTGTGCGGCTCGTTTTTGTTCAGCGAGGGCGGTGATTTTAGCGTGTTTTAAGGCTTTTTTGGCGACTTCATGCGATCGCCTTGCCGCCGCTAGAGCAATCCGTTTCTGTTCTCGATAAAAGGAATAATCGCCTCCATAAACATTCACCCCTTGGGGCGTTAATTCCCAAGTCGTTGTCACCACCTGGTCGAGAAAAAAGGGCTTGTGAGAGACAATGATAAAAGCTCCCGGAAATTGATTTAGGCTGGCGCGCAGACTCTCTAAAGTGAGTAAATCCAGGTGATTGGTCGGTTCATCCAACAGCAAAACGTCCGGCGCTTGGGCTAAACCTACTGCGAGAAAGAGCTTGGTTAATTCTCCCCCACTCAAGCGGTGTAAAGGCAAGGATAAGTCAAACTGGGTATTGAATTGAGTCTCTAAAAGCTCATCAATGCGCCACCATTCCTCATAGAGGGCGCTGAGGAACTGAAAAATAGTCTGTTCTTGCTCGATTTGGCGCAGGGTGCCGACTTGGGGTAAATAATAGAGAGAACCCCGACGCACAACAGAACCCGTCGGGGGTTGAACCTGCCCGACTAATAGCTGCATCAGGGTAGACTTACCGCTTCCATTCGCACCGACTAAGGCAATGCGATCGCCTTGCTCCACCGTCACATTCACCCCGGAAAACAGCGTGCGGGTTTGCTCAACAGTGTAGGCTAAATTCTCACCCCATAAAATAACGGAATTTCTGGCAGTTTTCGTTTTTTCCATACTGAATCCTCTGGCTCATGACCTGTTTGTTGCGAGTTGCGGTTGTATAGCTCAGAAGATTCTTCATGTTCTTAAGGGTAATCGTACAGATACAAGGGAGGGGTCAGAGTTAAAACCGACCTTTTTAAACTATAACCAATCCCCTCAGTTTTTGACAACCCCTCGGGTCAGCGAATTAGAAGGGTTACAAAATTCGGGATTCGTGCAGGCAATCATACCTGCATGATTTGGCGGTAGAGGGTCTAATCGAAAGAAATCCTGCCGATTTACGGTAATCATCGCCAAAATTGAACCCCTGTAGAAATCCCCGCATCTCGTCGCCAAAAATAGGCAAGTTCTGTTTTTTCGCCAAAACCGGCAAGGGGCAAGCCGTTGGGCCTTCTTGTCATCCCTTCAGCCTAATGATTTAGACGGGCGGATCTGCCGGGGAAATTTCAAAGGAACAAGTTTGTTGTTTTTAATACAAAATCCTCGAAATTTTGTCAATATTGTTAATTTAAAATGGAACAATCAAGTGCAAGGATGGGGTCCGAGGGAAGGGTAAGGTGGATATGGAGATTTCCGTACAAATCAAAAGTTGAGAGCGGTTAGCATTGAGAGGAATTGCCAGAATCTCTTCTCTAGGGTAAGCGGATGCAAACAGGGTGACCCATTTACCCCGGAAGAGGTTAGCCGGTTTCGAGGTAATTCGCTAAGATAGAAAACAATCGTGATCACCGTGGCTTAAAACTGCTTATGAATAGAAACAAAAACCCGGAAAGTCTGTTAGGAGCAATCGTGCGATCGCCCTTGGAACTGGCTTTAGAAATTGCTGCTTTAGCCGGGATTCTCTGTACCTTTCTGGCGATTCTCCAATCCTGGGGAAATCTTCCCGAGACTATTCCCATTCATTTTGGCATCACCGGACAACCGGATAACTGGGGTTCCAAACCGATCCTCTGGCTATTACCCACTATGGGAACTTGTATTTACCTGGTTTTAACCCTTTCCCCGTTATTGCCGCAACTGTTAGAGAGTCCGTTCCCAATCCCCGAGGACCAA
Organism: uncultured cyanobacterium; assembly: GCA_963821735.1. Classification (GTDB taxonomy): domain Bacteria; phylum Cyanobacteriota; class Cyanobacteriia; order Cyanobacteriales; family Laspinemataceae; genus Laspinema. The sequence goes on from CAWGFK010000055.1 coordinate 1,071,525, forward strand.
GGGGACCGACTGTTAGGACTGGTGCGTGAACTGTTTGGATGGATGAAGGTGCAAATTATCTGGCTATTTTTCTTGATTAACTGGCAGATGATTCAAGTCGGATTGGGACAAGCGAGTGCGATCGGGACAATTTTAATTTTTACCGGGGTGATATTTTTAGGCGGAACGATCGCCTTTTATTTCCAACAAGCGGAACAGAACCTCTATTAAACCCGATGCCTCCGTGTGCAATTTTTTCCCATGAAAATAGCCCGCTTAAGCGGGCTATTAATGCAATCAAAATCCGGGCTTCAGCTTCGGTTTATCGCCCAAAGCGTTGACGGATGCGCTGCATAAATATATCTACTTCGGGTAATTCGATTTGAGTGACGATCGCCGCAAATACCAGGAATCCCCCCAAACTAGACAGACCCAATTCCACAAGATAAATCAATAATCCAGTGCCTTCAAAAAAGCGATCGCAGCCTTGGAGAATCACCCAACCCACCACACCGGCGACGGCACTTGCTCCCGTTAACAAGGCGATCGGTTTACTCCACTCGGCTAAGGGCAATCCATTCAGCTTGCGATCGAGTAAAATCAACAGCGCCAGCATGGAAATAATATTCACCCCGACCGTTGCTAGGACCAAACCCGGTGCGCCAAATGCTCTCACCATAAAGAAGTCCAGGACCGCATTCAGAAAAATATTCACAATACTCACCCGAAACGGAGTTTCCCCATCTCCCAAGGCATAAAACACCCGGACCAGCACATCCCGTCCCAAATAGACAAACATCCCAATCCCATAAGCCATCAGCATCGGGGCCACAAATGCCGAAGCCGCTTGGTCAAAGGCCCCGCGTTCATAAATGACGCGCACGATCGCCACGGATAAGGCAATGGTAAATGCTCCGAGGGGTAACATTGTTAGCCCCGTCAGCATCAACCCCTGGCGAATCCGTTGTTTCAGTTGCGGCCAATCATTGGGGTCAGCTAATCGGGAAAACACCGGCAACAGCGGCACTAACAGCATATTAGAAACAATGCCCAAAGGCGTCTGTACCAGCAGTCCGGCATAACCCAAAGCCGCCGCCGCTTGCGGAATGTAAGACGCGAAAAACAAGTCTGTATAGACATTAATTTGCAGCATTCCCGAGGATAACGTGGCCGGTCCCATGACCTTCATCACCTCTTTGACCCCCGGACGATTAAACTCAAACCGCAGACGCAAGGTCCCTAAACCGCTGCGCCATTGGGTCACCACTTGCACCACCCACTGGAGAATCGCCCCGGCAAGGGTTCCCCAAGCTAACACCATCCCACCCGTCATGGCATATTCGGGAAGGCCAATATCTTTGCCTGCTTGGAGGATGAAAATGCCTAATGCGCCGATGAGCGCCACACTGGAAAAGAGGGGACTAATGGAGGGAATCCAATATTGATCAGCAGCATTGAGAGTTCCGAATCCAATGCCAATCAATCCGGCGAGGACGGCGAGGGGGGCCATAATCCGGAATTGTTGGATGGCGATCGCATGGGTCAGTTGCAGGGTTTCAAATTCTGGGGTAGAAAGGCCCTGGGCGGCTGCTTCTGCTGCGGAAATGTTCAAACCTGGGGCGACTAAACCCATCAGAGGTTCGGCAAATAGGACTAACACCCCGGCGACAATCAGCAGCAATCCGCCCACGAGGGTGGTGATGGTTTCGACGAGGGGGGCTGCTTCTTCCGGTTTGCGTTTCGCGAGGACGCTGACGATCGCGCTATGGAAGGGTCCATTGATGCCCCCGAGTAAAATCAGCAAAAAACCGGGGATCACATAAGCATAGTTATAGGCGTCAAAGGCGGGACCGACTCCAAATGCAGCGGCGATCGCCTGTTGACGCACTAAACCAAAGACTTTACTGATCAAAGTGGCGATCGCCACCAGACCGGCAATTCCAGCTAGAGAACGAGCGGGTTTTTTTAGGTCAGACACAAATCTTCACAAATCGCGACAGAGCTTCAATTATTTAACCCCGAATTGGGCAATTCTCAACCATTCGGTTACTCGCTGGTTTTACAACTCGCCGAGTTCCTATTCCGGTAATCGAGGTATTGGGGAGATGGGGAAGATGGGGAGGATGGGGAGGATGGGGGAGATGGGGGAGATGGGGAAGATGGGGAGGATGGGGGAGATGTTCGTAGTAACGACTGAAGTCGTTCTCTTGTTTTGTAGTAACGACTGAAGTCGTTCTCTTCGTTCGTAAGGGCTTAAGCGCTAGCCCTGTCAAGGTGTGTAGATTGTAGGGGCGCAATGCTTGCGCCCTCCGGAGGGCGCAAGCATTGCGCCCCTACAAGAAATAACGATTTTTCGTCATTAAATTTACGCCCAATTGTGGGCTTCGAGCATTGGCCCCTACAAGAAATAACGATTTTTCGTTATTAAATTTACGCCCAATTGTGGGCTTCGAGCATTGCGCCCCTACAAGAAATAACGATTTTTCGTTATTAAATTTATCACCTTGACAGGGCTAGGGCTTAAGCGCCTGTTTGGGAACTGGAGGATCCGCAGATGGGGGCGTGACTTGGCGGATGCCAAGTCACGCGGTAACGACTGAAGTCGTTACTACGAACAGTTGAAACATCCCCAATTAGTCCTGTTCATCTAGTATTCGTTCCAATGCCACGCGATCGACTCTGCGGGGGTAGCGTTGATCCATTGGGATTTTTTCGACGACGCGCAACGCTTCTACATTGGCCCATTGTAGGGATTCAGCACCGAGGATAAACTGCGTTGGGATGAGCTTTTATCGGCCATTTCTACCACTAAAGTCCGCTGATAGCGATAGGAAAAAAAGGCGATCCGTTGGACTTCCCGGTTGTAATCCACGGCGCATTCTACCGTTAGGGGATAAATCACACCGAATTTATCCTGAATGCAATCTTGGCAGGGTCCAAGTAACCACAATCGTCCTTGCGAGTCTAAGTATCCCGCATCTCCGGTACGATGCCATTGTTGTTCCCCGACTCGAAAGTTCATGGGTTCGTCCCCGAGTTCGTTGATGGTTCGGGTGATGAAGCGATCGCCTTGCAGCACAATTTCTCCGGGTTCTGCGGGAGGGCGGCAGGTGGCTTCAAATTCGGCTTGATTTTGATAGGGGGCGACGGGTGCGCCCCATTGATTGGGGATAATTCTTAACTGAATATCTGGGGCGGGTTTGCCGACGAGTAAGCCTTTTCCAGTCTGCATTTGGCTGACGTCGCTGGCTTCGATTTCTCGGCGAGAGAGGCTGGAAATCGCCGCCGTTTCTCCATAAATTGCGACAATTTCTGCTTGGGGTGCGATTTGATTGGCTTGATTGAGGATACTAGGCAAAACTGGCGTTCCCCAAATAAATATTTTATACGCAGGGGTTAATAATTCTCTTTTTTTTATCAACGCCTCCATGAGATTTTCTAATAAGGTAGGAGAAGCTGCAATTCGAGTGGGTTGATATTTATTGATGGCATCAATAATGGGTTTAGCTTGATAAATTAAAGGCTCTTTGCTGTGAAACTTTGGCAATAAGCTAGTCAGCCCTAAGCCTAGATTAATTAATCCTAAAAGCGGTTGGATAGTAATATCTATTTCTCCCGGATGAGTGAGAAGAATTTCCGAGAGGGATTTTTGCTGTAAAATTAAATAATCATGAGTCAATTCGATAAATTTTGATTGGTCATATAATCCGACTGTAGAGACGATGACGGCTGGAGTTTCGGGTTCTAATTCGGTAATTTTAGGGTCGGGTTCTAGGGTTTGCGATCGCGGCCAAGAAATGAGGGTAGGGAGGGAAAATCCGACGGTGAATTTACGGGAAATTCTGCGAAAAGCCCGGGAGAAAAACCGCCAAATTAGATTTTTTGTGGTGGTAATGACGGCTTTCGGACGGCACAATGTACAGGCGCGATCGAGTTCATCGGACTGGGTATCGGGGTCGAGGATTAAGGCGACTGCACCCAGTCTAAAAATGGCAATCAGCGCCACGTAAAAATCCGTTGACAGCGGCAGCATGACCAAGATTGTATCTCCCGTCTGCATCCCTTGTTGTCGCAACAGGGTCACTCCCCGTCGCGCCTTCAACTCCAATTCGGCAAAACTGACCCTGCCGCTTGCACCACGTCGGATTTCCAGGATTGCTGGAGTCTCGGGTGTTTCTTCAACTTGTTGGTGTAGAATTTCAGCAATATTCATCGCTCAAGGAGTGGGATAAAGGCAGGCGTTGATGAGCCATTTTGAGCCAGCATCGCTGCTGGAAACTACATCAGCATCCCGATCGCAACCGAAATTTAAGGGTTTGATAAAAACCGTTTCGATCGGGCTATTTTAGAAATATATCCTATTAATTGACTTGTTGGGAAATATGAACGGCCCATTTAACAGAGATACCACGAGTGCGATCGGGGATCCTCTAACCGGAGAGGGAGATGGGGGAGGATGGGGGAGATGGGGGGATGGGGAGATGGGGAGGATGGGGGAGATGGGGAGGATGGGGGGGATGGGGGAGAAATGGAACCGACTTATGTCGTTTTTATATCTAAGAAAAAGGTAAAATGGGAAATTATATTATAATTTTAAACCGGACGATAAAAGTTTATTTTTAATGAAAATAAAACTCAGTTGTGGGGAAGTCTATGCAGTTTCGGGTCGGTCAACTGAGCAGATGTATCCTGCGTCACAGTTCACCCTCCCCATTGAGATTAAAATTTACAATATAATGTTCTAGATCCAGATTTGATTCAACTCCAAACGGGAAAATCTACCCCGATTCTAGCTGATAAATATCCGGATTTCTAATAAAAATTCGGTTAAACTGCTAACTGATGTCGTGCATTCCTCTCTAATCGGTTTAATTTCATGCGTAAAACGAAGATTATCTGCACCCTCGGTCCGGCTAGTTGCGATCGCAATACCATTAAAGAAATGGTTCTAGCGGGAATGGATGTAGCTCGCTTAAACTTCTCCCACGGTGACTATACCACTCACGAACAAAATATCCGTACCATTCGCGAAGTGTCCGCCGAATTAAATAAGCCGATCGCGATTATGCAGGATTTACAAGGTCCGAAAATCCGCGTCGGAGAAATGGAACCTGGGATTGTCCTCCATCCTGGGGATCAAACTATCATTACGATGCTAGAGGTACTCGGGAACGCTCAACGCTTTAGTTCCACCTATAAAGGATTGGCTGATGATGTTAAAGAAGGAGATTCAATTCTCATTGATGATGGTCTGATTTGCATCCAAGCCGATCGCATTTATGAGAAAGAAATTTATGGGACGGTAATTTATGGAGGTCCGGTCAAAAGCCACAAAGGAATTAACCTCCGACATTCTTCAATTTCTGCTCCAGCCATGACCCAAAAAGATATTGAAGATTTGAGTTTTGGCTTGGAGCAAAACATTGATTATGTTGCCCTCTCTTTCGTTCGAGAAGCCTCGGATATCAAAGAAGTCAAAGGGGCAATTAGGCGCAAAGATAAATACGCTCATGTTATTGCTAAAATCGAGCGTCATGAAGCCTTAGAGTGTTTAGAAGAGATTGTAGAAACGGCAGATGTTGTGATGGTAGCCCGGGGAGATTTAGGGGTAGAAATTCCCTTAGAACGGGTTCCTACCCTCCAAAAATCGATTTTACAAGCCTGTTGGACTCATCAAAAACCTGTGATTGTCGCCACTCAAATGTTAGAGTCCATGATTCACAATCCGCGCCCGACTCGTGCGGAAGTCTCGGACATTGCCAATGCGATTTATGATGGCGCAGATGCCCTGATGCTGTCGGGAGAAACGGCAGTGGGAGATTATCCAGTTGAGTCGGTCAGAACAATGGCGCTGATTGCGGAAACTGCCGAGGAGCAGTTAACCGCTTCCCGACAATATGTGACGGGAATTGAGGCATATCCAATTGGAAACTCGGTGGTTCATGCGGGCTGCCAACTGGCTGAAAATCTCCATGCCAAGGCACTAATTTGCTTTACAGAACATGGATTTACCGCCCGATTATTGTCGAAATATCGCCAATCCATCCCGGCGATCGCTGTCACTACGGATGAATTTATCCAACGGCGAATTGCCCTCTATTGGGGGTTGCAATCTTTGCAACTAGAAGAGGTTTCTAATACCGATGAAATGATTGTTTTATTAGAAAAAACAGTCCTCGAACAGAAATTTGTCGAAAAAGGAGACCTTGTGGTGATTATCGCCGGGTTACCCCTCCCCATTACTGGGGTAACTAACTTGATTAAAGTGCATCGGATTGGGGAAAGTTATGCCGTGTAAGGGAAAATAAATCCCCAGGGTTGGAAAGAACGCACCGATCGCCCCATCTGGAAATGGTTTAAATAGGGTGCTACAGGAGTCGGGGGCTTGATCCCTCGATTCCCCTCTGTTGAATTGGAGAATAAACGGTTTAAAATAGTTGGCAGTCCAGTCAATTGGGAATCAATTCTATGCGTTTACCTCAAAAATTAATGCTGCTCGGGTCCGGCGAACTTGGGAAAGAATTTACGATCGCCGCTCAACGTCTCGGGAATACAGTCATTGCCGTCGATCGCTATGCCAATGCTCCCGCGATGCAAGTGGCGGATTATTCTGAAGTCATTTCTATGCTAAATCCCGACGATTTGGAACGAATCGTTAATCAGCATCAGCCTAATTTTATTATACCCGAAATTGAAGCCATTCGCACGGAAAAATTACTGGAATTTGAAAAAGATCGCGGCATTGTTGTCATTCCTACGGCGAAGGCAACCAACTACACCATGAATCGCGATCGCATTCGGGAACTCGCTCATCGAGAATTAGGCATTAGAACCGCTAAATATGCTTATGCCACCACCTTAGAAGAATTAATCGCCGCTTCGGAAGAAATCGGATTTCCCAATGTGGTTAAACCTGTGATGTCTTCTTCGGGAAAGGGACAATCAACGGTTCGCGATCGCACGGAAGTGGAGGCATCCTGGAACTATGCGATCGCCGGTTCCCGAGGAGATACTCAAAAGCTGATTGTTGAGGAATTTATTGAGTTTGAACTAGAAATTACCCTGCTAACAATCCGCCAGTGGGATCGTCCCACCTTGTTTTGTCCAGCGATCGGTCATCGTCAGGAACGCGGCGACTACCAAGAATCTTGGCAACCGGCAGATATTTCACCAGAAAGAGTTCAAGAAGCGGAGGCGATCGCTCAAAAAGTCACTGATGCTTTAGGCGGTGCCGGTATTTTTGGCGTCGAGTTTTTTATCACCAAAAATGAGACAATTTTCTCCGAACTCTCCCCCCGTCCCCACGATACCGGCATGGTGACCCTGATCTCCCAAAATCTCAACGAGTTTGAACTTCATCTGCGAGCCATTTTAGGGCTTCCCATTCCCAAAATTGAACAATTTGGCCCTTCTGCCAGTGCCGTTATTTTAGCCCACGACCATTCGGATTCAATTTCTTATCACGGGGTCGCCGATGCCCTCATAGAACCGGATGTTGATTTAAGATTATTTGGTAAACCCGATTCTCGTCCTTTCCGGCGCATGGGGGTCGCTTTAGCAAAAGGTCAGACGATTGCAGAAGCTAGGGCAAAAGCAACCCGGGCCGCTAATACGGTGAAAATTGGTAAATAATACCCAAAAAAGCCTAGGGGATCGGTACAGAAAGGGGGAGAAATCAGGGTTTTGTCCAAAATTTCTGCCCCTGAATACCAACTTTGGGCCAAAACCCTGGTTTCTGGTACTGCTGCTTTAATCCGGTACCGATGCCCTATTTCGATGACTCGCAACAGGGGGGCTAAATTTAACCCTAAATATTTCAAAGTCAAATTCTGGTTAACTCTGTCTGGGGGATGAGGGATAAATCTCTCTAGTGAGGGAGCCGGGTTTTCCTTTTATTTTTGCATAATATTAATAGTTTCTAAATAAACCCTCCTACTATCGGCGTGTCTTAGTCTTGGCAAAAGCCAAGACTAAGCATTCTTTTCTGGCTTTATTGGTTAAAATTTAACTGAATAATTAAGGGCCAAAATTATTTTAACTATAACTTAAAAATATTAATTATTTCAGTAATTTAATTTTCATTTAGTTCATGAAAACTTCGCTTCTAATTCGGGGTTTATTAAATTAACTATATTCAGACCAATCAATTATAAATCAATCAAGGAGAATCCCTGAAAATGTTTAACCCTTTTAAAGTCACCTTAACGTTGATGACATCTGGAGTTTTTGCTTTAATGCTGCCTGTTTCCCCGGGAGCGATTGCCCAAGAATATCCTGGCTGTTTTATGATCGATTCTTCCGGCGAAGCTAGGAATCTCAATAACCTCTGTGAAACCTCAGAGCAAACAGCCACACCGGGTAACCTAGTCCCCGGACAAGCTGCCAATGTCCCAGGGGGAGAGGCAGTAGCACCCGGTCAGGTGCAAGCCCTCCCCGATGGCACGATTGTTCAGACCCTCCCCGATGGCACGACTATTCAAACCCTCCCCAATGGCACGACGGTGATCACTCGGACGGGTTCTAACCCGATTCAAACAGTCCCGGGACAGTCCCCCCAAGGCATTCCCATCCAGCAGGTTCCCGCAGGGACTCCGATTCAGCAGGTTCCCGCAGGGACTCCGATTCAGCAGGTTCCCGCAGGAACTCCGATTCAGCAGGTTCCCGCAGGGACTCCGATTCAGCAGGTTCCCGCAGGGACTCCGATTCAGCAGGTTCCCGCAGGGACTCCGATTCAGCAGGTTCCCGCAGGGACTCCGATTCAGCAGGTTCCCGCAGGGACTCCGATTCAGCAGGTTCCCGCAGGGACTCCGATTCAGCAGGTTCCCGCAGGGACTCCGATTCAGCAGGTTCCCGCAGGGACTTCGATTCAGCAGGTTCCCGCAGGAACTTTCATTCAAACGACTCCTGGGGATTTTCAAGTTAATCCCGGGGTTCAGCCGCAAGTCAATCCCGGAGTTCAGCCGCAGCAACAGCCGATTAGTCCCGGAGTTCAGCCGCAGCAACAGCCGATTAGTCCCGGAGTTCAGCCGCAGCAACAGCCGATTAGTCCCGGAGTTCAGCAACGGACGATTAATCCCGGAATTCGGATCCAGCCGATTGATACTCAGGTTCAGTAAGACTGGCGATCGCACTGGGGGAACCCTCCTCTGATCCGGAATCCGGTTTTCAAAGGTCCATAAACAACCGGATTCCGTAGCAGGCGTATGATAGACAGAGACCTTCAACCCCTATACTGATAAATTCCGTGTCAGTCAATCGCACTATGACCCGCAAACATTCAGGGCATCCCTTGGGGCGTCTGCTGGAATATGGACATCAATATCGCGTTCAAATCTGGCAGGCGATCGCCTGTTCTATTCTCAATAAATTATTTGATTTGGCACCTCCGGCCCTGATTGGGGCGGCAGTGGATGTGGTCGTTAATGAAGAAACCTCTTTCATTGCCCAATTTGGCGTGACCGATGTCTTCGGACAATTGCTGATTCTCAGTGGGCTTACCTTTATTGTCTGGGTGATGGAATCGGTCTTTCAATATGCCTACGATCGCCTCTGGCGCAATCTCGCCCAAACTCTACAACATGATTTGCGCCTGGATGTTTACCGCCACTTACAAGACCTAGACCTCGCCTATTTTGAGGAGCGTTCTACCGGCGGGTTTATGTCTATTTTAAATGATGATATTAACCAACTAGAGCGCTTTTTGGATGTCGGGGCCAATGAAATTCTCCAGGTAATCACGACGGTGATTATCATTGGGACCGTCTTTTTTGTGTTAGCGCCAACGGTAGCCTGGATGGCACTGTTGCCCATGCCCTTTATTATCTGGGGTTCGATCGCCTTTCAGAAATTGCTCACCCCTCGCTATGCCGAGGTGCGTGAACAGGTCAGTTTGCTCAATAGCCAACTCAGCAATAATTTAAGTGGAATTACCACGATTAAAAGCTATACGGCTGAGGTTTATGAAAGCAAACGCATCGGACGATTGAGTGAAAATTATCGCCAAAGTAATCGACGAGCTATTGCCCTGTCTGCCGCTTTTATTCCCTTAATTAGAATCATCATTCTGGTGGCTTTTACCGCTACCTTGTTGTTCGGCGGTTTATCTGCTGTAGAAGGCAATTTAGCCGTGGGGACTTACAGCGTTTTAATCTTTTTAACCCAGCGGTTATTATGGCCGTTAACGCGGTTGGGTCAGACTTTAGATTTGTATCAACGGGCAACGGCTTCTGTCGCCCGAGTGATGAATTTATTAGATACACCGATCGCCATTCATCCGGGAAATAAACCGTTACCAATTCAGACAGTACGCGGTGAAATTCAATGGCGGGATGTTACCTTTGCCTATTTTGATCGCAATCCGGTGATTAATCAGTTATCCCTAGAGATTCCCGCAGGAAAAACCATTGCCCTGGTGGGGGCGACAGGTTCGGGAAAAAGTACGGTGGTGAAGCTGTTGCTGCGACTGTATGAAATTCAGTCGGGAAGTATTACCCTAGATGGGATAGAGTTGCACGATATTCAGTTGCAGGATTTGCGACGGGCGATCGGGTTAGTCAGTCAGGATGTGTTTTTATTTCATGGAACTGTTGCTGAAAATATCATTTATGGCAGTTTTGATGCCAGCTATGAAGATGCAATTGAGGCGGCAAAACTCGCAGAAGCTCATGATTTTATCATGGAACTGCCTCAAGGGTATGACACCATTGTGGGGGAACGGGGTCAGAAACTTTCCGGGGGACAGCGACAACGGTTGGCGATCGCCCGGCCCTGTTGAAAAATCCGCCGATTTTGATTTTAGATGAAGCGACATCAGCAGTGGATAATGAAACGGAAGCAGCGATCGGGCGTTCTTTGGAACGGATTACGCAAAACCGGACAACGATTGCGATCGCTCATCGTCTCTCCACCATCCGAAATGCCGATTGCATTTATGTCATGGATCGGGGAGAATTAGTAGAACGCGGCACTCATGAGGAACTTCTGGAACGAGGAGGGATTTATGCAGGGTTATGGCGCGTGCAAATGGGTTTAAAGTAATCTAATTATCCAATCGGAACGCAAGAGAAATATAAATGACTGGTTTTTTACCGGGGAATCTTCAGCCCGAAAAAGAAGAGGACCGATGGCGTTATGAGTTAGCCGATTTTGCCAAAGCTCACCAACAGGAATTAGCCGCTCTTTCCTGGGGCCTGTGGCTGGAAAATCAACATAATGGCAGTGTGATGGGAATCGATTTACAACCCACACCGCATTTTGTTTACTGTCCCAAAGAGGCGGTACTCAAACTCAATGAAACCGTGGGGAGTTTTTTACAAGAAGTGGTGGGAATTGTTGAGGGATTTAATCCAGAAATTGAGGTTCTCCTCGTGGGGATTAATCAAGGGCAGTTGAAGGTGATAGAATTTGTCACCGATCCACCCCCTCCCCAATGTTTTGAAACGGTATCTGCGGATGTGGATACATTATTGGAACAATTAGAACAGGGTCTGCGAGAACGAATCAAAGGGTAAGCGTTACGGGACTGGGTTGAGGGGAAGGGTAACGGTAAACGTTGTCCCTTGACCCAGTTGGCTTTCCACGGTAATTTGACCGTTATGTAAATCCACGGACCGTTTGGCGATCGCCAGTCCCAACCCGGTTCCCGGAATCGTTCCCACATTAGAAGCCCGAGAAAATGGCACAAACAGGGTATTAATATCTTCGGGGTCAATGCCAATTCCGCGATCGCAAATTTGAAACACTACCTCATCTTCCTGAAAAGATAGGGTCATAAAAATCTCCCCTCCTGCCGGAGAATATTTAATCGCATTGGCAATTAAATTATTGAACAAATGCCACAGTAATTTTTGGTCGAGATAGGCGACTCGGGATTCTCCTTGTTGCGTAAAAATTAGGCGATATTCATGTCCTGCACTCAATTGAAACGTTTCCACAATCCCCTCGCAAAATGAGGCCAAATTTAAAGGGGCGGGGTTTAAGCTAGTTTTTTGAAAATCCGCCTTGCCAAATTTTAAAATATCTTCCAGTAACTGATTCAGGCTTTCCGTTGCCATCACAATTTGTTCAAGATGTTTTTGCGTTTTTTCCGGAGGCCAATTATCCACATACTCTTGAATCAATTCTGCTGAAGATTGAATCGTCGTTAAGGGATTGCGAAATTCATGGGCCGCCATCGACAGATATTGAGATTTGATTTGGCTCACTTCTTCGGCCTTATAACGTTTCGTTTCTGCGGTAGAAACGGCTTTTTTAACTTCCAATTCGGCCTGATGACGAGATAAAGCTATTTCGATAGTCACCCAGAGTTCAGTTTCCCGAAAGGGTTTGAGAATGTAGCCCAAAGGCTGGGTTATTTTGGCTCGTTTTAAGGTATTTTCATCGGCATAAGCGGTCAAATAAACCACGGGAATTTCTAAGGTTTCTCGAATTTTATCCGCTGCCATAATCCCATCCATCAGCCCTTGCAGCATGATATCCATCAACACCAAATCTGGCTGATGAATCGCAGCAGCACCGATGGCTTCTTCTCCTGATGCGACGATATCCACTACCTCATATCCCATTTTTTCTAGGCGGAGGGCAATATCTTCGGCAATAATGGCTTCATCTTCTACAACCAGAATTTTATGTGACATGGCAAGTTTCCCCCAAGTTTAATCGGTATGATAAGACAGAATTCCTGTCCCTCAAGTTTTGTGTCAATTATAAAACTGAAATCGTCAGGGGTAAAGCAAAAAGGGTTAACGATTGAACCCGTTTGCGGGTCCCTGAAACAGCGTTAAAGACCTTGAGGAGAGGAAAAGGTAATTTGGAAGCAAGCTCCTTGATTATTTTTAATATCCAGGGTTCCCCGTAATTGTCGGGTCAGCGCCCGGACTAAGCGCAGTCCTAAAGAATTGGTTTTTTTGAAGTCTAATCCGTCGGGTAATCCCCGACCTGTATCGCGTACCATGAGATTTAATTGTTGATTAGCTTGGGCTGTCAGTTCAATAAAGATGGTTCCCGAACCGTCGCCCGGAAAGGCGTGTTTGAGAGAGTTTGAAACCAGTTCATTGAGTAATAATCCGCAGGGAATTGCCGTGTCTAAGTTGAGGGAAACATTTTCAATGTGCAGTTTTAAGCGAATTTTTTGCGGACTGATATTATAGCAGGAAAATAAGTTGCTCGTGAGGCTTTCAATGTAATCATTGAAATCTATTTTAGCGAGGGTGTCCGAGTGGTAAAGTTTTTCATGAATCAAGGCCATTGAAGCAATTCGGTTTTGACTATCGCGTAAAATCGATAGAATTCGCGGTTCTTCGATATAAGAACTTTGCAGGGAAAAAATACTGGAAATCACCTGTAAGTTATTTTTGACCCGATGATGCACTTCTTTGAGGAGGAGTTCTTTTTCTTCGAGGGAGGCTTTAATTTGACATTGGGCTATTTTCCGATCGCTCAGTTCGACTTGCAACCGTTCGTAGAGTTCAGACTGCTGAATGGCGATCGCCAGTTGAGTGGCTAAAGAAGCTAACAGGTCAATTTCCCCGGGTTGCCACTGTCTGGGTCCCGAACATTGATGGGCGATTAATAATCCCCACAGCGTGTTTTTTTCAACAATCGGAACCACCAATTTTGCTCGGACTTCAATGGTTTTCATAAACTCCACCAAACAGGGTAAAGTCTGTCCGGAATCCCGGTCAACTAAAGCACAAATTCGTCCTTCGATATACCGTTGATAATTTTCTGGGGGAAAGACTTCTTCGGGAAAAACCCGATTTAATACTTTCAACCAACCGGGTTTGACCGCTTCAGCGATCGCACTGCCGGTCCCATCCGCCCAAACGCGATAGACTAAGACGCGATCGCACCCCAGCACTTGCTGGACTTCCTCCACAGTGGTACTCAGAATGGTGGTTAAATCCAAGGATTGGCGAATCCGTTGGGCGATCGCCCCGAGTAACCGTTCCCGTTCCACCTGTTGCCGCATCGCCTCTTCCGCCTGTTTGCGATCGCTGATATTCAACATCACCCCATCAGCGATTACATCCCCATTTTCCATCCAAGTATAATGGGTATTATCCTGCACCCACTTCAGTTCGCCCGAGGCACTAATAATCCGAAATTCCTGATGTTCCCGGGGTTGTTGAATCCCGCTTAGGGAGGCGATGCGCTCCCGAAACCCCTCGCGATCGTCCGGATGCACCCGGCCAAATAATCCCCACAAATCAGCCATTGCATCCATAGGGTCAATCCCCGTGAGTTCCTCAATGCCATCGCTGATGAAAGGCACTGTAATTCGTCCATCGGTGCGAATAATCGCCCGATACATCACCCCGGGCAAATTGGCGGCGATCGCTGAAAACTGGCGATCGCGTTGTTCCCGTCGGGCAATTTCAATTTCCAACCGTTCCACCGTCCGGGCTAATTCCGCCGTGCGCTCTTGCACCAAGGCTTCTAGGGTTTGATTCTGGCGATCGATTTTAGAAATCAATTGATCCCGTTCCTGCTCCGCCTGTTTCTGTTCGGTTATATCTTGTACCAAAGATAAAATCGAAATCGGATATCCCGCCTCATCTAGCAGCGCCGAATTATGCCACTCACACCAAATCACTTCCCCCGCTTTTGTGTAATTTCGATGATAAACAACATTATGAGATTCTTTTCCCGCAATCAAACGACTGACAGCTTCGGCAACCAGGGCTTCATCCTCGGGATAGTTACAAGGCCATTTTTGCCGAGGAATACCCATCACCTCTGCCGCCTTCCAGCCGAGAATTTGTTCCGCTTGGGAAGACCATCGCTTCACCCCCATCGCACAATCCCACTCGATCGCCCCTAGGGGAAAGTTTTCCACATGAAAAGTTAATCGCTCGATAAGCCTGCCGCAGTTCTTCATAATCCGATTGGAGATTTCCGCGACCCTCCAACGGGGGACGGGCTGGGGGCGGCCCAGTTCGTCAAACGGTCCTCTGGCTGTTGGCTAAAATTTTGCATTCCTTCTTTCCCGAACTCAATCCCCTGTATGTTTTCACGACACCTATCTCCGAGAGGCAGTGGCTTTCCTATGGACCTCCAACCGAGGACCCCCAACATATCGGGGGTCGAGTTTCGGTCCCTGCCGGATCTCGGATTTGGCCTTAACCATCCGGGTTTCTGGACTCCAGATCCGGGGGAGTCTGCTGATCCCTGGCTTTCAGGACAAAGGACCAAGAGATTTTACGTCAGGGTTAGCACTGCCTGCATTCCCTAATTTTAGGGTTTGCTATCTCTTTACATTCTGTCTCGAAAAAGTCTCAGTTGCCAAACTTTTTTGGCAACTGAGGAACAGCAGGGGATCAGTTCAGCGTTTGGACCATTCCAGAATGTGATCCGCACTCAACTGAGGTTGTTCTAAATGGGGAACGTGACCACAGTTGGGAATCCAGATTAGCTGACTTGAGGCGATCGCTTCTTTGAACTTGTAAGCATCCCTTGTTCCCAAAATTTGGTCATTTTCTCCCCATAAAATTAGAGTCGGTTTGTTTACCTGCTCAATTTTATCCGCTAAAAAGTTGTAACCCCCGCTTTTGGTAAAGGCGATCGTGCCCCGATCCCACCCCGGCATCTGCAAATGCAGACTCGCACAAGCGGAGGCATCCGCCGAAGCTAACGTGCGATCGCAGTACGCTTTCAAACTGATTTGTTGGCGAATTCGCGGATTTCTTAAAAATTGGGTCGCCAAATACCCCAGGGGGGGAAACATCATTTTCCCCATCGCCGGACCCTTGGCAAACCCGGCACTATCAATTAACACCAATTTTTGCACCGCATTGGGGTAAGATAGGGTAAAATCAAGCGCCGCTGCACCCCCCATCGATACTCCAACTAAAATCATCGGCTGTTGAATTAACTGGGTCCAAAACTCATATAAATGAGTTTTAATCGCCGCAGGTGTAATCGGAATTTCCGGCAAGCGATGGGTAAATCCAAATCCCAATAAATCCATCGCCCAAGTTTCCTGTTCCCCTGCCAGCAATGGCAGCAACCGGCGAAACTCAAACACGGAACTATCAAATCCATGTAGCAACAAAATCGGCGGTCCCCCTTGACCTTCCCGCACGAAACTCGTGGGAATCGGGCGATCGCATAAAGAAGTTAGAACATCCTGACATTCGATTCTCTGGGCCAGGGCGATCGAAGTGGATTCCGTCAAAAACTCAACATCAGAAGGCAGAAAACTCGGAAACATCATTTTGACTAAATTTAAAAAGTATCTGTTCCAAGACACTCAATCAATGGTAAACTAAAAATAGCACGTTAAAGCAGCAATTAAAATTATGGTTTCCATCGCTCCCACACCCACAGAACTTCCCAAATTAGAGGAATTTTCACAAGGATTACCCAATATTTGCGGGTGGGAAAACGCAGTTCGTTCCGTTGTTCAACGTAACGAGCCTGTATTTTTGCCTATTACAAATATCCGATTAGAAGATATTAGTGCTGCATTTGCGATCGCCTTGCATATGCACCAACCCACCATTCCTGCCGGACCCAATGGTGAATATATCGGCCACCTGCAATATATGTTTGAACATACCGGCGAAGGCGATAATCACAA
Organism: uncultured cyanobacterium; assembly: GCA_963821735.1. Lineage (GTDB taxonomy): Bacteria > Cyanobacteriota > Cyanobacteriia > Cyanobacteriales > Laspinemataceae > Laspinema. Next base: position 1,088,083 of record CAWGFK010000055.1, read on the forward strand.
TGCCGGACCCTTCTCTTGGTGCTACAGTCGCATGGGGGAATTCATCCCCGAACTCGTCGCCAACGGCTGTAATCCCCGAGTCATGTTAGATTACTCCGGCAATTTATTGTGGGGATTGCGACAAATGGGACGCCATGATGTCATCGATAGTCTCAAACGCATCACCTGCGACCCCCAATATTATCTCAATGTTGAATGGTTAGGAACTCTATGGAGTCATGCCGTTGTTCCCTCCACTCCCCTGCCGGACCTCAAACTACATATTCAAGCATGGCAACATTATTTTGCCTCAATTTTTGGCTGGGAAGCCCTCGCCCGAGTCAAAGGATTTTCCCCCCCAGAAATGCACCTGCCGAACCATCCTGATACCCTCTTTGAGTTTATCAAAGCCCTCAAAGAAAGTGGCTATCGCTGGATTATGGTTCAGGAACATTCCGTGGAAACCTTAGAGGGTCATAGTCTCGGCTACAAACATCTTCCCCACCGCCTGATGGCGCGCAATTCCCAAGGGGAAACCACCAGTATCACTGCCTTAATTAAAACCCAAGGGTCTGATACTAAATTAGTGGCTCAAATGCAGCCCTATTATGAAGCCAAAACCCTGTCTAAACAGCAAATTGGTTCCGTCACTGTTCCCCCAATTGTTACCCAAATAGGCGACGGTGAAAATGGCGGAGTGATGATGAATGAATTCCCTGATGGATTCAAACGTACCACCTATGAAATTGCCCAAAATAATGGAGGTAAATCGGGAACGGTTGCCTTAAACGGGACAGAATATTTAGAACTGATTGAAGCCGCTGGCTGTTCCCCGGATGATTATCCCACCTGTCAAGCGGTGCAACAACATAAAATCTGGCAACGGCTTGATCCAGAGAACGTCACCCCGGAAAAAATGGCCGAGGCGATCGCGCAGTTAACGCAAGAAGACCATCAATTTCATGTAGATGGTTCCTCCTGGACGAATAACCTCAATTGGGTACAAGGATATGAAAATGTAGTCGGACCGATGAATTCACTCAGCGCCTTATTTCATCAAAAAATTGACCCGTTACTGGGAGATGAGAACCTCACCCAACAACCGCGCTATCGTCAAGCCTTACTGAACAATTTGTTAACCCAAACCAGTTGTTTCCGCTACTGGGGACAAGGAATGTGGACTGACTTCGCAAGGTCCATCTATGAACGGGCGATCGAGCAGTTAAACAACGACTTTTAACTATCCCCTTTCGTAGTAACGACTTCAGTCGTTATCTTCTCTTAAGTTCGTAGTAACGACTTCAGTCGTTCTATTAGGGAACTCCAAAAAATAAAATCTCCAAAACGTTCGTTCGTAGTGACTGCTCAACGGAATAGCCCCGTCAATGTAGGGGCGCAATGCTTGCGCCCTGGGGCGCAAGCATTGCGCCCCTACACCTACCTTCGTTCCAGTGCAACATTTGGAGGATTTATATTTTGCAATCCCCTTAAGTTCGTAGTAACGACTTCAGTTGTTACTATTTAACGGGGATATCCATCTCTAGGGTTCTGACTAGAAATGCCCACTTATCGGCGGCTTCCTCGATGATTTTAGCCGTGGGTTTTCCAGCACCATGTCCCGCTTTGGTTTCAATGCGAATCAGGACTGGTGCATTCGAGGTATGTGCTTCTTGTAAGGCAGCGGCGAACTTGAAACTATGTGCGGGAACAACGCGATCGTCGTGATCGGCTGTGGTAATCAGAGTGGCTGGATAGGCGGTACCGGGTTTGAGGTTATGTAAGGGAGAGTAGGCATACAAGGCTTTAAATTCATCGGGATTATCCGGGGAACCGTAATCGGAACACCAGGCCCAACCGATGGTAAACTTGTGGAAGCGTAACATATCCATGACGCCGACGGCAGGGAGGGCGGCAGCGAATAGGTCCGGGCGTTGTGTCATACAGGCCCCGACTAATAGTCCGCCATTGCTGCCACCGGCGATCGCCAGTTTCTGGGGTCGCGTATAGTTCTGTTCGATTAACCACTCAGCAGCAGCGATAAAGTCATCAAACACATTCTGTTTATTTAACTTCGTCCCCGCTTGATGCCAATCTTCTCCATATTCTCCCCCACCGCGCAGATTGGGAATGGCAATGATGCCGCCTAGTTCCATCCAGACGACTTGGGAGACGGAAAAACTCGGGGTGAGGGAAATATTAAATCCGCCATATCCATACAAATAGGTCGGATTATTCCCATCCCGTTGGATTCCCTGTTTATGGATGATAAACATCGGTACTTGGGTGCCATCTTTACTGGTGTAAAAGATTTGCTCTGTTGTATAGTCATCCGGGTTGAAGTCTACCTGGGGATGGCGATAAACGGTGCTGGTTCCGGTCACCATATCGTAGCGATAAATGGTGGGTGGGGTGGTAAAGCTGGTGAAACTATAAAAGGTTTCGGTGTCGTGGCGTTTGCCATTAAATCCACCGGCAGAACCAATTCCCGGTAATTCGACTTCCCGGATGAAGGAACCATCCAGGTTAAATAGTTTAATTTGACTGCGAGCATCTTTGAGATAATCGGCGACAAACTGGTTATTTAAAAGGCCGATACTTTCTAAGGTTTCCGGCGCTTCGGGAATCAGTTCGTTGCGATCGCCGCGTGCGGATATTCAGAGAAATCACCCGTCCTCGGGGTGCATTCAAGTCCGTTTGAAACCAAAACAAATCTCCTTCTTTATCGATAAACCCATACTGGGCTTCAAATTCGGTAATTAATTCAATAACGGGAGCATCAGGATTCGTTAAATCTTTGTAAAAGACCAAGTTTTTCGGTTCACTACCGCGCCAGACGGAAATAATCAGCACGGTGCCATCTTCACTGACGCCTCCGCTAAATCCCCACTCTTTTTGATCCGGACGATGATAGATTAAAATATCCTCAGATTGGGGAGTACCGAGGCGATGGTAGAAGAGTTTTTGATAATAGTTAACATCTTCATATTGGCCTTTGGTGTTGGGTTCATCATAGCGACTGTAGAAAAACCCTTGATGGTCGTGAGTCCAAGAAGCACCGGAGAATTTAATCCATTGGAGATGATCGGATAAATCTTCGCCGGTTTCAATGTCGCGAACTTTCCACTCTTGCCAATCGGAACCGGAGGAAGAGAGACCATAAGCCATGAATTGAGCATTTTCGCTAATGGCAATACCCCCTAGGGCGATGGTACCATCTTCAGAGAGCTTGTTGGGGTCGAGCAAGACCCGAGGTTGATCATCGAGGTGATTGAGGACATAGAGAACGCTTTGGTTTTGGAGTCCATCGTTTTTAAAATAAAAATAGCGACTGCCTTTTTTAAAGGGGATGCCGTATTTTTCGTAATCCCAAAGTTTCGTCAAGCGATGTTTGAGGCGATCGCGATGGGGAATTTCGTTAAGAAAAGCAAAGGTGACCGTATTTTGCGCTTCTACCCAAGCTTTGGTTTCCTCAGCGTCAGGGTCTTCCAACCAACGGTAGGGGTCAGAAATCTGGATACCGTGGTAGTCATCCACGATATCGCCTTTACGAGTCTGGGGATAGCTGAGGGTTCCGTCGAAATAGGACATACACTTAGGGAATTTAAGGAGTGTATTCTAGTGTAGCGTTTTGCCTAAAGGATTGAAGCATTGCCTGAGACTGTGACGGCTTTTGTACCCACGGACAATTACTGGGCGATCGGCATAAATTGGGTCCAGGGTTCCCAGTCCCGAATCCAGACCCCTACCCAGGGAAGAACAGCAGCAGGATAGCTAGAGGTGAGGGTAATGGCAACCGAGGCGGCCATTTTTTGGTCTGAGGCCGTAACTCGGATTCCCCGAACCTAGGCGATCAATTATGATATCCGGATTTTCTACTCTGTCGAGTCAGAATCGAGAGAATTTAATTGCAATTGCAATTCAGTTCTACTCGTCACTGAACTGTTCCCCACTCCATGTACCCTAACAAGATAGAAGGGGGAAAAATATCGGGTGTAGAAGCAGCTTAATGCTAGGGTGGGGTCTAAATCCTCTGGGGTGATGCCCCATACTGGGGTAGCCACTCTCTCAGACTCTAACTGATCCTGATTCAGAGCGGCTAGGGTTGGGGGTTTCGCGAAACCGTTGACTTTTTCTAGAGCCTCTACGGAGTGTTCATCGGGGAAAAACGCCCTCTTGTTTTTTACCCCGGTCTGGAGCGGATCCTAAAGAAAGCGGGTATCGCCCCTAGATCGCCTGTATCAATAACCCGAGGAATTGTCCGTTGCGAGGGCTACATAAATTAGATTGAGGTAAATGGTTCCATCTGCGACTTATTTAGAATACAAGCTAAAGCAATTGGGTAGCCAACAATGGGAAGTATAAAAAAGCCTTTTTGAATCTAACAAGTATTCGAGTGAAGTTGACCCTTTCTTTTTTACAGTGCTACATTTTTTACTATGGCTAAAATCCTAATTGTTGATGATGACGTAACCGTGCAGCTCGTCCTCCAGGACTTACTCGAAAGCGACGGACATCGCATCACCGTGGCCTCGGATGGGACGGAAGGCTTGCGGCTGGCGAGAGAACTGGAACCTGACTTAATCGTTTGCGACTGGATGATGCCCGGACTCGATGGATTAGAAGTCTGTCAGAAAATCAAATCTGACCCGGAACTGGCACCGATGTTTTTCATCCTACTCACCGCCCGAGAAGAAGTGGGCGATCGCATCAAGGGACTCAACACCGGAGCCGATGATTTTCTCTCCAAACCCATCGAAACCGAAGAGTTTCTAGCCCGGGTGCGTGCCGCCTTACGATTGCATGGCTTAACCCAGGAACTCAGCCAAGCCAATCAGCAGTTAGAAGCCTTAGTCGAGGTGCAGCGCCGACTCCTAGCCTTTAAAGGAGATACCCCCACGGATAATAGTCCCAGCTATCCCTACACAGAAATTCTCAAACCCTTGGGACAAGCGGCTCAAGCCAGTCGAGTCTACCTCTGCCAAAATCCACCCCTGTCTGCGGGGAATTCCGCGCCAACAGGTCACTCCCCGCTGTTGGTAGCCCAATGGAGTTGCGAAGAGTTAAAAATTCAACCCGGATCCGACACCACTCCCCAACCGGCGCAATGTTTTTCCTTAAAGGCCCCTCTGCTGATTGAGCGGTGGGTCTCTCTGTTAGCCAGAGGAGAAGTCATTGCCGATGTTGTGAGTAACTTTCCCGACTCTGAACGGATACTGTTAGAACAATCCGGGATTCAATCCCTGCTAATCTTGCCCCTGATGGTGCATGGGGAATTCTTTGGATTTATTCGCTTTGACAATTGCATGGAACCTCGGGTGTGGTCCGAGTCAGAAGTCTCCATCCTTCGCGCTGCTGCTGCTGCCGTCTCTCTTCATAAAGAACGGGCCTTAGCGGAAGTGGCCCTGCGGTCTTCGGAAGCTCGCTATCGGGCCATTGTCGAAGATCAAACCGAACTGATTTGTCGGTTTGCACCGGATGGCACCCTGACCTTTGTCAATGATGCCTACTGTCGCTATTTTGGCGTGAGTCGCAAAGAACTCATGGATGGATCGGTGGTTTCCTTGATACCGGATATCGATCGCAACCCCATCGCCATGCCGGTGGTCACCCGGGAACGCCGGATCGTCCTGCCCAATGGCGAAGTCCGTTGGCAACAGTGGACCGATCGCGCCATTTTCGACGCTCAGGGGGTGTTGAGTGAGTTTCAGGCCGTGGGACGAGATATCACCGAACAAAAGTTAGCCGAGGCTGCCGTCCAAGCCAGCGAGGAACGGTTCCGCCAATTAGCCGAAAATATCGAAGAGGTCTTTTGGATTAGCGATCCAGATTATAGTCAAATTCTGTACGTTTCCCCGGCTTATGAGAAAATTTGGGGACTAGAACGCCAGGAATTGTATGAGCAACCCACTGCCCGTTTAGAGGCGATTCATCCGGACGATCGCCAAGCCGTCCTCACCGGATTAATGCCATTAGATCGCCTTGACCGCGAATATCGGATCATCCGACCCGATGGTTCCATTCGCTGGATTCGCGATCGGGGCTTTCCCATCCGTGACGAAGAAGGCAAGATCTACCGGATTGCCGGAATTTCTGAAGATATCACCGAAATCAAACGCGCTGAGGAGCAACTGCGTCATGCCTTGGCGAAAGAACGCGAAATCATGGAGTTTAGAACCCGGTTTGTTTCAATGGTTTCTCACGAATTTCGCACCCCCATGACCACGATTCTTTCTTCGGCTGATTTACTGGAATATTATTTAGAGGAATGGCCCAATGACAAACTGGATAAAAAGTTCCAAGCCCTCCATCGCATTCAATCGGCTACGGTGAATATGACCCAATTACTGGAAGATGTGCTGTTTATCGGACGGGCGGAAATGAGCCAACTTCCTTTTAACCCCCAACCCCTTGACCTCGCCGTCTTTTGTGAAGGAATTGTGGAAGAGTTTCAATTTTCTTCAACCAAAAATTACACGATTAATTTTGTTCAAAATTACTCCCCTGAGTTTTTGAACAACCAATCTAAAAAGCCTTGTTTTGATGAAAAATTATTACGATATATCCTCAATAATCTACTTTCCAATGCGATTAAATACTCCCCGGATGGGGGAGAGGTGTATTTTGAATTAACCTGTACCGAAACTGCGGTGATTTTTATGATTAAAGACTCGGGTATCGGGATTCCCTCCGAGGAAATACCCCGCCTCTTCCAAACCTTCCACCGTTGCGGAAATGTCGGGAATATCCCCGGTACAGGGTTGGGATTGGCAATGGTGAAACGCAGTACCGATTTACATGGCGGGGAAATTTCCGTTGAAAGTGAGGTGGGATTCGGGACCGCCTTTACCGTTAGGCTTCCTTTGTATAGCCGACAGCGAGAAGAGGATTCAAGTTCATAACAAGTGGGATAATTATCCTCACCCGGTTACCCCGATCCGTCCTCGGTCAATTCTGCATCTTCCTGAATTGGGGGAAAGTGGAAATGACTTCCTAACGGGTCTGTGCTGGTGCTTTTCTGATAAACTATCACTTATGATGACTGAATACTTTGCGACTGTTGCTCGGGGTTTAGAACCCATTGCTGCCCAAGAATTAGAACGGTTAGGTGCTCGGGACGTTCGTCCGGACTTTACAGGGGTCCATTTTTCGGGCGATCGCGCTTTACTTTACCGGGTTAATTTGTGGGGAAGAACGCTGTTTCGCGTTCTCGTTCCGATCCGAGAATTTTTCTGTCCCAATGCTGAAATGCTGTATCGAGAAATCCAGTCTATTGATTGGGAAGAGTATCTCGATCCCGGTAATACCCTGGCGGTGAACTGTACCGGCAGCAATCATAAACTCAATCACACTCATTTTACTGCGTTACAGGTCAAAAATGCGATCGTAGACCAACAGCGCGATCGCACGGGAGAACGGTCAACGGTGGATCCGAAGGACCCGGATTTGTTGCTGAATCTGCATATTCATGGCGATCGCGCCATTCTCAGTTTAGATAGTTCTGGCAACAGCTTACATCGGCGCGGATATCGTCCAGCAATGGGAATCGCACCCCTCAAAGAAACTTTAGCGGCAGCTATTTTAGAACTGGGTGAATATTCCCCAGAACAGACCTTTTTAGACCCCCTGTGCGGGTCCGGGACTTTACCTTTAGAGGCGGGTTTAAAGGCATTAAATATTGCCCCAGGATTGTTTAAAGAACGGTTTGGATTTATGAGTTGGCGCGATTTTGACCTAGAACTTTGGCAGGATATCCGCCAAGAAGCCCTAGACGGTCAAAAAGCGGAATTAACGGCCCCCATCTACGGCAGCGATCGCGATCGGTCTGTGATCCAACAAGCGCATCTCAATGCTGAAAACTGCGGATTAGATGCTCATGTTCACTTTTCCATCCAAGAATTTTATCACATCGAACCCCCTGCCGAAAGCGGAATTTTGATCTGCAATCCTCCCTACGGAGAACGCCTCGGTGAAGTTCACCAACTAGGGGATTTCTATAAATCTATTGGCGATATTTTAAAACAGCGGTTTACGGGATGGACCGCTTATATTTTATCCGGCAATAAAGAACTTACTAAAAAAATCGGGCTAAAATCCTCAAAACGCATTCCCCTTTACAATGGTTCTTTGCCCTGTTCCTTACTCAAATATGAATTGTATTAAATTTGAGTGGGGTTTTATAGCAGGTCTTGCTAAAATTAGACCCTTCACTTTAAGGAGTGGGAGCATCTTGCTCCCACTCCTTAATTCTATTCTTAGCCTAATTTTAGACGCCCTATCGGGGTAGGGGTTTCACTGCGATTCCCCTACCCTTTTTACTTAGTCTTTCTCGATTTTAACCGATAAAATTTTATCTCCCGCCCGAATAGAGTTGACGACCTCCATATCTTCGGTTTTCCCAAAAACGGTATGTTGTCCATCTAAATGGGGTTGGGGAGAGTGGCAAATAAAGAATTGACTTCCCCCAGTATTACGCCCTGCATGGGCCATTGATAATGTACCTGCTAGATGTTTGTTGGGGTTAATTTCACAATTAATTTTATAACCTGGACCCCCGGTTCCTTTTCCATTGGGACATCCCCCTTGGATCATGAAATTGGGAATCACCCGATGGAAGGTTAATCCATCATAAAATCCACTTTCAGATAATTTTGTAAAATTATCGACCGTATTGGGGGCATCTTTATCGAACAGATCCAGATGAATCGTTCCTTTGTCGGTCTCCATAATGGCACGAGGCATAGGTTTCTCCTTGAATTGAGCCAGATTAAGCAGGTTCTCAGTGGGCCGATCGCCCACGACAGACCTATATTACCTGATAAGCGTCGGTTGTTGGGGAGATGGGGGAGATGGGGAGGATGGGGGAGATGGGGGAGATGGGGGAGATGGGGAGATGGGGGAGATGAATTTTTTGAGTTCATCTTTGCGGAGGATGATGTTGATTGGTGCTGGATTGTTGTAATCTAATCATTACAGAAAAAATCAGAGGAAAATTATGGATAGCGAACAAACCCAAGAAATTCTCAGCTTGCGGGAGAAAAAGTTAACGCCGAAGCAAATCGCCCGCAAAATGGGGTTGAAAGTCTCGGACGTTACCGGATTTCTGAAGGAACAAGCGGAACAAGCGGCGATCGCCCGTGAGGAATCCGGAGAATTACCCCCTGTTTTCGAGTGTTTAGTCAATGCCAATTGTATCCCCAGACTGTTTCCGCAAGAAGATGAGTTCGGGACCCAATCTGAGGATGATTCAGAGAACATATCAGACCCTGGTATGGCGATTGTGACGGTAACGCGATCGCCTGGATTTAACCGCTTTATTACCTGTAGTTACCTCGTAGATTATTGGTGTTTAGGGGTCAAAGATGCCTCGGGACCTCGCAAATACAATCGCAGTGAATATGAAAGAATTACCGCATTGTATTATGAATCCTTTATCGGGGGTGCTGAGAAAATTTCATTAACAGAGGCTCAAGGCATTATCTGGGGTGCTGTGGAATATGCTGAAAATTTAGGCTTTAAACCTCATCATGATTTTGAAAAAGCCAAAAAGTATTTAGGAGAATGGGATGGGGAAGTAAAACTCGAATTTGGAAAAAATGGCAAGCCATTCTATACGAGCGGACCCTACGATAATTCCGCCTCAATTATTAATACCTTGAATAAATCCGTAGGTGAGGGGAATTATAATTGTATGATAGGGATGGAAGCTGAACTATAATTTGGGTGGATTTCTGGGGTTGTCAATCGGGTATTGACAACCCCGAGACTTAGGTGGCATTAAATGCCATTTGCCAAAATGCTTTTTCAAATTGAGCCACGGTAATCACGGTTTGTTCCGCTGCTTTCTGAACCTCCGGTGAGGCATTACTCAGCATTTCATCGGCTTGATGTTCTAACAATTTGACGTAATCGGTAAAGCCCGGATTTCCCCAGCGATCGGCAAATTCGGTATAGGGTTCCGGCATGGGTCCGGGCAATTGCCACCCTTGATTATAAGCCAACTCCACCGCCCACAATCCTGTTGCTTGCACGGGATATGGTGTCCGGGCCAAACTTTCTAAAAACTGGCTGTATTCTTCACAGGTTTGCTGTTTCGCAACATCCAGGGATAAATTCCGTTCAGCCGCTTTGACTTGAAACCAATTCAATTCATCTTTTAGGGCGGTTAATCCTCCTAACAGCACATCAAAATGATGATTAGGAGCAACGGATAAAATTCGGGCTACCATCCGCGTAAATTCCACCACAAATTGATAATCCTGCACCAACCACGTATTAAATTGCTCTGGGGTAATGGTGCCTTGTTTACACCCATCCAAAAAAGGATGTACCGTGGCTTCCTGCCAAAGCGGTTGATGATTTTTAAGGATTTTTTGACAGGTTAGTGTCATAATTTCAGAAGAATAAACAACAGTTTGATGCTAAATTATTTTAAAACAAAATTGCCCCGCCCCGCGTCATCAAGGTTGCTGGACGAGGCGGTGTTTTAGTTACTAGAATAGGCGCTTTCTATTTCAGCCAATTCCATCCAGCGTTCCGTGGCGACTTCGATTTCATGAGCTAAATCTTGGACCTTTTGATGGAGTTTTTGCACTTCGGTAACCGCCCCGGGTTCAGCATGATAAAGGGCTTTTTCCGTCGCAGCTTTTTCCGCTTCCATTTCGGCAATTTTGGTTTCGAGTTGCTGGTACTCTCGCTTTTCCTTGGAGGACAGTTTGCGCTGGCGATTTTTATCCCAACTGACCCGTTCCGACTTGTCAACGGTGGCGGTTTGGGAGTCCTGTTTTTTGTCGTTTTGGCTGGCTGTTGCCTGACGTGCGGCTTCTGCGGCTTCTGCTTTTTGGTAGTCGAGATAAACTGTATAGTTGCCGGGATACTGCCGGAGGTTGCCGCCTTCTTCTAAGGCAAAAATGGTATTGACGGTGCGATCGAGAAAATAGCGATCGTGGGAGACAACGATCGCACATCCGTTAAAGTCCTCTAGGTAATCTTCCAGAACCGATAACGTTTGCACATCTAAGTCATTGGTAGGTTCGTCCAAAATGAGAATATTCGGGGCACTCATCAAGACGCGCAGTAAAAACAGTCGGCGTTTTTCTCCCCCAGAGAGTTTATGAACGGGTAAATATTGTTGATTCGGGGGAAACAGAAACCGTTCTAACATTTGGGAGGCGGTAATTTGCAGTCCATCGGCAGTTTTGACTAATTCCGCTTCTTCCTTGACGTAATCGATCGCCCGTTGATTTTGATCCGCAGCGGCGAGTAAATCATCACAATGTTGGTCAAAATATCCAATATGAATGGTACTGCCAATCTCTACGGTTCCTGAATCTGGGGCAAGGCGTCCGGTAATGATATCCAGTAAGGTGGATTTGCCGATGCCATTTTTGCCGATAATTCCGATGCGATCGTCGGGACTAAATTTATAGGAAAAGTCTTGAGATAAGGGTGCGATCGCCATAAGCTTTACTCACATTTTCAAGCTCGATCGCCTTCTTGCCAATTCGCCGACTGGCCGTAGAAATTTCCACCTTCCCTAAACTCTGTTTAAACTCCTTATCCTGGAGGTCCATCGCCCGACCAATCCGAGCTTTTTGCTTGGTACTGCGGGCTTTAGGTCCGCGACTCAGCCATTCTAATTCCCGGCGCAATATCCCATAATGTTTGCGTTCCTGACTGGCTGCCGCTTCTTCGGCGAGGGCTTTTTTTTCTAAATAATAAGAATAATTTCCGTCGTAAGTGTAAAGTTCACCGCGATCGAGTTCGATAATCCGATTGGTGACGCGATCGAGAAAATAGCGATCGTGGGTAATCAACAAAATTGCACCGCGAAAGCTATTTAAGTAACTCTGTAACCACTCCACGGAAATTGGCATCCAGATGGTTCGTGGGTTCATCCATTAGCAGCACATCAGGATCGCTGAGTAAAGCGGCAGCCAGGGCGATCCGTTTGCGGTATCCCCCAGAAAGGGTCCCGATTTTGGCGTCAAAATCTTCGATTCCTAACTGAGTCAGGATAATTTTGGCTTGGGTTTCCAGTTCATAAGCGCCACTGGTTTCCATCTGGTGCATGACTTCCGATAACCGCGCCATCAACGGTCCATCTTCAGGGTGGCGGGCGATTTTGTGACTGAGGTCCTCATATTCGCGCACCAGGTTCATGCGATCGCCACAGTCGGCAAAAACCTGTTCTAATACGGTCCGGTTTTCATCGAGATCCGGTTGCTGCGGGAGATACACGATTCTCACCCCAGAATTGACTAAGATTTGTCCGCCATCCACAGGTTCTAAGCGGGCAATCATTTTCAATAGGGTCGATTTGCCAGATCCGTTCGTGCCGATCAAGCCAACTTTATCGGTGGGATTGAGGCTAAAGCTGGCATCCCGGAGGATTTCTTTAATGCCAAAATCTTTTTTGACGGATTGCAGGGTAAAGATGCTCATCGACTTCCTTTGTACGGCACAGACTCCTCCTTTGTATTATCCCTCAGTCTTTGCCTCGTGGGTAGTGCTTCCGGCTGAATCTGCCTTGAATCCACGGCTGCCCAGGACCAGAAACCCAGTTTTTTCACAAAATCTCGGGCAATTCGCCACCCATTCGTTGCAGAAACCCGGTTTCTAATTTAGGTGAAATCCCCCAGGTGAGGGGTGCTGTTGCTCACCTGCTACGGGTTAGGGATCGGCGCATTCGGAGACTAAATCAGGGTAAACGGGATGAATAGACGATCTATTATTTTACCATTCTTGGTTTTTTATTTCGCAATATTTTTATTGATAAATATTGATAATTTCTAAAACAGCAAGGCAATAAAATAAAATTAGCCGGGACTCAAGGGGTTTGAGATCTCCCAATTGGGTGAGATTGTTCATCCGACCTTGAGAAATCCTTTGATTTAGGTCTACCTGGGGAGTGTTTTTTTGCCTCCAGGTACATGAGAGGCTGACATGAGAGGCTGATGTATAGGAAGCTGACCCCAAGCCGAGGCGATCGCCTTTCCACTCTACTCATGGCTTAAATCATGGCTTAAATCTCCCCTCGTCTGTAGGGGCGTGAAGGCCAAAACTCTCCCAGGACAAAGGGTGGCCACTCATCGGATATCGGGACCCGACGGGACCATTCCCCCTGGAAAAATGGAAACACCAGTTGCGTTATGAACCAAGACACCCTAAAAACTCAAATCCCCCCCGACTGCGAGGCGATTCAACTCTGGCTGCAACAACAGCCTCCCCATCAACGCCGCGATCGCCGCTTATGGGTCAAAGAGTTTTTAGCCTTTGTCGGGAAACCCCTGGCGGTGGTTACCTTAGTCGATGTTCGCGCTTTTGCTCAAACCCTGGCCGCCCGTCGCATCCCTCCGGAGCAAGCTCAAGCGCGATTGTCCGTAATCAAGTCTCTGTTTGCCTATTGGTATCGTCAGGGGCAGTTGCCGGTGAATATTCCCCTCCAACATTGGCCCAAAGTCCGGGTTAAGGGACAGTCATCTTCCGGTTCAGCGCTTCTCTCAGAAATGCTGTCTAATTTAGAATCCACCCTCAGACAGAGATTTAGACGACGGTCCCGGAAACCAGCCACCCGTCAGAAACAGGCTGCGTTCTGGGGTGGAGTCTTTTTGGCAGGGGTGGCGTTGGCAATTCCCGCCCATTTCAACTCTTCAGCAGAAACCACCGAAGACATCACAATTCCTCAGCCCGCGCCCCAAGTCCGACGCCAGACGGTGGCAAGCCTCAAGGCGGCTCATGTCCAGGCTTTTCTCGATACGATCGCCTGGGCTGAAGGGACTGCCGGTCCCAACGCCTATCGGATGCAGTTTACCGGGACCAAGTTTTCTAGTTTTCAGGATCATCCCCGGGAAATCAAATGTGGGTCCAGCCACGGGTCCCGGCTTTGTTCCGATGCCGCAGGCAGGTACCAGTTTCTGAGTACCACTTGGGACCGCATGGCTAAAAAAATAGGCGCGTCTGATTTCTCCCCGGCTAATCAAGACCGCGCCGCGATCGCCCTGTTGGATGAATATGGGGTATTAGAAGATATTGAGGCGGGTGCGTTTGCCTATGCCGTGATCCAGTTGATTCCGGTTTGGCCTTCCCTTCAGGATGTGGGCAATGGCGATCGCTCCCGGGCGATCGCCCGGTTGGAACGGGTGTATCAGAAGCAATTACGGAAGCATTCTTTTCAGCCAGCCCGGTTCCAGAAAAAAAATTAGCGATCGCTCTTTCTCAGGTTAGTTAATATTGATTAAAATTTTCCTCAATCAACTCCCAGTAAAGAGTTGAGCAGTGGGAAGGAGAACTCCCCCACCCTTTAATCTTCTAAATTTTTCGATTGTTGTTAACCCCAATGATAGAGCAATTCTCTCCCCTCTATTCCTGTGAATCTCTGCCCTGGGGGGGAGCCTTTAGTGTAGTCATTTGGAGAGAATAGAAGCTAAGGTAACTCGAATACATCGGAGTAATCGCATCAATTAATCAGCGGGTTTAGTTCCCTCGAACTAACAGAGCGAATTACTGATGAAGATCGGATGACAATAACCCAGTCTCGGGCCATAGCCCTTGAACCCTAACTCCAGGAAACTCTCGATTACCTCAGTAAGCGACCTGCACTATTTAAAAATTCTTAACAAATTTTACTAGGACTTAACTTAAAATTGCGGGTCTTCAGGGTGTTCATTGCCATCGCACAGGTAGAGTTCAAAGCCCAAGAAGTTCAGAATTTGAGGCCCTGCGATCGGCGAACTGAAGAGACAAAAATTAAGGAGAAAATCCATGAAAGGCATTTATAATATAGTGACTGTTTTAGCGATTAGTTTAGGAATGGGGATAGCCCCACCGGCGATCGCAGAAAATTTATCTGAGCCTTCTTCCCGGGAATCCCAGAGTGTGATTGAAGTCGATTCTTATGACTTTGTAGTGCTCGCAGAAGAGGCCCTAGAAGTGGCAGATTATCAAAATGCCATTTTCCATGCCAACCGGGCGCTCGATATCGAACCGGGTTTAGGCAATGCCTATCTGATCCGAGGACAGGCTCAGGCTTATCAAGGAGAAATTCAAGCGGCGATCGCCGACTTAGAACAAGCAGCCCAAGTTTACCGTCAGAACGACAATCAAATCGGTTATCTGCTGGCCCAACAATATCTGCGCGACTTGAATGCGCCGAATTCTCCTCAAGCCTTAACCCTTCCGGACCTCAGCAACTAATCGGGTTCAGAGTCCGGCGATCGCATCAGGGCAATGGGTTTCCCTAACCTGATGCGATCGCCCTCCAAGAATGAGGTTGTATAACTTACCCTTCTCGTTAAGTATAAGTTTTCCACCGGATTCACTCCAACTTTCAAAATGTTCCTTGTCTGCAAAGGATAATCTTTATGACTGTCAAGGCGACCCCAGCCCCATTACATTCCCTGGAACCCCTAGTCAATCCAGTAAACCAGGCCGCAGAACGAATCCACACCCTACAGCGTCGCGCCCTAAGCGCGATCGTAATTACCCTCCTCTTGCTCATCCTCACCTATACTCTGGATGTATTATCCGCTTGGGCCTCTATCGCCACCTCAACGGCCCTCTCGACCTTATGTGTATTAAACATTGTCACGACCATCCTCACCCTGCTCACTCTCGGAGCCGGGATCGCAGCAGCCATGACCTTTGTCTCCTATCGGGCTAAGGTCCTGCGATGTTCCCCAGAAGTGAGGACCAGGGGACCCCTGGCTCCCTCCTCATTCAATCCATAGTCCACCTCCCCCTCTGAAAGCTGCTTTAAAATTAGGCCCAATCCAGTTTTTAAAAGCTGGTTTTCTCTTCCTTTGGGTCTAGGGGCTTTGCCCCTATAGCCACATCCTGCATTGGGTGTGGGTTTTTTCTGGGAATTTTTTCTTTTTTAGGCCAATATCCGGGGGATTTATTACGCAGAATTTCGGCGATGTAGCAATAAGTAGGGCCTTTGCTTCCCCAATCAAAATTTATGCAGATCAAGAGGAGGGAAAAAGGTTGTCAAAAGGGACTTTATCCTGTAGAATTACTGTTTTAAATCGGTCCGACCCGGTTGAGCTGGCTACTCTAATTAATAGGGTTACCCCGGTGCAGGATTTTAGAAGGATGGAGACGCGCTGATAGCGGGAATCGAGCAAATCAAAATAGTCGAAGTCCGTCCCACCCGTTACGGTCCCTGACCCCTTAGTTTGCGATTGGCCGTCCCTTAAGAATTGTAAAGATATGTAAAACATCTTTTCAGGATCTAGTAAATTAAAATAGATTGAGAAATTTTTAGCTTGGCTTTACTTCCATCTCAAGCCGATCGCCGGGGTCTATACAAAATCAAACTAGGCTCTATCCGCATAAAAATAGTCAACCCATCCCGGGGGGAATCCTAACAAATTATCGATTTAGCATTGATTAATAAAAACACTTAGTTCCTTGAAGGAATCAATTAAAATAATTAAAAGGTCGTTTAAAATTCAGGGAAATTACCCTAAACACTGAAGTCACCCAGCCTGGATAGAACATGAATGTAACCCCGATTTATATAATTGAAAAAGACTCGTTAATGCTTGCGCCAGACACCGGGGTGAGTGAGGCGATCGCCCTCATGAGTCAACAGCGGGTGAGTTGTGCATTAGTCGTGGACAATCATCAATTAGTCGGCATTTTGACCGAACGAGATGTCGTCCGAATGACTGCCGAGGCGATGGATATCAACACCGTCAAAGTTGCAGCAATTATGACCCGAGATCCAGAACGGATCAGGGTTTCCCCTGACTTGGATATTTTTTCCGTATTATCAGCCCTGCGCCAGCACAAAATTCGCCACTTACCGGCTATTGATGAGTCCGGAACTATCCTCGGAGTGATTACCCAAAATAGTATCCGCAAAGTCCTTCAACCCACAGATTTATTAAAATTTCAGAAAGTCGCTCAGGTGATGAGCGATCGCGTGATTCACTTACCCCAAACTGCTTCTTTGTGGGAAATCACCCAAAAAATGAGCCAGAATCACGTCAGTTGTATTGTCATTATTGATGCCAAACCGGACTCCGGGACGGGACCCCTGGGAATTATTACAGAACGGGATATCGTTAAATTTCGGGCCTTACAATTAAACTTAGCAGAAATTGTCGCCTCTGAGGTCATGAGTACCCCATTGGTTCCGATTAAAACCGGGGATTCCTTGTGGGATGCTCATCAATTAATGGAAGAACATGGAATTCGCCGCTTAGTGGTGGTGAATGAATCGGGAAATTTGGCGGGAATCCTGACTCAAAGCAGCCTATTAGAAGCCCTCGACCCGATTGAAATGTACAGGACCGTACAGGTGTTACAGGAGCAAGTCAATCGGCGAGTGATTGAGTTAAATCAGGTCAACGAACGCCTCCAAGAAGAAATTGCCCTGCGGGAAGAGGAATTGCAGGAACGGTCCCGACTTGAGGGGGAATTGAAAGCACAAAATGCCCGATTGCAGGCTGAGATTGGCGATCGCATTCGAGTCGAAGCAGCCCTCGCGCAAAGGGAACGAGAATTTAGAGCCTTAGTGGAACACGCACCTGATTTAATTTGGCGGTTGAATCGCGAGTTTCGCTATCTCTATGCCAACCCCTGTTCGGAAAATCTTTTCCACATTCCCAGTGGGGAAATTTTCGGCAAAACCATTCAAGAATTAGGGTTTCCTGATGCCGTAGTATCCCAGTGGATTGACGTGCTGCAAGACGCCTTTGAGACGGGGAATGAACAGACCCTCGAATTTGCATTGCCCGGATTAGAGGCTGTGAAATGGTGGGTTGCCCGGATTGTCCCCGAGTTGGGAAACAATGGGGCGGTGGAATCAATTTTAGCGATCGTCCGAGACATCAGCGATCGCAAACAGACTGAACAAGAACGCCTGCAACTGCTCGATCGCGAACAAGCCGCCCGCGCCGAAGCTGAAGCGGCCACAAATCGCGTGACAAATATCCTAGAAAGTATTAAGGATGCCTTCTTTTCTCTTGACTCCAATTGGCGATTTACCTATATTAATTCCCAAGCCGAAGCCCTCTTTGAAAGAACCCAAGAAGAACTGATTGGGCAAAGTCTCTGGGTCGAATTTCCCGAAGCAAGGCAGGGGAGATTTTATGACGAATACCACCGGGTGGTTCGGGAAAACATGAGCCGGGAATTTCTGGAATTTTATCCCCCCCTAAATCGCTGGTTTGAAATTCATGCTTATCCCGCGAAGGATGGAATTTCCGTCTATTTTGAAGATGTCAGTGAACAGATTCGAGCCGAAGCCTGCCTGAGAGAAAGTGAACAGTTTTTACGCAGCATTTATGAAGGGGTAGAAACAGCAATTTTTATTGTAGATGTCTTGGCTGATGGCACGTTTCGATACTTTGATAGTAATCCCACTCATGAACGGATTTGGCAGATTTCTGCGGAAGAAATGAGCGGGACTACTCCAGAACAACTGTTGCCTCCAGCCGTCGCCGAGGAGGTGATGGAGCGGTATCAGCATTGTATCGCAACCCGGGAACGGATTACCTATGAAGAAAAGCTGCCCTTAGAGGGCCAAGAAAGTTGGTGGCTGACCCATTTAAGCCCAATTTTTGACAGTAGCGATCGCATTTACCGGCTGATTGGGACCAGTTTTAACATCACCGATCGCAAGCAAGCAGAAATCGCCCTGGAACAACAACTCAAGCGCGAGCAATTACTCAATGCCATTCAAGAACGGATTCGCTCCTCCTTAAATTTAGAAGAAGTTTTAACAACGGCTGCCCACGAAGTTCGCCAATTTTTATCCACCGATCGCGTGTTAATCTACCGAGTTGACCCCGATGGCATCGGCATCGTGGTTACCCACTCGTCCAATCCCCTGGTGCGTGAGATTAACGGGAATACTTTTCCCCAGGAACAGTTTAGCCAAGAGGAACGAACCCGTTACGCCCAAGGGGAAATTGTAGCCATTGAAGATACCGAATTAGTCCAACATTTACCCTGTCTAGCGGTATTAAGGAAAACCCTCAAGATTAAGGCTAAACTGGTTATTCCCATTTTAAAAGAGCAAAATTTGTGGGGTTTACTGATTGCCCATCATTGCCAATGTACCCGAGAATGGCATCCCTCGGAAATCGAGTCCCTGCGATCGATTGCCGGACAACTGGCGATCGCCGTTCAACAATCCACCCTATTTGAGCAAGCCAAGGCTGAACTAATTGAGCGCAAAAAAGCCGAAGAAGCCTTACAAGCCAGCCAACGCTTCGTACAGAATATCGCCGATACTTCTCCGAATTTCTTATATATTTACGATATTTTAGAAAATCGGAATATTTATGTCAACCGAGAAATCGCCGAAATGCTGGGGTATTCTAACGAAGAAATTTCCAACTTGGGGAATAATTTGTTACCCGCCCTGATTCACCCCGATGACTTGGCAAAAATTCCCGACCATTTTCAAAACCTCTCCCAAGCTCAAGAAGGAGACGTTTTTGAACTGGAATATCGGATGAGAAATATTCAGGGAGAATGGCGCAGTGTTTTAGCTCGGGAAACGATTTTTGCCAGAACAGAAGATGGCAAGGTTAAGCAACTCTTAGGCACAGCAACGGATATTACCAACCTCAAAAAAAGTGAAGCCGCCTTGCGGGAAAGTGCCGAACGGGAAAAAGCCGTCGCTGCCGCAGTCCAGCAGATTCGTCAATCCCTGGATTTAGGGACAATTTTTGCAGCCACCACGGAAGAATTGCAAGGATGTTTAAGCTGTGATATTGTTGCCATTTATCGGTTTAATCCGGACTATAGTGGAGAATTTGTCTCGGAAGCGGTCACATCACAACGGGTTTCCGTCTTGCAAAGAAACCGCCAATCCCTGCACCTATCCGCGCAACCGGCTCCCGGGCAAAATTGCCAGATGCAATCGCTGATTAATTCTTGCTTAGAATGGCATGATACCCATCTGATCCAGACGACAGGGGCTGCTTTTAATCGAGACGAGAGTTGCTTGGTAGTGGAAGACATTTATCAGCGTAATTTTAGCCCTTGTTACTTAGCCCGATTAGAGGAATTTCAGGTTAGAGCTTACATGATTGTCCCGATTTTTTGCGGGTCCAAACTCTGGGGATTGTTAGCCGCGTATGAAAGCGATCGCCCGCGACAGTGGCAACCGAGCGATCGGCAGATTGTCATCCAAATTGGCAATCAATTGGGGGTTGCCTTGCAGCAAGCAGAATTGCTCGAACAAACCCAGAAGCAATCCGAAGCCCTCCAAAAAGCGGCGATCGCTGCCGATGCAGCTAACCAAGCTAAAAGTGAATTTCTTGCCAACATGAGTCACGAATTGCGAACCCCACTCAATGCAATTTTAGGATTCACCCAACTCATGAATCGCAGTTCATCCTTAAGCCCGCAACACCAGGAATACTTGAGAATTATCAATCAAGCAGGAGAACATTTACTCTCCTTAATTAATGATATTCTGGAAATGTCGAAAATTGAAGCCGGGAGAACCGTATTCAACCCGACTTCATTTAATTTGATTTCCTTGCTCAGAAACTTAGAAGCCATGCTAAAGGTCCAAGCCCAAAGCAAAGGCTTACACCTAAGTTTTGAATTAGATAGTAACCTGCCGGAAATGATAAAATCTGACGAAAGCAAATTGCGGCAGATTTTAATTAATATGTTGGGGAATGCGATTAAATTCACCAACGCTGGGGGGGTGACCTTGCGGGCCCAACTCAAACCCGATGTCAAGCATAATTCTCTCAATCATGCCTTAAATTCCGCCGAAACTCCATCGACCCTCTGCGTGGAAATCGCCGACACTGGATCCGGCATTGCACCGGAAGAAATGAACCAGCTATTTGAACCCTTTTCCCAAACTGAAACTGGACGGAAATCCCAGGAAGGTACAGGATTGGGATTGCCGATTAGTCGCAAATTTGTCCAATTAATGGGAGGAGATATTCACGTCAGTAGCACTGTGGGAGTGGGGACAGTGTTTAGCTTTGAGATTCAAATTGTAGAAATCAACGCCACCCCAGAATCTCCGGTTCAAACTCCTAGACAAGTGATTGGGTTAGACTATGATCAGGAACGCTACCGGATTTTAGTTGTCGATGATGCGGTTAATAATCGGCGGTTTTTAGTCACCCTGCTTTCTGAGATTGGCTTTGAAGTGCGCGAAGCCGAAAATGGTCAAGAGGCGATCGCCCTCTGGTCCAGTTGGGACCCCGATATGATTTGTATGGATATGCGGATGCCCGTCCTAGACGGCTATCAAGCAACCCAACAGATTAAAGCCACTCTGAAAGGGCAAAAGACTGTGATCATCGCCCTTACAGCCAGCGCTTTTGAAGAAGAACGAGAAGGAATTTTATCTTGCGGTTGTGATGACTTTCTGCACAAACCCTTTCGAGAAGAAGTCCTCCTCGAAAAAATCTCAACTCATCTAGGCGTGAGCTATCGTTATCAAAATCAACCCGAAATTTCTTCAGATTCCTCAGAAGGACGCTCAACTCAAACTCTCTTAAATCGAAATGAAATTAAAACATATTTATCTCAAATGCCTCCGGAATTTGTAACCGAACTTTATCAATCGGCTTGTCAAGGGTATGACGAAGGAATTTTTGAATTACTCGACGAATTCATTCCGGCAGAAATGAGCCGCTCGCTCATACCTTGAGAGAATTAACCAAAAACTTTGATTTTGAAATGATTATTGAATTAACTGAACAGGAGGAGGCATGAATTACGCTCTCGGTGAATTAAATAAATCTCGGGAATTCAAACACAATCGCCCAAATATTTTAGTAGTAGATGATACTCCAGATAACGTGCGCTTGCTGTCCTCTGTATTAAGCGATAATGGCTACCGGGTTTGTAAAGCCTTGAAGGGAGATATGGCTTTAACTGTCTGTAAAAATGCCTTACCTGATTTAATCCTCCTGGATGTCATGATGCCGGGGATGGATGGTTATGAAGTCTGCAAATGCTTGAAGCAGCAAGAAGCCACTCGGCAAATTCCTGTGATTTTTTTAAGTGCCTTGAATGAAGTTGAGGATAAAGTCAAAGCTTTTGAAGCCGGAGGGGTCGATTATATTTCTAAACCCTTCCAAGAGGCAGAGGTTTTATCCCGAGTTCAAACTCATTTACAGTTACGCCAACTCCAGATTAATCTTCAAGAAAAAAATCTCTGCCTAGAACAGGAAATTACGGATCGCCAACAGGCTCAACGCTCTCTGGAACTCAGTGAAGCCAAAAATCTGGCATTAGTTAATGCAATTCCTGATGTGATGTTTCGCATTGGCGATGATGGATATTTATTGGATTATCGTAGCCCATCTTTAGGAGGTCCAGAAGACATTGCAGATAGTCCAATAAATCAGGCCGGTGATGCTCACCAAAAGAGCCAGGATTTGACTCAAACTATTTTTCCGATTTCTGAATCCTTAGCGGCTGATTCTAGTTTTGTAGGAAAGCATATTAATGAGGTTTTATCCAATGATTTAGCCATTTGGATTATGCATTATGTGCAGCAAACCCTCCTGACTTCAGAACTCCAGCTTGCGGAGTATATTCAACGGGATAAAAATCAAGAGCGGTGGGTTTCTTATGAGGTTCGCTATGTCAAAAGTGGCCCATCAGAGGTGCTGGCGATCGCCCGGGATATTTCCTCCCGCAAACAGGCTGATGCGGCAAGACTTCAGGCAGAAGCGATCATGCGCCATCAAAAGCAAAAAATCGAACAAGCCTTAACGGATCTGCAAGAGGCTCAAGTCCAATTGGTTCAAAATGAAAAAATGGTGGGATTGGGTCAATTAGTCGCCGGAATTGCTCATGAAATTAACAATCCGGTTAATTTTATCTATGGAAATATCTCCCATGTTCAAAGTGCCCTTTCTAGCTTGGTCAATCTTCTGGAACTTTATCAACAAGAACACCCCCCCAATGAGAAAGTGCGCGAAGTCATGGAAGAGTTGGATTTTGATTTTTTAACTGAAGATTTAAGAAAAATGATGACTTCAATTGCCGCCGGAGCAGAGCGAATTAATCAAATTGTTTTGTCTTTGCGAAAATTTTCGCTCATGGATGAAGCGGGAGTTAAAAAAGTTGATATTCATGAAAATTTAGACACTACCCTGATTTTATTGAAACACCGATTTAAAATTACTGATGATAAAGAGATTGAATTGATTAAAGACTATGGGGAAATCCCGCCAATTCTCTGTTATCCAGGCGAACTCAACCAAGTGTTTTTTAATCTTTTAAATAATGCCATTGATGTTTTAAGCGATATTTTACCCAGTCGCCTCAAAGCGCAGAACGCCAATTCCAACGCCCCTGAGTTCGTGCCATCGATTTGGATTTCTACGGAGTTAACCGATCGCCAAACCCTGTTGATTCGGATTAAAGATAATGGACCCGGGATCGGCGAATCGGGGCGATCGCGCTTATTTGACCCCTTCTTCACCACCAAACCCGTCGGCAAAGGCAGAGGATTGGGACTCTCCATTAGTTACCAGATAGTCGTCCAAAAACATGGAGGACAACTCTCCTGCAATTCCACCCCAGATCAAGGCGCAGAATTCCTGATCGAACTCCCCCTGGTGCAATCCACCACAGACCCAGGGGGAGTGTCCTAACCGGCCATCTTACAGGTCCTATCCTCGACTCATCAACCCCGTAGGGGCTTGGTCACCAAGCCCCACAGACCGAGGGTTTGGAAACCCACCCCCGACATGGGTTGCGTCAGGTGACCCGAATCAGCTTTAATTGACAGCAGAGCCAGAACTTTTTACCGGAGACCGTTTCAGTTCTTCCATGCCCCTAACGGTTAGGGCCTTCCTCCCGGGGGTCCCTCGATACCCCAGGGGAGAATCTCTAATCCGACGGCGAGCAATTTAATGTCATGAATTTTTCATTTTTGAGTCAAAAAATCTTTTTAGCCGTCATCATCCCCCTCCAAGTCAGCCGATTCTAGGCTTTAGGCCCGCCAGAGACAACTCCATTGTCACATCAGTCAAATGACTCGCATCACATCATCTGGATCGGGTTTAATTCATAATAGAAGCATTTATGGAAACCTCAAAACAATGGATGGACTGGGTGTCACCCTAAACCGAATGGAACCCAGCCATTTCCATCTCGAAATCCGCCTTGGCAATGAGTGGGTTTCACCCCTCACTTCTCCAGGCGGGATGTCGCTCCAACCTCCAACCCAAATCCAGAGGGAAAGGCGATAGACCCCCAATTCTGGGGGGGTCCGATCTTAAAAGCCCTCTGAGTGGTCAAGAAACCTGCCCCAACTTTAAGACTTAGTTTGATTGAGAAGACGGAAGATGTTTAATTCAACAGCACTACTCATTGAAGCTTTCGTGGACCGCCTGCAAGAAGGCTACCATCGGACCTACGGAGGATATAAACCGGATTATGCCGAAATCCTGGCTTGGGCCGGTGGTATGGCATTAGAAAATATTGCCAACAGTGATGCCCTGTATCACAACGTTGAACATACCATTTTGGTAACCTTAGTCGGACAAGAAATCCTGCGCGGTAAACATATTCGCGAAGGGGGCGTATCCTGTGAAGATTGGCTGCATTTCATTATTTCCTTGTTGTGTCATGATATTGGCTATGTCAAGGGAGTTTGTCGCCAAGATGAAGATAGTAAACGACTCTATGCCACCGGCAGAGATGGTCTGAAAGTCCCCATTCCCTTTGGTTCTACCGATGCTAGTTTAACCCCCTATCACGTCGATCGCGGCAAACTTTTCATCTCCGAACGTTTCGGAGGTCACCGCCTCATTGATGCAGAAGTCATTAAACGTAATATTGAACTGACACGCTTTCCTGTTCCAGCAGATGAAGATCATAAAGATACCTTTAATTATGCTGGAATGGTTAGAGCCGCAGACCTGATCGGTCAATTAAGTGATCCCCGCTACTTGCAAAAAATCGCGGCCTTATTTTATGAGTTTGATGAAACCGGGGCGAATAAAAAGCTCAACTACCGCCATCCCGGAGACCTCCGTCGGAACTATCCCAAATTCTATTGGCATGGCGTTTTTCCCTTTATTACCCAGGCTCTGGCTTACCTAAATTTGACCCAACAAGGGAAACAAATCGTCGCCAACCTCTATGCCAATGTGTTCAAAATAGAACATGAAGACCAGCAGCTTTCTGAGGTAGCCTAAACCCAGTGATAAACCACCAAGGCTAAAAGGAAATTTTCCCCAAGTTCGTAGTAACGACTTCAGTGGTTAGTTCCCAAGTTCGTAGTAACGACTTGAGTCGTTTCTAATGGTTGGGTCTGAGCAACACAAGAAAACTTTCCTTAAATAGAAAAAAGCGCGATCGCTTCATAGAGATCGCGCTTTTGATTACCCAAGAACGTCAGATTATACCCCAGCCTCCGCCTTCAGCGAGACCAGCTTTTCACCTTTAAGCATTCGTCCGGCAGCTTCCAGTAACGATTCCTCCAAATAGGGTTTTGTGAAATAGCCACTCGCGCCCATTTGAATCGCCATTTGCCGGTGTTTGTCCGCACCGCGAGAGGTAAGCATCGCGATCGGCAGAGTCGTGAGTTGCGGATCCTTCTGCATTCGCGAGAGCAGTTCCAACCCATCCATCCGAGGCATTTCAATATCGCAGAAGACCAAATCGCAGGGGAGACCCGATCGCATTTTTTCCCAAGCTTCTTGACCATCCCGCGCCTGTTCCACCCGGTATCCCGCCTTATTAAAGGTCAGAGACAACAGTTCACGCACCGTAATCGAATCATCCACAATCAGGACCGTCGGGTCGATCACCGGCTGTTCTATCTCAGCCTCCGGCTGCATCTGTGCGATAGAGTTATCGACCCACACCCCGTTACTGCTTTCTCGTCGCAGACGTCCAGCCGCCAAATCGATTAATTCTAAAACATCCGCGATCGCCACAATGCGACCATCCCCCATCACCGTTGCACCGGCGACTCCCACGGGCTTCGGAACAGGTCCTTCGAGCTGTTTAATCACGATTTCCTGTTCCCCTAACACCTGATCCACCTGAAGCGCCAGGAAGTTACCCGCAGAACGCAGGACCACCACCGAAATGATATCCTCTTCCGGGTTGGCCCCATACACGACCCCGCGTCCGAGATGGCGATTATAAACCAACAGTTCACGCAGGTGACGGAACGGCAACATCGTATCCCGCCAGGGAATAAACGTCTGACCATCTTCCTTGGTTTTAATCCGATCGCGGGGGACATCAATCATGTCTTCCACCCCATCCATCGGGAACGCAATCCGGGCGCGATCGCTAATACAGCACAGGGCCTTAGAAATACTCAAAGTCAGAGGCAAACGAATCGTAAAGGTCGTCCCCTTACCCAGGGTCGAATCAATCGTCACCACCCCACGAATGGCGCTCAAGCTAGTCCGGACCACATCCATCCCGACCCCGCGACCCGCCAAATCATCGGCTTGATCCCGGGTACTAAATCCAGGCATAAACAGTAAATCATAGACATCTAAACGGGTCATAATCTTCGCCACGTCCGGCGTAATCAGCCCCCGTTGTAAGGCCTTGGCTTTCACCTTTTCTGAATCAATCCCAGCGCCATCATCGGAGACCGAAATCACCGTTTGGTTCCCTTGGTGGAACGCCCGGACGACAATGCGACCGACGGGGGGTTTACCCTTTTTCCGGCGATCTTCGGGGGTTTCCACCCCATGAGCCAGAGCGTTGTTAACCAAATGGGTCATGGGATCCGAGAGTTGCTCCAGAATCATCTTATCGATCAGAGTTTCGCGACCCTCAACCTGAAGCTCCACCTGTTTGCCAAACTTAATCGCATTGTCCCGAACTCCCCGGGGTAGGCGATCGGCAGTTTGAGCAAACGGCACCATGCGCGATCGCGTCAGTCCCTCTTGTAACTGAGTCGTCACCTGGCGCAGTTGCCGGGTCACCTGTTCAGTTTCATCCACCAAAAATTCAATATCCGAAGCCGATTCCCGGACCCGAACAATCAGTTCCAAAATATCTTGGGACAGACTATGGAACGGCGTGAACCGATCCATTTCCAAGGCGCTCCAATCGGAACCGTTATTGGACTGGTCCTGATGGCTATTACTGCTCCCCACCATAAAGTGGTAGTTTTGTCGCGAAGCCAGCAGGGAAATCTCCAGGAGCGATCGCTCGTACAAATCCTGCATTCGCTGCCCCACATCCGTCAGTTGGGAAACCTGATGCAGCAAATTATCCAAAAACTGCCGCATCCGTTCCTGATTCTGCTCGATACTATTGCGATTAACAACCAGTTCCCCCACCAGATTACTCAGGTTGTCTAATTGTCGCACCGGGACCCGCATCGTCTGCTCAAAACCCCCACGCCTGGGAGCGATTCTTCCCCCAGTTTGGGGGCCGGTATCACTGTCCAGCATACCCTTGAGTTCGCCCCAATCGTCGGGAGCCTCGGAGTCTGGAGCCGCTCCTGGAACGCCTGATGATGATTTTTTGGAATCTGCATTCCCCGGCAATGCACCCGAAGCACTGGAATTGCTGGTTGTCCCTGGCTTCGGGCTACTCACCGGGTTTAACAGGAGTTCTAACTCCTCAAAACTGGCTTTGAGCGGCCCCATTGCTAACAAGTAGTCTAATTCGGCAAAAACATCTGCCCCCTGGGTCAGTTTGGGTTCCGGAGGCAAGTCAAGGCGCTCTCGGATGGGGGCTGATATGGCGACGGACTTGGCTTCACCTCGCTCGCCCATCGGGGAGGCAGACTGATTCTCCCCAAACAATGCATCAAAGTCTAAATTGGCCTCTGGAGACGCAGAAAATCCAGACCCAGACACAGTTGCCTTGGATGGCCCTTGGGGGGGCGGGGCAGTTTGGTTGACATCGAGATTGGGCGATCGCTCCGTCGGTTCCTCAAACAAGGACTCTAAGTTTTGATAAAAGTCGCTGGTGTCTTCGTTGTCTTCCGAACTCTCCGGGTCCAGGTCCCAATTCCAATCCTCACCGTCGAGGTTGCTGCTGTCATCCTCTGCCGCAAGTTCCTCCCCAAACAGTTCAGAATCTAAAGACGACTCCTCCATGAGGTCAAGATCGGCGATCGCCGGGGGCGGTTCATCATCAAACAGGCCATCCAAGGCTTCTAATACATCAGACTGTGGCTCTGAATCCGTGTCTTCAAAGTCCAACCAAAACTCGTCGGACTGCCCAGAGGGAGGGGCCGGTTTTCCTGGCGCTACCGGCTCTCTCGGGGCTTGACTGGACGGGGAGGGGGCGGTATCGAGTTCAAATAAATCCGTCAAGTCGTCTTCTATGGCTACAGTGGACGAGGGGTCGGAGTCAAACCAATCCACGGATTCCTCAGATGCCGTCAAATTTGAAGAGTCACCCCCGTCCTCGGTTGTCTCTCCAAACAAGTTATCAAAATCGTCCTCATCAATGGGGATTTCTGTTGCCAATTCCGGTTCAAACAGGTCTCCCTCAGTTTCCGGACCACTTTCCAATCCACTGATCTCTAGCAAATCCCTAAATTCTGAATCGTCAGCTATCTCTAGGGAGAACTCCGCCTCCGGTGCGGGTGAGGGGATTTCACTGACCGCATCTAGGGGTTCATCATCCCAAATATGCTCCCAATCATCGGGTTCTTTGAGTTCTTCTGTGGCGACTTCCTCAAACAAATCTCCCAAGTCATCGAGTTTTTGATTGGATGACTTGAGGGGTTCTACCGGGGAGGGACTCCGGGGCGGTTCGCTGATGCTGCTATCCTCCATCTCCACAAATCCCTCAAGTCCGAACAAGTTGCCTAAATCCTCTTCGTCATTCTCCGGACTACTCGTTTCCGTTCGATTGCCCGAAGGGGGTTCAAATAATAAATCGTCAAAATCATGGGTAGCAGAGAGCAGTTCTCCCGGGTCCGGGGGTAGAGTCTCCCGACTCCCTTCCCCGGTATTCGCTTCTTCTGCGACTTCTTCTCCTTCCCAGTTTTCATCAAAGTAGGAACTCTCCCCTTCAAATAAGTCGGCGAGGGTGTTGAGTTCCGCTGCTCCTACTTCCGGGCCACTATTATAAGTGGGTTTGGCAGCCCGTTTATCTTCACCCCAGGTTGGGTTGTTTTCTGAATCCTGATTTTTTTTCCTTGTAGCGTTGCGCCCTTGTGGTGTTTGTTGATTTTGATCGGAGTTTGACAAGTTATTAGACATAGGATTAAATTTGGAGTCTGTATGATTGGTTTCCGGTATGATTTGGCTAGGTGCTGAAGTCGTCGGTTGCTGGGGTTCAGGCAGTAGCAGTCCTTCGAGTTCTGGACTGACTGTAATGGCTTCTGCATGGCCACAGAGAACCTGTTCTCTAGCCTTTTGGATTTCTTTGATGAGAATAGGGGCAAGAACGCGATAGCTATGTTTTGGATTAGCGATCGCCGTGGCTACCTGCTCAATTAAATGACACCACAATTTTAAATCGAATTGCTCTCCGGCTCGTATCCATTGGCGGCAGATTTCTTGCATCCGTTCTTGGCGATCGGGATTTTCTCCATGCTTCAACAGATGCATCATTTCTTGCAACAGCCGAGAAACGTCACTTTTAAAAATGAGTTGTTTGGCACTGTCTTCTTCTCCCCTGAAGTGCTTGGGGGGACTCTGGATGCGGGTGAGTTCCCCCCCGATGTAGGTTTTCTTCTGGGTGCGGGTCACGAAGGCCGAGGGACTCTCTTGATCCTGGACTAACTGGGCTAAATGCTGATGAAGTTGCCCGATCGCCGGTTGGACTTCGGCACAAATCGCCGCTCCTTTTGCTTCGTCAACCGGACCCGGTACGCGGATTAAGGCTACGGTGTCCTGAAGCCCCCGAAACACTCTCACAAATAGGGACGAGAGCTGGGGGTCAACTTCGATTTGCACATTCTGAAGCACTTTAAATTCGTCTTCTAGTTTGTGCGCGATTTGTTGAATGGCAGGGAGTTCCAGCATTCCTGCCCCCCCTTTAACCGAGTGGGCCGCCCGAAAGAGTTCGGCGAGTACGGACGGATCTTGTACCGCACTCGACAGATTTTGCAACCCTTGTTCTATTGTATTGAGGTGTTCTGTGGCCTCCTCAATAAAATAGCTCATGATTCGCGCTCGTTGTTCCGGCTGCATAGCGGGTGTCCCATTCCTATTCCTATTTGTTAAACAAGGGTGCGATCGGCTTATTTAACGGAGTTTTATCCCCTGTTTGGGTCCGGATGTTGCTCATTGAAAAAGCCGGATGCCAGCTTAGAGGGGGTGTCGTCCTCCGGCGATCGCCGTCTTCTTGGGGTTAAGGTCCCTCTCAAGGTATCGGTCCTGGATGGGTTTGATACCAAATCCGGGTATGAAAAGTCGTTTTTATGGAGTAGCCCGCGCAGGCGGGCTTTGTCCGTGTAGCCCCACCCTTGAGGGTGCGGGTTTTTATAGACCTTTGACAACCGGATTCCGTATGATGCCTTGTCACCTGGGATCAATGTACCCATTCCTACCGATTCGGTTATCAAAAGGCATCGCTGTCGCCCGGAGAAACCTTCGGGCCGTTGTCTCTAAACAACTGTAGAGACGCCCTAGAGCATCTCTACAATGAACAACTACCGCCCCCCACCTAGGCAAAGATTTAAAACCCTTGCCGGTGCTTAAAGGCAGCTTGTAGAGCCTAGCGACGCTCTCCGGTTTCCACTCGGAACCGTTCCACGGAGGTCAACAGGTCTCGCGCCACACCCACGAGGTTTTGCAGAGAACCTGAGACCCGCTGGGCCTCTTGGGAGGTTTCCTGGGCCGTGAGTTCCACCGCTTGCATCACCTGGGCGACCGATCGCGAGGTTTGGGATTGTTCCACCGTATCTGCCGTAATCGATCGCACCAACACATCGATGCGATTGGTCACCTGAATGATATTTTCCAAGGCCCGTTTGGCTTGTTCGGCGCGCTTCGTCCCCTCAATCACCTGTTGGGTGCCTTCCTCCATTGCCACCATGACCCCGCCGGTTTCGCTCTGAATTTGCATCACGATTTGCTCGATTTCTTTGAGGGCTTTAGCGGAGCGATCGGCCAACTGACGGACCTCATCCGCCACAATCGCAAACCCTCGACCCGCTTCCCCGGCACGAGCGGCCTCAATACTGGCGTTGAGCGCTAAGAGGTTGGTCCGTCCGGCGATCGTCGCAATCAAGGCCACAATTTTGGAAATTTCTTGAGTCGATTCCGCCAATCGCTTGACTTTTCGCGTGGTTTCTGCTACGGTTTCCCGGACTTCCAGAATCCCGGCCACGGTCTGTTCCACCGCCTCTCCACCTTTTTTAGCCGTCGCCGAGGCAGATTTTGCCACTTCTTCAGCTTCCCGAGCATTATCAGCCACCCGTTGAATCAAATCCGTCATCACCTGGACAGAATTGAGGGTAGCCGCCAGTTCTTCCGCTTGTCGCAGAGCATCAGTTGATAAACTACGGGCAAACGATTCGCTATCCGTTGCTCCTTTGGTCACTTGTCGCGCCGCCAGTTTCACTTGCAGAACGATTTCCCGCAGGTTTTGAATCGTCAGATTAAAGGAGTCAGCAACGGCCCCAAGGACATCAGCGGTCACTTCAGCCTGAACCGTCAGGTCCCCTCTAGCCGCCCCTTCCACATCATCCAGCAGGCGAATCACTTGTCTTTGCAAGTCTTCCTTCGACTGTTCCTGTTCTTCGGCTTTCCGTTGCGCTTCCGAGGTGGTAGTGTAGATGATTCGCCCCATTTGGTTGAATTTAGCAGCAAGCTGGCCAAATTCGTCTTCCGTATAAACCGTCGCTCGGGCGGATAGATTGCCCTGAGACATCGTATCAAATTGCCCTTGTAAATCGTCCAGGGAACGGCGAATCAACTTAGCGCTGGCACTGCCCACCCCAAAACAAGTGAGAATGCTGGCCCCTCCAGCCGCTAAGGCCATCATCGGGTCCTTCAGTTGTTGGGGCCAACTGCGTTGACTAGAAAACGCAAAAGAAACCGAAGCGGCGGCGATCGCGGAGACCCCTCCAGAAATTAACGCAATCCACAGGAATTTTTTCACCAGGGATGCATTTTCTAAAAAGCCCAAAAACCCCGGTTCTGTATTCGCAACAGCTTCTACCGGAGCGTTTTCCGGTTGAGTAAACACCGGGACTTGTTCAGCACTTCCGGCAATCCGAAAAATTTCATCATCCCGAATGATCGACCCATCCGTATCTTCGCCAATATCGTAGCTATCGTCGATGTCTCGGAACGAGGCTTTTCTGCCCATGCTGCCCATTCCGAATCCACCCGTACTCGAACCTGTCGTATCCTCGGACAGATCGAAATCGGGAATATTATCGGGAATATTGCCGAAATCATCAAAATCATCAAACCCACCCAAAAAGTCAACGCCCTCTTCTTGGAGGGGGGACGAGTACCAATCCCGTTCGGAAAATCCTCGCCGTTGTCCTCCGAATCAAAGGAATTGTCCCCACTAAAAGCGTCGTCAAAATCCTCTAAATCGTAACTATCTACCCGGTTGAATCCATTGCTGGGTTCGGAGACAAAGGTCTTACTATCGTAGTCATCATCATCATCTATTTCCGGTTGAGCCAGTCCTTTGGGCTGGGAGAAAGGCGGCCCCGAGGTTTTGGGAATTGAGTTGAGCACTTGAGTCTGTTCGAGTTGTTTGCGTCCCATTAACAGGGTTTCCTCTTCCTCTGAAGGAGAGTCAAAGTCGAAGTCTTCGTCAAAGTCATAGGGAAGCCCTGGATCCCCTGAACCCTTGCCATTCTGATGGTGGGATTCATCTGGCTCATCCTCGCTAAAATCATTCCCTAAATCATCAGCGGCATCGAACAGGTCAAAATCTGAATCGATCGCCGACCCATTGTTCTGGTAATAACGGGTTGCCTCATCATCCTCTAGCGGGTCTGAATTGGACTCGAAGTCCATATCATCGTCCGGCGCAAACGCCTCTTCAAACTCCTGAAACGGCGTTGCCAAATCCATCAGGTCCAAATCGTCATGGCCCCCATCAAAGGGGGACTGATTCGAGACCCCGATCGCCGTCTCCTCCCCGACTAAATCGGGCATTTCATCGTCTCTAGGCAAAAAGTCGGGTAACTCCGATGCCAGCGGATCGTTCCATTGGTTGTTTTGAACCTCAGACAGAATTTCTTGATCATCAATGGCAAAGGGGTCTTCATCCTCTATCCCCTCGTACTCCTCTTCGCTGGTAAAGGGATTGAGCAGTCCGTCCTCTTCCGTGGCAGAACCCGCCCCTAAATCTCCCGACTCCAACGCTTCAAACTCCTCAAATTCCATTGATTCGAGTTCGAGATTGGGGTCCACCGGATCCAGTTCCATACTCAAGTCCGATGAATCCGACCCAATCTGATTGATAGCTAAGGCTTCATTGTAAGCCCGGTCATGCAAACCCAGGGCGGAGTCGTCTTCTTCCCAGAATTCTTCTTCATCACTCTGGGCTGGGGCTTCGAGATCAAATAAGGCGGTATCTTGTTCCGATTGAATCTGATCAAAATCCGTCTGGAACTCCTCCGTGGCGGAGTCAAATTCGTGATCCGCATCATCCCCATAATCCCCATAATCGGAAGACTGCATCCCTTCTGTAGCGTACTGATTGGCGTATTCCATGCCCTGGGACGCTCCCTCAACGAAAGCCGGGTCATCCGTCAGATTCAGCACCCCTTCATACTGACCGAGTGCCACATCATACATTTGCAATCCATAACAATAGATGTGACCGGCTAAGAGTCGAGGCACTTGGGATCCTCGGGAAAATTCGCAACTAATTGATTGACGATTCCCGCTGCTTCTTCATAATTTTTCTCGGTATAGGCCGTTAAAGCTTGTTCGTACTCCTGCTGATAGTCCGGACTTGATACCATTTGCCCCCTCCTGGCGGTGCCTACCTGGTGCGCTCTTACAATTTTTCTAGTGAAATCTTATCAAGGTTAACTAAAACTATAGTTAGATCCATTGGATTTCTGGACTGCCTTGATGGGATTCTGGGAGACTGATATTACAAAAAAAAATGGATTTAAAGCCCCGTCCTTATTTAGACGGCTTTTAATAGGTGTGCTATAAATGAGTGTAGTGTATCGACGTAACGATAGCCTTGGAAGCCTCTGCTCCAGTCCCTCATCAAGGCTCAAACCTTTGTTCTTGTTGTCTGGCTGTACCGGATCAGTTTGAACATTGCTAAAGGGGGGTCTTTGGTGCAGAACGGGCGAGAGAAAGGCCCTCGCCACGAGTGTTCAGCAATCATTGCATCGGATACCAACTGGAACACTACCAGGGAAATCACTCTGAACTGAGCGCCTAGGGTCCGGTCTTCCCCCCACAATTTTTTTTTCCGGCCAAGGGGTTCAACCCTCAGTTTAACTCCGGTTTCAATCCCAATCGCCTCTCCCAGGGAATGCCAAGGATTCAAGTCTTGGGGTGGGAGGTGCGACGGAATGAGTTCTACACCGAGTCCCCTGGTCAGATTGTGGAAAATCTTTATGACTTGAATCTGGGGTGGCCGTCTCTCAACCCCATGCATCTTCAGTGTTCCACATCCGCGAAAGGGTCTAACGATCAAGCCTTGTTCGGGGGTAAAGTCTGGGTTGGAAACCGGGTTTTTTGAGAAAATTTGGAGCAATTTGCTCAGGGCCAGAAACCGGGTTTCTGGTTCCTGGGATTGAATCCTGTACCGGCTTTCGAGGCCAGAAAGTGTTGGAAATGTAGAAAACACCTCGAACTCAGCAGAAACGGGAAAGTCTTGGCCCTGAAACCATTTCAGCGCCAAGTTCAGTCTAGCCACTGGGGAGCCTCTAGGGATTTGCTGCTTGCCCCTCGGGTTCCCAACGGCAAGGGGTCTAAGTCTATCTCTGATGGGTCTGGATCGGCATTCCCTCAAGGGCTGGAGTCTGGGGGCCAGGTAGTCGGTGTCACGACGATTGCCGTTCGACTGGAACACCCCAGTCAAAATTGCTCCAAGGGTGGGGAATTGTTCAAAAAGTTGCTGAGTACCAGAACTCATAAAGGTTTGATCTGTGGTTTTGGACGGGACAGAGATGGGAATAATGCAGCTATCAAGAGACTCAAGTGAAGAGTCCGTATCCTGCGGCCTCCGGGAACGGTTTGTACCGATTTGGAGATATGGACCCTCTCCATCCGAAGGTGAAATCTTTGGAACTCAGGCGAGTCACAGAAAGCGGAACACTTAGCGGTGATGCTGGCAATCCCTGTCGGTACAGTGCAAAAGAGGTTAACTTTTGGTCAGGTTGATTCACTCCCGATGGGTTTTAATCAACTTGAGCTGCCTTTAACTCGCTTGGGCGGTTGGTCCGATGCGATACCCCGGGTCGGGGCTATATTATGCGGCCCATCGTGCCGATCGCACGATCGCCACTTGATCCAGGAGGCGCAAAATTTTCTCCTCTTCTTCTTTGTCTTCTTCTTTGGGTGGAATGATCCACTCCCCCCGTAAAAAAGGAGCCATACTGTCGGGAACATTTGTAGGCAGTCGGACTTGTTCTACATCAAGCCAAGCCATTCCCACGATTTGATCAACTGCTAACCCTAGTATAGTGTCTTGGTCTTCGACTGCGATCACGGGAATTTCTGGGCGATCGGTATTCAAGGTTGTGGGTTCTCCGAGAAATTGACCGAGATCCGCAACCCAAATTACCCGCCCTCGAACATTGAGCGTTCCCAACAGTAAGGATGAGACGTTGGGAATCAGGGTAATGCGATCGGGGGATTGGGAAATCACCTCGCGAATCCCCGTTGCACTTAAAGCAAATTCATTGCCGGACGGCACGAAAAAACGAAGATGCAACTCCCCTTCCGGGCTTTCTAATTCTTGAAATTCCGGTGCTTGTTCTAAACCAATCCCCGTTAAAAAGTCTGGATTACCCACCATGATTGCCAGTCCCCTATCTTCTGAGTAGCTGTTTGACCGTTCCCACCAGTTCAGTGGGTTGGAACGGTTTGGCAATGTAAGCATCCGCGCCTTGCTTCATGCCCCAATACCGATCAAATTCTTCACCTTTCGATGAACACATAACCACTGGAACGTTTTGGGTTTTAGGATCAGCCTTAAGACGACGACAAACTTCGTAGCCATTCATCCGAGGCATCACAATATCGAGTACCACGAGATCCGGGCAGGTCTCCTGAATTCGTTCCAGGGCTTCTAAGCCATCACTTGCTACGGTAACATTCAATCCACTCTCTTTCAGTAGGGTTGAGATCATCTCCCGTTGCGTGACGCTATCTTCTACAACCAGAACTGTACTCATAACTTCCCTTCGGTGAAAAGCTCTTTAAATAGATTAATGGGACCGCCCCTTTGGCGGCGTGCTTGTCTTAGTCCCCCTGCCTCCAGATGATGCAACCGGAGACATTTGAGGGATGGGTTTAACAGGGCAAGCGTCTTCAACACAGTGGGTGACAGGTAGTTTTCCTTGGAAAATTAGAAATAAATCCTATTATATTGGCCCCAAAGCACGCAGGAACATTAAGGCTTTCACCCCCCATCCTCGGGTGCGGTCAATTTGGGTAACCCACTGTTGGGGGTATTCAAAGAGCCGATGAGCCTCCGGTGCGATCGCCGGTTGGCTTCAAGGGGCCTGGGTGGTGGTCCAACGAGCCGAGGGGAACGAACGAGCAGCCTCTGGTTCGGGACCCTTTCTTTGAAAAGAGCGTTCGTTGGCCCGGTTTGGTCCTAATGATAGTTTACCTCTTCACGCTCCCGAATCTAAACCGACTGGGATTCTAGTTTCCAAAAGTTTCTGATGTTTTAGTCCGAGGGGAGCGTTTGAGATTCCCGGGAGTGGAAACCCGGTTTTTAACCTCAGCAGTCCGAACGGACTCCCGTTGAACTCGCCTTGAGCCGCGATCGCCCAGGGGGTGACTGGCCCTTGACCTTGGCGGCGATCGCCTCCGCAGGCTGAATATTCCAATGAGCATCCCTCCTAGAGACTAGAGTTCGGCTTCGATCACCTCAGCTAATACCCGGTCGGGTTCAGGAACATCGGGGTCACCGGGACCAATATATTTTTCGACAATGGTTAAGAGTTCACTTTCCCCGAAGGGTTTGGTGAGATAGTCTGTGGCTCCCACCATCCTAGCTTTGACGCGATCGATAAAGCCATCTTTGCCCGTGAGCATCACAATCGGGGTCTGGCGAAAGGCGCTGCTATGACGAAGCATGGCACAGATTTCATACCCATCCAGTTCGGGCATGGTAATATCGCACAGGATCAGGTCAGGTTTGAGTTGGAAGACTAAACTCAGGGCTTTGAGGGGATTCATCAAGGCGGTTACTTCATACCCATATTGGGCGAGGATGGCTTCCACGGTTTTCCCCACAGTCATGTCATCTTCGATACAGACCACCCGGGGAATTTTAAATCCCGGATCGACATCGCATTCTTCCAACCCGTTGCCATTCAAGGATGAGTTGGGATAAAAGAGTTGGACCAATCCCAACTGAACGAAGGGATAGATGGCACGGGCGACGGTTAAGATATCCCGATTCAGGTAGCGAGACATTTGGCGGAGGTTGGTGGTCCCATCTGCCCAGCGATTGAGGTTATTAAAGGTATTTTCTGGAAGGGCTTCGCGCATCTGGGCGGCATCGGAGATCACCGGGCATTGATTGGGGGATTGGATATGGGGATGAAACTGTTTCCACTCCTGGACTTGCTTGATAATTTTGGTCACGAGGGGCGCAATCTCCAGGGTGGTCAGTTGCGGGGCGAGTGCGGGACCCATTTCAAATATAAAGGAGCCTTGGTGGAGGCTGAGGAGATCGAAGAGGGTTTCACGAACCAT
Organism: uncultured cyanobacterium; assembly: GCA_963821735.1. Lineage (GTDB taxonomy): Bacteria > Cyanobacteriota > Cyanobacteriia > Cyanobacteriales > Laspinemataceae > Laspinema. The sequence continues at coordinate 1,125,837 of CAWGFK010000055.1, forward strand.
GCCCTGAATGATGCTACGTCCTTGCGCTGGGGTGAGGATGTGGTTTTCGAGTAAGGCCCATAAATAGCCATATTCTAGGGCATTGGTTGCAGAAATGGAGAGGTTGGTGATGCTATCTAAGGCGGATTCTGCGTTATAGCGCCGCAGGAAGTCGCGCAATCGGGATAAGCTGGTATCCGTATTGGCCGCATAAATAATTTGTCCATTGGAGAAGAACACAAACCAGGATTGGTCACAGGAGCGCGATCGCTTATCTCGGTAAGGATAGCGATACACCAAGGAGTCACGCACGTTATCACGTCCGCCACAGGTATTGCCGGAGTTAATCCCGTAGGCTTCTACAAACAGTTCTCCGGTTCGCTGTCCCAGTTCAATGAGTTGTAGAATGCTCCGAATATCGATTTCATTCAAATTTCCCTGCATGCCACTAAAATTTTCTCCTTAAAACCGTTTGAACCCGATCGTGCTGTAAGGCCCGCAGGGGTGGGGAATACACTGTTCACCTGAAAGTACGGGATGCCTGGAATCCCTGTTGATTTAGAGCAGGGAACTTGGGCGGCACTATTTCATTGATTCCGAGTCAAGCAGGCAGCTACAATCGAAAGTGCTGCGAGAAGAATGGTCTGCCTGGGGAATCCCTGAAATCAAGTGATACTCCTGCGTTAGCCCAGAAGGCTGTATTGCTGTAGCCCCGTTGATCCAGCACTTTTAAAATGCTTGAGCGGACCTAACACAGCATCAGTGACAGACCATGACAAGCAGATTTCCATATCATCATATAAGCAAAATTGCAAGACCTCTCATCGGGGTAGTTGTTTTGAGACGGTTGTGGCATCTTGACCCTGCCTTGAGTTTGGATCTTCAAAGAAGATCAGCCTCTATTTGAGGTGCAGGGTAAGAGCAGCCCGATTAAAATTGCCACAACTATCTTTATTACTGTACCGTCTTATTCCCCGGTAGTGGAACGGTGAACACCGATTGTTATGATGCGCGAATAAGCGGGATGATCTCCTCGCCTGACCTATTCCCACCCCAGAAATCTGGGGGGTTACAACTCCCGGGTTGGCGGGTGGTGCAACAATTGGCTTTAAACGGTCCTGGGCCTGATACAATAGAACAAAATTTTCTTTTTCTCCCGGTTCTTGGGCCGATTGGAGGTTCCGGGTTCTACTACTCAACCTAGTCTGACCTTATGCGATCGCTTCCCTGATAGGGTATGATACGCCTTTATAGGTTCTGACCCGTAGCTGCCATCTGTGTGTTCCAATTTTTTAGACTTTTTTCGTTGCCAGCGGTGGGTGCAGGGTAAGCCAGAAGGTCCAGTCGGGCTTCTGGGACCGCCACTCTCCCCGGCGCTGCTTGAATCCTAAAAGCGCAGACTACAGCAGATGGCTCGGCAACTGACCCAGCTAGGGTTCTTCACCGGAGCGATCTATAGTGTTCGTTCTGATTATAGGTCAACCTCTCCCCACTTGATTGAGGCGATCGCCTCAATTAAGCTCGGCGATCGCTGGCCTAACTTCTCCCCGGTCTGGTTTACTATTTAGGGATCGGCGCAGCGATCGCCCCTCGGGGATCGCCCCTCGGGGATCGATTGAAGTCGAGTCATCCTAAACCAACCCAGATCATTCTAACCATTCACCGGAGGTTAAAAAACTGAGCTTCCCGTCCAACTAAAGTCATCGTTAGGGTTGATTAACAGGTTAGCTTATGCTTATGCTAACAAATGCTAAGATACGCTACCATTTAGGTAGGCCATAATACGACTGCACTCAACTGCACTCAACGCAGTTAAAGTTTGGGGAATCTCCCCCAATAGGCTTATGAGATGTCAGCAACCCTCCCAATGGGAAGGATACTGATGCTAACCCAGACCGGCTAAAATGCTGAAAAAAGCCAATCACACCATTACCGGGTAAACACTTAATGAATACCCCCTAGTTCAGATGATAGGCTTGTTCAGCAGTTGCCAGACTCGTCTCCCAAATCAGACATCTAGGTAACCCGGTTTGAAAGAGCATATCCAGGTTTCGGAGAGTTCCAACGGAATTAGATCCCCGAAAAAATCCATCCCCCTTTTCGCCATAACCCCCGGGGTTTCAGACAGGTTTTTAACAGATGAAGGCCACATCAACCGCACCAAAAATGCCCAAAAGCCCAGAATTTATTCCGTTGAATCCCATTCACGGGATGCAATTAATCCGGTCATTGTCTGCTAACTTTGATTGTGTTCTCTCCCTCAAAAAAATAAGTGGATCAGACTCCGGGAAGTTAGGCCCAACTGATATCCCTAAGCTGACATTAGTTCAATTATTATTAGTCCAGATAGGGGCGGATATAGCCATCACCCCAATTATTTTAAATACCCTGATCCAACGGGTTAAATCAGTCCCCCCTCACATTAAAATATCTACCGTTAAGAAGACTGCTGATCTAGCACTAACATCGAGCCAAACAGGGTCAAAGAAGGAGGCACAGATTCATCAACATGAGTATAGCAGTCGAATGGATAAAGTCACAACCGGATTGTTACCCAAGTTGGCTCTTAAACCCCAAAGAATGTATCCTGATGGTTTAGGAGTATTTACCCGAAACAACGGGTTACCCAAACAGAGTTTCATAACGGTTACCCCTTGCTTTTTGTTAAGCAAGAAAGACCCAATTGTTTCGGAAATTGATACGGTTGGGTTAAGGCCAGCCTTCACCTAATTCATCGGTTAACTTAGGTTAGCAAAAACGTATCAAAGTATTGGTTGAGATCAGAATTCGGCATAGAAACGGAAGAGGAAGATCGGCGTGCTTTATCTAGCAGAAGTACAAAAACAGAAAAGCGGCTTTGGCCTGGGTAGCGGTAAAGCTGAACTCAAACTACTCGCCTGTCAGCGAGGTGAGCAAAGTTGGACGGCAGTACCCGGATCCGAGACGATCCCAGCGGACGATGCCAATAATTTGAATGCGGGGACTCTGGTACTCGTCGATCTGAGTCCTAATAAACAAATTAAAGGCAATATTGAAGAGGCGGCTAATCGTCTCGTCAGTATTTTGCAGGGATTCTCCCGAGGCCAAGAGAAAATTAAAACCAAGGAAGAAGAAATTGAGCAGTGGATGCAGTCGCTGACTTACCAAAGTCAGGAACTCCAGCGCCGGGAAATGGAACTTCAAGTTCGAGAAGAAGAAATTGCTCAACTGGAGTCCCAACGCCAGGAAATTCAAGGCTCCTCGGAAGAAGCACAACGCATTCGCGATGAACTGCAAGCCAAGCAGCAGGAACTCGATGCGGCTCTGGAAAAACTCCAGTCTGAAAAACAGAGCATGGAGGCACAACTGGCTGACTCCCAACAGTCCGTTAAGATGGATGAGGGACTCGCCACTCACATTCAAGAATTGCTCGATTATTTGACCCAAACGACCCCGCCAACAGCTTCCCTTGGAGAACAGATTGCAGCGGTCCTCGAACAGATTTCCTCACAGCAGGCTGTTCTTGACGAACACTGGCAACGGCTGGAACAACATCGCTCCCAAGCGCAGGGAGAAGAACAGGAAACGGAAGTCAAACAACAAGAATTAGGGCGCTTGCGTCAAGAGTGGGAACACAATCAGGGAGATCTAGCTGAGGCTCACTACCAGTTAAAACTCCTGGAAAAAACCCTTTCGATTCAGCAAACCCATGCGAATACTCTGGATGCTCAGGTGAAGAATCAAGTTCAGTTACGAGAACAATTGGTTCAACTTTCGGAGATGTTTGAGCAGGTGGCTGTGGTTCAAAAGGTGGATATAGAAGCCCTGGAACGGATGCCAATTGAAGAACTGCAAGGGTTGGCACAAAATCTCCAGCAAGATTTGGATAAAATCTTTCAATTTGTGAATGGTCAAGAAGAGGAGTTGAAGTTACAGCGGGAGACGATTCAAGATCTAGAGCGACAGTTGGCGAATGCCAATGACTCCGATCGCTGGAATATTCAGCGCAATCTGACCGATGAGCAGGAAGCTTATCAAATGTTAGACCAAACTTTGGTGGGTCAGCGCCGAAATCTCCGGGAACGTCAAGAAACCTTGACTCAACACCAAGCGGTTTTGGCGCGTCGTCAAGGTCATGGTGATCCGACGCCGATTAAGCCAGCACAACCTCTGGATCCGGTGTTGGCCCAAATTGACCAACAGAAACAAACCTTGGATGAGCAGTTGGCTCAGATTAAACAGGAGATCGATCGCACTCGACAGTCTCTGGAGGAGGTTCAGGGTCAGGTGAGCGATCGCGCCAATCAAATGGACGGAAAACGGCAGGCGATCGAGCAGTTGGAGGCACAGTTGGCTCAACAACGCTCTAGCGCGGCCCTCTTGCGCGGTCGGGTTACCAATTATGAGGAGATGTTGCAGCCGATGCAAGATAAGCTGAATGAACTCAAGGCCAAATTGGAAGAAGTCAGCACCTTGTTGACTCAGGTCCAGGAAACCGAGGGTCATCAACAGCAGGCAGTCGCTCAGATGCGAGAACTCCTGATGGGGTTAATGAGTTCCCAGTCGGCTGAATTGGCGGCATCGTAAGCATCTCCAGGGAAGGGGGTGCTCGCAGCAGTCCCTTCAACTCCTCTGGGGGGTGAGGATGATCCAATCTCCCTCGACCCGGGCGATCGCCCCTCCGGGAAACGGGTCGGTTTGAGTTTGATTAGGGGCCTGAATTAAGGCGGTCATTTTCTCCACTTGCTCGTAATTCGGCGCTTTCGGTAACAGTTGTCGCAACAGTTGCCGCAGGGCACGGCGCTGGAGGGCCAGGGGTGCAGCCCCCACAATGCGCCGATTGATTCTCTGGGTAATCCCAGCAAATTCCCCCTTGACAATTGGCTCACTTTGTGATTTAGCTTGTTCCAACAGTTCCCGCGCTTGAGTTTCTAAATACTCCACATCAGCGCGTAAAAGTTCCGCCGTTTGTGCGAGATGTTGCTCTACACTGGGGTTAAACTGTTTTGTGAGATAAGGAAGCAACTCTTGACGGATGCGGTTGCGGGAATAAGTGATATCCAAATTAGTGGCGTCTTCCCAAATTGTAATCTCACGTTGGTGACAAAACGTGCCGGTTTCTTGACGGCTAACTTCGAGGAGGGGACGTACCAGGCGCAGGGTGGGAGTGAGATAGCGGTCCCAAGATAGGGCTTGTAATCCATCGGCACCGGTGCCCCGCATTAAGTTAAACAGCAGGGTTTCTGCCCGATCGCTCTGAGTGTGACCCGTGACGAGGGTGGGATAACCTTCGGCTTGGGCAGTCGCACTTAAGGCATGATAGCGCCATTCTCGCGCACCAGCTTCCGTGTGCGGGACTTCAGTGCCAGCAGTTTGGAGGAAAAAGGGTAACTGCCACTGGTTTGTGAGAGTTTCCACATATTTGGCATTGGGAGTGGAATCGCTACGCCACTGATGATCACAATGGGCGATCGCCAGATGCCAATTCCATTTCGGTTGTAAATCTAACAGCAATTGGGCTAAACAGAGGGAGTCTTGTCCACCGGAAACGGCAATTAAAATGCGATCGCCCGGTAACAATAACCCGCGCTGTCGCAAAGTGCGATGGAGTTTGACATGGAGAGGCGTCCATTGAGTCATAGGGAATTGAGCATCGGTTGTTTATCCTAACTGTCCATTTTCCGAATTTCATCCAGTGGAGATTCCGGTTCTGTGGGGTCGATCCGGGACAAAATTCGACATGGATTTTAATTTTGCCAGTTTGCCATCCTTTTCCAGGTTGGAGAACTTGACATTCACACCCATTGAGAAAAAAGTTTTTTAATACTTCACTCAGTTTGACGCTGCCAGTATTCAAGCAGTGCTACTCAGTGTAAAAAAATCGGGCAAATCTCATTTTCTGTGGATTTGATTGTTGAGAAATTACATCCGTCTTCTAAATCTAAATTTATCCACTTTATTATCCATATTTGATTTCTCCTTGTGATAGAGATTGGTCCGCTATTTTTCTTCAGTTGCATCTCCTTACTCGACTTTAGCGCAACTAAGGAGATGCAGTCTAAAGTTAGAATCCGCCAGAGGATTGACAAATATTTAATCTTTGAGCAAAGCTACCTTTTATTAGCGTAACTTCTGCTAAATTCTAACGGTCCAATTTTCCGAATTCATCCAGGGGTGGAATCGGGTTCTGTGGGTTTATCCGGGCAAAATTCGACATTGATTCTAATTTTGCCAGTCTGCCATTTCTTCCCCGGTTGGAGGACTTTACACTGAAACCCATCGATAAAAGCTTCCTCATCTTCACTTAATCTTTCGCGCAAATACCCGAGGATTTCTAACCCAGTAAAATATCAGGAAAATGTCTCGATTATTCTGGGAGTTGGATTTTTGAGAAATTACATCGTCTTCTTGATGCAAGAATGATCCAGTTATCATCCATAATTTTGTCTCTCCTTTATATGAGGTACACAAAATAGTAAGGTTAGGTTAATGGAATTTTCCATGAAATAGGGTGCGTTTAAGTAGTGTAACGCACCCTATTGGTTGTCTTGCTGAATTCAGATTGGATAAGAAAATTGAGCGAACAGTTGCTATATAACCTTAGCCAATCCTGTATCTTTTTCCCAGCTAAGGTGATGAGAAAAAGAATTGCCAATTATTCCTGTTTGATGGTAGAAGGTTCTGGAAAACCGCTGAGATGATTTTGACCAGGGTTACTGTCTTCGGGGCAAAATTCAAGACGCAGTTGAACTTTTCCTCGTCGCCAGTATTTGCCTGGACTTAACACTTCACATTCTAAGCCCTCGGTAAATAAACTTTCTTCTTCTAATTTTGTTTGCAGCAAGTCCATGAGTTCACTGACTTTGAACGTGCATTGAAACATCAGATTGCTGCCACTGGTAGACAGGACGTCTTCATTTCCGAGCGCCTCAAATCGCTGATCCATTTCTATCTCCGCGTTCTATTAATTTGACAGTTTCCCGGCTGCGGTTATGGGGTGGATATTCAGTCTCCCTCGACCCTGGCGATCGCCCACTGAGAGCGACTCCTGATGGGACCCCATGACCGCTTTGTGCTGACGGTTTAGAAAAACCAACCGTAGGAATGCAGCCCTTTACCCAAAAGATTGACCCCAAGATAACAGATCCAGACTACGACAAACCCAGCGGCGGCTAAAATTGCTGGTTTTCGTCCTTGCCAACCTCGGGTAATGCGCGCATGAAGATAGGCGGCAAAGACTAACCAGGTAATTAATGCCCAGGTTTCTTTCGGGTCCCAACTCCAGTAGGAACCCCATGCTTCATTTGCCCAAACTCCACCGGCAATGATACCAATGGTGAGGAGGGGAAATCCTAATCCGATAATCCGATAACTGATGTTATCCAGGGTATCGGCGAGACTGAGGCGTTGGGGAGAGAGGGCGGGTTGGAGGGTTGCGGTAGCGGGTTGTGCGGGGGTTTCAACTTGCACGACATCAAGTAAGGCAACGTTGCCACTGAGACCCTTGCCGTTGTTGTTGCCGGAGAATTCGTTGGCAAATTCCGGGGTGGGGGTTGGATCGATTGCGGGAATCGGGGTTCCTGCACGTTGGAGACGGTAACGATCGCTGCGATAGGACCCATTCCCAATGGAACTCCCCCGCAGTTCGATATTTTGACCCCGAGTCACCACTAAGAAGGCGATCGCCAGCAAAGAACCCACCATCAGGGTGGCATAACTGAGCATCATGACGCTGACGTGCATCATTAACCAGTTAGATTTCAACGCCGGGACGAGGGGTGCTGATTGCTGCATTTCCCCGGGTAAAGTGAGGGCGGCAAAGGCGGTAATCGCCATTGCCACTGGGGAAGTGGCAACTCCAACTAACCGACTGCGGCTCATATTTTCCGCAATTAGATGAATCGCGGTAATTCCCCAGACGAGGAAAAATAGGGATTCATAGAGGTTACTTAAGGGAAAATACCCCGCTTCGATCCATCTGGCACCGAGTAAGGTGGCGATGCAGAGATTGGCGATCGCCATGCCACTGGTCCCCAAGGGCCACAAAGCGGGAATTCCCGGAAATGCTGCACCTATCCAATACAACAACATAGTGATGAATAGGACGCAGAAGGATGTATTGTCTAGCCAATTCTGAAGGCTACTGAGGTCCACAAGCATTCTCCCATCGGTTTAGATTGAGACATTCTAGTTATTTCCATCCTAACCATTCTTGTGGCGGCTCAAACCTATGAATTTGGCATCAGAGTTTTCAGAGGCGATCGCACTGGGAGAAAAACCCGCACCCTCAAGGGTGGGGCTACACGGACAAAGCCCGCCTGCGCGGGGCTTCGAGTGGAACTCCAAAAAATAAAATATCCAAAAAACCCGCACCCTCAAGGGTGGGGCTATACGGACAAAGCCCGCCTGCGCGGGCTCAGGGAACTCCAAAAAATAAAATATCCAAAAAACCCGCACCCTCAAGGGTGGGGCTATACGGACAAAGCCCGCCTGCGCGGGCTAAAGAATAAAGGGGGTGGAAAAACTTGCACCTTGATGGGTGGGGGTTAAAGCCTACAAGTACCGGATTGGTTAGTCTTCAGCCTGCGGAGGCAGGCTTCGTTCGTGTAGCCCCACCCTTGAGGGTGTAGGTTTTTAGAAACTATTACTCTGGGGTACTGGGAGTCTCTGCCTCCGGAGTGGGTTGTGCTTCAGGCGCAGGAGATGGGGTCGTCGGTTGTGCGCTGGGAAGGGTGGCACCGGGGAGAGGTTGGGGATTACCCGCTTTTTTCATCGCCACAAACACTTGATAACGAGTGGTGCGTTGGTTTTCAATTGCCGCAGTCACCCCGATCGCCCGCATGGCATTAATGGCGATTTGTTGTTGGGGAGGCAGTTGCAACCAGGCGGGAGTATTCTGATTGAGGGTGCGTTCCATATCCACGAAAAAATGCCCATTGTTAGGAGTCAACTCTAACGGGACCACGCTTTGGAATTGCTGACTCATCCCCAGGGGAGTTTGCGGTTTGGGGGCGATTCTCTCAGCTACGGGGGCCAAAACACTGATAAAGGCGACATTCCCATCTAACCACCCGTGGTTGACGCTCACGGAACCATTTTGCGCCGTCCATTTGACGATAGGCTGTTCGCCAATCTCAACCCGTTCAACATTGAAGTTATATTGTTCACTCATGACCTGATCCAGCTTAGAGAGAGTCGCCTCCCCCGCACGGCGATCGCTGGCTTGGACCATTAATACCACCCCGACGGGAAAAAACGAGGAGTTGTTTTCTCCCGGTGGCAACATCGCCAGGGAAAATTCTCCCTGCATCCAGGGGAGTAAGTCTTTTTCTAAATCCAGGGTCGTGGTATTGCGGATGGCAGTTTGCAACCACTCTGGATTAATCGGTGCCAGGGGATTGGTAGCCACCCCTTGGCTATAATCTTCCCAGACTCGCTGTAAATTGCCTCCGGACATCATCATTAGAGTGTCCGCAGGGAGGCGCGTTGTCATGGTTTTGGCGTTATTTTCGACCGCATATTTCCGTTCGCTGTCGGGTTTGAGCCATGCTACGGTATCAAAGGCAATCCCTTCCGGTTGGAGGGTGATACTGGTGGCGAATCCTTGGCTTTGTTGCTGCTGGGCAATTTCTTCAGGCACAGCGCGATCGGAGTTTAACGAGGCAACTGCCGCAGCGACGGGGACGTTCACATAAAAACGGCCAAAGGGTCGGGGGGTTTCGATTTTTTGCCATGCAGCGATCGCACCCGGTGCATCGACGATGGAGGGTCCGCCGAGGAAGGTGTCGATCGCCCGGTTGATGGTTTCACTATCCTTGGCGATCGCTAAATAGCTGCCATCGATGACGGTGACTGAAAAGCGATTCTCATCCGGCACCCCTTGGGTTTCTTTAATTTCTATATTTTTGTAAGTTCGAGGGACCCATCTGCCGCCTTGTGGAGGTTGGGCGGATTCTAGAATTTCCTTGGCGCGACTAGGATTGGCGATCGGTAACACCATCAGCAGAGACTGACGACCGGAAAATGCTGCCGGAGGTGGCACCATTTCGTTATCTTCCCCTGCGGCATTCACTGGGAAGGGGGGTAAAAACCCCAGGGTAACTTCAGACCCTACCCAAGGTTGAATGTCTTCTTCATACTGGAAACCATTGGCGGTGAGGTAGCGATCGCGCAACTGCACTAGGTAATTATCCAGTAACTGTTGGCTTTCCGGGGTGCCAAATTCGCGCATTCTTTGCCACTGTCCCGCATCGGTAGTCAGGGAAACAGTCATCAAAGCATCTTCAGGAATCAGTTCGGCACCCACTGGAATCTCGGGTAAAGGCCGTTTTTGGGCGATCGACCAGAATGCCGTAATCGCGCCACCGATTAACAGGACCGCAGCAACAGCGGCGATCCCGATGGAAACTTTCTGTTTCTCCAGTTTGAGTTTTGGGGTCTCTTTGGTGTCTTGGGTCTCAGAGTTAGTCTCAGACATGATGTTACCGAGGGTCAGGAGTGCAATTGACAATTTAACGCAAACTGTTGCTTTCTTTCGGGGTATCCTCCCCCAATTCTCCAAAATGTGGGATCCGTCCAGAGACACACCCCTGCTGGTGGGGGATACCGCAATCAGCAAGGGGAATAATCAACGGGAGGGAACCTCTGTTTTTTGAAGTAAAAATTTCAGAACCTATTTTACATCCTTGGGGTGAATCTTTTGTCCGGGGGTACAGTATTCGATAAACCCAACAAAAACCCGGTTTCACCGCCCATAGAAAGCCGCAAATTGTTAGAGGGTTTTTCAAAAAACCCAGGTTTTAACCCTTACTATGCTGATGCCCTAGACGGGATTAGAGTCCAACTCAGTTCCGGTTGGTTTCATCGGATTTAGCCTAAACGGGGTGATTTTCTTTGGACTCGGGTCGTGACATTTTTTTAAGAGCAAATTGGGGCAGTTATGGGGTGATAAAGGGTATTTCGTTGTTGGTAAGGGCGGTTAATTCCGGTAATCGCCGATCGCAGGGTTTCGGGTTCCATACAGCTTCCCCCTTTTGCCCCGGCCATTGTCGTAATATGTTCTTCCATTAACGTGCCGCCAATATCATTGCATCCCCAGTTGAGGGCGGTTATTGCACCCTCTAATCCCAGTTTTACCCAACTCGGTTGATGATTGGAAATCCAGTTGCCAAGGAAGATTCGGGAAACTGCTGTGAGGAGCAAGGTATTCGCGAGAATGGGTTGATCTCGACCGACACGACGGCGTAAGGGGGCGGGGGCTTGTTCTCCAACAAAGGGGAGTAAAATAAATTCGGTAATTTTGGCGGGATAGTTGCGATCGCAGGCAGTTTTTTGGAGCGATCGCAATTTTTCCAAATGGTCGATTTGTTGCTGCGGTGTTTCAATATGTCCGCACAACATCGTGCTCGTTGTAGGTAATCCTAAGCGATGGGCTGTACTGACAATTTCTAGCCAAGTTTCGCTATTAATTTTTTCCGGGCAAATAATATTTCGGATGCGATCGTCCAAGACTTCCGCAGCAGTTCCCGGCATGGAACCCACTCCCGCCTCTTGCAACGCGGCGATCGTTTCTTCATAGGTAATCTGGTCTTCCCGGGCAATAAACTGCACTTCTTGAGGAGAAAAAGCGTGCAAATGTAAATCCGGAAATTCATCTTTAATGGTTCTTACCAACTTCAGATAATAAGGCAAAGATTTCCCATCAATTTTAGCCTCCAAATGCAAGCCGCCCTGCATACAAATTTCGGTTGCTCCCCGTTGCACTGCATCGGTAGTTTTTTCAATAATTTTTCCCCAATCGAGCCAAAATGCTCCGTCTTCATCCGCATCGCGACGAAAGGCACAGAAACTACAATGTTGCTCGCAGATATTGGTAAAGTTAATATTGCGATTGATCACGTAAGTGACCGGATTGCCCACTTGTTTCTGCCGGAGTTCGTCCGCAACCTGGGCAATGGCATTCACCTGTTCCGGGTCGGTTTGCTGGAGTAAAATCGCCGCTTCTGCTGGAGAAATATCGGTTCCCGCTAAAGCACGGGATAAAATAGAATCAACAGTTTTTAAAGTCATGACATTAAGGTTGATAGACAAACATGAAAACTAAACAGTAAGGGGATTAAAACTATTTCCTATTTCCAGAAAAACTTCTACAGCAAGGAAAGATTTAACTCAATTAATTCGGTGTCCTAATAGTCACCATTGCGGAGTTTATTTCCCTTAAGTAAAAAAATCACTCCTCAAAATTTTACCCAATATTGACTACAGTATTGTTCCAGTCTGATCTGGCGAAACCAAATCATCCTGACAAAATCATCCTGACAATGGATCCAAGACTGATCATCGGGTAATGAGAGCCAGAAATCTGACTTTCTCTCGGTCAAATTCATTTAAACTAGCGATATTCCCTGGACAAACAATCCAGGGTTTGCCTAGATTGGCTGCTTTTACGGCAGTGGGTTGTGAAAAACCCAGTTTCTAACCTTTCCTGTATCGTCGTCCGAGGGCAAAGTAGCCAGACTCCACTGGAGGGTAAAATTTTTGATAAGGGCAGACTGGGGGCAATTTCCCTCAAACATGACATCATGAGATGGAGATAAAATCACAGACCCTTTCAAAAACCCAAGCAAGGCGTCATAATAGATACTTTGTCCTTGGGGTTCGATATTCCTGTCATCCAGATTGATTCCACTTGTTCATCGGTGTTACCCCGAAGGGAAAATCCCACTATTGAGTTTGATTATTACAGATAAATGGAAATTTCACCCGCTTTGCACCCTTCCCACATCGAACCGGCGCTTTCCCCCCTAGATGTATCCGTCGTTGTTCCTATTCACAACGAGGTGGAAAGTCTGCCGCACCTGATCAGTGCGATCGCCCAAGCCCTCAGTGATGCCCAACTCAATTATGAACTGATCTGCGTGGATGATGGCTCCACCGATGGCTCCACCGAAGTGCTCAGACAAGAAGCAAAAACGCGAAATGACTTAGTAGCAGTGATTTTGCGCCGCAACTATGGTCAAACTGCGGCAATGGCAGCAGGATTTAAGTCGGCGCGATCGCCGATTATCGTCACTTTGGATGGGGATTTGCAAAATGACCCCGCTGATATTCCTGAACTGGTGATGAAATTAAATGAGGGATATGATCTCGTCAGTGGTTGGCGTCAAAAGCGTCAAGATGCGGCCCTCACTCGCTTGCTTCCTTCTAAAATTGCTAATGCCATGATTGCCAAAGTAACCGGGGTCAAATTGCACGATTACGGCTGTTCTTTGAAAGCATACCGCAAGGAAATTGTGGCGGATATGAATCTCTACGGAGAATTGCATCGGTTTTTACCCGCCTTAGCATTTATTGAAGGGGCCAGAATTGTCGAAATTCCAGTCCGCCATCATGCGCGTCGCTATGGTCAAAGCAAATATGGATTAGGCCGAACAATTCGGGTCTTGATGGATTTGTTGACAGTTTTTTTTATGAAGAAATTTCTCACCCGTCCGATGCACGTTTTTGGAGGGTTTGGGATTATTTCTATGGTCTTGGGGTTTGGATTAGGATTGTATTTAACCATTCTCAAACTCGGATTTGGGGCAAGTATTGGAGACCGCCCCTTATTGATTTTGGCCGTGGTCCTGTTTTTGGCTGGAGTGCAATTGTTTAGTTTTGGCCTCTTAGCTGAGTTATTGATGCGAACCTATCACGAATCTCAGAAACGACCGATTTATCGGATTCGTGAAGTGATTGAACCCGCGCCACGATAACAGATTGCTCAAGAAGGTCAACACCTACAGGGACAAGAAACCGGGTTTTTAGAACTTGTGAAAAAACCCGGTTGTCTTCCCCGCTACCTGGATGGTTTATCCTGCATTTTTCCCCTATTCCCGAATCCCATCTTCGGGAATGCCGACGGAGGAAAGTCCGGCGATCGCCCGTAAGTTTTGGACGCGAATCAGTTCCATAAAATCTAACCCAGGTCGGCCTTCTAAGGTGGCGACGGTTTCGATCGCACTCAACAGATGTCTAGCGGCGTCCGGTTCGTTATAGCCTCTTCTCAGGGCAATTTGAATCGCCGATTGATCCGCCTCGATTTCGCGATCGCTGCGGTGGGTGCTTCGCCAAATTTGAGCGCCCGCTAGGGCCGTTAACCCCCCAGCAGTGACGACTCCCACGGCATCTCCTTGGACCAATTCAACCACAGTGCCTAACAATCCAGCAATCACAACCCCTTGATATAAGTCCGGTTTAAACCATTTCACCCCCAATAACCAGCTAACGGTTCTCAGGAGTAACAAGTCTCTTTGGGGTCTGGATAATTTACGCCAGAGGTCAAAGTTAATATAAATCGGGCGTTCCCTCGCCCAAGGCAGGGGAAAGGAACTCGCGATCGCCGTGGATTGTTGGGGTTTATTGACAATTTTGCACAGCATCCGACCCGATGCAGGCATCAAGTCTAATAAGCGGAAGATTTCGGGTGATGGATCCATGATAGGCAGATTCGGGTTGAGAGTGGGGATAGTTTAGAGTTTGGGGGAACTCGCAAAGAAACGCCCAGAGCGTCCTACAATAGAATACGATAGTGCGATTCGTTCCTCCTTTGGAGTGGTTTGGGACCAAACCAGCCCTTCGAGGGAATATTAGGGCAGCTATCGGCCATTTTAATGAGTGAAGTTTAAGACATGGAAGCTTTTGAGCCAATTCCACCGGAATGGACAACGAAGGCAGTTCACGCTCACGAGTTCTACTGCCCTTCCTGCCATGCGACCTCTATGCAGGCGCAGCGGGTTTGGATTAACCGGCGATCGCCGGTTTATACGGAAAACCACCGTCGCAAGTGGCAGGAGTTTTACGAGTGTGGGAACTGTGGTTGTGTTTGGTGGGCCTGGAGTAGCGATCGCCCCCCTTCGGAGTTTGCCGATCGCCAAGTCCCGCCCCGAGATGACTTCCCCTCGTCTCTGGATGATTTATTTTAATCCTTGACGAAATTACCAATTTATGCGTAAAAGTCGGATTAAGAAACTGGGTCACGATTTACCACCGAGGGGATTGTTCTAGCAATTTTTGGGCCGCCACCCGATCCAACCCTGGGGAGAAAAAATACCCCTGTCCATAATCACAGTGCAAGGACCAAAGTTGGGTTGTCCTAAATATGTAATGATGCTCATAAATTGCTAATAGAAATTCAGCGGTTTATAAAAAATAAAACAAAAATAATAGCTCTTTTAATAAGCTAGACTTATAAAAAATATTTAAAATTAAAATATTTCTCTACGGAATAGAAAATGTTAAATTATGGTCAGAAATTTTAGAGAAATTAAGACCTGAAAAAATCGACAAATTCTAACCCATCCAAAAATTTAATGACTTTGAATACTCTAAACCAGTCTGTCCTAGATGTGGTTCTCATAACATCCGTAAAAAGGGTCATATTCATAATGGCAAGCAAAATTATCAACGTAAAGATTGTGGGCGACAGTTTCTTGAGGGAAACCAAAAAAATATATTTCTAATTTCCTACAAAATCTGGTTGATAAACTTTTACTTAAAAAAATACCTTTGGCTGGTATATGTAGAGTCCTTAGACTTTCTGGAACTTGGCTTCAAAAATATGTGAACGCCAAGTATGCCAAGGTTCCTAGAGAACTTAAAGTATCAGCTAAAACCCCAGAAAACGCATCATTCAATGTGATGAACTTTAGTCCGATGTTCAAAAAAAAGAAAATCAACAATGGGTTTGGCTTGTTTTAGATTTAAACACCCGAGAAATTGTTGGGTGTTACGAAGGAGATCGCAGTCAAAAATCAGCGCAAAAGTTATGGGAGTCCTTACCGCCAGTTTATCGCCAATGTGCTGTGTGTTATACCGATTTTAGGCAAGCATACGAATGTGTATTGCCTAAAAAACGGCATAAAGCTGTGAGCAAAAATAGCGGAAAAACTAGCCATATTGAACGATTTAATAATACCTTAAGGCAGCGAATTTCGCGGCAAGTTAAAAAAACTTTATCTTTATTCTAAAAAATTAGAAAATTATATTGGAGCCTTATGGTATTTTATTCACCCTTATAACGAATCATTACATATTTAGGACATACCCAAAGGGGATGATAAACTTATTCTATAAAATATCAGGTAATCTACATGAACAAGCAAATCCTTTTCGTAGACTCCGCCGTACAAGACTATCAAAGCCTAATTAACAAAGCCGATGCCGCTCAAATTTTCATTTAAAATGAAAATTTGAGCGGCATCAAACAAATAACTAATGCCCTAGCCAATCAAAAAGATATTGCAGCCCTACACATCCTATCCCACGGCAGCAAAGGCAGCCTCAACCTCAGCACCGAAGCCCTCAATAGCCATAACCTAGAAAAATTCAGCCCCCAAATCAAACAATGGGGAAAAGCCCTCACCCAAAACGCCGACATCCTATTATATGGCTGCGAAATCGCCAAAGGAGAAACCGGCCAAAACTTCCTCAACGACTCAGTGAAATCACCGAAGCCAACATCGCCACCTCAGCCACCCCCACAGGTAGCGCCGAATTAGGGGGAAACTGGAAACTAGAAGTCCAAACTGGCGACATCAAAGCCACAATACCCTTTAACGCCAAAGCCCTCAACACCTACAGCGACATCCTGGGCTTAGCCCCTAAAGAGACTTCGCTACTGGCACTGGGGCGCTGCTCCGTCAGCATCGGCGACATCAACGGGGACGGCTTACCGGACTTAGCAGGGCGGAACACGGTCAAGCTAACACCCGTCCTCCATCCTGCTCAACACCACCGCCACGGAAAAAGCCACCCACCCCCACCTTCGCCACTAAAGTAGACTTCACCACTGGCGGTGGCCCCCGCTCCGTCAGCATCGGCGACATCAACGGCGACGGCTTACCGGACTTAGCAGTGGCGGACTTCAACGACGACACCGCCTCCATCCTGCTCAACACCACCGCCACGGGAGCCACCACCCCCACCTTCGCCCCTAAGTAGACTTTGCTACTGGCGATGGCCCCAGCTCCGTCAGCATCGGCGACTTCTACAACTGCGACGGTTTACCGGACTTAGCAGTGGCGAACGTCCAACAGCGGCCACCGCCTCCATCCTGCTCAACACCACCGCCACAGGAGCCACCACCCCCACCTTCGCCCCGAAAGTTGACTTTGCAACTGGCATTTTACCCTACTCCGTCAGCATCGGCGACATCAACGGCGACGGCAAACCGGACTTAGGGATTTCCAGAAAATAAATTCTGCAAC
The DNA here is from genome assembly GCA_963821735.1 of uncultured cyanobacterium. Lineage (GTDB taxonomy): Bacteria > Cyanobacteriota > Cyanobacteriia > Cyanobacteriales > Laspinemataceae > Laspinema. Next base: position 1,143,041 of record CAWGFK010000055.1, read on the forward strand.
GCCGTGATAAAATAAGCATTAACCCCGTGACTGAGGAGAACGCAGATGGAATTAACGGATTCGGTGAAAACTTTATTAATTGAGACATCAAAGCAATTGAAAGGAGCCGCGAAACGTCGTTTTATGGCTCTGACGGTTAAGGAATTGGGGTTTGGGGGTCAGAGTCGAGCTAACAAAGAACTGGGATGGGATAGGGATACAGTAAGGAAAGGAGTGCGGGAACTAGAGACCGGCATAACTTGTGTAGATAATTATAAAGCACGAGGTCGCAAAAAAGCTGAAAAACATTTGCCGGAACTCTTAGCAGATATTCAATCGATAGTAGATAGTCAGAGTCAAACGGACCCGACATTTAAAAGTAGCCGTTTATATACCCGATTGAGCGCCGAACAAGTAAGAAAGCAACTGATTATCCAAAAAAACTATACGGAAGAAGAGTTGCCCACGACAGAAACCATACGACGAAAACTTAACCACTTAGGTTATTACCCGCAAAAAGTGAAAAAAAGTCAACCTCAAAAAAAAATTCCCGAAACCGATGAAATTTTTGAGCAGATGGAAGTGATTAATCAAGAAGCTTCACTCTCTCCTACAACCTTAGAAATATCAATGGACGGCAAAGCAGTCGTTAACATTGGGCCTTTTTCCCGAAAAGGAAAAACTCGCGTCCCAACATCCGCTTGCGATCATGATTTTAATTCAAAGAGTAAAGTCATACCTTATGGGATTCTTTTACCTCAGTCAGACGACTTATTTTTATATTTTATAGAATCCAAGGTGACTAGCGATTGCATTGTTGATATTTTAGAAGATTGGTGGCAAGAGTTTGGCTCAATGTTTGGGGAGTGTAAGACCCTGCTAATCAAACAAGATAATGGGCCAGAGAATCATTCACGAAGAACTCAATTTATGAACCGCATTGTCAAGTTTGTTGAAACTTATAAAATCAACGTGCGTCTGGCATACTATCCGCCATATCACAGTAAATATAATCCAATTGAGCGGACTTGGGCTGTTTTAGAAAATCATTGGAATGGTACTATTCTTGAGGATATTCAAACGGCTTTACAGTGGGCAAAAACCATGACTTGGAAAGGCGATAATCCCGTAGTAAAGCTCGTGAATAGGACCTATCAAACAGGAGTCAAGCTAACTTGTAAAGCGATGAAAGAGCTGGAAACCAAGCTCACTCGTTTTATAAACCTAGAGCCAGAAAATCAGTACAACTTGGGTAAATGGTTTGTAGACATTTTCTATAATGCCCCGTAAAGTTTGCAGATTTTATTTTGTGGAAATCCCTTAGCAGTGACCAACTTCATCGACGATAACGTCTCTATCTTCCTCAACACCACCGCCACCGGAGCCACCACCCCCACCTTCGCCCCCAAAGTAGACTTCACCACTGGCAGTTTGCCCACCTCCGTCAGCATCGGCGACATCAACGGGGACGGCTTACCGGACTTAGCTGTGACGAACAGCAACGACAGTACCGCCTCCATCCTGCTCAACACCACCGCCACGGGAGCCACCACCCCCACCTTCGCCCCGAAAGTTGACTTCGCTACTGGCTTTAACCCCTACTCCGTCAGCATCGGCAACTTCAACGGCGACGGCAAACCGGACTTAGCTGTGACGAACCGCTTCGACAGCACCGCCTCCATCTTCCTCAACACCACCGCCACCGGAGCCACCACCCCCACCTTCGCCCCCAAAGTTGACTTCGCTACTGGCAGTAACCCCAGCTCCGTCAGCATCGGCGACATCAACGGCGACGGCAAACCGGACTTAGCAGTGGCGAACTTCGTCGACGATAACGCCTCCATCTTCCTCAACACCACCTCCAAAGTAACTGCCGTCACTGCTGCTACCACCACTGATGGTAGCTACGCTGTCGGTGCCACTATCAATATCACCGTCACCTTTGATGCGGCTGTGAATGTAGATACCACAGGTGGCACACCTCAACTACAACTGGAAACCGGCACCACAGACCAATTTGCCACTTATACTGGTGGTAGCGGCACCACCACCCTCACCTTCGACTATGTAGTGCAAGCCGGAGACTCCTCTATTGATTTAGAATATCTCTCCACAACGGCTCTCACTCTCAACGGCAGCACAATTAAAGAGACTGCTGCTACTGGCTGGGAGGGCTCCTTTTAACCCTCCCCGCCTTAGCCACACCCAACTCCCTCGGCGGTAGTAAAGCCATAGTTATTGATACTGTTGCACCCACAGTTACCTTAACATCCCCAGCCGCCGCTACAGTTAATAGTGCATTTACCGTCACCGCTACTTTCAGTGAAGATGTCATCGGCTTTGACATCACCGACATCACCCTCAGTAACGGCACTGCCAGCAACTTTGCTACAGTTGATGCCAAAACCTACACTTTTGATGTAACTCCCACTGCGGATGGAGTGTCACTGTTGATATTGCCGCTGCCACATCTACGGATACTGCCACTAACAATAATACCGCAGCAACTCAGTTAACTCGCACTGCTGATATTACTCCCCCCACAGTTACCTTAACATCCGCAGCCGCCGCCACAGTCAACGCCCCCTTTACCGTCACCGCCACCTTCAGTGAAGATGTCACGGGTTTTGATGCTACTGATATTACGGTTGGTAATGGCACTGCCAGCAACTTCGCCACAGTTGATGCCAAAACCTACACCTTTGATGTAACTCCCACTGCCGATGGAAGTGTCACTGTTGATATTGCCGCTGCCACATCTACGGATACTGCCACTAACGATAATACTGCTGCAACTCAGTTAACTCGCACTGCTGATATTACTCCCCCCACAGTTACCTTAACATCCGCAGCCGCCGCCACAGTCAACGCCCCCTTTACCGTCACCGCCACCTTCAGTGAAGATGTCACGGGTTTTGATGCTACTGATATTACGGTTGGTAATGGCACTGCCAGCAACTTCGTCACAGTTGGGATGCCAAAACTACACTTTTGAGTGACTCCCACTGCGGATGGGAGTGTGACTGTTGATATTGCCGCTGCCACATCTACGGATACTGCCACTAACGATAATACCGCAGCTACTCAGTTAACTCGCACTGCTGATACTGTTGCACCCACAGTGGCTTTAACATCAACTTCAGCCGCCACAGTCAATAGTTTATTTACCGTCACCGCCACCTTCAGTGAAGATGTCACGGGTTTTGATGCGACTGATATTACGGTTGGTAATAGCATACAACTGGCTTGAGCAGTCACATTTGATGCCAAAACTTACACCTTGATATCACTTTGCACTGCGGATGGGATGTATGTGGGACTGTTGATATTGCGCTGCCACATCTACGGATTACTCTGGGTAATAATAATTTAACGGAGGCCAACTCTGTCTCCAACTGGCCATTGCTGATACTGTTGCACCCGCCGCTTGACAGTGGCATTAACATCAACTTCAAGCCACCACAGTCAACGCCCTCTCTAACCACTACTTTCAGTGGAAATGGCGTGCCTGGGTTTTGAGTGTACTGATATCTGCACTTGTTGGTGATGGGCGTGCCAGCAAGTTTGCTACAGTTGATGCCAAAACCTACACTTTCGATGTGACTCCCACTGCGGATGGGAGTGTCACTGTTGATATTGCCGCTGCCACATCTACGGATACTGCCACTAACGATAATACTGCTGCAACTCAGTTAACTCGCACTGCTGATTTGAACTGCACCCACAGTTACTTTAACATCAACTTCAGCCGCCACGGTTAATAGTTTATTTACCGTCACTGCCACCTTCAGTGAAGATGTCACGGGTTTTGATGCAGACTGATATTACGGTTGGTAATGGCACTGCCAACGACTTCGTCACAGTTGATGCTAGAGGACTTACACCTTGATGTAACTCCCACTGCGGATGGGAGTGTGACTGTTGATATTCCTGCTGCCATATCTACGGATACTCTGTAGGGAATAATAATACGGCTGCAACTCAGTTGACTCGGCACTGCTGATATGACTTCGCCGCCACAGTTACTTTAACATCAACTTCAGCCGCCACAGTCAACGCCCCCTTTACCGTCACCGCTACTTTTAGTGAAGATGTCACCGGCTTTGATGCTACTGATATTACGGTTGGTAATGGCACTGCCAGCAACTTCGTCACAGTTGATGCTAAAACTTACACCTTTGATGTAACTCCCACTGCGGATGGAAGTGTGACTGTTGATATTCCTGCTGCTAAATCTACAGATACTGCGGGTAATAATAATACTGCTGCTACTCAGTTAACTCGCACTGCTGATGTCACAGCACCAGCAGCACCCATTATCACCACCACGGGACAACCGATGATAACACCCCAGACATTACAGGAACAGCCGAAGCGGGAAGTACCGTTAATATCCGGCAAGATGGCACCAATATCGGTACAGCCACCGCTGATGCGAGTGGAAACTGGACATTTACGCTAGATACAGCCATAGCAAATGGCACTTACAACTTTACTGCCACGGCAACCGATGAGGCCGGAAATGTTTCTGTTGCTTCTACCCAAGTTACCTTAACTGTAGATACCAGCAGCGAAGAGCCTCCTGTAGAAGAGCCCCAGAGCAGTCCCTTTATTATCCAAATATTTGGACCCATTGGACCGGATTATTTTAATCAGTTCCTAGCCAATAATCCAGTTAGCACTCCCCTAGTGGATGTTGCCTCCATTCTAGCTGATGTTCCCGACATTTGTAACCTGTTGGTGACCATGCCAACTCGGACAACCTTGGGGAACATAATTTCTGGCACTCCGGGAACGGATATCCTAATCGGCACTCAGGAAGCGGAGTCTCTCCTTGGAACAAACGAGGGGATTTTTATCCAAGGATTAGCCGGAAATGACCAAATCTTTGGGGGAATGGCAATGATACCATTCACGGCAATCAAGGGGAGGATTTCATTGATGCCGGTCCCGGGGATGACTTAGTTTATGGGGGACAAGGAAATGATTACATTGTTGCTAATTCAGGCAATAATGAGATGTACGGCGATTTAGGACAGGATACCCTAGTTGGCGGTCCGGGCAATGATTTTATGAATGGAAATCAAGGTAATGATGTCCTATTTGCTGTAGCCGGAAACAATACCCTACATGGGGGACAAGGAGATGATAGCCTCATCGGTGGTAGCGGGGATGATGTGCTGTTTGGAGACAAAGGAAATGATATCATCTGTGCTGGCTCTGGGAATAATATCCTCTCTGGCAATCAAGGGAATGATACCTTGACGGGTGAAGATGGAGATGATGTGATTTATGGCGGCAAAGATGATGATTTGTTGATAGGAGGGGCTGGAAATGATTGGCTATTTGGGGATTTAGGAAATGATATCCTCATCGGTGGGGCCGGACAAGACCGCTTTGTGATTCGCCCAGATACCGGAGTTGATTTGATTGTGGACTTTACTGATGGCGAGGATTTAATCGGGTTAGCTGAAGGGTTAACTTATAATGACTTAACTCTCACTCAAGGGGATAATGGGGCGGTGATTTCTGTGGGAAATGAGGTCCTAGCGATCGTTAATGGTGTGAATATAGCGGTCCTTGACCAGCAGGATTTCTTTGAAGTGGTTTAGGTTGGTTCTTGAATGACCTCTGAACTCTGAGAAAGATAGAAACCCGGTTTCTTTGAGGAACTGGGTTTGTGGCACTTAGTGGCTGCAAAAAAGAGGTGAGGGGGATTGCTTTTCTTGAGTTGATGCTTTATGATATTCATAATGGGATGGTGAACCTAATAATAATATTTAGACACAGATTCCCATTATTAAAATTTTTAAAGTCAATTCCCCTTGCCAACCTAATTTTGCTTTTTTATGGTTAAATAATTTATTGACTAATTCAGGTAAGACTGACCCCGACTAACAATTAATAAAAAGATGCAATCAACGAGTCCTTTTTTGACCAGCGATCGCGAATTTATTCCTTGGCTACAACAACAAAATATTAGCCTCGCCTTTACTACTTATCAAACCAATTGGTTAGCTTTTTTGGGAGTTAATCCTGAAACTGGCAGCATTTGTGGTTATCAACGCCAATTTAATCGGGCGATGGGTTTGTATTGTACTCCCGATCGGCTTTATTTGAGTTCAAAGTATCAGTTATGGCAATTAGATAACGTATTGCAACCGGGGCAGTTTTATCAAGGTTATGACAAACTTTATATTCCCCGAATTGCCTATACTACTGGCGATATTGATGTTCACGATGTGGCGGTGACTGAAACCGGCGAATTAATTTTTATCAGTACCTTATTAAATTGTTTGGCGACAACCAGCGATCGCCACAGTTGTAAACCTTTATGGAAACCGCCGTTTATTAGCCAAATTATTAACGAAGACCGCTGTCATTTGAATGGGTTGGCAATGATGGATGGACAACCGCGTTATGTGACGGCTTGTAGTCGTTCTGATGTGGTGGATGGTTGGCGCGATCGCCGCCGAGATGGTGGTATGGCGATCGATATCGCTAGTAATGAAATTATCCTCACTGGCTTAAGTATGCCCCATTCTCCAAGATTTTATCAAGGGAAATTATGGCTATTAAATTCTGGGGTCAGGAGAGTTTGGTTATGTGGATTTAGGGTCGGGAAAATTTGAATCGGTGACGTTTTGTCCCGGATATGCCAGAGGATTAGCATTTTGGCAAGATTATGCCATTGTCGGACTGTCTAAACCCCGTTCTGGGGATGGGACATTTTCGGGGTTACTGTTAGATGAAAGGTTACAAGAAAAAGATGCCGAGGCCCGTTGTGGGGTGCTGATTATTGATTTAAAGACGGGGACAATTGTTCACTGGGTACGCATTGAAGGAATGATTATGGAGTTATATGATGTAGGAGTATTACTGGGGACACAAAACCCGATGGCTTTGGGTTTTCAAACTCAGGAAATTGAACAATTAATTACCCTGGAACCTCTGAGTGATATGAATTGATATCCTGAGTCGGGCAATTAAACTTAACTCTAATAACGCGCAATTAGGGAATATTAGGGCAGCGATCGGCCATTTTAATGAGTGAAGTTTAAGACATGGAAGCTTTTGAGCCAATTCCACCGGAATGGACAACGAAGGCAGTTCACGCTCATGAGTTCTACTGCCCTTCCTGCCATGCTACCTCTATGCAGGCGCAGCGGGTTTGGATTAATCGGCGATCGCCGGTTTATACGGAAAACCACCGTCGCAAGTGGCAGGAGTTTTACGAGTGTGGGAACTGTGGCTGTGTTTGGTGGGACTCTGGATAAGCGATCGCCCCCCTTCGGAGTTTGCCGATCGCCAAGTCCCGCCCCGAGATGATTTCCCCTCGTCTCTGGATGATTTATTTTAACCCTTGACATAGTGCAGACTTTGTGATAATAATTCCCCCAAAAAATGGGGGACCGATTTACCACCGAGGGGATTGTTCTAGCAATTTTTGAGCCGCCACCCGATCCAACCCTGGGGAGAAAAAATACCCCTGTCCATAATCGCAGTGCAAGGACCAAAGTTGTACTAGATGTTGCTCTTTTTCCACCCCTTCTGCGGTGACGTACATTCCGAGATTATGGGCAAGGGTGGCGATCGCCCGGACAATTTCCGAACTTTCATTATCCCCCTCCATTCCCATCACAAAAGACTTGTCAATTTTCAACGTATTAATCGGAAATTGCGCTAGATGAGACAGGGAAGAATATCCTGTCCCAAAATCATCAATGCACAAATGAATATTCCGCGCCCTCAATTGTTCCAGTAACTCCGCTGCTAATGCCGCATTTTCCATTAACACACTTTCCGTAATTTCCAACTTTAAGCTACTCGGATCTAAATGGGTTTCTTCTAAAATGCGATCGATGCGGGCTAACAAATCCGGTTGTCCCAACTGCTGTCCCGATAAATTAACACTAATACTCAACGGTTCCGGTGTATTAAATTGCTCATGCCACTGTTGCATTTGCAGGCAAGCTTCCCGCAAAACCCATTCCCCCAAGGGTAAAATCAACCCCGTTTCTTCTGCCACCGGGATAAATTCCCCGGGAAATACTAACCCGCGTTCGGGATGTTTCCAGCGCACTAAGGCTTCAAACCCTGAGAGTAACCCTGTATCTAATGCCACAATTGGTTGATAATGGAGCAGGAATTCTGCCGGTTCTAAATTGGGCTGGCTCTCTGTTTTTTCTTCTAAACTCGGAGGATCAGGTATCCCAAAATTAGGCGTAGATTCGCGGATTTTTTTCGGGAGAAATTGGGGCTGAGGTCTAGGAGCTTGGAGAGGCAGGTCACTATTTTTAAGAATAGAGCGCCGCAAATCATTTTCTAAGTTTAATTGAGCCACGGCATTTTCTAACATTTGACTGTCAAATACCTCATATCGCGCTTTGCCTCGGGCTTTGGCGCGATACATGGCAATATCCGCATCCCGGAGTAAATCTTCAGGACGATCATAAGCCTGTTTGCTCGGGGCGATGCCAATACTCGCGGAGGTAAAGACTTCATAACCTTTCAGATTAAAGGGGGAAATCAGTTCAGTTTGGATCTGTTCAGCCAGGGTCCTTGCTGTTTCAATATTGGGGATATGTTCGACTAAAATGGTAAATTCATCCCCCCCAAACCGAGCTAAAATATCACCCGCACCGACACAGTTTTGCAGGCGTTTGGCTAAAGCAACGAGCAGGCAATCCCCAATAAAATGCCCTAAACTGTCATTCACCACTTTAAATCGGTCTAAATCCAGAAAAATCACTGCAAACTGATAATCGGGTTGAACTTTGGCGCGAGTTAAGGCAGAAGTGAGGCGGTTGAGGAAAAAGGCCCTATTCGGCAACCCGGTGAGACTATCGTGCAGGGCTTCATGGCGTAATGTATCTTGGGCATTCTGGCGATCGGTGATGTCCATAACGTGAATATGCACAATATTCAGGGAGAGAATTGGGTGATACAACCAATAAAACAGCCGATCCTGGACGAAGCGTTCCACCTGCCACCCAGATTTTCCCTGCTTGAGGGCGGTGACGACCAACTCCCGATGATTCCTGGGTAAAAAGCCGGTTACCAGTCCCAGGCGTAATTCTTCTAAAACTCGTTCGGTGGCGGGATTGACATAGACTATTTCTCCTTGAAAATCGCAGGCGAGGACGGGATTGGGATTGTATTTGGGAAAGGCAGCGAGGCGGATATTGGCTTCTTCCGTGGCTTTGCGATCGCTGATGTCGGTTTGGGAACCTGCCATGCGATAGGGTTTTCCCTGATGATCTCGCACCGCCAGACCACGAGACAGCATCCAGCGATACTCTCCCTGAACATCTAAAATCCGATGCTCACTTGTGAAGTGGGGGGTGACTCCAGCCAGATGATCGGCGATCGCCTGTTTCAGGGGGTCGAGATCATCCGGATGAACTCGGCTAAACCACTCCTCTGGACGGTAAACCGAGTTATGCTCAGAAATCTTCTCCCCATTTTCCACCTGATACCCCAGCAGGGATTTCCAACGCGGGGAAAAATACACCCGGTTGGTGAGCAAATTCCAATCCCACAATCCATCATTCGCTCCAGCTACGGCTAAAGCATACCGTTCTTCACTCTCACACAAGGCGCGTTCCCGTTTCTGGCGGTCGATCGCAGCGGCTAAAACATTGGCGATCGCCTGCAAAAAGTGCAAATCCTCTACATCAAACTGCCCGCGTTCCGTACTATAAGCCGCTAAAACGCCATAAGGTCCTGTTTGTCCATGTACCAGCACTGTAATCCCACTGAGAATACCGCGTTCCAACAAAAAAGGGGAGGGAGTGAAACGGTTTTCCTCCTGGAAATTCAAAGACAAAATCGGTTCATTCACCAATAGGGTATAACCCACTTGGGATTCTGTATTTACCCCCAGTGTTACCGACTCGATCTCATCCTGACAATATCCCCTACCGGCTTTTAACGCCAATTCCTGGCGATCGCTTAACAATTCCCACAAGCAACAACAATCGCTATCGAGGGTATGCAGCACTTCTTCGGCGGCTTCTTGAATCAGACTCATTACCTCCATCCCCGCCAGCGCCCACTGTCCTAACCCGGCAATCACCGCACTTTCCCGAGCGTGTGCGGCTAAGAGTCGTTCAGTGCGTTTGCGTTCTTGCAGTTCCCCTTCCAACGATGCCATATTCGCTTGCAACTGCTGTTCTAATTGATCCGCATGAATCAGAATCGGACCCGTGAGGGGGTATAGCAAAAGGGCGATTACTCCCGTGCCGAAGAGTAATAAAACCACCGTAATTCCAACTAAAAGCTGCATCTGCCGAATGCCTGCTTCAACATGAGTGGAGGAAAGTTGTACCAGCACCACCCAGTTGCTACTCTTAATCGGTGCGATCGCCACCGCTTTGGAACCCGGAAAACTATTGTTCAGAAATTGTACCCTGTGCTGGTGCGTCATATTCTGGTTCAGGAATACCGACAACTGAGTATTCGGACCCAGGGGCATCAAACCCGCTTCATTCGTATAAGCGAGGAATGGCAGCAGGCGATCAATCCGGGCATTATTGACTCGTGCTAAGGCAATTTCTAGGGATTGACCTGTCGCGACAAATTCCTGTAAAATTCTTTCGATTTCCGAGACAGTGAATAAAAATAAATCCCTCCCCTGGGGTTTTGGGGATGGCGGGTTAACCCGGGCTACAGTGACGAGCAAATAAGACGAGTTGCCCTCTTGCACCGGCTGGAAGGAGATTTTTTCAGGGGTATCCCCCACAGATTCTGACCCCCAAGCCCGGGGAATCTCCTGCCCTAACTGGACCATCACCTCACCTTGGCGATCGAGCCGAGTGAACCCGGCTATTTTGGGGGCTTGTTGGAGGATATCTGCTAACAGAGGGGAACTCAACTGCAACCCCAAGGTTAAATCAACGCCAAAAGATGGACTCGATGGTTCAAGGGTGTTATTGAGGGAAAGCTCTTGAGCGATCGCCGTCACCTGCCAGAAATACTGCTCTAGGGCTTGACTTTTCGTTTGGGCTGCTAAAAGTACCTGTTGTTGGCGGTCCTGGTCGAGATGATGAGAAAGGAAGCCGATACCGATGATAGAAATAATTGCACCAATGGAGAGCATCCCCAATGCCGTATAAACCACCAGCGATCGCCGTAACCGTCCCGATAGGTTGCCATTTGCCACTGTTAATGCCCACCGTTGGAAAAGCAAGTGAATCTAAAGCCTCTTTCTCACGATAACGCTATCCATCCTTTTTAGTAAACCATTTTTGCCCGGGTTTGTCTGCACAGTCTGAGATTTTCCAACACACAATTGAGGAGGGTCCGACGCCCTGAACAAGAGTCCAGGCTCCAAGAGTCCACCACTCCTCCAAGTGAAACCGCTAATGGCAATCAAACCCCCTAGAGTTATCATAGAATGTCCTCTCAAAGACTGCACCGCCAAAACAAGTCCACCCTACCGGATCGTTACCCCGATTAGGAGTAATTATGGCTACCATTTGCCCAGTTCATCAAGGCGATCGGTCTTTTCCCTCATTTGTCCCCCCGCCCTGACTGCATCCACCCCGCCGGTTATAACCCTTCCAGTGTTTAAAGCCTATTTATTGTTGGCCCTCACCAGCCCAGTTTTTTCCCGATAACCGAATTCTTGAATCGGTCAGCGTTTGCTGACCCCAAGAACTGGACTCCCTATTCTGCTCTCAACCGCAAACGACATCCCCTCTCTCTTGCTCCTTTTCTCACTTTTAGTAAAGCCTGAACGAAAATCTCGCCTCAATTTGGGAAAGCAGGAGGGAGAGCGGAGAAAGGGCCTAAGTAACGATTGATGAATCACTCCTCTAGCCTGGAGTTCTGACGGTTCAGATTTAACTCTCAGCGTAACACCATTTGTGGCAATATAAAACCTATCCCTGCCCTAACCCCCTTAAACAGGGAGGCGACGATTTGCAGGAATCCCCGGCGTTCGCCCTATGTCCGTGACAAATTTTAGTCATCCTGGCTCAAGACAGAGAAGGGACTGATATCCAGTCTAATTCTCTGAACAGTCCTCCCAACTCCCACTGAATCAAGCCTTTCGTCAATTAGCCCCCTAGGAGAGGCTTTGTTTGATCGTCCCACCCCTTCTAAGGGGCCAGGGTTTTTTGTAGCAAAAATTATTAGACTCCGCGCCAGAATTACCATACAATAAAAGTTCTGTCAACACCCTAAGGAGGGAAGCATCCAAGGTCTACGCTCTCAAATACCGTTCACAGATAGGGGAAAACTTACCGATGCCAGACTACTATCAACTTGAAAAACGCCTATGGGACGCTGCGGATCAATTGCGTGCCAATTCCAAACTCAAACCGTCGGAATATTCCCTGCCGGTCCTGGGGTTAATTTTCCTGCGCTATGCCGACTATAAGTTTACCCAAGCTTTACAGCGTTATCGCACAAGCGATCGCCCCGTCGCAGAACGGGAACGGGTGTTATCTATTCCCCTCCAGGCGAGGTTTGAGTCCCTGCTGAATCGACCGGCAGAAGCCAACCTCGGGGAAGAAATCAATAGTGCGATGCGGGCGATCGAAGCGGAAAACCCCGCATTAAAAAACGTCCTCCCCAAAACTTACCACCGTCTCAGTAACGAGATCCTCCGGCAACTGCTAACGGACTTTCATACCATTGCTTTGGATATCGAAGGAGATGCGTTTGGGCGAATTTATGAATACTTCCTCAGCAATTTTGCCATGAGCGAAGGACAAAAAGGGGGTGAATTTTTTACCCCAACCTCTTTAGTCAAGCTGATTGTTGAAATTATCGAACCCTATCAGGGGCGCATTTTTGACCCAGCTTGCGGCAGTGGGGGAATGTTTGTCCAAAGTGCCTCCTTTGTTGAAAAACGGCAGAAAAATCCTAGCACTGACATCGGAATTTATGGACAAGAGAAAATTGCAGACAATGTTCGATTGTGCTTGATGAATCTTGCTATTCACGGACTCAACGGAGATATTCGCCAGAGTAATACTTATTATGAAGATATCCATGATTGTGTGGGTAAATTCGATTTTGTCATGGCCAATCCTCCCTTTAATGTAGACAAAGTAGATAAAGGAAAGATAAAAAATGACCCCCGATTTCCGTTGGGATTACCTCGGGTTGATAATGCCAACTATCTGTGGATTCAATTATTTTATAGTGCCTTAAATGCCAAGGGACGTGCGGGTTTTGTGATGGCAAATTCCGCCAGCGATGCTCGCGGCCTGGAGTTGGAAATTCGCAAAAAGCTGATTCACGAGGGAGTTTTAGAGGCGATCGTCGCTGTCGGTTCTCACTTTTTCTATAGTGTCGGCTTACCCTGTACACTCTGGTTCTTCGATCGCAACAAAGTGAATAACCCCCGCAAAGATAAAGTGCTGTTTATCGACGCCCGTCAATTTTATCAGCACGTTTACCGTTCCCACCGCCAATTTAGTGACGAACAAATTCAATTTTTAGGGAATATTGTCCGAATGTATCGCGGACAATCGGTTGAACCCGTGGCGACTTTACCGGAACATACTCGTTACAATCCTGCGGTCCCAGCTTACGGGACTTTACCGAATTGGGAGGAAACATTTCCGAACAATATCTATCGAGATGTTCCTGGTTTGTGCCGGATTGCCGTGATTTCGGAAATTGCAGAACAGGCTTATAGTTTAAATCCGGGCCGGTATGTCGGAATCGCCCCCCAACCCGAAGACGATTTTGATTTTCATGAAAAATTACAAGAACTCCATGCCGAATTCGAGATGCTCACGGTGGAGGCAAGAGAACTAGAAGGGCGAATTTCTAAAACGATTGATGGCCTATTAAAGACGACTGAAAATGAATGAACAATCAAATAATCTCCCGACTTCCTCATTCCTCTCCTTTTTTCCAGGACTGCGGACTACTTAATTCTAGAGTCTGGTACTATACCTTTCAGTTAAAACCGTGAAACAAGGAAACAATTGGACGCAAAAACGGATTGGCGAAGTCTGTCTTGTTGGCGATGGCACTCATGCCAAAATCAAAAGACAAGACAATGGCATTCTTTATTTAACCGCCAAAAATATTAAACCGGGACGGTTAAAACTTTCCAAGGTTGACTGGATTTCAGAAGCGGATTTTGAACGCTATTTTTGTAAAAGTGCACAATCGATTCGCAAGCCAGAAGCCGGGGATATTTTATTTGGAATCATTGGCAGTATTGGAGAACCCTATTTAGTTAAACCCGAGGACTTATTTGGGATTTCTAGCAGTCTTGCTATTTTAAGACCCAATCAGACCCTAATTTGGTCGCCCTATCTTTATTACTGGGTGAAAGGCCCGATTTTCCAAAATGCGTTACAGGCAAGGAAGGCTGGAGTCGTTCAGTGTTATATCAGTTTGAATGCACTCAAAGGAATGCCAGTCGCCTATCCAGATTTGGGTAAACAACAAAAAATAGCAGCCATTCTGACGGATTATGATGATTTAATTTCTAACAACCAACGGCGGATGAAGCTACTCGAACAGATGGCGCAAAGTCTCTATCACGAGTGGTTCACGAAATGGCAGATTCCTAATTTAGAATGGCGGGAGGCAACGCCGGAAGAACAACAAGTGACCGGCCAGGAATTGTTTCCCGTGGGATGGGCGATCGCACCGATTGGTGAGGCGATCGAAACCATGAGCGGCGATACCCCAGCCAAGAAAAAGCCCGAATATTGGGCCAATGGAACATTAGTGTGGTACCGAACCACCGATTTAACCACTGCGGGAACGATGTTTGTGTCCAGTTCTACTCACAAAATTACGGAGTTAGGGCAGCAGCGCAGTAAAATTCGCACATTCCCCCCCTATTCAGTGATGATGACCTCTCGGGCAACCATTGGCGTGGTGGCAATTAATACCACCACGGCTTGTACTAACCAAGGGTTTATCACCTGTATTCCCAATGAGCGGTTATCTGCTTACTATATATATTTTTGGATTAAGGAAAACCGCGATCGCATTTTTAACCTCGCATCAGGATTAATGTACCGCGAAATCAATCTTAGCTGGTTTCGACAATTACCGATCGCCATTCCCGACTCCGCTACCCACCGTCAGTTTCTCGAAACCCTTGACCCCCTCTGTCGGCAAATCGAAATATTACAAGCCAAAACGACTAACCTCAAGTTAACTCGGGAGTTACTCTTGGGTAAATTACTCTCCGGTGAAATTGAGATCGAGTAGAGAACAGGTCAAGGAATATCATTAGTTTTCAGGGTGAAACAAAGGCCGAGCCACTTCAGGAAGATTCAATACGTTCCAAGAGAAATCTAGGGGAGAGATGAAGGGAAATAGATATTTTACTTCAAAAAAACTCTCCCCAACCAATATATAGGTCAAATTTGTAGGTATTTCCATAATAATTTTTTATTTAAAAAACCACCATCAGGCTTGCCCAAAATTACAAACTTTTTTTACATTATCTTAAGCGATTCGGCCTCTAATTTCGGAAATAATTTCACCAAATATCTGCGAATGCAATCTGTAAGTTTCGCTCAGGTAATCGAATTAGATACAGGCTAGAAATATTATCGATTATCTAGTTTAATTTCCCGGGGGAAAATAATTACAAACTCCGACCCTTCACCAATTTGAGAAACGACTTCAATTTCTCCTTTTAGAAGTTCAACAAGTTGGGAGACAATGGTCAAACCTAAGCCGGTACTGCCCTCAGCTTGTTGAGAAACCCGCTGGGCCACTCGTGAAAATGGCTGAAAAATTCGCTCGATATTTTCTGGAGCAATTCCGATGCCCGTATCCCTAATACCCAGCAACCATTTTTCATCAGGAAGGCTTTCACAGAGCACAGTAATTGAGCCTGTTTCCGTGTAGCGGACTGCATTACTCAGCAGATTGATTAAAATCTGCTGGAAGCGAGACAAATCGGTAATGACCTGCTCCGGCGCGCGATCGTTGCTAATAATAATTGATAATTCTTTAGCTTGAGCCAGGGGTTCAATGGTCTCTATGGTCGTGGCGATTACCGAATTGAGGTCGATTTTTCTCAAATTTAATTGAGTTTTCCCCGCATCAACCTGAGACAGTTCTAAAGAATTATTAACCAGTTGTAGTAATTGTCGAGAAGCGCGCAGAACTCGCTCAATTCGCTCAATCGTGATGGAGTCTTCTTCGGTTTTGGCTTGTTGCTGACGCAGGAGCAGTTGGGAATAAGCCATGATTGAATTTAAAGGCGTTTTGAGTTCATGGGCCAGTTGAGAAAAACTTTCTTGGCTCAGATTCAGTAACCGCGTTAATTCTTCGTTATTATTAGTAATTTGCTGCTGAAGATTTTCTAGTTTTCGGGTCCGCTCTTCTACAAATTGATGAAAGCAATAAGCACTCGCTTGGTCTATGACGGCATCAATAATCCGAAAGGCTCGATACGATTCCATATTAGATAATTCGAGCAGTTCATCTTTTAAAAGAGAAAAAATTACTTGACGTAGAAGCCGATATTCTCGGGCAATCTCGGCGGCATCATAACCATGCTCAAACCGATTGACGCCATGTTCTAGACTAGCTTGGGCTACCATTTCAAAATCATCTTCTTCAGATTCATTCAAAGCCGTTGTCATCGCCTCTAAAACTTGAGGGATTAAATTAGTCAGGGCAGGTTCAGATAGATTTTTTGAGTTTTCAATTTTAGTATCTAAACGAACTTTGATTTTCCATTGTTTGAGGATTTCGTCTATTTTACTGGCAAAAGCTTGGCTGATAGTTTCCATAAAAGCTGAGTTGATGGGTGTCATTATAGAGAGGGCAGTTCAGAGATGATAAAGGGGTGGATTGGCGTCAGCAAGGTTCAGGAAGCCAGAACAATTTAGCCCTGGGGTTGGATAGGCGATCGCCAGGATAGCGATTGCGGGAATAACCATTGTACTTTTTAGAGTGTTATTGAAGCGCTATAGACAGAATATCCGTGATTAGTTTACAGGATATTGACCACTATTGCATAGTTTTCAGCGCGATCGCTCCCAACGGGTTCCTAGGGCTGCTCAACCGGCAACTCAAGCCCCACCCCTGAGAAATCGGCAGTTTAGGAATCAGCCTCAAAGTCTTCATGATCAATATCCGGGAATCATCAACCTCTACCAAGGGTCCTAACCACTCCCCATACAGCAGGCATCACCCCACGGTTAGTCAAAATTGCTCCGGTTGCATTGTGAAGGAATAAACCCCTCAATCTTACCCCCCGATTCACCCGGCTTTCATGTTGATGGAACTGAGCAAACCGTAAGCTTTAAGTGAAACTTTTTCTTCAACCTTCAATGATTTGTCCCACCCTAAGCAAGCCAGCTACTCACCCTCTTTAAAGAGGTTTGACCGAACTATCTCCTAGAAAGAATCCGCTCATTCTGTACAGAGGTTAGAATCGTAGGGGTTTGAGGCGATCAAGTTCTTCCTATCTCCCTCTTTTGTTTATGCAAAAATCTGCTAAACTAGATAAAAACAACGATGAACGGGGAGACCAACATGGTACAGAGTCAAACCTCGGAAATTCCTATCTTTCCCCCAGGCGATTTATGGAGTGAGGAGCCGCAATTGGAAAGTTATCGACACCTTAAACAACTGCTGCTACTGCTTGCTTGTTTAGAGCGGTTTTGGAAAAATCGCAATGATTTTTTTGTAGCCGCCAACATGAGCGTCTATTACAGTACCCGCCAACGCAAATCGGAAGAAATGCGCGGACCGGATTTTTTTGTAGTTTTGGATACGGAACGCCGAGAGCGAAAAAGTTGGGTCATTTGGGAAGAAGAAGGAAAATATCCAAACTTTATTATCGAGGTCCTTTCTGATAGCACAGCCAACACGGATCGAGGCTTAAAAAAACAGCTTTACCAAGATATTTGGCGCACTCCCGATTATTTTTGGTTTGATCCCTATACTTTAGAGTTCCAGGGATTTCACCTGATGAATGGGGAATATCAAGCCATTCAACCTAATGAGCAAGGATGGCTTTGGAGTGAACAATTGCAGCTTTATTTAGGTATTTTAGAGGAAAAGCTGCGGTTTTTTACCCAAGCAGGGGAACTGGTGCTGACGCCCGAGGAAGCTGAATCCGAAGCTTTATTGGCGGTGGATACCGAACGTGCTCGTGCACAGGAGGCGATCGCCCAAGTTGATGCCGAACGTCAGCGTAGCGCTATCTTGCGGCAAAAGCTGCAAGAAATGGGCATCAATCCGGATGAAATTACTTAAGATTTGCCAAAGTTAAAGGTTCCGAAATCCTCTGCATTCCGGAATCTTTAACCCAGTTGAGTCACCCTATGATAAATCCCTAATTCAGATGTCAACTAATTTAAAATATCTTACAGATATGGCAAACAATGGATTGAACTGCATATAGTAATTTATCTAAAAATTCTCTATTTTTTAAAATAAAATTTGTTTTTATTGAAACAAGTAAAATGGAATCTGTAATGGGTATTTTGAATTTTATAAACTGGCCTCTTTTACTGTTAGTTTTGGGGATTGCTACAGTCGTCATCCCCTTGGGATTGAATGCTTACGTTTATGCCGTGACTTACCGCGATCGCTATCGGGAAATCGAACAGGTTCCCCCGCAACCGATCGCCATTGTTTTTGGTGCCGGGGTTTGGGAGGATGGGAGTCCCACCCCGATGTTGGCCGATCGCGTTCAAGCTGCGATCGATTTGTATAAACTGGGTCGCGTTCAGAAAATTTTGATGACTGGGGACAACTTTCGTCCCGATTATGATGAAGTTCAAGCGATGTCATCTTATGCAGAAAAACAGGGAGTTCCAGTCACCGATATTCTCCGCGATCGCGCCGGATTGAACACTTATGATAGTTGTTACCGCGCTCAATCCCTATTTGGCATTCAACAGGCAATTTTAATTACCCAACGCTATCATCTCCCTCGGGCCGTTTATACGGGTCGCAAAATGGGAATTCAGGCAGTCGGTTTGGGAACCCCAGATTGGGGAATTTTCCGCAATGATTCGATGACTTACTATACGTTTCGGGAATTTATAGCCGTCGTCAAAGCATTATGGCAGGTGCAGGTTACTCGACCTCAGCCCACAGTTATCGGTCTTTTTGATAGAGGGAACTCAGGGGAATAAACGGGGGACCGTTGGCAGGAAGTGGGTCCGGCAGGTGTCCAAACTTTTCTTACCCCCATAAAAAAAAACGCGATCAACAAATTGCGTTAATCGCGTCCTTACAAAATCTAATTGCTGGATGAATTCAGTCTTTTAGGGATACCGAACTGGAATTCCGAGGTTTCTTAAATACTCCTGCATCGATGCCCTGAATTTTTCTGGAGTAAATAAAAATTTATGGATTTTTCTCATCCATTAGCCCCACCTGAGACCACAGTAGTTTTACCATCAGCGCTTTAGCAATGGCATTCAATTCGTCCCCTGATTCTGACTCGTCTGGGCCTAAGTTTGATTCTGGATCCCTGGGGGATGAGGATTCATCGTCTTGGTTATCAACTTTGGGGGAATCTTCTGGGTTCATGCTGCCGTTACCTTCGATGAGAAATTCGGATATCTCTTCTTACTATAAATCCCTTTGTTTCTCTAAAAGGCGATCGTCGTCTGACCCGGATGTGAAGATTATCCCCGGGAGATTGCGATCGCGATCGCAATCTCCCGGGGATAGACAAGACCCCTACAAATTTACCGTAAATATTACCCACTATTATCTAAACAGAGTTAATTCTACCCGCCAGTTTTTCTGCTCAAACTGCTTGCGAGAATAGGGGAACTCTTCCCCATCTTCTAGCTTAATAATATAGTTCTGAAGTTCAGGGATATTTTCTACAACCAGAGGAAATTTACAGGTCATTTTAGAAAAACCCGCTTGTAAAGGTTGCGGGGTTCCTACCCCTAACATTCCTGTGGCGATCGGCTGGCGATCGCTATTTTGAATGACAACTTTTGTCCCAGGATGGAGATATCTTTCTTGACTCTGAATGCAGGGGTCTCCGGGTTCGGTAAATAGTATTTCTACATATCCCGTTAATTTTCCAGCTTGTGACTGGATTGAGTCTCCTGGGTTCATCACGTTTTTAGGAC
The DNA here is from genome assembly GCA_963821735.1 of uncultured cyanobacterium. Classification (GTDB taxonomy): domain Bacteria; phylum Cyanobacteriota; class Cyanobacteriia; order Cyanobacteriales; family Laspinemataceae; genus Laspinema. The sequence continues at coordinate 1,163,080 of CAWGFK010000055.1, forward strand.
CCGGTGTAGCAAGGGGCATGAACCCGACTAAAAGCCCCCCCATCACAAAAGCTCCCACCGTTCGTAAAATAAACAAATTAACCGTCTTCATAAAGTTGGCATTGATTCCTGTTTGTTTTGATGTTAATAAACCGATGCCTGATTTTGGCCTTTTTTCAGAAATCTAATCAGCCTGCTGAAGGCATCACCGGGCTTGGGTTTGACTTCCGAACTACTGCCAGAAGTCTATTTTTTATTTTCACAGCATTCCCTGATTTTTTTCATCGCTCTTAGGGTGGATTTTATAAAATTTGTCTGCTATTCCTCTGGTTTCGGATAGGCTTGTCCTAATTTGGCTCAAATTTGGAGTAATTGAAGTTCAATGACCCTCTATGAATTTAATCAACAACCGGCTAAAAATTGATTTTTACCTCGACAAGTTCGCACATTTTTATTAACTATTTTGGAGATTTTAAACAAAAAAACGCGATTTTTTTCTGTATAAAGACCCCAGTAGAGAGAGATGCAATCACCAAAATTGGTCTATAGAGATGCCCGACATCAGTTTGACAAGATGAGTGGATTTACCCGTTCCCTGCTTGGGGAAGCATTCAAGTCAGAAAGACTCTCGATAGAGGTCCACTAGGGTTGAATTAAACTTACTGATGGCAATTAGAAAAAATTATCCCCAAAATAAGCGATTTTGAGCTTGAAAGAGAGTCAGTTTTTAGGGATTTGCGCCGATTTAGACTAGCCCAGGAAGTTAGCCTAGGGTAAAAAAGCTGAAATCAGAGCGATCGCGATCGCTACTAAGCCGTGATAGAGATTATTCATCTCGGTGATAGAAGTCCGTCCCATTTTCACAGAAACTAGAGAAGATCGAAAGAGTTTGAAAGAGGAGAACCTCAAGGCCAAATCCAACCGCCCCCTTGGGAAACCTAAACCTCTTGCGGATCAGTCACTAGATTGAGAGCCATCCGGGTTGACCAGATAAAAGGCTGTAATGTCCATGCAAGTGCTGACTTAGCACCCGCTCGTAACAACAGAGGAAACCAGATGAATGTATTAGATTATACCATACAGCATCTAATTCGCATGACTTGGATAGAGCTTTCTGAAAAAGCAACCCCACCAAGCGATCACTCTAGAGTTCCAACTCATCCACACCGGCAATTTTTTCAGCCATTAGGCCCACTCAAGCAGTGGCTCGATCGCCTAGAAATTCGCGATCGCCAACTGGCCCATAGCTTGTGTAAAATGATTCCCGCCCAATGTCCATTTGAACGGGATATCAAAATCTGTGGTCGCGTCTTATTTCACATTCCGCCCCTATGTAAACTCAACCCATTTTATGAGCAGTTTGTAGGGCTACGCTTCCGAGCATTATGTTATTTAGCCGATGAATGCGGTGAGGACGTCACCGTTTACTGTTAAACAAAATCCGTTTTTTCGCCCTCACTCCACTTGACCTAACTCCTCCTACTTTCGGCGGAGTTGCGATCGCTTTTTCAACTCTTCTAACCGTTGCTGGAGAAGACCAAGATTCGGTTCACGGCCCCCATAACGCCAACTCACATAAGCGTGAGAAATCTCCTCAACTGCGGATGCGTCAGTCTCGGGTTGATGTTGGTGCAACTCTCGCGCATACTCGAACGGGGTTTGCGCCGGATGTTTGCGATATCCCTGGCGTCCTAAAGTATCCAGCATTTGCTGATACAGTCGTTCCACTGGGGGCATTTTTGCCAAAAACCGACGATAGCGCCATTGTTGGAAGCCACTCCAAGCTAACCAACCCAGAAATGCCACACCCGTGAGCAAGATAGCACCCGTAAAGAGTCCCAACCAGCCTCGGGTAAACAGGCGCAATACCCAGACAATGCTCCCCACCAGCCAACCGCCTAGGATAGAAAACACGGCTTGCAGAAATCCCGTTACTGGAGAAGGCAGCCACCCTGCAACCCATCGCCACAACATCCGCAATACGCTAAAGGGCTGATATTCTTGAATGGATGGGGGAATGATTTCATGACCGGGAATCGGGTCAAAGGCAAACCACCCATATTCGGGAAAATACACCTCCGTCATGGCATAGGCGTCGGTATTACGAACTACATAAAGTCCGGTAAAGGGATTAAACTCGCCCGGTGCAAACCCCACGACTAACCGGGAGGGAATCCCAATGGAACGCAACATCACGGTATAGACGGTGGAGAAGTGGTCGGGATAGCCCCCCTGTTGCTGGAACAGAAACGTCTCAACCAAATCATCTTCGGGTCCTAAAAAAGGTAGACCAAAGGGGTCGTTGGGAATACTGTAGTTTTGTTTGAGATATTGAGCCAGGTAGAGGGCTTTTTCGTAGGGGGAGGGTAAGGGATTGGGTGCGCCTGCTAAAATTTCCTCCGTCTGTTGGCGGACGCGATCGCTGATTTCTGGAGGGACTTGCAGGTAATAATTGCGAATCGCCTTTGAATAGGTTGTGGGGGCTTGAGAAAGGGCGGTGCGATCGCGATAAGGGACTTCTGAGACCACCGTATAAGTTAGTCCTTCCACCAAACCCAAGGGCGATCGCAGACTGCCTTCCGTATCGAAGGTCACCTGTTCCGTGGGAAAATAAAGCGATTCCGGCTCATACAGGGCCGGAATAATATTCGGTAAATCCGAAACTGCTGTATAGCTTTGAACAATTTCCTGAGTTCTCCCCAGTCGGGTCCGGTCGATGGGAACATTAAATTGATAAGACCAAGTAGGACGGCGCAGGGTGGTTGCCTCTTCATTGCGACCGATTTCCCAGCCTTTCCCGGTATAGCGGTCAAACGCCAAGACGCGCCAAAATCCTTCCGCTTGCGATCGCACCCGCATCACGACTTTGGGTTTCATTTCGCCCCGGAGATTTTGGTTCATCCGGTTATTGAACCCATAATAAAAAGTATCATCAATCTCTCCGGGCCCATCGGTGCCATCCCCTCCGGTGCCATCTCCTTCGCCGTTGCCATAGCCCGGATTGACAATTTGACGGCCATCTAAATCTCCAGGGATTTCAATGGGAGAACTCACGGGAAAAGTCTGTAATTGATAGCCCGGAAAGCGCGGCATGACGGCAAAAATGACCAGTCCGATCGCCAGAACCAGACTAAACAGGAAAGCGTAAAAACCCAGTTGAGAAGAGTTGATTTTCTGTTTTTTCCGGGGTCCGGTGGGACGTTTCTCCGGTTTCAGTCCTAGGCGCGATCGATAATCGAAGACCAACGTCGGCAAGGCGATCGCCAAAAAGATTAATAATAATGGGGCGAAGGCTAAAGTCTGGCTGACGGTTCCCGCTACCCCCAACAGGATCAATCCGATCACCATCGAATAGCCCAAATCCGAGCGCCGGGGGAGGTCGAAACTATGGAGAACCTGAACTTGAATCAGCAATTCAGCCAGAACCACCCGGGTATCGTTGAGTGCCTCAATTAAGCGCCCAAAAAACGCACCGAGGGCGACCAGCATCCCAATTGCGAGCAAAAATTTAACAGCAATATTGCGATCGCGGCGGCGATACCAACTCCAGGTGGCTCCCAGAATGCTCAAGGGGACTGCCCAAAGGCTCATCGTCGTCCCTGCCGCCACATCCGTTGCAATAATCCCGACGATCTACAAGGGCCTGCACCAGCACCCGCAGCATTACCGAGTCCTCCGGCGTCGGAGGTTTGCTCGCCTCGATTTGCTGTCGGATCCTACGCCAGACGGGAATAAGGGACAGATGCCGAATCCCTGACGAGTTAAACATAGTGATGAAGGATAAAAGAGCAAAAGAGTGTCTTTCTTCCTTCCTAATTTACTCTATAGAGCGAATGAATGCTGCCGTTGCCCGTTCTAGGAGAGACGCACGACAAAGGTCAAGGCGTTATGGTATTCGTTATGGAAGCGCACTTCTAATAAATAGGAGCAGTCCGGTTGGGGCTCAAACAGTTCAACGTGCAAACATCCGGCATTGGGACGAGAGGTGGTAGATTGAGCCTCACCGCCACGCAGTTGTAAGGTCCCACCGGAGGGGAGTTCACCCCGGACTCGCAGACATCCTAGGGATTGAGTCTCTTTAGAGGGGTCATGATTCGGTTTCCCGACAGATTCCACCCGAATGCTCAACATTCCGGCACTGGTGAGCCATTGTCGTTCGACTGGCCCTCCCGAGGCACTGACGCTTAAGGTTAGGGTCCCCATAATTTCTCGGGCGGCGAGTAAGCAGAGGACCATTTGCTGATCCGTACTGGCCCCTTCGTAGGTGGGGGGAAAATCAACGGTTCCACTGACTAGGGGATTGAGCGCCTCGGCACTGGAGCCACGGGTTGGAGACATCGCCAGGGCCCATCCGGCTAACTGGTGCAGTTGAGGACGGCGATCGGGAAATAATCCTTCTACGGCACGGACTAATTTAGCGCCATCTTGCAAGGAAGATTGGATCAGAACCCGGCATTCTTCTAAAAGTTGAGTGAGGACAGTTGCCGGGAGAGTAACGGGCAAACTCAACAAGGGCAACTGGGTCAACCAATCGAAGGTAGGAACTTTTTTCTCTTCCGGAAAATCTAAATAGTCAGGTTCGTAATCCAACAGTTCATTTTCCCAGGGAAACAAGGGGGGATGATGTTGAATTTCAGTTTCCAGTCGGCGTTTCACAAGTGTGTAAAAACGGTCTTGCACGGCAGGTATCTCTCCTGGTTTAATGGGTCGCTCTCCTTGGATACTCACTTCCTCGTCCAGTTCGCTCAACCCTGCTTCTGATTTACCCTCGATTGAGGGCGATCGCTCGATTGATTCAAATGATTCAGAATCGAGAGGGTCTAAGTTGTTCTGAGCTAAACGGTTGGGAAAGTCTAGTCCCGGAGGTGTTTCCGGACTGGTTAGCTCTTTCTTTTGCGGCATCGAGTCTGGCTGAGAGAGTTGGAACAGCCAGCCGAGAATTCGCTCTTGAATAGCCTCTGAGTTGGCAAGGTTTTGAAAAACTTGCTCGTCCCTATCCATGTCTTACCCCCCTATTCATCTGTAGATGCATTATTTCCGGAATCGCGCTCGTTGCGAAGATGCCATGCGGCTTCTAGTAGTCTAAACCACCGTTTCTGCACTTGGTTCACTGTACATTCTAAGTCTTTGGCAATGTCTGAATCCTTTGCGCCTTGTTGCTTTAATCGGAGTAATTTCCGTTGGGGAGCTTCTAGGCTGTCTTGAAATTGTTGCCACCGTTCCGGAGTTAACCCCAAGTTTCGCTCTAAATCAGCTTCTAACCATTCATGGACCAGTTCCCAGCGGTGAGAGAGGGCAAATCGAATCAAATGATATTTAAAGCGCTGTTGTAAGTAATCCCGCTGCCTGGGAGTCACGCCTAAAATTTCTTCGATTTCATTGGTGGGTAAATCTTGCAATCGCAAAATAAAATAGTCCGCACAGTCGTTTTGTCCTCTCTCTTGCAGGTAAGCCAGCACTTCTTTGATGACGGTTTCGCGCAAGGAATCATCGGCGGGTTCTAGATCGCGATCGACCATCGCATTTCGCACTTGCTGCACGGAGGAGTCATTCCAGGTTTGGTCTGAGTCTAGGGAGGACCCTTCGGCAGCCTGTTCCATATCGACGGTTGTTTCTGGCGGTTGCTGTTGGGAAAAGGTTTGTGCGCGCAAGATCAGCAGTTGTTGCGATCGCCTCTCCCGACAGCGGAATCCGCCGTTTGGCATACCGTTCGGTAAATGCCATATATTCCGACAGTTCTAACAAGGTAGTGGGGGAAAAGGTCCCCTCCAGTTGCGCTTCTCGTCGAAACGCATTTAAGGATTCCACATAAAATCCTTGCAGAAAATCTTCAATCAAGTTCAAGCGAGCTTGATAACTCGACTGGATTTGAGGCGGCGTGATGTAGCGATAAACCATCGCACTGAGGGTACTGTGTAATTCCACTCTCCCCCCACGCGCCCCAAAATTATAGTAAAATAGACATTGCTGTAAGCGATGTCGCGATAAGGTAACTCTCCATTTTTCTTCTTCTCCTGATGCTTTAATTCTTTGACTTTCTTGGCAAATCCGGTTAACTTCTGCCGCAATGCGATCGGCGACTTCCCGGCATTTTTGGTCAGAAGAACGGGTATTTTGCTGGAGTTCTGTAAATAGAAGTTGAAAAATATCTTCTTCCACGCTCCCCTCGATTTTTCCCATCATGGTGGTTTTATAAGTATCAACCCCCTAGTCCAGCTAGGGATGACTACAGCTAAACTTAAATGGATGATAGAAAGCTCGACCTATTTAACAATGAATTTAGATCGACAAGTTCAGCTTCTGATTGACAATGCACCCCAAGATGGTCAAACTCCTGGTATTGTGGCTGCGATCGCGCCAGCGTTGAAGCAACTGGCTTTGCAATTGCGCCATTCCCAGTATTATATCCTGCAAACTCTGAATCAACGTTGGATGGTGACGGCGTTACGCAATCGCGCTCAACCTGATCTGGAGAAACAGGTAATTTATGCTTTTCCTTCAGTTAAGGACGCCAGCAATGGTGCTTATGCTCCCAAAGATTCACAAGCAGTCGCTGTGCCGGTCCCGGTCATTCATATTTTATTTCAGATGGTGGCAATTGATACCCTCGATAGTGTGGTTTTTTTTGAAAAGTCAGGAGATGTTTCCGCCGGGACGGAGGTCCGCCGTCAGGACCTTCAAACTTTGATTCAGGCCCAGTTACAACAGCATCTGCAACAAAAGTCCCACCCGCTGAAATCTCGCCCGGTCCCGCCGGATATTGCCTAAGTTCGATCCGGGGGGAGTCCCGGTTTGGTCCGGTTAGCCCTTTTGGAGGACCTCTCCCCTGAACAGTCTCAAGAAATAGCTAGAGGACAAAGAGTTAGTCTGGCTCACCTGGATGGTGAGGGCGATTGGTTTTGACTTCGGTCGGTTTTTTTTCTGTTTAGCACTCTGTTAACCGGGCAACCGCTTTGTTAAATCGGTTGTCGGGTGAATATTTCCACTGCATTGATGGATCTCTTTCACAAAAATGCTCCCGGTTCATGGGTTCAAGGGCCTAAGCACTGGACCCTGGCTGGCCAACTCCCTCCTTCGTTCCTGAGTTTCGGTGCCACTGCCGCAGCAGAGGTCCCAAAATGGCGGAGGGAAATTTAGCAAGTTGATCAGCAACTTGAATGGCGATCGCCATGTCCGGAACAAGGGTTAAGCGCGATCGCATCCGGAGAAGACTAGAGCCATCGACGGCGATCGCTTCGGAACCCTCAACACCCTCAACGGACCGTTAACGGTTCATCTTCGGTGCGATTTCGCTACACAAGGATCCACCCGACCGGCTGAACGCTCATTGCTAATACAAGCGACTCAGGACGTAATCCGCCAACTTTACCAAGGCTTGATGACATTCCCCCGGGGGCAGCCCCTCTAAGTGTTTGACCGCATCCTGAGCATGGAAAGCAGCCAATTCCCTAGCACGAGGGATGCCATTGGAGTCTTTAATCAAGGCGATCGCTTCGGCTAAATCCTCCTCTTCGGCAAACTCGCGCTCTATTAAAACCTCTAAATAGGGTTTCTCTTCCAACGCATATAACGTCGGTGCCGTCAGATTGCCGCTGCTGAGGTCCGAACCCGCATTTTTTCCCAAAACATCTGTTGAACCCGTGAAGTCTAAGATATCATCCACAATTTGAAACGCTAGACCAATCTGGCGTCCATATTGATAGAAGTTTTCGGCTAACTCTTCATCTACCTCACTTAATATACCCGCCGCTTTAGAACTGTTGGCAATTAAGGAGGCGGTTTTATAGTAGCTTTTTTCTAGGTAAGCTTCAATTCCTAAGCTGCTGTCATATCGATTCAGCCCTTGCTGAATTTCTCCCTCGGCTAGATTCATAATCACTTCCGAAAGCAATTTGACCACTTCTAGGTTATCTAAGTTGGCTAAATACCAGCTCGATTGAGCAAACAGGAAATCCCCAGCTAACACCGCCACACGATTGCCAAATCGACTATGAACCGTCGGCACTCCTCGGCGGAGTTCCGATTCGTCCACTACATCATCATGGACTAAGCTGGCGGTGTGGATCATTTCCGTGATTTCTGCTAATCGGCGATGACGAGGGGTGATCTCTCCATCGGGTGCCAAGGCCCGCGAGAGCAACAGCACGATTGCTGGCCTCATCCGTTTTCCCTTGGCCCCAAAAAGGTACTCCGCCGCAGCGAACAAAATGGGGTGACGGGCACCAACTAGCTGTTTCAGGTTCTCGGTTAACAACCGCAGGTCTGCTTCAACCGGGGAAAATAGGGAGGTGGTTGAGGTCATGGATAGGCCGACTCAGACGTAAAGTTACGAAATTTTACATATATTCTAAGCGAAGCCTCTCCCAATCCGACACTTTTCTCATAAAAATATCCTGAAAAGCTCATCGGACCGATGTCTTGGCCTCTTTTTAAAGAATTGTTAAATAAAGTGGGAAAAACCCTGGAAAACTTAACCCGCTTGTGTTAGGGTAGAAAGTAAGAATTTAAAGATTCCATCCATAAGCGTAGCAACGCTACCTGATATGGTTTGCCTCCGAAGATAGCGCTCAAGTAACAGATTGTTAGCTAGGTGACTGATCTCAAAGATCAGAACTTCTCCTAGGTGACTTGGCGCTTGGGATGTAGATTAGATAATTGGATGAGAAAAAAACCCAGAGTGGGTTACGTTCAGTAAACCCCAGGCGGGTGGCTTTCAGTCTGGATTTTCTTTGATGATCGCTTCTTGTGTTTCGTTCGCTCCCGAGCAGTTTGTTGCTTTGGGAAAGCAAGGAGTAGCCAGAACCCTGAAAAACCTAGAGTGGGTTTTTCTTGGTCACCACAAGACTGATGGGATAGGGTTTGGCATTCACCACTCCCATTCACACTGTTTCGTTGGCTCGGGATCCGTGAGATCCATCGAAAACCCAGAACGATAGAGATCTTTTGGAAGGGATGTATTTCCAGCGTTGAAGGTTACAGCCGTAACTGGAGGGGTTCGCTTAAGTCTCTATAGGTCCTCAAGATTGAGAAAGGGGTTTTCTCTGAGTGACTATATCGGTCCTCCAAGGGCCATGCCGGTATTTTGAAGCAAATTCTGCTTGAAAGTGCTGACAGAATTTCTATGACTATTTTCGTTGACGACTCCCACGCTTTCATTTCTGGCCGTACTATGACTTACACTGATATGCCTTTGATTATTCCGGTTCTGGCAACAGGTTATTTGTTAACCATTTATTTGCTGTTGAGTTTGGCAGGGCGACACGCGAGAGGGTCGAGTTCGAGACCCTGAAGCCGTGTTCCTGCGGGATTCAGATGCCGGAGAACGATTCCGGTGCAGAGCGATCGCACTCAAGCTGAGTGGCGATCGCTTTCGACCCCCCTTCAAATAACCGGCCCTGGGGCGATCGCCTCAGCGAGACACCAGAATCTAGGAGCCAGGACCCCAACATTCATCAACAAAGACGGCCCTAACCCACGCTACATCGGGCAAAAGGCCGCCTTAATACTCAGAGCAATTTGCAATAGCCCGTGGATCAAGGTTCCACCGGCAAAGGCTGACCTTCTAAGACAGGTAAACACACCTTTTCCACCACTGGAGTACATCCGAGTAAATGCACCGCCCGTTGAGCAAACTCTTGAGCACAACCACTCACCGTAAATCGAGTGGGGAGTGCCGGACGAGTCTCGCGCAGCCCTAACATCTCCAACTCCCGGGCCGCCGCTGCCACCACATGAACAGCCGGATCCACCAACTGGACCGAACTCGGCAAAATACTCTTGAAAACTGGAGCCAAAAGGGGATAGTGGGTGCAGCCATAAACCAACGTATCGATTTGCTGCTCTTGTAGAGGGGCCAAATATTCCCGGGCCACCTCCATCGTATAAGGGTCATTAATCAGGTTGCCTTCAATTAAAGGGACAAACTCAGGACAACCCACTTGCCAAACCCGCGACTCTGCATTCATTTCTTGAATCGCCCGCCGATATGCATTACTGGCCGCCGTTGCCGGGGTTGCAATTACCCCAATGCGGCGACCTTGACTCACTGCCGCCCGAGCGCCCGGTAAAATCACGCCCAACATCGGCACTGGAAACTCCGCTTGTACCATTTCTAGGGCCAGAGCGGAACTGGTATTGCAGGCCATAATGACCATTTTGACATCTTCCGTCATCATCCAGTAGAGAATCTCGCGCACAAATTGGACAATTTCCGCTTGAGAGCGAGTGCCATAAGGAAGACGAGCGGTATCCCCAAAATAAAGAACAGATTCCTGGGGAAGCTGGCGGTAGAGTTCTCGCAAGACAGTCAGGCCCCCCAGACCACTGTCAAAAACCCCTATTCTAGGTCTTGGGTTGTGGCCATTAGCCCCAGGGGTATAGGGTGGGGAACCCGCAATGGAACTGGATAGATAGTCAGAAGAGCCAGTATTACGGACAAACCCATCGCTTTGTCCTGGACAATCGTCATGCAAGGGACGCAGGTCAGACTCAAAAAAGTTAGACACGGGTGGTTGATTTGCGAGAAGTGTATGGGTTAAAAATCAGCACTCAGCAGCCAAAATTCGGGAATTTTTTAGAAAGATTTCCGAGCAAGAGGCGGACTAGGGATTTTGCAGGTATTGTAGAACACCCTGGGCGATCGCCTGGGCTAATTGAGTCCGGTAGGCGGCATTTGCCAACCGAGGGGCATCTTCTGCACCCGTGACAAACCCAACTTCTAGTAATACCGCAGGCATGGAGGTATGGCGCAAGACATAGAATCTCGCTTGCCGCACCCGGCGATCGCGAGCGCCAGTCCCTTGCAAAAGGCTGTTATGAATCGTTTGAGCCAGACGCTGACCACTGGCATAATAATAAGTCTCGATGCCATTCACATCCGGGCGACTCATATCAATCGCATTGGCGTGAATGCTGACAAAAATATCTGCATTGACCCGGTTAGCCAGTTGAACCCGAGGCGCTAAATCGATTTCCCGGTCATCCTGACGAGTCATCACAACTTGGACGCCATTTTGTTCTAAAATTCTCGCCACCTGGTTGGAAATGTCCATGACGACTCCCTTTTCTTGGAGTCCCCCAATGCCAACGGCACCGGGGTCTCCACCGCCATGTCCCGCATCGATGACGACAACTCGTCTGCCATCTCGCGATCGCATCGGCGACGGCGCAGGATAATTCATCGGTGCCGGGGCGGTGGGAACGGAGGTCCTGGAATTAGGGGCCGCTGCGACGTTACCCGACCGTTGTAAGGTCACCGAGAGCAATTGTGGACTGGGTTGGGTCAGAGGTCCAATCCGCACCCCGGCTGCGGGTTGGACCAGAATTGCCACGGTTTGGGGGTCTTCTTGCTGCAACTTCACCCATAAAAAAGCACCCCGATTTGTAGACTGAGGCGGTTGGACCCCATTCCCTAACTGAGCCGATGGAATGACGATGCGATAAGCCCCGGAAGCGCGGTCCCATTCACTGGTGTAGGTGAATGGTTGATTGGATTGGATTAAAAGTTGGGACCCATCTTGTTGCAGTTCAATGCCTTCAATGGTGACTATGCGATCGCTACTGGGATTCTGCGCCATTGCCACAGATCCGGACCCGACCCTAGGACCTTGAGGACTCGGCAAAACCACCACGCCACCCAAGTTGCTCGCCGTAACCTGCCAATTGGAGTTAGTATCCGATAATACGAAGGTCACGCGCACTCCAGGATCTGACCCTTCCAGGGGTCGGACACTCATGCGAGCGACACCGTGGCGATCGAACAGTTGGTCTCGTGACCCCATGTTGGGGGAGATAGTGGCCCCGGGGATATCGACATATAAGGAGCGATCGCTATTCCGCTCCATTTTGACTTGAGGCTGCCCCCCTCGGGTCCGGATAAAAAATCCATCCGGCGTCACTTGAACATTTTCGATTTGAACTCCGCTGCCCGATTGAGCCGGTGACGCCGCCACCGCCGATCCACTTGATGCCGCCCCAATCCGTTGCGGTGTCGGTAAGTCAACCGTCCATTCCGTGGGAGTGATGCCCCGGAATTGCACCTGTTGCGGATCTAGGGTATAACCCGGACTTAATTCAATCACTAATCGAGTCGTGTCTGACTCAAACTGTCCCACCCGAATCGACTGAAATCCAGGACTGCTAACGGGTTGAGTTACCGTCGATCGATCCAGGGTTGTCCCGGGCAAATCAATCACAAGGCGTGTGGGATTGGCGATTAATTGGGCTTTGGGTTGAACCCCTCCGGCAGTCGTAAAGTGCAGTCGGTTTTGAGCCGTATCAAAACGCCAGTATTCCAGTCTAGCCGCTTGCGCGGGCGCGGATATTAGTAACACGGCAGTTGCCGCTGGGAGTAGCCAAGAAAATATTTGCGGTTTCACCCAATTTCTCATAATGAAAATGTTTTGTTTGCGGATAGTACAGCCATAGCGGTTAACAGGGGCTGGAATAGCCCAGTTGCCATCAGCACCCTCCCACGGGTTATAAGCCTTAGTTTATTAACATAATCTTAAGACTGGCTTGAACGATATCATGTTCTCATCGGGAAAAGTGGAAGTTTTGTCCCCATCAAGCGTAACCTACCCTTTTTTCTGATTTTTTTTAAGACCTTGCTGAGGGACCCGTGCCGACTCAACCTGGGCAGTTTTTCAGGGAGGCTACACTCCCATCCACTTTTTTCTTCCTGAGTTAACCCGGTTTTGACAGGGCTAGAATCCTAACTCCATCTCCTGAGTAAGTTATTATATCTAGCTGACCGGGAGATGCAAACCATTCTCATGGGTTTTCAGAATTCCTGGGGTGGAGTAAGTCTCGATTCATTTTAAGGGGTCAATTCATGGCAGTTTTGGAATTGCCCCACAAAAAGTTCAAGGGTAAACGACTTTTAGGAGGTAAAGCTTTGAACCCTGACAAGTTTTGGAACTCCTCAGAAATCGTCCACTCTTTGAGTGGGGATGTCCTCCTCGGAATTGAGAACCCATTCGCGATCGCGCCTTTCCCAGGTTTCCACTATTTTTCAGGGAACTAACCTCCTTCTCCGGATGCACCATTGCCTAAGTGCAAGTTGCCTTCCTCCGACGGACTATCTCAGCTAAAGGGGAACCACCTCTCGATCCTTTCTGGGTTCTCAACTTCAGCCAAACCCCGGTTGTCTGTGCCGTTTTTAGGGTGCGTTAAAACTAATTCATGCAGTTTTCTTGTTCTTTTCAACCTTGCCAGATTGTCTGTCTCGAACATCACCAAACTTGCCTCTATGCCGAAGTGATTCAAATTTTGGCAACTCGTTCGATGTTATGGTTGAGGCCCCTGATGTTGGCCGTGGGTCCCGTGCTGACCCGTCCACCCTTTCCAGATGAATCCCGGGAACTGTATGATCTACGCCAGGGGGCAGATCTCGTTTGGCCTCAAAGTTTATTCCGCTTGGCTTTAGATACGGAAGTGATTCCTTTATTGACGGAACTCCAAAGTTTTCCGCCCCCAGAACCCGGCTTTTCGGCGATCGCCCACGATCGCCTCCGAGCATTTGTTCAACAGGTTTGGCAAGCCCACCCTGAAGCATTTGAGGGGTGTTAGCAGTCGCCTCCCACCCCTCAAATGCTTTTACCCGCTTTTTTTTTATTGATACCGAATTCCCGCATCTTTCATGCGGTGAATCCCTTCCATTATTCTCTCTTCCGGTAGGGTTAAAGCAATTCTAAAAAACCCTTCCCCTGCCGCCCCATATCCGTTCCCCGGGGGGACGATAATGCCGCATTTTTCTAACAGCAATGTGACAAACTCCGCCGAAGAATAGCCCGGGGGAACCGGAGTCCAGACATATAAAGTGGCTTTCGGGGGTGAAATTGGCCAGCCCAGAGATTGTAACCCTTGGATTAAGATATCTCGGCGATTTTGATAGACGGAAATCACCGATTGGAGTTCTTCTTCTGTGGTGGAAAATCCGGCAATTGCTGCTCGTTGAATCGCCTTGAAGACTCCCGAATCTACATTGGATTTCACCTGCCGTAATCCCTGAATTCCTTTGGCATTTCCCACGACAAAACCGATACGCCATCCGGTCATGTTATAGGCTTTTGATAAACTGTGGAATTCTAGGGTGACATCCTTGGCACCGGGGACTTCTAAGACGCTGGGGGGTTTATAGCCGTCGTAAGCCATTTCTGCATAAGCATGATCATGACAGAGCAAGATGTCATTTTTGCGACAAAATGCGACTAATTTTTCAAAAAATTCTAACGAGGCGATCGCCCCGGTGGGATTGCTGGGATAATTAATCCACAACAATTTAGTCTGCCGCGCCACATCTTCGGGAATTGCCTCTAAATCCGGTAAAAATTCTCGTTCTGGTGTCAGTGGCATGGTATAGGGTTCGCCACCGGCAAACAGAGTTGAGGACCGATAAACTGGATAACCGGGATCGGGAATTAAGGTATAGTCTCCTGGTTCGACAAAGGCTAAAAAGGTATTATGAATCGCTTCTTTTGAGCCAATTGAAGAGACAATTTCTTGGTCTGGGTCTAATCCTTTCACCCCAAACCGTTTCTCCATCCATTTGACCGCTGCTTCCCGGAACTCTGGTGTTCCCTGATAGGGGGGATAGTTATGGGTTGCGGGATCCTCGATCGCCTCATGCATAGCCTGGAGAATATGTGCTGGAGTCGGTTTGTCCGGATCGCCGACTCCCATATTAATGATGTCAATCCCTTGGGCGATGAGCTCGTTGCGCTTGCGGTCAATCTCCGCAAATAGATAGGGAGGAATTTTTTCTAAACGTTTGGCAAACTGCATGACGACGTGACAACCCGATCCAGGTCAGCATAAAAAACCTGAAGACAGTTTACCGCACTTTTTGATCCCCTTAAGTTTCTTTTTGACCGGGGGAAACCAGTCCCGTCAGAGTGGGACCTGAGCAGTCGGTTGACAGTTCTAATGCACCCCGATTCAGGGGTTGCAACCGATTGAAGGCTGTTTTTGAGTTGGGGGTGGGTTTTGGTGGCGATCGCGTGGGATGTTTTATGGACTTGCCACTAATTGAATCCGTCCTGCATCCATTTCCGCCATTAATAATTCCAGGGCTTCATAATCTACATCATCGATATAACCAAGGCGGCTTAACTCAGAGTTGATACCATTTTCGATATCTGGAGTTAGCTGCTTGATATAGAGCGCTTTCTCTACCAGTTGACGAATCACTGCGGTACCTCGCATGGGGTCGATCGGGAGAATTCGATACATCTGTCATTGTCCGCTGAATCTTGACCAGAGCGAGTGATAAGAGGCGGCCTTTGTTAGTGATTTCGATCGCATAAGAATTTGACAGTCTGTGATACCCATATCCGAATCCCAATTTTTCTGGACTTGTGGAGATCACTGAGACACTTGAGTATAATTTAATACGTTTTAGAGCTTCTTAATGAAAACTTTATAAAACCTGGATCAAATAAAAAGATTCAACGAAATCACTCCCCCTCTATAGAAGATTTTCCGGAACCTAGACTACATTATAAAAACAAGATGTTAAATTGAACAAAAAATAGGCTTCAGTCGAGGTTAAACAAATGCTTACTAATGTTGCCAGTCCCGAAATTAGCTTCGTTCGGTTACAGGGTGAATTCAATGCCTCTAATGCTGCTGCACTTCAAACTCAACTCACCACAGTTGTGCAGTCTTCGATCCCTTCTACGGTTCTGGTCGATATGGAAAATGTGAATTTTCTGGATAGTGCGGGTCTGATGGCATTAGTTTCAGCCATGAGTCTGGCTCACCGGCTCAACCGCCGCTTTAGTTTATGTGGCGTCTCTCCCTCAATTCGGATTATTTTTGAAATTACTCAACTTGATCGGGTATTTGAGCTATTTGAAACTCGGGCGGAATTTGAAGCCGTTCTGAATTAGAACTATTTCTGAACTGTTAAAGGTATATCTGGCTTGGATTCAATTAACTTAAGAATATCTACAAAATCTATTTCAATAGGGGCAAATTCCCGGAAAGCATGACAACCTGGGAGTCTGCCCCTTTTGCATGGGGAGGTAAGAGTCATTTGTCGTTTGTCATTTGGATTGTTGAATACTTCCAAGGACCAAAACCAAGACCAAGACCAATAACCAAGGACCCCCTTCATCCTTCCCTACAAGCGTATAAAATAAAGAGGCTCGAATGGCGCATCAGTATGGACTGGATGTGGCTTGGCCCTGATGAAGGGCATCGAGAACCCTTAGAAAGTAGAGAGTTGCCGTGTCAGTTGCAGTAGAGAAACTCCTCACCCCAGACATATTACAACCCGCTCGTTATCTGGGTAATGAGTTGGGGGCGGTGCATAAACCTTGGGACAGTGCCGCTGTGCGTTGGGTGCTCACCTATCCAGAAGTTTATGAGGTAGGAGCCTCCAATTTAGGGCATCTGATTCTATACAACATTTTGAATGCCCAACCGCGACAGCTTTGCGATCGCTCGTATTTACCCGGTGCGGACCTGGTTTTGAAGCTGCGAAATACTCAGACTCCGTTATTTTCCGTGGAGTCGAAGCGATCGCTGCCGGAATTTGACATCCTCGGATTCAGCCTCAGTTATGAACTTGGGGCCACCAATATCTTAGAAATGTTGGACCTAGGGCGCATTCCCCTAACCGCCCAAGATCGTTCTAGTCCAGGTCCCTGGAACGTGGAAACTGGAAGCTGGCCCCTCATATTCGCTGGGGGCCAAACCGCCACCTCTAACCCGGAACCCTACGCGGAGTTCTTTGACTTTATCGCCCTCGGTGATGGGGAGGAACTCCTGCCGGAAATTGGGTTAGTGCTGGAAGAAGGCAAAGCTGCGGGATTGACTCGGGAAGAATTGCTGTTTGATTTAGCGCAAGTTCCGGGAGTGTACGTTCCCCAGTTCTACGATATGGCGGAGGATGGATCCGTGCATCCCAACCGTCCCGGAGTGCCGAAACGGGTATTGCGGCGAGTTGCCACCCCGATTCCCGCCTATTCCATTGGGTTAGTGCCTTATGTGGAAACGGTGCACGATCGCCTGACGATGGAAATTCGCCGAGGATGCACTCGCGGTTGTCGCTTCTGTCAACCGGGAATGCTGACCCGTCCCGCCCGGGATGTGGATCCCGACCAAGTAATCGAGGCGATCGAAGCCGGAATGAGGGCCACCGGCTATAACGAATTTTCCCTCTTGTCCCTGAGTTGTTCCGACTATCTCGCCTTGCCTGCGGTGGGAATGGAAATCAAAAACCGACTCAAGGACCAAAATATTTCCCTGTCCCTGCCGTCGCAACGGGTCGATCGCTTTGATGAAAATATTGCCAATATCCTCGGGGGCACTCGCACCAGTGGGCTGACTTTTGCCCCAGAAGCGGGAACGCAGCGGATGCGGGATATCATTAATAAAGGACTCACCAACGAAGAATTGTGGCGGGGCATTAAAACCGCTTACGAACAGGGCTGGAATAAAGTCAAACTTTATTTTATGATCGGCTTACCTGGAGAAACCGATGCGGATGTGATCGGAATTGCCGAAACCGTCCATTGGCTCCAACAGGAGTGTCGTACCCTAGGAGGGAAGCGGTTAGAGGTCACGTTGACCATTTCTAACTTTACGCCGAAACCCCATACTCCGTTCCAATGGCATTCTGTCTCTACGGCTGAATTTTTGCGGAAGCAGGACTTGCTTCGCCAGGAATTTCGCCGGATGCGAGGGGTGAAGGCCAATTTTACGGATGTGCGGATCTCGGCGATGGAAGATTTTGTGGGCCGTGGCGATCGCCGGTTAGCTCCGGTGGTGCGTCGGGCTTGGGAACTGGGTGCTGGGATGGATTCTTGGTGGGAGAGTTTGGACCGGGCTTTTGGAGCCTGGACCCAGGCGATCGCTGAATCCGATTTAAGCTGGAAATACCGGCAAGTCGAAAGTGGCGAATGGAACGTCATGGACGGCACTAGCACCGACTTAGATGCTCGTCTCGATGCGCCTCTGCCCTGGGATTTCCTAGATACCGGAATTGATAAAAACTGGTTGAAAGAAGATCTCAAGCTGGCACTGGCAGCGGCAACGGTTCCCGACTGTTCTTTTGAGGGTTGCTCCCATTGTGGGGTCTGTGGTGTTGACTTTGGTCACAATATCGTAGTTGCACCCCTGCCGATTCCTGCATTTGCCGGTCACTTTTCACCTAACATCGATCGCGTCCAACGATTGCGTCTGTGGATGGGTAAAATGGGTGACATGGCATTGGTGAGCCATCTGGATTTACTCCGATTATTCGATCGCGCCGTGCGCCGAGCGGATTTACCGATTTCCTTCACGGGGGGATATCATCCCGGACCTCGAATTTCACCGGCGAACGCCCTCACCCTGGGTTACACCTCGGAAAGCGAAATCGTAGATTTTGAATTGACTGAAGTCATGGATCCCGAGGAATTCCGGGAAAGGTTGACGGCTCAACTTCCGGCAGACCTGCCGATTTATCGGATTGAACCCGTGGCGGTGAAAGCGCCTTCGGCGAGTCAACTCCTGGACCAAGCTGAGTATATCCTGCGATTGGGTTTAACCTCATCGTCAGATCCCGAAGTACCTTTGCAAGGGTCAGACTGGCAGCAGTGGATCTCGGAAATCCTCGCCGCTGAGGAAATTGAATGGGAACATACGACCAAAAAAGGGAAAGTCAAATGGGTGAATCTGCGCGATCGCCTGTTTGAATTGGAACAAGTTGAAGTGTCCACCGATGCCTTGACTTGCACCCTCCGCGTTCTCGGGAGTTGCCGTCACGACGGGACCCTGTTACGTCCTACCCATATCCTCTATATGTTTGAAAAGATGGCAAAACGGGAGTTTGAGTTGTTACACGCTCACCGAAAACAGTTAATTTTGGCTGAAATCTGAAATTTATTTACCGCTATGCGAGATTCTGCTAAAATATAACCCGATGGCCCAACCCATCCTTACCTGAAGCGACAGGAACTCAGCTTTTGAGAACGTTTAAGGTTTCCTGCCTTAAACTCGTCCAAATTGAGTCATATTGAGTCAGCCCAGGGTAAAAAGTTGAAGGGCCTTTAAAAAAGGCCATCGTCATAGAGAGCATTTGATCAAGACAAACAGCCCAGGGACCTTTGAAACGGGTCAAGTTTTGAGAAAGCAACAGAGACAGAGCCGGTCGCTGTTCTCCTGTGGGACCCTTATGTTGTGATACCCCTTTCTGGCTAAGTGCGAAGCCGTTCAGGGTAAATTTGTCAAGATTAATTACCCACTTTCTGTTCTCTATACAGTCACTACAGTGTCAAAGGGGCAATCAACACCTCGGTAGTTGTGGCTGGACAAACCGTAGAGAGGCGAAATTTAGCAGTTCTACGACCTTACTGACGCGCACCAGATGCCAAGCACGAGATGCTGGCAATCATTCCCTGCCGCCAAAACTTTCAGAATTTAGATGTATTCTTTGCCAGTTCGATAAGAGGGATTGGATTTCCACTCTTTCGCCAGAGGGAATCCAAAGTATTCTACGAAGGTAGTCGGGATACCCTTTTCATCGTAGCTATTGATTCGATCGCTTCGGTCACGGGCTTTTCGGCAATAGCTCTAGCTTGGACCCAACGAGGGATATCAAAGATTAATTTTCCGCCCTAGCGGGTCGGTTCAGTATTAGATAAACAAGACAAAAAACTGGGTTTAAGGCCCAAAGCCATTCGCTTTCGCCAGCATAAATTTTGTCAAAAACCCTTGTTGTCTTCCCTCTACTGTCCCGACACCCTAGAACATCAAGTTTCGTTTTTTCTATAGCTACATAGGAAGCGGTCATCGGTCGTACTGGGCTTTTGATGCCACAAGCGAACCCAGAAAACGTAGAGACTCAACCTTAAAGGTCTGAAGTTGGTGATAGCTCATAGCCAAGTTTTGAGGAAATTGAATGCCGAAGCAAATTATTATCGCAGAGCAGTATAGAATTGCTGCTGTTTTTTCTGAAGATCAGATTCAGGAACTCGTCGTCGCCACCGGAACGCATCAAGTCAGTGATATCTATCTCGGAGTAGTGGAAAACGTCCTACCGGGGATAGATGCAGCCTTTGTTAACATCGGCGATCCGGACCGCAATGGATTTATTCACGTTACTGACCTTGGACCTTTACGCTTAAAACGCTCCTCCGGAGCCATCACGGAACTGTTGTCACCCCAACAAAAAGTTTTGGTCCAGGTGATGAAGGAACCGACGGGAAATAAGGGACCCCGCCTGACTGGAAATATTACTCTTCCCGGTCGCTATTTGGTCCTGATGCCGTTCGGTCGTGGGGTGAATCTCTCTCGCCGCATCCGCACGGAAGCGGAACGGAATCGACTCCGAGCCTTAGCTATTTTAATTAAGCCTGCCGGGATGGGACTGTTAGTCCGTACCGAAGCTGAAGGGGTCGGCGAAGAGGCGATTTTAGAAGATTTAGAGTTTCTCCAAAAACAGTGGGAGGATGTTCAACGGGAAGCGGCGACAATCCGTCCTCCGGCACTGTTGAATCGAGATGATGATTTTATTCAGCGCGTGCTTCGGGATATGTACAGCGCTGATGTGAATCGGATTGTGGTGGATGCCAGCACTGGGGTGAAGCGCGTCAAGCAACAGTTGATGAGTTGGAATGAGGGGAAAACGCCTCCGGGGGTGTTGATTGATGAACACCGCGAGCGCACTCCGATTTTGGAATATTTCCGGGTCAATGCGGCGAT
Source organism: uncultured cyanobacterium (assembly GCA_963821735.1). GTDB lineage: Bacteria > Cyanobacteriota > Cyanobacteriia > Cyanobacteriales > Laspinemataceae > Laspinema. Next base: position 1,183,750 of record CAWGFK010000055.1, read on the forward strand.
TCGCGAAGCGCTGAAACCGAGGGTGGATTTACCGTCCGGGGGTTACATTATTATTGAGCCGACGGAAGCGCTGACGGTGATTGATGTTAACTCGGGTTCATTTACGCGATCGGCGACTTCCCGGGAAACGGTGTTGTGGACCAACTGTGAAGCGGCAACGGAAATCGCCCGTCAATTGCGGTTACGGAATATCGCTGGGGTGATTATTGTCGATTTTATTGATATGGACTCCCGTCGCGACCAATTGCAGGTTCTGGAGCATTTCAATAAGGCCCTGAAAGCGGATAAAAATCGACCGCAAATTGCTCAACTCTCGGAGTTGGGGTTGGTTGAACTGACCCGCAAGCGCCAAGGTCAGAATGTGTATGAGTTGTTTAGTCGCTCTTGTCCGACTTGTGGGGGGTCAGGACATCATGTGCATCTGCCAGGAGAAGGGGAAGGTCCGATTGAACCGAGTCAGCCGATTCTCCCGGATGTGAGCGATCGCCTAGTAGTCCCCTCCCCCGGTTAAGGAAACTCGCGTCCCAGAACCCACAGTCCGCGATATCCCCGATTATGAGCCAACGACGGAAGTCTCGGAGTTGGATCTGCTCAATCATCCCAGCTATCAAGAATTGGGTCCAGGAGGCCCTCGCCGTCGCCGTCGTCGTCGCTTAGATGGGGGTGAAGGGGAAGCAGTCGAGGAAACAGCGGTAAAAACTGCTGCTGCATCGGGTCGCAGTATCCCGCCGATCCTACCGGCGAGTCGGGAACCGAAACAGGAATGGACGGAACCGGAACCTTATGTGGCTGCTCCTGCTTATGCGCTGACGAATGACCGAGATCTGCGATCGCCGAAGGAGGAGCGTCCCGATCGCTCAGAACGGGGTCGCCGTTTCCGCGATTATGACAAGGGGAACGAACCGGCAGAGGTGATTCATGTCGAAATGACCCCGGAAGAGCAAGATGTCTATGCACTGATGGGAATTTCTCCGTTGTTGCTCCGGGAAGACGAGGTGAAACTTTCCAAATCAGCCGTCATTTCGGTGACGGAACCGGGAGAGTCGGTTTCTTCTTTCTCGGAAGAGAGTTTTAACGATGAAGAATCCCTTGCAGAGGCGGATGTAGAGGATGATTCTCCCGAGGAGGACTCTCCCGAGGAGAATTTTGCTCCAGTTCATCATGGGGATGCTGATGCAGATTCTGATGATGATGATGAGGACATCTCTGCATCCGATGAGGAAGACAATGAGGATAATTCGGCTGGAGTCGTCATTCGTCGTCGCCGTCGTCGTTCTTCTGCTGCCGAAGGTTAGTCAAGAGACCTAACCCCCCAGCCCCCTTCCCTAAGAGGGAAGGGGGAGAAAGAGGTAAATTCCCTCCTCCAAGCAATAGAAAAATTGGTTTATTCTCCCTTTAGGAGAGGGCCTTAGGAGAGGTCAGACTGGTTTTTAGGCAACATTGAGATGCTCCTCAAAATTGTCCTTGGAGAGTCCATCCACTTCTCCAAGGACAATCTTTTTGTTTAAATTTTGTTTGAATCTGAATCATTGTTTACCCCCAACAAAATCGTGCCGTTAAATGTGCCGCAACAACTTAGTCTCTGGGATGTTTCAGATAACAGCAACAATCCCAAGAAAACGCCCCCAAATGACAGAATTGCCGGGGTAGATGAGGTGGGACGGGGTTGTTTGTTTGGTCCGGTGGTTGCAGGGGCGGTTATTTTGTCCGATGAAGCGGCTACACTGTTGAAGGCAGCGGGGGTAACGGATAGTAAGAAATTGTCCCATAACCAACGCTGTCGGTTAGCAAAACTGATTCGGGAGGAGGCGATCGCCTGTGCAATTGGCATGGCATCAGTCCAAGAAATCGATCGCCTGAATATTTTACAAGCCTCTTTATTAGCGATGAAACGGTCCGTTAATAAACTGCAAGTTAAACCGGAGTTTTGTTTAATTGACGGCAATCAGCGCATTCCTAATTTAGGAATTCCCCAAGAAACGATGATTAAAGGAGATAGCAATTCGTTAGTGATTGCTGCTGCCAGTATTCTGGCAAAAGTCTGGCGCGATGATTTAATTGTGCGCTTGGCGAAGAAATATCCGGAGTATGATTTGACAAGTAATAAAGGATATGGTACGGCGAAACATACTCAGGCATTGCAACAGTATGGGGTTTCGCGACAACATAGGCGATCGTTTGCTCCTTGTCGGATAGGGGGAATTTGAAGGGTTCGGTTTTATCGGGATTGGCGTTTTTGTTTTTCTATTTTGCGTTTTTCTATTTCTGCGATCGGTAACAGCAAAGTCTCCTCAATCTCCTCCCGCACCTCCCTGGAAACATAGCAATCACTATTGAGGCAGTCTAAGAGCAACTGATTAGCATTACAATACCAACTCAATAATTGTGCTTCTTCAGGGGAATGGATATATTCATTTACATTTATAAATTCAATAATTTCTAAAATATTATATTATTTATTCCCATTTCTTTTGACCAAGATTGCCATAAACCTAAAACATCCTCTTTCCATACACAAACCCGGCAAATCTTTGGATATTTTCACTTGAACAAATTAATGTCAGTTTCAACAAATTTAGAAACTATATCTTCATTTAAGAGCTTGTGAAAATTTTAATATAAATAAGAATAGAATTGAAAACGGATAATTAAAAATTTTATTATTTGAGTTACTGTTGGAATATAAATTCATAAAAATTAGACAAGATTTAAAACTAGATAAACAGTACGTAATTAACGCAATCTATCCAAAAAATCCCATTTATAGCCTAAAATAAGGTGATTATTTACCCAATATAAAATCTGTTCTAAACTTTCGCAACCGTCAATCAGATGATCGGCCTTATGTTTCATTAAAAGCAACAACCTATCTGCAAGAGACGACATACCTGCTGCTAAAAGAAAGACTTCACGCCACTGTCTATCAGTGAGGTGACTGACTAACTTTCGCAATGCTTCCTCTGAGGATTGTTGATTAATAATGATTTCTCGGGCCGTGAAATATTCATGAAAGGTGAGATGAGAAAATGAATAAATCCCTTTAGCCCGTTCGATTAGCAACCCGTGTTGTGCTTCAATTGAGCTCAATACTGCCTCACTGTCCAGTTGTAGGGCTTCTTCGTCTGTATTGGCACCGGGTAAATTGCGAATGTAGTCTGTGATGTAGCGTTCTGCTTCTTTTTTCTTAAAGAAATAGTCTCCAGCTTCAAAGGTGGTTAAAGCAATTTTGCTGAGTAAATCTTCCTTACGCTGGGGTGATAACTTTTTATAAACCTGGTCTCGATAAATTCCCCGTTTAGCATCCCATTTTTTCAGTAGCACATCCAGACCTTCTTTATAAAGTTCGGAGCGATTCGCTGGAAAATTTCCTGTTTCTTCAAAGGTCAAACACAGCAGGGTCAGCAGCAGGGGACTGGTGGCAAGCTCTTGAATTCTCTGGGTATATTTTCAATTTGATTAATAAAGGTTTCAGGTTTGACCGCTTTATTCTTAAACCACTTGTTCGCAAAATTGGAAATTTGGGTATTGTCAAAATCGGCGATTTCAACTTCAGTAAATTTTTCAAAAGTATATTCTCGCGCTGCAATCCGGCAGGTCATAATAAAATGATTATCCCGAAACTGATGTAGAACAATTGCGAATTTCTTTTAAAATCCGGTGACTATCTTCTTCCCGAACTTCGTCCAATCCATCCAGTAAGACTAAAGCCTTACCCGGTCGAAAATTTCGGGCAAGGACACGCAATTATGAGATTCGAGAGATATAGTCTAGCAAGCTGGGTTGGTTTGCTGATTCGGCAAAGTCTTTAAGGGTGATAAAAATTGGGAGGCGATCGCCGAGAAATTTACCCTCAATGCACTGAATCGCCAGATATTTCAAAAACGTGGTTTTCCCGGCCCCGGGCTTACCCAAAATTGTCAGCTTAGAATATTTCGCAACTGCTTCTAATCCAGGTACTCGTTCTTCTGTTCTTTTGCCCAGTCCAAACCGTTCAAAATCATAGGCGTTACAGTCTTGCAATAACTCAGCGAATTCCTTTACGTCTGCGCCCGGTAATGGTTTCCAGAATATTGACATGGGTGTAGATATCATCTAACCCAATCTGGTGGGTCATATCCAGGACTCGCATGGTGCCGCATTCGTTTTGAATATAGGCGCGGACCATTTCGCGTGCCTGTTGCACGAGGAACTCGATATCGATCGCAGGGTGAGAAGGCTCAGGAATTGTAGAAGCAGGAGAGTTTTGATGCTTTTTAATCAAAAAATCGTGTAATTGTCGGGCTTTCCCTGGCCCCTTACCGCTGATGCTGAACTTGCTATAGACTCCTGTCATTCGAGTTCGGAAAGCATTACGAGTGATATGGAGAGTCTCTGCAATTTCCTGTTCGTTCTTATTGCTACTAAAGCGTTCTACAAACGCCTGTTGCTGTTCCTCAGTCAAGTTATAATCCTGTGCCAGTTGAGTCAGAAAGTCACGAGGTAGAGGTTGCATTGGCAAATTTCTCAATCACTTTAAAGCCAGTCTAGCAAAGACTTTCGCGCGAAAGTCTACCTTGATGTCAGGCAATGTCAGGGTATGTCAGCCTAAGTTTGAGAGATAACTCTCAAGTTGAGTTGCGACAGTGGAGATATCCAATCCATAAGGAAATCGCAATGCACATCAACTTAGTTAACTTGGCGCTGTCTCTCGTTCTCCATAAGTCTGCCGAGATAGTCTTGGAGTTACTGCTTAAGAAACTTTGGCAGAGGGTGCTTAGAGATGAGAATCTAAAGCGGCTGTCTACTGCTATCAAACTCAAGATTCTGGTGCTTTATCTCGACTGGCTTCTGCACAAGTCGGAACCTGGAGAATGGGAGGAGTAAATTTGGCTACTCCATAGATAAAACCCGCGTTGAGATTTCGATGAACTCAGATGCGCGGGTTTTATCTAGCCTTTAAGCCTATGCTTCTGGAATTCCTATCAATTCGCCATTTCCTTCAATGACTTCACCGATTTGATAGGCAGAAATTGCCTGAGATTCAAACCATTGAATGGTTTTTTCGGCTTGATTGGCTGGCACAACCACTACATAACCGATGCCCATATTAAAGGTATTAAACATTTCGGGCAAGGTGACATTCCCGACTTCAGCTAACCAGTGTGAAAATGGGCAGAATCGGCCAACTGTTGGGGTCAATTTGGATGGATAATCCTTCCGGTAAACAACGGGGGAGATTTTCTGGTAATCCACCTCCGGTAATATGCGCCATGCCGTGAATTTCTATTCCGGCTTTTCGGGCGTCTAAGACGGGTTTAACGTAGAGTTGGGTGGGGGTGAGCAAGACTTCGCCAACGGATGCGGGGAGGGTTTCCGGTTTGTCCTGCCAATCGATGTTGCAGTCGCTCACAATTTTTCTAACTAAACTAAATCCATTACTATGCACTCCGGAACTCGCCAGCCCGATCGCCACATCTCCCACTTGGATTTGCTGACCCGTGAGGAGTTCGCTTTTTTCCACGACTCCCACACAAAACCCCGCTAAATCATATTCTCCCGGTTGATAAAATCCGGGCATTTCTGCGGTTTCTCCCCCTAACAGCGCACAACCGGATTGTTTACATCCGTCGGTAATTCCCTGGACTACATTCGCCAGTTGTTCTTGATTCAGTTTTCCTGTGGCTAAATAATCTAAAAAGAACAAAGGTTCGGCACCGGATGTTAGAACATCATTCACACACATTGCTACTAAGTCAATGCCAACCGTATCGTGGCGATCGAGCAACATGGCGAGTTTGAGTTTCGTTCCCACCCCATCGGTCCCAGAGACGAGGATGGGTTGCCGATATCCGGTGGGTAACTCGAAATAACCGCTAAATCCACCAATCCCACCGAGGACTTCCGGTCGATGGGTCCCTGTAACCATATTCCGAATTTTTTGGACAAAGGCTCGACCCGCCTCAACATCCACGCCTGCTTCTCGATAATCCATGTATCAACCCATCTGAACGGCTATTTCCACCTTGGCTATTTTACAGGGGAGGTAGGACCAATGGATCGCGGGAGGCAGGATGTTTTCGGGATTTTTGGGTGCGATCGCCCCTTCCCTCTCCTCAAAACCGAAACTGTTCATCAATTACAGTTTGCAACTCTACACTTGGCAATTGAACACAGCGCAAATTTTGCCCCTTGAATGTAAAGTTTTGATAAAGTATTCTTTCCCGCAAATAAATCCGAAACCCTTATTCTATCTAGGTTTAAGTAGGATAGCCCCAGTTTGGCAATTGTAAAGTTTTAATAAGGTTACACTGTTTTAATCGCCCATACCGATCCCGAAGCCCAAACCTTCGTGATACTCTGTTGCAGTTCAACACACCAAGCCGAAAACGTATCGACTATGAGATAGGGTTGCTCAAGCCCCAAGGAAGGGGCTGCATTGGGTCTATCCCAGGGCCTAACCCCACTCATGATTGTTCTTTATCAGTTCCTCACAGCAAAATATATGAAGCAAAGATTTTGGTGGACAACGGTTGTGCTACTCACGACCGCCTGCGGGACAACCTCAACCAGTCATGCTGAACCGAATAGACCCGTCAATTTGAACTCGGATCCAGACCAAATTCAGGTCAGTCCTTGGTCCGAAGTCATCACCAAGATTCAACCCCATGAAATCACGGGGAAACCCGCAGCTACCCTCTATGTCCGCAATATTCCCGTCTTGACCTTTATCGAGTCTGCGGAGATAAGTGGGGATTTCAATTCGGAGACTGAGATGGGGTCGCAGGATCGGGACTGAAGGCAACGGGATTGAAGGGGTTAAGCAGTTTGGGTTCCAAAGCGATCGCCCAGAGTCCGATTCAGGCCCAGAATCCCAGGGATCCCGTATCGAGAGCAGAGGCGATCGCCGCCAGCTTGAATCAACTGAGAAACAGTACCGCCACACCAGAAATTACCCTCGAATGGAATGGGGAATTGGACGAGGAAGGATACCCCATCCGTGACGAATATCTGATCAAAGTTAATGGCATGGACCTGGTGGCGATCGACGAGCAAACCCGCCTACCAGACACCACCAACGACTTAGCGCAAGATGCGATTCAGGCCACCAACCGACTTCGCCGCCTGATTGCCAGCGCACCGGCGATCGCCGAAATTGCCAATCGCCCCCAACCCAGACCCGAACCGGAACCGCCAACGCTACAAGCTGTCACCCCGGAATATCTTCAATACCAAATCAACGGGATGGCCTCTTGGTATGGCCCAGGATTTCATGGTCGAATGAGTGCCAGTGGAGAAATCTTTGACGAAAATGCCTTAACTGCGGCCCATCTGTATTTGCCCTTTGGGACCCAAGTCCGGGTCACCAATCTGGATAACGGGAGCTCGGTGGTCGTCAGAATTAACGATCGCGGACCTTATACCGGAGGACGCATTATCGACGTTTCCGCCGCAGCAGCCCGGAATCTGGGCATGATCAACAGTGGCGTTGCACAGGTGCGTCTGGAGATTTTAGGCTCCTCCGCCACCTCATCTGCCGAGTAATTGGAGGTTGATACCCTAGAGATTAGAAACCGGGTTTCTGCCTAGATTTTTGCTACTTGGGGGATTGCAAAATATAAATCCTCCAAACGTTGAACGGGAAGGAAGGTATCTGTAGGGGCGCAATGCTTGCGCCCTTGGGGCGCAAGCATTGCGCCCCTACATTGACGGGGCTACTCCGTTGATCCATCACTACGAACGAACGTTTTGGAGAGTTTATTTTTTGGAGTTCCCTTAGCCCGCGCAGGCGGGCTTCGTCCGTATAGCCTCCGGGCTTCAGCCTGCGGGTTTTTTACGTTTTTTACTTCCTGACTTCCGCCTGTATCCTTTCCTGGGATAAACTACTCTGCAAAGAGTAGATTTGGTCAGGATTTGGGGGTTGTGGTGCGCCTGTTTACAACGGTTGTTGCGTTGCGCTGTTATTTAGAACTACAGTCTCAGGGTCAGACTGTGGGTTTGGTTCCGACGATGGGAGCCTTACACGCGGGGCACCTGAGTTTAATTGAACGGGCTAGAGCGACCAATGATATTGTTGTCGTGAGTATTTTTGTCAATCCGCTGCAATTTGGTCCGAATGAGGATTTGCAGCGATATCCTCGCCGGTTAGAGGGCGATCGCCTCCTGTGTGAACAAGCGGGAGTGGATGTCATCTTTGCGCCAACTCCCGAGGAGATGGGAATTGGGGAAGGGACAGACCCGTCCTTAACTCAGGTGGTCCCTCCGGAGTCGATGATGTCTGGGTTATGTGGCCGATCGCGTCCTGGTCACTTTCAGGGGGTCGCGACCATTGTGACCAAACTCTTCAATGTGGTCCAACCGGACCGAGCTTATTTTGGGCGAAAAGATGCCCAGCAACTGGCGATATTACAGCGGATGGTTGGGGATTTGAACCTGCCGGTGGAAATTGTCCCCTGTGAGATTGTTCGAGAACCTTCGGGATTGGCAATGAGTTCTCGAAATCAGTATCTCAGCAATGAGGAAAAAGCTTGTGCAGCGGTGCTGTATCGTAGCTTACAAAAGGCTCAGAAAGTTTTCCTCCGGGGTGATCTAACTCGTCAGGGTATAATTGCTGCGGTTCAAGCTGAATTGAGCCTTGAACCGGACGTTAACCTAGAGTATTGTGAATTGGTAGAACCGACAAGCCTTGAATCGATTGAACAGATAGAATCTGCGGGATTAGTGGCGATCGCCGCGAAGATTGGCAACACCCGCTTAATTGATAATATTATCCTGAAAGACCGGAAACCGATTGTAGCCATAGACGGTCCTGCCGGTGCCGGGAAATCGACCGTCGCCCGTCGCGTTGCGAAACGACTGGGATTGATGTATTTAGATACAGGGGCGATGTATCGGGCAATTACTTGGTTAGTTCAGGAAAAAGGGATTGCTTTTGACGATGAACCGGCGATCGCAGAAGTCGTCAGTCGGGCCAAAATTGAACTAATCGAGACCAGTGAGGACCCGGCGATTCCCACTCAAGTTTGGGTGGATGGATTTAACGTGACTGAAGCGATTAGAACTCAAGCGGTTACCGCCAATGTTTCCCAAGTTTCTAGCTTGAAAAGCGTGCGACTTCATTTAGTCAAGCAGCAGCAGGAGTTTGGAGAACGGGGTGGAGTTGTTGCAGAAGGGCGAGATATTGGCACTCATGTTTTCCCCGATGCCGAGTTAAAAATCTTTTTAACCGCTTCTGTGGGAGAACGGGCGCGGCGACGTCAACAAGACCTGACAAATCTAGGGGATGAAGGGATTACCCTAGAACAGCTTGAAGACCAAATTGCCCTGCGCGATCGCCTAGATAGCACGCGCAAAATTTCCCCCTTGACAAAAGCAGAGAATGCGATTGAAATTGATACAGACCATCGGACTATCGATGAAGTCATCGGTGAAATCGTCAATTATTATGCAACAATCGTCAGGGCTAAATTTGAAGAATAATTACAAGGAATTTGCAGAATATATGGACTAACGGCTAGGGAATTGGAGACAACTCACACCTGAGCATTTTTCGCCGTTTAGGGTGGGTAAAATACCATGATTCTTTTGAGTCAATGGCGGAGTTGGGGGTATTTTCATGACTCAACTCCCTGACTACTGACGAACTCTGCGCTAATGTTTTGGGTTGGGTAAATCCCCTGGAACAGATTCAATCGGTTCCATTGGGTTAGCCCTGTCTCAATGATTCTGACCTGGCAATTAATCCGTGGGAGCATCTTGCTTTCTACGAGAATAAGGGAGTTTAGGTGTTCCCACGGATTAATCTTATTGTCAGACTGCTGCCCGAGGTGGTATAGCAATATAAAAGTTACAAATTTGTTCTGATTCAGACCCCAAGCAGGATTTAAAAATCTTGCATATTATCTGCAAGTGATTAGGGAAGCAAAAAAGCTTTTTAACTGAGTTTCTTTCTCAATCAGGGTGAAGGAAAGCGTTAAAAGTATCAGGGGAATCTACTAAAGAATCACGATAGAATTCGCCAAATAGGGCGGGAGAAATAAGCGTGGACGAACTGAATCCCTTTTTTTCAAAATCGATGGTTTTAATGGCGGCGATCGCTGCGATTAGTACGATTATTATCGGCACCTTTTTGCCTACCCTGATATTATCGGGAGGAATTGTCCAAGCCAGTGGCAAATCCCCCGAGATTGTTTTAGCATCTCTTGGGGTTCAGGAAGCAATGGCGGTTCGACTGGAGGGGTTTACCAAGGCGATCGCCCAAAAGCAAACGGACAAGGAAAAACAGTTTACCTTCGCTGTGACCCCAGAGTTTCAAGGGAAAACATTGTACGAGGTGGCCTTAGATGACAGTAACAAGGCGATCGCCCTCACCTTTGATGATGGTCCTTGGCCGATTTATACTGAGCAAGTCCTAGAGATTCTTAAAGAACACGACATTAAAGCCACCTTTTTTTTAATTGGCCAACACTTAAAACACCATCCGGCAATTGCCCAAAAAGTAGTTGAAGCCGGTCATGCTTTAGGGTAACCATACTTGGAATCATCACTATCATAATGTTCCCCGAGAAGTTGCCGCTAAAGAAATCGAAGATACAAATGCGCTAATTTATGAAGTAACCGGAACTAAAACGGAGTGGTTTCGGCCTCCGGGAGGGGTACTGACCAATGGATTGAACGACTATGCTCATAGTCAAAATTATGCGGTAGCGATGTGGTCTTCTGATGCCCGAGAGTCTTCATTTTCCAGTTCCGGAGCATTAGTTAATAATGTGCTCAATAGCGCTCAACCTGGGGGAATTGTGCTGTTACACGATGGGGGAGGTAATCGTGCAGCTACGGTGCAAGCCTTACCGATTATTATTACGACACTCAAAGAACGGGGATATAAATTTGTCACTTTACCCGAACTGTTAGAACTTTACGAACAGCACCAGCAAAGCACTCTTGCTGAAACCACTCCCAATCCAACTCTCGTCCCAGACGGTATTGATTAGGTTGTCATCAAATAGGTGAGCTTTTTTGCCGTGGCAAAACTCACCTATTTTGACGGAGTTTGACTGAATTGGCGAGTACAAAGTTTGGACTCATCTGCCGGAACCGATGGATTATTTTTCAAATAATCTCGGACCCAATGACAAGCATAAGTCAGGGGGTCAAGATTGAGGAGGCGATCGAGATGCCAGAACATCATAATTTGTTCATCTCCCACCGACACTAACATCGGCAGATTAGGATGAAAAGCAACAGCCCGAATTCCCGCCTGATGACCCGTCAAAGTCGTGAGTAAAACCCCCTCTCGGGTCCATAATTTAATGGTTTCATCAATACTGCTGGTGGCAATTAAAGACCCATCTGGGCTAAAATCAATCCCCCAAACTGCCGCCGTATGTCCAGTTAAGGTTTTGATTAACGTTCCATCTTTGCGCCAGAGTTTAGCGGTCATATCCCCACTACCCGAGGCCATCATTTCCCCATCAGGACTAAAGGTCACTTTCCAGACGGCTGCATCATGTCCTTTTATGGTTTTTAAAAGTTCCCCCGATGAGTTCCAGAGTCGAATCGTAGAATCGTTACTCGCCGAGGCTAAAATTTGACCATCGGGGCTAAATTCAACGCTCCAAGTGGGTGCTGTATGTCCCTTTAACGGTTTTATAAGACCCTCTTGGCGACTCCACAACCAGACGACGCCATTGGCATCCCCAGCAGCTAATTTTTCACCTGTGAAGTTCCAGTTAATGGAGAGTAATGCAGCGGTTGCCTCCTCAAAGGTTTGTAAAACGGTTCCATCAAATTGCCAAATTTTGAGAGTTTTGTCTTCGCTAACCGATGCGATAATTTCCTGATGAGGATGGAAATCGATATTGACAATGGCAGCATTGTGACCGGCTAGGGTTTGTAACTCGGTGCCATCGAGTTTCCAGATATTGAACGTTTTCTCACTGCCGGAGGTGGCGATCGCCTTGCCATCAGCACTAAATGATAATCCGCGCACTAACCCTTTTAAGGTATAGAATTTTTGCTGGAAAATGCTATGGGTTTTCCAAAGAATTGCCACATTTTCTGCACCCGCTGAGGCAATTTCTTCGCCATCGGGACTAAAGGCCATTCCCCAAATGGCTGCATCATGACCTCGCAGGGTGGAAATTAACGACCCATCCCGGTTCCAAAGTTTTACCGTTTTATCCCAGCTTGCTGAGGCTAAAATGTTACTATCCGGGCTAAATCTTAGTTCTTTAACTGTGGCATCATGGGCTTTAAAAGTGTGAAGAAGGGTTCCTTCTCTTGTCCAAATATTAATCATGCCATCTACCGTACCCGAAGCCAAAAGGGTGTTATCGGGACTAAAGGCGATCGCATAAATCGGCGCTGGATGTCCGATTAACTCCCGAAGTTTACTCCCATCTGCATTCCACAACTGGATAGCATTATCAATTTTACCCGCTGCAACCGTTTGACCATCGGGACTAAATGCCACCGCCCGAATTCCAGTGGGTTCCCCTTCAAACCGGGTCACTAACTCCCCCTGAGAATTCCAAGCTTCAACGGTACTATCAGACCCCCCAGAAATGACCTGCTCACCATCAGGACTAAAATCAAGACTCCAAATCCCTGAAGTGTTCGCCGTAACCGAACTTAATAACGTCCCATCTCGTTTCCAAAGTTTAACCGTTTTATCATCTCCCGATGAAGCTATCAATTTTCCATTGGGACTAAATTTTACCGTTCTCACCACCGCTTGATGTCCCGTTAATGTTTGAAGAAGTTTCCCATTTCGCTGCCAAATTTTGAGGGTTCCATCGACCCCTGCTGTCACAATTTCTTGACCATCTGGGCTATAATCTACGGCTAAAACTGCCGCAGTATGACTGGTGAGACGATTCGATTCTTGAATACTTAAGATAACTTGCCAAAGCGCCGCATCAATGCTATTTTCCAGTTCTGGATCGAGGGTTCTGAACTGTTTTGAGCGTTCTTTTCCTTTGATAGCTTGCAGGAGAGCATTGAAACTTTTATGAGAGGCAAACAAAGCTTCTGAGGATAACGTAATCGTTCGCAGTTCGCTAATTGCCGTTTGTTGATATTGCTGATGAGCGAAAACCCCCAAACTGCTGGCGACTATCATGGCAATGCTGACAATTCCTAAGAGGATATTTTGTCGCTTTAAGTGGCGCTGTTCTAATTCTAGGCGCGCTTCTACTTCTTTGAGTCGTTCCGCTTCTAAAGTTCGGCGAGTCTCCTGGCGGTCTAATTCCTGAGAAGCTGCCAGAAATTGATAATCCAAATTACTCAGGCTTTTTCCCTGGGACCAATCGATAATATCCCGTAAGGCTTTCCCGCGCAATAGCCACGATTCATCCTCATATCCAGACACAATCCAAGCATCGATCGCCTGGGAATAGGGACGCAGATTTGCCAGTTGGTTCGCGACCCAATCAAAACTAAAAATCTTCTGATAAATCGGATTTTTAATCTGTAGAATACCTTCACGTTTTTCGATTAATCCCGTTAAAATTAATTCCGTTTGTTCCGGACTGTCATCAGCCGCAATAGGTTCAAATCCCGAGGAGGTTTGCTCCTCCTCTGAGTGCAGGAGAATTTTTTGATAGAGTCCCAGCAACCGTCCCACTCGCTGTTCACTATAAAGCAGGCGATCGCAGATGGTTTTAAAATGTTCTGGCTCATCATGGGCTTTCCAATTTTCAATCAGATTCGTTTCTACTAAACTATTAATAAAATCGGGAGTTAATTTCGGATATTGTTCCCCGGAGCGGCTGGAAATCATTTGACAGAGTTTTTGAGTCAGAAAAGGCTGACCCCCGGTCCAATACAAAATACGTTTTAAGGCTAAATTTGGGTCTGAAAATTGTTTTGAAAATCCCGCCAATAATGGCGAATTTTCTTGAAATTCAAATCCTGATAGTTCAATAGCTTTACCAATATTAAAAGGAGTTCGACTTCCATCGGAAATTAAATCAGCCGGGGTCGCTACGCCAAATAAAGCAAAGGATAAACGGCCATAATTTTCATTGTCAGCACGCCGGTTATAACAGGCCCGAATCAGGGCAAAAAAATCATCGGTCGGAAAATTTAAACTCAGAACGCTATCAATTTCATCAATAAAAATTACAATGGGTTCAGGGACTTGATCCAGGAGAACCGTCTCTAAAAAATCGCTTAAGCGATTGACATAAGAGCAATGAGTGCGATCGCGCCACCAACTTAACAGATTAACCTGAAGTCGGAATGCCTTGGTCAACAATCCCAGAATCGACCCATACCACTGTTCTTGAGTAACCTCTTGGGTCCCAATGGCGGTGACATCAATTACCCCACAGCGAATCCCTATCGATTGCAAGCGGTGGGTCGTTTGTACCCGCAAACTTGATTTGCCCATTTGTCGCGCATTAAACACATAGCAAAATTCCCCTTTTACCAATTCCTGAAATAAGGTTTCATCCGCTGGGCGAAGGACATAAGTGGGAGCATTAAAGGCTAAACTCCCGCCAACTTGATAAGAAAAATCAGAACTTTTAGAAAGTTGCATTAGTGAATTATTTCTCAATAAAATTTCTCGGCTTACTATGCAGCTAAGTTAGAAATTCCAAGCAAATAGAGAGAAAAGGAAATTTTTATAGTTTCCCTTTCTCTCCCTAGACTAGATATTTAAGAATCGGGAAAAATAAGTTTGATAGAGCAGACAACTGGGGACGGACAAGTGATTTTCAAATTTAATTAATCCCAATCCTTGCAATTTAAACGCTTGGGTTGGGTGCAATTCCACGCCAGTTTTGCTTAAAATCACCGATTTCCAGGCATCCTTGAGGTCAGAATGCTGCTCTAAATAGGCGAATTGTTGCCGTAAATGACTCTCGAAGATGTTGTCGGGAGTCGTAACAGTTTCGACAAAATCCTCTAGGGTCAAAGTCTCTTGGCTTAAGTGAAAAAATGCCAATTGGGTTAAGTAGGGATGACCTCCGAGCAGGGCGATCGCCCTTTCAGCATAGCGTTCGGGGGGCGTTAATCCATACCGCACCGCTAACTCCTGAACTTGTGCCGGGGTAAATGCTGATAAACTAATTAATAAACCCACATTAAACGGTGATTGATGCACCGTTAGCGGCAGAAACACATCCGTGGAATAAATGATAACTAACCGGAGCTTTTGCCAAAGTTCACTCCCCTCGGTACTATGGCGCGATCGCTCATACCAAGCCCGGAGCATTCCAAAAAAATCCGTAGCAATCTTCGGATAGTTAAACACTAAGTTTACTTCATCCAAAATTAGCAACAGAGGACTTTCAGCCGCAGGCAATAAATAGCTTTCAAAATAATCATTGCAACTATAGCTACTGCCAAACATCGGATTCCAAAACTCTTCTAAGCGGTTCGGTAACCCCAGGCTGCGGCTGACCATCACACACAACCATTGCAGGAAAACTGTTAAACTTTCAAAAACACCGCTATCGGCGAGTTGCAAACTAACGATCGCCGTGCGAAATCCACTTTCTTCCGCCTGAGCGAATCCCCGCACCACCAAAGAAGTTTTGCCAAACTGGCGGGGTGCGCGAATCCGAATTAAGGCCCCCGGTTGCCCACTCTCGGCTTTGAGAAGCTGTTCCGCTGGGGATCGATAGATGTAAAATGGGGAATCTAAGGCTAACTGTCCCTTGAGCGGGGTCCTGAGTAAACCTGTTAAAGCTGCCATTGATGCCTCGGGGTCTGGCTCCTGGTTAATATAGTCTTCTTTTTGGAGGGAAAGGCCAAATGCGCTGAAGTAGTCGGCTAAAGTGACAGCATCGACCGGCTTTTGACGATGCCTGACTTTAGTCAAGGTTTTTGTACTCAGTCCTGTGCGATCGCTTAACTCTTCCAAGGTGTAGGGGTGTCCACCATTATCCCGTGCGGCTGACAAATGCTCCGCCGCTTGTAAGCGTTGAGCACCCTGAGAGCTAAGAATCACCCCTCTTCTACGTTTTTGAGCTGTTGTTCGTTCCAATTGGCTGTCAGGAGAAACCACACTTAACACTTCTTAACCAACTCTGAAGTTGTTTTGTTTTCATCAAATTGATTAGTTACCCATTTTACAGGGGTTATCCCCCCCTTCCCATTAAGATTCCCGTTTAAATGGCTAAGTTACTGCCTTAACCTTCCATCTGGGGTGGTAATCGCCCTTGTCCAATGGCAGGATCGACTCAGGAGAAAGAGCTAAGTCTCGAAAGAAGATCAGAGTGCAGAGGTTCTTAGACTTTGGGGCAACCCAATATCAAGGCGATAGATACCAAGGGACCGCTCCATCTGAGAGAGAGTCTAATCCGGGTTGAGAATTCTCTTGAAAGTTCAGGAGAAGAGATTCAAATTAGAGTGAAGCTCTAGCGCTGTAGACTCCCATTCCTGTTTTTATAAATGTTGACTTGATATTGATTAAAGAAAAGTTACAAGGAGAAAAGAATAGTGCTGGAATTCTTGAACAATCTGCTCACCCCACGTTCCTATATTCCACACGGCCATTGTTACCTTTGGCAAACTCCCCTTGTTGCACTGCATCTGGTTAGCGATGCGCTGATTGCGATCGCCTACTTCTCCATTCCCACGATGCTGATTTACTTCATCTACAAACGCAGAGATATTGCTTTTTCTAGCATCTTTGCGATGTTTGGAGCCTTTATTGTCCTCTGCGGCGTAGGTCATTTATTAGATATTTGGACCCTGTGGCATCCCGATTATTGGCTTTCTGGCATCGAGCAAGCCCTGACAGCGATCGTCTCTTGCTATACCGCATTCCGACTGGTGGAACTGCTGCCGCAATTTCTCGCTCTGCGGACCCCAGAACAGCTTGAAGTGGTTAATCAGGAATTACAGAAACAAATCGCCGAACGGCAACGAACCGAAGAAATTCTGCAAGCGCTGGTGTCCGGAACGGCTTCAGTGACAGGACAAGATTTTTTTCCAGCCCTAGTTAAAAACTTAGCCAAGGCTTTAGATGTCAAGTATGTGATTGTTTCTGAAAAAAGTCACAGTCAAGAGCAAACCTTAGATAGTTTGGGCTTCTGGGCTGGGGATGGGTTGGGAAATAATTTTACTTATGAATTTACCGGAAGACCTTGCGATTTTATTACTTATGATCGGGAATTTGCCTGCTACCCGGATAACCTGCGAGAGTATTTTCCGAATGACCCCTTGTTAGAAGAAATTGCAGCAGAAAGCTATCTGGGAGTTGCTTTATTAGATAGCAATCAACAGGCGATCGGAAATCTTTGTATTCTTGATGTCAAACCCTTAGAAGCTGAGGCGCAAGCCCGAGCGATTATGAGTGTTTTTGCGGCCAGAGCCGCCACAGAGTTGCAACGCAAATGGGCTGAAGAAGAGAAACATCTGGCTTATGAAGAGTTAGAATTTCGGGTCCAAAAGCGCACCGCTGAATTGGTGGCGGTGAACTCCACTTTAGAAACAGAAATTCAAGAACGGATTGATATCGAAGCCGAACTGCGGGTGATGGCGGAACGGGAAAAAACGATTTCCATCATCATCCAACGGATGCGTGAAAGTTTGAATTTAGAGACAATTTTTCATGCCACTACCAACGAACTGCGGCAAGCTGTTGACTGCGATCGCGTCGTGATTTATCGCTTTAATCCCGATTGGAGTGGCGCATTAGTTTCCGAATCCGTTACCCCCGGTTGGGATGTGTTATTGCCGGACCAAGCCAACGATCCAATTCTGACTCAAGTCACCACGGATGCACCCGGTTGTGCCCTTACTCAAATGAATTCCGCGAATTTCTTGATTAAAGATACTTACCTGCAAGAACAGCAAGGGGGGATTTATCGACAAAAACAGATGTTTTGTTGCGTTTCTGATATCTATCAAGCCAGTTTTAGCGCTTGCTATATAGATTTTTTAGAGCAATTCAATGCCCGAGCTTATGTCATTTCTCCCATTTTTTGTGGAAATACGCTCTGGGGCTTGCTGGGCGTGTATCAAAATAGTGGTCCCCGAGACTGGAAAGAGGCCGAAGCCAAAATTGTCACCCAAATTAGCAATCAACTCGGAGTCGCAGTCCAACAAGCCGAACTGTTTGCCAAAACTCAAAAACAAGCCGAAGAATTGCATCGTACTGCTGAAGCTGCCAAGGCAGCAAACCGAGCTAAAAGCGAATTTTTAGCGAATATGAGCCACGAACTGAGAACACCTCTAAATGCAATTTTAGGGTTTACTCAACTGATGCAACGAGATAATTCTCTGGCAGCGCTGCATCAAGGGTACATCGACATTATCAACAAAAGTGGTGCTCATTTACTGGCTTTAATTAACGATGTCTTAGAAATGTCGAAAATTGAAGCGGGGCGAGTCACTTTGAATGAGGTTGAATTTGACCTGCCCAAACTGGTGTACAGCTTGGAATCCATGCTGCAACTCAAAGCTAAATCTAAAGGGTTAAGCCTGAAATTTGAGCTGCAACCTGACCTCCCGCAATTTATTCGCGGCGATGAAAATAAATTGCGTCAGGTTCTGATTAATCTCTTGGGAAATGCCATCAAATTTACCAACAAGGGGCGGGTTACCCTGCGGATATCTAGTCAAGAATTTAATTCCGACTCAGACATCGAGACTTCGCACCAATCTAGGGTGCAATTTGAAGTTGAAGATACGGGTCCCGGACTCAGTTCTGAAGATATCAAAGACCTCTTTCAGGCATTTCAGCAAACTCGGGTAGGGCGGCAATCCCAAGAAGGAACAGGTTTAGGACTGCGAATTTCTCAGAAATTTGTGCAATTAATGGGAGGAGTCATTACGGTTATAAGTACCGTCGGAGAAGGGAGTCGCTTTAAATTTGAGATTCCCGTGGGTTTGGTTCAGGGGTCTACAAATGATAAGGTTTGTGACCTCAACGGTGCCATTCGGTTAGCACCCGGACAACCGAGTTATCGAATTTTAGTGGTGGAAGATAATCCAATTAACCGATTGCTATTAGTGACCTTGTTGAAGGATATCGGCGTGGAAGTTATGGAAGCAGAAAATGGGGAAGTGGCGATCGCCGCTTGGCAACAGTGGCATCCCCACCTAATTTTCATGGATATGCATATGCCCAAAATGGATGGATATGAGGCAACCCAAAACATTAAAAAATTCCTAACCCCAACCAATCCATCCAATGATTTACCCCCGGTTCCTCCAATTATTGCAATTACTGCCAGTGCCTTTTCAGAAAATCGAGAAGAATGTTTACAAGCAGGCTGCGATAATTTCGTCAGCAAACCCTTCCGTCGCGAAGAAATCTTAGAGACGCTCTCCCAATATTTAGGGGCAAAATACTCCTACCAGGAAACAGTAAATACTCTCCCTCGTCCAGCAGCACAGCATCAAGAACCCGATGGCGAACTTCCCCCTGATGCCCTCAATTGTATGCCCGCAGATTGGGTGGAGCAATTTTACAATGCCGTCGCCCAAGGCAGCGATACCCTGGCTTTAGAACTGATGAAAGCCATTCCACCAGAACAGTCTAAGCTCATCGAAACTTTAACAGTTCTCTTAGATAACTACCAATTCGATCGCCTGATGGAATTGGCACAATCGTATTCCCCAACTCTATCGACTTAAATCTCATGCTTAATCAATCCCCATCCCCAAATTTAGGCAATCCCATGAATATTTTAATCGTAGATGATGTTCCCGATAACATTCGTCTACTCTCCCGAATTTTAGTCAAGCGGGGATATCAAACCCGAAAAGCTTTGAATGGGACTATGGCACTGACGGCAATTCAAGCTTCTAAACCCCGTCTCATTCTGTTAGATATTCAGATGCCTGACATGAGTGGCTATGAACTCTGCCATCTGATTAAATCTGACCCCGAAAACCTTCACATTCCCATCATTTTTCTAAGTGCTCATGATGATAGTTTAGCCAAAAAAAAAGCTCTTAAACTTGGAGCATCAGACTATGTTACCAAACCTTTTAACATAGAAAAACTTGTCGAGACAATTAAATATCAGATAGACCTAACCTCTGCTTATTATTAAATCTATCGGTTTAATTAAACAATCCAACTCCGAGTTTCAGAATTGACAAATTTCATCGAAACAAAACAACAGGTTGCCCTAAGTTCATATTAGCTATTGTCTTGAGCAATGAGCTGGCGGATTGTTCTCTAGTACCCCAGGGAATTTATCCGGGTTTTACCTTGATAAAAAATGGCATATTAACAGGGATTTTCTTAGTCAACAATTAAACTCTGCCCTTGAAATTTATGTAATCAAAAAAATATTATACTTCTTCCAGAATAACCTCGATTTTAATCAACTTTCCAGAATTAAAGGAAAGTTGCAAAATGCGTCAACAACACCCTAAAATTCAAGACAAATCGAAACTTTTGTTAGGTAAAGCTATGACTGAATTTCAAAACAATCAAGGAATCGGTAATATTTTAATTGTAGATGACAAGCTAGAAAATATTCGATTTTTAGCTAATTTTTTATCCCTTCAAGGATACTCAATTCGTAAAGCTACGAATGGCAAATATGCATTAAATGCTTCAAAAATGCTTCCTCCAGACCTAATTCTTCTGGATATCAATATGCCAGAAATGGGGGGGTATGAAGTTTGTGAGCAGCTAAAAATTGACCCTCAAACAAGCGATGTACCCGTCATTTTTTTGAGTGCTGGCAATGAAGTAGAGGATAAACTAAAAGCTTTTCAAGCCGGGGGAGTCGATTACATCACCAAACCCTTTCAGCTTGAAGAAGTTTTAGCCAGAGTTCAAACCCAACTTAATTTAAAAACTCTCCAACAACAATTAAAACTTAAAAATCAAGAATTGCAGAAAACAGTAAGCGGGTTAACAAAAGCCCAAGCTGATTTAGAAGCATCCCAAAGTGAATTGTTGGCCCTCATTAAAAGCATGAATGAATTAATTTATGTGGTAGATGCTCAGGGACAGTATCTAAAATTTGCCAACACCAATACAAAACTCCTTTTCCAACCGCCCGAAGACATTGTGGGTAAAACAATTGATGAGGTACTCCCGGAAGAAACTGCTCAACTTTTATTAGTCGAAATTCGAGAAGCTTTAGCGCGACAAGAAACGCGGGAAGTCGAATATAGTTTGACTTTCAGCCAAACTAAAATAGAAGTATCTGCAAGCATTTCTCCCATTTCTTTGAACTCAGTTCTCTGTGTCGTCCGAGATATCAGCGATTCGCAAACGCCGAGAACAAGCCCTCCAGCTCATTGTTGAAGGCACTGCTTCCAAAACTGGACAAGACTTTTTCCAAGCTTGTGTTCAATATTTGGCGGAAATCCTGGGAATTCGTTATGCCTTTATCACCGAATGTGCGAACCCCCAAAAAACCCGGGTTCGGATGTTATCCTTTTGGAAAGACCACAACTTTTCTGAAAACTTAGAATATGATTTAGTCGGGACCCCCTGCGATGAAGTCATTACCAATGGACAATATTATTGCTATTCTGACAATATTATTGCTCGGTTTCCCGATGATACGGATTTAGTTGATTTACAAGCGAAAAGCTATGCAGGAATCCCCTTAATTGATACGGCAGGGGATGTGATTGGTCATATTGCCGTCTTAGATACCCACCCGATGGTTGATGACGAAACCCGCAAGCTCGTCTTGAAAATTTTTGCAGCAAGAGCCGGTGCTGAATTAGAGCGAAAAATTACCGATATAGCCTTGCAACAAAGTCAAGAACAAACCGAGAAATTATTATTAAATATCTTACCCAAAGCCATTGCAGACCGCTTAAAAACCGATACCCGTGCCATTGCCGAACAATTTGATGAAGTCACCATTTTATTTTCTGATATTGTCGGCTTTACTCCCCTCTCCGCCCAAATGCAACCGACAGAGTTAGTCAACTTACTCAATGAAATTTTCTCAACTTTTGACACACTCAGCGACAAACTGGGGTTAGAGAAAATTAAAACCATAGGCGATGCCTATATGGTAGTCGGTGGATTACCTGTGAAACACCCTAATTCTGCCGAGGCGATCGCGCAAATGGCCTTAGAAATGCAATCCAGCATCGTCCAATTTCAATCCCACTATGGTGAAGCCCTTCAAATTAGAATCGGCATCAACACCGGACCCGTCGTCGCTGGCGTCATTGGTGTGAAAAAGTTTAGTTACGACTTATGGGGAGATGCCGTCAATGTCGCCTCTCGCATGGAATCATCAGGCATTCCCGGGAAAATTCAAGTCACAGAAACTGTTTACGAACAGTTAAAACATCAGTTCCACTTTGAGCAACGAGGACCCATTGAGGTGAAAGGAAGAGGAGAAATGATGACTTATTGGTTAGTGGGATAAGGAGGATGTTCGTAGTAACGACTTCAGTCGTTTCCTCCTGTTCGTAGTCACGACTTCAGTCGTTATTCCCCTTTCATACGTTCTTTTTTCAAGGTTCAAAAACGGGACCCCACCCTAACCCTCCCCTTGCCAAGGGGAGGGGACCGGAGGTGGTTTGGCTTTGTCAGAGTTGAATTAAAACTACCTTTGGAAACTGGGGAAGATAACGACTGAAGTCGTTACTACAAACATTGACCCAGCCGCCCCCTTTTCAAAGTCCCTCTCCTCTTAAAAGAGGGATTTAGGGAGAGGTTCTTCTCTTACGCCTTCACCTTCTCAAAGTCCCTCTCCTCTTAGGAGAGGGATTTAGGGAGAGGTTCTTCCCTTACGCCTTCACCGCCACCTTCTCAACAGTCGGTTCAGCGGATGCTTCAGGACTGTCCGCTTCCGAAGGCGGGACCACCTGCCAGAACTTCGGTAAATACTCCGTCCAGTTCTCCAGAATCCGAGATGCTTTGTCGCTACCCGTCTGTTCTTGGTGCATCTGAATCATCTCCTTGAGTTGCGCCTCCCCAGCAGGAGTCGTCACCCGTTGAACATGAACAATCTCATGATTCACCAACTCATCAAAATTGCCCTCCTCATCTAGGAAATAGGCCAATCCGCCCGTCATCCCGGCCCCTACGTTCCGGCCCGTTTGACCCAGGACGACAATCACGCCCCCGGTCATATATTCACAGGCATGGTCCCCGGCCCCTTCAATCACGGCTTTACCTAGGGAATTGCGGACGGCAAACCGTTGTCCAGCTTGACCCCGGGCAAACAGGTATCCGCCGGTGGCCCCATAGAGGCAGGTATTGCCAACGATCGCATTTTCTGCCGGATTATAAGTGGCTCCCGCTGGTGGGACCACCACCAAGGTTCCGCCAGTCATCCCTTTACCCACATAATCATTGGCTTCCCCTTCTAGGCGCAGGGTGACGCCAGAAACATTAAACGCCCCAAAACTCTGGCCTGCGGCCCCTTGGAAAGTCAAGTTAATCTGACCGCCAAAGCCATTATTGCCATAGCGAGAGGCAATTTCTCCCGCCAGACGCGCCCCAACGGAACGGTCCGTATTCACAATCGGGAAGATTTTGGAAACTTGAGATTGAGTGGCGATCGCCCCGGTAATCTCCCCATCCGCCAGCAACTCATCATCCAACACCGGCCCATTGCTATGCACCGGACCATGATTTAACCAACTGCGATCGCCCCGGGTATCGGGCAACATCTTGGTAATCACATCCAAACTCAGTCCCTGAGTCTTGGTCAACTGCACCGACTCGCGCAGGGTGAGCAAATCTCCGCGTCCAATTACTTCCTGCAAAGAGCGATATCCCAACATCGCCAACAATTGCCGCACTTCTTCCCCAATGAAATAGAAGAAGTTGACCACGTGCTCGGGGACTCCGGTAAACCGTGCCCGGAGTTTCTCCTGCTGGGTGGCGACTCCCACGGGACAATTGTTGGTATGGCAAATCCGGGCCATGATGCAACCTTCAGCAATCATGGCGATACTGCCAAAGCCAAACTCTTCCGCCCCCATCAAGGCCGCAATCAGCACATCCCAGCCACTTTTCAAGCCGCCATCGGTGCGAAGGACGACGCGATCGCGCAGTCCATTCCCCATCAACACTCGTTGCACTTCGGCTAATCCCAACTCCCAGGGACTTCCGGCGTGTTTAATCGAACTCAAGGGGGAAGCGCCGGTCCCGCCATCATGTCCGGAAATCTGGATAATATCCGCATTCGCCTTGGCTACCCCAGCGGCGATCGTGCCAATGCCAATTTCCGAAACTAATTTCACCGAAACCCCAGCTTTGGGATTAATTTGGTGCAGGTCAAAAATTAACTGGGCCAAATCCTCAATGCTGTAAATATCATGATGCGGTGGCGGCGAAATCAACGGCACTCCCGCCTTAGATTTCCGCAACATAGCGATATAGGGACTGACCTTTTTGCCGGGGAGTTGTCCGCCTTCTCCGGGTTTGGCCCCTTGCGCCATTTTAATTTCGATTTGCTTGGCATTCATCAGGTACTCGGGAGTCACCCCAAAGCGACCGGAAGCCACCTGTTTGATGGCGGAGGAAGCAGTATCGCCATTTTTCAAGCCATTTAGATGGGGTAACGAAGGCGACTTACCTTGGTCATCCACATTATCCAAGACCCCAAAACGCACCGGGTCTTCTCCACCTTCCCCAGAGTTGGATTTACCACCAATCCGGTTCATGGCGACTGCGAGCACCTCATGGGCTTCCCGAGACAGGGCCCCGAGGGACATCCCCCCAGTGCAGAACCGTTTGAGAATTTCTGCCACGGGTTCGACTTCATCAATGGAAATCGAAGGGCGATCGCTCTTGAAATCCAACAAATCCCGCAACGCCGTTGGCGGACGTTCGGCTAAATACTGCTTATAGAGTTGGTAATGTTCATACCCTTCTCCCGAACCCTTCATATCCGCCACTGCCTTATGCAGCGCTTTAGACATTTCCGGGGAGTTCATGTGATATTCACCACCGGGACGATACTGCACAAACCCTTCATTCGGCAACTTTTTACCTGCCGGTTGGGGGAATGCCTTCTCATGAAACGCCCGCAGTTCTGAAGCTAATTCAGCCACACTCAATCCGCCAATTTGAGAGGCAGTCCCCACAAAGGCCAAATCCAGCAATTCCCGACCAATCCCGACTGCCTCAAAAATTTGAGCGCCGTGATAACTCGACAGCAGGGAAATCCCCATCTTGGAGAGAATCTTCAACAGTCCCGCTTCGATCGCATGACGGTAATTTTCCTGGGACTGCTCTAACGTAACTTGAGGCAGTTTACCCCGTTCCATCAATTTCTGCGTTTTGCCATCTTCATGCCAATGACGCACGGATTCTAAGGCCAAATAGGGACAAACTGCCGATGCGCCATAGCCAATCAAACAAGCAAAATGATGGGTGCTCCAACATTGAGCAGTATTGACAATCAAAGAGGCATGAGAGCGCAAACCGGCCCGAATCAGGGCATGGTGAACGGCCCCAACTGCCACCAATGGGGGAATGTAGGTAGTGCTGGAGTTGGGTCCGGGTGCATCACTCAGAATCAGCAGGGTTGCGCCATTTCGCACCGCTTCAGCGGCCTGATGGCAGAGGTTTTGCACTGATTCGGCCAATTCTGAGGGGCTATCCGTCAGGGGAAATAGGGTAGACAGAGACACCGCATCAGACCGAGATTCAATCTGGCGTAAATCCGCTTCATTGAGAACCGGGGAGTCAATTTCTAGTTGTTTAGCCAGTTCGGGTTTGACTTCTAGGAGATTGCCTCGGAAGCCCAAATGCATCCGCAGGGACATCACCAGACTTTCCCGCAGAGGGTCGATGGGGGGATTGGTGACTTGAGCAAACCGTTGTTTGAAATAGTCGTAAAGCAGGCGAGGTTTTTGGGAGAGAACCGCCAGGGGGATATCATCGCCCATGCAGAAGGTGGGTTCTTTGCCCATTGCTGCCATTTCTTCGACAATCATTTCCACGTCTTCGCTGGTGTAGCCGAAGGCGGTTTGGGCCGATAGCAGTTGTTCGGGGGTGAGTTGATTGGCGGTTAGGGGAGTTTGGCGTTGGAGATGTTGACGATGTTGGGCCAACCATTCGCCGTAGGGATGCCTTTGAGCAATCCGTTCTTTGACTTCCCAGTTTTTGAGGACTTCGTGGGTGGTGAGGTCTACGACGAGGGTTTGACCGGGACCGAGGCGACCTTTTTCGATGATGTCGGCTTCGGGAATATTGACCACACCGGCTTCCGAGGCG
The DNA here is from genome assembly GCA_963821735.1 of uncultured cyanobacterium. Taxonomy (GTDB): domain Bacteria; phylum Cyanobacteriota; class Cyanobacteriia; order Cyanobacteriales; family Laspinemataceae; genus Laspinema. Next base: position 1,209,860 of record CAWGFK010000055.1, read on the forward strand.
ACCATGACTAAGCCGTTGCGGGCGATCGCATAGCGGGCGGGGCGTAAGCCGTTGCGATCGAGGGTGGCCCCGACTTGTTGTCCATCGCTATAGGCAATCAGGGCGGGACCATCCCAAGGTTCTTGGATGCCGCTGTAGTATTCATAGAAATCGACGATAGACTGCCGATTTTTGAGGGCAGGCTGGTTTTGATAGGCTTCCGGGACCATAATCATCAAGGCTTCGCTGGCGCGAGAACCGGACCGCACTAGCAGTTCCATGACGTTATCCAGGTTGGCGGAGTCGCTGTTTTTGGGATTGACGAGGGGTTTGAGTTGTTCGATGCGATCGCCCCATAACGGCGACTGTAAATCCACCTGCCGCGCCATCATCCAGTTGATATTGCCCAAGAGGGTATTAATTTCCCCATTGTGTCCCAACAACCGCATCGGTTGAGCCAAGGGCCATCGGGGCAGGGTATTGGTGCTAAATCGGCGATGATAGACTGCAAATGCACTGGTATAGGACTCATCGTGCAGATCCAGGTAAAAATCAGCCAGGACCGCCGAACGGACCATTCCTTTATAGACAATGGTGCGATGGGAGAAGGAGCAAATATAGAAATCTTGTCCCCAAATAATCGGGGTTTGGTCGTTTGGACCCGCTGCATCCACCTTCAGGGCGGAACCGATTGCGCGGCGAGTCAGATACAGATGGCGTTCTAATTCATCCCCCGTCTTGTCTGGGGAATAGACAAACATTTGCTCAATATGAGGCTGATTTTCCCGCGCTTGCACTCCCAAGACTTCCGGACGCACGGGGACCTTACGCCATCCTAAGAGGTGCAGGTCGTGAGTTTTGAGGGTTTCCTCGACAATTTGACGCGCCGAGAGTTGCAACACCGGGTCCAGGGAGAAAAAGACCATCCCGACCCCAATGGATTCGAGGGGATAGGAGTTCGGGTTATGCTCTTGTAACCAAGGTTGGAAGAGTTGCCAAGGAATCGCGGTCATCACTCCGGCCCCATCTCCTGAATCCCGGTCTGCGGAACAACCGCCGCGATGTTCGAGGCAGGTTAGGGCATTCAAAGCCATTGAGACGATTTCCCGACTGGGAACGTTTTGGGGATTGGCAATATAACCGACACCACAGGCGTCTCGTTCTTCAACTAACCAAGGTTGACCCAGGAAACCGAACTCATTGATGGAATTGGATTGAATATTTGGGTTGGGCATTGCTTTTCGGGTAGATGATGGATGGGGAATTGTAGAGTTTAGAGTTTAGGTTTTAGCGTTTTTTCCGGTTAAATCTGCGAGCTTTTAATCATCGAATTCTCTATAAATTAGGGGTAAACATATGTTTAGATGGAAACGAGCCGCAGAAGGGGTAGGCGCGATCGCCCCCGTTGCTGCCCCTTCTGACCATCAAGGGTTGGGCTGCATCAAGCGATCGCCTCTCCGTTTTACCCGAATGCAAGTCCCGAACGGAAATAGCCAATCCCTGAATAGGGCAACTATACAAATTAACCTTCTGTCTCATTAATTTTAGAAGGTTTTCAGGCCATTGTTAATTCCGGTCTGACTTGAGCGGTTTTCTTGAGGATGGCCCTAAATCTGTTTGGAACCCGGGGAGTTTCTCGGTTCCCTCTGATTTAGCGCTCCTTCCCTTCGGTCTTGAGATGCTCAGGGCGTCCCTGTTGAACAGCGATGGCCCAGAGGATATTTGATCCCAGAAAGTTAGGGGTAAGCCAAAGTTATAGGTCTGGATTAAAAATCATATAGAAATAACTTTCATCTGACAATCCCTAGTGTAAAGATTCAGCAACCCGATGCATCAACAATCAAGCTGTGCCGACTCGGATAGTCATGCCCGTCTGTCGGACGGGTGGGATCGCCGCTAAAGCTTAAGCCTTGAGGTGAAATTTAAAGCCCGGATAAAGTCCCTGGAGTTAGAGATAAAGATTTGATATAGATTACCCCTATCTATCTCCCGGACGACTGACAAGGCTTTGCTGGCTTGTTATGGTGGGGTAAAGAGGGTTGGAAGGCCCTGGCCTCAGTAACAGGCTTAAATTCTTTATTTTAATTTGGCTTTCTCGGGGAAATATATCTTTAAGAAGCAGACTTAAACTCATCCTTAGCCCCACTCAGGTCAGAAAATTTCTCAGGCATCTACTCGATGACCCCAAATTCACCTTCTGGGCGATCGACTGGATGGACTGGATGCGGCTTCCCCACTCTCAAGCAACGATTATGGAGACTCGAACAATGGCTAACGCTCAAGAAATTCTTCATCCAGGGGCCACTGCTGCCTCCTCATCCTCTCCGATGGTGGCAGCAACGGAACTGCGCCCTTGGGGTTCGTTCACCGTTTTAGAAGATGCCAACGGATATAAAATTAAGCGGATTGAAGTCAAACCGGGTCACCGACTCAGTTTGCAAATGCACCACCATCGCAGCGAACATTGGATTGTGGTTTGTGGAACGGCCCGGGTGGTTTGCGGAGACCAAGAATTGATGCTAACCAGCAATCAGTCTACTTATGTCCCGCAATGCACGAATCATCGTCTGGAAAATCCTGGGGTGATTCCGTTGATTTTGATTGAGGTTCAAAATGGGGAATATTTGGGTGAAGACGATATCGTCCGATTCCAAGATGACTACGCCCGGGCTAAATAATTCTCGTCGGCCCGGTCACGGACTCCTGCGATCTTCATGCTCATCATAATTGCTTGCGTGAGGAAAGCTCAAGCCGATTCACCCGCGTTTTGGAGGACCTGCCTCCCGTCCCGTTTACCCGATCGCCCTGCTCTTTGCGGTTTAAATGGGTTATAAACGAGATGCGATCGCCTTTTACGAAGGTAAAGGGCGATTTTTTGGGGAAATTAGCTGGCGATCGCAGTAGCATTTGAGTCGCGATCGCGGTAAAATTGCGATCGCCGATCACGACACCCAATGTCCACCCATTCATGATTCAGCTGAGTAAAGCAGCCGTCACCGAAATTAAACGCATCCAGTCCAAACAGTCCAACCCAAATGTCTGGTTTCGTCTCGGGGTTGAAACGGGGGGTTGTGCTGGGTGGTACTATACGATGGCGTTTGACGAACAGTGCAACCCCGATGATCTCATCTGTGAGTGCGATGGCGTTCAAGTGACGGTCGATAGCCGCTTCCTCGACTATCTCAACGGCCTGACTTTAGATTACTCGCAGGATTTGATGGGAGGAGGGTTCCGCTTCCATAACCCCAAGGCTGCAAAGACTTGTGGCTGTGGTAACTCCTTCTCGATTGTTGAGTCCTCCACCCCCTAGGGACCCGCTGAGGTCAGCCCTTCAATCTCTAATATGGCCCTCAATGGGGATTTTTATCTCCTGCCATTTGGGATTGTTTTTCTGCCCTAAAAATTGACAGCGGATACTAGGGTAAGATATAATTGTAGATTGTTGTCAACTTGATCCTTGAAAACCTGAATACCCCATAACTCATGCCCACAATACAACAACTTATTCGTACCGAACGGCAGAAGATCGAAAAGAAAACCAAATCGCCTGCACTCAAGAGTTGTCCGCAGCGTCGGGGCGTTTGTACGAGAGTTTATACCACCACACCGAAAAAACCCAACTCAGCCCTGAGAAAAGTAGCACGGGTTCGTCTGACCTCTGGATTTGAAGTCACCGCCTACATTCCAGGTATTGGTCATAACCTGCAAGAACACTCCGTCGTGATGATCCGAGGCGGCAGGGTCAAGGATTTACCCGGAGTTCGTTACCACATCATCCGTGGGACCTTAGATACTGCCGGAGTCAAAGACCGCCGTCAAGGGCGTTCTAAATATGGGGCCAAGCGTCCTAAGGCCTAAATAGAGATTAAATGAGGCGCGAAGCCTGAATCGGAACAGTCAAGGGTTGCGGTGTTCAGTGGAAGGGCGATCGCTGATGTGGGGTATCCAAGGGATTCAATCCAAGGATGAACAAGCTTCCCACGGGATGGAGAGAGTCCGCCCCTTAAGTTGATCGACAAAAAAGATGTACAATCTGATGGCGCTCATCTGGCCAAACGATGGCCTGAAAAACCCCATCGATTCAATCGATTGTGTCAGGATGAGCGATCCCGATTAAAGATTCAGGCAGTTCTCATCGGACTCGGTAGGAAAACTTGAGGGAGCAATCGCCTTGGACGGCTATAAAAAAGATGCGATCGCCTAAGCGAATCAAGCATCGGCCAGACCATCAAGCCCGTCCAACCCATCGCGAACCGTCACTTCACCAAGGACTAAGCGGACCTCCGAATACTCCAAAGAAAGAAAACCGTCTTCCTTCCCACCACCGTGGGAGGATTCAAGCTGAATCGCCTCAGCAACGAATCACAGCTAGTCACGGCTAGTTACAGTTAGTTACAGTTAGTTACAGTCGTTAGTTTGGGTGAAAAGTTAGTATGTCTCGTCGCACTGGTAGTCAAAAACGTTCTGTTACTCCCGATCCAGTTTATAACAGCCGCTTGGTTGGTATGATGGTGCGGCGTGTAATGAAGAGTGGCAAAAAGTCAGTCGCCTTCAATATTGTTTACAACGCCATGAAAACCATCGAAGAAAGAACCGGCGCAGATGCCCTGGAAGTCTTTGAAAAGGCGGTCAAAAATGTGACTCCCCTGGTGGAAGTCAAAGGCCGACGGGTTGGCGGGGCCACCTATCAAGTCCCGATGGAAGTTCGGTCCGATCGCGGTACAGCGTTAGCATTGCGCTGGATCATTCACTTTTCCAGAACCCGCGCGGGTCGCACGATGGCCATGAAATTGGCTAACGAATTAATGGATGCTGCCAACGAAACCGGCAATGCAATCCGGAAACGGGAAGAAACCCACCGGATGGCAGAAGCCAATAAAGCGTTCGCCCACTATCGTTACTAAAATCGGAATCAGACCCATTGCGGAAAAAAAAGGTGTTCTATGTAAACAAATTTTGCAAAAAATATTAAAATGTAACAGGACCGGGGAAAATCCACAGGAGTATGCCCGATTTGGGTTAACTTCAAAGACGGTGGATTCCTTCTGTCATGTCGAATTGAGCCTTTTTCTAGCCCCCTAGAGAAGTGGCCAAGCAGAAGTCAAACTCCTAAAAAAAATAACAGCGAGTGACTTCGCAACCCGAGGAGAATTTTAGGTGTTGTCTTCTCGGGAAGGTAAGTCGGTTAAATGACGTTAGCCTGTTTAAGCAAACGGTGGGTCAAAAAACCCGATTCAACCCTGGACTGACTTGAAGTAAAGATGGCGACATTCCAAGCGCGATCGGCAAGGGTCTAGGAAATAAAAGCAATCAGCGTCTAAACAGTAAAACCGCCAAGCGTCTGGTGAACTAGAATCGAGGATTGTACCGACGACTTGGAAAAGCACCAACACCCAAGAGCGTTTAACGCATCATTCAAAGATAATTGCGGCAACACAAACAAGGAGGTAGCTGTGGCACGTACTGTCCCGCTTGAGAAAGTGCGAAACATAGGAATCGCCGCCCACATCGATGCGGGCAAGACCACAACGACGGAGCGGATTCTGTTTTATTCCGGTGTGGTTCACAAAATCGGTGAGGTGCATGATGGCAACACCGTGACAGACTGGATGGAGCAAGAGCGAGAGCGGGGCATTACCATCACGGCTGCTGCCATCACCACCAGTTGGAAAGACAACCAGATCAACATCATTGACACCCCCGGTCACGTAGACTTCACCATTGAAGTGGAGCGCTCCATGCGTGTACTCGACGGCGTGATTGCCGTCTTCTGCTCCGTGGGTGGAGTTCAGCCGCAATCCGAAACCGTGTGGCGTCAAGCCGATCGCTATAAAGTGCCGCGCATCGCGTTTATTAACAAGATGGACCGCACTGGGGCGAACTTTTATAGAGTTTACGATCAGATTTGCGATCGGATGCGGACTAACGCCGTGGCGATCCAACTCCCGATCGGCAACGAAGACAAATTCTCTGGAATCATCGACTTGGTGCGGATGAAAGCTCGGATCTACACCAATGATATCGGCACGGATATTCAAGAGGGCGAGATTCCTGAGGACATGATCGAACTCGCTAAAAAGTATCGGACTAAGCTGATTGAAGCGGTGGCCGATACCAGTGATGCCTTAACCGAAAAATACCTCGAAGGTGAAGAATTTACCGAGCAAGAAATTGTCACGGCTTTACGGAAGGGAACCATTACGGGTCAGATTGTCCCGACAATGTGCGGTTCAGCATTCAAAAACAAAGGGGTTCAGCTCTTGTTAGATGCTGTGGTAGATTATCTACCGGCTCCCATTGACGTGCCCCCGATTCAAGGAACTCTGCCGAATGGGGAAGAAATCTCTCCGGAGTGCCGATGATAATGCCCCCCTCTCGTCATTAGCCTTCAAAATCATGGCTGACCCCTACGGACGTCTGACCTTTATTCGGGTCTATTCCGGCGTTCTGGAAAAAGGCAGTTACGTTCTCAACTCCACCAAGGATAAGAAAGAACGGATTTCCCGCTTGATTGTCATGAAAGCCGACGAGCGGATTGAAGTCGATGAACTGCGAGCTGGGGACCTCGGGGCCGCTGTGGGTCTGAAAGACACCTTCACCGGAGATACCATCTGCGCCCCAGATAGTCCGGTGATTCTGGAATCCCTGTTTATTCCCGAACCCGTGATCTCCGTAGCGGTCGAACCCAAGACTAAGCAAGACATGGAGAAGCTGTCGAAAGCACTGCAATCCTTGTCCCAAGAAGACCCCACCTTCCGCGTGAGCATCGACCCCGAAACCAATCAAACCGTGATTGCCGGGATGGGTGAACTTCACTTGGAAATTCTGGTGGATCGGATGTTGCGAGAGTTTAAAGTAGAAGCCAACGTGGGTGGCACCCCAAGTAGCCTACCGAGAAACGATTCGTAAAGCCGTCAAAGCTGAAGGTAAATTTATTCGCCAAAGCGGTGGTAAAGGTCAGTACGGTCACGTGGTCATCCAACTCGAACCGGGCGATCCGGGTACGGGATTTGAGTTTGTCTCGAAAATTGTGGGCGGAACTGTACCGAAAGAGTACATTTCTCCCGCAGAACAAGGGATGAAAGAAGCCTGTGAATCTGGGATTTTAGCAGGCTACCCCATGATTGACATCAAGGCCACGTTGGTAGATGGTTCCTACCACGATGTTGACTCCTCGGAAATGGCCTTTAAAATTGCTGGCTCTATGGCAATTAAAGAAGGGGTGATGAAAGCGTCACCTGTTCTGTTAGAGCCTATGATGAAGGTTGAGGTAGAAGTTCCCGAGAACTTCCTCGGGGACGTGATGGGCGACCTCAATTCCCGTCGGGGCCAAATCGAAGGAATGGGTGCCGAGCAGGGAATTGCCAAGGTGACTGCTAAAGTTCCATTAGCAGAAATGTTTGGCTATGCCACGGATATCCGGTCTAAAACCCAAGGCCGAGGTATCTTTACGATGGAGTTTAGCCACTATGAAGAGGTGCCTCGCAACGTGGCTGAACCCATCATCGCCAAGAGTAAAGGGAACGCATAATAGTAGTTCATTTGTTCACGGTTCATTGTTCATTGCTTTTTCCCAATGAACAATGAACAATGAACAATGAACAATGAACGATTGAGAAAGGAACTAGAGAATACATGGCACGCGCAAAGTTTGAACGGACTAAACCCCACGTTAACATCGGTACGATCGGTCACGTTGACCACGGTAAAACGACCCTGACCGCAGCAATTACCTTGACCCTTGCTGCTCTGGGTCAAGCCAAAGCCAGAAAGTACGATGACATCGATGCTGCTCCCGAAGAAAAACAACGGGGGATCACGATTAACACCGCTCACGTGGAATACGAAACCACTGATCGTCACTATGCCCACGTTGACTGCCCGGGTCACGCTGACTATGTGAAAAACATGATCACCGGAGCTGCCCAAATGGATGGCGCTATCCTGGTGGTATCTGCAGCTGATGGCCCCATGCCTCAGACCCGGGAACACATTCTGTTGGCAAAACAGGTGGGGGTTCCGAATATCGTCGTGTTCTTGAACAAACAAGACCAAGTTGATGACGAAGAACTCCTGGAACTCGTGGAACTTGAAGTGCGTGAGCTCCTCACTTCCTACGATTTCCCCGGTGATGATATTCCGATTGTCTCCGGTTCGGGTCTGTTGGCCCTGGAAGCTTTGACCAAAACCCCCGCTATCAAGAAGGGTGACAATGAGTGGGTTGATAAAATCTACGCCTTGATGGATGAAGTGGATGCTTACATTCCGACTCCGGAACGGGCGATCGATAAGCCTTTCTTAATGGCTGTAGAAGACGTCTTCTCGATTACGGGTCGTGGAACTGTTGCCACGGGTCGGATCGAACGCGGTAAAGTCAAAGTTGGCGAAACTGTGGAATTGGTTGGAATCAAAAACACTCGCAGCACCACGGTGACTGGGGTGGAAATGTTCCAAAAAATTCTTGAAGAAGGTCTGGCTGGAGATAACGTCGGGGTACTGCTCCGGGGGATCCAAAAGGCAGATATCGAGCGCGGGATGGTGATTGCTAAACCCGGTTCGATTACTCCTCACACTCAGTTCGAGTCTGAAGTGTATATTCTCAAGAAGGAAGAAGGGGGCCGTCATACGCCGTTCTTTTCCGGCTATCGTCCTCAGTTCTATGTTCGGACGACTGACGTGACCGGAACCATTAAAGCCTTCACCTCAGACGAAGGTGATGAAGTGGAAATGGTGATGCCCGGAGACCGGATCAAGATGACGGTTGAGTTGATCAACCCGATCGCCATTGAACAAGGGATGCGCTTCGCCATCCGTGAAGGCGGACGGACCGTCGGCGCGGGTGTGGTCTCGAAAATCCTCGACCAACCAGCAGCAGCCAAGAAGTAAACCGGCTGAGGACGCTCTGACCTTTTAAGGCAGAAGCGTGCTGATTGACGGTAGAGCAGAAAAGCCACCCCAACTAGAGGAGCTTTTCTGCTCTGCTTGTGTCTGTCACTTGTTGTTTGTCATTGGTCATTGGTCCTTAGTCCTTAGTCAAATGACTAATGATTAATGACAAACGACCCATTTATTAACCGAACCTAGACAACTAAAAATCAATGGCTACCTTACAACAGCAAAAAATTCGGATTCGTCTAAAAGCCTTCGATCGCAGATTGCTCGATACTTCCTGCGAAAAAATCGTAGATACCGCGAATCGGACCAACGCCACCGCCGTCGGACCCATTCCTTTACCGACGAACCGACGGATTTACTGTTTACTCCGTTCTCCCCACGTGGATAAAGATTCCCGGGAGCATTTTGAAACCCGGACCCACCGCCGCATTATCGATATCTATCAACCGTCTTCTAAGACGATTGATGCGCTGATGAAACTCGATTTGCCTGCTGGTGTGGATATTGAAGTCAAACTCTAAAAGTCGTCCTGCGCCGATCGCACCGTCTGCATAAATCCAGCGCCTCGCTTCTGGCAATGCAACGGACTGTTTTATCTATCCATTAAAAAAGGAGAACTCAGAATTCTCCTTTTTTAAACATTCAACCCGAGGCTGAACCTCAACGCGATCGCCCCTCAATTCATTAAAAAATTCATTAAAAATTTTAACTCCGCTTAAAAACTCCCCTTCAAATTTCCCCTTCATTAACATAATCTTTTAAAAAAGTCAAGTTTTTAAGTCAACCAATTATCAAAAAATCCAGACTTGTCCGTGAGCCAGGACGGGTGAGTTCCTTGTACCGCAATGTTCAGGTTAAATGTATCAGTTAAGATAAAAGCGAAGTTACTTTTTGGACTGAGGCATAATGCAATCCTCCTCCTCGATCGCCGTTCGAGAACTCCCCCTATTTCCCTTGCCTGAAGTCGTACTCTTTCCAGGCCGCCCCCTACCCCTGCACATTTTCGAGTTTCGCTACCGAATTATGATGAACACAATTCTGGAGAGCGATCGCAGATTTGGGGTACTCATGTGGGATCCCGTCAAAGGTCAACCCACCTCCATCGGGTGCTGTGCCGAAATTCTCCAATATGTCCGACTCCCCGATGACCGCATGAAAATGCTCACCCTCGGCCAGCAGAGATTTCGAGTCCTAGAATACGTCCGAGAAAAACCCTATCTCGTCGGTTTAGTCGAATGGCTCGAAGATCAACCCCCCGAGCAAGACCTCCGACCCCTCGCCAGTGAAGTCGATCGCCTCTTACGAGATGTCGTCCGTCTCTCCGGCAAACTCATGGATCAAACCATCGAACTCCCCGACGACATCCCCGATCTCCCCGTGGAACTCTCCTATTGGGTCGCCAGTAACCTCTATGGCGTCGCTGCCGAACAGCAATCCCTTCTCGAAATGCTAGATACCGGAGCCCGACTCGAACGAGAATCAGAAATTCTCACCTCCACCCGCTCTCATCTCGCCGCACGCACCGTCCTCAAAGACACCCTCAATGAGTGAGTAAAGCCTTTAGATATTGGATTTTAGATCGGCGATCGCCTCTAAAATCCAACATCTCCCTCTTTCTAACTTTTTAAAATCTCAACCGTCCCACACCCCCATACCAATGGCGAAGGGCCAGCCAAACCACCGACAGCAAACCGGCAACACTCAACGTTAAACCCGTATAGCCGCCAATTAATCCCCAGATTGGCAGAACCGCACCAGCGATCGTACAAATCAGGGCCGCCAACGAAACCCGCTTCTGATTTCCCAACCCCCATACCAACACCAACAGGATGGGAGAAAGCAACAGCCAAGCGAGAGTTACATCCATCACCCGACTAAAATAAGTCAAACTCAACAGTCCGGCAAAAAATAAACCCCCCGCCAGGGAGACATCAATCAGACGCATCGGGACCGATAAATACAGCAGAACAATCCACCACAAAAATACCCCCGGTGCCAACAACAGCAACCGAGGCAGCACCCCCGTCTTGCGGACCGTCTCCGTTGCCGTAAAAACCCCAAAGGGATTGCGAACGGAAACATTATCTTCAAACACCCAACTAAAACGGGTCCCCGAACGTTCCTGGTTCGTCGCGGTTGGAATAATCCCACTGGCAAAATCCGCCTTGGGAAAATTTGCTAATGCCGTGAGACGAAAATTAGACAAAGATTCACCTTGGGAATTGTAAACCCAACGCGGTCCTCCTTGCGCCTTGTAAGTCACCCGAAAGCGAGTTTCTTCCCCGGGTTGTAACGCAAAGGGAAAACCATAATCTCCCGGATTAATTTGCAGCATTCGCTCCCCATCCCGCTCCACTTTAAAGTTTTGCAGCAAAGAATAACCATAAGGGGGAGGAATTTCAAAGAAGAAAGTCCGAGATTCTCTCAGGGAGTTAATCACTTCGTATTCTGCTTCAAACTCAGCCAGATAAATGGCATTGTTATTGCTAACATCCGTGGATTGGTTGAGGGTAACAACAATGGACGAACCGGACAGGGCCAAAAACCGATTAACTTCTCGGGTATCCTCAATTTCAACTAACTGCCCATTAATCCAATTGCTGTATTTATAGGGTTCTTCAATCACATAGCGAATCCGAGGGGAAGGCTGTTCCAGTCGTTCCCCCGAAACACTGGCAGCTATGTCTTGAACCCGGGCTTGTTCCCAATGATGGTAGCGATTGGCTAACGTCGAAGATAGAAAGAATCCGCCGCTTAAAAAGGCCAGAATTAAAATAAAATGGGGTAACTTTTGGAGTAAGACCAAATAACCGCCTACCCAATCTTCGAGGAGAGGGAAGGGGGGTTCTGGTTGTCGGTAAGTCCATTTTAGGAAGGCGATCGCCAATCCGAACACCACTAAAAAAATTCCTAAACTGAGCGATAAATTCAGAATGCGATCGCCAAACTGCATCAATTCATCAGGATGAGTCAGATCCGGTAATGCCGGAATGCCTTGAGATGTTGGATACATAAATTCAGGTAAAGCTGAAATCCCCCAGCTTCTCAAAGGGGTAAAGTAAGGTAGAATACGTTCATCGAGCTATCCCCGTCGCCACATCTGGGGGTTAGACTCTGAAGTGAATTTGTTGCAGTCATAGACAGCAGCAGAAGGGTTACATCCCCGATGGCGATCGCCTCGGAATCAAATGACATAACTTTGTCATGCGATCGCCATCAAACTGTTACATCTGCTGACTATTCTTTTTATAGAGAACAATTACGTTCACTTCTCACACCACCCAGGAACCTCGCTCAAAAGCTCCGAGCGGGGTCTTTTTTTTTTGATGGCCCTCGGCGTTTTTCAGTTGGGTGAATCGCCTTCGAGTCGGGATTCGAGAGAGATGCTTCATATCCTAACCTCACCAACCGGAATCGAACATCCCCTAATCCGACTTAATTGCCACAAAATCGTAACTGCCGAAAATTTTTAGCGTCTCCGTGTGGGAGCGTAATTCCTGGAACGCTGATTCCACCGAGGATTTGCGAGAATCGCATTCTAAATCCAGAAAAAACAAATATTCTCCGAGCGATCGCTTTGTTGGGCGAGATTCTATCCGACTTAAATTAATCCCCCGACTGGCAAAGACTTGGAGGGGTTGAGAAAGCGCACCGGGAAGATTGGCAGGGACGCTAAACCCCAAGGAGGTATAAGCCCCCCCGGGAGAGGGTTGTAAACTCACCACCCAAAAGCGAGTGCAGTTATCCGGGCGATCGTTAATCGGAAAAGCGATGATGGGGAGATCGTAAAGTTCAGCAGCGCGTTGAGAAGAAATTGCAGCAGCGAAGCGATCGCCTTCTAGCTGTTGCACCGCCTCCGTCGTAGAATTTGTGGGAATTAATTGCACCCAAGGGAGAAACTGTTCCAACCATCCCTGACATTGAGCTAAAGCTTGGGGATGAGAATAAACCGTTTTGATTGCTGACAATTCTGGGACGGGTGAAATCAGCGCATGGGAAATCGGCAACACCAGGGCCCGTTGAATTTGCAGACTATCTAACTGCCAGATCGCATCTAGGGTCATCGGCACACTGCCTTCCAGGGAATTTTCCACAGGGACCACTGCCCGTTGAGCCTGCGATCGGGCAACAGCGCGTAAGGTTTGGGAGATACTGGGATAGGGACACAACAGACATTCCTCCCCGGTATCTTGCTGCAACTGGTCCACATAAGCGATCGCTGCCGCTTCGGAATAGGTGCCTGGAGGCCCTAAATAGGCAATGGATACAGTCATCGCAGGTTTCCTCAGTTAACTCGGTTCTTCTTGAAAAATAGCAAAAGGGCGAACACCAGAACCCTCTAAAAAGTTGGTTCTACTTATCTGGGTGCGCCGATGAAATTTTGGGGGTGAGTTTGTCCCCATTGATTAAGTTTTTTAGGGGTTTTCTCAGAAATACAGTAGAATTAACGGCAAGTTAAAGCCGTTATTCTAATAACGCCTGGGTCATTTCCCGTATTTAATCACCATAAGGCCCAGATTACAGCCTGCTCGGCCAAAGTTTACAGTTTGTTAAAAAATGTAAATTTTGATAGCGTAGTGATTAAGAAACCTCAACCTGAGTTGAACCCATAATGCATAATATCCGGTTTGTCGCTTCTCAGTCTGTGTCCATTCCTGTTCCCATCCAACCTGTTCCGATTCAACATTACCTACGGCAACCCCAACGGTTGATTAGAGCGCTTGTGGATCCGACCCGGACCGAACAATTAGGGAAAGAGCGGTTTAGATTAAAAATGCGTCCCTTGGAGTTTATGATGCTGCGGATTCAACCGACAGTGGATCTCAGAGTCTGGGCAAAACCGGATGGGACCGTTCATTTGGTTTCCGTGGGGAGTGAAATCCGAGGGATTGAGTATATCGATCGCCGCTTTTGCCTGGATCTAGTGGGGAAACTTTCTCCGGTGGAAGAAGGAGGGGTGACTTATTTGAAGGGAAAAGCGGATTTAGTCGTCGAGGTTGATTTGCCCCCGCCTTTGTGGATGGCCCCAAAATCTTTATTAGAAACCACGGGGAATGGATTGCTTAAGAGTGTGTTGCTGACGATTAAGCAACGGTTGATGCACCAGTTATTGCTAGATTATCGTCATTGGGCATCGGATGCCACCGAGTCTGGGTTGGCGGTGGGGGGTCCGGTGCTTTCCCCGAATACACCTCCGGCATAAGAGAGACGGTAACAGAACCCGGCGATCGCCAGTTCTGCCCTGGGGTACATAAAAAATATTGCCAATAAATGTAAACTACTGTAAGGTTTATGAAACCCGCTTAACAAATATTCATAGAGTCTCCTCCCATGTACTATCAGTTTGTTGCCACACAATCGGTTGACCTGGCTGTTCCACAGCAACCTGTAGAGATTGAGAGGTATTTGCAATCCCCTGAACGGATTGTTAGGGCGATCGCAAATCCCAGCTGCATCGAACAGTTAAGTAGCAATTGCTACCGCCTGAGAATGCGCCCCTTAAACTTCTTTACTTTAAAAATCGAACCCACCGTAGACATGAAAGTTTGGGCGGATGGGGAAGGCACAATTTGTTTAGAATCCGTAGGCTGTAATTTGCGTGGGATTGAAACCATTAACGAACACTTTCAGTTAGAACTGAGTGGGACAATGGAAGCCTATCGCAATCAAGGGAAGACTTATTTAGGAGGGGATGCGGAGTTAGGATTAACCATTTACCTACCCCCACCGTTTTCGATGATGCCAAAATCCATGATTCAAAGTACGGGGAATAATTTACTCGGAAATGTCCTGCTGAAAATGAAACAAGGATTAATGCAGCAGTTATTATTAGATTACAAAACTTGGGCAACCGCCGAGCAAGGGAAAGAACTGGTGGCAGCATAGATTCAGAACCAAGGGATGGGTTGCTTTGTTTTCAGCATGGGTATGAAGAAACTCGGTTGTCTTCACCTGAGTGTCCCGAGGCTTTAGGCAGAGGAGAAAGTCTGTAGGGGCAATTCTGGGGGGATTGCCTCTAGTGGGTCCTCAATCCGCGAGAGGATGCGTGATTGCTGTAAATTTAATCATTTTTTAAGAGATCCAACCCAGGATGAGGTTAATCAGGCTGTAGGGTGGGCGATCGCACCGCGCACAGAAGACTCACCGGATCAAGCCTGATTAAAATTTAAAAAGCCATACTTCGCCAGGGTGACCCCGGGTGGGGGAAAACTTCTATGAGAAAAAGCGTTCGCAGCTAGACTCGGGTAATGCGATTGTGGCGACAGATTGCCATTGACTCATCAGGCTGTCGAGAATAAGATATGGGTAGCATTTGATTTTAATCCAAAAATGGGATAAGGAAAAGATGCCTGTGTCCCTAGCGCTTCGCGATCGACCCGCGTCTGACCCCTTGAGTAGAGAGTACCTTAGCTCAACCGGATGCGGACTGAACCCGATCGCGATCCGGCATGAACTTTTTCAAGGCGATCGCAACCGCGAGGATGCCTGCGACTGTTTTTATAGCAGCGAGGGCGAGTTCCTGGTTTGTGTTAATCTCGCCAAAATTAAGCTGGAGTTATTTTAATTAGAGCGATTGTAAAATGGCGAACACCCTCAAGTTAGATATCAAAGAACCAGCGGATGAACTCAAAACTCGTTTCAAAAAAGAGACGAATGCTCAAAAAAAAGAAAGACTACACGCTTTGTACTTGCTAAAATCCGGTAAAGTCACCACCTTAGAATCCCTTTCAAGACTGCTATCGAGAGATACCTCAACCCTCTATCGCTGGTTTCAGAAGTACAAAAACGAAGGATTAGATGGATTACTCAAAGTTTATAAACCCGCTGGCCGACCGATTACCATTCCCGCAGAGGCCCTAGAAAAACTGAAATTAAAAATTCAAAGCGAAGATGGGTTTAACAGCTATGGAGAGATTCAAGCTTGGTTGAAAGAAGCCTGCGGAGTTGATGTAGATTATCATGTAGTTTATCGAGCCGTTCGCTATAAATTCAAAGGAAAATTCAAGTCTAACAGGCGCTCAAGGTCGAGAAGACATTCTCCGATTTCGACATTACAACTTAGCTCATTGACCTGACTTAAAATCAGCAGATAAATCACCTATCGACTATTGAAGCGAGCCATTTCGTATTTTCAGTTTAAAAAATACCGAAATGCTCGCTTTCCACTTTGTTTACCCAAAACTATTCTACTTATTTAAGAGAAGTTTTTTAGCCGAACTAAGAACTAAATCCATTGTGAACCCAGCAAATCACGGACAAGAAATCCGATTTTTCGGTTCATTACGAACAAGGAATAGCGATAGAGGCCCAAGTTTCAATGGCTTTAATTAAGCAGGAAATAGATACAACACCAGATACAAAGACGAGATGAGTGGGTACAGATTTATCATGAAATTGCAATAAAGTATCAACCACAAGCGCATAACGAAATTCATTCTTACCGAGGGTGAGAGATTCCGTCAAGGAAACCAGATGTTCAATATCAAAGGAGGGAATAGAAAACGAAAGTTGTCGCTGAAGCATTTTGCTTAACATCCCTAAATAGGCATTTAAAACAACATTTCCAATTTCCGTGAGAATCTCACAAGCGGAGGCATCGAGGCGATGAGGGAGGATTTCCGAATTTTCCCGGAATACATTAGACAACATCAAAGCATAGTAATAATCCACTAACAACAGAGCATCCCCAGCAATCGAACCCGTAAATAACTGATGAATCGTCGCCACTTCATTCGGTAAAAGTTCCGAAAATTCAGTGAGCAATCCACTGAGCGGATGAAGAGAAACATTAGAGACCTGGACCACGACCGGGAAACCAATCAGTTCCGAAAGGGAGGCAGCAGTGCGGCGGGCTAAAGCCATTTTGGTAAATTCGGTTAATCCATTTTTTTGTGTTTCAGTCAATAGCATTGTTCACCTCTATCTTGCTTGCTAATTAAATTGAATCAGGCCAGTATCCAAAACGGTTAAGGGGAATATTCCCTGAAAAACCGCTCGGGTATTACTGCCCTAAACCCAAAATGCTCAACCCTGAAATGAGCGACCCTAAACGGAGCAATTAGAAAGGTTCTCGTCATCGATCGCGAAGACAGAAATTTTAGAGAACCGAGCGTAAACAGTTTTTTCTCTTAAACCCGAAACCTACCCACAGCCAACCCCTCTGGGGCGTTTCCTTGCCCTCACAAGAAACAACCCGGGTAGCCATTACAGCCGGTCAAGAATTGTCTGTGCCATGCCATCTAAGGTGACAGATCGGTCACTTAAGCCCGCCTCCACGACCGATCGCGGCATTCCGTAGACGATACAGCTTTCCTCCGCTTCGGTAAAAATGGATCCGCCGCGAGATTTAATCCAAGCCGAACCCTGAGTGCCATCGGAGCCCATCCCCGTCATCACCACTCCCAAAACGCGATCGCCAAACACCTCCGCCGCTGATTGAAACATCACATCCACCGAAGGACGATGAAGCGTATCGAACGGGCGAGCATCCAGATGCGTCTTCACCGTCCCATCACTGTGGCGAACAAACGTTAAATGCCGTCCGGCAGGGGCAATAAACACCACCCCGGGTTCAAGAACCTCCCCTTCCGACGCTTCTACCACCTTCATCAACGACATCTCATTCAGCCGTTTGGCATACATCGCGGTATAACCCACCGGCATATGTAACACGATCGCCACCGGGACAGGTAAATCCGCTGGCAACTGCCCAATTAAAAAAGCTAGGGCCTGGGGACCCCCGGTAGAAATCCCGATCGCCACGAGGTCCACCACCCCAGATGAGGGGACCGAAGGCATCACCTTGTTCAATTGGATCGGACGTTCCGACATCACCGGCAGGCGATTCAGGGGCACATTAGCCGCCGCTTTCACCTTTTCAATCAACTCATTGCTGATCTCAAAAATCTTTTCATTCGCCAACGCCGTCGGCTTTTGCAAGAAGTCAACCGCCCCAGCATCCAATGCCGCGAGGACCTGTTCCCCCCCTTCACTGGCAATACTAATAATCACCACGGGAATGGGACGACGAGCCATTTGTTGGTGCAAAAATTCCACCCCATCCATTTCTGGCATGATCAAGTCTAACGTAACCACATCCGGGTTCAGAGTTTCGATCGCCTCCAATGCTTCCGCTCCATCTCGGGCTGTTCCTACCACTTCAATAAAGGGAGAACGGGATAGCATTTGCTTGACCACCTTGCGGACATACGCTGAATCATCCACTACCAAAACTCTTACAACTTTCTTCATATCTCTCCCCATTGATTCAAAGTTTCACATTAATGAATTGGACTTAATTTCATCCTTTTTTATCTTAAAAGCAGAAATTATTCAATTTCCTTTTTCTTAATTCAAAGGATATCTAATTAACTAAATATACAAACTTTTTAGCCCCTAACTTTTAATGGACTTCTCCTTAACATATACAAAAGCCCCGCCAACTTCTCGCAAATCGAAATCGCTATTCAGCTTGAGTAGGGATTCAGAAGACCCTAAAAATAAATAAGCACGATTGGGCATCTTCTGATAAAAATAATCAACAGTTTTGCGAATAGAATCCGGGGAAAAGTAAATAAACACATTCCGGCAAAAAATGATATCCGATTGACTGAATCGTTCAATTTCCGACTCATTCATTAAATTGGCAATAGTCCATTGAATGCGTTTATGCAGGGAAGAACAGACTTGCCAACCGAATTCTGATTTGCTAAAGTATTTCTCTTGGAGGGATGCCGGAAAGTTGCGAAAAGACCGCTCTCGATAAACCCCGAGTCGAGCTTTAGCAATCGCCCTGGAAGCAGCATCGGAAGCATACAACTCAATCGGTAAGCGTTCAAACCAACCCCCTTCCTCCAATGCCATCACAATCGAGAGGGGTTCTTCTCCCGTAGCACAGGCAGCACTCCAAATCCGCAGGGGTTTGGAAGACAACGAGTAGGAACCTCCCGGGGCAAAAGTGCCGCGACGCTCGGCCAAATACTGGGGTAACAACACCTCAACTAGAGCCTTTAAAGCATCACTTTCTCTCCAAAAAAAGGTTTCCTGCACTGAAAGGACATCAATGACAGACTTCCACTCAGCCGTGGCGATCGCATCGTATTTTAGCAGATAGTAATAATCCAAAAATGAATTCAACCCGCACTCAATCACGCGAGGCGTGAGTTTATCTGCTAAAATTTCACGCTTGTCATTTTCATAGTATAAACCCGCCCGTTCATGAATCAAATCGCGCAGAATAGTAAAAACACTATCCGTTAACTGTAAAGGCTCTGGAAAAAATCTCATGGCTAGAATAGAAGAATATAGAAATCTTTCATGAGACGCAACATCCCGGGCTGTCATGAATTGCGGTACATCCAAAACTCCCTAAAGCTTCCGCGTCGGGATTACCTTAAGGGAGGCAGAAACCTCGAATAAGGCCGAACACTTCGGACTCATCCCCAATCCGGTGATCTCAAGTCGGTTTCCCCTGGTCGTCCGGGTCGTCCAGCTATAGCCCGATCGCCTCCGGCTTAAGGTAACGTCCGTATAGATTTGAACTCTGCCTGGGTGCGGCAGGTCAACGCTTTACTTTGGCAGTCTGAGCAGGCAGGCTATAGCCCTTCGGCCCTGGCTTCGCTCAACCTCCCAGTGTCCCACCCTTAACGACTGAAGTCGTTACTACAAACAAACTGAGGATGAGCTGATAACGACTGAAGTCGTTACTACAAACGGTCGTTTTTCCCCAATCTCCCCCATCTCCCCCATCAGCTTTGTAGAACCTTTCGAGCAGCCCGACGAACCGAGGGGTCCGAATCAGTCCGGGCCAAAATCACCAACTTATCCTCACAAGCATGATTACCGAGATGACCCAAAGCCGTCACAGCAGACAGACGGACATCAGGATCACTATCATCCAGCGCCAAAATCAACAACTCAGACGCCTCTGGATGCTTCAGGCGAGTCAGAATTTCTACTACCGCAGTGCGAACCGCTGGATGGACATGGCGTAGACCCCTTCCGATCGCCTCAATATAAGCCTCGATCGCCACCATACCGGAACTCTTAAACGGATAACTAGAACTTTCAGCAGCCTGAACCCGACCCCGAGTTGCCAAGGTTTGAATGCAAGTCTCCCGACAAGTCGGGTCCACCGTCAAATCCAACAGAGAGGCGATCGCCTCCGGTGTTCCCATCCGCGCCAGAGAGTCGATCGCCGCTTGGACCACCCGAGTCTCCGGGTCTGCCGCCCCCAACCATTGCAACGCCACCCCTGCCTCAGTCCCACCCCGCTCCTTAAACGCTTGCAACGCATCCAGACGCCGTTCTGCCTGGGGCGAATTCAAGGCATTTAACAGCGGAGCCAAGGCACTCGGATCCTCAATCCGCCCCAAAGCGCGTAACGCCGCCCGGACCAAATCCTCATCCTGCCCCTCTTCCTCCGCGATCGCCGCTAAAATCGGTACGGCTTGCTCTTGCCCCAAATAACCCAAAGCCTCCGTCGCCGCAGCCCGCACGGGATTTGCCGGGTCACTCAAAGCTAAACCCTGAAGAATCTCAAACAACTCCTCACCCCCAACCCCCTCCCCGCTATTACCGTTCCTGAGCTTGGCAATGGCGGAAACGGCATAATACCGCACCCAAGAATCCTCATCCTGCAAGGCCCCCAACAAATACTCACCCACCCGAGCTTCTTCCATCTCTCCCAGGGCCCGAGCGGCAGCCGCACGAACGGGGGGAGTATCGTGAGTCAGGGCGGCGCTCAACACTGCTAACGCCCGGTCCTCCTGCTCCAAATAAGGAAGATGCTCGATCGCCGCTCGCCGCACTCGCTCAAACGGGTCCTGACATAACTCAAACAATAGGTCGATGCAGTTGGAATAAGCAAAATACCCGGCAATTTTAATCGCCGATTCTCGTTTATGGGGATTCTCATCCCGCATCAAACTAAGCACCCGTTCCGGCATTGCTGGATGCCCGAGGGAGTTGAGGGCGGCGATCGCCCCGAGACGAACCGATACCTCCGGATGACCCAACAACCCAATCAACGCTTCATAGGAGGAGCGATCGCCAATTTGCGCCAGGGCCGTGGTCGTAATCATCACCAACTCAGACTCCGTCTGAATCAACTGAGCCATTAATGCCGGAACTGCCTTTTGGCTGCCAATTCTGCCCAGGGCCACAATTGCCGCTTTGCGAGTGTCCAAATCCTCCGCATCCAATTGGCGAATCAACAACGGAGTCACCGAACTCCCCAACCGGACTAATGCCTCCAACACAATCTCCCGCACCGAGGGTTCAGCCAGCAGTTCGGCCAGGGTTTCCGCAATTGCCGGACCTTCCAACCACCCCAAAATCAGAGCCAGGGCGGATAACTCCTGAGCATTGGCTCGTTCTAAAGCCCGGATCATCAGGTGTTGGCCCGGGGCCTGGATTTGGGCGCGGGTGAGGTCAGCGATGTGGATGCCTTCCCCAAACAGAGTTTGATAGCGGTGGTAAATCGCGGCGATCGCCACGGCAATTTCTTTAATCGGCTGTTGTTCTTGATTGAATAACCGCGCCAGGGGCTTAACCACATCCGCATCACCCAACTGCCCGAGGGCATCGGCGATTTGGGGGCCGAGGAGTTCATTCTGTTCCAACAGCAGAGCCAGTCTGGGGGCAATGGTGCGATCGCCAATCCGAATCAGAGCATCAATGGCGGGAAACGCCAAGAAAAAATCACCGGATTCAGCCAGAGCCAATAACGGTTCAACAGCATCCACCGCCCGCAACCGTCCCAGAGCTTCAATGGCGTGATAAATCACATTAGCATCTGGGTCATTTAAGACCGCAATCAGAGCCGGGATAGCCCGCGCATCGTGACGTTCCCCCAGGGCCAGGGCAGTATAAATTCGCAGGTCTGGGTCGTTGTCTTGGAGGCATTCGACCAAGGAGGGAATGGGGTCTACATCGCTAAGAACCAGGATTTGCAGAACGCTGTTCAGAACGTTGGGATTGCGGTGTTGTTCGCGCAACATTCGCAGGAGTTCGATGGCGATGGCCGGGTCATTTTGTTGGGCCAAATTATCCACCGCTTCACGGCGGACCCGCCAACTCAGGGTATTTTTCAGCAGAGGGAGCAGACGGGGGGCGATGGCGCTGTCGCAAATCCGCATCAGGGCATCCAGGGCGGGAAAGGCGAGGAAGAAGTCATTGGATTCAGCGATGGCGACGAGGGGTTCTACGGCTTGTTCGGAGCGTAACTGACCTAGGGCATCAATGGCGTGATAGCGGACATTGGGATTGGGGTCAGCCAGGGCAGCAATTAGGGGGTGAATGGCGCGGGGGTCGGCGCGTTCTCCTAGGGCGAGGGCGGCATAGATGCGGAGGTCCGGGTCATCGTCTTGGAGGCATTCGACCAAGGCGGGAATCATATCGACATCTGAGGCGGCTAGGACTTGAAGGACGCCATTTAAGACCCCTGGATTGCGGTGTTCGGTACGCAGGAGTTGGAGGAGTTCGGCGGTGAGGTTAGGGTGGCGATCGCCCGCGAGGCGATCGACGGCATCCCGGCGCACTTGCCAATTTTTATCTTGGAGGGCTTGCAGGATGGGATGGAGGGGTCCGGTGGCCAAGGAGTCGGGTTCGGCGGGGTCCGTGGGTGAGGGGGTTTGAGGGTTGAGGGGTTGGCGTCGTTGGAGTTGTTCAGCGAGTTCTCGTTCTTGTTCTAGGCGCGGGGTGACATCTTCGATGGTGACGATGGTGCCAACGACGCGCTCTTTGTCCCGCAGGGGTCCGATGGTGACCCGTTGCTGCATATGCTCGAAATATTTGGAGGGGATGAGGGGAGGGCAGGGGATGAGGTAGTGGTGTAATGCTGGGGCAAGGGTTTCGACGACGCCTTCGGTGAGGACGCGCTCAAACCGGGTGGTGAATCCCCGGGAGGAGAGATTGGGGGCGAGGGTGGCGAGGTGGAGTCCGACGGCGGTTTCTCCACTGAGTCCGGTCATTTCGGCGAGGCGGGGGTCCCAGGACCGGACGATGAGATTGGAGTCGGTGGTGAATATGCTGATAGTCATGAGGCTGGATACCGGGTGAGTGGGGTTGGGTTAGAGAGAGAGGAAGGGTTAGGGGGGGTTTAGGAGGAGGATTTTTCCAGGGAACTGGCGATCGCGCTGAGGTTAATGGCTCGTTCGACTAAAGCGCTGGTGGCTTGTTGGGTTTCTTTGACACCGACGGCGTTGGATTCGGCAATATCTCGGAGTTGTTGGAGGGCGGTGAGGATGGAAGAGGAGAGGGTGGAGTGTTGTTGGTTGGCGGTGACCATTGATTGGATTTGTTTGGAGATGGTGTTGAGGGCGAGGGTCATTTCTTTGATGGCGCGGGATTGTTCGGTCATGGCGCGGGCGACTTGTTCGGATTGTTGTTGGATGTTGGCGACGGCGGTGGCAATGAAGTCGCTGGCGCTGTTTTGTTCGGCCATTCCTCGGGAGATGTTGGAGATTAGGCGGGCGAGGCGTCCGGCTTCTTGGTTGACTTGTTCGGAGGCGGTGGATTGTTGGGCGAGGGCGCGGGAGGTGCTGGTGGCGGCGCGGCGCATGGCTTCGACGGCTTGGACGATTTGATTGGCACCTTTGGCTTGTTCGGCGGTGGCTTTTCTAATTTGGTTGGTGAGTAGGGCGGTGTTTTGGGCGGCTTTCATGACGTCGCGGGCTTCGCGAGCTTGGAGGGTCATGGCTTTGGTGACTTCCATCGCGATGGAACGCATTTGGGAGGCGGCTTGAACGATGTTTTGAGCGGTTTTGGATTGTTCGGCGGTGGCTCCGGCGACTTGGGCCGCTTGGGAGGCGGTGGTGTCGATCGCCGTGACGACGGCTTGTCCGGCGCTGAGTTGTTGTTCGGAAGCGCCGGTGATTTGGGTGACGAGTTGGGCGGTTTCTTCGATGCCGAAAAGGATTTGTTTGAGGGCGCTGACGCCATCTTCGGCTTGACGTCCGCTATCCTCAGCGACTTTGAGGCCATCGTTGGAGGTGTTGACGGCTTCTTGGACGACGGTTTGGAGGTTTTTGATGATGGTGCTGATTTCTGAGGTGGCAGCGGCAGCGCGATCGGCGAGGGCGCGAATTTCTTCAGCAACGACGGCAAATCCGCGTCCGGCTTCTCCGGCGCGGGCGGCTTCGATGGAGGCGTTGAGGGAGAGGAGGTTAGTGCGTTCGGCGATCAGGTTGATGGTGTCTACGATGGAGCTGATTTCGTCGGTGCGTTTGCCGGTTTCGCGGATGGCGGAGGCAGATTGGACCATTGAGGCGCGCACCAGGTTGAGTCCTTGGATGGTTTTTTGGACGGTGGCTCCGCCGACACTGGCATCGCTGGCGACTTTGCGGGTGATGTCGTTGGCTTGTTGGGTGAGGGTGGAGACGTTGCGAATGGAGCGATCGAGTTGTTCTGCGCTGGTGGCGGCGAGGTTCGCGGCGTCGGTGATTTCTTTGCTGTTGAGGGCGACTCCGGAGATGGAACGGGCCATTTCTTCGATAGAGACGGAGACTTGTTCGACCATAGCCGCAAGGTTTTCGGCAGTGGCGGAGACTTGTTCGATGGAGGCGGCCATTGAGTCCATTGCCGAGGTGGTTTCTTCGGCGGCGGTGTTGAGGTCATCGGCATTGAGGGCGACGCCGGAGATGGAGGTGGTGATTTGTTCGATGGAGGCGGCGGTTTGATTGATGGCGGAGGCGAGTTCGTCTGTGTCGCGACTGACGCTTTTGATGGAGGCAGCGATTTCGCCCATTGAGCTGGTGAGTTGGGTGGAAGAGGTGGCCATTTCCTCGGTGGTGTTGCTAACACTTTTGATGGAACTGGCGGTTTCCTGGGTGTTGGTGGAGATGTCGTTGATTTCCGTGGCTAAACTGACGGTGCTGGCGGTGACTTGCTCAATGGAGGCAGCCATTTCGTTCACAAAGGAAACGAGTTCCTCCGTGGCGGTGGCGACCGATTCAGCTTGGGTGGCGGTTTCTTTGAGGGAGGAAACCATTTGGTTGAGGGTGATGGTGTTGTCATCCAGGGAGCGAATCTGCTGGAGCGCCCCAGTGGAGACCTCCTCAGCTATCCGCGAAATGGAATGGGCAGATTCGGTCATCTGATTGGCAAATAACCGAATTTTGCCCTTTTCGGATGTGAGGGATATTTTATCATTCTTAACTTTGTTCTTAACTTTGTTTTTGCTGTTAGATTTAGTCTCTTTCTTAGCCATGATTTTTCTCAAATAGTTTGGAAATAGTTTGGAAATAGTTTCAGTAAATCCTGAATTTTTGGATTGATACTGAATTGATTTTAAATTAAAAAGTCCGATTGAATCACGTTACGCTTAATCGCTCTATGGGTCCTGAGTCATTCAACAATTCCTCAACATTGAGTAAGAGAACAACCCGATCGCCTAGGGTGGCAATTCCTGATAAATAACGGCTGCTTAATCCGGGCATTCCTTCCGGGGGGGGTTGCATGGCATCGATGGGTACCGATATGAACTCTCGGGCAGTATCCACCACCAAACCGATGGTGCGCTGATTGATATGAATAACGATTAAGCGGGTGCGAAGATCGTAGGGAATTTTTTCTAGGCCAAATTTTACGCGCAAATTCAGGACCGGAATCACTTGTCCCCGAGAAAAAACAACGCCTTCAACAAAGGGCTGTGCTTTGGGAACTGGGGTAATTCGGTCAATCATTTCCATTTGCTGCACGACTTGCGAGGTAATTCCGTAGGTCGTATTGGCCAGTTCAAAAAAAATAAAGGTGGAGTCGGATTTGTCATTGGTCATTGGTCTAATGTCCTTGGTCTGATGTCCTTGGTCTGAGATGTCCTTGGTTATTAGTTATTGGTTGTTGGTTGTTGGTTGTTTGGTCCTGGTGGTCCGGGGTCGGTGAATATTCAGTAATCCAAATGACCAATGACAGCAATGACCCATGACCAATAACAGGTGATGTTCGGCTGTTATTTGGGAGTGGAGGTTCGGATTAAGGCTGGGGCATCGAGAATTAAGATCACCCGACCATCTCCGATTTCAGTCGCGCCAGAAATGCCGAGGACTTGAACAAAGGGGTCATTCAGGGGGCGCACTACAATTTCTCGCTGTCCGATAATCCGATCCACGGCAATGCCGACGGTACTGGGTCCACTGCCGACAATCACGACCCGTAAGGAGGAGTGGGCTCTATTCGTTTCTCCGGAGGAGAATTGCCCCAGATTGCGGGTTAAGACGGCAGGATTTCCCGAGGATTCGGTGGCGGCAGGGGGACTCGGGTTTGGCCGGGGTATTTTGGGGGACTGTTGCCGATTCCGGGAGTCAGACGGGGTTAAGTCAAACAGAGATTCCAGGCGCAACAGGGGAATGACTTTCCCTCGGTAAGGAATCATTTCGGTCTGTTCAAATACAGTGATGGCACTGGAGGGAAAAGCGATCGCCTCGCGCACTGAACTTTGAGGGATCGCGTAGGTTTCGGTACTGACGCTGACGAGAAAGGCATCGGCGATCGCCAAGGTTAAGGGTAATTCAATGATAAATCTCGTTCCTTGACCGAGTTCAGTCTCAAAGGTTAGGGTTCCACCCAGTTCCTGAATGGTATTTTTGACGATCGCCATCCCCACTCCCCGACCACTCGCTAAATCCGCCACATCTCGGGTGGAAAACCCCGGGGTGCAAAGAATCTCTAAAATAGTCGTGGGGTCATAACCCTGATTGCCGAGATTTCGACTCTCGCTGGAGTACAACCCTCGCGAGTATGCCCTTTCCATTACCTTGGGTTGATCAATCCCAATCCCATCATCTTCGATTTCGATCACCACCATCTCCCCACAAGTTTTGGCTCTCAAGGCGATTTTTCCCTCGATGGGTTTGCCCGCTTTT
The DNA here is from genome assembly GCA_963821735.1 of uncultured cyanobacterium. Lineage (GTDB taxonomy): Bacteria > Cyanobacteriota > Cyanobacteriia > Cyanobacteriales > Laspinemataceae > Laspinema. The sequence goes on from CAWGFK010000055.1 coordinate 1,236,598, forward strand.
TGCCGGTCCTCGATGGGTTCTAACCCATGACTCACGGCATTTCTGACTAAATGCAACAGCGGATCCATCATCCGCTCTACCACAAATTTATCAATTTCGGTTTCCTGTCCGCTCAATTCGACCCGGACTTGTTTCTGGGTCTCGCGCACCAGGTCCCGCACGACAAATTGCATCCGGGCAAAGATTTCCCCGATCGGCACTAACCTCACCCGCATCACCCCTTCTCGCAAATCCCGCAGTTGCCGTTCTAGGATTTGGTTAATTTCAATTAAGGGACGCAACTCGCTCAGAGGGACTTTCTCTTTCATGCGGGTCAGACTATCTTCCAGTCGCGCCCGGGTAATCACCAAATCCCCCATCATCCGCATCAATTCATCTAATTTGGGGAGGTCTACCCGCACTACGTTGGAACTCTGAGAAATTAAGGGGGCTGTAGGGGAGACCGGGATGGGACTTTCTGGCGATTCGGATTTGGGTTTGCTCGGGTCGGATTTGGGCGGTAACGGTTCGGAAACCGGGCTAGGCTCCACGGAGGGCGTCGGGGGAGTTGGTGGGGGGACTACAGATGGTGTCTCCTCTATGGAAGGGCTGAGGTCCGTGGACTCCAGATAGGGACTCCAGGTCAGCCCGTCGTTTTCCCACCCCGTAAAGGCACTCACATTCATGGTGCTGACGATCAGAAAATCAAACTCGATTTTTCCCTCCCCGGTCATGCGAGGTGCGGCATAAATTAAGGGACCTAGACTTTGCAGGCGATCGCGGATTTTATTGACGTTGATCCCATTATTCGAGAGTTGCGGCGTGGGGACAAAAATAAAGTGCCACGCGATCGCTCCTGGGGCGGCTACCGCCTGCTCCAAGTGGGTGATTTCTTCAGCTTTGAGTTGCAGTTTTGGAGGGGTTGACTCTTCTACAACAGCAGGTTCTGGTTCGGTTTGGGGAATTACAGCCCTTAAAGCAGCAATTGCTGGATTAATATCCGGGGACGCGGTGTCGTTGCGATGGGACGCAATGGTTTGTTCTAGTCCTTTCGTTCCTCCCAGTAAGGCATCAAATCCTTGCGGACTCAGCATGACTTCTTGATCCCGCAGTACCCGCAAATAGCTTTCCATTTCATGGGCTAATTCTTCTGCCTCTTTGACGCCGACCATACCGGATAACCCTTTGAGGGAATGAAAGCTCCGAAACAGTTCATTTAACACAGACCGCTCTATTTTCTGTTTTCCCACAAACGGTTCAATTGCCAATAATTCTCGACGCACTACGGTTAAGTGGTCTTCACATTCGGCAAAATAGTCTTCTAAGAAGTCTTTAAAAAAATTTTTAGGGTCTGGGTGGGTGGACACGAGGGTTTTTCTCTCTTTTATATCTTGGTACTCAAGTGATGAATTAGATTGGAGAGGGGAGAATTGGGAGAGAGGGGAGACTTGGGAGAGAGGGGAGAATAGAGGGATGGGGGGAAAGCGCAGAGAATTTAATGAGTTAGTAAATCATGAACCTGACTTGAAAGCGATCGCGGTTCAAAGGGTTTGGTTAAATAACAGGCTGCTCCAGCTTGGATGGCTTCACTCCGACTCCCTTCATCCCCTTTTGTGGTTAAAATGACAATCGGTGTTGCATTGTAGCTGGGGTGTCCCAGGACGAATCTCAGAACTTCCAGCCCATGCATATCGGGCATATTCAAATCTAAAATCATCAAATCAAAGGGAGCAACCGCTAGTTGTTCTATCGCTTCTAGTCCATTCCCTGCTTCCTGAAATGTCACGTTTGTTAAGTCTCGCAGGGATGCGATTACCATTTTTCTCATCGTAGCGGAATCATCCACAACTAAAATCCGTTTCATCTTTTCTTTCTCCTTGAATGGATGCTGTTATTCAACCTAAAAAGGTGATTCTTATCCCCTTGGGATAACCTCAAAATATTGAGCAGTTCCGATTTTATTTCGGGGTATTGTTGTCCCAATCATAAATACCCAAGCGGTCTTTTTTTATGAGGTTTTTGAAATTTAGAACTAACCAGCGCTCCTAGGGCTTTCTAAAATTTATATAATATTCATGCCGCAACGAATGAGACGGTAGCCAATGACAGCACCCCATTGACCTTGAACTAACCCTTTAACTATTTTCTCATGTTCTTTTCCAAATGGGGAGGTTTCTTCAAAAAATGAAACAATATTCTCAGAGCTTTCTAAAATTGCCAATTTCGTCCACCCCTATCCCCTGCCCTGCTTGGAGAGTCGGCCATGACGCAGTAGAGTCCGTCTGAAATCCGCTCGGGCATTCGTCGGAGCCTGTCTCTGCCCTGAAATCCCCTAGGGATGAGGTTTTTTCTCTAATCGTTTCCTGGTTTGAGTTGGATTTAGGTGGGTTTTAAGTCTTGATTAGTCTTCAAATTCTCAGGTTAACGCATTTTTCAAACTGTTCCTCTCTTATTTTATTTTTTTAACTTTTTGCAATTTCACGTTTTATAAAGGATTGCAAAGTATTTTGCTCAACAAGAATAACTTAATTTTATCAGCGATTGATGAGGGAGTTTATGAAATTAATAAAAATTTAATTATCTAGGAAAAGCTCTAAGTTGGACAACAGTTTTGTTTTGAAACAGGAAGACTCGATTTTGCCGATCGCAAGGCGGGCGCAAGGAAGGGTTTACTCACAACAAACCAGATTTCTGGCAAAAAGCTGTAGCCATTCGCACCCCATCTCAGCCAAAAACCCCATTTCTTGTTCCTTGTCTCCCATCCTCTACCGATGCTCTAGGAGGGAAAAATTACTCTTGCCATCGGGGGGCGACTGCTTTCATACTCAGAGAATAGGCCAATCCGTAACACTCAAGGGACCCTTCTTCGCTATGCCAACTCCTGTAACCAACCCGTACAAATTCGGTGAATCGGCGATCGCCAATGCCGATATCCAATTGCTGGTCCTCGATATTGATGGCACCATTGCCGGAGTCTCTAATCAAATCACTCAATCGGTGAAAGACGCGATCGCCGCCGTGCATAGAAAAGGCATCCCGGTGGCGATCGCCACGGGACGGATGTATCGATCCGCCCTCCGGTTCCACCAGGAAATTGTCTCCCCCTTGCCCTTAATCGCCTACCAAGGGGCATTTATCAAAGACCCCGCCACCGCTACCCTTCATTACCACACCCCAGTGGCATCGGAAATCGCCCTAGAGTTATTGGACTATTTTGATGACTCCACCGTGCGATCGCAGCTTTCAGTTCACTGCTATATTGACGATTGTCTCTACGTTCGGGAACTCACCGCAGACAGCCAAGCTTACGGCGATCGCACCGGAGTGACACCGATTCCCTATGGCGACTTGCGACCCCTAATCACCGCATCCGCCCCCACGAAACTCCTCGCCCTCAGCCAAAACACAGCTTTAATCGACGAGTTGCTGCAAGCTTTTAGCTTGCGCTATCCCCGCACCGAACTTTACCTTACCAAATCTCATACCACCTTCCTAGAAGCGGGAAATCCAGCGGTAAATAAAGGCGCTGCCGTCCGTTATCTAGCGGAAGATATCCTCGGACTCTCCCCGGCGAACGTGATGTGTATTGGGGATAATTTTAATGATGTGGAAATGCTGGAGTATGCCGGTATCGGTGTGGCGATGGGTAATGCCCCCGAGGGCGTCAAAGCGGTTGCCAATTGGGTGAGTCCCTCGGTAGAAGAAGAAGGGGTGGCGTGGGCGATCGAGCGGTTTTTACTCTAACTCAGATGGGGAGGATGGGGGAGATGGGGAGGATGGGGGAGATGGGGAGGATAAGAAAGTTCGTAGTAACGACTTCAGTCGTTTCCGCGTGTTGGCTTCAGCCAAGTCACGCCCATGTCAGGCGCTGCCTCCAGTCCCTAACCCAGCAGGCGGTAGACCCTCGTCGGATTGCTCGTGTTATGGCTTAAGCCATAACACGAGAGCAACGACTGAAGTCGTGACTACGAACATCTACCCCTATCTTCCCCATCCTCCCAATCTCCCCAATCTCCCCTATAAACCTGTCGGTTTTTGTAGCGTTTTAAAAATTTGCAGCAGAAAGGGCACCGACGACTGGCCGTGTTTCGTCTCGGTGCCCTTATCTGGTTCGCTCCTCACACACCTGTTAATATATCGAACCCAAGCGGATTTGTCACCCCCCTCAAAAAACTTTCTTGAGAATTTTGTGACATTTTTTTGAGTTCAGATTCCCAGACGGAGGCATCTGGGCTAAAGTTCCAAGGGGGCAAAGCTGCTCAAATCTTTTTCTAGCAAGCGTTTCAGCAATTTTTGGGTAATAGAAATTAACCCCAATCTGGCTTGGGCTAAATTAGGGTCCTGGGATTGCACAGATCCCCAAATTTGACATTGAGCGTAAAAAGTCAGGAAGTCCTGACTTAAGAGGGTGGCAACAGGAACTCGGCTAGTAAGTTGGGCGGGAGAAAGGGGAGAACTGAGGGCGTCTACGGTGGCGATCGCCCGGGAAATTAAGGCGCGTTCGGCAGGATGATGGGGCTTGAGGTGGGTTGGGGACTCTAACCAGGGGGTCGGGTCCGGTGCAGTTATCGCGCCAATACCCTGATGGGCAGAGGTTTCCAGAGTAATTAAGCCCTCGCGGTGGGCCAATCGTAACAGGGTGCAACACCGGGCATGGGCGTACTGAATTGGAAATAAATCGAGGGACTCAGCGGGGGGAAAGGGTCCCAGGTCCGGAGTGGGGTCCGGTTGGAAGTCCCAAAGGAGGGCCCGTTGTAACCAAATCGCAATCCCAGGGTCCGTGAGTTCTAGGTACAGTTTGCCCGGGGGAATCACACTTAAGATCCAGTGGTTGGCCCTAATGGGAAATGCTAGGTCTGGGGGCCTGGAGTCCGAGAAACCCTGGGCGATCGCCTGGGCAATTTCCAGAGGAGGCATAGACCCCTGTTTCGCCAGTTGGAGGGCGACTGGGGAAATATAAAGGATCCGTTGGGAATCTTTGGCGCGATAGAGGGGGATAGACGGGGACGAAGTTAAGGGACCTGACCTACTGGAGCGATCGCCCGGTGCCCAAGGTGAGGGGATTGCTTGTTGGAGTTGGGCTAGGAGTACGGGGGCGATCGCCAAAGGTTCAATCATTATCAGGGGAGGGGGTGAGAGAGTCAGTGCGTCGAGTCCGGTGGGGTCCCCAGAACAATTAGACAGCCCAAGCCATTCAATCCATCATCGGAGAAAACTGGGCCAAAAGTAACCGGACAAGTCTGAGGGGGTTAAGTAATATTGGCTACCCTAATTGTTGGATCCCAGCTTATTTTAATATGAACCGAGAACTGTTAAAGCGCGATCGGTCCAAACCGATGACACATTATCCTGAACTCCCCGGTGTCTTACCTCCCCGGAACCTGTTTCAAAATCGAGTCGGTTTAGGATCTGGGCATCGAGAAGGCTACGGGTGGGGCAAAACCCGCCTATTTTTATGCGCTTGACCCCGACTGATGGTCAACGTGAGCAACGATGTTCAAGAGTTTATAACGTTTTAGAGAAGGGAGTATTTGCATCGCCACCGCATCATCTGCTTTGGTGCGTCGAGCCAAATCCTGCAAAAATTTTAGGTATGTATTCATCTGAACCGGACCATCCCTCTCGGCCTTTTTTAACTCACCAACCGATTTTGGAGTGGGCTGAACAACATTATCGATGTCGGACCTTTCGGAAAGAAGAACGAATTCCCACCCGTCCTGGATTAGTATATTTAGTAATATCAGGAGCCGTCCGGTTGGTGGGAGTTGCTAAAAACAGCTCCAGTTCCCTCCAGGTTTCATCCCGGAAAAAGACCGGGGACAATCTCCCTGACGCCAACTTGCTCTCAGTCGAAGTCGCCACCCCTTCGCGATCGCCTAAGCTATCTGCGACCCTGAAAGATATTGCTGCTCAAGGCTCGAAACTCAATACCCTCCCCGTCTCAGGGGAAGACAAAGGGGAAAACGCCGAAACCTTTTTAGGATTTGTCAGTCAGGGTCAACCCTTTGAAGTAGCCAGCGAGACCTTTTGTACCTTTGAAGCTTACGCTCACATTGATCAAACTGCGGTGATGTGGATGTACTGGCCGGATTTAGATCAGTGGCCGTTATTTCGACAACAGGTCCTGGATGCGTTTCGGTATCAACACCAGCGCAAGCTGTTGTGGTTGGGAATTTTGGGACAGCGACGCACGATCGCCAGACTGTTAGGATTTTTGACCTTACTGATTGAGGAACATGGTCAAGCGGTGGGGGATGACTCAGAAGGAGAGGGGGTGAGTGGCTATTACCTGCCTTGGAGTTTAACTCACGCTCAGATTGGCAGTGCGATCGGTTCAACTCGGGTAACCGTGACCCGATTAATGGGCAAATTACGGGCGGAAGGGTTGATTCAAGTCGGGGAGGGTCACTTAATTGGGTTACCCCCCCGTTAACGGTTTCTGAGCCGTTTTAACCCACACCCGGGGTAGCATTCCGTTTGGAAAGGGTGTGGGTTCTGACTTTGAGAGTCCAGTTCCAGATTAGACGCTCCCATTTTTGAGGGCATCTAGGAGAATTTCGGTGGCGGATTCGTATAACGGTAAGGTGATACTAAAGGTCGAGCCTTGATTGGGGTGAGAGGTGACAGAAATCCATCCTCCGTGGAGTTCAACTAATTTTCGGGTAATGGCTAACCCCAAACCACTCCCTTGATATTTGCGAGTGAGAGAGGAATCAATTTGGGAGAAGGGAGAAAACAGCCTCGGGCGATCGCGCTCGTCAATGCCAATCCCCGTATCCCAGACCACAAAGTGAATCCAATCATGAGGGCGAGTGAGGGTGTTCCGCATGGGTTTCAATACCGCTGTGTCTCCAGCTTTTGACTTCCCTTCCCTATCGTCGGGAGTTTCATGGGCAAGAGTCCGATAAATTTTTAACCCCACCTCACCTTCCGGGGTGAATTTAATCGCATTGGTGAGGAGATTAAGCAGCATTTGTTTGAGACGGCGCGGGTCAACCACCATACATTCGAGGGAGGGGTCTACTTCCATCTGAAACTGTAAGCCGTGATTGGCGATGCGCTCTTGAATCAAGCTGACGAGACCCTGACAAATATCGCAAATATAAACAAGTTGGGGTTCGAGTTCCAGGCGATCGGCTTCAATGCGGGAAAGGTCGAGGATATCATTAATTAGGGATAACAAGTGTTGTCCGCTGGTATGAATCCGGTCAAGGTAAATTTTTTGTTTCCCGTTTAATGAACCGAAGGATTCTTCTAAGAGGACGCTGGAGAAGCCGAGAATAGCGGTTAAGGGGGTGCGGAGTTCGTGAGAGGTGGTGGCAATGAACTCTTCTTTGAGACGGTTGATGGCGGCTAGTTCTTGATTTTGCTCTTGCAGGCGCTGCCACTGATGACGAAATTCACTGACATCTCGGGCGATCGCAATAATCCGATGGATTGAGCCGGTTTCGTCGGAGATGGGAGAGTAGACGGTTTCTAGGGTTTTGTTGCCAATGGGGAAAGTAATCTCATGACTGACTAAAACGCGATCGCCAGTCTCATAGACATGACGCAGCAGGGGTTCGATCGCATCAGCGGCGTTAGTGTTCAGTTCTCGATTGGTTTTCCCAGTCATCTGTTCTCGATTCAGAGCAAAGAAGGCAGCACCTGCGGCGTTAATCGAGAGATAACGCAGTTGGGTATCATATTCGACAAAGATATCACTGGATTGACGCAGAAACGACCGAAAGTAGTCAGCACTCAGACGGGAGGACTGTTCCTTTCGCAACAGGCGGGCTTGGCGGATGGCGATCGCACAAACTTTGGCCACCTGCTTCACCAGTTCAATCTCGTCGCCATCAAAGTCTTTTTCTTGGGGTTGAATGATGCCTAATGCACCGATGGAACCGCTATCATCGGCGATCGGGACCAGGGTTTGTTGGAAAAATAGGTTCTGGGCGGACTCGGGGAAATTCTTATCCCCAGGTAAGGGACGATCGCTGATTTTCTCACAATTCACTGCATCTAAGACACAGAGTTTTCCTTGTAATAGAACCGTCCGACAGTCCGGGGAGATCTGATTAAAGTCTAAGCGAGTCGCCACGGGCAAGGCAGTTTCCGAAAGGGGGTTGAGAAACGATGCCTGAGCCTGATATATCCCTTGTTCCTCATCCCACAACAGGGCATGACAGCTATCCACCCCGAGAGTTTCCACGATTCCTTGGACGGCTGCACTGATTACACTGTCTTCATCGGTGGCACTGCTGAGGGTTTCGGTTAAATGGCGAATCAGTTGCTCGAATTGGAGCGATCGCGCTAGGGTAGTGGTTCTTTGCTGGACGCGATCTTCGAGTTCCCGAGCATAGGTGCGTAATTGTTGGACCAGATTGGCTTGTTCGATCGCGATCGCCATCTGAGTTGCCACCGCTTGCACCAGTTGCTTTTCGTCCGTTGTCCATTGTCGGGGACCATGACAGTGATGGACAACGAGTAATCCCCACAGGTTAGAAACACTCGGAGATTTGAGAACATCGGGGTCAATTTCTACGATTTCCCCCGGCTGAAGTTCTCTCACGCCGAGAGGGTCGGGGATAATAGATTCTTCTTTATTACGCCCAATGGCGACTCCCATAAAACTGCGGACTTGAAATTGGTTGAGCATTTCTCGATAGCAATCGCTCAAGGCAGCATTCTGAATATCGGGAACTGACCCGAGATGTCCATTCCGATAGGCATCGCGATGGGCAAGGGGCATACAGTCCGCAGGAAACCATTGTCCTTTGATGGATGGATAAGGCGCTTGCACATCTTCAGCGATACAAATGCCACTGCCATCAGCTAAAAACTGAAAGGCAAGGGCGCGATCGGTGTCTAGGGCTTGTCTGAGACCCTGGACCCCGAGTTTTAAGATGGTGGGCAGATCGAACGTGGAGCGGATTTTAGCGGAAATTCGACTCAAGAGCATTTCCCGCGATCGCCGCTGTTGGATTTCCTGTTCGGCGCGGGCGCGATCGCTCAAATCCGTGACAAAGGTCATAAAATAGCTCTCGTCCTCTTCTTCCCCCACCAGACAGAGGGTCACCTCTGCCGCCAACAACTCACCATTGGCGCAGATATAACGCTGGCGCAGGGTTTGCCGTTTGACTCCCTCGCGTACCATTTGTTGAATCAGTCGCAACAATGCGGCGAAATCTTCGGGATGGGAAATCGCCCGGGAATCTAAATAGCGCAGTTGACTGGAACTATACCCCGTCATTTGACAAAAGGCTGGATTAGCTTTGAGAATCCCGCCATCGATGCTGTGGTACACAATTCCCGTGGGACAGTCCCAAAACATCCCATCAAAGCCTGGATTCGGAAACGCAATCCAGGATGACGGTTGATCGATGCAGTCTTGAGTTTGCTTATGGGTTAGTGACTCATAAGCCGGCGATCGTAAAGCTTTGCTCTCCGGGGAAAATTGCCGGTTTTGAGCCGTCCTCTCCCCTAATGGGTTAGACTCGACGAGGTTAGCACTCTCTTGGGCCGTGCCAATACCCGAGTCTTGGGAAGAAATTAAATGGAGCGTATGTAACCAAAACCGTCGCAATACCCGCTGATCATTTTCTAGATCCACCGCTTCTAAACCGGAACAGTGAGGAACTGCCGTCGTCAGGGTTGAGCTTCGCAGCAACTGGACGATCACCTCTGGGTCGAACACTACAGATACTCTACTAAGCGGCTCATTCCCTTCCCCAATGCCTGCAAATTCTTCCTCGGTGTGAGCTTGATCCAGTTCCACTTGAATCCAGACGTTCAGATGGGAACTCAGGGCCAGAATGCTCGTTTCCACTCCCCCTAGGGCAATCACCGGAACCGACGCAAATCGTTGGGACTTGCCCAGGGGATAGCTGGGCTGGCTGGGTGCATTGGGCATGGATTGCACCTCCACTTCAGCTACGGAAAACCGGCTGGGCCTCATGGCCGTTTTTACCGGATATGTCCCGACTCCAGATTCCACCTTCTCTGGAATCCTCTGCCCTGTGTTACCCCAAATTTTTTGGAGTTTTTGACACTGTTCTAAATTGTCTCCCACCACTAATAAAGCTCGTAACCACCCACTGCTGTCTAGGGCATGGTGCAGCAGTTGAAATAAAGACGACAAATGTTCGCGGTCCAAATAGAGGATAATTTGGCTGGGTAAACGATGATTCATATTTATTTTAGAATTTAGGGTTTCCATAGTTTTAGAGAGAATAAGGCTGATTTGTTCAATTTTGGCTTTGACTAAGTTAATGATTCCCTAACTGATTCCCAGTATTTAAAGAATTGCCCCAAGGACTTTAAACGTAATGTTTCTTTACAAAAGAGAGTAAAATTTCACGCGAGACAATCAGCAGAAAAGCTCGGGTAATCTGTCAACCCCTTGTCAAAATAAGGTGACAAATTGTACCCACACAACCCACCCCTTTTACCCTTGCCCATCGTCTCGACGGTAGTAAACATGACCTAGGGACTTGGAAAAATGTTCAGGTTTGAGGCGATCGCCTCCGACACCCTTTGCGAACCCACCTGAACTTTCTGACCCTTACCATCTCCTCAATCTTTACTGTACTCCATTTAGCTCGGATTAGAATGAGGCACTCAAAAACCGGGGAAGATTCTTTTAATCCAGGTTCGGTCAAGGTTTCGGGTGCAGCAATCTCATTGAGATCATTGCCCAAGAGTTCACCCCCCCGAGTTGTCCTTTGCCAGATGAGTCGTTTTCCCTACTCTTTCGGGACTTTCCCCTTCTCGAAAGAGGCGATCGGATTACTCTTCCGAGGAAGCAACCTCTCTGAGTCTAGCAACCCGGATATGCCAGCTTTGATCAAACTGACTCCAACAGGGACAAGGAGTGGGCCAATTTACCACCGGATAGGGTCAATTAGATTCTCCTGTTGCTTGACAAGCATCCCAGGCTGGAACAATTCCGGGTTCTCATTGTACTAGCAAGTTCCAGGATTGTACAATTCTGGAACTTGCGTTCCATCGGACTGAGGGGAACAAACTTTTGCTAATGCGATAATCAGCGCAAGAGAGGCATTTAAACAGGATGCTCCTAACTTTCCCTCGATATAAAGCCTACGCTTGTCCTTCGAGCCACGGCACTTTAAGGGATTCCCAATTTTCTATTCTCTTTCTTTATATAGGCAAAAATTTAACCAAAATTTAGGACTAAATTCAGTGGTTAAATAAAATTTATTGTCCAGCAATTATAGGACATTTGAAAATGTGAAAACCTTCTGATACACTTTGTGGGGGCGCAAGCATTTACTCCGATAAATACAGCTTGACGCCGCTCGTTTTTATAGACTTATTAGTACCGTATTCCGTATGAGTACAGGAGAAGGTAGACAAACGCGGGTTACAATATATAACTATTACCCTATCAAGAGGAGCCGGAAAAACCCACAACCAGGCAGGGGGTGGCTAACGAGTAACTAGAGCTTGAACGACTGGATGGGGTAAAAGTTTTGGATAGAAAGGAACTGTCAAAAAGGGTGAAACTGTTGTATCTCACCCTTGAGCAGAATTTGTAGACCTACCAGTCCCAAATTTGGGATTAAAAGTTAAGGTCCCTGAACTTTTAATCCGCAGTGATTGAGTGGGTAATTAACGAATTCTCACAAAACCCGCTTGTTCGATTAAGGCTTGTCCCTGTTCCGTGAGGAGGAGTGCAGCATAAGCTTCGGCGAGTTGTTGATCAATTTGACCGTTTTCTTTGACGATCACAAATAAGCGGCGGGTGAGGGGATATTCCCCACTTTGAAAGGCGGCGGCATTCACTTGATTTCGCCGATTTGGACAATCTTCAACAGGGACGAAGGGTTCTCGATAGGGGGGAATCAGGCGATCGGTTTGTCCGGCGATCGCAATGGGGGTGACGCTACATTGTCCCACAATCTCTGGGGCCGAAGCATAGTAAATTCCTCCCAGGCGACTGCCCACTTCTCGTAATGCTAGGGTGGTGGTCCGCATAAACTGCACATTGCTCCCAAATGCCTCCCCATCCATCACATTCTCTTTAAAAAATTCAATTGTCCCACTGTTTTCCGGACGGCGAGAATAGGGGATAATCTCCACATCCGGTCCTCCCACTTGACTCCAATTCCAGATCTCCCCCGTATAAATTTGTTTCAGTTGCGTTAAGGTTAATCCAGGAATATTTAAGTCTGGATTGACTGCTACGGCAATTCCATCTAGGGCGACGGGAATCGCTTTTAGAGTAAATCCTAATTGTTTTGCTTTCTGCTGTTCTTCTTCTCTAATTGAGCGCGAGGATTGAGCAAAAACAAGCTGATTATCTAACATCATCTCGATTGCCGTTCCCGAACCCGGGGGTCTCGTCGGATGCTGGGTATAGCGCAACTTAAACTGGGGCTGAACCATTTGAATCACCGGATCCACGGTTCCCCGAATCGGTGCCCAACTGGTGCTCCCGCCATAAGTCGCTAGTCCCGAGGGCAGGTTGGGGACTTCGGCAAAACTATCAATTTTAGCATCAGGATCGAATCGATAGGGGGCTGTGGATTGAGAGGAAATCCCCTCCGTGGCTAAATTATCCGATTCAAAGGGTATGCCGAATCCTCGGATTAACCCCCAGATAATTCCCCCGGCTAAACTGACGGTAACTAGCACGGTTAAGACTAGAATGGTTGTTTCGTTTTTCAGTGACATTGCTGATAATTAAACGGGGTTAGATTTGAGGCTTTGAAACAGATAGAATCAGGATATTTTCAGTAACTGATAGTAAATCTAAACAATATAATTTATACAATCTTCATATAAACAATAAGGGGGTTGAGGGATTGGAGTAGTTGGGGATAACAATTCATACAAACTTTGGGAGGTTACAGCGGAAATCTGTTTTAATTTTAACCCGCTTATCTATATAAATTTTAGGCTAAATCAATTATAAGAATTTAGCAATTAGTTTAGAAATTAAGCGAAATAGGGCGGTAAAGGCTACGGCACCACAACTCGCAAAAACTGGGATAAATAAGATAGCTTCCCATAAAAATGCCTGGTGAAAAGGCGGAATGAAGAAGACAATCGCCAAGGTGACAACGGCGAGAATGAGTAAATCATACTTTTCAATAAACCGCCGATATTGGACGAAAATCAGGACACTTAATATCAGTAACCAGGCGATCGTACTGATCGCCGGTGCAAATCCCAAACTTCGTAAAACGATTAACAGTAGGCCCCCTTCAAATCCGGTAAAGGCGGCTCCTCGTAGGACCTCGAAGGTGGAGAAGTGGGGAGAGGAGAGAGAGATTGGGGATGGGGGGGATGGGGGAGAAATGGGGGATGGGGAGGATGGGGGAGAAATGGGGGTTGGGGAGGAGGGGGAAATGGGGGTTGGGGGAGAAATGGGGGTTGGGGAGGTGGCGTTGAGGGCGGTTAGGACTTCTTGGGCTGCTTGGAAGCGCTGACTGGGGGTAGAGAGGAGGAGGCGGTCCAAAATGTCGGCGAAGCGATCGCTCACAGTTGCTTGACTTCTCCAATTCCATTCATTGCTGTAGGCATCGAATAACTCCTGGGGTTCTTTTCCCGTGAGTAACATGATGCAAGTCACCGCTAACGCATATAAATCCGTCGAGGGAAAGACTGTGCGCCCTGCCATTTGTTCGGGAGGAGCAAACCCCATTGAATAAATGCCGGTGGAGCGTCCACTGCTGGTCACTCCGGGGGATTGGGTCACTTGTTTGACTGCCCCAAAATCTAATAAATAGAGGCGGCCATTGGTTTGGGCCCGCATGATATTCGAGGGCTTGATATCCCGATGAATCGTGTCATTTTCATGAACAAAGGAGAGGACTTTCAGCATTTCAACAAACACCTCCCGCACTTGTTCCTCGGAGAATTTTCCTTGAGATTGTAATTCTTCTTCAAGATTTTGGCCGTCAATAAACTCCTGAACTAGATAAAAAAATTGGTCTTTTTTGCCAGGAATTTGGCTGGAAATTTCTAGGGGAAAAAACGCCATTAAATCTGGAATTTGGGGGTGTTTGTTGCCGAGGCGTTCGAGGACTTCGGCCTCCCGTTCAAAGAGGGTATGGGCGATCGCCAACTGTTGGGGACTCAAATCTCCAGCCGGTTGAAATTGTTTGACTACACAGGTTCGCATGGCCGGAGTGCGGCGATCGCGAGCTAGAAACGCCGCCCCAAAACCCCCTTGACCCAGTAACCGCACCGGCAGATACCGACCATCTAAAATCAACGGCATCCCACAAGTGGTACAAAATTTTTGCTGGATCGTTTTGAGGGTCGTCATATCATCAAGGTCCGCAAAACTATTTTGAGGACGCAAGCAGCCCGGACGAGTGCAGTAAATTTCCATATCAAATGCCGTAATGTTACCGAACGGATTTTAGATTTCAGATGAATCAAGTTGATTGAGCGTTGTTCTCCAATCGGGTCATCTAAAATCTAAAACCTGTTTAGCTAATCGTTGAATTGGTGGAAACGGGTTTAAGGGGTTCTACCTCCATAAATTCTAAGGGTTTTTCCATTGAGCTATCGACCCAAGGTTGAGTGGAGAACTGGGGTAAAATTTCTTGACTAAACGCCTCAGCAGCTTTAGAGCGATACCGATTGGGATTGTAAATCACCGAAAGCATTCGCTTAACCACAACCCCCTCAATGGTGGCGCGGTGGAGAATGCCCATTTGCAACTCTTTTTCGATGGCAGAAATCGAAACAAAAGCAGCGCCCAAACCGGACTGAACCGCATTTTTAATGGCTTCAATCGAATTGAGTTCCATCTCCAATTTGAGACGGCGGGTATCAATATCACAACGCGAAAGCACTTGATCAATGACCTTACGAATGGTCGATTGGGAGTCCAAGGCGATGAACTGTAGCTTATAAAGGTCTTCTTTTTGAATTTTTTCGAGTTTGGCAAAGGGATGAAATACCGGCAGAATCAAAGCCAGTTCATCTTCAGCATAAGGCTGGATTTCGAGGGACTCTTGGAGTTCCGGGGGGACTTCACCGCCGACGATCGCCAGGTCGATTTGTCCATTGGCGACACTCCAAGCGGTCCGCCTGGTGGAATGAACGTGCAACTGTACCGCGACATCGGGGTACTTCTGCCGAAACATCCCAATCATCCGAGGCAGGAGATAGGTCCCCGTGGTTTGGGAAGCCCCGACAATCAAGGTCCCACCTTGAAGGTTTTGCAAATCCTCGATGGCGCGACAGGTTTCCTGACAAAGGGTCAGAATTTTTTCGCCATAACTGAGCAAGAGGTGTCCGGCTTCCGTGAGTTGGGCGCGACGCCCTCCTCGATCGAATAAAGGGACATCCAACTGCCGCTCTAGGTTTTGCACCTGTAGGCTGACGGCAGGCTGAGAAACGTATAAACTATCTGCCGCACGTTTAAAGCTTCCCTCAGCGGCGATCGCTTTGAGAATGCGTAACTGATCTAAAGTGAAAGGTAGATCGGACATACTGCTAAACCTGAAAGGGGCAAAGGGTCTGATGGCAACCGACGGATTAACCTCAATGGACAGGGAATAGACAGGTTGAATATTGCTATGGGATGACTCAATCTCGGCGGGCGAGGGAAAATAGCATAACTTGCCATTCTAGTCCCGGATAATCAGTCGTCAGGTTGTATTGGAGTTTACCAAATCGCCGCAGATAGCTCTATCTAGGATAAAAGCAAACCTCGGTGGCGATCGGCGATCCCGTCAAAGCAGAGAGTGCGATCCCCTCTGTCAAAAATTATGATCCCCTGCTAATGGAGATCTGATAACTGACTCAGTTTATCTTATAGTTGAACTGACGAACCCACTCATAACGGGTTGATCCATCGGTCAGTTGGAGATAGAATCCACCGGGAGTGGATAAAACCCCCATCGCTTTTTGTTAGAGGATGCCTTAGAATGTTTTTCACCTCCGACGAGCTTAGAGCATCCGTTCCGGTATCTGTGGCAATCTGAACCAGCCCGGTCAGCGATCGCACGGGTCCGTTGGAGTTGGATATTTGGATTGGGAAAAAGCTTGGGATGTTCTCAGACTGGTTGACTTCTAGCCATTTTATAATGATCGGGCTGTTGTTTGGGTTCGCGATCGCCCATAGTGGATTAGCGGCCCTGCGTCCTCGGGGGGAACAACTCATCGGCCCCCGCTTGTACCGAGTTTTGTTCGCTCTGGTGAGTCTCCCCTTTGCCGTAGTGCTGATTATTTATTTCTTTAATCACCGCTACGATGGCTTACAACTGTGGCAAGTTCAGGGTGTGCCTGGGGTGATGCCGTTGGTCTGGACCCTCTCAGGGATTTCGTTTCTATTTCTCTACCCGGCGACGTTTAATTTGTTAGAAGTGGCGGCGATCGCCAAGCCGCAAGTCCACTTATTTGAAACCGGAATTATCAGAATTAGTCGCCATCCCCAAATGGTAGGTCAAGTGATTTGGTGTCTTGCCCATACCCTGTGGATTGGGACCTCTTTTACCTTGGTAACCTCCATTGGCTTGGTGTTGCACCATTTATTTGCGGTTTGGCATGGCGATCGGCGCATGAAAGCCCGATATGGAGAAGCCTTTGATGCCGTCAAAGCTCGCACCTCCGTGATTCCCTTTCTGGCGATCGCCCAGGGTCGCCAAACCCTCAAATGGGATGAATTTCTACGTCCGGCATATCTCGGCGTCACCCTATTTACCCTCGGTTTCTGGTGGGCGCACCCCTTACTAATGCGGGCCACCAGTAATGTCCCTTGGTAAGAGTGGAGATGAGGGAGATGAAGGAAATGGGCGTGAGCGTTATCGTGATGGGGAAGGGCCACTGCTTTTGTCATTATGGTTTTAATTGACTAAAGCATTGGTTTTTTATTAATCCGGAGTTTCGCTTAACAAAATAGGTCTAAATGTCTGCAAAACTTAGAGTTTTTCCCCCTAAACGAATCCGATAAAAATAAACAATAATAACCCGGCAATCGAATCCCTTAACATCCTAAATTTTTAAACTTAATCAGGTGCAACAGAATAAGGAATAAGAAAGAGGGATGGGGATGACTAAGAGGGAGCATCTCAATTTGGCCTCAAAGGGAAATTTACAAGTCTTGCTCCCCCTTCCCTCGTAGGGAAGGGGGCTGGGGGGTTAGGTCTCTTTACCAAATTGAGATGCTCCCGACTAAGATTAAGGGCGATTATGGCATGAGTCTAATAGCAACTCCATAAATTGAATGTTCAATGAAGTGAAGGGATTACTGCACGAGAAACGGCGAGTCAAAGTTAATTAGAAAGACGCTCTGTTGAGAACTGGGAGCGTCTTTTTGTTCCAGCTTAAATGGAAGAGGGGGTTAAACCACGGACTTGAGATGCAACGCAGCTTCTTTCAGTCGTTGGGTACCAATTTTGACTTGAGTGATCCCCGTGGCACTTTGGGAAGCGCCTTGATTCAGCTCGTTCATAGCGGTGAGAACTTGTTGGATGGCATTGGCTTGTTCTTTGCTATTGAGAGAGATTTCGGAGACATTGAGTGCCACTTGATTAATAGCATTTCGCACCCCTTCAAAGGTGGCTTGAGTTTCCCCAACGATGCGGATGCCTTCGGCGACGCTTTCGGAACTTTCGCCACTGGCGAGGACGGTGGAGTTGAGGGCTTTTTCGATGTCGGTGACGAGGAGATTAATTTTTTCGGCAGATCGATGACTTTGATCGGCTAATTTGCGAATCTCCGTGGCAACGACCCCAAATCCTTTGCCTTGTTCTCCGGCGCGGACTGCTTCTACGGCAGCATTGAGAGCGAGGACACGGGTTTGAGTGGCTAAATCGCTAACGATCCCGGCGATCGCACCAATTTGATTGGCGCGTTCGCTCAGTTCGTCCACCCGCGATCGCATCAATCCCACGGTTTCATTGAGTTTGGCCATTTCCTCCAGGGTGCGATCGACCGCTTGAGTCCCGGATCCGGTGAGGGTGAGGGCCTGTTCGGCCCCAGTGGCGGATGCGATCGCTTGAGCGGCGGCTTGAGCGGCGGAACGATTTAATTGTTCCATTGCCACACTGGTTTGATGCACGGAACCCGCTTGCTGCTGGGCAATTTGTTCCTGTTCCGTGGTGGCGCTGGCAATCTGAGTGGAGGTGCTCGCCAGAGTATTGATAATATCTGTGAGGGTAGCGGCGATCGCACCTCGGATAATCGCAAAACCCACGGGTGAACCAATCAATAAGGCCAGGGACAACAAGGGAATAAAAATAATTTGCGTGCGTTGGTACACCTCTGCCGCTTTTTCCCGTTCTTCTTGGGCAATTTCCAACTGTAAATCAATTAACTCGTTGATTTTCTGCGTGAGTGGGTCGATCACTTCATAGAGATAGCCATTAAATTCGCTGACAACGGCCCGGTTCCCCGTCTGCAAGGCCAGTTGTAAACGATCAATATCGCGATCGGCACGAACGAACAATTGCTCCACTTCCCGAATCAGTCTGACCTCCTCGGGGGTGAGTTGCGTCCTTTTATAAGCCTGCCAGTTCACTTCTATCCGGTCAAGAGCGGTTCTGACCGATTGCAACGCCTGTTCCATCGTCCACAACCCTTGATCGGCCTTATTCACCGCATCAATCACAAAGATTGCGTAATCATCAGAAATTACCTTTAACTGCTGTAAGGGTACGACGCGATCATCATAAATGGTTTCGACTTGTCGGTCGATATTGGCAAAAGAAATTAGGGAATAAATCCCTAACCCGGCCAAACACAGGGTAGGAATCGCGAATCCTATATACAGCTTTCGCCCTAACCTCATACTTTTATTCCTCATAAGGGGTGATGCACTGAGGCACTCTTGAATCAGCCCTCAGCAACGGTTCACCTGATAATTCTGGTTTTACCTTAGCCTGAACACGATTGTTTTGGCTCAGTCCAGTGTATCTAGTGATACCTAAAGTCTACTCTTTCCCGTTTCGATGCTGGGGACTTTTAAAGGTTCCTGGGATGGTTAGCTCCTTCTCTAGGCGCTTAGTCCAGGTTAAAACTGCCTCCCTAGCGCCAGGGTCTGAAGAAACAACCGATAGGCTCTTTGGGTGCGGATACAGGGACACAGTTCTGTCCTTGGAGAAGAAAGAAAACCGAGTTAAAAAAAAATGCGATCGCCAGCCATTCCAGGGCGCATCAAGATACACCCCAATTCACAACTCAGCAACGGCAATCCCGACTGAGAGCGAGGGGGTGAACCGGAAGAACCAAGTAGAAAGACTCCCGACTCAGACCCGGATTATAAAAGTTCAAACAACTGATGAGTGTCTCGGTTGAGTTGTTGAAGGCGGATTTTGGTTTCGCTTAAAGTCTGAGCCGTTTCTCGGGCGGTTTGATAGGGTGACTCCAGAGCCTCAAACACTTGTTGAATTGCTGTAGCTTGCTGCTGACTTGCCTTGGAAAGGTCCTGAGTCTGGATGGCTAGTTCACCGATCGCACTCCAAATCGGTTCGAGATTGTGCTCCGGTTCTTCCAGTTCCATCGCTACAGAATAGGGTTCGATTTCCAGTTGGGTGACGAGGGTATTGACTTGCTCGGCTGATTTTTGGGTCTGTGTGGCTAAGGTTCGCATTTTCATCGCGACTGCATCCAGACAGTGGCATTCCAATCCGGGTCGCTGGGACTCAACCCCGGCATGAAGCGCTAACAGATTTGTTTGAGTGGCTAAATCGGTCACCCGATGAGTGAGTCCATAGATTTTGGCCAGATGCGCTTTCCAAGAGAGCATTTTATCTTCTATCTGGGCGACTTGAATCTCGGTGGATTCAGTCTCTTGAGCGTGAAGATCAGCGGATTGAGTTAAGCTCTCCAGGACGGCGCTAGTTTGACTCAAGTCGTCCCCTTGGCGAATCAAGAGAGTTTCACTCATTAAGATGTTATGGGTGATTTCCTTGGCGGTTGATTGGAGGGACAGCAGGGGATGGGCGATCGCCTCGATGATTCGATAAGTCCAGGCGGTAGAAATCGTCAGGGTGAATAGCACTAACACCACACTCCCCACCCACACCCACTCATTTAATGCTGCGATCGCAATATGAGTGGCTTCGGCCTTTCCCCCTTCAAGCTGGGCTTGAACCGCCATAAAATCATCCAGAGCTTGAGTGATTTCTAGGGCAAGATTGCGACTTTCTGCTGCTGCAAAAGCTCGAATTGCTTGGTCTCTTCTTTGGGTTTGTGTTAAAGTCATCAGGTATCGATTCAAGCTATCGATCTGATTTCCTAATTCTTTAATTTTATCTAAGCGAATTTGCAAATCCGGCTGTTCAAGCTGCCCTTCGAGGGATTTAAGAGAGTCTTCAAATAATTGAGATTTTTTTTCGTATTCAACTAAAAAATCAACTTCGGGATAGACTAAAAAACTGGCACTATAACGCTGCATCTGGGAAAGGCCAGACACCATCCGTTCCGAGTTGTCCAGGATTTGTTCTCCTGCGGCATCGGTGTCCAGTTTTTGTTGGAGGGTCTGGGTCTGACAGGAAATCACTGCGGCAAAGCCAAGGGACAGCAATAATGGCACTGAATATCCCAGTAAAATACGGGTTTTTAGTTTTAACGGGTTGAACATAGGTCCGTCGGTGCAACCAACAAAACATCTTGCTCACCATTCATTCGTTAAACCCGAGAATCCAGAATTCAGAAGGAAGAATATTCGATTAAAATTCGCAACACAGAGGGATTTGAAGGAAACTAATCTTTTGAGTCTGGGGCCTCATCTTCCCCAATCCGTTTTGCACTCACAGAGGATTCTCTCCCCGAGTCTCCCCCAAGCGTTCTCATGGCTCAGGGAGGGTGGGCGTCACTCCGACTCCCGGAAGACTTTTCGGAAGAATTAAGGTTCTTCATTGACTTCTAATTCTCCCTCGGTGAGAATTTTAGGCAGATCGAGCAAGCTCATCATTTTCTCTCGATAGGGTGCTGTACCCCGGAGGTACTCATCATTGGCGGAGTGAATGGCGGCAGGTACTGGGGCAATTTTGGACGGGTGCAGATACATGACGTCGCAGACTTCCTGGATGGCAATCCCGGCGACGAGTTCATCGATATGAACAACCATCACCTTGTTGCCGCTAATGGCACGGGTGATGGGGAGGTTTAAGGTTTCGCGAATATCGATTAAGGTGACGATTTCACCCCGGAGGTTCATGTTACCGATGATGCGACTGGGACAGCAGGGGATGGGGGTGATCTCTCGGATGTCGGTAAATTCCCGCACGACATTCAGATCGAGACCGAAATATTCATCGTTTAACCCGATCACGGCGATCGGCATCAATCCGGTAAAATCTTCACCCTCGCTGAGTTTCATTAAATTGTCGGCCCGCTCTTGAAAGAGGGCCTTTTCTTCCGGGGTAGCATGGGGACAGAATCGGCGGTTTTTCTGAACGGAGGTGGGGAGTGCCGGGGATCTCTGTCCCGTTGAGTTCAAAGGGTGGGGTTTCTGAAGAATCGGAGTATTGAATTAATTGTTCGGGGTTGATCAGCATCACCAATTCTCCGAGGTTTTTGGCGACCCCGGTGATGTAATGGTGGGAAGGAGTGCCGTTCTGTCGTCCATAAGCAATTTGGGGGGCGACTGCCTCCAAGGGAATGTCTTGCACTTCATGAACTTGGTTGACAATCAGCCCTACTTTGACGGTTTGCCACTCAATGACGACGATGCTATCGGTAATCTGGTAATCAAGCGATCGCTGAAAAAACCGTAAGCTTAAATCCATCACGGGTAAAATTTCTCCCCGCAGATTGACCACCCCCACAATGTCCCGAGGGGCTTCATCAATGGGAGTTAATGCCGGTAAGAAAAATATTTCTTGCACGGCATTGGTTGTCACCCCATACCGTGACCCATTTAAGCTAAATATTAAATAAGAGTGATGTTCGCTCACCTTGATGTTCTCCCGATTTATTCTTGATTCTTAAGGGTTTTTATCAGATATTCTTTTAATTCACTTGGCGTCATTTTTTCTGCATAGTCTACTGAATAATCTTTAGGTAATGTATCCAGAATTTCTAAAGCGGTTCTTCGCATTTTATTCGCTCTTTTTAAGTCAGATTCTCGTTCATAAATTGCGGCTAGTTCCAAGTAAGCTGAAAGAGAAAGCGGCGCTAAATAAAGAATTCGCTTTAACCAATATTTTGCCCGGTCCAACTCTCCTTTTTCCTCAGCAATATGAGCCATGATATAGTAAGGTTGAACCGATAAGGCATCAATGGAAATAGCTTGTTGACAATAGCGTTCGGCTTGGTGATAGTTTCCTAAGTTCGCATAAATTTTAGCAATCAGATAATAGGCTTGAAAATGTCGAGGCTGCAATCGAACAATATGTTGGAAGGTCTGGAGTGATTCGTCTAAGCGGTCCGCATTAAAGAGGGTTTCAGCCTTTTGCAACAGGAGACTGATGTCAGAGTTTTTCAGCGTAATATCCGAGGAAGAGGGACTAGACCGATAGGATGGCGGTTGGCGTTTAGGCCGGGTAAATTGATTATTGACTTGAGTGAACGGTCTAGTGGGGGCGCTCCCGGACGAGGAGGGTAAGGACAAGGATGAAGGGAGGTTATACCCTTGATAGGGAGAGACGGGAATCTTGACGGAGGCGTTATCTCGGCGTTGATAAACCACAGACTGAGCAAAAACTTTCGGATTAAACTGTTCCAAGTTCTGCCCGTGAAGTTCCGCATGAGCCGTCATCAAGTATCCCCCGGTGCGGAGGGTTTTGGCAAATTTTTCTAAAATTTCCCCAATCACCTCGTATTCAAAATAGACAAAGACATTTCGACAGATAATTAAATCGATATGAGCGAGGTCACCTGTCGGGTCCGGAAAGCGATCGCGGGCTAAATTACCCACCCGAAACGTGACTAACCGGCGATATTTTTCTTCAACTTTCCATTGGTTTTTTCGGGGCTGGAAATATTGAGGCAGGCGCTCAGGTTCTACCATCCGAAATGACCAACGGCTGTATAGTCCTTGTTGGGCTTGAACAATCGACTCGTGATTAATATCCGTTCCTAAGATAAAAAGATTCCAGTTTTCCCAGTCGGGAATCAGTTGCGTGAGCAGAATTGCCAGAGAGTAGGGTTCTTCTCCTGTGGAACATCCTGCACTCCAAATCCGCAGGGAGGGTTTAGCATTTCCAGCGGATTTACAAATTTGTCGTTGATAAGCAATCAGTTCCGGGAGCAGGACATTTTCAAGGAGCCAAAATTGACCGCTATCTCGAAAAAAATAACTTTCACCCGTGGTTAACAGGGTGATGAGTTCTCTCCATTCTCCTTGAGCGGCAATTCCTGAAAAGGAATGAGTTGGGTCGATGCCTCCCTCTAGTAACTTATAATAATCTTCGGGGGAGGATAATTTAAGGGAGCGTATCCGAGACCCAAGTTTACGACATAAAGCCTCTCGGTCTTGAGTCCTGATTCGCAAACCCGTATAGTTAGAAATCAGTTGGACAAAAAGTTGTATTAAAACTTCACTCATTTATTTATAGAAACTTTGAGAGGCAAGTTAGGGCTGTAGAACTCAGTCTAAAGAAAGGCGAATACCAGGAAGGGGAGGAAAGCGGGCCTTCTAGGGGGTAGCATTCCTCAAAATCAGGGGGGAGGGGCGATCGCCTTCGATTCAAAGGAACCCATTCCCATTTTGCGCGGGATTGGCTCAGATGAGCAGGGACAAGATGAGATTAAGCAATCCGGGATCAGTTCACTACAGACCCTCTTCTATTGTTATAGCCGTTTTCTGGGGATTCGTGCCAGACCCAGATTGAGTCTGGAGGCGATCGCCGGTTCCGAGACGGGAGCCTAGGTCCATTAATCTCATCGCGCAGTAGAGCACAAGACACCCTGAAATTGAGGGAGAGAGTGGTCGGGGGGAGACCGAGGCCCCTGGGGGCGATCGCCCGGGTAATCCGTTATGCCAGGGCCGGAAAACCCATGTCAGGGAGGGGGTTTTGGCGATCGGAGCATTTCAGGTATTTTTCAACCATTTGCAGCACCTTGTCCGCCTCGGGGGGCTTACTGAGAAAATCTGAAGCCCCATTTAATTTAGCCCTTGTGCGGTCAATAATGCCATCTTGACTGGTGAGGATGACAATCGGGGTCTCGCGAAAGAGGTTGCTTTGACGTAAAAAATTGCAGAGATTGTAGCCATTAGTCTGAGGCATCACCAGATCTAAAAAGATAAAATCCGGCTTTTTCTCCGAGAGGATAGCCACCCCTTGCATGGGGTCCTGAATGGCGATCGTATCGTAACCGGCAGGTTGGAGGATACGAGCGAGGACCTCTGAAACCAGGGGACTATCATCAATACAAGCAATCAAGGGTTTTTTGGGGGCTACCGCCGCCCGAACGATGCGCCACTGTTCCAGAGGGGAAGGCCAATCGGCCACGGTTTGGAGAGAGATTTTACCCTGTTCTACGAAATGATGTAAAGTTCGGGTCACACCCACGATAGATTGCTTGCGCTCGATCGCCAGGTCCCAAATCGTATTTTCACCGTTGAAGAGGGTGTTGAGGGTCAAAAATGACTGGGAACTGACTTGTTGTTTGAGCTGAGTGGGATGGCTTAATACCGGGGAAAAGTCAGGGCTAATGTAGTATAACCCGAGTTGTTCCCACTGTTCCCAGAGCTGTTCGGCCTTCTGAAACACCTGGGCCACATCCAGGGCGGAGAGGGCGATATTGCTAGGAATCTGTAAAGACT
Organism: uncultured cyanobacterium; assembly: GCA_963821735.1. Taxonomy (GTDB): domain Bacteria; phylum Cyanobacteriota; class Cyanobacteriia; order Cyanobacteriales; family Laspinemataceae; genus Laspinema. The sequence goes on from CAWGFK010000055.1 coordinate 1,261,259, forward strand.
CTAGGGGTAGGGGGTGCCAGTGGGTGCTAATTTTAGCATAGCTGGCCAGGTTGAATAAGGCTTCTAAACTACTCGTGCGAATCAGGGCTTTGGCATGAGTGGGACTGATCAGATGTTGGTCCATTCCCGGTTGCAGAAGTTGAAATTCCCAGGGTTCTCCCTGGGCCACATCTTTGGGATCGACCACGAACTTGGGGCAGTGTTGTCGCAACGCCCTAGACCACCGCCGGACCCGGTGAACACTTTCAGTAATGTAGAGTAACCGGCCCATGATCAGGTAAAATCGCCACTGGCGTTCCCCGGGGTAGGGAGGGGAAGGTGGAGCCGGACCTGGACGAACTGTAGGCGAAGGACTATCAGCCCTCGGGGTCAAGCGGTCTTTCCCCGAGGATTGATTGGGTCGCCCCGGGGGGCGACTGGGAAGGGGCTTAGGCCCTGGAGCCGGGGGTTCAGAAGAACCCGTGCATTCTTGAGCGACAACGAGCCATGTCCCCGTCACTTTTTGCTGCATTAGCGCGGCTAACTCACCAGCAATTTTTGCACAGCCTAAAGACTCCAATATCATAAGTAGCCGCTCTTGAGTCGATTTTCCATCACTAAGTTAGCCCGTTTTAAAGAGTTTGGACATCCGTATATTTCCCGATCCCGTCCTTTGTTCAAAAGGTCACTTCCCCCAAATCGTGCCGGTTGGTTGTCCACAGGGTAAGATTTGCCGGGTTAGCGGGTCGTTTACCTCACGAACTGGGGGGAGATTTATTGTCCGAGTTTCTTGGCAATTTCCGGGCTGTATAGCCGCAGATAATTCCAGTAATTCTCAAAAACGTACTTGACGTAACCTTTGGTTTCAGGGAAAGGAATCTGGTTGGCGAACTCATCGGGATCATCGAATCCAAATTGTTCGATCCAGGAGGCTACATTTGAGGAGCCTGCATTGTAACTTGCTACCGCTAACATCGAGTTATCTTTATACTGCCCGTGAGTAAAAGCTAGATACCAAGTCCCGATGTTAATATTATCCTCCGGATCTTCTAGATTGTGATTTTTGAGTCCCATGCTTTGGGCCACCCAGGACCCGGTTTCTGGCATGACCTGCATCAACCCGACTGCACCCACGGAGGACCGAATTTTTGGCATAAATCGGGACTCTTGGCGCATTAATGCCGTCACCAACAAGGGATTCATTTGTTCTTGTTGAGAAGCCTTCTGGATCTGGTCAGCATAAGGGAAGGGATACAGTGCTTCCCAATAATGAGGTTTTACCTTGATTTGTTTGTACTGCTCTTGGTCCTCGGGTTTGTCTCGCCACCGCAGACTGGACAACATAAAGATTCCATCCAGATTATCTCCAACCCCAAGGCGAATCAATCCATCGGTAAACTGCTCAGGCACTGAGGGTTCTCGGCGGTTGGTAAATTCGGCCTGCCAGAGGGTCCAGGCATCTTGGTCTTGGCCGAGGAGGTACAGTTCTTTGAGGAGGTTGGATCCGGCTGGGATTTCAACCCGTTCGGTTTGAGCAACGATCGCCGGAGTCAGGGAACGGACCGTGGTGAAGTCACCCACATCCCATCCTAACAACACTGCCGATCGCCACGCATAGTAGGATTCGGTATAGTTAAACAAAACCGTTTCGTAGGTTTGACGAGCTTCCTTGGTCAACCCTAGGCGCTGCGCCCACTTTCCGGCCCAGAACCCCGCTTCCGGAGCCAGTTCGCTCTCGGGGTTTTCCTGAAGGAGTTCCAAAGCCCACTTGCGCGCTTCATCAAACTTGCTGATCGCTACACTTTGTTGGGCTAAACTCCAGCGCAGTTCAGCGGCTCCTTCAGAATTGCTATACTCACTGAGCACCTTATCGCGGGCTTCTTTGGCTGCACTAAGGCTTCCGAGTTCATCCAGGACTTTGGCTCGGGCGAAGAAGGCTTCTCCCGCTTTGTTAGGAAAGCGGTTAATCAGTTCGTCGATATAAGTTATGGCTTCTTTGGGTTCGAGCAAGGTAATCAGTCGCTCTAAGCCCATGCTGGCTTCTTCGCTGTCGGGAAAGTCTACAAAGAGTCGTTTGTAGGCTAAGATGGCCCCGCTGTTATCCCCGGAGAGCTGACGTCCTCTGGCGAGACGATAAGCGCTCTGAGGGTTCCAGGTGGCGAAAGCGTAGGATTCTCCCCCTTTGCCATAGTCTTGTTTTTCCCAATAGCCAAAGGCGATCGCATCCCAATCTTCTGCGCTGAGGCGATCGCGATGTTGATTGGTCAGTTTTTGCAGATGGGATTTGTAATTGTCCAGGTAAAAGCCGTGGTTGGCGATCGGCAATAATAAATCCAGGCGATTCGGATTTTCTTTTAAGCGGGTTTGAGCAATTTCCATACTCTTGGGGTGAGCTGGGAAGTTCTCTAGGGCCTGATCCCAATATTGAGGGTTGCTTTTTCCCAAGGCATAGAGTGCTTCAACCACCACCGGGGAATCGGGATGCTTCTCCAGCAATTCTGTCCAAGTTTCCTGCGCTTGAGCTGAATTGCTCGTCAGTTCATACGCCTGAGCGCGTTTAAACAAAATGTAGGGGGCGAGCAGTTCATACTCGTTTTCTAGGTCTTGGAGCCATTCCAGGGCCTGGGAAGCCTGCCCTTGGGCGAGTAAATCATTGGCTAACACATAACGAGCTTGGGCGCGATCGAGACCCTTACCATTGGTTGCCAACTGTTCTAACTGACTCGCTCTTTGTTCCGCAGGTATCAGCGCTAAAGGTTTCACTGCTGACTGGTGATTGAGCTTTCCCCCGAAGCTGAGTATTTGTGGAGTCTTCTGACTCCATTCAATCCATTTATTCATGGGTACAGCAGCACCGATTAACAAAATCCATAGCCCAATGCCAACGGCTATCGTTACCTTGTTGGATCTTTGCTTTTTTCTAAACATCAAGTTTCCCCGTCCCTGAGCTGCAACAGCCTTATTTTAATTTTTTCCTTGAGAATTTGGCAGATCGAATCACCTGGGTTGAGACAATCATGAGCCGATTTGGGGTGCTTCAACCCGGGGTTGGTGTTGATGAATCTTAACTCATCTCAACTCATGCTTCTCCCCCCTCAAGGGCAATCTCAAGCTCCAGGGCGATCGCAATCTGCTCTTATTTGCGCCGACATAAAACCCAGCGTAACTCCACTGGCGGGGTCGCCGCGAATGGAAAAATATTCCGCCCGGTTGCCCAACTGACAAACCACCAGGTTGGGGGCCATGCTTCCGAGGGCAGATGAGCTTGCTCATACTCATACACCGACTCTTCCGAGAGAATTTCTAGAGGCAGTCCTGCCATTGCCAACTTCAGTTCGTCACGGGTGAGCAGGTAGGACCAGACAACTTCGGACATTTGACGCACGGTTTCGTCCGGTTCATATCCCTCAATGGGCAAGAATACATTAAACAGCAACAATCCACCGCTTTCTAGTCCCGCAGATAATTTGGCCAGCAGGATGCGAACTTGATTGAGATTGCGGAAGTGGGAAATCACTTCTGAAACCACAGCTAACTTATAGTAACTCGGCGGTAAATTCAGATTGGGGTCGAGAATATTCCCCTGAAAAATCCGCACCGGCAAGGCTTCACTCTCGGCAGTGGCTAAAAGTTTTTGGGCGAATACTGAGGTGAGTTCCACCGCATCCACCGGATGTCCTTGTCTGGCTAAGGGGAATGTATTGCGCCCGGTCCCAGCACCCACATCGAGAATCGGGGCCTGTTCCTTGTCCGGGAAGGTTGCAGCCACATCAATGATTTTGGCATCGGCATGAGGTCCAAATAAGGGACCGCTGCGATTTTTCACCCACCCATCATATTTTTCTTCTAGGGATGAGGTATGGATATTCGCCGTGATTTTTAACCCGCTAGTCAACCCTTCTGTGGGACTGGGGGGGCTAAATTTGACGCTCAGACGAGCATGGGGAGAGGCCCGAAAACCCTCCGCTAGATGGGTGGACAAGGAAGCCTTCAAGGACTGAATTTGTTCCTCGCTGAGGGTTTGCCCAAGCCCTTTCATCACTCCGATGACCAGATTCAGATGCTCATCAATCATGGCGGGGATGCAAGGCATTACCACTTCACCCATTGCCCCGGTCAAGTTTTTTAATTTGTGTCGTAGGGCCTGCGCTAACAGTTCCGGATCCCGCACGGGTTCGGTTTGGGATACGGAGAACGAGGGCGGATTCGTTCGCGTCGATAACGGTTCGGCTCTCTGTTTAGAGGCTTCGGAAACCACAGCTCATGCTCCTAGTTTATGTCCAAAAATAGAAGTTCAATTCCAGGTTACTATGTCCGACAAGACTTACGCAAAGAAACCCGGGTTCTGCGGAAAAATTAGGGCGGTTCTGATCAACCCCGTCTCATCCTGAGGATGATTCATGGCCTTGAAGGCGATCGCCTTCAGGACTTAGGGGGTTTTTTTCCTGACCGGGTACAACCCCTGTAACCCCTCTATGAAAACATCAATCTCGATCCATACTGGTATTGTTGCGAAGTATTACATTAGTCAGGACTAGGAATGGAATTTCAAGGAATAGAAACGCCACGGTTGGACTGGTCTGGAGACGCCTTAGCCATTGGGGTGTTTGAAGAGGCGACGGAAATCACCGGGGAATTAGGTCAGCTCAATGACAAACTAGGCGGGACGATCGCCGAACTGATCGCTGAGGTGGAGTTTAAAGGCAAGGACAATAGTAGCGCCGTGACTCGCGTCGGTGGCGGCAGTGCCATCCGCAAGATTATTTTGGTGGGGTTAGGCAAGTCCGAGTCCCTCAGTGTGGATAGTTTGAGACGTGCTGCCGGGACTGCTGCCAAGGTGGCGAGTAAAGAAAAGTGCAAAACCCTGGGGATTGATCTGCCTCTGTGGAATAATGACCCGGATACCACGGCCCAGGCGACTGCGGAAGGGATAGAATTAGCCCTGTTTAAGGATTTGCGCTTTAAGTCGGACCCGGAAGAAAAGGGCTCGCCCTTAGAACGAGTGGAACTGCTCGGTTTAGCCGATCGCCAAGCGGCAATTACCCGAGGTTTACAAATTTCGAGTGGGGTGAATTTAGCCCGGGAGTTGGTGGCGGCCCCCTCCAATATTGTCACGCCGATGTCAATGGCTGAAACGGCGGAGGAACTGGCGGCTGAATATGGTCTGGATCTGGAAATCCTGGAACAGGAAGATTGTGCAAACCTGGGAATGGGTGCGTTTCTCGGGGTGGCGCAAGCGTCGGAAATGCCTCCGAAATTTATCCATTTGACCTACAAACCTCAAGGGACACCCCGTCGGAAATTGGCGATCGTCGGTAAGGGTTTGACGTTTGACTCGGGGGGGCTGAATATTAAGCCCACCGGCAGTGGGATTGAAACCATGAAGATGGATATGGGGGGTTCTGCGGCGACGTTTGGTGCGGCGAAGGCGATCGGGCAATTAAAACCCGATGTCGAGGTGCACTTCATCACAGCGGTAACGGAGAATATGATTAGTGGTCGGGCGATGCACCCGGGAGATATCCTAACCGCCTCTAATGGTAAAACCATTGAGGTCAATAATACCGATGCGGAAGGGCGGTTAACCCTAGCGGATGCCTTGGTGTTTACGGAGAAACTGGGGGTGGATGCGATCGTTGATTTAGCCACCCTCACTGGCGCTTGTGTGGTTGCTCTCGGTAATGATATTGCCGGGTTGTGGAGCACCGATGAAGGGTTAGCCAGTCAGTTGCTCACCGCTTCTAAAACGGCAGGAGAAAAGTTCTGGCAGTTACCGATGGAAGAGTCCTATTTTGAGGGATTGAAGTCCCTGCACGCGGATATGAAAAATACCGGGCCGCGTCCCGGTGGCTCCATTACTGCGGCACTGTTCCTCAAGCAATTTGTGGAGAAAACCCCCTGGGCGCATTTAGATATTGCAGGGCCAGTTTGGACGGAGAAAGATAAGGGATATAACAGTGCAGGGGCAACGGGTTTCGGGGTCCGCACCCTGGTCAATTGGGTCCTGAATCCGGCTTAATCGGTTCCGGGTGATTCGGGTGAGAAACGCCCGATTCATCATCAGACGGAATTCGGTTGCTCAAGAAAACCCGCAGGCTGTAGCCCGGAGGCTCACAGGACGAAGCGGTGCCTGCGCGGGCTACCCCATAAAATCGACTTGTGACAACCGGATTTGGTATCAGACCCTTAACTGTTTGTCATACAGCGTAACTCAGAAACTGGGTTGATGAGATCAAGATCTGGGTCACAACCTGAGGCATTTTCAAAAGAACTTAGTTTCTGGGTGTCAGTCTGATTAGAAGTCTAAAACCCGGGTGGAGATGCGAAATGATGCGTTTCCGCCCGGGTTTTGTGAATAATATCGATGAGTCATCCTCCTGGGGATTGTCTGGCGATCGCCCTGGTTAGTAAAGGTATAAAAATTTCTCACCTGCTATTACCCCCCTCAATCCGTTGTCCCTACTTGTTGGGAGTTTGATCCCTAGCCCTGTCAAGGTGTATTTGTAGGGGTTTGGTCTCCAAACCCTCAAGGGGTGTAGGGGTTTGGTCTCCAAACCCTCAAGGGATGTAGGGGTTTGGTCTGATCACCCTCAAGGGGTGTAATGCGATCGCCCCAAAAAGAGATCTGACCCAACCCCTAACATTAGGGCAGAAGAGGGTTTGGTGACCAAACCCCTACCAGAAACAGCGATTTTTCGTTATTAAATTTACCACCTTGACAGGGCTAGAGTTTGATCCCCGACCCGTCGGATCCATTGAGGGTCAGTCGCAACGAGCCGGTGATAAATTCCTGGGTTGGGTGAAAATTAGACCTCTTGCAAAATTCTTTAAAGTCCCCCTTCTTAATGGGCGTTGGGGGGATCAATCCTTTTTTTTGCAAGAGGTCTATTCATTTATTCCCAAGGAAATCATCAGGAATAGGTCTGAAGTTATAGAATGGCTTTATTAAAATGAACGCTTCTATCGCTAGAGATAGATTACCCTCTCCTTAAACTTACTGAAGAAATAGCCACAGCGGGAGCAATCAGAATACTTGCAATATTTAAAGATTAATTTGAATACTTATTCTGGCCAATAATTCTTCTATCCACAGGTAGTTATTTTAACCCACCCTCGTAAACTTTTGACAAAGAGAATATAAAGTTTTAAAGAACTTTCTCAAAGGGGGGTTTATTTCTTGATGAAAAATTATGTAAAGTTGCTTTAGTTAGTGCCTTATCTTTGAGACAAGCGGAATAAACAACTTTTCAATCCAAGAGTGTTGACGGCAACTTTACCCAATTTGTTGCTGGATAAAGCGCACCCTTCACAGAATTTAATAAGGTGACATCCCGCTTTACAAAAAAAGTGGATATCATCCTCTACCCAATACGGCCTTTACTCATGGGCTTACTTCTGTAGAGGGTTATTGGCACACATAGCATTCAACTACTCATGACATCTATAACCAAGAGGTTCTATGAATTCAGGCAAACTCTTACAGTTTTTCGCCCTAGCTGGGTTGACCATCAGTTCATTCTCCATCGCTACAGCGAGTCCAGCTTATGCTGATTTAACGACATCCACCCTACCCGATGGCGGAGAAAATCCCTTAGAAACCCGCTTCGATCGCCTCACCCGGGGGATCAATTTAAGTCACTGGTTTGCCCAAAGTGAGACTTACAATCCGTTTCATCTGGAACATTTTATCAGCGATGAAGACCTTGATTTGCTGGTGGGTTTGGGATTTCAGCACGTTCGCCTCCCGGTGGATCCGGCTCTGCTGCTTGACCAGAGCGATCCCGAATCGCTCAATGGAGAATATTTGGGCTACTTAGACTCAGCCCTCGATCGCATCCTGGAACGAGATTTAGGCGTCATTGTGGATTTGCAAGCCAACAATGAGTTTAAAGCATCTTTGGCCAGGGATGATGAGTTTGTTGATACATTCACCCAGTTTTCCGGCGCATTAGCACAACATCTCAGTCCCCGCGATCCCGATTTGCTATTTTTAGAAGTGCTCAACGAACCCTCTTTTAACTTCTTTGCACCAGTCGAGGTCGATCCCGTCAAACGATGGGATTGGGTTCAGGGGGAGATTTTAGGTGCATTTCGTGCCGGTGCGCCGGAACATACGGCGATCGCCACGGGATACGACTGGAGTGGCATCGACGGATTGCGCCAACTCACTCCGGTTGCGGATCCCAATGTGGTCTATAATTTCCACTTTTATGAACCGATGACCTTTACCCATCAAGGCGTCGATTGGCTAGATCCTCACTTTGAGCTAATTGGGGATCTCCCCTATCCTTATAATCCAGTCGAATGTGATGCGGTGATCCTGCGAATGACCGACGAAGACTTACGGCACATCGCCCAGTCCTATTGCGATCAACAGTGGAATGCTGATAAAATCAAAGACCGGATTGGACTCGCTGCGGCATGGGCTACAGAACATAATGTTCGTCTGACGGCGAATGAGTTTGGCGTTTATCGAAATTTTGTCAAGGAGGAAGACCGGGCCTCCTGGATTTATGATGTGCGAACGGCTTTGGAGGAATACGATATCGGTTGGGCCATGTGGGATTATACCGGGGGATTTGGCCTGTTTGACAAGGTGGATGAAGAACGCATCCTCAATCAAAGCATGGTAGAAGCCCTAGGACTCTCGATGGTAGATCTAGTGATAGAAACAACAGACCCGGATGAGGGAGAAGAGGTGGGGATTCTGGACCCAGTTGTGAGTTCTCCGGTAGAGGGGGAGGAGACTGAACCGATTGAGGAAACTGAAGAAGTGGCGATTCTGGACCCAATTGTGATTCCTCCGGTAGAGAGTGAGGAGACTGAACCGATTGAGGAAACTGAAGAGGTAGCGATTCTGGACCCGATTGTGAGTTTTCCGGTAGAGGTTGAGGAGACTCAAGAAAGTGAGGAAACTGAAGAAGTGGATCACATATCCAAAGGGGTGGTGAAGCCTCCGGTGCAGAAGAACAACAGGGAGCCAGTGGCCGTTCTTACCCCGGAAGTGATTCCTCCGGTGGTGACAGATGAAGGGGAGACTCCCCGGAAGATTCCCGAACCTTCTGCGATCGCCGGATTAGTCCTGTCTGGGTGTGGCGGGTTTGAGAATGAAACGCCGCTATTGTCACGGATGATCCGCGATGACAGGAGATGACCGTTTCCGGACCCTTTCACGCAGAAAAGGGTGGGCTTTTGCCCACCCCTCAAGGAGTTAGAAGAAGTGCCAGGAGAGAAGAATGAAGACTGGGGTGGAGTGAATTGCTCCACCCTGAGCGCTCAACTGCTTACGCAGAGAGGATATAATCCGAGTCGATCGCCGCGATTTTATCGGCATTGACTAAGGCTTGATAAATCATCACAGCGACTTCAGCGCGAGTGGCATCGCGAGTGGGTTCGAGTTTGTCAGCGCTAGGATAGCTCACAATTAATCCCTTGGTGAGGGCTGTTGCCACTTCTTCCTTAGCATATTCGGGAATGCTGGTGCGATCGCTAAATTTAGTTAAGCTCTCAGCAGTCCCACCGGATAATTCCAGTCCATTCACCAGGGAAACAATCACCTGAGCGCGCTGAACATTTTCAGTCGGCTTGAAGGTATTATCGGGGAAGCCGGAGATAAATCCGCTCTTATAGGCGGTTTGGACCGCGACGTAGCCCCAGAAATCTTCGGCAACATCTTTAAAAGTGGCCGCATCCCGTTTGACTGGGGGATTTAAGGCTTTGGTGAGTAAAGCGGCATATTGGGCCCGGGTCATTTTGTCATCGGGCTTAAAGGTGCCATCAGGATAGCCCCCGACTGCCCCGGCGTTGTATAAGCCGAGAATGAATTGTTCGGCCCAGTGACCGGCAATATCGCTCAAAGGCTGGGATTTGACATCGGATGCCACGATGTGAGCGGAAGTAATTGCGGTGGCGAGTCCTTTGACGACTAAGCCTTGGTAAATAATCGCCGCGACTTCAGCGCGGGTGATTTCCCGCATCGGATTGAGGTCCTTGAGATTGGGATAGTTCACCACCATCCCTTTTTCCGTGGCGATCTGCCACGGCATCGGTGGCATAGCTGGGGATTTGAGCGCGATCGGTGTAATATCCGAGGGTCGCTGCATCTCCGTCACTGAGTTTCAACCCACTAGCTAAAGAAACCAGGGCCTGTACCCGAGTTAAATTGTCATTGGGACGGAATGTCACATCCGGGAATCCGGCGATAAAGCCCATGCGGTTGGCTTTGACGATCGCCTCTTTGCCCCAGAAATCACTGGCGACATCGGTGAAGTTCGTGGTGGTATCACTCAAGGTTTCATTAAACGCTTTCGCCACGATCGCCGCATATTGAGCGCGAGTCAGCTTCTCTTCGGGCTTAAATGTACCATCGGGGAACCCGGCAATCAAGCCTTTCTCGACCATTGCGGTGATAAAAGGTGCGGCCCAGTGATCGGCAATATCTGTTAAGCTCGTGGGTTTCTCCGGATCGGCGTCATCGTCACCGTCTTCATCTTCAGAAACCGGAACACTGCTGGCGACAAACTCGATCTCACCTTTGACGGTGGTCGCACTCAGGGTATTGCCGGTACTGAAGATTTTCTGGGTACTGACATTTTGGACATCATACTGCCCGTTGGTTTTAATCGTGTTACCGGCAGGGTCTTCACTCGTACCCAGGTCCACTTTGGCGTTATTGGTAACGGTGATGCCGTCTTGCTCGTTCTTTTCGATGAGGTTGTTGCGAAGAACGGGACTGGCGTCACCATTAATGACTACCCCGGTGCGATTTTCCAGAATGTGGTTATCTTTGAGCAAAGGCGCTGACTGATAGCCGATGGTTAAGCCAAAGCCAGTTTTTTGAAACAGGTTGCCTCGCACTTCCCCTTTGGCATTGTCAACAAATGACATCCCGTTGCCTGTATTCTCGGAGAAGACGCTAGTCACGATAGTGGGTTTGGCGACATCGCTGACGAAGACGCCTTCACGTCCGCACTTAGATAAGGTGCTATTGACGATGGTAGCGGAGACGCCGTGGACCCACACCCCGACCCCAGAACTACCAGGGTTTGTGACCGTGACGCCGCGAAGTTCAGCCCCTTCTTCCAGATACATCGTGATATTCTGGCTGGGCCATTTGCCCATACTCTTTGTACCACCCCCTTGGATGATGATGGCTTTTCCTTTCGTGGCTTCATCACCCACCAGGGTCACGCCAGCTTTGACAACGAGGGGGAATTTTTCCCCTGATGTTGCGGTATAGGAGCCGTTGGCTAACTTGATTGTGGTGCCGGAGGTGGATTTAACCAAGGCTGCGGTGAGGGTTTTCAAAGGAGCCACTTGGCTACCGGCAGCAGAATCGTTTCCGTTGGTAGGATCGACGTAAAATGTAGCCATAATTGATGAGAATTCCTGAGTATTTGCTGGTAAAAACCGGGTCACACCAAGGGGAATGGGGGCGGATTGTTGGGCATTAGATAGGGTCTCGATAGCGCACCCAGCGGATTGGTAATTGCACCGATCGCCGGAAAGGGTGGTAGGTGATGAAGCCCAAGCCCGTTACATCGTCCTTGGTCGTCCGATTATGTTTACACTGTACGCAGCGCATTCTGGCGGATAGGGAGGAGGACGGTCACAAGTGGAATTGGCACAACGGTTGTCTTCGCCTCGTGCAAGGGTCAATCAGCTTTTTGAATGAGGGGGTATGACACTCACCTGATTGTCCCTAGAACAAGCTATTCTATAGGGTGACTTTCTGCAATTTGGCCCCTAGAGTCGGTCACGAATTCACCCCACTGCGATGGGTTTAAACCCTAGCCCTGTCAAGGTAGTTTCTTGTAGGGGCGCAATGCTTGCGCCCTCCGGAGGGCGCAAGCATTGCGCCCCTACAAATCAATACACCTTGACAGGGCTAGGGTTTAAACTCAGGGTAAATCTGCTGACGGTCTTCTTGAAGGTGATTAAAACCCCCAGGAATTGGCGATGAGGTCCATAAGTATCCGGTCCTCCGGTTGGGGTGGGATTGTTCCCGATGGGCAATATCTTGTCTATTATTAATCATTGGTTAGAAAAAACGCGCAGAATATCCGTTCATGATTGAAGTTGAGCATCTGAGCAAAATTTATGGCTCGACACCAGCCATTCAGGATGTCACCTTTACGGTGGAGCCTGGGGAAATTTTAGGATTTCTCGGTCCTAATGGTGCAGGCAAAACCACGACGATGCGGATTTTGGCGGGGTATTTACCGGCCAATAGTGGGACCGCAAAGGTGGCAGGTTATGAGGTCCATGAAGATTCGATGGCAGTGCGGCAACGGATTGGTTATCTGCCGGAGACGCCTCCGTTATATCCCGATATGACGGTGGAGGGATTTTTGCATTTTGTGGCGCGACTGAAACAAGTGCGCCCGGGCGATCGCCCAGAACGGGTGAATTGGGCGCTCAAGCGTTGCAATCTGGAAGAAAAGCGATCGGTTCTGATTCGCAAGCTGTCTAAGGGGTTTCGCCAACGGGTGGGAATTGCTCAGGCGATCGTCCATGACCCCCCGGTGATTATTTTGGATGAACCGACGGTGGGTTTGGACCCCCGCCAAATCATTGAGGTGCGGAATCTGATTAAAAGTTTGGCGGGAGACCATACGATTATTTTATCTACCCATATTTTGCCCGAAGTCAGCATGACCTGTAGCCGCGTGGCGATTATTAATCGAGGTCAAGTGGTGGCGACGGGTTCCCCGGATGAGTTGATGGTGCAACTCACGGGGGGAAGTTCATATGAATTGGAAGGGGAGATGGCAGATGATCGGGCGGAGTTTGAAGATCGGGTGTACTTGTTAAAGGCCCTGGAAGAATTGCCGGGAGTGCGATCGGTCGAATGGGTCTCGGATCAGAAATTGCCCCCTTCTCGGCGCAAGATTCGGGCGATCGCAGAACCGGGGATGGAACCGGGTCCCGAAATTATTACTCAGTTGGTGACAACCGGATTTCGGGTGCATGAGATGCGACGGACCCAAGCGAGTCTGGAAGATCTGTTTCTGCAACTGACGACGGAGGAAACCATTACGGAGTCAGATGCGGAGTCCGATTTGCTGCTTTCCGGTGGATCGGTGCCCAGGAAACCGATGAAGAGGCGATCGCAGATGCTGAGGTGATTGAAGAACCCGAAACGGAACAAGAAACAGAAAAAGAACAAGAAAAAGAAAAAGAAGGAGAAGAAAACTAAATGGGAACGATTGTTGCCAATATTGTGGCTATTTATCGCAAAGAGCTACAGAGTTATTTTATCTCCCCTTTACCCTATTTAATTGCCGGATTTTTTTGGTTCATTTCCGGTTTATTTTTTGTGGCAATGTTACTCGGCGATCAGGGCTTGATTCAACAAGTGGCGATGATGGATGCCCAAGGACAACAAATGGGAGTTCCGATTCCGCCCTTCGATGTGCCTTACGAATTCTTACAACAATTTTTGCAAACCCTGGGTTCCCTCTCTTTATTCATCCTGCCGATGTTGTCGATGGGACTGTATGCGGAAGAACGCAAACGTGGAACCCTGGAATTGTTAGCAACTTCTCCCATCACAAACTGGGCGGTAGCAACGGGCAAACTCCTCGGAGTCGTGACGTTTTATATCACGATGATTTTGCCGTTACTGGTCCTGCAAATCATCGCCCTGAATGCGGCTACTCCTCCGATGCCTCTGGCAGTTCCCTTGTTGGCCCATTTTGGCTTAATTTTGTTAGCAACTGCGGTCCTTTCTGTGGGAATGTTTATTTCTTCTTTGACCGATAGTACAATTTTAGCGGCTATCCTCACCTTTGTATTGGTGCTATTTCTCTGGGCGATCGATGTGGTTGCTCAAGCCATTGGCGGACCTGTCGGCAGTGTTTTAGAGCATTTATCGATTCTTAACCATTACACCAACCTGATTCGCGGCACGTTGGATACGAGTAGTATCATTTTATTAGGCAGTTATGGGGTTTTGGGAATTTTTCTCACTGCTCAGTCTATTGATGCTTTGCGCTTCCAACGGAGTTAAACTCTCTGATTTCAACCTTAAGAGTGGCTCGATTACTTCCTAGGTTCTTCTCGATTTTTTAAGAGAAACGGAGGAAGTGAATACGGCAATAATCGACTCGCTTTTACCTCACAGAAGAATGAGAAACAAACTCCCGCTCACACAACAGTTGATTGCTTTTCCCTAACCATGAAAACCATTGAAAAAAAGCCCCGAGGCTTGACCAAGTATTTTAAATATGCCGTCTTTTTGGGACTGTTCCTGACGATTGGCGGGGCCATTCCTGGACTGATGACGGGATGGCAACCTGTGACCAGTGGACTGGTGATTGCGGGTGTCACGGTCCTATTGTTATGGCTGGTTTGGATGCTGACGAATGCTGAGGGTGGATGGAATCCGCGATCGGCACAAGCGGGGACGAATGCCTTTGTGGCAACGGTATCCGTTTTGGTAATTTTAGGGCTAATTAATTTTCTAGGGGTTCGCTATACAGAACGGTTTGATTTAACGGAAAATCAGCGCTTTACCTTGGCCCCGCAAAGCCAACAATTGGTAAGAAATTTGCCTCAACCTGTGAAAGTTTGGGTTTTCGCGGGGGAACCGGAACGCGGGGATTTGGAATTACTAGAAAATTATCGCCGTCAAGCGCCAAATCTGTTTGATTTTCAATATGTAGATCCTTCACGACAACCCACGGTGGCGCGTCAATTTGGGGTTCAAAGTTTTGGCGAGGTTTATTTGGCATCGGAGGATGGCACAAGGCAGCAATTTGTGCAGACGGTGAGTTCGGTTTCCTCCCTCTCGGAAGCTCAGACTAACGAGTAGTTTAGAGCAGTTTACGAGCGATCGCATTTACAAGGTATATTTCCTCCAAGGTCATGGAGAACGCCCTTTAGAAGCGGGACTACGAGGTGCGATCGCTCAAGCGGTTACCAGCTTGCAGGACAAAAATTTTCTGGTAGAACCCCTGAATTTGGCCCGATTGCCTCGGGTCCCCCCCGATGCCTCAGTGGTGGTGATTGCTGGACCCCAACAACCCTTATTTCCCCAGGAAGTCCAAGCGTTACGGGCCTATCTGCAACAAGGAGGGAGCTTATTTGTGGCGATCGACCCGGATACCAATCCGGGATTAGCTCCCCTGCTGAAAGAGTGGGGAATCGATCTGGATCAAACCATTGCGATCGATAGTTCTGGCAGTGGTGGACTGGTTGGATTAGGCCCTGCGGCCCCTTTAATTACCAATTATGGGGATCATCCGATTGTCCGCGACTTTCAAGGGGGTTATTCGTTCTATCCCTTAGCGCGTCCTTTGCTGATCAGTGATGTGGAGGGGGTCGAGAGTACCCCTCTGCTGCTGACTGGGGAGCAAAGTTGGGCGGAGTCCACTCCAGAAAACCCGGACCTGAATTTCGATCCCCAAGGCGATCGCCCCGGACCCCTCACCTTGGCGGTTGCCAAGACAAAAGCGATCGCCACGGACAGTCCAACTCCAGAAACACCAACTCCAGAAGCAGAAACAACTCCAGAAACAGAAACAACTCCAGAAACAGAAACGGACGAAGCAGAAACGGACGAAGCAGAAACACCAACTCCAGAAGCAGCAACTCCAGAAGCAGAAACACCAACTCCAGAAGCAGCAACTCCAGAAGCAGCAACTCCAGAAGCAGAAACGGACGAAGCAGCAACTCCAGAAGCAGAAACGGACGAAGAAACGACCCAAAGGGAAGCTCGACTGGTGGTGATTGGTAACTCAGAATTTGCGATTGATGGGAACTTTCAATTGCAATTAAATGGAGATGTTTTCCTCAATTCTGTAAGCTGGTTAAGCAAGCAAAATGAGCAAACCCTATCCATTCGTCCTAAAGCAGTTCTGAATCGTCGAATCTCGATGACTCCGCAACAAGCTCAACAGTTAGCTTGGGCTGCGGTGGGATTTTTACCCTTATTTGGATTGCTGACTGCTGCCAGCTTGTGGTGGAAACGACGTTAGATCGCAAGAGTAAACGACAAAAAAGATGAAATTTCAACGGTCTACTTTACTGCTGTTATTCCTGGCAGTCAGCTTCACAGGTGCGGTTTACTTCTACGAGGTGAATGTTGTGCCATCCAAGGAAGCGGCCCAGGAAAATCAGAAGCAAATTTTTACCTTTCAAGAAGAGCAGGTAAAAACTTTTGTACTGACGACGGAGGAAAGAACATTGCGCTTTCAACGGGGGGCGATCGCAGAAAGTAGAGAACCGGGCGAACCCCTGTGGATTATGGAAGTCATCGAGAGTACACCGAATCCCGTCGAAACCCTGACCCCAGAAACACCAGAAACACCAGAAACAACAGAAACAACAGAAATACCAGAAACAACAGAAATACCAGAAACAACAGAAACAACAGAAACTGCTCCCGCGACCCCTGCTATTCCCGCGACTTATCCTGCCAATGAAGCGTATGTGGCGTTCTTGTTGAATGAATTAGTCAGAGGAAAAAGCGATCGCGTTCTGAGCGCCACCCCCCAACAAATTCGAGATTACGGGTTAGAAAACCCCAAGGCAACCATTGACATTACCCTCAGAACCGGAGAAACTTATCAACTGGTTGTGGGTAATCGTGACTTTACCGGCAGCAATCTGTACGCTCAAGTCGATCCCCGCCGAGGTACTCTCACCGCTCAACCTGTGTTATTACTCTCAACAAACTTAGAAAATGCAGTCGATCGCCCCCTAGAAGAATGGATTCAAACTCCCGAAGAAAGTATCGAACAAAATCGCATCGTTCCTGAACCCTTCCCCCAAGAAGGAGAGAATCAGCAACCCCCCATTCCCGACCCTTCCCAAGAACCAGAACCCATAGAACCCGAATAAAACTCCCGCCACCTCCGTCCCCTCGTCCCCTCCCCTTGGCAAGGGGAGGGTTAGGGTGGGGTCCCTCCGCTGATAATGCGTCAATCCTATTTCACGTTACTCCAATATTCAGAGTGTATTAACGAATGACCAGTCCAACTGCAACCTTACTTGTTTCTTGTCCCGATCGCCGGGGATTAGTGGCGACGATCGCCAATTTTATCTATTCCCATAACGGGAATATTATTCATGCGGATCATCATACAGATTTTGCCGCTGGATTATTTTTGACCCGGATTGAGTGGCAACTGGATGGATTTGATTTACCCCGGGAGGCGATCGCCTCTACCTTCAAAGAAACCATTGCCGACCCCCTCGATGCCAATTGGCAACTGCATTTTTCCGACACCATCCCACGTCTCTCCATTTGGGTGAGTCGGCAAGATCATTGCTTACTCGATTTGCTGTGGCGGCAAAAGGCGAAAGAATTTCATTCTTCCATTCCCTTAATTATCAGCAACCATCCGGACCTCGAAGAGATTGCTCAACAATTTGGGGCCGATTTCCACTGTCTTCCCATTACCAAAGACAACAAAATCAGCCAAGAAGCCAAACAACTTGAACTCCTGAAACAGTATAACATTGATGTAGTCGTGTTGGCAAAATATATGCAGGTCTTAACCGGAGATTTTGTCCAAAAGTTTCCGACGGTGATTAATATTCATCATTCATTTTTGCCTGCTTTTGCGGGAGCAAAACCTTATCATCAAGCCTATAAACGGGGGGTAAAAATTATTGGCGCAACGGCACATTATGTCACAGCAGACCTTGATGCAGGGCCAATTATTGAGCAAGATGTGGTCCGGGTCAGCCATCGAGATGAGGTGACCGATTTAATTAGAAAAGGCAAAGATTTAGAACGGATGGTGTTAGCGAGGGCGGTTCGTCTACATTTGCAAAATCGAGTTCTTGTCTATGGCGATCGGACTGTTGTCTTTGGATAAAGCTAGGGCGTTGGTACCGTAAAGATTAGGGAACTCCAAAAAATAAAATCTCCAAAACGTTCGTTCGTAGCCCCGTCAATGTAGGGGCGCAAGCATTGCGCCCCTACAGATACCTTGCTTTCAGTTGAACGTTTGGAGGATGTATATTTTGCAATCCCTTTACGGGTAATGAATTGGAAATTATATGGGGGTCAATCCTGATTGAAAATTGTTGCTATTCGTTCTTTATTCTATGCTGCTCTTAATTTTATTTCTCAGGGTATAATGCTGAAGCGCTTTCACCCACAGCCATCCTAAAAAACAGCCAATAAAATAATAGGGAAAATCCGACCAAACAAAGGTTGTTCCTAATACCAATCGTCCCAGCAGGGTGGCGCGAATGGCTTGCAAAAAGGGGGGATGCCAAAGTTGGAGAAATTCTAAAATACAAGTCGCAATTAAGACACCTATTGCCGCCCATTTTGCTGAAACTTTCGGCCAATCAAAACCACGAGCAGAATCCAAAAAATTTCGTAGGGAATCCCGCCAAATGAATTATTCAGCCAGGATTGACCCGGACCGCGATAAAATTTGGTAAACAACCCGAAGGGGACGAGAATTGCTATACTGAGGAACAAAGCAAGACGGTATTGAAAAAAGCGATGATTGGGGGAAAATGGAGAAGTCATAACGGCTCAACGGTCCAATCTATTGATACCCGACTCTAATATAACGAGTCTCAATTATTCCGGCAAGTCTTGAAGAGTAAGCGCATTAGAGAATCCTTTTTCCATTTTTCTGTTTTTTTAATTAAAACAAGTTAAATCGATGACTTATTTCAGTGGATTGAAAGAATTTATCGCCTCCTGGGACGATCGCTTTGTCGAAGAAAATCCTGCCGAAACCTTTCGGGAAAGTCCTCTCGGCAATATCAACACCGATGGGACTGCCGCTTGTGCGGATTCTCCAATTTTATCTAAATACCATCGCAAGTTTAAAAAATCCATTGAACCCGGTGTCCGAGATTTAACCATCGCCTTAGTTCTCAAATTAAATTGCATCACCTATTCCAGTTGTCAAGGGCATATTTCCACTTCAAAATCGCAGATGCGCCCTCGATATGTAGGGATTCTTCCCCGGGACTTAGCTGAGTATCATTCCTTATTTGAGCAGTTGAAAATTGTGGCAGATTTGACCAATGCTAGGTTACCCCAAAATCCCGTGCAAGTGGTCCTAACTCCCGATACCCTAGAATCAGAAAATTGCGTGATGCCTTGTTTTAATCTGTTCTTTATCTCCAAATCTGCCGATGAAGCAATCTATTTTCAAGAAGTTGAAACCGTGTATCAAAACTTTTTAAACTTGCTGAATGAGCGCGTATAATACTAAAATCCGGCTATAAAAAATCATTTTGATAGAGTAGCCCGCGCAGGCGGGCTTTGTCCGTATAGCCCCACCCTTGAGGGTGCGGGTTTTTATAAACTTTGACAACCGATCGCCTATAATACTAAACCGATGAGTTTGGGATAGCAGCCATGACAGAAATTCCTCGGCCCTTGAATGATAATGAACTCAAAGAGTGGCAGGTGCGACTCAATGAAGCCAACCGCCACAATATTTTTTGTCACTGTCGTAACTGTGGGGAAGAATGGGTTGATTCCTTTACGGATGTTCCTTGTAAATCCTGTGGCAGTCGCGATGTTGAGCATATTGCCTGTTGGCAGTTTCCCGATGGCTGAGTGAAGGGAGTATCCGGTTATTTTAGGAATTTATGCGGCCAAAGGGTTGATAAAATATGTCCTTGGGTAGAAGTTAACTCCCTGGAAATCAGCTAGGATTTATAAAAGTAGAAAAAGTTAGTTTGGGGTTTGATAACGGTAAAACTCAACTCCAAAACTGGCGGAGATTGATTTGTAATAAAAAAATCTCTCAAGCTTTGCTGATATTAAAGGGATAATTATGACTAAAAATAAACAAGAAAAATTGAAAAAAATGGCCCGCGAAGAGGGCAGTGTAGACGATTTGTCCCAAGCAGAAACTGAATCTTTGGGAACCGGAATAGCAAATCGTCCGGGAGCGAATATTGGAGGTCGGAGCATGGAAAATAAGATGAAGCAATACACCCATACCAGTCCCGAATTAACAGGTGGGGATGTGGATGCGGCATGGTCCGAAGCTCAGAATGTTGGGGATGAAGCAGTGGGAGGAACGGCACCAACTCCGGACCAAAATATTGTGGAGCAAATCGGTAAAGCAGCCGGAGTGGAACAGGACGATCGCCAACCGTTAGGCGTTCGCGACGAGTTGTCAGAACGAGATGAGGAACGCTGGGAATTAGACCCCCAGTCCTCTCCAGAATATGAAGTCCGGCGCGATAGTGTGGTAGGCGATCGCCTGGGTCAACTGTAGAAATTGCCTCAACCGTTTAATCTGAAATCACAGAATAGTTAGAAACCGGGTTTCTTCTTTAAATTTTTGCTAATGAAGCAAAAATTGGGTAGAAACCCGGTTTCTTGTCCTGGTGAGGGGGAAGTCGGAATCCAGAATCCTCCTACCTCCCTAACCCAACCAAATTTCCCTCTCCAGTCGGATTGGCATTTTCGGCCATTTTTTTTTAGACTCTAACCATTTCAGTGATTCTATCAACAGATTAAAATTCCCTAAATCTGCTATGACCCAGAGTAAACTGACGATCGCCTTTCCCCTCAGAAAGCCTCTATTTTCCGAATACCTTTCCGAGAATTCCCTGATTCTTCCCAACGGGAAACGCTCTAAACCGGCGATTCGCAACAGCTTACAAGCTTCTACCCTGGATGGGGTGTTTGCCACATTTTTCTCCTGCGCCACTGGGGGGGTCTTGCTGAGTAATTTTTTGCTGGATCTTGGTGCGAGTAACGTGGAAATCGGATTCCTGGCAGCGATCCCGATGCTGGTGAATTTTCTGCAACCTGTGGGGGCCTATCTCGGCGATCGCACCACGAGTCGTCACTGGTACACCCTCTCCATGTTCAGCATCTCCCGTCTCCTCTGGCTGTTGTTACTCCTGGGAATTGGCTGGTTTCTCATGGATCCCCGGCAAGCCCATAATCTGGTACTCGTAACCCTGGCGATCGTCGCCCTCACCCATATTTTAGGGGCTTTCGGAAGTCCCTCCTGGGTGAGTTGGATGGCGGCATTAGTCCCCGATCGCCTCCGGGGTCGTTACTTTGGACTCCGCAACAGTGCCGCAAATCTCACCAATTTGCTGGCAATGCCAATATTGGGGGTAATCGTGTCCCAATGGAACGGAGGGACCATTGAAGGCTATGGGATTATCTTGTGTGTGGCGATCGCTGCTGGCATCATTAGCTTATGCTTCCAGTTTTTGATGGCGGATGTTAACCCGCAAATTTGGGGTAGTGATAGCCAAAGTCTCCCTACACCTGAACCCACTCCCCTCATCAGCGATCGCCCTGCCGAGTTTTTTAAAAGATAAAAATTTCCGGATGTTTCTGCTGTATTTTGGCGGATGGATGTTTGCCGTTAACCTCAGCGCCCCCTTTTTCAACCTCTATTTACTCAAAGATTTAGATATTGATGTGAGTTGGGTGACCCTCTACAACAGCCTCGCTGCCGGTGCCAACTTGCTGATGCTGCCGATTTGGGGAAAATTAGCCGATCGCCTCGGAAATCGTCCCCTCTTACTCTTCGTCGGTATCCTCGTCGCCATCACCCCAGTGCTCTGGCTGGCAACCGGAACCCACGGGGTCCTGTTATGGATAGGATTGCCCCTGTTGCACCTAATTACCGGCGCAACTTGGGCGGCAGTGGATCTGTGTGGCAGCAATATCCAAATGGAAATCGCCCCTGCCAGACAGCCTTCCAGTTATTTTGCGATCGCCGCTGCCGTTAGCGGATTAGCCGGTGCAGTCGGCACTACCCTAGGCGGATTTATCGCCACCCAATCTGCCTTTGGCGGATTCGTCGGCTTATTTGCCTTATCCGCGCTCTTGCGACTGTTGGCCCTGCTTCCCTTGCTGTTCCTCCAAGAACCGCGCAGCCAAAGCCTCCGCCAGATACTTGACAATCTTGCAAATTTTTGGTTTAAGCCCCGGTTAAATTCTCATTCATAACGGGCATAATAAAAAAGTATCGGCTATTACATTCAGGACGGCCCAGCTTTACCCGAGAGCAAGATTTATGTCAAGACTTTATCGGATTCTGTGCCAGTGGGCGATCGTCCTGCTCCTGGTATTCAGCATCACCGCCTGCGGCAGTTCCCTGGGTGAAGATATTACCACTCTCACCCTCAGTGGGTGGCAAAGTAGTCCCGTAGAAAAACAGCTTCTCGAACAGCTACTCCGGGATTTTGAAGCCACCCATCCCCATATTAAAGTCCGGTATGAAGTGATTACGGATCAGTATTCTGATGTCATCAAAACCCGATTAATTGGGGATGCGGCTCCGGATATCTTTTATTTAGATACCCTAGAAGCACCCTTACTGATGCATCGAGGCGTATTAGAACCCCTGAACCGCTATATCACCCCAGAATTTGACCTCAAAGATTTTCAACCGGCGATGCTCAATGCCTTCAAATATGAGGGCAAAATCTACGGATTACCCAAAGATTTCTCCACCCTAGCGCTCTATTACAATACCGAATTTTTCCAGGAAGCGGGGTTAAGTGAACCGCCCAAAACTTGGGCGCAATTACAGGAGTATTCTGAAAAATTAACCGTCAGGCGCAATCGCGATCGCCGGATTCAACGCTATGGCTATGGCATGGTTCCCGAATTAACCCGTCAAGCCTTTGTAATTCATGCTTTTGGCGGGCAATTTGTCGATCGCAAAGGCTTTGCGGCATTTGCTCAACCCAAAGCCTTAAAAGGACTCGCCCCGGTTATCGAACAATATCAACAAGCGCGCACCGCAGGCATCCCCTCCGATACCGGCGCAAGTAATGTCAGTGAAATGTTTGGACAGGGAAAAGCCGCGATGGTTCTTGATGGCAATTGGGCTATTCCTTACCTGCAAGAAACCTTCCCTCGGATTTCTTTTGCTATTGCCCCTGTCCCTACCATTAATGGCAAAAAAGGGACAATGGCATTTACAGTTGCTTATGTCATGAATAAACAATCCACCCACAAAGAGGAAGCCTGGGAATTGATTTCTTATTTAACGGGGAAAGAAGGCATGAAGGCATGGGCGTAGTGGGGGATTAATTTTACCCACTCGCAAATCAGTTTTGGCCGAATTGGGCTATCTCAATAATCCGCTTTATGCGCCCTTTGTCGCCGGTGCTGACTATGCCACTCTCTGGCAAGCGGGAGAAAATTTGTCCCTGATTAACCAGAATTTTAACAATCAGTTTCTCAGTGCTTTATTAGGGGAACAATCTTTAGCAGAGGCGATGAAAAAAGCCCAAGCGACTGCCAATCAGGAGATTAAAGCGAGTTTGTATTGATATTAAATCCGGGATTATTTGGTGAAAACCCGCACCCTAAAGGGTGGGGCTATACGGACGTTAGCGGAGCCATGCCCGATAGGGCTATAGCCCGCCTGCGCGGGCTAAGAGATAAAAACCAGAAAATGAAGGAGTGGGAGCATCTTGCTCCCTCCTGCTATTAGGGAGCAAGATGCTCCCACTCCTTTCAAACAGTTGAAACAGTTGAAACAGTTTCAAATTGATTGAGACGTGCTATTATGACCCGTCCCCCACTCATTTCCATGCCAGATTCTTCTTTGAATCCAGAGGTTTCTCGGTCTAAAAAACCTCGGAATTTTCGCTTTTCCTCTTCCCTATCCGGTTATCTGTTTATGACCCCGGCTTTAATGATTTTAGGGGTATTTTTAGGGTTGCCGATTTTGTATGCGATTTTCCTCTCGTTTCACAAAGTTGAGATTTTAGGGGAAATGAGCTATCGGTTTGTTCACCTGCGGAATTTCACCCGTTTGGTGGATGATGGACGGGTGTGGATTGCCTTGAAAAATACGGCTGAATATGTGGCGATCGTCGTTCCCATCCAGACGTTCATTGCCTTGATGTTAGCTTTGGTTCTGAATGCCCAAATTCGCGGAAAAAATCTGTTTCGGGTGGTGTTTTTCCTGCCGACGATTACCTCTTCAGCGGTGTTAACCCTGATTTTTATGTGGATTTACAATGCCGATGGACTACTCAATCATTTTTTAGAGGGGTTTGGTTTACCCACTTACAATTGGTTGGGAGACCCAAATATTGCCCTGAAATCGATTATGATTATGAATATTTGGGCCAGTGCTCCGTTTTTCATGGTGATTTATTTGGCAGCGTTGCAGGATATTCCCGAGTCTCTCTATGAAGCGGCCAAAATTGATGGGGCAAATGGTTGCGATCGCTTTATGAATATTACCTTGCCTTTACTCAAACCCGTGACCTTTTTTATCATTGTCATGGGCATTATTGGCACGTTTCAACTGTTTGACCAATCCTATATTTTCTCGGGAGGGTCCGGCGGTCCCAATAATTCTACTTTGACGGTAGTGTTGTTGATTTATCAGTATGCGTTTAAGAGTTTAGAAATGGGATATGCTGCTGCCTTAGCCCTCTTATTAGCAACGGCGATCGTCTTAGCGACCCTGGTGCAACGGTATCTGTTTAAAGAAGATATTCCTCAGTAATTGTCATCACAGGAGACTCACGGAAAATGAAGCGAATTTCTGGATTAAAAGCGCTGCTGTACGGATTCTTAATTCTGTATGCGATCGTTACCTTTATTCCCTTTGCTTGGGCAATGTCCGCATCCTTTAAACCCTTAGCAGAAATTGTGGAAGGGGGGATGAATTTTATTCCCCAGAATTTCACTCTGGAAAACTATCAAGCCATCTTTACCCGAGAACGCCTATTTGGGCGATGGTTGTTCAATAGTGCCTTTGTAGCAGTGTGCGTGACGGGGTTTAATATTGTCTTTAATTCAATGGCAGGCTATGCCCTAGCCCGGATTCCCTTTCGAGGAAATCGGCTTGTGTTTGGGATGATTTTAGCAGTGTTAATGATTCCGGGACAAATCACGTTAATTCCCACCTTTTTAATTTTAAAATCTTTGGGATGGTTGAATACTTACCAAGGGTTAATTGTCCCGAGTATGGTCAATGCGACGTTTATTTTTATGATGCGTCAGTTCTTTGTGAATTTCCCCAAGGAACTGGAGGAAGCGGCGGCATTAGATGGCTTAAATCGATGGCAAACCTTTTGGAAAGTGGTGATGCCCTTAGCAAAACCGGCCCTAGCTGCTCAAGCTATTTTTATTTTTATGGGAAGCTGGAATAATTTTTTCATGCCGTTAATTGTGGTATCGAGTCAGGATATGTTTACCTTACCGTTGGGGTTAAATACGTTTAAGGGTCAATATATCAGTTATTGGAACTATATCATGGCGGCTTCAATGGTATTTACGTTACCTGCTTTAGCGATTTATGCGTTTTTTAATCGCTATTTTGTACAAGGGGTCACATTTACGGGAAATAAGGGATGAGATGGGTATCACCAGAGTAGAAGTTGGGGATTATAGCGCTTGCAGGTTGACCCCAGAAACCCGGTTTTGAGGATAACGATTCCTAAATATTAAATCTGGGTTAAAAACTCCGGTTTCTGGGTCCCGATTTCTAGTTTCTAAACCGGACGTTTGCGGAAAATTCTTGTCATTTGAATGCCGGTGATTAATAAAGCTACTAAACTTCCTCCGACTAATAACACATAAAAAGCCTTGAAAGTAGGACCGAAATATGAGCCTTGATGAATTTGTAAGAGGATAGAAGCTTGTTTCCCCGATAGACCAAACCAAGCCCTCCCTAGACGATAAGCAATCCCGGTGATGGCACTAACCAAGAGGGGCAAAAATGCGATCGGTGCTAGGAAGCGATGAAACCATCTCCAGTCTTTTTTTGGCTGAGATTTTGAGGTTTTACCCGGCCATTTTATCAGGGTAAAACCTGTAACAATCATGCCCAATAACCCCAGCCCAACTAATAACACATAAACCGGAACTAGGGGTTTACCCAGAAATCTTCCTTCGTGAATGCTCAGAAAAATATCAGCGATTTCTGAGGGAAGACCGAACCAAGTTCGGCCCAGTCGGTAAGCGATGCCGGTTAATGCGGAAAGGATTAACGGAATAAAGACAATGGGAGCAGATTTTCGGTGAAGTTTGCGGAAGTTAATCATTGTTATTTTCCTGTGTAATTCTCAAAAATGTTCAACAATATGACTAGGCGATCAAGAAAATCTTGATTAAATTCTTTTGGGTAAAGTTTTGATTTTATTCAACTAATACCCAGCTTTTCATTTCGGTGTTTTTTCCTTTAAGTTGATGGGTTCGGCAATCCTTAACTTGAATCTGCTGTTTTAATCTTTGATAAACAATATCTGACACGGTAATTTCTCCGGCTAAGGTGGTACCTTCTAAACGCTTGGCTGTATTGACTACATCACCAATTACTGTATAAGTACGGACATCTTCTCCGCCAAATAATCCCTCAACGACTTCTCCCGAGTGAACCGCACAACCGACCCCAAGCTGATAGGATGAAAGAGCTTCCTTGGCCGCTTTTTGCATAGCTTTTGCGGCAGAAACTGCTTGCTCTGGAGTTGAATAAATTGCCATGACTTCATCAGCAGTAAAAGTGACGCGCAATGGGTGGAAAAGATAAGCTGCTAATTCCGTGTGCTGATAATAATGGTTGAGGATATTGGCAACAACATCGGGTTGGCTTTGTTCACACCAGGTGGTGAAGCCACGAATGTCCATGAATAATATTGAGCGATCGCACCTTTGAAACTTTAATCCTTGAGGATTTTTGACCAATGTTTCTACGACATGAGTTCCCATGCCCCACTGGGCTAAATTTCGCAGTAATTCCGATGTCTTTTTTAGCTCTTGCTGCTGCACCACAATTTGCAGTCGCTGAAATCCTAGTAACAGCCCAATTAATACCAGACTGCTCGTCAAAAATACATAGGTATTATGATCGGGAAACTGAGCGAGCATTTCTCTGATGTTCCAGTCCTCGGAATTTTCTCCCGAGCTAACCACTAAATAAAATGCTAAAACCATCAGCATCCGCACTACACTTTCTAAGGGGAGAATCCAGCGTTCCAGGGCATTTTTCCAGCGATATCGCGCAAACTGAAGTCCCCCAATGGTTAAAGAAAATACCCAAAATACTAGATGAGATGGCTCTTCAAAAAACTCACTGCCATCGAATAGCAAATCAAATAATGAGTAAAGAGTGACTCCGATTAAATTACCCAATAGCGGGAAAGCATTCGGCCTCGATAAGTAGGCACTTTGGATCAGCATTGCCACAATCAGTAGATAATCAGTTGGGTCATCGAGGTAATCCTGCCCCCCGTAAATAGCAATATCTGCTAAGTTTTTTAAGACCAAAAAATGTCCGCTATTTCCTAGGAATTCTCCGATAAAATCTGATAAGCGCTCTCTGTACTTGGCCGAAAGATGAATTTTTTGGATAAATTTGGCAATTTCAGGCATGAATAAATCTCCTAAACTCCATGAAATATCTCGCAACCGAAAAAACCTGAATATCTATAGATGCATCCTCCTGAAAAATAGTAATGGGTGGATAATTTTGTTTAAATATCCACCCATTGCCGCAGTAAGTTGGCGTGAGTTTTGCACAGTAAATCGAATTCTACGGTTTTGCCATATTGCTCAAATATTGACTTTCTAACCGTATCGAGTTCAAAGAGAATTTCCCGTTGCTGAACATCGCGAACCAGACTCTGAACCCAAGTCACCGCAGCGAAACGAATTCCCTGGGTTACTTCGGTAACTTGATGGAGAAAGGTCGAAGGATAAACAATCATGGACCCTGCCGCGAGTTTAAACGATTGTTCACCCAGACTGGTATCGATGACTAATTCACCGCCTTGATAGGTGTCTGGATCGCTGAGAAATAAGGTCAGGGATACATCCGATCGCACCAATTTTCCATCGCCCATAATGGCATTATCAGTATGCCAACCATAAGACATTCCCGGTTCATAACGACTAAATAAAATTGGCCGAATTGTTTTGGGACGAACGGAGGCTTTAAATAGGGGATTTTGCAAGAGCGCATTATGCACAATTCCCCTCACTTTTTTGGTAACCTCTGTATCTCCTTTCAATTGATAGTTATCTTTAACAGTTTTCGCATACCTCCCAGCGGTAAGTTTACCTTCGACAAATTCAGCATTTTCCAGAAGTCCCTGAATCTTATTTAACTGTTCTCGGGAGAGAACTTGATCAATACATAAAATCATGGAACTAAGGCTAAATTTAGCTAAAAAAATTGATGATTTCATCGAAAGCAATGATGTGACCAAATAGATAGGGATACCCTAGCCCTGATCTCTGATTCAAGACTAGGAAAATCCTCGAGAAATCAAATCGTTAGGATCAAATGAGGGTTAAGAGGGTTCAATCGTTACCACGAAACGAAACCCCAGTGGCAATCCACTAAGATTCTCCACCTTCACCCTCTTGGTCATCTTCGTCCTCTGGGTTATCTTCGCCATCTTCGCCATTTTCCCCATCTTCGGTTGCGCCTGGATTGGGAGTAGTCGGAGCTGGGGCTATGGGAGCGCCACCTTCTTCTCCACCATCTTCAGTGGTAGAAGCTGGGGGAGTTTGTTCTCCTTCTGTCTCCCCACCGGGCTGACCGGCACAGGCCACCACGGTGGTTGCTAGGCCAAGACTGAGAAATAGTGCAACAGCTTTAGATTTCATAGCTAATTTGTAAGCGTGATTATTGTGGGTCAGAAGTGATCATAAGGTAATTTTAGGAAACAAATAGTAAAAA
This sequence comes from uncultured cyanobacterium, assembly GCA_963821735.1. GTDB lineage: Bacteria > Cyanobacteriota > Cyanobacteriia > Cyanobacteriales > Laspinemataceae > Laspinema. Next base: position 1,289,866 of record CAWGFK010000055.1, read on the forward strand.
TCTGGGAAAGAAAAGGAACCGGGTTTCTGCGATAACTTTGGCTGAACAGCGAGATTGAATGAAGAAACCCGGTTTCTAGGCCCCGCCCCGGTTTTTAGGCGATCGCGGTGGTCCCGGTAGGGGGATTTTCACCTGAAAGCAGCTTCCTTGACTGAGTTGACTCTGTACGGTGATGTCACCGCCATGAGTCTGGGCGATGGTTTTGGCGATCGCCAGTCCTAAACCCGATCCCCCTTGATGTTGGCTTCTGGCTTGGTCAGCGCGCCAAAAGCGATCGAAAATATGCGGTAATTGGTCGGAGTTGATGCCAATGCCGGTGTCTTCAATCCTGACTAAAGCATGGGTGCGGTTGCGCTGCAATGAAACGGTGACGGTGCCCCCAGATGGGGTATATTGCAGGGCATTAGCTAATAGATTGGTAAAGAGGCGAGATAACTCAGAGGGGTCGGCATAAACTTCTAGGTTAGGGATAAGTTGAGATTGCAAATTTAGGTTCGCGGACTCAGCCCGATCACTGTACAAATCTACTAAGTCTTCCAATATTTCATCAAGGGCAATTTGTCGCCATACTGCGCGATCGGGGGCTTGGCGATCCAGGCGAGCCAATAGGAGCAAATCATCCACCAGTTGGCTCATTTGGGCTGACGCACTGGCGATCGCCTTCAGCTTTTCCACATCAGCCGGATGAACTCGTTCTGGGTGACTTTGCATCACTGCGATCGATGCCCGAATTGCCGTTAATGGGCTTCGCAATTCATGGGAAGCATCCGAGGTAAACTGTTTCAGTTGCTCAAAACTCCGCAAAATTGGCTTGAGTGACTCGCGAGTCAGCCAAAAGCCGCCCATTGTCACCAGTCCAGAAACAATCGCCACTCCAGCCATTAACCCTTGCTGGAACCGGCGCAACTCAGCGTTTAACAAATCCATTGATTTGGTAGCTCGCACATAGCCTAATAATTGCTCTGATTTTGCCCCCGCATAAACTGGCAAAATGAAACTCCGAATATTTCCCTCTTCAAGAATTTGTCCTTTTAGCGCTACAATTTTAGGCAAAGATTGGGTGGTAAAAAAGTTTCCTTCTCGCACCATTAACTGTTGTTTGCTATCAAACCATTCAACTCCTTGATCGTCGGAAATTAGGGGATTAGGCACAAAAGCGGGAATGGAGTAAACGCGATATTTATCCATCAGTTGAGATAAGCTAATGGGTCCAAAAGTGCCATCAGCATTCTTAGGAATATATCCTTGATATTCGTCTTCTGTAGTTACCTCTTCATATTCATGTTGAATAATTTCTAAGGTACTGGCAGATGTTCCCGCAATTTGATGCAAAGAGGCATTTAATTGTTGATTGAGGTCTCGGGCAACGATAGCATAAACCGCCGTACAAAACGCCCCTAAAGTCGTGGCAATTACCAATAAATATGACAGCAACAGCCGAGTTTGTAACCGGCTAAACTGACCCTGAGAGATTGGCTTAGAGATTGGCATTGAGTCGATATCCCAAACCATAAACGTTTTCAATGAAATTTGCGGAAGCCCCTGCCGCCTTCAGCTTTTGGCGGAGGCTGCGTAAATGCACTTTGACGGTTTCTTCTCCGGGCATATCTTCAAAAGCCCAGACTCTTTCTAAAATAACACTGCGGCTGAGAACGCGACTGCCATTGCGTAAAAATAACTCTAACAAAGCATATTCTTTCGGGGTGATATTTAGGGGCTTTTTTTCATACATCACCTGACATTCATTGGGATTTAGCCTTAGTTTTTCCCACTCCAAAATTGGCGAAAATGTTACAGTTTGTCGTCGCAACAGCGCGCGAATTCGGGCTAACAATTCGGGTAAATCAAAGGGCTTTACCACATAGTCATCGGCCCCGACATCCAATCCTAACACTTTATCACTACTGGTATCTTGGGCGGTCAGCATCAAAATTGGGGTTTTATTTCCTGCGTTTCTTAGCTGCCGACATACGGAAATTCCATCGAGTTTGGGCAGCATTAGATCTAGAATGATTAAGTCAAAGGTATCCGTTTCGGCAAAATTCAACCCCAATTCACCATCCCTGGCAATTTCTACTACATAGCGGCGATCTCTTAAAGCTTCGGCAATAGCCTCAGAAATGCGGATATCATCTTCAATTAACAATATTTTCATATTAAAAGTAATGGCTCTTTAGACTTGGGTTTAATCAGGTTTTTAAGTTGATTCTTGGGTTGTAATTATTGTTGATGCAATGAAATAATTTTAGCTTTAATCGGGGATAAAAAATAACTGCAATTATTACCCCAAAAACAATTAGATCTAGGACTAGGGGCTAAGAACATGACGACGGAATTTAGGGCAGGGAACTTATGAAAGATAACGACTGAAGTCGTTACTAACGAACCAAGATAAGATAACGACTGAAGTCGTTACTACGAACTTTGACAAGATAACGACTGAAGTTTTTACTACGAACATTGAGGGGGAGGTAGGGGTTGGATTTAAAGTAATTTTTTGGGGGGATGGATGGGGATGATGACTGCGAATTCTGTTTCTTGACCGGGTTCGGAATGAACTTCTAATTTTCCCCCGTGTTTATCTACGACTATTTGATAGGCAATGGTTAAACCCAGTCCTTTTCCGGCACCGACGTCTTTGGTGGTGAAAAAGGGGTTGAAAATATTTGGGATTGTCTCTTTGGGAATGCCGATGCCATTATCGAAGATCCGAATCACCGCATGGGAAGGGGTGCGGGTTTCGGTACAAATCCGAATCCGGGGAGGTGCGGCAGGGGAATTGTGTAGAGGGGTGCGTTTTCCGACGGCATCGATCGCATTGTTCAGGAGATGAAAAAATACTTGATTGATATCACTAGGATAGCATTCCACCCGAGGTAATTTTCCATAGTTAATCTGAGTCTCAATTCCTTCTAAACGACCCTTTAAAATAGAAAGGGTACTATCCAATCCTTCATGCAAATCTACATCCTTAAGCTCGGCTTCATCCAGATGCGAAAAGGTTCGCAAGGATTCCACGATTTCTCGAATCCGCTTGGCTCCTCGTTTCATGGATTCTACGAGGGAAGGAAAATCGGCCATTAAAAATTCTAAATCTAATTCTTCCGCTGCTTCTTTCATCTCCGGCAGCGGATTGGGATAGTGTTTTTGAAAGAGTTGAATAAAGTCGAGCAGTTCTCGAATGTATTTTCCGGCATGATTCAAATTGCCATCAATAAAGGTGACGGGATTATTAATTTCATGAGCAATTCCCGCGACCATTTGACCTATTGAGGACATTTTTTCGCTTTGAATTAACTGAGCCTGGGTTTGTTGCAAATCCCGTAAGGTTTGGCTGAGTTGTTGATTGGATTGGCTTAATTGTTTCTGGGAGTGATAGAGTCGCAGTCCCGCCCTAACCCGGGCTAAAAGTTCCGCTGGATTGACGGGTTTAGAGAGAAAATCATCGGCCCCGGCATCGAGTCCTTGAATGCGGTCTTCTAAATCAACTTTTGAGGTGAGTAAAATAAAAAAAGTTTGGGCTAATTCTGGATTAGATTTGACAAGGCGACAGACTTCTACGCCATCGAAATAAGGCATCACCCAATCGCAAATAATTAAGGCAGGATGGAGTTCGAGGGCGAGTTTTACCCCTTCTTCCCCATCTTTGGCAACGGTGACTTCATGACCTTCTAATTTTAAATCTCGTTTAAGGAGTAAGCGGGTTGCGGAATCATCATCTATGACCAGAATTTTATCCATAGTATTTAGCATTGATGTATTATCAGTTTTAAACAGTCTAGGTTTCATGTTATCATAATTTTAAATTCGAGACTAATTTAAGTTTAAAGGGGAAAAAATTGCCAGGAGCGTCATGGGTAAGGGCTTGGTTTAAGACTTATTCATCCCTTTTTTGGGCGGGATAAATTTCGAGAAGTTGATCCTTGAGGCTTGAGGTCAGGTTAGTCATGGGAAACCGAGGTAAGATGACCGTTAAGGTGGTGCCGCTTGGTTGTTCTCCATCGCTGACTTCACTCTGGACGAGGATTTCTCCGCCATGAATTTCCACACATTTTTTGACAATGGCTAGTCCCATGCCTGTGCCGGAAATTGTACCGACGTTCCGGCAGCGTTGGAAGGGTTCAAACAGATGGGGTAGGTCTTCTGGGGGAATGCCAATTCCGCGATCTTTGACGTGAAAGATGGCGAGGTTTTGGCGAGCATCGCAAAGTTCCAGTTTAACTGGCAACCCTTCAGGGGAATATTTGAGGGCGTTGGAGAGCAAATTAGTCAGGATATGTCGCAGTAATTTTTCATCCATACAGGCGGAGAGACTCGGTTGGGAAAGGATTAAATCAATCCCATGTAATCCGTTATCAATAAACTGCATATCCTCGACTAATTGCTGACAAAACTGAACCAAGTCTAAAGGATGGCGGTTGCATTGCAAGCTGCCTGATTCCGCATGACCGATTAACAGGACATCATCAATCATTTGGGTCATATTAACAGAAACACTTTGAATCCGTTGGATGGCTTGGAGCTTTTTATCGGCTTTTGAGTCGGGAAAGTCTTCTTGGTAATATTCCAGCAAGTCAGCGGAGGATAGAATAGTGGTGAGGGGGGTGCGAAATTCATGGGAGACCATTGATACGAAGTGAGTTTTGAGTTGGTTCAGTTCTTTTTCTTTCGCCAGGGCTTTTAGGGTCTCTTCTTCGGCTTGCTTGCGTTCGGTGATATCACGCCCGACGGCTTGAAACTCGACGAGTTCATCCTCACAAAAGACAGCGCGTTCGGTCCAGTGATGCCAGCGCACTTCTCCATTGGGTAATACAGCGGATTCTTCCCGATTGATGACAGGACAGTTGACAAAATCGCGCGCGAAGTCGGGGCGAAAGGGAACCACAGAGCCGTTCATCAGTTCCTCTCGGGTCATGGTAAAATACCGACAGTAGGCATCATTGACGAAGGTGACAGTGCCGTCGGGGGCAAAGCGACAGATAAATTCAGTTTGGTCTTCTATAATTGCCCGATAGCGGGCTTCACTGGCTCTGAGGGCGATGACAGCATCGGAGCGATCGCGATGCAGGCAAATCGCTGCGCCTGCCGCCCGCAAAATCGGCAGCAGAGAATCCAGATTGGCGATCGCAAAATTCTCAAAGCCGATAAATCCGACTAATTCATCCTTGAGGGTGAGGGGTAACATCAACAAGGAATCCAGGTGCGCTTGCTCTAATATCTCCCGTTCCGCTTCGGGAAAATCGCTCACTTTACCCGCGACAATTTCGCCCTTGTTGAAGGTTTCAATCCAGCGCGAGGGTAAGGGGTTAGGAGGCATGAGACCCTCGGCTTCTGGGAACTTCTGTTGACTCGGGTAGCCGGTTCCGTCCTCTGCAAACCACTCACATAACACCAGAGGCTCGATTCCCGCCTGATCCTGATAAAGTTCACTCATATAAGCGCGACTAGCTTGCGCCGCTTGTCCGAGGGGGGAAAGTAACTGAATATAGGAGGAATTAGCTTCTTCCGGGGTGGAATCTACAGCACTTAATAACTGTTGTTGAACTTCCACCAGGGCCGATAACTGTTGATTGGCTTGGCTTAATTGCTGGGTTAACTGGCGTAGTCGCAATCCCGCACGAACTCGGGCCAGTAATTCATCACTTTCTATTGGTTTGGAGAGAAATTCATCGGCTCCCGCATCAAAACCTGAATCCGATCATCAACTTGTCCGCGCACGGTGAGGAGAATAAAAAAGGTGGTGGCTAAGAGAGGGTCGGCTTTGATGCGGCGACAGACTTCCACGCCATCCACTAGCGGCATCATCCAGTCGCAGACGATTAAATCCGGGTGCAGTTCTGCGGCCAAATGCAGTCCTTCGGCTCCATTTTTAGCCAAGGTTACATGATATCCCTGCATTTGGAGGTTTCGTTTCAGGAGTAAGCGCGTTACCCCATCATCATCTATAACGAGTATTTTTGACATAAGTAGGTGCCGGGGGACAAAGGACAAAGGACAAGGGACAATAGTCTCTTCTTCACTGTACATTTTTTCCAATTTCTATTCAAATTTCAATTGATTTTCGGCCCTCATTTTGGGTGGGATGGAGCATCTTTTTGAGACGATCGCCAGGGGTTCACCAGGGGTTAAACGGGCCAATCCCGCACCCATTTCTCAATTTGGTTTAAAATCGTTGTCAGTTGTCCCACCAGTTCCTCAGCCTCCTCAAAATTACTGTCTTTGGCTTGCTGTTCTAGGTTAGCTGCTAATGAAGGCATGGCGATCGCCGCAATGGTAGCGCTTCCCCCTTGAATTTGGTGTGCCTTCCGTCCGAGGGTGACGGCATCGCCTTGGATGAGCGCTTGACTGGCATCTTCCAGATACTCTTTGCCATCGGCGATAAAGGCGGTGAGCAGTTCCACCGCAAACTGACGATCGCCTCGGGCAATTTCTAATAGATGTTGTTCATCAATCGGAGGTTCCCCACCCGATGACGGGAATTCCAGTGATGGGTCTGGGGTGGGTCCCTCCGGTGAGTTCGGTTGGACGGGAGCGGCGATCTCATGCTCCGGGTTACGGGAGCCCCACTGGGCGATCGCCCGTTGTAAATCTTTGACAGAAACAGGTTTCGTGAGATAATCATCCATGCCTGCGGCCAGACATTTTTGGCGATCGCCTTCCATTGCGTATGCCGTCAACCCAATCACCACCGTATGTTGGCGGTCTCCTTCTCTGTGGCGAATCGCGCGGGTCGCATCATACCCATCTAATACCGGCATTTGACAGTCCATAAACACCAGATTATACGCTTTGCCCTGCATTTTGTCCAGTGCTTCTTGTCCATTATTTGCACAATCCGCCTCAAATCCTAGGGATTCTAACTGATTCAAAACCACCTTTTGATTGATGCGGGTATCTTCCACTAATAAAATATTCAAGGCATTTTTTGCAGCAGGTTCCCCACTTTTATCCGGGACCGGCGAGGAGGCGACCCAACTATCAGAGGCGGTAGAAGCCGAACCTTCCTGAACTTCTAAACTGATCCCGCGAATCAAACATTCCAGCAACCGCGCTTCTTTAATCGGCTTAATCAAGTAGTCAGAAAACCCTAAATCTAAAAACTTTTGCGCCTGATAACTTTCATTAACCGAAGTCATCATAATTAACGAAGTCTTGTCTAAAACGGGATCCGTGAGAATAATCTGGCCGAGAATTTCTCCATCCATTTTGGGCATTTGCATATCCAGCAAAGCTAGAGTAAAAGGAGTCCCCGCCGATACCGCTTTTCGCAAGAGTTTAATCCCTTCCAAACCATCCTCAGCTTCGGATACCTCCATCCCCCAGTGGCTTGCTTGCTGGCGCACCACCTGACGATTAATCGGAGAATCATCAACAATTAATAGCTTTTTTCCCCGGAGAATGGAGCAGGCAGCATCTAAGGAGGAGGGCTGGGTAAATCCTAAATTCGGATTAGCATTTTCCACCTGTTCAAATTGCACCGTAAACCAGAAAGTTGAACCGACGCCAAATTGACTCTCCACCCCAATTTCACCCCCCATCAACTGGGTTAACTGCTTGCAAATGGCTAACCCCAGACCCGTTCCTCCATATTTACGAGTCGTTGAAGCATCCACCTGGGAGAAGGATTGAAAGAGTTTGTTGCGATCGCTAGGAGCAATCCCAATCCCACTATCCCGAACGGAAAAAACTAGGGTAAATCGGGCCGCTCCATCCGGCGCTTCTGGGGATGTTTCCGGCGTCGATTCTGCCCAGTTGACCGTAATTACAACTTCTCCACGTTCCGTAAATTTGATAGCATTTCCCAGGAGATTGGTGAGGATTTGTCGCAGGCGATTGGCATCGCCTTTAAGATATCGAGGAACATCGGGCGCAACCAGAACGGCTAATTCGATTTGTTTAGAAGCTGCCGACAAGGTAAACAAATCAACGGTCTCTTCCAGGGTGCGATTGAGGTCAAAATCATGAGATTCCAGGCGCATTTCTCCGGCTTCTAATTTGGAAAAATCGAGAATATCATCAATCAGGGTTAATAAATTTTCGCCGCTAATTTTTAGGGTCTGTATAAAGTCCCGTTGTTGGGCCGTGAGTTGGGTTCTGAGCAACAATTCTGTCATGCCTAGAACCCCATTCATGGGAGTCCGAATTTCGTGACTCATATTCGCTAGAAATTGCGATTTAAGTCGAGCAGCTTCTAAGGCTTGTTCCCGAGCCTGGACTAATTCATCAATCTCACTGCTGACAATCACAATTCCCCCGATCGCCATGTCAGCAGAATACCAAGGATGAATCGCCCAACTCACATAACGGTGGCTACCATCAGCATTTTCCCAGATATCTTCGGAACTGGACATCACGGTTCCCCTGAGTGCCTGTTGATGAATGTCCCGCCAGCGTGGGGCCAGATGGGAAAAAATCTCATAATAATTGCAGCCTAAGAGCGACGGCTGGGTAATCTGATAATCCAAACACCAGCGATCGCTATAGGCAAGATAGCACATTTCCCGATCAAACATCGCCATCGCTACAGGAGCATGAGTGACGATTTGTCGTAATTGCTGACGTTCTTGTTCCAGTGCCGCTTCGTAACGCTTGCGTTCCGTAATATCCGTGGCGAGTCCATCAATGCGGATGGGAGTACCGGAAGCGTCATAAATAATTCGAGAGCGATCGCGCAGCCAACGAATTTCCCCGTCGGGCCGCACAATCCGATATTCGATATCTTTACTTTGAGGAGATGTGAGGATATCAAACAAAGGCTTGAGTTGTGCAGAGTCCTCGGGATGAATCACTGTGGCCCAAAGGTGGGGATTATTAAAGAATTCTTCGACTTTGCGACCGTAAATTTTCTCAGCAGCCTGATTCATGTATAGTAAAGTACGGTGAGGCAAAGACACCGACCACAAGGTATCATCAATAGAACTGAGAATGTTATCCAGCCGCGCACTGGTTTCGAGTAAGGCGGATTCGGCGAATTTGCGATCGCTAATATCGGCCCAATAACCAACGATTTCCAAGGGGTTTCCCGCGTCATCCCGGATTAATTTCTGTTCGTCTCGCATCCATCGCCATTCCCCATTTTGATGTTGAAAGCGGTATTCATCGCGGTTGGTCCCGGACTCTAACAAGTGATTCCAACCGACTTGGAGGCGACTGGCATCCTCCGGATGGACTCGATTTCCCCAAAAGCTGGGATTCTCTATAAATTCTTTCGGGTCATAACCTAACAACGTGCTAACATTGGAACTAATCAAGGTAACGGCATAGTCCCCGGTGGCTTTGCGGCTGTAAATCACCGCTGGACTGGATCGCAGCAAATATTGCAGGCGTTCCGTTGCCATGCGTTGTTCTAAATCTGCTTGCTTGCGATCGATGCCGATGGCAATGCGATCGGCGATCGTCCTGAGATAATCCAGGGTGGTTTCCTTTAAGGGGTTGTGAGCAAAAATTTCCATGACCCCCACCACCCGATCATCCACAATCAATGGATAGCCTGCAAAAGCCATGAGTCCAGATTGCTGCATCCAGTCGCCAACACCGGGGTGAGTCAGCGCGTCATTGCTCCAGTAGACTTGACGTAATTCGGCAATCTGTTGGGGGTTAAAGTGACCTAGAGGGGTGCGATCGCCCTCGGGAGGCATACAGAGTCCGGCGCTGGCTTGCAATTCCAAGTTTTGACCCGAATCCACCGTCCAGATGGCAACCCAGGCGGCATCCAGATGACGAACTATCTCCACCGCGCACCGTTGGACAATCTGACGTAAACTTCCCGCCTGAGTGAGAGCCACCCCAACTTCAGCACCGAGGTTCGCTTGTTGCGATCGCTCTCGTAATTTGTCTTCCGTCCGCTTCCGTTCGGTGATATTCGTCGCCGTCCCCGTGGTTCCCAATACATTTCCCTGTTCATCATGCAAAGCCACGGCATTAAAGCTCAGATAAATGGCACGACCATCTTTACGCAAATGTTCCGTTTCATACTGAGAATAGGACTTGCCAGCTAACAGTTCTTGGAAAATTTGCCAATCGGTTTGGGCAGCAAGCAGAGGCTGGAATTCGGTAAACGAACGCCCTAACATTTCCTCGGGTTCATAGCCGTAAATATGACGAGTTGCCGGATTCAAAAAAGTCCAACAACCTTGAGTATCCACCGACCAAATTAAATCCTGGGAGGTGTCCACTAAATCCCGATATTTACGTTCACTAGCCCGAATCGCTTCTTCCGCTTGTTTGCGATAGGTAATATCCGATAACGTCGTCAACAGGGCAGCTTCACCATTAAAGGTAATAAACTGAATGGAGATCAAAACCCAAAATGGAGTACCCGTGGCATTTTTGATATGCAATTCATACCCAGAAAGAAAGCCATCTTTCTTTAATTGAGCCAGCATCACCCCACGGTCACTGGGATTAACATAAAAGTCCGGAGTTTTTTGGCCGAGTAATTGAGGGAGTGACATCCCCAACAGTTCCCCAAGCAGTTCATTGGCATAGACAATCGTGCCATCAGAAATCTGACTAATCAGTAAGGGAACTGACGTACCTTGAGCAATGGCTCGAAACCGTTCTTCACTTTCCCGTAAGGCTTGCTCTACTTGCTTGCGTTCGGTGATATCATCTAGGGTACCATAGAGGCCCAAAACTGTTCCCGCTTCGTCCAAGTAATGACTGCCACAAACATTAACCCATCGCCGGTTACCATCTTGGGTCCGCAGTTGAATTTCAAAGCAATTGTAGTGAATCGGGTCATCGGTGAGTAAGGCCAATCCTTCGCCACCCCGGGACCGATCTTCCTCGACCATAAAGGTTAAAAAAGATTGTCCGAGGCTTTCTTCTACGGTAAATCCAGTCATTTCGGTCCAAGCTGGATTGAGAAAGGTCCAACAGCCTTGTTTGTCGGTTTGAAAAATGACTTCTTTAATATGATCGACCACGGATCGGTATTTAGATTCGCTGGTCCGCAGGGCTAATTCAGTTTGGTGGTGTTGTTCGATTTCTTCTTGTAATTGCTGATTGATGCGTTGTAATTTGGCGGTGCGATCGGCAACTAATTCTTCTAAATGTTCCTGATAATGTCGTAACTCTTCTTGGGTTCGGAATCGTTCGCACTCTTCCATGCCTAAGGCTACAAAGTCAGCGAGGGAGGAGATCAGTTGTTGATCCTCTAGCAACCAATTTCGCCGGATGTGCATTTGTTCGCAACAGAGCACCCCCACCACTTGACCCCCCAAGCGAATCGGTGCATCCAGCATGGAGGCAATTCCCAAGGGGGTGAGATAACCGGCGGAAAATTCTCGGGTTGCGGGATGGGTGTGAGCGTCATCAGCGGCGATCGCCCGGTTACTGGCGAGGGCCTGAAAATAGTGAGGATACTCATGGGCGAATAGTTCGAGACCCTCGGAATGCCGTTGTTCGGGACTCTCGAACAAATCCACCGCTCGAATCGCCGAGCGATCGCGATTATACCACCAAATACTCACTCGTTCTACTTCTAGGGTTTGTGCCGCAACTTCCGTAATCTCCTGACAGGTTTTGGTAAAATCCCCCTCTTTGCTTCGGTGAGAGGTGGTGAGGGCTAATAGGGCCTCGTTTTGTCGTTGAACCAGGCGTTGTTTGTGCGGTTCAAGCTGGCGATCGCAGAGGATCCGGTCCCGATGCTGAATCCCCCGTCGAATTGTCCGAATCAGCAAGGGTTCGGTGAGTTCCGGGGTAAACAAACAGCCAAGTGCGCCAGCGGCGATCGCCTGTAATGCGAATTCCTCATCCTCCCCCGGAATCACGGCCACAATTCCCGGTAAAACGGGGGTTTTCGACTCGGCGGAGTCTTCCGGTAATGTCGTTTCATACAGGCGATGCAGGCGATCGAGTTCCCCGATCTGATCCGGCGACAACTCTAAGACGATCGCATCAAACTGCTGCTGTTTTAATGGGGCGATCGCCGCCTCTAGGGAGTCGATACAGGTTAATTCGCTTTCCAGGGTCGGTGTTGCTTTATAAAGCGTTTGAATCGGTTGATTTTTGTTCAGGGTATTCTCAACCCACAGAATTTTCAGAACCAAATCGTTTGACATAAATTAAATTTATAGAATTGACGCGAGCAATGAACGACGAGTTACCCAGTAACCCGCCTTGTTCATCTCCCCCTTAAAAAATAGTACCCTATTCAGATTAATTTACCCTGAATCTAAATGAGCCGCCCCAGGGAGCAAGATGCTCCCACTCCTTTTTGTGAGGAGTATTTTCCTCCGTTGCGGGAGTATCTTGCTCCTGAACAGACCCAGGGTTCAAGATGATCCCACTCCTTTTGAGAAGTGGACAATTCCAGCAAGACTGGCTATAAATCTCGCCCAACTCTTTTAAATTGATGAAACTTTTAAGCCAAAATAAGTCAAGATTAAATCCTCAGAACTATTATTCATCACCTCATGAACTTCTCCCGGTTCTATAGCAATGCAAGTTCCTGATTCTAACGGATAGTTTGTGCCATTGACCCGAATTAATCCAGACCCTTGGGAGACAAAAAATACCTCATACATATCACCATGAGCATGAGCAGCAGCCACTTGACCCGGGGCAAATTTAGCCTGAGAAAAATTGGTGAGGTGGGGCAGTTCTCCAGCCTTGAGCATCACTTTTTTTTGAATGGCTGGATTATGGGAAACGGCGTCGGAGGGTAGAGTGTTTAAAGAGGTAATTTTCATGAAATCTTTGCGAAGGTTAGCGCAATTGTTGAGCGGCGATTTTGATGGGTTCGAGCAACTCTAACGGTAAATGAAATTGATTGAGCTGGCTCGATTGTTTAGAATCAATACTAGGCCCATGATAGTCACTGCCGCCGGTCATCAACAGCCCATATTCTGCACACAATTGTTCTAATTTCTGGACTTGATTAGGAGTATGATGAGGATGATAGACTTCAACCCCCATTAAACCCGCTTCGACCATTTCTTTTAAGACCGTTTCCATAGGTCCACCGCGAAACAAATAGGGATGCGCCCAGACGGGAACAGCACCACAGCTACGCAAGAGATTAATCCCATCTTGAATGGAAAATTTTTCATAATGAACGTAGGCGGGTTTGTCTTCTCCAATCCACCGTTCAAAGGCTTCTTGACAGGTTTTAATATAACCGGCTTTGAGTAAGGCGGCGGCGATGTGGGGACGCCCGGGGGCCATGCCACCTTTTGAAGGGGGTAACTCCACAGGATAGCCGAGGGCGGCTAATTTGTCGAGGGTTTGTTGTGCGCGATTAATTCGGCCTTGCAGTCGTTCGTTTAAGGGGTCTTGTAATTTTTCTCGGTCGGGATAAAAGCCTAAAATATGCAGCGATCGCCCGTTGTGTACGGTACTCAGTTCCAGTCCCGGAACGATTTCGATCGCCAAAGATTCCGCAGCGGCGATCGCTTCGGGCCATCCGGACATGGTATCATGGTCCGTAATCGCCAAGGCCCGGACCCCAGCGGCTACTGCCTGTTCCACCAGTTCAGTCGGGGTCAAAGTACCATCGGAATAGGTCGTGTGACAGTGAAGTTCTAGCATGATTTAATTCTACCTAAAATCGCCTTTATGATTGCTTATTCAGTTCTTCAAAATTATAGCCGATTGTCGGACTCAGGGCAGGAAAAAACCCGAGTGGGATTAGGGACTTGAGCAGATCAGGTCACTTCGGGGTCAAAGTTTGGCCGCGAGGGGAAGAGGATTGGGAATCCTCCTCCGTTTTACAGCAAGAAGGAACTCAATAAATCTGTCATTCGTAAGACGTGAGCCAATTGTTCAAAATATTAATGACCACTGGAGTAAAGGGGTCCATCTTATCCTCTTGAGGTTGTGATAGGTCACTGATTAATTCTTCTAACAGTTCTTTATCCTCTAATCCTTCTTCGGGATTTATACCGTTTTTCCATAATAAGGCCGACACTAATTGCTTACGTTTCTCTATCAGGATACGGTTATTTGTTTCATAGTCTCCCAGGTTTAAGACTTTAATCGTAGAGATCGCCCGAGGACTTAACCCTTCTACCCGACCACTCATTTTGAATCGAAGTTCTGTTTCGCATTCTGCCATCAGCGGAGTTAGGGGTAGGGGCTGAGATTGATGAGCCTTACCACATTGCTTCTCGGTATTACAACTGGCGACAATATTTGAAAAATCAAGCGTGCGGTTATGACTCCGGTTTTGAGGTTCTATATGCTCATTATGGCAACATAATATTCTCTATTCTCTGGCAGCAATAAGCACAAAGATAGAATTGTTCTTTGAGAGCATATTCCCGGATAGGTCGGCGAATTTCTTGGGTTAACTGGTTATAGGCTCCATGAGGATTCTTCTTTTTCCATCGGGTTAACTCTGGTGGCTCAGGCCCTTTATTAATCTTTCGCATGGCGTAACTCTTGTTTACGAAGTAGGAGTTTGGCTTTGATTAATTCAATATGCTGGTCGGGGAGTTTAGCAGTTAATTTTTTAAGTAATTCTTTGGCTTCGGTTAGCTTGAGTTCCTGTATGGCATCTAGTAAATCATTTAATTCAATTTCAATGCTTTCCTTACGAAAGCTGGTATTCATGACCTCTAGTAAAACCGTATTAGCATCTTGCCCATACTGCGAATTCTCACGCTTCAATTCCCCATTATTTAAGGTGTAAACTAAGAGGTTTTGACAGTCGCTGATGACAAGGGGTGAATGGGTCGTTAGCACAAACTGACAATTTGGAAAAGTTTCGATGAGGCGATCGCATAAACTACGCTGCCAAGACGGATGTAGATGCAAATCGACTTCATCAATCAAAACGATGCCATCACCTTCTAAAGGATTCTCTAGGGCGGGATTCAGCATGGCTAGACGGCGAGCAATATCACCAACAAGAGCCATCAGAGATTTTTCGCCTTGCGAAAGTTGGGCAACATTTAGAGTTTCACCGTTTTTGTCGATCGCCATATAGAGACGAGGTTTACGACGGACTCTCAGGTTATCCATGTCGGGCATAAATCGGCGAATGGCGGTACGAACTGCCGTTAATTGCGGATCTTTAGCTGAGTCACTGACTTGCTTCAACTGTTGCCATGCTTCTTGATTAGTTTCAAGTAGTGTTTTGACTTTATTCAAAGCTTCTTCAGAAATTCCCGATTCATTTTCCGTATCTTCCCGTTCCCGAAACCATTCAAAAAATCTGCGAAAGTCTACTCCCTGACTGAAGGAGTTATCGTAACCATCTAATTGTAAAAAACTGTGTTTAGTCCTAATTTTTAGGGGAATATCTAGGACGACACGCTCGACTGGATAAAAGGCAATTAGAGGTAGGCTAGTTTGGTTATTATGGGTAAGGGAATCCCGATAACGATTGGCTAAACGAGTGCAGTCTTTAAGGTGACTCTTATATTGTTCTTCCCGTCCTTTTTGGGTTTTGGCTAAAGTCCATTCAAACTCATGGCCCTCGCTTGAATTAGATGAATTAGACGGTTCTGATATGCCATAAGAATCGTCAATTTTGATTTGAATGTTGGCCGAATGGGCACTATTAAGGATGATATCTTCAGGGATAGGGTTGCCACTGCCTTGGGCGCTGCGTAAACGAGCAGCAAACCAGCTAAGAGAGGTTGCTAAGGCAGTCAGAATTAAGGTTTTACCCGCGCCGTTATTACCCACCAAGACGGTGATATTGCTGGGGTTTTCCGGGGTGGGCGCTAAGAGAATTTCCAGATTTTCAAATAGCCCAATATTGTTTAAAATGACCTGTTTTATTTCCATAGCGGTCAATTAGACCTCTGAGGTCTTTAACGTTTACGACAGTACCTTAAATAAGGTTATGAAGGTCCTGACCTATATTAGGGTATCAAAATTGTTGCTAAAAGTCAACTCTTTGGTGATATAACCGGGGTATGGCGATGGCGAAACCCAACACTTATGTATGATTTAAAGAGAAGTTTGCCTAAACTATATAAGGGGCATATAAATGAAGAATTGATGTTGGGTGATCACTGCATTTCATCCAACCTACAATTATAAGAGACCGTGAAAAGTTTCTGTATAAACCCAAGTCAGTCACTCATGACCCACTAAAAAATGGACCGGCATAAAACCAGTCCATTAACTCAGGGCAGGAAGAAACCCGAGTGGGATTAGGGAGTTGAGCGGATCGGGTCACTTCGGGGTCAAAATTTGGCCGCGAGGGGAAGACTTTATCCGTTCTTAAAAAGCTGACGTTCGGCTAGAATTAGGTTTAAAGCGGCTTCACTGTCCACAGGTTTAGAGAAAAAGTATCCCTGAGCGTAATCACACTCTAGGGTTCGCAGGAGTTCGACCTGTTGGGCGGTTTCGACCCCTTCGGCGATCGCATCCAAACCGAGGGTATGCGCTAAAGCAATGGTGGTTTGAACGATGTCACAACTTTCATCTAATCCCCGCATCCGGCTCACAAAACTGCGGTCAATTTTGAGGGTATTGATCGGCAGTTCGTGTAACCGTGCCAAGGAAGAGTAACCTGTCCCAAAATCATCAATAGATAGATTAATTCCCAGGGCTTTAATTCGGTCCAGAAGTGCTAAGGCGGCCCCAGTATTTTTAAGAATCACACTTTCCGTAATTTCTAACTTTAAGTAACGGCCACAAATCCCACTGGAACGCAGGGTCTGCTCAATCCGTTCGATGATCCCGATTTGACCAAAGTTGACCCCGGAAATATTGACGCTGACGGTCAAATCTGCTGCTGCCGGATATCGCTGTTGCCACCACCCCAACTGACGACAAGCTTCGCTCATCACCCAGCGATCGATCGCGCCAATCTGTCCGGTTTCCTCAGCTACGGGGATAAATTCCCCGGGAGAGACCAAACCTCGAATTGGGTGATGCCAGCGAACCAGGGCTTCAAATCCCACAATGCTGCCCGTAGCGAGGGAAACGATGGGCTGATAGTACACTTGAAAAGGCTGGTTTTCTGGGCGGGTGGGATGGACGGTATGTGCGATCGCCCGTTGCAAATCGGTTTCCAACTGTAAGCGCGCGATCGCCCCTTCATGCATATCCTGGGCAAAGCGGACAGACTGGCCCTGACCTTGCTGTTTAGCGTAATGAAGGGCGGTATCAGCGTCGCGCAGCAGTTCCCCCGATCGCTGATAGCTGCCGTTATCCAGAGCAATTCCGATACTCACGGAAGAAAAAATTTCATGTTCATCCAGGGAAAAGGGAAACCGCATGGCGGATTGGATGCGATCGGCAAGTTGGGTCACATCGGCGAGGCAGGTGATATCCGTGAGCAAAATGGCGAACTCGTCTCCCCCAATGCGAGCGAGGGTGGCCCCGGGATTTAAACAGGACTGGAGGCGTTGTGCGGTGGCAACCAGCAGGCGATCGGCGACCCAATGACCGAGGCTATATTTGACGATTCGGAAGCGGTCGATATCCAGTAACAGGACTGCGACTTTGGACGATCGCACCTCCCCGGTGGACGCCTCCCCGGTGGATGCAGTGGTGCGGAGTTGATTGTGAGCATTCTGCATGGCAAGTCCCAGAAATCTCACAAATGAACAGCGGTTCGCCAATCCCGTCAGGGGGTCGGTGAAGGCATAGCGCCGGAGGAGATCTTGGATATGCTTGCGATCGGTGATATCCCGGGCCACCCACAGGACCCGATCGCCATTGAGGGGGGAGAGTTTGGCGGAAAATGCTATGGGGCGATCGCCCAGGGAGAGTTCATACTCCAGACTAAAAGATTTTTGTTCCCGGATTGTTCTTTGGATGTAGTCTAAAAAGCGATCGGCTAAGGGAGACTCAAAAATATCATGGAGGGTTTTGCCCACCAGTTGGGATGCGGCACGTTGTAGCAAGGGAGAATCCGTCGGCAGAATTTTCAGATAGCATCCTCGGGCATCAAACAGCAGGACCACTTCGTTAATCGCATTTAACAGGGTGGTCATTTCCGTATTCATCGATTGCAGGGTTAGTTCACTCTGCCAGCGATCGGTGATGTCTTGCACCATTGAAAGAATCCCGGCAAACTGACCTTTGGGGGTAAACAAGGGGGTGTTATACCACTCACAAACAATGGTTTGGCCCGACTTGGTGAGGTTTTCGTTAATACTATGGGCTGTGAGGTCTCCTTGGGTGAGACGTTGCAAAATTTGGGCAACCTGAGATCGCGTCTGGGGGGGGACGATCGGATCCGGGGTCTGGCCGATGATTTCCTGACGACTATAGCCAAATAGTCTTTCGGCCCCAGCATTCCAAGCGAGAAAGCGACCTTCGGCATCAAAGAGAATATGTGCGAGGGGCATTCGCTGGATATGGAGTGCTAAGAATTCTAGCCCGGGATCTCCGGATTGGACGCTTTGAGGGAACAATGGGTTGAGTTGAGGCGATTCTGACCCGGAGAAGAGTAGACTTCCAGACAACAGGTCTGCTGTTCCCTGTGCTATATTTAGGCTAACATTGGGTTTTCCCCCATCCCGACGAGGGGCAAGAATGACCGGAGAGTTTTCCCGGGGGACCGATTGACTGCCTCCTCGCTCCTCTGGGAGAGCGTCCGGTTGCCCGGTGGCGGTTAAGCTGGATTTTCGGTAGCGGGCGATCGCCAGACAAAGCAATGCAAGAGTTGTGACAATTAAACTCAAGACCCATGCCAACTCCCCTACGGGGGCCAAGGCGATCGCCTCCGGTAAAACCTTGACTTGGAACAGTCCTAAGCAAACTAGGCCAGGACGGGCCCAGACTATCACTCTGCCTGGACCCGCGAAATTGAATTCCCATTCATCGGCGATCTCTCGTTTCATAAGCTTTCACTTTTTCTTGATAATGCTTCTAACTTTTGTGAGTTCTGCCCTAAAAATCATAGAGATACGCGAGTTATAATAGGCCGAAGAAGTACATCACTTTTGAGAGAAAATGCCGTAATTTTTTTTAAGTTAAAATCAAACTTAACCTCTAATTTTCGCTTTTTATCCAAATTCATGAGTTTGTCGGGGCGATTCCGTTGCCAGCGGTTTCCCCGATCCAAAGGAATAGAGGGGTAAATCCTCTCTGATTGAATTAAATGAGTTGAGTCAATTCTGCCCCTCCATAGCTTCATTTTCTTTGCTCCTTTGTCCAGTTTAACCCTTCCATTCCGTGACGGAATAGCGCTTCTGCTTAAAAGAAGGTCGCCACAAACCCTGGAATGATTTTTATATTTTAGCAGATTTTTTCCCTAATTTAGGATGTGTAACACCCCTCATCTGAGCATTGATGAAACCGGGTCTTGAGTCCAAAAAATTAATTGATTCATAGCGATTGAGTTGAATTTCAAAGCGATCGGCCAAGAGTAGATAGATATCCCTTCAAATGAACAATTCACCACAACCGACTCACTCTAAAGACTGACCCCGGAAGCTGGGATCACCCTTCACCCTTGCACCGATCGCCTGCTGTTTCTATCGGAAGACTGCTCTAATTCGGGAGCAAAATCAGGGTATCTCTCGTATTCACTTCTACCCCCGGACGACTACTCATCATGGGGTGATAATCCAGATTGCGCCACAAGGGGATCAAATCAGTATAATGACGGTGGAAAGCATGACCGGATTGCCCTGTGGACATCACCGCAACGGACGCATTCAAATCGCTCAAATCCAGAATCATCCGCATGGATGGAATCCAGGTCACCTCAAAGGAATTTCGAGCATTCCAGGCGTTTGCATTTACAATGGCATTCCCACCGGATATCGGGACTCCACCGCGATTAAAAATCGCCTCAATCGGAGCAATTCCTGACTGACCTAAACTTTGATTTCTAAAAGTCGCCCGATGCAAATCGCCCCATTGCCAGCGTTGGGGATTTTTACCTAAGCGGTTTTCCAGGTCTGCCACCGCTTCAGCAAAGGCTTGTTGAAAGATAAAATCGCGGTCTTCTACTTCCGGTGTGAGTACATTATCCCACCAAAAACTATCCGGGCGATCGACTAAATCGGCCATGACTTTGATCCAGCGATGACCGCCATTCGGCCAAAAGTCAAACAGCAAATTATCATGAAACGTTGCTGCAAGTAACTGTTTCCAAAATCCTTCAAAAATAGCCGCTTCCGGACTCGTTTCCTCCGCCTGAAAATCCCAACCCTGTAATAAGTCGCGAATCCTTTCCAGGCGGGAATCCTCAAAGGGCTGATTGAGCAAAATTGGGACTAACTTTTCAGCATTGAGATTTTTATTATCTCCTTGAATTTCCCGAAAGGATTCAACATCAAAACTCCCCTCCTTGGCCCTCACCCGTTCCAGAATCCGTTGAGCACGAAATCCATAGTCCCAATCTTTAGTAATCAGATAGGGATAACTCTCATCAACAACGGCATTATTCGCCGTGACAATATAACCCACAGGAGGATTGAACGTAAAGGGGAGTTGCTCAAAGGGAATATAGCCCTTCCACTCCTGTTCATCGGTCCAACCGGGTACCGGATAGCGACCATCACTGTTGGTTCTAATCGGAACTTTACCGGGCATTTGATAGCCAATATTTCCGTCAATATCAGCATAGAGAAGATTTTGCGGCGCAATATCAAAATCCTGGGCAGCCTTGCGGAAATCTTGCCAATTTTGGGCTTGATTCAGTTGGATAATCGCGGGAAATAGACGGGCCGGTTCTAAACCCGTCCAGCGCAAAGCGATCGCATAAATGTCCGAGTTACTGCGGGTTAGATCCGGAACCAGCAAGGGTTTGACCTTGGAATAAGTTGAGGAGATAATGGGTCCATGTCGGGTGTAACGCACGGTTTCTACTACGGGTTGACTCCCCGCAATTTCGATGGTTTCAGGGACTTGCTCCATGTCCACCCAGTTGCCATTTACTTCATACTGATTGGGATTTTTGGGATTAATTTTTTCGATATAAAGGTCCATCGTATCCGCGCCCACATTGGTAAATCCCCAGGCAATGCGATCGGTATGACCAATAATCACTCCCACCATGCCAGCGAAGGAAAATCCCGTGATATCGTAGGGACAATCGGGGGTTTTAGCATTACAATGTAAACCCATTTCATACCAAATGGAAGGCATTTGGATTCCTAAATGAGGGTCATTGGCGAACAGGGGTTTTCCGGTAGCCGTTTTGGCACCGGAAACCACCCAACTGTTCGACCCAATTTCCCCGCCTCGCGGTCCCGTGAGAGTTTCCAGGGCGGATATTTGTTCAGAAACTGAATTGAAAGTGGGGGAAAGCTGCGAGGCGATCGCCGCCATAGAAACAGCGGCCTCTCCCGATGTAATTTCCCCCAACTGATTCCCGATTAACGCCGGTTTTCCTTGGGCAATTTTCCAATCCGGCAGAATAACCGGGGCTTGATTAGAATAGGGGGGAAATAGCTCATTCACCTGTTCCGGAGAATAGGTTTGAAGTAAGATAGCCCGCTCGATTTCTTCATCCATATTAGTGCCTAAATCCCAGGCCATCACCTTCGCCCAAGTGAGGGTATGTTCCGGTTGCCAAGGTTCCGGTTGATAACGGGGATTCATGACCTTTAAAATCCCATATTCCAAACTTAAATCCGTGCCCTGATGGTCTTGGAGATAGGCATTCACTCCTTCCGCATAAGCGGTTAAAGGTTCTAGGAATTCATCGGATAAGGTTTGGACTTCTGTTTCGGCAATTCTGGCCCATCCTAGGGTGCGTAAAAACTGATCGGTTTTCAGTTGGGATTCACCGAAGAGTTCCGAAAGACGACCCGCGCCGAGATGTCGCCAAAAATCCATTTGCCAAAAGCGGTCTTGGGCGTGAATGTAGCCTTGTGCTAGAAATAAATCATGCTCATTGGAGGCATAAATATGGGGAATTCCATAAGCATCCCGTCGCACCTCAACGCGATCGCTCAATTGGGGTAACCGAATCTGGCCCGATTGTTGCGGCCAAGAATCCGTCACCCAATATAAGGTAAGGGAGGCGATGGTAACCGTGAGGATCAGAGCGATCGCCCCGAAGATTTGCAAGCCTTTACGAAACTGGAATATCATGAAATCATCGCTACAATGAGGGTGTAATACAACTCCGTCTGTCACCAACCGGGTTGGGGGTTAGCCCCGGTTGGGGGCTTTGGCCGGATAGCCGCATCGCCAACCGAGTTCCTAGAGGAGTGTCAGTTTCACCGACGAGAACCGGATATTGTCTCAGATTTAACCACTCTCAACCCAGGGCCAGAAACAGAAATCTGCTGTCATCCCCTTCAAGGCTGTAGGAGGTTTTTCCCGATCGGGTCAAACCCCGGCCATCGGTGGGACCTGCTTTATCGGTGAACCGCCAAATTTTTGACCACCGTAATCAGGCGATCGGGTTGAATCGGTTTAGAGATATGCTGGTGAAAGCCAGCATTCAGAGCGCGATCGCGATCGCTATCCCGGGCATAAGCCGTCAGTGCTAATGCCGGAAGGACCGGCTCAGAATCAGACTCCTGACTTCTCACTTGCCGGATCAAAGAATACCCATCTAATTCGGGCATTCCAATATCGCTCACCAAAACATCGGGTTTTTGCTCGGCGATCGCCGCTAATGCCTGGGTTGCCGACGACACCCCCACCACCATCGCCCCAGCCATTTCCAGGGTAGCAATCAAAAACTCCAGGGTATCCGCTTCATCCTCCACCACCAGCACTCGCAACCCCGCTAAGGGAAAGTCCTCATCAACGGGGTCAGAATCCTCCAGAATCAGCTCAGAAACATCCTGGACTGCTTCATTCCCCTGGATGCGTTGTAACAGGGGTAACGTCACCGTAAAAGTTGCGCCCTTGCCAGTTCCCTCACTGTAGGCGCGAATACTGCCTCCATGCATTTCCAACAAATGACGGACGATCGCCAAACCTAAACCCAACCCCCCGTAAGAGCGAGTCGTGGTACTATCCGCTTGGCGGAACCGCTCAAACACAAAGGGTAAAAAGTCCGGCGCTATCCCCATTCCCGTGTCTGCCACTTCCAGAATGGCAAAATTGCGCGATCGCTTCAAGCGCACCTCAACCCGTCCCTCACTTGGCGTAAACTTAATCGCATTCGAGAGCAAATTCCACACCACTTGCTGAATCCGATTAATATCCCCCGAAACCACCCCCACGGATTTGGTCACCGTCTGGATCAGCTGGATCTGCTTTGCCTCAGCACTCGGACGCAAAGACTCGATCGCCGAAGCGAGCGCCACACTCAAATCCACCGGCTCCAAACTCAGGGCCACTTTCCCCCGCAGAATCCGGGAAACATCTAATAAATCCTCAATCAACTGGGTTTGAACCCTGGCATTGCGCTCAATTGTCTCCAATGCGCGCTCCGTAGTCGCCTGGTCAAACTTGCGAGTGCGGAGTAACTGCGCCCAACCCAACATCGCATTCAACGGCGTTCGCAACTCATGAGAGACGATCGCCAAAAATTCGTCCTTCATGCGGTTGGCTTCCTGGGACTCGCGATACAACCGAGCATTATCAATGGCAAACCCCGCACGCCGTGCCAATTCCTCCGCCAACATTAGGTCCTCGGGTTTGTAACGACGCCCGGATTCAGCAATATTAAAGCTAATCGCACCCAAAGTCCGCCCCCGAGCCACTAACGGGACAATCGTACAGGACTGACAGCCCAGTTCCCGCATCAGTCTGAGATGTTCCGGGTCCCGAGCCGCAGCCACCCGCTCATGGTCCGTCAATTCCGGAATGAGGATGGGTTTACCCGAGGAGACAACCTGGACAATTCCATCTTGATGATTTAAGTCCAGAGGATAATCCTGTTCCATCTGACGCAACAACGCCTCCTTTGCGCGATCGCTATGAGCCATTGCCAATCCCGAGATTTGTCCGGCATCCTCCACAATATAAATGACGCAGTAATCAGCGATCGTCGGCACCACCAAATTCGCCAAACTCTTGAGAGTAGTTGGGTAATCCAGGGAAGAAGCCAGAACCGAAGAGACTTCTGCCAGGAAATATTGCCGTTGTTCCGCTTGCTGCCGTTCCGTGATATCCCGTCCCACCCCGACAATTCCCGTGACTCGACCCTGGCGATCGAGCAAGGGAGAGAGGGAGGTTTGACAGTATTGAGTCCCGGCATCCGTCTGGAAACTCCATTCATAAATCACGCTCTCCCCAGCCAGGGCTTTTTGATTCGCATTGTTATGAATCTCTGCCGCTTCCGGACCCAACAGTTCCCCAGCGGTTTTGCCGAGAAAGTTTTCCGGGAGGATCTGGGTGCGCTCGAACCACCGGCCAAAAATCGCCGTATGCTGACCCTGACGATCTAGGGTAAATACAATGTCATCCATCGAGTTGACCAAGGTGCGGAAGCGGTCCTCACTGTCGCGCAGGGCTTCTTCAGCTTGCTTGCGATCGCTGATATCGGCCAAGATCGAGAGGTAGCTGACATTCCCCTTGGCATCCCGCAAGGGGGCCGTCCAGATGGCGACATCAATTTGTATTCCGGCTTTAGTCAGACGACGAGTTTCCAAACCCATTAAGGGATTCCCCGCGAGGGTAGCGGAAATATTCTCTTGTAACTCTTCTCGTTTTTCTGAGGGGATACCGGGGAATTGACGCCCGATCGCTTCGGCTTCACTCCAGCCCAAAATCCGCTCTGCGCTGCGGTTCCACATTTTTACCTTACCCGTGGCATCCAAGACCATCACGGCCAAGGGGCAAGCTTGAATCAGGGCTTTCAGGGTTTGATTGGTTTCCCGTAAGGCTTCTTGAGTTTGTTTGAGGTCCGTGATGTCGCGACTGATACATATCGCATGGTCCAGGGAGCCATCGAGAGCCTGTTCGGGAACCAAACGAGATTGATAGTATCGGGTTCCCTTCGGAGTGGGTAAATAGCCTTCGACAATCCCCTCTTGTGCCGTAGTGAGGACCTCGCTGACGCTTTGTTTCCACAAGGCATCGATTTCCTGGGGGAATCCTAACTCGGAAAAAGTTTTACCGATAAAGGCTGTTTGGGAGATGCCTGTTACCTGTTCGATCGCCTGATTGACATACTGATAGCGCCCTTGGGCATCCATCCGGGCGATGATATCCGGGGCATTTTCTGCTAGGGCCTTGAATTCCTGTTCCCGACGGTAGAGTTCCTGTTCGATTTGCTTGCGTTCGGTGATATCCATGCAGACCCCGATCAAGCGATCGCCATTTTTGGCCTTATCCGGGAGTCGTTTCCCAATACTGGCCACCCAGGCAACCGTGCGATCGCGTTTCACCACCCGAAATTCCACATTAAAATCTTGACCCCGTTCCATGGTGGCGATCGCGTGAGCATTGAATCGCGCCCGATCATCGGGATGAACGATTTTGATTAAACTATTGTAGGTTCCGCCAAAACTCCCGACTTCCAACCCCAATAAGCGATCGACAATCTCAGACTGGGCAATTTTGCCCGTGGCGATATCCCAATCCCACATTCCCATGTGGGCCGCTTCCAAAGCGAGGCGGAGTCGTTCTTCACTTTCACTCAGGGCCGCTTGAGCTTGTTTGCGTTCGCTGAGGTCCAGAACAAAGCTGATCCCCATATTGGTGTAATCTTGGAGCGGGACTTGACCCACCAAAACCGGAACGCGACGACCATCTTTGCGAATTAATTCCGTTTCCGTGGGGGTCGCCACTCCTTGCACCAGACTCACGGTCATGTCCTCATCGTCACTGTGATCCAAGGGGTTGAGATTCTGCCAAATCACCTGACGCGATCGCAAATCTTCTGGCGTGTAACCCACAATATTTAAAAATGCATTATTGGCTTCGCTAATATTGCCATTGCGATCGCCAAACACCAATCCAATCAAGTTCGACTCATAGATGTGCCGAAATCGTTCTTCACTTACCCGGAGTGCTTCCGAGGCATACCGACTTTCAGTCACATCCATGCAGACAGCGAGGGCTGGAGGGGATTCCCCTGCTGATCCGGCAAGACTTGACCCTTACATAACACCCAACGGATCCCCAGATTGCCTCTGGGGATCCGAAATTCGATTTCATAATCGGCACCATTGGCGATCGCCTCTTGAACCGCCTGCTCGAAACTGGGGCGGTCCTCGGGATAAATGCCTTCCACAAAGGCTTCATAAGTACCATCAAAGCTGCCCTGGTCGCTGCCAAAAATCCTCGCCACCATTGCCGATCGCTTCACTTTGCCCGTTTTGAGGTTCCATTCCCAAGTCCCCATTTGAGCCGCATCTAAGGCTAATTTACTCCGCTGTTGGGACTCACGCAGGCCCTCTTCCGCCTTCCGTTGCTGGGTAATATCTTCAATAAAGGCAATAAATCCTTTGACCTTTTGGCCCGGACCCCAGTCAGGAACGTAGGTAGCGCGAATATAACGAGGCCCTCCCTGTTGATAGGGAATGTTGGTTTCGTAGGTAACTGACTGTCCGGATAATGCCACTTTGACATAAGGGCGAATCACGTGATAGGCGGACTCTCCCAGAACCTCCTTGAGGTGCTTCCCTCCCAGGGAATCCCGCGAATGTCCAAACCACTCTTCGTAGCGTTGATTGTTAAAACGATAAAGTTCTAAGGCATCCACATAAGAAATGGCCACAGGTAATGAATCCGTCATCACCTGCAAAAACTGTTGTTTTTTTTGTAATTCCTGTACAGCTTGCTGTTTAGACTCCTTGAGGGAACTAATCAGGACCGTGATCAAACTCAATACCCCAACCCAGAGCATATCCCCCCATCCCATGCTCCAGGTAAAGGGGGCGTTTTTAAAAAAATGGTCGAGCGTCGCTGCCGAGAGTACCGTTGCAAATAACCCGGGTCCGATTCCGCCATAGCGTGCAGTGACTGCCACTGCCGCAACAAACAAAACCGTGGGAGTCAGTTCAATCAGTGGGAATAGCAGTTGAGTCAGCAGCAGCGCGATCGCCACCGATGCAGTAGCAGCACCATAATTCAGCATAAGGGAGCGCTTGAATTTCCAGAACATATTCCGCCCTCTGAGTTAGCTAGCCCGCGCTCTGTGCAGGAGCCTGTGCGTGCGCGTCCATATTTGCAGCAACGTCTTTTAGTGTAGCGTGACGAGGGATCTCGCCTCCGCATGGGATTTGAAGGTATTCCTGTCCCTAGAGTTTTTTACCCCTCGGTGGTCCAGAGCACTAGAGTCCTGTTTTTCACTCTTTATAGGAACTGACAGATTCCCATCATGGGGGTTCCTATTCAATGACGGAATTATTCCGCTATTTCTCTTGTTTTCTCTGTACTGTATCCCGGGTTTTTCCATTGGGTTGTTAGTCTTAATTTCCGCCTTTTTAATTGATTCTAATTTTATCATTTTTTTAAGAAAATTTCCCCGCCACTCACCTCCAGGTCCACTGCCGCAGGATCACTGACCTCGTTCACTCCTATCGGCCCGTTTAAATGATTATATTTCTTGCCGGATTGTCTCAAATCCCCTGGGAACAGGGGATTGGGGGATCCGTCATCCCATCAAAGTAAGAGGTCTATTCTTCTAGGTAAGCCAAAAGAATCACGCCTCCATTTTGGCGAAAGAGAGTCTCCCAGAATTCTCCAATTGATAGAGACTCACCCTCATACTTCAAAGGATAGATGTGGAGTGACGCGGTGACGCTTGCTGGCGGGATTAATAATCATCATGCAAGCTGAGGAAATCATCGACTCAGCCTCCCTCAATCCCCAGGCCGAAGTAGGGCGAATCATAGGACGGATTGCCCCCGTTCAAACGCCTCCCCTTCTCTTCTAGATCCCCGCCCGTTTTTAAAGAGAACCGGACTTACATCTGGGTTCAGATGTAACGCGATCGCCCGAGGCAATTCATGCATTACCCGGGGAAATAGCCAGTGCCAATCCTAATATCAACTGCTTCATCCCAACAGGGACAAAGCGTTCTCCTGTCCCTACCGTCAAAACTGGATTTTTTTTCTGGGAATCCCGATTGAGGTAATAGGTGAGTCATCGGAGGAAACAAAGGACTCAGCACTCAAGAACTATCCCGGTGAATTTCTGTCAAAAAATTGCTCAAAAAATTGCTCAAAAAATTGCTCAAAAAATTAGTCAAAAAATTGCTCAAAAAATTAGTCAAAAAATTAGTCAAAAAATTGCTCAAAAATAAAGGAAGCGATTCGATTGGGTCGTTTCGCTTCCCGCTTATATCCGAATTAGAAGCAATCCCACGCGCTACTACACCGCTGCCAACGGTTGCGCTTCCAATGCCGGACGCTGGCTATGGCGAATCCCCTCGATCGCCTCCTTATAGTCAGGAGCACCAAAGACGGCAGAACCGGCAACAATCGCATTCGCACCGGCTTCGATGACTTGCCAGGAATTGTTTCCTTTGAGTCCGCCATCGACTTCAATCCAGGGGTCTAAACCGCGCTCATCGCACATCTGGCGCAGCTTCCGGATTTTGGGGACCACACCGGGGATAAAACTTTGACCGCCGAAACCGGGGTTAACGCTCATGATCAACACCAAATCGCACAGATCCAGAACATATTCGATCAACTCCAACGGGGTGGAAGGATTGAGGACCACACCCGCTTGTTTGCCGAGTTCTTTAATCTGACCGAGGGTCCGGTGGAGGTGAGGGGAGGCATTGTGTTCGGCATGAACCGAAATAATATCGGCCCCAGCTTTGGCAAAATCCTCGACATACCGTTCCGGTTCAACAATCATCAAATGCACATCCAAGGGCTTGGATGTCACAGGACGAAGGGCTTTGACCACGAGAGGGCCAATCGTAATATTAGGGACAAACCGACCATCCATGACATCAACATGGATCCAATCTGCCCCGGCGCGATCGATGGCCTGTACTTCCTCTCCCAGACGACTAAAATCTGCTGATAGGATGGAGGGAGCAACGACAATAGGTTTGTTTGATTGCGTTTGGGTCATGGCTAACAAATATTTCATCCGTCCGTCAAGTCGTATTCAGTTTAACAAAATATGAAGAAACTCCCTAATAATTGGCTGGTGTGTGGAACCCGAACCGTGAAGCGCTTAAAACTTAGAACCGGGTTAAGCGGACTCTTCGGCGGCGTCAGTATGGCTTTTATTGGAATTCCAGCCGTCGCCCTTCCGACTTCCATTAGTGAAATCGGCATTGATGCTCGTCGGCTGCATGATGCGCCCTATAACTTAACCGGGAGAAAAATTGCGATCGGTCAAGTAGACATTGGCCGCCCTCGAAAATTTGGCCTCGACAAACAAGCGGACCTGCATCGGGAAATCCCCGTCCAGCAAGTTTTTATGCAGGATGCACCAGCTAAAACCAGCCCCACAGATGATCCCCAGATGAAACCGGCTGAACAACACGCCGAGCACGTGGCTTCGGTGATGATTAGTTCTGATAAGACATTTACTGGGGTGGCCCCAAATGCCACCCTCTATGCCGCAGGGATTGGCTTGTTGCAGCGCAGTGGACAACCGGAAGAATGTTTAGCCGCTCAAAATCTGGCTGAACAAAATAGCGGAGATGTGAGGGCGATTAACTACAGTTTTGGGGAATCCCTGGCTCAGGACCCGCGTCCCAATGCGGTTTTAGATGGGAACGCCCTGCTGACTCAATGTTTGGATTGGTCAGCCCGGATCCATAATGTGCTTCATGTGGTGGCGGGAAATCAAGGGCGCGGGGGCATTCCCATTCCGACGGATAACTATAACGGGATGAATGTTGCCTTTACGACGCTTTATGAGGGCAAATTTGCCAAAGTAGACCTGGCGAATATTGGCAGTGCCTTTAGTGGCATTACCAGTCGCTTGATTGGGTTAGAAGGAAATCTGGATAACCGCCGCGCCATCAGCTTAGTGGCTCCAGGCAGTAATTTGGATTTATTGAGTTTAGATGGTCAAGTCACCCGGACCAGTGGCACCAGTTTTGCGGCCCCTCATGTGACGGCGACGGTGGCCCTGTTGCAAGAATATGGCGATCGCCAACTTCATCAACAAACCAACAGTCCCCAATGGACCCTCGATGCTCGTCGTCACGAGGTGATGAAAGCGGTGTTAATGAACTCAGCGGAAAAAATCGAAGACCCCGGCAATGGTCAGCATTTGAAAATGAGTCGCACGGTTTTTGCCAACGAGAACCGCACCTGGTTAGATTCGGACGCTTATAGCAGTCAAGAAATTCCCCTGGATGGAGACCTGGGAACGGGTCATCTGAATGCTTACCGGGCCTACCAACAGTTTAGTGCCGGTCAGTGGGGTCCCGAGAATGCCGTCCCGGGAATCGGTTGGGATTATCGCGAGGTTGAGGCGAATAGTTATCAGGAATATGTCCTAGAAGAACCCTTAGAGGCGGGCCGGTTCGTGTCCATCTCTCTAACCTGGAATCGTTGGGTCGATCTGGTTGATGGGAATAATAATGGCAAATATGATATTGGAGAAGAGTTTCGCGATCGCGGGTTAAATAACCTGGAACTCTATTTGATGCCAGCGGATGAAACCGATGTTCGCAAGAGTGTCTGGTCCTCGGTTAGCAAGGTAGACAGTACGGAACATATTTATCACCCGATTCCTCAGACAGGCCGTTATAAAATCCGGGTGTACTTTCGCGATCGAGTCAATGAATCCACCCAACCTTATAGTTTGGCTTGGTGGACTACCCCAACTCCTGAAAACCGCTTAAACTGATGCCTATCACGCGCTTTGGCTAAAACTCTCCGGCTATGACCCAGTTTCCGCCTAATTCCAATCCTGGCCCCAAGCGCCAGTCTTCTAAAATCCTAGACGAGAGCGATCGCCGCGTTCGCTCTCGTTTTGCTGCATCCGGTTGGACGGAAGAGGACTCGAACAGTCCCCCCCCGACCCTGACTCCGGAAGACCTAGAAAACAAAGACCTTGACCATTTAGGACTCTTTTTCTACTTCCTCCCCATCCTCGGCTTTTTCCCCGCCTTGTGGACTTTATATCGCCACCAAGGTAGCCGCAAACAAAAAGCGGCCTCTCGCCTAGCTGTGACCCTAGCCTTCGGTTGGCTACTGGGATATATTTTCTTGGAAACCGGCGCAAGAAGTTCGGAATTACTCACCATTCCCTTGTTATTAATGAGTAGTCTGTTAACCTCGGGCTATTTTGTGGTAAATATTTGGCTGATGGTTCGTCTGTGGCAACGTCGGCCACTGCGATTACCGGGAGTATCACAGGTTGCTGAGGAGATTGTTGGCAAGCATTTATCCTAAACCTGTTATGGGAGGGTCGTTTCGGTGCGATCGCCATGCCTCAAGCTAACTTGAGGTTTCTGAGCCGACAACGGCGAATGACTGCCTCGATAGTGACCCCCCAATCCCAGGGAACAGGAAATAGCCAATCAACCCATCAACGGTACGGGGTGTTAAACACCTGCACAGCCGTTTGTCTAATTGAGCGTGAGGATGCTCGTCCGATTTGATCGATATATTGTTGAGTGTGTGAGGAAGCCCGTGCCAAATCAGAACGTATCCAAGCAACGCCCGATGGCGGAACCAACCGCTAAACCCCAGAATAAAAAGCTCAATAAAGAAAATCGGGGACGTTGGCTTTGGCTTTGTTTTGGCTTAAGTGGTGTGGCAATGCTCTCGGCAACCGCAGGAGCGTTGCTTGCCGTATCTTTGTCGAGTACCCCCTTAATGCAAAGCCAACTCAGTGCTGAAGATGCAGCGATATTTTCTACAAGCGATCTGGCGCGGACCAATCTAAAATTACCCGAGCTCACTCGCTCGGTTAATATTTTAATCCTGGGTACTAGCGTTTTAACTTCGGACCTCAAAGAGGAGAATGTTCCTGAGTTAGGATACCATGCCCCGGTTAATTCCCTGGATGGTCTCTCCGATGTCATGCTATTAGTCCGCTTTGACCCCGAAGCCAATAAGTTGACGGTTCTTTCTATCCCGAGAGATACCCGCACCTTAGTGGAAGGCTATGGCGTCCGCAAAATTAATGATGCCAACTATTTTGGCGGTCCTGCTCTGAGCGCTAAGGCAGTGAATGAACTCCTCGGTGGTGTTCGCATTGACCGCTATATTCGCATCAATGTTCAAGGGGTCGAAAAATTAGTGGATGCCCTCGGTGGGGTCAAAATGTATGTCCCGGTGGATATGAAATACCAGGATGATAGCCAACGCTTGTACATCAACCTCAAGCAGGGAGAACAGTATCTCGCGGGGAAAGAGGCGCTACAATTTCTGCGGTTTCGCTACGATAAGTTAGGGGATATCGGTCGGATCCAGCGTCAGCAAATGATGATGCGATCGCTGATGGATCAAACCCTGAATATCAATACCATCACCCGATTACCGAAAATTCTCTCGGTGGTTCAGGAATTTATTGATACGAACTTAACGATTGAGGAAATTGCTGCTCTGGCGGGTTTTGCGGCCCAAACGGAAGCTTCTAATGTGCAAATGTTAATGGTGCCAGGAGATTTCAGCGCTCCCGAGGAATATGAAGCCAGTTACTGGTTACCGAATTATGAACGCCTGGATGCGATGATCGCCGAACATTTGGATTTCGACCTTCATGGCAGGCATTATAAGTCGGTGGATCCGGCTTATGTCCGGGTGGCGATTCAAGATAGCACCGATGACTGGGATGCAGTGGATCTGTTGCGAAATAGCCTCTCGGATAAAGGGTATTGGAATGTTTTTGTTTCCAGTCCCTGGAATCAACCGTTAGCGGTGACGCGCATTGTTGCCCAAAATGGTGACATGGAAAGTGCCCAGGCGATTCGTGATGCTCTGGGCCTTGGGGAGGTGCGGGTGGAAAGTACCGGCAGTTTGCGATCGGATATCACGATTCAGATTGGCCGGGATTGGCTGGCGAAACAAAATCTCCGGAATGCCGACCCCTCGGTTCAGGATTCTTCACCACGAGACTCCTCTGATTATTCCGAGGACTCTAGTGAACCACCTGCTGTGGATGAGTACCCCGGCGAACCTCCGGTTACGGATGAGTATAGGGAGTGGACCCCCCCGGAACCCTACGCCGAACCCTACGCCGAACCCTACGCCGAACCTTACGCCGAACCCTACGCCGAACCCTACGCCGAACCCTACGCCGAACCCTACGCCGACCCAACTATTCCCCCAGAAGACCGCTATTGGCAATCCCCAGGTTACTAGGGCTTCCGTTCAGCATTCAACAAAGGGGACAATCAACCCGGTTTCTAGTCCGTCGGTACAGTATCGGTTAAAAAGCGGGTTTCTATACTACCCCCCAATGGCGATCGGCCCCAGGATTTGGGGCGAGGGGAAGAATAAACTCTCCAGGGTTTAACCTTCTCCCTCACCCCGTCCCCCAGCTTTAACGAAAATTCTCAGGATTAAGCTGATGGCTGGATCCGTTGCTGCTGTTTTCTCTAAGTTGTACACCTGTCCCCCCATCTACTGGGTCTAGGAAAGGCCGTAAATCGATACTTCCGGGTCGGATTTGCGTTTGGGGGCTGCTGCCGGGAATGGGCATTCCGAAAACATCCTCTAGGGTCTGCAAGACGTTCCCACCTTGGCCGTTATCCACTAGGGCATTCACGGCTTCGGTTTGACGACCGCTATCGGCAACGGTTAAGTTTTCAAAGACGCGATCGCGAATCAGTTGGGGGTTCTCTCCCGGGGGAACGGTCAGGACAATCTGACAGGTTGGATTTTTCTCGGTGGTCACGCAGATGGTGTCATACCCATTTTCTGAGCCGATCGCCAGTTCTTGCATCCCGTCTTGCCGGTAAAACTCTAAGCGACGGGCAATTTCGTTACAGCGTCGGTCTTCGGTCCACCCCCCGCCCAAGGTACTGGGTTTCGCCCACTCATAAACCTGTCCCGGTTGACTTTGCGGTGAGTACATTACGGTGTACTGTCCATCCACGACTTGACAGGTAAACCGAGCATTGCTGGCTGTCGGGGTATCCCCCTGATTGGTATCCCCTGTTTCTGTGGGCGAATTGGGCGGAACTCGCACGTTATTCCGGGTCGGCAACTCCTGGGCTAAGACTGCACCACTTGCACCCAGTAGCAGGGTTACTCCCAGGGATGCACTGACTCCTCGGATGGCTGCAATGGAACTCGATACTGGCGATTTATATTTGGGTTGAAACATAGCAAAGATCTCCTCTCATTTTATACGTCAATCATTAATCCTTCTTCTCTCAATTATGACATGGCAATTCTTGAAATCACCTCATCCCACCTGGGCGATCGGTCACAGCGTTAATCCGCAACCCCTGACGCGGTTCCAGAGTTAATAGAGATGAAAGACAAGAGTGCAAATTCACAAAAGAAGGGTCCTGTTTTTCCTAGACGTCCTCTCGGGCTAAAAAGATTCTGAATGGGGGATAGAAATTCTCAAGGGGGCGCTCTATTTTATGGCGGTGAGATAAAATCAATCGGCAACCCTGCCCAGGCGGTCAGTTCAGCTTTGAAAAACCCATGATTGGGGCAAATTGATGTTTTTTTTACCCCGACATATAGGGCGAAAACCCTATTTTTTCCCTAGGGCGATATACCCTGAACCCAAATCAGATTAGATTTTGTTAACCCTACGCCCAACAAAATCTACGCTATGTGATATTTCAAGGCTTCATTTATACTGTAATACAAAATAAATAATTACCCTATTTGATGACAAAAAGCCGGGTCCGGGTAGATTCTCACGATTCATACCGAATCGGACTCTCTCCAAATGAGCTTGATTCGTGAGCAGACCCTCCAGTGAAAACTCGGTAACGGGATTCCTCATCCCTGGTCGTTGGACCCTTGGCGATCGCCCCTGCCATCCTGCTAATGCTGCTGACTATGGCATCCATTGGGAACAAAGTCTATCCAATGGATTGCTCATTCCTCCCCCTTCTAACGAACGCAGATTTGAGCGGGTTAGGGGAGCTCTGGGGAAAAGATGCCGACCACCGGACGCTTCCCTCTAAAATAGAAAACGAAACCTCGACAACCAACTGACTCATGACCCCAAGTTCAGACCTGGAGACCGTGACCCAGCAAGACCCCCCCCAACTTTACAACCCCGGTAACCTTAACCCGACTGAGGATAATCCGATCGACGACTTCCCGGACGAGGTGGAGATGTCCATCTTCGATCACCTGGAAGAACTGCGGATGCGAATCTTCTATTCCCTGATTGGCGTAGTGTCCGGGATGGTGGGGTGCTTCATTTTTGTCAAACCGATCGTCCACTTATTAGAGGTCCCAGCAAAAGGAGCCAAATTTCTGCAACTGGCACCGGGAGAATTTTTCTTTGTCTCAGTCAAGGTGGCGGGTTATAGCGGATTGGTGGTGGCGAGTCCGTTTGTGCTCTACCAAATTATCCAGTTTGTCCTCCCGGGACTGTCCCTGCGGGAACGTCGGATTATTGGTCCGATTGTTCTGGGATCAACCCTGCTGTTTGGGGTCGGGCTTGTCTTTGCTTATATCGCGTTGATTCCGGCTGCCCTCAATTTCTTCGTCAGCTATGGGGCCGGGGTGGTTGAGCAAATGTGGTCGATTGATCGCTATTTTGAGTTCGTGCTGCTGCTATTATTTAGTACCGGGTTAGCGTTTCAGATCCCGGTGATCCAGGCGCTGCTGGGTCTGCTGGGAATCGTCTCTTCTACAAAAATGCTGGCGGGTTGGCGCTATGTGGTGTTGGGTGCTGCCATTTTAGGGGCGATTTTAACCCCCTCGACTGATCCCCTGACCCAAAGTTTATTTGCCGGTGCAGTCCTGACTTTATATTTTGGGGGAGTGGGATTAGTCAAGGCAATGGGAAAATAAGCGGTTTGGGTTCAGTGGAAGCGCGATCGCCGGTGGGCAGAGGGGTCCAGATGGGCGATCGCGCTTGTGCTATCTGTCATACAGTTTTAGTTTGAGTTGATCCGTTAGGATCACCAACCTTTGAGTGGTCACGATTCTCGCCATGAGAGAGCGCAAGAGAGCGCACGGATCGAGTGCCCGCGCAAAATAAATGAATGTCTTTGGTTTAGAGTCAACCCGGGGTACAATTTTAGAGTTGAGAGTTTAGAGTGGAAATTTTCCGATTCTTGCTCGGTCAAAATTCAGGCGGTTATGGGGGCTGTAACAGACGGGAATCGCCAAATCAGCGCCCCCTCTTCTACCCCCTATTGTGGCTACAATTTTAAGTTTGATATTTTAAATTTGAGATTTTAAATGGGTTAACCCTTTCTCAATCAGGATTCTGGTCATTACCCGGATGGCACAGATAAAGTGAACGCTCGCTGTCATTGGTGTAAGTGCTTGCCAAATGGGGCAGTTGTGAGTTATGACAGGATCTAACTGATGTTAAGTTAGTCAAGAAACCCCTGGGTGCGATTTATGATTTTTGGAGGTTGACCCTGCAAGTGTGATTTCCCTCAATTTTCTGGATGATCAATTTAAGAGTTTGTAATGCTGAATACGTTGTTAAAGATCCGTTGGCTCATATAATACTCTCATCCGGATGGAAACGCACTCAGCACAGACGCTAACCATCTCCTTCGATTTTAAATTCAGGTGGCGATCGACGATTGATTGCCGACCCCTAAAAATAGAGCTGCGTATCGTTTTATACCAAAGCTTTCACCTATCATGATGAAAATTCTTGCGTTCGACTTGCCCGATTCTCCAGGTCCCGATCCCCAGCCAATCGTTGTCAAGTATTCCAGTTTCCTGGATACCGCTGCTGTGGGAATTTTTCAGATTACCCCGACGGGCAGCTATTTAAGGGCTAATCGAACTTTAGCTCGCATCTATGGGTATGAGTCGGCAGCCTCACTGATGGCTGGGGTCAAAAATATGGGGAATCAACTGTATGTTGAACAGAGACGGTATGAACAATTAATGCAAGTGTTACGCACTCAGCGAGATGTGAAAAATTTTGAGTCTCGGGTCTATCGTCAAGATGGCAGTATTGTCTGGGTGCGAGATACGATCCGGATTATGCGCGATCGCAAGGGTCAGGTGATTGGCTATCAAGGGATCGTTGAACCGATGGAGGAACCCCTAAGCGATCGCTTAAGTCCTCTTCCGGATTCGGAACCGGAGAACTTACAAACTCCCCTTACGCCTAACTTTGTGTCGATGCTATCTCATGAATTACGCGGTTCTTTAACGGTGATTGCGGCGGCCAATGATTTGCTCAAACTCCACAGTCAAAAAATGACACCTGAGCAACGATTCAAGTATTTTCAAAAAATTGATGAAACCGTTAAACATACCAACAATATCATCGAAGGGTTCTTGACAGTAGGAAAGGCAGAATGTGGCAGATTGCATATTCAATCGGTTCCGGTTTATTTTGCTAGTTTATGCGAAGATGTTTGGCAGGATGTGGAAAAGTTAACCGATGTGACTCATCGCATGGTTTTGACCACCACCGGAGATTCTGAACCTCTAATGACTGATCCCACCTTGCTCCGACAAATTATTTTGAATTTGCTGGCGAATGCGGTAAAGTATTCTCCCCAGGGAAGTTCGATTTATTGTGATTTTACCTTTAATGAAGGGGAAATCATTTTCCGAATTAAGGACCGGGGAATCGGTATTCCCCCAGAAGATCGGGCGAATTTGTTTACCCTCTTTCATCGGGCAAAAAATGTGGCAGCTAATGCGGGGAGTGGGTTGGGATTGGCAATTGTTAAGCGATCAGTGGATTTACTCGGGGGTAAAATTTGGGTGGAAAGTACCGTGGGAGAAGGAACGACTTTTACCGTAACCCTCCCAAAACTACCGGCGCTGTCCAGTAAAATTGATGATTACCATTCGATCAGCGCTTGAGGTGATTTCCTCTTTTAACCTCGTTCTTTTTGTCGGTTGAATGTGACGTCACACTCTCTTTCTTAACTCAATTTTATAGACTTATCCGGCTAATTTCATCAGTAAGCCGCTGATCCCTGACGACTCGACATTCCCCCTCTCTATTTTTTGCGGTAATATTGCAAGTTGTCAATTGGTTAATCATTCAGGAATGAGTCTAGCGATCGCCCCAGTGAAGCTGAAGAAAGCGAGCCAGACGAAGGGAGAAGTTAAAAATAGACAATTGGCAATTTAGAAATTTTCTAGCATCCATTCTGAAGCGCGATCGCCCAAATCAATCGGAATGCTCACCGCCTTGCCTAAGCGGGGACGTTCGCGGGTGGTTGCAAGGTAATGCTGCACCTGTTCGATGCCACCCCAGGCATTGAGATAACTGGCAACTACATCCAAATGAGCCAGATATTCCTCCTCATTCATGGGGAAAGAGGCTTGTTCGAGGTATTTCCACATAATCAGGAGGAAAATCTTCCCCTGAGTGCGCCGCACTTGGATATCGTAAGAGCGGCCCCACTTGGAAAGCAAGAGCTGGTGTAAGTCCTGTCCGGTCATAGAGAGAGTCCGTAAAATCTGAATCTTTACAGTTTGTTACAAAAATTGACAGCGAAATGCAAAAATGCGATCGAAGTGTCAAAGAATGTAATAATCTGTTGAGAAAGGCTGGAGATCAGCATTTCCCTGGGGATTGTCCCTGCCCAACCCGGTAGTGACAGACTCGATATGAGGAATTGTTTAAACTAGGGTTCACCAATTTTAGCCCTTAGATGAGCGGCTAAGACATACAACTTAACACAGACGTAGCAAGATAGGTCATGGCTCAAGCTTCTGGAAATCCTGACGTCCCTAGCATGGGGCGTCGCCAATTTATGAACTTACTGACTTTCGGTGCAGTCACGGGGACGGCACTGGGAGCCTTGTATCCGGTGGTCAAGTATTTTATCCCGCCGTCGAGTGGCGCGGCTGGTGGTGGCGTTACCGCTAAAGATGCCCTCGGCAATGACGTCAGCGTTAGCCAGTTTTTAGGGAGTCACAATGCGGGCGATCGCGTGTTGGCCCAAGGTCTCAAAGGTGACCCCACCTACCTCGTAGTGGATCAAGACAAGACCCTGACCAACTACGGAATCAACGCCGTTTGTACTCACCTCGGCTGCGTCGTCCCCTGGAACGCCAGCGAAAACAAATTTATGTGTCCCTGCCACGGTTCCCAGTACAACAGTGAGGGCAAAGTGGTGCGCGGCCCTGCACCCCTGTCTCTGGCGTTGGCTCATGCCACCGAAGTCGATGATAAAGTCGTCTTTACCCCTTGGACCGAAACTGACTTCCGCACCGGGGAAAACCCCTGGTGGTCATAAGCGCTTTGGCCGACCAAAAGCCGCTGAATGCAATATATTTCAATTTCTCATTGTTTGACTGTTTAGCTTACCTCTTCTCTTTCCCGATGAAACATACTTCCTTGTCGCGGATCCTGCGGCAGAGTGGACGCACTTTAGCCAAAGGCGTGCTGTTGGCGGTGGCAACTCTCGCCCTTTTCCTTGCTTCTGACATCGCCGTACCTCAGTCAGCCGCCGCCTATCCCTTTTGGGCGCAACAAACCGCTCCAGAAACCCCCCGCGAAGCAACGGGTCGGATCGTTTGCGCCAACTGCCATCTTGCTGAAAAACATACCCAGGTGGAATTGCCTCAAGCAGTGCCTCCCGGATACGGTGTTTGAAGCAGTGGTGAAAATTCCTTATGATACCAGCGTGCAACAAGTGCTCGGTAGTGGAGAACGCGGACCCCTGAATGTCGGCGCTGTAATCATGTTGCCCGAAGGGTTCAAAATTGCACCCGCCGATCGCATTCCTGAAGAAATGCAGGAAAAAATCGGGGGTCTTTACTTCCAACCCTATAGCGAAGGTCAGGATAATGTGTTGATTGTTGGCCCCTTACCGGGCGAACAATATCAAGAAATTGTCTTCCCAGTGCTATCTCCGAATCCAGAAACGGATAAAAATATCCATTATGGTAAATACCCCGTTCATGTCGGTGGTAACCGGGGACGCGGACAGGTGTATCCAACTGGGGATAAGAGCAATAATACAGTCTTCAATGCTTCGGCTGCTGGCACAATTTCCCAAATTGCCAAAGTTGAAGGCGGCGGTTATGAAGTTACCATTCAAACTGCCGATGGATCGACGGTGGTTGATAGTATTCCCGCCGGTCCTGAGTTAATCGTCTCGGAAGGTGACGAAGTGACTGCGGCTCAATTACTGACCAATAACCCCAATGTCGGTGGTTTCGGTCAGGTGGATGGAGAAATCGTCCTACAAAGTGCCGGACGGATTAAAGGATTGTTGGCGTTCTTTGCGATCGTTACTCTGTCTCAAATTATGCTCGTCCTGAAGAAAAAGCAGGTCGAAAAAGTACAAGCAGCCGAAATGAACTTCTAGGTTCTGTTGCGAGTTACTTGATAAAAAAGGGGGCATATGCCCCCTTTTTTTTAGAAGCAACCGAATAAAAACCCGCACCCTGAAGGGTGGGGCTAAACGGACGAAGCCCGCCTGCGCGGGCTGAAGAGAAAATCGACTTTTAACAACGGGATTTGGTATTAGATTAAAACAATTCCCAATCTACAGAAAATCTGGAACAATTCAGATAAGTCCAAGGGACAAGAAACCGGGGTTCTGGCCTAGATTTGTTAATAATAACAGTAATTGTGTTAAGAAGCCCGGGGTTTAACCTTTTTGGAAACGCGCTATACATTTTATAAGACCCAACCAATTACTCTTAGATCCCAAAGGTAAGACTTATGACTCGATTTTTTAAATTTGAAGCAGATTTCGTTGAATCTCTCCATTGCATTCCCATGCAAGTTCGATTGAAATTAGATACCTGTGGCATTAAACTCAAACTGAATCACTGGAATCAGTTTAACAAACAGGACAGGGAATCTCTGATTCAGACCCCTTGTCAGAGTCCCGAAGAAATTATCCAGTATCGGGAATTTTTGCAAGGGTTAGTTTTAGACCGGACTGGGGAATCGGCCAAAGACTTAGCCATTGAGGACAATCCTCCTTGGATGAATGAGGCAGAAATACCAGACGGGGTGCAAGATAAAGCCCAACAGTTTGGAATTACTTTGACCTTAGAACAATGGTCTAAATTAGAACCGATCGAGCGGTTTGCCTTAATTAAATTAAGTCGGTCCAGTCACGAAAATGCTAACTTTTTACCGGCATTAAAAGAATTGAACCTGGTTTAAAGGCGATGGTCCGATTGAGATAGAAATGGGGTCAAACCTATCACCGGGTAATCGAACGCCGGGTCGGGTCATTTTCCCTAATCGGGAAACCCCTTGCTCCCTTGTCCCTGGGGGAGTAAACTCATAACATTCATTCAGGTTGAGAAAATAGGATTGTGGGACTAGAAGAAAAGCGAGTCGAAGTCGCTGGCGTGGAATGGTATTATCTGGAGCAACAGCCTGCAAAAGAAACAGACAAACCCCCGGTGGTGTTGCTGCATGGGTTGCCCTCCCTAAGCTTTTGCTGGACGGAAGTGATGCCCGGACTCGCTGAGGAAGGATTCCGGTCAATCGCCCCGGATTGGATTGGGTTTGGGTTATCGGGGAAACCGGAAAAAAGCAAATTTGCCTATACTCCTGATGCTTTTGTTGCTGCCCTAGATAATTTTCTGACCACTCTGGAGATCGATCGCTGCTATCTAGTTGTCCAAGGATTTTTAGGGTCTGTGGGGTTACAATTTGCCCTGAGACATCCGGATAAAGTCCTGCGGTTAGCGGTGCTCAATGCCCCGGTAACACCGGATTCCCAACTGCCTTGGAAGATGCAGCAACTCGGGTTGCCGTTGATGGGGGAAATGATGACCCAGGACCCCTTGCTCGTCGATCGCACCCTGGAAGCGGGTAGCAAATATACCATTTCTGACGCAGACTTGGATATCTACCGTCGCCCGTTTCTGAAAAGTTCTGCCGCAGGGCGATCGCTGCTGTGGACGATCCGCAATCTCAAACTGAAGCAGGCAATGGCAGAAATTGCCGAAGGATTTCCCCAGTGGGACAAACCCACTCTAGTTTTGTGGGGGGTTCTGGATCCTTGGTTGCCCCTGACTCAAGGAGAAACCTTCGCCGGTTCTATTAATAATGCCGAATTGGTGAAATTGGCAGAAGCGGGACATTATCCCCAAGAACATTGGTCCGAAGAAGTCACCCAGGCCCTGATTCCCTTTTTTCGGCGTCGGGAAGTTTAACTGGGGATATGGACTTTGGGGCGATCGCACAGGGTTCAGAGAATCCTCACCCCTCGATCGCCGTACCCAATCTTGATATATTTTGGTGAAGATCATTTTAGTGAAAGGCAAAAAACTGGCTATGAGACGTTATCGTTCGATTCTCGCTTCTATTTTGGCGTTGGTGATGGTGTGTTTGGTCAGCTGCGGTTCGCCGCAAGCGGCCAAACCCCCCGCCTACTCGCCTACTCAGTTAGAAATCGTCAAGCAGTATGAAGGCAATGTGCTGGAACTGCGCGATCGCATGGATGAACTGGAACAGTTCATTGTCAATCGAGATTGGGTGAATGTGGGGACATTTATTCACGGCCCTCTGGGTGACTTACGTCGCGATATGGGCTACGTTTCCCGCAATCTCAGTGGCAAAGCCCAAAAAACTGCCAGTCAAACGGCTAAAGATTTATTCGTCGATTTCGAGGCGATCGATGCGGCAGCGGATGCAGGTAACTATTCTCTAGCTGTGCAGAACTACGCAGAAGCGATTGAAGATTTTGATGCCTTCTTGAGTCTGATTCCCAAGGGATAAATTGACTGAGGTTAAATTCTAAACGATAGGGTGGGGATGGGAAATTCTCCCATTTTTCACCCTATCTTGACCTGTTATTTGGCTACCCTTGTTCGGAAACCAAGGGAGATATTGAGCGTTAAAATATGACCCGGGTTGCAATCATTGGATGCGGTGTCGTGGGTGCGGCGATCGCCTATGAACTGAGCTTAGTTCCAAATTTAGAAATTACCGTAATTGACTCTCATCAACCAGCCCAAGGTTCGACACAAGCAGCTTTAGGGGTGCTGATGGGAATTATCAGCCATAAAGTCAAAGGCCGATTGTGGCGGTTACGGGAACAGAGTATTTTGCGCTATCAAACCCTGATTCCCGAATTAGAGGCGATGATGCCGATTTCCTTTAACCGGCAAGGTATTCTCATGATCTGTTTTCCCGGTGAGGATATGGCACAATGGGAGAAACTGGCGGCGACTCGTCGAACTCAAGGCTGGCAATTAGACCTTTTAGAACCCCAGGAAGTGAGGCGACGGTATCCGCAATTGGGCAATGTGGAAATCGTGGGGGCGGTGCATTCTCCTCAAGATGGACAAGTTGATCCGGTTGTCTTGACTCGCGCTTTAGTCAGGGCGGCAGAAGGGAACGGGGTCAGGTTCAGATTTGGGGAGAGGGTGGAACGGATTAATTACAGGGAAACGGATTCCTTGAAACAGTGCGATCGCCTAGAAACGACTCAGGGCAATCTGGAGGTAGATTGGCTAGTGATGGCGGCAGGATTGGGTTCCACGCCGCTGACTGCTGGACTGGAGTCGCCCGTAGAGATTCGTCCGGTTTTGGGACAAGCGGTACAACTGCGGTTGCAGAATCCGATGGGGAATGGAGAGTTTCAACCTGTGATTACCGGGGATGATGTTCATATTGTCCCCTGCCAGGGCAGTGATTACCCCGGGACGGATTATTGGGTGGGGGCCACGGTAGAATTTACCGGGGAAGGTGACCCGATGGAGGGAGATCCGGAATTACTCCAGCAAGTGTTGCAACGG
The DNA here is from genome assembly GCA_963821735.1 of uncultured cyanobacterium. GTDB lineage: Bacteria > Cyanobacteriota > Cyanobacteriia > Cyanobacteriales > Laspinemataceae > Laspinema. The sequence goes on from CAWGFK010000055.1 coordinate 1,333,380, forward strand.
GCGATCGCATTTTGTCCCGATTTAGCCCGGGGGGAAATTGTGAGAACTTGGTCCGGATTGCGCCCCCGTCCGGAAGGGCAACCCGCGCCAGTGATCGGTCCCTTAGCGGGATTTGGGAATGTGCTGTTGGCTACTGGACATTATCGCAACGGGGTCCTCCTCGCCCCAGCTACCGCTTTGGAAATTCGACAGGCGATCGCCGGGAGTTGACCCCTGACTTGAGGGGGATTGATGGCGAGTTACCCCGCCAGCAATCCCTGGCGATGCTTTCGCACATTTTCAAATTCTCGGGCTTTTTTTTGGATTTGAATTTGGGGACCCGAACGGGCTAGGCGCAGGATCATCCCATCAATCACCGGGGATTGGATAATCGGGCTATCGTTCACATAAGTACCATTGGTCCCTAAGTTAACGATTTTCCAGTTGCAGCCAATCCGATGCAATTCCACATGGTGGCGGGAGACGACTGCACTATAAAGGATGACATGATTATCCGGCGATCGCCCAATCCGAATCACGTCTTGGTCCTGAAAGTCCCAGCTTTGGGAGGGGGCAGTTTGCGTAGGATGCACCAAGTTCAGAGTAATCACCATCTACTCCGGATTTTTAATAAAAATATCATTCTCAAAATTTTAGGACTCATCGCGGTTTCAAATGTTCCTTAGAAAGGAGAAGTTTTTGTCAGCTTTTCGTTTAATTTAGTTGGTAAAATCTTATCCTTTTTCATCCTAATTTGGGTAAGGTTTTGGCGCTTCAGTAAATTTTCGTAATCTTTTAAATAAATTCGGACAGACTGGATTGAATTTTATCCAAAAAGCAGTAAAAAGCCTTTGCCTGTATGCTTTCCACTTCTCTAAGTGGGCCTGCGTAGAATCACGGTTGGTTCTTCCTATCTAACTGAATTTACGCCCTTAAAACTTGATGGAAAGGGGAATTGGGTTCAGCCAGAACTAAATTAGAGAGTGAGGTATCTCACCCCTCAATCCCGTCACCCATTGAGACAGTTATAAATCTTAATCATTTTTTAATTGAGGAAAACTATTGTCAGGTCACTTAAATGTTGTCCCTCCCGAGGGAACTAAGGCGATCGCCTTAGTTGCACCCCAAGGCCCCTGGCCCTCTTTCCATGAGTCGAAATACTCGGAAACCCGGTGAGGGGGGACGAAGGCATTGGTCGTCACCCCGGGATCAAGGGGATGAGTGTCCCTGGTAAATTTGGGGAAAACAGCAGAGGCGATCGGCAACTGAAGAGTTCTGTTTTTCATCTAACTAGAAAGGACTGACCTTCTTGAGGGGGATGTCACCCCTGATGAGCAGTTTCTATGATGAAAAAGACCTCTTGAGTGAGGTCATGTGGAAGTCCTGACGGATAAATACTCATCTAATACAGGGGGAGAGAAAGATGTTTAAACTGAGTTTATCGACCGGATTTATGCTGCGATCGGCATCGAGATTAGCGATCGCCTGTGGGGACCAGAGAATGCCTCGCCCTAACCCCTTGAGATCCTGTTCTGACCCGAAACATCAAAATGGAGAATACCCAACGAAATCCGGGCAGCGCAGAACTGTTCCTGGTGCGATCGCGAAGCGTCTCGTTCCGAGAATCGCCCTCGCCCTTTTGCTGTCCCTGACTGGAGTCATAGCAGGGAGATTCCCGGCAGTGGCCCAATCCAACCGCTTAGACAATTATACAACCTTTGCCCAGTGGTGTGAGAATCGAGACAGTCTGACACCGGAAACCCAAAAAACCGTAGATGCCTTATTAGCCGAAGCCGGAACCTCCGAGTGCGATCGGGCCTCGGCGATTCTTTCCCGACGACAAGTCCTCCCCTTTAGTAATCGCCAAATCTCCGACCTCAGACCCATTGCCTCCCTGACCCAACTCACATTACTCTACCTCAGTCGCAATCAAATCTCGGATATTAGCCCCCTTGCCTCCCTAACCCAACTCACTTATCTCTATTTAAGTGACAATCAAATTTCTGATCTGCGTCCGCTTTCCTCCTTAACCCAGTTGTTGACCCTGGATTTGTATGACAATCGGATTACAGACCTCACCCCCTTGCAGTCTTTAACCCAACTGGACACCCTATTTTTGGGACGAAATCAAATTTCAGACCTCAATGCGTTAAAGTCATTACAGCAATTAAGGAGACTGTCTTTAGACTTTAATCAAATTGCCGATGGGACTCCCTTAACCACCCTGACCAACCTATCGGAACTGTTTCTGAGTAGCAATGCGCTCTCTAATCTCAGTCCCCTTAGTTCTCTCACGAATTTACAGATTTTATTTTTAAGTGGAAATCAAATCTCCGATATCACTCCGTTGGAGACTTTAATTAACTTAAATACCCTATTTCTCAGTGTCAATCAAATCTCAGATATTACCCCTCTATCTGCTCTCAATCGTTTAATTGAAGTCAATCTCAGCAGCAATAATATTTCTGACTTGAGTCCATTACAGCCTTTACCCAACTTAACTCAAATAGAAGCACGAAGAAATCCACTTCGTAATAAATCATGCCCGGTTATCCCCGATTCGGTTTGCCGGTTTTAGAGCAAGAATCAAGTCAAAGCACCCAAAAACAATCTTTCTGCTGAAGCTTGATAGTCCAACTTAAATCAAAGCAGATTTGACCCATTGAAGATTTGAGTGGGGCAGAACATTTAACAAACTCAGTGATTGTACGGCCTATTGAAGTCATTCTGCTTAAATTTACTGAATCCCAAGATGAATTGAGACAATGGGTCTGGGGATTGCCCTCGCCGGACTGTCCAATTTTCCAGTAATTTCGGGGTTTTTGGGATAGCACTGATTGCGCCTCAAGAGGAGCATCAAAGAGGGAGTGAGCTGATTCATCGATTAATTGTGCTTCGCAAAAAAACTAAATTCTGGATAAAATAGAGGAGAAAAACACAGATAAGTAGGGTGGCATAATTCAACTGAACTGTAATCTTTAACAAAAAATGCCTGCATTCCTGCATCAGCACGAATGACAGTTTTTTTCGACTGTTGAGGGGGATTGAGTTTGTTGATGTCGCTCTACTTCGCACAGAACTTAGGAAGGGGTTGGAATGGCGAAGACTGATCAAGGAAAGCAAAACTCGGCTTTGCAGTTACAGAGCAGATTGCTGATTTATTCCGCCTTGGGAGCACTAGCGATTGGTGCGAGTGTGGCGATCGCCAGTATTATGCCCCTGTCGCAACGACTCAAACAAGCAGAGGAACGCAATCTCGAATTTGCGGCCCAAACTCGCACCTTGGCGATCGAAGAATTCCTCTTAAGAACTCAGGATATTGGCGGACAAATTGCCAGTCGGACCCGAGCGCGGAATCAGTTAGCGGCATATAATCAAGGGCAAATTCAACGAAATGAATTAGTGCGGGTTTCGACCGATATTTTAACCGATGCCCTCAATCAATCAGAGGAGATTGAAGGGATTATCCGGTTTGATATGACTGGACAACCCGTGACTCAAATCGGATTAGCCATTCCCGAGGAATTTTGGCAAATCATGCCATTGGGAGGGAACCAATCGGTGTTTATTGGTCCCGTCGAAATTGCGGGAATTTCTTATTTAATTGTGGAAACGCTGATCAACAACGAAACCCGGCAGGTAATCGGTAGAGATTTGGTGTTGTTTAAAGTTCCTCGGTTAGAAAAAATCGTTCAAAATCATTCGGGGTTGGGAGAGACCGGGGAGATTATTTTAGGAACGGTGACCAATGGCAGAGTGCAATTTTTTTTTGAGGCCATTAATAACCCTAATCGCATCTCTAGGGCGGTGGAAAATGCGATAGAAATGTCGGTAGCGGGAGAAGCGGGATTGATGCAATCGGACCGGATGAGCGATATTCCCGAAGTGATTGCCTTTAATCCGATCGCCATTGCCAATTGGGGATTAGCGGTGAAAATGGAGCGTCAGGAACTCTATCAACCTGTGCAGAAACAGATTTTCGATACCGGGATTGCCATTGCCATTCTGACCCTGTTAGGAACGGGAGGGATGGTAATCTTGCTTCGTCCCCTGACGGATAAAGCAATCGTGCAAACCGATGAGTTGGAACAACAAATTCAGGAAAAATCCGCTTTATTACAGGCAAAAACTGCTGCATTGCAAACCGAACAGCGTCAACGCAGAGCAGTCGAGGAGGCATTGGATCAAATGAATGAATTAAAGGCATCTTCGCGACAAGTTGCCGATGCCTGTGCCACGGCGAATTTTGGGGTTCAAGAAGCACAAACGATCGCCACGGAAGGAACGCGATCGGTCGATCGCACTCTGGAGGGAATGACCACCCTCAAAGACAATGTAGAAGAGATCGCCCTCCAAATCGACCATCTCCACGAAGGAGCGCGTCAAATTGGAACGATCGCCTCCCTCGTCGGGAGTTTGGCCGATCAAACCAATATGTTAGCCCTCAATGCCGCAGTGGAGGCCGTCCGTGCTGGCGATCGCGGAAAAGGGTTTTCCGTGATTGCTACAGAAATTCGCAAACTCGCCGATCGCTCTCGCCAAAGTGCCGATAAAATTAATATCTTATTAGGAGATATCCAAAGCTCAGTTGTGGCAACATCCAAGGCGACTCAAGAAGGAACAAAAACCGTGCAGGTCAATTTTGAAATTGTGCAAGAAACAGCCGTTTCCTTAACCGGAGTGCTGAATGCGATCGACGCAGTGACCGCCAGTGCTCAGGAAATTTCCCTCGCCACCCATGAACAAGCGGTTGCCATTCAACAAGTCGTGGCGGCGATCGACATGATTAAAACTTCAGATTGAGGGATGTTATCCCTCGGGGGTCACCCAAGGGGCCGCTGCTCCTTGGGATTAATCCATCCAAGTGAGGTCCGTTGTCGAAAACGGAGGGAAAGTATTTTGATCTGCCGTCGTCGGACGCGAGATTCTCATCGGTAAATTTTTCGGGTTTGATGAAGGCGATTTTTGTTGAAGTTGCGTCAACTCTTGCAGGGCTTTTTCATTCGCTGCCGCCAGTTGAATTGCCGATTTTTTGGTCTCCTCTAATTCCGCACGAACTTGAGAGAGTTGCTCAACCTCTTTCGTGAGTTTTTGATTGACTTGTTTTTGTTTCTCCAACTCAGCGGTTAACTTCGTTTGGACAGTTTTTTCCTGTTCCGCCAGCTTTTTCGCAGCGGCTAATTCTGACTCTAGTTGTTTCACCTGAGTTTTTTGGTCCTGCAATTGCTGCTGTAAATCCGCATTGAGACGACCGAATTCTTCATTGCGCTGTTCGGCTTGATTGAGCTGACCCTCTAAGTTTTGGATCAGACTACGATGTTGCTCCAATTCTGATTGAACTTCGGCCAGGGTGCGATCGAGCGCGCCATCTTTTGCCCGAGCTTCCTGTAACGCCGTCTGCAACTCTGTGACTGTTGCTTCTAACTCCGAACCTAAAGTTTCCTCTGCTACTTCAATGGGTTCAACTTGAGGATTTTCCGCAAATTCTACTTCAGAATCACCCGTTTTTTGTGCTTCGTTTCTAATTAAATCAGCAATTTTTTTTCTAGGCATCAGTTTCTCCAATCACGCTGTAATTCATCAGCTACCCGACGATAATCCGCCTGAGCTTCTTTGGCATTTTTGCCACGCCATTGGGCGATCGCCACCCCATCAAGGGCCGCCCGTTCATGAGCTTTAAAGGTCCGAACGAACGCATGGCAGGTGGGGATTCCTTCTTCCATCAGCGTGTTTTGAGCCTCCAGCGCCTCTCCCAAAGACCGGGAATCCACCCGAGTCAGAACCACCCGATGCGCCACCGCCACAGGGACGATCGCCTCACGCACGGTTTCAATCAGCGCCGCTAAATCCATCGGTGCTGGGGGAGTCGGCAGGAGGACATAATCCGCTGCACTCGCCACCGCCGCTAATGCTTGCGATCGCAATGCCGGAGGAGTATCCACCACAATTAAATCGTAACCTTCAACCTGGCGTAATTGACTCAAGAGACTCGGATCCGTCTCCTGCGCCAGATCAAAAGCAAAGCCTTTTTTGCTACGCTGAACCCACCAGGTTGCCGAAGCTTGAGGGTCGGCATCCACGAGGAGGATGCGCTGGTGCTCAGCAAACGTAGCCGCGAGATTGACTGAAGACGTGGTTTTCCCCACCCCCCCCTTGCCATTAATAATTGCAAGGATTCGGGTGGCGGGAAGGTCGGGGGTTGCAGATGACGGTTTTGGCAAAACGACGATTCCTCAACAGCGCAAAGAGGCGATCGCTCTTACTATACCCCTTGACGCGCCCCAAATTCATGACAGTTTGTAACAAACTGGAGGCCGGGTCCCTCAAAACCCGATGGTCCCACCGACAGGTCCTCCCCAGTCCCTCGCCATAAATCGATAATCCATACAATAATAGTCCCAACCCCCAATTTTCCCCCAATTCTCCCCCATCTCCCAATTCTCACCTTAACCATGCGATCGCAACCTAACACACCCCCCAACACACCCCCCCTCGGCGCTCAACGGGATTGGATTTGGCGCGGATATCAAATCCGTTACACCTATATCCGATCGCCTCAAGCTAAAGCGAATGCCATCCCCTTAATTTTTCTGCATGGATTCGGTTCTTCCTTGGGACAATGGCGGTTCAATTTAAGACCCATTAGCGAATATCATACCATTTACGCCCTAGACTTTTTAGGCTTTGGTGCTTCCGAAAAAGCCTCCGCCAATTATCGCGTCAGTTTATGGGCGGAATTAGTCTATGATTTTTGGCGAAGTTTCATTGCGAAACCTGCTGTCGTTATCGGCCATTCTCTGGGTGCATTAATTGCCTTAACTACGGTTGCAACCTATCCCCAAATGGCCCAAGGATTAGTCATGCTCACCCTACCGGACCCGCAACCGAGACAACCCCCCGCTTGGGCGAGGGCGATCGAGCAATTTTTCTCATCTCCCCTGTTATTATGGCCGCTATTTAAAATTGTCCGGCAACCGGGGTTATTACGATTTGTTCTGCGAAAAATCTATCAAAATCCTGACTTAGTGGATGATGAATTAGTCGAAATCTTTGCAAACCCGGCAAGAGATCAAAGAGCATTGCAAGTCTTTTATCGCCTCTCCCTCACCCGCAGCGACCCGGAATATAGCCCAATTATCACCGATTTATTACCGGGATTAACCCTGCCGATGTTATTACTGTGGGGAGAAGCGGACCGGATTGTTCCTTTTAGGAGTGCGGTGCAATTGGCTAACTTAAATTCTAACATCCAATTGGTAACGATTCCCGATGCCGGTCATGTGGTTTATGATGAAAGTCCGGAGTTTGTCAATCACGCGATCGTGGATTGGGTAGACAAAGCAATTGAATAGGAGCAAGCAAGAATAGACCTTTTACTTCCATTCGATGAGCGAGTCCGCCAACCCCTCTTACAAACGCCAAACTGCTTTTTAAAATTTTGCTAAAAGTCTAATAATTCGACGAAGAGGGAGTCAACAATCACCCCGGTATTCCTGGTAAAATCTCGTGGCTCTAAAAAAAGCAGCGCTTAAATTGTCCTACCCTCAACTCTGCTATAATCAGGGCTGACTTTCAACCCAGGAGGGCCTAGTGGGACGAGGAAGACCGGGGGGAAACCCAGACTTTGGTAAATCACTCAGCTTTCGGACCGAGCGCAACGAGCCTTTGAGTGCGTTGATCACCCTTCGCGTGTCCGAAAGCTTTCGCGATCGCATTAAACAAGACCCAAATTGGGCGGAAAAAGCCCGTCGAGTCCTCGCTGAAGCCTTCGAGATTGACTACGAACCGTTCCCCAAACCTTCAGAACAGTCTGACATTTAGAAAGCTCGATTTTCCGTCAAGCCTATTTTTTTCTTAATTAATAGATTACAAATTGCTAACAAGTTTTAAATCAAGTGGTGCAACTAAAACGCATCCCCTAGGGTAGAGATCCGATTGAAAAAACCCTGAATCGAACTCTATTTTTGGTACTTAAGATGTAGCAATGGAAAGGGTTGAGCCATACTATGGAGGGGAGAACGCTCTTGAACCGAGAATCCAAGATGACAATAAAAACCCACGGGATAAAGGTTTTATTCCTTATCTGTGCTAGTTGAGGACAATCCGGGCAATAAATTGCCGTAATTCTGGAATTTTTGGGGTTTTAATTAAAAAGGAAAACCTTGCACCAACTTAGGGATATTCTGAATCGGTAAATTTCCGGGTCTTTAGTCTCAGGGAGTCCTCACTGTAAACCTGTCAATTTAGGCCCCCATGCCCGCGCATTTCTTGCCAATCCCCAGGAGGGGGAATCCGATGGGGTCAGGGATGGTCAAAGGATCCTGTGGAAGAGGAAGGACCCTAATTTGCCTGGAGGGCGATCGCCCCAAAAAACTCTCTTCCCTTGCTATGCCGCGAGTTTCCGCAGAGTTTGTCCAAAATTCCCACAACTTGGGATTTGCTTTAGTAAAATAAGCAAGACCTGTTGCCAAACTGAGCATCCGCCAACCCCTGTTGGCAATCCATCTGCCCACTTCTCAACTCAAAATCGCTGTATGCACTACCGATTACCGCAATTTAGCCGGAAATATTTTCTCGTTTATTGCATTTCAAAGCTAAACCCGATTCCGTGATAGCTTGCGTATTTAGCCCAAACCGTTCCCACTCTCAAGAGTTGCGCCCTCCTACTTCCCAGGGCGATCGCAATCTTAGTCTGCATACTCTGACGCTCAGAATTCTGCGGACCTTACCTCCACTGCAATCAGGGTTTCCCGACACTTTTTCGGTAGGCATACACCTTCTATGAAAAGCGACAAATTCGATTTAGTGCGCTCTAATGAACTCGAACCGCTGAACGGATCGCATCGCCCTTCAGCATCACTCAGCGACGATTTGTTATTAATTCAATGGTTAGAAAAAAATCCCGACTATGTGGGACTCGTCAAACGGTCCCGACGGCAAGGATGGTTTTGGAATTTATATTATTCCCTTAACCCTAAACCCCCCATTCTCTATGTCTTAGGCTTCCTCCAAGCCAACCCTAGGCATTTTGATGGCGAAGCCTTTGTCCCCAGAGATGTCCGCAGAGATTCGGAAATTACTGCCGATATTGTCTCCGGGGCCACCTTAATTAATGCCATCACCAACTTTCCCATTCTGTTGTTTGCCTTTAAAGGTTTAGGAAATATTTGGGTAGCGCCCGTCGCCAGTTTTGTCTTAAACCTAATTCTCCTCAATTGGACCAACCTCGCCGGAACTGCCACTGCTGGAAACCGACCCGGTAAAAAATATTGGGCGCAGGTGGGGTTTGCGGGTTTTTTACTGATGAGTATTCTGCAATCTTTCGTGGCAGGAATTGGCTCAGAATTAATTAACAACCGTCCTGCCTTAAGCTATAAACTGGCGGAAGAATTAATCGAAGAACATGACCGCAAAATTCGCCAAATAGAACCTAATACGGACGCCTACGAACGCACCTTTGCTCAATGTCAGGAAAACCTCCAATTGTTATCCCAAATTCCGCGTACCGATCCGCGTTGGGATTCTCTCTATGTGGAAACGAATGGTGCCGTCGCCGATCGCGAACGAGATTGGAGTCGCGTCCCGGAGGAAAACCTACCCCTCTGCCAAAAAGCCGATCGCATCCGTAGCGAAACCTTTGCAGTTCGAGAGGACTGGGAAGAAAAGCTGAAAACTCGCAGTGAACTGGGAAATGACCTAATTTTTCTCAACCGAGAATTACCCCTGGTTTTTAGTCGTTATTTTAACGAATATGGAGAAATCACCTCGGGGGTGGAAGAGGTTCGCCTCGCCTCTAGTAATTTCTTCGGAAATCTATTCGCCCTCAATTTTTCCCGGTTGGGATTTTCGTTATTCTTCTTTATGCTCTCGACGATTACGAGTATCACCGCTTGTTATATTACCGTCGCTCATGCGCGGGGGAGAAATACCAAAATTTCTCATAATCCCGAGGTGGAGGCAGCGGTGCGAGAGTGGTTAGAAAATATTCGCCAAATGAACTTGAATCGCCACCGTCCTAACCCTTCTAAAGAAGAACGGTATGAGGAACGCTTGATTGCTCGATTTACTTCCGAATATCGGAAAACGGGGATTTGTGACTATCCGGTATTAGAAGGAATCGCCTATCGCGCTCATCAAGGGACTCTGTTTCTGCCGGAACAACAACAATTGATTTCTGATGAGATTGACCGGACCTTGGATGATATTTATAAAGCGGTTTCGGCTTTGGAATACAAGTTCTGTGATTTACAGAAATTTATTAGCATGAGCGATTCGGAAATCATGCAGAAGACTTTAAAGGTGGAAATGCTGATGAAGTCAGATTTAAAGTTGCTGTTTAAAGCCCTGCATTATTTATTAGATAAATCCCATAAATATGCTGTATCTAATTACGGTCAGTGGGAGTATTTAGAGAGTGATGATGCAGAAAAAGCCCGGAAATTAATCAAGCAGATTGTTAAAATCCGCAAAGCGCTGAATAAAGAAGCTCATGTCAACTGGGTGATGAGTAAACCCACAGAGTTTGGACGGAGCAAAGCTTGTCAACGAGTCCGGCAGAAATTAGATTTATTGCCGGGATACTGTTATGAGTTGGGTTACATAACTCAGCAAAAGTTGCTGGATAAAGTTATGGTCAATCGTCCTTCGGTTTAAGCTCAAGGGTTTGGCATTTTGTCCGGATGGGTCGGTTGAGTTGATGTGGGAAACTCAACCGATTTTTTTGTGGTGAGATGATTTTCTCTTTGATGCGATCGCACCTGGAAAGGACTGAGATGGCCTCCACTTGTTCCAGTTCCCTTGCCAGTTTGAGGACTGTCTGGATTCGGGTGATTTTCCTCGGTTATACCTTCGGGCGATCGCCTCGTTACCGGATGACTGGAATCCTGACAGCGCCAGCTAATTTCCCTCTCGTTCAGGGAAATATCCGGGGAGACAACCCGACGGGGTAACAGTCACTTTAAATACTTCCACATCCCCTCCCCTGTCCATGACCCTCACCCCCTACAGTCAAAGTATCAACGGTTGTCAAGATTTCATTCACCAACCGACTCTTATGAAACGAATTCTTCAGTCTGTTGCAACTCTGTCTGCGTTGTCCGTTGTGATGATCATCCCGGCAATCCTCTCTAGTAGTGCCGCTCATGCCGAAGGGTTACAAACCCTCACCGGCAAGCAAGGAATGGCGGGTCACTATATCGGTGCGGGTCTCGGTGGTAACGTTCACAACTGGGATGAGGGACAAGGCAGTGAAAGCTATGGCGGTAACGTCCAAGGTCGTTATCAAGTTCCGAATTCGGCCTTATCGGTGCGCGGATCGGCCTTAATTAATAATAATGCGGCAGCATTGGTTCCGATGTTATCTCTCGATGTACCTGTGACGAATAACGCTAACTTATACGTTGGCGGGGGTTATTCCTTCATCACCGAACGCGGTCAACAAACAGCGCTGGGTAACCAAGATGCCTTAACGCTTGCCACGGGAGTGGAGGCCGTTGTTCAGGACAACATCGTGCTGTTTGGGGATGCCAAAGTTGCGTTTGATGCTTATCGCAATACGGATGAGGCTGCTTTTAGCCTGCTGGTGGGTGCAGGTTATCGTTTCTAGTTTTTCTAATGTTGCCCCGATTTGGGCGGAGTGTGGTGTGGCACTCGGTTAAATAAGGAGTGAGAAAGAGCAGTCGGGTGGGTTATACCTGCCCGACTGCTCTTTTATAGGCAGTTTCAGTGGCAACACCTGACGGGAAATTTATCCCCTGCCTGGTGTTGCCACTTTATACCAAATCCGGTTGTGAAAGACCTATTTTACTCTTCAGCCTGCGGAGGCAGGCTTTGTCTGTGTAGCCCCACCCTTGAGGGTGTGGGTTTTTATAGACCTTTAACAACCGAATTCCGTATTACTTTTCCCCCGGTTTCTCATTTCTTCCTATGGGTAGAGGCAATTTTATTATTTTTTATCAAAAATAAAATCATTGCTAAGTATTTTTTAGCGATTTTGAGAGAGTTTTTAAGAAGTTAAGGGACAATTTTTTTAGTGCTTGTCTCTGCCTGTTGATTTTTGATTTACATCCCAGGAGTCTAACCATGTCTGAAACTGAACCCAAGCAAGTTGACTTTTCCAACGCTCAAGAACCGCCTAGCGCTATCGATTCTGAGATTAATACAACAGCAGAAAATCCAAATTTGGATCCGAAACTTGATCCCTCTCAACTGCAAGACGGGCAGGAAAAACAGAACGATGGGATTCCACCGGGGGAACGGATGATCCAGGAGACTTGGATGCGTGGGGGGAGGTAACCTAGAGATTGGCAAAGGAGAAAGTTGTCGGAAGAATTACGATCGCAGCTTGACTCAATGGGAACCGGATTGGTCGGTTATTTCCCTGACCCCTAAACGGCTATTTTTTATCAAGGCGCGATCGCTGCATTGGATCACAGCGATTTTCTGGGCGATCGCTGATAGTAGAAATCTCTAAACTTAACTCCTGATTTACCACCATGAACGGACAACCAACCCCCACGACTCATCAATCGATTCAGTCATCAGAGGAATTGAAAAAAGCCTTTGAAGAATTGGGTCGGGCTTTTACCGTCTATTGGGCCTGGAAAGCGACAGGTTTGCTCGATCGCCAGCCTCCGGGACCCAGATGTCATGACACCCCCCACCGGACCCCACCGGACCATTCAGAGGATTCGGGTTAACTCGTCTGGAGGACCTGGAACCGGAACACCAATCCCTAGGTACTTGCTGATGCTTAAATAATTGTTTCATGATGAGAGCCACCCCTCTATCCTGGATGGGGTGGCTCTCATCGTCCTGATGGAGCGGTATCGCCGTTAAAACTGGAGGCTAAGTTTTCCAAATATGATGACGAGAATTTTTACAAAATGTAAATAAATATAACAGATTGACCTCAACGCTGTCAAATTCGCTTATAACCATTCGCAAGGGTGTGAATCAACGTCGAGCAATTAAAGATAAAAAAGTTCATAATAGAGGCAATTCAAGCCCCATCCTGTTTGTCTTGACCCCAAGACATTCCCAGGTGGGGTCTAGGCGGGTCTAAACACATCATTTTCATGGGAAAATTCATCGGAAAAAAACGGTCCCTGACTACCCAACTTACGGTCTCTGTCACGACTTTAACCCTTGTCGCGATGGCGACTATTACAGCGATCTCAATTTGGAGTCAGCAACAGACTCTGCGTAAACAACTCGAACGACAAGCCGATCAGTTACTGGAGGCAATCTCCATCAGTGTTGGCGATGCGTTGACAGCAGGAAACGAGCAGTTTCTGCAAACCCTTGTGGAGGAGAACCTGCGACGAGAAATCGCGCTTTCTACGCGGATTTATCAAACCGACGGACAAGTCATCGCCGAGGATTCTCCCCAGGTTGAAGCAAGCCCTGAAGGGGAACCCTGGGTGGGCCAAGTTTTAGAGACGAATCGAACTCTCTTTCGTTGGCAGGATAAGCGTTTGATTGCGCTTAAAGCGGTGATCGTAGAAGGCAACCCCGTCGCTGCCGTGCGGATTGAGCTGTCTAAGGCCCTGTTAGATCAGAAAATGTTGGAGGCGATCGCCAGGGGACTTCTAGCTATTCTGGTCACCGGATTTGTGGCGGTGATTGTGGCGCGAAAACTGGCCCAGTCCATCACCGGGCCTTTGTACCAGTTGGGTTCGGCCACGGAAGGGATTGCGGAAGGGGACTTCACCCAAACCATTGAGATTCCGGCTTATGAGGAAATTGGCCTGCTGACTCACTCGTTCAACACGATGAGCGATCGCCTCCGGGAACTCTTTGAAAACATGGCCGATCGCACGGCGGACCTGCATCAAAGCGAAGCGAAAAATGTGGCCTTACTCATGGCCATTCCCGATTTGATGTTTGGATTCAGCCAAGATGGCACTTTTATTGATTACAAAGGAGGAAGAGGGGATACCATCTTAAAACCTCAAGGGGAGTTGTTACAAAAAAGCGTGGAATTGGTTTTTCCTCCAGAACTGGCGGATTTTTATTTAAAATACGTTAATAGCACCTTACAAACTCGGGAGATTCAGGTTTTTGAATATGAGTGGTTTATCAACGGCAAGCGTCGCCATTTTGAAGCGCGATTTGCCGTTTGCGGGCAAGATGAAGTGCTCGCAATTGTTCGGGATATTACCGAAGGTAAATTAGCTCAATTTGAATTGCAACAAGCCAAGGAAGCCGCAGAAGCCGCCAATTATGCCAAAAGTGTATTTTTAGCGAACATGAGTCACGAGCTGAGAACTCCCCTAAATGCGATTATTGGTTATACGGATTTGTTGGAGGAAGAGGCGGAAGAGTTGGGCTATGAAGATTTTATTTCCGACTTAGAAAAAATCAGACAAGCCGGAAAAAATCTGATGGGAATTATCAGCGATGTGCTGGATATTTCTAAATTAGAAGCGGGGAAAATGACGTTATGCTTAGAAACGTTTGATATTTCTACATTGCTGCTAGAAGTGCAAACGACCGTTTTGCCGTTAGTTCAGAAAAATGGCAATACCCTGGAAATCCAATGCCCGCGCAATATGGGCAGTATGTATGCCGATCGCACCAAGGTGAAGCAGGTGTTGTTAAATCTGCTGAGTAATGCGGCTAAATTTACGGAATCCGGGATGATTTCTATGTCCGTTAAAAAGATTAGAAAGGAAAAAACCGCCAAGGATGAGTCAACGCAATCTCCCTCCCTATCTCCGGCTGACTCTCCCACAGAATCTGAGGAAGTCAACGCAACGGAATATGCGATTTTTCGGGTGAAGGATACAGGAATCGGCATCACCCCGGAACAGAAGCAGCATATCTTTAAGGCCTTTGCCCAAGCTGACCCCTCGACCACGCGCAAATATGGCGGGACGGGTTTAGGGTTGGCGATCGGTTAACGGTTTTGCAAGTTGATGGGGGGTAAGATTTTTGTGGACAGTCAGGCTGAGGGCGGATCGACCTTTACAGTCTGTCTTCCGGTGATGGTCAAACCTCCCCAGAATGTATCATGGTCCGTAGAAAAGTATAATTAAGCGCAAGGGGGGCGGGGAAATAGCTCACGGGACGCTAGGGGAGAACTGCCCTGTCTTTGAGGGGGAGGATGCCAAGATGCGATCGGGTGCAACACAATCCCCTATTCCCGGCTGTGCGATCGCCGGGGGTACAGAAATCCGGTGGGGGGTTTTGAGTGCGATCGCCCTCATCCCTCCTGTGGATTTTACCCAGAGACCTCTACCCCCACTTTCGGGGCGAATTTCTCCCAGGAAGGTTGCACCGGATTTCCTTTCTTGGCCAGAATTTTTAACCTCTTCCTGGTACAAGGTTTCAGGATGCGGATGCAGTCTGGAACAGTGGGTTAAGAGAATCGCTTGAGTTTTGATGAAATTTTTTCTGGGCGCTGAAAAAAAAACCGTAAAATGACTGAGGGATTGAGCGCCTCAACATCGGGTCAACGGGATTTGGTAGAATGATCAAGTCATTGGAGTATTCTGCATGGGATTGACTTAAAAGGGCAGTCAATCTGATGGGAGCCAGGGTAATCGATGAGTATAACTACTCGCGATCGCCCTGAATTTCGGAACGGCAAAGCTGACAGGAGCCAAGGTTGATCGTCTAGGACATCGGTAACAGGAGCAGATCAAGAGGACAAGAAACCGGGTGGGTGGCCCAAAGAAAGTTACTCATGAGTAAAAAGTTGATGAAGAAGCCCGGTTGTCTTCCCCCTAATGATAGATCCGGTTCCCAACGATTCTCCTAGGACCGTTGGCTTCGTCCAAACCAGACCACCTTTTCTTGGGAAAAACAGCGGTGGCGCTCAAGCGCTCATTGAGTGGCGATCGCGCATCTATGCCCATTTTGATTCAGGGACTCTCAATCAACCGAACCCCTATCGCTCCCCGAGGGCATTGGTGGGCGAGCATTTCATAATACCATTGAGTTCTTAATCTACCATCGCTGTGCCAACCCAAACCGTAACCTCATGTTCAAAACCAACTTAAGAACAATCGCGCAGGTGAGTTCGATCGCCAAGGCGATCAAGTGGGGTTGTCAATCCGTACCCGCATCGTCTCAAGACCTCTCGCCATCCAGTTTCACGACGGTCCCGAGGACCGACGGCGATCGTTCCATTCTCCTGGATGGGATCACTCCTTCCCACCTCGATCTAGGGGTTCCTGGGCTCATGAGGTACAGATATTTAGAGCAGACGAGTGCGTTTGCGGAGCCTGTGCCTGAGCACAAACAGCTTGCTCCCTATTGTCCCAACCGAGCAAGATGCTCGCACTCCAAAAACGTACCTGAACACTGTGGGAAACCCTATATACTCCACAGCCAGAAGGTCCAAGCTCGACTCCCCCAGTTTGCAGAAACTGTCCAACTTGATAGAGTGGCTCTGGGTCAATGTCAGGTCGAAATGCCGGAGTTATATGTAAGGGTACAAGATAGGTGAGTGGCATGGTTATCTTTAACAGGAAAAAAGGGCTTTCCCTTGCCAGCAAACTAACTTTAGCCATGACCACGTTAGCAATTGTCACCGTGGGCAGTGTCACCGGGCTTTTCCTTCGTCGCACCCAACAAAACTTTCACACCGAACTCGAAAATCAAGCTGAAATCGTCCTAACGACCTTAGCGGTCACCACCGCTCATGCCCTCCAGAATCAACAGGCTGACTTTTTAGAAGAAATCCTCGAACAACTCGGCAGTGAGGAAATTTTGGTCGTCGGGCGAATCTATGCCGCCGATGGACGAATTGTAGCCGATATTTATAGCGATGATATTTGGCGCTACAATACCGAACCCGATGCCTTGGGGGTGATTCTGGTTAACAGCAAGCAAACCGTCTTTGAATGGCAACGCGATCGCCTGATTGCCGGAAAAGCCGTCACCCGCGAGGATCAACTCCTAGGCGCTGTCAGTATCGGCCTCTCCACTGCCGAGTTGCGTGCCAAAATGGCATCGGTTCGCAATCAAGGGATCATGGCCGCGATCAGCGCCACCCTGGCGGGTACTCTCTTCGCCTTGTTCCTGGCTCGTTCCATCACCCGCCCTTTACAGGAAATGACCGCAGCCACTGAACGCCTTGCCGAAGGGGACCTGGATCAAACCATCGTTGTCGGCAGCCATGACGAGCTTTTTCTGCTGGCGGAATCCTTTAACAGCATGACCGAGCAACTTAAAGCCTCGATCGCCACCCTAGAGGAGCGTGCGGAAGCATTGCACCAAAGTGAATCCAAAAATCGCGCCCTTTTAGAGGCGATTCCCGATTTAATGTTGCAATTTAGTCAAGATGGGACCTTTATGGACTTTAAGGGGGGAAGGGGCGATACCCTGCTGCGACCTGCCGGAGAGTTATTAACTCAAAATCTCGACAGTATTTTACCCCCAGGATTAGCCCGTCTCTATTTAAAATATGTCCATATTGCCCTAGAAACCGATGATACCCAGGTCTTTGAATATGATTGGTTTATTAATGAAACCCGTCGTTATTTTGAGGTCCGCATGGTGGTCAGCGGTCATCAACAAGTTTTGGCTATTATTCGGGATATCACGGCGAATAAATTAACTCAATTAGAATTAGAACAGGCCAAAGAAGCAGCGGAAGCCGCGAGTCATGCTAAAAGTATGTTTCTCGCCACCATGAGCCACGAGTTGCGAACTCCTCTGAATGCGATTCTCGGCTATAGTGACCTATTGCGGGATCAGGCTCAAGAAGATGGTTTAGAGGAATTTGTCGCAGATTTAGACCAAATTCATCAATCCGGTTTAAATTTGCTAACCATTATTAGTGATATTCTGGATATTTCTAAAATTGAAGCCGGTCATACCAAGCTTTATTTAGAACGGTTTAATATGGCGGCCCTGATTGCGGAAGTGCAAAGTCATACCCAGTTGTCAATTTTGAAAAATAGCAATCAACTAGAGGTTAAGTATGGAGATGACCTGGGGACCATGACGGGCGATCGCACCAAGGTGAAGCAGGTCCTGCTCAATCTGCTCAGTAATGCCGCCAAGTTTACCCATAATGGTCAAATCACCTTTTCCGTGGACCGGATTGAGGCCGTGACCCCCACTGGAGAACTGGACCCCAATCCCGATGCAGCTATCTTCGTATTTACCGTCAGGGATACCGGGATTGGCATGACTCCCGAACAAATCGAGAAAATCTTTCAGCCGTTCGTCCAAGCGGATGAGAAATATACCCGCAAATATGGGGGGACGGGTTTAGGGTTGGCGATCGGTCAGAATTTCTGTCACATGATGGGGGGCAGTATTACGGTGGAAAGTCAGCCCGGAGTCGGGTCCAGTTTCACTTGCCGCCTTCCCGCAGTGGTTCATAAACCCGAGGGGACTTAGGGTTTTTTTGGCAATTTGCCAACAAAAAGGGGAGGCATTCCACTGCTTCCCCTTTTTGTTGATGATTGAACCCCGCATAATCCACCGAAGCGGGGTCTAATTTTTCAGGAATCTGGCCTTCATCTTGACCCATTAAGACGGCAGATTGCTGCTGGCATAGGCATCCATTTCGTAGGCAGGGACTCGCTTGCTGTAGTCAATCTCCGTTCCAGTAATCGACTCAGCTAGGGTTTCAAAGGACTGAGAACGCCAGTTCCGCTCATGGATGGGTTTGGACTGTTCGCCTCGGAAATACGCTTGGGTCCCTAATACGGCGACCGCAACCCAACCGACGATAAATAAAGCAGTTAAGAGAATCATGGTCAACCTCGCTGTAAAGCTTCGTAAACTTATGTAAATAAATGTAACAGACTGGTCGATGCTTTGTCAAGGGGTGATAAATTAAAAGGTTTGAGAATTTCCTCCGGCCCCTTTCCTGGGTTTTGAGTTTGTTGGGGGGAGACCTACATCCCTCTTCTGTCACTCTGGGCCGGGTATAATGAAAAAAAGGTGCTGAAAGCCAGAGCAGGACAATCATTGACCAAAACCAGCCAAGCCGACCCTCTCCCTAATGGATGAATCCTGTGAAAAGTATAAAAACCTAGAAAACTATAAAAACCTGTTTTCAGAGGTGAGAAGTTATGAAGCCTTTAAAAATATCCAGATAGGAATGTTGTTGGAAATAAAACCAAAAATGTTACCAGAACTCGCGAAAGTTGTGGGATTAAAAAATGAACAAAGATTACACCATTTTCTCACGTACTCTCCTGGGATGTAACTCAGCTAAGACAACAGAGAATCGAGCTAATTTGACGACCTTTAAAAGACGGGAAAATTCGGGTGATTAGTGATGAGACAGGAGACTCCGGCAATCATTCTCTGGGAAGTCGGTAGCCCAAATTGAAAATCAGAAGAAGCGCTTCATATCAGGGCTGAGTCCGGTGATATTTTTGTTCAAGCCTAGATTATAATTAAAGTTTGGTACAACCGCCGCTGATGGGGTCCTTATGCTCTCCGAATCGGGTAGGGTTGCGATCGCATGAGGGAAAAACAATGCCAAAATGGAAAGTCACAACAGAATTCACCTTTGACAGCGCCCACTTCATCAAAGACTACGATGGACCCTGCGGACGGATGCATGGACATACCTATCGAGTGCGGATAGAAGCCACAACCCAGAAGCTACACTCCTCAGAATACTGCCCTCACGAGGTCATGGTAGCCGATTTCAAAACCCTCCGTTGGGCAAAACGCGACGTCACCAAAGGCGGATTAGATCACTGTGTACTCAATGACGTGATGCCACCGGAATATGAAACCACCGCAGAGATGATCGCCAAATACATTTACGACGAAACCAAACGCCGGTTACCAGAAGGAGTCAGCTTAAAGGTAGCCGTCTCAGAAACCCCAAATTCCTGGGCTGAGTATGAGGATGATTGAGATTCATGGTTTAGACAGACTCTTGACAGCCAAGGCAGATGAGATCACTATGGTCTTGTAACTGACGAGAGCATATATGATTGCAGAAGCCTTTTGCAAAAGCAAACCCTCACCAAAACAAGCTAGTATTGTCGAAGAAAATCTATTAGCAGTATTCTTTCTTTCCAAGCAAACCTCGTTGTAATTTTTTAGAGGCAGAGAGATAAAATGATGGAATGGAACAAGCTCTTAACGAGACAAAGACTGGGGAAAACCGAATCAGAGCGTTCTGAAGATGCACGAACTGCCTTTCAAAGGGACTGCGATAGATTAATCTTTTCTTCTCCCTTCCGTCGCCTTAAGGACAAGACTCAGGTTTTTTCGTTATCACAAAATGATTACATTCGCACCCGTCTTGTCCATAGTATAGAAGTTTCCTGTGTCGGACGCTCCCTTGGAACAATAGTAGGATATGAAATTATTAATAGGCACGGTCTCCAAGAATTTATGGCTTCCGATTTCGGGGATATCATCTCGGCAGCTTGTCTAGCCCATGACCTTGGCAATCCTCCCTTTGGTCATGCTGGAGAGGATGCGATCCGGGATGGTTTTCAGCGTTGGTATAAAATAACAAATCAAGATTTAAACCCTGGTCAAAAAGCTGATTTAGATCGATTTGAAGGTAATGCTCAAGGATTTCGGCTTTTGAGCAGGTTGGAAATGCAACCGCAGAAAGGTGGAATGAGACTTACCTGCCCCACTCTGGCTGCTTTCATGAAGTATCCGAAAGAATCATTTATTAGCCCTGAGATTATTAATGATAAGTCCGGAAAAAGTCTGGCAAAGCACGGATTCTTTCAATCAGAAAAAGATTTATTTACAACTGTCGCAGAAACAGTAGGTTTAATCCAGCGTCATCCTGACTACGCTTGGTGGGTACGTCATCCTCTAGCTTTTTTAGTGGAAGCTGCTGACGACATTTGCTATAATATTGTTGATTTAGAAGATGGATACCGTATGGGATTTATACCTTTTGATAAGGCTTGTAAATTACTAACAGAAATTGTCGAGCTAGAGGTCAAAAAAACGAAACAGGCCCCTCCTGAAGAAAGAATTAAGTTTTTGCGTGCTATGGCTATCAACAAACTCGTTCAAGAAGTTGCGAAAATTTTTCTGGAACATGAACAAGATTTACTCGCTGGAACGTTTGACCGCGAACTGGATCCACTGAGTTCTGTTGCTCCAGTTCTTCAAGAAATTCAGAAAGAAACACAAAACAAAGTTTTTATGAACCCAGCCGTTGTCGGGATTCAGATCGCCGGATACGAAGTTTTAGGTACTTTATTTGAGGAGTTTGCCAACGCCACGATATTCGACAGCAAGAAAGGTAAAGGTAACCTACTTAGGCATATGCTTCCTCCAGAGTACCGTTCTGTTGAAGACGATACCTGCTATGATAAAATTCTAAAAATCACTGATTATATCTCGGGCATGACTGACTCATACGCTACCACACTGTTCCAAAAAATAAAAGGTATTTCCCTGAAATGATTAAAGCAATGAAAATCTTAAAATAACATTTCAACAAAGGTTAAAAAGGAAAATTATAGATTTAGTTTCCCTAAAATAGATTTTTGCTACTTAATTAATAAAACTCCCATCTTTCATCGGGTTCATCGTCACCTTCGTCTGTTTTCCTCTCACTTGTTATTGACATTTTTTCTGCTGGAGATGATTTGGATTGATCTGTTTTAATATCTAAATCTTGCATATAAGAAAGAGCAGTCATAATAGGGCTTCCCAATGGTCTAATCATATAGTCCTCTACATATTTTTCTAAAGCTAGATAAGAATCTCCTAAATTTTTTAAACCATAAAGAGATATTAAATTTAATTCAAAAGCTGGCTTTTTTAAAAAATCAATTAATATAGATTTTAAATTTTCTTTTTGGGACTCAGTTAGTTCCATTAATGCCGCCATTTTTTTGGGGCCACGTTTCTTCAGTAAATGATGTACTAGGCGATATTTGGTATAATAATGTGCTTCTGAATTTTTAAGTACATAAAATAAGACTTCTCCGGCCTTTTTCTTGGTGTTTTCTGATATTTTTTTA
Organism: uncultured cyanobacterium; assembly: GCA_963821735.1. Taxonomy (GTDB): domain Bacteria; phylum Cyanobacteriota; class Cyanobacteriia; order Cyanobacteriales; family Laspinemataceae; genus Laspinema. The sequence continues at coordinate 1,355,291 of CAWGFK010000055.1, forward strand.
TCAGAAATTGACTGAACAACTAGCCAAGAAGCGTGTTTACTACTTCCTTGCCAACGGGTTAATATAGTTTCTAGCTTTTCCAGATGTTCTGGGGTTCTTTGCTTTAAAATATTGTGGTTGCCAATAAATTGGCAAAACTTTTTGGCATCTTCATTACTATTGAGGTCTAAATCGGGATCGAAGTCATTATCTAAATTGTCAAAATCTATATTTTTTTGTACTTCATTCATCTCCATAAAATTTTCTTGATTTTCATGAGATTCATCTTCTACAAAAAAGTTATCGTTTAGAAAAGAAATGTCATACCATTTCGTTCGTAATTTTTCTATTTCTTCTTGATTTTCAGCTATTTTTGTTTTGCTGGAGTTTAAGTTTAGCCCTTTAGTAAGAAGACTTTCTTGGAGAATAAGAATTTGAGACAGTGCTGTTTCTCGATCATTCGTAAAAATTCTAATATCATCGTTATATCTTCCAAATTCTACACCTGCACATTCCATTGCTTGATCAACATCTTTTAAATACAAATTAGCTAAAAAACCTTCTAAATTATTGCCTATAGTTAAGCCTTGTTGAAGGATTTTTGGATGAGCCTGTATTTTGTTAATTTTATTAGAATAAGAAATAACGGGAACACAGAGCAATTTTTTGAATAAATATAGAAAGTCACTATCATTAGAGATGCATAGCTGTTGGGCAATACTTTCTATTAAATATTGATGAGAAATAGAATCATAAAAGGCTGAAATATCTGTGCGAATTAAAACATTAAACTTTTGCCCGCATTCTTTTTGCCATTGACGAAACTTTTTAAATGATATGTTATAATAGTCTTCAAGTAGAAAAGTTTTGGCTTGTTTATCCTTAGCTCTTCTATTCGCAAAACAGCATTTTGATAAAGTTTTATCTAAATGATTTGCTAACACAATTACAAAAGCATATCTAATTATCAAATCTTTGAAAGGAATGTATATCATCCTGCGATAGCAGAGATTGTTTTTAGAAAGGTAATAGGCATAAGCAACTTGAGGCTGAAATTTTTCAGGAAATTGAAGAGACTCTAAAACTTCTGCTATAACTTGATCTTCATATAGTTTCATATATTCAATTTCAATTGAATCGAAGTAAGAATCACAATGCTGGCGATCACTTAAAGCGTAGCGAAATGCAAGTTTTACATTTTCTTCGTTTCTGACTTGATTTAAAAGCCGAACGGCATCCATAAAACCCCCTGATATTTAAAAAAACCTAGAATTATGCTCAGAAAGAAATGTACGAACATTTCAATTACCTATCTTTGGGATATTTGAATATCATAGCTGACCTTCTAGAAGTGGGAGAAGTGTACCAGTACGAAGATACTTCACAAACCGATTAAACTGATACTCTATATTATTGCTCATAACTCCACTTGCCCAATCTTTGAGTTGCGGACTAACAGCATTCGGATGTCTTGATAAATCTTCTAAAGATAAGATTCGATTGAGCAGCAGAAGATCGATAAGCTCTTGTGTGTAAGGAGGAACCCGATATCGATTATCAATCGTAAAATTAAAATTTTGACCCGTTTTAAAAATTATGTCCTCTACTTTTGATTTTAGTGATTGTCCCTGAATATAATAGGGTTCAATTTTAAGTGATTCTACATAATATAAAGATATTTTTCCGGACTCGATACTACAATTTATTTCTGGAAAAGATGCGTTTGTCTTATTAAATTCTTGTGACAATTCCTTTCTGTTTTTTAGGTAATAACTTTTAGAAGCTTCTATTTTATGGCTAAATAGCCGATTGACATCTTCAACTGATCTCAGTGATTCTTGATTTCTGTTAAAACCTGATTTTCCTGCAGAACAGAGGCAGATTGCAACATCTTCGGCTTGGGATAACGCTTCAGGCTTGATTTGGAAAAGTATTGGACCGAAGGGATTTGGAACCCCCTTATTGCCATTGGCAAATGTTGAACCAAAATCTGAAAGATTAGCAAAAACTTTGTCCCAGACATTGTTAGTATGATCTCGCTCATCAGTATCAAAGCGTGTGTAGGATTGTCCCACGCTCTCCAGATGTTTGCGTGACGGAATGCCGCCAACATTCAAGTAAGACTGGAAATCAACCAGTTGACAAGCGTGATAAAGGGACACCCTTCTATCTTGTAAAAGCCTGACTAATTGCTGAATATCTTCGCCTTTGAGCATTATAGCTACCTCCGTCGATTTGTTCACTACTTTTTAGTTATGGAGCGGTTTATTTAAAACCCTTACATTCAATTATTTCATAAATCTTTGGTCTTTGTCCTAAGTATTTGTTCGGAGGAAACTGGTATGCGTTATCTGTTCCTGAAAGATAATCTTCTAAATGGATCAGTAAAACTACGGTAAAAATATCCATCAAATCCTGCCAATACATCATAATTATGATTTCGCCATGTTAATATGCCGTGGGGACAGCGTAACTCTGCTGCTGTAGGTTGATGGAACACGCCCCAACGCTTTTCTCCTAAAATTAAGACTATGAAATTCTATCCATATTAGCATATCGCTCAAAGACCGGGAAAACTAAATTTTCCCACAATGGCTTGGTGAGGTAGGGTACTAAAGTTGGTAATTGCAGATACTTTATTCGTTTAAATAAAGAAAATTATAGCGGGTCTTTATAATACATATTGTATTGACAATCTGTAATCGCCAGTTAAGCTATCCTAGGAGCTGATCGCCCCCAACTCCCTGCTCTATCCTATAAGATAAGAGTAGCCCGTTCAGAACCCCCGCCCGAATCATGAGCGTTACCATTCCCGATGAAATCCTCCAAGCGGCACAAATAACTGAGGCTGAGTTAAAGCAGGAAATTGCCATGCTGCTTTTCCAGCAACAAAAGCTCTCTTTGATCAAGCCAGCCAATTAGCTGGGATGCCAAGAATTGGGTTTGAGGAGTTGCTGATTTCTCGCAATATTCCCCCGTATTCTTATGAAATAGAAGATTATGAATTGGATATTAAAAATCTCAAGGAATTGGGGGATTTGTGACAGTCGTTAGCAACACTTCACCCCTTACCAATTTGGCTGCCATTCGCCAGCTAGACCTACTGCAACAACTTTATACTCAGATTGTTATTCCTGAAGCAGTTTACAACGAGCTAACTGGGGTGGAGACTCCCGTCCCAGGAACAAGGGAAGTCCAGGATTTAGATTGGATTCAAGTTCGTCCGCTGGTTAACCATTCTTTCGTGATAGCACTGCAACAAGAACCGTTAGATTTAGGGGAAGCAGAAGCGATCTCTTTAGCCCGAGAATTAAATGCTGATCGGCTCTTAATTGATGAACGGAAAGGTCGAGCCGTTGCTTCTCGTCTGGGAATAAAACTCACGGGGGTTTTAGGTATTTTGATTGTTGCTAAACGCCGGGAATTGATTCCTAAAATTAAACCTTTAATCGATGAGTTAATTGATATTTCCCGGTTTCGGGTTAGCGACGAACTATACGCTTGGGTTTTACAGGATGTTGGCGAGTAATCGGTGTTGCAGAGACGATCGCCTTCTCCATACCCCTCCCATTAACAATCTGTAACAGCAAGTTGAGTTATCCCAGGACCGATCGCCCCCAAGGGTCTTTTCCTTTGAACCGAAACGTTTCTCTCCGTCGGGGGCGATCGCCACTGCCTATCTGCAAAGGCAACTTGGGTTGACATCCGGCAAATTGCCGGATATAATTAAAATTAATAGCCCCTCTAAAATGTCTTGGGTTTATCAATATGGCTAATAAAACCAATCAAAAATCGATGGCACGACTAGAAGCTCGTACCAGCCCAGAAATGAAAGCGCTTTTACAGAAGGCTGCCGATCTACAGGGACGTACTTTAACTGATTTTATTGTGTCAACAGTTCAGGCAGAAGCTATTCGAGTGATTCAAGAGCATCAAACCCTTAAACTCAGTCTGGCGGATAGCGAAGCCTTTGTCGATTCTCTTCTTAATCCTCCTCCGCTAAATGATAAGCTAAAAGCCGCATCTGTACGATATAAGCAAGTCATAACCGACTAATGGTTCTAAAGATTGAAGCGCTTAGGAGTAGTCACCATGTCCGCTCACAATTCTCCTGTGGAAAGGCTAGTTTAGACCATTACATCCAGAGACAAGCGTCTCAGGACATCAAAAGACGAGTCGCCACCGTATTTGTTTTAATTGATGAGCCGGACTTAAATATTTTAGCCTATTACACCCTTTCTTCATACACAGTTAATATTACAAGTTTGGATGACAGTTTTGCCAAGCGCTTGCCTCATTACCCCTCTTTACCCGCTACTCTATTAGGCCGGTTGGCTGTTGATGCTCAACAAAAAAGGAAGGGTTTCGGTGAAATTATGTTGATAGATGCTCTAAAAAAATCTCTAGAGGTCTCTACACAAGTGGCCTCTCTAGCGGTCATAGTCGAAGCATTAGACGAGGAAGCCGTGAGCTTTTATCTAAACTATGGATTTCAGCAATTTAAGGACAATAACCTGAATCTTTATCTTCCTATGGCATCGATTCAACAGCTAAGTTAAGCCTTGAAAATTTAAACTTCTGTAGGGGTAA
>CAWGFK010000056.1:0-110667 GCA_963821735.1 uncultured cyanobacterium
ATGGGAATCTTCCCCAAAGACCGCATCCCTTTAATCAGATCACTTAAAACTTGAATGCGGACGCTGGCACCTTCTTCGGTTCTAAGGAATTCCTGGCTTTCATCCGCAAATATAGCTAAACCTCGAAACCCAGCTTTTTGAATAATGGGAATGGTCTCCTGCCAAAAAAGTAGAACGCTATCAGGTGAGATCTCCGTATTAAATTCTTGAACAATTTTGAGCGATTTTTCTCGACTAATCTTGTACTTAGAGGCGATTTCAACCGCTTGCTCCTCTAAAGACTTTACAGTACACTCATCATATAAGGCGTCCAATTCAGGTAAAAATTCACTTTTCTGTTCTTTTTGTAAGATGGCTTTAATCCAAGCATAAGTGGCAACCATCAAGTTTTCCACTTCTTTAAACTTGAATGGAGGAACGGCAACGATTTGATTTTCCTGACACTGAGACCACAAATAAATCAAAGTGGCGGTTTTGCCATAGCCATAGTCCGCACTCAGGTAGCCATTGACTGATTTTCCTTTCTCAAGTTCTTCAATCAATCGATTTCTCAGTTCCTTGACGCGATCAAGCGGATCGTAACTATTCGCATATAACTGATAAACAGTAGCTACCCCAAAAGGATCTCGTTCTATCTGGGAAGGGCTAACTGTATCAACAATTGCTTCAATTTCATCTAGTTGTCTTAAAAACTTTTCCATATTAAAAATCCTTACAAATAACTCATTACAACTAAACTAATTCCGTCCAGTCCGGGGATTTAGTGAGCGATATCCATTGCCCATAGCCCCCTTCATAGCCCCAATCAAAGAAACCGCCGCAATCATAATCATAAGTGCGTTTGGCATTATCTAGGCTGCCTTCTAATCCACTGGGATCAAGAACCAACATTTGACAAATAGAATCTTTAATTTCTTCTTTCAAGAAGATTTTAACTCCATAAGTTCTCTGCTGTTGCTTGTAGATACTATCTATTGATTTTACCACAACGGGAGCCGAGCAGAAGTAGCGACGACTGAAAACTTCGGATTTTCCTTGAGGTTCAATGGAACAGGGGGTGATAGGGTGCGTAACCAATTGAGAATACCGGCAATACTGGTATCACTAAAAGCAATGTCACTGGTGGGTTGTTGATACTGCAAGGAAGCAGATTCAATTGTTTCTCCAACCAGTGCCTTTTTCTCAGGCATTGATAAAATGACTTCTTGTCGCGCCCATAGTTTTTGTACAACCGTTGCATAAGCCCAAGAAAACCTTTTATTCGGTTCTTGTAAATGAAGTTGGTAAATCAAGCTATAAAAAACTCTCCCAGTAAATCGGGGTGTTTCTGAAGGATATCAGCAGCCACTTTTCCTTGGGGGGTTAAACTCGGACTTTTAGTCTGCCGTTCCAAAATAGAAATATTTCTCAAAAAAGGAAAGACATTTTTTTGTAATACTGCAACCCCCAGGTTACAAATAGATGCAAGTTCTTCTAGATCGTTTTGGGGATTGTTTATTATAAAATCCAGGATAGCGGATACTCTTTCTAGAGTAGTATTTTGCTGGAGATGTAAGGTTAATCTTTTGGCCATATCACCCTTCTAAAGTATCCAGCCATGCGGCTAAGTTATACATAATTCGATAATCACGACTGGTTCTTAATTTTTGAATATCCTGGCAAAAATGGCGGGAATGATTGGTTTCTGTTTTGAGCTTTTCAAAGCCTGATTTTGTTGTTTCCAATCCTCGCCTTACCGTAATTTGAATTTGAGAAGTATAGGAAAAAAGATGCTACCAAATCCTCCAGCTTTCCACCAGGTTGTACTATCGAGAGAATGGGGATATAGGTTATTTCTAAGAAGCCGATTAAAGCTGCTAGGACCTCCGATTCCGAAGCAATGAGCCTGCATTCTATATTCATTCGCAATCGTGCAAACAGTTTTAAACAATGCCAAGCTAGACTCGGAAAGCATATTCACACTTCCATTGGGTCCTGATGTTCCCCAGGAGCCGAAACCAATGCGCTCAATACCCATTCTATTATAAGTTTCGATACAGCGTTTTATTTGGTGAATGTAACGACCTTGTACCGGGCAATCGCACGCTCTTGTACATACAGTGGCATTTGGCTAAAAAACCTTTCACACTGATAGAGTGTTTCGCGAACTTTATATTCTACAATTTCATCACTATCAGTGCTTAAGGGAACAATATCGGGCAAGACATATCCATCTGTCCATTGATTCTGGCGATAAAATCGGTCTAAAAATGAAAGTAACTCGTCATAAGTTCGTTTCCCTTGCTGCACCTGATAAGCCCCACAATCAAGCCAAACAGTTTCGATTTCTCCTGCCCGTTTTTGGTTTTGCAAATATTCAGTCGTGGATGCAGGAGAAGCAATGGGAGAATAGAGGACATGAGCAAATGGATTGCGCGGGTCTCCCCCGGATTTCCAAAGCTGAAACAGTCGCTTGAGTTCTGAACTGCTTGCGGTGAAAGAAGCAATAAATTGGGGACGATATTGTGCAATTGGAAGGAGTTTCTTTCCCCAAACCACCAAGGGCCGATTTTTCCCTGGTTCAATCTTAACTCGGCGAAAATTTAGGCGCGAATAAAATCCATTAGCTGGTAAATCCAAGGGGCATTTAAGCCGCAAAGTAGTCATTCCACAGCTTCTACTATGCTCCTCCCACGCTTGGCATAGCTGACGACCAATCCCTTGCTTTCGTAAAGAGGGAGCGACTACGAGATGATAAAGCGTGGAGATCTTATCTCGTCGGTGATGAAAGTGCAAAAATCCCTGTGCTGGGATGTGAAAAATTTCTTGGTTGTTGATGGCCTCGGCGAGAATGGCTCCATTGACAAATCCCAACTCTTTCCGATGGGCGTCAGCCATTGTCTTAATATCAGATAAGTCCTCGGTTCGGCTCAATTTCACCTTTGGAACAACAACGGTCTGCACTGTTTCCCCCACTGAAGTAGCTACTCCCTCATGATTTGGAGATATTTATCTCCTGTTAATCTTACACCCTGAGCGCGGTTGTCAAGTTTAACAGGTTTGTGCAAGTTTTGTACAGATGTGGATTGGCTGGATTCAAGAAAAATCTTTACCCCCTGTCAAAACAGGGTTCCAGAGTGATAACCGTTCTAACGGGCGATCGATAGCATACTGGTCAAGGAACTCCCCTGGGTCGCGATGTGCTGCGGGAAAATAGTTTGACTTCACCACTCAAATTTAAGGGGTTTGTACGCAAACAGCAAGGGGTTCACGGCGATGTCTTGTCAGACTAAGATGGCGATCGCCCGGATAGATGAGATCCAAGCAGAAGGGTGAATCTTCCCCATTCCCCAAAATACTCAGCCTTTGCTCTGGAGAGGCCCAGTTTTGGGACCGGGGAATTGCGGCAAAAGTCGTGAGGGGTGATGCCTGGGTTGGTCCTCAAGGAACAGATGGGATAGAGGCAGAAGTTAAGGGCGATCGCCAGCCAGGGACTATAGTTAATCCCAAGATTAAATTATCAGAAACCGGGTTTCCGACAAAAGCATTGATATTAGCCGCATATCTCGGCAGGAAGAAACTAGGTTTTTATTTCCGGCACCCTGTAAAAACCCTCTAGCAAGTGCGGCAAGACTAAAAGACACCAAAATACCTAGCGATCGCTAAAGCACTTGCTGGAGTCACCGACTTTATTTGTCGCTATAAAGCTTTAAATCTTAAAAGCGATAAAATAAGGTTTCAGTCAATCTGTACCTACTTTTGCGCTCTTGTGGCGATGGGGGTTGCTATTTTAATAAAACTCAGGTAAGCTATTATTGGTCTGACTAGGGGCTGGACCGTTGAGTCCGCCGTCGGCTGTTCTAATACAGTCCGTCTCAAGGAGCCTAGGTTTCATGCTATAATCAGCATGAATATAAGAGGACCACCAATGAAGCTCTCGCTTAATATGAGGTTTGTCAGCTTGTTTAATAAACAAGTGAATATTAATACCAATCGATAAACTATCAATTTCTACAGTTTATCGGGAGGTCAACAGGATGAATTTTAAGAGTACCTTGCGCTCCCTGTTGCGTTTTTTTGTTTAGGTACTCTTTTTCATTTTAACAAGATGAGATGTCTAAGTTGATAGACGATAAACTTTGTCAATACTTTCAACCCGAAAAAGTTGAAGAAGCCTTTTTGAGATATAAAGAGGCCAAACATGATGTTTTGACAGAAGAAATAAGAATCCCAATGGGAGCCGATGGGATTTCTTCTAAAACCTTTGAAAAAGAATTATCGAGGCGATGTCAATTTATTTCCCAAAGAGTAATTCAGGGAACTTATCTTTTTTACCCGTTTCGAGAAGTTAACATTCCTAAGCCGTCCGGTCAAGAAAGAGTTTTAGCGATCGCAACTATCCGGGACGTTCTCGTTCAAAAAATTTTGTACGAACTTCTATATGAGGAAGTAGAAAAACTTTTTAAGGCAACTCCTAAATTAGACCGAGCGTCCTGCGCTTATCGAAAAGGGAAGTCTGCTCCTTCCGCAGCTAGACTGATCCATAACTATATTCGATCCGGTTTCCAATTTAGCTTAGATGCCGATATTGTTAAATTTTTTGATGTCATTGCTCACGACCGTCTAATCTCTATCATTGAAAATGTATTTGGTCAGGAAAGTAGGGTGAGTACCTTACTCAGAAGATTTATTAAAACCAGCGGAATTCCCTACAGAGATGAGCAAAATAAACCCAGAAATTATAAATTTTTTCACCACTACAAGCCACCCCGAAATGTTCGGGTAAAAGGCATTCCTCAAGGAGGGGTGCTTTCGGGAATGTTGGCTAACTTATATTTACATGAATTTGATAAATGGATTTTAGAAGATTTAGCACCCGAATTTCCTTTACGATATGTTCGTTATGCCGATGATTTTGTTGTCCTTCTGAAAACCCAAGATGACCTTCCCGTAATTCATAGTCGAGTTGAGGAAAAACTAGGCGAAATAAAACTTCAGCTTCATCCCATCCTAGATGATTTGGGAAAGTCTAAAACTAAGTATGTAGACATTTCTAAAAATCCTTTGGTTTTTGTAGGATTTGAATTGACTTTAACTGATGTTAGAGTTAGCCCCGATAATATTCAGCGATTTCAAAATAAAATTTCTCACAAACTAGAAAAAGAAAGGGGTTATAAATTTTCCGACAACCCCCGTGAGCGCTTTTTTAGATTAATTGACTATGTTATTAACAAAAAAATTCAGGGGAGACCGGAAAAACTATGTCCGGTATGTGAGGGCTTACTCGATAAAAATAACCGCAACTGGGTCGGCTTCTTCTCCGTTGTTACAGACACTCAGCAGTTTCATGATTTGGATAAATGGATTCGGGCTCGAACTCTGTCAGTATTTCTATAAAACCTATCAAATTAGGCTTAAAAGAAGAGACTTTCGCGAGGCTGGGTTAGCCAGTATAATGCAAGAATTTTATAAAAATCATAAATTTAAAAAATGTTTTTGTACCCCTTTAAATTTTAAATACATTTTGTATTAGACTCGTCCGAAAATTATAAATCCTTATGGAAAGGGAGTTTCAGCCTTTTGACCCGGCGTAATCTTCAATAGGGTTAAGAACGAAAACACAAGGCTTGTAGCTAGGTTACTAGGCTATTTGATTAAAATGGTTCTCCTTTGTTGCCAGTCGAGACTTTAAATTGGCTCTAGGGGTACTCCATTTTTTAATGTTAGTAAATCTACCGAACCTAGTCGAACTCTAACTAATCCACAAACCGCGAGAATTACCTGTTCATATTGATGCCTAACCAATCTAAACCTTTCCGCAGCTACTCGAAAAATTTTAATCTTTCCTATCAAATGCTCAACCCCTATTCTCTGAGTCGATATTTTTTTGTTTTCTTGTTTCTGTTCTTCGGTTAGTTCTCCGTTTTTGGGCTTTTTTTGAGGTGTAACAATGGCTGGTTCTCCAAGGTAAGCTTTATCTCCTAAAAATTTTTGATGGTTGTTGAATTTTGGAAGGCTTTGTCGAAACAAACTAATATCACTTGTTTTTCCTAACTCTCCAACTGTTACATCCACAATATCTTGACCACCGGGCAAAACAATAAATTGGTTTTTTAGCGTATGCATTTTTTTCTTTCCTGAATACAACTTTTTTTGTTCTTCATAGTCTACAGGTTTTGCAGTACGCTGCTCAGAGCTATCTACGATTAGTAAATGTTCGGTCAATTTTTGCTGAAGTTTTTCATAAGCTTGTTCGTTATCCTCCGCTTCTTCCATTTGCGAAGCTGGTAAAATCTCTCTAATGATTTTTATCCAATAATGAAAAGCGTCATTAGCGTTAGTTTTAGAAATATCAAATAACAAACCTAGAACTTCAAATATGGGTTTTTGTCTTAAATAAACCAAACAAAGACAGACTCCTTCCTCTACTGTCATTTCAGCTTTACGTCCAGCTCCCTTGGCATTGATTCTAATTTTTTGGGCTTCCCGTTCTATTTGTTTTTCAATATGTCGTTGTTTTGCCAGTTCTACTAACGCTAAAAACTGGTCATATTCGATTCCGATTAGACGCTTGGATTCTTTGGGATATTCTTGAATACGCTTCAGGGGGCTAGTCATGGTTAAATCTTACTAAAATCTTTATTTTTATTTCATTATAGCATAAAATTTATATTAAGGAGAGGTCTATTGGGTCTTTTTGACAAAGCAATTTGATTTTTTGGAAGAATCTGTCACAGCTCACTTAGGTGTAGAAAATTTGAAAAAATAAGAGCAATTTATGCTTTCCTTACTAAGGATTTGCTGTCCCTTATGCCGATAGAGTTGAGCAAATCCATAATTTTCATATATCTTATGAGAAGCTATTTTTCGGGTGGTTTGGACTATTATAATAAAAGTTTTATTCAACCGCAGTATAAGAACATTCGTAACTCGGGTCTCCAGTTTGTCAACTGGATGCAGAAGCGTTGGACAATTTAGATGGCAATTTTGGAGAAAATTTTTGACTAGAGACTCTTTTAATTCTTCCTGAGCGGTTTTCTATTCTGGGCTGAATGCTAAGGGAAATAGGTGACATTTGCTGTAGTGCGATCGCCTTCTCCCCACCCCTCCCATTGACAATCTGTAATAGCCGGTAGAGTTATCCCAGGACCGATCGCCTCCAACTCCCTGCTCTATCCGCTAACATCACAGTAGCCAGTTCACAACCCCAGAATCATGAGCGTTACCATTCCCGATGAAATCGTGGAAGCGTCACAAATAACTGAAGCTGAGTTAAAGCAGGAAATTGCCCTGCTGCTTTTCCAACAACAAAAGCTGTCTCTGGTACAAGCTTGCCAGTTAGCTGGGATGCCACGAGTTTTGTTTGAAGCGTTGCTGATTTCCCGCAATATTCCCCCTTATTCTTATGAAATAGAAGATTATGAATTGGATATTAAAAATCTCAAGGAGTTGGGGAATTTGTGACCGTTCTTAGCAACAGTTCACCCATTACCAATCTGGCGGCCATTCGCCCGCTTGACCTACTGCAACAAGTTTACTAAAAAATCGATTGAATTCTCTGAATCAAGATAAATTCGGGGCTTGACAGCGCGGTTGGGTATGATTGGCGAGGGAATCAGGGGATTGGAGATGAAATCATCACGGGTTCCTTGCCACTCCGCCAGAAACCAGAGGTCCCCAGGCTCAAGGGGCCTACCCTGTGCTGATTATACTTTCACTCTTGGTCGCGCCAAGAGGAAGAGTGGATCCAAAAACTCTGGGTCTGGACTGCTGAACCTCAAACCAGAATAAGATAAAGTAATCAAATACTAAATCTTATCTTGATGTTGCTATGACCCCTGCTTTTCTTCAACGTCTGCATAGTCCCGATCGCCCGGTTCTGGTTTTTGATGGGGCGATGGGTACGAGTCTGCAATTTCAGAACCTGACTGCTGATGACTTTGGCGGCAAGGATTTGGAAGGCTGTAACGAATATCTCGTCTATACCAAGCCGGAAGCGGTGAAAATTGTCCATCGCGGGTTTCTGGAAGCCGGTGCCGATGTCATCGAAACTGACACCTTTGGCGGGACTTCCATTGTGTTGGCGGAATATGATCTGGGCGATCGCGCTTATGAACTGAATAAAATGGCGGCAGAACTGGCTAAAAGCGTGGCTGCCGAATATTCTACCCCGGAAAAACCTCGGTTTGTCGCCGGTTCAATCGGTCCCGGGACGAAATTACCCACCTTGGGACATATTGAGTTTGATATCCTGAAAAACGCTTTTAGTGAACAAGCCGAGGGTCTGATTGATGGCGGGGTTGATTTATTAATTGTGGAAACTTGTCAGGATGTGTTGCAAATTAAAGCAGCATTGAATGGCATTGAAGCGGTTTTTGATAAAAGAGGTCAGCGGTTGCCTTTGATGGTTTCCATCACGATGGAAGTCATGGGAACGATGTTGGTCGGTTCTGATATTAGTGCAGCTTTGGCAATTTTAGAACCCTATCCCATTGATATTTTAGGTCTCAATTGTGCCACGGGTCCGGCTCAAATGAAGGAACATATCCGTTATTTGGCTGAAAATTCTCCCTTTGTGGTGTCTTGTATTCCCAATGCTGGTTTACCGGAAAATATTGGGGGACAAGCGCATTACAAGTTGACGCCGATGGAATTGCGGATGGCGTTGATGCACTTTGTGGAAGATTTGGGAGTGCAGGTGATTGGGGGGTGTTGTGGGACGCAAGCGCCTCACATTGCTCAGTTAGCGGAACTGTCTAAGAGTTTGAAGCCGAAGGAACGCCCGTGCGGGTTTGGGGTGAAAATGGTAGTCCCCCGCCTCGCAATTTGTTCCAATATACTCCGGCTGCGGCTTCGATTTATAGTGCTCAACCTTATGAACAGGATAACTCGTTCCTGATTGTCGGGGAACGGCTGAATGCCAGCGGTTCTAAGAAGTGCCGGGAGATGCTGAATGCGGAAGATTGGGATGGATTGGTCGCCCTGGGACGGGAGCAAGTGCGAGAAGGCGCTCACATTCTGGATGTGAACGTAGACTATGTGGGACGGGATGGGGTGCGGGATATGCACGAGTTGGTATCCCGGTTGGTGACGAATGTGACTCTGCCTCTGATGCTGGATTCCACGGAATGGGAGAAGATGGAGGCGGGGTTAAAAGTTGCCGGGGGTAAGTGTTTGATGAACTCCACTAACTTTGAAGATGGGGAACCCCGGTTCTACAAAGTGCTAGATTTGGCGAAGCAGTATGGTGCTGGGGTGGTTGTGGGGACGATTGATGAGGAGGGGATGGCGCGGACGGCAGAACGCAAGTTTGAAATTGCCAAGCGGGCTTATGATGCGGCGATCGCTTATGGTGTCCCCGCCCATGAATTGTTTTTTGATACCCTAGCATTACCGATTTCTACGGGGATTGAAGAAGATCGGGAGAATGGTAAAGCTACGATTGAATCCATTCGCCGGATTCGGGAAGAACTGCCCGGTTGTCACATTTTGTTAGGGGTTTCTAATATTTCCTTCGGCTTAAATCCAGCGGCGCGTCAAGTGCTGAATTCGGTGTTTTTGCATGAGGCGATGCAGGTGGGATTGGATAGCGCCATTGTTAGCGCCAGCAAGATTTTACCCTTGGCAAAAATTGACCCGGAACAGCAACAAGTCTGCCGGGATTTGATTTACGATCGCCGTCGGTTTGAGGGGGATGTTTGCGTTTATGACCCCTTGGCGAAAGTGACGGAATTTTTCCAAGGGAAAACCACCAAGCGGGACCGCTCAATTGATGCCAGTTTGCCCATTGAACAACGGCTCAAAAATCATATTATTGACGGCGAACGGATTGGGTTAAATGAAGCCCTGGCGGTGGCGTTAGAAACCTATCCGCCTCTGGAGATTATCAATCAGTATCTCTTGGATGGGATGAAGGTTGTCGGGGAATTGTTTGGTTCGGGACAAATGCAATTACCCTTTGTGTTGCAATCGGCAGAAACGATGAAAGCAGCAGTGGCTTATCTGGAACCTTTTATGGAAAAAGAAGGGTCTGAAGATAATGCCAAAGGGACGGTGATTATTGCCACAGTGAAAGGTGATGTTCACGATATTGGTAAGAATTTGGTGGATATTATTTTGACCAATAATGGCTATCGGGTGATTAATTTAGGGATTAAGCAGCCGGTGGAGAATATTATCCAAGCCTACCAGGAACATCGGGCGGATTGCATTGCCATGAGTGGGCTGTTGGTGAAGTCTACTGCATTTATGAAGGAAAATCTGGAGGTGTTTAACGAACGGGGAATCAGTGTTCCGGTGATTTTGGGAGGTGCGGCGCTAACTCCGAAGTTTGTCCATGAGGATTGTCAGAATACTTACAAAGGTCAAGTGGTTTATGGGAAAGATGCTTTTTCTGACTTGCATTTCATGGATAAATTGATGCCTGCAAAAGCGGCCCAAAATTGGGATGATTTTACTGGGTTCTTGGATGAGGCTGAAGCGAAAGAAATGCCGGATTAGCCACATCGGAGAATGGGGAAAAGCTAGAAAAGGCAACTCCGAAATCTCAAGAACCGCAGGAAGTTGATACGCGCCGTTCTGATGCGGTGGCGATTGATATTGAGCGTCCGACGCCGCCATTTTGGGGAACGAAGGTGCTGCAACCGGAGGATATTCCTTTGGCGGAAGTGTTCGAGTATATGGATTTACAAGCGCTGTTTGTGGGACAGTGGCAATTCCGCAAGCCCCAAGGTCAATCTCGGGAAGAGTATGATGCGTTTCTGGCGGAAACGGTGCATCCGATTTTAGCGAGTTGGAAGGAACGGGTTTTTTCGGAGAATTTGTTACATCCCCAGGCGGTTTATGGCTATTTTCCCTGTCAGGCAGAGGGGAATAGTTTGCTGGTTTATCAACCGGAGGAAGGGGAAACAGGTGCAGTAACAGAACCCGTTGTCACCTTTGAGTTTCCTCGGCAAAAGTCGATGCGCCGGTTATGTATTGCGGACTTTTTTGCACCGAAGGAAACGGGTCATATTGATGTGTTTCCCATGCACGCGGTGACGGTGGGAGAAGTGGCGACGGAGTACGCGAAACAGTTGTTTGATGGCGATCGCTATACGGATTATTTGTATTTTCACGGGATTGCGGTGCAAACAGCGGAGGCGATCGCGGAATGGTTACACGCCCGAATCCGCCGGGAATTGGGATTTGCTAGTGAGGAACCGGATAATATTCGGGAGATTTTGCAGCAGCGTTATCGCGGTTCTCGATATAGTTTTGGCTATCCCGCTTGTCCGAATATGCAGGACCAGTATAAGCAGTTGGATTTGTTAGGCAGCGATCGCATTAACTTGTATATGGATGAAAGTGAACAGCTTTATCCTGAACAATCGACAACGGCGATCGTGACTTATCATCCGGTTGCGAAATACTTTAGCGCCTAATCTCTGGAGTTAGCGGAATACGGTGTCAACTCTAGAGATTTATGGGATGATTTTGGATTGATTCCCCCTACCCCCCTGATTCAGGGGGGCTTTTTTGTTCACCCTGAAGGTTGCAGATAGAGAAACTCAATGATTGAGATAGGGGAAATTCATGAATGGACTTGATATTCTCAGGAGGGCTTTTAAATATTTAATCCCATCAGCCTTTTTACATCGGTATCTATCGCAATCCTAAATGATTTGTAATCAAGCCAAAGAGCAAGATGTAAGTGTACCACGCCCAGGCACAAACAGCACCACGCACCAGAGCAAGAGCGATCGCTTTACTCACTGTCGAAGGCTTCAACATAGGATCCATGAGACAAGGGCTGCAAGGACTGAGATATAAGCTAGACTTCGTAAGCTACCCCAAAAAATTTTATGATTTTTCTGCGGGAGGATATTCCAAACTGTACGCGATTACTGTAGAATCATTAAATTCAATCCATCCCTGAGCGTACCCTGTCCTCCTTACCCCGCCAACCCTTGCCGTGTTAGAAGCTTTTGTCGTTGTCACCATCTTGTGTGGATTCTTTGGAATTCTCTTTAAAAAGAACCTATTGATGAAAATTTTCTCAATGGATATCATGAGTACAGGGGTAATTGCCTACTATGTATTCGTGGCATCCCGAGGGGGTTTCGTTACCCCGATTGTTGCTGCCGATGGGGCCGAAAAAGTAGCCTACGCTGATCCAGTTCCCCAAGCCGTGATTTTAACGGCAATTGTGATTGGGTTTTCCATTCAGGCGTTAATGTTAGTCGGGGTCATGAAATTAGCCCGGGATAATCCAACGTTAGAAATCACCGAAATCGAAAAAAATAATACCCCATGAATACCCTGACAATCATCTGGATGGCCCTGCCTTTTTTGGCAGGCTTCACGATTTTTATCATTCCTCAACTGGATCGCTACCTAGTCAGTTTCACGGCGGTGGCTTCGGCGGTATTTGCAGTCAAAGTATTTTTGATGAATTCCCCGATATCGTTGCAATTAATCGATTCGGGTGGGGTGACTCTGTTGATCGATCAACTCAGCGGTTACTTTATTTTAACCAATGCCTTGGTCACAACAGCGGTGATTTTGTACTGTGTGCAAACTGGGAAAAGTTCTTTCTTTTATGCCCAGATGATTATTCTGCATGGTAGCCTCAATGCCGCCTTTATTTGCACTGATTTTATGAGCTTATATGTGGCGCTAGAGGTGAGCGGAATAGGGGCTTCATTGCTGGTGAGTTATCCGAGAACCGATCGCTCGATTTGGGTGGCGTTGCGCTATCTGTTTGTCAGCAATATCGCCATGTTGTTTTATCTGATCGGGGCAGTTCTGGTTTATAAAGCGCATCATTCCTTTAGTTTTGAAGGATTGCGCGGTGCACCCCCGGAAGCCTTGGCTTTAATTTTCATGGCGTTGTTAACCAAAGCGGGAATTTTTGTCTCGGGATTATGGTTACCATTAACCCATTCAGAATCAGAAACCCCGGTTTCGGCCATGTTGTCGGGAATTGTCGTCAAAGCCGGTGCGTTTCCCTTAGTTCGTTGCGCGCTAATTTTAGAAGAAGTCAGTCCCATTGTCCAACTTTTTGGTGTGGGAACGGCAATTTTAGGGGTGATTTATGCCCTCTTTGAAAAAGATACCAAACGCCTGTTAGCGTTTAGCACCGTTTCCCAGTTAGGGTGGATTATTTGCGCCCCCGCAGTCGCCGGGTTTTATACCCTCACCCACGGATTAGTGAAATCGAGTTTGTTCCTAATTGCCGGGAATTTGCCCAGTCGTGACTTCAAAACCCTGCAAACTAATCCGATGCCTACCTCGTTATGGATTCCTCTGGTTGTAGCTAGTTTATCCATCTGTGGGTTTCCCTTGTTGGCGGGGTTTGAAGCTAAGATGCTAACCCTAAAAAATGTGCTGTCTTGGCAAAGCATCCCCATGAATCTGGCAGCGGTGGGAACGGTAATCTGCTTTTCTAAATTGATGTTTCTCCCTCATGGCAATGCTGAACCTAAAAAACCCATGCACGTTGGTTTTTGGCTGGCGATCGGTCTGTTGCTGGGGGGATTAATTTTTGTAAATTCGGTTCATTATGAACTTTATACCGTTGCCAATATTCTCAAAGCCATTGGGATTGTGGTAGTGGGTGCGGTGATTTATCTAGCCCTCGTTCAACGGTGGGCTTTGAATTTACCCCGAAAGTTCGAGGAATTTGAGCATTTGACCGGGGTGATGACCCTGATTGCAGTTCTGCTGTTCTGGTTGGCCTGGAGTGGGCATTAGTTATGATAGGATATCTCAATTTAATTTTACGATTGATCATTTGGTTTCTCTTGACTTCGGATCTGAGTTTACCGAATATTTTAATCGGAGTCACGATTTCCCTGCTGTTGCCTCACAACCATAAAATTAAAGGGCAGGTTCAAGATTGGATGCGGGCATTGTGGGAGATTGTGGTGGCAGTTCCCATTGCTTATAAGGAAGCCTTTGAAATCATCTTGTTCCCTCACCGATTTGAAGATATCACCCTGGAAGAAGCCCCCCATCGTCGGTCCCCGGGATTGGTGTTTTTAGATATTTTTCTGATTACCTTCACCCCCAAGACAATTGTTTCCAGATATCACGAAGAAGGCTGGTATGAAGTCCACCGTTTGCGTCGGAGAAGCCCCCAATGAATTTAACCATGAATGGGATACTGTTGGCCATGATTTTGGCGCTGTTAATTCCAATGTATGAAGCCTGGAAAGATGATGATGTTTGGCAAAAAATGTTAGCTTTTGCCAGCATTGCGACGAAAACTTCTATCATGATTTTAGTCGTTTCTGTGTTTCGGGATGATTGGAATATCGGGGTGGCGGGAGTCATTATCCTGAGTGTGGGAAATGCCGGTTTAATGTTGCTTGCTCATATTGTGAAACGCTTGAATGAATTATGATTGACCTCTTGAGTTATGGTTGTATCGGGATAGGAATTTTCTTCTGGTTTTGGGGAACTTATCCGTTGTTGGGGGAGCGATCGGTGTTATATAAGCTCCATGCTCTTTCGGTGGCGGATACCCTGGGTTCTATGTCGATTACCATTGGATTGCTGCTGAAAATCCCGAGAGAATGGCCTTTAATCTTGCTCGCCCTGATTTCTTTAGCCATTTGGAATACAATTTTGGGATATGTCTTAGCCTATTGTTCCAGTGCAGAGGAGTCTCATGACTGATTTTTATATCTATGCGATCGTCGCGCTGTTGCCCTTATCTGCTTGTATGTTAGTGGTGCAAACCAATCCCTTTCATGCCCTAATTATTCGAGGAATATTAGGGGCAGTGGCGGCCTTGGTTTATGCCCTGTTAGGGGCCCCAGATGTGGCATTAACAGAAGCATTAATGGGAACCTTGCTGGCGGTTATCCTATCGGCGGTGGCGGTGCGTTCCTCAATGGTAATGCGCCTGGGGTTTATTGAAGGGGAATATCCAGAAGGCGATCGCCCCGCAGGAAAACCCATTGAGGATTTACGAGCAGTCTTTGCCAAACGGTATATGCGCCTTGAATTAGTCCCTTATCCCGATGAATCAGCTTTGGACCAAGCCTTTAAAGACAAAGAAATTCATGCCATTTATGTGAAGCCAAAGCCCGTTGCTCATGGCGATCGCACCTTCACAACTACCTTGGAAAAAGTAACCGTATATCAAACCGCTACGAGGCTTAAGCATCTTTATGAAATCATGAAAGAGGAGCTACCATCGGAGACAACGGTTACTTATTTCAATCCTTTAATGAGTCCCTTAAGTTCATCGGAGCAGCATTAATGAAATGGATTTATTTTCTCGCGGGGATAGCACTTGCTCTGAAAATTTTATTTACCTCTAATTCCATCCTAGCAGATGAAAGCACCTTAGAAATTGTGCAATCAGTGATTCAGGAGAGTGGGGTTCCTAATGCCGTATCCGCGATTATTTTAAGAAATCGCTTGTATGATACTATCTTTGAAGTTGTGGTATTTACAATCGCCATTGTGGGAGTAAAATATTTACTCGCCGACGAAAAGCCAACCGCTCATGTGCATCAATTCAACGATCAGCCTTCCATTGTTTTAGCCCGATTAGGGGCAACTATTGCCGCATTAGTTGGCGTCGAACTGGCAATTCGCGGCCATTTAAGTCCTGGGGGCGGATTTGCTGCCGGGGTAGCCGGAGGGACGGCGATCGGGTTAATCGCCATTACGTCCTCAATGGAACTGATGCAGTCAATTTATAAACGCTGGCATACCGCAATTTGGGAAAAAATTTCCGTCATCATTTTCATCGGATTAGCGATGCTCACCCTGGTGGGAATTGAGTTACCGTATGGTCAATTTGGCGCTTTGGTGAGTGGGGGAATTCTGCCGGTTTTAAACATTCTGGTGGCGATTAAAGTCGCCTTGGGTTCCTGGGCAGCAATTTTGCTCTTTATTCGCTATCGCGGCTTGTTGTGAGGGGTCGAGTTGGTTTAAACCCCGTTTTAGCCCTGACACTGCCTCTATAATAGCAGTATCAGGGTATTTCTTTTTTCTACTGGAGAAGTTGACTTAATTTATCAAAGAACTGATGAACATCTTCATGAATTTCATCCGCCCTCATAGTAGCGGCAACGATATCACGAGTTAACTCTAGGACAGAAAGAGATGGCAGGGGAGACTCGTAGTTTTTAAGTTGCTGAAACAGGGAGTCGGGATTTTCAAACAGGAGTTTTTTCCCATTGACCACCTGAAAAATATTAGCTTTAACCGTTTGCCAAGATTGACCCGGGGGCTGGGTTAGATTTTCTCCGGCAAAGAACCCTTCAATTAATTCTCGCAGAGGGGTTGAAAAGAGTTCCGGTTCTCCAATGCCAATTTTTTGAAACGCTGCCCGGATCCAGGCATCGGGAACTAACAAATAATTTTCAATATTTTTCCGTCGCCATTCATAAAGTACGGTCCATTTTTTTGAAAATAGCCTACAGTTTAGGTCATTCCATTGATAGGGTGAAACAATCCATAATTCAGTCCCCTCCCCAATCCAAAGGGGAAGGGTCTGGACTTACAAAACGTCTTTATTTTTGGTTTTGACGCGAGTGTAAAAGTCGGACATGACTTCCAGGAAGGAAATATCTTTTTGCCAAAAGGGAGGAAAGTCACCGGCTTTTTTAATCAGAATGGCGGGAACGATCGCCGGTTGGGGGGGTGGCGGTGGCGGTGGCAGTCGTTTGGAACCCATCCAAAACTCTTTTAAATCAGCGGTGGCATTAACCGGGACTCGTTCCGGTTGGGTGTAATAGGATTCCGAGGGTTCCGGGGCGATCGCCGTTTCATGCAAGGAGGCAGAAAGCGCTTCTCCTAATGGAGTTTTTGCGAGTTCCGTTTGCAAGTCTTCCCGAGACAGTCCCCGCAGTTCAAAGAGTAAAAATGGGTCAGAATCTAATTGCGCTGCAACTAAATAATAAACCCCAGCAATATGTTTACATGGGTTGGCATAGTCGGGACAAGAACAGCTTGTTTTGAAGTCGTTGCGACTGTCCGGAAGTAAATGCAGTTTCAAGTCGGCAAAGGCAGAATCGATATTATCCGGCACTTCATTCATTAACAGTTTGGAGACGAAACTGGCATTGGAGGCAATGGCTTTAATCGCCTTGGACCATTGCGCGGAGGAAATCGGCTGGATTTCAATTTTGACGGTGTAGAGCGGTTCTTTGTACACCCCAAAATAGGGATTCACTGAACCCCGAACTTTGGCGCTAATTTGGTTGTTGATAATCCGATACTCTTTGATTTTACCATTTTTGGCGTAGGACCTGCCCCGTCCCAATCGGCTGGAATCGGTAAAGTCTTCTAATGCTTCAATAAAGCGTTTTCCCCACCAGGTTCTGCTAAAGGTTGCCATGAGTTTTACTCCAAAATTGCTTGTTTATTTAAGGCAATCAGTTGTTTGAAACTGTCGTTATCCAGTTCGGTTAGCCAGGATTCATCACTGCCGACGATCGCCGAGGAGAGACGCTTTTTATCTTCCAGGGTGCGATCGATTCGTTCTTCCAGGGTTCCTATGGCAATAAATTTATGGACAAACACATTTTTTTCTTGTCCAATCCGGAAGGCGCGATCGGTGGCTTGATCTTCCACTGCCGGGTTCCACCAGCGATCGAAGTGGAACACATGATTCGCTTTCGTCAGGGTAATCCCCACCCCACCGGCTTTTAAGGAGAGAATAAAGATTGAAGGTTCGGTTTCGGGGTCCTGAAACTCCGCAATCATTTTTTCCCGTTTTTGACGCGGGGTTCCCCCATGTAAGTAGTGGGTTTTGTAATAAAACGTCTGTTTGAGGTATTTCTCTAAAGCCCCACAAATTTCCGTGAATTGGCTGAAAATCAGCAGGCTTTCCCCTTCGGCGATGACTTCCTCCACCATCTCCACTAGCCGTTCCAATTTGTGCGATCGCGAGGGTAAAAACTCACTGTTATCCTGTAAAAATTGCGCCGGATGGTTACAGATTTGCTTGAGTTTCATCAGGGTGGATAAAATCAAGCCTTTGCGCTGAATGCCTTCGGCTTGTTCTAACTGTTCCGCCACATCTTTCACCACCGCTTCATATAAGGAAGCCTGTTCTTTGGTGAGGTTGCAATATTGTTTCTGTTCGACTTTATCCGGCAAATCCTTAATAATCGAACGGTCGGTTTTCACCCGACGCAGGATAAAGGGTTCCACCAATCGTTTCAACGTAGTGGATTTAATCGGGTCATTGTCTTTTTGAATGGGCATTTCAAAGCCCTTACGAAACTGGGCTTCTTTCCCCAAATATCCCGGATTCAGGAAGTTAAAAATCGACCATAAATCTAACAGGCGGTTTTCAATCGGGGTTCCGGTTAAAGCGAGGCGATGGGTAGAGGGAAGTTTGGCGATCGCCTTGGTTTGTGCCGCTTGCGGATTCTTGATATTTTGCGCTTCATCCACCACAACCCGATGCCACTTTACTCCCTTAAAGAGTTTTTCATCTTTGCGGGCCAAAGTAAACGAAGTAATCACCACATCATACTTTAAACTTTCAGCTTTGAATTCCTTCTCATCTTTGAGGCGATCGCTGCCATGATGCACCATTGAAGTAATATGCGGTGCAAACCGTTCAATCTCCCGTTGCCAGTTGCCAATCACCGAAGTTGGCGCAATTAATAACGTCGGTAACGGTTTCTCTCCTCCCTCTCGTTCTAACACCAAACAGGCAATCACTTGTAAGGATTTTCCCAACCCCATATCATCCGCGAGACAGCCATTGAGTCCCAACTGTTCCAAATATTGTACCCAAGCAACCCCGCGTTTTTGATATTCTCTCAACATCCCTTGTAATTGGGCAGGATTTTCAATGGGTTCCAGACGGCTACTATCGCGAAGTTTAGCCATCATCTCAGCCAATACCTCATCCTGTTCTACTTCAATTTCATCTGAGGCATCGCTGATTTTCTGCATAAACTCTTGCAAGGACATTTCTGGCTGTTCATCTTTATGAGACTGCCAAAATTCCAGCATTTGTTGCATTTTCTTCGGGTCTAACTCAATCCATTCTCCCCGAAATTGGACTAAGGGAGTTTTCGCCTCAACCAGTTGTTGCCATTCCTGTTCACTCACCGGCTGTCCGGCAATGGAAAGTTCATATTTATATTGAATAATCTGCTGTAAACTAAACAGACCTTTGTTGCCTTGTCCCGCTGATTTCTTTTTAGAGGAGGCTTTCAGGCGCAGGGTTGCCCGTCTGCGTCCTTCCGGTGTCCACCAAGCAGGAACGATGACTTTATAGCCGGAATCTTCCAAAATCCAGGCACTTTCTTTGAGAAACTCAAACGCTTCCGACAAGGTTAAATCTAACCCCGTCGGACGGTCCGTTTCTAACCCTTTTGAGAGTAACGGATACATCCGGGCGGCATACCCCAAATTTAGCAGCAGATTTTTTTCAAAGTCTGCCCCAAAGTTTTTGTAAAAGGTTTTTTTCTGGGTTTTGCTGAGAGTCCAATACTCCTCTAACGGAAGTTTCAGAGAGGGGTCTTTCTTAGAAGCGGCTACAAAGTCAATCCGCCACCAGTCGGGTTGGTCGGCAGTTCCTTCTTGGAGTTGAAAACAGAGGTAAAATGGGGCCGTTAATTGTGCGCCGGATAATCGTTCTTTCCAACTGGACCACTGCTGGTAAGTCTCTCGGGAAACATCGGGCCTTTTTGGGTTACTGTGACTGGTGTAGATAAAAGAGTCACTAAACTGTTTGGAGACGGTTTGGGGAATGGGAGTCTCCCCCACCAAATTATTTAATAAACATTCAGAAAAATGGCGCAGTAAGCTGGATTTTTCGTGAAATTCTAAGGGGTTTGGGATGGCAGAAAACCCGGCCACACAGGCTAAGGGCATCGCATCGCTATACTGCTGAATATCGGTTTCGTATTGGTCCGATAAAATTTCCCAACAGGAGTAATACTCGTCGGTTTGAAGGGTTTTTGCTTTTTTCCCTTTTCCGGTGGTGGAGGTCAGTGTGGCATATTTTAAGGCCGGAATGTATTGGTCTTTGAGAATGATTTGTTTAAAAACTTGGCTGTATTGATACCAAAACATTAAATCAGCGCCAAGCTGAACCTCTGCTAGATTATTGATGGCGATAAAGTGTAACTCATTTAAGGTTTTAGTTACCGATTTTACAGTGTCATATTTGACGATATCTTCGACGTGATAGCAATCAATTTCCCAGGGATGAAATTCGCAGGTTTCCGGGGGTTCATCTTCTAGGTAGCGAAACAGTTCGACAGAAGGTAAGGGTTTATCGCCTGTGGTGGGGAGAATAAAATACTGAGAGGAAATGCGATTTTTAATCCCATTTTCGCGCAGTTCAGGAATTCCCAAATTGGCCCGCAAAAATTCCGCCAATTCCGCTTTTTCTAAATGGGCGGGATGGCGTAAACTGGGCTTTTTCCGGCTGGGTTTGGGAATGGTTTCGACCCAGAGGTAAAATTGACCCTGACGAATGAAGTCGCTGGTGTTGTCCGGGATCCAGGTGCCATGAAGGATTTTCATACGCAAATCGCAAGGTTAAGGGGTTGAGGGATGTCCTCCGGCGATGCCACCGAGGGGAGAGGCAAGAGATGCCCCTGATGATAGGGGTAGTTTATAGAGTACCATAATCACTCTCGCGCAGGGGGCGATCGCCCAAGGTTGCTCATCCGGGTTCAGCAACCCTCGATTGCCGGTCCCAAAATGGAAATCACGGAAAACCCTTGGGGAGATTTCACCCGGATAGGATTTCTGGATTCGTATCTTAGATTACATTTAAGTTGATGTTAAGAATTGTAATGATAGTAGTTACTCAAATAAAATCTTTACATTTTTTAATAAAAAATCTGTCAAAACGGTATAAATTCACGCAGTAACTGAATAGAAAGTCGGGTTAAATCCTTAACAGACCTTTAAACAAAACATTGCTATGAACCCCTTAAATTCTTTAACTTCTTGCTGTCGAAATTGTCGCTACTATGAGCCGGAAGGAAGACGGGGAGGGGCTTGCCAGCAACTCAACGTTCCGGTTCAAGGAACCTGGAAATCCTGTTCTCTCGCTAGTCCAGCATTTACGCCCTCTTGGAAAGCCCTGCAAGATCTACTTCAGTGGGAACAGGAAAACCTCGATCGCACAACAGCAGCCAGTCTTCCCACCCTAGACGATTCCAAAGCTGTCGTGAATCGCCGCTAGCACCGTCTTTTAAACCCTCCGTTCAATCCATTGTTTCGGTTGTTCTGTATTCTGGAAAAAGGAATTTACCAGCTTCAGGACATGACAACCCAGCCAAACCTAGAACAGCAGTTCAATAAAATCGCCAATTTATTAGAGAAAATTCAGAATTTAGGTTTAGATTCTGAAGATGGAGAGACGAATTTTTTATCGTCTCTCCATCAATTTGAAACCGTCGCCCTTCCGTTTGAATTGGTGCAACAGGGAATGGGACTCTGGGAGGTAATTTTTCCCCCAGAGGTGCTGGAATCCCTGGCGATGGAGGATCCGGATACCTTAGAATCCTTGGCGATCGCCCTTAGTCAAACCCTGCAAACTCAACTGGCGATTTTAAACCCGTGGTTGCCTCTACTCACCACCCCTCCGGCATTAGCCGAGAAAATCCGCGATCGCACCACCCAACTTCAGCAAATTACTACGGAAAAAGCCGAACTTTTAGCAGCATCGGAGACCCTGTTCCATCGGGAATTAGAACTCCGTCAAGCGGGGGAAACGTTGCAGGATTCTCAACAAACCCTTGCCGAACTTCAGGCGATTGAACAGGAATTAGCAACTACGAATTTAGAAGACTTACGCCGGGAGATTTCTACCCGACAAACTGCCCTAGAACAGGACCGCAATCAGCTAGAAACCCTCAAACGGCAACAAGCAGAACTTGAGGCGGAAATTGCTGCAATCCAAGGACTGAATCACCAAATTTCCCGAGAATTAGAAGGACTGCAACTGCGTCGTTCTCGCTTAGAAAACCGGACGCAACAACAAACTGCCCAATTGATTACTTTAACTGAGACAGAACGGCAGCGCCTAGGAACCGCTTTATCGCCGTTGTTAGCAGAATTAGCCGAACAACAGTCAGCCTATCAGAATGCTCAAGGGGAATTATCTCAAGCCATTGCTGATTTTAATCGCTATCAACAACAAACTCATGAATTAATTACTTATTTAAACACTCATTATCAAACTGATGTAGAATTAGGCCAAAAATTGCCCGTGAATCAACCCAAAATTGAGACAATAATCCAGAAGATTCAGGACAATTTAGCGGAATTGGACCAGGAACTCGCAATTGCTCAACAGCAACATGAGCGATCGCAGGAAAAAACTATTGTCACCTTTTGAGGGAAAATCGGGTTTCAACCCAGACGGGGTGAACCCAACCGACTCAGCAGCATCAGGGACCAAGGCAGGTTCAGATTGGGAACCAGATTGGCATAGGGTCTCAATTCTGGGACGGCAAAGGGGAGGAGGAAGCGCAGGGACCGCAAGGACACCGGGGAGGTGCCATCTTCATCCACCAGTCCATACCGTTGCGCCACTTCTGCTACAATTTGCACCCGTCCGGTATGCTGCATCACGGTGGGGTCCGCAGCTAAGGCGGCGATCGCCCGTCCGGTGAGGAGGGGCGTTTCCCAGTTGTAGCGTTCTCGGAACCCAGAAAATTGGCGATCGTCCATCTCACTTGCCGCCATTTGATCCGCCATACTGGACATTTGTTCTGTTCCCACAATTCCCGGCCAAATCGAGAGTGAGGCGACATTATAGGGTTTGAGTTCCACTGCCATCTCTGCCGCGAGGCGATCGCAACCGGATTTCCCCACCCCATAAGGCACTCCAAAAATATAAGATAGCCCTCCCCAAGAGGAAATCGTACAAATCAACCCCTGCTGACGCGGTGTCATCATCCGCGCTGCCAAAACACTGGTCACATAGTGACTCCGTAGACCCACATTGTTACAAGCATCCCAAAAACTCGGTTCACTCTCCCAGAATGGCCGACCCTGGGCATTCATTAAGGCTTGCACCCCGGCATATACATTATTTACCAATAGGTCAAGGTGTCCGAAATCCGATTGAATCTGGTCAAACAGCGATCGCACTTGGTCATCATCGCTATGGTCCACCTGCACGGGAATACAGAGCCCTCCAGCCGCTTCCACTGCCGCTTCTGTCTCTCTCAGACTCCCGGAAAGTTCTCCCTCTCCAGTCGCCGGGTCCAGACTCCGCCCGGTGATATACACCGTCGCCCCCGCTTCCCCCAGTCCAATGGCGATGCCTTTACCCAGGCCCCGGGTCGCCCCGGTGACAACTGTAACTTTGCCTTCAAGTGGTTTAGTCATGATGAATTGATGATTATTTGGATGATTAATTTCTGAATTAATGAATCATTTTACTACAAGGATTGGGGTCCTGTGGAGATTAGCCCTGATCTCTGAGCGATTTTTAGAAGGAATCTTCGCCAACGCGCTGATTCCCGGATGGTTTATAATAGAAGCGTTTGCGGCTGCCAATTCTCTAACAAGTTGCTGAACCAACCCGGTTAAATTCTCATTTTATTCTTAAATTATGCTACAAATTTCCAACACCGTCAGTATCCTAGAAAACGAAATTCAAATTAGTGCGGTTCGTTCTCAAGGGGCGGGAGGGCAAAATGTAAATAAGGTGGCAACCGCGATTCATTTGCGTTTTGATATCAAAGCATCCTCCCTACCGGAACGCTACAAAAATCGCCTATTGAGTCTCAGCGATCATCGCATTACGCAAGAGGGGGTAATTATTATCAAATCCCAAGAATCTCGCAGTCAGTTAGAAAACCGCCAGGAAGCCTTGATGCGGTTGCAAGAGTTGATTAAAAGTGCTGTTGCTGTGCCGAAAAAACGCTTTAAAAGCAAACCCACGCGCAGTTCTCAGCGCAAACGTCTCGACAGCAAAACGAAGCGGGGACAGATTAAAGCGATGAGACGGAAGGTTATTGATTAATTATCTTTTTTCGGGCGATTCTCGAATCGCCCCTACAGATTTGGTTTTCTCTTCAAAGAAACCGTAAGTTAGGCTTGATTAAGACAGCGGTTTCTCGGAAGGGCAAAATCGTTGCAGCAACTCTTCCCGAGAAAGGGTTAATAATACCCGGGCTAACTCTTCACGGGGTAACTGCAATAAGGCTTCGATAATTGAGCTAACTTCTGCATCAATCATTGTTTCAAGTCGAAATTTTAAAATACTCCTAACCATTTCTGCCCGTTCTACTTGGATCATGAGGTGAGTATTCTGTTCCAAATTATCGTAGAAACTTTTCGTAAAGCCTTCGATAAAACCTTGCTTGAATAATTCGTCTCGCTCATGCATATATTCTCTGGAAAATCCCATAATTTTCTCCTGGTTATCTCCATCTAATAAACTCAATGTATGTCACGCCAATCCAGGTTTCTCGGAACGGCGAAATCGTTGCAGCAACTCTTCCCGAGAAAAGGTTAATAACACGGGAATTAATTCTTTAGGCGGTAACTGCAATAATGCCTCGATAATGGAAGCTAGTTCCTCATCAATTGAATCAAATCGAAATTTTAGGATTTCTTTAACCCATTGCTTCCGTTCTTGTTGGATACCTTCTTGGATTGCTTCTTCTCTCTGCTGTAAATAAGCTGGTGAGAATTTCATGAGGAACTTCCGTGCAAGATTGATTTTGGAAATGATTTTTACAATTTAATATTGAGGGGCATTAGTTTAGCCCCTCAATATTAGGTTACTATGACCGGCCAAAGCGTTGCAGTAACTCTTCCCGAGAAAGGTTGAATACCAACGGAGTGAACTCTTCCCTGGGTAACTGCAATAATGCGTCGATAATGGAAGCTAGTTCCTCATCAATCGAACCAAATTGGAAGTTGAGAAGATATTCAAGCATTTCCTGCCGTTCTTGTTGGACACCCTGTTGGACTCCTCGTTGGATACCTTCCTGTAAGGTGGCTTCTTGCAACTCTAGATAAGCTGGTGATAAGTTCATAATTAACTCCTGATTTTCTTGATTTGGATTTTGTCTGAGTTGGACGTTGACGCGCCAGTTGGACAGAATTTCTAACAGGTTGCGCCGGAATGGATGTCCCTGGGGTAGAGAGAGTAACTCATTCACGGCTTGTTGTTGGGTGGCCCCTCTTCCTAAGACTCGCAACCATAGGGTATTCAGGTTGGCGGGGAGTTGGTCGATCGCCACTAATGCTGTCTTCTCAAATTCTGGCATAAAATAAATCCCCGGTATCCAATTCCCTGACTGATCCAGTTGTGCGCCAAATCCGTTCACGAGTCTTTCGGAACAGGAGGGGGACAATACCCAGAGTCGGGGTAAGTCGGACTCACCGAGGGAGTTCTTTTCCCGTCGCGCTTGTCGCAAGAGGTCCCCTTGTAAGGAGTAGAGTTTGAGTTTACAGGTCCTAATCTCGACGGGGGTGGGAGGGTTTCTAAAAACTTCAAACAAGCCGGTTGTGCTTGCCATTTGTCCTAGAACTCCCAGGGTTTCTGGCGCAGTGGCGGGGGTGGCTGCCGGGACGAAATAAACATCGATTTGTCGCACTTCGCTGGGAACGTCCCGACTGGTTTGGACTTGTCCCAGATAGGCTAATAATTCCTCTAAATATTGTTTCGCAAATTGGTCATGAGCAGTTCGGGTCATGATTCGGCTTGATTGCGGATATCCCTGATATTGATAACAGGAGTGCATTGGCACTCCTATTATTATAAACCAATTTTGTCGCTGGTTAGGATAAAGTTAATCCTATCCCTTTTTGATTGAATTCTTCTACGGTTTGTTGCGAGAGTTGGTGGGAGGAAATGGCTCTTAACATGGCGAGGGGTAAGGTTAAATGATGAGCGCCTGCTTGTAAGGAGGCAGCGGCTTCTTCTGGGGATTTAATGCTGGCGGCGAGAATTTCGACGTCGCTGCCTTTTAGAACATCTGCCATCGATCGCACTAAGGCAATGCCATCTCCTAATAATCGGGTGGCGCGGTTGACGTAGGCGATCGCCATTTTTGCCCCCGCTTCCTTTGCCACGGCTGCTTGGGCGGCACTATAAATGGCAGTCACGGAACAAGGTATGTCTGGAGATAGATGCGCGACGACTTCAAACCCAACTGGGGGTGGCTGGAACTTTTAAAATGGTGCGATCGCCTATCAAATCCCGCGCTGTTTGGCCTTCTTTGACCATGCCATCAAAATCCGACGCCGTAAGCTGGTAAAATAATGGCCCCGATGTGAGGGTAACCAATTTTTTCAAAGTCTCCTCGGGAGATAACTCACTGGTTGCCAATAAGGTTGGATTGGTGGTGATTCCCTTCACCCAGCCCATTTTTTGGGCCAGTTCTGCTTCGGAGGCGATCGCTGAATCTAAATAAATTGCCATGATTTTTTCCCGTTCAGTTCCATTCCAAAAATACGGGAAATTGGCTACCCTTGACAATGGACCATACCCCAACCCTAACCCCATGACCTTACTGAACTTGGCAGAACTTTGTCCCATCACCCGCACGTTGGGTCCAGGTCAGCGGTTTGCGATTTGGGTGCAAGGCTGTTGTTTTAACTGTTCCGGTTGTATCTCTCCGGATTGGATTCCCCAGGTGGCGGCGACTGGGGTGGAACCGCGACAGTTGGCGGAAACGATTTTATCGGTTCCCGGGACGGAAGGATTAACAGTTTCCGGGGGAGAACCGATGTTACAGGCGCAGGCACTCAGTGAATTATTTGCACTTTTGGCAGAGGTGGATTGTTCGATTATCTGCTATACCGGGTTTACCTTAGAACAGTTACAGGCCAAGTCTGACCCGGCGATCGCCCGAGTCTTGTCTCAAATTGATGTGTTAATTGATGGACTTTATCTGCCGGAACTTAACGATAACCAAGGGTGGCGCGGTTCTGCCAATCAACGGGTGCATTTTCTCACCCCTCGGTTGGTAGCTGAAGCGAGTGCCTTTTCCTCTCGTCGGCGCGATGTGGAAATTCACTTGCGAAATGATTCCGCGTTGATGGTGGGTGTTCCGCCTCGCCATTTCTCTGATACCTTTAAACAGGTGATTGATAACAGTTAATAGCAAGGATTATGGTGTCTCTCAAGGGTAAAATTGTCTTGATTACGGGTGCGAGTAGTGGGATTGGGGCCGCTTGCGCCCAACTGTTCGCCCAGGCGGGTGCGAATTTGATTTTGGCGGCGCGGCGTTTGGAACGGGTGCAGGAGTTAGGAACTCAACTG
This sequence comes from uncultured cyanobacterium, assembly GCA_963821735.1. Taxonomy (GTDB): domain Bacteria; phylum Cyanobacteriota; class Cyanobacteriia; order Cyanobacteriales; family Laspinemataceae; genus Laspinema. The sequence continues at coordinate 27,200 of CAWGFK010000056.1, forward strand.
GAGCAACAGTATCAGATTCAAACTCATGTTTTGGGGTTGGATGTTTGCGATCGCCAAGCAGTTGACGCTACCTTGAATCATCTTCCGGACCCTTGGAATCAGATTGATATTTTAGTCAATAATGCGGGTCTGAGTCGGGGATTATCCAAACTCCATGAAGGCGATATCGACGACTGGGAGGAAATGCTGGATACCAATGTCAAGGGATTGCTATATGTGACTCGGGCGGTAGTACCTGGGATGGTGGAACGGCAAGCGGGTCATGTGGTGAATATTGGCTCGATCGCCGGTCGAGTGGCCTATCCGGGGGGGAATGTGTACTGTGCCTCAAAAGCGGCAGTAAGGGCGATTTCCGACGGTTTGAAGCAAGATTTAATCGGGACTCCGGTGCGGGTAACGGAAATCGAACCGGGTTTAGTGGAAACGGAATTTAGTTTGGTGCGCTTTCATGGCGACCGCAGTCGCGCCGAAAAGGTATATCAAGACTTAACGCCCCTCACCGGGGAAGATATTGCGGATTTAGTGCTTTTTTCTGTCACTCGACCCCCCCATGTGAATATTAGCGAAATGTTAGTCGTCCCGGTGGATCAGGCCAATGCGACCCTCGTTCATCGGCGACGTTAAACTGAAAAAGATGCGCGTGAAGGACGGACGACGGATGCAATCTACGACTCATGGTAACGGGTTAACTATCGCCCAATTCCGGGCGATATCCCAGGCAAACAAACTCTCAACGGGGCGAGGGTTGAGCGTTGCGGTGATTTGTGGTCTACCGGATATTGGGGAATAGTATCATGACACCGGCAAAGTTACAAGCCCAAGCCAAACAAGGCGATCTGCGGGCGATCGCTGCCTTGATTGATGACTGTTTAACCCCCCACGGCATGAGAGCTCAGGTGCGCTTGCATCAGGGTTTATTGTCCGTGAGTGTTCACGCGCCGACTCCCAGACATCGGCAACGGTGCGTTTCTGCGATTCGGGAACTGTTGAGCAAGCTGAGAATTCCGACAGTCGCCCGGGTGCGGATTTTGGGCAAAAATCGCGATCGCTCGGTCATCTGGAGTGAAGAATTCGCCCTAGGGAAGGGAACTGATATGCGAAACGGGGCCACCCGACGGCGCAAACCGCAAAATGATCACAAAACAGATGCCCTTGTAGGGGGATTCTCCCGAGTCACCCCTCGGCCCTCACCCACGGGGGTACAACGGAGGCGATCGCGCAATTCCAAGTTACAAAAAGACCCGTGGTTAGCGGTTAATTTATCCGTCCTGTTTCCGGGGTTCGGACAGATTTATGCCGGCAAAATTTTCCGAGGGATGGGAATTATTTTGATTGAAGCGGTCTTAATTGCCGTGGCAGTCGCCTCGTTTTTTAGTCCCGAAGGAAATACCCTGACCAGTTTGGGTTTAGTGTTGCCCATTTTTGGCATTTATTTGGTCAATATTATTGATGCTCATCGATGTTTTAAAACCTTATCGTTTCTCAGATTGGAACGGGTTCTTAAAAATAAAAGAAATAAAAATAATCCCTGGGTTGCGGTATTTTTATCTCAATTGTTACCCGGACTCGGCCATCTGTATTTAAAAAATTTCGGCCTAGGCGCAGTCTTGATGATTAGCCTAATTTTGGCCTCTAATATTGCTCGATTACATCCAGGATGGTTGCTGGTTCCGCCGTTACTGTATGCGATCGCCTGTTACCATGCTTATTTTTCCTGTCCGCGATCGGCCCTCCATTCCCAGGACCCGATTGTGATGATTGTGATTTTGATTGTAGCCTTCAAGCTCACGGGGATTTTGATTCCCGCTTGGGTGGAACATGATTTTGTGCAACGGTTTACAATTCCCAGTGATTCAATGATCCCGACTCTGCGTGCTGGGGACCAAATCCTCGCTCTAAAAGCTCGGGGACGTCCTCCGCACAAGGGGGATTTGGTGGTCTTTCGGGCTCCGGAATTTGCCAAAACCCTTGACCCAAATGCGGGGGATTTATTTATCAAACGCACCATCGGGATGCCCTTAGACGTACTCCGGCTCAAGGATGGGGTGATTTATATCAATAATGAGCCGCTTTCCGAGGACTATGTTGCTGGCCCTGCCCAGTACAATTTAGACCCGCAGATCGTCCCGGCAGATAGTTATTTTGTGTTAGGCGACAATCGCAATAATAGCTTTGATTCTCACGTTTGGGGATATGTCCCGAGAAATCACATTATTGGCACGGCGTATAAAATCTACTGGCCCCCAGAACGGATCGGACCTTTGCGGTAAATCCAGGAAGGGTCGTGTTTAGAGAGGTGTCCAGCACATCTCTAAACACTGTATCGGATCTCCCGGTCTTAAAATCGTAAACCGACGCCGCCTTGCAAAGAGACAGCCGGTTTGCTTTCATCGTCATAAGCATCTATGGCAATCACCGCATTCCCAAAGACAATGAATCGGGTATTGGGAACGGCGAAATCTACCCCGGGTTGAATCGCAAAGCTAACTTTTTGGCCCACGGGGGTATCTCCAGTAGTGAGGGCCGCCCCTGCACCCAAGTAAATATCCGTTTGCCAGGTGAGGGGATAGTCGTATGAAATGGTGGGAACCACTGCCGTACCCTCGCCGCTAAAAAATCCCTGAGCGCGTAATGAAATAGGCAGGGCGAGTAGTTTATAGCGGGCTGCTAGTAAAAAAGCGTTTTCCCGATCGCCCTCTAGTTCCGTAAGTCCAGCGGATCCACCAACCCCAATATAACTCCCATAAGCCGCTTGCGCCGATGCCGGTTGACTCGACAAGGCTAGACTGCTGGCGATTGCCACGGTCCCTAACATCAGCGCACCTAAAGTCGATCCAATTTTTTTCAGATGTTCCATTTCCCTACTCCTCTATCCCACTAAAAATAAATACTTCCGATGTTCCGTCGATTCTAGCTTAAGTTGAATCGCCGGACCATCACCGCGTCTGTTTCCCTATCCCTTCGGGAATGGCAAAACCCAGAGGAGTCAAGGGTCTGAATCAAAGGTGAACTCCGATTAACCGGGTTCCAAACTTGGGGGGTTTCCACCCCAAACCCGGTTTTGGGTAGCTGGCATCCGCAACCGTGGCCCTGGGAAGCAACCCCTTACGGTTGGGAACAGAGGGGATAAATCCCCCCTTGGGCGCAGATATAAACAATTTGTTTATCATCTAAATTGCGAGCTTGGGTAAAATCCACCCCCCGCAAAAATCCGGATGTGGAGGGGTCGGGGGATTCCAAGAGGCGATCGCCACTTTGGGTTTGGGGTTTGAAAAACACGGCCCCTTGGAAATCCGCCCCTTCCACATTCGCCCCTTGAAAATTGACCGAGGTGAGATCAGTTTGCTGGAAGTTGACATTTTGTAATTGAGCCAAACTCAAATTCGCACCGGCTAATTTCGTCTCGCTCAAGTTAGCATTTTGGAGATTAGACTGGGTGAAATTCGCCCGACTCAAATCCGCACCCTGCCAGTCCGATCGCGTTAAGTTCGCCTTTGCCAGGGTCGCGCCAGTTGCCACCACCCGGGGGAACCGAGTACCGATGGCGAGAATGCCGGTTAAGTTCGCTTCTGCTAAATGAGCACCCACTAAGGTGGCATTGGTGAGGTCCGCTTCTCGCAAATCTGCCCCGATCGCCTGGGTACTGCTGAGGTTGGCCCCAGTCATTTGCGCCTTGGAGAGGTTCGCCCGGTCCAGTTTAGCGCGACTGAGATTGCTATAGGCGAGAATCACATGACTCAGAAAGGCCCCGGTTAAGTTGGCATCGGTGAGGATGCTGGCGGTCAAGTCAGCTTTTTGGTCATCCACAGTTCCGAAACGGCGATCGGCTCCGGGACTGGAAAATTGACTGCTTTTAAAACTGGCATGGCTTAAAATAGCGCCCCGAAATCGAATTCCAGATAAGTCAGTTTTTTCTAACACCAAGGTGAAGGGGGCCGCTTCTGTGGTGATTTGGCCCAAATGAGTGCGGCTGAGATCCAGGGGGTCGAACTCGGTGCTATAAAGTTGGAGGAGTTTGGCGATCGCCCGTTGGGTGGCTTGGAGTCGCAGTTGCACCACTTCCAACTGCTCCTCATTGGTGCTGTAACGCAGGGAATCCAGGTCTGTGCGGGTGGATTGATTTAATTTTTGCAAATAGGGGAGCGATCGCCCTCCACTGCTGACTAAGGCTTGCTGGAGAACATCCAGTTGAGCGGGGTCGGTTTCCAGGGCCAGCAGATCCGCTAAAATTTGGTACTGGGCCTCGGGATTCTCGAAACTGGCTAATCCCAGAATCGCACCTTGACGCTCATCGGATGCAAATTGACGGACCCAAGTGAGAAACTTTTCCTGATCCCGCGCCGCCTGAGTCCGGGCATTTTCTTGGGATTGGATATAAAGTTGAGTCGTGACGAAGGTTCCCAAAATTGCCGCCAGACCCAGGGCCAATGCCAGGGCTTTTTTCGCGCTACTCTGAAGGCAAATCCCATTCCACCACTGATTGAACACGGGTTTGGATTCGGCTATCCGTTCAATGGGTCCGCCTGCCTCTAATGGAATACTCACCTGTTTTGAGTTGCTGCTGTTCATGTTTCTACTAGGTCCCGAAACGCTGTGTCGGCTACTGCGGACCCACGTTCCCGCGAGGCGATCGTGCAGGGTGCGGCACTTGGGATCAAAGTAACTCCAGAGTCCATCAAAGGCCACCATCAAGGCCGTTGTTACGCCTAAAATTACTAAGTCCGGTACTGCGCCTGTCATTAGCCAGATCAGATAGGCGCTGGTGAGGGTGACTCCCCAACGGCCTACGGCCTCTCGCAACAGTGCACGCCCAAAACCGGGCGCTTTTCCCGAATCCGTCACCACCTGGAGGCGCAACCAACGCTTCGGTAAAGTCTGACCCGTGAGTCCGAGTAGATATAATTGCCAAATACTGACACTTAAGGCCGCGATCGGGCCAATTGTCCAGAGGAAATTAACCAGAGGGGGGACCAGACGGGTGCAGCGACGTCCTCGGGGATTGGGACAAGTCGGAGGCAGGCCCAGGGTCCGGGCGATCGCCCGTTCCAGGGTCACCAGAACCGGATTCAGGGGGACAGGTTGCACATTCAGATACCGCGTGGCGTGCCATCCCAAAGACAGGGGAACGAGGGCGCTAACGGCAATCAGCGCCAGTTCTACGGTACTCGCCGCCAACCGGCGTGGAAATAGGGTCACGGGGTTGAGTTTCCCCGGGGTTGGGGGTTTGTTTCTTTTAGTCGATTGGACCTTGGGTGCAGTTCGCTTCGGGCCTTTAGATTTCCCAGTCACTCTGATTTATTGATTTGGGTTGGAGGATTTGGACGCTAAAAATAATTTATATCCGACAAACCCTAACACCCCAACGGCGGCCAAGGTAAAGGCTAACCGAATCAAGTTTAAGACGGTACTCACGGCAGATAAGGCAAAGATTCCCCCCACGGCGATCGCCACCACTTTTCCCCCATCGGGCAGTCCTTGATACCACAGGGTTAATTGTTGGTAGACCGATTTTAAGGAGGGGGTGGCAGGGGTCGAGGTCGGCAAGGGTTGCGGTTGGTGGATTTGCGCTTCTAACTCTTCCAGTTGGCGCTTTAATTTTTGGTGTTCTTGAGGATTCATAAGTTTTTGATCATTCGAGGAGGATGGGATTGGACTCCAGTCCCCCAAAAGACGGGGGAAGCTGCTCTTGTGATTGTAGCGAACCTCGGTCTGATCAGTCGGTTTGAACGGGATGACTCTGGAAAGTCGGAGACGATTGAGGGGTTTTGCCAACCCTCATGGTGAAGAAATTTAGGAGGAATTTTTACAAAAATAGGTACATTTAACCCCTACAAATCCGCACTTTGGCGGATTTCTTTCCCCAGGGTTAACAGTAGGATTGATAGAGATTGAGAAATGTGCATGGCGAACCCCCAAAAATTTGGGGGTTTTTTATTGCGGTCCTTTTGTCCGTTTACCTTCTCACCCCTCGCCTTATCAATTTACTTGTATGAAAATGACCCCTGAAGGGGTAGCCCTGTCAATGTGATAAATTTAATGACGAAAAATCGTTATTTCTTGTAGGGGCGCTTCTCGAAGCGCCCCTACAAGCGGTAAATTTGATAACGAAAAATCATTGTTTCTTGTAGGGGCGTATTGCATACGCCCTCCGGAGGGCGTATGCAATACGCCCCTACAATCTACACACCTTGACAGGTCTACCCCTGAAGGGGTCACTACGAACGCTTGTAGTCACTCCTGAAGGGGTTGCTTTTTGAGGAGGACTTCAGGCCAGAAGGAGGGAAAATCAGTGTCGATCCCTCAAAGATTTGGAGTTTTTTGCCACAACCTTAAGACAGGGTTAGCCCTTAACCCGCCAGGGGTTAGGGTTTGTATTGTGGCGGTGATCGCAGTCACAACTACAGGTGATAAAGCGCCAGAATTGCAGCGATCAAGCTTACCCAGAAGTGAGAGGCATATCACACTACTCCCCTTTCTCCTGGCGCACCATAGAAGCAACAACCCATTCACCCCCACAAAACCTAATGCGCTTATCTTATCGCGGTATCTCCTATCAAACCTCTACTGCTTCCACCGTACCTGCCACGGCCACCCCACCCAGGCCAAATATCGCGGGGTCAGCTATTCTCTTCATTCTGAATCGGAAATTTCTGCACCGCCTGCAGTGACGCTTCAGTATCGCGGAGTCTGCTATTCCCTGAATCCAGAAGTTGGACAACCGGAAACCGCTGTTCAATCCATACCATTACAACCCGCTTTAGCTTAATTTAATTTAAAATCTGGCTATTAATCCAGCCACTATCACTTTAATAAACAGCAAAAACCCCAGTTATTTGGTTTAACTGGGGCAGTTCCTTTCTCTCTATAATTGACTGATACATTTACGCGACATTTTTCCGGTTATTTCCGGAGAATGCTACGATAGCACTATCACCTTCAAAGGGGATAGAGGCGGTATCCCGCAAAGCTTTTAGAAAGATTCCAAAAGCACTTGATTGTTTAAAGTCGATGAGGATGATTAGACTCGTACCTTCTTAGACTCAAGAATCTGCCTTACCTCGGCAACCAAGCGAGGAAGTCTCAAAGGTAAGCAGAAAAATCTAAAGTCGGGCGCGAGTGGCTTATCCATTTTCAACTCTTGTCGGATATTATACCCAATTATCCGCAGATGTTCAGCAAATCTCGGATTAAATCATTGCTCTCTTAATCTCTATTCTGACCGGGAGTTTTCCTCCAGGGCATCCGCCAAATGACTGAGTTTTTGTCAGCTAAACAGCGCCAGGGCAAAAACTCGCACCTTTTCAGGATGTCGGTTGTTGGTCTAAATAGGACTCAAAGCGCGATCGCAGTTGTTCTAAGGTTAATTTCTGGGTCCAATATTCGACTAAAGCATGACCAAAGGCCCAAGCATTGCGATCGCTGGTTCCCCGATTATCTCGCAGCAAGGGCCAGAGGGAGAGTAAATCAAACTGAAAGGGTTTGGCGTCAGTATTGAACAAATTAAATAAATCATAGGCCATTTGCAGTTTACCAATCACCACGGGTAACTGTTCTACTGGAATTTGTTCCGCCAAGGCGTAAGCTAGGGTCGGGGACCCGGTGGAGAGGGTGGAAATGAACTGGAGGACGGGACTCTTGAGTAAGGAGGTCAATCCTTGGGTGGTTGCCATCTGGAAAGTATAGCGATCGATAATTTTAGCAGAAGCCACAATCCGGGATTCGCGATCGCGCAAAAATCGGGCGAGGCGCTGTTGTTTCGCCGGGTCGATCGCCTCAATTAGCGCTATTGCCAGGGTATCCGCATTCCAAGAAACTCGCCCTTGTTGTGAGTCTTGGGTCACAATCGGTAAAATGCGATCGCAATATTCCCCCAGTTGTTCAGTCCGATACTGGGTTGCTTCCCGAATCGATTTTTCCTTGGGTTTATCCCCCCAAACCCAATCATAAGGCGGATTCCACTCCCGAATCGGACGCAAGCGATCGACTTGAGTCACAATGGCGATCGCCGGTAAATCGGACACCTCTGCCTTGATTTCTTTAAGAAAATCCACATCCATTTGCAGGGCCGGATCCATAGCGGGAGTCACTAACAATAATAAATCGGCGGTTTTACCATAGTCGAGCACCATCTCTCGCAAATCAGCGCGTTTTGCTTGTTCATATCCCGGAGTATCCCATAAAATCAACGTTTCCCCGCCCTCACTCTGCCAATGATAATTAGAGATCAGGTCCGTACTCGGCAACAAATCGACTTCGGCGCGATCGCTGTCAAACAAGGTATTAATCAGACTACTTTTTCCCGCCCCTGTGCGCCCAACCAACAAAATATTAACGGGTTTTTGTGCGATAGTGTCCACAGGTTCTGCTTGGGAGATAATCTCTCGCAGGGTTTGGGTTTTGGCTTTCGGTAAAGCGGGAGTAGACATCGGTGAGGCAGTCTCGGGTAAAGTCCGCTTTCCATACAAAGTAGCTGCTTGCCGACTCAAATTCCGTAATGCTGCCTCGCGCAACAATTGTCCCAAATTCACTAACAATTCTTGAGTGGCCCGATTACTAGAACCCTGGGAAGCCACTCGCGCAGCCGCTGCAGCGGGATTTACAAACCATTGTACCCAATTCCAAACTTGGAACAGTTTCCGCGCCGAAGGTTCCAATTTTCGATACATTTGATAGGCTTGAAAGGCTTGTCCTACGGTGACTTGATTCAAGGCGGGTGAGAGTTGTTGCATCCAGCGGTCCATGTCATCCACGGTGCCGCGAATCAGTCCATACGCTTGGGGAATGTAAATATTAAGCAGGGGATATTTAACTTCGGGATTATAAATTAAGGCAATGGCGGTGACGACTTCCTGACATCGATTCCCAAAGGTTTGTAAATCTTCCCAAATCGGCGGGTCAGTTCGAGAGGTTTCTAATATTTTTTGTAAGGCAATTTCGGCTTTTTGAGTGGCTTCATCAGCGGTAGGTCCGGTGTTTTGTTGTTTAGACTCTTCGATATCCTGATTCACCTGGGCGATCGCCGCTTCCATTTCCGCCATCATCGGTTGAGTCCACTGCACCAACAGCCACCGCCACCCGACTAAAACCAGGGTAAAAATTGCCCAAATCCAGTTCAGATTCCATTCATGAATTTGGGTTCCGGCTGCCACCAGTAAAAAAGTAACAATCGCGGCGATCGGCAGGGCTAAAATCACCCATTGCCAAGTTTTTAATCGAACCATTGATCTATGCCTCCTGAAATAAATTGGGTTTTCTAAATTGATATAGAGTGAACAGTGCATCCAGTCCTCCCCACAATTTTAGACTAAACCCAATAAAAACCCACAGGCTGAAGCCTGGGGCTATACGAACAAAGCCCGCCTTCGCAGGCTAAAGAATAAAGATTATTAGCCTGCGCAGGCGGGCTTTGTCCGTGTAGCCCCGGCTTCAGCCTGCGGGTTTTACAATTGCGGGTTGTTACAATTGCTGCGGGTTGTTACAATTGCGCGTTGTTACAATGGCGGGTTGTTACAATTGCGGGTTGTTACAATTGCGGGTTTTCACAATTGCGGGTTGTTACAATCCAGGCCAAAAAAAATAGCCCGCACAGGCGGGCCATTTGCCAAGGGTCCCAACCCGGAAAGAGTCGGGACTATTTCGAGTTATTTCGATTTCGGCTTCCAGGGAGATTCATAGTACACCTTGGATCCGGTATTTGGCACAAAATGACAGGACCAATAAGAGCGAATAAAGCTCTTCAAAATGGGTTCATTGGAGGAACGATAATAATCACCTAGCAGGGGTTTAATCGCCTCGGTTGCTGTCTTTAAATGATAGTGGGGCATATTTAAGAAAATATGATGCGCCACATGAGTGCCAATGTTATGATGGATGGGATTGATAAATCCATAGTCGCGATCGATGGTGGAAAGCGCACCTTTGAGAAAATACCAATCTTCTCCTCGGTACCAGGGGATATCATCTTCGGTATGATGCAAGAAGGTCACTAAGTCCAACCACATCACGAAAATGATGTAAGGCACGAGGTAATATTTGACCAAAAACACCCACCCAAATTGATAGGTGAGGACGCCGAGAAATCCCACCATCATCACCCACAGGACCGAACTGGTCACAATATCCCATTTTTCCGAGGGACGGAACAGGGGACTGCTGGGGAGAAAATGGGAACCGGCGCGATCGGGCGATCGCTTGAACAGATAAAGCGGATAGGCGAGTAAGGGTAAATAAAAGCGGAATAGCTTTTCATACCAAGGCATCCGATTGTATTTTTCCTCGGATACCGGATACCAGCTTTCGTCGGTGTCCAAATTTCCCGTGTTCCCATGATGGGTCCGGTGACTGATTCGCCAACCGTGGTAAGGCACCAAAATCGGAATATGAGACAAATGTCCAATTAGGTTATTCAACCATTTGAGCTTAGAAAAAGAGCCATGACCGCAGTCATGACCCACTACAAATAATGCCCAAAACATTGTCCCTTGCATCACCCAGAAAATGGGGAAAAAGAACCAGGAATCCAGATTGTATGCGATCGCATACAGTCCCGCAATAATCCCAACATCCAAAAAAAAGTAACTCAGAGACTTGGGTATCGAGGGTTCAAAACACTCGGCAGGAATTGCCGCCTTCACATCCTGAAGAGTAAAAGGTAACTCTTGGGTTTGTGTTTGTGAAACTGTACCAGTCGTCTGATTTAGAACTGTGTTTGCTTGCACGAAATTTCCGCTTTTACCTGATTTTCAAATCTGCCTTTCACCCTTAACCCGTCCCTTTCAGCCTGGAAAGGCTTCAAAGTCTTTTCCCCAAGGAGACCCTCGTTATTCAGTCCATTCATTACCCGGATGCGGTCCTCCTCATGATTAAACGAATTGAACCCCACGGGTCTGAAAACGCTGAGAACTCCCTGACGCTTTATAAAAAAACTTGAGGGACAGGGAAGATGAAAAACGCAGTCGATAAACGGAATTCATTTTAACCCGTTTTGAGCTGAATTGTTAAGAAACGTTTCAAAATTACGAATTATGATGCCTACAACTCATAACCTCTGCCTATTTCTGGGATACCCGATCGCATTCCTGAAACAGTTGCTAGTTGGCAATAGACTACTTTGCCAGCAGGGGTCAGTTACTGGTATCGGCTGACATCACCAATAACCAATAACTCATCATCAATCACCCAAGTTCGTTAAGCCACCTCAGAGGTTACCGCTACCGGGGACAACGCCTCCTGGCGTTGAAATTCCCTTAATTGCGCTTCAATTTCATCCCGAACAATTTGACGATATTCCAGAAAATGTTCGTTATGAGCGCAAACTGTTAGATAGGCTTCCCAAACCCCGGGATTTTGCCTCATAACACTGAACAAATGATGCCAGAATTTCCAGCGCGTTTTCCGTTTAATCCCTTGTCGCCAGATGATAATTCCTAACGCCCGGATATCAACCCAACTGGGAAATTTAGCCGGGGGTTTACATTTGGGTGCACCTAACTTGAGAAAACAGCGATAGGTGCGATCGAGAAAAACTTCTGGATCATACAGTTGCCAAAACGCCTCGATATATTCTTGAGCAATATCCGTAATCGGACGAGTCGGCACAAAGTTCATTAACGTGCTTTGATTGATATCTTGGCGATCATTCACCCGCAAGCGTCCCTCTTTTTCCAGGCGATGCCAGAGGGCCGTATTCGGCAACGCTTGCAGCATTCCAAACATCGCCGTCGGAATGGCTGCCTCTTCCACAAACTTAACAATCCGGGAACTGGCGTCTTTTTTCTCCCCATCAAAGCCAATAATAAATCCCGCCATCGGACGTAAGCCCGCATGAATTATTTTATCAACGGATTCAGTTAAAGAACTCCGGGTATTTTGGAATTTTTTAGTCATTGATAAACTGTCTTCATCGGGAGTTTCAATTCCTAAAAATACCGCATCAAAATTACAGTCTACCATCAAGTCCATCAAATCAGTATCGGCAGCTAAATCAATGGATGCCTCGGTATTAAATCGGAAGGGATACTGATGTTCCGCTTGCCAAACTTTCAAGGCTTGCAGCAATAGCCTAACATTGCGTTTATTACCGATAAAATTATCATCCACCATAAAGACACTGCGTCGCCATCCCAACTCATAGAGGAAATCTAATTCGGCTAACAGTTGTTCGGGGGTTTTGGTTCGGGGTTTGCGACCATAGAGGACGATAATATCACAAAATTCACATTGGAACGGACAACCCCGAGAGAATTGAACCGACATCGAATCATAAGCATCTAATTCGAGTAAGTCATACCGGGGAACCGGAGTTTCGCTGACATCAGGTTTTTCCAAAGTCCGAAAAACGCCCTGAGTTTCACCCTTTTCCAAGGCATCAATAAACATCGGCAGGGTAATTTCCCCTTCATCTAAAATCATAAAATCCGGGTTTGCAGCAGCGACTTCATCGGGAACTGAAGTGGGGTAAGGTCCACCCACTGCGACCGATTTACCGCGCCGTTTTGCCTCGCGAATTTGCTCCAGCAAATCTTGTTTTTGAACAATCATTGCTGAGAAAATAACCAATTCTGCCCAATCCCACTCCGCTTCCGTCACGGGGCGAATATTGCGGTCTACCAGTTTAAAATCCCAGGTTTGCGGTAAAATTGCAGCGACAGTGATTAATCCCAAGGGGGGTAACAAAACCTGGCGATCGACCAATTCTAAAATCTTGTTGTAAGACCAAAAAGTGGGAGGAAACAGGGGATACACGAGTAAAGTTCGCATTATCTAGCACTCCTTATCGAAGGTTTCATGGTCCGTGGTCTTGATTGTAACGATTTTCTCGAACTTTGTCCGTGCGATCGGCAGTTGATCCTCAATTCCTCCCCTAACTTCCCTGTTCGTAGTAACGACTTCAGTCGTTCTTCGGTGTTTGTAGTAACGACTTCAGTCGTTCTCCGGCGTTTGTAGTAACGACTTCAGTCGTTCCCTCCGGCGTTTGTAGTAACGACTTCAGTCGTTCCCTCCGGCGTTTAAAACCCCCGCCTAATCGCTAAAATTGGCTCATAAACCCACGAAAATCTATATACGGTAAGGTTTTTAGCGACAATCCTGGGAAGAGAACGACTGAAGTCGTTACTACGAACAATTGAAGAGAACGACTGAAGTCGTTACTACGAACAATTGAAGAGAACGACTGAAGTCGTTACTACGAACAATTGAAGAAAACATTATCCTAGGAGGATATCATCTAGGATGAGCTTGTTGGGAGCACTGCCGAAACTGACAGAACGGGCGACTCCGGCGAAGGGAAGGGTTACTTGCTCAAATTCTCCATACACATGGGGTAAGGAACCTGCTGCCGTGGTGGATAAGGGGATGGATGCCAAGATGTTGCCCGATGCGCCTAATCCATCATAGAGGGTGACAGTGTGATTGGCGAAGGGAGAAGCATAGAAGAAGGAGAGTTGATTGTCAAATCCACCTTCTACGTTCATGACGATCGCCCCTTCTTCTCCATAGGTGAGGGCAGTTGTACCGCTAGGGGGAGGGGCAAAATTGCCTCCGAATTCATCGGGAAATCCCAAGGCATCTAAAGCATCGGTACTGATGATTCCCAAGGCGTTGCCAGAAAAAGATATTCCCCGATCGCCATAAAATCCGCTTACTGGATCTAAATTTCTCACCCCTTCAAAGTTGAGTAAGGCAGGCAGATCGCTGCGGGGAATGACGAGGGTCGCACTACTTTGGGCACCGATTTCTACTCCTGGGGTGGGATTGACTAAGGCGAGATTAATGGTTTCGGCGACTTCAACGATCGCATCGTTGGCGATCGGAATCGTCACGGTTTGGACGGTTTCTCCCGGGGCAAAGTTGACGGGAATCGGGGTATTATTGTAATCCAATGGTGCAGTGGCCGTCCCATCCCCTAAAACGACGGTGGCACTGGCAGGGAGATGAAGTCCTCCAGCGCGGGTGACGGTGACGGCGAGAGTTTGGTGCCATCTTCTGCGATGCTGAAGGTTGGCGCACTAAATTCCAGGCGGATATCATTGTCTAAAACCGCCACCGTTGCTGCATTTTGCGGACCAATTCGGGCTCCGGCGCTGGGATTAGTGAGGGTGAATTGGAGGGTTTCGTTGGGTTCGCTTTCGGTATCATTGATGATGGGAACGGCAACGGTTTGGACGGTTTCTCCTGGGGCGAAATTGACGAGAATTGGGGTATTATTGTAATCAAAGGGAGCAGTGGCAGTGCCATCGGTGAGGGCGATTGTTGCGGAAAAAGCGTTCTCCAGTCGGCCTTCCCGGGTGACGGTTACGGGTGCGATCGCGGTACCATCTTCATTGACAACAAAGTTCGTCTCACCAAACTGCAATAGCACATCGTTATCAACAAGCGTGAACACTGCCGTAGTCGGTTGGGTCAGGGTTGCCTCGCCGGTGGGATTGAGTAAGGCGAGATTGATGGTTTCATCCGGTTCTATAATTTCATCATCCACCAGAGGAAGTTCGACGGTTTGGAGGGTTTCTCCTGGTGCAAAGTCTACGGAAATTGGGGTGGGGTCGTAATCAACGGGGGCCGTGGTGGTGCCATCACTTAATCCAATCGTGACCCCGGTGGGAATGTCTGTAAACCCAATGCGCTGAACTTGGACGGGTTGGATGGGGGTAGCGTCCTCGACTCCACTAAAATCGGGGCGAGTAAACTGCAAAGCAGTATCATTATCGATGATGGTAAATGTAGCGCTATTGGGGGTTCCGAGGGTTGCGCCTCCGGTGGGATTAACTAAGGTGAGAGCTAAGGTTTCATCAGGTTCTATACTGTTATCGTTGAGGATAGGAATTGAGACAGTTTGAGTGGTTTCTCCGGGGGCAAAAGTGAGAGAAATTGGGGTATTATCGAAATCTTCCGGTGCAGTTGCGCTCTCCTCTTCTAGGGCGATGGTTACGGTCACTGGACGATTGAGGGAACCTGTGCGGGTTACAGTGACAGGAACCAGGGGGGTGCTATCTTCCTGGGTTTGAAAGTCGGTTTGATTGAACTGTATGCTGACTCCATTAACCGTCTCATCGATCAGGGTGAAGCTGGTGGTGGTGGTTGTGCCTAGGGTTGCGCCTCCGGTGGGGGTGGTGAGGGTCAAACTGAGGGTTTCGACGCCTGCGGCAATCAGTTCATTGACGAGGGGAATCGTGACGGTTTGTGCGATGACTCCCGGGGCAAAGTTTACCGGAACCTGTAGGGTATTCAGATCATCGGGGGGGATGGGGATATCGGGGGAGAGGGTGATGGTTGCGCCGACTGCACTCTCACTTACCCCACTGCGGAGAACGGTGATCGTAGCCACAGCCTCACCTTGGTCATTGAGGGTAAAGGTTTGCTCACCAAAAGAGAGTGCTACATCGTCATCCAGAATGGTGATGGTGGATTGCGATCGCGCGCCAAGTCCGAGATTCTCAGTGGGATTGACTAAGCTAAGATTGAAGGTTTCTGTGGGTTCTACAATCTGATCATCAATCATCGGAATCGTCACCACTGCCTGAGACTGTCCGGGGGCAAAGGTGACCCCCCGAGGACCTCCGATGTAATCTGCTGAGGCGATCGCCGTCCCATCCGTGGGTAGAACTGTCACACTAGCGGCCTCACTTAAGTTTCCACTGCGAAGTAACCTCACTTCTACACTGGGAACCCCCTCCTGAATCGTAAAATTGGCGGCACTCAACTCGACGACACTCGCCAGGGGGTCGAGAGTTTCACTTAAAAAATCCGTAGCATCCAAATTAATCGACCCGGATACCTCCCCAATTACTTGGCGACTGCCATTTTGGATCACCACCACTTGAGTGGCAGCCACCACCGGATTTGAACTCCCATTTTCCGTTCGGTCAAAAATTGGTTCTAGGCGAATTTCTGCCGTTCTTAAATCTCGGGAAACCGCCAGTCTATCCACCCCTTTTTGAAAATCAACAATCGTATCTTGGCCAAACCCCAGGACAAAAATATCCGACCCGAAATCGCCAATTAAGGTATCCTCTCCTAGACCCCCAAAGAGAATATCCTCTCCGGCATTTCCCAAGAGAGAATCATTGCCATCCCCGCCAATGATGGTATCGTCACTGTCGGTGCCAATTAAAGTATTCCCTTGATTATCCCCAAAAATGAACGTCATCCGTTAATCCTCCTGTTAACCCGTTGTGCTTTGCCCCAATGCACCCTAATGCATCTGATCGCGAAGCGGGGCGTCGGCACGATCTGGCATTTAAAATCCCTGGAAATTGCCCTGCAAAATGGCTAATTTCCATCCTCCTAAATTTTCTCAGACCCTCCCCAAGGGACAGCCGAAAAAATGAATCTTTGATTTTTTTAAATGGGTGAAGAGTTTAATACCACACCCATCGGTTCTTTACCCATTTGAAGACTCCTTTAAATCATCTGACAGTTCATGCCAGCCATTTGCTGCCAGTCTAGTTGCCTGCCGATGCCACATCGATACTCACTTGTAAGCGGTTTCGATATAGGATCTGACGTATTTTCAGCTTCCAGATGCTCCCTGACAGTAAAATTCATGGTAAAAATAGTAGCATATTGGCGGGGGTAGGGGATGAGAAGCGTCACCTCAACTCTGGCAGTTGCCAACGGATTAGGGCCAGAAACCCGGTTGCTTCTCCCGGGGTTCTCATCCCGCCTCGGACGCCCCACTCCACCCCAGGGGGTCTCCAAATTTCCTCAAGAGTATGTCAAAATATCGATGCAAACGCGATCGAGCAA
The DNA here is from genome assembly GCA_963821735.1 of uncultured cyanobacterium. Lineage (GTDB taxonomy): Bacteria > Cyanobacteriota > Cyanobacteriia > Cyanobacteriales > Laspinemataceae > Laspinema. Next base: position 43,943 of record CAWGFK010000056.1, read on the forward strand.
TTGAGTAGGAGATTTGTCGTGGAATCCCGTTATAATCCCGCATCCCTTGAGGAAAAGTGGCAACAAACTTGGACAGAACGCCAGTTATACCAAACCCCAGAAACCCGCGATCGGCCTAAATTTTATGCCCTGTCCATGTTTCCCTATCCCTCGGGCAACCTGCACATGGGTCATGTCCGAGTCTACACCATCACCGACGTGATTGGCCGTCTCAAGCGGATGCAAGGGTATCGCGTCCTGAATCCGATGGGATGGGATGCCTTTGGACTCCCGGCAGAAAATGCCGCCATTGAACGCGGGATTCATCCGGCGAAATGGACCTATCAAAATATCGCCCAGATGAAACAACAACTGGAACGTCTGGGAATTGCCTTCGATTGGACTAGAGAAGTTGCCACCTGTTCCCCGGACTATTACAAATGGACCCAGTGGATATTTTTGCAGTTTTTTAATGCGGGACTTGCCTACCAAAAAGAAGCGGCAGTCAACTGGGACCCCATTGACCAAACTGTGCTTGCCAATGAACAAGTAGATAACGAGGGTCGGTCCTGGCGATCGGGGGCGAAAGTTGAGCGGAAATTGCTCAAACAATGGTTCTTCAAAATTACCGATTATGCTGAACAATTACTCAATGATTTAGACCAATTAACCGGCTGGCCGGAACGGGTTAAACTGATGCAAGCCAACTGGATTGGTAAATCCGTCGGCGCTTATTTAGAATTCCCCATTGTGGGCAGTACGGAAAAAGTTGCAGTCTTTACCACTCGTCCCGATACGGTTTATGGGGTAACTTATGTGGTATTAGCCCCGGAACATCCCTTAACCCGACAAGTCACCACGGGCGATCGATTAGCATCGGTTGAATCCTTCATTGAAGAAGTTAGCAATCAAAGCGAATTAGAACGCACTGCCGACGATAAACCGAAACGGGGAATTCCGACCGGAGGAACGGCAATTAATCCTTTTACCGGGGAAGAAATTCCGATTTGGATTGCCGATTATGTCCTTTATGAATATGGAACTGGGGCGGTGATGGGAGTTCCCGCCCATGATGTCCGGGATTTCAAATTTGCCCGGGAACAGAATTTACCCATTAAACAGGTAATTGTGCGCGCCGATGCGGCGGATGAAAAAGCGCAGTTAAAAGAAGCCTATACCGAACCGGGAATTGTGATTAATTCCGAGCATTTTTAATGGCATGGAATCCCCTACAGCTAAAGGGGAAATTATCGCCTATGCCGAACGACAAAAATGGGGAAAAGCGCGAGTCCAATATCGCCTCAGAGATTGGCTGATTTCCCGTCAACGATACTGGGGTGCACCGATTCCCGTGATTCACTGTCCCAGTTGCGGGGCAGTCCCCGTTCCCGATGAAGATTTGCCCGTGCAATTGCCGGAAGATGTGGCCTTTTCCGGACGGGGATTATCTCCCTTATCCCAGTTAGAAAGTTGGGTGAATGTGCCTTGTCCCAGTTGTGGAGAACCGGCGAAACGAGAAACCGATACGATGGATACCTTTATCGATTCATCCTGGTATTTCTTGCGCTATCCCGATGCTCAAAATGCGGACAAAGCCTTTGATACCCAGCAGGTGAATGATTGGTTGCCCGTGGATCAATATGTCGGGGGAATTGAACACGCAATTTTGCATTTACTCTATTCTCGATTCTTTACCAAAGTCTTGAGAGACCGGGGATTATTGAACTTTGATGAACCGTTCCAACGCCTGCTGACTCAGGGAATGGTCCAGGGATTAACCTACAAAAATCCGCAAACTGGGAAATACATTCCTTCCGCCCAAGTCAATGCCAGTGACCCGAAAGACCCGAAACTGGGCGAAGCGTTGCAAGTCTTCTATGAGAAGATGTCTAAATCCAAATATAACGGCGTTGACCCCTTAGAAGTGTTGGCAAAATATGGGGCGGATACGGCGCGGATGTTTATTTTGTTTAAAGCGCCACCGGAGAAAGATTTAGAATGGGAAGATGCGGACGTAGAGGGACAATTCCGCTTTTTAAATCGGGTCTGGCGGTTGGTGACAGAATATGCAGAAACCACTCCAGCCAAACAGGTGAAAGGGGAGTTAAGCAAAGCTGAAAAAGAATTGCGTCGGGCGATTCATACGGCAATTAAAGAAATTACCGAGGATTTAGACGGGGAGTATCAGTTTAATACAGCAGTTTCGGAGTTGATGAAACTCAGTAATGCCTTGAATGATGCGGACTGCAAAAATTCGGCAATTTATACCGAAGGGATTAAAACCCTGTTGATTTTGTTGGCCCCCTTTGCACCCCATATTGCCGAGGAATTGTGGCAGGGAATTGGGAATCAGACCTCAGTTCATGAGCAATCTTGGCCTGGGGTGGATTTGGATGCGTTGGTGGTGGATGAAATCACCTTAGTGATTCAAATTAGTGGCAAGACTCGGGGAACGATTCAGGTTCCTGCACAAGCAACTCGGGAGGAGTTGGAACAGTATGCGCGGGAGTCGGAAGTGGCGCAGAAGTATATTGCGGGACAGGAGATTAAAAAGGCGATCGTTGTTCCGGGTAAGTTGGTGAATTTTGTGCTGGGGAAATAGGCGATAGTTTATACCTCAAGTCCGGCGGGGGTTCAAACCTCCGCCTAACAACTTAAGTCGGCTTCAGCCGACTGAAAGTCTTATTCAGTGGGTTTTTTAGTCGGTTTTTAACCGACTTTAGCTATGAGGCCGCCAATCGATTGATCCCCCGCCGGAGTTGAGAATGGTGCTTTAGCTATTTGTCCTGGGATTCAGGAGTTGCTCAAATTCAGCTATGGAACCCACAGAAATGGTTTGACGATGTAGCTGTTTTAGAGTCGAATTGGAGTCCCTGTTCCATTGCTTCTTCTCGGATGAGTTCTTCCATTGGACTGATGAATGGCATTTGTCTTTCCTCCCGATATTCAATGAGTTGGGTTTTTAATTGTTGTTCGAGTTGTTTCGGTAGGGTTACGATGCGATCGAGGAACCGGAATAAGTTCTCTACTTCTTCTCGACTATATCCTCGTTCAAACAGGGAACGGATTAGGGTCCATTTCCACTGTTTTCGTTCGTCCATTTTGCGGTTGGTGGCCTGGGTTTTTAAATGGGCCATGACCATGAGGGCAAACGGATTCTGTTCTGATTCTAACTCTTCCCACCGGGTTTGGTAGTCTAAGAGTTTGACTGTGGGAAATTTCAGTTTTAGCTCATATCCATCTAGGGTATAAGCATATTCGATGGGTCGCCAAGTGGGGTGTTCGTCCCCTAAGATAGCGAGACTGACAACGGGTTTATCATACTGGTCAAAAGCGCGGTAGTTATAGCGATAGATGCGTTTAGGAAAGTCGGTAACGGATTGGCTTTGGATTTTGAATTGAATGAGTATCCAGAGGATAGTGCCGGTGATGAGTTTAACTTCAAATAGTTGACCGGATGATGAGCTTACCCAAAGAACTCGAAGAACAATTTACCACAGAAATCATTGAGGGTCGGGAGGAAAGACAAATGCCGTTTATGAGTCAGTTTGAAGAAATAGCACAAGAAAAGGGCATTGGGGAACGAGGAACCGTGCAAAATCAGCGTGAGAATACTCTCGCAGTTTTGGAAGTGCGGTTTGGAGAGGTGCCACCGGACGTGGTGGAGGCGGTGAATGGGATTGAGGATCTCCCTACCCTCACGCAACTATTCCGAGAAGCGATCGCCATCGGTTCGGTAGCACAGTTCCAGGAATTGCTGAATTCGGTGATTGAAGGTTAAGCGCCCGATCGCCGATCGCCGTTTTCAAACTCTCGAAAATGGCGATCGCTTCTTCAGTCCTCAACTGTCCCGGTTTATCTCTAATTTAGGCTCCCTGCACTGCCTGTCAAATCAATCCAAATCTCGTTAATATGGGTGAAACAGCATCGCCAAACCGCAGGCGCTTTAGTGTCTCGTGATCATGAGAACCGATCGCTGGTGAAACTGCGATCGCCTCTAGTGCGTCTAGTTGCACCAACTGTTTAGAACCTCTCAAATTAATTATGTTTAGAAAACCTAAAATCATTGCGACAATTCTTCTGGCATTTACGATCGCCGTGGCGGTCCATTGGATTGGGTTTAATCGCCCGAACTTCGCCCAATCCCCCATCCCAGAAACCTCCATTGCTGCCAACTCCCTGCAATTAGCACCTCCGATTGACTGTACCTTAGACGAGGATTGCTTTATTTTGCTGTATCCCGATCGCGACCCTGGACCGGGAGAAGTGGATTTCGGTTGTGGGAGGCAAACCTATGATGGTCACAAAGGCACCGATTTCGGCATTGCCAACACCGATAAAATGAATGCTGGGGTTGCGGTGATGGCGTCGGCACCGGGTAAGGTGTTGCGGGTCCGGGATGGGGTGAGCGATCGCCTGATTACGGACCCGCAGCAAGTGGAAGCACTTGACGGGCGAGAATGTGGCAATGGCGTGTTTATCGAACATGGCAATGGGTGGGAAACCCAATACTGTCATCTCCGCAATGGTAGCGTGGTTGTCCGTCCCGGGATGGAGGTGGATACGGGGACGGTTTTAGGTATGGTTGGCGCTTCTGGGGCGGCATCGTTCCCTCACGTTCATATTACCGCGTTATATGAAGGAAAGGTGGTTGACCCGTTTGTGGGACCGGAAGCGGGTCCCGGTTGTCAGGTGTCCCGGAGTCCGATTTGGACGGTTCCTCTGGATTATACACCCACGGGGGCGATCGATGCCGGTTTTGCGGATACGCCTCCTAAAATTACCGATTTGTGGGAAGGGGGATTTCCTCAAGGTGAGCTATCTCAAGATATTCCGGCCCTATTGTTTTGGGTACATACTTATGGGGTGTTACCGGGGGACAGTTATCGGTTTAAGTTGATTGCACCGAATGGAGAGACGATCGCGGAAGATACCAAGGAAATTAATTCTCCGAGTAAAACCTGGATGGGTTATGTGGGTAAACGCAACAATCCCGATCGCCCGATCTCACCGGGGGTTTGGCGCGGGGAGTATCAACTCACCCGAGGCGGTGAGGTTATGGTAGATCTCGTTCGGGAAATTGAAGTCATGTGAGATAAACCGTCGTGAAATCACCTGATGTAGGGGCGCTTCGCGAAGCGCCCGATCGGCGGGGAATTTATCCCCCGCCCTATTTTTCGCTCATCGCTTCTATCCCGATCCAATCTTTAGGAACACCCTGCTGAATATATTTCTCACATCGCTGCAAATAGAGAAGCGCCGCCCGATCGCTGGGGTTAAGGGTGAGAATTTGCTGAAATAGGGTTTGGGATTGCTCGAAATTACCTTCTTGATAACAGGCGATCGCCAGTTCAAACTGGGCTAAGGTTTTGCTTTTGAGTTCGATGCAGTCGTGGGGTTCGGAATTGTAAATTTCAAAGACAGCTACACTGACTTTTTTGCCTTTGACTTGGACGCGATCTAAGAATCGATATTGATAGAACTCCCGATTCTCCAGTTTATTTAAGGTATCTTCACTAATTAAAATCGCCGAACCATATTGTTTGGTTAATCCTTCTAATCGGGAGGCTAAATTGACCGCATCGGAAATCACCGTACTTTCCATCCGTTCAGCTTCGCCAATGGTTCCTAACATTAAACTGCCGGTATGCAAGCCGATACCGATTTGAATGGGGACTTGTCCGTTTTCCTGGCGATCTTCGTTAAATAACTTGACTTGATGTTGCATGGCGATCGCCCCGGATACGGCATCATCGGCAGAGTTCGGGAAAAGGGCCATAATCGCATCGCCAATATATTTATCGATGAATCCGTTGCGATCGCGGATAATCGGACTGACTCGGCTTAAGTAGCTATTAATAAAATGAAAAGTTTCTTCTGGAGACATTTCCTCGGATAGGCTGGTGAAATCCCTTATATCCGAAAACAAAACGGTCATTTCTTTTTTGATGTGATTGCCCAATTTCACATCAACGATACTTTCTTGGCCGAGGAAATGCAAAAAATCATGAGGGACAAATCGGCCATAAGCTGCATTGATTTTAGCCAGACGAATATGCGTTTTAATCCGGGTCAGCAGTTCGTTTTTATTAAAGGGTTTCATTAAATAATCATTGGCCCCGGCGCTAAATCCTTCTACGAGGTCCGAGACTTGATTCTTGGCAGTCAGCATAACAATCGGGAGGTCGATCGCAGGATATTTTTCCCGAACTTTTTCGCAGACTTCATATCCCGTCATGCGAGGCATCATGACATCGAGAAGGATTAAGTCGGGCTTAAATCCATTCTCAATAATTTCTAAAGCTTTTAGACCATTGGCGGCGCGGGTAATGGCGTAATTTTGCAAGGATAGGGTATTAGCGAGAACTTGCAGGTTGATGGGTTCATCATCGACGATTAAAATTTTGAATTCTGCATCCTCACTGATGTAAATTTCCGTGGCTAAAACGGGGTTATTTGCAGAGGATTGTTGACTCACCGGGTCCGGGGTCCGGTTGATGGGTTCGGGACGAACGACGGGGGGTTTAGCGGGGGCGACAGGGGCGGTTGTTCGGGGTAAGGTAAAGGTAAAGCGTGACCCTTTTCCCACTTCGGATTCGACCTCAATGGTGCCGTGATGTAATTCGATGAGTTGCTTGGCGATCGCCAATCCTAATCCAGTTCCCCCATATTCGCGGGCGGTGGAACCATCGGCTTGTTCAAAGGATTCAAAAATGCGACTGATTTTGTCTTGAGGAATGCCAATTCCAGTATCAGTGACGGTAATGGCTACAAAGTCGTCTACTATTATTTTAGCCGACACTTCAACCAAGCCGGATTCGGTGAATTTGATGCCATTTCCGATCAGGTTATGGAGGATTTGCTGCACCCGATTTTCATCGGCATTGACGGCGATAAAGTCCGGAGGGATGGCATTACTCAGTTGTAAGTCTTTGTCGCCAATTAGGGGTTTACTAAGGTTGAGGACGACTTGGGCGATCGCCCGCAAATCCAAGGGTTTGAGTTGTAGTTCAATATTTTTATGTTTGAGTTGAGAAAAATCAAGAATATCATTGACTAAATGGGATAATCGGCGACCGCTAGTGGTGATGGTTTCTAAGTTAAAAATAGTCGGTTCTGATAAGGGTCCGGTCACCCCATCAATTAAGGAATCGGCAATGCCAATAATCCCATTCAGGGGGGTGCGGAGTTCATGGGAGGTATTGGCTAGAAATTCATCTTTGAGTCCATCGAGGCGTTTGAGTTCTTGATTTTTTTCTTCTAAAGTTTTGGCATATTCAGCTAATTGCTGATAAGATAATTTTAGGTTGCTCCAAAGGGTATAGCCGATGCTAAATATCCCCGCACTGACGAGGGCTAAAACCGGAGTGAAGACGGGAATTAACCAACCGGATAAAAACGCGAGGTAGGAACTGCCAATGATGACCCCAGCCCCGAGGAGAATTCCGGGTCCGGACCAACGGGTTTTCAACCAGAGGGAACCGAGGAGGGCGCTATATCCCGAACTGATAAAAATTAACCCCCATTTGAAGGATTTGGGGGTGGCATACAGCATCGGACGATTGTCGAGGGCGCTACTTAAAATTTGGCTGGTTAAATTGGCATGAACGACCACTCCGGGCATTAATTCAGGATTGCCAAAGAGGGTATTGGTGTAGGGGGTTTGAAAGGAGTCATTCAGACTGGGGGCTTCGGCCCCGATGAAGATGATGCGATCGCGGAACAAGTCCGGGGGAATGCGATTTTCCAACACCTCGGTCATGGAAATGTGAGTAAAGCGGTCGAGTCCACCGCGATAGTTGACTAAAATTTGATAGCCACCCCCGTCTCGTTTACTATATTCTCCCTCGTTGCCAGTGAGGGGAATAAATTTAGCTTGACCTAGTTGATAAATGGATTGGGCTTCATCAGCCACTGCTAATTCAATGCCTTCGGTTTCTAAATATTTTAAGGCCAGAATGGTGGCAAGTCCTTCAAGTAATGTCCCATCTGGTTTCCCCACCAACACCATACCCCGACGGATTTTGCCATCGCGATCGAGTAACATATCGTTGGAGGCAACTTGTCCGAGTTCCGCTAATCGAGGGGAGGGGGCAATCGGGTTGTCAACTACTTTTTCCACTCCAATTAGATTGGGGGTGACTTCAAATAGGGCATTTAATGCTTCATGACCCGGTTCTACGGGCAAATCCCGATAAATATCTAATCCAATCAAGCGCGGGTTTTGAGCGTTGATATTTTGGATTAATTGGGTCATGATGCGATCGCTCATTGGCCATTGTTGGACATACTTGATGTCTGGTTCATTAATGGTCACAATGACAATTCGCGAGTCTACGGGTTCTGGGGGACGCAGGCGAAACCAGGTATCCAGGGCGGCCCATTCAAAGAGGTGCAAAAACCCGGCGCTACTTAAGGCAACAATCACCCCGGTGACTGCCGGGGTGATCAGGATTGGGCCACGCCACAAGCCGATTTTCTGTTGGAACTGTTGCCACATAGTTTGCTCGAACCCTGTCCGGTTGCAAAAGAAAAAGAGATACACCCGTTGGCAATTTTCCCTCGTTACGGCGAGGGTTGTATCATTAGAGGACTAGCGGCGATCGCCTCTAATCCGACTTGTCCGAGGAGATTGCGCCACTCTTCGGCTAAGGTGAGATTATCCGGTTGATTGACTCGGGCAACCGCTAAGGTCGTGAGAGTATCATACCAGACCCCGGCTTCTGCATAAGCCGTCGCCAAGGAGAGGGCCTCTGCGTCCGGTGCCGTGGGGAGGGCTTCAACGCGCTTCACCCATCCCGTGACACTATAACTATCCGGTTGCAGCTTACCACTGGCATCTAAGGGAACGAAGAACCAGAGATAGTCGGTATCCATTGCCAGTTCCGGTGCAGTTTCCGGCAGGGTGAAACTGACAATTGAGCCACCCCCGTTGATCTCCAAGGTGGTTTGATAGTGATGATTGCCCTCTTGATCTTGGATGCTGAAAAATACTTTTTCCGTTGCGGTGGGCGGCACATACACAAAGAAAGTGGGACGTGCGGACATCGTGCGTCCATGCTGGGTAGAGGGTAAGAGGGCGATCGCCTCTAGGCCCTGACCCTCCTGAGTGAGAGACCCCTCATCCCCTCGGCTGCCGCCACTGACACTGGTGGCGGGGGCCGCTTCCCCTGGAGGGGCAAATCTCACGTTACCGCGAGTACCTCCCCCGACGCTGGTAGCGGGGGCCGCTTCCCCTGGAGGGGCAAATCTCACGTTACCGCGAGTGCCTCCCCCGACGCTGGTGGCGGGGACCGGGTCGCCGGGGGGCTGAAATTGCAGGCTGATCAAGGCAGGGACTTTAACCCCCTCCGCTTGTACCGGCTGGGCCAAAGCGGATAGGGCCAATGCCCCGGCGAGGGTTGCAAACATGAAACTGGGAATAACAATGCGTGGCGGATGGTTCATGGGGACACCTCATCAGTTTGGGGAAAACAATAGAACAGTAGAAACCCTTAGAAACCCGTTTCATAACCAATTTCCGACTAAAATAAACGCCGACCAATAATAGGGATGTTTGTGCAAGGGGTCGTTTAACAGGGCCAATTGAGCTTGGCGCAACGCCTCTGTTTTCGTCATTCCTGCCTCGGATCGGGTTAATTGGCGATAAAATTCGCTCATTAAATCAGCGGTGGATTGGTCGTGAACGGACCAGAGACTCGCCAGGGTACTGCGAGCTCCAGAACGGAGTGCAAATCCGGCTAAACCGAGTGTAGCACGTTTATCTCCCGTTGCGGTTTGACAAGCACTCATTACTAATAGCTCAATAGGTGGGAGAATCCCTAAGCGTTGCTTATTGAAAAACTTATCGAAATCTTTAATAAAAATTCGCCCATCCCAGGTTAATAGAAAGGTTTCCTCGGGATTAGAACTAAATTGTCCGTGGGTAGCTAAGTGAATAATCGGGTAGGAGTTGCGATTGAGTTGGGCTTCAAATTGGGCACGGGTAAATTGGCGATTGAGCAAGGTCTCCCCGGGAACTTCCTGGGTAATTTGTTGGAATTCTTGGGCAACTCCGGGGAGGGGGGAAAATCCTTGTCGCCCTTCGGTTAACCCGGCGGTGAGGGCGGTGAGTTTTTCCTGGGTGAGTCCTTGAGGAAACAGTTGTAACCCAGGACTCAGGGCGGTATTATAGGTTTCAATCAAATAGCGGCTGCCGTCATACAGGGCGGCGAGGGGAATGGCCGCAAAACCGCCATCGGGAATAAAGACGAGGGTGGTAATCTCACTTTTAGCTAAATCTGCTTCTGCCGGTCGAATCAGCCAGTCATAGACTTGGGCGGACAGGCGCAAGCGTTCCGGGGAGGAATAGCCGGGGTGCATGGCCGATCGCAGTTCTTCGAGAGTGGCTTCGATGCGACTGTTACTCAGGGCTGTACTATAGTGGCGCAAGGGTTGACCGGGCAAGGAGAGAATCACTTCCAGGCGATCGGGTAAGACAATCGGATAAATGGCTGCGGCTTGGGTATCAATTTGCTCTAATTGTACCGGCTGCACATCTAAACAAGCCTCTCGGAAAAAGTTGTCCAATTCAGCAATTTGCAAGGCTTCCATGACTTGTCTAGCCCGTTCAATTTCCTTGGGGGTGGCATCGGGTTGGAGGAGTAAACTCACCAGTTCGCGATAGACAGGTTCTACACTTTCTTTGAAGTCAAACTGGAGGTCCGGAGAAATGGCTACTAAGTCTCGGCGCAAGTTTTTCAAGGTTTCAAAGGCGAGATTATACGCAGTTCGGGCCGGTTGGAGTTGCTGTTGTTGGATGAGAATCTGACCCAGTTGCCAAGCTGCCGGGGCGATAATTTCATCGGATTGGATGGATTGAGCGATTTGGAGAGCTTGTTCGGTCAGGGTTTCGGCCTCTTGCCACTGTTCGGCTTGGCGGTAAAGGTGGCCGAGTTGGGTGAGGGCGTAGGCTTGCGATCGCCCATCTTGCAGGTCCTTGGCGATCGCAATGGTTTCGGCTAACTCTTGTGCAATTTCAGGCAAATCTTCCCCCATTTTGCCCCAACTGGCGGCAAAATTAACTCGGGCATAGAGGGCGGCTTGACTCGGGGGCAGGGTAGCTAAGTGAGATTGCAGTTGGGGGCGTAATCTGCGGGCGGCATCCCAGTCACCCAGGGTGACGAACAGGCTAAACTGGTTGAGTTGAGCTTGCGATCGCGTTAGGGGGTCGATGGCTAATTGTTCCGCTTGTTGATAGTAGGCAATGGCAATATCATGGCGGTGTAAATACCGGGCGATGTTCCCGATATTGAGTAAGGTGGCGCTAGTATCCCCTGGGGATTGGAGGCGATCGCTCAATGCCCAACTCTGTTCTAAAACCGCCTGGGATTGTTCTAAATCCCCGATGGTTTGGAGGGCCACCCCCAAACTCCGCAATCCAGCGGCTTTCAAGAGGGTATCCGGTTGTCGATCTAATTCGACAATCCATTGTTCTAACAAAGTGCGAGCGCGACGATACTGGCCCAAGGCTTGCAGGGCTTGGGCTTGGTTGATCAAACTCCCTAGCTTACCGATGTCATCTCCCGCGCGATCGTAGGTCATTGTGGCTTGTTTCCAGGTGTCTAAGGCAGCTTGATGCTCTCCTGACGCCAGTTCGAGAATGCCTCGGGTATTCAGGGCTTGGGCGAGAATTGCCAACCCGGTGGAGGGCAGAGGATCAACCTGTTGCAGGAGTTCTAAACTCTGGGCAATGGCGGTGGCGGCTTGGGGGCGACGGCCTAACTTATGATAAGCCAAGGCCAGATAAGTGAGGGTTTGGGCTTGGGTTAAGGAGACGGGGCGATCGCCATAAATGGCTGATGCCTCTTCCCATAGCTTGGTTGCCTCCAGGAATTGTCCCTGTTGATAGTGGCGGGTTCCCCGTTGGACTAATTCGGTGGGGTCGGGGGGGGGGGTTTGGGTGATGGGGGTTTGGGTGATGGGGGTTTGGGTGATGGGGGTTTGGGTGATGGGAGTGGCTGGATGGGGGTGGAGGATAGTGAGGATGGTGAGGATGGTGAGGAGAGTGAGTAGGAGGAATTGTCGGATTTGACGGGACTTTAGATAGGGGAGGATGGGTTTGAGCATGACTATTGTGCCTGCCTGATAGGTTCGGTGGGTGAGGACGGACAGGGGGGAGGCGATCGCCCAGAGTTCCAGGTAGGGTCGCAATTAAAGCAATCTTTCCCTCCGGATTAATCGTCCATTCGGTTGCTTCTACCAAGGGTGGCAAGGGTTGCGATCGCCCCAGATTTCCGGTTTCCTCACTCAGCGTCATGTTTGAGGAAAATTGGCGCAAATCCTCCCAGACGGTTTGACCCCGGATTGTCCCCTTGGGGTTTTCCGGTAATCCTCCGCGTCCGATAATTGTAAACGAATTTCCTTCCGCTGCGGTACAACCGACGGCAACTTGGTTGGTCGGATCCGTAAGTTGTTGGGGTAATGCCACTAATCCCGACCCGGGATCTACTTCAGGAGTTGATAAAATGACATTCCCGGATACTCCGAATTCCGAACTCGCCGTGATATCACTTTGGGAGGTCGGTTGGTCTCTAAATTCTAATCCAAGAATGCCGTCAGCAAGCAGTTGAATATTGCCGCCCTTTCCTTCAAAAGCATTGGCGGTAATATTGCTATTTTCCCTCGGAAAGGCCAAAATAACCGGGGCTGAAATATTAATATTACCCCCATCGCCTCCTGCCCCTGCGGTTCCTGCGGTAGCGGTGATTTCACTGCCTCGGCGCATCACCAGGCGATCGCTGACTTGCACTTGCAAATTCCCCCCTTGAGAGGCGGTGGTTTCTCCGGTAATAAAAGACTGATTATCTAACAGTAATGTGCCGGTTTGAACTTGGACATCTCCTCCCCGGCCTGCGGTTACACTGCTAGTGGTAATCTGACTCTGGTCCAAGGCGATCGTATCGGAGGCTTGAATCGTAACTTCTCCCCCATTTCCCTGCCCCTCAGTTTTAGCACTGACTTGAGAGTTATCTATTAACGAGAGGATTCTAGCATTAATATTCACTTCTCCGCCATCACCAATTGCCGTAGATTCGACACTACTATCAATCGCGGATTCCCCCGATACCACAATTTCGCCCCCTTGAATCGTCACACTTCCTGCATTCCCAATGCCTTGGGTAAAGCTGGAGATTCCTGCCTTGTCATCCATCAGTAATGAGGGGGTATTAATGGCGATATTACCCGCATTTCCACGCCCGGTGGTCCGGACTCGACTCCAGATAAATGACCCCCGGTCATTGCTCCCAACTTGGTTCATGCTCAACTGTTCTGTTGCATTAATTATAATATTTCCAGCATTTCCTATTCCATAGGTTGTAGAATTAATTCCTGCCCCATCAGCCATCATTAATACCCGCGTATTCAGTTCGATTCCGGCGGCATTTCCCGATGCGGAAGGACCACCAATTAAATTGAAAATTCGGCTTTGCTCGCTGTCCAAATTTCCCGTTAAGGATAGGCGATCGCGAGCATTGATCACAATTCTACCGGCATCCCCTTTTAGATAAGTCGTATTATTGATATAGCTTCCATTCACCAGATCAAGGGTCCCGGCATTAATCTCAATGTCTCCTGTATTTCCTTGAGCAAAGTTAGTTAAATTGAAACCCGCATTATTGCTAAAATTCATGGTTTCTGCGAGAATTAAAATATTTCCTGCATTCCCGGTTCCTCGGGTAACATTGGATAGACTAGCCTGCATAATCTCCAAGGAATTAGCTGTAATTTTAATATCACCAGCTTCTCCATTTCCAAAAGTTGCCACGCCGATTTCTGCGGTTGATTGCAGCAGTAACCTTCCCGTTTGAATGCGGATATCGCCACTGTTCCCTCCAGTTCGAGTCAGGGAAACTATCCCACTGCTGCCGCCATAATTGGGATTAAAATTATTTTCATTGATGGGGTCTAAAGGGGACGCAATCGTTGTTCCTGGATGTTCCAAAGAAATATGCAAACGATAGGTATCCCCCACATCTACGCGATCGCCTTCTAAGAGTTCGACGGCATGGGAAACGGCATCAAATTCCCCCACCCCAATTACATAAGTTCCAGGAGATAACCTATCAATGGAAAGATACGAATCTTGCTCTACAGTGCTGCCTAAAGCACCATCGTTCATACTAGCGTCATCATTCAGGACAATAATCTCTCCCGTCCATCGGTCAAATAGAAACAATTCCGAATCAAAGCTACCGGGAATATCCTGATATCCATCGCCGCCATCAATATCAAAAATTGCCCGTCCTGGTGTAACAACGGTAAATGAAAAATAGTCAAAACTCTCAGTTGCTGGACCTAATCCGGTATTTCCACTGCGGATTTCCTCCGCTGTTCGTTCCCCGGTTACATAGGGAATTCCCCCGGGACCCGATGCCTCTACTTCCGGATTAAAATCTGTGGTAAAGTCTAAGTCATCCAGATTAAAAAGGGTGACTTCGTTGGTATCAAAAGGAGAAGCCAAAAATCGGCCACTATTCCCAGTAATGGTGACGCTTTCTGTGGCAGTCACCGTGATATTTCCAGCGTTCCCTGTATGAGTGGCAAGGGTAATAATTTGACCCCCACTTGCTAGGGATAACCTATTCACATTGACTTCAATATCTCCCCCAGCTTGATCGCTCTCTGTCACAGTAGCAATAAACCCGCGATCGCTCAACCGAACATCCCCCAAAGGATGATTGACATCATTAATCCTAATCCGTCCACTCCCCCCACTCTCCAGCGTCCGAGATTGAGAGAGAATTCCACTAAATAACCCATCGGGACTAAACCCGGAAATCTCTAAAACAGGAGTATTAATCTGAATCTGTCCAGCACTTCCAATTCCTGCTGTCTCCGTGGTAATTCTCCCCCCAGAGGTGAGACTGACTGAATTGCCCACAACCTGAATATTTCCCCCAGTGCCTAATGCTCCAGATGGGACTAAATTGCTAATCAAACTGCGCTCACTCAGGCGAATATCCCCCCCGGCATGGACGCGAATATCTCCAGCTATTGCCCCAATTTCACCCCCATTCAGAGGCATTCCAGAGAGCAACTGAGAACCCCCGCTTAGGGTGAGATGATTCCCCTGGACTTGAATACTCCCATTGCTGCCAGTGACATCCACCCTCGCCCCATTGGTGAGGGTCACATCCGCCCCAATTATGGTTTTAGAAAACTCTGGGAGGGTATTTTCTAGGGCAATTTCTCCGGAACTGATTCCCGCTAAGGTAATGTTACCCAACGGGGCGAGTAACTGTCCTCCATTCATCAGTACATTCCCCCCTAAAATGGCTAAATTGCGCTGTTGTGCCACTTCTAAGCGAGACCCTTCTAGGGTGATATTTCCAACCGTTGGACCATATTGTAATCCGATGGGAACTGCTACGGTGAGGAGGGGGGATGCGGTGGGATTGGTTGCACTAAAGAGATGGCGATCGCTAAACTGGATTGCCTCGGCGGTAGATAGCACAAATGACCCGCCAATATCTAAGGTCGCATTGGGACCTAACACAATTCCATTTGGATTGATTAAAAATAGATTGCTGTTGCCATTGGCGCGAATTAACCCATCAAGGTGGGAAAGATTGCTGCCGGTAATCCTGCTAATAATATTGATAATATTGGAAGCATTATTAAAATAGGCTGCACTACCCGTGGGAATCGAAAATTCTGTAAAACTATGAAATAAATTTCCTCCGGTAGGGGTTCCCCCTTCAATCAGGAAACCAGTCCCTTGATTGATGACTTGGGACGGATTGGGTAAGGTGCGATCGGGAACAATTTGCCCCTGGACTGGATTGACCCGTCCTCCTCCATAACCGGCAAATAACAGGGAGATGACCCAGAAACTGTGCCACCACTGTTGTAGGATTTTTCCTGTTAATTTTACCTTGGACATCATGATATAACCTATTCTTTAGCTGGAATTAAACCCTACCCTGATAAAATTTTATCAACCCCATATAACCTATTCTTTAGCTGGAATTAAACCCTACCCTGAGAGAATTTTATCAACCCCATGATGGAGAGATTGATTGACCGTTGGCTGGATTAATTTAGAATTAATACATACCCTGCATATTCTATCATGCACAGTTTTTTGGATTTGTCAATAGTTTTTTGCTGGTGCAAAAAAGGTGAAAAAAACCCGGTTAGTCTTTCCGTTACAATACCGTCGCCCTGAAACGAGTGCAACGGATAATTTAAGAAATCATCGTTTCATCGTTATTGTCCCTCGGTGATGGGTTCGGTGGGTGAGGAAGGACAGGGCGGGAGGCGATCGCCCTTTGTTGTGGGTAGAGTAGCAATTAAGGCGATGTTCCCCTCCTGATTAATCCGCCATTCGGTTGCTTCTACCAACGGGGGTAAGGGTTGCGATCGCCTCTGGGGTACTCTCTCGGTTTGGGTTGTGATATCTGGGGAAAATTGGCGCAAATCCTCCCAAAGAGTTTGACCCCGGATTGTCCCTTTGGGGTCTTCCGGTAATCCTCCGCGTCCGACGATTGTAAACGAATTGCCCTCTGCTGCGGCACAACCGACGGTGACTTGATTCGCCGGATCCGCAAGTTGTTGGGGTAATTCCACTAATCCAGACCCCGGGTATACTTCAGGAGTGGAGAGGGTGACATTGCCGGATACTCCCAATTCAGAACTCGCCGTGATATCACTTCGAGGGGTCGGTTGGGTTCTAAATTCTAATCCGAGAATACCTTCAGCAAGCAGTTGAATATTGCCGCCATCCCCTTCAAAAGCATTGGCTGTAATATCACTATTTTCTGTGGGAAATGCTAGAACAACGGGGGCTGAAATCTGGATATTTCCCCCATCACCCCCGGCCCCTGCGGTTCCCGCTGTCGCTGTAATTTGACTACCGCGACGCATCAGAAGACGACCGCTTAATTCTAATTGTAAATTTCCCCCTTGAGAGGAGGTGGTTTCTCCTGTAATAAAGGACTGATTATCTAACAGTAAACTCCCCCCTTGAATCTGGACATTTCCGCCGATGCCCTCCGTGGCACTACTGGTAGTAATCGTACTATTATCTAAGGCGATCGCATCGGTGACTTGAATCCTGACTTGTCCCCCATCTCCCTGTCCCTCAGTTTTAGCACTGATTTGAGAGCGATCGCGTAAAGAAAGCGTTCTGGCATTCAGATTAATCTCTCCCCCATCCCCCACTGCCGTTGATTCCACACTACTATCAATCGAACCCTCGGATACCACAATTTCTCCCGCCTGAATATTCACACTTCCCGCATTGCCAATGCCTTGGGTAAAGCTGGAAATTGCCGCCCCATCATCCATGAAAATTCTGGGGGTAATTAAACTAATATTTCCGGCATTTCCTCGCCCAGTCCCTCGGATGCGACTCCAGATAAACGAACCCCGTTGATTCGGTCCCAATCGGGTTAAAGTCACTCCTTCACTAGCCTGAATTGTCACCGGCCCCGCATCTCCTTCTCCATAGCTGGTGGAATTAATTCCTCCCCCATCTCCCAGAATTAATTCTCCCGTATTCAACTCAATTCCAGCGGCATTTCCGACCGATGAAGGACCTCCAACTAAATTTAAAATCCGGCTTTCAATATTGTCCAAATTTCCCGTAATCACCAGGCGACTGCGAGCGTTAATAATCACCTTTCCCGCATTGCCACTTAGATAAGTGCTATTATTAATAATACTGCCGTTCAGTAAATTAACGCTTTCGGCATCAATTTTAATATCTCCTGTATGCCCCGATCCAAAATTACTGAGATTGAGAATTCCGTTATTGTTCAGAGTAAAGGATTCAGCAACCGCAAAAATGCTGCCTGCACTGCCACTGCCTCGGGTGATATTAGCAACATTCGCCCGATTGAGGTCCACTAAATTAGCAACTAAACTAATATCTCCCGCTTGTCCGGTTCCGAAGGTGGTAGACAGAATTCGTCCTGGGGAATCTCCCTGTAAAATTCCGGTATTAATTCGGATATCGCCACCGTTTCCCGCCGTCCGAGTCAGGGAAATAATCCCACTACTGCCGCCATAATTAGGGTTAAAATTACCCAAAGCAGCGGTTTCTTGAGGCAATGCCCTATTTATTCCGGGATATTCCAAGGAAAGGTGCAACCGATAGGTGTCTCCAATATCAATTTTATCCCCTTCTAGGAGTTCCACGGGATGGGGAACCGTATCAAATTCCCCCACGCCAATCACATAATTACCTGGATTTAGGGGATTAATTGAAATATAGGAATCTTGCTCAACACTGCTTCCCAAAGCGCCATCGTTAATACTAGAATCATCATTTAGAGCAATAATCTCTCCCGTCCATCGGTCAAATAGAAACAATTCCGAATCAAAGCTACCGGGAATATCCTGATAGCCATCCCCTCCATCAATATCAAAAGTAGCCCGTCCTGGTGCAACAACGGTAAATGAAAAATAATCAAAACTCTCGCTGGATGTGGCAAAAACTGTATTTTCACTGCGGATTTCCTCCGCTGTTCGTTCCACGGTAACAGAAGAAAATCCCCCGGGACCGGATGCCTCTACTTCTGGATTAAAATCCGTGGTAAATTCTAAGTTGTCCAGATTAAAAACACTCACGTCTTTGGTGTCAAAAGGGGAAGCCAAAAACCGGCCACTATTCCCCGCAAGGGTGACGCTTTCTGTGGCGGTTATGGTAATATTTCCGGAATTTCCCGTATGAGTGGCAAGGGTAATGATTTGACCCCCGCTTTCTAGGGACAACCTATTCACATTGACTTCAATATCTCCCCCAGCTTGATCGCTCTCTGTCACAGTAGCAATAAACCCGCGATCGCTCAACCGAACATCCCCCAAAGGATGATTGACATCATTAATCCTAATCCGTCCACTCCCCCCACTCTCCAGCGTCCGAGATTGAGAGAGAATTCCACTAAATAACCCATCGGGACTAAACCCGGAAATCTCTAAAACAGGAGTATTAATCTGAATCTGTCCAGCACTTCCAATTCCTGCTGTTTCCGTGGTAATTCTCCCCCCAGAGGTGAGACTGACTGAATTGCCCACAACCTGAATATTTCCCCCAGTGCCTAATGCTCCAGATGGGACTAAATTGCTAATCAAACTGCGCTCACTCAGGCGAATATCCCCCCCGGCATGGACGCGAATATCCCCAGCTATTGCCCCAATTTCACCCCCATTCAGAGGCATTCCAGAGAGCAACTGAGAACCCCCGATTAGGGTGAGATGATTGCCCTGGACTTGAATACTCCCATTGCTGCCAGTGACATCCACCCTCGCCCCATTGGTGAGGGTCACATCCGCCCCAATTATGGTTTTAGAAAACTCTGGGAATGGTATTTTCTAGGGCAATTTCTCCGGAACTGATTCCCGCTAAGGTAATGTTACCCAAGGGGGCGAGTAACTGTCCTCCATTCATCAGTACATTCCCCCCTAAAATGGCTAAATTGCGCTGTTGTGCCACTTCTAAGCGAGACCCTTCTAGGGTGATATTTCCAACCGTTGGACCATATTGTAATCCGATGGGAACTGCTACGGTGAGGAGGGGGGATGCGGTGGGATTGGTTGCACTAAAGAGATGGCGATCGCTAAACTGGATTGCCTCGGCGGTAGATAGCACAAATGACCCGCCAATATCTAAGGTCGCATTGGGACCTAAAACAATTCCATTCGGATTGATTAAAAATAGATTGCTGTTGCCATTGGCGCGAATTAACCCATCAAGGTGGGAAAGATTGCTGCCGGTAATCCTGCTAATAATATTGATAATATTGGAAGCATTATTAAAATAGGCTGCACTACCCGTGGGAATCGAAAATTCTGTAAAACTATGAAATAAATTTCCTCCGGTAGGGGTTCCCCCTTCAATCAGGAAACCAGTCCCTTGATTGATGACTTGGGACGGATTGGGTAAGGTGCGATCGGGAACAATTTGCCCCTGGACTGGATTGACCCGTCCTCCGCCAGAAAGGGCCAAGAATAGGACAGTGACCCCGGTCCTGTGCCACTGATGTTTTAGAATTCCTCCTGCTCGTTTTGCCTTTAACATTGTTTTGATAGACCCCATCGGTTAGCTGGAATTTCAAACCCTATTTTCCGAAAAATTTGGATCCCTAGGCCGATAAAAAAGGTTAAAGTGAGACCCTCTGCCGAACTCAACGAGCTTCAACCTTGCCACCGCCTGAACGATTATACAGCAACCGCGCCCGAAACGGCTTTTTGGTGGGAACCGACTGCCACCATCCGGACGCCAGTCTCCGTTGCCAATAACAAGCCCCGACGTTTGGGTTTGACGGGGGCGGTTTCAGCTAAGGCTAACTCCGTGCGAGATAGAATCGTCGCTAACACTAATTTCATTTCATACTGCGCTAACGCCATGCCAATACAGCGACGACTACCGCCCCCAAAGGGCAGATATTCATAAGGTGAGAATTGCCGTTCCAAGAAACGCTCCGGTTTAAACAAATGGGGTTCAGGGTATAAGTCCTCACGACGATGAGTCAAATAAATCGAGCCGATCATTTTTACCCCAGGCTCGAAGGAACGCCCCATAATCTCCACCGGCGCTTGGACTTGGCGGGTGAAGGTGGTTAGGGCCACCGGATAAATTCGCAGGGTTTCTTGACAGACTGCGGTTAAATAGGGGAGACGAAAAATCTCCATCGGGTCTGGATTCTCTGGGAGGGCGTCGAGTTCTTTCAGGAGTTTTTCGCGGATGGCGGGAATCTGATGAATCCAATAAAATGCCCAGGATAGAGCGCTGGCAGTGGTTTCATGACCGGCGATTAACAGGGTCATCAGTTCATCCCGTAGCTCGATATCCGTGAGTCCCTCTCCAGCTTCATCGTGAGAACAGAGCAACAAATTCAGGATATCTGTGCGATTGGGGTCGGGGTTGGCGCGGCGATCGCGAATTTCTGCATAAATCAGGTCATCTACCCGCTTCTGTTTCTCAATCACTTGTGCGCCCGGACTCCAAGACCCCCAATTTCGGCGCAGGAAGGGGAAGAAAATCAGGCTGGAGCCTAGAAGCGTCTTTCTGATATTCAGTCGCTCTATCAGGCGTTCCCGGAGTTGTTCTAAGCGGGGCCCTTCACTTAATCCAAAGACCGCTT
This sequence comes from uncultured cyanobacterium, assembly GCA_963821735.1. GTDB lineage: Bacteria > Cyanobacteriota > Cyanobacteriia > Cyanobacteriales > Laspinemataceae > Laspinema. Next base: position 65,053 of record CAWGFK010000056.1, read on the forward strand.
GCAAGATGACGCGCATCGTAATTTCTTGCATGGCGCTTTCCATGATCAAGGGCTGATTAGTCCCCCATTTACTGCTCACTTGCTGGGCGATCGCACCAATCAACTGCCCGTAATTTCGCATCCGTTCCCCATGAAACGTTGGCATCAGTAACTTACGCCGTTGCTGATGCTGCGATCCACTCAGCAAAATCAACGAGTTATCTCCCAATAACGGTCTGACAATCTCGTTCGCCTCACCCGGGGCCGTGAGAGCATCACTGGTCAGCATTTTTTCCATCCCTTGGGGATTGCTGACCATGACGATGGTTCTTTGCTTACCCCATCGTACCGTAAATATATCTCCATATTTCTCCGCGCAAGCCTCCATATAACCGAGGGGGTCGTTAACCCATTTAATGAGCTGCAAGAGCGGATGAGTCGTCGGTCCATTCGGTAGTTTCACGAGCAAACTCCATCAAAAATTTTTAGGTTGATTGTATCTTAGGCGATTTTGGCTCGTTTGGAGTGGTTCCCCGAATCCATCCCCTGTCTCACGTCGAACCGACTGACCGCCCAATACCATGCAGGGCATTCTATGGTACCCTGGGCGGCGATCGCCTCCGTTTATAGCCAACCCAAGTAGAACTGATGGACTTGAACAACAAAAAGGTTGCGAAACCCGTAAGCTAGGGGGTAAATTTGTGAAATAATTGTAAAAATGCAAGGATTACAGTTTCACAGAGGTTAAAAAATAGGCATGACGACAAAGATTCCATCCGCACCAGCAAAGACGCCTGCGTTTTGTGAGGGCATTCAATATTTTGGCGAACAATGGCCGGATTTTGACCGTTACGGCAAAGAACCCGCGATCGCCACGGGGAAAACTGCGATCGCCTCACCCCCGGATCACGCCGCTGCCTACCAGACCCTCCTCGCTGCCGACGCCCTGCGCTACCTAATCCTACAAGTCACCGCGTCGAAAGCCTCCGGACACCCAGGCGGATTTGCCAGCGTTGCCGAGGGAATCGCCGCCCTAGTGATGCTCGGTCATAAAAATATTATCACCGAAGTGGGACACCATGCCCCAGGCTTCTACAGTAATATGTTCCTCGACTGCTCCTTAGAGCAAATGGGCATTCATACCGTCCAACAAATGCGCGATCGCTTCCGGGAACATAAAGGACTCCTCGGACACCTCTCCGGACAAATTCCCGGACTCCTCAACCCCGCTGGACCCCTGGGACAAGGGCAGCATTTCGCAATGGCAGGGGCACTCCTGCATCCCGATATCCTCTTCCCCGTCACCATCGGCGATGGCGGCATCGGCGAACCCTACGTCATGAGTAGCATGGCGCATTTCCACACCGCCTACCCCGAAGTTACCAACTTCCTCCCCATCCTAGTTTGGAACGGCTATTCCCAGGAACATCACAGCATGGTGTCCACCAAACCCAACCAAGAGATGATTGAATACTGGGAAGGCAACGGTTTCCAGGAAATCATCCTCGTCAACGCCAAAGACTATGACGACGCCAACCAACCCGGGGAATATGTCGATAGCACAGCCTTTTCCTTCGAGAAACGGTTAGAATTTGCCCAAGCGGTGATTGAAGCGACGGACAAAGCGGCCAAATCCGCCCTGGGAGGCAAACTCACCGTCCTGATTATCAAACAACTCAAAGGGGCTGGGGTCCATGCCCTGGGGGCCAAATCCCATAACCTGTATGGACATCACACCCTGGATAATGAAGAAATCATCAGCGCCCTCAAAACCCGTGCCCTGAGTCCCGAAGCGTGGCAACTGGTTCGGACCAACTTTGAACGGGCTGCTGGGGGACCTGCCGCTAGTATTGTCAAAACTGAGTTTGAGTTAGCCTTGCCGGAGTTAGGCAAACTCCCCCTCAATGAATATGCGACTGGGGAAAAGCAAATCGCCACCACCGCAATGGGAGAACTTGTCGCCTACGTCGGCAAAAAAGACCCCAAATTTGTCGTCACCAACGCCGATGGGAATGCCGCTTCTGGCATCAACAACATCAACGTTGCTCTAAAAATTATTCACCCAACCGCCGACGACGCCTATTTCCAAGGACCCAAGGGACAAGTTTATGAACCCTTAAGCGAAGATGCCTGTGCCGGATTAGCCGCAGGATTAGCCTTATTTGGGGCGCGGACCCTCTGGTGTTCCTACGAATCTTTTGCCATTAACGGGGTCCCCGTCTGGCAAACCGTCACCCAAGCGATGGCGGAATTACGCCGTCCGACGCCGAGTACGGTCACTTTATATACCGCAGGGGCGTTAGAACAAGGACGCAACGGATGGACTCACCAACGTCCAGAAATTGAAAACTACTTTGCCGCCATGATGCGAAACGGCAACGTTTTCCCCTTGTTCCCCCCGGATTCTAATAGCATCCAAGTTTGTTATGATTGGGCGCTGAGTACGCAAAATAAAGGGATTGTGATTACGGCGAGTAAAACCCCGTTACCGATTCGCACCACCTTTGAGCAGACTCAACAAGCGTTACAAGAGGGGGCAGTCGTCCTCCAAGAGATTCCCGGAGATAAAACTGTAGTGTTTGCGGTGATTGGGGATATGACGTTGATTCCCGTGTATGACGCAGCAGAGCAATTAAAAGCCCAAGGGATTGGGTCGAAGATTGTATCGGTTGTGAGTCCGCGCCGGTTGTATCGTCCCCATGATGTGGCGTGGGATACCTGTTCTCAAGCCGATGGCGGATTCTTGGATGATGCAGGGTTTGAGAAGTTCTTTGGCGGGGATGCCTTAATTGGCGTAACCGGGGGGGCCTCGGGAATGCTAGAACCGATTATGTTACGCAGTACCGCCAAGCGGGATGTTTTTGCCTGGAAGCGGGGCGAGACGACTGCGAGTGCGACGCAAATCATGGAGTTCAACGGGTTGACTCCGGAAGCGTTAGCGAAGCGCGGGACTGAGTTGGTGGGTTAAGGGTGATTTGGCCCCCAGCCTTGAGGCTGGGGGTTATTTTTAGCTATTCAGTACCAATGAGAGAACCAATGGATAAAATAGACTGAAACTAGAGGTAACGGTGATGACGACACAACTCGCAGAAAAAATTATCCCCTTGCCCGAACAGCGATTGATTCTGCCTGGGTATCAGAGTTGGCAAGAATTCAAGGCGATTCAAGCCTTGATGGAGCAGGTTGCGGGGGTGCGAATTTCTTATTTAGATGGGCGTGTGGAACTGATGACAACGGGGGAGCAACATGAGACTATCAAAACAATTATCGGCTTTTTACTGGAGCTTTATTTTTGCGAAATGGGGATTGAATATATCCCGGTGGGAAATGCAACGCGGGAGTCGGAAACTAAGGGGGTGTCCTTTGAACCGGATGAATCCTATTATATTGGCGATCGCAAATCTCATCCCGATTTAGCCATTGAAGTGGTCATCACCAGTGGCAATACCAAAAAACTGGCAAAATACCAGCGATTTGAGATTACTGAAGTCTGGTTTTGGGAAAATAACCAACTTGCTCTCTACCGCTTTCGCGGGGAAGATTATGAGCAAATCTCTACCAGCGAATTGTTCCCTGATTTGGATATTGAATTGCTGGTTCGTTGTGTGCAAATGCCTTCCCGTCTTCAGGCTCGTGCCGAATTTGTTCAAGGGATTCACCGACAATAAATCTTCCAGATTTTACGGGGTGAGCGATAAAAAAGCAACACCCGGCGGAGTTGAGAATGGTGCAATAGATAAAATAGACTAAAACTAGAGGTAACGGCGATGACAACACAACTTGCAGAAAAAATTATCCCCTTGCCCGAACAGCGGTTGATTCTGCCTGGGTATCAAAGTTGGCAAGAATTCAAGGCGATTCAAGCCTTGCTGGAGTCGGTTGCGGGGTTGCGAATTGCTTATTTAGATGGGTGTGTGGAACTGATGACGACTGGCGAGGAACATGAATCGATTAAAAAAGCGATCGCCATTTTAGTGGAGATTTATTTATTTGAAATGGGCATCGAGTTCATTCCCATCGGAAATGCAACTCGCGAGTCGGAAACTAAGGGGGTGTCCTTTGAGCCGGATGAATCCTATTATATTGGCGATCGCAAATCTCATCCCGATTTAGCCATTGAAGTGGTCATCACCAGTGGCAATCCCAAAAAACTGAAAAAATATCAGCGATTTGAAATTACGGAAGTCTGGTTTTGGGAAAATAACCAGCTTGCTCTCTACCGCTTTCGCGGGGAAGACTATGAGCAAATCTCTACCAGCGAATTGTTCCCCAATTTGGATATTGAATTGCTGGTCCGTTGTGTACAAATGCCTTCTCGTCTTCAGGCTAGAACTGAATTTATGCAAGGGATTCACCGACAATAATGATTAAGCGGTTGATTCTGATAAACTGGGGGCAGTCTTTCGTTGTGTTCTATGGTTTGGCAACCGGGTACAAAAATATTTGGCGATCGCTACATTATCGAAAACGAGATCCAAGTTGGCGGTTTTGGCATCACCTACTTGGTGAATGACCTTCAGGGTAAACAGTTGGTGTTCAAAACCCTCAAAGATGAGGTGCTGACCGAGGCGAAACACACCTGCTATCGGGAGAAGTTTATGCGGGACTTTAACCAGGAAACCATTAAACTCTCCATCTGTCGCCATCGGCATATTGTCCAAGTGGAGAATCACTTCACCTATGAAGGACTACCCTGTATGGTGATGGAATATATTCAGGGGCAGGATTTATGGGATCGGGTGGACCGCGGGGGGGCGTTGCCGGAGGCGGTGGCGTTGCGCTATATCCGGCAGGTGGGGGAAGCCTTGAGCGTGATCCACGCTAAGGGTTTGCTTCATCGGGATATTAAGCCCCAAAACATTATGGTCCGGTTGTCCGAGGATGAAGCAGTGCTGATTGATTTTGGCATTGCCCGGGAGTTTATCCCCAACTTGACCCAAAACCACACCACTTTCCTTACGCCCCATTTTGCGCCGATTGAGCAGTATGAGGAGGAGGAACACCGGGGAGAATTTACCGATGTTTATGCCCTGGCAGCAACGCTCTACTATTTGCTGACGGCAACATTACCGCCCAAAGCCACCAAGCGGCTGCGCCAGGATCGCCTCGCTATTCCTAGCCATTGGTCCCAGGCGCTGCAAACTGCGATTAAGCAGGGAATGGCGGTGCAGCCAGAAGACCGCCCCCAAACCGTGGCGGCGTGGTTGGCCCTTTTGCCCGACAGTGGCGAGGGTTTACCGTCCTTTAGTTTTGAAACCGTGCGGGTCAACCGTCAGGGAAAAATTATTCAGAAAATCCCGGGTCAGGCGCGGTTTTATCCCCAGGATTTGGGTCAGGGCGTGCGGTTGGACATGGTGCAAATCCCCGGGGGAACATTTTTGATGGGGACAGAGGAGGCAGAAATTGAGCGCCTGTGTAAAAAGTATGAGAGGAATTGGTTTAGGTGGGAACGTCCTCAGCATTCCGTGCAGGTTTCCCCCTTTTTACTGGGCAAAACCCCCGTTACCCAAGACCAATGGCGCACTGTGGTGGCGCAAGTGGGGACAATTGTCCGATACCTTGACCCCGACCCTTCTAACTTCAAAGGCGGGAATCGTCCGGTTGAATGTGTGTCTTGGTATGATGCGGTGGAGTGGTGCGCTCGACTGAGCAAGCTGACGGGCAAGGAATATCGCCTCCCTAGCGAAGCGGAATGGGAATATGCTTGCCGTGCGGGAACGACAACTCCCTTTGCCTTTGGGGAAGCAATCACGACCGACCTGGCAAATTATGATGGCAACGACACCGTTGCTGAGGAAGCCAAGGGGCAGTATCGAGAAGAAACCACCCCAGTGGCCAGCTTTCCCCCCAATGGCTTTGGGTTGTATGATTTACATGGGAATGTTTGGGAGTGGTGTTTCGATCCCTTCCATGAGAATTATCAGGGTGCGCCTAGGGATGGTAGCGTATGGGATGAGTCTCATAAAAGAGAATGAGAATCTGTTATCAAAATCCTTCGGCAAATCTGAAGGTTTTGTTAGAGGAAAGCGATAAAAGCTATGTGTTGCGTGGCGGTTCTTGGCGCAACAACCCGATTCACTGCCGTTCGGCCTTCCGCAGCAGCAACGTGCGGCGATCAGCTTCAGCTACGACCGGGGGTTTCGTGTCTGTCTCGTTGGCGCAGGACTCTTATAGCCCTCTTCTTTAGCCCTCTTAGCACTCTGCTCTTTTTTCCCCTTTACCCTCTTAAAAGCGACGGGTTAAGAGACCGGGTTTTTGGGAGAGACTAGAGGGAGCAGGGAGAGATGCAAGAAACCCGGTTTTTAGGGGAATTTTCAACCTGGACCCCCTCCAGCATACGGAACCCCATTGTTTTAGCTAAAGGCCGTCCGATAAAGTCGTGAGGATAAACTATGATTTCTCATCAATTATTAGAACTTGAACAATCTATTCACAACTTGTCATTAGAGGATAAGTTATGGTTGCTTGATAAAATTTTTGAGCAAGTGCGTGGGACTGCTGAAAATGAGGAAGAAAGCAATCATCAACAAAACCTCGAATATGATGAGAGGGCAAAGCCGATTTGGGAAATTGCCGTAGAAATTGGGGCTAAAATTCCGGATTCTGAATGGGAAAAAGTACCGAGTGATTTGTCGAAAAACTTTGATTTATATCAAGGTTAGGGGAATGAGACGAGTTTTTGCAGATACAGGTTATTGGGTGGCTTTACTCAATCCCAGAGATCAATTGCATCAAAAAGCCCGAGAGTTGTCCCAAACAATGGGTTTGCTCTATATTTTTACCAGTGAAATGGTCTTGGCTGAGGTGTTGAATGATTTTTCTAAACGGGGTAAATTTTTTCGCGAGGTGGCGATCGCGTTAATTGAAAGTCTCTATAACCATCCGAATGTAACAGTGATTCAGCAAAGTAGCCAGCAGTTTAAAGAAGGATTATTGTTGTACAAGCAAAGACCAGACAAAGAATGGAGTCTGACGGATTGCGTTTCTTTTAAAATTATGGAAGAATATGCAATTACAGAAGCTCTCGCTTACGACAAACATTTTGAGCAAGCTGGTTTTCTTCCTTTATTACGCGATTAATTGTGAGCAGTTTGACTTGCGACAACTCAACCTGGGCATGGGCGATGGGTGAGAGGGACCGATTTTGTCTGGAGGGCAGATTTAGGTGTTATCTAACCCGCTGCTATCCCTACTTTTGTTCTGAGGAGATCTACCAAGAATGACGGTTTCAACAGTTGCGGCAAAAGGGCGAGAACAACAAGAGAAGCAGATTGCCCGGTTTATTAAAGTGGGTGTGATGGGGTCAGCAGTGGTGCATCTGGCGGCCCTGGTATTTGTGATGCCTCTAATTAATGTAAAATCTGACGGAACTGAGGACCCGATTGAATTTATCGTGTTGGAAGAGTCTGCGGCGACACCGGAAGAACTGATGCCGGAATCCGAGGCGATCGCCCAACCCACTCCAGAACCCGTTGAGGAACTGATGCCGGAATCCGAGGCGATCGCCCAACCCACTCCAGAACCCGTTGAGGAACTGATGCCGGAATCCGAGGCGATCGCCCAACCCACTCCAGAACCCGTTGAGGAACTGATGCCGGAATCCGAGGCGATCGCCCAACCCACTCCAGAACCCACTGCGGAACTGATGCCGGAATCCCAGGCGATCGCAGAACCCACCCCAGAACCCGAGGCGATCGCCGAACCCACCCCAGAACCCACCCCAGAACCGATTCAGGAACTGATGCCGGAACCCGAACCTTTGGATAGAGGTCCCGAAACCCCAAGCGCAGAAGTACCCGAAGCAATGGAAACGCCGCGATCGGATTTGCGCGCAGAACCGTTACCTCGACAGAGGCCCCCGGAACCTATCACCAATCCGGCCCCCCTGCGGCCCCAGGAGATGTCTCCCTTAACAAATTCTTCTCCGTTGGACCCTGGACATAATTCCAGAATTACCAATAATAATCGACAGGATTCGACGTTGACGGAACCCGTTAATTCAGGACGACTGCCGGAGGTCCCCGATGTAAAGATTGTCGAGGAAAGGCGGGGAGAGCCCTCGCCGGTTAGATATGATTCGCCGTTCAATCCAGGGGCGATCGCCTCCGGTGACTCCGATGACCCCTGGGAATCCAATCTCGCTCGCCTCTCGGAACCCTGGAACGAGTCTGAGGTTACTCCAGAGGAAAACACGGGTCAATTCCCGGGGGTTGAGGCGGATTCCACCCTAGGCGGGACTAGAAGTTTGGGAGAGGAATCCGGACTAGAAGCAATTGCCTGTCGTCGTTGCGATCCGCCTACCTATCCCCAGATTGCCCTAGAGAATGCTTGGGAAGGGACGGTAATTTTGAGCGTGGATATTGCTCCAGATGGGACAGTGATTTCAGCGGAAATTCAGCAGTCTAGCGGTTATAGTATCCTCGATGATGCGGCTCAAATGCAAGTAGAAACTTGGAGATTCGACCCTTCAGAACAGGGTGAACAGGGACGGGTGATTCCAGTCCCCTTTGGACGGTAAGCTGTTATTTTGCCGAAGACAGAGGAACAGGAATCATGGAGAGTGGAAATTGGCAGGAGTGGGTGACGGTTTGGGGTTATTTGGGCTTTACCCTGTTGATTATGGGATGCATTTGGGTGGCGGGGAAACGATAAGCGATCGCGGGGATGGGCTCTGCGATTAGCGGGTTTGAGGAAATCGCAAAAGTCGCTACCCAGAGTGGGGTTGACAATGCCAAAATTGAAGTCAGAGACTGGCTTACTCACTCAACCCTATTCTGCAATGAAACACCATCACGAAACCCTCGACAGCAGCGAGGGGCGATCGCATCAACTTCTGGCAGCGCTACCCGTGGGGGTGGCCCTGATTAACCCCGAGGGCAACCTCGCTTATACGAATGATTATTTCCAGCAGTTGCTGGGGGGGAACGGTGGAGGGAGGGGGAGAATCCAGGGCCGATGATGGCACTCTGGGGAGGTCCTCACCCTTGGCGGCGATCGCTCTTAGGAGAACCCCTGACTATTGAGACCCTGCACCTGGAGCAGCAGGGTCAGAAAATCGCCCTAGAACTGCGATCGGTCCCAGTTTGGGATGACAATGGAACGATTACCGGCGCACTGATGACGGTGGCGCAGATGGGCGACTGCCTGGACACTGTGGACGGGGGTCCTGACCCGGACTCCCTTGGGGAGACAGGGATTACAGCACCGGCTCAACTCACTTGCAGCCCAGACTGTATAAATTTTTGGGAGCATCCTGATACTTTTATTTATTGTGCTAAAGTTACCCGTAGTTGCCCTTTGCAGTATCACTACTGTTCTCCCAGTGCTGAGGCCATTTTTGGCTATACATTCACTGAGTTGCTAACTCAACCGAGTTTATGGTGGTCACAGATTAAACCACAAGACAGAACGACAGTCGTTCAACCTGCCCTAGCACAACTCAAAGCTGGAGATAAACTCACATTAGAGTATCGATTTCAGCATAAAAATGGCAGTTGGCGCTGGATTTCCCAGACCTTTACGGTGCAACCCGAGGCGATGACTGATGCCTGGGGGGTGACCGGAATTGCCTTAGATATTACCGAACGCAAACAGGCCGAGAAAGCCCTCCGAGAGAGTAAACAGCGTTATGCGGAACTGGCTCAAGCTTCACCCGTGGGCATTTTTCGCACCGATCTCCAGGGCAATTGCCTGTATGGGAACGATCGCAGTTTTGAAATGATTGGCTTATCGGAACAAGCGTCAATGGGGCGAGGGTGGATGAACACATTACACCCACAGGACCGCGATCGCACCCTATCAGCTTGGTTGAAGTTTGTCCAGCAGGGGGTTCCCTTTAATTGTGAGTACCGCTTTTTGCGACCCGATGGGACCGTCGTTTGGGTCGTCGGACAAGCGGGGATTGAAAAAGATGCCGAAGGCAATCCTGTGGGGTATGTCGGCACCATTACGGATATCACGGAACGCAAACAAGTTCAAGCGGCCCTGCAAGTGTCCGAGGAACGACTCAAAGCCTTGTTAGAGAACGTCTCCGTGATGATTTCCAGTGTCCGGGTTAATCGGGACCACGCCTGGGAGTATGAGTATATCTCCCCCGGGGCTGCTGCCTTGGTGGGATTCACGGCGTCAGAACTGTTAGCAGAACAGGACCTCTGGCTATCGCGGTTACCGAGGGAGGATTTTGATGCCGTTCTGGTTAATTTAAAACGAGTCTTGGTGGAAAGGGCGATCGAAGTCGAATATCGGTTTCGGCATAAAAACGGTGAGTTGCGATGGTTATTACAAACCCTAATTTCCCGATGGGATGAAGCGGCAAACTGCTGGATGATTACCGCAGTCACTCAGGACATTACTGAGCGGAAGCAAGCCGAACAAGTGCTGGCGGATTACAATCGGACCTTGGAAAGGCAAGTGCGCGATCGCACAGCAGAACTGGCCCAAATCAATCACCGCTTAGAGCAAGAAATTCGCGATCGTCAGGAAATTGAAGCCTCCCTACGCAAGAGCGAACAGACGTTATCTGCCATTTTGGAAAACGTTGGGGCCTGCATTTACATCAAAAATTTAAACAGTCAATATATTTATATGAATCGCGTCGGGGTCGAATGGCTGGGCGGAGTCAAATCCGAAGTGATCGGCTTTGATGATTTTAAGTTATTTTCCCCAGAAATGGCCCAGTTTATGCAAGAAAAAGACCGAGAAGTGATTCAAACTGGCTCAATTATTCAGTCTTTTGATATTGGGTTTGTTCAATCTACCAACAAATTGCACCATTATTTAACCAGCAAAGTTCCCCTGAAAAATCCCGATGGCAGCATCTATGCCATCTGTGGAATTTCTACGGATATTACGGAACTCAAACAAACCGAAAAAGCCCTATGTTTAAGCGAAGAACGGATTCAGGCCCTTTTAAATGCCATTCCCGATTTGATGTTCCGGCAACGGGTTGATGGCACCTATCTGGATGTCCAGTCTCAAGAGCCGATTTTCAGCCGTCCCCCAAAGAGCTAATTGGCAGAAATTTGCGAGAGTTGCCCATACCTGAATCTATCAAAACGAATTTGTTTGAGCGGTTCCAACGGGCGGTACAAACCGGAACCTTGCAAAGCTACGAACATGAATTGGAACAAGAGGATGGGGTGCATAGCTACGAAGCTCGCATTGTCAAAAGCGGGGTAGACGAAGTGGTTTGTATCGTCCGGGATGTCACGGAACGCAAGCGTGCAGAAGCAGCTTTACATGAAAGCGAAGAACGGTATCGGTCCGTGATCGCGGTGATGGCGGAGGGGGTTGTCTTACAGGAAGCCAGTGGGGAAATTCGCACTTGCAATGCCAGCGCCGAACGGATTCTCGGGTTATCTCAGGAACAAATGATGGGGAAAACTTCCCTAGACCCTGGCTGGCGAGCGATTCGAGAAGATGGGTCTACGTTTCCTGGACCTGAACATCCGGCAATGGTGACCCTCGCCACCGGGGAACCTTGTGCGAATGCGATCATGGGGGTGCATAAACCGGATGGCAGCTTAACTTGGGTTTCTATCAACTCCCAACCGTTATTTCACCGGGGCGAAGACCGTCCAGCAGCGGTGGTAGCTTCGTTTTCTGACATTACCGATCGCTTTGAAGTGCAAAAAGCTCTGCGGGAAAGTGAGGCCCGCTATCGGGCGATTTTAGAGGACCAAACTGAGCTGATTGTGCGATTTCTGCCCGATGGCATGGTTACCTTTGTGAATGAAGCGTTTTGCCGATTTTTTGGGGTGACCCGAGACGAGGCGATCGCCCATCACTATGAACCGGCGATCGTCGCCGAGGACCGGGAATCCGTAGCCCAGTTTTTGGATGAAATCTCACCGCAAAATCCTGTGGTGACCTTTGAAAATCGGGCGATCGCCCGGGGGGAACTGCGCTGGACTCAGTGGGTGACTCGCGGCATCTTTGATGAATCCGGTCGGATTCTGGAATACCAAGCGGTGGGAAGGGATATCAGCGATCGCAAACAAATCGAAGAGGCGTTAAGCACCAGTCAGCATTTTCTCCAAAAAGTCGCCGATGCCATTCCCCATATTTTATATTTGCGCGACCTTTCTACCAACACCAGCCTTTATCTCAATCAGCAATCCCTCTGTATGTTAGGCTACTCTCCTGCTGAACTGGGGGATGCCAACCCGGAATGGTCTCTCGAACGTTATCATCCCGAGGATCACGCTCTATTCTCCCAGGGAACTGCTCGATTTCTCTGTCTTCAGGATAGTGATGTCCTGTCTACGGAATACCGATTTCGCCACAAGAATGGCGACTGGCGTTGGTTGAATGCCCGAGAAGTAGTTTTTTCCCGCGATCCCCAAGGAATACCCACTCACATTCTAGGTTCCGTTGAGGATATTACCGCCCGTAAATTGGCGGAAACCGAACTCGAAAGGGCCAAAGATGCGGCAGAAGCAGCTAATCGGGCTAAAAGTGCCTTTCTCGCCAATATGAGTCATGAATTAAGAACTCCCCTGACGGCTATTTTAGGCTTTTCGCAATTGCTCAGTGCTGCTGCGAATCTTACCCGAGAACAGCAAGAACAGCTCAATATCATTCGCAAAAGTGGAGAACATCTCCTCGATTTGATTGAACGGGTACTGGACCTCTCCAAAATTGAGGCGGGGACAATGATCCTAACTGAAAATAATTTTGACCTCTACAAATTGTTGGTCGATGTCCAAAATATGTTTTCTTTAAAAGCAAAAGAAAAAGGGGTAATGCTCACGATTGATTCTGCTTTTAATGTTCCCAAGCATATTAGAACTGATGAAGTTAAGTTGCGTCAGATTTTGATTAATTTATTGGGAAATGCGATTAAATTTACTCATCAAGGTCAGATTTTGTTACGAGTCAGTCGAGTGGAAAAAGAGTCTGCAAGGGCTTGGACTTTGGAAGAGGAACAAGCAGAGATTTGCTTTGAAGTGTCGGATACAGGAGTCGGCATTGATCCTCGGTACTTTGAGCATCTTTTTAAACCATTTGTGCAAACTGGAATAGGTCTTTATTCCCAAGAAGGAGCTGGTTTAGGATTAAATATTAGCGCTCAGTTCGTCCGATTAATGGGGGGATATATCTCCGTTCAAAGCTGTGGCAACTCCTATACAGAAGGGGGAGAATCTTGTGAAATTATGAGAGATTCAACCTCCGAGGGTTGGCCCATTACCACCTTTAAAGTTGAGATTCCTGTCCGAGTGGTAACCGGGGGTAAACTTGCAGGAATTAATCCCGCTCCCCTGGTTTACCCTCTCCCGGCGCAACAACCGTCTTACCGAATGATTGTGGTTGATGATCACCATTATAACAACCAACTGTTGATGGAAATTCTCAAACCTTTTGGGTTTGAATTAAAACGAGCATTTAACGGGGAAGAAGTCCTGGAAATGTGGCCTCAGTTTTTACCCGATTTAATTTGGATGGATATGCGAATGCCTAAAATAGATGGGTATGAAGCGACCCGCCGGATTAAAGCCTATTGTCGGAATCATCCGGAAATTCCGGTTCCGGCGATTGTCGCAATTACTGCGAGTGCTTGGCATTTTGATAAATCAGAAATTGTGGCGGCAGGGTGTGATGGGTTGATTCGCAAACCCTTTCGAGAGGTAGAGATTTTTGAGGCGATCGCCACTCATTTAGGGTTATCTTTAATTGACCCTTATATAACCCCAGAGCCTGAGATTTTACCAGAGGAACCCATCGCACTGCAAGCATCGGACCTCAATCATATTCCTCGGGAATATCTCAAACATTTATGGGATGGTTTAGTCCAAGGGGATTTAGAACTGATTGCCTCGGCGATCGAACAAGTGGGTTTACAAGACCCCGCTTTAGCCGATGCTCTCCAATCTTTAGCCAATCAGTATCAATTTGAAAAATTACTGGCACTGATTTCAATGTAGAGTCATATCCCTCGTTTTGAGTTAGCTATTAATCCTAAAAATGTTTAAGTCTAATCATCATTTTGATTCAGGGGGTTTTATCCGGAATGATATCCCTTGACAACAAGTTCTTAGCTCAGATTGAGGTAAGAAATCCGTTTGGGAATCAATCCATTGAACCTAAAAAAAATGGAAGGGGATATTCCAGAGTTTATGGGTGGACTTTTTGGGAGAAAAGCGGTAAAGGACAATGAGGGCTGGCAATACCGGGAGAACAATCCACAGGGGCTGCAGATTGCGCCACGGTTGCTAGATTAGGAAAAAGGGGCGATCGCCTCCTTCATCCTGCAACCCTGACTATGTTTAATCTTTCCATCCGACTCGCGATGGAGATCATGGGAACTTCGTCGGATTAACGGAAGGCATCTGGAATAGGAGAATCTCCCCAATATTCCCTCTACCTTAATAAAATATCAGATAAGGATACCGTATTAGTTTACTATAGATAGAACAACAAAGCCTCTGGCCCTAATTTGTTGCAGATTAGCAGAATTTTGTGAAGAAACCCGATTTGTCTTCCCGTGACTGAAGCGGCATCGTAGAACCTTTGACTAGAGCATCGGAGATTCAAAAAAAGGATGGAAGAATCAGGAACAAAAAGCTTGATTAATTTTTCAAGCCCAAAAATCTGCTATCATTAAAGTACAAGAACAATCGACCCTTTATTTTTTAATTGCTCAATGTTCGATTTATTCAATTTAGTCATTGCTCAACCCCACCCAGGCAAAGCCAGAAATGAGCGGGTTTTGAAGCCAATTTAAAGGATAGACAGTCAAAATCAAATTTTTGGGGCTAACAAATCGTCAAAATTCAGGAGAGTGATCTTTATAGCAATGGAGAAGGGATAATGGTAATCCTTCGTTGAATCTGGGGGTTACTCATGATTAACATTCTATCTTTTCTCTCAAGCTATGCCTTTATTCTCAAGATACAGGAGTGACTCAATCAATGATGAATCAGCGGTCCGCATCACCCCCAAAAGCTAATGTTTTAGTCGTTGACGATACCCCCGTTAACCTTTTGCTTTTGAACCAAATCCTCTGCCGTCACAATTATAAAATTAGAGTTGCTCCCAATGGAAAAATGGCTTTAAAATCGGTTTTAGCCAATCCCCCCGATTTAATTTTGTTAGATATCAAAATGCCCGACATGGACGGGTACGAAGTGTGTCGTCAACTCAAAGCAGACCCGCGAACCGAGGAAATTCCTATTATTTTTATCAGTGCTTTGGATGGGGCAATTGATAAAGTAACGGCCTTTAATTTAGGAGGAGTAGACTATATTACTAAACCCTTTGAGCCGGTGGAAGTTTTGGCGCGCATTGAACATCAATTGCGCCTGCGGGAATTGATGGTAGAACTCAAGTCCCAAAATGCTCAGTTACAACTTCTATTAACCACCAGCCAATCCATTAACGAAGCGGTGGATATAGACTCTGCCTTAGCCATTATTTTAGAAAAAGTTTGTCAAACTCTGGGCTGGGACTTTGGGGAAGCCTGGATGCCGGATGAGTCAGCCACTAAACTGGTATATGGGCAAGCTTGGTATGGGGATGATGCCAAACTTGCAGAATTTCATGACTACAGCAAAACCCAGGATGTTTTTCAATGCCGAGGATTTGCCGCCCGAATTTGGCAGGAGCAAGATTTAAAATGGATTGCTGATGCCTCTCGGGAAGAGTCTGAGATGTTTTCTCGTGCCGATCGCGTCGCCACTGCTGGGCTCAAAGGAATGCTGGGCATTCCTATTTTGCTGCGGGATAGTACCACGGGGGAGAACTCTCAAGTGTTAGCAGTATTGGTGTTTTTTCAAAAAGATGAAATGCAACCGGACCGCCGATCCCTGGAATTGCTCAAAGCTGTTGCCAGTCAGTTAGGGTCAATGATTCAGCGGAAAAAAACCGAAGCGGCTTTAAAAAAAGCTAACTTAGAATTAGAACGGTTGGCCAATTTGGATAGTTTAACTCAAGTCGCCAATCGCCGTCGCTTTGATGAATATCTCGATCGCGAATGGAATCGCGGCCAACGGGAAAAACATCCGCTTTCCTTGATTTTATTCGACCTCGACTATTTTAAAGCCTATAATGATTACTACGGACATCAAGCGGGCGATCGCTGTTTGCAACAAGTCGCCCAATCCGCAGGCAGTGCGCTCACCCGCAAGACCGATTTACTCGCTCGGTATGGGGGCGAAGAATTTGTAATCATCTTACCCAATACCCACGGGTCCGGGGCGCTGAGGGTGGCCGAAACCATTCGCGATCGCCTCAAACAGTTGCAAATCCCTCACTTAGATTCCCTCGTCAGTCCTTGGGTCACCGTCAGTCTGGGAGTCTCCACCACAATTCCCACACCCTTAGAGAAACCCGAATCGTTAATTGCTGCTGCCGATACCGCCCTCTATGAAGCCAAATCTCAAGGGCGAGATCGGGCCATCCTCAAAGAACTACCCCCAGTCCCTTGACCCCTCAATCAGCCTTCCCCGGGCATTTTTCCAGCCCATTCCTCTAAGTTGGCGCAAATTGCGATAAAGTAGTCCTGGGGTCTCACCCGTTCGCGGGTTAAACCCAGAAAAAATCCCGATTAAGGCAGCATCGATTCGTCGTTTTTATACAACAGATGAGTGAGCAACGCGAGACTGATTCCCCCAAACCCGAGTCCAATCCATCCCCCGAACCGACGGAAAATCTCACGCCGGACTCACCCGAATCGGCAGAATCAGCCCAAAAATCCTGGACCAGTCGCCTCTCTGGACTCTGGAATCAGGCCACAGACCGTTTAAAACAACTCTCCCTAGGCGATCGCCTCCCCCAATATTTTCAGGACTGGTTCAGCGTCAGCGATGAACGAGTCGCTGAAATTTTGACCGCAGTTCGCGCCCAATTGCCCACCACCGAGGCCCTATTAATTGGCAAACCCCAAGCGGGCAAAAGTTCCATCGTCCGGGGACTCACCGGGGTTTCAGCAGATATTATCGGCCAAGGATTTCGTCCTCACACCCAACATACCGAACGCTACGCCTACCCCTCCAGTGAGTTGCCGTTACTGATTTTTACCGATACTGTCGGACTCGGGGATGTCAACCAAGATACGGAGGCGATCGTTCAAGAATTAGTCGGAGATTTGCAACAAGAAACGGGTCGGGCCAAAATCCTGATTCTCACGGTGAAAATCAACGATTTTGCCACAGATTCCCTCCGCCAAATTGCCCAACAGTTACGCGCCGCCTCTCCTCACATTCCTTGTTTACTGGCGGTAACCTGTTTGCATGAAGTCTATCCCCCGAATACCGAAGACTCATCCCCCCTATCCCCCGGACTATCCCTCAGTGAATCGGGCATTTGAGTCGATTAAATCCGGGTTTGCCGAGATTTGCGATCGCGCCGTCGCCCTAGATTTTACCCTAGAAGAAGATGGTTATACTCCCGTCTTTTATGGCCTAGAAGCCCTCAGCGATGCCCTGGCCGACCTCCTCCCGGAAGCCGAATCTAGCGCCATTTATCAACTGTTAGACCAAGGCGCAGGGGAGAAAATTGGTACGTTGTATCGCGATGTTGCCCGCCGGTATATTTTAGCCTTTTCCATCATGGCAGCCACCCTCGCTGCCGTTCCCCTACCTTTTGCCACCATGCCGGTTCTGACTGCACTTACAAGTCTCCCTGGTGGGATTGTTAGGCCGACTCTACGGACAGACCCTCACGCCCGTCCCAAGCGGGGGGAGTCGTCAGTGCGATCGCCGGTGGATTTGTCGCCCAGGCAGTCGGGCGGGAATTAGTCAAATTTGTCGCCCATTTTCGGCAGTGCGATCGCCGCCTCCTGGGCCGCCGCCTATACTTGGGCCCTGGGAGAAGGAGCCTGTGTGTATTTCGGGGATTTAATGGGCGGTAAAAAACCCGACCCGGACAAAATTCAAGCCGCCATGCAAGATGCCTTTGCTTCGGCTAAAGAACGGTTTAAAGGCATTAATCGTTAAGGTTTTGGGTGAAGATAGATAGCGAGCAAGATCCTCCCACTATCTGGACCTCTTTAACCCGCACTTTTGGGGCTAGAAACACAAAAACCCCACCCTTTCTTAGTGGAATGCTCCACCTAGTGGGGTTTTTGTAGACAATTTAAGAGAGAGAACGCTTAACTTTGTTAATCCAACCTTGATTCAGACGCAAGACTTCTGAATAGCTTAAATTGCTATCTAAGACTAAATCAAATAAAAAGGGTTTTACCCATTGGGGAAACCAGCGATGCAATACTCGACGCAGTTGTAAACGCAAGAAAAACTCGAACATTAATCGCTTATTTCGAGGGAAAGAATAATTCGATAAGTCCTGTAACGCATGAGCATCAGGAACTCTTTCTTCAGAAAATTGCGGTAAAATCTGACTCCAATCATCGTGATAGCGCTCTAACAACTGCCCCAAAACAAAGATATCTTCTAAAGCGGAATTGCACCCCTGACCAATGGAAGGGGAAACAGCATGAGCCGCATCTCCAATTAAGAGGATATTATCTCCTTCATGGAAGCGATCGCAACGGACCGTTAAGACTCTAGCGACTTGCCTTTGCAGTAGAGGTATCGGCGTCTTCCATTGTCATCAATTCGCCACAAAGAGGAAACTTTTCCTGGAAGAATGCGAAGACTTCTTCAGCCGTTGAAAACCCTTCTAACGGGTTATTTTCCGCCTTAAAAATCAATGTTCCTTGCAGGCGATCGCCCGGTTGCGGGACTAACAGCAATCGGGTATTATTATCCAAAGTCCAGGCATGAATCACATCCGGTTCTGCACTCAACCCCTTCTCGGGATTAATCCGGCTCACACCTAAAGACTTATAGGCATCCGGAACATAATGCTGTTCGCACTCTAACCCAGCATTTTGAACTAAAAATTCCCGAACCTGCGATTTTGCGCCATCTGCTCCAATCGAGCACATCGTAAGACGTGGTAAACTGTTCTTTTGTATTTGATTCGAGGGTGATGGTTTTAGCCGTGGCATCCACTTGAGTGCAGGTAGAGTCAAATTGGATTTTCAGGCGATCGCTGCTGTAGCGTTGGGTCAACTCCTGCAATAGGATAGTGACTAGCTGATTGCGATCGATGCAGAGAATCTTGTTTTTCCGAGGAATTCGCCTCGGTTTGCTCTGGGGTCGATAAATCATGCTTCCCTGACAAAAGACCGACTGCGCGGCGACTGCCTCCTCCAGTCCCGGAATTTCCCGCATCGCCTTGCGTCCCCGTTCCTGAAGGGAAATCGGAAAAGTCCGCGCTTGGGACATCTCCGCTTGACGCGGATCCGGGCGTCGTTCGTACAGTTCAACGCAATAGCGATCCCCCCGACGTAACAAATAGTGAGCCAATAACAGTCCCGCTGGACCCGCCCCAATTATGATCGCTTTTTGAATCAGTGCCATAGGATGAAAACGGAGAAAAGCTTACTTTTTATTACTCCAGATTATACCCAATTTGGCTAAAGGGTTTCAAGTTTTGATAGCGCATCGCAATTCCGGTTTTTGGCTCTAACTAATTAGAGCCAAAAACGCACCCGGTTAATCCGTCAAGGAACGGGAATAAAATCATAACCCAATCCTGAGCGACTTCCCGATTCAACCTTAACCAATTCTGTAGCTTGATTGCGATCGCCAGAAGGCAAAAACCGAATCGTTCCGCTACCCCCCTGAGTCGAAAAGCCCGGTTCTGATAACACCCTTTGCACTCCCTGGCGGGTAGAATCTACAGAAATCCCAGCAATCAAAGCCTGAGTCGCGTCATACGCCATCGTACTGCGCCAGTTAACACTACCGCCCCATAGCTGAGTCGCCGCCACCGGAAACGCCGAATTAGTGTGGTTGAGAATATGCCAGGGAATCGCTACCACCATGCCTTCACTATCGGAACCCACCTGGAGAATTTCAGGTCTGTAGAGACTATCTCCCCCCAATACAGGTAAAGTTTTAGCATTGACACGCATCACCTGTAAAGCCTCACTTATAGTTTCTGTATTCGCTAATAATATGATCGCCTCTGCTCCTTGTTCCGTTGCTGATTCTACCGCATCAAAACTATTAAAATTAGCCTCACTCAGATTAACCTGAGCCACCACCGTGCCGCCATCTCCATATAAAGCCGTAGTAAACTCATCTTTGAGAGAACGACTATAACTACTATTCTCGTTATAAAAAATCGCCGCTTGGTTCAAATTCAGGCTATCTACCATATATTTTGCCAGGGTATTAGCCGTAAAGCGATCGCTAGGAACCGTCCGAAAAATGAAATCCCCCGCCCTCGATAACTGGATCGAGGTACTCGTGGGAGAAATTGCTACCAACTGACCCTGTTCATAAACCGAAGATGCCGCCAAAGTCACATCACTGCCAAAATGTCCCACCACCCCCAAAACCTCGTCATCAGCCACGAGAGACTCCGCCACTTGTTCCGCCTGATTCGGGTCGTTGGCATCATCAGCAATCACCACCCGCAAGGGAATCCCATTAATACCGCCCGCTTGGTTCACTTCATTTTGAGCCTGCGCCACTCCCCTCAGAATTTCCTGAGCGGAATTTTCTGCGGTAGTGATGGGAACAGAAACCCCTATTGTATAAGACCTTCCCCCGCCAATCCGGGCATTATTCAGATAAATTAAGGCTTCCGGATCATTGCGATTTTGCTCTAGGGAGGCTTGCAACTCTGAAGCCGCCCTGAAATAATTTCCCTCTGCCAAAGCCTCTATTCCCTGCTGTTTGGCGGGGGAACTTGTACTAGAAAGTAGTAACTGTTCCCCACCACTGATCGCCGTAGGTCCCGAGTCATTCCTAGCCCTTGGGGCACTCACCAAGGGTCTAAGATCTGCCCCAGTTCGGGATTGCCACTGACTAAAGGCAAAAAAACCGACCGCGACTAATCCTCCGGTCAGCAGTAAGGCTACAATCAGAATGACTGTTTCGTTCTTTTGAGACATTCTCAAATCTCCACTACCGTTTTTCTTTGTAGTTCCCCATCTATGGTTTTACTATAACCTGAACAGGCGATATACCCTAGCCGAGATTGCTCAAGGATTGTACGGGCGGGGTGGCAATTGCGGTGGTTGGGTTCGGATTGAGAGGCGATCAGCCGGTCGGTCCGGTTGCCCGGTCTAGCAGATAACGGTTAGGGCGAACAGTTTGGGAGGCGATCGCAACCATCATAAATGGTGCAAGACTTGATCTCCATCAGTTGAGATAATTTATTTAGATTGAGTTGGGCGCGGGTTTCGGCTTCGTTCATGGGTGTTACTAGGGGGAAGGAATAACCTGAATCAAATCCGTATGAAAAGCAGTGTCGTAGGTGAGAAGCGGCAGATTTTCTAGTTCTGCCTGAGCCATCAGCATTCGATCAAAGGGATCGCGATGGGAAATGGGCAGGTTTCCGGCTCTAAGGGCGTGGGCGGCGGTGATGGTGAGTTCCATGAATTTCGCTTGCTCTAAGATCCCCTGATAATTATCGACTAAGGGTTTTGCTTCCGGAAGTTTGCCGATTCGGTATTTAGTGGCAATTTCCCAGGCGGAGGCGCTGCTAATCAGAATGCGATGGTTGGGGTGGCGGATGATATCTCGGCACTCGGCGTTTAGTTTGGAGTCATTAAAAAGCCACCACAGGAGGATATGAGTATCGAGGAGGTAGCTTATTCCCATCGCTGCAATTCTTCTTCGGGTAAAGGTTCAAAGAATGCGTTTGAGAGTTGTCCGGTGAGTAAACCCGGGGTGCGCGCTTCGGATTCATTAACGGGCAGAGTTACAGTTTTTTCTTGATTTAAACCTAAACGAAAATAGTGAATTAAATCATAAATCTCTACCAGCTTCTCTTCTGGGATATTTTCTAATTCTTGGATAATTTTTTGGAGTAACATAAATCCTCTGTCTGGGGGTGAATCTTTCAATCTTTCTCAAGAGCGGTTTATCCTTTGGAAGGAGAGACCGAAATCAGCGGCAAACTTCTCCTAGGAGAGGTTCAGTTGCTTCCGCAACGCTGGGATGAGTTTAGAAATTTTCTAGGTGGATTGAGTCCTCGTTTTATTATAACCTGAACAAGCTATCTGAACAGGTTTCGATTGTTTAAAACTGCACCGAACTCCGTTTCTGAACCCTACTGCTCGATCGCCCCTAATGCCTTGAGGGTAGCTTTTTGGGCCTCGGTTAATCCCCGGACTCCGGTAATATCCATCCCAGCGTAGGGTTTATTAACGATCGCCTGTACACAGTTTCCTGACTCCAACTCCCACACTTTAATCGTTTCATCGTAACTCCCAGATACCAGAGTTTTCCCCTCGGGATGAAATACCAGGGATAACACGGCACTCCCATGTCCCTCTAAGGTTTTAATACAGTCTCCCGTTTCTACATCCCAGAGACTCACCATGCCATCTTCCCCTCCAGAGGCGAGGGTTTGACCATCCGGGGAAACCGCCACGGCCCAGACGTAATTTCCTTGGCCCTGTAAACTTTTCAGGCATTCCCCTGTCCGAAAATCCCACAAGTTCATTGTACCATCATCGGTCCCGGAAACCAGAGTTGTGCTATTGCTACTAAAAGAGAGAGAGACGACCCGACTGGTATGCCCTTGTAGCGGTTTCATCTCCTGTTCCGTTGGCAAATTCCAGAGTCTCACGGTGCAATCTGCTCTCCCATAGGCCAAGGTTTGACCATCCGGGGACAAGGCCATTACTTCCCCCAAACTGGGGGGTTTCCATTGGATCGTGAGATAATCACCCGTTTGCATTTCCCAACGGTGGAGAGTGCCATCGTCGCTGATACTCGTGAGATAGTCTCCGGTGGGCGGAATGGCGACCGATAGCACTTTGCTGGGATGTCCCTGCCAGGTATTCAAACATTCGCCAGTGGTTAAATCCCAGAGTTTGACGCGGCGATCAGCACTGCCGGAGGCGAGGGTGTTGCCATCGGGAGCGAGGGCCAAGGACCACACCGCACTGGCATATCCTTGTAAGGTTGTGAGACATTCTCCCCGCACGATATCCCAGAGTTTCACAGTTTCGTCATCGCTTCCGGAGACCAAAGTGCGGCCATCGGGAGCAATTGCCACAGTTCCCACGCGACTATTATGTTCCGGTAACCGATGTACACAGTCCCCGGTTGTCATATCCCAGACTTTCACAGTCCCATCGGCACTCCCCCCGATCGAGAGTTCTGTTATCCGCAGCAACCGCTAAGGACCAAACGGAACTACTCTGTTCCTCTAAGGTTGTATGACAGTTTCCGGTGGTTAAATCCCAGAGTTTCACGGTTCCTCCCGCACTACCGGAGGCGAGGGTGATGCCATCCGGGGTGATTGCCACGGATAAAACCCACTCCGTATGTCCCTCTAGGGTTTTGCGACAGACGCCGGTTTCCACATCCCAGAGTTTCACCGTTTGATCTGCGCTACCGGAGGCGATGGTTTGGCCATCGGGGGTAACGGCTACTGACCAGATGATGCTACCATGTCCGTATAACGTGGTCTGACAGTGGCCGGTTTCTAAATTCCAGAGTTTAAGGGTGCGATCGTTACTCCCGGAAACAATGGTTTTGCCATCCGGGGTAACCGCAACTGCTCTCACAAAATGGCTATGACCCTGCAACGTTTGCAGACAGTTCCCCGTCCGGACATCCCAGGTTTTGACCGTCCCATCATCGCTACCCGAAACCAGGGTTTTGCCATCGGGGGTGACTGCCACGGACCAGACTGCTGCGGAATGTCCTTGGCACAATACCAAGGGTTTACCCTCGACTTGCCATAAATAAATTTCCCCATTGGCATCTCCCGTAGCAAACCACTCCCCATCGGGACTAAATGCTGCGGATAAAACCGTCCCAAAGACTGTGGTAAAGGTACAATGTTTTAAATTCGCTTCAGCTAAATTGACATTCCGTAAATTGGCCGAGGTAAAATCAGCCCCTAAGATGACTGTATCTCGGAGGTCACTATTATCGAGGGCATTGGGGTCGAGTTTTAACAGTAAAGTGACCGCATTTCCGCCTAAATATCCTGCTTCATTTTCACATTGACCTTGGGTGGATTGGACTAATTGTAATAAGCGAGTTTTGGTGGTTTCTCCGGGGTCAACACTGGGCAATAATAGCTCTAAAACTGCTTGGGTTAAGGGCGCTTTGCCAAAGGTTTGGGAGAGTTCGGACGGAGGGGGAAACTGCTGGAGGTCTGCAAATTCTGCAAAATCTGGGGCTAAAATGCCCAATTCTACGGCAAATTTGTAGGCGACAAAAAACTCTAAAAGTGAGCGATGGGCGGGAGTATAGTCCCCTTCGGCATTACGAATTAGCATGGTTTGAGCCATCATGTCATAATGCCAGTGGTCTAAATCTTTTTGTTGTTGGACCACGGTACTGAAGAGGCGACGGAGGCGGTTGGGAAATTCTCGGAAGTTGAGACTCATGCGATCGCTAGAGAGCATTTCCCAGGACAATTCGCAGAGAAAATATAACTTATCCGCCATTGAGGTAAACGTGCGCTCAGTTTTAATATCCCGTTCCATTTTGCGGCGGACGGCATAAAAGTAAATTCGGGATAAATCAATGGGTTTTCCTGACTCAATTTCCGGGAGTGCTTCTAAAATTAACTCAATCATCACCGGACGTTTTGCCAAATCCAATAATTTGGCATTTTTCATCACTTTTTCCACCGTTGCTGCTGTTGCGCGTTTGCTAATCACGTCGCGGATTTGGGTGGAATTGAGCTTTTCAATTTCCAGAACTTCAAACTGGGGAGTTGCCCCGATTAAATTAGCAGTCGAGGCTTTTAATTCCGCATTTAAAAGGGCGCGTCCTTCTTGAGCTTCGGGAAAATGTTCCGTGCGACAGGTGAGGATGACTTTGGACCCGGGAACGACGACTTTGGCAAGTTCCCAAAAGTTATTAATCATTTGTTGGCGATCGACTTTGGCGGCCATTTCATCAAAGCCATCAAAAATTAATAACAATTTGCCCATGCGATTTAATTGCTCAAAGGCAGAATAACCGGGTAAGCCAATTTCATGCTGACGGAAAAAGAATTCTGAAAACAAGGACTCGACGCTGACGGCTTTGGCATAATCCCGTAAGGGAATGACTAAAGGCAGGCGAGGACGGGGCAATCCTTCTTCTTTGGCAGCGCGATATTTCTTAACGGTTTCCCAGGCATAATGAAGGGCAAACCAGGTTTTTCCCGTGCCAAATTCCCCTAAAATTGAGATATGTTCTTTCGCCGGGTCATCCACCCAACGGTTGATATAGCGGTCGATCCAGCCGTTGCGTTCATCGTACCGACTTTTGGCAATCCGTTGGTGGGTGATGGGGTCTAATTCTTCTTTAGTACAGGCCAGGGGGACATATAAACGTTCAATGTCTCGCTGCATGACTTCGGCTTCTAACCAGTCGATATATCGACTAAAATCTGCCACTTCGTCGATGAGTTCGTCAAAGGTGTAGCAGAATAAAACCTCATCATTTTCAACAATATCCACCGCCGCTTGACTAATCCGCCTCGGGGCCACTAACCAGCCTTCATCGGCTTTTTGAACCTCGACAGATTCCCGTAAATGATTGACATCGCTAATCGTAACTTCCCCTTCGATGCCCCGAACTACGATGCGATCGAACCCGCGACGGGCGCGGATATTAATAATCCATTCAAAGTAAGTAGCGGTTTGAACTTCGTAGGACTCGAAGTCATATAATGCTTCTAGCCAGTTGCGTAATTGCCGCGCAAATGCTGAGTTAAGGCGGGGTTGGTTTCCGGCAGCCGGAAGAATGGGGTCGGGTTCGCTGGCGGTGAGTTTGGCAATTTCTTGGCGGATGTCTTCCAGGGCATTGAGGTTTTCCAGGCGCTCTAAAATTTGGGTGGTATTGTACCGCAAATCTTCAATTTTGCGAAATTCTAAGACTTCGGCAGGGGTGCGGGTGCGGTTAGCAATTTCCATGAAAATGCTGCTAAATTTCGCCAGTTCCCGCTGATAGTCAATATGGCTTTCGCGAATTTTATCCCCCAAGGCAAAGCCATCGATATAGGATTCGGCTTCGGTGAGGAGGGTATAGGGGTCGTTGCGATCGAAGGCTTTCCGAAAGCCTTGATAAATTTCGTTTTGGCGGAAGAGTTCGAGGACGAGTTGGAGTTGGTCAACGTTGAAGTTATCGAGGTTTTGGATGCCATATTCAACTAAGGCATATCGATAAACTCCGGTAAAATCTGCCGGAGGATGATCTGCATCAATTTGAAATTTTTTGAGTAATTTAATAACTAATTCGTTGCGTCTAGCGGTATTAATGATGACGGGAGTGGCAACGCGAGCGATCGCCAGAATCGCCCGAACGATCTCGTCAATTCCTACCATAGTTTTTTCCTCGATCTTCGATAGCTAATAACCTATAGGTGGGACAGCAATGGCTGTTTAGGGAATCGGGGGTGGGTTCTGGGTTCAAACCCTGAATCCGTCGGGGGTTGGGTTGATCTTCGGTTGCGATCGCGGCCCTGATCATCACTGGGGGTCAATGAGGTTACGGTGGAGTCCCTCATCAAAACTAACGCAATTTTCCCAAGTTAGCCTAGGGTGGGTAACCCGCACTCGATGAGAAAGTGGGGGAAATCACTGCATAGCCTTCTGTTTATTCTATTCGGTCCTGAGAAATGCTAACTCCTCGTGACGTGGCTCCGCCGCGTCACGGGTTCTTGGCGGCTCTGCCGCCTATACCTGTGATGACGAGTTGAAGCCGTGACAGGTACAATGGGCAGCGATTAGCCCTTGCTTGGGGACTGGAGGCAGAGCCTCCAGAGTGCGTGACGCGGCGGAGCCACGTCACGAGGAAAACCCTAAAACCCTTCCCCTCAAAGCCTTTTACCCCGTCAAACCTGACTCAAACCATCCGGAACCCGTAAAAATCCCCGGTTGAACTATGCCAGTCTGAGGGACCTGTAGTTTGCACCCCCATCGGTAATCTCCCCATTAGGGCCGAGATGCTATGTTTCAGATTAGCGAACCAAGATTTACCATAGAAATAACCCCTTGGGAAACTTTGTTGATGAGTTACTGTCCGAATCCCGATTGTCCGAATCCGATAAATCCTGACCTGACGATGTTTTGTCGCGCCTGTGGTACTAAGCTGGTGTTGGCACAACGGTATCGTTTGGTGAAACTCATCGGGACGGGAGGGTTTGGCAGAACGCTGTTGGCACTGGATGAGTTTAAACCCTCGAAACCCCAATGTGTGGTTAAGCAATTTTATCCTCAATCCCAACAGAATTCGGAGAAGGCGAATCAATTATTTCAGCAGGAGGCAATCCGTCTGGAACAGTTGGGCAAACATTCCCAAATTCCTGAACTGTTTGCTCATTTTGAACAGGAAAATCGTCAATATATTGTCCAGGAATTTATTGATGGACAAAATTTAACGGAAGAACTCGCCGAACAGGGTCGATTTTCTGAATCAGCAATTGTTAGTTTGCTAGAAGATTTATTGCCGGTTTTAGATTTTGTTCACAAAGGTAAGGTGATTCATCGGGATATCAAACCGGAAAATATTATTCGGCGTCGTCACGATCGCAAGTTAGTCTTGGTGGATTTTGGCGCAGCTAAATATGCCACAGGAACTACTCTGAACCAAACCGGGACGACCATTGGCACTAAGGGTTATGCGGCACCGGAACAAACCTTTGGCAAGGCGGTATTTGCCAGTGATATCTACAGTTTGGGGGTGACTTGTATTCACTTGTTGACCACCCGGGAACCGTTTGAGATGTATGATGCGATGGAAAGTACCTTTGTTTGGCGCGAGTATTTAGGTATCAATAAAGTCAGCGATCGCCTCGCCACGGTCCTGGACAAGGCGATCGAAAGTAGTGTGAGACGGCGCTATCAATCCGCGGAGGAACTGATCCAAGGGTTGAAGGCGGCCCCCTCCAAGGGAAGTAGGACCATTACCCCTCAATCCCGATCGCCTGCACCGACTCCCCAACGGGCGATCGCCACGGTGCGCGTGAGCACGCCTCCGGTTACCGTGTCGGAAATTGGCAGTTTGGTGGGACATGGTGCACCTGTCAAAGCAGTTGCCATTAGTGCCAATGGTCAGTTGCTCGTCAGTGGCAGTCGTTCTGGGATTAAATGGTGGCAACTCCATGAGGGTCAAGAATTGCCCACCCTTCGCAGCAGTTGGCCGGAGGAACCCTTTGCTGGGGTGAGTGCGCTGGCTTTTTCCCCGGATGGGCGACTGTTGGCCGCAGGCAGTGGCGGTGGGGCGATCGCCTTGTGGGATGTGACGTTACGGCGGATTTTGCGCTTGCTGAAAGCGCCATCAGGGGTCAAATCTGTGGCATTTTCCCCCGATGGGCGACTGTTGGCTGCTGGGGGAACCGATGGGGCGATCGCCCTCTGGGAGACGGCTTCTTGGCGGTTATTTCGCCCTCTGATGGGTCATTCTGCTCCGGTGAACTCCGTAGCCTTTTCTCCCGATCGCCGCACGTTAGTCTCCGGAAGTGAGGATACTTCCATTGTGTTCTGGGATGTGACAACCCAGGCGGATACACAGACGGGATGGGGACGCTCAGGGGCGGTGAATGCGATCGCGATTTCTCCCTGTGGTCGTTTCCTCGCCAGTGGTTGTGCGAACCGCACGATTTTGTTGTGGGAACTGCCCTCGGGACAGCAACTCGGCACCCTCACCGGCCATTCCACCGGGGTCAATTCCGTGGCGTTTTCCCCCGATGGCGCAACCCTCGCCTCGGGAAGTGATGATACTTCAATTGTGCTATGGGATGTGAAAACGGGACAAGAAAAGCGCACCTGCTGGGGGCGATCGGGGGTGGTTTATGCCGTCGCCTTTACTCCCGATGGCAATACCCTCGTCAGTGGAACCGAGGATACAACGGTGAAAATTTGGCAGTTACGAGGGTAATTTTCACGGCATCCGAACCGTTTTTATTCCTCGTTGAGTCTTAATTCAATCTCGGGTTTTCTGTCTAAGGGCAAGATAATTTCAAATTCAGTGCCTATCCCCTCTTGGGAGTTCAGATTGATTTGACCCTTATGCTTATCACGGACAATTTCATTACTAATAGCTAATCCTAATCCTGTCCCTTTACCCACAGGTTTTGTCGTGAAAAATGTATCAAAAATCCGCTGTTGAATTTGCGGGGGAATTCCCATCCCATTATCGGCAATTCGGATAATGACTGCGGATTCGTCTTCGCGGTTGATTAGTTCCGTGGCGATGGCTAACTGCGGTGTCCAAGTTTGATTTTTATTCAAATTTTGGGATTCTTTCTCTTTCCGTTCTAATAAAGCATCAATGGCATTTCCCAGCAAATTCATAAACACTTGGCTCAACTGCCCGGAGTAGCAGTCCACCAAGGGCAAGTCTCCATAATTTTTAACCAGCTCAATATCATATTTGATTTGATTGTTTAAAATCAACAGGGTACTATCCAAACATTCATGTAAATCTGCGGGTTTACGCGCGGTTTCATCCAGATGAGAAAAGTTTTGTAACCCGCCAACAATCTTCGTGAGTCGGTCGGAACTCACCACTAGAGATTGCACCAGCTTGGGTAAATCTTTCCGTAAAAACTCTAAATCAATATTCTCGATGGTTTCGACAATTCTTACCGAAGGCGTCTCTACTTCTTCCTCATACACCGACACCAGTTCTAGCAAGTCTTGACAGTAGTTGGCTAAAAATCCCATATTTCCTGAAATACAATTCACGGGATTTTTAATTTCATGAGCAATTCCGGCCACCATCCGCCCTAAAGAGGCCATTTTTTCCGTTTGAATGGTATGGGAACGGGTTTGCTCTTGCAGCATCTGGGTGGTGAGTTCATAGATTTGGGATTGGGCGATCAGTAACTGATGAACGTCCAAGAGGCGATAGACATCCGGTTCCATCTCGACTACAATCGGTTCATAGAGACACTCGGGCGATCGCCCTAAAGATTGCCTTGCCGCCATGCCAATGGGGAGATAGCTGGGAAAAGTGAGGGGTTCGATTTTTGTAAAGTTATGTAAGGCTTTTAAGGGTCGTCTGGAGAATAATTCTAACCCATAAGGACGGCTCAAATGTTCCAAAAATCTCCGCCGCGAAATCGTGCCAACAAACTTACCCGAGTCGGTTAAAATAGCCCCGGGAAGTAGTGGATTTTCGGCTAAGGCTTTGGCTAAGTCGGACCCCGGACAGGTGACTTCTATTTCAAAATCAAACAGGGTTAGGTCCGCGAGGGTGGAGTCTAAAGTGAGTTTACCAACCAGTTGGTCTGGGGTAACGGGAGTGAATTCTTCTAAATTTTTCACGGATGTTGCAAGCATGAGAGGTTTCCTCGTGAGGGACAATGGGTATCATGAAAAATTAAAAAGTTATTTATTTTACAGAATTAACTTATTTTACAATAAATCTCTGCTCTAGGTTAATTCTTTAAAAAAGTTTAATTTAAAATTAACCTGGAATTAACCTAGACGCAGGAATCAAGAATTAGGCTAAAAAACTGCTGTCCCTAATTTGTTACGGATTAGCAAAAATTTGGTGAAAAACCCCAGTTTTTCTTCTTTCTATGATTCCCAAATCCTAGGGTGAAGTTTCATAACTGAGCAAAGATAGGGCAAGGATGAATTGTGAAACTCCTGTTAAGCCGTAGAGACTTGTAAATCCGTGGATTCCGACAAGTCCCCAGGCAAACCGGGAGGGATTTAAAATTGTGGATCTGTTAATTTTTGTGACAAATCGCGCAGTCACGACCCCCTTGTTTGGCGCGATAGAGGGCCTGATCTGAGGCGGCAATCAGATGTTCTAAGCAGTCATGTTTTGTGGGGATGACCGTAGCAATACCGATACTGAGGGTGATCCGATCGCAGACGGTGGAGTTCCGATGGGGGATCTGGAGGGTGGCGAGGGCCTTGCGGATGCGCTCGGCTACGGCGATCGCCCCATCGGTGAAGGTATTGGGCAAAATCACCGCAAATTCTTCCCCGCCATAGCGCGCCACTAAATCCTCCCGACGACTGCCACAGTCTTTTAAAACTCGTGCCACCTCTTGCAAACAGCGATCGCCCGCTTGATGTCCGTAGGCGTCATTATAGCCCTTAAAAAAATCAATATCGCATAACAGCAGGGACAGGGGTTTTTTCTCCTCCGTTAGTCGGTCCCATTGTTGAGACAGATAGCGATCGAACATTCGCCGGTTCGCCACTTGAGTTAGTCCATCTAAAGTCGCCTGTCGGTGTAACTCTTCATTGGCAACTTCCAGTTGTTGATACAGGTTTTGGAGCAATTCAGTGGCTAATTCGTGAATGTGGGCATGAGCTAATAATAATTGATGCACGTCCAACAAGCGATAGGTCCCAGGGGCAATTTCCACCACAATCGGTTCATAAAGCAAATCCGGCGATCGCGACAAAACACCCTGGACTGCTGCGACAATGGTGACAGAGCTTTTAAACCGTAAATATTCAATTTGAGTAAACCGATATAAAACCTGAATCTGCCGTTTAAAAAATAATTCCAACCCGTAAGGGCGGGAAAGCTGCTCAAAAAATCTTCCCCGAGAAATCATCCCTAACAGTTCACCTTCCCCCAGTAAAATTACCCCAGGTAATAGCGGATTTGCATTAAACGTTTCCGCGACTTCCCGCCCCATTACTTCCGCATTCACCTGATAATCATAAAGAGAGAGTGCGGATAGAGTTGACTCTAAATGCAACGTTTTCATACAGACCCGATCGGACAGTAAGAAGGATGGATCTGGAAAAGACTGATTCAAGATAGAAGAGTTTCCCAGTTCCATTGTGTTCGATGTATAAAGTTTCATGTCTTCTCCGTCATTTAGAAAGTTTAGCATTGCCGATTTCAGGGGTGAGTTAGCCCTCGGGATTGTTGAGCCGTGAGGGTTCACCGGGGTTGACTAGAGTCTCTGCATTGATTTCCCGCCTGAAACACCAGGCGAGCGGGTACAAGAAGGGCAAAATTCGGATAAGAATATCGTAAACCGATTCAGGAGATTTCTGGGCCATCCTACAGATTTTTTAATGTTTTGATACAATTACTGAGGATCATACTGATCCAGGAGAAAATTTTCCTGGATGCTTCATGAATTGGATAAGATTAAATTAAATTTTCTTTAATGTTTTGTTAAACTTGAAATTAGTTTAAGCTCGGTTTCAATCATCCATTACCCTGATGATCCCGAAGGGTGGACCCGGGAAGGGCAAGCATCCAGGTGGGACTAGACCCGGGAAAAAATCGAGTGGGGATCAGCCCAGGTGGAGGCGATCGCCCACCCCAGGTTTTCCCTTGCACCTTGTAATATAGTGAGGGCGGTTTACACCTGGCTCCAATCTCCAGGGCATCCAGAGATTCTTCTGGATTCATTCCCGTTCCTGGACGGGGAGGATTGAAAGCAAAGGGCGACCCCACCGTGTAAACCTGGACTGACACCAAATCCGGTTGTTAAAACTCGATTTTCTTAGCCTGCGTAGGCAGGCTTCGTCTGTATAGCCCCACCCTTGAGGGTGTGGGTTTTTATAGACTTTCCCTCCCGGGTTAATTGATATCGAAGCTCCTCACTGCGAAAAATAGGCCGAACCGCATGATGAATCAAGTACACAACGCTTTTACCCTGTTTATGAGTCTGCTTGTAGAGGCTCTGCCATTTTTGCTCCTCGGGGTATTGCTCTCTAGTGCATTGTTGTTGTTCGTTGATGAAAAGAAGCTGATTTCCTCCATCCCTGCCAACCCGGTCCTCGGGGCTTTGATTGGGAGTTCCATTGGGTTTCTGTTTCCTGTCTGCGAATGTGGCAACGTCCCCGTGGCGCGACGATTACTGATGCAGGGGGCCTCCCCCGCCGTGGCGATCGGGTTTTTACTGGCGGCTCCCACGGTGAATCCGATTGTGATTTGGTCCACTTGGACGGCATTTCGGGACCAACCCGAACTGGTGGTGTTGCGGGTGATATTTTCCCTGGGAATTGCCACGATTATTGGCTCAATCTTTAGTTTCCAAAAAGATTTAACCCCCTTCGTCCAACCGATGGTAGCACGGGCGATCGCTCAATCCTCTAAAGCTAAATCCTGCGATCCCCGCACATCCAAGGATTGGTCCTCGGATTCTGAAAACACCTCCCCCTTGTTACAGTCAGGCACTTTTTTATTAGGGACTCCAGGCAGTCCCCAGCGCCTCGATGCCACCACAATGGAAACGGTATTATTGGCGTCGAAAGCCGGAAATTTGGGGGGTGCTGGGGTGGCCCTCCCGGGCGATCGCCTATTTTCCCAGCGCCTGCGGTTGTTTGTCGAGAATGTCATGGCTGAACTGCGGGAACTCGGAGGGGTCCTCGTCTTCGGCAGTGCGATCGCCGCCATCATTCAAGTCGCCGCCCCTCGGGACTTAATTCTCAGCTTAGGACAAGGCCCCGTGACTTCCATTATTGCCATGCTCGTTCTCGGCGCTGTCGTGTCCATTTGTTCCACCGTGGATGCCTTTTTTGCCCTCTCCTTTGCCTCCACCTTTACCACCGGCTCCCTGTTAGCCTTTTTAGTCTTTGGACCCATGATTGACATCAAAAGTATCGGACTGATGATGTCTATTTTTAAACCAAAAGCCCTAGTTTACCTATTCTTAATTTCCGCTCAGTTAACCTTTTTACTCACCCTGGCTTATAACTTGAAATTTAGCTAGGAAAAATCTGGGATAAAACTGCATCTCCGGTCCCCTCCCCTTGGCAAGGGGAGGGTTAGGGTGGGGTCCACTCACGTCGCAAAAAAACCACTTTTCGTACCCGGATTGGCAATGAAACCCTAATTCCGTAAACGATTAAACCTCTTTGGTATAATCCAGGACCAAGAGGACCCCACCCAACCCTCCCCTTGCCAAGGGGAGAGGCTTGAGAACCGAAAACTTGATGAAAAATTTACGAGATCAAAAACCTACTCTTGTAAGCTGCTATCCCTCCCTCGCCGATCGCGTTCCTCTTGCAACTGGAAACCTTCAAATCTAATATGGCTGTTCAATCTCCCAAACTGTTCCGATTTTCGACCTGGGGACCCTGGATCGAAGTCCTCGCGATTTTAGCTTGGGGTATATTACTCCTCAAATATTGGGTGAGTGGGGAATTAAATATCCTAATTCACCCGAATTTCTTTGCTCTAACGAACCTGACTGGAGTATTCTTGATTCTGCTTGCCTGCTATAAGGCGGCACAATTGGTCTATCAACAGTGGCGATCGCGACGGGCCCGGAATCGCAGGGCGAACACCGTAACCCCCGAGATGCAGCATATTACCCTGTTTCCTCCGGGATGGAGTGCGACATTACTCTTAGTCACTGCTATCCTCGGGTTCCTAATCAGTCCGAGAGTCTTTGCCAGCGATAAGGCAATGATGCGGAATGTCAACGATTTTTTACCCGTCACCCAATCCCAACCCCAAGCGTTTCGCACCGCCAGAAAACCCGAGGAGCGATCGCTGATTGACTGGGTACGCACATTAACAGTTTATCCCGAACCCGATGCTTATACCGGACAACGGGTCAATGTCCAAGGGTTTGTCATTCATCTCCCAGACTTGCCCGAGGAATACTTCTTAATTTCTCGCTTTGTGATTACCTGTTGTGCGGCAGATGCCTATCCC
This sequence comes from uncultured cyanobacterium, assembly GCA_963821735.1. Classification (GTDB taxonomy): domain Bacteria; phylum Cyanobacteriota; class Cyanobacteriia; order Cyanobacteriales; family Laspinemataceae; genus Laspinema. The sequence continues at coordinate 99,609 of CAWGFK010000056.1, forward strand.
GTCGGGCTGCCGGTGAAATTATCCCAAAGTCGCACCGCCTATCCTCCGGATACTTGGTTAGAAATCCAAGGGGAAATGAGTACGGAAATTTTGGAAAATCGCCGTCAATTGACGATTGTAGCGAATTCAATCCAGGAAATTCCCGAACCCCGAAATCCTTATGAATATTAAGTGATAGGTTTCCCTGAACTAAAAACCGGGTAAGTTTTAAACTCCCCGGTTTTATCTCCAGAGCGCGGTGCAACATTTTCTCTATTGTCAGGGAACTCCAAATATCGCCAAGTTGCTGGAATTAGGAGTGTACAGGGAGTTCCAGAGCAGGATGCGTTTGGTCCCCAGTGGGCGTTCGCATGCCCTACAATCTTAGGATTTTTTTGTAGATTTTTTGAAACAACAGTTGCAGTCCTAGACAAAATAAACCCAAGGCAGCAAAGGCAAAGATAAAGGTTGCCAGGGTACTCACCCCGGTGACTAATGTCCGAACTGCAGCGGAAATATTAACGGCGATCGGATTATCCGAGTGAATCGGTTTGTTGGCAAAGGTGGAGGCGATCGCACTGGTGAGCATCATACAGGCATAAGCAAATCCTCCAGAAATCAATGAACCCATAAAGCACCGCATCAGAGTGGGTTGCACGGGTTCTTCATGAGTCACTGAGAGGGGTGTGGGTTGAGTCGGTGTGGGATTAGTCATGAATTTTCTAGGGTGAATGAACTGTTTAAATTTTAACGGTTGGATTTGGATATCGAGAGAACAGAACCCCCCTAATGGACCCCTGGGGCTAACTGAATCCCGGTATTAATGAATTTAGCAATCCAAAAATCTAGGTCCGGATTTCCCAGGGTGTTTTGAACTTGTGCGCGGATTTGTTCTGCTTTTTCCCGGGAGTCGGTGAGGGCAAATACGGTGGGTCCGGAACCGGACATCAGGGTTCCTAAAACATCAAATTGTTCAAAGGTTTGCCGCAATTTTAACACTTGCGGATATTCCGGCAAGACGACTTTTTCTAAGTCATTGTGCAAACATTCGACCACTTTCATTTCATCCCGAAGGGCGATCGCCTTGACAATGGGCCCGGAATGGACGCGCTGCTGTCTCGCCGCTAAATCCGTGGATTCTCGAACGTAGGTACTGCCAAATTGCTGGCGATAGGTTTGATACGCCCAAGCGGTAGAAACCCCTAAACTGCGATATTTCGCCAGAATTACATACAATCCTTCTAAATCCGGCAGGGGTTCGAGTTCGTTTCCCCGTCCCGTTGCCAAGGCGGTCCCTCCGGTGATACAAAAGGGAATATCCGAACCCAGTTGACTGGCTAAATCATGTAATTCCGGTTGGGTTAAGCCCAGGTCCCAGAGCATTTCCAAACCCACCAACACGGCAGCAGCATTGCTGGACCCCCCAGCTAATCCGGCAGCGACGGGAATCTGTTTGTCGATGAAGATATCGGCACCGCCATATTGCTCAAAAGCGTTGGGATAGGTGGTTTTGAGGAGTTCTGCGGCGCGGTAGGCGAGGTTGGTGCGATCGCAGGGCACCTCCGGATGTTGGCAGTGGATCCGAAAGTCCTCGGTGCCATTGGCGCGAATCTCCACGCGATCGCCTAAGTCGATGCTTTGCAGGACCATTGACAATTCGTGATACCCATCGGGGCGATCGCCGATAATTTCCAGATACAGATTGATTTTAGCCGGTGCAATCAGGGAATAAGAGCGCATGGGGGTATTTAAGGGGTGACGGAAGGTTCTAGGTTTAATAGGTTACTTAAAGCCACCCACTGCGACACGCTGAGGTCTTCGGCACGCACTTGGGGGTTAATGTTTAATTGTTCCAGAAACAGGGTCAGTTGATCGCGATCAATCAGTCCTTTTAAATTATTTCGTAACATTTTGCGCTTGCTGGAAAACCCGACTTTGACTAAAGTCTCTAACCACCGAGGGCGATCGGCGGGAATGGCTAAGGGTCGCGGTGACAATCGGACTACGGCAGAATCGACTTTCGGTGCGGGGTAAAAGGCTTTTGCGGGAACGGTACAGATATATTCGCACTCCGCTACATACTGCACCCGCACGGATAATGCCCCATAAGTGCGGGATCCGGGTGCGGCATTGATCCGTTCTGCCACTTCTTTTTGAATCAGTAGGACGACGGACTGATAGGAGATTCGCGGCGGTTGGGAAATGGTGCCGAGGAGTTTTTCCAGAATGGGGCCGGTGATATTATAGGGAATATTGGCAACGACTTTATTGGGATGGTGAAAGTGTTCCGGAGTTTGGGTTAAGACGGACTCTAAATCCAGGTCCAAAAAGTCGGCACATAAGAGTAAGAAATTCGGGATATCCCCCAATTTTTTGGCAAGTTTTTGGGACAAATTGCGGTCAATTTCTACGGCCACCACAGATTCAGCCCGGGAGAGTAACTGTCGGGTGAGGATGCCGGTCCCGGGGCCAATCTCTAGGATGCGATCGCCGGGAGATAATGCCGCCGCATTGACAATTTCATTGAGGGCTTTATCGCTTTGCAGCCAGTGTTGAGCAAATTGTTTTCTAGGATAAGGCGATGGCATTTTGATCGGGGGTGGGTTCGTTGAAAAGTTGAGCTTTTTTATTCTACCGGGTTTTGGACCCAAAAATTGCCATCTTTCTCAAGGAAGATTTACGGTTATTTCTTGAGGAGGAATTTTTGAGGAGTCGCCCCGGATACCGATTTTCCTCCCCCTACAAAGAAAGAAATTAAAAACGTTCTACCTTAAGGGAGAGGAAGATTAGAGTGAAAGTTACTAAAGTTTACATAGCGTGTAAAACACCATTAAGGATATACAATTATCATGGCAAATTTAGCAGACAACATCAAACAAGCCAAAGAAACTCTACCGAATATTACGCCGACTCCACCGGATTTAAAACCCCAGGTGACCCCTGGAGAACTCAAGTCTCGTCTGGAGTGGGGAGAACCCGGTTTAACGATTATCGATGTGCGCGATCGCGAATCTTTCAACTACGAACGCATCACCGGCGCGATGGCCATGCCAATGGAGAACCTCGCCGAAACCCTCAGTTCCAGCTTAGAATACAAGCGGGACATCTACCTGTATGGTGACAGCGACGAGCAAACCAAACAAGCCGCCAGCCAACTCCGCAGCGGTGGCTTCATCAACGTTGCTGAAATTAAAGGCGGTTTACCGGCTTGGAAGGCGATCGGGGGTCCCACGGAAGGGATTGCTTCGATGGAAGGTCCTTCCGGTCCGAGTTCCGTGAAGAAAAGCGAAAGTAACGTGGCGGCTCGTGTCGGCAAACAAGGCGATTTAGAAGCCACCAAATCTCAACAACATCGCTAGAGTTAAGTTCTCAAATGTGCGATAGATTCGGGTGATTAAGTCTATGATTCGGCTTCTAGGCTGGCGATAATCCCTGATAGTAGAGGCGCGATTAATCGCGTCTCTACTCTGGCGTTTTTAGGGAACTCCAAAAAATAAAATCTCCAAAACGTTCGTTCGTAGTGACGGATCAACGGAGTAGCCTTCTCAATGTAGGGGCGCAATGCTTGAGCCCACAATTGGGCGCAAGCATTGCGCCCCTACACATACCTTTGAACGTTTGGAGGATTTATATTTTGCGATCGCCTTATAGGGAGTTGTGGAGTAACCTAAAAAACCATTTCTCCCTCTCCCTCTTCTCCCCCTTCCCTCTCAGGGAAGGGGGTTGGGGGGTTAGGTCACTCTGAGCGATCGAGCAAACATGATATAATCGTAGAAGGGAACAAGATGCACCCACTCCTGAATTTTAGGTTCAGGATGATTTAGACGGGCCGAGATAGCCAGTTTCAGAACTACTGCGCGATCGCCGTGAAATAGTCCGGATTAACGACTTTCCAGGTACTCGCTAACGCTTCAGCGATCGCACCTGTAATAAAGTCATTGCTCCAATAGCCGACATGAGACAGGGGATTCCAACTGGTTAATACATTCCCCACATTCACCGGCCAATCTGTCGTTACCACTTGTTCATATTCAGGACTCAGAGGTTTGAGCGGATAAGAAATAATATCATTGGGGTCATAAAAATTAACCCATTCCCCGACTAAATCCGGATGATAATTCGATAACTGCTTGCGCTGGAACCTGGATGGGACGGTCAAATTTTTGATGCAAACTCCACAGGGCGATCGGACTTCCGAGACTATAAAATAAACTCAAGGTTTCCCCCCGTTCTAACGGGGTATTTTCCATCTGATTCCTCACGGATTCAGGCATCAGCACTTTACTCCCCTGAGTCCGCCTAAATTCCTGAAGATCGTAAAAGTAATTGCTGGCAATCACCGACCCCAAACTATGAGCAACAGTGCAGAGGGGGGCAGTGGGACCGGCTTTTTGCGCTAAAGTTCGCAGACTTTGCGCCACCCTGCTGTGAATCCGATCATACAGACTGCGATCGCGTTCCGAGGTGACTTGATAGGCGATCGTATCTCCCAAAACATTGATGAAAAAGAACCGCAACCATTCAAATCGCAAATTCTCTCCCTGCACTTTGTCCCATAACTCCCGTTGTTCCGGTTGCAGCAGCGGTGCCCAATAAATATATTCAAATACTAATCGGGATTCTGCTTCTTCTGGGGAAATTCCCAACTGCTGGGCAAATCTTTCGATAATTTGACGGGATAATCTGCTAAAATATTTCGGTTGTTCTAACTTCCCTTCATCCACATCCGGATCTCCCGAACCCATGCCATGAATGACGGCAACGGCTATTTTTTGAACTGACATGATGATAACCCTTTTGAAAAAATTTGGCAAACTTTTCCATATCATAAACGCGATCGCCTTTTTCGTGGGCCTACTTTCGGCTGATATTTGAAATCAGGAACAGGCTTGAACGGCACAGAAATCTCAGGAAATCTCCTCATTTCAAGGGGGTTCAGGGTTTAACAAAATATAAATCCTGACCCGGTGAAGAGGTAGCCCTGAATGGGTGATAAATTTAATGACAAAAAATCGTTATCTCATGTAGGGGCGCAATGCTTGCGCCCTCCGGAGGGCGCAAGCATTGCGCCCCTACAAATACACCTTGACAGGGCTACCTTTCACCGGGTCAGAGTTGACCGAGATGGCGATCGCCCCCTAGCTTACTCTTCTATCTTTAATTCAGCCACAACCCGCAGCACTTCTGCCACCGTCCAAGCTTGAGCGAAAGCCCCATTCGGGGTCATCGGCGCATCTCCGTCAAAAATCTCACTGAGATTACCCATACAAGCTTCTAACAAATGATTGGCAAGGGGTCTGAGGAATGTAGCCGCAGTTTTCGGGTCCTTTGTGACACGCAGATAGGCGGAAATATAAGGTCCAATTAGCCATCCCCAGACAGTTCCCTGATGATAAGCGCCATCTCGTTCCAGTACCGTCCCCCCGTAATGTCCGATATAATTGGGGTCAGTCGCTGCCAGACTCCGTAATCCGTAAGACGTGAGCAGCGATCGCCCACAAGCCTCAACCACCGCTCTTTGACGGTTACCCGGTAACGGACTATCGGGTAAAGATACTGCAAAAATCTGATTCGGGCGCAAGGAGGCATCATTGCCATTGGCTGTATCAATGACGTCGTAACAATATCCCAACCCTTCATCCCAGAAGCGATCAAATCCCGCTAGGGTGCGATCGCCTAACTTCCGATATTCCCCCTCGGGCTTTCCTAACTTCCGGGCAAACTCCGCCATTGTCCGCAAGGCATTATACCACAACGCATTCACCTCCACGGCCTTACCCTGACGCGGAGTCACCACCCACTCGCCGACTTTCGCATCCATCCAAGTCAGTTGCACTCCCGGTTCCCCAGCATACAGCAATCCATCTGCCGGATCCATCTGAATCTGATATCTTGTGCCTTGTTGATGCCAGTGGATAATCTCTCTCAACACCGGCCATAATTGTTTTAGCAACTTTTTATCTTTTGTAGCCTGATAGTAAGCCCGGATAGCCTGAAAATACCACAGGGTCGCATCCACGGTATTGTAATCGGGCGTTTCTCCGCGATCGGGAAACCGATTGGGCAACATTCCCTGATCCACATACTGGGCAAAGGTTTGCAGAATCAATTTGCCAATCTGCGGACGCCCGGTACAAAGGGTTAAACCGGGCAAGGCGATCGCCATATCCCGTCCCCAATCCCCAAACCACGGATATCCGGCAATAATGGTTTTGCCATCGGGATTGTCTGGGTTAGGGCGATCGACAATAAAGCGATCGGCAGCCAACACAAGCTCACGCACCCACTCCGGAGATTTTCGGGACAACTGATACACTTTTCCCTTTTTTGCCTTTCAATCCTTTCCCTTTGAGGGCGCGTTTGATTAACTGTTGATCCCACTCTCGACGAGACTGTAAGGCGCTTTCTACCCCTAAACGGGCATGGCAATCGGTACTCACGGCGATCGCCAAAGATTGTCCCGGTTGTAACTCACCTTGAATGGTTGCCACTTGCAATAAATCTTCCAGGCAGTCCCCTCCGCGACTCTTTTCCACCGCCAAATCAAACCCATAATGCCACTGATGCGCTGGACTGACTGCGCCTCCAACGGCATACAAATAGAAGGGAACCGCCCCGGGAAAGGCCGTAATACACAGACCCGACTTCACCGACTCCACCTGCATGAACCGGCTATTTTCTTGGGTGGTATGATGGCGATCGCGATAAGTCGCAAACCCTTTCATCGTCAAAGTAATCGGCAAACTGGACCGGCGCAGGGTATAAGAAATATAAGTCGTATTTTCCCCCTGCTGCATCCAAATCCGTTTTTCTAACAACGCATCCCCAAACCCATAACTCCACACCGGAATAGAACCTTCTAAATGAAAGCGTTCTATAACCTGATATCCTCGCGGTTCTACCGTCCCATCCGCCCATCGATTCGTAAACAGAGGATAATCTTCACTCCCATAACTCGCCACTTCATCAAGTTTAGAAAACAGCAGGGTATGACCCAAAGGCGGATGAAGTGCCGCCATCAGTAACCCGTGATAGCGGCGTGTTAGCAGTCCGGCAACCGTACCCGATGCATAGCTGCCTGTCCCATTGGTAACCAGCCATTCGCGAGATTCAGCCGTTGCTAACTCGCCACACAGTTCTCGACCCAATTCACTTTTGAGCATGATTTTCTTAGGTTTATTTTGATTAACTGATTAGAATTTCCAGACTGAAATAGAAACATTACATTTTAAGGGGGGTTTTCAACATCTAGCCCTGTCAAGGTGGTAAATTTAATGACGAAAAATCATTGTTTCTTGTAGGGGCTCAATGTGCAGGCCCTCCGGAGGGCGCAAGCATTGCGCCCCTACAAATCAATGCACCTTGACAGGGCTAGTTTTCAACCTCTGGGTAAATCCTGTCTCTATTTTCGTTGGTCCTAGATTTAATCATCTATTCAGGGAATAGATGTGAGAGAATTCTTCGGGAATTGTCCCCTCGCTTCATCCTTCCGCAGAAACGGGAGTCGTTACAGAGTCCGAGGATTTGGGGAAAAACTTTTCTGTGACCCCGGCAGTGACCAGATGAGATAACAATCCCATCGGACCTGCAAACAAGCATAACAGCAGGGAGTGCGTCGTCCAAACCCCGGTTTGCTGTCCTTGCCAATAGATCCAGCGACCTACAAACAAGTCCATGACTAAATAATGAGTCCAGCCCGTAGCTGCGGCCCCTTCATTGCCAAAAAACCGGGCAATATCCGCCAGAGTGGGATTAGACATGGCTTGGGCGGTTTCTGCATCCACTTGCCCGAAAAATAGATAAATATACAAGAGGGCGAGAGGGACAAAAGGCAGATAGGATTCCATCACTTTGCGGCTGACTCCCCAATTCGGTAAGACAATCATCAATAACCAGAAGGGCAACACAAAGAGGTTCCCGGCATTAAACAAAAGTTCGAGGTTCATGGTTCGCTGTTTTTTCTCTCAATTTGACAAAATGTTACAGTAAAACCACTGCCGCACAAAATTCAGCGGGAGAAGTTTGGAGGGGCAATCCCCGGGGGTTGCCTCGGACAAAGGGTTCGGTGCATCGAGGCAACCCGTGCTAAGATCAGCGAAAACCACCGCTTAACGGTCCCTATCCAATCCCAGGAGAACTCTGATGACTGTTCATGATTTATTAATGCTTGTGCTGTTACTTTCCCCCGGTTTAGCGCTTTCTGCTTTGGTGATGGTCGCTTTTGCGGCTGGGGGTTGAGGTCCGGTAAATGCCCTAGAGACGCGATTGATTGCGTCTCTATTTTTTTCTACAGGGGAATTTCCTGGGGATGAAAAGGGTTCTGCTCTAAAATAGAATCGTCCCGTTTCACGGGTCTCACAAGCTACCCTTTGAGATCTGCCTCTGGGGAAGAGGTCACCCCTTTGAACCCGGGGCGATCGCCTCCCCTAGAATTACCTCCAAGGCATTTTGTATCCTCAGTTACAACTTTTGAATCAAGCCTAGGCTAACAGTGAAGAACATCGTTTTTTTAGGGTGCAGCCTGGTCTTAAAGTTGAGGATAAATCGACAATTGATTTAGCTGAAACTCTTTCTTGATAAGGATTCCAGCCCAAAATTCCCCGGATTCCCATTCACTTCTTCCTGGGAAATGTTAATTTTTGTAAATAGCCGTTTTAAGGGTTCCCATTTTGACCAAAGCGTGCTAATATGTCTGTCGAGAGTGAATTCGGTAGTAGCGTTTGTTTCTGGTATTGAGTAGGTATTTCCCTTTTCGTATTGGCAGCTTCTCTCCGAAATCTCAAACTCTACAATTCGTGAATTTTGGAGACATCCCATGTCTATTTATGTAGGCAACCTTTCTTACGAAGTAACCCAAGAAGATTTAAGTGCTGTTTTTGCTGAATATGGTTCGGTCCAGCGAGTTCATCTTCCTACAGACCGCGAAACAGGCCGTCCTCGCGGCTTTGCCTTTGTGGAAATGAAGAGTGAGACTGAAGAAGCTGCGGCAATTGAGGCACTGGATGGTGCAGAATGGATGGGTCGCGATATGAAGGTCAACAAAGCCAAACCCCGTGAAAACCGGAGTTCCTTCGGTGGCGGAGGCGGCGGTGGTCGTCGGAACAGCAACTTTTCCTCTAACCGTTACTAATCCCGGCGATCGCATCACACAGTAATTCAACCCTTTGAATTCTATCAGGAAAAGCTGAGGCACTTGATGAAGTGCCTCAGCGTTTCCTGTGCGCCTAATCTGTATAGCGATTCTGTCTTGTAAGAATTTGAATAATTCGGGATGGAGTGGGAGCATCTTGCTCCCTTGCTGTCGTAGGGAGCAAGATGCTCCCACTCCATCAATTCTATTGCCATGATAATTGAGACTCCCTCTGGATCACCCTTCTTCCCTTCTGATTCATCACTCCAAAATTGCTAATGAGTTTCAATAAGATAATTTCAAGAAATAGTCGCGGCTGATTTCTAGGGACAAACCCCCTCCCCTTTCAGTAAAAATCAGAAATCAGCCCCGAAAAAAGCGGGATGAATTAGGGCTTTTCAGCAGCGATCGCCAATTTTGCCCCTTCAATGCGACGCACCCGATCCATCACTGCCACCACCTGTCCATGTTCCACGGTTTTATCGGCTTTTAGCACCACTACAGAAATAGGTTCAGCTTTCATGCGATCGCGCACTGCTTGCTCTAAATCCTCCAGGACCACTGCCTGTTCATCCAGCATCAACACGCCCTCAGCATCAATAGAAATCGTCAATTTCACCGTCTCCGTTTGCACCGTCGCCGTAGAAGCTTGAGGCAAATTCACCGGCAATCCTTCGGATTTCGATAAAAACATCGAAGAAATGATAAAAAATGCCAAAATACTAAAAATGACGTCAATCATCGGGACAATATTAATCTGAGCTTGAGTTTCCGGTTCATCGGGTAGACGCATACTTTTGTTCTCCTCGTTCTCTTTCATAGCGATGACGATAGAGTAACTCAAGCTGACCCCCGACTTCTTGAATTAACGCCATCTGCCGCACATAAAAACTGCGAAATGTATTGGCAAACAGCAGGGTGAAAATTGCCACCACTAATCCCATAACTGTCGAAACGAGGGCCTCGCTAATCCCCCCGGTTACCCCAGTGGTATCGCTACCCCCACATCCCCAAGTCTCAGGGAGCCAAACGATTGCATCAAGCCTAAAATCGTTCCTAATAACCCCAATAAAGGGGCGACATTAATAATCGTTTCAAACACCATATTGAAGCGCTTGAGCAGCGGAAATTCCGCTTGGGCCGCACTTTCTAGGGCCAGTCGAAACTCTTCCGGATTGGGGTCATCTAACTCCAGTGCCTCTAAAAAAATTCGGGCGACTGGTAAATCTGCATTCAGTTGCAGCTTTTTTATCGCCAGATCGGGGTCTTGGCGGTAGAGTTGCAAGACTTCTCGGACCATTCTCCCCTGGCGGCGATTCACCCGAAACCAGAAGAATAGACGCTCTGCAATCAGCGCTAATGCCAAAATTGAAGCAATCAGGAGCGGTACCGAGACTATCCCGCCCGCAGCCATTAAATTACCCATGTCGTTTACGTTCCTCGAACCCACAACAGAGACCCTGGCGGGTCCTGATGCTGTTATTTGATAAAGATTCTCAAAAAGCCTATATCAAATTTAGAGAGTTTGTCAAGAGGGTTTGTAAAATTGAGGTGAAAGAAACCGACGAGGGTTCATATCAAGTCAGGGACGGGAGTTTGAAGCGCTCCGAAGGTCGTCCCAGCTTGTTTCCCCCGGTTTAAAATTATTGCAACTTAGCCCCAGTTATTGCGACCGCCCGTCAGAACCGCTTCCCCGGAAGCCTGCTCAAACCCCTCGGTCTATGTCAGAATAAAACAGGCGATCGCCTCATGGAGTATCTATGCTCCTGGACTATCCACAAGATAGGGAGATTCACGCTGTGCGACCGGACCTCAAAGAGTTACCCATTTCCAAAACTGAACTCAAACGATTGAGTGGTCTGGATATTGAAGCGGTTAACCACCTTTCTATCCCGACCCTCCTCAGTTTAGACCCCGGACCCGATTCACCGGGGTTAATTCGCTATTTAC
>CAWGFK010000057.1:0-7859 GCA_963821735.1 uncultured cyanobacterium
GGTCATTGGTCCCTTGTCAATGGTCTTCAACAATCCAGATGACAAATGACCAATGACCAATTAATTGTAGGGGCTAATCTAACAACACTTTTAAAACCCCTCGCTGTTGGGCGTAATCAAAGCCGGCGATCGCCTCGTAGAGGGGATATTTGGCTTGAATTAAAGGGATAACATTGAGCTTGTTTTGTGATAAAAGCTCTAAGGCTTTGGGAAACGCAAGGCAACGGGATCCGATTAGGGTAATTTCATCCACCACCAGGGACGAGACATGAGGGTCAGGTGACCGCATAGGTGCTTTTGAGGACGAGAGTCCCTCGGGGACGTAAGGCGCGACGGGCGATGGTAAATCCTTCGGGGTTGCCGGTACATTCCACGGCGATATAAAATGGCGGTCTGTACCGGCATCGGCAAATCCGGTTTGATTCCTAAGGACTCCAAATTTTCCAGTTTCCCGATGTCGCCCGACTGCCAGCAAGTGACAACCTGTGAGGGCCAAGTTTTGGGCAACTGACTGCCCTAATTGCCATCGCGTACCAGCAGGAATCGATCGCCTGGGGTGATGGACCCTTGTCCCTGAATTTCACGGCAGCAATCGGTCGGTGAAGGTTGCCATATCCGTTGTAACCGTACCGGGCCCGCGTACAAGATTTTCACGGGCAGGGTCGATTTCGGCAAAAGCGCCATTGCGATTGACAATTCCCGACAGATGTCAATTTCGCAGTGGGTGGGTCTGCCCTTGCGACAAAAGCGACAGTCTCCGCAATAGGCGTTAAGTTTCCGACAACGCGCTGAATTTGCAGGGATTCGGGTCCGCGTTCCACCACACCAACGATTGGTGACCGAAAATGCCACTGTAGGGATAGTAACCCCGCAGCAGTTCGAGGTCAGGATTGCTATATCCCCGCCCGTAAGACTCGGATGAGGGCTTCTCCTCTGGAGGTTCGGGAATGGAAAATCGCGATCGCAGTTGTAATTGCTGATTTTAGCCAGAGTCCTTTAATGGTGCTCGGTCCTGACAACAGAATTACATTTATTTTACCTGAAATTGCTTTTTTTAAACTTTTGAATTCTTCAAGCTCAAAACGCCATCATGTCTCATCTTTACCCCATAATTTTCCAACTACCCCACCGGGGGCGATCAAAGTGAAAGAGTATCCCGAGTATCGGGCGGTGACTAGAGCCATTTGGGAATCCTCAACAAGCCAGCCAGTTGCTTTTAATCCATTATATCAGCATATAGTACCAATCAAATTGCCATGACAACCCCGGTTGAAGTGCGGATTTGGATGGGTAAAGCCGGACATGACCACGCCACAAACTGCGCAAGTTCGTTTTTATATCCCAACCGGGATTTTGCCGGAAATCCAGACGGTTGAGGTAAGGTGACGGATTATCCCCCCATGATGTGGTCAGTATTGGTATTCAAGGGGCTTATAGTTGGGCGAGTTATGAACAACATTTGCAACAGTTGCAAGATTGGTGAATGAACATTCGGAGTATGTGATCAGCGGTTCCCCTGGCCGCTTGTTGTAAAATTTCCGATGACTCCGGAAACAAGTAAACTCAGCGAGGTCCAATGCAGATTGCTGGGGTTAATGCTGGTTAATTTATTAAATAACCCCCAGGCTAAAGCCTGGGGCTATACGGACGAAGCCCCCTGCGCGGGCTATTCAATAAGCATATTTTGAGTTTAATTTTAAAATAAAAACCCACAGGCTTTAGCCTACGGGCCGGGTAAAAGTAATTGAAGTTAACCCTTGAAAAATGGGAATTTCTATCACAAATTCAGCCCCTAAATCTGGATTGGCGTGACAGGAGATTTTACCTTGATGTTTTTCTACGATAATTTGATAGCAAACAGAAAGCCCTAATCCCGTGCTTTGCCCACGGGTTTTGTGGTGAAAAAGGGGTCGAAAAGTCGGGATCGGTTTCTGGAGTCATGCCGGCCCCATGTCGATGAGGCGAGTGAAACTGGATCGCCGGTGGCAGAGGTGAGAATGCGAATGGTGGGGGATTCAGCGCGTATTCCTCCTAAGTTGCGGTTATACTTTTGCTCTAAGGCATGATCGCATTATTCAGGAGATTCATAAACACTTGATTCAGTTGTCCGGCATAACATTCCACCGCGGGGAGTAGGCCAAATTCTGGGATAATATCGATTTCGGGTCGCTCAACTGTGCCTTTTAGTCTGCCTTGCAAAATCAACAAGGCGCTTTCGATGCCTTCGTGAATATTCACTTGCTTCATTTCCGCTTCATCGAGGCGGGAAAAGGTGCGGAGTGAGCGGACAATGCCTCGGATGCGCTCGGTTCCCACTTTCATGGAACCCAAAATTTTCTGTAAATCCTCTTGCAAAAAATCCAATTCTATGTCTTCGAGTTTATCCGCAATTATCGGGTCGGTTTCCCATACTGTTGCCGGTAGAGTTCGACTAATCAAGTAAATTTTCTAGGTAATCCCGAACATATCCCAAATTTCCTGAAATAAAATTCACCGGATTATTAATTTCATGGGCAATTCCTGCCACCATTTGCCCCAGAGATGACATTTTTTCCGATTGAATTAACTGGGTTTGAGTCTGTTGCAGTTGAGTTAAGGTGGCTTGGAGTTGCTGATTTTTTTCCTGCAATTCTCCGGAAGTCCGATGCAATCGTTCCACGGTGTCGCGCAAGGCGGTTTCCGCCTCAACGCGATCGCTAATATCCCGGGCGACGCCAATTAATCCGATGGCATAACCTTGGGCAGAACGATAAATGGTTTTCGACGTTAAATAGGTACTGGGTGGAGAGGGAGTTGAATTAGCATTCAATGGCACAATTTCTTCTTCTAAAAGCTGAGTTTCCCCCTCTAACAAAATCCTGTGGTCATTTTTCATCCGTTGTCGGCCGTTTCGGGGGATAATAATTCGGCATCATTTTTGCCTAAAATTTCATCCATGGCCTTGCCAATTGCCTTGGCCCCGGCAGAGTTAATGGAGAGATAGCGACCCTGAAGATCTTTGACAAAAATACTATCTGTTGTCCCTTCGGAAATAGCTTGCAACAAATTGTACCTTTCTTGCAATTTCTCCTGGGCGCGTTTGCGTTCGGTGATATCGCGAACAAACAAGGTATAGAGTTGTCCTTGGGGTAGTCGAACATGAGCGATCGCCAGTTCGATGGGAAAAGTCGTGCCATTTTTCCGTTGTCCGACTAATTCATAAGCCGAATTGCTTTCCCCGGGCATTTGACGAGTATTCAGAATAGAGCCAAATAGGCGTCAATTTCTTGTTGCATTAACCAGGGTATCAACAGTTTCAAATTTTGCCCTTGTAATTCTGATTCGCTATAACCAAAGAGTTCCAAGGCAGCGGTATTCATCCAATGAATTTTACCGCCATCGGTGATGGCAAGAGTTCCCTCTGGGGCCGCTTCCAACATGGCTTGATATTGTTGAGAATTGCCCTTTTCAAAGGTAAGGAGTCGGTTACTTTGGTAGATCAAGAGTATTCCTGCGGCGCAAATAATGAGGGAGGCGATTTCCGTGCGATCGCCGGACGGGGTAGGTAGGATGCGCGCAGTTGTCGGACCTCAATTGGGTCAAAAATGCCCCATTTAATTCGGGAATCGGGGCATAAGCGACGATCGCGGGAATACCCTGTTCATCGGTAATCAGTTGACTGCCGTTTCCCCAACGATCGCCCGATGGATGGCATCGGCGAGTTCAGAATCCGGGATGACGGGAATCCAAGGGCGATCGCTAGTAGTCCCCTGTTGCCAGATCACCGGAAAATCGTCGGTTTCCACCCAGGCGATCGCCACGCGCATCCCCAGGGTTGAGGGAGTTGATACGCTTGTTGGGCGGACTCCCAGGCGGTTTGGGGGGTATCCGTGACGGTGGCAATCCCCTGGATTAGCTGGACTTGCATTTGGACGGTTTCTTCTAAGTGCGATCGCCCTGGAAGAGGACCATCCGATCAAGGATATAAACCCCAATTCCCGCCACCGCCATCGCGATCTCGCTGAATCCGACTGTCCAGTAGACCAGTTGCTGGCGGTTATTTGGGCGATCGGCATCATCGCCTATGTCCTGCTTCTGGGAAACACCCATCATGGAATTCCTCACCGGGACTTGCTTAATTTTTAGCCCTATTGCCTCAGTTTAAGCCACCTGACGGATTATTATTCTCCCTAATATGGACGACTAATTCTCGATAATGACCTTGTTGCCGTGTTCCGAAATATAAATTCCCTGCCAGGTTCCAAGCACTAATCGACCTCGATTGATGGGAGTTTGCTCACTCGTATGGGTGAGGGCCGTGCGAATATGGGCGGGCATATCATCGGGACCCTCCGTACTATGGCGGTAGCGGCGTAGTCGGGAACGAAATCGGAAAAGAAATGTTGTAAATCTTCTAATACATCCGGGTCCGCATTTCTTGCAGCAATAAACTGGCGGAGGTATGGCGCAGAAATAGGGTAGAAAGGCCCGTTTGTACTCCCTGATTTTGCCACAACTTCTTCCACTTTGGCGGTGACTTTAGCTAGGGATTTTCCGGTGGTTTTCAGTTGTAGGATTTGTTGATGGTAGGTCATAAATTTAATCGGTAAAAGGGTTAACGTTCCGAGGCGGATTCGATTTGGAAATAATCCACCACTATTCCTGGGCGATCGCTTCTGTCCCATCTTTGAGTAAGGGTTCAGTTGATTGCGCAGAGGAGAGGATTTTATCAGCAAAAATTCCCAATTCCCCTCAAAAAACTCTTCCTGGGTGACAATTCTGTGATGAGAATGTTGTTGGATTCCTGAGAGTAATAAGGGGGATTCAGCAAACCTTTCTCGGGTGAGGGAGATAATCGGCACATTTTGGCGACAAGCTTCTGAAAAGGTGCTGAATCCGGGTTTAGAAACCACTCGCCCACACACCGGCATAAAATCCACGGGACAAAGGCGATCGCCATTGGTTTGATTATCAATTTTAACTAAATTGGGTAAATCTGGCGCATGGCGGTCAAAGGTGATAAATTGCCAATCGGGAAAGTCCTGCAAATTATGATAAGGAATTTGTTCCAGTCCCAATCCGCCAAAGGTGAGCAAAATGGTTTTTTCTAGGGGAGATTTTAGCCCCAGGTCTCGACGGAGAGTTTCCGGTTGATAGCGGGGAGTTCCGCCGGTTAATCCAAAATCTTTAATGGTTGGAAAGGCACTCATAGGTTCGTGAAAAGACAGACGAAATAAACAGTCACATTGACTGAAACAGTCCGCAATCCAATCGGCAATCGCTTCAAATTCTCCTCCCCAAGGACGATAGATAAAATCCCATCCAAAATTGCTCATCATCCAGACGGGAATGCCTGCCGCTTTACCAATAGTTGCCGCTAAGGGAGATATAGCCGCCAGAATTAATCCCACGCGATTGAGATGAATAAAGTTAACTTCCCCCGAGGCGATCGCATATTGCCGTTTCCGAATTTCTTGCAATTTTTCAAGGGTGGCCACTTTATCCATCTTCAAGCTATCTGCCTGAATCACTCCCACATCTAAAGCCCTTTCCCGTAAGATAAAATCTCCGGTAATATAACTTTCGAGTAACCAACGGGGGGCCGTAGTAACTAAAATTAACAGAATATCCGGATTTAGTCTTTAAAACCTGGAGCAACTGAAGCGGCGCGCACTGCATGACCAAAACCATGATTGGTAATGGCAATATAAACAACGGGTCGAGTTTTCACAGCCTATATCATCTAAACAATTACAACAGGATAGAGGTTAAATTATGTCAATAGAACCCAGATATTGCGTCTCTAATGCCATCCCTCAGACAATTTTAGCCCATTTTCTCCAATGACCAAGAATCAAGGTTGCGGTTGGACAAATAGCCTGACTATTCCTTCAGACTTAAACCCACTTAAATCGGGAGCATTTCAATTTCACTTCAAAGGGGAATTTATACGTCTTGCTCCCCTTCCCTCGTAGGGAAGGGGGCTGGGGGGTTAGGTCTCTTTAAATTGAGATGCTCCCATTAACTCTGCTGACAATACTCTTGGATTCCCTGAATCAGTCGTTCAATTTCCGATTCTAAGGTAAAATAATGGACACAGGCGCGCACGCAATCTGGCTTGAGAATTGTCCGGACCATGACGCGATGTTCTTTTTCCAAGAACTTCACCAATTTATCATGGGTTGCCCCAGATTTTCGCAAATTTTCATTAAGCTGAAATGAGACTAAACCGGCTTCTGGCGGAGTCGATTTTAAGCAAATAATATCCGGTAACTCTCGGAATTTTGTCCAGAGTTGATGACTTAAGGCTTGGATGCGATCGTACCGTTCTTCTGGGGTTCCCATGCCATGATGAAAGCCGATCGCCTTTCGTAACCCCGCTAATAAGGGATAAGCGGAAGTTGCCACCTCAAACCGCCGTCCATCGGGTTTAAATCCTACCCAGTCTCCGGTAGAATTCATGGCAATGCTGCGCCAACCAATAAAAGTGGGATGGAGGTTGCCAGCCGCATCCGGACTGACATATAATCCGCCTAATCCTTCCGGTCCGCACCACCATTTATGGCCGGTAAAGGCATAATAATCGACGCCGATTTCGGTGAGATTCAAGGGTAAAACCCCTACAGATTGGGCGGCATCTACGAGAATTCTAATTTTTGGGGAAGGGTTGGATTTTGGGTTGAATTCATGGCAAATTTTAACAATATCAGTGAGGGGTAAAACTTGGCCGGTATTCCAGAGGATATGACTGAGAACGACTAAGCGAGTATTGGGGTGAAGATAGAAGGCGATCGCCAAAGTAGATCCCCTCATTTAACGTTTCCATCAAGGGACAAATGGAAACTTGTAAATCGAACCGACGGGCGATTTCATCCACGGCAACGACAATTCCGGGGTGTTCGCAGTCGCCGGTGAACGCGGAATGGCCCAGTTCCCAGATCCAGACCCCAAAGGGGAATATTGCATCCAATCGAGACATTTTCGGTGAGGGTAATCGTATCTGCCGTGACCCCCAGTTCCGAGGCGATCGCCTCTCTTGTGGCGGCGATTTCTTCATTAACCCACAGTCCCGTTTCTCCGGTAAAAGGTCCTTTTTCCTGAATGGAGTGATAGGATTTAAAAAGGGCGGTCTAATGCCGATTCCGGCATCGGCCCTTGTCCACCATAGTTAAAATAGGCTTTATTCTTTAAAGCGGGAAATTGCTGGCGATCGGTTTGTTTCATTATAGGGATTTACCTCATATTTTTAATCCAGTTTAAAATATAGATTCGCAGTTAAAACATAGCGATTCTAAATTCAGGATTACAACTGAATCGGTTAATTTAATGGATTAGTATATCATAATCTCGCCTGGAGGAGAATTCCGGATAATAAAGGGTCATGTTTGGGTGACTCCTCGGGGAGAAATCAATTTGGATTGAAATATTTTTGGGTATCTTTCTTTCCAGAATGGTCTGGAGTACAGTAACTTTAACCGGCTTAGTAATATACTCATCCATCCCGGCTTCTAAACATTTCTGGCGATCGCCTTCCATTGCACCTGCCGTCATCGCCACAATCCGAGGGCGCTGGGTAGGGTCCCACTCCTGGCAAATCTGGCGAGTTGCTGCTAATCCATCCATTTCTGGCATTTGAACATCCATCAACACCACATCATAAGGATGCTGATGCAATGCCGCTAAAGCTTCTAATCCGTTATTAGCAACATCAGCATGATATCCCATTTGGGATAAAATTTTGAGGGCAACTTTTTGATTAATACGATTATCCTCCGCTAGGAAGAATACGTAAGGGAAATCGTTCGGCCAGTAGGGGGTCAATCTGAGGAATAGAAGGGGCATTAGCCGAAATAATTGCCTTCTTTTTTGGCAATCACATT
>CAWGFK010000058.1:0-8553 GCA_963821735.1 uncultured cyanobacterium
GATATAGACACCTAGGGCCTCAAATTCTCCTCCCTGCTTAGTTAGTTGACCGCGAACCAGAGAGTTGTTAATATGAAATATTACCTCTAAACATAACGATAGATGATCAACTGGAAAAATATGTTGGCGGTGGGAGGAGTTTTATTGGTTCTTCAATTGCTCAACTATAACTATCGCCAGGGCAATTTTAGAACAGAACGAGTCGCAGACTCTCGTTCCCGTCGGGACATCTCCTGTTTACCCCGTTGCACAAGTTCAAATTCCTGCTGGATGGAATCATCTCTTTTCACCGGATGGGCGTTTCTCCGTTATCGTTCCGAATGTTCCTCTAAAAGAAATAAGAAATGGGAAATTATTCGATCATGAATTTTTCATAGAGCTTGAATCGGAAATTTATAGCATCGGATACCGTGACTACCCTATGGATCTTTCAAAAGAGGAGAAAATGGAACTTTTAGACAAAATTGGCACAATGCCCGATCCTAATTATTCGGTTATAAACAAGCGCCATTTTGGTTTAGGTGGTCATCCAGGTGTTGAAATCGAAATGGCACCTAAATTTCTCAATTATCCTCCAGGAAAAGCTTGGCAAATATACGTCGGTAGAAGGGTATATAGCCTGATGGTATTCACTCCTTATCCCCAAAATGCTGAAATGTTTTTAAGGTCTTTCCGGCCATTATAGATCTAAGTCGGTGAATAATTCTTTACAGCGGCAATAGATGCGTTACACGCTCCCAGTACATACTAAACCTCTTGCAAAATAGCGGATATATCCCCCTACCCCCTTAGAAAAAACACTCGGCTTTGTAGAATTTTGCAAGCGGTCTAATCTAGTTGCTAATTTCTAACAACACTTTTAAAACCCCTCGCTGTTGGGCGTGATCAAAGGCGGCGATCGCCTCGTCGAGGGGATATTTGGCTTGAATTAAAGGGTTGACATTTAGCTTGTTTTGTGATAAAAGCTCTAAGGCTTTGGGAAACGGACCGCAACGGGACCCGATTAGGGTAATTTCATCCACCACCAGGGACGAGATATCGAGGGTGAGGTGACCCGCATAGGTGCTTTTGAGGACGAGGGTCCCTCGGGGACGTAAGGCGCGACGGGCGATGGTAAATCCTTCGGGGTTGCCGGTACATTCCACGGCGATATCAAATTGGCGGTCTGTAACGGCATCGGCGAATCCGGTTTTAATGCCTAGGGACTCCAAATTCTCCAGTTTGTCCCGATGTCGCCCGACTGCCAGCAAGTTACAACCTGTGAGGGCCAAGGTTTGGGCGACTAACTGCCCTAATTTGCCATCGCCTACCACCAAGATGCGATCGCCTGGGGTGATGGGACACTTGTTCCTGAATTTCTAAGGCAGCGGCGATCGGTTCGGTGAAGGTTGCCATATCCGTTGTAATCGTATCCGGCACCGCATACAGGTTTTTCACGGGCAGGGTCAAATATTCGGCAAAAGCGCCATTGCGATTGACAATTCCCAACACGGTGCGATTTTCGCAGTGGGTGGGTTGTCCCTTGCGACAAAAGCGACAGTCTCCGCAATAGGCGTTAATTTCTCCGACAACGCGCTGATTTTGCAGGGATTCGGGTCCGCGTTCCACCACACCGACGAATTCATGACCTAAAATGCCACTGTAGGGATAGTAACCCCGCAGCAGTTCGAGGTCAGTATTGCAGATTCCCGCCCGTAAAACTCGGATGAGGGCTTCGCCTTCTGGAGGTTCGGGAATGGGAAGTTGCGATCGCAGTTGTAATTGCTGATTTTCTAGCCAGAGTCCTTTCATGGTTCTCGGTCCTGACAACAGAATTACATTCTATTTTACCTGAAATTGCTCTTTTTAAACTTTTGAATTCTTCAGCTTAAAACGCCATCATGTCTGCATCTTTACCCCATGAATTTTCCAAATCCTACCCCACCAGGGGCGATCGAAGTGAAAGAGTATCCCGAGTATCGGGCGGTGACTTACAGCCATTCGGGGAATCCTCAACAAGCCAGCCAAGTTGCTTTTAATCCGTTATATCAGCATATTAGTACCAATCAAATTGCCATGACAACCCCGGTTGAAGTGCGGTATTTGGATGGGTTAAGTCCGGACATGACCACGCCACAAACTGCGGAAGTTTCGTTTTTATATCCCAACCGGGATATTTCGCCGGAAATCCAGACGGATGAGGTTAAGGTGACGGATTATCCCCCCATGACTGTGGTCAGTATTGGTATTCAAGGGGCTTATAGTTGGGCGAGTTATGAACAACATTTGCAACGGTTGCAAGATTGGCTGAATGAACATTCGGAGTATGTGATCAGCGGTCCGCCTCGCCGGTTGTTGTACAATTCTCCGATGACTCCGGAAGCAAGTAAACTCAGCGAGGTGCAGATTCAGATTGCTGG
Source organism: uncultured cyanobacterium (assembly GCA_963821735.1). GTDB lineage: Bacteria > Cyanobacteriota > Cyanobacteriia > Cyanobacteriales > Laspinemataceae > Laspinema. The sequence goes on from CAWGFK010000058.1 coordinate 2,400, forward strand.
GGTTAATGCTGGTTAATTTATTAAATAACCCCCAGGCTAAAGCCTGGGGCTATACGGACGAAGCCCGCCTGCGCGGGCTATTCAATAAGCATATTTTGAGTTTAATTTTAAAATAAAAACCCACAGGCTTTAGCCTGCGGGCCGGGTTAAAATATTTTTAAGTCAGCCCTTGAAAGATGGGAATTTCCATGACAAATTCTGACCCTAAATCCGGGGTGGCATGACAGGAGATTTTACCTCATGTTTTTCTACGATAATTTGATAGCAAACGGAAAGTCCTAATCCAGTGCCTTTGCCGACGGGTTTGGTGGTGAAAAAGGGGTCGAAGAGGCGGGCTTGGGCTTCTCGGGTCATGCCGGGACCATTGTCGATGATGCGAATTGTCACTCGATCGCCAGTGGCAGAGGTGAGAATCCGAATGGTGGGGGATTCCGGGGGTATTTCTCCTAACTTGCGGTTGTACTTTTGCTCTAAGGCATCGATCGCATTATTCAGGAGATTCATAAAGACTTGATTCAATTGTCCAGCATAACATTCCACCGCTGGCAGTAGGCCAAATTCTGGGATAATATCGATTTCGGGTCGCTCAACTGTGCCTTTTAGTCTACCTTGCAAAATCAACAAGGCGCTTTGGATGCCTTCGTGAATATTCACTTGCTTCATTTCTGCTTCATCGAGGCGGGAAAAGGTGCGTAAGGATTGTACGATGCCTCGGATGCGTCGGTTCCCACTTTCATAGAACCCAAAATTTTCTGCAAATCTTCTTGCAAAAAATCCAATTCTATCTCTTCCAGTTTATCAGCAATTATCGGGTCGGTTTCTCCATACTGTTGTCGGTAGAGTTCGACTAAATCGAGTAAGTTTTGGAGGTAATCGCGTACATATCCCAAATTCCCTGAAATAAAATTCACGGGATTATTAATTTCATGGGCAATTCCTGCTACCATTTGACCCAGGGAAGACATTTTTTCCGATTGAATTAACTGGGTTTGAGTCTGTTGCAGTTGCGTTAAAGTGGCTTGGAGTTGCTGATTTTTTTCCTGCAATTCTCCGGAAGTTCGATGCAATCGTTCCACAGTGTCGCGCAAGGCGGTTTCTGCTTCAACACGATCGCTAATATCCCGGGCGACGGGTTAATCGAATGGCATAACCTTGGGCAGAACGATAAATGGTTTTCGAGGTTAAATAAATACCGCGCGTAGAGAGGAAGTTGAATCTGCATTCAATGGCACAATTTCTTCTTCTAAAGCTGAGTTTCCCCTTCCAACAAAATCCGATGGTCATTTTTCATCCGTTGTCGCGCCGTTTCTGGGGATAATAATTCTGTATGATTTTTCCCTAAAATTTCATCCACGGGCTTACCCATTGCCTTGGCCCCGGCAGAGTTAATGGAGAGATAGCAACCCTGAAGGTCTTTGACAAAAATACTATCGGTTGTTCCTTCGGAAATAGCTTGCAACAAATTGTAACTTTCTTGCAATTTCTCCTGGGCGCGTTTGCGTTCGGTGATGTCACGAACAAACAAGGTGTAGAGTTGTCCTTGGGGTAGCAGAACATGAGCGATCGCCAGTTCAATGGGAAAAGTCGTGCCATTTTTCCGCTGTCCGACTAATTCATAAGCCGAATTGCTTTCCCCCGGCATTTGACGAGTATTCAGAAATAGGGCCAAATAGGCGTCAATTTCTTGCTGCATTAACCAGGGCATCAACAGTTTCAAATTTTGCCCTTGTAATTCTGATTCGCTATAACCAAAGAGTTCCAAGGCAGCGGTATTCATCCAATGAATTTTACCGCCATCGGTGATGGCAAGAGTTCCCTCTGGGGCCGCTTCCAACATGGCTTGATATTGTTGAGAATTGCCCTTTTCAAAGGTAAGGAGTCGGTTACTTTGGTAGATCAAGAGTATTCCTGCGGCGCAAATGATGAGGGAGGCAATTCCCGTGGCGATCGCCGGACGGGTAGGTAGGATGCGCGCAGTTGTCGGACCTCAATCTGGGTCAAAACGGCCCCATTTAATTCGGGAATCGGGGCATAAGCGACGATCGCCGGAATACCCTGTTCATCGGTAATCAACTGACTGCCGGTTTCCCCAACGATCGCCCGGTGGATGGCATCGGCGAGTTCAGAATCCGGGATGACGGGAATCCAAGGGCGATCGCTGGTAGTCCCCTGTTGCCAGATCACCGGGAAATCGTCGGTTTCCACCCAGGCGATCACACGCGCATCCCCGAGGGTTGAGGGAGTTGATAGGCTTGTTGGGCGGACTCCCAGGCGGTTTGCGGGGTATCCGTGACGGTGGCAATCCCCTGGATTAGCTGGACTTGCATTTGGACGGTTTGTTCTAAGTGCGATCGCCCTTGGGAGGGACCATCGGATCGAGGATATAAACCCCAATTCCCGCCACCGCCATCGCGATCGCGCTGAATCGCAACTGTCCAATAGACCAGTTGCTGGCGGTTATTTGGGCGATCGGCATCATCGCTTATGTCCTGCTTCTGGGAAACACCCATCATGGAATTCCTCACCGGGACTTGCTTGAATTTTTAGCCTCTACTGCCTCAGTTTAAGCCACCTGATGGATTATTATTCCCCCTGAATATGGACGACTAATTCTCGATAATGACCTTGTTGCCGGTGTTCCCAAATATAAATTCCCTGCCAGGTTCCAAGCACTAATCGACCTCGATTGATGGGAATTTGCTCACTCGTATGGGTGAGGGCCGTGCGAATATGGGCGGGCATATCATCGGGACCTTCGGTACTATGGCGGTAGCGACGTTGTTCGGGAACTAAATCGGAAAAGAAATGTTGTAAATCTTCTAATACATCCGGGTCGGCATTTTCTTGCAGCAATAAACTGGCGGAGGTATGGCGCAGAAATAGGGTACAAAGGCCCGTTTGTACTCCTGATTTTGCCACAACTTCTTCCACTTTGGCGGTGACTTTAGCTAGGGATTTTCCGGTGGTTTTCAGTTGGAGGATTTGTTGATAGTAGGTCATAAATTTAATCGGTAAAAGGGTTAACGTTCCGAGGCGGATTCGGTTTGGAAATAATCCACCACTGCCTGGGCGATCGCTTCGTCCCATCTTTGAGTAAGGGTTCAGTTGATTGCGGAGGGAGAGGAGGTTCTCGCAAAAAGTCCGAATTCCCCTCAAAAAACTCTTCCTGGGTGACAATTCTGTGATGAGAATGCTGTTGGATTCCTGAAAGTAATAGGGGGGATTCCGCAAACCCTCTCGGGTGAGGGAGATAATCGGCACATTTTGGCGACAAGCTTCTGAAAAGGTGCTGAATCCGGGTTTAGAACCACTCGCCCACACACCGGCATAAAATCGACGGGACGAAGGCGATCGCCATTGGTTTGATTGTCAATTTTAACTAAATTCGGCAAATCTGGCGCATGGCGGTCAAAGGTGATAAATTGCCAATCGGGAAAGTCCTGCAAATTATGATAAGGAATTTGTTCCAGTCCCAATCCGCCAAAGGTGAGTAAAATGGTTTTTTCTAAGGGAGATTTTAGCCCCCAGTCCCGGCGGATTGTTTCCGGTTGATAGCGGGGAGTTCCGCCAGTTAAACCGAAATCTTTAATGGTTGGAAAGGCACTCATGGGTTCGTGAAAAGGCAGACGAAATAAACGATCACATTGACTAAAACAGTCCGCAATCCAATCGGCAATGGCTTCAAATTCTCCTCCCCAAGGACGATAGATAAAATCCCACCCAAAATTGCTCATCATCCAGACGGGAATGCCTGCCGCTTTACCAATAGGAGCGTCTAAAGGGGGAATATCAGCCAGAATTAATCCGACGCGATTGAGATGAATAAAGTTGACTTCCCCCAAGGCGATCGCATATTGCCGTTTCCGAATTTCTTGCAATTTTTCAAGGGTGGCCACTTTATCCATCTTCAAGCTATCTGCCTGAATCACTCCCACATCTAAAGCTCTTTCCCTTAAGATAAAATCTCCGGTAATATAACTCTCCAATAACCACCGGGGGGCGGTGGTGACTAAAATCAACAGAATATCTGGATTTAGCCTTTGAATTTCTGCCGCAACTGAAGCGGCGCGCACTGCATCGGATCCAAAACCATGATTGGTAATGGCAATATAAACAACAGGTCGATTTTTCACAGCCTATATCATCTAAAAAATCACAACAGGATAGAGGGGGAATTCTATCAAGACAACCCAGATATTGCGTCTCTAATGCCATCATAAAGAGGATTTTAGCCTATTTTCTTAAAGGAGCAAGACTTAAGGCTGCGGTTGGAGAAATAGTCAGCAGATTTAATCGAGTTTAAACCCGATTAAATCTGCTGACAATAATCTTGGATTCCCTGAATCAGTCGGTCAATTTCCGATTCTAAGGTAAAATAATGAACACAGGCGCGCACGCAATCTGGCTTGAGAATTGTCCGCACCATGACGCGATGTTCTTTTTCCATAAACTTCACCAATTTATCATGAGTTGCACCAGATTTTCGCAGATTTTCATTAAGCTGAAAAGAGACTAAACCGGCTTCTGGCGGAGTGGATTTTAAGCACATAATATCCGGTAAATCCCGGAGTTTTGTGCAGAGTTCTGATGACTTAAGGCTTCCGATCGGATCGTACCGTTCTTCCGGGGTTCCCATGCCATAATAAAAGGCGATCGCCTTTCGTAACCCCGCTAATAACGGATAAGCAGATGTTGCCACCTCAAACCGCCGTCCATCGGGTTTAAATCCTACCCAGTCTCCGGTAGAATTCATGGCAATGCTGCGCCAACCAATAAAAGTGGGATGGAGGGTTCCAGCCGCATCAGGACTGACATATAATCCGCCTAATCCTTCGGGTCCGCACCACCATTTATGGCCGGTAAAGGCATAATAATCGACGCCAATTTCGGTGAGATTTAAGGGTAAAACCCCTACAGATTGGGCGGCATCTACAAGGACTCTAATTTTTGGGTAAGGGTTAGATTTTGGATTGAATTCATGGCAAACTTTAACAATATCAGTGAGGGGTAAAACTTGGCCGGTATTCCAGAGAATATGACTGAGAACGACTAAGCGAGTATTGGGGTGAAGATCGGAAGCGATCGCCAAAGTGGGATTCCCCTCATTTAACGTTTCCATCAAGGGACAAATGGAAACTTGTAAATCGAACCGACGGGCGATTTCATCGACGGCAGCGACAATTCCGGGGTGTTCGCAGTCGCCGATTAAGATGCGATCGCCCGGTTGCCAATCCAGACCCCACAAGGGAATATTGCATCCAATGGAGACATTTTCCGTGAGGGTAATCGTATCTGGAGTGACCCCCAGTTCCGAGGCGATCGCCTCTCTTGTGGCGGCGATTTCTTCATTAACCCACAGTCCCGTTTCTCCGGTAAAAGGTCCTTTTTCTTGAATGGAGTGATAGGATTTGAAAAAGGGCGGTTAATGCCGATTCCGGCATCGGTCCTTGTCCACCATAGTTAAAATAGGCTTTATTCTTTAAAGCGGGAAATTGCTGGCGATCGGTTTGTTTCATAGGGATTTACCTCATATTTTAATCCAGTTTAAAATATAGATTCGCAGTTAAAACATAGCGATTCTAAATTCAGATTACAACTGAATTGGTTAATTTAATTGATTAGTATATCATAATCTCGCCTGGAGGAGAATTCCGGATAATAATTGGTCTTGTTTCAGTGACTCATCAGGGAGAAATCAATTTGGATTGAGATATTTTTGGGTGGCTATCTTCTCCAGAATGGTCTGGAGTACAGTAACTTTAACCGGCTTAGTAATATACTCATCCATCCCGGCTTCTAAACATTTCTGGCGATCGCCTTCCATTGCACCTGCCGTCATCGCCACAATCCGAGGGCGCTGGGTAGGGTCCCACTCCTGGCAAATCTGGCGAGTCGCTGCTAATCCATCCATTTCTGGCATTTGAACATCCATCAACACCACATCATAAGGATGCTGATGTAATGCCGCTAAAGCTTCTACCCCGTTATTAGCAACATCGGCATGATATCCCATTTGGGATAAAATTTTGAGGGCAACTTTTTGATTAATGCGATTATCCTCCGCTAGGAGAATTCGTAAGGGAAATCGTTCGGCCAGTAGGGGGTCAATCTGAGGAATAGAAGGGGCATTAGCCGAAATAATTGCCTTCTTTTT
>CAWGFK010000059.1:0-7533 GCA_963821735.1 uncultured cyanobacterium
CAGAGTTTTCGCCCCTTTGCTTTTATGAGTAATGGGGATAGGACGTTTTTCTGGGATGTAGAGATTGAACATAAGCGCCAAGTAGCGGGTTTCTTTTCCCTGCGAGACTTACAAAATTTGCTCTATATCCGCCAGAACAAAATCCCGCTACAACAATTAAGTGTTAATTTAGCGATCGCCAACCGTACCTATCAACAAGAAGCCATTCAACGAGTTAGCGAACGGTTTGATGATGGATATCGACGGGCGCTGGTCGTGATGGCGACGGGTACGGGAAAAACGCGCACCATTATGGCGTTGATAGAATTATTTTTGAGAGCAAATCAAGCGCGGACGGTGCTGTTTGTGGCGGATCGAGATGCTTTGGTGAAGCAGGCGCTAGACGAGAATTTTAAGGTTTATTTGCCCAGTGAGCCACGCGATCGCATTCGGACTTACAATATTGATTACAGTAAGCGGCTGTATGTCGGAACGCTGCAAACTTTAGTTAAATGCCATAAAAAGTTTACTCCTGGATTCTTTGATTTGGTGATTTTTGATGAGTGTCACCGCTCGATCTATAACCAGTTTGGCGAACTCGTAGAATATTTCGATGGCCGAATTATTGGATTGACAGCCACCCCCGCAGATTTTATTGATCGCAATACTTTTCAGTTGTTCCGCTGCTCTGATAATATTCCTACGTTTAGTTACCCCTATCGCGATGCGGTTCGGGAAGGCCATCTAGTTGATTATAGTCTTTATCAAGCAAAAACTCATTTTCAACGGGAAGGAATTCGCGGCGCTAATCTTTCTGAGGAAGAACGCAATACTTTAATTCAGCAAGGTTTAGATCCCGATGATATTGATTTCGAGGGGACTGAATTAGAACGGACTGTCAGCAATCGCGATACATTGCGGCGACAGTGGGGGGAAATTATGGAGGTTTGCTACAAGGATGAATCCGGGCAGTATCCGGGTAAAACCATTGTATTTGCTGTATCTCAAGCTCATGCCTTGCGGTTGGCGGAAGTGTTTGAGGAAATGTATCCCCAGTATCCCGATATGGTGCAGGTAATTACCTCTAAAATGGAACGAACTGATGATTTGATTGACCGTTTTAAAAAGGAGGAAATGCCCCGGATTGCGATTTCGGTGGATTTGCTGGATACGGGGATAGATGTGCCAGAAATCGTTAATTTGGTATTCATGAAACCCGTGCATTCAATTATCAAGATGCAGCAGATGATTGGACGGGGAACGCGGAGTCATCAAACTTGTCGGTATTTTCATCGTCTTCCGAATGGGTATAAGAATGAGTTTTTGATTATCGATTTTTGGGAAAATGAGTTTGACAAAGACCCCAGTGAGGAAACGGTTGCCCAAAATTTACCCGTTACTGTAAAGATTTTTAACACCCGCTTGAAATTGTTAGCGTTTTACCTGGATAATCAAGAATCGGTAGATTGTCAGCAGGTCATTCGAGATTTGCGCCAACAGATTGGACAGATTCCCCTAGATGCTTTTAGCGTACAGCAGGTTTATTCCCAAGTTGAGACAGCTTGGCAGGATAGCTTTTGGCGGTATCTGACTCGGGGTAAAATCGATTTTCTCCGCACTCAGGTTGCGCCATTACTCCGGTTTGTGGCGGGGGTCGATGTGGCAGCGGCGACGTTTACGAATAAGGTGGAACGGTTGAAGTTGGAAGTTGTTACGGGTGAGGTTAAAGCAGGGACGGTGGAAGCGATCGCCGAGGATGTCAGTTATCTACCGGATTTTGTCTATCAAGATTCTCAGCGTCGAGGTTCGATGGATCTGTGTTTGTCCTCTAGACTAAGAACGGCGACACCGGAACAGTTAAACCGCATTATCGCAGATTTGGCGAGTCAGATGAAGAATCGGCGATCGCGTCCGAATTCGTTTGTGGAGATTGATTTGCGCGATCGCATTGCCGTTAGCGGGTATATTACTTTAGGAGAAGGTGGAGAACAGGTTTATATTGAGGAATACCGTCAGCGCGTTGAGGGGAAGGTGTCGGAAATTGTGGAAACTCATCCGACAATTGCCGCTATTCGCAACGGGGAAGCGGTGACAGACTTGCAACTGGTGGCGTTAGAGAGGACTTTACGGCAAGAATTGGGCGGGGGAAATGTCCAGTTATCTGAGTCGAATATTCGCAAAGCGTTTAATTTGAAAGTTGAGAGTTTCTTGGCATTTTTGCGAGAATTATTGGAGATTGAAGGATTACCCGATTATCAGGAGATAGTGAGGCGGAATTTTGAGGTGTTTATTGCTCAACGTCAGTTTAATGCCAATCAAATTCGGTTTTTACGGGCGGTGGAGAATGTGTTTATGAAGAATGGCCGTTTGGAGGTGGCAGATTTGTATGAGGAACCGTTGGATCGGTTTGGGGAGGATGCGGTAGAACGGTGGTTTAGTGCGGAACAGGTGGATGAGTTAATTCAGTTTACGGAGCAGTTGGCAGCTTAATAACTAATCATTGATAATATTGTAATGGCTCAATTTCAGCTATTTGATGGGGTTAAACTCACTGAAGCCATTCTCTTAAGCGATGGGGGAGTGGCGAATGAGGGAACCATCGGTACAATTGTGGAAGTTCTGGGAGAGGGAAAGGCGTATATTGTCGAATTGTTTGGGGGTTGGGTTAAGTACGATGAGAATGGTAATTTTGTCTCAGCGACTCAGTATGAAGCTGAATCATTTATGGAAACAATCGGGGTAGAAACCGTTTATCCGCATCAATTAATTTTAACAATTCCTGCTCGTGAAGCGATGGGAGTTCGTGAACATTTAACAGCAGTTTTAGATAATTTATCGGATGATTTAGTTGCTGAAGTTCGCGATTTTGCCGAATTTTTACAGCAGAAACAGCAACAAAACCAAGTCAGTTAACAAAATGCTAACCGATCCGGAATTGAAATCTAAAGTTGATACTATTTGGGATAGATTATGGTCGTCGGGACTGTCTAACCCGATGGATTCTATTGAACAATTCTCTTATCTCCTATTTCTCAAACGGCTGGATGATGCAGAGAATAAGCGAGAGAAACAAGCAAAGCTGCGTAAAAAAGAATTTACCCCGGAGATTGACTCTGAATTGCGTTGGTCCCATTGGATTAATTTTAAAGCAGACGAGGCACTCAAGCACGTTCGAGATAAAGTTTTTCCTTGGTTGCGAACTGCGGGAACTGAGGGGAGTTCTTTTGAGCGATATATGCAGAATGCTGAATTTAAAATCAGCAAAGCGGGGACGCTTATCGAAGTTTGCAACCTGATTGATGCGCTGAAAATTTCAGAACAAAATCAGGATGTTCAGGGAGACTTGTATGAGTATTTGCTGAGTAAATTAAACGCTGCTGGACGTAACGGACAGTTTCGCACCCCTCGCCATATTATTAAGATGATGGTGCAGATGGTTGACCCTAAACCTCAAGATAGAATTGGGGATTTAGCGGCGGGAACTTGCGGGTTTTTGGTGAATGCTTTTGAGTACATTTTACAGCAACATAGCGAACCGGATGAACGGGGAAACCCGCAGTTAATCGGCGATTTACTCAGGGATGAAGAACGGGAATTTTTACAAACTGAGGCGTTTACTGCTTACGATAATGATGCCGGGATGACGATGTTGCGGATTGGTTCCATGAACCTGATGCTACATGGTATTAAGCACCCACGATTTTTTTATCAGGATACCCTTTCTAAGGGGTTTCAAGATGAGAAAAGCTTGGATGTGGTGCTGATGAATCCCCCGTTTAAGGGGAAGATGGATGAGTCGGATATTAACCCCACTTTGCCAACTAAGTGCAAGAAGACGGAATTGCTATTTTTGCACTTAATTTTGCGGGTGTTGGATATGGGGGGACGCTGTGCTGTCATTGTACCGGATGGGGTGCTGTTTGGTTCGAGTAAGCAACACCAGGAAATTCGCAAGAAGATTATCGAAGAGAATCGCCTCGATGGGGTGGTGTCGATGCCTTCCGGGGTGTTTAAACCCTATGCGGGGGTTTCCACTGCGGTGTTGTTGTTCACTCGTGGGGGAACCACTGACCGGATTTGGTTTTACAATATGGAGCATGATGGGTTTTCCCTGGATGATAAGCGGCAACCTGTGACAGAAAATGATATCCCGGATATTTTGAACTGTTGGAAGACTCGATTTGATGAGGAGGTTACGGCTAAAAAAGAGCAGCGTTTGGCAGAATTAAAGGCAGAGATTGCACCATTGAAGGCGGAACGGTTGAAGCTGTTGAAAGAGGTGAATCGTTTGACGTTTGAAAATGCAATTTCACCCGCCGATGATGAATCGAGTCGCCTCGCTTTGGAAACGGATCAAACTCTGTTGAATCAACTGCATGAACAGATGGAACCGTTGCAGGCGGAAATTAACCAATTAAATCGTCAGTTTTGGGTGACCAAGGCACAGGTGAAAAGCAATAAATACGACCTTTCTGCGAGTCGTTATCGTCAGATTGAACAGGATGAGGCGTTTTATGAGTCGCCACAGGTTACAATGGAGAGGTTGCTGAAGTTAGAACATATTATGGAGATGGAAGTACGGGATTTGATGAGTTTTATCGAGGAAAAATAGGCAAGAGGAGTAAAAGTAATGCGTTATGCTGTTTTAATTGAAAAAGGTGAAACTAGCTACGGCGCTTATGTTCCCGATTTACCTGGATGTGTAGCGGTAGCTGAAAGTTTGGCAGAGGTCAGGGGTTTAATTAAAGAGGCGATCGCATTTCATCTGGAAGGGTTACAAGAGGATGGTTTTACTATTCCTGAACCTGTTTCTATTGGTGAATATGTGGAAGCTTGATAAAATATTGATTAGGGAGTTCGAGAAAATTTAAGATTATGAGTATTATCCTCACACAAGAGCAAGAGCAGTTTATTCGAGATCAGATGGCGCGAGGTCGGTTCAAGTCCCCAGAAGAGTTGCTGGATCAAGCTTTTAAGCTGCTTGAGGAGAAGTATCAGGAGTATGAAAGCTGGATTGAGGGAGTGCGTCAACAGGTGGACGAGGCAGCAGACGAGTTGGATCGAGGAGAAGGGATTCCCTTGGAAACAGTAATGGAACAGTTACAGGATAAATTTCGGCAAGCGAAGGGACTAGGGAATTAATTGTATGAGTCGTTGTGTGATTTCGCCTAGTGCTAGCCGAGATCTAAATGCAATTTCTGATTATTTCTTAGAACGGAATATTGAGGCGGGGGAACGACTGCTAACAGAGTTCAATCAGAAGTGTCAAAATTTGATGCGGTTTCCAAATATGGGAAAGCAATATTCGAGCATTCGAGAGGGATTGCGGGGTGTGCCATTAGATGGCTACATCATTTTCTATCGTCTTCTAGGGGATGGCGTGGAGATTATGCGAGTGGTGAGTGGTCGGCAGGATTTGGAAGTATTGTTTAGCGATAGGGATGAATAACACGGTTGGTGAATAGGTTGAAAATTGATACAAAAGAAATTGCTAAATTACCAAATAGCTGGCGGTTGGTAAAACTTAGTGATGTATGCAATGGAATTCATTATTGTTTTACCGCTAGTGCTGATTTCTCTATGAATAGGTAAATGAATTATGACACAGATAAATATTTTGCTACCTGAATCTATCCAAGCTTTTATTGAGCAACAAGTGGCTCAAGGCAACTATGGTACAGTTAATGACTATATTCTGCATTTAATTCGTCAAGAACAAGCAAAGATTGCGCGAGTCGAGTCGCTGTTATTAGAAGGATTGGAGAGTGGTGAATCTATGGAAGTAACAGATGAGTGGTGGGAGATAAAACGCTCTCAATTGGTGCAACCAATTCAGGGTACGCAAGAATGACGAAGAGGATTTTTATCACCCCAAAAGCAAGTCAGGATATAGATAAAATCGTTGCTTACATTACCCAAAACAACTCGGATGCAGCATTGCAGTTTTTTGATGCAGTACGTCAGATAATATAGATAACTTTGAAACAAGATGAATGCAAATAAATATAAATTTTCTACAAATCGGTATCCTCATTGAACAGGATGAAGCGTTTTATGAGTTGCCACAGGTTACAATGGAGCGGTTGCTGAAGCTAGAGCATATTATGGCAATGGAAGTTAAGGAGATTGAATCTCTTCTATCATGACTTATCAGACTTTACAGCTTGGTGATATATGTGAATTTGTCTATGGCGAAAGCCTTATTGAATCAAAACGGGAACCTGGTGGAATTCCAGTTTACGGTTCAAATGGTCTTGTTGGTTTGCACAATCAAGCCATTACTAAAGGTTCGACCATTGTAATTGGACGCAAAGGATCTATTGGAAAAGTTCACTTTAGTTCGGTATCATGTTATCCTATAGATACAACCTACTATATTAATAAGACGAAAATACCGTGTGATTTATATTGGCTTTACTACATTCTTTTAGGACTTGATTTAACCAATCTCAATAAATCTGCGGCTGTTCCAGGACTTAATAGAAATGATGCTTACGAGAAGAGAATTTTAGTCCCATCGTTAGCAGAACAAAAGCAGATAGCAGCGATCGCACAAAAAGCCGATCACCTCCGACTCACCCGACGCTATGCCCTACAACTCAGCGACACCTACGTGCGATCGGTCTTTTTGCAGATGTTCGGCGATCCTGTTACCAATCCAATGGGGTGGAAAACCGAATGTTTAGGTGAGCTAGGAAATGGTGGAAATGCTATTGTTGATGGCCCCTTTGGTTCTTCTGTAGACACAAAAATTGATTATATCCCTAATGGTGAAATACCTGTCATCCGCTCTAAAAATATTCGTCCCTTTGAATTTATTAAGGATGACTTAAAGTTCATGTCCCGTGAAAAGTTTAACTCGCTTATAAGGAGTAGAGTAGTTCCAGGTGATATTCTTCTAGTGAAGGTAGGTGTAAACCTGGGAGATGTTTGCATATTTACAGATGTTTTTAAGGAAGCCATTTTGTCCACTACAGGAAGCTGCAAAATAACACCAAACAATAATATAGTTGCTACAAATTACTTAGCTTGTTATTTGTATTTTTTGAAAGAGCAAATGAGGAAAATTTCTTCTGAATCTGCTCAACCTTTCCTCAATATGACGACTATTAAAGAATTTCAAATTGCTTTGCCACCCCTTCCCCTCCAAGAAAAATTTGCCCAAATCGTGCAGAAATTTGAACGCCTACGCACCCAACAACGGGAAGCGGAACGCCAAGCAGAACATTTATTTCAAACTATCCTGCATCGCGCCTTTCGGGGTGAACTGACCTCTTCGGACATCAACGAAGAACCTGCATCTGACCGATTAGAACAGAGTCCCCCAAAACAAACAAAATCAGAAACCACTGCCAAAGCTGGCGATACCTCTACCCGTGACACGGCTAAAAATCCAGACACCAAAGCCAAACCGCAAGACACCGAAGCCATTCAGCTAAAATTACCCGGATTTGAATAGCGGATGCGGTTAAGGAGGCGATCGCGCGTGGGGTGAAAGATGGGAATCTAGCTTATCTGGGCAAAAGGCGATCGCTATCAACCGTTTCTCTAGCC
>CAWGFK010000060.1:0-197871 GCA_963821735.1 uncultured cyanobacterium
GGCGTCATCCCCCACTTCAGTGGTGTCTTTTGAATGCCAGCCTTCGGATAACTTTTATACGATTCGAGCAGTCCGAACCGATGGTTCTGTCTCAGAGTCGATGATTTCTTGGAGAAATCAAGGCGATCGCCCCTCCGATGAATCTCTGGCAACCTGTCAGCAGGTGTCAAACCAACTGAATGCCGTATTGCATAATAATGGCAATAGTCTGAGTGGATTATATCTCACCGTCGGACGAGTCAATGGGCAGATGGTGGTTTGTGCGGTGAATAGCACTGATGTCGGCTGTAATCGCCAAAATGTTTTGTTTGCCTTCAATGGCAATAACCGCGCCGAGCCCGCTAGATTGCTGGCGGGATTGCTCGGGACGGATAGCTTAATTAACCTAGTCGTAGTGGGGAATTTGTTGCAGGATTTTTCCCCCCTGCCTACGCTAATTTTGACCGGGTAGTGGAGATTCTGTTTGAACCCCAAGGAGAAAAGAAGTGAGGAAAGCTTATGAGCTTTATCCAGATAGCCCGCGATTCGTGCGGAATGCGGCGCGATCGCCAAGCTTTGCACCGAGCGATCGCGCTGGTTGGCCAATCCTTGAGAGTGCCTATTCGTAAATAACCTAGAGAGAGGCGAAACTTTCTCTAGGTTTTTTATTCAGAAAAATAGAGAGAACATATAAAAGGTTACCGGAGCAATTCACGCTTTAGGTAACGCCCCTCACCAAAGCTCTATCATCCTTACCGGGTCAACCGGAATTAAAAGTCGCCAGCCGGAGTCTAACCTATCAGGAAAACCAGGTCGTGAAAGGTTAAAAATTCTCCCGTCAAATCTCTCGATTCAAAACTCTATATAACCTATTTTTATGCTATTATTTTGTCGATTTCCAACTTATTTGTTGACCACAACCTTCGCTGTGGCGATCGCCTTGGTGGTACGGACGACCCTGGCCCTCCCCCTGGTGGCGAGTCGCTCCTTAGCCCCGGAACAGGTGAATGCGATCGCCTCCCAAACTACAGTGATTATTGCCCAAGGTTTACAGGAAGGAGACATCGAAGCCCGCCAAGAATGGAATCCTGGCTCCGGGGTGATTGTCGCCCGGGATGGCAATACTTACTCTGTCTTAACTGCCCTCCATGTCGTCAGAACCCGCGAAGTGGTTTATGGGGTCAGGACCAGTGACGGCAAAGTGCATCAGGTTGATGATGTGGAGACCCAAACTAATATTATTCCCCTGGGAGAAGAACTCGGGGAGTTCGGTGAGACGATTCAGGGACTCGATCTGGCGATCGTCACCTTTACCAGCAGTCAGGACTATCCGATTGCGGTGATGGGGGAATCTCGCCACGTCGATCGCGGGGAACCCGTCTATATCTCCGGTTGGCCCAATCCTGAAGACGACAGCGCCCGCCGAGTCCGCGAATTCCGAGAGGGAAATCTTACGGACATTGCCAATCCTCCCTCGGATGATGGGGGATACAGCTTGCTCTATACCAACGAGACAAAGCGGGGGATGAGTGGAGGACCCGTTTTTAACCAAGAGGGCGAGTTAGTCGGCATTCACGGACGGGGACGCGCTCAGGAAGACCGCTATTGTGTCGATCCGGAGTTAAGCCAAAACAATAGTTGTGGGATTCAAACCCTGCATTTTATCGATCGCGTCCAACGGGAGCAACTGGCTCTCTCGTTTGCGGCTCCGCCAGTGGATCCAGAGGCGATCGCCCACGGGATGATCAATATGGAACAGGCGGACACGATTGAAGATATTTATAAAGATTTTACTTTCTTGCGATCGCTCCTGCGGGATGGCCCCTCTGGAGGTTGTTCCAGCCTCTTACTGGGAGAACCCTGTAATTGAGACGCGCTTAATTTCCCCATTTTGGGACCGCTTCCTACAGAATGGGATGGGACATACCCTACCCCATTTCCCCCCTTTATGTGGCATTTTATCCCAGAGACCTTATCCACAGCTTGTTTTATCTGACTCGCATGAAAACCGCTATTGCTGGTGTTGTCGTCTTTCTCGTGACATTGCCCTCCATTAGGGCAACTGCTTCTCCTGCCTGGATGCTTAGGGGAGAACCCTCCCAGGCAGAGGACCGGCAACTGCTTCAACCTCCCACAGAAAGTCCCAACGCCTCAGCAAAAAACCGCACCCTTCAGGACTCTGTTGCCGAATCAAGAAAGAGACCTCTCCCCCAACCCCTCCCCTACGAGGGGAGGGGCTTTGATTCTCCCCCTTCCCTCGTAGGGAAGGGGGTTGGGGGGTTAGGTCTCCCTGTAACCAGCAGAATCCTTAACGGGGGGGCTATACACACACCTGCCTACCCAGGCTCCTTGAGAACACAGGTCTTTGATACCGGGATTGGGGAACAGGACAATGTTTCCGACTCCTTGAGGACTAATAGTCCGGTTCTCTTGTCTCAAGACTATCCAAATTCCCCATTATCCGAGCCGTCATCTCCTGTCAACGGGACCCTGGACGATTCGGCCCCGCTTTTCCCCCTCTCTCAGGGACTTCTGGATGGGGACCCAATGGCGCAAACGACCTCGGTCTCGCAACTCTCCGATGTTCAACCCACGGACTGGGCATTTCAAGCTCTCCAATCCTTGATTGAGCGCTACCGTTGTATTCAAGGCTATCCCGATGGGACGTTTCGGGGAAATCGGGCTTTAACTCGCTATGAGTTTGCTGCCGGGTTGAATGCCTGCCTGGAACGGATAAATGAGCAGATCGCCAGTGCAGGGGAAGTGATTTCTGGCGATGATTTAACGGCCCTCGAACAATTGCAACGGGAATTTGCCGCAGAATTGGCAACGTTACAAGGTCGGGTGGACAATTTAGAGCTGCGATCGGCTGAATTAGAGTCGCAACAATTTTCCCCCACGGCAGTGTTGGGGGGAGAAGCAATTTTTGCTTTAACTGGAGGAAGTGGGGGAGAACCACCGGGAGAGGGAGAGAATAATCTGGTATTTTCTTATCTCGCTCGCGTCGGGGTGGTGGCTTCTTTTACGGGGAGAGATCGACTCCGATTAGAGTTATCTTCGGGGAATTTTGGCGATCGCGGTTTTGCCAATCCGGAGTCTTTTAATACGGATATGGCATTGCTGTCTTATCAAGGGGGATTTGGCGATCGCGTGGTTTTGGATAAGTTAGAATATCGCTTTGCCGTGAGCGATCGCGCGGTGGTGACTTTCCGTCCTGTTGGCTTTAGTTTAAGTAGTGTTCTGACCGCTAACTCCGGCTATTTTGATGCCGGTCGAGGTGCCCTGTCCCGGTTTGCTGAAGCGAGTCCGATTTTTAAAATTGGCAGTCTCGATGCCGGTGCCGGGGTGGATTTGTTACTGAGCGATCGCGTGCGATTACAGGCGGCTTATGGCACGCGCAATAGTAGCAGTCTCACCGAAGGCGGTGGGATAACAGGCGCAGATCATAGTGCGACGGGGATACAATTGCTACTCAAACCGACTAATACTGCGATCGCGGGTTTAACTTATGTGAATGCCTACGCCAAAGATGGCCGCCTGGATACTTTCACCGGCAGCTTTCTGGCAGATACGGGCGGGTTTATGGATGAACCGGCTCAGATTAATGCGATCGGCGGCTCCCTGCAATGGCGCTTTCATCCCAATCTCACCTTTGGTACTTGGGGAGCCTGGATGTTCACCAATTCCACTGTTTCCGATGCCTCTGCCACCAGCACTACTTACCTGTTTTCCCTGGGATATTCCGACCCCTTCGGCAGACCCGGGGACTTGCTCGCTTTGCTCGTTGGTCAACCCCCGAAATTAGTGGATGGCACCGATTTACTTTTAGGGGAAGACCCGGATACCTCTCTCCATTTTGAAACCTTTTATCGCTGGCGAGTCAGCGATCGCATTTCTATCACCCCGGGCATTATGTACATCACCAATCCCGAACATAATGCTAATAATGAAGATATTTTTATCGGCACCATTCGCACCACCTTCCGCTTTTAGGAGACTCATTTCATGTCTGTACAAACTGTAAAATTAATCATTTCTCTAACTTTATTCCCCATGCTATGGGGGGCTATTTCATCAGCTACAGTCATCGCCCAAGAAACCGAACCCTGTCTCGTCGAAGCCAGACCCGGCCCCAGTCCTGTACCCGCTTGTCCCCCCAGACTCCGCACCCCCATTCAACCCACCTTTTCGGAAGAGGAAAGACGCGGATTTCAACAGCGCGGATTTGACAATTTTTTACGGGATGCCCTGAATGGGAATAGTGACCCAATCGGTGGTGGAACCATTGGCGGAGGCGTAGAAAGTGATGCCGGACTTGAACCGATTTCTCCTGAAGTTCGGGGGATTGGCCCGACTTTTGACCCGACTGATGTGATTATTCCTCGCGGTGGGCTTAGGGGGCGGTGAAATTAACCACTGAGTTATAGATTTTTAACCACTGATTTCACGGATGTTCACTGATTTTACAAAATTTTACAAAATTTTCTTTAAAAAAGGGAAATTGCCTTGACAGAGGGGATTGACTCTGATAAATTTTTATTTATAATGGGACGATTTGCTAAATTATTGGCGTTGCACATTTATGGTATGATAGAGAGGTAGTCCGTACCCCTAGAGAATATGATTTGTCCTAAGTGTCAGTCCAGCAATATCAGTAAAAATGGCGTGAAGAGAGGAAAACAGAACCATATATGTAAGGATTGTGGTCGTCAATTTATCGAGGTCTATTCTCCAACAGGTTATCCCGAAGAGGTTAAACGACACTGTTTACATCTCTATGTTGAAGGGAATGGGTTTCGACGGATAGAAAGACTAACTGGAGTTGGTCATAACACGGTTATCAATTCGGTCAAAGCTGCGGCTAAGAGTTTACCACAAGACCCAGATTATGAAGAAATACCTGAAGTCTCTCAAGTTGATGAGTTACAGACTTATGTGGGTCAAAAAAAGACCTCTCCTTAATATAAATTTTATGCTATAATGAAATAAAAATAAAGATTTTAGTAAGATTTAACCATGACTAGCCCCCTGAAGCGTATTCAAGAATATCCCAAAGAATCCAAGCGTCTAATCGGAATCGAATATGACCAGTTTTTAGCGTTAGTAGAACTGGCAAAACAACGACATATTGAAAAACAAATAGAACTGGAAGCCCAAAAAATTAGAATCAATGCCAAGGGAGCTGGACGTAAAGCTGAAATGACAGTAGAGGAAGGAGTCTGTCTTTGTTTGGTTTATTTAAGACAAAAACCCATATTTGAAGTTCTAGGTTTGTTATTTGATATTTCTAAAACTAACGCTAATGACGCTTTTCATTATTGGATAAAAATCATTAGAGAGATTTTACCAGCTTCGCAAATGGAAGAAGCGGAGGATAACGAACAAGCTTATGAAAAACTTCAGCAAAAATTGACCGAACATTTACTAATCGTAGATAGCTCTGAGCCGCGTACTGCAAGACCTGTAGACTATGAAGAACAAAAAAAGTTGTATTCAGGAAAGAAAAAAATGCATACGCTAAAAAACCAATTTATTGTTTTGTCCGGTGGTCAAGATATTGTGGATGTAATAGTTGGAGAGTTAGGAAAAACAAGTGATATTAGTTTGTTTCGACAAAGCCTTCCAAAATTCAACAACCATCAAAAATTTTTAGGAGATAAAGCTTACCTTGGAGAACCAGCCATTGTTACACCTCAAAAAAAGCCCAAAAACGGAGAACTAACCGAAGAACAGAAACAAGAAAACAAAAAAATATCGACTCAGAGAATAGGGGTTGAGCATTTGATAGGAAAGATTAAAATTTTTCGAGTAGCTGCGGAAAGGTTTAGATTGGTTAGGCATCAATATAAACAGGTAATTCTCGCGGTTTGTGGATTAGTTAGAGTTCGACTAGGTTCGGTAGATTTACTAACGTTAAAAAATGGAGTACCCCTAGAGCCAATTTAAAGTCTCGACTGGCAACAAAGGAGAATCATTTTAATCAAATAGCCTAGTAACCTAGCTACAAGCCTTGTGTTTTCGTTCTTAACCCTATTGAAGATTACGCCGGGTCAAAAGGCTGAAACTCCCTTTCCATAAGGATTTATAATTTTCGGACGAGTCTAAACATAAAGTCTGGGTCTGGACCGCTGTAGACAAAAGGTTTCCCGGTATTTTAGCTTTTGTGGTCGGGGATAGATCCAAAGAAACATTTAAACCGTTATGGAAAATTATTGGAGGTTGGAGGTGTTTCTTCTATGTAACGGATGGCTATGCAGTTTATCCTCAATTTATTGATGAACTTGACCCTATAGTTAGCCAGGGTAATCGCATCTAATTTGGTATAAATTGTACTTGACAAATTACAGGAAAAGGAGTAGTGGGGCCAGGATTTCTACAGATGGCGTTGGCGACGAATAAGCAGTTAAACTGGGAATGGTACAATTGCTCCTATCCCTAACTCAAGCAAATGAAAAAAGGCTTTGGTAAAGTTGTTCTCAACCCTCAGCAACAACGAGAGGTTAAAATTATAAAGCAGAGTGTACTCAAGCATTTTCAGCAAGTACCCGACCCTCGTGTGTACAGAACAAGACACCACAGTTTGGAAGCTATTCTCACCATAGCCATTTTAGCAGTGCTATCAGGGGCAGATGGATTCGTTGCCATTGAGGTTTACGGCCTAAGTAAGCAATCTTGGTTAGAGCAGTTTTTAGACTTGCCTCATGGGATTCCATCCCACGATACCTTTGGGCGGGTGATAGGAGCGATTGATCCGATGGCATTACAGGAGAGCTTTTTGGGGTGGATTGCTACAATCTCGGAAAAATTGAAGATCGAAGTAATTCATATAGATGGGAAGACCTCCAGGGGTTCCTACGATTCGAGAAGGTTCGCTCAAAGCGTTGCATACGGTGAGTGCGTGGAGTAGTGAACATGGGTTGGTACTGGCACAACAAAAAGTTAAAGATAAGTCAAATGAAATTACAGCAGTACCTCCGCTTCTGACGTTGCTTAATCTAAAGGGGGCAGTAGTAACCCTGGATGCTATGGGCACCCAAACCGAAATTGCTCGTCAAATTAAGCGACAAGACGGGAACTATCTGTTGGCTCTTAAAGGCAACCAGCTCAATCTTTACAAACAAGTAGAAGCTTGATTCTTTGAAGCAAGGGCCAAGTCTTGGGAAGGAATTGACTACAGCTATCATGAAACTGTGGAGGCGGGGCATCACCGTGTAGAAACTCGGCAAGTGTGGGTGGTGAGTGTTAAACAATTACCACGGTTACATCGACAAAGCCAATGGGAGGGTCTAACCACAGTAGTAATGGTTCGCAGGGAGCGACAATTATGGAATAAAACCACCACGGAGATTCAATTTTATCTGAGCAGTCTTGAAGCCGATGCCGAGCGACATAGCTGGGTGATTCGTTCCCACTGGAGTATTGAAAATAGTCTGCATTGGGTGTTAGATGTTACATTTAATGAGGATGCCAGTCGGATTCGACAGGGCAATGCTGCCCAAAATTTGGGCTTGTTGCGTCATTTGAGTATTAGTTTACTCAAGCAAGAGCCGTCAAAGTTAAGTTTAAAAATGAAGCGTTACACGGCGGGCATGGATAACGATTTTCTGCTCCAAATACTCAGTGCTGGTCTGGCTGAAATTTAATAAAAATCTAAGAGAGGTAAGACTTATTATTATCCCAATCAAAACCAGTTAATAGAAAGCTTTCAACTCGGTTTAGTCCCAGTGATATCGGGTTTTTACCTTTATCCATACAGTTATTATTTTTACGAGGTCACACTCTTTGACGCTTTTCGTTGAATCCCTCTGTCAAATTTCAAGCCAATCTTCTTGAAAAGGACATCCGAATTAAGATGCGATTACCTTGTATAGTTAGCAAGCCCTTCATGACTCGGATAGAAGGAGAAAACACGCGATTAAGACATTATCTAGCCCGTAAATACGCGAAAAACTTTATGTTATTCAAAATCTGTAGAAATGTTAACGATTTCTATCAAATTGCTTCTGTACTACCTGAAACATAGGACTATACCCCTCCCCAATTGAAGGACAGGAACCCTGTCCAATGGAATCATACCATAAATGTGCAACGCCAATCTTTTAAAGTTTTGGGATTCTCTACCGTCTTCCTAGTGCAGTAGAACTTGTAAACCCTTTCGATCCGTTGCGGTAATTCGGCTTGATATTGCGCTTGCAGGTATTCACCAGTTAAGCGATGGAGGTCATAATACCACTCGCACTGCTCCTTATCATAGCGGCGCTGTACCAAAGCAGCAATTCTCATTATGGCAAAAACTGTTCAAGTGCCCTTGAGAGCTGTATGGTAATGATATCTGCAAAACCCAAGAGAGCCAGAGCCATTGAAAAAGCCAGGTTGGTTTGACACTGTAGTGAGTTCTTTTCGCGAGCGCTTGTCATCGCTACCAGACAAGCGTCGAGGTAAAAATACCCGCTATGGAATGGAGGATGCAGCTTTGAGCGCCTTTGGGGTGTTCTTCACCCAAACCCCATCTTTCCTGGCTTATCAGCGCAAGATGGTAGACAATAAGGGTCGAAGCAATGCTCAAAGCCTGTTTGGAGTCCATCAGATTCCGAGCGACAACCACATCCGGGACTTGCTCGACGGGGTTGCGCCCTCTAATGTGTTTCCCGTATTCGAGGAAATCTTACAGATATTGGACGAACAGGGTCAGTTGAGGGACTTCCGGTCTGTTTCTGACACCCTGTTGGTTGCTATGGATGGGACGGAATACTTCAGTTCAACTCAAATCCACTGTCCTGCCTGCTCGACACGCACCTTGAGGTCAGGAGAGATTCAATACGTACATAGCGTAGTCACTCCAGTCATTGTCTGTCCGGGGCAGACGCAGGTGATTCCGTTAGTCCCTGAGTTTGTCCGCCCCCAAGACGGTCATGACAAACAAGACTGTGAAAACGCTGCGGCGAAGCGGTGGTTGAACCAGCATGGTCCGCGCTTGAGTCGATTGAAGGTAACGGTGTTAGGCGATGACTTGTACTGCCACCAACCCCTGTGTCAGCTCCTGTTAGACCACCAGTTGGACTTTATCTTGGTCTGTCGCCCTGACTCCCACACCACTCTTTATGACCATCTTGAGGGGATTGACCTACCAACGGTCATCCGCAAACGGTGGACAGGAAAAGTTGAGGAAACCTGGACTTACCGATATCTCAATGACGTGCCCCTCAAAGACGGGGCGGATGCGCTGTTGGTGAACTGGTGTGAGGTAACTGTTAGCCGTCCTGACCAAAGGGTGATTTACCACAACGCCTTTGTCACCCGCTACACCCTGAGTGATAAGAACTTGGCCTCCATTGTTAAAGCTGGCCGCACTCGTTGGAAGGTTGAGAACGAGAATAACAATACCCTCAAAACCAAAGGCTACCATCTTGAACACAACTTTGGGCATGGCAAAGAGCATCTGGCTGCCTTGTTGGCGACTCTGAATATCTTGTCCCTACTCTTTCATACCCTGCTTGATCGGCTCGACGAGAAATATAAACGGCTGCGAGCCCATCTGCCGACCCGCAAAACCTTTTTCGAGGATTTGCGCGCTTTAACCCGCTATATGTATTTCGATAATTGGGATCACCTGCTCACCTTCATGCTCCAGGGACTTGAGCTAGAGATTCCCCTCAATAGCAGTTAAATTTCCAAAATGAGAATTGCTGGTACCAAAGAACTATTAACCAATCGCATGACAATTTCTTCAGTTTCTTTTAGTTCCTTTCCCTCAAACTGCTTATCTTCTTCCCAGTCATGGGTGTACAGGCGCAAAAAGGTCAATCCCTGGATATCGATGCCGACGCGCAAGACGCACATTCGCCGCAACAAGTCTAACCCTGCCTGACTTTGCCGCCCGAGTTGCGCTTGCAGAATCGGTTCTGCCTCTTCTGTCACGAGTTCCGGATGTTTCCGCAGATACCCGGGACTTTCGGCCCCGATCGCCGCCAATTGGGTCAAAATAAAGGCATTCCCTTTGACTCGTTCGGCAATCCAGCGCCAATCTTTCTCACTATCTTCCGATCCGCGCTGACGCAAGATTTCCACTCCATCGGTATCCTCAACCCCAGACAAGGGGAGAACTTCCACTAATTTCGGGTCGGGTTTCGGGGTGCGGGCACGATTATCAGTTAAATCAACGGGGAATTCTCGACTGGTGAGAATCAGGGTTGAGCAATGATTGCCATAAGCAAAAGCATGAAGCAACTCCCCCCATTCCGGAGACAGCGCTTTACCGCAGTCGGGATGGTGAGCGGGGTGTAAAATATCTTCCAGGTTATCCAGCACGACTACGCTACGCTGTTTTGTTAACCCCTCCAGAATTTTGGTGATTTTTTCCGCAGCGGTTTTCAGGGGTTCTGGGGTTTCGATGTCTAATCCCCGCAGGAGAAACTCTGCCACGGCATCAAAACTGGTCCCTTGGTAGGTTTTTAAATACAATGCTTTCTGAGAGGGACAGGTGGCGGTGAGGGTAGGCGGTTGCAACTGCACTCCCAAGGTTTCCAGGAGTTTCACCGCTAAACTGGTTTTGCCGATGCCCCCTTGTCCAATCATCGTCAGCACTTTCGGGGGAGTTTCGGGGGCGAGTAATTTGGTTTTTAACTCCTGTAACAAAGCATCGCGCCCCACCCACACCGGGATTTCAGCGATGGTTTCTAGTCCCACTGTCTTCGGTTGTTCAGAGGGTTCTCGACTTGCGGGAGAATAACCGGAATTCGGGTCAACGGCAGGATTGCGCCACTCTGAGGGTAAGGGTGGATATTGCACCTCCACTACTGAAGGGGTGCTGAAGGGGTGACAAGAAGGCTCTAAGGCTTACCCCTTGTCGGTTTTGGCGAAAAAGTCGTATAAAAAAAAGAGGTCCGCTCCTTTTTGGGGCCTAGCCAACCTCTATAAATCACAAAAAAATGCTACCTACATTCTATCAAACTTTTCTATCCGAGCAACTGAACCATTCTGATTGGCTGATGGTTCAAACCCTAGTGTGGCTCTTGCAACTGCACAAAACCGTTAAAATTGAGCGGTTGGCCGCCTGTTTCCCCCTATCTATTAAACAGGAGAGCCGTCGTCGGCGAATTCAACGATTCTTAGTCTCGAACAGTCTAAGCGTTCCTCTGGTATGGTTCCCCCTCATTCAAATTTTAATTCATCGTTATTTTCCTAAAAATAAGCCCATTTATTTAGCCTTAGATAGAACCTCTTGGAAACAAAACAACCTCTTCATGGGTTCCGTGATTTATCAAAAACGAGCTTGGCCAGTTTATTGGACATTTATTGACCATACAGGAGCCAGTAATCTCGCCCGTCAAAAAGCCCTACTTACTCCAATTATTAGGTTGTTGAATGGTTATAAAATTATCGTCGTTGGAGACCGTCCATTTCATAGCGTTGAGCTGGCAAAGTGGCTCTAGTCAAAGAAAGTGTATTTTGCCCTACGTCAAAAATGCAACACGTACATTAAACAGAGCCGGAAAAAAGGCGAAGATTTTGAGAGCTTAAGTAATTTAGGGCTTCAACCTGGGATGAAACTCTATTTACCCTCGGTTCAATTCACTAAAAAGAAAGGATTTGGTCGCTATGCGTTAGCCGCTTACTGGAAACGTAAGTATGGGCCAAATAAGGCAAGTGAACCTTGGTATATCCTGACCAATCTTCCGGACTTAAAAAGTGCTTTAAAAGCTTATGAAATGCGGATGGGCATTGAAGCAATGTTCAAAGATTGTAAAACTGGAGGATATAATTTAGAAGGAACAGGAGCCAACCAAGAGCGGTTGACTCGTCTAGTTCTTTTAATTGCTTTGGCTTATACGGCCTCATCTATTCAAGGCGCGCCAATCAAGCAACAAGGAGTGCAATCTTATGTCGCTCGTTTAACCGAATCTGGACGCTCTCAACGCCGTCATAGTAACTTTTGGATAGGGCTTTATGGGCTGAGTTGGATTGATTCTATGGAAAAATTGCAGGATTTGAGTATCGAGTTTATGAAACTTCATCCCGATAAACAGCCTTTTTATCGCAGGGGCCTAAGAGCCATGTCCCTTATCCAATCTACTTTCTAGCCTTCTTGTCACCCCTTCAGACCTCCACTACCACTCGCGTTTCCTTCGTCTGGTTCTCTATAACCCTCTTCTGTCACTCTAGGTAGAGTATAATAAAAAAAAACGGCTGAAAGCCAGAGCAGGACCATGATTGCCCCAAAACAAGCCAAGCCCACCCTCCCTCTAATTGATGAATACTGTGAAAACTATAAAAGCCTGTTTTCAGATGTTAGAACTTATGAGGCATTTAAAAATATCCATGTAGGAATATTATCCGAAATAAAACGAAAGACTTGTGCGGGAAATCGCGAAAGTTTTGGGACTAGAAAACGCCCAGGGGTTACACCATTTTCTGACTCGCTCTCCTTGGGACATTCACCAGCACAGAAATTCGAGAATCCAGCTCATTTTAAATCATTTAAAAGGTCGCAGAATTCGGGTGATTATTGATGAGACAGGAGACCCTAAAAAAGGCAAAAAAACTGATTATGTAGCTCGGCAATATATTGGTCGATTAGGGAAGGTAGAAAACGGAATTGTATCTGTAGTTGCTTACGGATTAATTGATGGAATAACCTTGGACATCCTCTTTGAAGTCTTCAAGCCTCAAAAGTGCTTAAAAGCGGGAGATATTTATAAAACCAAACCTCAAATTGCCGCCGGATTAATTGAAGAGATGGTTCACCTTGGTTTCCAAATAGAATTGGTATTAGCCGATAGTCTTTATGGGGAAAGTGAGACTTATTTTTTGAACAAACTGGAGGAATTAGGACTCTTGTATATGGTGTCAATCAGGAGTAATCATGGAGTCTGGCTACCTGAAGGACAAAGCGTTTCAGCCAATGAATGGACAACATTTACCCGGAATATGAGTCAGGGTAAAACAGAAACCCGCTATATAAGAGAGGTTATTTTTGGTAAAAAAGGACGCAGAACTTATTGGGAGCTCACAACAGATAAAGATACTTTGCCGGAAAATTCAACCAGTTTTGTGATGAGCAACATTCCGAACCTTAGCTATAAAAATGTAGGGGATATATACGGAGATAGAACTTGGGTTGAATATGGATTTAGGCAATGTAAGTCTGAGTTGGGATGGGCCGATTGGAGGCTGACTCATTACTCGGATATCGAAAAATGGTGGGAACTTGTCTGTAGTGTTTATTTGCTTGTTACTTTGACCACTGCTCCTTTTAAGTCTTCAGCAACAAGTTCGCCGACTCCAACCTCAGAAATTTTTAGGTCTTCGGTCACTCAACATCCTCATTGGAATCATCAAACGAATTGGAAGAGCGCGTTAAATAATCTTCAATTACTCCTCCTGCCGATGCTCGGTTTTAATTCTATTCTCTATTGGCTACAAGTGTTTCCTATTCCTCAGTTATCTTTGGAGTTAAATCGATTAATTTCTTTTATAAATCGGGCCTGTTTCGCTCTCTTCCCTCTTTCGCCTGACGTGGATTTCTTATTTTCCTCTGCCTAGAGTGACAGAAGAGGGTTACAGTTCCGCAATTCAGCGATCGCCTTTTGAATCGCCACGGTGTTTTCCTTGATTTCCCTCACTTCTCCTAACACAGTAGCAATTCCTTTCCCCAATGCCTGAAATTCGCGTTGGGTTTCTGGAGTTCCGGGTTGCAGTTGTCCTAAATGTTCTAACCGAGTCAATGCTTGGTTTAATTCGGACTGACTTTTTCCCACCTGCTGCAACTGCTGGAGAATTTCACTGTGTTGCTGAACCATCTTGTTGTGCAGTTCCCGAAATAGGGAAATGGTCAGTTTGGCGAATGCTTTCCCCCCGGTTTCAAAGTCATCGGCGAGGGTTTCGCGCAAGGCAATGGAAAATCCCTCTCGCAGTCGGGTGGCAACTTGTTTGCGGGTGGTGTCTTCTAACTTAACTTGGGCTAATTCTTCTAACCAGTCCCACAGCAAGTATTCCCAGTCCTTTGTTTCCAGAATAGGTGTTTGGGGATGGAGAATAATCTGGGAGAGTTGGTCCTCGGTTAGGTCACCATAGGGGTTTCCCGGTGCCTCTGCCTGTCCAGTGATGCGCTTTTCAGCTTCTTTTACCTCGCTGGTGATGACGATTTCCCAGTTGTCTGCTGCTGCTTTTGCCAATTTTTTGAGGGCAGTTTTCTCGGTGTGGTACTGGGGTTCTCCCGCCATTCCTAGGATTATGGCCCCGATCGCCCGTCCCACTGCTTTGGTTAAGTCATGGTTGATGAGAATACCTTGGTTTTTGCCCAGACTATCGGTGATGTTGCCAATATCGTTGGCGACTAATCCCCCAGTGACTCCAGTGATCATACTGCTGATGAGGGGAATTGCAGCAGCACTGATGCCGACAGATGCTAAAACCGGGGCACCGCAGCTTCCGGCAACGAGTAAACCGCCACAGGTTAACAGACGCTTTTCGACTTTTCCCAGTTTAAAAGGCATGACGATGCAGGGGGAATGGGTATTTTCAGGATTATAACGCGCCTTGGGGATAAAACAGTTTACCCCCTGCCCTACTAGAGATTCGGCACCGGGTTCCCAGAATCAAGCATTCTCCGGGGATGAAGGTTGCACAAACCCTTGATGTTCGGGGGAACTGATTCCTTGTTGCAAAATTGTCAAAACTTGCTGCATATTCCCTTGGATGAGATTAGGAATATCCAGCCACAATCCCGGGAAGACTTGAGAGCGAATTATCCCTTGCTCATCAGGTGTTACGGATACATAATCTCCGTCTTCTAACCGAAACCAATCAATTTTTTCATCAAAAACTTGCCATATAATATATTCTTTCACCCCATTGCGGCGATAGGCGCGTTTTTTATCCCCCAAGTCAATGGCGGCGCTACTGGCGGCAATTTCGGCGACGAGTTCCGGTGCGCCTTGGATGTATCCCTGTTCGTCAAGGGTGGATTGTCCGCCGTTTTCGGGACTGATTAATAAGACGCCATCGGGTTGGAGTTCGTTTTCTAAATCTAGGCGCACGGTGGGTTCAATTCCCATTTCCACTTGAGGGGTTGCTGATTCATACAACCCTAATACGGTGATTAGATATCCATGAGGTTTGGCATGGGACCGAAAGCGTAAGGGGGATGCCATATAAACGACTCCTTCAATCAGTTCAGCTTTTTTGATATCCGGCATGAGCGTGATAGCGGCGCTCGAATTCGGGACGAATTAAGCGATCGCCATTTTCTAAGGGGGGTAAGGCGGGAGTGGGATTCACCTGAGAGGCGATCGCTTGAGGTTGGGTGGATGTCATCGCAATACTCTCCATTAGTGCAGTACAAATTATATGTTCTCTTCAGCACAGCGCAGGTAGAGCTTTTTTGATACTGCCCCATCCGGCTGCTGGTTCTGTTATTTTAAAGTGATGTTTTTATGATAAACCCCCTGAGTTGGGTTTGGGGGTCAAGGGTCCCCTGGAGTGGTGAATTCGGGGACTCCTGGCGCATCTTCCCTAGAAAATTAACCGGGCGATCGCTGAGGGTTTTTTTCAGGTAATATCTGAATTGTCAATTCCCTGAAAAAAGCAGCAGTTTCTTATGAATTTAAACAAGTTGACGGTTCAAGACATTCAAGAATTGGCCGATAATCCGACTATTTTTGACCAAGGTCAATTGTGCTATGAAAGGAGGTCGGTTGATCAGTTTTATCTATCTGGAAAAGGCATTACAGCGAAGGTCCAGACTAAACAAGGTAACTACAGTGTAGAAGTTCGCACGGGTGGGGGAAGTCTCACGATGAATTGTACTTGTGCTTATGAGGGTGCGGTTTGCGATCATCGGGTGGCGGTGTTGTTGTATGCAATTTACGGTGACCCAGATGATCCAGTGGAGAATGATGAGGATGAGATGGAGGCGATCGCAGAGGATTCCTCCCCGACAAACACTCCCGATGCTTTGGAAGTGGCATTGACGAGGCATGGGGGTTGATGAATTAGTGAAGATGGTGTTGCAATTTGTGGAAGAATTTCCCGAGGTGCGTCATCTGCTGCTGTCTCAAGTTAACCTGGCGTCGGAGATTACGCAGAAAAAATCGACCCCAAACGTAACGGCGAAAGAACTCAAAAAAGAGATTAGAAACTTTTTTGAGGGGACTTATGAGAAGTTGATGGAGGAGGAAGAAGAAGATTACTATGATGACGGTTATTATTATGATGACTATTATGAGGAAGAAGATGAGGATGAGGATGAATTAGACTTGGATGAGGTTTTCGAGTTAGCAGAAACCCTCAATTTACGAGACCAGCTTGAGGTGTTTTGGTCGGTTGTGACTTGGGGTAATCACTACTTTGTAGAAGAAGAATATTTAATCGGGGATGAGGAAATTACTCAAGCATTAGAGCGATTTGCTCGGGTTGTGTTGGCTTTAGAAGAGAGTGGAACCCAGAAGCAAATTTATATTAATTCGGTGGTGGCTCTGCTTGATTGGGAGATGTTCCAGCGCGATGAACTGGATGGGGTGATTAAAGATACACTGGATATCCTTTGCACGAGCCAGGAAGATTATCACTATCTGATTAAACAGTTAGAAGGTTGCTATCATGAAGATGCTGTAGATTGGATTGCCGACTGTTACCGCAGGTTAGGGGATGAGAAAAATTATTTACGGTGGCGTGAGTCAAATTTAATCCGGCCCTATCAGTATTTGGAGTTAGCCAGTTATTGGCAGGAACAAGGAAAGCTTGAAAAATATAGGGGGACGTTAGAACGATGGGTCTCTATTTACAACCTGGACAAACTTGATAGGGATGATTATGGAAGCCTGCAAGATTATTATACTGACCGTAACCATCACCAGATCATTTTGTCTAAATTAAGTGATTTTTATCAAGAGAAAGGGGACTCGGAAAACCATTATCGGGTCTTGATGCTGAGGTTGGAGGAAAATGGCTATTCTCTTGATTTGTATCAGCAGATTAAGAAAGTGGCTACGGGGTTAAAGCGGTGGGAACTGGCACAGCCAAGGTTATTGGAACTTGCGTCCACTAATCTGCCCTGGTTAGCGGAAATCTATTTAGAGGAACAAGAGTGGGACAAGGCGATCGCCTTATCTCAAAACTCTAATTGTGGGCAGTACACGGAGATTCAAATTGCCCAGGGGGTGAAGGAACATCGCCCTCAAGGGGCGATCGCCATTTATGAGAAGGTGGTGATGCAGCATATCAAGGGTAAGACGCGATCGAATTACCAGACTGCCGCAATGTACGCAGAGACGCTCAAATCGATTTATCTGGATATAGTAAAAGATGCATCCCTGTGGCAGCGTTATATTGATAAGCTCCGGCAGACTTATCGCGGTTATCCGGCGTTGCAGGATGAGTTTAAGGGGTTGTAGAAGACAAGAGGGGCGATCGCCTTGATGAAAAGCGGGTCTACCCCCTCAACCCCATCGGCTCAAACAGCCTATTCTAGGCCAGTTTTTTCTGGAGTTCATGCAACCTTAAACTTCGGAATTTTGAGCGCGTTTGCGAAGCCCTGCCATTGCACCCGTAGCGATTAGCCCAATCATCAAGGAAGGTTCTGGGACGGAAGCCTCTGTCGTTACCCCTTTGACGACAAACACGACGTCGTTGAAATCGAGATCGCCACCGCCGATAATGTCTTCAAACCCGAGGAGCAAGTAGTCATCAAAAGTATATCCAATCACGTGGGACAGACCCCCGGGGTTTTGAGCGGGGTCAAATCCGAGGTAATTTTGGCCCCCATTGGCACCATCAGACTTCACGAAGAAATCAATAAAGGTATTTCCGGTGAAACTGCCCAAATTGCTCCCTTGTCCGAGTTTCAGGGGTCCATTACTGTTGGACAGAATGCTCAGGGGGGAGGAAACATCTCCAAAAATCATGTTTTTGCTGGTTCCGCCATCTACCGAGTAGAATAGCTGATTCCGGTAGCTTGCTCCTTCATTGATGAAGAACACTTCTACATCTTGAACGCCACCGCCCCAACGCAGTTTACTCAGGTCCGCTTGAGGGCGATCAAGAGTGTTGAGCTTCTGACGCTCTACGTTGACGACACTGTTAAACATATTCCAAGTGTCGAAATCTAGGCGCAATAGACTGCTGGGGGCGCTTGTATATTGGGCATCATACTGGGTTTGAGTCACCTGAGCGGAAGCGCTTTGAGCCGTAAAAACGCTGGCGGTGGTGGCAACCAACGCCATTAACCCTAGGGTGCATTGGCGACCGATTGTTTTGAGCGATGAAATGTTGTTACTGATTTGAGCGTTCATGATTGGGGTCTCCCTGTTCCTGAACAATAAGTTTGAGTAATTTTGTTGCCAATGTAGTTGTCTGGCAAAACAGTGTCTGCGTACCTGCACCCCATGTCATCTTTATGATACGCCGATTTGTCACCAAAGGCAAGAGTAAAAAAGGCTCTTTTTCGTAACTTTATGTTTGATCGGACTTTTTTAAAGGGTTAGTAAATTTCAAAGGGCTTGGGGTTCTCAAGTTCATCAAAAGAGGGCCACCTTTAGGGGCTTTATGCTCTAACCTAGGGCATCGGTTCAGGATTTAATCCGTAGGACAAAAACGGTGTTTCGGTGTTACGGTTTCTCCTGAGTTGCTCAGGGGTATAGAGGGTAGGGGGCTGTTGACTTAAGTCCAGACAGAACTGATCCAGGAGGGGGTGGAAGGTAACCCGATACTAGAGGGAGTGGAGAGGGTAGGTTGTTTATCACTTTTCTAGCCCGGATTTTGAACTCAGTCTGAGTGCAGGTTGAATGTCTAAGGATTGATCCCCCGGGAACGGGATTCTCAGGGGCCTTCCCTGGACCCGGGCGATCGCCCTGGGAGTTTCTAAGGTACGATCGGATTGGTTCACGGGTTGAAAAAGCACATATCAGAGGTAGCTACTTATGAATTTAAACGATCTGACCGTAGAAAAAATTACAGAATTTGCCGATAGTCCAGCTATTTTTCACCAAGGTCAACAGTGTTATGATAACGGATCCGTCGAGCAGTTTTTTATGTCTGGAAAAGGAATTAAGGCGAAGGTTAAGGCAAAAACTGAGCAATATTCCGTAGAAATTCGCACAGGTAAGGGTAAGCTAACCACGGATTGTACTTGCGCTTATCCGGGAGAGGTTTGTGAGCATATTGTGGCGGTGTTGCTCTATTCTCTGTTGGGCGATCCAGAGGAGCAGGATGATGATGAGTATGAAGAACCGATGATGATGGTGGTACCTCATCAGGGGATTCCTGTTCCCGGGAATATATTACAACAGTTGTTAAGGGGAGAACTATACATTGAGGATGTATTTGAATTAATCGCACAAGCGGAGCGACTCAACAATGTGATTCCCTTTCCCAACGCCAAGAAAATGACCGTGGCGGAGTTGAAACAGGAAATTCAGGAGTTTTTTGAGGCAGTCCAATTGGGGGAAGGGGAACCTGCGAATCCTTTTGATGGTGGCTTCTTTGCTCTGAGCCAACCTGACTTACCCAACTTAAATGCGGTGTTTGCCCAGGTGCAACATCTCACTCCAGAGGAACAGATTGATGTGCTGTGGTATGTGGTGACTTCGGGGAACTTGATTTTTAGTCAGACGGGGACGGTTTTTGGGGAGGCTCAGATTGCTGATGCGGTGGATTTATTTGCCCGTTGCGTAAAGGCTTTAGAGCTTGAGATGCCGCAGAAGGAGGTTTATTTGAATTCGCTGATTGCGGCATTCGATTGGCCGATGTTCCTGAACGAGGAACTGGATTTTGCTTTAAGGGAAGCGATGGATATCCTCTGTTCTACGGAGGAAGAGTTCCGCTATGCGATCGCCACCCTAGAAACCATTGGCCTGGAAAGGAATAGCCGGGAGTGGGTGATGAATGCTTATCGCAGATTAGGGGATGACGAGACCTTCCTCCAATTATATGAGGAAAATCTGAACAGGGTTGAACAATATGTAATGCTGGCGACTTATTGGCGGGATATGCAGGGGAATATCCCGAAGTCTATTGCAATTTTAGAACGGTGGATTACTGAGCAGACGCCCAAAAATGAAGATCAACTCAAGGATTGGGCCTATTTGTATTATGAAGATTCCCCCTATACAGATGAACTGTTAACTCAACTCACGGAGTATTATTATGAGCAAGGCGATCGCCCGAACCTGTATCGACTGTTGCTGCTGTGGCTGCGGATTGACGGTCTTTGCCTGGAATTGTATGACAAACTTAAGTCGGTGGCAATGGAGTTAAAGTGTTGGGAAGACTGCCAACGCCAGATGCATCTCTTCGCCCGGGATGATGCTGAAGTTCTCGCTACAATATACTTAAAAGAACAGAATTGGGAGGCGGCCATTTCCTTGGCACAGACTGCGACTTGTCCAGTCGCCGTGAAACAGGCCGTCGCCACCCAAGTGAAATCCTCTCATCCCGAGGAGGCGATCGCCCTGTATGACGAACTGGTGCATCACTATATTCAAAAGAAAAATCGCACGAACTATCAGAGTGCGGCCAAGTTGGTGGAGCAAATCCGCAAGATTTATCTATCCATTCTGAATCGTCCATTCCTGTGGGAGAATTATCTCTGCGACCTCCAGCAGCAGTATCAGCGCTACCGTGCTTTACAAGAAGAGTTGCAAAAGTTGTAGGGGGGATAAAGCGCGCGTTTCCAGAAACTTCTCCCCCAAAAAGATTGGCAAAAGTTATAGGTGGGATAAAACGCGCCTTTCCAGAAACCTCCCCTGGTTTTACCTAGAGCCAGCCTTTTCATCGGATTGACTCTCTCTATCTCTGGTAAGAGAGAGTCAATCCTCGACGCAGAAAGAGTTTTAGCATTTGTATGTAATCTCGAATACAGCGAAAAAACCATGAAATCTCCCATTGTTCGTATAATTGTGCCGGAAAGCTCTATCTAACGAGGTGGGATTTTACTACTTTGGGAATGGGACAAACCCGGGATGCAGAGTTAATAATAGAACTATAAGAGACAAGAACCTTCAGAAATTCATGTCAAGGAAGAATCGTGATGTTTATTTTATCAAGCTTATTAACTCAGTCGAAAACTACTTCTAAACTTCAGTTGCATGATGTCCTGCTTCCCATCCGCAACTGGCTCGATCGCATTGAAATTAAGAATCCTCACCAGGCAAAACAGTTGTGCAAGCTGATTCCGGCGCAATGTCCATTTGAACGGGAAATCCAACTATTTGGACGGACTTTATTCCATATTCCACCGCTATGTAAGCTCAATCCCTTTTATGAGCAACTGGTATTTCTGCGGTTTCGGGCGTTATGTTTCCTCGCCGATGAATGTGGCGAAGATGTCACCGTCTATTGTTAATCCTTCTCCCCTAATCTTTGACTTCCTCAGACTTCTATCCCTTCAGGTTCAGGCCATCACTCGGGTAACTCCGTACATTTACTCAGATTAAAATCCGGTTTCTCTAAGCCGAACCCCTAGGGACGGTTACTACGACTCAAGCTAGATTGACCGATGCGTTACATTTTGTTACAGTAGAAGAAATGAGAGGCAAAACACTGCATCTCAATTGTTAATAAATGACGGAGCCAATATGAACGGCAACATTCGCATCGGCAACTTATTCGGAATTCCTTTTTATGTAAACCCCTCGTGGTTTTTAGTGCTGGCTTTAGTGACCTTTAGTTATGGCGGAGCGCTGGCCTCTCAATTTCCAGCAATGGGGTTAATCTTCCCCTGGATATTAGGATTGGTTGCGGCGTTGTTGCTGTTTGCTTCAGTCTTAGCCCATGAATTGGGACATAGTTTTGTGGCAATTCGCCAGGGAATTGAAGTCAAATCTATCACCTTGTTCCTGTTCGGTGGACTTGCGAGTTTAGAACGGGAGTCCAAAACCCCCGGTGAGGCATTTTGGGTGGCGATTGCCGGACCGGCAGTGAGCTTGATGTTGTTTATCCTGTTTAGTGCAGTGGCCTTAACAACGCCAGTCAGTGGCCCAGTCGCTGCAATTCTGGGACTGTTGGCCTCGATTAACTTAATGTTAGCCCTGTTTAACCTCATTCCCGGTTTACCCCTTGATGGTGGGAACATCCTCAAATCCCTCGTCTGGAAAATTACCGGCAACCCCTATAAAGGTGTGATGTTTGCCGGACGAGTGGGTCAAGCACTCGGTTGGGTTGCGGTCCTTCTCGGTGGGTTGGCAATCCTCGGACATCAGTCCCATTGGTAGCTTCTGGACCTTGTTAATCGGGTTCTTCCTGGTGCAAAATGCGGGTACTGCGGCACAATCGGCCTCAATCCAAGATACCCTTTCTCACTATACGGCAGCGGATGCGGTCAACCCCAACAGTCCGATTGTCTCTGCGGAACTCTCCTTGCGTGAGTTTGCCAACGAGTATATTATCGGTAAAACCCAGTGGCGCAAGTTTTTAGTCACGGATGAGGCGGGATATTTAATCGGTTCCATCGCCGTGGATGATTTGAAACTGATTTCTACCTCAGACTGGCCGACTACCCAGGTGAAAGAACTGATGAAAGCAGTAGAATCCACCACTACCATCAAATCCAATGTCACCTTACTTGAGGCGATCGCCATTCTCGAAGACCGAGAACTCTCCGAGTTACCTGTGATTAACGATAATGGGGTATTAGTTGGACTCCTAGAAAAAGGTGAGATTATCCGGAAGCTACAAAAACAAAAATCTAGCCAAACTAATCCGGCCTAATTCTTCATCGGCTCTTAGTTTAATCTAACTCCGACCCGGTTTCTGTTATGAAACCGGGTTTTTTTGTGTCCCTGATCCGGCCCCTCAACCCGGCCCCACTTCAGCAGAATTTTAAGGGGAATTTTAAAGCAACGGACCCCTTTAACCGAGGGAATCTATCCCTATCAAGGATTTGCGTCAATCTGTCCCGAACTTAGGGAATTTTAAGCAACCTGTTCATAGGAACTTAAGACAAAACTTAAGTAGGAATACTTAAGTTGCCAAAGGGGACATAATCTAGTAGAGTAAGAGAATCGTAATAATAGACTTTCTGTTTAATTCAAACCCGGTATTAACAGCCCTCCAACACATAAAAAATGGGGTGGGGTTTTCCAGAATTAGGCCATCAGTTTGAGGAACATCAGGGTGCTAAACGCTTACAGATGAACAGCTAAGGAGGTCAAGGGGGATTGTGGGTTATTGGAGTGTTCCAGTCAAAGAATTAACAGGCAAACAGATTCAGTTGATCATCACTGGATTGGTTGCCACTGTGATTGGCGCGCATCAAAACCCCTTGTTGGCCCAAGGCATTGACCCGGCAACCGATGGGACGGGGACCACGATTACCAACGATGGAACACAATTTAATATTCAGGGGGGACAACAGTCGGCAGATGGGGCCAATTTGTTCCACAGTTTTGACCGCTTCAATTTAGAGGCGGGACAAATTGCCAATTTTCTGTCCAACCCGGCGATCGCTAACATTTTGGGGCGAGTTACTGGCGGCGATGCCTCTTATATTAATGGATTGATTCAAATTACCGGGGGCCAGTCTAATCTCTATTTAATGAATCCCGCTGGAATTGTCTTCGGGTCAAACGCGCAACTGAACGTTCCGGGCGACTTTTTAGCAACAACGGCCACCGGAATTGGGGTGGGAGAGGGGTGGTTTAATGCGATCGGGGAAAATAACTGGGCAAGTTTAGTGGGAACCCCATCGCAGTTTGCCTTTGGGTTAGAACAACCGGGAAGCATTGCCAATTTTGGGGAGTTAATCCTGCAACCGGGGAATCACTTAACGTTATTAGGCGGAAGCATTCTCAATTTGGGAACCCTTGCCGCGCCTGGGGGAACGATTACGATCGCCGCAGTCCCTGGTGAAAGTGTAGTGAGAATTTCCCAAGAAAATCATTTGCTGAGTTTAGAGGTGAGACCCCAGCAGACCCAACCGATTGAGGCGATCGCCCCCTTGTCTTTACCGGAATTGCTCGTCGGAGGGATTCTCACCCATGCCACCAGCGTTGAAATCCAGGAAGATGGCACGATCGCCCTCACAGGTTCAGGAGTCACCGTTGCACCACAACCCGGAGATGCCATCACCTCCGGGACTCTGGATGTCTCGGCAGAAGAAACCACCGGAGGACAAATCGCCCTCCTCGGCAACCGAGTCGGGGTGATTGAAGGAACCCTGGATGCCTCCGGGAGTGGTGGCGGAACCATTAGAATTGGCGGTGACTTTCAGGGACAGGGAACTATTCCCAATGCCACCCAAACTGTTGTGAGTGAAGGGTCGGAAATTGCGGCAGATGCCCTTGATGCCGGGGATGGCGGTACGGTGATTTTATGGGCCGATGATACCACCGAATTTGCCGGAAGTATCACCGCCCGAGGCAGTCAGGAAACCCCATCCGATGGGGGTTTTGTGGAAGTGTCCGGGAAAGAGACTCTCCTGTTTCGGGGAAATGTGGACTTGAGTGCAGTCCGGGGAACCGTGGGAAACCTGCTGCTGGACCCGGAAAATATTGAAATTGTGGCGAATGGGGGGACTCACAACAATGAACTGCTATTTAATAGCACCATTTTAGCGACGGATGACCCCAACATCACTTATACCATTAGTAGAGCAACTTTAGAGGGGATTGTTGCAGATATCCGTCTGGAGGCGAGTAACGATATCATCATCGCCGATGGGGTTTCGCTGAACTTTACCAATCCCGCAGGAACCCCAATTGGGGCCAATCCCTTACAACTGGCCTTAATTGCGGATGCCAATAATAGCGGCAGTGGGGACTTTAGAATGGACCCGACTCAATCGATTGTCGCTAAGGGTCGGAGTCTGACTATTTCTGGGGTGAATATTACCCTGGGAAATGTAGATGTGAGTGATATTAGTACGAACATCCTAGGTTTGGGACTGGTCGCCCGCAATGCTGGGAGTGTCAACCTCACTGCCACTGGAGGAGATATTGTCACCGGGAATATCATCGCCGAAGCGAATGACAATTTGCTGGGGGATTTGATTCAGCAAGGGGGTGGGAATATTACTCTATCCGCCCCCTTGGGACGAGTAGAAACGGGGATTCTCAGTACCGCTGCCTATATGGATGGGTTGGTGAAAGGGGATGGGGGTGTCATTGCGATCGCTGCTGGAACCGATATCCAAACCGGGAATATGAATACCCGCAGTAGTGGGGCCGATGGAGGTGCAATCACGTTAGATAGCGCCAGTGGTTCCATTCTGACTGAAAATATCGACTCTCGGTCCTATAACAATGCAGACGGGGGAAACATTCTCCTCACCGCAAATCAGGGGAACATTGAAACGGATAGAATTTGGTCCCGATCTACCACAAATGGAACCCGTGGCGGCAGTATCGATTTATATGCACCCATTGGGACAATCTCAGTGGAGTCGATTCAAGGATATATTAATCCGATTAACATTGAGGGGGATTTGCGGGTTAATCAGGACTTGATCATCGAACAATATCTTGACCAAGGAGATATCAACCTGCAAGGGTCGGTGAATGGGGATGCCAGTTTGGTCCTCCAAACGGAACAGGGAATTGTCACCATTAATTCTGTGGTGGGAGAAGAGACGCCGTTAGTTGATTTAACAGTGAATGCGGGTCAGACAGCGATCGCCGAGAATATCACCACGACTAATACTCAAACTTATAATACCCCGATTAACGTTACCGGCGATGTAGAACTCACCGCCAATCGGATTCAGTTTACCGATGTTGTTTCCGGGACGACTCACCTCACCTTGCAACCCTTTAATCCGGCCCAAGACATGGCGATCGCCGGACCGGGTACGGGAAATCCCAACATTTTCCAACTCACCGCAACGGATTTGGGTTGGTTGCAACCGGGATTTGCCTCCCTGACTATTGGCCGAAATAACAGTAGTGGCAGGGTCACGGTTACCAATTCTCTCACCTTTAACGACCCCTTGCTGATCCAGTCGCCCCAGGGTGGAGGTGCGATTTTTGCCCCGGATGGGATTGTCGGAAATGCCGCGATCGCCCTCAATGCCAGAACCGATATTCAAACCGGGGATATCATCGCCCCGGGAGGAATTGACCTCAATGCTGGGAAAACTATTACCACCGAACTCCTGAATGCCTCATCTGCTGGGGATGGCGGGGAGATTACGGTGGCCGCAGGGGACAATATTACCCCGGGAAATATCACCGCAGAGGGCAGTTCCGGAACCGGAGGGGCAGTCACCCTGACTGCTGGCGGAATCATCACCCCGGAAGATGAAATTATCACCAACAGCAATGGCATTCAAATCGAAGGCACCGTTATCCTGGACAGGGATACCACCGTGGATGCTGGAGGCGGTACCATTGATATCATCGGCGAGATTGATGGGGGGTATGATTTAACCCTACAAACCGCCACGGGTACAATCAACCTAGAGGGGAACATTGGAGAAACTACCCCGTTAAATCTCTTAACCACCGATACTCCCACCACCTTATCGGGAAATGCTACTGCCACCCTCCTCGACTTTGGGGATAGTTTATTATTAAATGGCAATCTCCGCTTACGGGGAGAGGAAATTGACTTGGGCGGTCCGGTTTCGGGGACAGGTGACCTCACTTTAGAACCCCTCACCGCTAACCAATCTATTGCCTTGGGGTATGCCGAGAATAATACCCCTGCTTTAGACTTAACATTAACCGAATTCAATCAATTCCAAAATGGATTTAATTCGATGACCATTGGACGAACCGATGGGACTGCCCCGATAGATTTGAATCAAGTTGCCATCAGCGACCCTCTGACCGTGCGATCGCAAACGGGCATGATTAATTTACATAATACAGTCCGAGGCACGGATAACGCTTCCCTAACCTTTTCTACCAACGCAGAGATTCAAATTCTCAATCCCGCTACGGTAGAAACGGCCAACGGAGAGATTACCTTTGATGGGGCCGTTAATGGCAATCAAGACTTAACGGTAACTGCCGGAAACAGCAGCATTAATTTTAATTTCAGTATTGGGGCAATCACCCCTTTAAATGATATTACATTAACCGCTGATGACATCAATTTTGGCGGGACAATTCGGGGTGAAGGGAATTTAGTATTACAACCCTTTACTCCCAGTTTAGATATCAAACTCGGGGGAATCAATCTGGGAAATAATAATTCTGCCTTAACCCTAACGGCAACAGAACTCGACTTATTGCAAACCGGGTTTAACTCCATCATCATTGGACGGACAGATGGGACCGGAACCACGACCTTAGAAGCAGGTCGGGCCGAGGTGGAATTTAGAGATTCGCTGATTTTGCGGGGAAATACTGTAGAACTTGCCGGTGAGATTCGGGGGGAAAATGATTCCTCAATTACCTTTGAAGGGAACAGCATTATTTTAGAGGATGATACCGCAGTGGAATCGGTTCAGGGAGATATTACCTTTGCCGGGACCGTGACGGGCGATCGCGTCTTAACTCTGAATGCAGATAATGGCACCATTCGTTTAGAAACGGCTAATTTAGCGGAACTCAATGCCACAGCAGTTGCAACAATTTTGGATGGGGATATTGTCACCACCCAGAGTAATGGAATTACCATTCAAAGCAACAATATTCAACTGAATCGAGACCTGACCCTGGATACCTCTGCCGCCAATGGACAGATTAACCTTGGGGGAACCGTGAATGGTGCTCAGGAGTTGACCTTAAATAGCGGCACAGGTAACCTAGAAATTGAAAAGGCCATTGGGAATATCATTCCCCTGATTGGGTTAGAAATTCAGGCGGGGAATGTCACCGTCGATGCCCCGATCGCCGTAGAATTAGGTGGGATGACCATCGATGCCACGGGAACCGTTCGTCTCAACCAGGCGATCGCCACCGAAGGCAATACCCAAGTAACCGCAGTGGGGAATATCACGACCCGGGATCTTACGGCAAGCGCAATTACCCTAGAGAGTAAATCCGGAACCCTCGCAGTCGGACCCTTAACCACCCAGGGAGACAATGGCGGGGCGATCGCCCTAAGTGCCAATACCGGCATCACTGGGGAAAACATCAATAGTAGTGGCAACCTCGGAACTGGGGGAAATCTCACTGTTAATACCACCACCGGGAATATTACCCTGGGAAATCTCAACACATCCGGTGTCACTGCTGGAGGTGAGGTGAGCATTGAAACGGGGAATAATATCACCATTGGGTCCGTGAATAGTCGCGCCACCAGGGGAAATGGGGGGAACATTGCCTTAACCGGAGGCAATGGCACTTTGGCCCCAGGAATCATTACCTCGGGAGACTTGAACTCCTCTGGTGCAGGGGATGGAGGCACTATTCAAGTTCTCGCCGAAACCGCCATCTTTGCCGGGGCGATCGCCGCCACAGGAACTGCGGGGTCCGGAGGAAATGTCACCTTGGACCCAGAAGGGGATATCGAAGTGAGTTGGATTAATACGCAAGGAGGGAACAATCGGGGGAACCGTTGATATTACCACTGGCAGCAATTTCCGCGCTACGGGGACATTTACCGCAGCAAATGGACAACTAGCGAGTATTTCCACCATTGGCGGGACCGGGACTGGGGCGATTATTATTCGTCATGGCGGCGATGGGATTGTGCCGTTTGTCGTCGGTGATGCCAGCATTAATGGGACTGCGGGGGCCTTGCTCACGGGGACCGATGGGATCAGTAATGACTCGTTTTTATACACCTATACCCAAGGCAATATCGGAATTTACTCGGTTCCAGAACCCCCACCGGAACCGACACCGGAACCCGTACAAGCGACACCCACACCCCGCGCCAACACCCGCGCCAACACCACACCCGCGCCGGTAGAATCCTCTGCACCAACACCCGCGCCAACACCGACACCCGCGCCGGTAGAATCCTCTGCACCAACACCCGCGCCAACACCGACACCCGCGCCGGTAGAATCCTCTGCACCAACACCCGCGCCAACACCGACACCCGCGCCGGTAGAATCCTCTGCACCAACACCCGCGCCAACACCGACACCCGCGCCGGTAGAATCCTCTGCACCAACACCCGCGCCAACACCGACACCCGCGCCGGTAGAATCCTCTGCACCAACACCGATTCAAGTACCATCGGAAGCATCTCAACCCCTGCCTACACCAGAAATAATAGGAAATATTCCGCAAGTCTCGATCGCCCCAATATCGCCGCAGGAATTACCCCCTAGTGAGGAATCTCTAGAACCCGGAAGCAAATCAAGTCATCGGTCCTGAACCCGAACAGTCGCCGATTTCGGTCTCCCCAGAACCCACCCAACCCATAGAATTGCCCCAGTTATCCCCAAGTGAGGGAGTAACGGAACCCATCGAGGCAACTGCTGGGGAAGTTGTCACCAATCCTGGGGGAGAACTGCCTGCGATCGCACCCGATACCGAGACTGTGCCATTCCGGGAATCGCCACCGGAAGTCAGCGAAACTTTGCCCGAACCTTTCTCTCAACCCACCGGGGAGACTTTGCCAGAACCAGGAGAAGCGGCGATCGCACCGTTATCCGAACCCATTGCCTCCGGTACACCGGGCGATCGGGTTTCTATCCCTAACCTCAACTACTCCCCTGGACAACCCCTAGAACCCCTCGGCGATCCGGGATGGATTTTGAATGAAATATTGACTGTTGATAGTTCAATTTGGTATCAATGGGCTCTGCTTCAAAATCCCAACTTATCGGATACCGAAATCGCCAAAGGGAAGGAAATACTCGAATCCCTGAAACAAATGAAAGCAACCGTGGGAACTATCGTTCCCGGGTATGTTCACCTGGATTGGGCCTTGCTTCCTCACCAACAGGAACACCAATATAGTAGCCCAATTGCCCTCACCCTCAACCCGAATCATCAAGCATTGATTCAGGGGGAAAAAACGGAAGAGATTACCCTGTCTCTGGAACAGGCATTTGCAAATCAGAATACCGAAGAAATTCTCTGGGCGATCGAAGAGTCTCGGAATCAAGAATTCCAAGATTATCTCGGCGTGACTGCCAATTTGCCCTCCCAAAATCTCACCCTATTTAGCTTCCAAGAAACCTTAAAAAACCTCAAGGCACAAACTGGAAAACAGGCGGCTATTCTTTATGCTATTTCTCGGGCCGATCGCTTGGAAATCATCTTAGTTCCCCCCGTTGGGAGTCCCATTCGCAAGACCATTTTTGAAGCAACTCCAGAAGTTTTGTTTCCCGTGGTCAATGAGTTTCGATGGGAAATTACCGACCCGAGACGAAAAAATATGAATAACTATTTTTCCTCGGCCAAACA
Organism: uncultured cyanobacterium; assembly: GCA_963821735.1. Lineage (GTDB taxonomy): Bacteria > Cyanobacteriota > Cyanobacteriia > Cyanobacteriales > Laspinemataceae > Laspinema. Next base: position 30,225 of record CAWGFK010000060.1, read on the forward strand.
ACTGTATGATTGGATGATTGGACCCGTTGCTGAAGAATTAGAAACCTTAAAAATTGACACCCTCCTATTTTCTTTGGATCCGGGATTACGCAGTTTACCCGTTGCCGCCTTGTTTGATGGAGAGCAATTTTTAATTGAACAGTATAGTTTGAGTTTAATTCCCAGTTTTAGTCTAACCGCCCAAAGCTATCTTCCCCTAGAAAATGCTCAGGTTTTGGCAATGGGTGCTTCCAAATTTACCGAAAAAGCGCCTTTACCGGCAGTGCCATTAGAGTTAACAACGATTGTGGAACAAACCGGGTCTCAACAACTATTTTTAAATGAAGAGTTTACCCTAGAGAACTTGTTTCAATCCCATAAACAAGATAACTATAAAATTATTCATCTGGCGACTCATGCGGAATTTCAACCGGGCGATCGCACGAATTCTTATATTCAACTCTGGGACCGTCGGCTGAATTTAGATGAAATGACAACATTAGAGTTAGATATGCCTGAAGTGGAGTTGTTAGTCCTATCCGCTTGTCGAACCGCCCTCGGCGATCGCGAAGCGGAACTAGGGTTTGCCGGATTAGCGGTGCAAAGTGGCGTCAAAACAGCGATCGCCTCCCTGTGGTATGTCAACGATGAAGCCACATTAGGACTGATGACCGAATTATACCATCATCTCAACCGAGTTCCTCTAAAAGCCGATGCCTTGCGTCAAGCACAACTCGCCATGCTACGCGGGGAAGTGAGAATAGAATCCGATCGCCTGATCCACTCCCAAGGGGAACTCAACCTGCCACCGGAATTGTCAGAACTAGGAGATTATCCCTTATCCCATCCCTACTATTGGTCCGGATTTACGGCGATCGGCAGTCCCTGGTAAACCCCATATTTAACATTAACCCCTAAATGTAGAGGCGATTCGCTTTCTCACCTCTACATTTACGGTATATTTCAAAATTGCGTAAGAAAAAAAAGGGATTCCTCCGGTCCCCTCCCCTTACCAAGGGGAGGGTTAGGGTGGGGTTCCTCCGGTCCCCTCCCCTTACCAAGGGACCAGAAATGCACTTAAATCTGTCGTTCTCATCCGTTCCAAACTATAGCAACTACAAAGAGGATGTCAACCCATTGACCCTCAATTCATGCTTCAGTAAATAAGTTGTCATTTTCCCCTTCCCCTTCACCTGAATCAGACCCCGCTTTTCTAATACAAACTTCCCTTCTAAACGAGAGTAAGTCGATTCCGTGACTTGAATTGCACCCGGAATTCCATGAGATTCCATGCGGGAGGCAATATTCACCGTATCCCCCCATAAATCATAGATAAACTTCTTCAACCCAATCACCCCGGCGATTACCGGACCGCTATTAATGCCAATGCGAATCGTAAAGGGTTCGCGAATTTTTGTGCTAAACTCAATCACTTCTTGCTGCATATCTAAAGCCATTCTGGCAATCGCCTCCGCATGATCTTCCCGGGGTAACGGCAATCCCCCCACCACCATATAAGCATCCCCAATCGTCTTAATTTTTTCTAAACCATGTCGTTCTGCCAACAAGTCAAAGGTCGAAAAAATGTCATTGAGTAAATGAACTAACTCCGTCGGGGAAACCCGAGACGCTAACTTAGTAAATCCCACAATATCTGCAAACAAAACCGTTGCCTCGGCAAATCCATCGGCAATTGTCCCTTGTTCCTGCTTCAGTCGAGTCGCAATCGCCTCGGGTAAAATATTTAATAACAACCGTTCCGACTTTTCTTGTTCATTTCTTAACGCAATTTCCGCTTGTTTGCGTTCCGTAATATCCCGACAAAGGGCTAACAACAATTTGCGGTTCCCCGCCTCCAACAACCCGACACGAACATCCACGGGAAATGTACTCCCATCCTGGCGACGATGCACCCCTTCTAAGGCCAGGGGAACCCCGCGAACCATCTCCCGCCAGCGTTGTTTGAGGGTTTCAAAAGGTAACTTTTGTTCAAGGTCCGCCATTGAGCGATCGCGCAACTCCTGACGACTGTATCCTAAACTGTCACAAACCGCATGATTCACCTCAATAATCTGCCCCTCTAAATCATGGATAATAAACCCATCTGCCGCCTGTTCCATCACCGATCGAAATCGTTCTTCACTGTCTCTGAGTGCTGCTTGTGCTTGTTTGCGTTCCGTAATATCTCGAATCGCTGCCACCCGCAATTCCCGCCCTTCGGAGGGGAGAACTCGCCCTTCTATTTCAATGGGAAAGCGAGTGCCATCTTGTTTTAATCCAGTCACTTCGTAGGGTTTTTCATACCCAGTCACGATATGATTGAGGACTAAATCCCGATGTTCGGGGACAATCAAACTTAACCCATTGCGATCGATTAAATCCGCGAGGGGATAGCCAAACATATTCACACAAGTTTGGTTGACATCGATAATTTTTCCATGCTCATGAACGATAATGGCTTCTAAGGTTGCCCCAGATAACCGGCGAAACCGTTCCTCACTTTCTTCTAAGGCTTTTTGAGCTTGTTTGCGATGGGTAATATCTCGAAAGGTTCCGGTATAAAAAACGGTGTCTCGGAACTTGGCTTCTGTAATCGAAACCTCCACGGGAAATTTAGAGCCATCGGCGCGAATTCCGACCCGTTCATGAGGATGTCCCGAGGCGACAATTTCAGATAAAATTTGGGCAATTTTGAGGTGTTTGTCCGGTTGCCAATATAAAACATCGAGGCCAAATTCAATGATTTGAGGGAGGGACATTCCTAATAAGACGGATTTGGGATAGCCAAAAATCACTTCTGCCCGAGGATTAAGGCTCATGATTTGAAAATCCGAGGCGTTAAAGGTGGCGATCGCATCCGTAGCAGTTCTCACAATTGCATCCGTCCGAGTCACCGCCTCCTCTAAGGCATTCATCACCTGATTATAGCGATCGGCAATTTGACCCACCTCCGTAAACGGTTCCACCGGCACTCGTAACGTCAGGTCCTGGGTTTTCGCCTGGGCATCCATCACCCGAAACAGGTCCAAAATCTCGGTTTTCGCACGATGTTCCGAAACATTCAAGCCAATATACTCATCGGCTGCTGAGACTCGCAACGGAAAAAATCGATTCACCACCCAGAGAAACGAATAAGCAATCCCAAAGGCAAGCATAAAACAGGTGACAATCCCTAAAACCTGGACTCCCAACTGTTCTAGGCGATTCAACCCCGTTCCCAAGAGTTCGGGGTCCCCAAACAACGCCACCGCTAAGGTGCCCCAAATTCCGCCCCCGAGATGGACGGGGACTGCACCCACCGCATCATCCAACCGGCATCGGGCTAAGAGGGACTCGACTGCGATCGCCACCAACCCGGCGATCGCCCCAATCGTCACTGCTGAAATGGCCGTTACCCCATGACAACAGGCCGTAATCGCCACCAACCCCGCCAAGGACCCATTAATCAGCCGGTCCACCTCGGGAATCTCCCGGGACCACCACCCCGTAATCAAAGCCGTCATCATTCCCGCCACCCCGGCCAGGACCGTATTCACAATTACCCGGGCCACATCTTCATTCAAGGCCAGGGTACTGCCGCCATTAAACCCAAACCAACCTAACCATAAAATTAACGCCCCCAAAACCGAAATTGGTAGGTTAGAACCGTGAATTTTTTCCGCCTTCCCGAACTGGGGAAACCGACCGGCACGGCCCCAACAATGGGTAAACTGGCTAAAGAAACCCATCCCCCCACACTGTGAACCACCGTGGAACCGGCAAAATCCACAAACCCAAGTTTTCCCAACCATCCCATCAGCGCCCCTTGTTCGACGCCATTCCAGGCCCAATGTCCAAAAATGGGATAAATTAGGCCAGAAATGAGGCAAGCGATTAACAGGTAAGACCCGAATTTCATCCGTTCCGCCACGGCACCGGAGACAATGGTGGTGGCGGTGCCACAAAACATGGCTTGGAATAAAAAGAAGGCCAAATCAAAGGCCGGTAAATCGGTTTTTAAAAAGAATCCGCTACCGCCAATCCAGCCTTGGAAAGAAGTACCAAACATTAGGGCAAATCCAAAGGCCCAAAATAAAGCCACGGAACAGCCAAAGTCGGTAAAGTTTTTAACCGCAACGTTAATACTATTTTTAGAGCGAGTCAGTCCGGATTCTAAACACATAAATCCCGCTTGCATCAAGAAGACCAAGCCAGAGCATAATAAAATCCAGAGAATGTCAATGGTGAGATAAGTGGGTTGAGCGGGAGATTCGTCCTCTCCCTCGCTAAACCGAGAGTCATCGCTGCGGGTAATAGCGCTGGTGGGTTCAGGATTTGGGACTCCCCGCCCAGTGGGAATGGGAAAGCTCAAGGGTTCGGACGGCGATCGCCTGGGCTCTAACAGGGCGCTGGATGAGCCAGTCTGGGCGATTAAGATTGGGTTTGCGAGGCGATCGCAATCCCTAGAGAGAGTGGCTAATAACCGGGGTTGGAGGGTAATCACCAATCCCAGGGTTAACAGAAATAAAAGCATCCCAATCAAGGACTTTCGGTGCATAAATTCCAGGTACAAGGGATAGGATATCAGCGTAATTTTATGAAAATTTTCCCGGGATGACCCCGGGGTATTTTAATAAACAGAGCCAAGGTTTATACGGTCCGGAATCTCTTCTCATAATTTTACAAACCCCCCATTCTTTCCGTCATTAAACTTCAGAAAATGTGGCGAACTAACGCCTGATTGTTTCGATAGCGCGTCTTCATCCATTGGAGAATTCGGGTCCCCTAAAACGCCCTATCGATCAGGTCAGGGCACTTTTTCAACGGCACCTCCAGCCCATGAAGTAAACTCGCACTCTCTATTTAGGGCCTGCATCGCTACTATAGCCTACGGACCCAACTTGTCGAGGGGAAAAAATCTCCCAGTTTCAGACCGGGCTTTCCCTTGCGCCGTTCTCCATTTAGCCGAGGGTTAAGGTTTTTGGAGTTGTCCAGGTTAAATTCATCCGGATTAGGGGGCGATCGCCCCCTAAGCTGACTTGACCCTCACCCCTTATAATGCAGGGGTAAATTAAACCGTTGAGCTGTCCCCAATCGGGTTCAGTCGTTGAATGAGAAACAATATCACCGCTTTCTTAACATAAAATTATGCTGAAAACATCCCTGGCTTGTCTAAGCACTTCCCTAGTTTTATGCTCGCTCACTCCGGCTTATGCTCAAGAATTTGATGGCGTTTTACAAGGACTGTTGACCCCAGAGGAACTCCAAATCCATCAACAGGTAGGGAGTCAACAGGCGGAACAGTTGGGACAAAATGCCTGTAGCGCTCTTGCCGCAGGGTCTTCCGTCGAGGACTTTGCTACCGAAGTCGCCGAGTCTTTGGCGCAAGAAAACCTGCCCCAATCGCAATTAGAAGCGCGGGCGCTCTATAGTGGTAAAGTGATTGCCGTTGGAGTCGCCCTCTTCTGTCCCGATCGCTTTTCCGAATTGCAAGCCTTATAAGCCAAAGCAGGCTTCACCCACCGACACCGGGGTGAAGCCTGCTTTGGTTTCCGATTACTTCAGTTTTAATCCCTTAATCTTGATCATCAGTAAATGATCCCAGACGAAACACATCCCCAAAGACTGAATCATCATTGACTATTCTCGCCCGGTCCGGGGAATCATAAACCACTAACAAAGAATTGGGTTGTCCCAAACAAGGCATAAGGGCCAAGCCTTCACCGCGATCGGTTCCTAACTTAAACGGTAAATCAAATAAAACTTTTAATTCCTTGTCATCCTGGGCAATGAGCGTATCTCCCTCCCGCTCAAATACCCCAGTCAACCGGAACATTTTCATTCCCGCGTCTAAATCTAAAGTTGGACCCCCTAAAATAATTAGGTTTTCTCCCTCTAAACATAATTCTCGAATTCCTAACCCACTGAGATCCAAAAAATGCTTTTTATACAGTCGTTCTTCTGGGCCAATTTCTTTGAGGGTTAAAATTCCTGGTTCGCTTTCTTCGACTTCTAGTTCAATAATCACCGCCCAACCTCGCAGAACGGGACCGCGAAACCCCATAAAAATTTTAGAACCGCGAACCGCCAATCCTTCGATATCTAATCCATTTTCTTTGCTGGGAAACTGAGCGGCGATCAGTGAACCAAAATGAGCATCTTTTTTCAGAGCATCAATTAAAATATTGCCGGTTTCAGTTTTTTGCAAGGAAGCCGCAGTCAGTTGGCGATCGCCATCTAAGGGGTCCGGACAGGCTTGCACGGGAATTCCCTGTTGAATGGGAATTCTTGCTAATAAATATCGATTCGCATCAGTTTTAATTTCCGCCAGCCTGCGGATATCTTTTTCGGGATTCTTCCCTTTCGGCTTATTGCGTTTGGTACTATGAGAGCCAGTAAACCACAGGCATCCATCAGAGTAATCCATTCCTTCGATATCGATTTCATCTTCGTTATTAAATAACTCGATAAATTCTCCGATTTCAAAGGGTTGATGATTTCCATACACATAAGGTTCAATCAGAGAAAGCCGTTCGAGGGTGAGCAATTCATCTGAACCGACCCATAAAGACCCATCTGGCGTAAAGGTAACGGCGGATAAATCGGCAACCCGTTCCTTGGTTTCAGGGTCAAATTTAAGCAGAAGTCGGCTGAGTAAAAAAGCTGGAGACATAAGAATTTAAACCGAGTTGTGTATTGTATCGTTGGGGATTGTTTGGCATTGAATGGGGTTCTCAGATGCTTAAAGGAGTACGAGCATTGAGCTTCGCTAGAAACAACGCTTCCGCTCGATGCAAGTTTACCCCGCACCGGCTTCAATCAAGCACGGACAAAGAATGTACGCGAATAACTGTGGGAACCGTTTTATGAGATAAAAGGCAAACAGGACCAAAAACCGGGTTTCTACATCAGATTTGTTACAAAAAAAGCATCAATCTTTCAAAGAAACAAAACAAACAGGGTTCCCCATCGCATACTATAGCGGAGTTGTAGGCCGTGATGTGCTCTCTCAAAAGGTAGAAATTTAGGGGGGAATTGGCTCAAAGGTGAGGAAAAATCTGCATTTTTTTAACCGATCGCGATCGCCTGGGAGGGATGACACGCACCCCACTGCTTTATCCTGAAATTAGAAACAGTCCTCAGTTTTCTACCCAGTCCCAGTCATTGCGATCGCCTGCCTTTTAGAGGAGGGCGCTCTTCTACCCGGACCACTGATTCTGTACCCAGTGGTCCGCAATCCCCACTCGACAAGAGGAGGAAGTCGCCGATCGCGCTGTATTCTTCCTGACAAGGGGCGATCGGCACTTGTAATTTACTCCACCGCCACCGACTCCGGTGCTGGAAATTCAGTACAAACGTCATAGAAACCCGTCATCGGGGGTTTGGCAAATAAATGGGAAATTTCGTTTAAAATAGCCGCATAAGCCTCACTGTGGTTAGACTCCATTGCGTCGATATCATCCCAAAAAATTACGGCAATCCCCTTATCGGTATTCGGCTGTTGCAGTAAATAAGCTCCCTTAAACCCTTGGGTGTAAGTAGAAACGGCTTTAGCATACAGTTGCTTGGCTTCTTCAAATTTACCCGGTTTGAATTCGCCGATCGCCACATAAGCATATTTATGTCTGAGAAAATCCATAAACTCGGTCATGACTGCCTCCTCTGTGTCACAAAACAAATCCATAATTTAATGACAAGTAGAGTCAGAAAGCAGCAAGTTCGGACAGTGCATTACCCGACCTTGAATCTCTCCTTTCTCTCCTTTCCTTGTCTGTTTCTACCTTACCATTATTAGCACCCAGGCGCGAAAGCAACCCCCTCCATCCCTCATCCCTTTAAAACTCCAATTCATCCTCTATTGACTGGAGATTCCCACAGAGATTCCGTTGCCAAGCCGCCCGGACTAACCGCAGCTCATTGTAGCTATATTTTTCCCCCAAATGTTCATAAACCGGCTTAAGCAGATTAGACCCCAACAATTGCAATGCTTGGATAATCACCTGCTGCCGTTGCACTGGAACTAAGCGGTGAATATCCACCGGCTGATCCATTTCCAGCAGTTCAATTAAATGACTTTCCACCGTTGTCTCTTTCAGATTCCGTTTCGCCGCAATTTCAGCCACACTCATCCCTTCTTGATGGGATTCTAGGGTGATGATCTGCGTCAAAGAAGGGTCAGATTTCACTACGGATTCAGGAATGGCAATCGGTGCGTTTTCCTGGAGTCCTCGTTGTTGACAGTAGGCTTGAATTTCGGTAATAAATTGCTCGCCAAATTCCGCCAATTTATACTCTCCCACCCCGGAGATTTGTTTAAAAGCCGCCAGCGATTGGGGACGTTGCTGGGCGATCGCTTTCAATGTACTATCTCCAAACACCACAAAAGGCGGAACTCCTCGCTCATTGGCAATGTCCCGGCGCAGGACGCGCAACTGCTCAAATAATGCTTCCCCGTCGGCATCCAACTCCCCAGGACTATTGCTGCTGCGATTCATCCCGACGGAAGAGAGTCCATAAGTTCGGCAATACTCGCGAATTTCTGTGACAAAGCGATCGCCATATTGGTCTACTTTATATCCCACCACTCCCGAGAGATTGCCAAATTCATCTAAAGTTTGAGGACGTTGTTGCGCCATTAATTTCAGAGTCGAATCCGCAAATACCATATAAGGGGCGACGGATTGCTCATCGGCGATTTCCTTGCGGAGCGATCGCAGGCGATCGAGCAACATTTCCACCTCGGCCTTTTTGCGATCGCGATCGGTCATTTCTGTATTCACCGGCGCTTTCGGAACCGCAATGAATACCTGCCGTTGCTTTCGCATCACCTCCCAACTGCCCTCATTTAACTTGAGAACCGAATATCCATCCGTGGTTTCTTCCACTAACCCTTGATGAATCAGCGATCGGCCCAACATTTTCCAATCATCAGCGGTTTTATCTAATCCAATCCCATAAGTTGATAAAGTTTCATGACCATATTTTAAAACCTTCTGATTTTTAGACCCGCGTAACACATCGATAATGTGTTTCATTCCAAACCGTTCCTTGCAGCGCGCCACACAGGAGAGGAACTTCATCGAGTCAATGGTCCAATCTTCTGTGGGGTTGGGATGTCTGCAATTATCGCAGTTTTCACAATTTCCCGGAAACCGTTCCCCAAAATACCCCAGTTGAATGGTGCGCCGACAAACGGTACTTTCTGAATAATTAATAATTTGTCGCAACTGCTGACGGGCAATTCGTTGTTCATCTGCATCGGTTTTTTGGTCGATAATATACTCAATGGTTTTAATATCACCATAGCCAAAAAACATCGTACAATTCGCCGGTTCTCCATCCCGTCCGGCCCGTCCAGATTCTTGATAATAGCCTTCAATATTGCGGGGTAAATCATAATGCACCACAAAACGCACATCGGGTTTATTGATACCCATCCCGAAGGCAATGGTGGCGACGATCACTTGAGCATCATCCCGAATGAAGCGCGTTTGATTGCTACTGCGTTCCTCATCGTTCATTCCGGCATGATAGGGGATGGCATCAATGCCTTCGCGCTGTAATTTATAGGCGATTTCATCCACCCGGCGACGACTGAGGCAGTAGATAATTCCTGAACCCTTGCTTTCGCGAATCAGCTTGACTAATTCGCGATACGATTGCTTGTTTTTTTGACGAACTTCGTAATACAGGTTCGGGCGGTTAAAACTGGCGATGTGTATTTTCGGGTTCACGCAGGGCCAGTTGTTGGGTAATGTCTTGCCGAACGCGATCGGTGGCGGTAGCAGTCAGGGCCATCATGGGAATTTCTGGATAGCGCTGGCGCAGCAGTTGCATTTGCCGATATTCTGGGCGGAAGTCATGGCCCCATTCCGAGACGCAATGGGCTTCATCGATCGCAAATCCACTGATTCCCACTTGAGCGCGTACCAGGTCCATGAAGGGCAGAAATCGTTCACTCAGCAGACGTTCTGGGGCGACATAGAGGAGTTTGATTTCACCCTGGAGAATGGCTTGTTCGCGCGATCGCGTCTGTTCCCACTTCAGCGTGCTATTGAGAAAGGTACAGGCAATGCCGTTATTTTTCAGGGATTCGACTTGATCCTGCATTAAGGCAATCAGGGGTGAAACCACCACGGTTACCCCCTTGCGGAGGAGGGCTGGGAGTTGAAAGCACAAAGACTTACCGCCCCCAGTGGGCATGACGATCAGCATATCCCGATTTTGGAGGGCGGCTTCGACGATCTCGCGCTGTCCCGGACGAAAGCTATCATGCCCAAAAAAATGCTTGAGCGATCGCTCTAACTGGTTCGGGGCAGTGGCGTTTAAGGGGCTGATGCCTGACATGGCTCGCAGTTTGTCGTTGAGTTTCACCTTATTTTATCGGGTTACAGACCCGCATCATTCTTAAATTCTTAAATTGAGTGGGGATTTGGGGTTAATGCCCTGATCGTTGATTTTATCCGGTCACAGGGCCTGCTGGCTAGAAGTTTCGATGTAGCCTTTGCTGACAAGGATTGGGATAAGACTTGACAGCTTGACGCTTTTCATAACTTAAGTGATGTGAGGAAAAACATGGGAACGCCTTTATTAAGGCATCCAACCACCCAGCATCGGTGGAGTCGGATGAGAATGCTCCCACCAGCCCCCCCCGACGGAACCGCTCTCAAAGGTTGGGCAACCGTTATTTGAAGGGGGTACCGTGATTTCTTTAGCGGCATATCGACAACGGGCGATCGACCCCAACACCTTTATCTGTCCAATCACCGGAGAACTTTGGCTAAACTCGGTTTGTGCGCGTTCTTCCACCAAACTCCACGATAGCTGTGTCGGTTGTCCCGCAGCCAAACTGCGGTGTTTGGTAAGGGCGATCGGGATGGAAATCGAGGGTTAGTTTTCCCCACAATTCACTCCACTTGCCCCGCGATCGGCCCATAATGGTGAACAGACCCTTACATCAGGAGTAACCCATTATGCCCAAAGCCATCTGGAATGGAGCCATTTTAGCCGAAAGCGATCGCTGTGAAGTTGTGGAAGGAAACCAATATTTTCCCCCTGACTCCATCAAGTCGGAATATTTCCAAGAAAGTAATACCCACACCAGTTGCCCTTGGAAGGGTCAAGCTAGTTATTACAATATTGTAGTTGAGGGTGAGGTAAACAAAGATGCCGCCTGGTACTATCCCAATGTTAAAGATGCTGCCAAGCAAATTAAAGGATATGTCGCCTTCTGGCGTGGAGTCAAGGTAGAAGTCTAAGTTGCTCTAAAGGTGTGTTCAATGAACACGCCTTTATTTTACCTGTTCTCTATTTTGTTCGTAGTAACGACTTCAGTCGTTCTCTTAAGTTCGTAGTAACGACTTCAGTCGTTATCTTCCTCACGTTCGTAGTAACGACTTCAGTCGTACTCTTGTTTCGTAGTAACGACTTCAGTCGTTCTCTTAAGTTCGTAGTAACGACTTCAGTCGTTATCTTCCTCACGTTCGTAGTAACGACTTCAGTCGTACTTTTTTTCATGGTTCTAGTGGCAAAACCTGGCGTTTTTTAACCTCCGCTTAATAGCTAAAATCGGTTAAAAACCAACTAAAAATACTCTTTACTAAGACTTGTAGTTTGTTGCAACGGTTGCCAAATTTTAGTGAACATGGAGAACGACTGAAGTCGTTACTACGAACTTTGACCAGATAACGACTGAAGTCGTTACTACGAACTTTGACCAGAGAACGACTGATACTCCATACGGTATTTAAAGGTCTATAAAAATGGATTGTAGGGGCGCAATGCTTGCGCCCACGGGCGCAAGCATTGCGCCCCTACACATACAGCTTGACACCGCTCGTTTTTATAGACTTATCGGTATCGTATTCCGTATGAAGTCGTTACTACGAACTTTGACAAGATAACGACTGAAGTCGTTACTACGAACATCAGAGGGATACGACTGGGGTTGGGGTGATTGATGAATGGCCCCTACTCTGAAATAGGGACTGGAGGGGTTGTTTTTGCTTTGGTAAAAATCACTTAAATGAGAAAATGAGAGATAACTGGAGCCTTTAAGACAACCGATCGCGCCGAGGGAGGAGCCAACTCGACAAAAGTCGAAGATTTCCGGAAAAAACCGGAGCGGCCTTGTTTGTTCAGGGGGAATTGAGGGAACCCTCATGCATAGAGCGATCGCTATCAGGAGCGCTTGTCCCGTCTTGATCGCCGTGGCATTTACTAAGACTTTACAGAATCGCCTTATAAATTTGATATTCCTTTACCAGATTGGCTCCCTTGTCTTTCAGACTTCTCAACCAATGGTCTAAGGTAAGGATAGATTCACTCAAAGGACTTGCTATGCTTGAAGCAAAAAGGGGTCTTGTATCTACGACGACTCACTCCTAGTGTCGAAAAACATCCGTTTTAACAATCAGGTGAAGTTTCATGAGCTACTGCGTCAATCCCGCCTGTCCGGAACCTAAAAATGCCGACAATGCCATCCAGTGTCAAGCCTGTGGCTCAAATTTACTCCTGCGCGATCGCTATCGCGTACTTAAAGCATTGGGTCAAGGTGGTTTTGGAGCTACGTTTGTAGCCGTAGACGACCTATTGCCTGGAAAGCCTGTCTGCGTCATTAAGCAACTGCGCCCTGCCTCAACCTCGCCTCGGGTCCTGGATATGGCAAGGCAACTGTTTGAGCGCGAGGCGAAAACCCTAGGGAAAATCGGCAATCATCCCCAAGTCCCCAGACTGCTCGATTACTTTGAAAGCGATCGCCAATTTTATTTAGTTCAGGAATATGTGGGCGGTCAAACCCTCAAACAAGAAACCAAGCGCAATGGACCTTTTACCGAATTTGCGGTCAAACAATTTCTGCGGGAAATCCTGCCCTTGGTCAAATATCTGCACGATAATGAAGTCATCCATCGGGATATCAAACCCGCCAATATCATTCGCCGGGACGTGGATAATCAGTTGGTTCTGATTGACTTTGGGGCAGTCAAGGACCAAGTGAGTCAAACCGCACTACTCAACGCCAATCCCACCGGAGAAACCGCCTTTACCTCCTTTGCGATCGGGACCCCGGGTTTTGCCCCTCAAGAACAAATGGCATTGCGCCCGGTGTATGCCAGCGATATCTATGCCGTGGGAGCCACTTGCCTGTATCTACTCACCGGCAAATCCCCCAAACATTTCGACTATGACCCCATGACAACCGAACTGATCTGGCGTCCCTACGTTTATGTCAGTGATAGTTTTGCAGCAGTCCTGGAAAAAATGTTGGCAGCTTCCGTGCGCGATCGCTACCAAAGCCCAGAAGAAGCCCTCCGCGCCCTGGATGTAGAATCCCACAGTCAAACCCTTTCCGAAGGACTCTCGACGCGACGCAAAGACATACCCCAGCCCGAAGAAGAAACCCGACTCGAAGACAAAAAAAACCGCGCCTTATCCCCTGCCGCCCGGGAAGTCGAGTTGCTACGAACACGCCGCGCCAATCAAAAGGCCAAAGCCGCCAGTCGCGGGGCCACCGCCCTCAATTCAGGAATGAATTCTACTCCCGGTATGGCAACGAGCTTTCGCACCCAAACTTTAGCCGCCTCCACCGTTGCCAGTGATGGCATCTTAGATGCCAAAGCCGTTCGCCTCGCCTATGGCAAAGGCAGACGAGACTTTGGCGACTGCAATCTCACCGGGTTAGATTTGCGGTCCTCTACCCTATCCGGCACTAATTTTTATGACGCCAAGCTCAATCGCGTCAACTTCCAAGGATCCGACCTCACCAGTGCCAACTTCGGACGCGCTAGTTTAGTCAAAGCTTGTCTGCGGGATAGCAATTTAACGAAAGCCTATTTTGTTAATGCCAATTTAGAAGGCGCAGATCTGCGAGGGGCCGACTTGATGGAAGCCTCCTTTACCCAAGCTAACCTGCGCGGGGCCAATCTCTGCGGGGCCAACCTCACCGGGGCCAGAATTAGCGAAGCCCAACTGGCAATGGCACGCACCAACTGGCTGACGATTAAACCCAATGGCAAACGGGGAATCTTTTAGCGGATTTCTAACCCAAACCCAGTTTCCACCCCTGAGTAGACCCATGCTCTTGTAAAATGAGTCAGGCTGACTTATTTTAGGCGTCCATATCCATGCGGATTTCTCTAAACTGGTTGCGGGAACTGATAGACATCACGATGTCTCCAGAAGAGTTAGCCCATACGCTGACGATGGCTGGATTTGAAGTAGAAGACATCGAAGACCGGCGCACTTGGGCCAACGGCGTCGTGTTGGGAAAAATTATCGATCGCGAACAACATCCCAATGCCGATAAACTAAGCGTCTGCAAGGTCAATATTGGCGGGGAATCCCCTTTAAATATTGTCTGTGGCGCACCCAACGCTAAGGCTGATATTTATGTGGCAGTGGCCCCGATTGGCACTTATCTGCCCAAAATTGATTTAAAAATTAAAAAGGCTAAACTGCGCGGCGTCCCTTCTGAAGGGATGATTTGCTCGTTAGCCGAATTAGGTTTGGCGAAGGAATCGGAAGGAATTCATCATTTTGACTTGGAAAATCCTCAATTAGGGACGGAGGTTTCTCCCTTGTTGGGTCTGGATGATGTAATTTTAGACTTGACCTCTACGGCAAATCGGGCTGATGCCTTGAGTATGGTGGGAGTCGCCCGAGAAGTGGCGGCCCTGACCGGGGCCTCGTTACGATTACCGACTGCCTCGGGTACAGATATTACACCGGCTGGCAAGGGTCTGTCATTAAAAATTGACGAATCCAAAGCCTGTCCTGCCTATATTGGCACGGAAATTACTGGGGTCAAAATTGCCCCTTCTCCCCTGTGGTTGCAGCAACGTCTCCAAGCTTCTGGGGTGCGCCCGATTAATAATGTGGTGGATGTCACCAATTACATTCTGTTGGAATGGGGACAGCCGTTACACGCTTTCGATCGCGATCGCCTCCAAACTCTCGCCGGAGGAGATTCTCTCACCCTCGGCGTCCGATTTGCCCAATCTGGGGAAACCTTCAAAACCCTCGACGGTCAAACCCGCACTCTGCAAGCCCAAAATCTCTTGATTACGGCGAATAATAAACCCGTAGCGATTGCTGGGGTGATGGGTGGGGAGGAAACGGAAGTCCATGAAGGGACGCAGAATTTAATTTTAGAGGCGGCATTGTTTGACCCGCCAGCAGTAAGGCGATCGTCTCGGGCGGTGGGATTACGCACGGAGTCCTCGGCGCGCTATGAACGCGGGGTAAATTATGCGGGGTTAGAAACGGCCTGCGATCGCGCGATCGCCCTGTTCCAAGAACTCGCAGGGGGTACTCCCGTCCATCAACAAATTGCCGATGCACGTCCGGAAGAACTGCGCGTCGGGGGTTCGGTCCAATCCATCGAATTGCGCCGCGATCGCGTGAATCAGGTTCTCGGACCCATCAAACAGGGGGAAGGCACTGGAGAATTACAAGCAACGGATATCGAACCGATTCTCACTGCCTTGGGATGTACTCTCACAGCGATTACTCCCGGTCAAGTCTGGTCCGTACAAGTGCCGCCCTATCGGGCGCGCGACTTGGAACGGGAAATCGACTTAATCGAAGAAATTGCCCGTCTTTATGGGTATGACAAGTTCTGCGAAACCTTACCGACGCAAAGTGCTGCCGGACAGCTTGGACCGGAACAACAGGCAAGGCGCGATTTGCGATCGGCCTTCCGCAGTGCCGGTTTAACGGAACTGATGCATTATTCGTTAGTTAAGGCAGAACAGGAGAATCAAATTGCTTTAGCCAATCCCCTGTTTGTGGAATATTCTGCCTTACGGACGGAAATGCTCTCTGGGGCAATTGATGCGTTTGAGTATAATTTAGCCCAAGGCAATGGTCCTCTGAATGGGTTTGAATTGGGTCGCACATTCTGGAAAGATAGCGAAGGACTGAAGGAACAAGAGACCCTAGCCGGAATTCTAGGCGGTGACCCAACCGTAGGCCGCTGGGTCCGCAGTGGTCGGGAACAGCCGATGTCATGGTATGAGGCGAAAGGGATTTTGGAAAGTGTCTGCGATCGCCTAGGATTGGAAATCGCTTATCGTCCTGAATCCAATGCTTATCCCACCCTGTTACATCCGGGACGGACTGCTTCTTTGTGGTTGCAGGACCGGAATATCGGGGTCTTCGGCCAACTCCATCCCCAACTCCGACAAGACCGCGAATTGCCCGATGAAGTGTATATCTTCCAAATGGAGTTACAACCCATTTTAGATGTTCTCACTCAAGATACCTTCGGACGCAAATTTAGCGCTTATTCCTCCTATCCCTCATCAGACCGGGATTTGGCGTTCTATGCGCCGGTTGAGGTGGCGGTGAGTGATCTCACCGGGGTGATGAGTCAGTCTGCGGGGTCTTTGTTAGAGTCGGTGCAACTGTTCGATGATTATCGGGGACAGAATGTGCCGGAAGGACAACGGAGTTTAGCCTTTCGACTGGTGTATCGGGCCAGCGATCGCACCCTCACCGACGAAGAGATAGAACCGGCCCATCAAAAGGTTCGGGATGCCTTAGTCAGCCAGTTTGCGGTGAGTTTGCGAAGCTAACCGCCTCTCTTCCCGGGGACATATTCCCCAACACCAACGGTCGGGGGTTGATACTCCCGACCTCCTGTTAAACTTCCCTATTCCTGGGGAGATAACGGTTCAGTTGTCAACCTCTACTCTCAGAAATTAAACCATGCCGAAGTATGTAATGTGGGGCAGCTACTGCGAAGATGTGCTGGAAAAACGAACCCCTTATCGACAAGCCCATCTGGATGGAATTAGCGCCCAAAAAGCAGCGGGTTTGGTGATTACCCTGGGTCCGACCCAAGATGTTACCAAAGTGTTTGGGATTTATGAAGCCCCCGATGAACAAACCGTCCGCGAGGCAGTCGAGGGTGACCCTTATTGGAAAAATGGGATTTGGACCGAATACGAGGTCAAGGAATGGATCCAAGCATTTTAAGGGTTCTTACAGACTGTTTTGTGAATGACGCTGCGTAGGCAGGCTATAGCCCAATCGGCCCGGGCTGCGCTAATGTCCGTATAGCCTAGCCCTGTCAAGGTGGTAAATTTAATGACGAAAAATCATTGTTTCTTGTAGGGGCGCAAGCATTGCGCCCCTACAAATCAATACGCCTTGACAGGGCTAGTCCGTATCGCTCCACCCTTTAGGGTGCGGGTCCCCTTCCTTGGGCTTGCTAACTCGATGGGATAGGAACGCTAAAATCCAGGTAGTATCCTACATTAAGATGCGATCGTTAAAAATCCGGGTTGATTAAAACTCTTAAATTTCTGAACTGGAATATTACTATGCTTGTCTGCCCTAAATGCCATTTCGAGAACCCTAACTCCCACAAGTTTTGTCAAAAATGTGGGATGTCCCTCACCCATAAATCCTGTGGGGAATGTGGAACTTCGGTGCTTGCCAGTGATTTAAACTGCCATAATTGCGGTGCCATCACGGGGCAAATTTGGCTGGCGATCGTCGATCGCCAACGAGTATCCGAGAGTCTGGAGGTTACAGAAGCGGTTGATACTCCAGGGGTTGAGGAATCCGTATCGGTGGCAACCATACCGACTGCGGAAATGGCTGTGGCGTCTGTCTCGGAACCCCTGGAAACCGATATCCCCGAAGGAACGGAAATAGAACCCGAGGCAGAAGAGGCAGAAGAAGAAGTTTCTGAGACTTCCTCTGAGACTGCTTCCTCTGAAACTACTTCTTCTGAGACTGCCGACGTGGATACCATCACCAGTCTGTCGGAAGTGGTGGCACAAATCCAAGAAACTACAGAACCCTCGGAAACCCTGGAAGTTGAGGCGATCGCAGAAACCCCAACAGTCGCTACCCTGGAGGAGGACTCCCCGGAGACAGAACCGGCAATAGAACAGACGGACCTGGATAGTCCTGAAACTCCCCTATCTGAAGAATCTGAAGAACCATCCGCAGGGGTCATCCCTGCGGCAGCAGCATTAGAAATACCCGAGGAAACCGACGAGGAAACCGATGAGGAAACCGACGAGATGCTGCCTGCCGGGTCCTTTTTAGACCAAGAGGAACGCTATCAACTCTTAGACGATCTGCCCTTAAATCAACTCAACCCGGGGGAAATTCAGGTCAAGGTACTCGATTGCATTCCCCTGCAACAATCGCCCCTATTCGCCTTGAGTTCTCACCCTGTAGAAATTCCCGATCGCATGGATAATCCTAATCCCGCTTGGGCGCTGGCAATTCCGGCGATCGCCAAAGCATATCTGGCCCTCCACTCCCAATTTTACGCGATCGTTCCGGCAATCCATGATGCATGGCACTGGGGCGATCGCCGGGTCATCCTCTTAGAAGACCGTTCCACTCAACCGGCCCTACTCGAATATGTCCAGACTAACCCGGTCCTGCCCTCCCAAATTGTCCACTGGTTGCAGGAAGTGACGGAACTCTGGATCGGATTAGAACCGTGGCATTGTCGGCAAAGTTTGCTGGAACCCCAAAATCTCCGTCTGGATGTAGAAGACCAAATTTTGTCTCTCCAACGTCTGTATCTCGACTTGCCCGATGTGACCCCAAGATTCACCGCCGTAGGGCAGTTTTGGCAGACTCTCTTGAGTTCAGCGCAACTGACAACGGAGACAGAAGAGGATGAGATTGCTGAGTTACAACAGGTGGTGGCGGAATTAGCCTCGGCAGAGTTGGACAGTGTGGAACTGCTGCGATCGCGCCTGGAAACCCTGCAATCTAAACTCCAACCGGCAACGCCCATCAGTTCCCCTCCCTCGGACCCAATTTATCTGGGAGCAATCTCGGATAACCTAGATCTGGACGATAGTCCCACGATGGTCATGCCGATTCTGTTAGAAAGCCTCGAAGCATCGGGACAAACGGATATTGGACGGCAACGCACCCATAACGAAGACGATTTTGGCATTGAAACCCAAGTCAAGCAGCGTCAGGGTGCGAGAGCGTTTTCAACCCAGCACAAGGGACTTTACATTCTTTGTGATGGCATGGGAGGACATGAAGGCGGGGAAATCGCCAGTGCCTTAGCGGTGGAAAAGCTGCGGGAATATTTCCATCGCCATTGGCAGGATAGCTTACCGGATCGAGAGGTGATTTCCACTGGGGTGTTGTTTGCTAATCAGGCAATTTATGACCTCAACCAAGCGGAACAGCGTGGAGGCAGTGGGCGGATGGGGACAACCCTGGTGATGGTGTTAGTTCAAGATCAGAATGTAGCCGATTGCTCATGTGGGAGATAGTCGTCTCTATCGCTTTACTCGCGTCTCGGGGATTGCAGCAAGTTACGGTGGATCATGAAGTGGGGCAACGGGAAATTCAGCGCGGTGTGGATCCGGAAACGGCCTACTTGCGTCCTGATGCCTACCAACTCACTCAGGCGCTGGGACCCTCGCAATGAGGATTTTGTCAGCCCCGATGTGCAGTTTTTTAAGATAGAGGAAGATACTTTATTGATTCTGGGTTCTGATGGTCTAACGGATAATGATTTGTTAGAGACTCACTATTTGACTCATGTCGAACCCCTGCTGAGTGCAGAAATGCCGTTAGAGCCTGGGGTTAAGGCGTTAATTGAGTTAGGGAATCAATATAACGGTCACGATAATATTACGGCGATCGCTGTTCGTGCGTCTGGTCGGCGATCGGTAAATCCCCGCGCACCGAAAGCCGGGGTTTTGGCTTGCAGTGCGCCGGTAGAAAGACCCACACCCTCAAGGGTGGGGCTATAGGGACAAAGCCCGCCTGCGCGGGCTACTCTATAAAAACAAGTGTTGATACCCGGGTTGGGTATAAGACTCAGTTTCAATGATGTTTCGAGGAGTTGCCGAAGTGGTTACTCTGGTTTTGGTAGACGACACGAATTCTCCGATTAAACAGTGGCGCTTTGAGAATGCTGATGTGATTCGCATTGGCCGATCGCCGGAACAGAATGATCTGGTGCTTGATGATCCGGTCGTGTCTCGCCTGCATTTGGAGTTACATCTGACCCAGGATAGCACGCACGGCAAAGTCTGGCAGGCGATCAATTATGGGACTAATGGCACGTTTGTCAATGGTCACCCGGTACAGCGATCGCGCCTCAGTAATGGGGCGCTAATTCAGTTAGCCCGAGGCGGTCCCCTGTTAAAGTTTATCCTGGAAGCCTCGGTTTCTCAGGCGGTCCCAGCGGCCCCGGTTTGCACTCATGCCAATAATCCGCCCAATACCCTGTTCTGCATTCACTGCGGCGCGCCGATTCATGTGGAACGGCAGATCCGAGAGTATCAAATTTTGAAAACTTTGGGTCAAGGGGGAATGGGTACAACTTATCTGGCATTCGTTCCTCCGGAGGAAAATAACCCCCGTCCCAAAATGTTGGTGTTAAAGGAAATGAATGCAGATATGACCCGCATTCCCAAAGCAAGGGAGTTATTTGAGCGGGAAGCCCGGATCCTCAAGGGGTTGAATCATCCTGGGGTGCCCCAGTTTTATGATTTTTTTGTGGATGAGGGTAAAAAATATCTGGCAATGGCGATGATCCACGGTCAGGATTTGGAACAGCGAGTTTATCAGCGCGGTCCTGTTGTTTTATCTCAGGCGATCGATTGGATGATTCAAACTTGTGAGGTATTGGAGTATATTCATGCCCAAAGTCCGCCCATTGTTCACCGGGATATCAAACCGGCTAATTTGATGGTGCGGACGGTGGATAATCGAATTATTGTACTGGATTTTGGCGCGGTTAAGGAAATTGGTACGCCCTTGGGTACTTGCATTGGCGCACCGGATTATACGGCACCGGAACAGAACAGAGGTGAGCCATTAACTCAGTCGGATCTTTATGCGATCGGTGCTACGTTGATTTTTTTACTGACTGGGGAGAGTCCTCAGAAGTTTTTTGAGCTTCGCGGTTCAGGCTATGGGTTTAACCTCAAAGGTGATCCGCGCATTACTCCGCAAGTCCGAGAGACGATCGAAAAGGCTACTGAATCCAAGCCGAGCGATCGCTATCAAACCGCTGCACAACTGGCTAGGGCTTTATCCCAGTGCTTATAAATAGGGCACTTGGGGAAGACAGATGAGCGAAAACCCTTAGATCGATCTGGGCTAAACAATAACGGATCAGGCGATCGCTCCTCTGTTTTTTTCCCGCTTATCCTGATTCTGTGCTTCTACTCGTCTTCTTCCCAGGTTTCTACCGCTAGTAAGTGAACCACCGGATCTTTCATTGAAAAACCAAATTCAAGTAATTCTTTTTTCCAATAAGCCCATTCATCTCCATAGAGAAAAGCGATTTTCCAGAGGCTATCCGTGGGCTTGAGGATTTTTGATTCTACTAACGAGCGCACCTGACGCTGTAATTTATCCATCGAGTGACAAACCTGCTGGGTCATAATACCTCTTTAATTTTCCAAAAACTTCTAACAACATACAATTGCTTTCCAATCTTTTTACCATACTTCGCAAGGTTTTCTTCGCCATCCTCGTAGAGTTGACGGTGGTTTTTTGCTGGAGGGGTATGCCGTTCCAGCGCGAAGTTGGGGGTTTCCGCTTCCAGACCTCTTTAAAAAAGTGCCTGCATTTTTTACCATCAGTTTCAGCTAGTCAAGTTCGTTAGACCGTCGAGTCGGTTTGGCATCGGCCTTGACACACTTCCAGCCGAACAGGGTATATAATCGGGAGATTTGCACGGTTTGTGTAAACCACCTGAAGCTAAGGAAACGTTTTGAACCATTGGAAAGTCCTTTCTTTTTGCTCTAGCCGATATTCTAGGTCAAGGGGAGAAATAATGATCGGTTCTCGACTATCAAATAATGTCGAGCCACGGTATCTTCGCTATCTGGATTGATCGGGGCAGTCCTCAACTTCAGTGAGTTGAGTGCCGGTTCGGAAAAATCCTAGATTCGGTAATCGGTTGGAAAGCTACTTTATATCTTTTATCGTAGCACGCTACTTTTGGCAAGTCTATTTTTGATTTTTTTTACAAATCGCCTAATTTCGGACTCCCGAGGGCCTTTAACCTGATTCTCGATTCCTGCGGTCCTGGCTATGAGCAAACCCCTAACCCTATCGGTTACGCTTGCCCGGGATGGCGATCGCATCGAGCCGAGTCAGGTGGGAGGCGCTTTCTTACGAGTCAGAAAGTCTCCACATTTCGGGAAGGATTAAACTTGTTGGGGCTACCTAAAACAGTCAGTAGCGAGATTGGCTTCCTACGGTATAGCCAATCAATCCGCAGGGCGATCGCACAGGGTCGAAGTCGAACTTCTTGATCGGTGAGCTCGCTTTGGCGCTTGCTATGGGTACGGAATTGGGTTTGATTTTTAGTGTAGAGTTTTTTCTCTACTAAAGTAGTTTATCACAAATTTTCCAAATTGTTTGACAAGATTGGGGAGATTGGGGAGATTGGGAAGATTGGGGAGATTGGGGAGAAACAGCTTAACTTGGATTCTGGATGGGACCTTGACCCTCCCCTATGTCTTGGGGAGGGGAATGGAAAAAGTAGATGCGTCCAACAAAAATGACCCGGAACAAGGCTTTCTGTTGCCCCCTTCCCTGGGTTTTGGGGTTGGCGGTGGTGGGTGGTGGGTTGTCTGTTTCCTGTGAAGCGCGATCGCTTATTTTTTCTCCGGTTGGAGGGATTTTAGGAGACTCTTGACATTTCCACTGCTATAGCCAGTTTCTAGAGTCGGTTCTCCTTGCAAGAGGGTGTCAATTTGGGTTAAATAATCAACGATCCGACTTTCACTCCGAATCGTGCGTCGGAGGCGATCGCCTAGGGGCGCGATCATCTGCTCAAGTTGTTCCTGTTGAACCTGGGGTGCTGCCTCGGGTTGCACCAAGGCATGACTACGGAACAGCAAAAATTTCTCCGGCTTTTTGGTGTTAAAAACCTCCTGTAATTCATCAAAAAGTTGACTCATCAACGCCGTCGTGACATATTCCAACAAAACGGGCGGGAGGGAAAATAAAGCCCGCTCAGGGTCCGCTATTTTTTCAAGCAGCGATCGCCGTCCCAAAGAAGCCACCGCTTCTAATAATTCCTGTAACGGCACCGGCAATAACATATTCTGACGTAGACGCTCTAACGATAGAGGTTGACGCTCGATCGCCAGCCAATAGAGAATTTCTGTTTCTAATCCAGACAAGCGATCGCACTGTTGGGCGAGCAACTCACCGATTTCCCCAAACACTAACGTGCCATGTTTCAGAAATGCCGCAACTTGGCCCCCAAATAATTCTTGAATCGTCCGCGCTGCAATTTTCAGTTCTAAAGGATTGCCTCGATATAGGTCAAATAAATTAGCCCAGGCGGGTTCAACAATCAATCCTTTATCTTTTAAAATTTGAGTAGATGCCTCTGCATTTAACCCCGTCAATTGTAGAGACCGAACGGGTAAATAATCCCCTTCTTGTAAACTAATTTCTTTGGGATTTTCCCAACTGGTCATCAGCACACAGCTCTTGTGGGGTTGGCAGGAAAGCCGTTTAAAAAAGTCTCCATACTCGGAATAACCTTCCCCATACTGTCCCGAGAGTTCACCCCCTTTTAACAGGGTTTCCACACCATCCAGGATTAATAAACAGCGATGACGGCGACAATATTCTAGGAATAGGGAGATTTTGTCATTGAGATCCGGAATGGAATAAGCGCCCTGATGAGGGTAGAGCAATTTAAGTAAATTATCCAGGAGGTCAGTTAGGGATGGACCTTGGCGCAAATTTCGCCATAACACCGTATCAAATTGCTCTTTAATTTGGTGAGCCAATTTAACAGACAGCGCAGTTTTACCCATCCCTGCCATCCCCAAAATGGAGACCACCCGGCACTCTTGCTCTAAAATCCACTGAGATAGGGTGGCGAGTTCCAGATCTCGCCCATAAAAAATCGAACTATCCGGTGCCTCGCCCCAATCATAAATGGATTTAACACAAGAAGCGGACCCATTCTGGAGTCCGTTACTGTTTAAGCTGATCCCGGTCTGATGGTCCTGATACTCGCTGACGAGAATTTGTTGTAACTTGGCCATTTTACCGGGTCCAGCGCCCCCGATTTTAAATTTTTTGTACACTTCACCGAGTCGTTTGCGGACCGCTTCAGGTCGAATCCCCAGGTTAATTGCGATCGCGGCGATCGATTCACCATGAAGCGCATAAGATAAGACCTGAATTTCCGAGTCCGAGACGCCCCGTTCGACTGTTACCACTTTTAAAAATTCTTGCGGAATCACAGCAGTTCTCTCACCCTTATGTAACGACGACTGTTGCCTTGGTCTTAGATGCAAATAAGTGAGTTTTTGTTCACTGCCAATTTTATCTCGCTTCAGTGAGAAAACAATCGAGTTGTGGAGAATTTGCCTCACTAAAAAGAGTTAAGGGGCAGGGACTTCGGATTTCACAGCCATCCAGAGGGGGTGAAGTCTGCAAAAACCCGCAGGCTCAAGCCTGGAGGCTATACGAACGAAGCCCGCCTGCGCGGGCTAAGAGCAAAAAAACAAAAACCCGCAGGCTCAAACCTGGGGCTATACGGACGAAGCCCGCCTGCGCGGGCTATAGAGTAAAAAAACAAAAACCCGCAGGCTCAAGCCCGGAGGCTATACAGGACGAAGCCCGCCTGCGCGGGCTATAGAGTAAAAAAGACTTTTGACAACTGGATTGGGTCTCATCAGGCAAACCCCAACACCACCTCTTCATAGAGATATGAGCGTTCCATCCCTAGTAATCTATCGCTCCATTCCCGATCCACGTGCAACGACTGGCCCATCAGCGCCCCTAAATCATAATTACCCTGGAGTCGGCGTCCGATTAAAGCCCCACCGGGATTTAAGTATTGCGTCATCTTGGCGATCGCCCCCGCTAACTCATCCGGGTCCATCCCCTCCCCAAAATTGGACATAGAAATTAGGTCAAATCCCCCCGATTGACCCAGTTCCACAACTTTTTCTAAAAACTGACCGCCATGCAGTTTGAGGCGCTGGGTACCCAGGGCCAAAATCGTCCCTTGAGCAAGATTTTGTAAATAAACAGGGACCCCTTTTAACCCCTCAGCGTAGGAGTTGGCAAACAGTTGGGTCATAAAATAATTTTCTTGGGGAGGCATCTTGTTGAGGGCCACTGCCAACCTCTGAGCAAAATGCTCCCCAAATGAAAGTCCCTGCCACCCCTTCACCGGAATTTCTCCAAAAATGTTCACCAACTCCTCGGGGGTGAAAATCGACTCAACCCACTCTTGCCACCCGGGATGCGCCAGACTTTGGGCTGGATTTTGTAGCGGATCCAACCCCAACGCCGAAAATTGGGCCGCTAACTGGGTCGTCAGGGTCTCAAATCGGCCCACCTGATTGATTCCCACGGCAATTTGGTCGAGTCGAGCATCCCAGAAGGATAACGTCGCTTCTGGAAGATGGGGCCGCAATTCTTTGTAGAGGTCCAGTCGTTCTCGACTGCTCGTAGTGCGATCGCCCCCAATCAGCGCCATCTGATCAAATAACGGTAAATGTAGCAATGCCTGACGGCGCAACTCCACTAAATGCAATTGAGCCGGATTGCTATCCACCGCTTCAATTTGTCCCACCATCGGCGACGCCAACAAACTCAACGCCGTGCAACCCCCAGAGGCAACCACTAAAACTCGTAATAAATTTTCCTGGCATTCTCCCAACCTTTCCGCAACAGAGAGCTCGACGCGAGGATCTTCGGGAACCTGAGAAAAACTGATTTCAGAGGCAGTGGAATTTTCTAAGCGCTGCATGAGGGCTAAAATCCTAGACAATTAAGAATCACTTTATTATTATTCCAGTCTTAAGCAGCTACCGGACCGTCTGTGACAGTTTGATAAGTGACTCACCCCGTGATTCTCCTTCTGAATCTATTCTCTATCCAGAGAGAGTTGCCAAATCTGCTAACCGTCATCCGCAGAAACAATAACCATCAAAAAATAAAAAATCAAGAAAAGAGGGCAATTCCCCTAAACACTATTAGGAAACTCTAAAAAATAAAATCCCAAAAACGTTCGTAGTGACTCCTTGACTGATTTCTCTTAAAGAAACCCCTTCAGGGGTTACTACGAACGTTTAGATGATTTATGTTTGGCAATCCCTTGAGTTGAATATCCTCCTAGGAAACCGTAGCTACTTCCTTTCCTTGGTTTTGCAGAATCAACCCATATTCCAATCCTTCCACCACTGCTTGATAGGAGGCTTCAATAATATTAGTAGAAACCCCCACCGTCGTCCAGCGTTGCTGACCATTGCTTGATTCCACTAAAACCCGAGTTTTGGCCGAAGTTCCGGCCCCGCCATCCAGAATTCTCACCTTATAATCCGTGAGTTGGAAGTCCGCTAAAGCCGGATAAAAATTAACCAACGCTTTCCGCAGGGCGGCATCTAAAGCTGAAACTGGACCATTGCCTTCAGCCGCTTCTAAAATATTTTTGCCATTCACCCCAACCTTAACCGTTGCCAGAACATTGGTCATTCCGTCGAGTTGTTCGCAATGGACGTGAAAGCCTTTAATTTCAAAAAACGTCTGGCGATCGCCTACTGCTTCATGCATTAACAATTCAAAACTCGCTTCCGCCGCCTCAAATTGATAGCCCTGATTTTCTAACTCTTTCAATTTCTCCAAAATCTGCCGACATTTGGGGTCTTTTTTATTCAGGTCAATCCCAAACGTCGCCGCCTTGGCCAAAATATTACTCATCCCCGCTTGGTCCGAAACCACAATTCGGCGCTTATTGCCGATTAATTCCGGTTGTAAATGTTCATAAGTCAAGGGATTGCGCTGAACCGCAG
Source organism: uncultured cyanobacterium (assembly GCA_963821735.1). Lineage (GTDB taxonomy): Bacteria > Cyanobacteriota > Cyanobacteriia > Cyanobacteriales > Laspinemataceae > Laspinema. The sequence continues at coordinate 56,978 of CAWGFK010000060.1, forward strand.
AAACGTGAATTCCCCCCTTATGAGCAAAGGCTGAAAGTCCTACAAACGGAGCATGATCATCCGGGGCGAGATTCGCAACTTCGCTGATATAGCGACTGGTTTCGGTGAGTTTCACCAAGTGACTCGGGTCGATGCAATCATAGCCCAATTTAAGCTGAAGATTGGGAATTAAAGAGCAAAGGTTGGCATTGCCGCAGCGTTCGCCATAGCCATTAATGGTGCCTTGAACCATGCGGACTCCTTCCAGAACCGCAGTTAAAGCGTTGGCAACTGCCGTTTCAGCGTCATTGTGGGTGTGGATGCCAAAATTGATGGGGATATCAGTATTTTGGCGAAGGGTTTGAATCACAGTGCTCGTGATTTGGCTGATTTCATGGGGGAGGGTGCCGCCATTGGTGTCGCAGAAAACAATCCATTCCGCACCGGCAGCGATCGCCGTTTCTAGAGTCTTCAGCGCATAAGTGGGATTGTGTTTGTAGCCATCAAACCAGTGTTCGGCATCATAAATCACCTGTCGTCCCTGACTCCGCAAAAACTCGATGGTATCGCGGATCATCTCTAGGTTTTCTTCCAGGGTGGTATTGAGTCCTTCAATCACATGAAGGTCCCAGGATTTGCCAAAAATTGTCACCCAGCGGGTCCCGGCAGAGAGAATCGGCTGTAACATGGGGTCCTCTGCCGCCGTTTTTCCCGGACGACGGGTGGAACAAAAGGCGACAGCTTCGGCATTTTGCAGGGGTTCTTCTTGGAGTCTCCAGAAAAACTGCACATCCTTGGGATTGGCCCCAGGCCATCCGCCTTCAATAAATGGGACCCCCAGGCGATCGAGGCGATGAGCAATTCGCAATTTATCCTCAATAGACAGGGACATCCCCTCGCGCTGAGATCCATCTCTTAAGGTGGTGTCGTAGATCCAAATCCGGTTGGTGCTATCTGCGTTCATAGTTTTTGTCATTGGTCATTGGTCATTGGTCATTGGATAGGGGAAATGGGAAGGCTGTTCGTAGTAACGACTTCAGTCGTACTTCCCCGTTCGTAGTAACGACTTCAGTCGTTCTCTGGGGGGATTGCAAAATATAAATCCTCCAAACGTTCAACTGAAAGAAAGGTATCTGTCGGAGTAAATGTGCAGGCCCCAGGGCGTATGCAATACGCCCCTACATTGACGGGGCTACTCCGTTGAGCAGTGACTACGAACGAACGTTTTGGAGATTTTATTTTTTGGAGTTCCCTTAGTTCGTAGTAACGACTTCAGTCGTTTCATAGCTGAAGCCGTGACACTCACCAGGAGGGGCTTAAGCGCCTGTTTGGGAACTGGAGGGTCCGGACAGGGGGGCCGTTACTACAAACATCCTCCCCATCTCCCCCATAACTCCCCCATCTCCCCCATCTCCCCCATCTCCCCCATCTCCCCCATCTCCCCCATCTCCCCCATCTCCCCCATCCTCCCCATCTCCCCCATCCACCATCTCCCCAAAAAGTGTAAAAATAGAGAGTGAAATGCTTTGAGTGAGTTGAGATGCCAAAAGTAGAAGTGGCGGGAAAGAGCTTACAGTGCGATCGCGGGGCTAATCTCCGGCAGGTTTTGTTAGACAATGGGATTGACCTGTACAATGGCAAGGCCAAATTGATTAATTGTCGGGGCCTTGGTAGTTGTGGCACTTGTGCGGTGGAGATTGAAGGGGAAGTTTCGGCTCCCAATTGGCGGGACCGAACTCGGCGATCGCTCCCTCCTCATTCTCTCTCAAAAAATCTGCGATTAGCTTGTCAAACCCAAGTTTTAGGTGATGTAAAGTTGACAAAATATGACGGGTTCTGGGGACAAGGTGAAAATCCAGTCTGGACAGCAGAAGGTTAAGGCTTGAACGGCATTGAGTATTAAGAATTAATAATTTAAGGGCAGTTTTTTCATAGCTAGGCAAAGCATTTGTCTAAATTATATCCTGCTTTCTGCGGATTCATTAAATACCACAGAGTGCCATATTTGGGGAAAATTTAAACTAATCTTCGGGATTGGAACTTGACAAGAACCTTATTTTTATAAAAAAAATTACCCTAATTTTTTAATGAAGACATCAAACGACATCATTATTATTGGCGGTGGCATTATCGGTCTCTCCATTGCCATTGACCTGAAACTGCGTGGGGCCTCGGTGACGGTTTGTACGCGATCGCTCCAGGAAGGAGCAACTTATGCGGCAGCGGGAATGTTGGCCCCGCAAGCGGAGGCGGTTCCCCCGGGACCGATGCTGGATTTGTGCTTGCGATCGCGATCGCTCTATCCGGACTGGATTAGCAAAATAGAAGACCTCAGCGGCGTCTCTACCGGCTATTGGCCCGGGGGGATCCTCGCCCCGGTTTATGAAACTCCCTCACCGGGGAACCCCTCACCCACGGATTCAGAATTTCCCGCCACTTGGGTTGACAAATGTCACCTCGACCTGTACCAAGCGGGTTTAGGAGAGGCGGTCGTTGGCGGGTGGTGGTATCCCGAAGATGGACAAGTGGATAATCGCGCCCTTGCCGATGCGTTATTAAAGGCAGCCCGAGAATTGGCAGTCGAGATTCGCGAGGGGGTGATCATTGAAGGGATGATCCAGCGACAACAGCAGGCAGTCGCCTTGCGGACGAACCAGGGAGAATTACACGCGGCCCATTATGTCCTGGCAACGGGGGCCTGGAGTCATCAACTCCTGCCAATTCCGGTTCATCCTAAAAAAGGGCAGATGCTGTCGGTGCAAGCCCCTGTGAACTCTCCTGTGCCACCTCTAACTCGGGTCTTATTTGGACCAGAAACCTACATCGTTCCGCGACGGGATGGCCGGATTATTATTGGGGCCACCAGTGAGGATGTGGGGTTTACTCCGGGTAACACCCCGGCGGGACTCAAACTCTTGTTAGAACGGGCGATGCGACTCTATCCGGTCCTGGCGGATTATCCGATTAGTGAATGTTGGTGGGGATATCGACCGGCGACCCCGGATGAATGGCCGGTTTTGGGTCCCAGTGCGATCGCCAATTTAACCTTAGCCACGGGACACTATCGCAACGGAATTTTACTAGCACCGATTACCGCTGCCTTGATTGCCGATTGGATTCTCAATGAGAATACCGATCCCCTGCTGCCGCACTTTAGTCATCAGCGATTTTTGACCTCATCTCCTCAATCTACTGGAACTCCTATGAGTAATTCTCTCATCTACGCCACGGCCAAACCCTCTGTTCCGTCTCCGGAATCTTTGTTACAGCAGTTAGATCAGCCAGTTACCATTGCAGGGCGATCGTTCCAGTCGCGGTTGATGACGGGGACGGGTAGATATCGGTCAATGGAGGAAATGCAGCAAAGTATTATCGCCAGTGGTTGTGAAATCGTCACCGTGGCGGTGCGTCGAGTCCAAACCAATGCACCGGGACATGAAGGATTAGCCGAGGCGATCGACTGGAGTAAAATCTGGATGTTGCCGAATACTGCGGGATGTCAAACCGCTGAGGAAGCGATTCGGGTGGCGAGATTGGGTCGAGAAATGGCGAAACTCCTGGGTCAAGAGGAGAATAATTTTGTCAAATTAGAGGTGATTCCCGACCCGAAATATCTGTTACCGGACCCGATCGGGACCTTGCAAGCAGCGGAACAATTAGTCAAAGAAGGGTTTGCGGTGTTGCCTTATATTAATGCGGACCCGATGTTAGCCAAGCGGTTAGAAGAGGTGGGCTGTGCTACAGTGATGCCCTTGGGGTCACCGATTGGGTCCGGACAGGGAATTAGTACCGCTGCAAATATTGCGATTATTATTGAGAATGCTCAAGTGCCGGTGGTGGTGGATGCCGGGATTGGGGTCCCTTCCGAGGCGGCCCTAGCGATGGAGATGGGGGCGGATTTGGTCCTGATTAATAGTGCGATCGCCCTCGCCCAAAATCCCGCAGCAATGGCTAGGGCGATGGCTCAAGGGGTAGAAGCGGGGCGTCTAGCCTATCTCGCCGGTCGTATTCCCATTAAATCTGCCGCCAGTGCGAGTTCTCCCTTGACGGGTACGATCGCCCCTTGATAGAGAAAATTTTCCACCCTCTATCTGTAGGGTTAACTCAGTTGAGCAATTTTAGGGCGGCTACTGTACACCCTACAATTGCTCAACTTCTGCGTAAGTCATGCAGCAAAAATATTGTCAAGAAACCCGGTTGTCTTCCAAGTTTTTTTAACTCTAAGGGAACTCCAAAAAATAAAATCTCCAAAACGTTCGTTCGTAGTAAGTGTTCAACGGAGTAGCCCCGTCATGTAGGGCGCAATGCTTGCAAGGGGCGCAAGCATTGCGCCCCTACAGATACCTTCCTTTCAGTTGAACGTTTGGAGGATTTATATTTTGTAATCCCCTAATAGAAGAGGCAGATTTTTCATGGGGTGTTCTTTTGCCCTTCTGAGCTAATGGTCTCTATTTTTTCCGAATTTCTGAAAATTCAATAACGCTACTTATAACTTTCGGTTAGATAAGTTCGTCTGAATTATCCGACGGCAGTCAAAAGTGTTGTGTCTATACAGATTGTCGGCATTTTGTCAAGAGCTTGTGAGAAAATTTTATACTCCGTTCCTCTAGTTCGTAGTAACGACTTTAGCCGTTTCCTCGTTACATGGCTGAAGCCATGTAACGCATCATGTAAAAATAAGTTGTGCAAATTTTATCTGAAATTCTCGCTGAATGGTGCTTTCCGGGAAAAATTGTTCAAGTTATTCTTACGTGATTCCTAACGATCTCTTGGAGGCTTAAGATCCAGTCCACAAGCCGGTAGGCGGTAGACCCTCCAATTGCTCGTGTGATGGCGATCGCCATCACACGAGAGCAACGACTGAAGTCGTTACTACGAAAGATCTCCCCCATCCTCCCCATCTCCCCCATCCTCCCCATCCTCCCGCGTTCCCAGATGGGGTTGTGGATAAAATTGATGATTCCGGGATCAATCTTTCCCGGCATCTGATAGAGTAAAATTAAGTAGGTAGAAAGACTGAGGTTTTAAAAAATGCCCTATAGTGAAGATGAAGGCGGATTGCTCAATAATTTTGCAAAAGAGCCGAAAATGTACACCGCCACCCCTCCAACGACCACGGAAAAACGTAACTACGCGGTCCAGGCAGTTTTGGGCCTTTTATTAGTCAGCGGTTTATTGGTTTTAGCGGCCTCGATTTCTAACGTCAGCTAATTAGAACAGCCTTTTTAAACCTCTTTTACGAACTGGGGGAGACGACGGAGTTCGTCACTACGAACAAAGCAGGAGATGACTGAAGTTGTTTCTGAATGTTTGTAGTAACGACTTGCTGTCGTTTCTTTTTTGAATTGTTCCGGACGATCGCCCAGGTGTTATCCCTCCTGAACCTTTGAGGAACTCCTGGAAAGAGTATCTGTTCACGCCAACTTTGCCGATGGAGTTAAGTGTTCAGTGTCCCCTCGGCAGAGTTTGCATCCTTATTCCCTGCACTCGTGATCCTGATACGATGATCGTAACGGATATTCTTCCCCTAACAGTTTTGGACGTTAATCGGCAAACCTACAAGCAGCTTAAACTGGCGCTGAGTCTGAATTTACGCCGTCAAATTTTTGTGGCGGTCTGTGATGACTTGCCTCTGCGAAACCGATTGGCAAAGGGTTTAGTTGCGGATTTGCAAGCGGATTGTGGATGTGGGGAAACCCAGGAGAATGGAGGGGGGAAAACGGGTAAATCCCAATATCCCCGATTGGTGAGTTTGGAGTTAAATCTTCAGGACCCCAATCCAGTCGCCCAAATTGAGGGATGGATCTCTCGTCATCCGCTACCGGATCGGCGATCGCCTTTGCCGGTGTTTCAGGTCCTGGGATTGGAAAAATTAACCAAGGCGAGTCCAGCGGTGCAATGGTCCTTTTTAGCGGACTTAGAGGCGAGTGAGGGCCGTTTGAGTGATCCAGGCGATCGCCTGTTTTCTTGTAGTATCCTACTCTGGGTATCTCGTCCTTGGGGTCGAACCATCGCCCAATCTGCACCCCAATTTTGGCATTGTCGCACAGGACTGTTTGAGTTTGAGGGCGAACCCACTCCCGTCGCCCCGTCTCCAGAGTACAGTCAAACCACCATTGAAGCATCCTCAGTCATCCCCCGGTTACCCCAAGAAAATACTCCACCGCGACAATTACTCCCCTTAGAACAATCTCGCCTAGAAACAGAAGGCGACTACCTCCCCCACAAAACCCCCACCCCCCTAGTCATCACCCCTATCTCCCCCCTATCTCCCCCATCCCCCCTATCTCCCCCATCTCCCCCACTCCCCCCCAAACCTCCAGCAAAGCTGGTGGAATTAGTCTGGGCTACGGTTAATGCACGAACGAGCGCTGATGTCAAGGCGGAAGTTGTGCCTTCTGCGGCCAATACTCTGCCTCTGACACTCTTGGAACAGGTGGAACAACTGCACCATAGCGGGACTTCTCGGGGGAAACTGGCGGATGCTTATCTGAAATTGGGTTCGTTTTATCGGGATGGGTTATCGAAGGGCAATAGTGGAGGCCAAAATGGGGCGACAGTCTCCCCGGAGTTGTTGCCGCAATATTTGACTCTGGCGATTCTGGCATATGAAGAGGCGATCGCCTTGATGGAGAAGGATGCGCCGGAGTGGGGGGATTTGGCCAATGACCTGGGAAATTGTCACTGGATGCGATCGCGCTATCAATTGCAACCGGAAGAGAAACTACCGCACTTATTCAAGGCGGTTGAACTCTATCACCAGGGATTGCAACATCTGGATGCGGAGGCCCAACCCGCTGTCTGGGCGCGGATTCAGAATAATTTAGGGGCAGTCTATAGCGAATTGGCCCGGTATCAAGACCGTCAGGAGAATTTAGAACGTTCCATCGGGGCCTACCAACAAGCCTTACACTATCGGAAGGGGGAAGCCGGTGGGGATCTGCGGCCTTATGCTGCGACTCAGAATAATTTGGGAACTGCCTATTGGAACTTGGCCCAACATCGGGATGCGGTGGAGAATTTAAAACAAGCCGTCTCGGCCTATAGTGAAGCGTTGCGACATCATTCGCGATCGGAACAACCCCTAGAATATGGGATGATTCAAAATAATTTGGGGACAGCCTATTGGAATTTAGCCCAATATGAAAAACCGAAAGATTATCTAATGCTGGCGATCGCCGCCTATCAGATTGCATTAATGTATCGAACAAAACAGAAACTTCCCACGGCTCATGCTGCGACTCAAAATAATTTAGGAACCGCCTATTGGCATTTGGCCAATCACTCGGAATCGGAACCGGAACTGCGGGCGGAATTTTTAACTGAGGCGATCGCCGCCTACGATGCAGCCATTACCTTGGGAGAGACACTCTCTCAACAGGCCGGGGGTCTGTCTTCTCCCCAAAAAATCTTAGCCTTTGATTTGATTGCCGCTCATACCAACGTGGGATTGGCCCATTATCAACTGGTGACCCAAACCAGCGCCATCCCCGATGCCACCTGCCGCGCTCAACATCTCCATGCTGCCCTGGATCATTATATCCAAGGGGCAACGGCCACTGAAGACCAACCGGAACGACATCAAAATGCTTGGGCCTATATTGTCCAAATTGTCCGCACTATTTATGGGGAATTTGGCATCGAGGGACAAACTCGGGCATTATCGCGAGTCCCCGGTTCTCTGTTAAGTGAACTGATGCGCCGCTTGTAACCCAGTTTGGTCTATCTCGGTTTGAAGGTTGACAATTGTTAATAGCGAACAAGTTCAACCGACTGGAGAGACTGGAAGCGAGGGGATACCTGGACAAGGAAAACCCCCAAGGTCATCATTCAAAAATTCAACAATAAAAGCCAAGAATTGGCGAGATGACCCGTCATTTTTTTGAAACCAGAACAGGTATAAACTCAACTCGAAGGATAACCCAGAAGATTGCTATAATAATCACCAAAGAATAATGGGATTTTAATAAAGAAGAGGGGGTCAGAGCCAGCCAACGGGCAACCCCCCGCCCAAATCGGTCAGGCAATTGGGAAGCGAGCAAAATTCTAAGGGCAGCATCAGGAGAAGGCTTAAAAAACGTATCCGACTGCTAACTAAAGCAACTGCTAGATCACACGAGCGACCCAGGCAAACCGATTTGAAAAAACAGTAAACAAAAGCACTAGGAATTTTTGGGCGTGAACAGTACCCCTATCTTGAAAAAATTTGAGTCAAACAACCTGTTTCCCTTTGCGTTAGATCGATTTCAGCATGAGGCGATCGCCGCCTTAGAAGCAGGCCGGTCCGTGGTGGTTTGTGCGCCCACGGGGTCCGGAAAAACCTTAATTGGAGAATACACCATCCACCGCGCCTTAAAACGGGGTGGACGAGTCTTTTACACCACCCCCCTCAAGGCCCTCTCTAACCAAAAACTGCGCGACTTTCGCCAACAGTTTGGGGAGGAAAACGTGGGACTCCTCACCGGGGATATCTCCATCAACCGGGATGCAGCGGTGTTGGTGATGACCACGGAAATTTTTAGAAATATGCTCTATGGCACCTCCATCGGGGCCGTGGGGACCTCCTTGCATGGGGTTGAGGCAGTGGTTCTGGACGAATGCCACTACATGAACGATCGCCAACGGGGAACCGTCTGGGAAGAATCAATTATCTACTGTCCTCCAGAGATTCAGCTAGTGGCCCTCTCTGCCACCGTTGCCAATGCCGGACAGTTGACCGAATGGATCTCCGAAGTCCACGGTCCCACCGAGTTAATTTACTCCGACTATCGACCCGTTCCCCTGGAATATTACTTTTGCAGCGCCAAGGGACTATTTCCCCTGCTGAGTAAAGATGGCACTAAAATCAACCAGCGCCTGATTAAAACCCCAGGGAAAGGCAGAGGGTCGAATCGAGACGAACCGGGGTTAATCGAGTTATTGACCCATTTGCATGAAAAAAATATGCTTCCGGCGATTTACTTCATCTTCAGTCGTCGGCGATGTGATGATGCAGTGACCCAAGTTTCGGATCTGAGTCTCGTCAGTCCGAAAGAAGCGGCCCAACTGCATAAACGAGTCCATGAATTTTTAGCCAAAAACCCAGAAGCGGAACGCACAGGACAACTGCAACCCCTGCTGCGGGGAATTGCTGCCCATCATGCCGGAATTTTGCCCGCTTGGAAAGGATTAGTCGAAGAACTGTTTCAGGCGGGGTTAATTAAAGTCGTCTTTGCCACGGAAACCCTGGCGGCAGGTATTAATATGCCTGCTAGAACGACAGTGATTTCTAGTTTATCCAAGCGCACCGATGATGGACATCGACTTTTAAAAGCCTCAGAATTCCTCCAAATGTCCGGTCGCGCCGGTCGTCGAGGGATGGATGAACGGGGGTATGTGGTCACGGTGCAGACCCGGTTTGAAGGGGCAAAAGAAGCGTCCTACTTAGCGACTGTGGGACCGGACCCGTTGGTGAGTCAGTTTACTCCCACTTACGGGATGGTCTTAAATTTGCTGCAAACCCATACTTTAGAAGAAACCAAAGAACTGGTGGAATCGAGTTTTGGGCAGTATTTGGCAACCTTGCACCTGCAACCGAAACTCCAAGATATTTCCAAACAAACCCAGGAACTGGCGAGTTTGAAAAAGCAGTTACAAGGGGTGGATGAGGACCTGTGCAAGGGATATCAAAAATTACGCGATCGCATGAAGGTGGAAAAGCAACTGCTCAAAACCCTAGAGGAGCAAGCGCGAGAATCCACCCGGACGATCGCCGCTCAAGCCCTGCCAACGGCTGAACCGGGACAGTTGCTCAGTCTCAAAGGCCGTCATATTGTCACCAAAGAACCCATTTTGGCGGTTTTGGTCGCCAAAGCACCGGGACCTGGGAAATCGCCGATTTTGGTCTGTCTGAGTCAAAGTAATCGCTGGTATGTGGGGACCGGACTGGATGTGGTGGAATTGCATGAACCGCTTCCGAAGTGGAATCAATTTGAATCCCCGATACCTCCGGGGGAATTGGTGTTGAAACCGGGACAATCGCGCAAGGGGAATGAAGATACAGCGGCGATCGCTCAGTTGATTCCCAGTTCAGTTCCCACCTTTTATGCGCCAGAAGTCGTGGAACAGGAGGGGCGAATTGCGGCCCTGCAAGGTCAACTCAAGGACCATCCCCTGAATCAATATGGACATCCCGGTACTCTGGTTAAACATTTCAAACGCTATAAGAGACTAGAAAGTGACCTATCCAAGGTTAAAAATAAGCTGGATAGCCATCTGACGGCGCACTGGGAAGAGTTTCTGGATTTGATTAATATTCTGCAACAGGTGGGATGTTTACGACAGTTGGAAACCCAAACCGATGGGGATGAAGATGCGATCGAAAATCTGACCTTTGAGGTGACTTCCTTGGGGGAAAGTGCAGCAGCGATTCGGGGAGATAACGAGTTGTGGTTAGGATTGGCCCTGATGTCCGGCTGTTTGGAATGGTTAGAACCCCATCAGTTTGCTTGTGCTTGTGCCGCCTTGGTGACAGAGGTTTCTCGTCCCGATAATTGGACGAATTATAATCTGTCCCGAGAGGTGGATGGGGCGTTATCGCAACTGCAAGGAGAACGACGGAAACTGTTTCAACTGCAACACCGGCATCGGGTGACCCTGCCGATTTGGTTGGAAAGGCAATTAATTGCGATCGTGGAAGAGTGGGCGCTGGGAGTGGAATGGAACGAACTCTGTGCGAATACGAGTTTAGATGAGGGGGATATTGTGCGGATGTTGCGCCGGACTTTGGATTTCTTGTCTCAGATTCCCTACGTTCCTCATATTTCTGAGGGGTTAAAGGTGAATGCTTATCGGGCAATTCAGTTGATTAATCGCTTCCCGGTGAATGAGACAGTGGATTAAGCCATTGGCAGGGATTTGAAGGCTCCTCAAACGCTTTAGGTTTGGGGGTGCGATCGCCCTCCCCGATATTTTGGGGAGGGTTAGGGTTTTACTCAACATTCCGCTTTATTGATTAGCCGTTTCGTTCGAGAGGATAGAGAAGGTGAAAGAATATACATTTAAACTGGATGATTCAATCAGCCAATTTGTTGAACAGTTCCAAGACTATGGGTTTCAAGATTCGAGGGCGCTTGTTATGGCAGCCCTGCAACGATTCCAATCGGCTTTAGAATCAGCTCAATTACAGGAATCAGCCGCCCTTTATGCGGAAATCTATGAAGAAGAACCCGAGTTACAAGCACTAGCTGAATCTGGGTTAGAAGAATGGCCGAAAGAATAAAACTCTATCGGGGTATAATTATTGATGTTAATCTTAACCCGACCAAAGGTTCAGAAACTGGAAAAATTAGACCTTGTATTGTGGTTACAAATAACACCTACAATGAGCGAGTACCCGTTATTCAAGTTGTCCCGATTACGGCATGGAGCGACAAAAAAGCTCGGATTATAACAAATGTTGAGATTTTGCCATCGGCAGGGAATGGATTGACTAAACAATCTATTGCAGATTGCTTGCAAACCCGCCCGATTGATTATCGATCTCGCTTGGTTGCCATTCGCGGTGAACTTGAACCCGAACTTTTACTAAAAATTGATAATGCTCTGAGAACTGTGTTTTCTTTATAGAAACCAGAGCTAGAAGTGTAACGATTTCGGTATTTTCATTCAAACTTGTGCAATCTCGTGACTGCCTAATTGCCTCATCCTAACCTATCTCGTTACCTCAACAGACCCCCTACCACAGCAATTAGGCGGCGCTCTCGGTCAGCTGCAAACTCCAAACAAGCTTTGATATCTTCCTCAGTTAACTCTGGAAAATCATCTAAGATTTCTGCATGGGACATTCCTGCTGCCAACCAACCCAATACATCATACACTGTAATTCGCATTCGCCGAATGCAAGGCTTGCCTCCTCGCTTACCGGCTTCGATGGTAATAATATTTTGGTAACTCATAGCCAAGTCAAGTTTAGGGGTTTTCTTTAGTCTAGCCTATAGCATTTCCCAGAATTATGATACTCCATACGGTATTTAAAGGTCTATAAAAATTTCTTGTAGGGGCTTCGATGCCTTGCGCCCTTTGTAGGGCGCAAGGCATTGCGCCCCTACAAATACAGATTGACGCGCCTCGTTTGTGTAAAAATTGTCCAATTCCTACAAGCTACGTTCCATAAAATACCCCTATCAATTACCGCCTTCGCCGACTGCGGAAGCTACCTCCACGAGTACGAGAGGGGGTGCGAATGGAGTTTGAGTTTCGTGGCGGGTTGGGAACGTTCACCCGAGGGGAATTATTGGATTTTCTCGGGGATACATAGTAATAAATTTCATTGCAGGGATTTCCCCCAGCGTCTCCGCATTCTTGATAGTCGGCATAATCGCTTTCATCAAGATTAGATGCAGTTGTTGCTTGCAAATAGTCGATGATTTTTTGCGCTAATTCTTGATTGGGAGTATCCCCTTGTTGAGAAAAGAGTTGGGCAGCTTTCTGGAAGTCTGCCATTGCGGAGGAGGGGTTGTTGAGCGCATAGTGAGCGCCACCTCGTTCCAGATAGGCTTGAGCATAATTGGGCTGGTTTTGAATGGCGAGATTGTAGTCTTCTAGGGCTTTTTCCTCATTGCCGAGTTCATAATGAGATAACCCTCGGTTGTAGTAGGCTTCGGCAAAGTTAGAATTGAGTTGGATGGCTTTGTCATAGTGTTGAATGGCTTGGAGATTATTTCCGAGTTCTGAGTAAGCGATTCCTTGTCCGATGTAGGCTTCCGGTTGGCTGGGATTCAGGCCGATCGCCTGGTTAAAATATTGAAGAGCCCGCCGATAGTCTCGTTTACTAATTTCCGCAGCGCCTCGATTATTAAAGTCTACCGATTTTTGAGCCGTCGCCATTCGATTGTTAATGTTGGCCAGATTAGTCTGATAGCTGGATAATTTTTGTTCTGCGGTTGCACTGACGATGGTATCGGGAGAAATGCTCTCTAATTGCCCGATCGCTTCTTGCCATTTCCCCCGTGCTTTGGCCCAAACTTGCACCGGATGAGGAGGATTTTGGACGAGCAATGCCGCTTCCATTGCCAGGGTTTCTGCTCGTTTGAGGCGTTCGGTTGCGGTGAGGTTTAGTTGTAGCGTAGTTTGGAGCGATCGCAATTGGGGTAAATTAGCCTGGGCTTGTTGATAGTTGAATCCCGGTAAATTAGGAGTTTTTTCTAGGATAGCCGTGGCGGTTTGGAGGGTTTGGCGGTGCTGTTTCAGGAGGTCAATATCTACGGTTTTTTGCGCCGTTTCTATCTCAGTGCCAATGGTGGTTGAGGTAGTGATCGCCCAATTCTGAACCTTGAATGCGGCGATCGCACTTCCCCCCACCGCCAATCCCAACAAGGCGATCGCGGCGAGCAATGCTTTGGGTTTCCCGGAAGAGGGCGAAGCGACTGGATTCGGTGACATTTCCGGGCGATCGTCTGCCTCAGTTTGCGCCGATTCTGCTGCCCGTGGCGGTGCGATCGCCGGAGGTAACTGCGCTAACTTTAAATCCATCTCCATCCCCTGACGCAATTGCTGCAACTCTAACTCAATCTCAAAGTCCTTACCCTGTTGATCCATTTTTCCTACCGCCTGCTCGTTGGTCTATGGAACGCCTACCCGAATTTGGGATATCCTGATTTTACTGTGGTTCGGACTGACAGAATGCATCGGTTTTGACTTGAACACCAGAACCGGCGGGGGTTAAAACCTAGCCCTGTCAAGGTGGTAAATTTAATGAAGAAAAATCGTTATTTCTTGTAGGGGCGTATTGCATACGCCCTCCGGAGGGCCTGCACATTGCGCCCCTACAATCTACACACCTTGACAGGGCTAGGGTTCAAACCTCCGCTGGTTCTTGCAACTGGTTTAAGATGTCGGATGCATCGCTCATTTCCTTCAAACTTTGGCAAGTTCGTGACTGTTTAATTTCCTAACCCTAAACTATCCTGTTACCCCATCAACCCCATGATTGCAATCCCCTCCGTTTCTGTCACCTACGCCCAGGATGGCACCTCCACCCGCCCCAACGCCCTGGGGATGCGCCCCATGCAAGAACTCGCTTATCAGAAACGGGGGGAACAATATCTACTGATTAAATCTCCCCCCGCCTCTGGGAAAAGTCGGGCGCTGATGTTTATTGCTTTGGATAAGCTGACTCACCAGAAGCTCAAACAAGCGATTATTGTTGTCCCCGAGAAGGCGATCGGGGCTAGTTTCCATAATGAACCCTTGACAAAGTTCGGCTTTTGGGCGGATTGGGAGGTGGAACCCCGGTGGAACCTCTGCAATGCCCCGGGTAACGATGGCGGTAAAGTAGAAGCGGTGAAAACATTTCTCAACAGTGAAGCGAAAGTGCTGGTTTGTACTCATGCCACCTTCCGGTTTGCGGTGGATAAATTTGGGGTGGAAATGTTAGACGATCGCCTGATTGCCGTTGATGAGTTTCATCATGTTTCCTCTAATCCAGACAACAAACTGGGGGACCATATTCGCCAACTCATGACTCGCGATAAAACCCACATCGTCGCTATGACGGGTTCTTATTTTCGCGGCGATGCGGAAGCGGTGCTACATCCGGAAGACGAAGGCAAATTTCACCACGTTACCTATACCTATTATGAACAACTCAACGGCTACGAATACCTAAAACAGCTCGATATTGGCTATTATTTTTACTCCGGTAACTACACCGATGAAATTATGCAGGTTCTCAACCCCCATGAGAAAACGATTCTGCATATTCCTAATGTTAATTCCCGGGAAAGTACCAAAGACAAAATCCGGGAAGTGGAACATATTATTGAGGCATTGGGGGAATGGCAGGGGATTGATCCGAACACCGGATTTCAACAGGTCAAAACTGCCGAGGGGAAGATTCTCAAGATTGCGGACTTGGTGGATGATGACCCCAGTAAGCGGGATCAGGTTGCTGCGGCGCTGAAAGACCCCAGGCAGAAAAATAATCCTCATCATGTGGATATTATTATCGCTCTGGGGATGGCTAAAGAAGGTTTTGATTGGATTTGGTGCGAACACGCTTTAACCATTGGTTACCGTTCTAGTTTGACAGAAATTGTCCAGATTATTGGGCGGGCGACCCGGGATGCACCGGGTAAGACCCGCGCCCGGTTTACGAACCTAATTGCGGAACCCGATGCCAGCGAAATGGCGGTGACTGAGGCGGTGAATGATACGATTAAGGCGATCGCCGCTAGTCTGCTGATGGAACAGGTCCTCGCGCCCCGTTTCGAGTTCAAACCCAAGCGCCCGGACAATCAACCCACTCCCGGCTTTGACTATGGGGACAGTGGCTACGATCCGACTCGATGCAATATGGGAGTGAATCCACAGACGGGGGAAATTCAGCTAGAAATTAAGGGGTTAACCCTACCCAAAAGCCCGGAAGCCTCCCGGATATGTCGCGAAGATTTAACAGAATTGGTGACCGCTTTTGTGCAAGATAAGCCGAGTATTGAGCGCGGTTTATTTGATGAGGAATTGGTGCCCGAGGAATTGACCCAATTGCGGATGGGTAAGATTATTAAAGAGAAATTCCCGAATCTGGATGAAGGCGATCGCGAAGCGGTCCGCCAACACGCGATCGCCGCTCTCAATTTGGTGCAACAAGCCAAGAAAACCCTGAACGAAGGGGACGGGTTAGCCACGAAAAATACCGCCCTAATTGATGGAGTGCGCCAGTTTGCCCTATCCGTAACCGATTTAGATATTGATTTGATTGACCGGATTAATCCGTTTGGGGAAGCTTATGCGATTCTGGCTAAGTCGATGAGCGAAGAACGGCTAAAACTGGTAGCAGAGGCGATCGCCGCCAAGCGAGTTAATCTCTCCCTAGAAGAAGCGCGAGAGTTAGCAAAACGG
This sequence comes from uncultured cyanobacterium, assembly GCA_963821735.1. GTDB lineage: Bacteria > Cyanobacteriota > Cyanobacteriia > Cyanobacteriales > Laspinemataceae > Laspinema. Next base: position 72,836 of record CAWGFK010000060.1, read on the forward strand.
GCGCAGCGGTTCAAACAGGAAAAGGGCCGCGTGCCTTCTCTCACCGCCGCCGATCCTTGGGAAAAACGCATGGCAGAAGGGATTGCTGTCCTACTCCGGAAAGTTAAGGAGGAAAAAAATGCCTAAAATCAATTTTATAGCTCATCTGGAGGTGAAAATCCATGACCCTCTCCCTAGAAAAACCCACCCCCCCAAACTCCATCCTCCAACGCCACAACGCCACCTGGCAAGACTATGTGGCTATCCGGGATAACCCGGATATAGACTGGCAAAAAATCTCATTTCATCAAGGATGGTTGTGGGTAGATATGGGCACAGAAGGACCAAATCATGCTTCGTTCAGTGATTTGATGACGGCAATTTTCTTTGTTTGGGCATTTCTGCACCCTGAGTTTGTCTTGCAATCTTATGGTCGCTGTGTCATTGAATGCCCCGATACCCACGCCTGTGCGCCAGATTTAGTGCTGTACAAGGGGGATAATATTCCCCGATGGCAACCCGGAGAACCGCGCCGGATTGACTTGCGTCGCCACCGTTTGCCCGACTTGGTGGGAGAAATTGCCGATACGACCCTCACCCTTGACCTGGATGAACAAAAGCAACTCTACGCCAGCTTAGGGATTCCTGAATATTGGGTGGTTGATGTGAAAGGACGGCGGATTTTTGCCTTTAGCTTGACCCCATTAGGGCATTATGAAGCGATCGCCCAGTCCCAAGTGTTGACGGGGTTGCCGATCGCCCTTTTAGAACAAACCCTAGAACGACTAAACACCGAAACCAACACCGCTGCCGCCAATTGGTTAATCCAACAGTTACAAAACCCGCCACAACAACCGGACGGCATTGCTGAATCTGAACACCAGGAGGAAAACAATGCCTAAATCCAAATCCAACAAATCCACCACTGATGAAGATTTAGAACTGTTGGCTGAGTTGGGGATAGATATCGCCCCGGAACCTACTCGCCAACATTCTCCCAGAGAAGAGCGAATTATCGCCGGTTTTGAGGAAATTGAGCGGTTTGTCGCGGAAAAAGGTAGACTGCCTCAACATGGAGAAGAGGGGGATATTTTCGATCGCCTCTATGCGGTGCGACTCGATCGCCTGCGAGAGTCGGCAGAATGTCGCGCCCTCTTAGAACCTTTGGACTCCCAAGGGCTTTTAAATGCAGAAAATGATGCTAGTTGGGCTTTAGAAGAAAGACCTGGAAGAAGACGAAATTGATGCGGCGCTGTTGGCTTCTCTGGGGGTTGATGCGGCTTCAGAAAATGATGTGACTCAGTTAACTCATGTGCGTTCCCGTCGTGAAATTAAGGCAGCGGAGGAAGTTGCCCAGCGGTTTCCCTGCGAGGATTTTGATGAATTTAAAGCTATGTTTGAGGAAGTTGCCCGTCAGTTAAAAACTGGGGAACGGCAAACGGTGAAATATCAGGATAATGCCACAATTAATCCCGAGGATTTGTTTATTCTGGATGGACAAAAGGTTTTAGTGGCTGAGATGGGAGAGATGTTTGTCAGTGACTATGGGCTGAAAAATTGCCGGATGCGGGTTATTTATGATAATGGTACTGAGAGTAATCCCCTGTTTCGCTCGTTCCAGCGCGCTTTAAATAAAGATAAAACGAGTCGTCGCATCACTAAGCTGGATTTAGGTCCGTTATTTTCCTTTCAGGCTGAACCTGAAGTTGAGGCAGAAAATGACTTACCCACGGGTTATATTTATGTGTTGCGAAGCGATTCGGAGCATCCTTTTATTGCTCAGAATCGGGCGATTATTCATAAAATTGGGGTGACGGGTGGGGATGTCAAAAAGCGGATTGCTAATGCCAAGCAGGACCCGACCTATTTGTTAGCGGATGTGGAAATTGTGGCAATTTTTAAATTGGCTAATATTAATCGGAAGAAACTGGAGGGAATCTTGCAGAAGTTTTTCGCCAGTGCGCGATTAGATTTGGAATTGCGCGATCGCTTTGATATGCCGGTTAAGCCGAGGGAGTGGTTTTTGGTGCCGTTGGCAGCTATTGAGGAGGCGATCGCAAAAATCCAGGACGGCACCATCGAGCAATTCCGCTATGAGCCGGAAACAGCCAGTCTGATTAGAGTATCATAACCCATTTTAGCAATAAAAAGCAATTGAGTTCCCACAGATGGACATTTTCCAATGGGTTTTGGGAACCCGTAGAGTTTAATATTTTAACTCACCAACGGAGTGAACGACGATGATTACAGAAATAGAGTTAAAAGATTTCAAAAGTTATAAATCGGCGACATTGCACTTAGGACGACTCACCGTATTAATTGGAGCCAATGCTTCCGGTAAAAGTAATGTCATTGAAGCCTTGCGGCTTTTATCTCGGCTTGCCACTGGGGAACGACTGGGATTGCTCAGAAATCCTCAAGAAAAAGGAGAGACTTTCTTTCGCGGGAATGTCGAACATTTGGGATATCGAGGGAAGCAGACATTTCAACTGGCTTGCTTGACAAACCATCCCGATTGGGAAGGTTTTGAGATTCAACTCGGACTCAGTTCAGACAACCATTTGCAGGTTATGCAAGAACGGATTACCAGTTCAAGTTCTAAAGTTCCGTTGTATGAAATCACCAGTGAACCGCAAGGGGCAGGAAGTGATATTTTTGTGACTTATAATAATTTTGCGAGAGGTGGCAAAAAACCGAGCCTGGTTTGTAGTAGTCATCTGGCGGTTTTTACCCAACTTTTAAGTGCCATTCGATTTAGACCCGAAAATACCAAAAGTCGAGAAATTATCCCCAAGGTTTGCGAGCAATATGTCCGGTGGTTAAGTGGGATTGTGTTTTTAGAACCCGAGCCTAGCTTGATGAGAGACTATGGTCACAAAACGGATTTAATTTTGCGTGAGAAAGGGCAAAATTTATCTGGAGTTATTTATAATTTATGCCAATCCAAAACCTCTAAGCAGGCGGTTTTAGACTTTGTTTGTAGTCTTCCAGAACAGAATATTGAGGAGATTAGTTTTTTAGAAACCCCTCGGGATGAGGTGATGTTACAACTCACTGAAACGTTTGGAGGGGTGGCGACTCCTTATGATGCAGCACGATTGTCTGATGGAACCCTGCGAGTTTTATCCATTGCAGCAGTATTACTTTCTGCACCGGAAGAAAGTTTAGTAGTCATTGAAGAAATCGATAATGGTGTACACCCGAGTCGTGCGAGTGCCTTACTGTCTCGGATGGCTGAAATTGCTCGAAAACGGAACCTCCGTATTCTCATTAGTAGCCATAATCCTGCCTTATTAGATGCTCTTCCTGATGAGGCAATTCCTGAGACTGAATTTTGTTATCGCAGTCCTGATGATGGGTCAAGTCAATTAATTCGGTTGCAAGATATTCCCGACTACCCGGAACTGATTGCTCAGGGTTCCGTGGGTCATTTAATGACTCGTGGACTGTTAGAACGTTTTGTCAAGCAGCATCCAGGAACTGAGATCAAAAAACAGCAGGCCCTAGACTGGTTGACCTCGCTTAATTCGATGGTGGAGGCTCAGTGATGGCGGATGTTTCGATTGTCGATACTTCGGTTTTTTGTAATGTTCTTAATATTCCTAAATTGAATGATGAGCGAGGCTTAGTCATGGAACAACTCAGGGATTTTTTGGAAAAAGGAACCCATTTGCTGTTACCGATGGCAGTCGTTTATGAAACCGGAAATCATATCGCTCATATCAGTGAGGGTCGTTTGCGCCGACAATGTGCTGAGTTGTTTGTTGAGCAAGTTAAAATGGCGATCGCCGGGGAAACCCCTTGGACGGTGATGCAGGTTCCCACTTTGGATCAAGTGCAACTCTGGTTGACTGATTTTCCAGATTCAGCAACACAAGGGAAAGGGATGGGTGATCTATCAATTGTCCAGGAATGGGAAAAATCGAGGCGCTTGTTTCCCAATCGTCGGGTGTTTATCTGGTCTTTAGATAATCACCTTCAGGGGTATGATTCCCATCCTTAAAATGTTTAAGAGGAAGACAGGAATCTGGTGAGGGAGATAGGAGAGCTTTTGTGATGAACACAAGCCCGATCGCATTTGCTTGAGTCTTACAGTTTGTTATAATAGGGTCAGTATATAAATGAAACTTTATGTTGTGGAAACCCATCGAAGATTTGCCATCCAACTGGCAAGATTTAGCTAGTAGTGAACTGCCCCCTTTAGTCACGGTTTGGAACGAACAAGCCGATCGCCTGCGTCAATCTGGAGAGTTTCAAACCTTTAGCGAAAAGCTGCGCCGGGAAATCGCGATCGAAACGGGAATCATTGAGCGGTTGTACACCCTCGATCGCGGCATCACTCGTTTATTGATTGAACAGGGAATTAATGAGGCATTAATTCCTCATGGAGCCACCGATATTCCGGTTAAACAAGTTGTTTCCCTGATTAAAGACCAAGAAGCTGCTATTGAGGGATTATTTGATTTTGTTGGCGGACAAAGAAACTTATCTAATTTTTATATCAAGCAGTTACATCAAGTTTTAACTCAGAGTCAGGACAGCACAGAAGCCTTAACCCCACAGGGAAAAATATTTAAAGTTTCCTTAATTAAAGGGGACTGGAAACGTCAAGCGAATAACCCCCTCCGACCCGAAGGCACAATTCATGAGTATTGTCCTCCTGAACAAGTGGCATCGGAAATGGATCGATTAATCGCTTTCCATCATCAACATCAAGAACAAAAAGTTCCGCCTGAAATTGAGGCGGCTTGGTTGCATCATCGATTTACCCAAATTCACCCCTTTCAAGATGGAAATGGTCGGGTTGCTCGGTGTTTAGCCAGTTTAGTCTTCATTCAAGCCAGTTGGTTTCCTTTAGTCATCACCCGTGACGATCGCGCCGTTTATATTGCCGCTTTGGAAGATGCAGACTGCGGTGAATTATCGAGTTTAATTAATCTTTTTGCCAAAAGTCAAAAGCAAGCATTTTTAAGAAGCCTAGGTCTATCAGAACAAGTCTTATCAGAGACGAGAAGAACCCAAGTCATTCTGGCTGCGATCGCTGATAAATTGCAACAAAATCAGTTAGCTTCGGTTCAGGAAAAATGTCAAAAAGCGGAAACATTTGCGGCTCTTTTATTTGATATTGCTTCTCAACGCTTCCAGGAAATTGCTGAGGACATTAAACTATCTGTACAAAATTTATTAAGTGATGCCCCCGTTTTCACAATTGCTGCCCCAGTTGGCGACCCTCGATATTATTACCATCGCTATCAAGTAGTGGAAACCGCGAAACAACTAGGATATTTTGCCAACCTGCGGAACTATCATACTTGGATTCAATTGGTGATTAATATAGAAACCTCCATAACTATTCTTCTTTCTTTTCATGTGCTCGGACATGAATACCGGGGTTTACTGATTTGTAGTGCCTGTGCTTACCATCGAGATAATGGGGATGAAGGAGAACCGACCATTAGCGATCTTCAGCCTTTAACTGATTCGCCGTTTCAATTTTCCTACGCTGATGAACAGGAAAATTTAGTTCCCCGTTTCCAGCAGTGGCTAGAAAATGTGATTGTCACGGGGTTAGAGTATTGGAACAAAAGCATTTAAAATTATTTCAAATAAACCCTTCCTGGATAGAACAAAATGCAAACAACTTGGCTAATTTATAGTCTTCTCGCTTAGAGAAAACCGATTATTGCCCCTCCCGCCAATTATGAAGATAAACCAATGCACTCCTGATGTACTCAATGTTGCCCTGTTTGCTCTACTTCTAGCCTACTGCATAGTCGCTCATTTCTCGCATAAAAGGCGGGTAAAACCCCAGGACAATATCTTGCTTGGGGACACCCAAGTGGACTAAATCTTCCGCAACATCATGCTCCGTTGAATTGCAAAGAATCCAAATCTTCTCATTGCGGATATCTAAATGGATGACACCCTGATGAATCCAGCGCTGATGGTGCCAACCAAAATGGACAATTTGATAATGATTTCGTTGGGTATCAAAAATAGTTTCAACCTCAATCTCACCATAGGCTGGCTTACTTTTGGCATATTCCATCAACAATTATTGCACAAGTTGCTGATAGGTTGTTAATTTATCTGTCACTCCTTCCATAGCAAAATTTGCTCCAATTCACTATCGTAAACAATGAGTTTTAACGATAGCCATAATAGACGATCGCCTAAACCTGATGCTATCCAAACTTATTATACCAAGCTATCATCGTGCCCAGGAGTTTGAACCTCTGGTGTCTGGAATGATTGGGGTAAGAGGGGATTCGACATCGGACGCCATTGGATGAATCAGTCACCCGCCTAGAGGTGAACTGCAATGGCAACTCCCCAGGAATTAGATGCAGGCGGTACTCCAGAGGGAGCATCTCAATTTGGCACTTGATACTTTTAGGGGGCAGGAAAAGCCTGTAACTGTTCAAATTAGTGCAGATTGCCAATATTAAACTAAAGAAGAGAAAAACGGTACTAAGCTGCTCACCGTCGTTCATTGGATGCTCTGAGGGAAATTATGAAACTCGACTGGGTGCGGCGTTGCAGCCGATGAATGAGCTAGAAGCATTGAATTTAAATAGTCAATAGCTGAGGAGGGTGATTTGATGTGATAAAATTTTATTTATTTGAATTTAATTAAAGCTGATGAACTTGAATCCTGAACAGTTAGAACGCCTTGACGCCTGTATCCAAGAAATAGGTGAAATTTTGTACAGCCAGATGGACTCAGTTAAGCTTAAAGACATGGAAATGTTAGAAAGCATGACGCGGCAACATATCTTGGACTATATAGGGCCAAAACTTTTGTTTTTTTTTATCTCTCAAGTGACCGGAACAACTCACGGAAAAAACCGGAAACTTAAAACTTGTGTAGGAAACCTAACTTTAACTAACAAACAAGCCCATATTATGGGAATAACCTCCTATGCTCGCCTCAGCCCACTTTTATTAAAATGTAGTTTGTTAGTGAGTGCTAAAGCTTCTTATGGAATGGGAGAAAAGGACATAGAAGTCTTGACGGGGGTCCAAGTTTCTCATAGTACATTACAACGTCAAGTTAATAAGTCAGAATTTGATTGGCCTTCAGCTAAACAAGCCGTAAGTGAAGTCAGCATTGATGGAGGTAAAGTTAGACTGCGTACTCCCTTTCAAGGCGCTCCTTGTGTCTGGAAAGATTATAAAGTAGGAAGAATGCAAGGAATTTACTATGGGGCGACCTTTCAAGACCCTCAAACTTTAACGGATTGGATTAATAGTCAAAAAACGACTAATCCACTCATCTGTTTAGGAGATGGGCATGACGGAATTTGGAATCTTTTTAAAGAAATAGGCAGCCCCGAACAACGTCAGGAAATTTTAGATTGGTTTCATCTTAAAGAAAATCTTTATAAAGTTAGGGGGTCAAAGAAGAACCTGAAAAAAATCGAAACTTTACTCTGGAAGGGCCAAGTTATAGAGGCTAAAGCCGAAGTGTTCAAGTATAAAAGTCACCAAGCCTCTAAATTCAGAGCGTATTTAACTAAACATGAATCCCGAATTATTAATTATGAGCAAGCTCAAAAAGAACAAATTTGTTCCATTGGCTCGGGAGCTGTAGAGTCAGCAGTTAAGCAAATTGACAAACGATTAAAATTAGCTGGAGGACAATGGAATTCCGAAAATCTCCATAAAATTTTAGGATTACGCTGTGCTTATCTTAATGGGAGCCTAGCTGCATAAGGTGACAAAGACTGACGGTTAGTTTTTATTTTTTTAGAGTTTATAACTCAATATTTTATCCCATTTATCTGATTCCCGTATGGGAAGTTAGGTCGTTTTATTCTGCCTAAAGTTTACTCCAAGCTTTGATAAACTTTTTTCTCAGCAACCCAGGCGAAGGGTCCTCCCATCATCCGACTTTAGAAAGACAATATTTTTGCCAAATTGAGATGCTCCCACTCCAGAAGACCCAAGCTATGCTAGAATTAATTCAAAAAACTTGGGTAGGCTGGCTATGAGATTTATTAACCCCAAAACCGACTACGCTTTTAAAAAAATCTTTGGTTCTGCACAAAGCAAGAACATTTTAATCAGTTTTCTCAATGCTTTGGTCTATGATGGCAATTCGACTATTCAAGATTGGGAAATCATTAATCCTAATTTGCCCCCTCAACTGGAAGGGTTAAAAGATACCTATCTGGATGTTAAGGCCCAGCTTAATGATGGGACGTTCGTGATTGTTGAGATGCAAGTGTTAAATGTGCAATTTTTTGGTAAGCGGGTCTTGTTTAATGCGGCTAAAACTTATGCGTTTCAACTGCAACGGGGGCAAGGGTATCGATACCTGAAGCCGGTGATTGCTTTAACTTTAACTGATTTTGAGATGTTTCCCGGACAGAATCAATTGATTTCCCGCTTTGTCTATCGCGAGAAGTCTGAGGGCTGGCACTATCCTGAGAATGAGATGGAGTTAGTCTTTGTGGAATTGCCGAAGTTTACCAAAGAATTGAACGAACTGGAAACCCTGACAGACAAATGGATTTATTTTATGAAGTATGCCCGATCGCTCTCTTCGATTCCGGAAAATATGGATGATATCGCGGAACTCAATCAAGCCTTTGAAATTGCCAATCAAGCTGGGATTAACCCTAGAGGAATTGGAAGATTTAGAACGGCGGGAAATGTTTATTTATGACCAACAGGGTGCGATCGCCTTGGGACTCGAACAAGGAAGACAAAACAAGGAATCGAACAAGGAATCGAACAAGGAATCGAACAAGGAATCGAACAAGGAATCGAACAAGGAAAACTGGACGTAGCTCGCAACTTACTGGGTCAACTGAATGATGAGGCGATCGCCCAAGCTACCGGATTAAGTTTAGAGGCGATCGCAGCTTTACGGCAAGACATGACCAATGATTAAAAGTCAGTTTTCTCTATTAGCCCGCGCAGGCGGGCTTCGTATGTATAGCCCCACCCTTTAGGGTGCGGGTTAAAGCGGAATTCCGTATAATAACCCCCATCTTTTTTATCTATAACTATGAACGCTGTTGAAATCGAAGAAGCCGTTTCCCAACTCGCCGAAGCACCTTTTGACCCCGAAGAATTCCCCTTTGCCTTCCTGGAAGCCTTTGGGAACAAGGCGACGACGATTAAGCGGATCAAAAGTGGGAGTTCCAATCCATCGGATTTACCCGGTGGGGTGCTTCAGCGTAATAATATTCATTTGAAAGTTTGCCCGGAAGGGGAAGTTACTGCAACTCTCACAGCGTTGCGCGAGAGTGCCGCTACGACTCGCTACAAAGCTAAGTTTATCCTGGCGACGGATGGCAACAGTTTTGAGGCGGAAAATCTGGCGGATGGGGAAACTGTTGCCTGCGATTACCGGGACTTTTCTGACCATTTTGGGTTTTTCCTGGCTTTGGCGGGGATTACCACAGTCCGGCAAATCCGCGAGAATGCCTTTGATATCAAGGCAACGGGTCGCCTGAATCGGCTGTATGTGGAGTTACAGAAGCAGAACCCAGACTGGGATAAAGCGCAGAGCGTCAGGAAGAGTTCAATCATTTTATGGCGCGGCTGATTTTCTGCTTTTTTGCGGAAGATACGAATATTTTCCACAGTGAGGGATTGTTTACCCAGACGATCGCCCAGATGAGCGCCCCCGATGCTTCTAATACTCATGAAGTGCTCTCGGAGGTGTTTCGGGCGATGAATACTCCCATAAAGGACCGAAAGGCTGCGGGGATTCGCAGTTGGGCGGATCTGTTTCCTTATGTGAATGGCGGGCTATTTTCCGGCAATGTGGCGGTGCCGCGTTTTAACAAAATTGCCCGTTCTTATTTGCTTCATGTGGGAAATCTGGACTGGAAAAAGATTAATCCCGATATTTTCGGGTCGATGATTCAAGCGGTGGCGGATGAGGAGGAACGCGGCGCTTTGGGGATGCACTATACCAGTGTGCCGAATATTCTCAAGGTGCTGAATCCGTTGTTTTTGGATGATTTACGGAGTCAGTTGGAGGAGGCGGGGGAGAATCGCCGCAAGTTGTTGAATTTGCGGCAACGGATAGCGCGAATTCGGGTGTTTGACCCGGCTTGTGGGTCGGGGAATTTTCTGGTGATTGCTTATAAGGAAATGCGGAAGATTGAGGCGGAAATTAACCAGCGTCGGGGAGAGTTGGAGCATCGTTCTGAGATTCCTTTAACCAATTTTCGGGGGATAGAAATTCGCCATTTTGCCGCAGAGGTGGCGCGGTTGGCGTTGATTATTGCTGAGTATCAGTGTGATGTGTTGTATCGGGGGCCGCAGTTGGCATTATTGGAGTTTCTGCCTCTGAAAAATGATAATTGGATTACCTGTGGGAATGCCTTGCGGTTGGATTGGTTGAGTTTGTTTCCACCGAAGGGAACCGGGGTGAAGGTGCAGCGTGAGGATTTGGATTTGTGGGGGGAAACGCGAGACGAAGCGGAGATTGATTTTGAGAATGAGGGGGGAGAAACTTATATTTGTGGGAATCCGCCTTATTTGGAGTTCGACTTGGCAGATCGCAGGAACAGAAGGACGATTTAAAACAAATTTTTGATGAATCGAAACAAAAATTGGAAGTAGCTGGATTATGTGTCGGGTTGGTTTATAAAGGCGGCAGATTATGGAACTCAAACTAATTCGGCGGCGGCTTTTGTATGCGACTAACTCGATTTGTCAAGGGCAACAAGTGCCGATTTTATGGCCGCTAATTTTTGAAACAGGGCATGAGATTGCTTTCGCACATACGAGTTTCAAATGGGCGAATTTAGCGAGTCATAACGCTGGGGTGACTGTGGTTATTGTGGGGATTTCTAACCGGAGCTGACAAAGCGCGATGCTTGTTTTCCATTGAGGACAACAGTGATAGTTGTGAAAGAAGCTGAAAATATTAATGCCTATTTAGTGCGGGAGTAAAATATTATCGTGGAAAGAAATATCTAGAACCAATTTCGCTGATTGAGCTGGATGAATTATGGTAAAAGCCCGTTGACGGTGGTAATCTTATGTCTGTCAGAGACGAAGTAAAAACTTTGGAGCTGTACAGCGGATGCAGCGACATCAAGATTATTCGAAGAATTTATGGGTCAGCAGAATATATTAGTGGGATCATCACGTTATTGTCTTTGGATTCAGATGACACTGATTTAGAAGAAGATGAGTTATCCAGAGATTACGAATAGAATCGTGAAAAAGTTCGAATTTCGACTAACAAGGTTAGACAGCTAGAGCTGCCAACTCAAGCTAGCAAAGATGTCCTCATCAGTTTCGTGAATTCGCAATCTGGAACTGAAAAACATGTAATTATTGTCCCAGTGTTTCATCTGAAAGCCGTCGAGTTACTTTCCTGTCGGATATTCCCATCAGGAACTGATTGTATAGCAATCTCGCCTTATGCACTTTACGATGCACGCACTTTGGAATATGGCAATTATCGCTTAGCCTGATCATTTAGTCTTGGATTGCGTACCGTCTGCGGGCAAGCTAAAAACCGATTTTCGCTACTCCAATACTCTCGGCTGGAATACCTTCCCGGTTCCCACTCTAACGGAAAAAAACAAACTCGATCTGACCCGTTGCGCGGAAGAAATCCTATTAGCGCGGGAGCATTATTTTCCCGCTACGATTGCGGAAATGTACGACCCAGAACGGATGGATAGCGAATTCCCCCTTGTCCGGGAAGCGCACGATCGCAACGATGAAATTATCGAACGCATTTACATCGGTCGCCGCTTCAAAAACGACACCGAACGCCTAGAAAAGCTGTTTGAGCTTTATACTAAAATGACCAGCCAACAAAAGCCCGGGAAAAAGTCTGCTAAACGGAAAAAAGATAAATAATCGTAAAAAACTTACACCTACGGAGATTCCAGCCATGTCTAAAACAAGTGTAGAAGGGGATTGCAAAATATAAATCCTCCAAACGTTCAACTGAAAGCAAGGTATGTGTAGGGGCGCAATGCTTGCGCCCTCCGGTGGGCGCAAGCATTGCGCCCCTACAAGAAATAACGATTTTTCGTCATTCAATTTATGCCCTAAATAGGGCGCAAGCATTGCGCCCCTACAAGAAATAACGATTTTTCGTCATTCAATTTATGCCCAAAAGAGGGCGCAAGCATTGCGCCCCTACAAGAAATAACGATTTTTCGTCATTCAATTTACCACCTTGACAGGGTTAACCCGCTCTATCCAAAGGGCTAATTGCCGATCGCCCTCTGGGGAAACCCCAGAAACCCGGGTTTTTTCTCGGTCCCACGGTTCACTCTGAGATCTACAGCAGAAACCTGGATGCTTGGTTAGAGGCAAAAAAGCAGTCCGCACCCGCTATTCCCAAAGGGGCGATCGCCTCCTAAAAAGCAACACCCAGAGGATATCAAACTCCCAATCCAGTCTTTGCCGATATCTATGGAATCAGGAGTCCATCTTATTATCATCAGGATAAATTAGTCATGCCAAAGTCTAACCCCCAACCCTCATTTAGTCTGCATAAATTAAGAGAACTTCAAATCAGATTAGATCGCGACAAAGATTTAGGGAAGTTCTGGAATTATTATATGGACCGATTTATCGACCATCCCGAATTCCTGGATTTTGGCGGACCTGTTGAGCATCCTTTTTTGCAAGAAATCATCCCGATGATCACTCAGAAACTGTTTAAGCAAGACCCGCACAATTTGTTTCTAATTAAGATTCCTGAATATGAGTTTATTCATGGGAGCTTTTTTGTAGGCAATGAGATTGGTGGATTAATCTATTTCGAGAAAAAACGTAAGGGAGTGGCGGCCATATCTGACCCTAATCAATCAGGAATGGTGCAGTATTCTCGCTTCACCGGATATCCGGTAGATAATAACTGATACCCATCACTCCCGTTCCCCTCCCCTCTTACAACAATAGGTTTTTTACGTTTAACTGGACCTCTTGTCCCCTCCCCTTGGCAAGGGGAGGGTTAGGGTGGGGTTCTTCTTGGAGGAATGAGTGGATGCTGAGTTCACGCGATCGGGCGTCATGAAGAAAGACGTTGACACCTGGCTTGATACAGGCGCTTAAACCGTAGCCCTGTCAAGATGGTAAATTGAATGACGAAAAATCGTTATTTTTTGTAGGGGCGCAATGCTTGCGCCCTAAATTGGGCGCAAGCATTGCGCCCCTACAATCTACACACCTTGACAGGGCTAGGGCTTAAACCGTCAAGAGTTTGCATCGGTGGCGGTAAGCGGAACTATCCCGTAGGGAATCGCGCATCGAAGAGGACCCCACCCTAACCCTCCCCTTGCCAAGGGGAGGGGACCGGAGAAGAGGACCCCACCCTAACCCTCCCCTTGCCAAGGGGAGGGGACCGGAAAGGTAAAAAACCTACTGTTGTCAGGGTTGAGGGACCCACTCTATCGGATTCGCTCTCAAAGTTGTTAGAATTGCTCCTTGACTGTCTTGACGCAGGAATAAGGAACAACAGTGTGATGAGCGATCGCCGTTATCATCTGGGAAAATCTTTGAGAAAGGTGCAACTCTGGCTCAACCCCATCATCCACTCCCAAGGGGGCGAGGGGCTATCAATTCCCAACCGAGGGCAATGGGTTATGGGGGCTGTGGTGGCGAGTTTGGGGCTACTGACCCCAGTCCCGGGGGCGATCGCACAGCCGACTCCTGGGGGAACCCGCATTCCGGAAACCTCCCTGAGTCAAACGACTCCGGAAACGACGCCGGGTCGAGTTCCCTCCCAATCCCTGACGGAAAACTCCGCATTGCGCTTAGGGGTAGTTCGCAGTCCGGAAAATGAAGCCCAGTGGGAGGCGATCGATGCCCGCTTACGGGCGGCAGGATTGACCTATGAGACCCTGGAACTCGATCGCCTGTTGGAGGATGCCCGAGAGGCCAATATTACCGTCCTGCTCATCCCCAATATTTCCACCTGGACGGTGGAACAGGCCCTAGCCCTGGAAAGTTTACTCAGTCAAGGGGTTCATGCGATCGTCTCAGGACCCTTAGGCGTGAACTCCGCAACCGGAATTCGTCACGCTTTAACCGCCACCTTGGGAGGGACTTGGCAAGGTCAGTTATCCCAACCGACGCCGATGGAACCCCTCTATTGCCGGACAGAAATGCTCTGTTCCTCCAATTGGATTCCCCGAGAAGTCAACCGCATCGCCATTCCCGGGGGTATTTTAGCGCCGAGTGGCTATAACACCGAAGTGATGACCACCTGGGGTCCTGCACCGGGAAATCCAGCGGTCCTGATTAGCGATCGCACCACCTTTTTTGGCTGGGAATGGGGCAACCATGCGGATGTGGAGTATGATAGCGCCTGGTTACGGGCGGCCCTGCTGCGAAAGGAAGTCCAGCGCGGACCCCTAGTCAATCGCACCGTAGCGGGTCAGGAAACTCCCCCACCCCCGCCCCCATCCTCTACCGCCCCTAACGAAGCGGAACAATTGCGGGAAGCGGAACAGCAACGACGGCAAGGGCCGGAAGCGCCTCCCGCCAGCACTCCAGTTCCCGCACCTGCGCCGGTCCCCCAAGCACCGGCACGTCCCTCCCCTGGGGATACTCTGCCCTCATTTCCTCCCGAGAGTTCGACACCCTCCCAACCGAGTACAGTCCGGGTTGAAGAATTTGGACCGCAGGAGTTGGATCCGGCGGAAGAAACGGCACCTCCGGGGCTGATGGTGGAGCAAGGGCCTTTACCGATTCCCTCATTCCAGGCGATCGAGATGCGGCAAGAATTGGAAAATCTCTTAGGACGGGTGGAAAGTGCCCTGATTACCGCCTCAGTCCATGCTCAAGGTCCTCAGCAAGCGGGTGCAGAGACTGAAGAGGAGATGACGGAGAAAATTTCCGTCGCTTCTGCATCCCTGGATTCTGTGGGGGAGAAGCAACAGACAGAAACTGGGGAGGCGATCGCCCAGATAGAACAGGCGTTTCTTCCCACCAGTGAGGCGATCGCCACGGCGCGATCGCTGCTGTTGGAATTTCCCCAATTAGTTCAGGAACAGGACTATGCCGGGGCTCGCGCTAAATGGGTGGAAATTCGGGACCTGCTGTGGGAAAACTACCCCACCAACGGGGTACTCGCTCAACCGGAAATCCGCGCCATCTGGTTAGATCGCGGTTCCATTGTGCGGGCGGGGTCAGAACAGGGTCTCACTCGGATTTTTGACAATCTCGCCGCTACGGGGATCAATACAGTATTTTTTGAAACCATCAATGCCGGATATCCGATTTATCCCTCCGAGGTGGCACCGCAGCAGAATCCGTTAATTGGCAATTGGGACCCCCTGGCTGTAGCGGTCAAACTGGCTCACGATCGCGGCATGGAGTTACACGCTTGGGTTTGGACGTTTGCAGCCGGGAATCAGCGACACAATGTTTTACTCAATTTAGACCCGAATTATCCCGGTCCTGTGATTGCAGCTAATCCCGATTGGGCGGGTTATACCAACCAGGGACAAATGATTCCCCGAGGACAAACGAAGCCTTTTCTGGACCCGGCAAATCCGGAGGTTCGCAGTTATTTGTTAAATCTTTTAGAAGAAATTGCGACTCGGTATGACGTGGATGGGGTGCAGTTAGATTATATTCGCTATCCGTTTCAGGACCCGAGTGCGGAACGCAGTTATGGATATGGGAAGGTGGCACGTCAGGAGTTTCAGAATTTAACCGGCGTGGACCCGATGACGATTAGTCCAGGCGATCGGGATTTGTGGCAGCAATGGACAGATTTTCGGGTGCGTCAAATTGATAGTTTTGTCTCCGATGCTTCTCAATTGCTGCGAACCCTGCGTTCGGATTTAGTTTTGTCCGTGGCGGTGTTTCCCTTGAATCCTCACGATCGCCGCAATAAAATTCAACAAAATTGGGAAGAATGGGCCCGTCGCGGGGATGTTGATTTAGTTGTACCCATGACTTATGCAATGGATACGAACCGTCTGGAACAGTTGACTCAACCTTGGATTAATCAGGAGGATTTGGGTGCGGCGTTAATCTTACCGGCGATTCGGCTGTTAGATTTACCGGAGATTATTGCAGTAGACCAAATCCAGGCATTGAGAAATCAGTCCGTGGGAGGATATGCGCTGTTTGCAGCAGAAAATCTGAATCCGGAGTTGAATGGGATTTTTCAACGGACTCAAGGACCTTCAGCTTTAGGCGATCGGACTCCGATTCCCTACCGCGAACCTTTTGCTACCGCTGGTGCTAGATTTGCCGGATTACAACGGGAATGGCAGTTTTTGCGCGATACAGAAGAGTTGTCCATGAGAGAGGTTGACTTGACCCAGTTTGAGGAGAAGGGATTGCAATTAACTCAAGCGTTGGAAGCGTTAGCCAGTGAGCCTTCCCGGCCAAATCTTGAGCAAGCCCGTTCGGTTTTGAGGGAATTTCGCGGCCAGTTTCGCGATTGGATGAATCTTTATTCATTGCAAAAACCCTATCAGATTCAAACTTGGGAAAATCGTCTCCAAACCCTGGAGGATTTATTAAGTTACGGCGATCAATTTTTGTTGCAACGATAAGCGGGGATCGCGGGGCTTTTATACCCAAGTCGGTTGGTAACAGTCGGTTTTCGCTCTTGACTCGGCCTGGGTCTGTTGAGCCCCACCGTTAACGGGGGTGGGTTGTGATAGACTAGCCCTGTCAAGTTGTATTGATTTGTAGGGGCGCAATGCTTGCGCCCTATATGGGGCGCAAGCATTGCGCCCCTACAAGAAACCCTGATTTTTCGTCATCAAATTTACCCCCTTGACAGGGTTCGTTTTGATAGATCTAGCGCAACCGAATTCTGTATTACTTCTTTCTATTAAGTATAGGGAAGAGTCTATCACAACCCACACCCTTGAGGGTGTGGGTTTTTGTTATGTTCCTTCTGTAGACTGAAGGGGTTTTCATCCTACAGACAGAGGATTTTATTGGGCAAAAACTCTAAGGTAGGGGAAGACTAAATAAATGTCAGCAATTCTGGGTTCATTGCTCTGGGATCAGTTGTGAATAAACTTAATTTGATGCTCTTTTGAACATCAGGGGTTATCAGTCTGAGCAGAATCTTACCCGGTTTGGGGGATTTTGCGATGAGGTTAACCTTTTGAAGTTAGGGGAATTACCAGGGCGATCGCAGCTAGGAATTGTCGGTTAAAAACTTTGGAGAATTTTATGCCAATTGGAGTCCGCGACGATGTAGCTTACATCGTTTTAAAAAAAATCAAGGAAAGCAGCCAAAATCAAAAACAGGCTCAAGTTAACTTGAATTTGAGGGATTTTTCTGAGCAAGCAGTCACCTCAAAAGAATTGATGGACAATTTAGACTACTTGAATGAAAAAGCCTATATTAAGGCTCAGGTTAGTGGCAATTCTCAGGATGCCAATTCATCCTCTCCGATTATTTTGGAACAAGCCATGTTAACCGATAAAGGTCGGCAAACCCTTGAAAAAATGGAGTCTCGTTCTCCTGGGGATGGGTTTGGGCGTCCCGGGACTCCCATTGCCAGTGAAAATGTGGGATTTCTGGAAAAGGTGATGCTGAAAGCGAACCTGAATGATATCTTTGATGCCCGGGATTTGACCGTGGTAGTGTATCGGGTAATGCGAGATGTGATGACCACTGAAGCTGCCGATCGCGTAGGTGCAGAACTGCATACTGAAGCCCAGCCCACCGCCGATAAAACCCTGAACATGGAAGTGGCTGATTTGTGGAAAGATACGAATCCTTTTGTGGGATTTATCAGCCGGATCCGCCAGCCTTTAATTATTAAAGATGAGCGCTTTTTATTCCGGATTGCCCAAGAAGGCTCCATGCCGGAATTCACCGATGCCGAACGAGTGGTTAAAGCGGTATTTGCAGCCACCAAAGAGCAGCTTTCCAGTGAGCGAATTGCAGAAATTTCCCAATGGCTACCTGGTAAGGTGAAGCAACTCTGGAATCAAGCCTAAATCTGATGATGATTAGGATAGGATAACCCATTGAGGCGTAGTCTCCCCCCCTCAACCGGCAAGGGAGACTACGCCTCAAACTTTTTATTGGCGATAGGCCGGTTGAACTCGGGTATCCTCTTCATGTAGCTTAGGAGAGAAGGGAAGTCTCTGCCTCAATTTTATTGAAGTCAGATTGCGAATTTTTAAGAAACTTGACAAAACTGGGAAAATCCTTAGAGGGCGATCGCTCTGGGGCCGGAAAATTTAGGAAAGAAGGGAAGGCGAGTAATCCGCAAATCATGCCGCAACCCTTTGATAGGAAGGGTTTTTAGTGATTCCTATCACTCCGGCTTACCGATCGCGATCGCGCCGTTACACCAAAAACATCACACCCGTCAAGGGGAAAAACACATAAATTAGAAAAGTAAGGAACTGTAATTTAACCGTGATTATACTTATGTCCGCCTCTAATCGGTCATCAGAATCTACCATAGGCGAACTGACGGAAAAAATTCTCAACTCTCGTCGAATTAGCCGTCAAGATCAATCCCAATTGATGCGCCTCCTCTGTGCCAGTTATCTGGGAGAACGAGAACAAGACTTAGTTGATAAAATTTATCAAGGATTGCATATGGGATTAATCAAAGTTGTGGATTGAGAAATCAGCCTCTGGACTGATCATTATTCAAGAATTCACTGGGCTTTTTTCCTTTATATTTAAACCGACTGCTGATAGAAATTGTCAGATGACAATCTGTTCAACACTCAATCAAGCACTCAGATTCGGTCACGACTGTTGCAATAGCAGGGTTCTTGACTCGGGTCAGTTTCTCTCTACATTTTATTTACACTTATTCCAGAACTCTCTTAAACCCCCCTGTTTGTCCCTAGGGCTATTTCATTGTCAAATTTTCCTGACCCCGTAAGCTTTACATTCCAAGGTTTTTCGGCCTGATTTCCTAAGTTAAAACTAAAAAATAGAAACCACCCCGTCCCTTCGGGACACCCCTCCAGAGGAGGGGAATCTGCCCCAAAATTCCCCTCCCGTGGAGGGGTGCCCCGCAGGGGCGGGGTGGTAAATTCCCCTCCCGTGGAGAGGTGCCCCGCAGGGGCGGGGTGGTAAATTCCCCTCCCGTGGAGGGCCCGCAGGGGCGGTGCCCCGCAGGGGCGGGGTGGTAAATTCCCCTCCCGTGGAGGGGTGCCCCGCAGGGGCGGGGTGGTAAATTCTAGCTAGTAATCAAGTATTGAGCTATGCTTCTTTACTCAAAAGTATATGTCTCTTCCAAATCAAGAAACCACCCCGTCCCTTCGGGACACCCCTCCACGGGAGGGGAATCTGCCTGTATCCCCCGCCAGATAGAGTTTACGAACAAGCAAAAAAGTAATTTGGCGTTGAGAATGAAACAGTCCTACCTCTTTGTCACCGATTCTTGATGTGGGGCAACTTTTCCAGAGACAATTTGACATTTTGTCACAGCTTCTTGATATCGAAAAACTCGGACCGCACCCTCGTTACCCTTCCCCAGGTTCAGCGGAAGGTGTAAATTGAGGTCAGAAATTGCTGACAGGGACAAGATTTTTATCCATCAGAAGGATTACCCCCAGTTCCTTGGGAAACTGTGGTGGCAATAGCAGAGGCAGGTTCAGCGATAGAACCCAACGGCGTCTGAAAATTTGGGGGTTGGTTTATTAAATAATCCTGCGTTTAATTTCAATTTATTTCGTTTCGGATTCCTTCGTCATTTCTGCTCCAAACTATCCTAAACTAGAAAAGATCCTCGTTTAATAACATTTGAGGCTCGGTTATGGCATATATGTGTAACCTGGGTAACGGCCAGCAGGTTTTTGTTTACAATCAGGACAATCAAACGATTGTGACCCTTAGTGGGACTCTTCCGGGTCAACAGCAACAATCAAGTAGCGGATTTTCCACAGGAAAATGGACCGCCCTCCCGATTTTATATCGCAATGCCGGGGGTTTCATTTTGCGAATAGAAAGCGATCGCGGTCCGCATTATGTGCAGTTGCAAGGGTCTTCTATGAGTGCAGTCGGTACAACCCCGAATTTCGAGAATGCCGAAGTGATACCGATGCAAACCGCAGAACCCCCCCCAGCGGCGACAATGGAACCCATGAAACCCATGAAACCCATGACACCAATGGAACCCATGAAACCCATGAAACCCATGAAAATGGGGGATATGGAAATGCGAATGAATCCGATGGAAATGCGGATGGGAAATATGGGAATGAGTATGGGAGAATCCACCCCGAGTAAGGGAGAATCCACCCCATCTTACCGGCAAAATTTCTGTCCCCAATGCGGTGCGCCGGTGAAAGAAAATGACCGTTTTTGTGCGAATTGCGGTCATCGTTTATCCTAAGCGATCGCCCGATTAATTCCCCCCACTTTTTCTTCCCACTGCACTCTCCCTGTGTCACCCTCAATGTCTGTTAAAGTTGCCCTCAACCATCAAACCCTCTACCGTTTTGATCGCCCTGCGGTTTTGGGTCCCCATGTCATCCGCTTGCGTCCCTCTCCCCATTGCCGCACCCCCATTCAGAGTTATGCCTTAAACATCACCCCACAGAATCATTCCCTGTATTGGCGACAAGGGGTTTTTGGTGATTTTATGGCCCGAGTTAACTTCCCTGAAATGAGTAGTCATCTCCAGATTCAGGTGGATTTAATCGCGGAACTCCATCCCATCAATCCCTTTGATTTCTTAGTCGAACAGTACGCCAGTTCCTACCCCTTTACCTACGACGAACAACTCGCCACTGAACTGCAACCCTGTTTACAAATTCAAGAATCCGGACCCTTATTAACCGAATGGGTGAATCAACTAGAAAACGCCAACCCATTCATCACCACCTTTATTGGTAACCTCAGTCAAAAACTCCAACAGGATATCGCCTATACCGTCCGCTTTGAACCGGGAATTCAAACCTGTGAAGAAACCCTCTCCAAACGCCTCGGTTCCTGTCGCGATACCGCTTGGTTATTAGTCCAAATTCTGCGGCATTGTGGATTGGCGGCGCGATTTGTCTCCGGCTATTTAATCCAACTCAAACCCGACGAAATCCCCTTAGAAGGTCCTCCAGGACCGGAGGCAGATAAAGCCGATTTGCACGCTTGGGCGGAAGTCTATCTACCGGGGGCCGGATGGATTGGACTCGACCCCACCTCGGGAATTCTCACTGCTGAGGGACATATTCCCCTCGCTGCGGCGGCTGACCCCAAAAATGCCGAACCCGTCACCGGCTCAATTGGTCCTTGTGAGAGCGACTTAAGCTATTCCGTCACGGTAACCCGGATGGAAGAACAACCGAGGGTAACTCAACCTTATACAGCAGAACAATGGCAAGCCATCACCCAGTTAGGTGAGGCAGTCGAGGCCCAGTTACAAGCAGCCGATGTGCGATTAACAATGGGGGGAGAACCCACCTTTGTTTCCCTGGACGATCGCGAGTCGGCACAATGGCACACCGGCGCACTCGGGGCCGAAAAACGCCAGTTAGCCCGGGTGTTACTCTGCCAATTACGCCAACGCTTCGCCCCCGGGGGACTCTTGCATGAGGGTCAAGGCAAATGGTATCCCGGAGAACCCTTACCCCGCTGGGCATTAGGCTGTTATTGGCGCAAGGATGGCGTCCCAATTTGGCGCAGTCCCCTTCCGGAAACCGGGGATACAAATTATACGAACAAAGATGCTAAAATTTTCATCACCGCAGTCGCCCAACGGCTAGGGGTGGATGCGAACTCGGTCATCGCTGCTTATGACAAAAATCCGGAAAAAGACCTCTGTGCCTACGTTTTGCCCTTAACTTGGACAAAAACAGAGAGAATAGAGGGCTGGGTCACTTGTCCTTGGCATCCTCCCGGCGATCGCCTCTCGTTAATTGCCGGAGATTCTCCTGCCGGGTTTCGCTTACCCCTAAGTGCGATGGATTGGGCAGCGGAGGAAGAACTGCAAACCGAAGCCGAAATCAATCCCGAGGACAGTTTTCACCCGTTTGAGGATATTTTAGCCCGAGTTCGCAGTCGGGTAGGTGAGAAGCCTCACGGGGTGGATACCCCTAACAGCGTTAAAGTCGCCTTATGCGTAGAAGTGCGAAAGGGTAACTTGTACTGTTTCATGCCGCCAATTAGTGCCGCAGAAAACTACCTCGATGCGATCGCCTCCATCGAAGATGCTGCCACCGAAACCGGCTATGCCATCCAGATTGAAGGCTTTACCCCACCGCGCGATCGGCGTCTGCAAGGCTTCCAAATCACCCCGGATCCCGGCGTTATCGAGGTCAACCTGCATCCTGCCGCCCATTGGCAAGAATTGGTAGAAACCACAACCTGCCTCTACGAAGAAGCCCGACTCAGCAGCCTAGATACAGAAAAATACACCAAAGATGGACTCCGCATCGGCACCGGAGGCGGCTCTCACATCACCTTGGGCGGTCCTAGCCTAGAGGAAAGTCCCTTACTCCGTCGTCCCGACTTGCTGCGGAGTTTAATCACCTACTGGCAGCATCATCCCAGCTTATCTTACCTGTTTTCCGGCTTATTTATCGGGGCCACCAGCCAATCCCCGAGAGTCGATGAAGGGCGGTATGAAAATTTATATGAACTAGAAATCGCCCTGGCACATTTACTCCCCAAAACCGAAATTCCCCCCCACGTCATCGATCGCCTATTACGAAACCTCCTGATCGATGTCACCGGCAACACTCATCGCAGTGAGTTTTGTGTGGATAAACTGTACCCGGTGGAAAATTGGAAAAATCAACTGGGATTGCTGGAACTCCGGGGCTTTGAAATGCCCCCTCATCCTCACATGGCACTGGTCCTGGGATTACTGATTCGCGCCCTGGTTGCCCGCTTTTGGGAACAACCCTACAGCGGAAATTTGGTGCGGTGGGGAACGATTTTACACGATCGCTTCTTATTGCCGTATTACATTGCGGTAGATTTTCGGGATATCCTGCGGGAGTTAACCGATCGCGGTTATCCCTTTGAGTGGGAATGGTTTGAGCCATTTTTAGAGTTTCGGTTTCCGCGATATGGGGCGATCGTCCGTGAGGGAGTCGAACTGGAACTGCGACGGGCGATCGAACCCTGGTATGTGTTAGGAGAAGAAGCCACAACCACAGGCACAGCAAGGTATGTAGACTCATCAATGGAGCGCATCCAGGTTCTGCTGAGGAATGCCACACCCGGGCGGCATAGTGTCACCTGTAACGGCTATCCCGTGCCATTGCAAGGGACGGATACAGCAGGAGAATGTGTGGCAGGAGTGCGATATCGCGCCCGCCAAGTAGCAGCAGGATTACATCCGGCGATCGACCCTCATGTTCCCTTAGTCTTTGATATTGTGGATACCTGGCAGGGGCGATCGCTCGGAGGCTGTACTTACTACGCCGAACATCCAGGGGGTGTAGAGTGGAACAGCTTCCCTCTCAACTCCCGGGAAGCGCATAGCCGACTCATTACGCGCTTTGTTCCCTTGGGACATACTCCGGGGGAGATTGAGTTGCGATCGGTTTTACCCAGTCGGGAATATCCTCTCACTTTGGATTTGCGGAGGGTATAGGAAGGGACTGGGGTGACGCGGGGGACCCTTACAAGAGTAGGTTTTTTACGTTCATGGAGATTTACCTAAGAGTAAGGGGACTTCCGGTTCCCTCCCCTTGGCAAGGGGAGGGTTAGGGTGGGGTCCACCCAGTTCGCAAAAACACCACTCTTGATACTCGGATTTGCGATGGAACCCTGACTAGGTAAAGGATTAAACCTCATTTCCCCAGTCTGATATCTCTGAAAATCCGTTACCAAACCCCCTCAAGTATTACAAATTACTATCTCCTAAATGCTCTTCTAACTGATCCGTCCTCACTTCAGTCAGCCGAATTTGACAGATATTAAAGCCAGCATTTCCCCCACCACTGCGCTCAAACTCACAGAGAGCATCGCGATATTTAATCCAATCCAATTGTGCTGTTCTTAACTGCTCTTTGTGAGTACCTGAAAGTTCCCGCATCACCTGCTGATAGACAGCATTGAGGCGGTTATCAACCGCTTGATAACTTTGTCCTAGTGCCGGGGGAATTTGTCCCCGACGATACTGATAAAGCTCAGAGTTTCTGATTTCCGTTAAATTCGCTAAACAGCCCGATCGCAGCATCGGTTGCATCGAACCCCCTTCGGCGAAACTGCTGTAAAAGCTGCATTCAGAATCGCGAAAGGTAATCCAAGCTCGTTGTGCTGTTACTAATTTTTGCCGCCTGCTATTAGACAGTTGCGGGATGAGCCCTTGATAAATTTGATTGAGTTCGCGATCGGTTGCTTCCCACCGTTGTCCCGCACAAGCATTCATTTCAGCTTGACTTTGGGGATTGTTGCAATTGAGTCGGGGTTGAGCCACTGTACTGGGTTGATTCCATCCAGGAGCGATCGCCATCAATCCCACCAGTCCCAATCCTCCCAACCTCCGCCAAATTTGATTCAGAGTTATCGCTTTCATCTTGGGTTAATTCTCCTTATTCTTTATGTTAATGAAACCCCGAGTTTTTGCCCTAAAACTGAACCGCTGCCCTGGAAAATTCCACCAATGCTCACCCTAATTATATCAAATTTTTCTAAGTTGTAAAGACTACCCTAAATCCTGAAATCAAGGGACAGAAATTAGCCCAGAGAAATGCCTTGGGTGCTAAGTGCCTTGGTTTTGATTAAAACCACAATTTTTTAACTAGCTATTGACATCGCATTCTCTGTTATGGTAGAATGCTTTATTAACTTTGCAAAAAACCTCCGTATTTTCCACAATACCGGAAAACAAAAGGATACAACACCTACTGAGTCCCTTGACCAGAGGGAAAAAGCAAGCCCTTGTCCTGAAAGGTATTGAAGGAAAGATGGGATGATTTGAAGTTTCCTATAATATTAGACCCAAGTGTAACCTTATCGGGAATCGAGAGGGGGGCAACTTCCTTACAAGAGTGGGTTGAGAGGGGCCATTCTAGCTAGATGGTAACCCCTAGAATTTACCCAAATTTCTAATCAAGTTTTGTTGTGTATCTAACTCATTTCCATCATTATGAATCACACCATCAGGGCGATCGCATCTCTACTGTTGCTTTCCTATCTAACCGGAATTGCTAAATCTTCCCTCGCGCAACCCATCACCCCCGCCGCCGATGGCACCGGCACAATCGTCAATCCTGATGGACAACAATTTAATATTGAAGGCGGACAACTCTCCAAAGATGGTGCAAATTTATTCCATAGTTTTCAACAATTTGGACTCGATGCTGGACAGGTTGCCAACTTCCTCTCCAACCCCGAAATTCAAAACATTTTAGGACGCATCACCGGAGGAGATGCTTCTATTATTAACGGATTAATTCAACTCACCGGCGGCAATTCAAACCTCTATTTAATGAATCCTGCCGGAATCTTATTTGGACCCAACGCTCAATTAAACGTCCCCGCCGACTTTTTCGCCACCACTGCCACCGGCATCGGATTCAGTGAAGGCAATTGGTTCAATGCCGTAGGCGATAATCACTGGTCTAATCTAGTCGGAACCCCCTCTCAATTTGCCTTTTCCACCCTCCAACCCGGTGCAATTATCAACCAAGGCAACTTAACCCTAGAACCGGGTCAAAACCTCACCCTATTAGGAGGAACCCTCCTCAACAGCGGCACTTTATCGGCCCCGGAAGGCAATATAACCATTGCATCGGTTCCCGGGGAGAGTCTCGTCCGAATTTCTCAAGAGAATCATCTATTAAGTTTAGACATCAGAACCGGCATATCGGGAATAGAACTTCCCACCCCCCAATCCTTACCAGAATTGCTCACAGGTCCCGGCGCAACTCACGCCAATCAAGTTACAGTTAACCCGGATGGTAGCGTCCAGTTATCCGGTTCAGGAATGAGCATTGAAACGCAACCGGGAGATAGTCTGGTTTCGGGAAATATTAACGCATCCCAAGGACAAGTTTCCATCGTAGGAAATCGCGTTGCTGTCATCGATGCCGATATCAACACATCGGGAACTAATAGCGGGGGGACTATCCTCATCGGTGGCGATCAACGGGGTCAAGGAACCATCCCGAATGCCTTACAAACCTTTATCAGTGATGATTCCACCATTGCTGCCGATGCCACGGAATTCGGTGATGGCGGACGGGTCATTATATTTGCAGAAGAAACCGCCCAGATTTATGGAGAAATTAGCGCCCAAGGGGGTATTTTAGGGGGAAATGGCGGGTTTATAGAAACCAGTGGATTGGAATTTTTAGAAGTAACCACGGTTCCCAAGGCGCGCCCCACTTGTCCGAATCCTCCCACCTGCGGAATGGGTGGGGAATGGTTAATTGACCCGAATAATATCGAAATTGTCGCCGGGTGGGGAAATGTCAATATTAACAATACCAATCCCTTTACAACCACAGCAGATACCGCCCAACTGGGGGCTAATTTAATTGTAGCAGCCCTAACAGGTGGAAATCAATTTGTCACCATTGAAACCGGAAATGGGGGGACACAAGAGGGGAATATTACGGTAAGTACGCCCATTAATTATAATGGAACCGGCCAAAATAATATCCTAACCTTGAACGCCCATAACAATATTATTATCAACGCTAGTATTATAGATGGGGTTCCAGGGGGAGATTCTTTAAATCTGGTCTTAAACGGCGATATTGATAATATCAATGGGGGTGGAATAGCCATTAATAATGTGGTGATTAATACCGGAGGAGGGAATTTCACCGCTAGGGGGATAGGTAATGCAGGATTACCTCGGGGGATTTTTGTTAATGGGGCAATCATTAATGCTGGAGGGGGTAATATTAACCTGACCGGGACAGGATTTGATGGGTTTAACCAAAACTTTGGCATTGGTATTGTTAATGGCAGTAGGCTCCTGACAACCGGAGGCGGTACGATGACCTTGACAGGCACTGGGGGCACCGGGGCAAATTTCAATAGTGGGATATTTGTTGATAACTCCATCTTGGTAGGAACTGGAGATATCACCTTCACCGGCACTGGCGGAAACGGCACGGGACAATTAAATTCAGGCATTATTCTGGGAAATGGCAGTTTGGTGGCATCCACCGCAGGAGAGGTTTCCATGACGGGCACCGGGGGCAGCGGTACAAATCAGAATGATGGGATATTGTTTACTCTCAATACAACGGTGTCAGGACAAGGAGGTGTTACCCTCAACGGCACGGGCGGTAATGCTACGGGAAATGATAACCGAGGTGTGACTGTTCAAGGTGACAGTTTGGTACAATCCAGCCTTGGGTCCATTACAATTACTGGCACGGGTGGGAGCGGTACGGATTCCACTGGGGGAATATTTGTTGATAACTCAACCTTGTTCACAAATGGAGATATAACGATCAACGGTACCGCAGGTAACGGTACGGGACAATTAAATTCAGGCATTATTATTGGAAATGGCAGCCTGGTGGAATCGGATGGAGGCGCGATCGCCATCACGGGCGTTGGGGGCAATGGCACTCAACAGAACCAAGGGATATTTGTTTATCTAACTCAACCCTGTTAGCGAACGGAGATATAACTCTCAACGGAACTGGAGGCAACGGCACAGGACAATTTAATCGAGGCGTTTCTTTTCAAGATGGCAGTCTGGTGGAATCAACCGGGGCGCGATCACCATCACTGGCACGGGTGGGACTGGTACAGATTTCACCGATGGAATATTTGTTAATAACACCCGGGTATTAGCAGATGGAGATATTACCCTCACTGGTATTGGAGGCGACGGCATCGGAGAAAGTAATTCAGGGGTGCGTCTTGTTGGTGGCAGCATGGTAGAAGCCTCTCGCGGATCCATCACCATCACTGGCACGGGTGGGACTGGTACAGATTCCAACGCTGGGATATTGGTTGATAATACAAGGATCTTAGGGAATACAGATATTACTCTCACGGGTACTGGAGGCGACAGCACGGGAGAACTCAACCGAGGCGTTAATCTGGCTGGGGAGAGCAAGGTAGAATCCATGCTTGGCTCCATTAGTGTCACGGGAACTGGTTCTAACATGGGAATATTTGTTAATGCTAACACGCTCCTGCGAGGGAAGGAAGATATCACTCTCACTGGCACTGGCGATCAAGGCGTTAATATTCAAAATAGCAGCAGCCTAGAATCGGTTCTGGGGTCCATTACTATCACGGGTATCGGCAGCAATGGCATCGATGGGAACAGTGGGATATTGGTTACTGGAGAAGTAACTGTTTCAGCACATGGAGATATCACCCTCTATGGCACTGGGGGCAACGGAACGGGACGATTCAACCGAGGCGTTAGTCTTCAAGGTGGTAACCGGGTAGAATCTAGCGTCGGTTCCATTACTATCACGGGTATCGGGGGTAGGGGTACTGATGATAATGAGGGGATATTTGTTATTACAGACACAACCCTTTCAGCAAAGGGAGATATCACCCTAACTGGCACAGGTGGCGATAGCACGGGACAATTCAACAGTGGAGTATATCTGTCTGGTGGCAACCTCGTCAACTCGACCCTCGGAGCGATTACCATTACGGGTATTGGCGGCACCGGCACTGATAATAACGATGCTATATATGTGAATAACAACACAACTGTTTCAGCACAGGGAGATATCACCCTCACTGGCATGGGTAAGGGGACTGGCGAATATAACCCCGGCGTTTTTCTGGGAGGGAGCATCCTAGAATCTACCGGAACGGGTAATATTACGTTAGAAGGGCTAGGGGGCAATGCTTCCGATGGGATTTTGTTACAAAGCAGTGTGATTAATCCAACGGGAATCGGTAGTGGTGAGGTCATTCTTCGCGGGAATAATATTCAATTGGAGGGTGAGAGTCGCATTACCAGCAATGGAACTCTTACCCTGGAACCCCTCGCCCCGGGCAGTACGATCGCCATTAATGATGCCACAGGCGATTATACCCTAACTACCTCGGAATTACTAATGCTAGATGTCCGCAATGGCAATTTAATCATTGGGTCCGAGACGGTGGGGGATATCTATGTGGGATCACTCGGTGAAATTGACCTGAGCAATGCGAATTATAATCTGACTCTGAAAACGAGTGAGGGAATTCATGTGACCAATGGCATCATCCTGAACAATCAAACACTCACCTTAGATGGTGCGGTGACGTTACTCAATGATGTCAATTTTCGCACGGGTTCGGGTAACCTAATTTTTGGAAGTACCCTCGATGGGAATTACCCACTGACTTTAGATGCGGGAACAGGTGATATTCTTCTAAATGGAGCAGTTGGTCATCAAACGGCCTTAGGCAATCTGACCATTACTCAGGCCAATGATGTCACAACACAAGGGATTAATGCCGCAAGTGTGACTCAATCCGCTGGGACGGGAACGACAACCTTTAACGGGCCCATTACCACCACAGGCGGAAATGGAATTAACCTGACTAACAATACCATTCTGTTTAATGGTCCAGTCACGACAACAGGAAATAGTCCGGTTATCTTGGCCAATACTAACCCATTAGCAATTACTACTCCCTTTACTTTAGACGGTGCATTCCAGCAAACAGGCCCGGGAACAGTTACCCTTTCTAGCGCCTTAACAACCAACAATCATGATATCCAATTTACTGCACCTGTCATCCTCACTGACGGAGCAAGTTTAAACCCTGGAATCGGGGGTTTAGTTTTCGGTTCCAGTTTAGAGGCGGGCAACAATCCCCTCACCTTAACCGCAGGAGAAATTGATTTTAATGGGCCAGTTACCGGCAGCAATACCCTCACTCTGCAACCGGCAACTCTGACCCAAAATATCACCCTGGGGAATGCTACCGATGCCGGGGAAAGTTTAGATTTAACTCAAAATGATTTAGCTCAAATTCAGGATGGGTTTACCGGGATTACGATGGGACGAACGGACTCTACCGCAGAGATTTCCGTTGTGAATTCTCTCACGTTCACGGACCCGTTAACCCTCCAAGGGGGTACAGGACAGATTTCCGTAGATGGGATACTCACGGGGTCGGATAATGCAGCAATTTCTCTGAATGCTGAGACAATTTATCTCAACTCTGATGTAGTAACAACACAGAATAATATTAATTTAACCGGCAATCTGATTCTGGGGAATGATATCACGCTCAACACGGACCAGGAAGGGGGAAATATTACGATTCGGGGCAATATTGATGGCAATTCTGCACCGAGTTTAGCATCACCGGGTTTGACCTTGAATGCGGGAACGGGTTCGGTTGAAGTCCAGGGAAATATTGGGGAGAGTTCCCCCTTAAATCGGTTGAATGTAACCACGGAAAAGACTATTTTAGGGGGGAATATTACGACAGATGGCGGGGATATCACCTTTGATAGCGCGATCGCCCTCGGGTCTGATTCCCAAATTACCACCGGCGCGGGTCCGGGTCAGATTCTCTTCCGGGGTCTGCTGGATAGCGCAACCACTGTCCCCCAAAACCTCACCCTCAGCGCCGGAATGGGGGATGTCACCTTTAATCGCGCCGTTGGCAGTCAGCAACCCTTGGGAAATCTAATTATTGAGAGTGCTGGGAATCTCACGGCGCTGGATACCCTTGCTGCTGCCAGTTTCCGCGCCTTCAGTACCGGGACCATTAATCTCCAGGGGAACGTTACCACCACTGCGGCACCGGGAGTCCAAATCGAGAGTGAGACTATCCTAACGGTGGCGGATATCACCACGAATGGACAGCAACTTACCCTAGAAAGTCTGTCCGGCAATGTCCAAAGTGGGAATTTAGATACCGCTTCTGCTACAACGGGAGGAAATCTAAGCGTCACCAGTACCCAAGGGGAAATTATCACAGGCAATCTCACCGCATCCGGGGTCACCCAAGGGGGAAATATTACCGTGATGGCAAAACTTGCGATTACTGCTGGTGCGATCGACTCCAGCGCTACTCAGGGAGATGCCGGGAATGTGTTCATCGACCCGATTGGGGATATCCAAGTTTCCTGGATTAACGCACAAGGGGGAACGAATGGCAAAGGCGGTGACATCTTCATCGAAACCACCGGGGGATTGTTCCGCGCCACCGATTCCTTTGCTAGTGAGTATTCTCCCACGGGGTTTGCCAGTATTTCCTCGGCAGGGAGTACCGGGGGTGGGAGTATCACATTAAATCATGCGGGAGGTGATGATATCGACCCGATTGAAGGGTTTGAAATTGGCAATCCCCTGTTGCATGGCACTCGGGATGTGATTACAACGGGTACATCTACCTTGAATATCGGGGAAATCTTCCCGCGATCGATTACCCGGGGGAATATTACGGTTGCAACCGATGATGGCGTCGATCCGATACCGGAACCGGAACCGGAACCGGAACCGGAACCCTTAACCGCGCCAGAACCCGAACCTACATTACTCCCCGAAGCGGAACTCCCTCCCGAAGCGGAACTCCCTCCCGAAACGGAACTCCCTCCCGAGGTGGAACTTCCTCCCGAAGCGGAACTCCCTCCCGAAGCGGAACTTCCTCCCGAGGTGGAACTTCCTCCCGAAACGGAACTTCCTCCCGAAACGGAACTTCCTCCCGAAACGGAACCTGCATCGGCATCTCCAGAGTTGATTCCCCCGAATATACTTCCGACTGGGGAACCCTTATCCACGCTGACTCCGGAATCCGTACCCGAGGAAGGAAGTGACCCCGAAACGGTTCCGACAGTGGAACTCCCATCAGAAACCGTAGGACTACCGAGTATATCTCCACCCGAGATTACACCGTTGCCGGAGGGAAATGACACTCGACGGCAACCGGCACTGCCTGAAACACCGACTATTAGTCCAGCAGGAGAGATAACGCCTGAATCGTTGATAACGGGTTCTCCTTCGCGGAATCTGCCACTATACCCATCTGGGTTAGAACCGGAACCGGCAGTGAGTGTTTCTATCCCCTCGGCGATCGCCCAAGAAACGGAACCCAGTAGCGCGATGGAAACGCAATCCGACTCTCCGGGAAACCCCTCCAATTTACCCTTAGAAACCGTTCAACAGTCGGAACCGATCGCCATCGGTTCTCCGGTGGAACTCGATTTAGATGTGCAAGTGACCACTTTGGAAGAAGCGTTATCTCGGGAGTTTACTGACTATTTTCAAGACTCCACTCCCGTGGATATCCAGTCCCTAAATGAAGTGCGACAAACCCTGCGACAAACCGAGGAGGTGACGGGAATCAAAACTGCTGTGGTGTATATCGTTTTTGGACGAACGGAGTTGTATGAAAATGCGGCATTGATTTGTCCCAATGGCGATCGCCATGAGGACTGGCAGCGCAGTCGGACCCGGGAAGAAGAATTAGGATGGCCTTGCGATCGCCATCCCGATGACCCGGTAGAATTATTAGTCGTCACCGGACATGATCAACCCCTACGGATTCAAATTCCCGAGGCCAATCGTCGCACAGGTTGAGAAATTAACGCTGGAAATGCGCGGTGCAATTACTAATCCAACCATGCGCGACACTCAGCACTATCTCCCGTCCTCTCAACAGCTTCATCGCTTGTTAATTGAACCGATTGAACCCACCCTAAAACAGCGCGGCATCGAAAATCTAGCCTTTATTCCGGATGCTGGAGTGCGATCGCTTCCCTTTGCTGCAATCCATGATGGCGAAACCTTTCTCATTGAACGGTATAGTCTGGCCGTGATGCCAAGTTTTAGTCTCACGCAACCTGTCTATGCTAACTTGAAAACCGAGAAAGTTTTGGCAATGGGAGCGTCTACATTTTTGACTTTAAATGACTTGCCTGCGGTTCCCGTTGAGTTAGAGACTATTATTTGTCAGACGCAGCTTGGGTCCGACTCTTGTTGGCCTGGAGAACGATTTTTAAATGAAGATTTTACTCTGGATAGCTTGAAAAAGCGGGGAAATCAAGGAGATTTTCGCATGATTCATCTGGCGACTCATGCCGATTTTCAACCGGGAGTTCCGGAGAAATCTTATATTAAATTATGGAATCATCGCTTACCCTTTTCCCAAATGAAAGAGTTACAATGGCATAATCCAGAAGTGGAGTTGTTGGTGTTGAGTTCCTGTCGAACTGCCATTGGAGATGAACAGGCGGAGTTAGGATTTGCTGGGTTAGCATTGCAATCGGGAGTGAAATCTGCGATCGCCTCGTTGTGGTATGTAGATGATGAGGGAACATTGGGATTAATGACTGAATTATACCGGCAATTGCGATCGGCCCCGATTCGTTCCGAAGGATTGCGGCGAGCACAACTGCAACTCTTGCGCGGGGAAGTCCGATTTGAGGGGGGACAATTGGTGGGTTCTAATGGGTCAGTCGCCTTGCCGCCGGAACTCTCCCATCTGACCCGGATGGACCTTTCCCACCCTTACTTTTGGGCCGGATTTACGGCGATCGGCAACCCCTGGTAAAAATCCCAGGTTTTTTGCTCATTAATTTTTTTCAAAAATTATGCAAGGTTGAATCCCGAAATTTTGCCCTCTCCCATCCTATCTATGGGTTAAAAAGTGCTGATATTACAGGCTTTTTCTAACCTGATACCCGGTAAATGCCGTTTGCCTATTACCGGGTATTTATTCTTTAAAAACTCGGCAATCCGTCCATTTTTTCACCCAGACCTGTACTTTTGGCTAGGGACAAAATCGGAAGACTATGCTAAAGTCTTATTTTGCGACTTCAACTGAATTCCAACTCACCAATTTTTGGGCATCACCATCATAAGGACGTTGAACCCTGAAATGATTGAATAAAAAGACACGGGATAGATTGATTTTAATGAGCTTGTTTTTAGTTGATTTCCAATAAATGCTTCCCTTTTTTTTGATAAATCATCCACCTTTATCTAAAAGAAATCTAATGATAACCCCCAACCAACTCAAGGCGATCGCCTTCCTCCTCCTCCTCTCCTCTCTTACCGGAACCGCCAAACCCACCCCAGCACAACCCATCACCCCCGCCGCCGATGGCACCGGCACAATTGTCAATCCCGATGGACAACAATTTAATATTGAAGGCGGACAACTCTCCAAAGACGGCGCAAATTTATTCCATAGTTTTGAACAATTTGGACTCGATCGCCGGACAAGTTGCCAACTTCCTCTCCAACCCCGAAATTCAAAACATTTTAGGACGCATCACTGGGGGAGATGCTTCTATCATTAACGGATTAATTCAACTCACCGGCGGCAATTCAAACCTCTATTTAATGAATCCTGCCGGAATATTATTTGGACCCAACGCTCAGTTAAACGTCCCCGCCGACTTTTTCGCCACCACTGCCACCGGCATCGGATTCAGTGAAGGCAATTGGTTTAATGCCGTAGGCGATACCCAATGGTCCAACCTAGTCGGAACCCCCTCTCAATTTGCCTTGGACACCCTCCAACCTGGTGCGATTATTAACCAAGGTAACTTAACCCTAGAACCGGGTAACAACTTAACCCTATTAGGCGGAACCCTCCTCAACACGCGGTACTTTATCCGCCCCGGGAGGCAATATAACCATTGCAGCAGTTCCCGGAGAGAGTTTAGTCCGAATTTCTCAAGAGAATCATCTCTTAAGTTTAGACATCCGAACCGGCATATCCGGACCCTCAATTCCCACTCCCCAATCCTTACCCGAATTGCTCACAGGTTCCGGTGTCACTCATGCCAATCAAGTCACCGTTAATCCCTGATGGAGCCATCCAGTTATCCAGTTCCGAATGAACATTGATACCCAAACCGGAGATAATATTGCTTCGGGAAATATTGCAGCAACCGAAGGACAAATTGCCCTCCTAGGAAATCGCATTGCTGTCATTGATGCCGATATCAACACATCCGGAAATAATGGCGGAGGGACTATCCTCATCGGCGGTGACTATCAAGGAAATGGCACGATTCCCAATGCCTTACAAACCGTAATTAGTCCTAACACCACCATTCATGCAGATGGGATAGAAACCGGAGATGGGGGACGAGTGATTATTTGGGCCGATAAAACCACCCAATTCTTTGGCAATATCAGCGCCCAAGGCGGCACAGAATTCGGAGATGGCGGATTTGTAGAAGTCTCGGGATTAGAATTCCTAGACTTTCAGGGTCAAGTCAATACATTCGCCCCCAATGGAAATCTCGGCACTTTATTATTAGACCCCACTGATATAGTCATAGTCGCCGCAGGGACAGGAGACACCACTGATTTAGCGGATGTAGATGCTTTTGCCGACCCTGATATAGGGATTGGAGAAACTAGATTAGACGTAACCGCTATCAATGAGGCCACCGCCAATGTCATTTTACAAGCGACCAATGACATTACATTTAATGCAGTTATTGATAATCCCAATTTAGGAGTAGGAATTAGGGCTGATGCGGGAAATGATATTCGAGTCAATGCCAATATTACCCTAAATCAAGGAAATATTGACTTAATGGCAGATGGGGGAATTGCGATTAACAATGCCACAATTAATACCGGGGGTGGGAATTTCACAGCACAGGTACTGGGTAGTGCGTACGTTGCCGACAGGGAATTAATCTGGATGATGGGGGTTATAAATGCTGGGGGGGAAATATTAACCTCACAGGGAGGGGACTGGATGATATTAACACTAGCGATAACTATGGTATTCGATCTAGTAATAACAGCAGAGTAGAAACCACCGGAAACGGGATGATTACCCTAGAAGGCACAGGCGGCACTGGCATTGATTGGAACATCGGGATATATGTTAATACCAACACAACTATATTCAGGAAACGGAGATATCACCCTCACATGGCACTGGCGGCGACGGTACGGGAGAATGAACCGAGGCGTTAATCTTCAAAATGGCAGCATGGTGGAATCCACAGGTGGGCGATCGCCATCACCGGCACGGCGGCACTGGCACGGATGAAAACATCGGGATATTTGTTGACAACACAACTGTATCAGGAAACGGAGATATCACCCTCATTGGCACTGGTGGCAACGGTACGGGACAAAAGAACCGAGGTGTTGATCTTCAAAATGGCAGCATTGTGGAATCCACAGATGGGGCGATCGCCATCACAGGCACTGGCGGCACTGGCACGAATTAAAACACCGGGATATTTGTTGATACACACAACCGTATTCGGGAACGGAGATATCACCCTCACTGGCACTGGTGGCAATGGCACGGGACAAGACAACCGAGGCGTTATTTTTAAGTGGCAGCAGGGTGGAATCCACAGGTGGGGCGGTCGCCATCACCGGCACTGGTGGCACAGGCACTGGGAGCCCGGGATATTTGTTGATAACACAACCGTATTGGGGAACGGAGATATCACCCTCACGGCAGGTGGCAACGGTACGGGACAATTCAATGCAGGTGTTGCTTTATTTGGTAGCAGGGTGGAATCCACAGGTGGGGCGATCGCCATTACAGGCACGGCGGCACGGGCACGAATGGGAACATTGGGATATTTGTCTAATGCTTAATAATAAGACAACTATTCAGGGAAAACGGAAATATCACCCTCACAGGCACTGGTGGTAACGGCACGGGACAATTTAACCAAGGTGTTGTTCTTCAAGGTGGCAGCCTGGTGGAATCTACAGATGGGGCAGTCGCCATCACCGGCACCGGCGGCACTGGCACGATAAGAACACTGGGATATTTGTTGATACCAGCACAACTGTATCAGGAAACGGAGATATTACCCTCACCGGCACTGGCGGTAACGGCACGGGAGAAAACAACCGTAGGCGTTGGTCTTCGAAATGGCAGCTTGTGGAATCCACAGGTGGGGCGATCGCCATCACCGGCATCGGCGGCACTGGCACGAATAGAACATCGGGATATTTGTTAATACCAACACAACGGTATTAGGAAATGGAGATATCACCCTCACCGGCATTGGCGGTGGCGACGGTACGGGACAAGTAAACCGAGGCGTTAGTCTTGAAAGTGGCAGTAGGGTGGAATCCACAGGTGGGGCGATCGCCATCACAGGCACAGGCGGCACTGGCACAGATGAGAACATATGGGATATTTGTTGATACTGACCCAGATAGCACAGAAACTAACACAACCATCAAGTCTGGGAACGGAAACATCACCCTCATCGGTACAGGCAATGGTACAGGAGAAAATAACCCAGGTATTTTGCTTAGGACAATTCTCAGTAACATTGAATCCGGTAATGTTCCTCCCATCACTAATATCGAATCCACTGGAATCGGCACTCTTACCTTGGAAGGGACGGTGCAAACTGGTGCCGAGGGGATTCGGTTAGAGAACAGCGTGATCAACCAGATGGGAACCGGCAGTGGCGATGTCATTCTCCGAGGTAATGATATCCTCCTAACGGGTGAGAGTCAAATCTCTACCAATGGGATGCTCACCTTAGAACCGATCGCCCTCGGTCGTGATATCTCCATCAATAATACTACCGCCGAGTACGATATCACTACAGAAGAATTGCTGATGTTAGATGTTTCCAGTGGCCTTTTCACCCTGGGTTCGGAAACAATCGGCAATATTTATCTTGGATCTTTAGAAGAAAGCATTGACCTCAGCAATGCTAATTATGATCTGACTCTGAAAACGGGTCAAGGGATTGATGTCAATGGAGGGATCAGTACAAAGTACCCAAAATCTCACCCTAGATGGTGGGGTTAATCTGCTCAATCTGCGTATATTTACGACGAATTCTGGAAATATTACCTTTACGCGGACTATTGATGGAAACTCTACTCTCACCTTAAATTCGGGAACCGGCAATATCGCTATAGAGGGGGCCGTAGGCAGTCAAAC
Source organism: uncultured cyanobacterium (assembly GCA_963821735.1). Lineage (GTDB taxonomy): Bacteria > Cyanobacteriota > Cyanobacteriia > Cyanobacteriales > Laspinemataceae > Laspinema. The sequence goes on from CAWGFK010000060.1 coordinate 110,514, forward strand.
GGGGTTGGGTAACCTCACTATTTTGAATGCCAACAATGTCACAACTCAATCTATAATGCTGCAAGTTTAACTCAATTTGCGGGGACAGGAAGCACAATTTTGAACGGCGAAATTGTGACAACTGGTGCAGATGGGATTAATCTGACCACGAATCAGATAATCTTTAATGCTCCCATAACCACAACGGGAGGGGGTGGTTTAATGCTTGGCAATACGGGTCCGTTAGCAATTGCTACACCTCTTAATTTAGAGGGTACTATTCCAGCAGATTGGGACAGGAGAGGTCACCCTTTCTAACACGATTACAACGAGCAACTTTTAATATCGAGTTTACTGCACCTGTCACCCTAACCGGCGAGGCGAGTTTAAATCCCGGAACGGGGGGTTTAGTTTTCGGTTCCAGTCTGGATGCGGGGAATAATCCCCTCACTTTAACTGCGGGACAAATTGAGTTTAATGGACCCGTTACCGGCAGCAATACTCTGACGTTGCAACCGGCAACAACAACCCAGAATATGACTCTGGGGGATAATAATTTTGACCCAGAGAGCTTACATCTAACCCGCACGGAGTTGGAGTATATCCAAGATGGATTTACCGCCATTACTTTGGGACGTCCTGACTCATCGGGAACTATTTCTATTGTCGATCCTCTGACCTTTCTGGACCCGGTGGCGATAGAAGCAGGTTCGGGTATAATTGCGGTGAATGGGACGATTACGGGTTCAGATAATGCCTCTCTTGCCTTGAATGCGGCGACAATTGAGCTAAATTCTGATATCATCACAGACCATAATGATATAGTTTTGACTGGGAATGTGATTCTTGGCACTGATATTACTCTCGATACGAATAGCGAAGGGGGTGATATTACTGTGGTTGGAAATATTGACAGTAATTCTGGAATCCAACTCTATCCAATTTAACGTTAAATGCGGGAACGGGTGCGATTAATCTCCGGGGAAATCTGGGTGAAGGGACGCCGTTACAGAGTGTGACGGTGACGAGTGACCGGGGGACGGTTCAAGGAAATGTGATGACCGATGGAGGGGATATCACTTTTAACGGCGCGATCGCCCTCGCTGAAGCATTACAACTCTCGACAGGAGAAGGTGGCGGGAAATATCACCTTTGCTGGAACCGTTGACAGTCAGACAAACCTCGGGCAAAATTTGACCCTGAGTGCTGGAACGGGGACGATTACCTTTAACGGTGCGTCGGCAGTCTGCAACCCTTGGGGAATGTAGAAATCTTGAATGCCGGGAATATTACAGCACTGGATACCATTGCAGCAGCAAGTTTCCGCGCCTTAAGTAGCGGAACTATTACTCTGGATGGGAACTTAACCACCACTGCTGCACCGGGAGTCCAAATCCAGTCTGCAAATCAGCTAACTGTTGCTGATATTACCACCAACGGACAACCGCTAACCCTAGAAAGTCAAACCGCAAATGTCACCACGGGGAATTTAGATACCTCTTCTGCCACCACTGGGGGAGCAATTACTGTCACCAGTACCGCAAGGGAAATTACTACCGGCAATCTCACCGCATCCGGGGTGACTCAGGGGGGAGATATTACCATCATGGCGGAAATTGCTATTACTGCTGAAGAGATTGACTCTAGTGCCACCATTGGAGATGCGGGGAATGTATTCCTGGACCCGATTGGGGATATCCAAGTCTCCTGGATAAACTCACAAGGGGGAACGGATGGCAGAGGCGGTGATGTGTTTATCGAAACCACTGGGGGATTTTTCCGTGCAATACGTTCCTTTGCCAGTGAGTATTCTCCCACAGGGTTTGCCAGTATTTCCACTGCTGGAGGGACTGGTGGCGGGAGTATAACCCTGAACCACGCCGGAGGAAATGGACAATCCGATTGCAGGGTTTAAAATTGGGAATTCCGATCGAATGGCACTGGGGATGTGATGATTACAGGAACATCTATCCTGAATCTTGGGGAAGTCTTTCCCGATTCTTTTACTCGGGGAAATATTAGCGATCACAACTGATGATGTGTACCGCCACCGGAACCCACACCGGCACCCGCATCAGAACCGCCACCAGCACCTACCCCGGCACTCGCACCAGAACCGCCACCAGCACCTACCCCCGCACCAGTACCCCAGGGTCCCATCCTCCCCGAGACACTTCCCCCGGAGGAACAGCACGGAACCTCAACCGAGACACCCGTATCGGCACCAGAACCAGCAGAGATACTGGAACCAGAGGGACACATGCAATCAGCACCGGAACCTGTAGTAACACCGGAAATAGTCCCGAGGCCCCGGCAGTCAATGACAGTTTAGCACAACCGGAACCCATCCAAACCCCAACGAATTACACCGGCATCCGCGATGACTCCAGAACCGATTCGCACAGTGTCTCCCGCACCCAGTCTGCCTGTATTATCCCCTCCTTCTGAAGCAGAACCTATGGTGAGGTAGCGATACCTACGGAAATTACCCCGGACACTAGAACCGACTGCGGGAGTCGGGGAAGGTGTACCAATTTCTCCGATAGAAACTGTGCCGATGCCACGATAGAAAGTCGCTCTTCACATGTAGAAGTCTCTCAGAACGTTCTGAAATGAGCGAGGACTGAAGTGGCGAATCGCACCCCTCAAGTTAGATACCCAGATTATGACCCTGGAAGAAGCGTTTTCTCGGGAGTATATGGCCTATTTTGACTATCCTGATGATAGCCTTGAACTCTTATCCCTTGATGAGATCCAGGAAGTGCTCCGCAAAACCGAGGAAATCACCGAAGTTAAAACAGCGGTGATTTATATCATGTTTGGACGAAAGGATTTGAAAGAAAATTCAGCACTGCTTTGTCCCACGAGCGATCGCCTGGAAGAGGACCGTGGCGATCGCCCCTTGGAAAAAGATCTAGAATCTCCTTGTGACCCCCATCCCGAAGATCCCGTCGAGTTGTTTGTGGTGACGGGAGTTGAAGAACCCCTGCGCTTTCAAATCCCCGAAGCATATCGCGAATTGGTGGTCCAATTGGCCTTGGATTTACGAACCCAAGTTACAGATTTTAAACTCCAGTTTACAGATAATTATTTAGAAACAGCTCAAGCATTACATCACTTAGTCCTTGAACCCATTGAACCGGCATTAAAAGAACGGGGTATTCAAAATCTCGTGTTTATTCCCGATTCTGGATTGCGTTCCATTCCCTTTGCTGCACTCCATAATGGGAGAAAATTTTCTGATTGAAGACTACAGTATGGCCTTGGTTCCCAGTTTTAGTTTAACTCAACCTCACTATACGAATTTAAAAAATGAGCGAGTCCTGGCAATGGGTTCGAGCAAGTTTGATAGTTTATCCCCGTTACCAGCCGTTGAAGTCGAATTAAATACGATTATTTGCCCCAATCAGTCAAACCGAAATAACTGTTGGCCCGGGGAAGTATTTTTAAATGAAAATTTTACATTTAATGCCCTGAATCAACGGGGAAATTCAGGAGATTTTCGGATCGATTCATCTAGCAACTCATGCGGATTTTCAGCCCGGTAATCCCGAAAATTCATATATCCAATTGTGGGATGAACGGGTTGATTTTCCGCAGATGAAAGAGTTGCAATGGAGTGACCCAGAAGTTGAATTATTAGTGTTGAGTTCCTGCCGGACTGCGATAGGAGATGAACAGGCGGAGTTAGGATTTGCGGGGTTAGCATTGCAATCCGGGGTGAAATCTGCGATCGCCTCGGTGTGGTATGTGAATGATGAGGCAACGTTAGGATTAATGAGTGAATTGTATCAGCAATTGCGATCGGCCCCCATTCGTGCGGAAGGATTGCGCCGCGCACAACTGCAACTCTTGCGCGGGGAAGTCCGATTTGAAGGGGGACAATTGGTGGGTTCTGATGCGGCGATCGCCTTGCCGAAGGAATTAGAACATTTGAATGGAATGGACCTTTCTCATCCTTACTATTGGTCTGGATTTATAACCATTGGTAGTCCTTGGTAATCGGATGAAAAGAAATAATCAAGGGAATCCGACTGCTTGGATTAATTGCGATCGCCAGTTAAAGCCGAAATGATGGTTTCAAAGAGTTCGGTGGGATGGGTGGTACAACCATTTGCACCGAGTCTTTTCGCTTCGCTTTGGTGTTCGGGGAGGATGGTGCGATCGTAGAGGATATAGGGCATATAATAGCCCGATCGCCGCAGTTCTTCGAGGAGGGTGTAACCGGCGCGATCGTCTGGGGGACGTTCGATATCGGAGATGACTGCATGATAGGGACTCGCTTTTATTTTCGCGATCGCCTCTTCGGTATTTCGAGACAAACTACATTGAACTCCTAAGACTTCTAAGGCTTTTTGCTCATAAGCATTTTCTTCCAAACAATCATCAACCCACAGCACTTTTTTAGTCAGCAATTCCTCGGAAATTTTAGGGTCAGAAACCCGGGCGATCGCATGAATAATTTTTCGGGATTCATGATTGGCATCAGCATTTTCCCCGCTATCTGATGACTCTTGACTAAATTTCTTTTGTCCAGAAGCTGCACCTAGCATTGCCGCTGACTCCAGTTGTCGGGTAACATTCGCCTCCACTCCCGAGGGTCCTGCTTTTAAGCTGAATTCGCTGATAGTATTGATGAGTTTCTTTAAAGAATCTCCAAAGTAAACCACGAAAAACACTGCAAAAGCAGGCCAGATTATGGCCTCGATTAGGGAGATGATTCCATTAAAAAATTCGGCAATTTTATCAGAATTCATGATTTATCTCAAATCCAACTCAATGCGTGTCCCCATTTTTAGACCTATTCTATCACCAAAAATTCGATGAATTATTATTCATCTTACTCCATTGCCACGCCTTCGATTTCATCCTCGGTTAAACTGTACAATGCTTGCAGTTTTTCTAGCTTCTCTGAGTCTGGATTCCAGAACCCCCGTCCATGCGCTTCTAGCATTCGCCCGACAATATTTCGGAATGCTTCGGGATTGGCTTTTCTGAGTTTATCGGCCATTTCTGGGTCAAAAACGTAGGTTTCTGATGCGCCATCATACACCCAATTATCTTTAAAATCAACGGTTCCTCCCCAACCGATTAAAGCCGTCATTCGTTGGGAGATTTCATAAGCGCCACCAGACCCTTGGTTTGCCATTGATTCGGCCCATTTCGGGTTGAGGAGTTTGGTGCGATATTCTAAGCGTAAGAGGTCTTCCAATTTGCGGGGAGTGGTATCTTTGGAGAAACTTTCAATTAAGCTGGCGGTAACTTTTTTGCCGCTTTGAGTTTCGGCGGCGCGTTTTAATCCGCCAGTGTTGGCATAATATTCCTGAATGTCTGTGAGTCCATATTCCACGGAATCAATTTCTTGGACAATGCGATCGCTCGTTTTAAGTAACTGTTGCAACACCTCCGGACGCGCTTTCCCTTTGTCTTTTCGTCCGTAACTAAAAGCATTTCGACTTTCCCAAGTTTTGCCTAATTCATCCCCGGATTCCCAATTTCTATCGACTACTTGGTCATTGACTAAGGATCCAAAATCTCCGGCAGGGTTAGAAAATAAGCGGGCGGAAACATTCTTGATTCCCTGGGATTTTAAAGCTAAGGCGTGTTTGCGGATATAGTTTTGGTCTTCCGGTTCATCTGCTTCAGAAGCGCGTAAAAATAAATCATCCAGCAGTTCGATAATGTTGACGAAGCTATCGCGAAAGATGCCGGAGAGATTGGCTAAAATATCGATGCGTGGATGTCCTACTTGGTCTAAGGGTTGGAGTTCATAGCGGATAATCCGTCCCGTTCCTTCTTTGATGGGTTCTGCCCCGACTAATTCTAACAGAATAGCTAGGGATTCACCCCGGGTTTTGATAATATCTAATCCCCATAACATAACAGCAACAGTTTCAGGATATTGGCCGGTTTCTTGCTGATGTTGGGCGATGATTTTTTGGGCAATTTCTCGCCCTCGACTGTAGGCGGCAGGGGAGGGCATTCGATAGGGGTCTAAGGCATGAATATTCCGTCCAGTGGGTAAAACTCCTGGTCCATCGCGCAATAAATCCCCACCGGGTGCAGGGGGTATATATTCCCCATTTAATCCGCGCAGGAGGTTGGTCATTTCGTCGGGAGTTTGCCTTAATAATTGGCAGATTTGCATTGCTTCATCGGGATTGGGGATGAGTTGAGAGAGGGATTCTGGGCTGTTGCCGGTGGCGAGTTCCTCTACAAGTTCCTCGTCAAAGTTTTGGTCAAAATAGGCATCAAGATAAGACTTTAATGCGGCTGTATTGGGAGGTTCTCCCAGGGTATGTAGTCCGGAGGAAAATAGCCGTTGTTCGACGACTTGTAAATAGTCATAAATGGTGATAAAATAGGCGTTTAACACCTCGGGGCTAAACATTCTGGCTGTTTCTGGGGTGAAGTCAATGCCTAATTTTTTGGCTTCGGCAAAGGGACAGTCCATTTCTAGGCCAATATCGACAATTTTTTTGGCGATCGCCTCCCTTAATGCTGAATTTTTTGCAGGGTCTTCCCGATATTCTCCAATCAATTCCCGCAACAATACCATCTCTTTGTACAATCCCGCCCGACCATAAGGCGGCACATTATGGGAGATTAACACTCCATATCCCCGCCGTTTTGCTAAGATTGATTCGGAGGGATTATTCGCAGCATAAATATAGAGATTCGGCAGATTTCCTAAGAGAATATCCGGCCAAGAATAGCCCGTATTTCCCAAGGGAGACCCGGGTAACCATTCCACAGTTCCATGCATTCCAAAATGAACCAATGCCTGGGCCTTTAAATCATGTTGCAGCCATTTGTAGAAGGCGGCATATTGAGGATGGGGTGTCATATCCCGTTCAAACATTAACCGCATGGGGTCGCCAGAAATCCCGAGAGGGGGTTGGACCCCAATCCAAATATTGCCTAACTGAATTCCCCCGATCGCATAGTCATCGCCGTAGGTTTTGATGCCGGTATCGGTGAGAGATTTCCATTGCTTCTCAATCCGCCGAGTCAGGAGATATCCCAACCATTTATCTAGGGTTTTGACATTGACTTTGGTGGGAATGATGCCTTGCGATCGCGTTAGTTTTGTCTCCATCGGTGACTCATCGGCAACCTTGACCCGCTGGATTAACACTTCCCCATCTTCGGGTAAATCCCCCACAGTGTAACCGTTATCTTTGAGGGATTGCAGGAAGTTGAGGAGACTGCGAGGAACATTCAATAAGGCAGCGGTTCCCGTTGCGCCATAACCCGGGGGAAATCCATATAAAATAATTGCAATTTTGCGGTCTGCTGGGGGTGTTTTCCGCAATTGAATCCAGGATTTAATCCGTCCTGTCAATCGCTTAACTCGTTCAGGAATTAAATAGATTTCTTCCCCGACTAAACCCCCGAGGGGAACAGTATCGATCGCCCCATCCAGTTCAGGTAAAGCATATAAAACGACACTTTGCAATCCCCCAATCCCTTGGCGAGTCCAAGAATGGATATCTTGAATTAATAATGGTGCTGCGATAAAATAAGGGAGATTTTTAGCAGCCAAAATCCCTTTTGCTACTTCAATTTGCCGTCCTGCTTCCATTGAACCTGCCGGACCCCCCACTAAAGGAAATCCAATGGTAGAAACAATGGCATCCACTTCCACTGCTTCGGCAGATAAGGACCGCGTTTGATTGTTTCCTTGCTGTCGTTGACGGGTTTCATCAGCGGAAGTCATCCAATCTCGAACTGCAACATGACCCTCTACTCCATTAATAAAAATCGGCAACGGAATTAATCCTGCTTCTTCAAAGTGGTGAATTAATTTATGAATGTAAGGTTGCTGAGTAATAACGTGCTTGCGATAGAGGAGAATTCCCACAACGGGATAGTCTACGGATGGATTTTGACAGCGATACCAATTCAAATATTGGCGGGGAGATTCAAAATATCCGGAATAGTTAGGATGGAGTAATCCCATATTAGGAGTCTCGACCGGAGGGGGAATTTCTCCCACGGTTAACCCGAGATATTTTTCCGCTAAAGTCCAAAACATAGCGGCGACATTCTCTGCACCTCCGGCATTCCAATAGCCATAAATAATCAGCCAATTGCGGAGGTCCTGGACTTTTTGCACTGGGACATATTTGAGCAGTTTGGGTCCGGTTTTGAGAAAACTAATATATCCGGCGAGTTTATCTTCTTCTCGGCCACTGGAGAACTTACTCAGAATGAATTGCACAGGTTTCGGCATTCCTTTGGGTTTGTCCCCGATCGCAAATTTTCCTAACTGAGTTAAACTCATCAGTTCCAAGGCAGACTCGAAAACCAGGCGAATGGGAATCTGCTGGACTTTTTTCCGCAATCCCATGACGCAATCATAGTCAAAAATCAAACTAGCAAAAAAGACATCTGCCTGTTCAAGTGTGGTTGCAACCTCTTCCGGGTTGGCAGTGAGGTCTCTGTCACTAAAAACCTGAATATCCAACTCAGGACAGCGCGCAATTGCCACCTGTGCTGCTTGCCGGTACAAGTCAGCGTTAAACGATTCAAATCCTGCAATTAAAACAATTCGTTTCATATAAAGGAGTCGATTAATTTGACTGGTTTAATTGTAACAGAAAAATTCAAGTTTGGAAAGTCAGTGAAAGAATCTAAAGCCTAGTCAATTCAGAACTTTATTTATAATCCAAATTAGTCTGACTATTCCAATATCCTTTTTGACGAAATTGGAGTATGAATTGAGAAACTAAGGCTAAAATTGGCAATTCAATTAAAGGGCCAACAACTAACGTAATTATAAGCAGAGGTTTATCCGGGAAAGCTGAGACTGCAATTGCCAGAGACAAAGGAGAATTGCGAGCCAATGTTGTAAAACTCAAGCAAACAAATTTTGGGTAAGGAAATTGGAATTTTTGTGCAACGTGATAGGCTATTACAAAATTAACAATAAAAAACAAGACAATCGGAGCAAGAAGTTTTAGAAACACTTCCTTGTTTTGAATTATTGTATTTCCTTGAGACGTGAAAATAGCGCAAATGGCAAGATTAAGGCTGATTATCTGAGTTAAAGTAATTTTAGATAAAATATTGGCAAACCATAGTTTTCCTTTGCATCGCAAAATAAAATATCGAGAAGCTATTGCCAAAAACAAAGGAATAAATAAGATCCAAATTACATCCTCAAAAATTTGTGTGGGATGCAAATCTACAAGTGTTGCTGCAAAAATCATAAGATAAATTGGTAGGAGAATGACTTGTAAGATTAAATTTAGGGGCAGTAACGCGGTTGCCAACATGACATCACCACCCGCAATTCCAGTAAAAACAATATACCAATCGGTGCAGGGGGTCACCATGAGCATAATCAACCCCACCCATAAATCAGGTTCATTTTTCAAAAAAATAGCGCCTAATCCCCAAGCAAAAACAGGCGTCCAAAGAAAGTTGGTTACTAAACTCGCTAGGACTACCTTGGAATGAATTAACCCTTGCCCAAATTTTTTTAAAGGAATGGGTAAAAAGGTTGTGTAAAGCATGAATGCAAGCAAAGGAAAAATCGCAGGCGCAGCTAAAGCAGCTACTTTTGGAAGGTTTGATAATATTAACCCTGCACACACCGATAGAAGAATTAAGAAGGGTTGTAATTTATCAAGTTTATTCATAATTTCCCTTAAAAGCTTCACTGAATGTTATGTGATAATTATAACCAAAATTAATTATAAATCACCATTGTAGAGCATTCAAAAAAATTTATTTACTAGATTTTGGGGAATGGGTTATGTTAGAATAACAAGAGTCGTCAACCCCCTCACTCATAATGACCCTAGCTACCGCCAAACGCTTTACCATAGAAGAGTATCACAGTCTCATCGAACTGGGGTTTTTCCCGGAAGGCGATCGCACTGAATTAATCCAAGGCCAAATCATTGAGAAACTCGCGAAAGGAAAACCTCATGCTGTTTGTTGCATGAACCTAAACAAACAACTGATTGTACGGTTGTCAGGTCAAGCTATAATTCGTTGTCAGGACCCGATTACCTTGCCTCCTCATAGCGAAGCGGAACCGGATTTTAGCATAGTGCGAAACCGGGAGGATAACTACCTGTCCCATCATCCGATGCCGGATGATATTGTGCTGGTGATTGAAATTGCTGATTCTTCCTTGGACTACGATCGCCAGGTGAAATTACCCTTGTATGCTGAAGCGGGAATTTCAGACTATTGGATTGTGAATTTATTAGAAAAACAACTAGAAATTTATACGACTCCTTATCAAAAATCCACCGGAACTTTTGACTATCGGCAAAAACAAGTCAAGCTACCGAATGAAACGGTTTCTATTCCCGGGTTTGAAGGGTTAATCTTGGATTTGAATCGCGTATTTCCAGCAATCTCCCTTTAATCCCGGTCCCCATCCCGTGGGTGGAAGGGATAGGATAACTGGAATTTATGTCTGTAGATAGATGTAATCACCGCCAATATAAATTTATAAGCCCTAGAGATGGAGGTAGATATACGTCGAAAGGCAGAAAAATTGCGGGGAGTGACCCGATCGCCTTGCGATCGCGCTAAAACGAGACTAAAGAGCATCAATTGCCTCTGTCGATCGCCCAGTTTCTCTACTCCAAATCAGGTTATGCAACTGCGAAGTCTGTCCCCATTTCATGGCATATCCCCCGCCTGCCTGGGGGTATTTCTTCCCCAAATTACGATCGCCCTGGTGTCAGTGATGGTTGCCGGATGCGATCGCAGCATTCTGTTCACCGCAACTGCTGCACCTTCTGCGGAGTCGATTTCCCAATCTGCTGAGGAGAATCCCGACCCGGTTTCCGAAGCAGTCGCCGAGGCAACCGTAGCGGCAAATTTAACCCAAAATGCGAGGACATGGGAAGAGTGGCATCGGGTGGCACAGCATTGGCAGGAGGCGATCGCCCAATTGGAGACTGTATCCCGGGAACATTATCACTGGGATTTTGCCCAACAAAGACTCCCGGTTTATCACAAAAACCTCACTTATGCCCGCCAGCAATTTGACCGATTAGACCCCTTGAAACCGGCTCTCACCAAAGGAGGCCGAGCCTCACAACTCACCCGCATTGCTGTTGATAAACAAGACTGGACCGAAGGGGTACAAGCTTGGAAGGACGCAGTGGCGCAGTTGCAGATTATCCCCTCGACCTATCCCCAGTATTCCCTCGTCCAACAAAAGCGGGTCGAGTATGAGAGAAAGCTGACATTTTCTCAAGAACAACTTTTGCAATTTCACCCCTTGTATCAGGGAATGGCTAAAGCAGAAGAAGCCAAGCAACGGGCTGAAACCGCCTCAACGATGGAACAATGGGAGAGTGTGGCCCTGTTGTGGAAACAGGCGATCGCTTTCTTGGTGAGCATTTCCCCTGACGATGACAAGGCCGCCTTAGCTGCCCCCAAAATCCGAGACTATGAAAGTCATCTCACTCAAGTCCATCAGCATATTGCCCAGCTTGATCCCTATAATCGTGCCCTCGCGCAAGTAGAAAGCGCCAGAAAGCTGCAAAAAACGGCCCATTCAATGGGAGAATGGGAAGCAGTGAGGGGGGAGTGGCAAAAGGCGATCGCTCACCTTAAAAACGTTCCTGTCCACCATTCCAAACGGGTCTTAGCGGAACAACTCCTAGCGCAATCCCAGGTTAATCTCGCTAACGCCAACCACACAGTCCGACAAACGGACCCCTTTGAGCGCGCTGTGGCAACCGCAGAAACAGCCCGCAAACTCACCCCATCCGCCTTTTCCCTCTATGACTGGAATGCGATCGCCTCTCAATGGCAAGAGGCGATCGCCCTCCTGCAAACCGTCCCTCCCACTCATAAAAAACATCCCTTAGTCGCACAAAAAATCACCGCTTATCAGACCGCTTTAGACCATGCCATTCAGCAGTCCCATCAATGGTTACAGTCGGTTCCTCCACCCAAACCGGCGAGCAATTCTCTGGCGAAAACCTCCTTGTAACCGTCCCCAAAAGGTCAGCCCTGTTATCTATCACTCAAGTAACTCTCCAAAATAACATTTTCCTATCAATCCAGAATCTAGCTCAGAGGTGGACAACTCTCCAAGAGTCTCTACAATAGATACAATAGAAGAAGGGCGACTGCCCTGGGTTCACCTCTACCATCAATTAAGGATATCCTTCATGCTGACCGCATCTCGCATTCGTGACGTGATTGAGGCCCAACGCCAATTCTTTGCCACAGGAAAAACCAAAGACCTCGACTTTCGCATCGAACAACTGCAACGGCTGAAACAAGCCGTTATTGATAGCAAGGAACTCGTCCTCAATGCTCTGAATAAAGACCTGAAAAAGTCAGAAGTTGAAGCATATTTGACCGAAGTCGGCGTGATTCGAGAAATCAATTATGTCCTCAAACATCTTAAATCCTGGGCCAAACCTAAAACGGTCGCCCGTCCCCTCGACCAATTCCCGAGTGTGGCGCGAATTTATCCCGATCCATTAGGGGTTGTTTTAATTGTCAGTCCTTGGAATTACCCCTTTCAGTTAACCATTTCTCCCTTACTCGGGGCCATTGCTGCGGGAAACTGTGTCACCTTAAAACCCTCGGAAATTGCGCCTCATACCTCGCGCCTTGTGGCGGACTTAATCCGCAAAACTTTCGACCCGAGTTATATTGCCGTCGTGGAAGGCGGGGTGGAAGTTTCCCAAGATTTATTATCCCAAAAATTTGACCATATCTTCTTTACCGGGGGGACTCAGGTTGGCCGAATTGTCATGGAAGCGGCTGCCAAACATCTCACCCCCGTTACCCTAGAATTGGGCGGAAAAAGTCCTTGTATTGTCGAGACGGATATTGACTTGCCTACGGCTTGCAAGCGGATTGTTTGGGGCAAGTTTATTAATGCGGGTCAAACTTGTATTGCCCCAGATTATCTGTTGGTCAATCGCCGGATTAAACGAGATTTGTTAGTGGGAATTGAACGGACAATTACTGAATTTTTTGGTCAAAAACCCGCCAATAGTCCCGACTATGGACGGATTATTAATGACAAACAATTTGAGCGTCTGCGGGGGTTACTCCAGGATCAGGATGGAGAAATTTTGGTTGGGGGTCAAAGCAATGCAGGCGATCGCTATATTGCACCCACGGTTCTTGATGGCGTCTCCCTCACTTCGCCGATTATGCAAGAGGAAATCTTTGGGCCAATTTTGCCGGTTCTGGAGTATGACAAACTAGACCAGGCGATCGCCATTATCAACGAAAGACCCAAACCCCTCGCCCTTTATCTATTTTCCAACGATAAACAACAGCAGCAACAAGTCCTGAGAGAAACATCGAGTGGGGGCGTTTGCCTCAACGATACCATCATGCATCTGGGGGTTTCTGAATTACCCTTTGGTGGCGTTGGGGAGAGTGGCATGGGTTCTTATCATGGTAAAGCCAGTTTTGATACCTTTTCTCACCGGAAAAGTGTGTTAAAAAAGTCTTTCCACTTTGATTTAGATTTCCGCTACCCGCCTTATAAAAACAAGTTGGACTTTATCAAACGGTTCATTGGGGGGTAGGATAATCTGATTATTTAGAGTCGGAGAAAATAGGAAGAATATCAAGGTTTTTTCTGTTCTGTTTGTAGTGACGACTTTAGTCGTTACCTTGAAATTAGAAAGATAACGACTGAAGTCGTTACTACAAACAGTAGAGGAATAATGACCTTAGTCGTTACCTTGAAATTAGAAAGATAACGACTGAAGTCGTTACTACAAACATTGGAGAAGATAACGACTGAAGTCGTTACTACAAACATTGGAGGGGAGCATCTCAATTTGGCCTAAAAGGGGAATTGACAAGTCTTGCTCCCCCTTCCCTCGTAGGGAAGGGGGCTGGGGGGTTAGGTCTCTTTGCCTTCTTGAGATGCTCCCGATAACGACTGAAGTCGTTACTACAAACATTGGAGGGATAACTTACTTAGTAACTGTAGCGTTCTTCTGCCCAGGGTTCTCCTCGCTGGTGATAACCGTTGCGTTCCCAAAATCCTGATGCTTCTTCTGCTAAAAATTCTAAACCGTTAATCCATTTGGCACTTTTCCAAGCGTAAAGATGAGGGACCACGAGGCGGAGGGGACCGCCATGTTCGGGACTCAGGGGTTCATCAAAGAGCGTATGGGCGAAAAAGTTTTCTTCCCGGAGGAAATCCGCGATCGCAATATTGGTGGTATAACCGCCATAGCAATGTTCCATGATGCAAATGGCTTTCGGATCCACGCTCAGGTGCTTCATGAAATCTAGGACTTTGATGCCCTTCCACTTGACATCAAGTTTAGACCAGCGAGTCACACAGTGGAAATCCGCAGTAAACTCCTGTTGGGGCAGGGCCATCAGGTCATCCCAGGTAAAGGTTTGAGGTTCGACCAGACCCCAAACTTTCAAGGAATAGTCATCGCCAGAAATTTGCGGCGTATCGCCATAGGTGAGGACCGGAAACCCCGTAGCGAGATGTTGTCCAGGGGGAACGCGATCGCTTAGTTCCGCAGAGGGTTTTTTAAAGAATTTACCCAACATAAGGATGATTTTTTGATAACTTCTAAGCTTTAAGTATATTTGAATTCCTCAACTCCCAGCCCCAAATATTCTTAATGGTTGAAAAGATGTAGAGACACGACCTTTCGCATCTCTACAAGGATTGTTTTGGAACCCTAGACAGCGAATCGGATACCTGTCTTCGACAGTTTTCTTAAGGTCTCAACCGATCGATCGCCTTATTCGATCCAATCACCACCATCACCGTTCCCCCCAGGAGTCGCCGGTTCGCGGGAGGATTAATCTCAAATTTTTCATCTTGGCTGACAGCTAGGACATTTAGACCGTAGCGATTGCGAAGTTCGAGTTCAGCAATGGTTTTACCGTGGAAGGTAGGGGGTACGATCGTCTCGACAATGCTATGTTCTGGGTCGAGTTCAAAGCGATCGAGGATACTGGGGGTGGTGATGGTGCGTGCCAAGGCACAACCCATTTCCCGTTCTGGAAACACCACATGATCGGCCCCTACTTTTTTAAGCAGTTTCATGTGAATTTCCGAGGATGCTTTTGCGACAACGTGCTTGACCCCAGCCTCTTTGAGGTTAAGGGTCGTAATAATACTCTGGGCTAAGAAATTCCCGATCGCGACAATTACCGTATCGAAATCTGCCATTCCTGCCTGTTGAATCGCTGAGGGTTCGGTCGTGTCCAGTTGCAATGCGTGTGCTGCAAATTGTTCGCTCACCGCTTGGGTGACTTTCTTCTCATCTACATCAATGGCAAGCACTTCATACCCCAACCCGTGTAGGGTATCACAGACGGCGCGACCGAAGCGCCCTAACCCGATCACGGCAAATTGCTTATTGTCTGAACGCAGATTGCGAAAGAAATTCAGAGAGGATAGATTCACAGGCGCTACCTTGGATTGGAATCAATGGATTCAGATGCCACTAGAAATGCCATCTCATTCGTGAGTGCCGCCAACTGCCTTTTGAATCCAGGGTCTGGAATCTATTGCGCCCCCTCTGCTGAGAGGTTGTGACGGCAAGAGCATGATTTACTTTTGTTAGAGTACCAACTTTCTGGGGAGATTTGTACTCAGGAAGATTGGGGAGGATGGGAAAGTTTGTAGTAACGACTTCAGTCGTTTCCCCCTATCTCCCCTATCTCCCCTATCTCCCCCATCTCCCCCATCTCCCCATCTCCCCCATCTCCCCCATCTCATCATCCCACTAACAAATTTTCCTCTGGATAGCGGATATTGGAGGGTTTGGGGTCTCCAATCATGGCGCTCATGAGCATAACCATTCCCACCCGGCCTACATACATGGTGACGATGATCACCAGTTGGCCGAGGGTGGAGAGATTGCCAGTGATCCCCGTAGATAAACCAACCGTGGCAAAGGCGGAGACGACTTCAAAGAAAAGCTCGATAAATTCGATGTTGGGGTCGCTGATTGCCAGCAAAATGGTGGCGACAACGACGACGCCGAGAGAACTGAGGACCACAGCAACGGCTTTCAAAATCAATTCTGGGGGAATTTGGCGTTCAAAGCAGAGCACCTGGTTGCGTCCCTGGAGTACGGAACGGGTGCAGCTTGTTAGGATGCGAACTGTAGTGGTTTTAATGCCGCCTCCGGTACTACCTGGAGAGGCCCCGATAAACATCAAGGCAATGGTGATAAAGAGTGATGCTGTGGTCATTTGACCGATATCAATGCTGTTAAATCCAGCGGTACGGGTGATGACGGACTGAAACCAGGCACTGAGCAGATGTTCGAGGAATCCGACATTTTTTAAGGTTTCGGGATTTTGGGATTCGGTGAAGAAAAAGGCGATCGCCCCCAAAATCAGCAGTAACAGGGTGGTACTGGTGACGATTTTAAAATGAAGGGAAAAGACCACCCGTTCAGAATTTCTGGAAATGCGATCGCGCCCCCACATATACATTTCCATAATGACTTGATAGCCAATCCCCCCAAAAATCACCAAGAAGGTGATCACCAAATTCATGGGGATGGATCCGGCATAACCCATTAAACTATCGGCAAACAAACTAAACCCGGCATTGTTAAAGGCGCTAATGCTATGAAAAATTGACAGCCACAGGCTATAGTCAAAGCCGAAGTCTGGGGTGAAAATCAACAGGAGTACGAACATCCCGGTGAGTTCAAAGACTAGGGTCATGGCAATAATGGAACGCACCAAGGGGACCACTCCGGACATTTCTGCGGTATCTAAGGATTGTTGAATCGCTACCCGGTCTCGCAATCCTAAGCGCCGTCCCAGTAGCAACAGCAGAAAGGTGGTGGCAGTCATGTAACCGAGTCCACCGAGTTGAATCAGCAAGACAATGAAAAATTCCCCCAATCCAGAATAATGGGTGCCAGTATCGACGACAATTAAGCCGGTGACGCAGACAGCGGAGGTGGCGGTAAATAAAGCAGTGACGAAATTGTTCCAGGTCCCATCACTGGTGGAGACAGGCAACAGCAGCAAGATGGTGCCGATCGCAATCATCACCAGAAAGCCGAGACAAATCGTTCTAGCAACAGTCATGATATTTTAGCTTTGAGATTGTTTTGATTTTAGGGTGAAGCGTCGATCGCCTATCAAGTCGCCCTCAGTCTGCGCCTATTTTTTGTTAAATTTACTATTTTATCGGGCCGCCCCAGGGACCTCGGAGAGGTCATTTTCTCGGGGTTCCCGATGATTCCTCCCCATCGCCAGATCGGGAAAGTTTTTCCCAAACGGTTCTAAAATCCATGTTTTTGAATTTGCGCTTGCAGGTAGGCGTCGGGTTCGCTGGGGTCGAAGAGGCCAAATTTTAATTGTTCATCCCGGAGGATGATGGTGGGTGGGGTCTGTCCCAGTTGTTTGGCGAGTTGTCGGGCTAATCCGGTCAAAAATACTTCATCGGCGATCGCCTCGTGGGGGATATTTTGCCGGTCCAACATCCCCCATCGGGCAAACTGGGAGGTAATCCAGTAGGCAAAGCTTTTCCAGGGATAGGGGTCGAAATCAATGCGATCGCTCACGGTCCGGATATTCCCTAATCCATCGTCAAATCTTCCGGTTAAGACGGCTTCTAAGACCGATTGCGGTTGATTCAGGTATTCCGGCGCGGCGATCGCCTGAGCAATTTCCCGCCGATTCTCCGGATTTCGGGCATAATTACAGCCATCAATAATGGCTTTATTCAAGGCCCGAAAGGTGCTGGGATGTTCATCAATCCAGGGTTTAGATGCCGCAAAGGAACAACAAGGATGTCCATCCCACAGGTCTTTGGTCAGCAGGTAAATAAACCCGACTTTTTCATAAACCGCTTGTTGGGCATTGCCATCGGGCATCAGAAACCCATCAATTTCTCCCGCTTTCATTAAGTTAATCGCCTGGGGGGGTGGGACTCGTTTAATGTTAATATCTCGGTCTGGATTAATATTATTACTTGCCAAATAATACCGTAATAATAAGTTGTGCATCGAATAGGGGAACGGAATGCCCAGGGTTAAGCCTTTAAAATCTTTAGCTTCTTTGACTTTATCTTGATGTTTGAGAGCCAGAACAATCGCTTGGCCGTTGATATTTTCGATGCTGGCTAGTTTAATCGGAAAGGGCTTAGACCCTAGGCCCAACGTCATGGCAATGGGCATGGGGGAGAGCATATGATAGGCATCCAATTCTCCCGCCATTGCCGAATCTCTGACCTGTTCCCAACTCTCCATTTTTACCAGTTCTACGTTTAATCCATATTTCTGATAAAATCCCAGGGGTTGGGACATAATAATTGGCGTGGCACAAGTGATGGGAAGAAAGCCGATTTTGAGATCAGTTTTTTCTAAGCGGCTAACTGGGGATGAATCGGGTTCTTCCGGGTCAGGAATAGCGCAACTTGTGGCAACAGTTAAGGCAGCAGCGATCGCCACTTGTTGCAGAAATTTCCGCCGGGTAAACGGACTGTCCGGCAGGGTATCTCGAATACTGCCCTCGGCGTCAATTCCATAAGCTGAAGCCATCACGGCCTCAATTCCCCCAAACCGGGCGATCGCCTCGGCTGCCCATTGTTCCGACTCGGCGATTAAAGCATTGAGTCTGGGTTCACTGCTGCGGGGGAATTTTTCCGGGGAGTGATGATTTTCAGTGACGATTTGGCTTAGAGAAGGGCGAGAAAGTTTCTGCCAAACCTCCCGCAAATTTTGAACATCTGCCGGGGGATTTATGTTGCAATTCCCTGGGCCATGACCCCGGCCACAATTGCAGAAAAATGAAGGAAAATTCGGATGGGTTGGACGCGATAATGGGTGAGTTTTAAGCATATTAGAATTAGGAAATGATTCGGGTGATTTAGAGGATTATACAGGATTTGGTATGAGAGGGCGTATGCAATACGCCCCTACAATCACACCTTTACAGGGCTAGTTTTTATAGACCTTTGACAACCGGATTCCGTATGATAACGCTTTCCACCCTGATGCGGGACAATAATTGGGGCTAACGATAGCCAGCCGAAATGATAGGAAATCCGGGTTTAACACCTCCAAAGTCATCACGAACCGTTTTAAACCATTGCTTGTAACGCTTGGGCGGCATCATTGAGTTGTTGGATGGCGATTTTGACTTGAGTGATCCCGGCGGCATTTTCTCGCGCTGAAATATCAATGCTATTAGTAGCATCCAGGACTTCATGGATTGCCGTAGCTTGTTGTTTAGCAACCAGGGCTATTTCGGCGGTACTGGCAACCACTTCATCGATCGCTGTACGAACGCCTTGAAATGCCTCAGAAGTTTGTTGAGTAATCTGACTACTGGCAGTGACGGTGCGGGTTCCTTCTTGGGTAACTTTGATAGTAGAACTGAGGGTGGCTTCGATATCCTTGAGGATAATGTGAATTTTATCAGCGGATTCTTTGCTGCGATCGGCGAGTTTGCGGATTTCGGTAGCAACCACTCCAAATCCTTTGCCTTTCTCCCCAGCGCGAACGGCTTCGATCGCCGCATTTAAGGCCAGCATATTCGTTTGCGTGGCTAACTGACCCACTAATTGGGCAATATCGGCAATTTGATGGGTTTGTTGGTTTAAACAGCCGATTTCCCCGGCGATATCCTGCACTTTAATCTCCAGGGTTGCCATTGCCGCTAACGTTTGATTAACGGCTGCGGTCCCTTGATTGGCGAGGGTGAGGGCGCGATCGGCACAGGCGGATGAATGGGTGGTTTCCTGCGCTGCTTGTTGAGAGGAAAAGCTGAGGCGATCGAGGTGAGTGGTGGTTTCGGTGGTGGCAGTGGATTGAAAGGCGGCGCTGTGTTCCTGTTGTTCGATGGTGGCGGCAATTTCTGCGGCAGATTTGGCGATCGCAGTGGCTTGTTGGTTCATTTTTTGACCGATCGCCGTGGAAATTTTAGCGCCGATGGTCATTCCTAGCAAGGCGGTGATTCCAGCAGTTCCAAAGACAACCTGGGAGAGAAACATTAAGGCATCCGCACGCTCTTGATTTCGCTGGACTAAAATCACTTGTTCTGTGCTTGTAAACTGTTCTACCAGTTCTTTCAAGCGGTTGGCGGCGAGTTTTCCTTCTCCACTGCGCGCGGTTTGCTCCGCTTTATTCATTTTGCCCAATTCGATATAAGAAATTAAGCGACGGTCAAATTCATTGACGCGATCGCCTAATTCAATAATCTGTTTGAGATTCTCCCGTTGGTCCGGGCTTTGAATTAAAAATCGCAATTTTTCCGACTGCTCATAAAATGTATTATCCCACTCTTCATACCCTTCTAATTCATTAATATCCCGAGAAATAATATAAGCCCGAGCGGCTCGCTGCATGGCGAGAATGCTATAAGCTAACGCTTCGACTTCATCCACCCGAATCCGAACCGCCTCTAACTGGGTTGATGCTTCATTGACTCGCCTAACCCCATTAAAATATACCAAAATCGCTGCACAGACTGAGAGGAAGATGGGAACAGCATATCCCCCAAAAATCTGGTAAGTCACTTTGATTTTTGAGAAATCCCAGCTAAAGGGTAACCGTTTTACTAACATAAGGCCGATTTCTCCAATGGGTTCACGATCGTTTACAATAGAGGCTGCTTTACTGTAAGCCCAGGGCTTTTGAGTGTTAACCAGCCATGATGACGAGCAACTTGTACGAGCAAATTCAGCAGTTTTACGATGCTTCCTCCGGACTATGGGAACAGGTTTGGGGGGAACATATGCATCATGGGTATTACGGAGAAAGGGGCGATCGCCGCTTGGATCGACGACAGGCACAGATTGACTTGATTGAGGAACTCCTGGCTTGGACAGGGGTGCAGTTGTCCAAGGACTTCACCAGCCAGGTTTCCACGATTTTAGATGTCGGTTGCGGCATTGGTGGTAGCTCTTTATACTTAGCACAAAAGTTGACCGCCAGCGCCACGGGAATTACTTTGAGTCCAGTCCAGGCGAACCGGGCTACAGAACGAGCCACAGAGGCCGGTATTTCTCCATCCTCGGCTCCGGAAGGGGGGAGCATGACCCCGGGTCCAAGGGCGGAGTTTCGCGTCGCCAATGCCCTGGAATTGCCCTTTGCGGATAACTCCTTCGATCTCGTCTGGACCCTGGAAAGCGGCGAACATATGCCGGATAAAAAGAAGTTTTTACAAGAATGCTATCGAGTTTTGGCACCGGGAGGCGCGTTGATGATGGCTACCTGGTGTCATCGTCCCGTTGCCCCCCCTGCCGCCCCCCTGAGCGATCGCGAACGACATCAATTAATGGAAATTTATAAGGTTTATTACTTGCCCTATGTGATTTCTTTACCCGAATATGAGACAATTGCCCGAGAAATTGGGTTTGAAGGGATTCAGGTTGCCGATTGGTCCGAAGCAGTGGCTCCGTTTTGGGATTTTGTCATTGATTCTGCCTTTGACCCCTCAGCCCTTTGGGGGTTATTATTATCCGGTTGGCAAACAATTCAAGGGGCGCTGGCTCTAGGACTGATGCGTGATGGATATAAGCAAGAGTTAATTCGATATGGGGTACTCTGTGGGACGAAATCCTAACTTTTTTTGAAAGTTTTTTCTGTCTTTGCTGTTGTGGTGATTGTATTTTTATCTAGCTTATGAGCCAACTTTCTCCCTCTCCCCCGGTGGTTTCTCAACCGGCTGAAATGAACGTGGTCCAGAAATATGCCCCTTGGCTCTATTCGTTCTGGAAATTTACCCGTCCCCATACGATTATTGGCACCAGTTTGAGTGCCATTGGTTTGTTTGCGATCGCCCTGGCTTTCTCTGGGGATAGCCTGACTTGGAAAGCCCTCTTGCCCTTATTCGGAACTTGGTTTGCTTGTCTGTGTGGAAATGTTTATATTGTTGGATTAAACCAACTGTTCGATATTGAAATTGACCAAATTAATAAGCCTGAGTTACCCGTTGCCGCCGGTGAATTTTCCCGCAAACAAGGGCAAATTATTGTAGGGATGACGGGGATTTTAGCCGTTATCTTAGCCTGGGTGCAAGGACCTTGGTTGTTGGCAACGGTACTCATTAGTTTAGGCTTGGGAACGGCTTATTCGTTGCCGCCCATTCGGTTAAAACGCTTTCCCTTTTGGGCATCTTTTTGCATTTTTACCGTGCGCGGGATTATTGTTAATTTAGGGTTGTTTTTACATTACCAATGGGTGATGCAAGGGGAGGGCGCGTTGATGATTCCTCCCTCGGTATGGGCGCTGACCCTGTTTGTTTTGGGCTTTACCTTTGCGATCGCCATTTTTAAAGATATTCCCGATGCAGAAGGCGATCGCATCTATCAAATTAGCACTTTAACCCTGCATTTCGGGGCGCGTACCGTCTTCGATTTGGCGCGATGGGTGATTATTGTCTGTTATATTGCTACCAGTGTAGCCGCGTTTTGGTGGCTCCCTCAAGTCAATCCCTTTGTCTTGGCGATCGCCCATACTGTGGCATTGGCAGGGTTATGGTGGCGCAGTCGCCAGGTGGATTTAGAGGATAAAGTCGCGATCGCCGCTTGCTACCAATTTATATGGAAACTGTTTTTCCTGGAATATATCATGTTTCCCGTGGCTTGTCTGTTGGCGTAAATTCGTATCATCACCCTCCCCGATAGCGGTAAATAATGGACGTGAATCAATCTGCGAACCCTTACTCACAACTTTCCGTTTCGCAATGTTTGGAAATGGCTCAAAAACAGTGCGAAATTGGGAATTTTGCCCGGGCACAAATTCTCTGTCGGGAAATCCTGCATCGGGAACCGGATCACCTTCTGGCATTGAACCTATTGGGAACGATCGCCACCCAAGAGGGAGACAATCTCGGGGCGATCAAATGGTATCAGCAAGCCGTCAAAGTCCATCCGAATGTGCCGGAGTTTCATTACAATCTGGCAAATTCTCTGAAGTTGCAGGGACAACAGGTAGAGGCGATCGCCCATTACTGCCAAGCGATAATTCTGCGACCAAATTATACCAAAGCCTGCTATAATTTAGGCAATTTGTACCTAGAACGGGGAGAGATTCAAGAGGCGATCGCTCAGTATCAGCAAGCCCTTGCCTTAGATCCACAGGATTTGGAAATTCAGACGAATCTCGGCAATGCGTTGAAAGAAGCGGGAGACTTAGAGGCAGCAATTACCCAGTATCGGCAAGTCTGCGATCGCTCTCCAGATTCAGCGGAATTTCACTATAACCTTGGGGTGGCGTTACATGATTATGGGGAGTTAGCGGAGGCAATTGCTTGTTATGATCGGGCGATCGCGATCGAACCTCACACCGTAATGTTCCATTGGAATCGCGCCCTCTCCTTCCTGATATCTGGCGACTACCCCCGGGGATTCGTTGAATATGAATGGCGGTGGCAAACCGAAACCCTCAAACCCCGCCCGTTTTCGCAACCCCTCTGGGACGGTTCCCCCCTCACCGGGCGCACCATTCTCCTCCATAGTGAACAGGGATTCGGAGATACCCTGCAATTTATCCGTTATATTCCCCTTGTCGCCGCCCAGGGCGGGCGGGTAATCGTGGAGTGTTATCCCCCCTTATTTCCTTTATTGCAACAGCTAGAAGGGGTGGATATCCTGGTTGTCAGGGATGAACCGTTACCGGCGTTTGATGTTCATGCGCCCTTGATGAGTTTACCGCGAATTTTTGGCACAACGTTAGACACTATTCCCTGTGAGATTCCCTATCTGATGGTGCGTCCCCGTCACCCTTCCCGGTTGGGGCTACAGGAACAAAGTGCCAGTAGCCCGCACCCTGGAAGGGTGGGGCTATCCGAACAAAGCCCGCCTGCGCGGGCTGATGTATCTTTGGGGCTGGAAAGCCCGCACCCTGGAAGGGTGGGGCTATCCGAACAAAGCCCGCCTGCGCGGGCTGATGTATCTTTGGGGCTGGAAAGCCCGCACCCTGGAAGGGTGGGGCTATCCGAACCAAGCCCGCCTGCGCGGGCTGATGTATCTTTAGTCAATAAGGGGAGTTCCGGGGGAGTTGTTCAGAATACTCCACCGGAGAATATTGTTAATTCTCCCACTTTCAAGATTGGAATAGTCTGGAAGGCAAATCAGGAGAATCCCACCGCTATCAAACGTTCTTGTCCCTTTATTTACTTTCTTCAATTAATAGAAGCATTAAAAACCCATTCAGTTTACTTTTATAGCTTACAAAAAGACTCCAATGAATTAGCTGAAATCTCCTTTCAACTGCCGATTCAAGACTTGGCTCCTCAATTGAACCATTTCAGAGATACCGCTGAAGTCATGGCGGAATTAGACTTAATTATTACCGTGGATACGGCAGTGGCACATTTAGCCGGGGCATTGGGAAAACCGGCTTGGGTGTTGCTGCCCTTCGCACCAGATTGGCGGTGGTTGCTGAATCGCACCGATTCGCCTTGGTATCCCACCCTGCGGCTGTTTCGCCAAAGCCAGCCCGGGAATTGGCAGAGTGTCTTTGAGGAAGTGAAGCAAGCCTTAATTGAAACCTTGAATGGGGCGGAAAATTCAGCCAAAATTCCCGATGAATTAAGAGCAAAAATAGGACGCGGGATTCTTGCTCATCAGAGTGGGGACTTAACAACAGCGGAACGGTTCTATCGGCAAGTGTTGGAACAAATGCCGAAGCATCCGGTGGCTTTAACGAATTTGGGAATGATTCTGAAAAGTCAGGGAAACTGCCAAGAAGCCCTGGCTTGTTATCACCAAGCGTTACCTTATGCCCCGCAAGAAGTGGGGTTGCATTATAACTTAGGAAATGCCCTGTGGGAACTGGGAAACCGGGAAGCGGCGATCGCCCAGTTTGAGCGGGTGATTGTCTTGCAACCGAACCATGTGGAAGGGTATAATAATCTGGGGATGGTATTGCATGAATTGGGCGAATTAGAATCTGCTATTCCTCACTTTGAACAGGCAATTACCCTGAATTCCAACTATGCCCAAGGATACAATAATTTAGGGTTGGTACTGCATGACATGGGACGAGTTGAGGGGGCGATCGCCTGCTATAACACCGCCCTGCGCCTGCAACCGGATTACTCCGAAGCTCATAACAACCGGGGAATTGCCTTACTGATCCAAGGTAACTTACGCCAGGGATTTCGGGATTATGAATGGCGGTGGCGGGTGAAAGCAGCACCAGATTTACCCCCGATTCCTGCCCCATTTTGGGACGGTTCCGATCTCCAAGGAAAAACAATTTTACTCCATGCCGAGCAAGGATTGGGAGATTGTATCCAATTCATCCGCTACGCCGCCTTGCTCGTCCAACGCGGGGGGCGAGTCGTTGCTTTGGTTAACCAACCCTTGGTACGCTTATTTAAAAGCGTACCGGGCATCAGTCGCGTCAGTGCCTATTGGTCCGACTTAGCCCCGATTGATGTCTGGATTCCCCTGTTGAGTTTACCTCACATCATGGGAACTACCTTAGCGACTATCCCTGGGGAAATTCCCTATCTCACCCCCACCCATTTAGCCCCGGTGATACTTGATGCGCCGGGATTCAAGGTGGGTATCGTCTGGGCGGGGAATCCGCAACATAAGGGCGATCGCACTCGTTCCTGTCCCTTGCGCTATTTTCTCCCCCTGCTCAACATTCCCGGCATTAAATGGTATAGTCTCCAAAAAGGGCAGGAAGAAACCCGAATTCGCCAGCAAAATCTCCCGATTGAAGATTTAGCCCCGTATTTGCAGGATTTAGCCGATACTGCCGCAGTGATCGCTCAATTAGACTTAGTGATTACCGTGGATACTTCCGTGGCACATTTAGCCGGTGCATTGGGTAAACCCGTCTGGGTGATGTTAAGCTATGCCCCAGATTGGCGATGGATGCTGAATCGCAGTGATTCCCCTTGGTATCCGACAATGCGCCTGTTTCGCCAGGAGGAACGGGGGGATTGGCAAGGGGTATTTGATGAAGTAGCACAGAGTTTAACCGAGGTGTTGGCGACGCGGGTTGTCTTACCGGAACCGGAGACAATCAGCCCAGAATTTGCCCTCGCCCGCCAGGATTACGAAGCGGGTAACTTTGCCGAAGCTCAACGCCGTTGCCGGGTGTTGTTGCGTCAATATCCCCATCAGGCGCAAGGGTGGCAACTGTTAGGGGCGATCGCCCATCAAGGGGGAAAACTGAATACTGCTGTGGGGTATTACAAACAAGCGATCGTTGCCGATTGCCGCTATCTCCCTGCCTATATCAATCTGGGGGGAGCCTTACGCAGTTTGGGCAGAACCAGTGAGGCAATTTCCTATTTAGCACAAGCAGTCGCCGTGGATTCCTGCTGTCTCCCCGCCCATTATAATCTGGGAAATGCCTTGTCTGACGAGGGACATTTCCAGGAAGCGATCGCCCACTATCGGCAAGTCATCGCCCTGGATGCCCATCATAGCCAAGCGTATTACCATTTGGGAAATGCCCTTCAACAAGTGGGGAATGTGACAGAGGCAGTCGCCCACATCCAGCAGGCGACTACCCTTGACCCCAGTTATACAGAAGCCCATAATACCTTGGGGAATCTGTTCCTCAAAGCAGGCAGAATTACCGAAGCAATAGCTTGTTTTCAGCAGGCGACTGCCTTGGATTCCCAGTATATTGACGCCCATATTAACCTGGGAAACGCTTTACAAGAACAACATCACATCACAGAGGCGATCGCCACCTATCATCGCGCCCTCGAAATTCAGCCCAACTCTGCCGAAGCACACCTCAACCTCGCCCTCAGTCTCCTGATTGCTGGAAACTTGCCCGGAGGTTTTGCCGAATACGAATGGCGGTGGCGCGTCAAAGGATACCCCGCCCCCCCTCACTTTGAGGTTCCTCGGTGGGAGGGTGCAGATTTAACCGGCAAGACACTTTTATTATATGGGGAACAAGGATTAGGGGATACCCTCCAGTTTATCCGTTATGGTACCTTGCTTGCCCAACGGGGAATCCGGGTTGTTGCCTTAGTTGCTGAGTCCCTAGTTTCTGTCTTAAAAACAGTTCCGGGGATTGAGGCAATTAGTTCCAATCCGGAGGAGTTACAACCCTTTGAAAGTTGGATTCCCCTGATGAGTTTGCCGCGAATTTTTGGCACAACTTTACCCACAATTCCCGCTACCATTCCTTATATTCAGCCTCCCGATTCCCGGCAACTACCGATTGCATCAACAAAGTTTAAAGTAGGGATTGTCTGGGCAGGAAATCCCAAACACCACAGCGATTATAAGCGGTCCTGTTCCCTAGATGTGTTCCAACCTTTCTTAACGGTTCCTGGGGTACAATTTTATAGTCTTCAAAAAGGACAAGCGGGGGAAACTTGGCAAGGGAAAAACTTACCTTTGCAGGATTTAGGACCATCCCTCAATGATTTTGCTGACACCGCTGCGGCAATCGCCCAATTAGACTTAATTATTACAGTAGATACCGCCATTGCCCATTTAGCTGGGGCGATGGGTAAACCGACTTGGCTATTACTCGCTTATACTCCCGATTGGCGTTGGGGACTGGAGGGTGTCCGATTCGCCTTGGTATCCGAGTCTGCGATTATTCCGGCAAAAACAACCGGGAGACTGGCAGGAAGTTGGCGATCGCATTGCCCAAGAATTGCGGCAAACGGTGGAGAAGTCTGCAAAGGTGGGACTACCGGAACAAAACCCATCTTTGCCCGGGAAAACATGGTTAGCAGGTGAAGTCAGGAGGAACCCAAAATCGATGATGACTGAATCAATTGGCGATCGCACCCAACCCGTTTCTAAAACCCCTCAGAAACCCTTGAGATTGGGCCTTGCATGGCCGATCAATCAGATGACTGGGTGGGGGATTTATGGGACAAACCTCACCCTGCAACTGCAAAAAAATCCGGGATATGAACCGATGTTATTGTTGCAACCGGATACCTCGGGGGTAGTGAATCCGTTGGTGCGATCGCAACTCCAACCTGCTTGCGATCGGTATCAAAATTTAGAACAATTACGGAATCAAAACCCCGGTAAACCCATTTGGTGTGATTTTCCCGTCCTTCATGCCCTCGGCAATAATTTTATCAGTCTTGCCACCACCCAACAACTCGCAGGCAAACAGAATATCGGGTTAATTTTCTTTGAAGATACCCATTTAACCCCAGAAAAACGTCAATTAGCCCAGGAATATTTGTTAATTGTTGCAGGTTCTACTTGGAATGCTGAGGTCCTCAAAAGTCAGGGAATCACCACAGTTCAGGCATTACCCCAAGGGATTGACCCCACCTTGTTTCATCCTGCCCCTAAGTCTAATTTATTGGGCGATCGGTTCGTCATCTTCAGCGGCGGCAAACTAGAATATCGCAAAGGGCAAGATATTGTCATTGCCGCCTTTAAAGCCTTCCAAAACCGTCACCCCGAAGCCTTACTTATCACCGCATGGCATAACTTTTGGCCCCAATTCATGCGCGGACTCGAAACCACGGGTCATGTCACCGGATTGCCGCAAATTGGAACAGATAAACGCTTAAATATTACCGATTGGCTACTCAACAATGGGTTAAATCCTGACTCCTTTATCGATATTGGCGCAATTCCCAATTATCTGATGCCGCAAATCATCCGAGAAGCCGACTGCGCCCTCTTTACCAATCGTTGCGAAGGGGGAACCAACCTCGTAGCAATGGAAACAATGGCTTGCGGAATTCCTACGATTTTATCCGCCAATACTGGACATTTAGATTTGATTGACTCCAATCATTGCTATCCCTTGAAAACTCAGAAACCCGTCCAACCTACCCCGCAATTTATCGGCGTCGAAGGCTGGGGAGAATCGGATATGGAGGAAATTATCGAAACCTTAGAAACTATCTATCAAAATCGTGAAACTGCTAAACAAAAAGGCATTGCTGCCGCCCAATTTATGGAACAATGGACCTGGGAAAACCAAGTCCATCGCCTCCTAGAAATTCTGGGGGAAATTCTGTAAAATGATGTCAGAAAACCCGCACCCTAAAGGGTGGGGCTATACGGACGAAGCCCGCCTGCGCGGGCTAAGAAAAACTACTTTTTATACCTGGATTGGGTATTATTTTCTCCTACTGTTCATCCTGATGCTAACTGTTAATCCATGACTCAAACCCTCGCCGAATCTTCGCAAAGAAAACCCGTTAATCTGTTAGTCCGACTGAATCAAGAATATCACAAATTGCGCCTAAATTTGGATATTGATAAATACAGTCAAAAAATCATGTGGCACTACTTTTCCCAGGGGAAATTTTACGAACCGGAAGAGTCTAAATTTTTAGAACGAGTCTTAAAACCCGGGAGATACCTTTATTGATATTGGCGCACATATTGGCTATTACTCCCTCCTTGCCGCGATTCTCGTCGGTGAAACCGGCAGAGTAATTAGCATCGAACCCGATAGGACTAATATCAACTGGATTCAAGACCATATTACCTTAAATCAGTTCCCACAAATGCAGGTAATTCCTACCGTATTGGGTTCAGAAACGAAACCTGTAGAATTCTTCTATAATGCCGATAATGATGGGGGACACGCCTTATGGGATGTGGGATTGCATGAATTTAATAAAATTAGCCGCAGTCACCGGCAAACTTCCACTCTACCCATGACAACCCTGGATGAAGTTGTCCGAGACAAAGGATTAACTGGGGTAAAATTAATTAAAATTGACACAGAAGGGGCGGAACATCAAATTTTACAGGGTTCCTTACAAACTCTTGCCACCTATCAAGTCCCCTACATCATTGCCGAAATTAATCGCTTTGCCTTAAACAAAATGGGAACCGATGAAAAACAGTTACGAGAGTTCATGGCAACCCTAGGATACAGTCCCTATTTATTGCGAAATGAGTCCCCCAATTGGGTGAAATTATCCCCGGATCAATATTACAATTCGCAATATGTCTTTAACTTGGTTTTCGCCTTAAGTGATAAACTATAAATCCTATTTCCCCGTTCGTAGTAACGACTTCAGTCGTTATTTCCCCCGTTTGTAGTAGTAACTACTTCAGTCGTTGTCGGGTTCCTAGACGCGGAGATATATTGCCAGCAAAACCCGGCGGGGTTTCAAACAAACTAAGAGAACGACTGAAGTCGTTACTACGAACTAACGAAGAGAAGAGAACGACTGAAGTCGTTACTACGAACAAAAGAAGAGAACGACTGAAGTCGTTACTACGAACACCGGAGAAGATTAATCTTTGTCTCGGCGATCGAAGATGGTGGATTTGCCGGGGACCATTAACTGTACGGGATAGAGGAAAACTTTTCCTTGCATGACGGCGGCGATGCGTCTGGCATCGGTTTCTCGATAGGGAACGGTTCTGCAATATAAATCCATGTCTCGATAGACTGCTGGTTTTAACTTTTTGTCAGCATCGACTTGTTTATGTTGATAGGTTTCATCAATTTCTGCTTTGCCATATCCCCAGTGTAAATGTTCGGTGAGGATATCGGGAATGTAGTGCAATCTGCCGACTCGTTTGGCAATTTCCCAAATCCACATATCATCATAGAGGCATTCAAATAATCCGGTGGTAAAATAGCCTAATGTTTGACACCATTTGCGGGAGACGATGGGGAAGGTACAGAGTTTTTCTTGCCAATGTCCTTCGTTGAACCACATACAAAAGATTTCATCGGGATATTTCTGGGTTTCGATGTCGAGGCGACTGTCCCATCCGAAATCGTTGTAGGTTTGGTCATCGGCTGCCATAATTAGGAGGTTACCTTCGCAGCGACTGGCGAGTTCGTTCCATGCTTTGGAAATCCCGATCGCCTCTCCTAATAAAAACCCACAGCGGCGAAAGCGGTCCAATTCCGGTTTATGGGTTTTAAACTGTTCCAAATACTCGGATTGTTTGCTGTCGTCATCATCTACATAAAACAGCAGTTCGACTCGCTGGGGTTGAGATGCCGTTTTTAAAACGCTCAATGCCAGTCGTAATGCCTGTTCCGGACGTCCGCGTGTGGGACAGAGGAGGGAGATGGTTTGCGGGGGGGTTGACATGGTTTCAGGTGATTTTCGATGAAGCACTCCTGATCGAAAATACTATAAAAGGCAGCAGTGCCACCCCAATCAGGGTAAGATACCGTCTGAGGATGTCAAAAGGGACGAGCAATTGTGACTGAAACAGGGGGAATTGTCTATTTGGTGGGTGCAGGTCCTGGGGATGCTGCCTATTTAACGGTACGATCGCGGCAATTGTTGGCGGAAGCAGAGGCGATCGTGTATGATGCCCTGATTGATGAGCAGTTGTTGCAATTGGCTCCTGCCGGTTGTCAACGGATCCATGTCGGCAAACGCGGTGGACAACCCAGTTGGCAACAGGGGGATATCGATCGCCTCCTGGTGGCGCAATGTCAGCAAGGCAAGCGGGTGGTTCGCCTCAAAAGTGGAGACCCCTTTATTTTCGGACGCTGTACGGAGGAAATCCAGGCGTTGAAGGCGGCAAGATGTCCGTATGAAGTCATCCCCGGCATTTCTTCGGCGTTAGCGGGACCGTTACTGGCGGGAATTCCCTTAACTGATCCGGTGATGAGTCATTCGTTTACCGTGGTGACGGGACATGATTGCGATCGCCTCGACTGGGAAACCCTGTCGCAAATGCCGACAGTTGTGATTTTAATGGGGACAAGGCAACTGGATGAAATTCTCCGACAGTTGCTGCAACATGGCAAATCCCCCCAAACTCCTATCGCCATTATTCGCGCTTGTGGCACCAGTCGGCAGGTGGTTTGGACTGGAACTTTTGCTGATATCCGCGATCGCACCCGTGGAGAATCTCTCTCTCCTGCGGTGATTGTCATTGGCGAAGTGGTCAAATTGCGCGACTATCTGCTTCCCGACTCCCCCTCTCGTCGTCCACTCTCTCCCGATTCTGCTGACTCTGTTTCCATGTCTAACTATTCCTCTCACGCTGCCAAGTCTTCCCCTCATTCTGCCTCGGGTTTAACGGGAAAAACCGTTCTCGTCACGCGATCGGCAGGACAATCGAGTACCTTTACTGAAATGCTAACCGATGTTGGTGCAACGGTAATCGAAATGCCAGCGTTGGAAATTCGTCCTCCTTCTAGTTGGGAGTCTCTGGATGGTGCGATCGCCCGAATTTCGGAGTTTGACTGGTTAATTCTCACCTCTGCCAATGCCGTGGATTACTTCTGCGATCGCCTCCTTGCCAAGGGAAAAGATACCCGCATTCTGGCAGGCGTTAAAATTGCAGTGGTTGGCAAAAAAACTGCTGCCACCTTGCAACAGCGGAGTTTGACAGCAGATTATATTCCCCCGGATTTTGTCGCAGATTCCCTGGTGGAACAATTTCCCGAAGATGTATCGGGACAAAAATTTTTGTTCCCTCGGGTGGAAACCGGGGGACGAGAAGTATTGGTTGCGGAGTTTACGACGCAAGGTGCGATTGTCGAAGAAGTTGCTGCGTATGAGTCCGGTTGTCCCGAGGCGATCGCGCCGGAAGCATGGAAAGCACTGCAACAGAGGCGTATTGATATCATCACCTTCGCCAGTTCTAAAACCGTGCGAAACTTTTGCCAGTTACTCGATCGCCAATCCCGCAGTGGCGATCGTCCTTGGCAAAGCTTATTAAATAACGTGCGAATTGCTTCAATTGGTCCGCAAACGTCAAAAACCTGTTATGAATTACTCGGCAGAGTTGATGTGGAAGCTGAGGAATATACTCTGGATGGCTTGCTGCAAGCCTTACTTTCGGGTAACGGGTGAAGGAATCTAGTGACCCTTTGCATATAAAAAGCCGGTTTCTCTGAAACCGGACTTGAGAAAATTGATCTCAGGTCTTGATTTAACTGAGTACCCTAAACCAACCTCGTCTCACGCTGTGCATTAAGCGTTTGATCATGCGTCTCTCTTCTTGAGAGAGGTTGGACTCGGGTAATGCGTTTAAAAGTACCCAATCGTGGAAACTGATTTGCTGAGAGAGAGAAGCATTGATGAACATATCGCGGACGGTTGCTGTAACTTGCATAATCTTTTACCTGAACTCTATGCTTACTATTCTGTCGCTCATCTGTGGAAAAATCATCGGTGGAATCGCTCGATCTAACTCAGTAAAATTACGGAACTTTCTCTGTACGTGAAATTACTGAGATTGAGAAGGGTTAGTTTAGCTACGGTTCCCTAGAGACTGTAGGCCGACTTGTGTCATCAGCCTTCTCCTCTTCCTAGGCTGAAGATGCTGCCTGGAATAGTCTTTAGGAGCGGGAGGAGGATTTGTTGGTTTTCCCCGATTGAATCATATCCCATTTTTCAGAATAGTTCAAGCTCAACCCCCAAAAATTTTTCAGGGAAGCCCCAGACTCCACCCTCAGATAGATAACCGCCCCCCTTGCCTTGCGCCCCGGGCGATCGGATAATGGAAATCGTCACTTGAGCAGCCGAATCCTAGCAGAAAATCCTTATCGGGTCAATACCCCGTTGTAGTTCTATCCCATAGCGCTTTCTAGGGAGGTGAGGGACCTAACATAGAGCGATCGGTGTCATCCACACCCGACTCTATAACACTTGGATTCCTGACCCCTCACACAAAACGCGCTCAACCCTAACCGTTTTGAGAGAACTATCCTTCATCTATGAAGAAAATTTTAACCCTTGTTTCCGTCACCTTACTGCTGCAAAGCATGATAATTTCCGTCCGAGCACAACAACCCGTTAATCCCATTCAAATCGTGCTTGAATCCGGGTTAATGACTCAATATCCTGACGGACAATTTCATCCTGAACGCGGAGTGGTCCGCGCTGAACTCGCCTCAATTCTTGTTAAAACCTTTCAACTGGAAAAACGAAATACAGCGACCCATCAAAATCAACCCATTCCCGATGTTCCCCCCTCCCACTGGGCCTATCAAGACATTGAAATCGCCCTAGAAACTGGAATTATGAAAGGTGATTTAACCGGCAGATTTCATCCCAATCAACCCGTAACTCGCGCCGAAGGATTTGCCATTTTTGCCCAAGCTTTTGGCGTATTAATGCTAAATGATGCCGATGTCAATCGGATTTTAACCTCCTATCGAGATGGTTCTCAAACCCCAGATTGGGCCCGACAAGCCCTAGCCACTGCTATCTTTGAGGATTTAGTTAATATTGGCAACAATAACGCCCTCAATCCCTTACAACCCATGACTCGTGCAGATATGGCTTATGCCTTAAGTCAATATTTAGCCAAACAAAACAATCCCGGCACGATTCCAGACATCCCAAACTAATCATTCCCCCTGTTCGTAGTAACGACTGAAGTCGTTCTCTTCATGTTAGTAGTAACGACTTCAGTCGTTACTACTAATCATTTATTTGCATTTAGGGGTTGGCATGATGAATCAACGTCAAATTGGCTTAACTGGTGGAATTGCTACGGGTAAAACTACTGTTTCTAATTATTTGAAACATCACCATAGATTACCTGTGTTTGATGCGGATATTTATGCTCGCGAAGCGGTGGAAATTGGTTCAGAAGTGTTGAATCAAATCGTGAAGCGGTATGGGAGTGACTTGTTACTGAGCGATCGCAGTCTGAATCGTCCGAAGTTGGGGGAGATTGTGTTTAGTCAACCCCAGGAAAAACAGTGGTTAGAGGCGCAAATCCATCCTCAAGTGCGCGATCGCTTTCTTCGAGAGATTGCCGCTTTGCCAGAACAGTCTACCGCAGTCTTGGTCATCCCGTTGTTGTTTGAAGCACAAATGACCGATTTAGTTACGGAAATTTGGGTGGTATCTTGTCCTGGCGATCGCCAAATTCAGCGATTGATGGAACGCGATAGCATTGACCCTAGACCAAGCGAGAGCTAGAATTAATAGCCAAATGCCCTTATCTGAAAAATGCGCTCAGGCTGATGTCGTCTTAGATAACTCCTCCACTGTAGCACACCTCATCCAACAGATAGATGTCGCTTTGATGCCGGATAGAGATAATAGGAAGTAAACCCCTAGCGGGATACTTTTACTTCTAACTTAACCTCTGTCTTCAAAATGCAAACCATAACCACTGCACATCCAGAAGGTCCACCGAATAAGGGAGGACCGATTGACTGGTTTCAAAAATTCATGGCGATTCTCGCCGTTATCAATTTGCTGTTAGTAGCCTTCGATTCCTCTTATATTACTCTGCGGGATATCTATTTTCAACAAATTCCCCCGGTGGTGATAGCCTATGATAAAGTTAAAGGCATTGAACCCCATCCCGAAACTGAAAAATACCTAGAAACCGTCCATCAATTAACCCTAGAACTCCAACAACCCCTAAGTTCCCTGGAAACTCCCCAGGTGGAGAATTTGCTGGAATCTTTACGCCATGAAAGCGATGGGATGCTCAATGAAAACCCCTTCATGGCTGCGGGTAAGTTCGGCACTTTTGCTAAACTTCAACGGCGAATGCGTCAGCATATTGGCACTGAATATGCTTCGGAGGCTTTTCAAATTTTTTGGACTTCTAGTTATTTAAGCAGTCACAATTTAAACCGCGAACTAAGCTTTTTTCAATCCCAGATAAATCCCTTAATTGCCAGCAACTATTTTAGAAATGTAGATGAAATTGGCCAAGTTGTCGATGATTTTTGGCGGATTGATATTTTCTTTATGTGCCTGTTTGGATTAGAATTCCTACTTCGCACCTTCTTTATGCATCGCCGGATTAGTGGCTTACGCTGGATAGATGCCATGTTGCGACGCTGGTATGATGTTTTATTGTTTTTACCGTTTTGGCGAGGGTTGCGGGTGATTCCGGTTGCCGTGAGACTGCAACAGAGTCAACTGGTTAATTTCGATCGCATCTTAGTCCAGATGACCCATGAACCGGCTGCTAGACTAGCCGATCGCCTGTCTCGATTTGTGATGGTTCGCTTTATCAATCAAGCGCAAGACTCCATTCGCGAAGGAACTGCCGCCGAATCATTTTTGAATCCCCAACCGGCGGTTGATCTCAACAATGTAAATGAAATCGAAGTCATTACTGACCGACTTTTGGAATTAACCATTTACAAAGTTCTCCCCCAAATCAAGCCAGAATTAGAAGCAGTTTTGCATCATAGTATCGAAAGTGCTTTTAAAGAATCGGGGATTTATCAAAGTCTCAAATCCTTACCCGGACTGGGAAATTTGCCCACGGATTTTACGGAACAAATGGCCTCTAGTTTAGCCCAAACTACGGTAAGCGTTCTGGAAACCTCTTACGCGGATGTAGAAGGACGAGTGCTATTTGATCGCCTCAGTCAGGAATTCAATCAAGCCTTCCGGAAAGCCCTAGGCGATCGGCAAACCCAAGAAGAAATCCAAATCTTGCTCACGGATTTCTTAGAAGAATTAAAACTCAATTATGTGGTAAAATCCACCCATACCGACCCAGAAGCAACCCTGGCCGAAATAGAAAACCTTTACCAACCGGAAGAACCGCCCTCCCTCCCCTCCCTTCAGTAAGTAGAGGATGCCTCCGAATCCCTATTGTGGGTTTTTAGTTCGGGGGTACAGTAGAGGTTAGAAACCGGGTTTCTTGATAACTGCTGTCGCAATTAGCAGCAAATATTGGCGAGAAACCCGGTTTTTAGTCCCCGCATCAGACTAGACAAAACTACGCCGACTCGCCACCCACTACAACATTGCGAATTCGCAAACTGGGCCCGCCACAGCCTACAGGTAAACCATTTTGTCCACCTTTGCCGCAACCGCCGGATTCATCCCAGTAGAAATCATCCCCGATCGCCTCAATATCCGCTAAGGTACTAAACACATTCCCCGAAAGGGTGACATCCCGCACAGGTTCAGCTAATTGACCATTTCTAATCATCCAAGCTTCCCCAGCGCTAAAGGTAAACATTTCCCCATTCGTCATTCCTCCCAGCCAATTGCGGGCATAAACCCCTTCTTTAATATCCGTAAATAAATCCTGAACCGGCGTCTTTCCCCGTTCAATCCAGGTATTTGTCATCCGAACAATGGGAGGATAATGATAATTCAAACAGCGGGCATTTCCTGTGGCAGTTTCCTCTAGTTTCCCAGCAGTTTCTCGGGAGTGGAGGCGTCCGACGAGTACCCCATCTTTAATTAACTGAGTTGTGGTGGCAGGAGTACCTTCATCATCGTAAAGATAACTCCCACGATGACCCGGAGGGGCCGCCCCATCAAAGATTTGCAAGTCTTCAGGACCAAACCGGCGTCCCAGGGTCATCACTTCCAGCAAATCTGGGTTTTCATACGCCATATCCGCTTCAGAAAGATGTCCAAAGGCTTCATGAACGAACAACCCGGATAGAATCGGGTCAATGACCACTTGGTAGGTGTTGCCTTTCACCGAAGGCAGGGAGAGGGCTTCTACCGCTCTTTGGGCGGCCCCTCGCACTTGGGAATCTAGTTGGATTAAATCTTCGTAAGCTTTCCGGGACCCGGTGGTTTCCCGTCCCGTTTGGACCGTTTCCCCATTGCGTGCAGTGGCGGCAAAGCGCATTTCCATATCCACCCAAGACTGTTCTAGGATTGTACCTTCCGAGGTAAACAGGAGGATGCGTTGGGCGCTGTCACTGTAGCGCACCGAGGTGGTGGTGATGCGCGGGTCAACTTGACGGAGGATATCCGTATAGCGATCGCACAATCTCTTTTTGTCGATAATCGGAATCTTTCTGGGGTCAGTACCCGTGAGTAACAATTCACAGGTAATCTGTACCGGGTCCACCGGGGCTAAAATCGTTTCTTCATCCCCGACTAATCGCGCTGCGGCGATCGCTTCCTCGATCCGTTCTGCCAGTCCCGCCAGTTGATTAAAACTGGCAAAGCCCCAACCCCCCTGATAGCAAGCGCGGACTTGTCCCCCAATCGAGACGCCCTCACTTAGGGTTTCAATCTTTTCACCCCGCAAAAAGATATCAGTGCCTTCCGCTTCTTCTAGGCGAATGGCTAAATAATCAACCCGGGAGGCATAACGAGCAATCAGTTCAGCTAATAAGTTTTTCGCATCAGCGAGCAAAGTAGACATGGTTGAGGGCGAGTTCCAAAGCAAATATATTGATATGTTCTACTATAGCGGTCCTCAATGCTTACAGACCAACCGGGTGGGGTTTTACCCAGAAGGGGGCGAGTGCCGACTGCCTCGGGGGTCAAACTGATTCTGAAACAAGGGGGTGATCCGGCCTATTTTCTGCGGGGATTGCGACTGATTTGTTCGGTTCTACGAATGTTTTTATGGGGAAGATGCAGATAGGCTAGTAGTATCTTGTTTTCAGTTGAATTTAGATTAAAGCGTTTGTAGCAAGTTTAAAATTACAAATTCTTGCTCAATTATTGAAAATTAAGGATTTGAACCAGTGAACTGTAGAGGGGGATATTTCCGTGTACAAGTGGGTCTTACCAACGATTAGCGAGGTTTTAGCACAGGCGGGGAGCACCGACAATTCCTCGGACCTAGAGATGGGGTTGACTGGGGAAGGATCCGGGCGATCGCAATGGACCCACGACCCATCGGGATGCAGCAACGCTGTGGTTGCGCCGCATTCGCGCCGATCGCCAATGGCAAGGGGCCATCGCCTCCCTGAGTGACCTCCTCGATGGCGAACTGGCCAAGAATGACCCGGATACCCGCCATCCCCTCTCTAGCAAAGGGTTAGTTTTATCCGGTCCCGTCCCGGTTTTAACCCAATCCACCCACTTAGAACAGTTCTCCACCTGGACCTTTGCAGGGGTGCAGCAGTCTGGCGCATGGTTACCCCCCTCCCTGTTCCCCTCGACTGCGGATAATGGTGCCGATGCCTCCAACCCTACAGTTTTACCCCTGCTGACCGGGGACCCCCTGGCCCGCGAACAATTTTGTTTGGTGTTGACGGCGCGGTTTAGTCTGGTCCTGGTGGTGGGATTAAACCCCCAGGGACAACCGGCGTTTCAATTTTCCTTTGATCCCGAGGCGATCGCCTTAGTGTGGCAAGGATTGCGATCGCGTCTGCTACCCTTCAAAAATCAGACGGCTATTTCCGTCTTAGATCAGCAGTTCCAACGGTTCCAACCCTGCACCCCAGACTACAAACTGGTCTGTCAATTTACCCAACAACTTCTGGAATATCTCCCCGAACCCCTAGAACTCAATGGCGAAATGCTGGATGAAATGGAAGCATTCGCCGCAGATTGGACCGGGTGGGGTTCCTCCATGCGGGCCTTACCCCAATCCGGAGGGGATTGTCCCAATGGTGAGGTGGAGATTGCCTGGGAGGTAACCTGTCCCGATCGCAATTCGCGGGTTTCGACCTCTAGCGAACGCAGAACAGTCCTAAGCAATCCGGAACCTGCGACGGCCAAAACTCTGCGTTCCAAGGGTGGAAAGGCGGTGGGAACTGTATCGGCTAAAACGGCCAATCCCCGGAAACCGGCGATCGACCCGCCGTTAGATGACCTGCGGGATGCGGCGAGTAAGAACGTCCGAAACCAAGCCCCGGCCTTGGATGTGGAATTATTACAGGCGATCGCTCACGAAGTTAGAACCCCTTTAGCCACCATCCGCACCCTCACCCGACTCTTACTCAAACGCCGTCATCTGGATGCCGAGATTATCAAACGCTTAGAAGCGATCGATCGCGAATGTAGCGAGCAAATCGACCGTTTTGGCTTGTTTTTCCGGGCAGTGGAATTGGAAACCACCAAGGATGCTCACGCGCCAGTGCACCTAACTTCCACTTCCCTCACCCAGGTATTAAATAGTTGTATCCCGCGCTGGGAAAAACAAGCCAGCCGACGCAACCTCACCTTAGATGTGATTTTGCCGCAAAAAATGCCCTCAGTGGTGAGTGACCCTTCCTTGTTGGATCAAGTCCTTACCGGGGCGATCGATAACTTCACCTCCACCTTACCCGCAGGAGGCCAACTCCGGGTAGAAATATCCCTCGCGGGTCATCAGTTGAAGGTAGAACTCCACTCCCAAACCCATGCCTCCGTCAATTCAGAAAGCCCAGTTTCCGGGACTCAGGCCCTCAAATCTCTCGGTCAAATGTTGATGTTTCAGCCGGAAACCGGCAATCTCAGCCTAAATCTGAGCGTGACTAAAAACCTGTTTCAAGCCCTCGGAGGTAAACTGATTGTCCGCAACCGGCAGCAACATGGACAAGTGCTGACTATCTTTTTGCCCTTAGAAATGCGGGGATAATCTGAAAAAATGGGGGATGAGAAACCGTTTTTTTTCATCAACTTAGGCAATCTAGCAACACTAGATCTCTGGCAAAAATCCGGATTGATCCCCCCAACCCTTCCTTAAAAAGGGGGGCTTTAAAGTCTATAAAAACCCACACCCTCAAGGGTGGGGCTATACAGACGAAGCCCGCCTGCGCGGGCATCAATAGTAAAAACGACTTTTGAACTCCGGATTTGGTATGATTTCCTAAGTTGAAACAAAAAAAAACAAACCACCCCGTCCCTTCGGGACACCCCTCCAAGGGAGGGGAATATGCCCCAAAATTCCCCTCCTGTGGAGGGGTGCCCCGCAGGGGCGGGGTGGTAAATTCTAGCTAGTAAGCAAGTATTGAGCTATGCTTCTTTACTCAAAAATATCTGTCTGTTCCAAATCAAGACACCACCCCGTCCCTTCGGGACACCCCTCCAGAGGAGGGGAATAAGGCTGTATCCCTGGCTAGATAAAGCGATTGAACAATGCAACAATTAATTAGGCTGGGAGAATGAAAAAGCCCCCCTTTTTAAGGGGGTTGGGGGGATCTCGATGGAATGTTTCAACCCGTTGATTAGTTCACCATTCCCCATCGCTTTCGTCGTAAACGGGTAATAAAATGGTAAACACCGAACCCCGTCCGACTCGGCTTTTGACCGTAATTGAACCCCCGGAATGGAGTAAAAGCTGTTGGACAATAGTTAAACCGAGTCCGGCTCCTTCTATATCGTCATTAATGGCTTGACGACCCCGATAAAAGGCTTCAAAAATTTTAGGAATTTCCCCAGGGGGAATGCCGATACCCGTATCGCGAAATTCCAGTTGAACGTAATCTCCTTGTTGTTTGGAACGCACCCAAACTTCCCCGCCGGACCCGGTGAATTTAATGGCATTTTGCAGCAAATTAATCACAATTTTTTTGATCCAGTCCCGGGTGCAAATGACCGGGGGTAAAGTGCTGCGGAGGGTGTAGGCGAGGAGTACGCCTTGTTCCTGGGCGATCGGCTGATAGGTACTGACGATTCCCGGGACAATTTCTCCTAAGCGAATGCCCTCCATTTTGGCTTTATCCACCTCGCTTTCTAGGCGCACCAGTTCTAGGAATCCTTCGATTAAGGCATTTTGGCGATCGCAAGACTGATGCAACAGCGCACTATATCGGTCTCGTTGCGCCGGTTTGAGTTTGGGGGAATCTAGCAAGCTCAAGGCCGTTTTCATATTGGTTAACGGCGTGCGGAGTTCCTGTCCAATTTTATTCAGAAACTCGTCTTTAAACTCCAAGGCATCCAGTAGTTCCTGATTTTGTCGTCGCAATGCCGCCAGTTCTCCCTCCCCGGCCAATTCTTGTCCTTGCTGTTCCAGTCGCTGGAGTTGCTTACTAAATAAATGTCCCAATAATAAAGGGTCCGGTTTCGGCAATTCCAGGTGACCAAAAGCCATGTCCCAATTTTCGAGTAAATTCTCGCAAACTTTCCCATCAGTCGCGATCGCGGGTTGATTCTCCTCGGAAATCGGACAACTCTGGCAACGCCCTTTACTCACCGAGACTTTCAGTCCATCAAAAACCTGTTGAATTGTTTGTTGGTCTAGGGAATAGAGGGCAACTAGGGTTTTATTTCTGTGGGATTCTCGATGAGAATGGAGTTCGACCTCCCTTGAATGGGCGGGACTGGCTAAAATTGCCACGGATAATTCCGGGGACAATACAATCAGAAAATATTCATCATTCAGTTTGCTATTGAGCACTAACTGAATGGAGCATAAGGGTAAAGGGGTTTTAGTCGGCATCAGGATCGTTCCCTGATCGCTAATCAGGGAATTCTCGTCAATGCCGCAGGTTAGCGGAGCGCTGTAGGGCGGATTGTTGCGATGGAGGTGGCGATCGAAGCTGTTTTGTTTATCCGGCGATCGCTGCTGAAAAAAGCTATATCGCTGTCGGGAATATAACTCGTTTGTTCCTCCGGTTGCTTCTTCCTCCTCGATGTTTTCCTCCCCAGTCTTTTGAATATCCTCACCCGGTTTGGGGTGGAGGATATAGACCGGATTTGTTCCACCGAGCAGATGGCGGTAGCGATCGAGGTCTCCCTGCCAGTCGCACCAATCCGGAAGCTTCACCCACAACGTTGCTGGGATTTTTTGTTCGATCAGCAGGTCAAAGACACCGCCCACCATGCCCTTAAAAGACGGGTAAGAAACTTGCAAGGGATGAGGCGGTGCGATCGCACTAAGGGCGCAATCATAAAGAGACACATCCTGAGCTGTTGATAAATTCATCTTCTGAAGTGTCCGCGAGTTGGCAAATCCCTGTACTTCACCCAGGGCAGGAAATCCGACGCCAGGAACTTGATGCATTTCCCTTGGGCGGTTGATGTTGTCAACTTAACATCACCCCCACAAACCGGGGAATGAATACAGTAGCCTAAACGTCAATTTTGTTTAGGTTTCCAGCAATTTTTAAGGGTCCGAGCCATCATCTATTTGATTGAAACACCCTGATTTTTCCGATAGCTTCGCACCCTTAGTCCATTGACCGAGTTCAATTACCGCGCTCCATCTCATCCCTCAATGGGCAAAAGATAGAGTTGGGTATAGAAACCTGGGTCTCCTCAGACCCTCTCAGTCTTTATTATCTTCCCTCAAGTCGGGAAGAGGATTATTTTTATGAGTAAGGCTAATTCTATTTTAAAGTTAACTTCCTAGATATTGCATTCGTAATCCTACGCAAAAAGCGCCCTATTCCAGGCGCTTTAAATGCTCAATCCACCTCCAGTCCTCTCTTTTGATATCTTGGGAAGGGCTTTTGGACTAAATTGACTCCAATGCAGCAAAAATTAAAGTTTCCCTACATTATTGCCAAAAACAACCTCACCGCGTCACTCTCCCGGTCCCTGGACCTGTTAAACCACAGCGGCAAACCGTTGATTTAACGCTTCGCGCGCTTGTTCTCGGTCATCAAAATGGATTTTTTCCGTACCGAGAATTTGATAGTCTTCATGGCCCTTACCGGCAATCACCACCCCATCACCGGGTTTTGCTTCCAGGATGGCAGTCCGAATTGCAGTAGCCCGATCGCCTATCACCCGCGCAGAAATACTCTCCGGAATCCCTGCCGCCACATCTTTTAAAATCTGTTCCGGGTCTTCCGTGCGAGGATTATCCGAAGTCACCACCACCACATCGGCCAATTCTGCGGCAATTTTTCCCATAATCGGACGCTTGGTGCGATCGCGATCGCCCCCGCAACCAAACACACAGATTAATTTCCCCGAAATAAAAGGTCGCGTCGCCTTCAACACATTTTCCAAACTATCCGGCGTATGAGCATAATCCACGATCGCGCTAATATCCTGGTCCGGTTTAATCAGCACCTGTTCCATCCGTCCCGGCACTCCCGGAAACTCCGGCAACACCGCCACAATCTCTGCCAAGGGAACCCCAAAATGCAGGACCGCCCCCACTGCCGCCAGCATATTTTCTACATTGTATTGTCCCACCAAGGGCAAGGAAAACTTGGCATTACCCACCGGCGTATGCAGCATTCCCTTCACCCCTGCCGGTTCATACTCAATATCACTGGTCCATAAATCTGCCTGGGAATTGTGGGTGCTATAACCCCACAACTTATCCCCACTCAACCGTTCAGCCAAGCGCTGTCCATAACTATCATCAATATTCACCACCGCGCAACCTTGCAAATATTCCGCGCTGAACAGCTTGGCTTTCGCCTCGAAGTAATCCTCCATCGTTTCATGGAAATCGAGGTGGTCCTGGGTCAAATTGGTAA
Organism: uncultured cyanobacterium; assembly: GCA_963821735.1. Taxonomy (GTDB): domain Bacteria; phylum Cyanobacteriota; class Cyanobacteriia; order Cyanobacteriales; family Laspinemataceae; genus Laspinema. Next base: position 154,379 of record CAWGFK010000060.1, read on the forward strand.
AAATCCCGACTTGAAACGGCAACCCCTGCACCCGTCCCTGGGCCAAGGAATGGGAACTGACTTCCATCACCCCAAATTCACATCCCGCCTGGACTGCATCACTTAACTGATGATTCAGGTCCACCGCAAACGGGGTCGTATGGGCCGCCACCTGTTCAAATCCCGGCCACCGGACATAAAGGGTCCCTAACAGGGCCGTGGGTTTTTGGACTTTCTGGAGAATAAACTCCACTAAATGAGTCGTGGTGGTTTTGCCATTGGTCCCGGTTACCCCAATTAAATTGAGTTTTTTCCCCGGTTCTCCATAAAACGCGGCTGCTACCTGGGCACAGGCAGCGGTGATATCTGCCACGGGAATCACCACGGCATCGGACTGGGAAGGGTGTTTTTGCGCTGCTTGGGGACTGACTAAGGCAGCCACCGCCCCCGCTGCGATCGCCGAGGGCCAAAAATCACCGCCATCCACACGGGTTCCCGGCATTCCAATAAAGAGATCCCCCGGTTGACACGCATGGGAATTGGTACTTAAACCCGTGACCTCGATTTCCAGCGCCTCCTTGTCAAGGGTCTCTAACAGAATGCTGGGTAATAACGCTTTGAGCTTCATCGTTTTAATTCCTCACAGGCGGTTGGGCGATCGTTAATCCAAGAGACAGGGGAATGGGGTTAATCCGGAATCGGGTTGTTAAAGGTCTATGAAATCCCCGCAGGCTCAAGCCCGGGGCTACACGGACGAAGCCCGCCTGCGCGGGCTAAGAACGAAAATTGACTTTTAACAACTAGATTTGGGATAACTTTTTCTCCCCTCTCGTCTTGCATTATTTTTCGCCTATTGTGAATCATTTTTCGGAAAGTATTGCTGTAACATTTGCTGCACTTGCTGTACCGAGGCCCGAGGAGAGGGCCTCGGCAAGGGTTCCTCTTTTGCCGGAGTTTCCGAATCGGGGTCCGGAGTAATCACCCGACAGAGGACGGGGATTTCATACTGATAAGCAGCGAACCAATCCGCCTGGGTGGTAATATCGCGCACCTCTAGCTCAAAGTTCAAGTCCCGAATCTGTTCTATTTTTTCCTGCAACCCCTCGCAGAGGTGGCAATCCGGCTTTCCGTACAAAATTAATCGCATTACCTATTTACTCCAGACCCCAACCCTGGTTATTTTATGGGAAAGCAAGCCTGATACCAAATCCAGTTGTTAAAAATCGTTCGTAGTGACTCCTTCAGGAGTCATCTTAAAAAAGAAACCCCTGAAGGGATTACTACAAACGTTTGGATGATTTATGTTGTGCAATCTTGAGCCTGCGAAGGCAGGCTTTGTCCGTGTAGCCTCCGGGCTTCAGCCTGTGGGGTTTTTGAAGTTGAATGTTTGGATGATTTATGTTGTGCAATCTTGAGCCTGCGTAGGCAGGCTTTGTCCGTGTAGCCCCAGGCTTCAGCCTGTGGGGCTCTTATAGACAGAAGTCGATGCAGTAATTGCCACCCATCAGCATATAATTTGGATTGGCACTTCCCCTCTGATATCTGAGTCTTAATGCTCAGTTCTCTAACAGACACCTCCGAGTCAAGAGACACATTTGAGGGCATCCCTCCTATTCCTTTGGGTAACTTCATAAAACTTTACCAAGTAATGTAAGCCTTTTGGAATAGGGATTCCAAGCCCTTAGATAGAAGCAAGTACACCGCTAAACTCCTCCTTTAGAAATAAAATACTTATTCCCGACCAAGTTAGGGGAGTTTTAAGGTATGATTGATTTTGGAAACCCTTAAATGACTTATTACAGTAAAGAAACGAGCATGGTCAACTCAGTACAGGCACCAACCAAATCCACCACCAGTCTCGACTTGGATGAACTCAACCAACGATTTGAGTCATCCCATCCCCAAGAGATTCTGGCCTGGTGCGTCAATAATTTTCCCACAGGGCTTGTGCAAAGCACGGCATTTGGAGCCAGCGGCATGGTCGTTATGGACCTCCTCTACCGTGAACTGAAATCCAATCCCCCGGTGCCTGTTCTGTTTCTCGACACCTTGCACCACTTTGCAGAAACCCTGGAGTTGGTAGAACGCTCTAAGCAACACTACAACTTAGATTTGCATATCTACAAAAACGCAGAAGCCAGCGATCGCCAAGAGTTCGCCAAACATTACGGCACTGCCTTGTGGCATAGCAACGTTGAACAATTCCACTATCTCACGAAAGTGGAACCCCTGAAACGCGGCTTGGAAGAATTGAACGTCGTCGCCTGGATCACCGGACGCCGCCGGGACCAATCCAGTTCTCGTGCTCAAATGCCCATCTTTGAACGAGATAACGATGGACGCATCAAAGTCAATCCCTTAGCAAACTGGACCCGCAAAGAAACCTGGGCCTACATCATGCAGCATGGTGTCCCTTACAATGCCCTCCACGATCAAGGCTATGGCAGCATTGGTGATGAACCCCTGACAACTCCCGTGGGTGCAGGCGAACATGAACGCGCTGGACGCTGGCGGGGTTCGGCTAAAAGCGAATGCGGCATTCATATCTAAGGGGAAGTTAATAGTCCTGAGTCTTTTGTCCTCGGGTTTGAAGCAAGGCGACTGCGCCAGTCTGTGCAACGTTCAAGAAACAACGCACAATAGACAAAGGACAAAGGACTAATAACAACCCATGATTAAAATTCTGCATCTTTCAGATATCCATATCGGCAGTGGGTTTTCCCACGGGCGAGTTAATCCAGCCACGGGCTTGAATACGCGATTAGAAGATTTTGTCAGCACCTTGAGTCGCTGCATCGATCGCGCCATTGCAGAACCCGTGGATTTAGTTTTGTTTGGCGGGGATGCCTTTCCCGATGCCACGCCACCTCCGTTTGTCCAAGAAGCCTTTGCGCGTCAATTTCATCGGTTAGTCGAGGCAAATATCCCCACAGTTTTGCTGGTTGGCAACCATGATCAACATTCCCAAGGACAAGGGGGAGCAAGTTTATCCATTTATCGCACCTTGGGAGTCCCGGGTTTTATCGTCGGCGATCGCCTCACGACTCATCGCATAGAAACTGCCAAGGGTCCGGTGCAGATTATTACCTTGCCTTGGATTACTCGTTCGACTTTAATGACGCGATCGCAAACCGAAGGGATTTCTCTTTCGGATGTGAATCAGATATTAATCGACCGTTTGCGGGTCGTCCTAGAAGGGGAAGTCCGCAAACTAGACGAAACAGTACCCACAGTCCTGCTGGCGCATTTAATGGCCGATCGCGCCGAATTAGGGGCGGAACGGTTTCTGGCAGTCGGCAAGGGGTTTACCATTCCCATTTCCCTGTTAATTCGCCCCGAGTTTGATTATGTAGCATTGGGTCATGTTCACCGCCACCAGAACCTGAATCCCACGAATAATCCGCCGGTGATTTATCCCGGAAGTATCGAACGGGTAGATTTCAGTGAGCAGAAGGAAGATAAAGGCTATGTGATGGTGGAGTTAGAACGGGGACAGGCGAAGTGGGAATTTTGCCCGTTGGTTGTGCGAGCTTTTAAGACGATTAAGGTGGATGTATCGGAAGCGGAGAATCCCCAAGAGCAGATTTTAAAGGCAGTCGGCAAACAGGAGATTGAGGATGCAGTAGTGAGACTGATTTATCAATTGCGATCGCACCAAATTGATTTAATTGATAACACCGCCATTCATGCAGCCTTAAGCACCGCACATAACTACACCATTCAAGCTGAACTCGTCAGCCAACTCGCCAGACCCCGAGTTCCGGAACTGAATGCTGGCGCTGGAATTGACCCGTTAAGTGCCTTACAAACCTATTTAGAGAATCGCGAAGGATTAGAGGATATCAAAACCGACTTGCTAGAAGCAGCCGAGGGTTTATTGGCCGGAGATGAACAGATGTGGCAGTTTTCCTCAACGGGTGAAGATGGGGAACAGAGGGAGGCGGATAATCCCTCAGTGCAACTGAAATTGCTGTGAAATGACTTGACAAAATTGCATTCTCGTGATAAAAAATTATTCCCTAAACCTAGGGAATAGTCCTGTAAAATAGAGCGCAAGTAACAATATAACCCTGGCTACACCCGAGGTCAAGATGAGAATCCATAAAATTTCGGTGACCAATCTTTTTGGAATTTTTAATCATACCATCCCCTTAAATTTAGATGAGCGAATTACCATCATTCATGGTCCGAATGGGTTTGGTAAAACTATCTTACTCAGAATGCTCAATGGTCTGTTTAATTCCCGGTACTTGGAATTGGTGACGATTCCGTTCAGCGAATTTCGGGTCGAGTTTGATGATGGGGACTCAGTTAGTGGTGACCCAATTCATCGAGAATACCTCCAAAGCCAAGAAGCACCCGATAACCCTTCAATTGTTCGATTCTAAATCATCTAAAAGCGAAGAAATTTCAACTCATTGATGTAGCTTTTGATTCTAATCGGTTGAAACAAATCGGATCAAGTTATTGAGAGTCGAATTCCAAAGTAGAAGTCGAATAGATTATGACAACATGGTTCAATTTGTCAACCAATGAACATACTGTCCAGTTTGAAGATGTAATTCATAGATTTGGTAAAGTTTTACCCAAACAATTAGGAAAAATAAACCCAGAGCCAAATTGGTTAATTGATGTCAAAACATCAATGGCAGTGCAGTTAATAGAAGCTCAACGGTTATTCAATTTCAGTAATGTTTTGAGCGGGGGGGAATATCCAAGAATTACCTCCGTTGCGTGTCTATTCTGAAGAACTCGCCGAACATATTCAGAGCAAACTTGCGGAATATGGAGAATTAGCTCAATCACTGGACCGAACTTTTCCCGCGAGAGTGGTCAAAACCACCGCCCCATCTGATTTAACCGACGAAAAAATTCATGCCAAGTTAAGGGAAATCGAAGAAAAGCGATATCGTCTGATAGAAGCAGGACTTTTAAATCAAGATGAAGACCCAGATTTTCAAGTGGACCGCTCTATTGATGACACTGCGAAAAGTATTTTATCCGTTTATGTAGAAGATGTAGAGAATAAGCTGAGGGTATTTGAGGAAATGGCTCAAAAAATAGAAATTTTAAAGCGAATTATTAACAGCAGATTTTGTTATAAAAGTATCAGTGTCAATAAAGAAAAAGGGATTTATATTTCAGACTGATGATGGCAAGCAGTTATCCCCGGAGAACCTATCCTCTGGGGAGCAACATCAATTGGTGATGCTGTATGAGTTATTATTCAAAGCAAAACCCAATTCCTTGATTCTAATTGATGAGCCTGAACTGTCATTGCACGTCGCTTGGCAAGCTCAGTTTCTCAAAGATTTACAACAAATCGCCAAGTTGGTGAATATTGATGTGTTAATGGCGACCCATTCTCCCGATATTATCAGCGATCGCTGGGATTTGACCGTGGAGTTAAAAGGGCCATGAGAGAATACTTAACACCGGATCGCGTCGCGAATAAAATTCGCTTAATGCGGACTCAATATCAGGGAACATTTTTAATCACAGAAGGCGAAACCGATGCACGAGTCTGGAAAAATTTGGTCAATCTCAGTCAATGTTTTGTAGAGAATGCGACTAATAAGGAAAAGGCGATCGCAGCACTGGATATCCTAGGGCGTCGGTTCAGTACCCGGGCTTGACAAAACGACTCAACTATGCATAACTGAAATTGAAGAACCAATTAAATTCAAGCGCTCATTACTCCCTAAAGTCTATGCGTCCTCCTTTGTGGCACCCCCCAGTAGAGCTATCAGATTCAGAACAGGTAATTATTAATCGCATCAAAAAAGCCAAGCTTTTTACTTTTCTTCGCCTGAACCGTCTGTACATATTCGATGATGAGTTTCAAGAAGAACTAAACACCATTTTTAAAGACAGCACAATGGGCTACTGTCCCATCGCACCAGCACAATTGGCCTTAGCCACTATTCTCCAAGCTTATATGGGGATTTCTGACGATGAAGTGATTGAAGAGCTAGTCATGGATTTACGATGGCAATTAGTTATGGATTGCCTGAACTGTGAAAAACCCCCATTCAGTAAAGCCACTTTAATAAGATTCAGAAGCGCCTTAATTAAAAAAGGCTTTGACCAGCGTTTAATTGACCGTACTGTAGAAATTGCCAAGCTCAAAGGAGGCTTTGGTTCGGCTAATTTAAGAGCTGCATTAGATTCCTCTCCATTATGGGGTGCAGGTAAAGTTGAAGATACCTATAATCTTTTGGGTTATGCTCTGCGTAAGGCGTTGAGTATTATAGCTGGCCAGCAGGGGTGGGGGCTGGCAGAAATTGCCCATGAAGCGGGAGCGGATTTTGTCAATAGTTCCAGCTTAAAAGCCGCATTAGATTTAAACTGGGATGACCCAGCCGAAAGCCAACAGGCATTATCAACCATACTAAACAGCCTAAATTCTGTAGAAGAATGGATGCAACAGCAGTCTAATCCTGATGAAATAGAAGAGGCGCAAGCTCCTCTCCAGGTTGCCCGATTGATTGAATCCCAAAATGTGACAGTAGACACAATGGGAGTGCCGAAGTTGACCAAAGGGGTTGCTAAGGACCGACGCATTTCTATTGAAGATCCAGATATGCGGCATGGACGAAAAAGCCGCTCTCAAAAAATAGATGGTTACAAACGCCATATTCTTAAAGATTTAGATATAGGGGTGATTCGGGCTGTGGCTGTAACCCGTGCTAATACCCCAGAAGCCGCTGCCACTGTTGACTTAGAAGTTGACTTGAAAAGACAACAGGTTCAGTTAAATGAGCTACATATCGACCGAGCTTATTTATCGAGTCATTGGGTAAAAGAACGCTCCGAACAATTACAGATATTTTGTAAAGCGTGGCCGGTAAGAAACTCAGGACGATTTGATAAAAACGCTTTTGTTTTTGACTGGGAAAACCAGGTAATTAGTTGTCCAAATCAAGTTATTATGCCGTTTGAACCCGGTAAGGTAGTTCATTTTCCCAAACCGGAGTGTGCCGCTTGTCCCCTGAGAGAACGCTGTACTACGAGTAAAAATGGCCGCAGCATATCTATCCATCCCGATGAAGGATTGATGCAGGAATTACGGAGGCGTCAATCTACCTCAAGCGGTCGCGCACAACTGAGGGAGAGAACCTCTGTAGAACACTCTCTCGCTCATGTCGGACAGTGGCAGGACAAACGTCCCCGTTATATTGGACAGCGCAAAAACCTCTTCGATCTCAGGCGAGTGGCTGTCGTCCATAATCTTCATGTCATTGCTCGAATGAATGAGGTTTTACCAATACAACAGGCCCCACTGTAGTTGAATCCAGCAGGTAGATAAGTAACTAGCCAAAATTAATTACATAGTTTTCCCCAAATTCTTGGAGAATTGTTTCAATGGAGTTAACGAGGGATCCCCAACATGAATAAGCATCTAAATTGAGCCATTCATATTTAATAAACCGCCACAAAATTTCAATTAGATTCAAATGAGGAGAATAAGTGGGTAAGTAAAATAAAGTAATATTTCTTTCTTTCCACTCTTCAGTTTTATCCAAAATAGAATTGCTAGTATGGATAGAGGCTTGGTCAGTAACAATGACTGTTGGCTTATCTGGATTGGGGAAAAAGGTATCAATACAAGCTATTACTACATCAGAATTAATGGTTTGAGTAGAGACATAAGTCTCTAACTGATTCGAGCGATTCATTATTCCCAAAACATTTAATTGCTGACTGCGACGGCTTGGTATTTGCAAGTATTCCCCAATTTTTTGCCAGCCATAAGGAACACAAGGAATTAAAGAAAAGCCTGCTTCATCTAAATACCACAGATTAATTTCCCCCAGTTCATCTAACCGCTTTAATTCTTTTAATTGTTCTTTTTTGTCCTCGTACTCTTGCTTTGGCGGCTTTCCTCCTACGCCTCTACGCATCCTATGCCAACTCATTCTCATTGATTTAAGAATTCTTGAGATAGTTTTTTTGCTGGGGTTAAGATTCCATGTTTCTTGAATTTTTTTAGAAACTTTTTTTAATTGTTTAGGATCTTCTTCAACCCAAGTAGCAATTTGTTGTTTTTGGTCGTTATTAAAAGTTGACTTTCGACCTCTCCCTGGTTTATTATATAGTCCTACCATTCCCTCAGTTTCCCATCGAGAAATCCAATTATATACAGTTTTATAACTAATGGAAAATAATTTTTGAATTTCCTTGATGGTGGTCCCTTGATTCAGTAAGATAAGCGCCTGTGGCTCTGGTACGAACTTGATGGTGGCGGCTTTGTTTGTAAATTCGGTCCAAGAGCTTATGAGACAGTTCGTTTATTTCACGTATGAATATCATTTTCCTGCTTTATGGGTTTGACATTTATCTAGTTTAGCATATTTTTGAATCTGTGTAATTATTTTTGTCCACCTGCTTACACATTTGCTCGGTGTTGTCAAGCCTTTTTACTGAACCGACGCCCTAGAACAAGATAACTTTTCGGGAGTGTTAGCGGTTGTCGATGCGGATTTCGATCGCCTAGATGGGAAGCAATCCCATACCCCAAATCTACTCATGACCGACACCCACGACATGGAAACCATGCTACTCCAGTCCCCAGCGTTGGAAAAAGTTCTCGCTGAATATGGATCGGAAGACAAAATCAAAAAACTGACCGAATCGACAGGTCAAGATATTCGGACTCTCCTAATTTTACCCGGAGTTTTTATAGGCTACTTACGATGGCTGTCGCTCAAAGATGGCCTTTCCTTAAAATTTGAAGATTTATCCTTTAAGAAATTTATTGATGATACCACTTTAGCCTTAGATGAATTAAAACTCATAAAAACCGTTAAAAACAACTCACAAAAGCACGATTTAGATGAACAAACCCTTCAAAAGCGGATAGAAGATTTAAAACAGAAGACTCACAACCCCTGGTCTGTCTGTTGCGGCCATGATTTAATCTGCATTTTGTCCATTGGACTCTGTAAAGCCTTGGGGTCCTGTAACACCAAGCAAGTCGAAAGCCTTATCCTAGAAAAAGATTTACGACTGGCTTATGAGGCTTCGTTTTTTTCTAGGACTGAACTCTACCAAGCTATTCTACAATGGGAATCGGCAAATCAACCGTTTAAGGTTTTAGCTAAGATTGAAGAATAAAAATTCACTTCACAAAACCTTAATAAATTTTCTGCTAAAATCGGTAGCATAATCTATTTTATTTTTAAAACGCTAATTAGCGAGAATGCCATATAACACTTTAATGGTTTTTGGCATTTATTTTAAGTCGTTTGAAAGATATTTTGCACCATTGTTTTATTAGAATTCGCCGCAACTTGATCCAGTTGCAGCACTTCCCCCGCATCCAAACTCCAACCCAGAGCACCGAGATTTTGCTGTGCCTGTTCCACACTTTTTGCCCCGGGAATGGGAATCATGCCTTTGCAGATGCACCAATTGATGGCAACCTGGGACATGGTTTTATTGCGGTCCGAGGCAATTGCTTTCAAACAGTCTAACAAAGGCTGAATTTTGGGTAAAATATTCCGAAACAGGAATCCGCGAATGCCTGGAGGGAAGGGACCGTTTTCTGAGTATTTTCCGGTTAATAATCCCAAAGCGAGGGGACTGTAGGCAATCAGTTGAATTCCCAGGCGATCGCAGACTTCTTTGAGTCCCAAGGTAGTCACGGGATAGGTAGACAACAGAGAGTATTGAACTTGCAGGGTAGCAATGGGAACTCCGCGATCGCTAAACTTTTGATAAATGCGTTCCAGGCGTTTGGGACCGTAATTGGATAAACCGACTCCCTTCACCAACCCGCGATCGTATAAATCCGCCAATCCATCCAACAACGACCATTCCTGCCACGGCGCATAATTTGCCGTAGACCAATGCATCTGCACCAAATCCAGCCGTCCCAACCGCTGCGCCGACGCTTCCCCAGCAGACACCATCGACCGCCGCGTCAACCGCCAAGGATAAGGCGCTAACTTGGTCGCTATACAAATGTTATCCGCATTCGGACCCTGATACTCCTGAGCAAACTGCCCCAACAGCGTCTCACTCCGTCCATTCAGCTTGCCAGTCCCGTATGAATCCCCGGTATCGAATAACGTCACGCCATTTTCGACACAGAGATTAAACACCGCTTGTAATTCCGCATCCATACTGGGTTCATATCCCCATAAAAGCCGGTTACCCCAAGCCCAAGTACCGCAGCCCATAAGTGGAAGAGACAGATTGGTTGGCATAGTCACAGGATGTCAATGAGTTGAATCGGGTCTATCTTACAATAGGGCGCGCCACGACAATCAAGTTTTTTGTCATTGGTCGTTGGTCATTTGTCATTGGTCGTTGGTTCTTGGTCATTTTTGGCCTGGGGTGATGATGACTTTGGGATAGTTGCGATCGCGCTGAGGTTGGCAATGATCGCCCCCTTCTTCATTTAAAGGAGCCAGCATAGTTTCAATGAGGTTTTGCTCTCTTTTTCTTAGACGCCAGTTAAAATAATAAATAAACAATGCCCAGTGGAGGCTAATCCCTGATGAGAAAAATATCTGAAAATCGCCAAGCGCGTTTAGGCCGAGTCTTTCCAGACCGCCAACGTTCCCCAGAAGAACTCGCCCAACGCAAAGCAGAAATGCAAGCCTTAATGAAGCGGTGTGACGAAATTTTCGAGGCGGCTAAACCCAACCTAATCGACGACTATTATGACTGGTTTATGGTCATAGAACCCGAAACTGGCGACTATTTTATCGATAAAGATGACCAGGTGGCAGAACAAAAAGCGGATGAAAAATACCCGAATTCCCGGTGTGTAGTTTACTGCATTAATGAAACCGGAGCCTGTTATCAAGCATGATTAGTGGAGAGTTTAACCACAAGGGAGAATTAGTATTTGAAATTGCTTTAGTTGCTGCCGATGAAACGGATTGGCTTGTTCAAGTCATTCTTGATACGGGGTTCAATGATTTGCTGCTGATTAATAACGAAGATGCCGTTAATTTAGGTTGGTTGCAAAAGCGGAAACTTAGATAGGCTAACACCGCAGCAGGGACCTTATTTTTTGAAGTTTACGAGGGAATTATCCGCATGGACATTTCAGTGCAGATTTTTCCATCAGGTGCTTTCTCTTTGATTACGCCTCTTTTGAAGGTAATTTTGTCTTTTTACGGTTAAAAATAGCCATTAACAAAGCACCGGGTATCAATCCCGCAGCGACCCCAATACCCCCGTAAATAAATTGTTGCTGCAAGGTTTCTTCACTGTCGATAACTGAACGGGTGCTGTAGCTTCCTCCCGAGTACATTTCTCGACTTCTTGTGGAGTTACAAAACATATCTCCTGGGCTACAACTGCGAGAATAACCCTGTCCCGGGATGCTTTCATAGAGACTATAGGAAATGGGAGAAGCGAGGGTTACTCCAATAATTCCTCCAATAATTGAGCAGACTGCGATGGGGATGAATGCTTTCATATTGCTGATGTTTTTGATGAGGGTGAGTGTTGATTTGATTGTGGGTTGGGAGGGGCGATCGCTTTTCTGAACTGACGGTTCATCCCTGGGAGTTGGGGGGATTTATGGACAGATTGCTGACCATTGATTGTGGTTCAGCAAGACTCCTGTTTTTTCAAGAGATTAGCTCAAATTTTACCTCTTGATTTTCTGAATTTACTGTGGGACGATATTTTTTAATATTTTCACTGTGATTCCCTTCACATAACCTATGCCAACAAAGAACTACATCATTCCGTGATTTATTTGAATTTAAGTTGAAGCCTAGTAAAACCTCTGCTTTATTATTTCCATCAGCTATTGTAGGCTTTTCTTTGTCTTTAAGTTTTGCAAAAAAATCATTTTGTAGTGTTCTCCATAGATATTTGACTCGAATAATTTCTTTAACATCCCCCCTTTGATGAGGAACAATTAGCAACTCATAAGATTCTCCATTTTTTTCAACTTCTACCATTTTTGACCATTCATTTATAGTGATTATGATGTTCTCTCTATCGCTGGTAATTCCTTTAACTTCAGATTTAATTGTAGATTTACCATCCCCTTCGCAAAGAAAATCAAATCCTTTCCAAGGCTCCTGTTTGTTAATACTGCTATAACCTAGCCAAGTATAAAAGTATTTAGCCCATCGTTCCCCTAATTTGCCGTCTTGATTTTCGCTTTTGCCAACATCTGTGTTACTAACAGGATTGATATTCTTATCTGGCTTTTCTGTAGCTTCTTCTTCCGTTGCTGGACTGTCTGATTTCAGGGACTCTTCTATTGGATTCGTTTCGCTGGGTTCGTCAACTTCACCAGGTAATGGGCGGATTCGGAATTCAGTGAGTAAATTCTTAATATTTGACGGTTTTGCATTTAAAATTCTGGCCAGAGGTAACAAATTATTTAAAGGACAATCTCCTACAATCATACTACTGTTTATAGCTTCCGCGAGATATACAACCATTGTTTCTTGGCTTTTAGAACTTATATGAAAAGTTAGCCCCTGAGTCTCGAAGTAATAATCTCCGGTAAGTCCTGATGCAATTCGCTTTTCATCTAAAAACAAATTAATTTCAATCTTCTTCGCTGGTAAAATTTTTATGTCCGGGTTAATTTTTAGGTTTTTATCTAAACCATGCTCGTGATAAATTAGCCGCTTTAAGCCATAATGAAATTGTGGAGAATTTAGGGTAATTTCCCAATTATCGCACCAGATTTTAACTGTTGGATTTTGATCTGGTTGTGATTCTGTAGCTTCTTTAGTGACATCTCGCAATAAAGAGCGACTCCCCGTATCTTTAGCGAGGCTTACAGAAACTCTAGGATCGAGGAGTATGTGTTTGTCAATATCATGGTGCCACCAGGGAGCATCTGGAATCAAAGTTTCTTTGGCAGGGCGAAGTGTCCCTGCCTCAGTAAGTAAAGGTATATTTATATCTTCAACAAATTGCTCATCCGACAATAGTTGAAGTTTTTTAAGAACCTGCAATACAGAATGTTTGTCTTCTTCCATTAGAGGCTCAGTCTTGTACTCGTCCAATAATTCTTGAAGAAAGTCTAAGTAGTCATCTACTTCTGGATCTGCTTTTGACCCAAAAGCTCATAAACCTCCTGAGTTCTATGGTCTAAATTTTTGATGGTAACGCGACGACTACCAAAAAAGGATACATCTTTCTTAAATGCGTGCTTTGGTTGCCAAAATCTTTGGGTCTCTTCATCCCAGAGACATTCACGATTTCTGAACTCTTGAGCAAGTCGTTGTTTTTGTGTGGTATCGCTACTATCTGCGAAATCATGGTAGATATATCTATAAATTTCCTGAATAGATTTCAGCAAATTATCTTGAGGGGGTTTAGGCATTGGTGCTTTTGGGTTCATTATTTGCTTTCCAAACTTGTAATTAAGGTATCAAAGTGATCTACCACCATTTTGGCATTAATTTTTTGAAAGCCTAGGGATGTCCAGATTTCGTCTTTAATTCGGGTTCTTTGGTAACCAAATATTAGTTTTTGGCTGGCCACTAAATGAGCATCGTCAAGAAAGCAAACTTCCTCAGCACGATAGAGCCTTTCTTCTGGTCTCTTAGCTTCTGGATATTGCTTTAACTGATTCGGATCGCGGATGACCGGAAGCCAGGGTTTATCCTTGAGGTATTGATAAATGTTTATGCCTCTATTGGTCATTTTCTCTTTTTTTAAGACTTCCCAATTTTTGACATCCACAAGGTACTCAAAAATTTTGATACAGTAATCAGCGACTGCATCTGGCCCATTTTTTTCAGCATTCTCAATCAAATCGTCCACATAGGCTAAGATGTCATCAGCACGAGCCGTTTCCCGGATTCCTAATGAATCAAAGAACTGCTGCCAAAATATCCAATCCTGTTCCTGTGAGTAAAACTTTAAATCGGGTAAAGGAATCCTGCCTTCCAAAATTTTACGCGCATCACTTTCAAGACTATATACGGAGGTGACTGGCAACAATTGACCATCGGTGCAGCGTACTAAATCTTTTTCTTTTATTCGTGTCACAAGTCTATCAGGATTTGACCCTTCTTTTTTCTCTTCTTTTTTCGCCTCCTCTAAATTATCCCTAATCCAGGCTAGTGCAGTTCGCTGTTCTTCGTGATTTAGATTAGCATAACTGGGTAACAAACAATCAACAATCAAGCGGAAGCGCACCAGGTCTTGAATTTTCAGCATTTTGAACAATGGCAACCATTCCGATGCAGAAGGTCCCATTAGGAGCAGTGTTAGTGAACCTGCAACTGCTGGGGGTTTGTAGTCTCCAGGGATGTACACATTTTTATCAATTAAAGAAACCAGTTGCTTACAAGCCGTTGGATAAATTGGTAGCTTTTTGAGAATCTCTTGCTGTTCTGTACTGTAGCTTCTGGGGCCTTTCAGCCAAAGAGAGTTGGCCAGAAAGTTTAGCAGAGCATTGTGGTGTTTTGGGTGATACGACGGTAATTTTCCTGCTAGTGTATTGAGTCTATTGGCAAGATCAGGGCCGGTGACAGGCAAAATGAATTTATTAGGATGTTTTTCGATAAATTGAGCGATGGCATTCAACAGCAGAGGTGGGGCCTCAACGAGAGGAATGCCAAAATATTTTAGGGCTTCAATTTCTTCTTTGTTGATATCGTCACCACACCACAAAGGAGTATCAACACATCCCCCTTTATACAGTTTGCCGTCATTTCCTGGTACCAGTGGAACTCGTTTTAAGTCTTCAATTGGTAAAAAGCTTACCTTCGTGAAATAACGATAGACATGGATTAACCAGTTTGTATTTGGAGGCTGGATAGCATCTGGTTTCCAAAACAATCCTCCTTCTGTTGAACCAATAACATGAACCAGTTTTTGCGCTACTTCCCTAGCACCCATTTTTGAAACACTGCTGCAATCTCCTATTTCGGAAACCTCTCGCTTTAAATTTGGATCCAGAAACCACTGGGGTTTGTTAGCAAATATTCGCATTTCTTCTGGGTCTGCCAGGTAAATTGTTCCTATAGGGTTATATCCAAATACTTGTAGGGTATTATCGGCCAAAATTGCTAAGGGTAAACCTGTTAAATTTTTAGGTTTATCCCTCATACAATAGCGGAGCATTTCAATAACCCAATCCCTGTTTTGTAAGCTAGGTTTAGGTGCGTCCTCCAAAATAACTTTAACAAAAGGTTTATCTTCCTTTAAATATTCGCGTAATTTAGCAGGAGTCCATGCTTCTAAACCATAGTCAGCCTTTTTGAATCCATCTACAATCTCATCGGGTAGATACGGATTGGGAATGTCTATTTCATCTGCAGTGAGAGGCTCTAGTAAGCTCTTCCACAAATTTTTAGAGGACAAAACTTTGATTTTGCTGGGAGTCACCCATTTTGTTGTCCGGACTACCTTTTTACCATTGTCTTGCTCAAACCCCAAATGCTCTACCGCCGAACGGATTACTTTCCTGTTGAACAAAAGCTGAAGTACAGCGCGAGGTAGTTCTTCCAGTACCTTGTTGTTAGTATTGTTGTTAGTGTTGACTGGCCAAAGTTGGTAAAAATATTCAGTATTGGATTCGCCGATGTCCCCTACTAAGTCAGCAATTAAGTTGGCACAGGCAACCGATAAAACATGGCGGACAAGCACCTGGTTCCACCTTGGTTTGACTTTGGCTGTCGATGTGTCTTCATTGCTCTGGCTGATGAGATTTTTGCGCTCATCGTCTAGGGCAAAAAACCCATTGATATGAATTGGTAGGCCCGTTTCAATCGGAGTTGGTAAAAAACAATAAGCTTTACCTGTTATTGGTTTGAGATTCCCATCATTGGTAGAAATAGAAATTCGAGCTGCTGCCCCCGCCCAAGGCACAGATTTTTCTTTTTGGGCTTGCATCTGTGCGATCGCCTCTGCGACTTCTCCCTTGGAATCGCTGCCAATAATACTAACTACTCTCCAGATTGTAGTTGTTGTTTCCTGACTATTAAGAGTTTTTTGTATTTCGTGACGATAAGATACTGAAGCCAGAGCGCCCGACTCATTTCGGCATTTTTCCAGAAGGGTATCAGTATCATCGGGAATAACATTGAGTATTTTTTGACGTTCACGCTTGACATCTAGTAAGTTGTTGGTGCGGATGGTTAGCAATTCTGTCCTCTTTCCATCGCTATCTGGGGCTATTTCGTAAAAACTAATCTCTAATACAGATTTTAGAAATAGCAGCAGTTCTTCACCAGCGTTGCTCAACTTATCCAGAATGTCTCGAATATTTTTTTCTCCAAAAGCTAGTTGCCTAATTTCACTGATTTTGGCTTGCTCTTCTGTTCTTAGGGGCAGACGGAATAAGGTGGCTTTAAAGTCTTTAACATTAAATGGCAATTTTCCTGCTTCATATATTTTCAGAAAGTCTGGGTAGCGAGTCCACCATTGGTCTAACTGGCCTTCTCCTCCTGGGTGTTCTGTTGTAGCTCCGGGAATCGTGGCACAATGTGGATCGAAGAAAATGATGCGATTTCGTGAAATTAAGCTGGGGTAGTCGGTAACGTTATAAACAGCATTAAAGCCCAGTCCAAATTTACCTGTCTTATGAAGATCTTCGGCTTTTACGCTTTGCTCAATTTTATAGATACTCTCAAAATCGTCGTCGGTGAATACGCTATCATTGTAAGCCAGTATTGCTGGTCCCATGAGAGCCTTCATCCGTTGGTCTGGGAGCCTTTCCGTCTTATGAGTCCGCCAATCTAAAGTAATTTCTACCCGTGTTGCATTGGCGTCATCAGCATTTTGGATTAACTCTTTAATAATACCAACTCCCTCTGTGTAACCTTTAAGAATATTGGCCAATCGTTTTGTTAGTGGCGGCTGCTGTTGACCACGAGGTTTCAGAGGTATATCTCTAGCACTGCTATTTTCCATAAATATATCCTAGGTGATTGATGATTAGGTCAGGCAATTTAACCCCGCTGACTCGGTTTGTATGGGCGTTTGGGAACTTAAATTGCTGTTTTACCGTCAATAATAAATTTTGCTAATTACCAATTAAAGCGTTTCTAATGTTTCCTGGCATCAGTATTTTTACTGGATTTTGTTGACAGATAAGGGATCCATATTGGCTCCCCGGGGATGGCAAGGCCCGATCGCGCACCAATCCGTAGCTTGACCATCAGCAGAACTCCTGAAATCGCGGGTTACACTTACTTATCGTCGTAGCGGACAACTTTTACGCAAATTGGGAAAAAAAGTTTTTGGTCATTGTTCACTGGTCCCTGGTCCCTGGTCACTGGTCCCTGGACAAATGACCAAGGACCAATGACTAATCCCTACTGCAAGGGACGACAACACCCCCCGATCGCCTCATTGGCTAGATGACCCAATCCAATGGATTCGAGAAGTTCCGTCCATTCAGCGGCAATCTCTGCATTCCCTGGATTATCCCGGCGCAGTTCCGCGAGGGTGGTGAGGGTTTCATGCCACAACCCATTCGCTGCATAGAGTTCCACGCGCTGCATCGGTGTTGTTGCGGCTTCTAGCTGACTGATGAGTGTGCTATCTGCTGCAACTCGTTGGACCATTCCTTCTACATAGTCATCTTCGGCGCGAATTCTGGGATTGCATCGATAGGAGAATTGCCACAAGTATTGTTTGCCGACTTCTAAGGCAGGGATGTTTTCCGGTAAGCGGAAACTGACAATCCCTGGAGTATCGGAAATCGGGACGACGGTTTTGTAGACTTCGGTTCTTTGTTCATCCAGAAGGACGAACTCTACTTCACGCGGCAGATTCGGAAGGATACGGCACATAGAACCAGAATGTGGGATGTCCGGAGAGGGTATAATTGACTTGAGAGGCGATTAATCCGGTCAAGGGTTTATCCACTGGCGGACATGAGGTGCGACTCCCAGAACCTTCGCGACCCTCTGGCGGGTCCGGGGTCGGGGGGTTCAAATACGGTGGCGATCGCCCAGTTGGGTGATGGCACTTGACGAATGTCCGGGCGTAATTCACTGCCAGATGTGCCGTAAACTCTGGTGACGGGTACGATGCCGGTGAAGACAATCAGACCGATCGCGATTGGCAATTTCGCCAGGTTCGATGGTTTCCCCAAAGGATGTGACAAGGTTCTACTCCTCCATACAGGTTGACATTCTGTTTACCTATCGCAGTTTAGGGATAAATTTACGCAAAGTTGTCAATTGTTTTTGGTCTTTGGTCCTTGGTCACTTGTCTTTAGTCCTTTGAGAAAGGACAAAGGACAAATGACTAATGACTAATGCCAATGCTGGGGGGATGAGGGGAACCCAGGTGCTTTGGAGGAATAGCAGATAGCAGAGGAGATAGAGAAGTCCGATCGCCAGGGGGATGGCACTGACTCTGCGGAGTCTCCCTCGAATGCACCAGGCGATCGCACTTCCTACCCCTGACCACAGTCCAATCCAGATCACTTCTCCCCACCCCCTCCATACTCTCATCATCGGACGCCCGTCCAATGCTGCACTGAGAATCTCACTCACTTTCTGTGCTTGGATCAGGACTCCGGGTACTTTTTCCGAGGGAGATTTGCCGACGCGGTAGGGGGTGAAAAAAGCTTTAGCGTTGACTTTACTGGTCAACCCGATGAGAACAATTCGGTCTTTCACCAAATTGGGGTTAAATTCTCCATTTAATACTTCCGTCAAGGTGAGAGTTTGGGCAATGGGAAAAGACCGATAATTTAACATCATATACCAGCCTCCCGTTCCCAGAGTTTTATATCCTCCAGTATTCGGTTTCATCGGGTTAAAAATAGCTTTTCCTAGTCTCAATTCTGCTATCTGTTGGCCTTTGGGGTTCAATGTTTTCAGCTTTGAGATATTCTCTAGCCAGTTGAAAGCTCAAAGAACTGCCAGTTTGACATTCTGGTTGCCGTTTCATAAACAACAGATGCCGACGCAACACCCCATCTGGATCGATGAGTACATCATCAAATCCTAATTGGTTGGTGGGGATTCCGACAGGCGATCGCACTTGTCCTCCATTGGATTTCTCAAAGCTACAGACAGCAAACAGATTCGATTGCTGCTGCATCTGAACTCTTAATTCTGCATGACCCGGAGGAACGGGTAAATCTCGATAGAGGGTTAATCCGACTGCTCGGGGTTGATGCAATTCTAATTGTTGTAACAGTTGGGTTAATGTGGCATCGGAAATCGGATATTCTTCCTTCAATTGTACATCTGATTCGGTAATTTCCACGATTAAAATCCGGGAGTCTAGGGGTTCGGGAGGACGCGATCGCAGGAAGTGGTCATACGCTTGGAGTTCCCATCCCTCCAATAGTCCCAACTGGCGGATCAGAATCAGAATCAAGGTGACTGCCAAAGGGATGACCCCCACCCAGCGATCGCGAACTTGAGAGGATTGCTGAGGTTTTACTACAGGTTGCGATCGCCACCGCATCGGCACTTCAGCAGGATTTTGACAGATCACCGGCAACCAACTCGCACAAGGAAATTGATCCTCTAATCCTTGCAACCGTTCCCGCGCTTGTCGCACTGCTAAATAAAAGGAAGAACCGCTAGAAAATGCTTTAACAAAATTTACCAAAAATAGGTGCGCCACCCCATCGGCAACGGATTCTCGCATAACGATAATGTGAGGAATCTGTAAATCCGCCAGTTCTTTGGCTAATCCCAACCCATCGCAAGAATTAAAAATAGCCAACTGCAATCCCCGAGCAATTGCCGTTCTCAGGGCCGATTTCAGATGAGAAATGCCTATTTTATCCCGGGGATTGATGGCGAGTAATCCTCGGTTTCCCTCTTCTTGACTTTCACTATGACCCGCAAAAAATAAAATATCCCAACCGCGATCGTCCCACAACTGTTCATCAACCTCCTGACGGGAGGGTTCCACCAAAAACACCGTTTCTGCATCGGAAAGTTCGGACAAAGTAGAGCGATCATCGGCGATATCAATACCATTGCTATCTCCCAAAATCGCTAAAATTCTCATCTGCTTTCTGTGATGAGATTTTTCCACCCGTTGATATTGAGGCGCACTTAACGCCAGTTCTGCTTTGGGATAATCGGACAAAAACTTCCAGAAATGCCAGGGTAAATGACGCAGGCGATCGTCATCGGTTTCCAGAATCACTTGGATTTCATCGGAATGGTGAAGATGCGATCGCAATTGGCAGTCGATATTTCTAAATTCTTCAGCATTCAACCATTCATCAATCAGTTGAACATATTGACCACAAATATCCGCAAACTCGACTTGAGAAACATTCGTAATATCTTCTCGGTCAATTTTGATGCGAGGACGCCATCCAGGACTGCGATAAAGCGCTTGATAAATCAGTTGCCATCGCCGATAAATCGCATCTAATTCCGTCGCAGGAGGTAAAGCACCGATGAATTTCAGCGGACGCGGATTTTCCGGTTCCCAAAGCAGCGCGGTAACATTGGGGAAACCATTGAGCAAATTGCCATATCCCAGATTGATAACAACTACTTTTGACAAGGGAAAACCGGATTAGATTTCAAACTGTTCTACAATTGTGGCATTTTCTAGCGCAACTTGGATAGAAAACCGTTCTCCTGGTTCACCCGTAAAGCGGGGAAGTTGGATGTAGTTATCCTGGCGGCGCGATCGCACTTCTTGGAGAACTTCCCCCTCTGGCGACAGCAATGCCAATCTCAGATTTTGGGGTAAATAAGTTTCTCCATCGGGGGGATAGAGTCGGACTCTCACAGCAATGCGATCGCCTTCTGGGGTGAGTGCCACCAACAACACCACCACTTGGGTGGCAAACTGCATTTCTAAGTCTATCAGTTTGGCGCGTTCCACTCCCCCATCCCCTTCTCGGGGAGAATTTCGGAAATGATAAGCGAGTGTTTCTTCCCCAAAAATGGCTTGAAATGATTGCCAAGACTCGGCAAAGGAACCTTGCAACCATTGACTGAGTAACACCACAGGAGATTGGGAGGCGATCGCATTGTTAGAGGAAACCCCAAGGCGCAACTCTGCCAAGGTTGTCAGCAAAGTTTCAATCGGTTGTAACTGATTCAGAGGTAACTGTTGGGAATCAATCCGGTTGATGAATCCCACAATAGTTGCTTCTTTCAGGGAGTCTTGGATTTCTACCACCACATACCCAATGCGATCGCACCAAACTTCCGGGGGAATGTGACAATTTGGTTCATGTTCTCGCATCGGACGACATTCGATCCGTCCCAATCCCGTCACAGGTAAATCAGCAACATTGCTTCCTAAACGAGCGATCGCATTCCAACTTTCTGCGGTACTCACTTCAGTAGCAATTCCCATCCATTCCAAATAATCCTTCACCACGCAAACCGCTAGGGTATTAAAATAAACTTGTTCAGCTTTCTGCCGATTCGGTTGTTCAAGTGCAAACTGCTTCGCAAAGCGGCGCGAAGTTCCAGCAATCAACATCGGTATGGTAAAATTTTCTAATTCGGGAATTTGGTTACTTTTCATTGGTTATTTGTCCTTAGTTATTTGTTATTTGTCCTTAGTCAAACGACGAAGGACCACCAACCACCCACAACTCATCTGTTCCCCTTCATAGATATCCTTCGGATTCGCCAAATTTACGCAATTGAGGCATACACTTTTTCTGATAAAAACTGCTGAGGGTCGAAACCGGCACATCCAATTCGGCGGAAAGTGCCTCCCAGGAGGTTTCTGGGGGTAAGCGTCGCCGAATTAAGACTTGACAGGTGACATCTTTTCGACCTCGAATGTGGATCCGCTGCAATTCTCCCTCGGGGTCAGTTTCCACCCATTCCCGAGTCGCTTGGAGTATTGGGGGGATATCCCGAGGGCCTTCAAACCTATCCAAAAACGTGAGGGTGTCGTCGTCATCAACAGATTGTGATGCTGAAACCCGTTGATTTTTCTGGTGTTGTGCTTTGATGGCACGATCTTTGAGTCGCTGCTTTAGGTAAAAATTGAGCCAAGTGGTGACGCTGACTGCGATCGCGGTCATATTTGTCTTTGGCGGTGGTTGCTTCACAGAGATTCAGGCAAAAATACAGCCATGTTTGTTGCCACGCTTCTTCGTAATAGGGAGTATATTCTCGCCAGAGCTTGCCTGATTTGACAATCAGCCGGTACAGTTGGGTTAACCCTCGCTGGCGTTCGACAGTTTGGGGAGGGTGACGACAAGTCTCCTCAATTAGGGATAGTAGTGGGTCGTTAGTCATGGGTTGTTGGTCATTAGTCATTGGTTATTGGTGGTTGGTCGTTGGTCATTGGTCTTATGTCATTGGTTATTGGTCTGAGTATTCACTTATCCAAAGGACAAAGGACCAATGACAGTTCCCTATTCTCTGTTTCCTGTAACTCAAATGCGTCTAAAAAATATCTCGTCCTGCCTTTTCCTTGTTGGCTTTATTCTTCTGGGTGAAATCCAGTTTATCAAATTTCCTTCCCCTCAACTTGGACTGTTGCCGGTATTGGCACAAACTGGGGAAGAAAGTCTCGCGCAAGAAGCACTACGACTGTATGAACTCGGTGACGAACAGACCGATCGCGGACAGTTTCAGGAGGCACTGGCAACGTTTGAGCGCGCTTTAGCAATGGCGCTGCAATCTGGCGATCGCAACCTGGAAGGGGTGATTTTAAATGATATTGCTGTCATCTATCGCATTGTGGGTGACTATCCCCAAGCGTTGGAATTTTTAAACCAAGCATTCACCCTGCGTCAAGACATTAATGATACCTCGGGAATCGGACAAACTCTGGTCAATTTCGGTGCGGTTTATCAATCTCTAGCTGACTATCCCCAAGCCCTCGATTACTATCAGCAAGCCTTGCCAATTCTCCAAGGGGAGCAGGAACGATATGGGGAAGCGGTCATTCTCACCAATATGGGAGAGCTTTACAGACAATTAGGACAACCGAAGAAGGCATTGGCTTCATTTGAAAACGCTCTATCCCTATTTGAGGAAGAGGGCGATCAGTTTGCAATAGGTATCGCTTTGTCCAATATTGGAGCGGCTTATGATGCTCTGGGTGAATTATCCCAATCCCTGGAATTTTACCAGAAAAGTTTGGCGATCGCCTCCGAAGTAGAAGACACCCTCGGTATCGGTCAAACTTGGATTAATATCGGCGCAATTCATGAAAAATTAGCCGATTATCCTCAAGCGATTCAAGCCTATCAGCAAGGATTGGCGGTGATGATGGACTTAGGAGAGTTAGATTCTATCGGACAAGCATTTAACAATTTGGGTTCAGTTCATCGACTGATGGGGGACTATGCTCAAGCTTTGGACTTCTACGATCGCGCCTTAGAAATTCGGGAAAATATCGGCAATCGAGCGGGAATGGCTGTCACGCTCAATAATAAAGGCGTCGCCTTATTTGAAGCCGGAAAACTTCCCGAAGCGACGGAAACATTATATGCAGGAATTGATGTTTTAGAATCCTTACGTCCGGGATTGAGCGATATCAATAAAGTCTCTATTTTTGATAAATATCGGCATACCTATGGCGTTCTGCAAAAAGCCTTAATTGCTCAAAATCAAGCGGAGAAAGCATTAACCGTAGCAGAAAGAGGTCGCGCTCGGGCTTTTGTGGAATTAATGGCAAAACGGCTTTCACCCGAAGCGGCACAAGAATTTAGCGATCGCCAAATTTCTCACCCCACAATTCAAGACATTCAGCAAGTCGCAGCAGAGCAAAATGCGACGTTGGTTGAATATTCAATTGTGGTGGATAATGCTGCTCAAAATTCCGCTTTGTTCATTTGGGTGGTAAAGCCCACAGGTGAAATCACGTTTCGGGAAGTAGATTTAAGCCAGTTAGAAGGATTTCGTGATAATTTAGTCCCGTTTTTGGTCAGTGAGGAAACCGACGCACCCTCGGAAACGCTATTAACCGCATTGGTGCGAGGGAGTCGTTCTTTTATCACAGAAACCCTGCCCAGCATTCCTGAGAAAAAAATTTACCCGATACACTTAAAACAACTGCACGAATTATTGATAGCACCAATTGCGGATTTACTTCCCCAAAATCCCGAAAAAAAGGTGATATTTATTCCCCACGAGGAGTTGTTTTTTGTGCCGTTTCCCGCGCTGCTGGATGAGAACGATCGCTACTTAATCGAAAAACATACGATTCTCACATCCCCCGGGATTCAAGTTTTGCAAATTGCTCGAAAAGCGAAACGCGATCGCCCCAGGAAAACAGAAGGTGCTTTAGTGGTAGGTAATCCCGTGATGCCGATTTTTGCAAGAAACCCGGGAGAAGAACCACAAGGATTAGAGAATTTACCGGCGGCGGAACAAGAAGCGACTGCCATTGCCACCATGCTGAACACTCAACCGTTAATCGGAAGTGAGGCAACCGAGACGGTGGTGGTAGAACGGATGGGTTCTGCTGGAATCGTTCATCTAGCAACCCACGGGTTCCTGGATGATTTTAGCGAGTCGGGTTTGTCGGGCGCGATCGCCTTGGCACCGAGCGATCGCGATGACGGATTGCTCACTTCTGAGGAAATTATCGGGTTGGAGTTGAATGCGGGTTTGGTGGTGTTGAGTGCTTGCAGTACAGGCGGGGGAAGCATTACCGGCGATGGCATTATTGGATTATCTCGTGCCGTCATCGGTGCTGGTGCTGAAAGTGTGATTGTCTCGTTATGGACAGCCGACGATCAGGCAACCGCACAATTGATGCAGGAGTTTTACCGGGTACTCCCCCAAACTGGCGATCGGGCGGCAGCTTTGCGACAAGCGATGCTGGCAACGATACAAAAATATCCTGATGTGAAGAAATGGGCCGCCTTTACCCTAATCGGCGAATCGGCGAGTCGGTGAGACATCGCGATCGCCTGGAGGATTTGGATGGTGTTGATGGGGTAACCCAGTTGTGAGGCGGTGACGAGTTCAGGATCGTGGCGATCGCCCTCACTTTGCCCTCACGCTGGCAAAGCGCGATCGCCTGAACAATCCTGCTTTTCACTCCCTCTATTTCCCAAATTCTAGGTACTGGAATTTTTGGTAAAAATAGACCTCACTTGACTACTGATTTCTTGAAGTTTCTTGATTCGCTCTACTTGGAATGCTTCGTGATTTTCCACCCCTTCTCCGACATAAAGCGCCCGGGGAGATAATAAATACCAACTGGCTGGAACCACCTCTAATAACCACCAGTCAAATAAATCCCGTCGTCCCGCAGAACCCGGGAAAATTGCATATCCTTCCAGACAATCTTTTAAAATGGCTAAGGTTGCGTCTTTCGCTTGCTCCCGATCTAGCACCCGGATGGCATTTTTAAAAACATCTCTGGATTCAGAAATAATTTGTAAATTGGCGATATCTCCATTTTGGACTGGATCAATCGGTTCTGAAACAATCGCCTCCAAATTGTCAATTTCTTGTTGTAATTCAAGATGTAACTTTTTCGAGGAGAGATCCGAGTCAATTTGCGAAAATATCCAACGTTCTAGCAATTCTATGGTTGATTTTGTGAAATTGTTTTGAGGCTGATAGGATTCTACGGTTGGCTCGACCACTAACGCCAAAATTAAGGCTAACCAGACATATCGAAGGTGACACAATGTCTTCCCGCTGTTTTGGAAAACATCTAAAATGTCGTTTAACGCATTGTCTAGGGAGGCAGTTCCATCGGCCTGGGGTTCATAAAGCTCTGGGTAATGCTCCTCCCTGATTTTGTCGATTAAGGTCTTGAGCGGTTCAGGTATTTTGTTTAATAAAGGTAATTTTTTATCCGCAGAAGATTGTACCATAAAATTCACCTTTTTTTCTGTTGTTTTGGGGTATAAGGATAATTCCAATAGACTATTCCCTCTAGGTGGAGAGAAGAGTCGCGCTCAAGCCTCAAGTTTATGGAATCCAGATTCGGTAAGCCATGAGCGCGATCGCCCCTGACTGTCCCAGGTTGCGATCGCCTCTAATTATCCCAGAGACCATGACATCCGTCAAGGGAAAAGGCTGAAACGAGATAACCGGGTCGTTCTTCCTCTCAACCCCGCACTCACAACCCCAGTCATCCCTCAATGACGAGCTTCCTTCTGTAGGATTTAGAGATAAATTTCATAAAAAAAAGGTGGATGATACTTGCTCAACCCACCTTGACCCTCGATTTTATGGGAAATTCACTTTCCCGGGTATTCAGTCTCTCTACCCGATTTTTCCGCGCAATCTTTTAACTGATTTCATCATTATCCACCCATTCATCATAAGAGGAATCGTAATCCAGATAATGCACGAAACATTTCTTGCGTTTAACTTTCTCAATGATGGCGGTGTACCATTCCTCCTCATCCTCATCCCAAACTTTCACCTTTTGACCGATCGCATAGTCATAGTCATCCGAAGGCGAATAATTGCGATCGCGCACATCTTCTTCCTCTACCCAATCATCATCAGAGGAACCATACCCCACATAATGCACAAAGTATTCATCCTCCTTAACTTTGAGAATCGTTGCCTCATACCAATCCTCCTCCTCTCCATCCCAAACTTCTACCGTTTGACCCACCGCATACCCAGAGGGTGTTGAGGTTGTTCCCGTTGCGGGTAGTACCCCTAAATTCATAGAACCATGAGCATCCAAAATCAATTTTCGGGCTACAGTTTGAATCCCGGTATGTTCATAATAATTCGTAGTTTGGTCTAAAAATACCGCCACAAAGTCTAAGTTATCATCGGCAATCTGGATGAATTTACCCAAACCTTGCACAATCGATTGAGGCGTCACCCCCGTTTTAGCGACCAGGTTATTCATCCACCCTTCTACCGCCTCAAACCCCTGATTAATAAACCCCACTTTATCCGAGGGACTGTTTCCGGGAATAAAATTATTAACCGCTACAAATACCGGATTTCCCGTGATGAGATTCCCCTCTGTCCCAGTCATAACTTCGTGAATTTTAGCCAGAAAATTGGGGCCTAGGGGCAACACTCCATCAATACAAACTAATGCCATCATTCGCATCAACGCCGCATCTTGATAGGTATTCGCCAAGGCAGCCGCAAATTGTTGAGGATTAGGATTGGGCAACCCATTCAGTTTACAGTAGGCAATCAGTTCTACGACAACTTTTAGCAATAAATCAATGGTTTGTGTCGTATCTGCTTTCGGTGTCATTTTATTTAAAAATGACAGAAAGCTGATTTTTTCTCCCACCTTGTTAGCTAAAGCCGCAGTGGCTAAGGCTGCATCAGCGCGGTCAATCGTTTGATAAAGTTTAATGGCCGTTTGATAACCTTGCTTGGGATCTTGATACAAAGCGACAGCCCGATCGCGAATCTTCTGTATAACCTGGGGGTCACTTTCTCCGGTAATGGCTCGGATACTCTGGTCAAAACCAACTAAATTATCCCACTGACCGGGCATCAAATAATCCAATGCCTTTAACACTTTTACCGTAATGTTGTCAGCAGGTAACTCGTCAACTAACTGAATAATGGACTTATCCACAATTCGGAATCCTCACCATAAAAAAGGTTGTCTGCCATCATAGCTTTTCCCCTATAAAATGGCCGGTTTCTTTACAGAAATTTAATCTTGCCACCCAGAGAATATTTTGAACGCTCACATCCGGGCTTTTTTCGCCCAGGAGTTGGATCCACTCACCCTAAACCGACTGCCCTAAATCTGCATTCATCCACCCTAGCAATTTTGCTCAGAGACTCCTTCTGGTTAACCTCTGTAGCGTAGAATAAAAGATTATCCCATTTTTACCAACCCCCCTGACCCCATGTATTGCGATTACCTGGTACAAATCCTGACCGCCCGTGTCTACGATGTTGCCCAAGAAACGCCCCTAGAGTATGCCCCAAATCTCTCCGCCCGACTGGATAATCAACTCCTGCTCAAACGGGAAGATATGCAGTCGGTGTTTTCCTTTAAATTGCGGGGTGCATACAACAAAATGGCGCAACTGCCGCCGGACCTCCTGGCAAAAGGGGTGATTGCCGCTTCCGCAGGCAACCATGCTCAAGGGGTCGCCCTCGGTGCTTCCCGTCTAGGAACCCAGGCGATTATCGTGATGCCGGTGACAACGCCTCAAGTCAAGGTGGATGCAGTTAAATCCCGTGGAGGAGTGGTGGTGTTGCATGGGGATACTTATGATGATGCTTATGCTTATGCCCGGGAATTGGAGGCGGAAAAAGGATTAACTTTTATTCATCCCTTTGATGACCCTCATGTAATTGCGGGACAGGGAACCATTGGCATGGAAATTTTACGGCAACATCAGAAACCGATTCATGCCATTTTTGTGGCGATCGGGGGGGGTGGTTTGATTTCGGGAATTGCCGCCTATGTCAAGCGCTTACGTCCAGAAATTAAAATTATCGGCGTTGAACCCATCGATGCCGATGCCATGTCCCAATCCCTGCAAGCGGGACATCGAGTGCGCTTATCTCAAGTGGGGTTATTTGCCGATGGGGTAGCAGTTCGAGAAGTTGGGGAAGAAACCTTCCGCTTGTGTCAACAATATGTAGATGATATTATCCTCGTGCGGCACTGATGATACTTGTGCGGCGATTAAAGATGTATTTGAAGATACGCGATCGATTGTAGAACCCGCCGGTGCCTTGGCGATCGCCGGTGCAAAAGCCTATGTCGAACGAGAAGGCATCCAAGGCGAAACCTTAATTGCCGTTGCCTGCGGTGCAAACATGAACTTTGATCGTCTCCGCTTCGTCGCCGAACGTGCGGAATTTGGGGAACGTCGCGAAGCAATCTTTGCCGTCACAATTCCCGAAGAACCGGGAAGTCTCCGCAAATTTGGCGACTGTATTGGGAGACGAAATCTCACAGAATTTAACTATCGCATCGCCGACCAAAAAGAAGCACATATCTTCGTCGGAATGCAAATCACCAACCGCGCCGATGCCGCCAACATGGTAGAAACCTTTGAGGCCAATGGATTCAAAACCCTCGACCTAACCGATGACGAACTCACAAAGTTACATCTGCGGCACATGGTCGGAGGACATTCCCCCCTCGCTCACAATGAATTACTCTACCGCTTTGAATTTCCCGAACGTCCCGGTGCCTTAATGAAATTTGTCGGCCACATGAGTCGCAACTGGAATATCAGCTTGTTCCACTATCGCAATAACGGGTCAGATTACGGGCGCATTGTCGTCGGAATGCAAGTCCCGCCCGAAGAAATGCAGGAATGGCAAGCATTTTTGGATAATGTCGGATATCGCTATTGGGATGAAAATACAAATCCCGCTTATACTCTGTTCTTGGGATAGAATTCAGGGAAAATTCCCTCTGGGATAAGTCCCGGTTGGGTTTTGATGAATTAGCCCTGTCAAGGTGGTAAATTTAATGACCCCAAATCCTTATTTTTTGTAGGGGCGCAATGCTTGCGCCCTGTCCATGTGGTAAATTCAATGACGAAAAATCGTTATTTCTTGTAGGGGCGCAATGCTTGCGCCCTCTTTTGGGCGCAAGCATTGCGCCCCTACAATCTAAACACCTTGACAGGGCTAGTTTTGATGAATCCACCGGATTGGTTCAAGAGGGAACTGGTTTTCCAAAACTGGGTTAACAGTGACTCCTCACTTGGACAGTGAAAAGTTTTGTGAGATAATTAATTAGGGGCCTTCAACTGTCCCGTTAATGAGAAGACTAAAAACTTTTTGGATTGCTGCCGAAAGGTTTAGGTTGAAGTATTCAAATTCCGAATCGTTAATTTCTACCGTATGTGGTTTGGTAAGATTACGAATAGGAGCCTTAATGTTACCTAGCTAAAACTTAAAGCTCGTCAACTGCATATATCGACTCATAACCGAGAATGATTAGGTGATTTTCAACTCAAATCTCCTTAAAACCCTATAGTTTAGTAAGAATTCAATGCAAATCAAAAGTAATAAATAATCCTGAAATCTTTACTAGGTAATGGTTTTGAGCTATTGGCGATGTCTATTACGCCCTACTTTTTTGATTGGGACAATTATTCAGCGACTAAAATCTAAAATATATAATCTTTCATCCTATTCCTAATGAAGTAAAAATGTCAACCTACAAAGGGCTATTTTTTTCAGCTAACAGTATGGGGTCAGATGGTTATGGATATTCTCCCGGCAAAGTCAAGAAAATAAAGAAATAAAAAATATTTTCTTGACTGTGCTATTTTTATTGGTTTATAAGGGTATGGTAGTCACGAGCATTAAAGTTAAAGAAGAATACAACCCAATCCTTGGTGGGTCAAATTACTCATCCTTCATGTGAGTTAATTCGCCTTTTTCACCAAAACTTCTCGCAAGAGTGAGGTCCCATTGGCTCCTAGCTATAGACCGTGAATCAAGCCTAAAGTCGAACCCGAACAGCACAAAACCCCGTTGTTCTCGGAATTGTTGACCTACTATTTGGCCCAATATCATGCAGCATTCTACTCACTCTATTCTGACCCTGACCCCTCTTGGCGACCCAAACACTTATAGCCCGGTTACTCCTCACTTAAGTAACCAACCCCGTGAATCTGTCGTGATTGAGGCCGGAGTTGAAGACTACCCTCTCCTGCTGACGGAAGTCCACCCTAACAGGGAAGTCGTTATCCTTCATCCCCAGGAAGACCGGATTCAACCCATCTTCAACTGCCTCACCGCCTTTCTCTGGGAAATTTACAAGATTCACCACGGGCTCAAATCCTCCATCTCGTCTCCCACGGTGTTCCGGGTCTTCTCTATTGGGGCAACTAGCGACTCAGTAGCCAAACCCTACCGAATCAATAGTACAGGGCTATCCACCAATGGCATTCTGCCCTCACTGACCTCCCTCGCCTCTCTTTGTACAGCACATAATCTATGGATTTTTTGTTGCTACGAATCCGAGGGGTGCTGACTTCAGCCAACGCCTGAGCAACATAACTCTGCCCCCCTATTGTCGCAGAGGTATTGCCGTGCGGCAACAAGGTCCAGAGGGTTTTGTCTACGCTCTGGGATACTCCCTTGAACCCTCCACGACCCCTGTCGGCCTCACCTTAGAGTTCGTCCAGGTTAACCCAATGTAAACCTCTGCTCGGGAAAAGTGTTTTTTCCTGTATAGCTGCATCTTGGGTCCATAGCCACGACAGTCTAATTCAGAGCGAAAATGTCTGCCTCAACTCAAACCCTCGATAAAAACATCATCTATGTGACCGGCTTACCCCGGGCGGGTTCTACTCTCACCTGCCAACTGCTGGGAGAACATCCGGCTATTTATAGTCCGGGTCACAGTTCTCCCTTACTCAGTGGGATTAAAACCTTGCAAAGCCATCTGAGTGATCACGAGTTTTTGCTCTCCCAACTCGACCATCAATTTGAACAGGTTTATCAACGTCTGTTGAATGCCTATCGGGGATTTATCAACGGTTGGTTTGCGGAAACCCAGAAAAACTGGGTCGTGGATAAAAATCGAGGCTGGCTGAACGCCCTGGATTTAGCCCTGCACCTAGACCCGAACTGTCGCATGGTGGTTTGTGTCAGGGAATTGGGACAAATCTATGGATTGATTGAACAGCAACACCAAAAGACTCTCCTCCTAGACTTTCCCGATGATTTAGCCAATCTCTCCCCTTACCAAAGATGCGATCGCCTGTTTGCCCCTCAAGGGGTGGTTGGGGGTCCTCTGCGGAGCCATTCAGGGGCTACAGGAGAGAACTCCAGAGCAGCAAGAACGGTTATTTTTCGTCGTCTTCGAGCATTTGATGAGCCAACCCCTGGAAGTCATGGGGAACTTATTCACCTGGTTGAACCTAGAACCTGTGAAGATTGACCCCCAAAACGTAACCGTGCGGCCTTCAGAAGCGGACAGTTATTACCGCTTCAAATATCTCCATAAAACCTATCCCCAGATTCAGCCCCCAGGGAAACATCCCATTTCCTCCCGGATTCAACTGGAACTCCAAACCTCTTATCGCTGGTTTTACGAGTTGTTCTATCCGGGACTCTTACCCACCGCAACTGGAGACTCCTGAGCGTGAAACCCAATTTAGCCCGTCCCCCTACCGTTTAGCCTGCCTCACCTCACAGACTGGAGAGCCATCCTAAGCTGCACTCTGTTTTCACCCATCAGTCATTTTTATTCATCTACACGAGGTCAACATAATGGCAATTTTTCGAGTTAACGAAGCAATAGATAATGGTTCAGGCAATAGACCAGGAACCCTGAGTTGGGCAATCTTTGAGGCGAACCAAGACCCGGCAGCCGCCACAATTGTCCTAGAAACCGATGTGATCATTACCGATGTGCATGAGGCGGTTGATTAACAGCGACATCACCATTACCGGGGATGACCCGGATACCCCGGCAATAGAGAGCGCCACCATTAGCGGTCTTAACCAGTTTCGCCCCCTGTTTGTTAAGTCAGGAACCGTCAACCTCAACAACTTGACCCTCACCGAGAACAAAGCCTTGGGTGGCAGTAGTCGCTCGGGGCGGCGGCGGTGCCGGGATGGGGGGTGCCCTGTTCATTTACGATGGGAACGTCACGATTGAGAATGCTCAGTTTACCAACAACACCGCCCAAGGCGGGTCGAGTGGTGTAGCTGGATTTGGCTCCGGTGGCGGCGGGATGTTTGGCAGTTCTTTCGGCCTTAACGAGGGCGGTCTGTTTGATGATTCAAGCCGCAATACTGGTGACTATGCCGGCTTTAGCGGCTTTGGCTATGGCGGCGGCCTTAGCGGAGGCTTTGGCGGTGGCGGCAGCGGCGGCAGCAGCGTCAGCACCAGGGGTGGCTATGGTGGCGGAGGCACATTTCCCGGCTTTGGCGCAGGCGAAAGAATCACTTTGGACGGCGGCGGCGGTGCCGGTTTTGGAGGTGCTATTTTCATTCGCAGTGGCAACCTGACCATTTTCGACACTACCTTCAATAATAACAGCGCCATAGGTGGAACATCAGCTAACCCAGGTCAGGGACTCGGCGGTGCTATCTTCGCCATGACGTCTACCCGGAACACGAACGGTAACCATCGAGGAATGCCTAGCGAGTTGCCAGTCGTAGAACTAGAAAACGTTACCTTCACTTCTAGCGATGCAGCCGATGCCACCGGGACTGCACCCGCAGATGGGATCGGCCTCCTGCAAAACAATAATGATATTTACGGAACAACCGAGATTGTCAGCGACCGTCTCACCGTCATCACCGCTGTCACCGTACCAGATGGCCAAACCTACGGCATCGGCGCTCCTCTTGACTTTACCGTTACCTTCTCTGAACCCGTCACCATCACTGGCCGTCCTACTTTACCCATTACCCTAGATACCGGCGGCGTCGTCAATGCCACCCTAGTGGGTGATGGGTCATCTGCTACCACCCACACCTTCCGTTACACCCTTGCCGAAGGGAATGAAGCCCTAGACGGGATAGAAGTCGGTTCGGAACTGGTTCTAACAGATGGAGCGACCATTGTCGATAATAATGGCATGAGTGCGGTATTAACACTCAACAATATCGGCGATACCACAGCCATCCGGGTTGATAGCATTCCACCCGATGCACCGACCATTACCACCACTGGCGCAACCAACGACACCACCCCAGAAATTACCGGGACAGCAGAAGCCGGGAGTACCGTCGCCATTTTAAATAACGGCCAGCAAATCGGTGAAGTTCAGGCCAATGCTGACGGCAACTGGTCTTTTACCCCAGAAACCCCCTTACCGGAAGGGGAAATCTCCTTAACTGCTACCGTCACCGATCCAGCCGGTAATGTATCTGTGGCTTCTACCCCACTTAGCCTAACTATCGATACCTCTATCGATGAAGACCCGGTTGATGAAGACCCGGTTGAGGAAGACCCGGTTGATGAAGACCCGGTTGATGAAGACCCGGTTGATGAAGACCCGGTTGATGAAGACCCGGTTGATGAAGACCCGGTTGATGAAGACCCGGTTGATGAAGACCCGGTTGATGAAGACCCAGTTGATGAAGACCCAGTTGATGAAGACCCAGTTGATGAAGACCCAGTTGATGAAGACCCAGTTGATGATGACCCAGTTGATGATGACCCAGTAACTGGCGGTGAAAGCAGTCGATTAATCTTCCAAGTCTTGGGACCCATGGGCCCAGGTTATTTTAATCAGTTTCTAGCCAATAATCCAGATTCCGCTCGGAATAATCCCGTCAGCACTCCCCTGGTCGATGTGGCATCCATTTTGGCTGATGTTCCAGACCTTGCCAACTCCTCCTTTGCCATTCCTACGTTACCCACGTTAGAAATCTTACTCAATAACACCCCCGGAACCCCCTTCCTGATTGGCACTCCTGAACCCGAGTACATGGTCGGCACCAACGAGGGTGAATTTATTCAAGGATTAGGTGGCAACGACCAAATCTTTGGACTCAGTGGCAACAATATCATTCATGGCAATCAAGGAGATGATTTCATTGATGCCGGTCCTGGGGATGATGTAGTGCATGGGGGACAAGGAAATGATTTCATTCTTGCTCATTCAGGCAATAATGAAATCTATGGGGATTTAGGAGACGATACCCTAGTTGGCGGTCCCGGCAATGATTTTATGAATGGCAATCAAGGCAATGATGTCCTATTTGCGGTAGCCGGAAATAATACCCTCCACGGCGGACAAGGCGAAGATACCGTCATCGGTGGCACTGGCAGTGATGTGCTATTTGGCGATCAAGGGAATGATTTAATTTATGCCGGGTCCGGCAACAATTTCCTCTATGGCAATGAAGGCAATGATACCCTAGTTGGCGGCGATGGAGATGATGTGCTTCATGGCGGTGATGGAGATGATTTGCTCATCGGTGGCGCTGGCAATGACTGGCTACTTGGGGATTTAGGAAATGATACCCTCATCGGTGGGTCAGGACAAGACCGCTTTGTGATTCGCCAAAGTGCCGGAGTTGATTTGATTGTTGACTTCACCGATGGCGAGGATTTAATTGGGTTAGCCGAAGGGTTAACCTATAATGACCTCACTCTCACCCAAGGCAGCGACGGCGCGCTGATTTCTGCTGGGAATGAAGTAGCTGGCCATCCTGAATGGAGTGGATATCGCAGTTCTTGATATCCAGGATTTCTTTGAAGTGGTTTAGCTTGGTCCTAGGGAATACCTCCCCTGACCCATAATCTACAAACTAAATGATAAAAACCCGGGTTCTTGAAGAACTCGGGTTTCTGCCACTCAGACGCGGCCAAAAAAAGAGGTGAGGGGGATTGCATTTCTTGACTTGATGCCATATCATATTCATAATAGGAATATTGGCTCTAATAATATTTTGGCAAAACCTACCATTATAAATAAAAATTTATCAGAGTCAATCCCCCCTGTCAAGCAAATTTTCCTTTTTTTAAAGAAAATTTTGTAAAGTTTTGTAAAATCAGTGAACATCCGTGAAATCAGTGGTTAAAAATCTATAACTCAGTGGTTAATTTCACCGCCCCCTGACCCCACCGCGAGGAATAATCACATCAGTCGGGTCAAAAGTCGGGCCAATCCCCCGAACTTCAGGAGAAATCGGTTCAAGTCCGGCATTGCTTTCCACGCCTCCGCCAATGGTTCCACCACCGATCGGGTCACTATTCCCATTCAGGGCATCCCGTAAAAAATTGTCAAATCCGCGCTGTTGAAATCCGCGTCTTTCCTCTTCGGAAAAGGTGGGTTGAATGGGGGTGCGGAGTCTGGGGGGACAAGCGGGAACAAGACTCGGGCCGGGTCTCGCTTCAACCAGACAGGGTTCGGTTTCTTGGGCCCTCACCCTGGCGGATGACAGGATACTCAGCAGGACGGGGAATACAGTTAAGGAAATGATTAAATTTGAAACGGATTTAGACATAACAGGAGTCTCCTAAAAGCGGAAGGTAGTGCGAATGGTGCCGATAAAAATATCTTCATTATTAGCATTATGTTCGGGATTGGTGATGAACATGACGCCGGGGGTAATAGAAATGCGATCGCTGACTCGCCAGCGATAAAAGGTTTCAAAATGCAGGGAAGTATCCGGGTCTTCCCCTAAAAATAAATCGCTGCCATCCACTAATTTCGGGGGTTGACCGACGAGCAAGGCGAGCAAATCTCCGGGTCTGCCGAAGGGGTCGGAATATCCCAGGGAAAAGAGGTAAGTGGTGGTGGTGGCAGAGGCATCGGAAACGGTGGAATTGGTGAACATCCAGGCTCCCCAAGTACCAAAGGTGAGATTCGGATGAAAGCGCCATTGCAGGGAACCGCCGATCGCATTAATCTGAGCCGGTTCATCCATAAACCCGCCCGTATCTGCCAGAAAGCTGCCGGTAAAAGTATCCAGTCGGCCATCTTTGGCGTAGGCATTCACATAAGTTAAACCCGCGATCGCAGTATTGGTCGGTTTGAGTAGCAGTTGTATCCCCGTCGCACTATGATCTGCGCCTGTTATCCCACCGCCTTCGGTGAGACTGCTACTATTGCGCGTGCCATAAGCTGCCTGTAATCGCACGCGATCGCTCAGTAACCAATCCACCCCGGCACCGGCATCGAGACTGCCAATTTTAAAAATCGGACTCGCTTCGGCAAACCGGGAGAGGGCACCTCGACCGGCATCAAAATAGCCGGAGTTAGCCGTCAGAACACTACTTAAACTAAAGCCAACCGGACGGAAAGTCACCACCGCGCGATCGGTGACAGCAAAGCGATATTCTAACTTATCCAAAACCACGCGATCGCTAAATCCCCCTTGATAAGACAGCAATGCCATATCCGTATTAAAAGACTCCGGACTGGCAAAACCGCGATCGCCAAAATTGCCCGAAGATAACTCTAGTCGGAGTCGATCTCTCCCCGTAAAAGAAGCCACCACCCCGACGCGAGCGAGATAAGAAAACACCAGATTATTCTCTCCCTCTCCTGGCGGTTCTCCCCCAGTCCCTCCAGTTAAGGCAAAAATTGCTTCTCCCCCCAACACTGCCGTGGGGGAAAATTGTTGCGACTCTAATTCAGCCGATCGCAGCTCTAAATTTTCCACCCGACCTTGTAACGTTGCCAATTCTGCGGCAAATTCCCGTTGCAATTGTTCGAGGGCCGTTAAATCATCGCCAGAAATCACTTCCCCTGCACTGGCGATCTGCTCATTTATCCGTTCCAGGCAGGCATTCAACCCGGCAGCAAACTCATAGCGGGTTAAAGCCCGATTTCCCCGAAACGTCCCATCCGGATACCCTTGAATACAACGGTAGCGCTCAATCAAGGATTGGAGAGCTTGAAATGCCCAGTCCGTGGGTTGAACGTCGGAGAGTTGGGAGACCGAGGTCGTTTGCGCCATTGGGTCCCCATCCAGAAGTCCCTGAGAGAGGGGGAAAAGCGGGGCCGAATCGTCCAGGGTCCCGTTGACAGGAGATGACGGCTCAGATAAGGGGGAATTTGGATAGTCTTGAGACAAGAGAACCGGACTATTATTCCTCAAGGAGTCGGAAACATTGTCCTGTTCCCCAATCCCGGTATCAAAGACCTGTGTTCTCAAGGAGCCTGGGTAGGCAGGCCTGTGTATAGCCCCCCCGTTAAGGATTCTGCTGGTTACAGGGAGACCTAACCCCCCAACCCCCTTCCCTACGAGGGAAGGGGGAGAATCAAAGCCCCTCCCCTCGTAGGGGAGGGGTTGGGGGAGAGGTCTCTTTCTTGATTCGGCAACAGAGTCCTGAAGGGTGCGGTTTTTTGCTGAGGCGTTGGGACTTTCTGTGGGAGGTTGAAGCAGTTGCCGGTCCTCTGCCTGGGAGGGTTCTCCCCTAAGCATCCAGGCAGGAGAAGCAGTTGCCCTAATGGAGGGCAATGTCACGAGAAAGACGACAACACCAGCAATAGCGGTTTTCATGCGAGTCAGATAAAACAAGCTGTGGATAAGGTCTCTGGGATAAAATGCCACATAAAGGGGGGAAATGGGGTAGGGTATGTCCCATCCCATTCTGTAGGAAGCGGTCCCAAAATGGGGAAATTAAGCGCGTCTCAATTACAGGGTTCTCCCAGTAAGAGGCTGGAGCAACCCCCAGAGGGGCCATCCCGCAGGAGCGATCGCAAGAAAGTAAAATCTTTATAAATATCTTCAATCGTGTCCGCCTGTTCCATATTGATCATCCCGTGGGCGATCGCCTCTGGATCCACTGGCGGAGCCGCAAACGAGAGAGCCAGTTGCTCCCGTTGGACGCGATCGATAAAATGCAGGGTTTGAATCCCACAACTATTGTTTTGGCTTAACTCCGGATCGACACAATAGCGGTCTTCCTGAGCGCGTCCCCGTCCGTGAATGCCGACTAACTCGCCCTCTTGGTTAAAAACGGGTCCTCCACTCATCCCCCGCTTTGTCTCGTTGGTATAGAGCAAGCTGTATCCCCCATCATCCGAGGGAGGATTGGCAATGTCCGTAAGATTTCCCTCTCGGAATTCGCGGACTCGGCGGGCGCTGTCGTCTTCCGGATTGGGCCAACCGGAGATATAGACGGGTTCCCCGCGATCGACGTGGCGAGATTCCCCCATCACCGCAATCGGATAGTCCTGATTGCTGGTAAAGGTGACGATCGCCAGATCGAGTCCCTGAATCGTCTCACCGAACTCCCCGAGTTCTTCTCCCAGGGGAATAATATTAGTTTGGGTCTCCACATCATCAACCTGATGCACTTTGCCGTCACTGGTCCTGACCCCATAGACCACTTCGCGGGTTCTGACGACATGGAGGGCGGTTAAGACGGAGTAAGTATTGCCATCCCGGGCGACAATCACCCCGGAGCCAGGATTCCATTCTTGGCGGGCTTCGATGTCTCCTTCCTGTAAACCTTGGGCAATAATCACCGTGGTTTGGGAGGCGATCGCATTCACCTGTTCCGGGGCTAAGGAGCGACTCGCCACCAGGGGGAGGGCCAGGGTCGTCCGCACCGCCAAGGCGATCGCCACAGCGAAGGTTGTGGTCAACAAATAAGTTGGAAATCGACAAAATAATAGCATAAAAATAGGTTATATAGAGTTTTGAATCGAGAGATTTGACGGGAGAATTTTTAACCTTTCACGACCTGGTTTTCCTGATAGGTTAGACTCCGGCTGGCGACTTTTAATTCCGGTTGACCCGGTAAGGATGATAGAGCTTTGGTGAGGGGCGTTACCTAAAGCGTGAATTGCTCCGGTAACCTTTTATATGTTCTCTCTATTTTTCTGAATAAAAAACCTAGAGAAAGTTTCGCCTCTCTCTAGGTTATTTACGAATAGGCACTCTCAAGGATTGGCCAACCAGCGCGATCGCTCGGTGCAAAGCTTGGCGATCGCGCCGCATTCCGCACGAATCGCGGGCTATCTGGATAAAGCTCATAAGCTTTCCTCACTTCTTTTCTCCTTGGGGTTCAAACAGAATCTCCACTACCCGGTCAAAATTAGCGTAGGCAGGGGGGAAAAATCCTGCAACAAATTCCCCACTACGACTAGGTTAATTAAGCTATCCGTCCCGAGCAATCCCGCCAGCAATCTAGCGGGCTCGGCGCGGTTATTGCCATTGAAGGCAAACAAAACATTTTGGCGATTACAGCCGACATCAGTGCTATTCACCGCACAAACCACCATCTGCCCATTGACTCGTCCGACGGTGAGATATAATCCACTCAGACTATTGCCATTATTATGCAATACGGCATTCAGTTGGTTTGACACCTGCTGACAGGTTGCCAGAGATTCATCGGAGGGGCGATCGCCTTGATTTCTCCAAGAAATCATCGACTCTGAGACAGAACCATCGGTTCGGACTGCTCGAATCGTATAAAAGTTATCCGAAGGCTGGCATTCAAAAGACACCACTGAAGTGGGGGATGACGCCATACTGCTGGGGGATAGGAGTAAACTGCCTGGGGTTGCCAGTAAAAGGGCTGCAACCCATCGGCCCATTTTTTTCAGACTCATAATTCGGTTCTCTTTCCTGACTGGACCCATCGACTGAAATCGTGCCATTCCAGCTCGCCAAAACGAGGGCGATTTCCAGCAAAATGCTTTGTACAACGTTCGAGGATAGGAGGATTAGAAGAGTTGATTGACTAGAATTTCTAAATCAACGTAGGGTTGTCCTCCCGACTCTTGAATGACGTTCCCGCTCCCCACAACCCCAGCACTTGCTAGATTTCTTAACATTTGGCTCGGGTTACGACGGTTGGCATGGTTGAGGGTAAACAGCACATTTCTAGTGTTACAACCCGATCGCGTACTGCTAACGGCACAAAGGACCGCCTCACCATTAACTAATCCAGCAGTCATGTACAGTCCCTGCAAACTCTGGTTATTTTCCTGTAACAAGCTATTGAGCCGGTTTGTGACTTCTGTACAGCGGCGTTCCGGGGTGTATCCTGCACCGCTAAATTCCTCGGTTTTCCAGACGATCATCGGATCAGACACCTGTCCATTTTGGCGAACCGCTAGGGTGACGAAGAGTTGATCCTCAGAAATCTGACACTGAAAGGAACTCAGGGGTGCCGCAGACTGAGCCACCGATTTTTGAGCGCTGATTAGGGGGACAGAGGTGGCTACAATGCCAGCGATCGCGATTTGTAATAGCTGTTTAAGATTCATGGGTTCCTCTCCTGTATAGACTAAATAGAATGACGTTTAAATGCTTCAAAATTATCCTGAATTTCATCCTTCAATTTCTCCAGTCTCCCTCAATCCGAGGTTAACTTTTATGAAGCCCCCAAAAAAATTTGTCTGCGAGGGAATAATCGCGATCGCCAGAGTGATTGCTCTATCGGCGAGTCAGGACTTCTAAACCGCTGGATGTAACCGGGTAACTCTGACTTAGGCGGGTTATGCTTCGATGACGCTATGACTCTCCAGCCCTCCACAAACGGAATATCTGGAAAACCACTCACCCCTAAACTCCCCCCCTACCTGCTCGAAGACGGAAAACCTGTGTAAGGGTTTCGCGTTCTTAAAGTATGGGATTCAAGAGCAGCTCTCGTCATCCCCTGTAGAGTATCTACAAGCGGTGCAATTCCTATTTAGAGCTTATCTCTAAAGGAGGATGCTATAAAATCATTGATATGATATCAATCCTATTGTTCCCTAGATAACAGGAAAATGTGTGTAAATCTTTAGTAAAGTTGCGGCTCTATAGATTCCATCTAAAAAAATTATATAACCCAAGCCTGACCAGACCAATGAGACAAGAAGCCGGAAAGATAAAAATTGGGTAAAGTTTTATCTGGAGAGGGTAAAGCTCTCTGGGACTGTTCCCTAGTTCCGGATGCTCTTGACCCGGATTAGTCGGTTGAGAGTTTTCGTTCGGGGATCGCTAAGGGTCCCGTGAAATTACGGAGATAAAAACCCCTTGCAAACTCATCGGTAAAGATTTTAAAAACCGGGGTTCTTGACTAAATTCCGGCCCAGGAACACGAAATCTGGGCCGTGAAAACAGGTTTATTCTCCCTTTGATTGAATCCTCTCCCCAGTCCTAGGGCCTTCATTCAGGACTCAATTCATAGAACCCAAAATCAAGTCTCACCGCCCTATTTTCTGGCGCATCAGTAAACTGTTTGTCAAAAAACCTGGTTTTTCTTCCCTTGACGATACCAGCGCCCTAGCTCATCCCTATCCTAACAGGTCACAGGGATCAGGAATCCGGTTTTTCATCGAAGTTTTGGGCTTTCATCCATCAGTTTGATCTGAAAACTGGGTGTCCGAGATTGTACGGATCCCCTAGAAAAATAGTCCGGGTTCTCCTGTCGGATTCCTTTCTAACTCCACTGAAAACCCGTCTTTTCTGACTCAGTTCCCGAAAATATCTAGCGGATTAAACTAGGGCAAAAATAATATCTATAGCCAGTGTAAATCATTTTTGTCCATGCCAGTCATCGATTTTTTCTAGGGCGTGGGTACAGTAGACCTCTTGCTTTCATTTCCGGATTGATTCCCCCAACCCCATGCTCTCCGGGAGTTCCGGGGGGCTGGAGACAATTCTGCAAGAAGTCTCAGAGAGGGAAGATCAACCGGCGTTCTTGAAAAAATCTCGGTTACTCTGTAACCCATCTAGGGCAGAAACCCGGTTTTTTGTCCTTTGGATCTAAAACTATACCGCAGTCTTACCCATTCTTGCTTGGGTTTTTGGCACTCCAGCATTTTCCAACGGGTTTAGAAGCGCTAGAGAGAATGCCAAGCAAAAGCCCATAGCTAGATTGAGCCTGATCCTTTGGTGAAGGGAGTAGCTCTAGCTATGGGCTTTTGCTGATCGGAACACCCGTTTTATTTGTTCTTTTCACTCAATGCCTGGTATTTTTGTATGATATTTGCCCCGTTCAAATCAACAAGACCTGATTTTAGGAGTAATTTAGTTCACCATTAACCGTCTGATCCTTGATGTGGATCATCCGGTGGAAACAGTCTACTCAACCGCTTGAGCGCATCCCATATTCCATCATTCCACGAACAGAGCGCGGGATTCAATGGGTTTGGGTTCTGTGGCTTCCGGATCTTCCGGAATCTCGACAACTGGACCATTTAAGGCAATCATCAAGCGTTCGGAAGGGGTTTGGGTTTCGGCTGGGACCGTTGCCATTTGAGGACTATAGGTCCGATCGCGGAAGATTAAGCTCGATAGCCCTGCTAAAACCAAAGCAGCGATCGCCACGCCACCCCATAAAACCCGCCGCTGACGCTGGCGATCGAGGCGTCGGAACAAGTTCTGGACCGTTTCTTGCACAGGTTGTACCGGCGCAGGAACAGGCATAACTTGCACACTTTCGCGTAGTTTAATCAAGTTCAAATACAGGCGTTTCACCTCGGGATCGCGATCGAGCCACTCTTGAACCTGACGACGTTCGCTCTGAGTTGCCTCGCCATCAATATAAGCACTCACCAATTCAAATCGCCCTGCCCCAACTGCGACATTTTCCCCTTCACCAACCCTCGGAATTTTGGCTTCCAATTGTTCGAGGTTCAGGCGACTAAAGACTCCATTGAGTAAGGCATCGACTGGTTGCGCCTCTAAGGGTGCTGGTAAGGAGACGAATTCCTGACGGAGGGCTAAGAGTCTCGAATGGACCTGTCTGAATGTGGCATCATTGGAGAGCCAACTTTCCACCTGTTCAGATTCGGCGTGAGTTGCCTCACCATCCAAGTAGGCACTGAGTAACTCAAATTGCTCGGCAGAAATAGCGGCAACGGCGCGATCGCCAACCAGAGGCGTGACGGCTTCTTGTTGTTCGATTTCGTCAATCCGACTAAATACCCCACTGAGCAAGGCATCGACAGGTTGCACCTCCGACGTGCTGGGAGGGAAACCCATTCCTGATGCAGGGTTAAGAGTCCCGCATGGACCTGACGCAGTGCAGCATCACTGGAGAGCCAGCTTTCCACTTGCTGACGTTCAGTTTCAGTCACCTCACCATCGAGGTAGGCACTGATCAACTCAAATTGCTCGGCAGGAATAGCGGCAACGGCGCGATCGCCAACCAGAGGCGTGACGGATTCTTGTTGTTCGATTTCGTCAATCCGACTAAAGACGCCATTGAGCAAGGCATCGACAGGTTGCACCTCGGACGGTCCCGGAAGGGCAACCCATTCCTGATGCAGGTTAAGAGTCGTGAATGTAAATCTCGCAGTGAGGCATCACTGGAGAGCCAGCTTTCCACTTGCT
>CAWGFK010000061.1:0-24824 GCA_963821735.1 uncultured cyanobacterium
TGCGGGCGAGGTTAGCGGGCATAGTCGATTCCTAGGGCGTCGGTTCAGTAAAAAGGCTTGACAACACCGAGCAAATGTGTATCTACCTGCTGGATTCAACTACAGTGGGGCCTGTTGTATTGGTAAAACCTCATTCATTCGAGCAATGACATGAAGATTATGGACGACAGCCACTCGCCTGAGATCGAAGAGGTTTTTGCGCTGTCCAATATAACGGGCACGTTTGTCCTGCCACTGTCCGACATGAGCGAGAGAGTGTTCTACAGAGGTTCTCTCCCTCAGTTGTGCGCGACCGCTTGAGGTAGATTGACGCCTCCGTAATTCCTGCATCAATCCTTCATCGGGATGGATAGATATGCTGCGGCCATTTTTACTCGTAGTACAGCGTTCTCTCAGGGGACAAGCGGCACACTCCGGTTTGGGAAAATGAACTACCTTACCGGGTTCAAACGGCATAATAACTTGATTTGGACAACTAATTACCTGGTTTTCCCAGTCAAAAACAAAAGCGTTTTTATCAAATCGTCCTGAGTTTCTTACCGGCCACGCTTTACAAAATATCTGTAATTGTTCGGAGCGTTCTTTTACCCAATGACTCGATAAATAAGCTCGGTCGATATGTAGCTCATTTAACTGAACCTGTTGTCT
The DNA here is from genome assembly GCA_963821735.1 of uncultured cyanobacterium. Classification (GTDB taxonomy): domain Bacteria; phylum Cyanobacteriota; class Cyanobacteriia; order Cyanobacteriales; family Laspinemataceae; genus Laspinema. The sequence continues at coordinate 649 of CAWGFK010000061.1, forward strand.
TTTCAAGTCAACTTCTAAGTCAACAGTGGCAGCGGCTTCTGGGGTATTAGCACGGGTTACAGCCACAGCCCGAATCACCCCTATATCTAAATCTTTAAGAATATGGCGTTTGTAACCATCTATTTTTTGAGAGCGGCTTTTTCGTCCATGCCGCATATCTGGATCTTCAATAGAAATGCGTCGGTCCTTAGCAACCCCTTTGGTCAACTTCGGCACTCCCATTGTGTCTACTGTCACATTTTGGGATTCAATCAATCGGGCAACCTGGAGAGGAGCTTGCGCCTCTTCTATTTCATCAGGATTAGACTGCTGTTGCATCCATTCTTCTACAGAATTTAGGCTGTTTAGTATGGTTGATAATGCCTGTTGGCTTTCGGCTGGGTCATCCCAGTTTAAATCTAATGCGGCTTTTAAGCTGGAACTATTGACAAAATCCGCTCCCGCTTCATGGGCAATTTCTGCCAGCCCCCACCCCTGCTGGCCAGCTATAATACTCAACGCCTTACGCAGAGCATGACCCAAAAGATTATAGGTATCTTCAACTTTACCTGCACCCCATAATGGAGAGGAATCTAATGCAGCTCTTAAATTAGCCGAACCAAAGCCTCCTTTGAGCTTGGCAATTTCTACAGTACGGTCAATTAAACGCTGGTCAAAGCCTTTTTTAATTAAGGCGCTTCTGAATCTTATTAAAGTGGCTTTACTGAATGGGGGTTTTTCACAGTTCAGGCAATCCATAACTAATTGCCATCGTAAATCCATGACTAGCTCTTCAATCACTTCATCGTCAGAAATCCCCATATAAGCTTGGAGAATAGTGGCTAAGGCCAATTGTGCTGGTGCGATGGGACAGTAGCCCATTGTGCTGTCTTTAAAAATGGTGTTTAGTTCTTCTTGAAACTCATCATCGAATATGTACAGACGGTTCAGGCGAAGAAAAGTAAAAAGCTTGGCTTTTTTGATGCGATTAATAATTACCTGTTCTGAATCTGATAGCTCTACTGGGGGGTGCCACAAAGGAGGACGCATAGACTTTAGGGAGTAATGAGCGCTTGAATTTAATTGGTTCTTCAATTTCAGTTATGCATAGTTGAGTCGTTTTGTCAAGCCCGGGTACTGAACCGACGCCCTAGATGCTGGCTCAAATTACGAGCGATCGCAACCACAATGGCTGATACCGGCAAAAGCAGAGGAATGGCTTGAGTGGCGATCGCATCAGTCTGGCAAGCGCTCACCTGCAACCGCATCGTTTTGTCGGGATACTGCTTACATCCCACATTCCGCAGGTTAGATTGGGTTCTAACGAATTTAGGAGGTTTGAGCCTCTATCGAAGGCCCTCATCTACCCTTTACTAATAAATATTCTCAATAAAGACCCCAAAATTTTTCTGAGGGCTTTAATGTCATAACGCTTATAGAGTAAAGACTTCAGGCTTTACAAGCCTAAATATATATTGAGAATAGAAATAAACCTGCGGAATGTGGGTTACATCCGTGGCACCACGGCAGAATCAGCTAGGTCTTTGCCACTGAGCGCACCTGATGCCGAGCCGGTCTGGAAGTAGCGCCTGGACATGGCCCCTATTTTATCTCGGGAATCTAGGATGTTAAAATTAAACTCAAGCGATAGAGGAGATTTTTATGGCAAGAAAATCTAAAGCCTTTGGTGAAATTCTCAGGCAACAACGGGCGGAGAAAAATCATGAAAAAGAACTGGAGAAGTTGCAGCAGAAACTCCAGCAAGGACCATTGGGTGACAAAGTTGCGGGTACGGTGACGAATCCGAAAGGTGAAGCCAAAATGTCTGAGGTTTTGGAGGAATTTGTTGAGCCTTATCTACCCTCTATCGAGACTGCGATTGAGCGAAAAAAGTTGTTCGAGGTGGCGGTGGTTGCCTGGAACTTATCCCTGATGCCAGAGACTGTGCGGCAAACCATGATTGACAAGTTAATCAAAGAAAGCATGGAAGGGGCTGACCCGTCGCTTAAACAAGATATGCGAAAAATGATTGACGAACTAATGGCTCGAAAACAGAAATTCTTTGCCAAGCATAAACGGTATGTTATTGATTTTCAACTGGAAGATACAGGGAGTGGATTTCATCTTTCTGTAGCATCAACGTTATCAAATCCCATCGCTTCAGATTCGGCTGATTGACTGAATTAGTTCCACGGACAGCAGAAACATTAGCGCAAAATCGACTCGCCACCCTAACCGCACCAACTCAGTCCCAATTCCCTGCCGCCGATGAGTCGCAGCTATGCCCAAACCGGCCAAGTAACCACAATCAGGAGCCAACCCGAACTCACCTAGCAATTGCCAATCGAGCAGTCGCCATTCTTGGTCGGGTTCAATCCAAGTCTGTTGACCCATGATGGAAGCGGCGGCCAAAGGTTGAACGAAACCATCCCCACCCAAAACTGCCAAAAACGACACCGGCGCTCACGGAAAGCGGCAGTATGAGAATGCGATCGGTTCTATGCAGGCCAGAGTGCGACTGCAATCGAAGGCAAGTTAACCTAAATCGCTGTAACCCATTCAGAGCAAGCATTGTCAGGGTGAACAGAAGTCCCGGGGAAAATCCTTTCCTTATAAATACACTGACTTGTGCTCACCCCGATTCAAAGGCAAAAAGCTGGCTCTCGTAACCCACTTTTCCCCGGCGACAAACTGCAACCTACATTCCGCAGGTAAAATGGGAGAGCTAGGAATATTCTAAAACCATGACAGACATAGCATCTGATATCATAGTACAAGATATTGACCACTGTGGCATAGTCTCGGGCATCATTGATGAGATAGGACTTGTCGAGCTGATTAACCGGGAACTCGAACCCCACCCGCTGACCCTGGTGAGTCCAGGAATCGTTGTCAAAGCAATGATTCTCAATGGTTTAGGCTTAGTGAGCGCCCCATTGTACTTATTTTCCCAATTCTTTGTCGGCAAAGCGACAGAACATCTTCTGGGAGAAGGGATAACCCCAGATCTGCTCAATGACGACCGTTTAGGTAGAGTCCTAGATGAACTTTATAAAGTAGGCATCACTCACCTATTTGTCAAAGTGGCCTTGGCTGCGGCTAAAAAGTTCCGAGTAAATACCCAGAGCAAGCACCTTGATTCAACATCGTTTCATGTTCATGGACAATATCGTCGCGAACCTAACCTAACAGGAGAACCCGTTCCGATTGAGATTACTTATGGATACTCAAGAGACCACCGTCCGGACTTAAAACAATTTATCGTAGACTTAATTTGCACTTCAGACGGGGATATTCCGCTCTATTTAAGAGTAGCCTCGGGCAATGAATCTGACTCAGCTATTTTTGCTAAATTGATGAAAGAATTTAGGGAAAATTGGGAGATGGACGGATTATTTGTAGCCGATGCCGCCCTTTACAATCAAGAGAACTTAAGACAAATTAATCATTTGAAATGGGTTTCGCGAGTTCCGGCTTCTTTAAAAGCCGCTAAAGAATTGTTGAATGAACCCGCCGATGAAGACCTGCAAAATTGTCAATTGGAGGGGTATCGGATAAAAAGTTGTGAAATCACTTATGAAGAAATTAAACAGAGATGGCTGCTAGTCGAAAGTGAAAAAAGAAAAGAGTCTGACTTAAAGCAATTAAAGAAAAAAATTAAAAATTTGGAAGGAAAAGCACGCTTAGAACTTAAAAGCTTAAGTCAACAGAAATTCGCTTGTCAACCTGATGCAGAGCAAGCAGTTGAGAAATTGAACATGAAGCTGCGATATCATACAATTACCCGTGTTGAAATATTAAAAACTCCCTATTATACCCAACCCGGAAGACCACCAAAGGGAGCCAAACCCTTACGGTTCGCTCATTTTTGACCCTACTCCCTGAGATGGGAAACCATAACAGAAGGATCACCCGAAGTGGAAGGGGGTGGCCCCTCATCGTCGGCCAAGTTTGTATAAATCTTTAGGGGAATATTTAGACGAATTAAAATTTGTTGGTGAATGGGAGAAAATTTGGTAAGATAGCGATTGCCTCCAAGAGCTATTGGAACCGAAACCAAAGTAATTTCTTTAAAGGCTGCCAACAAGAGTTCGGAACTAGGTGTGGCCGTTTTCCGTTTGGGGTTTCCGGGGTAAATTCCTGAAATTTTTTCATCATTTTTACTCAAACTTCGGCGCATCTCAAATTCTAAAAGTGTTAAGAGGCGTAATCCAATGGACAGCAATCGGATGAGCCCGGTAATATGGTCTTCTCTTTGTAAATACATCGGAGTCAAAGATAAAGGGAATCCTTTCATTCTGCCGAACCCTTTTTCAACTAAATATTCATCCCGATAAACTAGGACTCCATCAGTCACTGACAACTGCTCGGCTGGTGAATTACTCGCATAAACTCTCCAAGAACAACTGGTGAGTTTTTGGGTTAAAGCCTCGGACAATACCTGGACACTTAAAGTGACTAAATCTTCTTTAATGATTTGAGCCGGTTGACCTTTGTACGCCCTCCGTTGAGAGATTTTCCTCTCGGTCGCATACTCAATGTTCAACAATCCCTCTACCTGATATTTTTCGATTATTCTTTCGACTTCGTTCTGGTAAGCGGGTAAACCAATCAACCGTTTTTTACCTTTCCTGGGGTGATTTAATTGCTCCAGTTCTAGTTGAGCTTCTTGGACTCGCTCTTTTAACGATTTTTGGGCAGCCTCAGCCATCTTGATTGACCTGACAACTAGATGTCGCTCTTTCCACGTTATTTTTTTTTCTTCAAACTCCGCCATCTGCTCGACTTCTATTTCAAAGGCTTCCGCTATTTTAGTCGGCTCACCGGAGTCTAAATCTCTATAAACCGCTGTTAATTCTTGTTCCGTCTGTTCTCGCTCCATTAAATAACTGGTGAGAACGGATTCCATCATTTGAGTGGCACTCAAGGGAACTAGATAATAATCTCCCTGTTCATGAATAAACCGTCGGGTTTGTATTGCCCCCATTTTACTGTCACCGACATACAATAGGCCAGTTTTTTTCAGGGTCTCTCTGACTCGGGTAATGGCCGGACAATATAAAGGGTCGTCGGCTTTATTTCCCGCTACTATGTCCGTGGCCACTGGCATTCCCAAGGGGTCTAGGGTGGCCAGCATCACTTTAATTTGAGCTAAATCGGGTCGATGGTCTTTACTGTAGCCGTATTGAAATAATCCTTGTTCATTCACGCCACAGTATGTTGATGCGCTTGTCGTATCTAGGCGGACTCTATCGGCGTTTAAGTCATACACTTGTAGGAGATTGCCCCCCAGTTCTTGCTCAAACTTTTCCCAACGCGAGGTGTCACTTAGGTATCGCAATTCAGCTTGTAATCGGTCATCACTGAAATCTAAAGCTCTAATAGCAGTCCCGGTAGAAATACTTAAGGTCTCTATCCGATTTTCTACCCAGGACTGAACGTGGCTTAATCGATGGTCTCCTTGTGATAAAATGTAACTCAACCATACTACAGCTACCCCTCCCAGACTTATTCCTTGCCAGTTCCCATGAGTAATGAAGTGTTTGTCTAGTAGCTTTTGGATTCCCATCCGCTCCAACATGGCTAGTAATACAGGTATGTCATCTACTCTTTCGGCGTTGAATTCTTCGTTGTTGTTCATCCGGATTGTACTACTTGTACTACAAAGGGTTGAGCTACAATACCCAGGCTCTTGAGGAGTCCTGATGTTACAATAATCCGTAAGTTTACACTAAAAGCTGGTCAACTCCATCTTTCGTTTTTAATACAAGTCTTTCTCCCTTTAATTCCGGTGCCATTTTGAACGAACGCTCTTTTGTTTTCTCCTCATAAGGAGAGGATTAAATTGCCATCTTTTTTACTTTTTTAAAAATGAGCGAACCGTAAGAAACCCGCTGGGTATTATTATCAAATCCAAGCAGATTTGGCAGAAAACGAGTCAGCCATAGAACAAGAGAAAATCCGAGCGGGAAGATTTATCCTCGCTACGAACGTCTTGGATGTTAATGAACTGAGTGATGAACAGATATTAAAAGAATACAAAAACCAACAATCGACAGAAAGAGGATTTCGATTTTTAAAAGACCCGATGTTTTTTACCGATAGTGTATTCCTAAAAAATCCCGAACGAATATAGCGAGTCTAAATCAGTTTGGCAAAAGCATCGTACTTTTTCAAATTAGGGCGATTAAAAAGTTGATATTTGAAGAAAATCTCTACCAATCGTTTTACTGAAGCAAAACTTTTGCATCGGTAATGGAAGCGCCTAATAAAGTTTTTAACCTGCAGCCAAATTCCCTCAACGGGATTTTCTTCCGGGGCATAAGTCGGAAAACGTTCGCAAATAACTGACCAATCTTGTCGCTCTTTTTCCTGATTTTGCAAGGTTAAGAACTTTTTCATTTCTTCTCCTCTATGATAGCTGGCACCGTCCCAAATTAACAGGATTTTTTGCTCAGAATCTTCTTGAGTATGAACCGCTTTAATTTCTTCCAAAAATTTCACGGTATTTACCCCATTACCCGCTCCATAAGGACTAGCAATAAACTGATTAGTCAGTAAATTTAAAGCTCCATAGTAAGTTTGACGATCTCGTTCGTTATTTATAGCTATAACTTCTCTATCTTTTGAGTCGCCCCATAGATAACTACAAACATCATCACCCTGGACATGACATTCGTCTAAAGCATACACCACAAGGGTTCCAGCTTCTATCTCCGGCTTGAATTCTTCTAATATTTCTACAATCTCTTGGGTTCTTTTTTTTATGGCTTCGGGGTTTTTTCTAGTATTCTGTTTATTCGCTTTTTGCCAAGTTAATTGACTATCCCTCAAGATATCATAGTAACTTTGTGGTGACTTAAAGACTACATCATAGGTTTCCATAAGATGTCTTTCAAGTTCAGAAATGTTTCGTCTTTCCGGTTTTTCAAGTAGCCAAATTTTTACCTCATTCTTTTGAACTTCAGTTAAATAACTTTTGGAGCCTTTATATTTAAGTTTTAATCCCAAAACTCCTTGTTGCTTGTATTCTTTTTTGGCCCGAGCAATCGACCTATAGGACATCTTTAGTATGAGGCTAATTTCTGCATAAGACCAACCTTGTAGGCTCAATATAACTGCTTGACCTTTTTTCCACTCTTTAATATTATTGGTACTGTCAATGAACTCGGTTAAATCAATTAAATCCGTAGATATACTGTCTAATTGAGCACTAATTTCCATGATTTGCCCCCTCTTTGTACATAAACTTTTATTTTATCCTACCTGGTCCCTCGTGTCAAACTGATTTAGACGCGCTATAGAAGCCCTGGCAATGGTGATGGGTTTGTGTTTGTTAGTTTATAGTTTAGGTCAAAGAGCCTTAAGAGAGGCCCTGGCTAAAGCAAAAAAGTCGATTAAGAATCAAGTAGGTAAACCCACCACTACTCCAACTCTACGATGGGTTTTTCAATGCTTTCAATCCATTCATTTGCTGACGGTTGATGGAGTGAAGAAAATCACCTATTTAACTGATGAGCGGCGATGGATCCTTAAGTTCCTAGGGGCCTCCTGCCAGAAATATTATTTACTCACTTGATCAAACCTGCGGAATGTGGGCTGCAAGACGAAAGCATTGTCCCAACCCACGCCACTAATTCACCTGCCCGGTCGGTCTGAGCAAAATTTCGTTCACATTCACGCGCTGCGGCTGAGAGAGTGCAAACCCAATTGCCCCCGCTACATCCTCCGGCAACAGTGGCTCCCCGATGCCCTCTTGCCAGCGACTAATTCGCTCTTGCATGGCCCCACTGGCAATCTCGTCATAGAGTGGCGTCTTGACCCAACCCGGCTCCACCACAGTCACTCGCACCCCACTCTTGCAGAGTTCCTGGCGCAACGCTTCCGAAAACGCACCCACCCCCCATTTGCTGGCATTGTAGGCACTCACCCCAGCCGAAGCCGTCCGCCCCGCCACCGAGGAAACATTCACGATGTGGCCCTGTCGCTGTTCTTGCATCACTGGGGCAACCGCATGACAGCAGTACATCGTCCCCAACAAGTTCACCTGAATCAGTTCTTGCCAGCGCTCTACACTAGCCTCGACGGTCGGAGCCACGTCAATTAGTCCAGCAGAGTTCACCAGGATATCGATTCGTCCGAACTTGTCCAGGACCGTTTGCACCATTGTTTGAACTTGTTGGCAATCAGTAATATCCGTGGGGATGGCGATTGCTGTCCCGCCCCCAGCGAGAATTTGGTCGGCGAGTTGTTGGAGTTGTTCCCCCCGCCGGGAAACGAGTGCAATCTGAACGCCTGACTCCGCCAACAGCAAAGCAGTGGCCCGTCCGATGCCGGAAGACGCGCCGGTGATGATGGCAGTTTTATGGTTCAAGTTAGTGGGCATGGCTGGCTCCTAAATGCTGATAAAAATTACGAGCGATCGCAACCGCAATGGGTGATACCGGCAAAAGTAGAGGAATGACTTGGGTGGCGATCGCCTCAACATCCACTCAAGCTCGCGGAATCTCTGACCATAAACAGCTTGGATTCAGTCTTTAGGGAGCCATCTTGTTGCCGATATTCTGGTCGCTGTTCGAGTCCGGGCAATCTCGCAAATCCTAGTTTCAGGTAGAGGGCGATCGCCTCAGCTTTGCAAGCACTCACCCGCAACAGCATCGGTTTGTCAGGATACTGCCGCAATCTATAGCGCACCAACTCACTCGCAATTCCCTGCCCATGATGAGTTGCAGCCATGCCCAAATCCGCCAAATATCGGCAATTCGGAGCCAGTCCGAACTCATCTAGCAATTGCCAATCAAGCTGCCGCCATTCTGGTTCGGGTTCAATCCAAGTCTGGTGACCGATGATGGAAGCGGCGGCCAACGGTTGGACGAAACCATCCCCACCCAACATTGCCAAAAACAACACCGGCGCTCACGGAAAGCGGCAGCATGAGAGCAAGGAGTTCTATTCGGCCAGAGTGCGATCGCAATCGAAAGCAAGTTAGCCCAAATCGCTGCAACCTAGTTAGAGCAAGCATTGTTAGGGTGAACAGAAGTCCCGGGGAAAATCCTTTCCTTATAAATACACTGACTTGTGCTCACCCGGATCCAAAGGCAAAAAACTGGCTCTCGTAACCCACTATCACCGGCGACAAACTGCAAGACGAAAGCATTGTCCCAACCCACGCCTCAATTCACCTGCCCCGTCGATAGTCAGCTTTCATCTCGTTCGCTTTCACCGCTGCGGTTGGGAATGCGATCGCCCGTGCAGAAACGATAAACTTGGAAGAAACTGGTTTGACTCTGGGGACAGACAATGCCTCAACTTCAATCTACCCCAATCGCCATCGAGCGACTTGATTCGAGGGAACGTCTGGATGCGGCGTTTGCGGTAGGACTGGTCGAGTTGTATCGCGACGTATTTGCCGAACCGCCTTCTTGTCACAATTCGCCGTTGGAGCGGATCCAATGGATGTGGCAGCAGCACTATGAAAGCGGCAGCAAAATTCTGGTTGCCACTGACTTGGGGAAAGCGATCGCCTTTGCCGCAACGGTGCTGTTTCCTCGTGCTTACCTGAATGGGACAAGCGCCGTGAGCGATGCGGGAGAAACCGTTACCCTTGACGAAAAATGGTGTAGCGATCGCCTGGGGATAGACCCGCGCAAAGCATGGTATCTTGCCGACATTGGCACTCACCCAGGGTATCGCCAGCGGGGAATTGCGACGGCGTTATGGCGAGAAACGCTCTGCTGCCTGCCAGAAGATGCCCCCATCGTGTTGCGTGTTACTCAAGCCAAACAAAATGCGGTGCGGTTGTATCGTTCTTGGGGATTTGAGTTAGTTGGTTTGAGTCAATATCCGCAGTACAAAAAACTCAACGGACAGCTAGAAATCGAACCCAAGCACGTCATGGTTTACCATAGAAAATAACAAGAAATTGTGCTGTTGCAGAAGCATTTCTCAAGTTTAATTAGGTGAGGTGCAATGGATTCTCAAAACTTACCACTCGTTCGAGAAAGCATCAACATTATCGAAGCGCATCAGATGCGGTTGTGGATGGAGTCGTTGCAGAAAGTTGCGCCTCAATTGGCTCTACTACTCTCTCAATGCAGCTTGTACAAAGACGGTTGCGTGTTGATTGTTGAATGCAGCGATCGTGAACTAGCTTTGCAGTTGTGGCGGTATCATCTCAAGGCTTTGGCAATATGCGGCACGATTGAAGGATTGTTGGGAGCCAAAATCTACTGGAAAAACTGCAACGCGCCGTATCGGTTGAATTTTGCCAAAATTCTCCACGCTCAAAATTCTCATTTATCTAAAACGAGTATGATTACCCGACTGTCAAAATCTCATCCGAACTTGATTGAAGCCGATTACGAAGAAATTTGCGACTACTTAAAATTGTGGCGCTCCCAAGGAAAAATCGTCACCATCACCTCAATGATAAGCAATCGCTGCTTGCACGTGAACGACCGGGTGACGGCGGAGCGCGGAGTGCTGTTCGTGCCGAGCTTGTGGATTGGGGTGAATTTTATGGATTTGTGGCGAGAGAGTATGTCGGATTACCAACAACTCATTGACCGACTCAACTCGCCCAGTTCTGGGGGGTTTATTCCCGGATACGAGTACAGCATTCTCAGAATGGATGGCAGCTTTGCCCGATACCAGAAAGATTACTATCTCGTGCGGGATTACTTGAGTGAGCCTTGTCGCATTTCGGTTGCCAGTTCAGCAGATTGGGAGTTGCTGCGAAACGCCCCCACTACCTGATCGCGTTGGCGCTTCTTCGCCCTCGCTCCAAGAAAGCGATCGCTCAAGCATTCGAGTTAAGAGGATCGCCGTTATTGGAATGAGAATCTGCGTCGGCGTCGTCTACTCGCTCCCAATCAGCCAACCCGCCAAAATCGCGCTCTACCAAAGCTTCCAAATCCGACTGGCTCCAGGGTGAGCCGTTTGGTTGCCGGGTGGATTCGAGCAGCACTTCAATAGCAACGACATCCAAATAAGTCGGTTGCGCTCCCGATGCCAACTCCCGCAACCGTTGCGCGTCGAGAGTCGATTCCGAAGCTAAACGTTCCCAGCCGTTTTCAGCCAGCAGCAGCCCCCGATGCCTCATCTCCTCAATCACCAAATCTTGCAGTGCGATCGCAGGAACGCTCTGGCCACTCCCTTCTATCTCTCGACCCGTCTGCTTGCGCTCAAACGGTTTGCGAAACGGCTGGAACGCTCTTGCAATCCGTTGGTTCAGGGCTTCCCACAACCGCACCAGATCGGCAAACTTCAGGTGAGGCAATCGCTCGACCACCTCCTCAAACGCCACCTCCGAACTGGTTTCCCCCGACACCTTCCTCACCAACTGTCCCAAAGATAATTCCCCAGCGATATACGCCTCCAGTTCCTCCGCCGTCACGCTCAAGAAATTCAGCAGCCCTTGGAGGTGGCGATCGCTCAGACTTGCACTCTGTGCTGCCTTCAACCGCCGCAACGCATCCTTTTCTATCCCCATTCGCTGCGCCAGCGCCGTCTCGTCTCCCAACATTTCGCCCAACGCCACCACCAACCGCGCCAGCCTCATCGAGGGCGTTCCTGGTTCTTCTGTTGCGAGTAGCTCATTTGCAACTACTTCAGGTGAAGTTTTGAGGCTTGTTGGGAAACGGTTTTTAGAGAAAATGGCGGAGTGTTTGCTGGTGGCCGAGATGGATCCACAAGAGACGCAGCACGCTCTAAGGCTGCATCCAAGATTAAGCGCACTTCGTTAAGAGAAAGAGTTTCGATCCAGGCGACGACTCGTTCCAAAGTAACGATTGGCTCAATAGAGTGGGTGACGCCGGAGTAGCGATTGGGGAGCCGACCTGCCAGAAAAGTATCCCAGTCAATTCGTCCCTCCAGATAGTCGAGCATTTCGTTGGCCGGAATGGAAGTCTGTTCGGACAACTTCTTCTAGAATTTCCTCCAAGCGCCACGAACGCGGCATCGACTTGCTCAACTCCCAGTCCGAAAGCGTCGATACCCCAACCTCTAGGCTATCGGCCAAACTCCGTAGAGGCGCATTGCCCCTACAGTACGTGATTAGTTGGGAGAACCGCTGCTTTTTGGACAAACTGGCTTAACAAAAATTAACAACAAAAGATTGACGATAGTTTGGGTCAGAACTATAATTCTGATTACCGGATGATACCGGAAGTGTTCCGAATTATTCCGGCACTTTTCTTTGATTCAGAATTCAAAGGTGCTTCACCACCAGGAGCGCCCAAAGGAAAAAAGGAAGGGGACCATCCCTTCCCAGCCATATATAATCATTTCAAGGATAGCATTATGACCAGCGCTAACTCAGTGGCATTGCCGCTTTCGTTGTGCTTTGAGTACGACTATGCCAGTTTCGGCTCAAAGACCCTGCAACAACAAGCCAAAGCAACCCTTTCCCAGTTTTTCGGATTTGTCCAGCACACTTTCACCAGTGGCCTAGAAATTGGTCGCAGCTTCCGCCGATTGCTGCATGAACTCTGCCTGGAACATGGACTCAGCGAGGGAGAGCAGCGATTTGAAGACTGGCTGCGTTCGTCCGACTTTGGCGGTTCAACTTGGATGGCCCGGTCCCTCATTCAAGTTTCGGAATGGTTCGACAGCCAACGCCAACGCATCCAACGGCTCATCCTCAAGTCGGTCCAGTCCTGGAGCATCAGCGCCCTCAAGGAACTTACCAAAGTCGGCGATGAACATCTACTCGTAAAACTGCTCAAAGCGGGCAAGCAGACCGTCACCAGCATCCGCAAAGCCCGTCACAGCAGCATCACACTAGGGCAACCCGTCACCGAAGCCGATTGGGAACTGGTCGCGGACAAATTCCAAGCTGATGAGGATGCAGTCGCCACCTTGCAGGCTGAAGCCCAGCGGTTAGCCCAGGTCATGAACTCGCCGGTGTTGACGGACCATCTGATTGAAGCGATCCAGACTTTGACCGAGTGGGACGTTGCCAAGTTGATGCAATCTGCCCCCAGAACTAACAAGGCAACTCCAGCTATCGCTTCGTTCATCGCCAACGCTGGGGAACCGGATGAAGTCATCGAGGAAGCCCAACTCAACTGGATAGAACGCGGGTTGGGGTTAGATGAAGTAGGTTCAGACCAATTTCGCTCTTGTGTTCGTAACCTAGCGCGGCAAGAAGCCGGGGAAGATGGCGACATTACTCCCCGCCATCGTCATGTCCAGCAAGCGCTACAACTGCAAAAACTCGCGCCGGTGGTTCCGCAACAAAGCGATCGCCTAGTCGAACTCGAACGGCAAGTCAAGGACCTCAGCGCCCAACTCAAGGAAGCGGACAAAGCAGCGGCCCTGATTCACGGACTGCAAGCCCAACGCGACCGCCTCGAACGAGAAAACCAGCAACTCCAAGGCTCATCCAAGAAAACGCCCAGAAGGACCTAGAAATTCACCTGTTGCAACAACAGCTTGAACAACTCGAAGCCAGCCGGTCCGATGCGGTCCTAGAGCAACTGGTTGAGCAGAACCAACAACTGGTGATTCAGCTAGAGGAAATGCAGCAGCATTACGAAGCCCTGAGCTTGGAAATGGCCGCATCCAAGCAAAGCATGAAGTACAGTGACAATTCGACTTTGACTGCTAAGGTGATGGCGTTAGAGACCGAATTAGCTGAGGCTCACCGCACTCTCGAAAAACAGCAGAAGCCTGAGCCGAAGCCGCTCACGGTGGGGTCCTACGTTCGGATTGTCAAGCATGACAACCGCAACCATTGCGATCGCATCGCCCAAATCGTGGAACTGCCCGATGAAAGCGACACGCTCAATCGGTTCAAAGTGCAGTTTTCCGGTGAGAAGTTGATGATTACCTGCTACCCCGAACAGATGGAGCCAGTGGAAGTGTTCCTACCTCCTGTGGATAAGTTCGTCCCCGTCGCCCAAGTCCAAGCTCAACTCCACGCAGTTGCTCAAGAAAAGCAGTTGCAGATTGAGCAGATGCAACAATTATTGCAACAGGCCAAGGAAGCGATCGCACAGCAGAAAGACCCGGGCAAGAATCCAGAAGTTGTGCGGTGGCAGCAGCAGGTCACGGAACTCAATGCCAAGCTGTATGACACGAGCAAGCAGCTAACGCAATTCCAGGCCCAGAACGAGCAACTCAAGCAGCAACTAGCTTGGGCCTCGTCCCCGCTGGGTCAGATGCAGCAATCGGGAGAAGAAAAAAATAGAAAGTGAGAAAAAAATAAAAAGCTATCGCGTTGGGTGAAAGAAACAGTGAGGAACAACTCATGGAAACAATCACCCAAGCAGATTTAGCTCGATTCCACGGCACAGAGAACCACTACAAGCATTGGCTCGGACGGTTCAACTACACCGATGGCGTAAAGTATCTAGCCGATGCAGCCGAGGCTCACTGGCTGATTGATGCGATCGCCTCGCACCAAATGGATGCGTGTGTCCAGAATGACGAGATGTTACAGCATTTTCAAATCTGGCAACTGTCGGTGCAGGAAAATTCGGGAGTCCTCACATTGCTGCGCGATACCGATGACCCGGTGTTGACTCAAGAAATCAAATACACCGACTTTCCGCTGGACAAAATCAAGCTCTATCTGAACGAAAAGGTGTTGATGTTGCCCAGCGAATATTAACTCTGTCGCTAGTTTTTCCAAGCGGTTGCCCTTACCGGCAATCGCTGCATCTATCACGAGAATTTTGCCATGAACGAACCACAAATTACCTGCAAAATGGGCTGCTGGAAACATCATCCCGCACCCAGCCCCCGGCCTGAAATTCCTAGCGTTTATCTGTTGCCGATGGGCATTCCCCCGAAACTGTTGGCTGCGTTGCAAGTCGAGGATGAACCCGCCAAACGCTACGTCATTTTGACCTATCAAGCCACGAACTGCTACGTTGAGTACCTTGACTGTGGTCACACGGATTCCTACCGAGTGTATTCCGCATTCGTCAATCATTTTTCTGTGGCGATTCATCTAATTGGTTGCGACTTAGGTTCCGATGATAGCTATCCGGTTTATGGGCTACTGCTAGACCAACAGGAAGACCAAATTTGGCTAGGGCAGTATCGTCACTTGAAATCGTTTCTAGCAAAATGGCAAGACTACGTTTATCCTCAACCAGTTTTGACCCCAGAACAGCGGGAACAAATCCAGGAAAATTTACAGAACTTTTATCAAGAAATTTTCCAAGGGAATGACCCGTTTCCGCAACTATCAGCCCAAGAAACTAGCGAGATAGTCCAAGCTCAGATGAAGTTGGAACAAGAAGCGATTATCGCGATTACAGAATATCTCGACCAGTATCTTCCCGATGCGCTCAGTCTGGCAGAACGTCGGTTGAATGCGGCCAAAAACAATCAAGACCATCAAATTATGCGGTATTTGGACTCGTTGATTTACCGGCTAAAACACCGCCAAAACTAGGTTTTATCTATGTTCACTTTTGCGTTAATTTGCGGGTTGAGTGGCGCTCCTATTGTGCCACCACCTGCAATAAACCCGCCAGTCATTCTTGTTACGACCCAAAGACGCTCAGACATTCACCGAGGACGAGGCCGACGCGATGAAAATTACCAGACAAACCTACTCAAAACCGAGCTTGCGACGATGGACTACGTTTGTGGTGCGTGAGGACCAATCGGGTTGTGTTTACTTGCGCGAACTTGTTGATGACCAAATGGGAGCAATCTTCTTGAAGATATCTGACTTATCCTCGATTCAAAAAGCCCACCAGTATGCGCGGAACCTTCGAGCGGAATATGCCAAGAAAAATGCGGCAGAAGTGCTGGACATTTTGACTAGCAAAATTGGTACAGCGAGCAAAAACTCTCGCAAGATTTCACGCAGAAACTCACGCAAAAAGGCTCGTTGAGCGAATCATCTACCAAACTAACGTCATGTTCTGGATTTTGTACTATCTATTTCTCAGTTTTGTCTTAGCCCTAGCTGTCAGCGTTCGATTTTCCAAGAATCTTTGAGGAGCAATTTTTATGTACGCACTACAACCGAATCCATCCCGACGCAATCGCCACCCATCCCAACGGCAAACTAGCCCGCACTCACCGGATGCAGTCGCCATGAGTCCGGAGCAATTTTGCGACCGATTCTTGCCGTTGCGGTATCCCGGAGAAAAGCTCGATTATAAGTCTGGCAGACGAGCGCGGTGTGTCCGCTTTCTAGCAGCAGTATTAAGTCGGTTTACCACCGCAACAATTTTAGAGTCGCGCATTGATAAATGGGGAGCCGGTTTAGAGTTTGGCAAAGCTCCTTGCTTCTTCCCTGAACTGCTGGCATTACTCGCCCAAACCCACGCGACCGAACTAGAAAACATCGGCAAACGCTTCTAAATGTTGTCCCATTACGCTCTTGTCCCCTCCCAACGAGGGGATTTTTTTTGCTAACCAGAACGGAAATTATTCCGTAAACTCTTGTACTCCCTGAGCGCATTGGATTAAATGAAAATAACTAATTCCTAGTTGATTACAAGTTGTTACAAAATTTCATCTTACTGCATTAGGATTCCTAATGTGCTGAGGTAGAAAATCGCATCAACTTCGACCGGGTTAGGAAAAGTGCAAATCGGTAAAAGCGATGGTAAATGGAACCCAAACGAATTCAAAGACTGACCGAGTATGCGCCTTACACCAAAGGCAAACTCATCGAACTCTATGGCTGTAACTACCAGACCCTCCAGCATTACATGGAGCAAACCGGATTGACGTTAGCGGGCTTGAGAGTACCCCGGGGACCGCATGGAGCATTCTTAGATATCAAGTACGTTTTGATGGTGCATTTTGTGTGGTTTGGGGTCAGCAAATTGCGAATGACCTACAAGGACTATCGAGAAATGGTGGTCAAGAAAGGCAAGGCATTACGTTTCTGGGACGTATTTTCGACCATGACTGGAGGGGGGTCGCTCGTCATGGCGCTGGAAGAATTTTGGTTGCCCAGTACCACCCATGCAGGGCAACGGCAAGTTATGGAATTTCTGATTGACTACATCCGCAACAAAGAGGAACGAAAACATGGCTAACATTCTCGAACTAGCTACCCAACTGGAACTCGAACCTGACCAAATCGAAGCGGTCTGTTCTATCTTCGGTGTGACCTGGGACGGCGACGGCACAATTGGCACTCATTCAAGCAAACTCAATCAGCCGTTGCAGATTGAATCGTTGTTAGAGCGGTTGGTTGAGCAGTGTAAAACGAGCGATATTCCCCTGGAAGTCCTGGCTCAAAAAGTGTTAGACGAAATGGTGCTAATCGCATCCAACCAAGCCCAGCAACGGCAACAGCAACCTAACGACAAGTTTGACCTAGATAAATACTTCCAAGCGCGGTACGGCTTCCATCCTGAGCAGTTAGCCAAGGGTAGCATCCCTCACTTTATCTATGAGTTGCTGCGGACCACCTACCAGCCAATGAGCGACCAAATCACGGCAATGGGGTATGAGTTTTTAGCCTTGCAAATTCAGGCCAATCTTAAACAAGGCTGGCAGTCCGACGAACTGGGAAAGTGCGACGAAGCGATCGCCACTGCGTTGGAGTCGCTCCAGACTGGGATGGGCAACTTGCTGGACTGGGAGAAGCCGACCCACGCACCGGCCCTGGGTTCGTCACCGTCCCCCAAGCAAATCACGCATTCCTCGTCCAACGAGTAACCGAACGCGCCCGGGCAGACACCGCTCAAGCCGTCTCCACCTACCAGCACCAACTAGAAACCCAATCCCGAGAACGGCTGGAGGTCGCCCGGTGCTGTGCCCTCGCCTCGGTAGGAATCCACACATTGACCACCGTCACCACCACCACGATAGCCGTGGCAATCCAACCCGCCAAACCTTTGCACCAGCGGCTTTTGGGTGGTGGAATCACCGGCATTTGCTTGGGTGCGATTGCCTCGGTCGTGTTCATCCAGTACAGCTTCAACCAACTTCGCAAAATTCAATGAAAAGTTTACTCAACACTCTCAAAACCCGCGCTCGACATCTAGCGATCGGCGTTACTTGGTCGGGCATCGTCGGCGCGGCAATCGGCTGTGTCACACATGGAACCGTAGCAATCGCATTCACCCCGGCCATGTTGGCTGGTGGATTGCTTGTGGGTGCTTTCGTGGTGCCAGTTATCGAGTACCTGTTGTTTCAAGCCGAAACCGCCCTAAGCCTAGACCCGCAGTGGTATGACGAAGCTCACAACATTGTCCATTACTAGGAGGAAAAGTCCATGACCGTTGCAAATCCAGGATTTGATACAAACTATCTTGACGAGTTGGCGGATGATTCAGCCGACTCAAACTCACGACTGCCGCAGTTGGGCCAAATCAAGAGCAGTCTGCTTGGCCTGTTGCTCAATCGCTACGTCATGGCGATGGTCGCTGCTGCCATTGCCAGTCTATTTTTGGCAACCATTGCCTTGGTCCAGAACCAAGCCCAGTTCGTTCAAGCGCCCACTCATGTTAGCCAAGTGAATCCGGCCAACTGCGATGCCACCCAAGTTTCCTGTTTGGAGGCGATTCGGGCATCCAGTCAAAACCAACTGCAAAACCGGCGCATTAGCGAAGCCTCGAAAATCACGCAGTTTGACCTCAACCCAAACAATCCCGAGGCGATGGGATATTTGCAAATGGCTCTCGTCAACGAGGCGATCGCATTCAACCAACGAGTCCAGGAATCACGAGGCGATCGCAACAGTCCGAACTTTGGCAAACACCCCGCCGCCATCAAATATGCCAGTGCCATTGAAGCGATGAAAAAAGTCAACTTGGGTGCCGGTGGTGAAGGCAGCACCTTAGTTTGGCCTGACCCTTCTCAAGTTGCCACGAACGAAAACGGCAAACCCATCTTGGACGAGAACGGCAAACCTGAACGCAAACTTGTCTACGAAAAGTTGTCCCCGCACCTAACCCAGGCGGTTGGAGTGGTGCAATTGCTGGCTAACATCATGTCCGAAAACCCCAACCTGCCCCAGTCCGATGCGGTGGCGATCGCACTCGACCTGATGAACGGGCAAGAGGACCTCAAGACTGCGCTGGTCCCGTTACTCAGACTGCAAGGATTAGACGCGGTGGCCGAAGAACTAGAGCGGCGTGATATGTACGGGCGATCGGTCGTGCCGAATCCCCCCGAAGATGCAGCACCAGGGCAAGTCAACCCCGTGGACTACTATAACCCATTCCCGGGAGGATTCTGATGCCCTTGAACTTGAAATGGCTGGCACTGGCTCCTGTGTCCTGGCTAATTGGTGGCACGATGTTCGCGGCTTCCTTTGAGCGGGTAGAGCGGGTGCCAGTGTTGACCAACCCATACAACAACCAGACCCAGGAAGTCTCATTTGGCGTGCCCGATACCGCAAGGAAAATTCTGCAATTCGGTGGCGGTGCGATCGCCATTGGGGGAACTGCCGCCGCTGCCTTTTTCGGGGTCGGGTTCGGGTACGGGTTCAAAACGCGATGCTAGTGAAGAGATGCGGCATGAACGGTTGACAATACCCATCCCGGTAACGGGAAATCAGCCGGTCAGAACGATGCCTACCGCACCCTCAATCCAGCCAAACCCGCCTAGTCCAACTCACGAACCCTTAAACAAGTCTCAGACGGATAGTGTCTTGGAGTCGGATTTATGGCGATCGCATGAACCCACCGAACCACCGAATCATCAGACCCCAACTAGAGAGGTCAAGTCTTCATCGTTACCTGAGCCAATCGTGCTATCAGGATACGCAAACAAAATGCAGACTCAACCCGAACAACCGGACCAACCCGAACTCAATCTGCTGCAACAAGTGGCAGTGTTTGGATGCGGCCAAAACCGCAATGGCATCAAAGTTCACTTGCTGATTCCCGCGATTACCCAATCGGGCAAGACTAGCACATTGTGCGGGATGATTCGAGAAGTGGTGCAAATTTGTCCCGATGTTATATGGCATGGCGTGGACCCGAAAGGGTCAGTTTTCTTGGGACTCGAACGGTTGTGCCATGCCGATGGGTTCCCGGTAATTGTCAGCATTGACCTGGACAAACCTAGCGTTGGCGTTTCGATGGCGGTTGAGTTGTTACGCCGAGCTATCACTGAGCAGACTCAGCGCAAAAAGCAGCGGCAAAAAGCGATGCAGTCGGGGCAAGTTTATGACCCATCACCCTACATCCTCATCCTGGACGAGTGGCCCGCGCTACTCAAAGCGGCCAAAGACTGCGACCTAACCCACGGCACCAAACACCGCCAAACGATTATCCAACTCGCAGAAACTTTGGCGTTCGTTGGCTTGGAAGACAAGATTTTCCTCTGGATTGTCTCGCAATCTCCTTACGTCTCTCAGCTTGGTTTTGATGGTTCAGTCAGCGCCCAGTTTTGTACGTTTGCGATTGGTCGAGGTTTCAACATGAAATCGATTGAAGTTTGCAAGAAAGCCATCGAAAGGTCAACGAGCGACGAAGCTCAAAAAGCCCAACTCTTTGCCAAACTCAAAAAACTTACCGAAGCTCGTCCCTATCATCCCGTGTGTTTTTCGAGTGCTGGCGGGTTGATTGCCTACGCGCCTGACCTCACGGACATCCAACGGCAACAACTGTTCCGCGCTGAATCAACGGACGATGAGGATATCGCTCATTTGCGTTCCTTGTCCCCTCAAGCTATTGCTTTGGAATTCAACGAGTTTCTTGCACAGAATCGCCCCGATGAAACTGAGGATGGCGAATTGTAATTTGTTCGGCAGACCTCCACCCAAACACGAAATTAACTCGGTTTTTCAGCTTTCATTTAGTGAGGTAAAATCATGAATTCTTATCCAACCGAAACTGACCCGCAAACTCAAGTTCAACAAGCTCAAACCCAACTCCAACACGCTCAACGGATTACCCAAGATGCCCTCAACGCCATCCAACGGGCTTCGGCTAGTGCGAACAATCGGCTGGCGGGTGCGCCTGATGCGATGAAAACTGGCGCGGGGACTGCCATTGACACTATCGGGAATGCAGTCGGCAACACCCTCAAACACTCGAATCCTAAGCATCCCTGGCGCTCTCTGGCTTACTGGTCAATGAGCATCGGTCTGTTCGTGATTGTCACCAACCTTTTCAATGCTTGCCAAGGTGCAATTTCAGGGGTGGCTAGTAACGAACCTCTGCCTTACAACGCCCCCGCTGCGGCCCGGACTGGCAACGCCACGGTGCGCGGACTCAAGTTGGTGACGCAGTTGGGCAGTCCGTTGGTGGAAGAGAGCGATCGCACCTACCGGACCCAACTCATTCGGCAACAAGGTGGGCCAGTTCCTAGCAACGGACCTGTTCCAACGGACCGTAGCCGCATCCTGAATGTGCGGACCAACGTAGAGCAATATCAATCTCGATAAAACTACAGCAAGCGACAGTATTTCAACACTGTTTGCTTGCTGGCATTTCTTCAGTTTTGGAGCCAAATAATGAACGAATTAACCGACAGAAACGGACGCCCTCTCAAAGGTGCGGCATTGCAAGCTAGACTCACGGCTTTGCAACGGCAAGAATTTGAACAGAAAGCTAGACAGTATTTACAGAAAAATCCTCCGTTAGACTGGCCTAAACTAGATATTGAAGAGAAAATTCTAGTTCTTTCAGCCCTGAATGATTTGCTTGAGGATTATTCAGTTTCTTCAGAGATTCAGACTATTAACATTCAAACTATCGATGCCCAGCAAACTAAAATAAAATGGACAGACCTGGCAATTTTTCAGGTGATTAAAGCATCCGGATATATCTGTGCAATGGCAGGAGGAACGGTCTTGCTGTTTCTGACAATTCATGGCGGCGAGATATCAGATGTGAAAGATGCGGCAACAACATTCGGGGCAGGAGTGGCTCTCATCAAGTTCTGTTACGACCAAGAAGATGAGGAGAAATGAAGCGCTGGCTAATCATTCCTAGAGTCCCAGGCTTGCTCGTTCTACTCATGCTGGTGTTGTTCGGACTCGACATGGCAAAACCAGGAATCGGACAATTTGCACTCATTCCTAGTTTAAGAAAATCAGCCTCACAGTCAATTCAAGCGATTCCCAAACCTAGAATTATCCCGAACCTGCCCGCACCCCCAACGCCAAGCGCCGCAACGAACGAACCACCTCAACCGCCACCACAACGCGCCAACTGCACAGCAGTCGAAATCTATGCCGGTCAATGCACTAGATTATGAACCAAACCTCACTTGATGTACTCCAGCAATTAGAGCCAGAATTCCAATATCGCGAACTCAAAGGAATTGAACTCAGAACCGAGCGCCAACTCCAGGAACAACGCGAACGCATCGAAGCGGAAAACCAACAATTTCTCGCTCATCTCGAATCCCAGGCAGCCCAGAAAGAACGAGCAATCGCCGAACATCATGCAGCAGTGGCGAGGGGTCAGGCTTTGTGTGCGATCGCCTCGGTGACTTTGCTCTCGTTCATGTTGATTCCAGGACTCAACCGCATGGCCGAACGCACCCTCAAACTTTACGAATGGACTCAACACCAGCAACCCCTACCGCAACCAGTGCGAACCAGGCTCACTGAACGAGAAACTAACAAGACCAAACCGGCTGAGTCGCCGACAAAAGTTGTCCTGTTCCGGCCACTGATTCAGCATCGCGGCCCACACTTTATCGACAATTCACCCCCAGGCAGTTATGACCCAGTTTACTTCTTCAAGGATGACCCCAAAAATTCAGCTACCCCACTGCCTTCTCCTTGTCGTGCCAAGGTTGTCGTTAGCGAATTCCAGGGCAAAACTGGCGGACTAAAGACCGGCAGCGGCTATGGCAATGTGGTCATTCTCCAGTGCCTCAACGAGACGATTCAGGGTAAGCCGTTAGTCTGGCTGACTGGGCATTTGTCTAAACGTTCGGTCGAGGTTGGCGATGTTATCCAAAAGGGTCAAACCTTCGGTGAACAAGGCTCTACAGGACGCTCATCCGGAGTCCACGCCCATCACGGAATTATGGCGGGATTTGGTCCAGGGTTGTGGCGCAGTTACCAGATTACTGACCGCTCTATCACGCTTCCTTTGATTGACGAATACCGAGATTTTGTAGCTACTGGAGGTCAAACTCATGAGTGAAATTGTCAAGACTATTGAGCAGAATATCAAGCAACTCCGACTCGCACTACAAGAAAAAGACTATTTTTTATTAGAGGACACCCTTTCTGTCATGACCGCACGAGAGGTATTTGATAGCGGCTTGTACGAGCATGAAAACTTTGCCCCAATGACTTTAAGCGTACATGACGGATGGTTTGATTGGTTACTAGCGTTACACATACATATTAAACCTGATGGTTACCCTCCGGAAGCTATTGAGTTATTTAAGGACGAATCATTAACAGATGAAGACTTAGATAAAGTTCTGGGTTTACCGTGGGATTAATTGAAATATTGGCAAGCACGTTAAACGAATTTTTGACTAAGACCTGACACCGACCGTTAATGTCAATTACTCATTTTGGTGTCAACAAAATTGGGCAGGTGATTCGGCCCAATCTAGCTAACTAATTTTTTACTAACCTATTGTGGAGGTTACCATGACTAATTTATCAGTGTTCAACTTTGAATCCAATCAAATTAGATTTATTGATGGTAAACCCGTTGCTAATGATGTGGCTAAAGTTCTGGGATATGCCGATCCAAAAGCTACAGTTTCAAAGAAAGTTAAACCCAAAAACAAAGGGGTTGCCAAAATGGAAACCCCTGGTGGAATCCAGACTGTGACTGTATTAGAGGAAGCTGGCATCTATCAACTCATCTTCTCAAGCAAGTTGCCATCCGCTGAAAAGTTTCAGGACTGGGTATTTGAAGAAGTCCTCCCCAGCATCCGAAAAACTGGGCAATATGCCATCACTGATGAACCTACGCCCAAGCCAGTTTTAGGGGCTTACATGGAACGAGTAGAGACTATGTTTGAAAACGCGCATCGGATTCCCGAAGGATACTGGTGTGTTCTCCATGAAGCCTCTCAATTACTCGTTTATGTTGAAGGTTATCTCAAGTTGCCTGTAGACCGAGCGGATTTGCTAGACGGTTCCATTGGTTTGGCATGGAGCAAATACCGGGAAGGACAAGAATGGGCAGGAAAACGAGTCAAATTTTCCTATCAATTCCCGGATGGTCGTTGGTGCAGTCCTTGGTGTTATCAATGGCCTGAGCTAGTTCCTTTCCGTAGTTGGCTGGATGCTACTTACAAACCTCAACTGTTGCCAAAATACCTTCACAAAAAAT
>CAWGFK010000062.1:0-34872 GCA_963821735.1 uncultured cyanobacterium
ATAGACCTCTCCTTAATATAAATTTTATGCTATAATGAAATAAAAATAAAGATTTTAGTAAGATTTAACCATGACTAGCCCCCTGAAGCGTATTCAAGAATATCCCAAAGAATCCAAGCGTCTAATCGGAATCGAATATGACCAGTTTTTAGCGTTAGTAGAACTGGCAAAACAACGACATATTGAAAAACAAATAGAACGGGAAGCCCAAAAAATTAGAATCAATGCCAAGGGAGCTGGACGTAAAGCTGAAATGACAGTAGAGGAAGGAGTCTGTCTTTGTTTGGTTTATTTAAGACAAAAACCCATATTTGAAGTTCTAGGTTTGTTATTTGATATTTCTAAAATTAACGCTAATGACGCTTTTCATTATTGGATAAAAATCATTAGAGAGATTTTACCAGCTTCGCAAATGGAAGAAGCGGAGGGATAACAACAAGCTTATGAAAAACTTCAGCAAAAATTGACGGAACATTTACTAATCGTAGATAGCTCTGAGCAGCGTACTGCAAGACCTGTAGACTATGAAGAACAAAAAAAGTTGTATTCAGGAAAGAAAAAAATGCATACGCTAAAAAACCAATTTATTGTTTTGCCCGGTGGTCAAGATATTGTGGATGTAACAGTTGGAGAGTTAGGAAAAACAAGTGATATTAGTTTGTTTCGACAAAGCCTTCCAAAATTCAACAACCATCAAAAATTTTTAGGAGATAAAGCTTACCTTGGAGAACCAGCCATTGTTACACCTAAAAAAAGCCCAAAAACGGAGAACTAACCGAAGAACAGAAACAAGAAAACAAAAAAATATCGACTCAGAGAATAGGGGTTGAGCATTTGATAGGAAAGATTAAAATTTTTCGAGTAGCTGCGGAAAGGTTTAGATTGGTTAGGCATCAATATGAACAGGTAATTCTCGCGGTTTGTGGATTAGTTAGAGTTCGACTAGGTTCGGTAGATTTACTAACATTAAAAAATGGAGTACCCCTAGAGCCAATTTAAAGTCTCGACTGGCAACAAAGGAGAACCATTTTAATCAGATAGCCTATTAACCTAGCTACAAGCCTTGTGTTTTCGTTCTTAACCCTATTGAAGATTACGCCGGGTCAAAAGGCTGAAACTCCCTTCCCATAAGGATTTATAATTTTCGGACGAGTCTAATGCGATCGCCACCACCGGAAGCAAGAACCTGTTGCTGTTCGTACCGGATTCGCTACTATCGGAGTTAGCCCGTTCGGTTCGTTCTTGCCCGCGATGCGATCGCCATTGCTGGAATCAGCCCGTTGGGTTCGTTCTTACCAGCGATGCGGTAAGCGTAGCTATGCCGTAGGCTATCGCCACTGCCAGATAACCCTCTTCTGTCACTCTAGGCAGAGGAAAATAAGAAATCCACGTCAGGCGAAAGAGGGAAGAGAGCGAAACAGGCCCGATTTATAAAAGAAATTAATCGATTTAACTCCAAAGATAACTGAGGAATAGGAAACACTTGTAGCCAATAGAGAATAGAATTAAAACCGAGCATCGGCAGGAGGAGTAATTGAAGATTATTTAACGCGCTCTTCCAATTCGTTTGATGATTCCAATGAGGATGTTGAGTGACCGAAGACCTAAAAATTTCTGAGGTTGGAGTCGGCGAACTTGTTGCTGAAGACTTAAAAGGAGCAGTGGTCAAAGTAACAAGCAAATAAACACTACAGACAAGTTCCCACCATTTTTCGATATCCGAGTAATGAGTCAGCCTCCAATCGGCCCATCCCAACTCAGACTTACATTGCCTAAATCCATATTCAACCCAAGTTCTATCTCCGTATATATCCCCTACATTTTTATAGCTAAGGCTCGGAATGTTGCTCATCACAAAACTTGTTGAGTTTTCCGGCAAAGTCTCTTTATCTGTTGTGAGGTCCCAATAAGTTCTCCGTCCTTTTTCACCAAAAACGACCTCTCTTATATAGCGAGTTTCTGTTTTACCCTGACTCATATTCCGGGTAAATGTTGTCCATTCATTGGCTGAAACGCTTTGTCCTTCAGGTAGCCAGACTCCATGATTACTCCTGATTGACACCATATACAAGAGTCCTAATTCCTCCAGTTTGCTCAAAAAATGAGTCTCACTTTCTCCATAAAGACTATCGGCTAATACCAATTCTATTTGGAAACCAAGGTGGACCATCTCTTCAATTAATCCAGCGGCAATTTGAGGTTTAGTTTTATAAGTATCTCCCGGTTTTAAGCACTTTTGAGGTTTGAAGACTTCAAAGAGGATTGGAAACGTTATTCCATCAATTAATCCGTAAGCAACTACAGATACAATTCCGTTTTCTACCTTTCCTAATCGACCGATATATTGCCGAGCTACATAATCAGTTTTCTTGCCTTTTTTAGGGTCTCCTGTCTCATCAATAATCACCCGAATTCCTCGACCTTTTAAATGATTTAAAATGAGCTGGATTCTCGAATTTTTGTGCTGGTGAATGTCCCAAGGAGAGCGAGTCAAAAAATGGTGTAACCCCTGGGCGTTTTCTAGTCCCAAAACTTTCGCGATCTCCTGGTAAAGTTTTTCGTTTTATTTCGGATAATATTCCTACATGGATATTCTTAAATGCCTCATAAGTCCTAACATCTGAAAACAGGCTTTTATAGTTTTCACAGTATTCATCAATTAGAGGGAGGGTGGGCTTGGCTTGTTTTGGGGCAATCATGGTCCTGCTCTGGCTTTCAGCCGTTTTTTTTATTATACTCTGCCTAGAGTGACAGAAGAGGGATATAATCCAATTGGTTCGAACTGCTATCAGCACCGAGACGAGTTGCGATAAGCCCGGGGGCATAGCTGGTGCTTACCGGCTAGAACGAGACCGGCACAGGTTCAATCTGAACATCAATCGCGATTATTCCAGGGCGAATCGTGGGCGGATCTCGGCTATACCCCTATTTAAGTGGTTCTCTCTAAATTCAGATTTTAAAGCTGCCCTTGATTATTGGAAACCAGAGCAACTTGCTGCAGAGTTGGGTCCGTTTCAGAAATCGCTGGATACTTCGGATCCGACTCGGGTATTGAATCGGTTGTGGAAAGAAGTTGGCGAGGGTTGATAATCTAACTTGCCGTTCTTCTTTGAAGCATCAGAAACTATAAGTTCTAAGGTAAGTGCTTGACTCTCGCTCAAATGGATTCGTAATAACAAGTGGTATAATGTCGGGAGCATTTTTTGTCAGGCTGGCTACCAAGGGCCACCCCCTTTTTGACGACTTCTCAATTATCTCAAACACTTGCCCCACCTGGGTTTTTCCTTCGTTGTCACCCTCTGAGGCGATCGCCTTAGAAATATTGTCATTTAAGTAGCCAGCTCTAAACGAGGTCAAACATGGACATACAGCTTATTCCTTTACGTGCTGCCGTTTGTTCCGAACGTTCAACGACTCTCGATGTTTTAGTCAGAATTACGCCGCCAGCACCCGAAAAAACTATTGAGCGACCCCAGCTTAATTTAGGTTTAGTAATCGATCGCTCTGGTTCCATGCAAGGACAAAAAATTGAATATGCACAGCAAGCCGCTAGTTACGCCGTCGAACAGTTATTACCAAGCGATCGCGTTAGTATTACGATTTATGACAATCGATGTAGAAACCTTAGTCCCTAGCACCCTTGCTAATCATAAATCCCATCTGTTGCAGCAAATCAAAAGAATTCAAGTCAGAGGCATGACGGCACTACACGCCGGATGGGTGCAAGGAGGAAATCAAGTTAGCCAACACCTCAATCCAGAACACTTAAATCGAGTCATTCTCTTATCAGATGGACTAGCCAATGTCGGCGAAACTAATCCCGATGTAATTGCCTCCGATGTGAACAATTTAAACAAACGGGGTGTTAGCACTACCACAATGGGAATTGGTAATGATTACAACGAAGACTTGTTAGAAGCAATGGCACGGAGTGGGGATGGCAATTATTATTACATTCAATCTCCCGAACAATTACCCAGTATTTTTCAACAAGAATTACTGGGCCTAATGGCGACAGTGGGTACAAATGTCACCTTGGGAATTGAGCCGCAAGCTGGAGTAGAATTGGTTGAGGTACTCAATCAGTTCGAGGTCAACCAAAATGGTCGGTTTCGCTTACCTAATTTAGTAATTGGTAATCCAGTTGATGTAGTTTTGCGGTTGAAAGTGCCTGCCATGACAGAGGAAGTAGATTTATGTTATTTTCGCCTGACTTGGAACACGCCCGAACAACCAACTGAGCAAAAAATCCGCGTTTCCTTACGCTTACCCGTTGTCAATGCTGCACAATTAGAGGAATTTCCCTTCAACTCTGAGGTACGACAGCAAGCGATTTTAATGATGACAGCACGCGCTAAGAAAGAAGCCGTGAAACTGGTAGATGGAGGGAATTACGATGGCGCTATCCTTGTATTGCAGCAGACAAAACAGCAGTTGCTCAATAATCCCGATCTGCCCATGAGTGCGCCAGAAGCCGAGGCACTAGATGACTTGGAAGTACAACTCGAACAGCGAAAGTACAACACATATCGCAAAATGTCCACTCAGCAAAGCTACAGACGTGGTGGTCGTCGCAGTAGCGGTCATGTCAGCCTTTTGTACGCCTATCGCAAAGGCCCTGTCTTGGGGAATATTACTGAAGATTTAGGAGTCGATGCGATTGTTAACTCGTGCGATCGCAACCTCTCTGACTCTGGTGCCATATCCCGTGCGATTCACCAAGCTGCGGGGCCAGAACTTCTAGCAGAATGCCGTCGTTTAGGTGGTTGTGAGGAAGGGGATGCGAAAATTACTCCTGGCTATAATTTGCCGACCCCGTGGGTGATTCATACGGTTTGTCCCCCTTGGCGCGGTGGCTCTCATGGAGAGGAAGAACTCTTAGCAAAATGTTACCGCCGTTGTTTGGGATTAGCTTTACAGCAGTCACTACGGAGTATTGCTTTTCCGGCTATTGGAACGGGAGCAATGCGTTTTCCAGTCGAACTTGCGGCGAAAATTGCTTATGCAGAAACCAGTCGCTTTCTTATAAATTCTAGTGCGATTGGGGCAATTGTCTTTGTTTGTTTCGATGCAGATACTCATCGTTGTTTCCAAAAGGAATTCGTGAATTATTCTGGTTTGTAAGGGTTAAAAGCTGACGCGCTAACTTGTACTTTTTGGAGGCTGAATTACATAGGGTTTGCTGAAAAAGTTGTAAAAAGCAGGGGGGGATGCGATCGGTTGAGTCTCGTTGAGCCGGAACTCGCACAGAGCCGGATAAATCGATGGAGCCTTGTCGAATTCTTGCTAAACGGTAAGGTGACTGTTGCGGGATATGGGTGTTAGATTTCCAGGGATGCGATCGCCACTACCGGAGTCAATCTGTTCAGATTCCTGGCAAGGATGCGATCGCCCCGAACAGATTCAGCCTATTGGATTTCTATGATGCCGCACATCGAAGCTATGCCGTAGGCTTATCGCCCCGAACGGATTCAGCCTGTTGGATTCCTGCGATGCGATCGCCACTGTCGGAATCCAGCCCGTTCGATTCTGCCACCATGCGATCGCCACCACCGGACCCAACCTATTTCTTTCCTGGACTCGCCACCGCAGCCAACGGATTCAACTCGCCATCAACTTAGGAAACCGTTCCCACAAAGACTGACTAAAATAATACTGACACCAAAACTCAGCAATATCGAGCAATTGGGGCCTAGACTTGGGGATTAGCCCGGTGCCGCAACTGGAGTCGTAGTGTTCGGCATATTGTTTAGCCAGTTGGTAGGCGTAATACGGATAATCGGAGTGAATAAAACATTGTATAGCATAATCAATCTGGAGCAGATTACCGCTGCGGACGAAATGCACCGTCATTCCCCATTGGAAATTGCGGTAGTCGTCGCCCTGGAAGGAGTCAATCTGCTTGCGAAGGGCTTGCAAGGATTGTTTAGTATCGGGTTCATCAGCCATCGCTCGTTGCATCATGGCAATCGCTTCAGCGACTATCTGCTTATGCGCGTCCCATTCCGCTGGCTCGAAATAATCGGGAGCCGGAGCCTCGTTCATGGATTGCTGCACCCGTCCAGCGATATGGAGGGCAAACTGTTGGGCTGTCTTGCGATTGCGGCACAGACTCTTGACGCTGGTCAGTCGCGTGATGGGAAAATATCGGCTCGTGCCTGCTTCGAGTTCGTTGGCCGTGTTCAGCCATCTTTTGAGGATGTTGGCAATTTTCGTGTCCTCGCTGGTGCTCATCAGTTTGTTGCCGGTGGGGTGCTTTTTCGGTGGATAGGATAAGTTTAGCAGTTGCTCTGATGCAGCAGAAGTGGTCGCTAGGTTTTTGCCAGGATGAGTCCCGGGGATGCGATCGGTTGATGGCAACTTCTAAACTCTCCAGCGATTCGGTTGATGCCAGTTGGAGATTGACGGGTCCAGTTAGCCAGGCTGAACCCGCCGTCCAAACTGTAACCCTTTTCAGCTATGGTCAAGAAAGATAGAATTGCTTGCATTGCTAATGAACAATTTTAGAATTCGCCTGACCCTGGACCCTAACGATTTTTTACCGACTCAAGCCGGAATATTTGACGACAAAGCCAGCGACAAAATCACGCATGAAAGTCGCCGGTTGACTCGCCCTGGGGCCAAACTTGGAAGCTCGTCCCCTTGCCGGAAAAGGGCAAAAGCCGAAGTGGAGCGGTCTATCTCAAGCGCATCACCTTCAAACTATTTCCCCTGGAAGAAAACGAGGAATATGTGGATGTGCGGTTCGTGCGCGAACACTTAAAAGGCGAGATTTTTGATTCCCTCAAGCCAACAATCCGCTGTTGGTGCGTCTGGGTCAAACCACCACAACAGCAGCTAGTTTACTCGATTTACCGCAAATAATGTGCTATATTTGGATGAGTTGTATCTGTGTTGAGTCGGTGACAGGTGAATCCCCGCAGTTGCCGTAGAGCGAGGACACCGGCAAGGTTCACAGTAGATGAGGTCTAGGTCAATCAAAGGACGAAATGATGGCGAATCCAGAACAGATTGAACTAATCAGACAAGGCGTAGAAATCTGGAATCAGTGGCGCAAGGAAAATCCCGCCGTTGAAATCGACTTGAGTGCAGCCGACTTGACAAACGCCAATCTCAGTGAAGCTAACCTCAGTCATGCCAACCTGGAAGAAGCCGAACTCATCGAAGCCAATTTAGTCGGGGCCAATCTAGTTGGAGCCAATCTAAGTTCGGGCCAACCTCCGAGAAGCGGACCTGAGCCATGCCAACCTAAGGCAAGCCAATCTCAGCGAGATCTACTTATTGGCTGGATTCCTCAGAATGCCAACCTCCAGCGCGCCAACCTTGTCAATGCCAACTTGATAGGGGCCAACTTGATAGAGGCTGACTTGAGTGAAGCCGAACTGACTGCGGCTAATCTCAGTGGCGCTTTCTTCCGTAAAGCCAAGCTCAACGGGGCCAACCTCAGCAAAGCCCAACTGGTCCAAGCCAACCTTGATTATGCTGAACTGATTGGCGCTTGTTTGGTCGGGGCTAGACTGATTGAGGCGGATTTGAGCTATGCCAACCTGACTGATGCGAATGCCTTGGCTGCCAACTTCCAGGATGCGGTGATGACGGGCGCTTGTTTGGATGGTTGGCGCGTTAATGAATACACCAATCTTAACTTTGCTTTTTCTTGATGGGATGCCCAGAGTTTCCCCCCGCCGGTGATGGCTGATGCGTCCAATGTGATGCGATCGCCAGTGCTGAGTCAGGACCCGGACTGCTGCCGTGCAATTTCTTTGCCGGTGATGCAGTAGGCTCCACCATCGGCAAGCTCAGTGGGACGGGTGGGGTTGGAATGCGATCGGTTGCGTTGGAGATCGCATTACTTCGGAGTCAGCCCAGGGCGATGAAACCGTACAATAATTTTGCCAGTGCGATTGACGAGTAGATTCCCGAAATTTCATGGACAGTTTCCGAGTTAACTTGATCCTCGACCCCAACGATTTCCTGCTGATTCAACCGGGACAATTTGCCGATAAAGCCAGCGACAAAATCCGCGTCAAATCCCCGGTTGACTCGCCCTGGGGTCAAGTTTGGAAACTCGTCCCAATGACCGAGAAGGGTCGCAGTCGAGGCGGACTGGTTTATCTCAAGCGGCTTACGTTCAAACTGTTTCCCCTGGAGGAAAACGAGGACTATCTTGATATCGAACTGCGGCGGGAGCGGTGGAAGGGCGATATTTTTGACTCCCTCGACCCCACGATTCGCTGTTGGTGTGTCTGGGTGGAGCCACCGCAGAATCAGTTGATTTATTCGATTTGCCAAATTCGATAAACCTGCATTACCTGGATTCGGCGATTGGTGACAACTTAGAAGAGGGGACAAAAGTTAAGCCGGGAAAAGGAGAGAGGTCTAGCTCTTGAGAACCCTTGCTTTTGCGTAAAGTTTTGACAATGCCAAGATCCTGATTCCGAGGGTCACAAAAATACTCAACCAAGGACTGATTATTGCCCTTCGTCGATGCAACAGTGAAATGATAGAACCCCCGAAATAGCATCTCTAAAGAAATCTGTTCGGTGGGCAATTCGAGAGAATCAGCCACATCATCAGCGGGAGCATCTCAATTTGGCACTTGATACTTTTAGGGGGCAGGAAAAGCCTGTAACTGTTCAAATTAGTGCAGATTGCCAATATTAAACTAAAGAAGAGAAAAACGGTACTAAGCTGCTCACCGTCGTTCATTGGATGCTCTGAGGGAAATTATGAAACTCGACTGGGTGCGGCGTTGCAGCCGATGAATGAGCTAGAAGCATTGAATTTAAATAGTCAATAGCTGAGGAGGGTGATTTGATGTGATAAAATTTTATTTATTTGAATTTAATTAAAGCTGATGAACTTGAATCCTGAACAGTTAGAACGCCTTGACGCCTGTATCCAAGAAATAGGTGAAATTTTGTACAGCCAGATGGACTCAGTTAAGCTTAAAGACATGGAAATGTTAGAAAGCATGAAGCGGCAACATATCTTGGACTATATAGGGCCAAAACTTTTGTTTTTTTTTATCTCTCAAGTGACCGGAACAACTCACGGAAAAAACCGGAAACTTAAAACTTGTGTAGGAAACCTAACTTTAACTAACAAACAAGCCCATATTATGGGAATAACCTCCTATGCTCGCCTCAGCCCACTTTTATTAAAATGTAGTTTGTTAGTGAGTGCTAAAGCTTCTTATGGAATGGGAGAAAAGGACATAGAAGTCTTGACGGGGGTCCAAGTTTCTCATAGTACATTACAACGTCAAGTTAATAAGTCAGAATTTGATTGGCCTTCAGCTAAACAAGCCGTAAGTGAAGTCAGCATTGATGGAGGTAAAGTTAGACTGCGTACTCCCTTTCAAGGCGCTCCTTGTGTCTGGAAAGATTATAAAGTAGGAAGAATGCAAGGAATTTACTATGGGGCGACCTTTCAAGACCCTCAAACTTTAACGGATTGGATTAATAGTCAAAAAACGACTAATCCACTCATCTGTTTAGGAGATGGGCATGACGGAATTTGGAATCTTTTTAAAGAAATAGGCAGCCCCGAACAACGTCAGGAAATTTTAGATCGGTTTCATCTTAAAGAAAATCTTTATAAAGTTAGGGGGTCAAAGAAGAACCTGAAAAAAATCGAAACTTTACTCTGGAAGGGCCAAGTTATAGAGGCTAAAGCCGAAGTGTTCAAGTATAAAAGTCACCAAGCCTCTAAATTCAGAGCGTATTTAACTAAACATGAATCCCGAATTATTAATTATGAGCAAGCTCAAAAAGAACAAATTTGTTCCATTGGCTCGGGAGCTGTAGAGTCAGCAGTTAAGCAAATTGACAAACGATTAAAATTAGCTGGAGCACAATGGAATTCCGAAAATCTCCATAAAATTTTAGGATTACGCTGTGCTTATCTTAATGGGAGCCTAGCTGCATAAGGTGACAAAGACTGACGGTTAGTTTTTATTTTTTTAGAGTTTATAACTCAATATTTTATCCCATTTATCTGATTCCCGTATGGGAAGTTAGGTCGTTTTATTCTGCCTAAAGTTTACTCCAAGCTTTGATAAACTTTTTTCTCAGCAACCCAGGCGAAGGGTCCTCCCATCATCCGACTCTAGAAAGACAATATTTTTGCCAAATTGAGATGCTCCCTCATCAGCTAGGTCCAGCAACACAGCATAGAACAGCCATGTCGCCCAGATTTGCAACTTGAGTAAATGGATAATGGCGATAAACAGCAGCTTGACCCTGATTCAACAACAATCGAGCTTGGGCGGGATGTATTGGGTTTTGATGCTGTTTATTTGTATCAACAACAAAGACATAATTAGACATGAAATAACTCCTATTTCTAGGGTAAAGTTCGCTTCAATAATGTTATCTGAGCTTGAGAGGCTAACCACACTGTCTTACCCCTCGTAAAACTGTTTAATGATTAACGATAGAGCCACGAACTAGCGTCGCATTCGTGGGTATCTTGACTCAGGTAACGGAGTCAGTTAAGACTTGGGCTGGTCAACTAACTGAAGCTAGAGGCATGAAGCCCCGTTACTTCAGTGCGGGGTGCTGACCTTTTACCACAGACTTCAGCTTTCCTTTCCGGTCCCCTTTGGTGGCGATCGCCTCAACTGGATCCGCTTCACCCTTTAGAGCAATTGTCCCTAACCGATCAGCCATTGCAGCGAGTTGAGATTCAAGCGCTGCAAAACGGGACTCGGTTGCGTTCTTGATTCGTTGGTCTCAGGGCATCGACTGGGATCAACTCATCATCAGTCTGGGGAAGTTTCTTGTCACGCACAACAGCCTCAATATATCGCCGCAATTCATCTGAAGGGTTGGATTTGTTGCGATCGCAGATTTCCCCGAACTGTTTCAACAGAGTCTTGTCAATGCGGAACCCCAATAGCTTTGTGGCGGGTTTTGTAGAACTTGCCATAACTTTTACCTCTGTTAACATTGCTAACAGTGTAAGCTACCCCACTTTTGGTGTCAACAGTGTTAACGATGTTGTACTGATATTAAGGAACTCATTCGTGTAATTTTGTGAAGATTTTTTAAGTTTTGTATCATTTTGAGTTGCAAGGGCTTAGATATGACTATAAGTTTAAGGAAAGACAGAAAAAAAATATGAGTGACTAAATAAATGAGAAAGAACCCTGGGGGCAGACCGTCTCTGTATGATCGACCAAAGACTCGGACGACTATTTCTATTTCTATTGAAGGGTTAGAAGGCTTGGATGTGCTTGCTAACTCGCTAAACCTTAGTCGCTCACAGCTGGTGGAGAAAATCGGTAGGGGTGAGTTAACCATTGTCTCACCCTCGGAGTCTGCACAAATAAAAAGCACTTGCCCTCCTCCTTAGCAGGGCGATCGCCAACCGCCAGCGAATCCTCGCTGCAATAGACGCAATCTCCGCCAAACTGCCAACCCTAAAGCAACCCACCGCTATCGAACACAATTAAGCCGAAGCCTCTGAACTCCGGCAGAGGCTAGAGAAAATTGATGCTGAGGTGGGGGTAATGGAGTCTCTGTGTGCCAAATTTTCTTCCCAGGAGGAATGAAGACTCGACTTCCTCTCCCGACCCCACAACGTTTCTGGCTTACTTGATAAGTAACTCCAAAACGGTACTAATAAATGAATTAAATTGATGATAGCTTTAAACCCTGTAATCTTTACAGGACAAAGGTTCAACAAGCTAAATTCCTATTTATTAGTCCTTGAAAGGGTGAGGAAGTTTAATTTCATGAGCCAAAGTTTCCCCCAAAAATTTCCGTTTGTTCAACAAAAAAAAGAGCTGTCCCTAAAATCTAACGCTCGTCTGCTAAACGAGCAAGGAAGCAGCCCCTCAACCTATTACATTAAATAACTAAATTAAGTTTAACACAGGTTGAGGCATAGATAAAGGGGACAGCTCCAATAAAGGAGCAGTCCAGTGTCTACCCTTGAGAAACGCCCACTCGTCCAGTGGCGGCATCTCCGTAGATGTCGCCAATGCCAAAGTCCCGTTTTCAGCGAAAAATTTACCCGTTTTCTTGCCCAGTTTCATGGCCCCCGGTGTAAAGGGTGGCAATGGGTGGGGCGAGTTAAACTCTCCCAGCCGTCGCCGCAACAGCCCGCACCGCAACAGCCCGCGCCGCAACAGATTCAGCCCACCTTAGACCGAGTAGGTGGAGGGGATGAGCTATGCAGCACAGTCTACCCCTCGACTCTCTCCACTATCCGGGATTGGGCGATCACAGATTGGCAAGCCTCCGGCATCAACTCCTTGATGATTGCCGCCAATCTTCAAATCTATGAAGGCATAGCAGCACTAGACCGCGTGCTCTATAGCCCAAAACTTCGCCGCACCCAATCCGGTGGCAACCCCGTCGCCCCTCCTGAACAGAAACCTTACCGTTTCCTGGAAGATGGCATCTGGCGCTGCAAAAATCTGGCTCCCTCCTCCGGCTGGGAACAGGAGAGCTTGTGGAGTCAGGTCAAACCCCTGCACCCCCGGCCATCCTGGAAAAAATTAGAGGATAATTCCTGGGTGGTCGTCCCTGGGAAATTTAACAAATACGAGTCCCCCAAGCACGAATCCTATGGGGTCTATTACCTTGATGTCCCCGAGCAAATCGCCGCTCAAGTCAGCGCTCGTTGTGGCGTTCCCTATCCAGGGGGGAATTTTTGGCAGTGGGTTCAAGAAAACATTTCTATACCCGTCACCCTTGCGGAAGGGGCTAAAAAAGATGCCGCCTGTCTTTCCCGAGGTCACGCCGCGATTGGATTGGGTGGGGTCTGGATGTTCCGGGACCCCAGTGACAAAGATAAACTGCACCCTGACCTTTTGGCCATCGGGCTGAAGGGGCGCAAGATTCATATTGGGTTTGACTTTGACCCCAAACTCAAGACTCAAATAGCCGTTGGAAAAGCCGCTTCCACCCTCGCTTATCTGCTCAGAAAGGAAGGGGCGATCGTTGACTTCATCCGTATCCCTTCACCCGACGGTGAAAAATTCGGTCTCGATGATTACTTTGTCCAGACTGGGGATGATGACCTCGAAGCGTGCGAATTCTCTAGTGAGTCCCTCTATCCTTACAATCCCTGGGAGTTCACCTACGAGCCAGACATCCTAGTAAATCGCCCTTATCTGGGCGATATCGAAGGACTTCCCTATTCAGGATTGAGAATCGTGAAGGCGACCACCGGCACCGGAAAAACGGACCACATCCGGGATCAGATGGTCCCCCTGATTGAACAGGGGTCACGGTGTCTGATTATCACCAACCGCAAATCCACCGGACGGGAGTTAGCCGCTCGCTTTGGAGTGCAATATATTGATGACGGCAAGGGGGTTAGAGATTCAGTCTATGGTTTCGCCTGCTGTGTTGAATCGGTGAAGCCCTTCGGTAAAGCCTCACCCCAGGTTACCCGGGTCCGCCAAACCGAACTGGGACCCGAAAAACTGCCCTCGGAGTGGTTAGATGGGATTGTGATTCTTGACGAGTTTGACCAAACCTTGCAGCAGATGTTAGGCGGGTCAACTTGTCGAGGAGATCGCGGTTGGATTATCACCACGTTTAAGAGCCTCATCCAAGATGTCTTAGTCCGGTCCAATGGGTTAGTGGTAGCCATAAGCGCCGACATCAGCGATTTAGATGTTGAGTTTTTGATGGCGATCGCCCGGGAAGCCTGTGACGACGAAGATGCGTTGCAATGCCCCATCAGGCCGTTTGTGGTGGTCAATGAGTTCCAGCATGAGGACAAATACAATGCTTACCTTTACAACGGACCCGCCGATATCTACAACAAAGCAGTTGAAATCCTGAAATCTAAGCCCCAGGATAAGTGTCTGTGGTTCAGCGTAGAGGGGGCGCAAACCAAATCCAAATGGGGAACGAAGACAATTGAGCGGATGCTTAAGGAGGAGTTTCCTGGCATCCGCATCAAACGGTTTGACCAGCAAATTCTGGGGACTGACAACTCTGATGCAGACATCGAACACATTAATGAGTTAGCGCGTGACTGTGATGTGATGCTCAGTTCCACCTCAATCAGCAGCGCGGTCAGCTTACATGAGACTGAGCGATGGATTGCTGTTTGCGACATTTCCGCTGGACTCAACAGCGTCCGAGAATATCGGCAGCGACTTGACCGGGTGCGCGCGCGGGTAGACCGGCATTTGTTTATCCCCAAAATTGCGAAACCCATCGCCAATGGGTCGAGTGACTACCGGAAGATTAGAGCGGGCAAAAACCGACAAGTTTCGGCATTGATGAGAATTCTTCAGGAGGTAGATTTCAATATTGATAAAGCCCACGACCCGGTATGCTTCCGCACTTGGACCAAACAAGTAGCCCGCTTTAACCGGGATTGTTATCGATACCGAGAGGCGGCTATCTCTCTGTTTAAATCGGAGGGGGTGCGGGTCATTCCGGTTGATTCGCTGGATAAAGAGGGGGCCAAAGCTATCTCCGATTCGGCGAAGATAGCTCGGGATAAAAATTGGGCGGACCACTGCATACAACGGGCTGATGCTTTGGAAATCGAGCCGGAAACGTTCAGGGAGTTGGATAAAAAGGCTCAGAAAACGGAGGCCGAGCAGCACCAGTGTGAGCGCTATCGCATCGCGCAAGACTTTGGCGGGATTGAGGAGTTGACCCCTGTCGCTAATTAAGAAGCATGATGAGGGCCGTCACAAACAATGGCGCTTGAATTTCTATCTCTTGTTTGCCAAGTTTGCTGAGTCTCAGGATAGGCGAGATTTGGAGCATCTGCTGTCTCGCCCACTCCTTCATCTGCCGGATATTAAATGCCGTTCGGTGAAGGCGAGGATGTTGGAATTTCTTGGGGTGAAGCGGTTGCTAGACCCGGACAAGGAGTTTACTGGGGAGTCGCCAGAGGTGCAAGGGATTGTTACCCTGGCGCGATCAGGTCGCCAGTCGGTTAAGGATTGTTTGGGAATCAAGATTAATCCCGGTGTGAGTGCCATGCAAACTTGTCAGCAGCTTCTGGGTTTGATGGACCTCAAGTTGACAAGTTCCCGTCGCCGCACTCCTGAAGGGGTCAAACGCTTCTACCGTTTTGTTCCTCCCCAGGATGAGCGCTGGACTGTTTTTGATCTTTGGGTGGACCGCGAGGTATTGAAGTCTTCGGATTCTCCGGGGAGTGATCTAGCGGGTGGTGATCCAGCCGCGAGTGATCCAGTCCCTCCTGATCCAACCCCGGGTGAAGAGTGGGGCCGATCCACCCCCCCTATAAATAGATCTATTTATGCAGGGGATGGATCAGTGGGGGTGGATCAGTCCCTCATAAAAGAAGGGGACGATGCCGACTTCCCCCCCGGGGACAAAACTGGCGAGGGCACACAGAACTCGTTCTCCGGTGAGCAACCCGAGGAGAGCAGAGCGATCGCCTCTGATGGAGAGAAACCCATTAATTCCCCCGCCGGTGACCAACCCGAGGAGAGCAGGGCGATCGCCTCCGATGGAGAAAACCCCACCAATTCCCCCGCTGGTGAACAACCCGAGGACGACATCAACTCCTCTGCTAATTCCCCGCCGGTGACCGAACCGATGCGGGTACCCTACCCTCTCGGTTTGTAACCGGCGATCGCATTCGCGGCATCTATCACACTGCTTATGGTGGCACGGAGCAGAGGGAGGGGACTGTGGAGGTTGACCCGCTGGGTCGGCTTTACGTCATGCTTGAAAAAAAGACTAAGTTTGACGTGACCCCAAGGGTTCTTCTGGATTCTTTGCAGGATATTCTCCCACTCCCTGACCCGGTGGTGACGAGGGAAACAACGGAGCTAATCGGGCAACTCATCCAGCAGGGGACCGGCTTAGGAGCAATCCAGGAGTTAATTGTTGCCTGGTATGGGGTCCCGGATGGGCGGTTGATGTCCACGTCGCAATTGAGAGATTTACGCGATCGGCTTTTATCTCTTCTAGCCAAAAGAACAGAACAGCACTCATGCCATCAAAAATCTGGAGGGTACTGTGGTCCTGACTGAAATCGGTTCCCCGGCACCGATGCGATCGCCCTTGGCGGATAGGGGACCGGGTGCCACAGAGCTTCTGAACCGCACCCGGGATTTGGCCGAAATGAGTGGCAAGCAGGATATGCTGGGATGGAGAACCAAGCCTCACCTCAGTTTAGTTGGAGAAACTGGACGGGGCGATTCCATGAAAGCTACATTCCGCCGATCTGTCTATTTCTATTCTCAATATATTTTGGAGCCTTTAAAGCCGGAATTATTGACCCCATCAGCGTTATCACCTTAAAACCATTAGAAAAAATTTGGGCGACTTATTGAGGGGAATTTCCAGTAAAGGTTATAGGACGGCCTTCGATAGAAGCTCAAACCTGGTAAATTTTTTAGTATCTTATCTGACTTGAGAAATATATGATTAAAAAGTTTCAGAATGAGTTTTATCCTGAAACTTTTTAATGTAATCTGTGCGCTTATGGGCTAATTGAACCGCAATTCCCCCAACTTATTCTATGACAGTTTCCTGTAATTTTTCATGAGGAATCAAAAGGGTATATTGAAGGGGGATTGCTCATTTTTATTTCATTCTACCTTATTTAATTCACTTCCTTAACTACTCTCTAGTAGTTAGAAAATAATAAAGCAGGGATTGAAGTGCAATCGCCCTCAATTGTTTTACCCTAATTGAGCCTGCCAATCCATTGCATACTTTTCAATTAGCGTTGCTTGGTCAGTTCCGTTGACAATCCGGCGGGCATTAAATAAGTCCATGTCATTGCCAGAAATATAGTCATCCAACTTGACCCCGGTAAAAACCCCCTGCTTCATTCCATGAACCAGGATAAACAGTGAAATATCGGGACGCATAACGAGATCGGGATTGTTAACCAAGTCTAGGGCTAACAAATCAGAATATTTCCGATAATTGTAATCCCAAGTCAGTTGCACGTAACCTCGTCCATAAAACGGATAATAACGTAAAGTCTTTCGGTGCTTCTCTCCCTCAGAATCGCCCAAATAATAAGATTCTTGTACGGGTTGAAAACTATCTGCTGTTTCATGCTGAACAGTTGCGATGATATAAGCAATTTGAGCTTGAAATGTAATCCCTTGGCGATGCGCCTCCTTAATAATTGCTTGAATTGTCGCTTGCTTGTCACCCCCCTGCCAATCCGGTAATAATCCAGCACCCGGTTTAGCGTCCAGTAAAGCTTGGGCAGTTGTTACCCCTAATACATCTCCATCACCGAGGTGACGATTAGCTTTAAACTTTCTCAACGCTTCTTGGGTTTTAGGACCGTAAATCCCATCGACAACTTCTAAAAGATGATTTGCCTGTAAAACCATTTGAATTTCTGCACAAAATACTCGATCTTCCAGCAACAGACCCGAGTTAAGATCCTCAAAAGGAATCGCTCGCTCTTGCTCAATCACATCTTGAAGTGTTAAACCTGACGGTTCGCCAGAAACGCCACGAGACTGTCCAGAGAGTAATTGGGTCAATTTAGTCTCGGTGACAAATCCAGCAATTCCATCAACCTGCAAGCCTTGTTGAGCCTGAAATTTTCGGACTGCTGCGTCAGTTTGCTGTCCAAAGATGCCATCGACGGTAATGGAGATACCAACATTGGCTAAGTCTTCTTGAAGTTGGCGGACTCGTTCTCCTTGCATGGGAGGGATCAGAAGCCGCAAATCCCCTTGTTGGTCACTGCTAAAGGGGGCTGAATCAATGCCAGGAGGGAGAAAACTGACATGAAGATGATCATCATGTCCCTGCCAAGATTCTACTCCAGTAATTTCTGGATCGTTGAATAGAATAACCTTCACACCCAAAATAGGATTATTGTGAATTAAATTAACTAATTTTTGAGTCCGCTCGCGAGAGTATTTCTCTGCATACCAAGTGACTGCAATTTCTTCATGATTGTTAGTGACGGGCGCAAAATCAACATCTAGTCCATGTTGATGAGAACTATGGGGCGGCATTTCCCCTCCATTGGGGAGGCTAATATTTCCAATGCCAATTCGAGGCTTTGGACAAAGTTTTTCCCACTCGACACCGATATGTTTAATCGCTTGAATCACTTCTGAACGACCATAACATTTATCGGGATACGGGGCATAACGTTCATACCCGACTCCACTAGCGGGTATTTGTTCAAAAAGGCCCCGCGTTCCCCAACTGAACTGCTCAATCTCTTCGGCTGTGAAACCAATGGGCGCAGTGCAAGCAGTATGGTCATAGTGTGAACTGTCAGAGTGTAAATTTGGATTAATTTCTAATACCATTAGGGATTTCTCCTGTTTTTGTTGAGTTTAAGGTCACGAGAGCGCTTTTTAGGAAGGCGCTCTTCGCCAATGCCAATGGCAAGGTAAGGAAAGAGTTAACATAACAACTCCTAAGTGTTGGGTGTAAGAAGGTAAGTAATCAGTTTTTTAAAAGGGGGACCAAAACCAAGTAGAAACTTTAGTTTCAGTTTCTAGCTGTGAGTTTGTCTGATTTGGAACGGGCTTAAATTCATAGTCATAACCGGAACGGGATTGAGAATCCGATTTAACAATTTGGACGAGTTCCATGACTTTTTCGTTGCGATTTCCTGATGAAAACTTGACGGGTTCAAGTTGCACCCTGAGCAGTAAAGCTGTCTGTCCGCAGGATGTTAGCAATTTCTTCCCGCCGGGGATTTTGCTTGATAGCTGTCATCAAAGCTTTAGCTGCATCGTAAGCTGTCACAGTTCGCCAGTTAATATCTCGATCTCCCCAAAGTTCTGTAGAAATTGTTGAAAAATTTGACCCCCGGTTATTTCCAATGTGCCAAGGAATTGCAATAACTAAGCCTTCTGAAATGGGTAAATTGTGTTGATGAAAGAATTTCAATATTTGGAACCCATAGACATCATCTCCTGCTAAGATAGGCAACTTTCCATGATTGGCTTTTACAACTTCAAAAACTTGATTAATCTTACTATTATCCGCTAATAAAACCAGTGCGGTATTTTTATCCAGGTTTTTAAGACTCTTTTTAGAAGAAAATTCTGTGGTAGACAAGTCTATTTCATTCAATACTTCCCCGCCTTGGGAAGCAAAAGCTGTTTTGAATTGAGATTTAAGAGATTGGCTGTACTCGCTTTTAGAGTTGTAAAACAATACAGCTTTTTTTCGATTTAACGAGTTTAGTGTATAACCCACCAATTTTTCCGCAGCTACTTTGTCATTAGGGACAGTACGAAAAACATATCTTCCCAGGACATTTGATAATTTCACTGAGGTACTAACGGGAGAAATTGCCACCAGTTTTTTATCGTTATAAACTTGGGCTGCTTCCCGGGTTACGCTACTAGAAAAGTGTCCTACTACTCCAAGCACATCACGATTATCAGCGAGATTTTTGGCAATTTGTTTGGCAATTTCTGGATCGTTGTGATCGTCAGAAATTAACACTCGTATTGGTAGGATACCCTCTTGACTGTTAAATTCGTCTTGAGCCTGAGCTACTCCCCGCAGAATTTCTAACGAATCATTGACATTGCTGCTAATAGGTACTGATACTGCAATAAGGGATGATTCTTGATTACCAATCTTGGCATTATTTAGGTAAATTTGGGCTTCTGGGTCATTCGGGTTTTTCTCCTGCTTCAGGTAGGCTGTTAGGGAAGCTATGGCTTGCTCAAAATCACCAAAAGTGAGCGCATCTACTCCAGCTTGTTTATCAGGATGCGTAGGAGTTTGCACGGGTACTAAAATTTTATCACCTGTGCTAAT
Source organism: uncultured cyanobacterium (assembly GCA_963821735.1). Taxonomy (GTDB): domain Bacteria; phylum Cyanobacteriota; class Cyanobacteriia; order Cyanobacteriales; family Laspinemataceae; genus Laspinema. The sequence continues at coordinate 19,734 of CAWGFK010000062.1, forward strand.
TTTTCCAGCCTTTTTAATTTCACTAATATCGTCACAGAGAGCCTTATCACTCTCAGCAACATCAGCATTAGAATTTTTTAAATAATTCCCAACCCTTTGGCAACTCCATGAGATCAATTCATCCAATCCTCCTACTTGCCATAAGGAGATAGTGTCGTTTTCGGTAACCGTAGCTAATAAGCTGCCATCAGAGCTAAAAGTGATCTTTTTGATATTTTGGGAGGCATTGAATTCTATCAACTTCTGGTTACCCCAGACATCCCATAACTTAAAAACCCCGTCATAATCAACTTTAGCCATAAGGTTGCTATCATCACTGAAGTTAACTACTTCACCATTATGTTGGGTTTCATCCAAATCTATTAATTTATTTTCTGGCAATCCCTTTTCTGACAAACCCTCTAAAAATAATCGGTCTGCCAGTTCACCCGATTCGGAATTATTTACGTTAGCTTGCACTTTGTGCCCATCAGGACTCAATAAACTTTCTTTTATCGCTTTTGAACTTAATTTCACTGGGCTTGTCAACTGCTGCACGTTGGACAAATTTGACACCCAAATACTCCCGTCTTTTTCAAGATGAGCCGTTACCTTTTCATTGTCGCTAAAAGCTAATAAATTTGCTTTTTGTTTGAATAGCTTAAGATTACTTTCTTTACGAAATAATAGTTTTGTATCCAAGTCCCACAGACGAGTTGTTCCATCTTGCCCCATAGAGATTAGTTTCTTGCTATCAGGGCTAAAATACACTCTTTTAATTTGGCCTTGGTGTCCTTTTATTAATTCTAACTTATGTGACCCTGAAACACTTTTATTGAAAGTCCACAAGTGAATAATGCCATCTCTTCCTCCACTAGCAAAAATTTTACCATCAAAGCTAAAATTTCCATTAGATGAAAAACCCGTGGTTTCTGAGGCGACTTTAAGCTGTCAATTGCTTGCTTTAAGCTGTCAATTGCTTTAGGTTCGAGTTTAGTCTGATTCTTAAAACCAGACCAGTTTAACCAGTAAGGCGAACTGGAGTCTTGTCCGGCAAAAATCACTGCTTCTTTACCATTTGGATTAAAGAGTATTTCATAAATATTTACATTGCCTAAGTTATTCATGGAAAAAGCAGCTATTGTTTTCCCAGACCAATCTAATATTTTAACTAATTCATCAGTTTTAGTAGCTACTATAATCTCGTTATTAATAGTAAAACCGATTCCTAAAGTTTCATCTTCCGATTCTTTAAAAGATTCACATAATCTTGATGCTAAATTACACAAAAATACTATTTTTGCATAGGTTGGGTTTGTATTTATCACTGTTATAGCTATTTTCTTACCATCCGGGCTAAAAATAAAATGTTCCATAATAAAATTATTGCCACCTCTATCAATAAAAATTGGTGGAGCTGTATTTCTACCTTTCAAGTCCCAAAAATTGATAGTTCCTTTTTGACTTAAAGTAGCTAGTTGATTAATATTTGGATTAAAGCTAATTGCTTCTACTTTATCATTATGTGCTTGAAATGTAGTTTCTGAATTATTTTTTAAGTCTAACAAGCGAACAGAACCTGGTTCTTGTGTGGTAGTAGCTATCATCAATTTCCAATCGTGCAGATTATCGCTATCTGAATCCTTCACCCAAAAATCGCTCCTTGCACTTCCTGGTGCTGAAACCAATTTCAATCGAAAATGTTCTTTTCCTATATAATAGACTTTTCGTAAAGTTTTTAAGACTTGAGGTTGTAGTTTATCATCCGATTTAAACAAAAAAGAAATTTGATGCTCTGGCTTAAACAAAGATAAATACCAAGGCCAGTCTTTCAATGTTTTTGCTGCCCGTAAACTGTTAATCAACGCATTAAATTGTTGATTTGAAAGTAAGTTAGCTTCTGAGGCTTGCTGAGAAGACCGAATTTGGCTAATGAGTGCATTTCTCTGACCAATTAGAGAAGCAATCAAACCTGTACTCAACCCTGCAATGACCGAAATTGCTACAATCCTCGCTATATTAGTATTAATTTTTTTTCGTCCAATACTGCACTGGACAAACTCAATCTCTAACTCATTAAACCAGTTATCCTTAGATTTAAGTTCTTTTTTCAACAAATCAAGACGCGGATTATTATGCCAAAGGTAGCCATTTGATTGCGCTCGCTCAAGTTTCCACTCAACAGCTGCAGGTGTCAGTTGCCGTTGCAAAATTAAATTTTCTTTTTCCTCTTGTTGCCACTTCAACAACCTGTCCCATCCCCGCACTAACGCATCATGAGCAGGCTCAACATAAGATTTCTTTTCGGCATTTTCTCCCTCCACGAGCAAACGTGCTTTGACAAAGTTTTTAACTACCTCATGCACCCGTGAATTTTCTGGTTCTGGGTATTTGAGTTCAGACTCTACTAGCACTCTGCGGCGTGCTAATTCACCACCACTAACTGCCACCATTCGTAACATGACACGGCGGATTGTTTGCTCGTAAGCTTTATCCTTGTTAACTAACTGCTTATACTCCTCTTCTGCTTTTTGAGTGAGTGCTCGCGTGACTCCCCCCAGCCTATTATAATACTCCTCAGTAATTGCTCGGTCATCTTTTCCCTCGTTGTTAATCTCTTCGACAAAGATTCGGTAAAGTTCATTTAAGGTAAACGAAAGCAAGGGTAAAGTTCCTGGCATCCCTGCCACCTCATCTACCAATTTATCTATCAGCGTGTTAGGCACAAAAAAGATAGATTTTTCTGATGCCGGTTTTGTAATGGCTTCTCGTAATTCGGCAGTCGTCATTTCTTTAATATGAAATCTGGCTTCCTCTGTCCAATATTTCTGAAGATCGCCATCTTGAAATTGAGATTCAAAATCAGAACGCACCGTCAATATAATCCGAAGCCGATCTCCATACTGAGACATGATTTGCGGTAGCCATTTAAGAACCAATTCTTGCTGGGTCTTCTCTTTTACTTTTACTTTTTTTACTTTTTTCTTTTTATTTTGTGTTTTTTGTTCCTGACGCGGTTGGAGAGTGATCAGTTCTTCAAACTGGTCAATGGTAATCAAAAGGGTCGAATCTGAGTTTTCTTTAAACCAATTATCTAGGCTTTGAGAAAGTAACTCAACTTCTTTTTCAAGTTTTTGGTTGTGTTGCGAATTATTAGGCTGAATACCAAAGCCTAAAAAATCAAGAACTCCTTTAAACCAATTGGTTTTATTTGTCTGAAATTGAGTAAAATTTGGGTTATAACTTGTTAAATTAAGCTCTTGGTCAAAATATTTTCTCAATTCTGTCAGTGGAGATTCACCTAATCGAACAGGCTTCAAAATTATCCATTTTTGCAGAATTAAATTAGGCTGAATATTTTTGTCTTTTGGGTCTTTTTGGTCTTCAAGAAAAGGAATTAACCCTGCTTTAACCAAGCTAGATTTTCCGGTTCCCGAAGCTCCCAGCACCACTGTCAAGGCTCGATGACTAAAATTATTGACTTTTTCATATAGTTGTTCAATTTGTTCCTTTCTGCCACAAAATAATTTTTGGTGTTCTTTTTCATAGGATTCTAATCCTCGATAGGGACTATCTTCTAGGCGTAGTACAGGTGCTTCTTCTAAAATAGGCTCACCCGGCAAGAGAAAAAGATATTCTCCATTGTCATGTAGTTTAAGCGGACATATACCGGGAGTTTGGGCTTTATATTCTTCTGTTTCTACTGCAACTGCTTGTCGCAGAAATCTATACAAATCATTGGCAGTAATAATGCCCCCATCATAATCATCATTTTTCTTCAGAACATCAAAAAGATGTTTTGCAAAAGGAGAATGAATTTTTGAACCCACTATTATTTCACCTCGGGGAGGAGAATCTATAGCTGTTTGTTTATCAGATGTTGAAGTAATAACTTGCCAAGCCCGATATTTGATGTAGTGGTCGTAGACTTGTTTAAAAAGTTTAACTTTCGGAACAACATCCCGATTGATGCTTGACCAGTAAAATGCTCCTGAAAAACAGCAATCAAGAATGACCAATAGATGACGACAAGGAAGTTTTAGCAGTGCATCGTGGAAGTCTTGCATTTTCAAGTAAGTATCAACATTATCAGTAGCATCTTGAGGAATTAAGTAACCAACAGGGCCCTCTTGTTTCTCTTTAGCGTCCAAGGCTTTTCCATGTCCGGCAAAATAGATGAGGATACGATCCTTTTCAGTAATCTCTGGATCTTGTCCAAAGGGTATTTTTTTATTGTGAAAGCAGTTAATTAATTGTTTTAGCTTGTCAAGAGTAGCATCTTCATTAAGTAACAAATGAATTTCGTATTGATATTGCTCTTGCATTATACGAGCAAATTCTTCTGCATCTGGAACTGCTGTTTCCAAACGAGTAACATCATTTTTGTACTCATTAATTCCAATAATGATAGCAATATTTCGGTGAAATTCATATTTAGATTGATGCTTAAATTTAGACATGAATAAAGTTCCTGTTAAAGCAAGTTAAATGTTTAGAAAGGCAGCAGCACTCTATCAATTTACTGTGCCTTATGAATTTCTACTGGTGCTGAGTGATAACTTCACTCAACGCCTTCAACCCTTCTGGATGATCAAAATACGTCAAATGGTCACAAGCCACTTCTTTAATCACAGGAGCAATCTTTCTTCCGTTGGGAATACTCTTAATACTTTGAACAGTGACCGCAATATCATTCACCTGACCCAAAAAGGGAAACTCTACAATTTTAGTGGATAACTTTTGCATTAGCCGCTTTAATAAACTTTCTGCTTCCCCTGGTTTTTGCATCGTTATAATCGAAGTATTCCCCGCAATGATTGAATAGCGAATCCCAGGATCATCAGAATTTGCAGCCAAAGATTTAAGAAAATCAGAACCCGGTTTCATTTGGTCGAGGGAGACATCGACTTTTTCTATGGCACTCACTAAACAACCGAACGCTTTCACGGGCCAAACTACATCAGAAAGGTTGTTGAGTCCAGTAGCTAATGCAAACGTTGCCCATTCTTGAACTGTTGACCAAGGAGAACCGGCATTCGGTGTACCCAGCATAATTAAATGTTGAACGATTTTGTTGCCGCCTTCTCGCTCAATAAACCAACGGGAAACTAATCCCCCCATTGAATGAGCAACAATATGTAAATCTTTGCCATGATTCGCTTTTAATCCTATTTCTTCTAAGCGCTTTTTCAAGTTCTGAGCATTGTTTTCAATTGAAGTATTAATATTCTCGTAGTCGAAAGTCAGAACTAGGTCATAGTTTTCGTTGAGAGGACACTGTTTTCCATTCAATGACAGTTTCGCTCGTTGAACACTTTTTACCATACTATCGGTATCACCGAGAATCCCGTGAATGTAAAGCAAAATTCGCTTACTCTTGCCTACCCGTGCTTTTATTTGAGTTTTGTCTGTTACATAAGTAATTTTCTCATCTGCCGAGACTTCAGCCACTCTTAAAAGCGGATATTCAAACTCTAAACCCAATGGTTCATACAGTACCTTTTGAAATAAGATTTTAATAGAGCCTTGTATGCTTCTATTTTGATTGAAGGGTCGGGGTAATCGTTGGATATCAATTTCCGTCCCATTTTTAGTATTTTTTCCCCCGTCCTAATGGCAGGAAAAACTCCCCATCATAGCCAATAGGCAAGAGATATTCATTCTTTTCTAATCGAGCGTCAATTAGCAATTTCAAAGGCGTCTCAGGCGTAACGCCTTGGTAGTTTTTAACGGCAGTTAATTCCAGCACACTTAAACCCGGATCCGTACCGCGACTGGTGGTAAATTGAAACGTTTGAGTCACTTCAGGATCTTCTCGAAAAATGGGAGGTAAAATTACATTTCCTAAATCCCGACTCACTTGAGAAATTGTCGTTAAACGCGCATTGGCTTGTAAACTAGGATGCGCTTGTAGCTTGACTCCTGCTACCAGTTCCTTTTCGGCGGTGGGAGAAACTAAAATAGCGTCTAAAGGTCGTACAGTCGTAATAGCGATCGCATCGGTAAACCAATCATCGTACTTTCCCTTACTTTTAGGTTTGATGTCCCGAGTTTGCACTCGATTCATCAAACGATTCAGAGAACTTTGATTTGCAGAGTCTATACCTCTTTCTGTTGGTCGGGGGAAATCCAGTTCTTTTTGACTCAACAATCGAGCATCAAATTCAGCAGTACAAACAATTAACTTAATGAAGTCTTTGCATTCTATAATTCCTTGACTCCATAACTCATCAGGGACTTCGAGTTCTAATTGTTCTCCATCTAAAGCCCAAGCGTCTTCCCCAGGATTAAGTAGCACACTCCCTGTCTCAAAAAATGGGGTGCTAACTGCAAAGCGATCACTTAAATTGACTAAAGCGCAGTAAAGTTTTTTCTGACTTCTATTAGTCAGTTTGAGTTTAAAAGAAGGGGGTTCCCAGTCCCCATGCTCGTGCTTATACTCCAAACGCATCTGCCCAGATTGAGATATGCTTGGATCATCAAAGATGAGCTTCATTTCCACATCTCCGACTTGAATCATACCATTACCCGAACTGGGGAGATCTGCGATCGCAATCCACCGAGCAATATGTTCTAATCGTTCAATCGCTTTTTCGGCATTCTCTGGCGTATAACCCTCAATTTGCTCTACTAAAGGACGGTCATCTGCGGGACGGGCAATCACATACTGGTTATTCTGACACCGCAAACGAAATTGAGCTTTGATGAGTTCCTGCTCTTCGCGGATATAAGCTGAAGGTTTGTTGTCGAGTCCTGCTGACTGTATCGCTTGACGGGCCAACTTAATTCCCGTTTCTTCCCCTTTTAAATAAACGCCCAACGGGGGTAACGGTAAGCTAGTAATCACCGCTTTAAAAGTTTTATTTTTGTCAGAATCGAGAATTTCAATTCCGTTGACTTCGATCGGACTTAACTGGGGCAAAACCTGAGTAACTTTTGCTTCACCGAGAGATTTTTTGGGGTCGCGTAAGTCGTCAATATTGGCATCAAAGGGAAAAAGCGCTAATAAAGTTGTTTCGCCATTAGAAGGCTTTTGGACTCCGTGAACAGCACCGCCATCAATCAACCAGCCATAGCTTTTATGATGGCTAACAGTGAAATAGGGAGTCCGTTCCGCGATTGCTCCATCCAGGAAAAATTGATTATCATCCCCTGTAGTATTAACTTCTAGTTGAGGAGACTGATCGAGAACCCGACTACCAATGATCGCTTTGGCTCGATTAAATAAATCTCGATAGGTCAATTTACCATTGGCTTGCTGCAAAGTATTCATCAAGAAATAAGAGAAAGCTCCCCGATGTTGACCCTCGTGAATGTATTCTTTCGCCAGTTGGCTATTTTGGCAAGCCCCTAAGAGAATATGACGACCTTTTGGAAGCTTCCGGCGAATAAAATTGGCTTCTCCACTATTAAGCTCTGAAAGTTCTTTTAACTCTTCTAATTTAAAAATATAGTCTTTTAGTGGGCGCTTACGTTTGTCAGTCTCAGTGAGACGTACTCCCGTTTCTTGGAATGGATTTTTAGTCCCAGAACCGGAATGACAACAATCAAGAATAATACTAATGTGAGGTTTTTTTGCTGACACTTCAGCAATCAATTTCGCTAATTCTTTATCCGCTAAATCCCACCCCCCTTCCTGGCGGCTGTCATAGCAAACTAGAGTTTCATTGAGTCGATCGGGTTCTATGTGCCAAAATGCTTCTGGGGCTTCTTCCTGAGCGCCATGACCACTGTAGTAGAAGAGAACAATATCATTACTCTGAGCTTTACACAGATGGTTACGAAATCCATCAACGATTGCAGGACGAGTTGCTTCCTGATCTTTAAGTATTTTCAAATGTAGCTGACATTGGTCTTTTTTCACCCGTTCCTTTAAATATTCTGCTGTGGCTGTAATATCGTTAATACAACCTTTCAATGGGCATACTGGCTCTTGATATTTGTCAATGCCGACCAACAGTGCATAGAGATTGCGAGTCATGTAAATAGCTCCTTTTTAATTCTCAATTTTCCCAAACTTAGGGTGACGGATATTCCAAAGCCTCCCTGTGATTATCCCTAAAACTTCACAAAATAAAATTATAAATTAGTAGGTTATTTGGTGAGTAACAGAATTTTTAGTTCTTTTTCATTCATTAAATCAATAACCTGTTCAACTTCTTCCCACAGAATAATCAGCCAAGCTAGAGACTATTGTTGTTTGCTCTATCTAAAAACATAATAAGAGCATCAATCAAATAACCGTCCTAACCCATCGGTTAGTTTTTTACCTAGCCAAAAGTACAGGTATCACTGACCCGAGGCTGGGAAACCGGCTACTTCTCGCACCCGTACTAGGCTAAACTGCTGTCTGGTAAATGTTTTGCGCGAGACCAGAACAGATGAGCATCTCCTGGCCCCACTCCAATGGAATGGGAGAGGCACAGTTATCCTTCAGCGCTCTGCTTACCACACGACGGATCGAGAATAGTTCAGAGCCGATAGAGTCGAGGGGAATGTTACCATTCCACCCCTCTCTTCCGAAACCGTGCGTGCGATTTTCACCGCACACGGCTACTCAACGTGCAATCCCTTTGTCATTAACGGACTTCTGACTGCCGTCAGCAGCAGTCTTTTCATGGTGGCAATGTCGATGTAATAGCTGAAGATTAACCCACTCGTCTTTTCCTCCTTGAGAAAGTGGGATTTTATGGTCAACCTCCATTACATTTCCTGAAAGAAAGTGTAGTCCGCACCAAGCGCACTTACCTTGTTGTTGTTTTAAAAGTATCGCTTGTCTGTTAGGTAATTCAGGATGTCTGCCTAACCTTCTACTCCAATAAACTAAGTCGCCATCATAGGGGCTTCTATCACCTTTTACCAACAGATGGTTGTTGCTACTGGTCGCAAACTCTGTGTGTAAAACTAGCTTTTTGGGCTTATCCCCTTTTGTCGCAAATACCCATCTTCTATTGCCGATTGCTCGCCAATATAGACGATGAGCTTTTTTGACATTAAGAGTGCGACGTTTGGCCCATCTCCGAAGTTTTAGGTAGGTCAGATTATCTTGTCTGGATAATTCTCCTACCGTGCCAATATCCGAGGCTTTGTAATAAGAACTCCATCCCCTAATTACAGGATTGAGGTCTTTAATGAGGGCCTCTTGTGGCGATACTCTGTGCATCTTAATAATGCGAGATATTTCCCGCTGATGCGTCAGAATTGCCTTCTTTGATGGGGTGATGAGTGTGTTAAAACCTAATTTTCGACCGTGATTATCTTCATTACTACGATATTTCCCCCTAGGGAATTGTTGGATATGATGACCCAGAAAGTCAAATCCAGCGCTTCCATCTTCACTTAAATTGGGGTCGAGTGTATGCGCTAATCGGGTTTTGGAAGGTTTTAATTGTAAGCCAATGCCAGCTAACCACTCACCTATTACAGCAATACACCCAGAAATTACGGACTTGCTTTCGTGCAAAAGGATGAAATCATCTGCATAGCGGATGACCCCAATAGAACGGCGTTTTTCCTTTTTACTTAACTTGGGAATAGTTAAGGTTTGCACGTAATCTTTAACTACCGTTTCTAGTCCGTGTAAGGCGATATTCGCCAAGAGTGGCGATATAATACCGCCCTGTGGTGTACCACTGGATGTGGTATTCCAAACTCCTTTATCTATCACTCCCGACTTTAACCAGGCTTTGATTTGTCGCCTGAGTCCTGGGAAAGTGTTTAGTTTTCGGAGGAGTTCTTCATGATTGATGCAATCAAAACATTGAGATATATCCGCATCGAAGACATATTTAGCCTTAGTTTGGATACAGTTTTTGATATGTTTAATTGCATCCTGGCATGACCTGCCTGGTCTAAATCCGTAGCTTCCTGCCTCAAATCGAGCTTCCCACTCAGGTTCTAAAGCAGCCTTGACTACGGCTTGGAGGGCGCGGCTTTCCATTGTGGGTATTGATAGTGGACGTTTTTCTTGGCTTCCAGGTTTGGGTATCCAAACTCTACGGTTCGGCTTGGATTTACCTGTCAGCTTTAATTGCCCTACCAATTTTAGACGTGCTGATGGGGACAATGATTTCACACCGTCCACTCCTGCCGTCTTTTTACCTTGGTTTTCGACTGTTACCCGACGTACCGCTAATACTCGGTTAGACCAAGACCTCATCAGTGTTTTTTGGAGTTGGCGCATTCTTTTGACATCACCACAACGTGAAGCAGCATAGATGCGTTTTTGCAACTTGAAAACATATCGCTCGGCTTTTCGCCAATTAATAGTTTTCCATCCCTCTGTCTTCGAGATTGAATCAGATTTAGGCTTATTCATTGCTACTGGTACCTCTAGCTTTTGGCACATTGCGGTTCACGTCAGCATATCCCGGACGTTAATCCATCCCTTTTCAGGCGTTGACCGTTGTTTTGGTCTGGGCGTTAGCTTCTTGAACCATCCTTTCCCCCCTGTTGCTTATTACCTGACCGTTTACCTGTTAATCGACCCTAACAGGAGCTATAGGGAGGATTACTTCGTTCCTGACACCCATTGGTTTGAGTCTTTAGGGTATGTCTCTCCACCGGGGTTCTAGGTAGTGCGCTAACTCGATACGTAGAAACTGTTAGACCTTACCCTTACCGGATATTCCCAGCCCAGGGTGTGACCGAATCACTAGCTTATTTCCCCTGGTTATTTTTGACGGTGGCTCAACGACATTTAGTCTGCTCTACCCCACGATTCTCCTCCACAGTAATTGTGTTGGCTCGCTTATAGAACTCTTGCTTACGGAGGGCGTTTTCAGCAATTATCGCCTTTGACCGCTTTCATCCCCGCTTTACGAACCGAGATAGTCAATCTCTTTCGTAGGGGCTACCATTACTGGTAATTTATGTGCTTTCAACCCCGCACCAGGGCGGTAGGGCTTGGTTCTTTGGTAGAACGTCACCTACATGGGTATCAAGTTGTCATTGATAGAGGCTTAAAGTGCGGACTCAACCCAGAGAGGTTACTCTATCAAAGCCTGGAATCCCCCCAAAAACTGGGTTTCTCCAGAACGAATCGCACTACGCGCAAAATAGGGAAAACCTGGTGGCTCCGAACAATCAAAGATGTCACGATACTCCAAAGACTGGCAGCAAATAGCACTAACCATAAAGGACCAAGCCGGATGGCATTGCTCTAAATGTAATCGCCAGTGCCTCCATCCCGGGGACCCTACCAAACATCTCACTAAATCTGAACGGGCTAAACTCACCCTGACCGTTCATCACCATAACCGGATGCCCGAGGACAACCGGCCCGAGAATCTGATTGCACTCTGCACCAGTTGCCACTTGTCCTACCACAACCGCCAACAGTCGAACATCCCGCCCGGTCAGCTATCGTTCGATTTTTAGTGGCACTGGAATTTGTTGGGCCGATCGCCTGGTCAATCCCTGCCACCCCTGCCCCTTATCCTCACCGAGGCAGATAACAAGCTGCCCATTCAAAAGCGGCTTGGACAATTGATGCCTTATCGCCGCCGCCAATCCCAGGGTGCAGCTTGGGCAATTATTCCAACACTGTCTGATTCGAGCAACTCATGCATTCGCTCTTATCCACCACTGCCGCCTCCGCCAAAATCGGCAACTCGTTGAGCAGTCCCTCTCCCTTCACTGCCAGATTGACCCACACCTCACCCACCCAGGTTTCATGGGGCTGTTTTTCGTGTCATACCAAATCCGGGTTTCAAACATCTGCTATAATAACTGAAAAATTAGAGGAAAAGATTTATGCCTAAAAAACTAGAGCTAATTCCGCATCTTTCGAGTGAAGAACTCCAGGATAGATACAGGAAAGCAAAGGATCCCGTAGAAGTTAGGCGTTGGCATCTACTGTGGAAAGTGTTCAGGGTTGGTCGTGCAAAGACAGCGCATGGGCAGTGGGCTTAAATTATGATTATGCCCGACGCTTTATCAGAAAATATAATGAAATAGGAGAAGAAGCGGTTCCAAATCAGCGTCCGAAAAATTCTCAGGGTAAAGGAGGGGGTAACCGCTTATTGAATACAGAACAGCTAAATCGATTAAAAGAAACATTAACACAAAAACCCCAAGACAAAGGGCTGTGGACTGGCCCTAAAGTAGCTCGATGGATGGAAAAAGAAACGGGACGGACAAAAATTCATGATCAAAGGGGGTGGGAGTATTTAAAAAAGCTCTGGTATATGGCAAAAGCCCAGACCAAAACATAAAAAAGGATGTCCGATTCAACAACAAGAATTCAAGGAGGACCTCCCCCTTAAAGTCAAGGCTCTACAAGAAAAATATCCAAATGCTCAAGTGGAAGTTTGGTTTTTTGATGAACATAGAGTGGGGTTAAAACCAATTTTATCTAAGGTTTGGTCTTTGAAGGGTGAAAGACCAATTGCCATCGTTAATCATAGATATGAATGGTTGTATGTTTATGGATTTGTCAAGCCTTCAACCGGCCAAACTTGTTGGTATTTATTTCTTGGGTTAATGTGGAATGGTTGAACTTAGTATTTGAGGCTTTTGCCGCAGAAGTTGGAGCATCTGAAGACAAGATTATTTTGTTAGTTCAAGATAGAGCCGGATGGCATATGAGTGACAAAGTTTGCTTACCTACAGGTATGGTTGTTTAGTCACTTCCTCCCTATTCTCCAGAACTGCAACCCGCTGAACGCTTGTGGAAGTTAGTAGATGAGCCATTAGTTAACACTTGTTTTGACAGCCTAGATGATTTAGAAAAAGCCCTGATAGAACGCTGTCAAATTTTGCAAGAAAGTATGCAAGAGGAAATTAGGAATTTAATTAATTATATTGGTTAATTTTATAATTTGTTTGTGATTTGAATGATCGTGTCAATGGGGTTTGCGAGTGCGATCGGTGGAGCCATCCTGTAAACTGGCTCCCTCCTTAAAAAAAGGAACAATGATAACAATGCTGTCACTTATAAATGACAGCTATTTTCCGGGAAATCGTTGATCTCCGGCTGCACCTAGCCAAAAGTACAGGTTATTACCTGAACCAGAGACTAATAGAAGACTGTACTTTAGACTAGATGCAATTTTGGTTTTTGAAATTATATTTGAATTAGTTCAAAGAAAGAGTAATGTTCGTTTTTAGGAAATATATTTTATTTCTTGAAAATCAACAATTGCTGCCAATTTTATTGAGTTTAATCATCAATGCTTTGAAAATTATTTACTGAATTAAATCTGTAGAAAAATAAATTCAAATCGTGAGAAATTTATTAAAAGTATTAACTTGTTGAATGTTTATCGGCTCATGCTGTTATGTTAGTTGTTTTTGATTGAATAAATTTTGAGGACACAAAAAAATGTCAAGTTTTATCAACGTTCCGAATCATGAAATAGCTAGTCACGGATTAAGTAACTATATTATGGAGCAACCACCATATAATATTTTGCATGATATTCATGAAGATATGGATGGGAAATTGATTGCAAGAGTTAAAAATGAGTATCGGTGTGAGGGTGAGGCAATTCCTATAGGGGTTGCTGAGGCTGGTCGGCATATTGCAATTGCCGGATCCATGATTTTAGCCAGGGATTATGGATTTGAAGAGGCTCATTACTATTTGGCTAATCATGCAGTTTTTAATAGAAATTTAGAAGTTAATGATGATTCTGAACATTTTTTAGTTGAAGTTGAAGTTGTTGATAAAAGTAAACGAAAAGGTAAAATCAAAGGGGAACTCATTGACGTTAAAGATAGAACTATTTTTACGGCCAATATTCAATATTCTGTCTTAAGTCAGTCTGTATTTTCTAAATTATTTGAAAAACATAAGCCCCAAAGTTTTTATCCAGAAAAAATTAATCGTAATAGCCCTTATCAAAATAGAAAAAAGCTGGTAAATGTGGCTGTAGAAAAAAATACTTTGGCTTCTGGGATATATGAGACGATTCACCCTTTTGAGTGTAAAGGTCACTTTCCCGAATATCCAGCTTTGCCTATTGCTATTATGGCGAGTCATTTTAGTGAATTATCAATCAAATTGTTTAACTCTTCTACAACGAACAAATATGGCTCTGTTATAATACGAAATGCTTCCATCAATGCTAATAGATTAGTCTTTGCTGGTGAAACAGTCCATTTTTTGATAAAGGTCAAGGAAATGATTGATTCTAATTGCATGACTGTGGTTGGTACTGCCAAAGTAAATGATGAAATAGTTTCAGAAATTGAATCAGAATTGCATAGATTAGCTTGAGTAGTTATTTAAAGTAGGTGCACATTTTTGTGGTCTTAACCCCTTCCCTACGCTACAATCTGCCCAACAGTTTAATTATTTTTTCCTTAAACTCTATTGAACCTAAAAATTCTATGACCTCCAGAAATGTTTCAATTTATTAACATGAAAATACAACCCATAATTTACTGGAATAATCTGGCAAGTATTAAAGAACTACAAGGATTTTTTCAAGAAGATTCCGCCCTTTTTAAGAATCTGGTAGAAGAGCATATTGAAAAGTTGGAAAATTTTTCTGATGAAACTTTAGATAAACTTAGCAAAATGCGGGCATTAGAAGTGACAAATGGTTGCACTCAATGGGGGTTTCGTCGCGGGGATAAAGAATGCTTATCTATAGAGCAGACCCGCGAATGTATGAATCTAGTCATGGGTTTTATAAAACGAACAGAATTATATTTTCCCAGTGAAGGCCGCATTGAATTTAATGAGGAAGAAACAGCTTTTGTTCAAGCCGGACGATTGCTTTACAAAAATGCGTTTAAAAATAACTTGAAAGAATCAAAACGCCAATATTATGCAGCATCAGTAGCCCAATTTATTGTTTTTGGGCATGAACGTATGCAGCGAGCTATGGCATTAATCAAGCAAGATTATGAAACTCTCTTTTCGCCTTATTATATTGAACGGGGACAAAAATATATTGCTCCCTACTTAAAAGGGTTTAAATAGGGAGTGCCGCTTTTCGCGAAAAAAGCTCTGAGTCTCGTGCCGGGTTGAGTTCCGTTAAAACTATGGGTTTTGTGGGTTTTGTGAGGCTCACTTATTAAGGGCTTCATAAAACGCAATATTAGAGATAGATGGGTTGACCTCTCATTAGACTTAAAAATGATGGGTCAACCCCCCTGGGCAAAATGGTAAACTCATGTTATATTTATGCCTGACTATAAAATACTTGCT
>CAWGFK010000063.1:0-4041 GCA_963821735.1 uncultured cyanobacterium
ACCTGGTTGACTGACAAAACTTAGTAAGGCTGATACTTGTAAGTATGTATTTTGAACTCAATACGGTAAGTACGCTTGTCATGTTGTTTTCGAGAAGCCATAGCCGGTTCTGGGTCACTAGAGCGAGTAAAGCAGACGGAGTGAATGAGGTGCCAACCTTGTTCTAAGGCGGTTTTAATCCAGTCCCAACCCATTCGGAAATAGCTGTTACCCCGGAACCAGTGAGGGTCAACTCGGCGACGCAACCCTTCAGCTACTACCTGTGTACCCTGGGCAGTTACATAGAGAGTAGCCACCGCTAGGATAAAAAATAGGCGAGACAGGGCACAGACGGAGCGAATCTCAGATTTCTGAAGATTCCAGCCATTGGACTGGTCATCAAGAAAGGCTTCTTCGATATCGAAGCGTAATCCATATTCTTGAAAGGTTTGTAAGGTGGTGGGTTCATCGCTGACAATGGCCCAAAACTCACCGTTGACATTGTTGTAGCCGATGGCCACATTTACGGGTCCATAACACTCTATTTTGTGGAGTTTAACGTTGTGCAAGCACAAAGCCTCGCCACGCTTGAGAGGGAATGTCTTCAGTTGCCGCCAGCCTGAACCGCGTCGCCAAATCCAGGTATTGCTCTTGAGGCGAATGCGGTAGTTCCAGCCCAAGTCATTGCTGAGGGCTGCCATCGCCTTAACGTGAATAAAGCCTCGGTCCGCCAGCAAGACGACCTTGACTCCCTTGGGTAATAGATTGGCCGCTTGATAGAGCATTTCTCTATATTCGTTAAAGGCAACCGAGGCACTCTTGTGTTTCAAGACTCGCCACACTAAAGGCAAGGCTCGACCACGATACACCACTGCTATGCGAATCAGGCAATACTCCTCCCAATACATTGAGGTATCTAGGGTCAAATACAGACACTCCTCCTCCCAGTTGGCTAAGGCGGCTAAGATTAGCGGTTTGTAGAGCCGATGGACATTGATAAAGAAGTTGTGCAACCTGGATGCTGACCCGGCGTTGTTTACTCTGTGCCAACTCCCGCGACAGGGTAGGTAAGGCAACCAACCAGTGAGACTGACTTCGCCCCGTTGGAGCAAGGCTACCACCATCCACAGGCAAGTTGTCAGATGAGCTTTATCACGCCCAGGGGACCGATTGACTTAACCGACATCTGCAAGGCAGTATAGAGAGGGGAGCTTTTATTCATGGCGTTCTGGGTTTTGAGTGGTATCTAAGCTTAGAACGCTGGCTCCCCCTTTTTCAACCCCAGGGCTGAAAATCCCTACCTGTAAAGCTTTCAGCCCACATTCCTAACTTTTGTCAGTCAACCAGCTCAATACAGAGGACCAAAACCGGGTTTCTCGCCCAGGTACCTTGCCAATCACTCAAAATTTTATCAAGAAACCTGGTTTCTCACCCCTGAAGTACCGCAGTCCTAAGAATTCTTCATTCCCTGAGAGGCGATCGCCTCTCCCATCTCTGCTTCACCTGTGAACATCATCTTTCAATTTTAATTGATTTTCTCCCGACACCCATAACTTCTCATGTTTTTTGACAGGTTTCTGCAACTTGTCAACACCAAATAGGGGGAAATCATCAAATTTTAGTCCCAAAATATCTAATAAAAATATAAACTTTTATAAACTGGGCAACTTTCGGTTTAATTCGCTACTATCGAGTGAGTTGAAAACCATTCATCGATAAATTGGGGGAAATATTGCAATGGCAGATTCAACCCTATTAGATGCCAAAGATGCAATCAGTCCCAGCAGGCGACAACTCACCTTACCCGCCTGGTTAGCACTGATTTGTATCATTGCCTTTAGTGTATTACTGTGGGCGGGGGCGGTCATTTCCAAAAATGCCCCACCCGTTCCCGATATCGTGCGATCGCCCAATCAAGAAATCCTCGTCACCCAAGCCAACATCCAATCCGGACAGAGAAAATGTACCCTCTCGTGGAGGACAAGATATCGGCAGCATCTGGGGACATGGCAGCTACCTCGCCCCGGACTGGACCGCCGATGTCTTACATCGTTGGGGTTTAGCCACCGCAGGCATATTATACGACAACAATCCCAGCTTTTCTCAAAAAGATTTAGAAGCATTACCCGCCCCCGAACGCGCCAGTTTGCAAGCACAAGTCAGTGAACAATTTAAAACCAATCGGTATAGTCCAGAAACCCAAGAACTCCTCTTAACCGATGCTCAAAGTAAAGGACTTCAAGAAGTTTTTAAAGACTATCATGAACTCCTAGCCAAAGGGTCTGCAATTCACTCCATTCCCTCCGGTTGGTTCAAAGATGATAGTCAAATTACACGATGTCACCACCTTCTTTGCATGGACCTCTTGGGCAGCATCCGCCGATGGGCCTAATGCACGCTTTTCCTATACCGCAAATTGGCCTCATGATGATTTAATTGGCAACCAACCCCCGCCCCAATTTCTGATATGGTCCATCGTTTCTGTCATCGTTTTAATTGCCGGAATCGGCATTTTTCTCTTCATCTATTTAAAAGAAGAAGACGACGAAGTATTGCCCGTTCCCGCCCGTCCCGCCGTGCGAATTCCCACCCCCAGCCAAAAGGTCACCTCGTTATTTTTTGGCGTGGCAATGGCATTGTTTCTCGTGCAAATCATGATGGGAATGTTTACCGCCCATTATGCCGTTGAAGGGGAAGGATTTTATGGAATTCCCCTGAACCTCTATCTGCCTTATGCCGCAACAAGAACCTGGCATTTGCAACTGGCAATTTTCTGGATTGCTACCTGTTGGTTAGCCGCTGGACTCTATTTTGCCCCGAGATTTAGTGGCTATGAACCGAAAGGACAAGCCCTCGGCAATAGCGTCTTATTGGGGGCATTAACTGTCGTGGTTGTCGGTTCCCTGATTGGGTCTTGGTCAGCAGTGCAAGGGCTATTCAGTGTCAAAAATAGCTTCTTGTGGGGACATCAAGGCTATGAATATATCGAACTCGGGCGAATCTGGCAACTGTTACTGATTGGGGGAATGCTATTCTGGTTATGGCTGTTATATCGCGGATTTAAACCCGCTTTACAACGAGAAAAAAGCCCCACCGGATTGAGTCACTTTTTCCTGTATAGTGCCATCACCATTCCCCTGTTTTATTCCGTGGGATTGATGTACACCAATCACACGCCCTTGAGTATTGCTGAGTATTGGCGCTGGTGGGTAATTCATCTCTGGGTAGAAGGATTTTTCGAGGTGTTTGCCACCGTTGTGATTGCCTATTTATGCAGTGAATTAGGCTTTTTACGGCGGTCCTCGGCCCTGCGCGCCACCTATTTAACCACCCTGTTATATTTAGGCAGCGGTGTGATTGGAACCCTGCATCACCTTTACTTTTCCGGAACTCCTTCCTTTATTGCGGCGATCGGGTCCGTCTTTTCCGCCTTAGAAGTCGTTCCCTTAACCCTGATTGGCTTTGAAATTTTAAAAACCTTAAAATTGTCCAAAGAAGCCGAAGGATTTTATCGCTGGCCCTTGCGATTTTTCATCGCCACTTGTATCTGGAACTTAATCGGTGCAGGGGTGTTTGGATTCTTGATTAATCCGCCTATTGTGTTGTATTATTCCCAAGGAATCAATACCACCCCAATTCATGCTCACGCTGCCTTATTTGGGGTCTATGGCTGCTTGGCGATCGCCCTCATGCTGTTTGCCTTGCGCGAGTTCGTCCCGGATGACGCTTGGGACGATCGCTGGGTTAAATTCGCATTTTGGGCCATTAATGGCGGATTAGTCATCATGCTCATCTTTGGCTTAATTCCCAACGGATTTTATCAACTCGCCCAATCCGTAGAATACGGCACTTGGTACGCCCGAAGTGCCGAAGTCATCGGTTCCCCCTGGATGCGCTGGACCGTCTGGTTAAGAATTCCCGGTGATATTATTTTCGCCTTGGGAACCGTATCCATGTTTATCTTTACCATGAAGGCAATTTTTGCCATCTTCCAGTTCCCGGTTAAAACCTATCCCCATAAAGAATTTCAACCGATTGAGAAATAATTTTTAGAGGGAGAAC
>CAWGFK010000064.1:0-23459 GCA_963821735.1 uncultured cyanobacterium
AGACCGAACGGTTTCATAAATTTCCATGAGCTGCTGATAGTTCTGTGTCGCTGTGTATTTAGACTCACTCTCCCTTCGGGCTTCCTGCCGCATCTTCTTAACTTCTTGGGGATGGGATAATATCCACTCGATGCGCTCTTGCAAGTCCTGGGGATCTCCAGCACGAAAGAGCAGTCCAGTGCGCCCGGGATCAATTAATAAGGACATCGTACCTGAGTTGCTGGCAATCACGGGTACTCCTGCGGCATAGGCTTCAATGACGACCAGACCAAAGGTTTCGATACCAAAGTGAGGGAAAGATTAAAACTTGGGCATTTTTCATTAAGGCTTGGAGTTGAGTCTGTGACTGCCTTCCCATCGATTGCACCCCTGGAATCCGGGTCGCGGCTTGTTCTACGGTGGGGGCTAATGGTCCGTCTCCGATAATTTTCAGCCCGATGCGATCGCCCAGTTTTTCCCAGGCGGCGAGGAGGTGTTTCGAGAACCTTTTTCCGGCGCGAGTCGTCCCACGAATAGCGCATAGTCTCTTCCTCCACCCTCACCGCAACCGGGATCGACGGACACAAAATTAGGTTTCACGGTGATTTTGTTCGCCGGTAACCCGCCTTCAATAAATTTGTTACGCGCAAAGTCAGTTAAAGCAATGTAGTGGTCTACGCGATCGCGCCAAGTCCCTCGGATCCGGTGTACGGTTTGCATTGTCCCCACCACCGCCGAACCGATGCGACTATCCCGGTAACAAGCATGAACCACTGCCGGGGTGGGGAAGAATGTTCCCATACAGTCTTCGCAAACTTTTCCATCCCGATAAAAGAAGGAATTGGCGCAAAACAGGCGGAAGTTTGTGGAGGGTTTGGACCACGGGCACCCGAGCTTCCCGACAGGCAGTCAGCAAACGGCGGGGGAGAGCAACGGGAAAAAATTATGAACATGGACGATATCCGGTTGAAAGCGATTAATTTCTTCCAAAACCCGTTGTTTGGAGGCAGGGGAGTAGATGGCGTTGACGGCAGTCATGGCTTGGCTGAACTTTGAGGCGATCGCATCATTGTCAACATCCAGCAAAGCGACGGAGTTGCCATGAGCTTCCAGCAAGTTTTTCTCTGAGCGAACCACCACATCCTCGCCGCCAGCAATTTTGTAAAAGTTATGAAGTTGTAAGTATTCTCACGGGAATAAGCCGGGGGCTGAATAAGGGTAAACCGTTTCTCTTGATCGTAGCTGAAGTAAGACCTGGGAATCGCCGCCGCGATTCGGTTAATAGACCCGAGACATTCCCATCCCGTTGATGAGTCTCGCAGCGAGGCCACTTTTGCTTTTCCTCTAGCCCGGATTCGGGGCGATTCGGCCCGTTCCTGATCCGATTTACCCCATTGAAATAGCCCCCTCCCACTTCCTCCCGACACCTTGTTTCTGATCAATGGAAAATTATATAATTTTTGTAAAGTTTTGCCCTCCCCCTCCCCCACCGCCTAAAAAGAAGTGATAAAATACACAGCGAAGCAATAAAACAATTGGCTCTGCGCCAATTAATTGAATGGAGAACAGCTCTAATCCCTAAAAAGTGCATCTCTTTCCCTAGGCTAATCGGTTAGTAGGCCCCGGTAAGTTTTCGGGCCTGATTTAACTCCATCCATTTTTGGATTCCATTCCCCTGAGATTGGTACATATCAGATTTTCCTAAACCTAGCTTATGTTGTTCAATAGCTTTCCTTTTTTAATTTTAGTTCTCCTAACCTCTTCGTTCTATTACTTGCCCAAATTTCAAACAGCTCAGGTTCCTATTCTCATTGTTGCCAGCTTTGTCTTTTATGCTTGGAGTTCTCCTTCGCTCCCGATCCCGTCTGTGCTTATCGATTTTAATCAACACCGTCACGAGTTTCAAAGTGGCTCAACACTCGCAGAAAAAAAAGCGGATGTTTTGGGGGACCTTGGGAGTGGTTGGTAATCTGACCATCCTCGGACTGTTCAAGTACGGGTCATTATTGACGAATTTCGGTCTACACATTGTCAATGCTAGCCAACCGGAAGATGGACTGATATCGTTGCTTTTGCGGTTACCCTTACCCATCGGAATTTCTTTTTACACCTTTCAGGGAATTAGTTTAGTCGTAGATGTCCTTCGCGAGGAAGAACTCAGTTCCTGAAACCTCTTTCGAAAACTGTAGCAAGTAGGGTCCAGATAATTTTAAAACTTATCTTTTTAAAACGGCTTTCTTTATATCATTTTTCCCCCAATTAGTAGCGGGACCTATTGTTAAAGCTAAAGATTTCTATCCTCAGATTCACACCAAATATTTGAAAGAAATTCAATGGAATATCGTCTTTCATTACTTAGTCACTGGCTACTTTCTGAAAATGGTCATAGCCGACAACTTGAAAGACTATACATTTTGGATTCACTATCCCTACTACCAAGGATTAGGAACGGTTACGAATCTTGTCCTGCTGTTTGGCTATTCGATGCAAATCTTCGCTGATTTTGCCGGGTACTCCCTGATTGCGATCGGAATAGCGGCAGTCTTTGGCTACCATCTGCCTGAAAACTTTGATTTTCCCTACATTTCTCGGTCAATTACCGAATTTTGGAGGCGCTGGCATATTTCCTTATCGACTTGGTTGCGAGAATATTTATATATTCCCTTGGGAGGGAACCGCAAGGGAAAAATGAGAACCTACATCAACCTCATGTTGGTCATGACTTTGGGGGAATGTGGCATGGTGCAGCTTGGAGTTATGCCGTCTGGGGACTTTTTCATGGGGTGGGATTAGCCGCTGAGAGATTAATCGGTCTGGATCAAAAAGTTAAGCATTCAACTGAATTACCAACCCCATTGTGGCAGCAATTTATTGTTGATTCCCTGAGAATAATTTGGGTGTTTTCTTTTGTGTCAATGGGATGGCTCTTGTTTAAGTTACCTGAGTTTAGTCAGGCTGTTGATTTTGTGCTGACTTTATTTCGGAACGTCAACATCAAACCGGGTTTAACCTACATCGTTCCCGTGATGATTTTCTCATTGCCGGTGTTGCTGTATCACCTTCCACATTTTCCCCCGTTACGAAGGATACTGGCCCTGAATGGCAATCGCCTTTCAAAAAAACGATGGGTAAGATGGGGGAACGATATCATGTTCGGTATCATGCTGGTCTTGCTATTTCTCAATAGTGGTAGTTCTAATGCATTTATATACTTCCAATTCTAAAGGATTGTGGGATTATATAGACCCCAAATGATGCGCTCTCTATTGCGTACTCTGTTAGTCTCTGTGTTTTTCTTGGTGTTGTATTGGACTTTAGTGGTTGGGGGTGTTGTCCCATCGAGTGAAGGGATAAATCAACGCCAAATTAACCAGATCAAAGCTGAACGCTAAGATCTATAGCGATCGCGATCCCAAAGTCGTCCTTATCGGGAGTTCCCTGACGTCGGAACTCCAGAAAAATACTTTGATGGTAATCCTGTTAAAAATATCGCTATATCCGGAGGAAGCAGTCAAACTGGATTAAAACTGGTCATTCTGAAAACCCGAAAACCCGAAATTTTACTGGTAGAACTCAACTCTACGCTGATTCTACAACCTGAAGCCGACATCATCGCTCCAATGCAGAATCCTCTATTAAATCTTGTAAAAACTTGGCTGCCAATCTTTAGAGAAGAATACCAACCCGTTAGCATTTTTGTTAGCTATTTAAAAAATCGCTCGGGAGCAGATCCAGATTTGTCATCGACTCAAGTTGTCAGTGAGGACCTGAGAGACAAATTAATCACGAGAGTTGTAGAGCGATCGCAGAATCATTTATCCCCTGAGATCAAACAACAGATTACCGAACAATCTCAACTGATCAAACAACAAATCAGCGAAATTCAAAAACAAGGTGTGCGGCTTATTTTATTTAATGTACCCGGGGAACCCAAGGTTGCCAACACCATCCAAAAACAAGAGGAATATTCGCTGATCCGATCGCTGTTTCCCCCAGATACCTTTGAGTGGTTGCCGGAACCTGCTACCGCAGATTGGACCACTTATGATGGGATTCACTTAGTGGGTCCCGATGCCAAAAAATTTGCAGACTTTATCATCGAGCAACTGATGGACTCGGTAAACTTAACCGCTGGCATGATGTAAACTCCGAACGAGTCAAAGTTTGACCCGCGATCGCTAGAACTTAAACTCGATTGGAGATCAGGGTTGACCGTAAAAGCCGAGTTTTCTAAGAGGATAGGAGTGGGACTAATTGTTACGGAGTCTTTTGACCCAGTGTCCTGGTATCCCGTCAAGTCTCGCACCCCCTCAATCTCCCAGTCTTCTGGGAGGGAAAACATTAACTCTTTTTCGGGATTCCAGACAATCCAGCCGACGATAGCCGCGATCTCGTTCCAACGAGCAAATCCAAGTTTGATCCGACCGTGCTTCACAGGACCGCATCTGCGCCCCTACCAGCCATTTTTGCACTTCAGCATAGGCAACCCCAGCCGGTGTCAAGGTTTCTTGATCCGAGCGGGTTAAGTAGATCTGTAATCCCGAAGGCGAATCCCAAGAAAACCAGTACAGACGCGTCCACACCATCCGCCCAATTTAAAACATAAGAACGCGCAACATACCCAGCAGCTTTGTCCTCAGAAGAAAAAGCTTCATCGCCTAACCAACCACACTCCGTATTCCACAGTGGCTTATCATTTTGTCCGTACTTCGCCATCACCGCTTTCACTTTTTGAATCAACGGCACGATGTTTTCGGGAGGCCCCGGCATCACATAAAAATGATACCCAATGACATCCGCATAGTCCCCTCCCCCTTGACTGAGAAAGTCATCCAGCCACCTGACCCCGGGAGAACTACCCCAGTCCCCCGTTGCCGATGGAGAAACGACTGTTATGGTTGGATCGACTTCCTTGAGAATTTGGTAAGCTTCCCGGCATAGCTCCAACATTTCTGCGATCGTACCCGTGTAGAAGCGCTTGTAACCATTGGGTTCGTTCCATAGCTCATAGTAGTGGATCCTTCCCTTGTAGCGTGTTGCTACGGTGCGAACGTAGTTGCGCCAGTCCTCTATATTTTCGGGGGGAGCCGCTTTCCCAGGGCCAAAAGCCGATGGTTCGTCCGGTCGTTGTGAAGCCCACCGGGGGAGAAAACCCCAGGTACATCAAGGGTTCTACCTGATGTTTTTCCGCTAACTCTAACGATTTGTCCAAAATTTCAAAATTCCATTCACCTTTCCGGGGTTCTAAGGCAAACCAGTCCACATAAGCGGTTACCAAACGCCAAGTCGGGATGGGAACAGAGCGTCCCAGGGGGTCTCTTCCGTAATCGGTGGATTTGTGCGATAGGTCGGGGTAGTGGCCGCATGATGCAGGTGCATCCCAAACAGGGTTGCAGGGATCTCCCGTCTCCGGTTGTCCTAAATTGACCCCCCGCTCTACTGAAAGGCTCTTTAAACCTACTACCATTCCAGTGGCTAAACCGAGGAACAGTAGAAACGTGAGGACCTGGCGCTGAATTCGATTCAAAAGCATTTTCCCTGGGTTGATAATCCGTGGTCATTAAAGATGACGGGGTTCTCGATTAGCCCTTAGGAATATCACAAGTTTTTTTACGGGACTTAAGCCCGAGCGGTTGTTTTGTGATTGTCCATCTTTAAGAGAGCCTTTAGGATGATTTGATGGCAATTAACGATTTTTCCAGTCCAAAGGATTTCTCGACCAAAATTTTACCCTCGGGAAACAGTTCTTCCATCTGTTTTTTCTGTAATAACTGGAGTTCGGCTAACAACTTGTCACAATAGTTTTGAGTAGGACGAGTTAGTAGCCCCCATACGGTAAAATTTCGGAGTAAGGGTCGCTGGGCTTTTTTGGGAAGCCAATGGATGAAGGGAGTTAACAGGTGCGGCTCTACGGGGAAGGATTGACTAGGAGTTTGTATGAAATATTGATGGGATATTCTTTTAATTTCTTTGGCAAAATCTACTTGGGATTCCCAGCTCCCTACGTGTTCAATTACGGAATTCGAGAAAGCGATGTCAAATGATAAATCGTCAAAGGGTAGTTTTTTTCCATCAGCTACCACCCACGCTATATTTTCTGGCAACTCCCGGTTACTAGGATACAGATTGACGATGGTAATCTTGGGTAAAGAGTACCCTTCATTTTTGGCCAACTCCCAAAAAAAAAGATCTCCTCCTATATCTAGTAATTTGCTTTCTTCTGTAATTTGAAAAAAGCTATAAAATTTCTTCAGCCTTTTCTTTCGGAAATAAGTTAAAATTGGACGATAAATTTCATGAATATTCATGGGTTTTTCTCCCGCTTAAGGTTTTTATTTTTAAAAAATTAACCCAGGCAAGACTCGTACATGGGGGGTTAATCCTATGTACGGGTGGATTACTAGACGATCTATTGAAGTAACAATAGAAGAGTTACAAGAAAGATTAATTCTATGAATATAGCCGTACCTAACTCTTTTGTCAAGAGATTATGCAGACAGTCTTGATACTCAAAAATTGCTACGGTGAGGGGCTACAGTAAACTCTGAATATAACCGAACCGAAGAAGCCTGAATTGGGGTTAAGGAACCGGGAGCCGGATTGAAGAGACGATTAGCAAACCCATTCAATCGCTTTCAGGATGTTATCCGCCACGAAATCTGGAGTTAAGTATTGGATGCGATCGCGGGCTTTAGTCCTCATCTGTTCCAACTGTGCAACGGACATCGACAGCGATCGCTCCAGTGCCGAGTACATTTCCTCCGGTTCATCGGGTCGAAACTGCCACCCCGTTTCCCTTCCACCACTAATTCTTCTACCGATTGGCTGTAAGAACTCCCCAATACCGGCAACCCTGCTGCCATCGCCTCATTGGTCACCAACCCCCATTCATCGGCTAAAGTCGGAAAGACAAAAATCCCCCCTGCGCGTAAACCTCCGGCAACTTCCCATATTCCACATTCCCTAAAAATCGTAGCCTTAAATTGGAGGGCCACACTTGTTGCTCCAAGCTGCTCCTCAACGGCCCATCTCCCACCAGCCAAAATTCTAAAGTCCGGTCTGGATGCGCCTTGGCCCAGCGTTCTAGGGTAGACAAAAAGGGTTCGATCCCCTTACGCTCTACCAACTGCCCGACATACAACAGTCGGGAGGCATCCAAGGGAGTTCTGGAAAGGGGAACGGCAAGAAAGGGGTCGATATCCGTCGTGTAAGGGGCGAAAAAAATGCTCGGGTCACTGACTCCAAACTGGCGGACATAGCGCGCCCCACTTTGTCCATTCACCAGGAGCGCATCCGCCTGGGGAACAAGAACTTGTCGCAATTTTTCTCGTAGCTTTCCCCGACCCAGTTCGCTATATTCAGACACTGTGGCCCATAGAATCATCCGGCTATTGGGATTTAACTTACGATACAACAGGGCTTGAGCGGTTCTCATCCCCATTTCTCCTGAAATGACCACATCAGGACGGTACTGCCGCAAGGACCAAAGGGTATCGTAGGGAATGTGAACGTACAAATTTTCAGAGAACCCATGAGGATGCTTCCAACTCCGCTGGAGGGTGAGGTTTTTTTGTACGGTAACGTTCAACCCATCCCAGTTGGGATTCCAACTGCGATTGGCTTCCATCGGGGTGCTTATGAATACTTGAAACTCCGGAACGCGATCGGCGATCGCCTTGTAAAGCGGCAACCGATACGGTGGAATAAAGTTGGTTAACAAAGCCACTCGTCTAAGCATTGATTTGACTCCTGATATTGCCCCCGACTCTCGAAACCCTTTGCTGTTGAGGGAAACAACCGCCCTGAATTAGGGATGAATTAGGTATTAATTTGACTGCCCATTTTCCCCCCACGAATAGCCGAGAATAGCAATCGAATATAGGGTAACACCCAATAAAATAGCCAGAACGGCCCCGCGTGACGTTGGGCAAAAACTTTCCACTCTCTCGGCGGTAAACCTTTGGCTTGGGTTGCTTTTTTAAAGCGATCGCGCCATGTTAGGTCCGGATTCTCCCAATAGTCTTCCTGTTTCGCATGGGTGGCGCAGGTGCCGATATAGTCAGGGACCAACCAGACTGACCCTCCAACTTGTCTCACCCGTAGTCCATAGTCCAGATCTCCGGTACTGTGGATGAAGTTGGGATCGAGGTTGCCCACTAACCGTGCCACTTTTTGCGGGATCAGCACACAATTGCCGTTCATGGTATGGCAAGGTTGAGGGTCTTGACTGGGTTGGAGTAACTGGAATTTCAGGGGATGCCACCAGGTACTTTGCACCATCCCGCCATAGGTCAATTTTCCAGTTTCCGGGTCACAGGTCGCACCACAACGATGCTTTCTGACTCACCGCGATCGCTTAAACTCTCGTAGGTGGAGAGCAATTTTGCCACCGCATTGGGGTACAGATCCGTGTCGTCATTAAACCAAAGATAGTAATCGGGATCCGCTTTGAGCGCTTCCCCAAAGGCGACACGCATCCCGCCATTCCAAAATAAGCTGCCATCCCCCGGGATCATCTTGACTTGAGGATAAGTTTGTAAAACCGCCTCCGTCGTGCCGTCAGTGCTGCCATCATCTACGAGGTAAACATCAAGCTGCACATCATCAGAGAGTTTTTGCTTGAACAGCGCGTCCAGACTTGCCAAAGTTTTATCCTTGCGGTTGTGACAAGTGGCGATCGCAGCTATAGTCTTTCTTTCCATATATCCAGACCTATTGTAGTCAAAATTTCCCAACTCCTATCATCCCCTAACCGACTGATTAGAAGACTGCAAAATCTCTTCATAAAGCTTTAAATAAGTGCGCGCTTGTACTTCCAGTGTAAACTCTTGCTCTACTTTTTCTCGGCTTCGACGGGACAAAGCCTGCCAGCGTTCTTCGTCCTCCAACACCCAACGAATTCCATTGGCTAAATCATCCGAACTAAAACACTCGGCACGGTAGCCATTTTTCTTGATGTTCCACAATATCTTTTAACCCGGTCGAATCAAAAGACACCACGGGTGTCCCGCAAGCTAACGATTCCATAGCCGTCTTTCCAAACGCTTCTTGCAGTGAAGGCACTATCATCACATCCGCCGCTGCATAAAGAATCGCCAACGAAATGTCATCGTTCAGCCATCCCATGTAAGTTACGTTCATCCCTAAATCGGGAGGATTTTTAGGTTGGGAAGCCCCAAAAACCACCAATTCGATGTTTTCGCTCAGACCACTAAGGGCCAGCTTATTTAGGGCGGTTACTAAATATTGAAATCCCTTTCTCTTTTCTGAAGTCGCATTCACAGCCCCAAACAAAACAATTTTTTTCTCCGGATTTAAGCCGAGTATATCCCTAACGATTTTTTTCGGCATCGGCTTATATTTTGATTCATCCAACGCATTATGAATGACTTGGATTTTTTTGTTCTTGAGAATGCTGCTTTCTTTGGCGCAATCTGCCAACCAATGACTAATCGTCACAACTGTAAAATTGAGGTCGTGCCACGCTTTAAACTTTTTGGCCCAAAATTGCCGAGAAATATCGTTCGGTTTATCAGATTTTAAAGCAGGACAAGCGCCACATTGAGTTAGGTAGTTTTCACAATTTCCGGTATAATGACACCCCCCAGTAAATGCCCACATATCCCGCAATGTCCAGACAATTGGTTGCTTAAATTTTGCTAAATTTTCAGGCGTTAAAAAAGCCAAGCCTAACCAGTGAAGGTTAATAATATCCGGAGCGATACTATTCACTTTTTTAACGGTATTATTAGGCAGCCAAGATAGAGAGAAGAGTGGGATCTCGGTCTGGATAAAAAGAAGGGGAAACCCATCGATTTTGCAGCGCAGTTCTTGCAATCCCTTTCTAACTTTTCCTGATGGACCGATGACAGCGGGATCGTGACTCTCTTTAGAAGCTACCAGCATTTGGGATTCCACCCCCGCCTGTTGCAAGGCATTATGCAACCAATAGGCTCCTCTAGCCGGCACCGCCTTCTATGTCGGATTGACTTAAATGTAAAATTTTCATAGTTTTGCTCCGATCGCTGCCCACATTTTTTCCGACTCGGCTTTTACCTTTTCGTTTTCCTGCTGCAATTTCGAGCGAATCGCCGCGCGATCTCCAGGATTCAGAAGTGTATCGAGACGCTCCATAATTTTAGGATCCGGTGCTAGAAAGGAATATTCAGCGACTCCGTAATTGTCAAACAGCATCGTGTATTTATGAGACCATCCCAAGGCAATTGAGGGTACATTTGACGATAAAGCAGAGGCGAGGGAATGGAAGCGAGACCCGATCACAAACTGGCTCTGAGCGATGGCTTTTTTTAGTTTGAGTGCATCTTCTTCAGCAACGATTGTGACGCGATCGCTATCATTGTTGTCCACAAGTTTTTGGGCGAGTTCTGAATCTATCTTTCCCGTATCGTGGATCAGAACCTTCACTTGCAAATCCGTTTGGCTACATATTTTTGCGATCGTCTCATTCAATAGCTTTTCATATTCCGTTGCCCACAGTTCAGCCCCTTGATCTAAAATCCTGCCATTTGGAATAGCACAGCAATAGTTCCCTAACTCCTTACTTCCCCCCCCATAGGTTAAAGTAATATCCGGAGCCATTTTAATTTTAGCGGGGTCATCCACTAGAGAACTAACATACTCGTAAGAGACGCGATCGCGGGGAAACACTAAATCCGCTTTCTGCAATACCTCTGTCATATATTTTTTCATGCCTTCCCCTTCAAATGGGCCAAAAGCTTGTGGCATCAAAATATATTTGGTATGATTTTTGACCGCCTCATCTAAAAAAATACTAAGATTTTTTACCGGATTAATTCCCCATTGATCCGAAAATGCAAAACCAGAAATATCGAAAATCGCATCTACATTTTTCCATTTTATTGTCCCTTTGGGATCGTTGCGGAGAAATCGCAGAAACTTACCAAACTTCAAGTAACGCTCAAACGTTTTACCCGCCCCCACATGAAACAGGGGATAAGTCTAAAATTTCCACCCCTAAGCTATCTATTTGCTCCTGGGTTCCAATCGTCGGACTCACACAAATACGGCTATTTGGATATCGCTGCTTTAGAGATTCGATGACACTCAGCAACATTAACTGAGTCACCTTTGTTATAGAAATTAGCCCCAACAATCAGAAAATTCATACCTCTCCTTATTTGACAACTATTTACCGGCTGTTTATGCCCACCACTGACATCAATTTCCTTTCTACTCTAGTCAGTTAACTACACTTTACGTTTTGTAATTTAAACCTGACTGATCTCTTAAATTAACAGAGTCTCTATTAATTTAAGCATTAACTTATGTTCTGAAAGAGTTTATTAATCCTCTTTTTGATTTTGGTTATTACCGTCGGGTTGTGCATCTTATTAAAATATAAAGTGTCAGCCTCATCTTCTCTAATAAAGAATTGAGGATGAATAAGGGGAAACTGTAATTTTTCGACTTTCATATCCCCAAAATCACCGGGGGGTGCTGTGGTATGAGTTGATGCATCTTGGTGAAATCCAATATTTTCCACCATGTTGGTATTGGGAATAATGGTAAAATTTCCATTCCACAAACAGGTAAAATGCCATTGATAATCCCAGGTATCCACCGCTCCACCATAGACTTTATCAAAAATCTCAGTTTTTTTATCAGCTTCAGGTTTATTACCAACAATTTCAATGAGGCGATTTTGTTGTTTCAGTTCGGGCCATAACCTCATATTGACATCGTAATGCTGCCAAGCGCGACGCCAAGTAGCCCATCCCCAAATATGAGTGCGCCGCGAAAAATAGTAGCTTTCCTGGGGATTTTTACCAGTAATGCCGAAATTGCTACCCGCGATATGCATGACTCGGGTATCCTGTCGGTATCGCTCAAGCAGTTCATCGCAGTAGGAGAAAAATTCGGGTTGAGGCAGGCAGTCATCCTCAACAATAATCGCTTCGTCAACGGTTTGAAAGACCCAATCGATCCCACTAGAAACTCGGCGCTTGCAGCCTAAATTAGTTTCAGAATAATTTTTGAGAACTTCGCACCCCCAATCTACTTGATCGATGACTGCCCGAGTAGCGGCGCATTTTTCGGCTTCCCCCGGTCTATTTTCCCGAGGGCCGTCAGCAACCACTAACAGTTTGGGGGGTTTCGCTTGCCGAATTGCCTCAAAGACTCGTGCAGTGGTATCGGGGCGATTAAAAATAATAAAAGCAACCGGAGTTGTTAATTGTCGTAAATCAGCCATTTAAACTTTTCCTTGAGCACCATTTGTTAGAGCTTACTTCAGCTTATTCAAGAATAGCTTATTCTTTGAACAAACAGATGTTAAAAACTGGAAAAACTTAGGAAGTTTCTGCTAACTTTATGGGTAGAGTTAGCCGACTCCTAACCACTTGATCAGATTTTTGAACGTACTAATTTCGATTTCAATATTTTCCTCAACTTTATGAGGATCAAAATTGATAGGCGGGGTTTTTCCTTTCC
Organism: uncultured cyanobacterium; assembly: GCA_963821735.1. Taxonomy (GTDB): domain Bacteria; phylum Cyanobacteriota; class Cyanobacteriia; order Cyanobacteriales; family Laspinemataceae; genus Laspinema. Next base: position 12,451 of record CAWGFK010000064.1, read on the forward strand.
CGATTGCATAATAGTAGTCTAAATCGAGATGATTACTAATTGTCCAAAAACAGCCATTGACATAATTGGGTGAAAATAATTCTAAGATTTTGGTCCCCGGATTACAAAATACAATATTGGTCAGTCCCCCCCCGATGAGGGGCTACAATGACTTTAGCTGACGAAAATAATAAAATTTGGTCGCTGAGGGGAATGGACTCTAATTGGACGCTCTGAAATCCATATTGTTCTAAATAACTTACTATCTCCGTTTCATTGATAACTCGTCGATGTGTGGCTTTACTTCGACTAATATAGATCCGTTCGGGACAAGTGGATTTCTGTAAGGGGGTTCCATCTAAAAACTCATTTCTCAAAAACTCACAGGTCCAAAGTGGGATCACATTTCCCGGTTTTCCTGGAATTGATGGAACTAAGAGGGTTTTAGCTTTGAGATGAGTACCGCGATGGCTTTCTATTATTTTGCTATCGGCAATCCCTAATTTATTCAAGGTTTCTCTTTGGAAAGGATGCAAGATTTCATTCACTAAAAATTTATCAATTTTATCAAAGCTAACCGCACCTTTTCTCAACAAATCAATGCGAGGCAGGACGTTCAACATCCAATGAAAGTAAACTTGCCCCAAAGGAGCTGATAACACTGCTACTGTACCCTCTATTTTTTCAACCGAGGGTAATTTCCATTGGGAAAATATGGAATGGTTCTCCATCGATAGACCAATTTCTTTGGAAATATCTGCTAAAACTCGATCATCCGGAGTAATGACTGTACCCCCTCCACTCCATACCCTTCCCTCGTTGATCAAAGCTAAAAAGGCATCTGGTGCTTCCCGTTGATATTGCTGCGGGAATTTCCAGTGAATCGTGTCATCCATTGTTTTAGGTGCAGCACGGTAAACCCAAGATTTAGGATAGATTTCTTGGTAGTTTTCTGAAAATTTTTCCGGACTTGTTTTAGTCTTAGTAATCCAGTCCCTTGTAGATAAATAAAATCCTTTAGGAGGTCCGATTATTTCGGAACTAAAAGGCAACATTCTAAAGGGTTGAACCCAATAACTTTTCAAGCTTCTAGCAAAATTTCGGAGCGTCTGTAAATAAGCACGCACCCACGATTTTAGCCGAGCTTTATTATGCATACTCTATTTTTTCCTTTTTAACTAAGTGATTAAACTAATCTAGCCATTAGTTAGGGAGCGAATTCTTCTAACTTGACTTTCGACACTTGCTGGATAATGTATTCTCTTTGCCCTTGATCAAATAGCTTGGCAAATTTCTCGCCATTTGCATTGCGGATCGGTTCACCTGCCGATGCTTTCCAAGCCCACTCGTGTTCCCGGACCACCTGCTTTGCAGCTTCACCATACTCTTGAAGCATTTTTTCATCGAATTCTACACCCATGAACTCGCATAGTGTTTTCAAGACTGATTGAGGGTCTTCTACAAGATGTTCGTAGCGCACCAGTCTATGATTGGACTGATTGATGTGGTTACGAGAAACTTCTACATCCCTAGTCCAGGTTTGGATGCATTTGTCAATGTCCCACGGGCCACCCCAGGTTTTTTCTGGATGCTTTCGTGACGCTTCATATAGGGAGGATACGACGTCAGTCCCGTTGCGTATCAAGTGGATAAACTTAGCATTTTTGACAAATTTTTCTATGCTAGGGATCTGGTGGATATGTTGAGGAGTTTTTTCCAGCCATAAGCTCTTACCTTGCTTGTGGGTAAGGGTATCAAGGACTTCGATAAATCCAGAAGCGTACTGCTGGCTAAACCCTGCTTTTTGTGGCACATATTGCTGCATTTCTTCTTCACTGATAGCGCGGAGAAACTTCTCGAACTGAGATTGCGCTCGGCGCGAAGCCAATCCAAACACTAAACCCCAAGGCCAAGAGGCATTGAGATGTTCAAAAAAGTGGGATTCCGGGAAAGAAGCAATCTTCGGGTGTGCCGCTATCATGCTTTGCAATAACGTGGTGCCCCGATCTCGGACAGCCAACCAGAAAGATACGTCCTTGAATGTTTTTATCCATGATTCAACTAATTAGAAAGACAAAAAGGGTTATTTAATATTTCTTTTTTTGCGGGAGAGGATTGAACGGGCCATCTCCAAAGCTTCGCGAACTAGCTGGGGATCTATAAGCCATAGAATTAGACTGTAAACTCCTGCGGACACAACGATGCAAACTGCTAGTAATGCCTGCCAGTTCAGCCAGTCAATCAGCAGGTATTTCGCACCCATGATGCTGATGACCATTGCCAGGGAAGCGACTAGCGGTGTAGCAAATTGGTAGAAATAGGTGGTTAGCTTGATAGAAAGCAGCCGACAAAGCATACCCACGCGAATCGGTGCCACAAAATACCCACTAAGCAACCGACCGGCGGCTACGGCTACAATTCCCCACTGCACCGCAAGGGAAAACGCTACGACACTTGCTATGGCGTTGAGGAAATTGACCTTTAGGTTCCAGTTTGGCTTGCCCAAGGCTGTAATCGCACTGGAGACGATACCTTGGCTTAACTGCATCGGGCCAACGAATGCTAAAACTTGCATAGTGGTAACACTGGGGAGCCACTGCTCTCCAAACAAGCCGAGTACCAGCTCAGGAGCTAGTGCAGCCATACCAAAGCATAAGGGTAATGAAATCAGGCTGGATAGCTGAGTGGCGTTATAAAGCCCCCGTCGCATCCGTTCGGGTTCTTGTTGAAGTCTGGAAAAGGTAGGCAGCACGACTTGGTTGGTGGTGGTGTAAAGTAGCTGGGTGATCATCAGTAGCACACGGTAGGCGATCGTATAATACCCAAGTTCTACAGCCCCAAGAAATTTTCCCACTAAAAAATCATCGGCACGCAGGACGAAGAACGTGAGGATCTGGGAACCCATGATACTAATTCCAAAGCTAAAGAGTTCCTTCGCGTGCCTAAGAGATACTTTCAAGCCCGGTCGCCACTCACTGGTCCACCACAGAACTAGAACTCCGGCTAATGCGTTGCTCAATCGTTGTCCAACCAGACTCCAGACCCCCAATCCGAGAAGGGCCATGATAACACCAACTAGACCCCCGATGAAGGTCGCAACGAGCGATCGCATGGATAAAGCTTTGAAGGCAAGTTGCCGACGAAATAGCGTCTGCTGTACATCGCTTAAGGCTGCCAACAAAAAGCTCGGTGACATCCATTGTAGGATCGGCGCTAACTGCGGCTGATCGAACCAGTTAGCAATTGGTGCTGCAAAGGCAATGGCGATTGCCATCAGAGTCCCACCAATGCTCAGGTTAATCCAAAATGCAGTGTCTAAATGTTCTGGCTCTAGCTCATCTCTTTGGACGAGGGCATTTGCAAATCCCTGCCCCAGAAAAAGTTCCATAAACGAGAAAAACACTCCCGCTAGGGCGACCAAACCGAATGCCTTCGGTTCGAGTAAGCGGGCCAGGACAAAGAATACGAGAAAGGAGATGACTTGAGTACCCCAATTCTGGATGGCAGACCAAAGAACTCCTTTGAGGGCCTGTTGTCGTAAGTTCATTCCAGACACAAAGTTGGTGAGGGCCTCCCCATCAAGGTTATAATATAAGGATCAAGTTAGGATGCGGATCTCGCAACCTTACTTCAAAACTTTTTAGATTTCTACCCTGGGGGTTATGTAACGATTAGCAGACTTATCCCTGGAAACTCAAGCAGGAGTTTCCAGTTATTTCTTGATCGGCTTGAAACCGCCTCGGTCTCAGTGGCCGAAGCAATTTTTCCACAGTGTTCATTCCACCCAGGTAACCATTAAATGCACCCAAAATTAAAAGGTTTTCCAGGGTAAAACGTAGCTTTCGGCAGAGACTGCTCAGGTTAATCAGGCAACGTAGCCGGACTTTCTCCCAAGGAAACCGGCTCTTCCGAGCCTCTATAGTTCTTGGAGGTTTTTTATCTGTTCTCTATATTAATCTAAGTGAACCACAAATTAAACCTTCACATAATTTTTTTACCTAGATCCAGCCAGAACTGTTATGATGTCTGAAAATTTTCCTCAACCCCAAACGCTCTTGCTGCTGGAGTCCTCGAATTTCAACCCTACTCTGAATAGAGCGCCTACCTCCATTCAATGTAGACAAATCCAGAGTAAGGAGTCCTGAGAGACTTCAATCCCTAGAACTACCCTTATCTGGAACTCAAAACTGACTTGTTCACAGTTCTCCTTCTCCAGGTACTCCCAAGGAAACTCCCGCTCAACTTTACTTTTGGAATGACGTTCGTCTAGGAAGAGGTGAGTAAGTAGGCTCCATTCTTTCTTTTTGATTCAATTGCTTCCTGATGGGGTCCAGGCTTGTTCCCACTACTATGATCACATAAAAACACCAAATTTCCGTCGGTTCAGTTAGACGGCTAATCGTCAAGTTTGGAAAAATGATGTACATAAACAGTATTAGGGGCAAGATGGAGTCAATGGGTTTGTATCCAGGCTCCTTCCGAACCAGACACTGGACTACGGCAAATAAAGTGATTATAAAGGAAAGAGCGAATATAAAAAATCCCACCCAACCTAGCTCTAAAATAATCTCCATAAAGCCATTATGAGCGTGAGGGGGTGTCCAAAAACCATCCCCTGACGGCATCCAGAGCTTACCATCGAGGGCGTTAGCTGCTGGGTTGTCACTGCCGCGCCAAGGTTGCCAAAATCCATGAAATCCATAGCCTAACCAGGGCCGCAATGTGATCTTTTCTACAATCAAATATTCCCAAAGAGGTGTCCGACCCGTTAAGGTTAAATCCTTACCCAAACCATCGACCACAATGGCTTCCAGGTTTTCTGTAACAACTAGGGATAAACTGATACCCACTACTAGAAAAAGGACAATCATAAACATCGCCCAGTGAAAACTTAAACGCTTTAGAAACCGTGACACTAATAACAAGCTTATTAGGGCTAGAAAGTTGACTTTTGCTCCTGCTGATTCAGCACTCTGCAAAGCATACAGTGACAACAAGCTCAACCCCCCAGAAAGCCAACGACGTTTGGGATTGTTCAAGGTCTCAAATAACCAGAGTGCTGAACTTAAAGCCATCAACGCTGCAAAGGGATTTGCATGACTATTAATTCCTTGCCAGCTATTTTTAGTTGCATTGATTCCTACGGAAGGAACTAGCAGGGCGTAATAAGCACTGAGAATTGCGTTTAAAGCCAGATTCCACCGAAGTATTTTATCAAGTTTTTCAAAACTATATCGCTTGCCAATATAAGCCGAAACAATCGTAATCAATAAAAAGGCAGAAGATGCTTTTAAAGTGTAATCTCTTGTTTCTGACCAAAAGGCAGACAGCAAGATCAGCAATAGAAATACCAGTAAAAAAGGGTTTTTGATCGTGATAATGGAAAAACTATAAATTACATCTTTAAGATTTCGCCTCAGTTGGGGTGATAATACAAAAAGAATCGCCGCGTACGCAGCAATTTGCACCACTAAAGCAGGAATTGTTTTATCCAGGTTGTAGAGACCCATTGGATGAAATCTGGGAAAGGGTTCTATACTTAACCCGGGGATCTGAAATAAAAATAAAAAAATACCGGCATCTTCTATCCATGTCGCTATTTTTTTATTGCTGCTGACAGAGTTATAGAATAATAAAATATAAACGAGACCTATCCCGCTGACCAGAAGGAGAATAATGGGATTTAAAAGTAACTGTTTCATAGAATTACTCTGGCTTATATCCAGGGAGAAAAATCTACAACTTGACAAGTTATAAGTTATTATAATTAAGGGGAACCCGCTTTCTACTCTTAGATGAGATTAAAGGTTTCAAAGTAAAAGTTAGCGTTTTCTAAGCGTTATTATAATTTTACCATCCTTCAAGGTTTTACCCGATAAATACTTGTTGTTAAAATTGGATATTTTATGGTAACATAAAAAAATTTTTTGGAGTTGTCAAATTTTAAAAAAGCTAAATTTAAAAATACTTTATTATGTTATGTAACATAGCTTCAACATCACTTCTTTTTTGTGCTTTTTTGTTGTTTGGATTATAGAGCTAATAAATGCGCTGGAGGGAGTTCAATAATTTTGACATTTTTAGCTGATTTAAGTCACTCAAATTATTTTTAATAAGTTGGGTTTATTGCCTGAATTGATTGACTTTTCATTAAATCTTTTGTTTTGGTGACTAATCCCCAAAGTTTTAACCTTCTAATTTATTTTGCCAATTAGGGCTTATGAAGCTTTACTAAACCTCCTTCTACAAAGAACGAGGTATTTTTGAAGTTTTAAGTTGAGAGTTTTGGCTGCATCATCCCTAAGCAAGTCAGTTTGAACCCTATGTTATCGTTGGGGGTAGGAAAAGGTTGTCAGTCAGTCTAACTATATCATAAAATAAGCTAAGAAACAAGTAATAAGAAGCCCCAAATGATGCAGGAAATACTCCGAGATGACTAACCACACCAAGGCATTGTAGGCAGGTAGCACCTCAGAAAACCAATATGGATAAGCAGCAGCAGTTGAATCGGACTCGGGTTGAAGGTCACTTTGATGTACAACAGCCCAAACAAATAATCCACTTAGTTGTGGGGATGACTCTGTTGGCGGTGGCAGCAATGGTTTGCTCTGCTCCAAGTGTAGCTCAGGAACCGAGGGGAGAAGAGAATGAACTAGAGCAAAGACAAACCAATCCCACGATGCCAATATCGGAGGCTTATACCCTAGGGGGTGGCGATCTGGTAAATGTGAATATTTTGGGACTTCCGGAGTACAGCGGTCAGTACCAGATTCCGGTAGATGGCAGACTGAACTTGCCCCTGATTGGCACGGTGAATTTGGAGGGGTTGACCTCAGAAGAAGCGAGTCGGGCGATCGAAGCCGCTTACCAACAGGTACTCAGACGTCCCCAAATAGCCGTGAGTCTGGTGGCTCCTCGACCGCTAAACGTTTGGGTTTCTGGAGAAGTCACTCGTCCTGGTTCCTACATCATGCGCCTGACGCCAGGAGCGGGAAATATTCCGGGTGTTCAATACCCCACTGTAGTACAAGCATTAGAAATTGCTCAGGGCGTCACTCTGGCCGCTGATATTCGTCAAGTCCAAGTACGGCGATTATCGAGGGCGGGTCAAGAGCAAGTTTTAACCCTTGATCTTTGGGCCATGCTGCAACTCGGTGAAGGTCGTCAGGATATCACCTTGCGAGATGGAGACGTGATATTTGTACCTACATCTCCTCAAGTCAACCTAGAACAAACCCGTCAACTGGCAACAACCAGCTTTTCGAGAGATACGGAACTGCCTCGGACTGTGGCGGTGGTAGGAGCCGTTGAGCGTCCAGGGACCTATACTATCCTGGGATCCGAGACAGGAGAAGGAATCAGAGCTGCGGGTCTGCCAACGGTCACCCGAGCGCTCCAGTTGGCTGGGGGAATTCAACCGGATGCAGATATTCGTCAGATCCAGTTGCGCCGACCTACCATAACCGGCGGCGACCAAGTTTTGAATCTAAATTTGTGGCAACTGTTACAAACCGGGGATTTCACTCAGGACCCTATTCTGCAAAATGGGGATACTATTTTTATTCCTACTGCTTCTGTCATTAATCCCAACGAAGCTGGGGTATTAGCTAGAACTAATTTTTCTCCCGAAGGGATTGAAGTTAATGTGGTGGGAGAAGTGGTCAGACCGGGTAATCTAAGGCTTCCACCCAACAGCCCTTTAAACCAAGCCCTGCTGGCAGCGGGGGGATTGGATCTCAACCGGGCGAATCAGGATAGGGTTGAACTGCTTCGTCTTAATCCGAATGGTACAGTTGTTCACCGTATTATCACCATCGATCTCGATGCTGCAATTAATGAGCAAACTAATCCAATTCTGCGGGATAACGATATCGTTGTCATCAACCGCTCTGGGTTAGCTACATTTAGTGACAGGGTTAACACGGCAACTGGCTTTAGTACGAATGCCACTGGATTTCTAAGAATTTTTGACTTTTTTGGGATATTTGACTATCTAAGACTGCCTCGTCGGTGATGAGTGTCAGAGACCAGCTAGGAACTTGTGACGGATCCCTCGTGTAACCAAAAACCTAAAGGTGTTAATTATGGATTACGATCGCCATTTACCGCATTTTTCATCATCTCCCAAGCCTCATGAACTACAACATCCAGTATCATTATCGACGCTTTACCGGGAAAGTAGCGAACCCAGTGATGAAGAAAAATTTGACGTAGCTTGGCTATTTGCAGTCTTCCGGAGAAGAACCCCGATCATGCTCTTGGTGGCGATCGCCTTGAGTGTAATGGCAGGAGCAGTGATTGTCCGAGGTTCTCGTCAAACCATTCCTATGTACCAAGGCTCTTTTAAGCTGTTAGTTGAGCCCGTAACAGCAGAAGGGCGGTTAGCTCGGCAGTATGTGATGGCTAGAGGTTCAGGGGGAGATGGGGATCTTCAACGGGCAAGAATTGAAGAAACTAGCTTGGTAGACTACCAAACTTTGATTCGTGTCCTAAAAAGTCCGAAACTGATGTTGCCAGCGATCTACAGAACTCCAAACCGAGTATCCTAATATCAAATATGGAGCGGTGGTTAGGAACATTGAAATGACTCGGATCACCGTAGGAAAAGGTAACAAAGAGCAAGGTACAAAAATTTTAGTCGTAAGTTACAAAGATGAAAATCCTAAAAGAGTAGAAGCGGTATTAAATCAATTAGTAGAGACTTATTTAAAATACAGCGTTGAAGAACGCCTAGCCAGTTTGCGGCAGGGTATTAACTTTATTGAGGAGCAACTCCCCGAACTCCAGGAGAAAGTTGACACTCTCCAAGGCGATTTGCAACGGCTGCGCCAAAACTATAACTTAATGGATCCCAATCTGGCCGATAGACTTCTTTCTGAACACCTTTTAATTATTCAAAGACAGCGATCAGCACTGAATGCACAGCTACAACAACAGCGAACACTGTACCAAAACCTCCAAAAGCAGTTGCGCGAAAAGCATCCCGTCACCATTCTCTCGCGAGAGGCCAAGGCTTATGAAAATTTAATCGCTCAGATTCAAAGGCTTGAAGGAGAGCTTGCCATCCAATCAGCTATGTTTTTTGATGACAGCGAACCAATCTTGATGTTGCGCGAAAAACTTGACAATTTATACCTGCAATCGCGCCTAGCGGCTGAATCAGTTGTACAGCAGGTTGGTAGTGAAATCTCGAGAAATCGAGGCTCGGGAGCAAACCCTCGCTGAAGCTGAAGAAACTTTAACTAAGCCCTCACAGAATTGCCCGTAGTTTCGCGCGAATATACCGACATCAACCGCGAACTTGAGGTATCGACAAACACCCTTCAGGAGTTTTTAGCTAGACGAGAAGCTTTGCGTGTGGATGCGGCTCGCAATGACGTACCTTGGGAATTGATCGAATCCCCCGGTAGTTCCTCGGGATGAAAGCGGTAATTTTGTCTCTATTACTGTTACTCAAACCCGCCGCGAGTTAGCCGTAGCGGTCATTTTAAGCATCCTGCTGGCAGTCGGTGTTGGTTTTCTTGTGGAGGTGTTGCATACGGTTTTCCATGTCCCCAAGGAAATCCGTTTGGCTACAAAATTGCCGGTCCTGGGTGTGATTCCTTTCACCAAAGAACTCAAGAAGCTTGGCAAGTCAGTCAAAAAACTCTCTCCGGAACCTGCTTTTGTCACTTTGGCTCGCCAAACATCAGGGAATCGTTCAGGAACTGGAACTGTTTTATCTGCTGCGATCATTACAACAGTTCCACCGTTTGTGGAAGGTTTCCGATCGCTACACACAAATATCCGTTTGCTCAGTTCAAACTCTCCTATCCATTCCTTGGTTATAGGTTCGGCAGAAGCAGGAGATGGCAAGTCTACTGTTGCTTTGCATTTGGCGGAAGCAGCCGCCGCGATCGGTCAACGAGTGTTGCTGGTAGATGCAGATCTTCGATCTCCTCAGCTACATACGCGACTAGATCTGCCCAATTTTCAGGGACTCACAGATGCGATTTCCACTGATATCAGTCTCAATGATCTGATTCAGCGACCCTCGGGAGAGAACACTCTGTTTTGTGTTAACCTCTGGGTCAGTGCCTGATGACCCAATTAAGCTCCTCTCTTCTAAAAAAATGCACGCCCTCATGGAGCAATTTCAAGACTTTTTTGACTTGGTGATCTACGATACCCCACCGATTATGGGTCTTGCAGATGGCAGCATCCTTGCGGATCAAACTGATGGTCTAATCTTGGTGGTGGGACTGGCTAAGACTGATCGAGCTTCGATCTCCAAAGCTCTGGAAGAATTAAAAATTTCTGGTGCTCCCGTTTTGGGTGTGGTTGCCAACAAGCTTAAACGCGCCTCTTCTTAAATGCACTAAACCTAAGAAATGCCGCTCACAACTATGAGCGGCATTTCTTAGGTTAGGTCATTTCTCTATTCACAGTCGGGTATTATGGCAAAGGCCCTTGCTTAACCCGTTATATCATCCAGACTGCTATCTAACACCCAGGACTAGATTTACGACGACGAGACAAGGCCATTGCGCCTGATACAATTCCTAAACCTATCACGGTCGCTGGTTCCGGTACGGATACTTTCGCGACTTTGGCTGATACCATAAAGTCATCGTAGTCATTATTTCCGGCGATCCCGTTATCCTCAAAAAATAACGTTAGACCCGATAACAAATTCCCCTCAAACAAAGACGCGATCGCGACCATTGACCGTTCTCCCATTCAGACTTTCGTCATAGTTATTGTTAGTAATGGTTACCGGAGTGTTCCATCGCTCAGGATTTAGCAAGCTAGTCGAATAGACCGTGTTTGTGTGAGTTCCACGAGTCCCCTCAGTAGTTTTATCGTAACTTTTTGAAAAAAGCTATACTCTCTCCCCTGATTAAAGTTGAAACTGGTAAAAGCATCCTCTGATAAGACAGCGTTTGGAGTGCCGACAGTCCCCAGGTTATCATTGTTCATGCCGCTGCCGGGATCCACATTCCGCGTTTCAGAAATCAGAAGCGTTTCTAATCCAGTAGATAGATCTTTAA
>CAWGFK010000065.1:0-47417 GCA_963821735.1 uncultured cyanobacterium
TAAATAAAAATTTATCAGAGTCAATCCCCCCTGTCAAGCAAATTTTCCTTTTTTTAAAGAAAATTTTGTAAAGTTTTGTAAAATCAGTGAACATCCGTGAAATCAGTGGTTAAAAATCTATAACTCAGTGGTTAATTTCACCGCCCCCTGACCCCACCGCGAGGAATAATCACATCAGTCGGGTCAAAAGTCGGGCCAATCCCCCGAACTTCAGGAGAAATCGGTTCAAGTCCGGCATTGCTTTCCACGCCTCCGCCAATGGTTCCACCACCGATCGGGTCACTATTCCCATTCAGGGCATCCCGTAAAAAATTGTCAAATCCGCGCTGTTGAAATCCGCGTCTTTCCTCTTCGGAAAAGGTGGGTTGAATGGGGGTGCGGAGTCTGGGGGGACAAGCGGGTACAGGACTCGGGCCGGGTCTGGCTTCGACCAGACAGGGTTCGGTTTCTTGGGCGATGACTCTAGCGGATGAAATGAGACACCCAGCAGCATGGGGAATAAAGTTAGAGGAAATGATTAATTTTGACACGGTTTTACAGACATGAACATGAGTCTCCTAAAAGCGGAAGGTGGTGCGAATGGTGCCGATAAAAATATCTTCATTATTAGCATTATGTTCGGGATTGGTGATGTACATGATGCCCGGGGTAATAGAAATGCGATCGCTGACTCGCCAGCGATAAAAGGTTTCAAAATGGAGGGAGGTATCCGGGTCTTCCCCTAAAAATAAATCGCTGCCATCCACTAATTTCGGGGGTTGACCGACGAGCAAGGCGAGCAAATCTCCGGGTCTGCCGAAGGGGTCGGAATATCCCAGGGAAAAGAGGTAAGTGGTGGTGGTGGCAGAGGCATCGGAAACGGTGGAATTGGTGAACATCCAGGCTCCCCAAGTACCAAAGGTGAGATTCGGATGAAAGCGCCATTGCAGGGAACCGCCGATCGCATTAATCTGAGCCGGTTCATCCATAAACCCGCCCGTATCTGCCAGAAAGCTGCCGGTGAAAGTATCCAGCGGACCATGTTTGGCGTAGGCATTCACATAAGTTAAACCCGCGATCGCAGTATTAGTCGGTTTGAGTAGCAATTGTATCCCCGTCGCACTATGATCCCGCCTGTTATCCCACCGCCTTCGGTGAGACTGCTACTATTGCGCGTGCCATAAGCCGCCTGTAATCACACGCGATCGCTGAGTAACAAATCCACCCCAGCACCAGGCCGTTCGGACTGCCAATTTTAAAAATCGGACTCGCTTCAGCAAACCGCGACAGGGCGCCTCAACCAGCATCAAAATAGCCGGAGTTAGCCGTCAGAACACTACTTAAACTAAAGCCAACCGGACGGAAAGTCACCACCGCGCGATCCGTTACAGCAAAGCGATATTCTAACTTATCCAAAACCACGCGATCGCCAAATCCCCCTTGATAAGACAGCAATGCCATATCCGTATTAAAAGACTCCGGACTAGCAAAACCGCGATCGCCAAAATTGCCCGAAGATAACTCTAATCGGAGTCTATCTCTCCCGGTAAAAGAAGCCACCACCCGACGCGCGCGAGATAAGAAAACACCAGATTATTCTCTCCCTCTCCCGGGGGTTCTCCTCCAGTCCCTCCGGTTAAGGCAAAAATTGCTTCTCCCCCCAACACTGCCGTGGGGGAAAATTGTTGCGACTCTAATTCAGCGGTTCGCAGCTCTAAATTGTCCACCCGACCTTGTAACGTTGCCAATTCTGCGGCAAATTCCCGTTGCAATTGTTCGAGGGCCGTTAAATCATCGCCAGAAATCACTTCCCCTGCACTGGCGATCTGCTCATTTATCCGTTCCAGGCAGGCATTCAAACCGGCAGCAAACTCATAGCGGGTTAAAGCCCGATCGCCCCGAAACGTCCCATCCGGATACCCTTGGAAACCAGACGGTAGCGCTCAATCAAGGATTGGAGAGCTTGAAATGCCCAGTCCGTGGGTTGAACGTCGGAGAGTTGGGAGTTCGAGGTCGTTTGCGCCATTGGGTCCCCATCCAGAAGTCCCTGAGAGAGGGGGAAAAGCGGGGCCGAATCGTCCAGGGTCCCGTTGACAGGAGATGACGGCTCGGATAAGGGGGAATTTGGATAGTCTTGAGACAAGAGAACCGGACTATTATTCCTCAAGGAGTCGGAAACATTGTCCTGTTCCCCAATCCCGGTATCAAAGACCTGTGTTCTCAAGGAGCCTGGGTAGGCAGGCCTGTGTATAGCCCCCCCGTTAAGGATTCTGCTGGTTACGGGGAGACCTAACCCCCCAACCCCCTTCCCTACGAGGGAAGGGAGAATCAAAGCCCCTCCCCTCGTAGGGGAGGGGTTGGGGGAGAGGTCTCTTTCTTGATTCGGCAACAGAGTCCTGAAGGGTGCGGTTTTTGCTGGGGCGTTGGGACTTTCTGTGGGAGGTTGAAGCAGTTGCCGGTCCTCTGCCTGGGAGGGTTCTCCCCTAAGCATCCAGGCAGGAGAAGCAGTTGCCCTAATGGAGGGCAATGTCACGAGAAAGACGACAACACCAGCAATAGCGGTTTTCATGCGAGTCAGATAAAACAAGCTGTGGATAAGGTCTCTGGGATAAAATGCCACATAAAGGGGGGAAATGGGGTAGGGTATGTCCCATCCCATTCTGTAGGAAGCGGTCCCAAAATGGGGAAATTAAGCGCGTCTCAATTACAGGGTTCTCCCAGTAAGAGGCTGGAACAACCTCCAGAGGGGCATCCGCAGGAGCGATCGCAAGAAAGTAAAATCTTTATAAATATCTTCAATCGTGTCCGCCTGTTCCATATTGTCATCCCGTGGGCGATCGCCTCTGGATCCACTGGCGGAGCCGCAAACGAGAGAGCCAGTTGCTCCCGTTGGACGCGATCGATAAAATGCAGGGTTTGAATCCCACAACTATTGTTTTGGCTTAACTCCGGATCGACACAATAGCGGTCTTCCTGAGCGCGTCCCCGTCCGTGAATGCCGACTAACTCGCCCTCTTGGTTAAAAACGGGTCCTCCACTCATCCCCCGCTTTGTCTCGTTGGTATAGAGTAAGCTGTATCCCCCATCATCCGAGGGAGGATTGGCAATGTCCGTAAGATTTCCCTCTCGGAATTCGCGGACTCGGCGGGCGCTGTCGTCTTCCGGATTGGGCCAACCGGAGATATAGACGGGTGCACCGCAATCGATGTGGGGGGAGTCTCCCATCACCGCAATGGGATAGTCCTGATTGCTGGTAAAGGTGACGATCGCCAGATCGAGTCCCTGAATCGTCTCACCGAACTCCCCGAGTTCTTCTCCCAGGGGAATAATATTAGTTTGGGTCTCCACATCATCAACCTGATGCACTTTGCCATCACTGGTCCTGACCCCATAGACCACTTCGCGGGTTCTGACGACATGGAGGGCGGTTAAGACGGAGTAAGTATTGCCATCCCGGGCGACAATCACCCCGGAGCCAGGATTCCATTCTTGGCGGGCTTCGATGTCTCCTTCCTGTAAACCTTGGGCAATAATCACCGTGGTTTGGGAGGCGATCGCATTCACCTGTTCCGGGGCTAAGGAGCGACTCGCCACCAGGGGGAGGGCCAGGGTCGTCCGCACCGCCAAGGCGATCGCCACAGCGAAGGTTGTGGTCAACAAATAAGTTGGAAATCGACAAAATAATAGCATAAAAATAGGTTATATAGAGTTTTGAATCGAGAGATTTGACGGGAGAATTTTTAACCTTTCACGACCTGGTTTTCCTGATAGGTTAGACTCCGGCTGGCGACTTTTAATTCCGGTTGACCCGGTAAGGATGATAGAGCTTTGGTGAGGGGCGTTACCTAAAGCGTGAATTGCTCCGGTAACCTTTTATATGTTCTCTCTATTTTTCTGAATAAAAAACCTAGAGAAAGTTTCGCCTCTCTCTAGGTTATTTACGAATAGGCACTCTCAAGGATTGGCCAACCAGCGCGATCGCTCGGTGCAAAGCTTGGCGATCGCGCCGCATTCCGCACGAATCGCGGGCTATCTGGATAAAGCTCATAAGCTTTCCTCACTTCTTTTCTCCTTGGGGTTCAAACAGAATCTCCACTACCCGGTCAAAATTAGCGTAGGCAGGGGGGAAAAATCCTGCAACAAATTCCCCACTACGACTAGGTTAATTAAGCTATCCGTCCCGAGCAATCCCGCCAGCAATCTAGCGGGCTCGGCGCGGTTATTGCCATTGAAGGCAAACAAAACATTTTGGCGATTACAGCCGACATCCGTGCTATTCACCGCACAAACCACCATCTGCCCATTGACTCGTCCGACGGTGAGATATAATCCACTCAGACTATTGCCATTATTATGCAATACGGCATTCAGTTGGTTTGACACCTGCTGACAGGTTGCCAGAGATTCATCGGAGGGGCGATCGCCTTGATTTCTCCAAGAAATCATCGACTCTGAGACAGAACCATCGGTTCGGACTGCTCGAATCGTATAAAAGTTATCCGAAGGCTGGCATTCAAAAGACACCACTGAAGTGGGGGATGACGCCATACTGCTGGGGGATAGGAGTAAACTGCCTGGGGTTGCCAGTAAAAGGGCTGCAACCCATCGGCCCATTTTTTTCAGACTCATAATTCGGTTCTCTTTCCTGACTGGACCCATCGACTGAAATCGTGCCATTCCAGCTCGCCAAAACGAGGGCGATTTCCAGCAAAATGCTTTGTACAACGTTCGAGGATAGGAGGATTAGAAGAGTTGATTGACTAGAATTTCTAAATCAACGTAGGGTTGTCCTCCCGACTCTTGAATGACGTTCCCGCTCCCCACAACCCCAGCACTTGCTAGATTTCTTAACATTTGGCTCGGGTTACGACGGTTGGCATGGTTGAGGGTAAACAGCACATTTCTAGTGTTACAACCCGATCGCGTACTGCTAACGGCACAAAGGACCGCCTCACCATTAACTAATCCAGCAGTCATGTACAGTCCCTGCAAACTCTGGTTATTTTCCTGTAACAAGCTATTGAGCCGGTTTGTGACTTCTGTACAGCGGCGTTCCGGGGTGTATCCTGCACCGCTAAATTCCTCGGTTTTCCAGACGATCATCGGGTCAGACACCTGTCCATTTTGGCGAACCGCTAGGGTGACGAAGAGTTGATCCTCAGAAATCTGACACTGAAAGGAACTCAGGGGTGCCGCAGACTGAGCCACCGATTTTTGAGCGCTGATTAGGGGGACAGAGGTGGCTACAATGCCAGCGATCGCGATTTGTAATAGCTGTTTAAGATTCATGGGTTCCTCTCCTGTATAGACTAAATAGAATGACGTTTAAATGCTTCAAAATTATCCTGAATTTCATCCTTCAATTTCTCCAGTCTCCCTCAATCCGAGGTTAACTTTTATGAAGCCCCCCCAAAAAATTTGTCTGCGAGGGAATAATCGCGATCGCCAGAGTGATTGCTCTATCGGCGAGTCAGGACTTCTAAACCGCTGGATGTAACCGGGTAACTCTGACTTAGGCGGGTTATGCTTCGATGACGCTATGACTCTCCAGCCCTCCACAAACGGAATATCTGGAAAACCACTCACCCCTAAACTCCCCCCCTACCTGCTCGAAGACGGAAAACCTGTGTAAGGGTTTCGCGTTCTTAAAGTATGGGATTCAAGAGCAGCTCTCGTCATCCCCTGTAGAGTATCTACAAGCGGTGCAATTCCTATTTAGAGCTTATCTCTAAAGGAGGATGCTATAAAATCATTGATATGATATCAATCCTATTGTTCCCTAGATAACAGGAAAATGTGTGTAAATCTTTAGTAAAGTTGCGGCTCTATAGATTCCATCTAAAAAAATTATATAACCCAAGCCTGACCAGACCAATGAGACAAGAAGCCGGAAAGATAAAAATTGGGTAAAGTTTTATCTGGAGAGGGTAAAGCTCTCTGGGACTGTTCCCTAGTTCTGGATGCTCTTGACCCGGATTAGTCGGTTGAGAGTTTTCGTTCGGGGATCGCTAAGGGTCCCGTGAAATTACGGAGATAAAAACCCCTTGCAAACTCATCGGTAAAGATTTTAAAAACCGGGGTTCTTGACTAAATTCCGGCCCAGGAACACGAAATCGGGGCCGTGAAAACAGGTTTATTCTCCCTTTGATTGAATCCTCTCCCCAGTCCTAGGGCCTTCATTCAGGACTCAATTCATAGAACCCAAAATCAAGTCTCACCGCCCTATTTTCTGGCGCATCAGTAAACTGTTTGTCAAAAAACCTGGTTTTTCTTCCCTTGACGATACCAGCGCCCTAGCTCATCCCTATCCTAACAGGTCACAGGGATCAGGAATCCGGTTTTTCATCGAAGTTTTGGGCTTTCATCCATCAGTTTGATCTGAAAACTGGGTGTCCGAGATTGTACGGATCCCCTAGAAAAATAGTCCGGGTTCTCCTGTCGGATTCCTTTCTAACTCCACTGAAAACCCGTCTTTTCTGACTCAGTTCCCGAAAATATCTAGCGGATTAAACTAGGGCAAAAATAATATCTATAGCCAGTGTAAATCATTTTTGTCCATGCCAGTCATCGATTTTTTCTAGGGCGTGGGGACAGTAGACCTCTTGCTTTCATTTCCGGATTGATTCCCCCAACCCCATGCTCTCCGGGAGTTCCGGGGGGCTGGAGACAATTCTGCAAGAAGTCTCAGAGAGGGAAGATCAACCGGCGTTCTTGAAAAAATCTCGGTTACTCTGTAACCCATCTAGGGCAGAAACCCGGTTTTTTGTCCTTTGGATCTAAAACTATACCGCAGTCTTACCCATTCTTGCTTGGGTTTTTGGCACTCCAGCATTTTCCAACGGGTTTAGAAGCGCTAGAGAGAATGCCAAGCAAAAGCCCATAGCTAGATTGAGCCTGATCCTTTGGTGAAGGGAGTAGCTCTAGCTATGGGCTTTTGCTGATCGGAACACCCGTTTTATTTGTTCTTTTCACTCAATGCCTGGTATTTTTGTATGATATTTGCCCCGTTCAAATCAACAAGACCTGATTTTAGGAGTAATTTAGTTCACCATTAACCGTCTGATCCTTGATGTGGATCATCCGGTGGAAACAGTCTACTCAACCGCTTGAGCGCATCCCATCATTCCATCATTCCACGAACAGAGCGCGGGATTCAATGGGTTTGGGTTCTGTGACTTCCGGATCTTCCGGAATCTCGACAACTGGACCATTTAAGGCAATCATCAAGCGTTCGGAAGGGGTTTGGGTTTCGGCTGGGACCGTTGCCATTTGAGGACTATAGGTCCGATCGCGGAAGATTAAGCTCGATAGCCCTGCTAAAACCAAAGCAGCGATCGCCACGCCACCCCATAAAACCCGCCGCTGACGCTGGCGATCGAGGCGTCGGAACAAGTTCTGGACCGTTTCTTGCACAGGTTGTACCGGCGCAGGAACAGGCATAACTTGCACACTTTCGCGTAGTTTAATCAAGTTCAAATACAGGCGTTTCACCTCGGGATCGCGATCGAGCCACTCTTGAACCTGACGACGTTCGCTCTGAGTTGCCTCGCCATCAATATAAGCACTCACCAATTCAAATCGCCCTGCCCCAACTGCGACATTTTCCCCTTCACCAACCCTCGGAATTTTGGCTTCCAATTGTTCGAGGTGGTCAAGGCGACTAAAGACTCCATTGAGTAAGGCATCGACTGGTTGCGCCTCTAAGGGTGCTGGTAAGGAGACGAATTCCTGACGAAGGGCTAAGAGTCTCGAATGGACCTGTCTGAATGTGGCATCATTGGAGAGCCAACTTTCCACCTGTTCAGATTCGGCGTGAGTTGCCTCACCATCCAAGTAGGCACTGAGTAACTCAAATTGCTCGGCAGAAATAGCGGCAACGGCGCGATCGCCAACCAGAGGCGTGACGGCTTCTTGTTGTTCGATTTCGTCAATCCGACTAAATACGCCATTGAGCAAGGCATCGACAGGTTGCACCTCGGACGGTGCCGGGAGGGAAACCCATTCCTGATGCAGGGTTAAGAGTCCCGCATGGACCTGACGCAGTGCAGCATCACTGGAGAGCCAGCTTTCCACTTGCTGACGTTCAGTTTCAGTCACCTCACCATCGAGGTAGGCACTGAGCAACTCAAATTGCTCGGCAGGAATAGCGGCAACGGCGCGATCGGCAACCAGAGGCGTGACGGCTTCTTGTTGTTCGATTTCGTCAATCCGACTAAATACGCCATTGAGCAAGGCATCGACAGGTTGCACCTCGGACGGTGCCGGGAGGGCAACCCATTCCTGATGGAGGTTTAAGAGTCGTGAATGGAGGTCTCGGAATGAAGCATCACTGGAGAGCCAGCTTTCCACTTGCTGGCGTTCAGTTTCAGTCACCTCACCATCGAGGTAGGCACTGAGCAACTCAAATTGCTCGGCAGGAATAGCGGCAATTGGGCGATCAGTAACTAGAGGCGTGACGGCTTCTGGTTGTTCGATTGCGTCAATCCGACTAAATACCGCATTGAGCAAGGCATCGACAGGTTGTGCTTCCGATGGTGCCGGGAGCGCAGTCCATTCCTGATGCAGGGTTAAGAGTTTTGAATGTAAATCTCGCAGTGAGGCATCACTGGAGAGCCAGCTTTCCACTTGCTGACGTTCAGTTTCAGTCACCTCACCATCGAGGTAGGCACTGAGTAACTCAAATTGATCGGCAGGAATAGCAGCAATTGGGCGATCGACAACCAGAGGCGTGACGGCTTCTGGTTGTTCGATTTCGTCAATCCGACTAAAGACACCGTTGAGCAAAGCATCTACAGGCTGAGTCTGCGGTGGTGCCGGTAGGGAGGTCAATCCCTGATGTAGGGTTAAGAGTCTCGAATGTAAGTCTCGCAGTGAGGCATCCTGTTCGAGCCAGACCTCTACTTGTTGACGTTCGGTGTCAGTGACTTCGCCGTCGAGGTAAGCGCTGAGTAATTCAAATTGATCGGCGCTGTGAGCATCGATCAAGGCTGAATCTGGGGTCACGGAATTCCATAGTGCCATTGGCTGATTGCGATCGGTTAAATTAAAAGATCGTGAACCCCCTAGGGCTTGTTTTTTGGGAGCGTGATGGGATTCATAGTTAGGATTCATGTCAACACCACCACCAAATTAAACTGGATAATGCACCCTGAATAATAATCACAACTGCAAGCTTGTTTACTAATAATCATATCTGAATAGATTGGGCGTCTAACGTTGAGAAATACAACGTTAAGTTACATGAGAAAATTGCGTTTCCAACAGCGCAACCCGACGCCTAACTGTCCAAATAAGTTTGAAGTTGAACTTGCAGACGCTGACGGGCGCGGGCAATTCTAAATTTTACGGTGCCGAGAGAAACGCCGGTAATTTCAGCAATTTCTTCATAAGCTAACCCTTCAATTTCTCGCAGAACGATAGTCGTGCGGAATACTTCAGGTAAATCAGCGATCGCGGCGCGTAATTGGTCGTAAAATTCGCGGGTCGTCAAGTCATCTTCGGGACCGGGTTCATCGGCAGCTATTTCCCAATCCATTTGCCCATCCTCTAACATCCGAGGGGCATCTAAAGACAGGGGGTCGCGCACCCGCTTGCGCTTGCGTAGCTCATCGTAGAACAAATTCGTAGCAATTCGGCTTAACCAACCCCGGAATTTAACCGGGTCGTTTAACCGTTTGACATTGCGGTAAACCCGAATCCAAACTTCCTGTGCTAAATCTGCCCGGTCTTGCCAATCAGGAGCCAAGTGGTACAAAATTTTATCCACATGAGACTGATAACGGCGTAGCAGTTCAGCGAACGCAGACCGGTCAGGGCTGAGGCCCTCCTGACAGCGCAGGACTAAATCGTAATTTGACAGTTTATCTGGTTGCACTGAGGCTTGAGAATTAGTGGCCTCACCCGTTTGCCAGGATGTAGAAGGAGTGTAACTCATCTGTTAAAAACGGGTCGGAAACCCCGTCATTTACGGCGAGAATGTGGAGAGTTTTTTCCCTGGATCAATCATAAATAATAATCCGATGGAACTCTCCGAAACCCTTAGGTGTTCTCCTTGCCGACCGCTACCCTGATGTCCGCCTTTTAGACGAGTCTGGCAATTCAGACTTTGACATCATCCGAATTACGGGGGTATTCATCAACTGTTTACCCGGTAACGGCTTGATTGGCAGTGTCAGCGTTTAAGTTCCGGATGATTGCCCGAAGCCCCTTCCAGTCGAAAGGGTGCTGATGGGGTTGGAATGAGTGCTATAACATTCCAGGCACTGGAGACGCTTTTATCCTAGCAAAAGTTCCCGTTTCCGGGAGTTGGGTGAGTGGCACTTTTGGTTTTGTCCATACTGGACTGCAAGACTCTTGAACGGGGCAATTGTTTCCCCGGGTTCTTAATTTTCAGCGATCGCTCAGAACCGTTTATCCCACAAAACGCCAGACCACAAGTTTGAAGACTTCTATCCCATCTTAACAAGTCGAGACAAGTCGAGTTCTGGTTATTCGTCCTGGGCTTCACAAGCGCCAATACTGACCCACGAACTAGAACCATCAGCCCAATGTTCTTTTTTCCAGATGGGGGCATTGTGCTTGAGGGTATCGATCGCATACTGACAGGCTTCAAAAGCTTCCCGGCGATGGGGACAACCCACCGCCACTAACACACTAATTTCGCCAATCTGTAAGCGCCCGGTGCGATGAAAAATCACCACCCGCTTCACATCGGGCCAACTGGACCGGATTGAGGCAGCAATTTGCTGAAAAACCACCACCGCCATTGGTGCATAAGCTTGATATTCCAGGGCAACCACAGGTTTCCCATCGGTTTGATTGCGAACCATACCACTCATGACCACCACCGCCCCATTGCCAGGGTCATCAGCCAGAGCATAAACTTCCTCTAGGGATAAGGGGGCGAAAGTCAGGGCAAAGCGATCGCCTGTTGGGGAGGCGATCGCATCCGGGACCGGGGTTGATACCATTGGGTTGGTCATAGTTGATGCACTTTCTGGTCACGAACGGTTTTCAAACTTACCCCACTCAGTTTAAAATCCCTGAGTGTTAAAGACTTCTATTCTACTGAACCTTGCCGCCCCCCATCAGATAGAGCAACGCCATGCGGACCGCCACCCCGGAGGTCACCTGTTGGGAAATTAGGCTAAACTGGGGGTCATCCATCAGGTCGGAACTAATTTCTACTCCTCGATTCACCGGACCCGGATGTAACACTTTGACATTCGGGTTACAGAGTTTGAGGCGATCGCGGGTAATGCCATAATGCTGATGATACTCCCGCAAACTGGGCAAGAGATGCTGGCTCATCCGCTCTTTTTGTAATCGCAGGGTCATCACAAAATCAGCATTTTCCAGGGCTTCTTCTACGGTCCAATGTAACGACAACTGACCGGCTCTGCCCACCCCCATTTCTGCAAACAGTTGGGGCAGGAGGGTCGGAGGTCCCGCCAGATGCAGTTCAGCCCCCGTAGCTGCCGTCAGACTCCAAATATTTGATCGCGCTACCCGCGAATGCAGAATATCCCCAACGATCGCAATTTTTTTACCCTGCAACAGTTCCAGGCGAGGACGGTCCCGATCCAGCAGGGAGCAAATGGTAAACAAATCCAGCAATCCCTGGGAGGGATGTTCATGTTGCCCATCTCCGGCATTCAGGACCCCCACCCGTGAACCCAGGCGGTCCATTTCCGTGGCGATCGCCTGGGGAACTCCCGCCTCCCGATGGCGAATCACCATTAAATCCGTTCCCATTGCCAAATAAGTTTTAGCCGTATCCAAAATCGTCTCCCCTTTCGTCAGGGAAGAGGACCCGGGGGCAAAATTCAAGGTATCTGCGGAGAGTCGTTTGGCTGCCAGTTCAAAACTGCTGCGGGTGCGGGTTGAGGGTTCAAAAAATAAATTAGCCACCACCTGCCCTTGCAGGGTCGGCACTTTTTTCATCCGTCGGGAGAGGACCTCCCCAAAACTAGCGGCAGTTTGCAGCACCGTATCGTATTCTGAAGAAACAAAATCAGCCAAAGAAATAATGTGGCGGCGAGTCCATGTAGTAGCCATGCAAGAAGTTTTTCACTCGAATTCTATCCTCAAAAAATATATAGCCCAGCCGATCATTGGCATCACTCTTGTGATTTTATTGTCCGTGGCTGGCTGTGGTGCCCCACCCACCACCACGGATCCGGGGATGCCCTCCTCCCCTTCCAATGGGGAGGTTTCTCCGGATACCCAACAACCCCAGTCGGTAGCTACAGCCAACGTAACGATTTACGAAGCGGACCCTCAATGTCAAGAATTGCTGCCGCAAACGGTGTCAGTTCCTGCCGATCGCCCAATTGAAGCGGCAGTGGGTCAAGTCATCCAAAATGCCGGGACGGTTGATTTTAATATCGTCGGTTATCGGGTTACGGTGGATAACACCACGGGAGTGGCCACGGTGGATCTGCGGGCGGACCCCAATACTCAACGGCAATTTGTCTCCCTGTCTAGCTGTGAGCGGTTTTCCCTCTTCGGCAGTCTGGAGAGAACCTTAACGGAAAATCCCCAGTGGCAGATCCAAACTGTGGAATTTACTGAGCGCGGAGAACCCTTGGAAATTTAAGAGTTTTTACGGTGTGGCGGTCCGGTTCTTCATCAAATCTTTAAGGTTTGGAGATTGCCGGACTGTTAGACAAGTACCAACGCCAAGGCAAATCGGTTCCCACGGAAATCCCAATCCGGGTGGTTTGAACTAAGCTCAGGGTCCCCTGGTCTAACTGCTGGTGAAATTCTGGGGTCCGATGTTCCAACCACAGGGGACCCCCAGGTTGTAAGGGGCGATCGTTCAAACTGCGATCGATTTGCAGGGTCCGACAGAGTTTCCCGGGTCCTGCGGCAATCCGAGATAACTTTTCCTTCTTCTGGAGTCCCGGTGGCATGATATCCAGTTGTAAGGCGCGAATCAGGACTGCACTGGCAACCCCGGGGCGATCGCATACAATATTCAGGCAGTGGTACATCCCATAAATCAGATAGACATAAATCGTTCCCGGGGGCCCAAACATGGCCTGATTACGTGGGGTACGGCTTCGGTAGGCATGACTGGCGGGGTCTCCCGGTTGGTAGGCTTCAGTTTCTACGATTGTTCCTTGAATTCGTTGACCATCAGGCAGTTGCCGGACTAAAGTGCAACCGATTAAAGCCGGTGTGACTTCTGTGGATGGACGGGCCAGCCATTCAGGTTCTACAATAGTCATGCTTGGTTTCATTCATCCTGGTTTTGTTGTTACTGGAAATTTATGGATATCAAATTAATTCTGCCGATTCTGAGCATTGTTTTTATCGTATCCTGCCTGTTTTTTGGCACCAAAAACGGCTTCTACGATTCTGATAACTATCATGGGAACGGATCGGCGCACTAATTAGCCTAAGTGGCTTTGATTCCCATTTAAACAAAGACACCTGCCGAGGGTGTCTTTTTTGTTGGGGAACAACTGGAAATGAGCGAGGGGATAGGCAATGGGCGATCGCTCCTGTTCTCTCCTCTTCCGAGCCTCGTCAAGTTTTGTAAAGGTATCCTGAAATACTTGACATAGACGGGAAAAACTGTAAAAATTAATACAGAATTTATTGATACGTTCATCTCTACCGGCTTTGCGAACTACCTGATTGTTAGGTCCCCGGCAGGGACGGAAGTAGGGAGTTGTCCCGAAGGAACGCGGCTTACTCAATCACGAAGCTGTTTTAGGAGTAGAAGACGCGCATGAAACTTACCTATCGTGGGATTAGCTATGAATCCAACCCCGTTCCCACCCCCAACAACCCCCTGGAACTAACAGGTCAATATCGGGGCGTACACTGGCGCTTAAGCAATGCCCTCACCTATCCGATGGAAGAACCACCTGCTGAACTGATGTATCGCGGTGCCACCTATTCTACAGGCACTGCACAGGTCGTTGTTAAAGAAAGCTATGAGACTCCCGCCTTCATTGCTACTGCACCTGTAGATCAATTATGGGTCGCGAATTTAGAAGAAAAAGCTCGGGCTTTGGCCCTTTCCAATGGACGTTCTATCAAGAAACGGCAACAGGCTATGCTCGGTCGAGTGGCTGCTGAAGTGGGTCTATCTAGCGATATTTCCAACTACTGGAATCGCATCCAAGGCAAAGTTCATCCGACTTTCCGAGCTTCCTATTCCCGCAGTTCGGTTTCCTTAAGCTAATCAAAGATTCCTGAACTAGATTTAGTAATTTTTAACGAAAAAACACCCCAATTGGGGTGTTTTTTGCGCGAGCTAGTTCAGGATACAAGCTCAAGAGAGAGAGGGTAAAAAGCTGACAATCCCCGGAAAGGCAATCAACAAAATCAAAACAAAAACCTGAATCAAAATAAACGGAATAACCCCGCGATAAATATCCCCTGTTGTGACTTCCGGGGGGGCGATGCCTCTGAGGTAAAATAAGGCAAAACCAAAGGGGGGAGTTAGAAAAGAAGTTTGGAGGTTTGCGCCTAAAATTACCCCAAACCAGACTAAATCTAAGCCTAACGTTTGGGCGACGGGGACAAACAGGGGAATCACGATAAAAGCAATTTCAAAGAAATCGATAAAGAATCCCAGGATGAAAACCGTCAGCATACTCACCAACAAAAAGCCCGTGGTTTGCCCAGGCAGGTTGGTGAGTAAATCAAACATGAAACTATCCCCATGTAAGCCTCGAAAAATTAGGCTAAATGCGGTAGAACCAATCAGGATAAACATCACCATTGTGGTGGTCCGCAGGGTGATATCACAGACCCCTTGAATGGCTGCCCAACTGAGTCTCCGGTTCGCCCCGGCTAGGACGACTGCACCCAATGCGCCGACGGCCCCGGCTTCGGTGGGGGTGGCAATTCCAAAGAAGATGCTACCCAGAACAAGTAAAATTAATAGGGTCGGGGGAATCATGACCGTGACGACACGAATCAACAATTTTGTCCCAGTCATGGTGCGAACTTCTGCGGGCAATGCGGGGGCTAAATCAGGCCGCAAAAAGGCAATGATAACGACGTGCAAAGCAAAGGCCCCGGCCATCATTAATCCAGGGATCAATGACCCGATAAATAAATCCCCAACGGAAATCCCGAGCTGATCTCCAAGCACGACTAATACAACGGAAGGGGGGATAATTTGTCCAAGGGTTCCTGATGCGGCAATCACGCCGGTTGCCAGTTGTTTGTTATAGCCATATCGCAACATAATCGGCAGAGAAATTAATCCCATCGCCACGACTGTTGCCGCCACAACGCCGGTGGTGGCGGCTAATAATGCCCCGACTAAAACCACAGCTAGGGCTAATCCCCCGCGCAAACGCCCGAACAAAATCCCCATTGTTTCTAAGAGGTTTTCGGCAATGCCGGATTTTTCCAGCATTGCTCCCATAAAAATAAAGTAGGGAATGGCGAGGAGGGTATAGTTTTCCATGATGCCAAAGATTCGCAAGGGCATCGCATTTAACAGGACTGGATCAAAAGCACCCAAAGCCATCCCGAATAGACCAAATATGATGGCGACGCCACCGAGAGAAAAGGCGACGGGATAGCCAAAGGATAAGAGGACTAAGGCACCGGCAAACATGGCAGGACCTAGCCATTGATAGTCATAACTCAGATTCATGACGTTCCTCGTGGGGGGGTAGCCAGCCTTGGAAAATCGCAAACTTTTTAATGGCTTCGGAAATTCCTTGGAGAATGAGCAGGAAGAAGCTGATTAGAATAACAGCTTTAATGGGGTAGCGGGGTAATCCTCCGGGGTCTGGGGAAACTTCCCCGATCGCCCAGGATGCGGCAATGGTATTCCAGGAGAAAAATATCACCAAAATCGAAAAGGGGATCAGGAATAACAGGGTGCCGATTAAGTCTAATAAGGCTTTCCGTTTGGGTGACCAACTGCTATAAAAAACATCAACCCGAACGTGCTCGTCATGCTTGAGCGCATAAGCTGCACCTAAGAGGAAAATCAGGTCGAAAATGTACCATTGGGTCTCAATTAGGGCATTGGAGGTCAAATTTTGACCCACTGCACGTCCGAGATAGCGACCGATGACGTTCCAGACGCCAACGAGGACCATCAGGAGGACGAGCCCACTCATGAACCGTCCGATATATTCATTCAGGCGATCGATCAGGGTGGAGAGGCGTAATAGTTTATCCAAGGTTGGATCTTGTCGAATGAACGAATGAACTGGAGATGATTTTATGCTGAATGGGGGATAAAATTATACCCGCGATCGCCGTTCTGTTGCGATCGCGGGTATTGTGGCGAACTGTGGTCGCTTGCAGTTGACACCGAACCCCAGAAGTCTGTTCAATCAACTAGAGTCAGCTATTCTAACGGATCACAATCTCGGAAGAAGGCTAGGGCGACTGCACGGTAAACCGCAAGAATCAGGGTCCTCCCCTCTGGACATCCCTGCTCCGATCAAGGAGAGTTTCGGTCATCCTGCGACCTAAAATAGGGTAAAGGTGGGTAGTATTTCTAGCTACCCTAGACTATCCCAGGCTTGAGAGACTAATTCACTCAGCCACCGTCGCTGATGTAAGTCAAGTAGCGAGTCGTCGGCTAGGACCTCTGCCGTCACTTCCTCCAAGGACTTCCCCTGTGCTCGTGCGATTTTTATCACCCCCGCGATCGCTGATGCCACTAATTCTTCATCAATGGGCTGTTGCCGCAGCGCAACCAGTTCTTGTGGACTCGTGGGAATGGGATAATTCATGGTTAATCCGCAGATCTCCTGGGTATCAATCAATATGATGACAATCTGATGAGTTTCTTAACTTTTTTTAAGGAATTTTAATTCTGTAACCGGAATCTTAGCGCACTTTTCCCCCTTGTCAACCCTATTTTTAGCCGATTTATCGGAGTAAATATCGCTGATCATGAAAGAAATCCTCTATTTAGAAGTTCCCACACCGGATATCGCAGCCGTTCGGACTTGGTTGCACCAGGACTTCACTCCAGACCTCGGAAAAAAACTCCTTACCCGTGATGGCATAAGAATCGAATTTTGTCAAGAACTCAACCCATCCACCACCGAACCTGGAGAGACGCCGGAACTGTCTATCTTTGCCTGGACGGTTCAGAGAACCGCTTATTTGAAAGTTTTTCGATGGTCTGAACGACCCATTGCCGGGGAAAAACAAATCCTGGCCCGGTTGACTCGCCAGATCAGAGATCGGTTTCCCTGCCACTATCCCGAACCCCCGGAAATCGACTTATCCAACCAAACTATCTTTGAAGCATTAGCCTCGGACTACCCCCTCACGGCTAAATACTTTCAAAAAATTCCTAACGGAGAATACGACCTCAAACGAGTTTACTGGTGGGAACAACGGTGGCGCGAAGGAGTTCGCAACCCCCAACAACCTAAACAAGTGCTGTTTCAAAAACCCCAAAGTGACTCTGTTACACCTCCCCCCTACGATTTAATTTATATTGGCGGGGCCTTGGGAGTCATTCATGCCGCAGTCATGGCGCGACTGGGGTATCGGGTTCTTTTGTTAGAACGTTTACCGTTTGGTCGAATGAACCGGGAATGGAATATTTCCCGGGGGGAATTTCAAAATTTGATTGACTTGGGTTTATTTACCCCAGCAGAATTTGAAGGTGTGATTGCCTGTGAATATAAAGATGGGTTTCATAAATTCTTTGATGCCAACAATCCCCCCCAATGTAAAGCCGCAATTTTGCATACGCCTACGGTTCTGAATATTGCGATCGATGCGGAAAAACTGCTGAAACTTTGTGGCACTAAACTCCGAGAAGCGGGGGGAGAAATTTGGGATGAGACGGAATTTCTCACCGCTGAGATTGAACCTCAGCAAGCAGTGGTCAAAGCAAAACATCTCCCGACGGGGGAGGACCGAGTGGCTGAGGGTCGCCTGTTGGTGGATGCAATGGGAACGGCTTCCCCGATCGCATGGCAACTCAATGGCAGTCGGACTTTTGATAGTGTCTGTCCCACGGTGGGGGCGGTGATTGCCGATGGGTTTGAACCGGGAGTTTGGGATTCCCAATATGGAGATGTGCTCAACAGTCATGGGGACATTTCCCGGGGACGACAACTGATTTGGGAGTTATTCCCGGCAGCAGGTTCAGAACTCACCTTTTATTTGTTCCATTACCATCAGGTTCACCCCGATAATCCGGGTTCGTTATTAGAAATGTATGAGGACTTTTTTACCATTCTGCCGGAGTATCGACGGTGCGATCTCGATCGCCTAGAGTGGAAAAAAGCCACTTTTGGCTATATTCCGGGATATTTTAGTGTGGCCAGTCACGATCGCCGGGTGGCAGTTGACCGTTTGATTGCGATCGGGGATGCCGCCTCTTTACAATCTCCCCTAGTCTTCACCGGATTTGGTTCCCTGGTCCGCAATATGGCCCGCTTAACCACTCTACTGGATACTGCCCTCAAACATGATTTATTGGAGTCGCGTCACTTAAACCAAATTCGTGCCTTTCAAAGCAATGTTGCCGTAACTTGGCTATTTTCTAAAGGGATGATGGTGCCAACGGGTCGGTTCTTACCCCCCGAACGGATTAACTCCATGTTGAATACATTTTTTGGGGTATTAGCCAATGAACCGGGACCCGTGGCGGATACCTTTATTAAAGACCGCGTAGACTGGCTGACCTTTCATCGCTTGGCCCTCAAAGCCGCTTGGCAAAACCCATCCCTGTTGTTGTGGATTTGGGAACTAGCGGGACCGAAAGATTTGCTGCGCTGGGTGGGCAGTTATCTGTACTTTACTCTGATTTCTTTCTTGGGTTGGGTGTTGGGTTGGTTGCCTGGATTTGTTCGCACTATTCAATCGGGATTAGAACCCCGATTTCCCGGGTTATGGCTGTGGTTATTGGCCAAAAGTTATGCCCTCACCGATGGATTGGGACGCCCCCAGGGTGAGTTAAAGCGCTGGAATCTGGGCAAAAAAAATCAAACCGTAGAAGAAGGGGTGAGTGGGTGAAGGTTGACCTGCACCTGATGGTCCCCTCCCCTTGCCAATGGGAGGGGACCATCAGGTGCAGTTTATTTTTTATTGGAGAAACTGGGTAATTCTACCGCTGAGAAGGAGTTACGTTTTTTCTGGGCCGATCGCACGGGATAGACGATGGGTGCAGGCCAACTGGATTCGCTTGACCCTCCGGCGGTGTTGGACCCTGAATTGGCCTGTTCCTGCCCCGTTTGAGGGGATTCCCCGGGCAATTGGATGGGGGAGGGAGTCTGGCTTTGGGATTGTTCTGAGAAGGCTTTGGCTTGTAACAACAGTTGCACCTCGCTGTTGCCGGTGAGGAGGGGTTCGGGTTGGACAGGGGCCGGGGCTTGAGAAGCCTTGCTGCTGGACTCGTTAGCCCGATCGCCTATTCTGTCAGTTAAGGGAGACACCACGGGCACTGAGGGGAGATGCATAGATAAGGCAGGAGTCGCGGGGGCCAAAATTACCGGGCGATCGCGTTTGGGTTCTAAATGGGGCTTCTCAATTAACGAGTCTAAGTCTTCCCAGACGGGTTGCTCATTTTCCGAGTCTTGGTATGGGGTTTCGTTCCGAACAGAAGGTTTATCTGAGATAGGTTCCTGGGTGGGAATATGGGAGGGAAAGGGTTGCAAATGCTCTGACTTGGCAGACAAAGGCAGGCGAATTTTTGATAAGTCTGCCCCGGATTTGACGTTGGGGACGGGTTGCTGCCTGGGTTCTTCTTCCTCGGAATCCGCAATGGACCAAGGTTTGATGGGGTCGGCTTTTGGGAAGAGGGTGGTGTTGGCGGGATTCGGGTTGGCGATCGCTTCTTTTGCGCCCGTTTCGACAACATCGGTGGGTTCTTCTAGGGTGGACTGCCGCAGGGAGGCGATCGCGCTGGCTTTCTCTAGGGGGGTCTCAATACATTTTTCCAGGGCCGCTTTAAATTGCAAGGTGTGGCGTTGCTGGCGATGCAGGCGAGCTCGCAGGTCCTGACAGGTGGTTTGGGTTTGAACTAAAATCTGGGACTGTTCGTGATACCGTTGCTGGGTCAGGGCGCATTCCCGTTCCAGTTTGGCTCTAATTTCTTGGCTGGTTTGCAGTTGGGTCCCTAGGGCGGCGATTTGTTGTTGCTGTTGTTGGATCTGTTTGGTTGCCGATTGGATATGTTCCGACAACTGCTCGATTTGTCCGGTGACACTTTTGAGTTCTAGGGTACGCCGGTCTAAGAGTTTTTGGCGATCTAAGGCTTGCGATCGCTGTTGTTGTAAGGATTGCCTACATTCATGCAGCAGGGTTTCGAGTTGTTCAACTCTGCCATCGAGTTCCAAGTTTTCCTGTTGCAGTTGTTCTAAAAGGACCGCTTCCGGTGACGCTGCTGAGGAGACAGAGGGGGCATTGATGCGGGCGATCGCCTCTCCAATCGATTCTGTATTTCTCAGAATCTCGGTCCTGGGTTCTTCTTCCTCACTGTTTACCAATAAGGCATCAATACTGATGGCATTGGGAAATTCTACCGTTTCCCAGTCTTCTTCTGGGCCTAAATCCGTGGGGGATATCTCCGGGTTGCCGGTGGGATCGCCCGGTTGAGACGCCGGTTCTATCTGGCTCAATTCCTGGGGTGCGATCGGTTCTGGGTTATTGTTGGTGGGATTTTCAGCGTCACTCATTGCTTTCCTTGGTAAACTAAATACAGTTTAGACTCCAGTTGAGTTCCTCTTGGAGGCTATCAAACCCAGAAGAAAACACCGGAATTGGGCCTGGGAATCCGAATTTTAATGGTCCTGAAAAACCTGAAGTAGAGGTCAATCCCTTGGGAAATTGATAGCCATTTTTTGATTTCCTCTCTTTTTCAACTCTGCGTTTTTTATTTTATAACTTATGACTGGTAAATTTTTGGCAAAGAAAACAGTCCGAGATTTTAAATTTGCCGTGATCAGCGATCCGCACGTTGCTGTCCCGGAAACGATTTTAGATCACCCCAGCCGGTTTCTTATGGTTGAAGTGAGTATCCCGGCTTTAGAAGCTGCCTTGGCCCATTTAGCTCAACTGGATATTGATTTTTTACTCCTACCTGGGGATTTAACTCAGCATGGAGAACCTGCCAATCATGAATGGTTAGCAGACCGCTTGACAAAATTGCCATTTCCTGCTTATGTGATTCCCGGAAATCATGATGTGCCGGTGGCGATCGCAGATAAAAAGTCGATTGGTCTGGCTGATTTTCCCTATTATTATCGTCAATTTGGTTATCAAAATCCTGAGCAACTTTACTACAGCCATGAAGTCTTACCTGGAGTCCGCCTCATTGGTCTTAATTCTAACCAATTTGACGAAAATGGCAAGCAACTCGGGCGGCTGGATTTACAGCAATTGCAATGGTTGCAAGGGGTATTGGATCGGGTGACTCCAGAGGAACAGGTGATGGTGATGATTCACCATAATGTTTTAGAACATTTACCGGGACAATCCCAACACCCGATGGGACAGCGGTATATGTTAGACAATGCACCGACTCTGGTGGAAATGCTGCAAGAGGCAGGAGTACAGCTTGTGTTAACGGGACATTTGCACGTCCAGGATGTTGCCTCAGATCATGGCATCTATGATATCACGACCGGCTCTTTAGTCAGTCATCCTCACCCCTATCGAGTGTTTCACTATCGCACGGATATCGAAGATCAGCATTTTTTAGATATTTGCACCCATCGGATTGAGTCGGTCCCGGGATGGCCGCAATTGCTGGAACTGTCGCGAGAGTGGATGGGCGATCGCTCTCATCCGTTTATGATGCAGTTACTCATGGCCTCCCCGCTCAATTTACCCAAGTCTCAAGCGGAAATTCTGGCCCCAACTTTACGTTATTTTTGGGCGGATATTGCTTGTGGAGATGGCAGTTTTGATTTTCCCGAGTTTCCACCCCAGGTCCGTCGCTATTTTCAGAGGTTTAGTGCCGAAGGAAATTCGCGAAATGGCGATCGGGCGGATTCACCAAAACCTGTGGCGATGGACAACCACGGGACCTTGGTCTTATAGACTCTACAACTCTACACAGAATCCGCCGATGAACCCACTTTTTAGGAAAAAGCAGTTCATCGGCGGATTAGTGAACCCTAGAATCCTGTGTTTCTAGTACAGAAACCTAGTTTCTTATCCTAACGAGCAATGGCCAGGGATTCTCGCATCTGAGACAGCATGGGGGTGACCGCTTCGAGTAAGGTGGTCATCCCTTCGACTTCGTTGATCATGTTGGCGATCGCCACTGCCTCGGATTCAGACGCATTATCCGACAGATTAGCCAACTGTTCCAGCAACAGGGGCAGGGACTGACGCAAACTGTCCACGGAAGTCATGGAGGGATTTAATCCCGGCGCATTCAGTCCACCCCCAACAGGTAACAGGGTTTGGAAGGTGGAGGATAATTGGTTCAAATCGGTTTCAACCGCTGCGACAGTGCTGAGGAACTGCTGACGTTTGTTGGAATCGTCAATTCCTTGAGCAATGCGATCGGCATTTTCGCGCAAGACTTCCGATGTAGAAGCCGGGACGATTTCCATCTTTGCGCCATCGCTAAGAATATTAAAGGTGAAGGGTTGCGGTCCGACGGGATTTTCCTCATAGAACGCCACCGCTTCGGGATCGAGAATCGCCGCCATTGTAAAATCAGCGGTTTCGGTATCAAACCCGACTTGCAAGGGGAAAGCGATGGGGTTTTCTGGATCGACTAAGGGGGTTAGACCCGTGATGGTGAACTCTTTGACGCCACCGCCAGGAAACTGGGTAAAATCTACCGAGTCGCCAGGACCAAATTCACCCAGTTCTTGACCATTCACCGAGACGGTAAACGGAGTGGGGAAACCTGTCGGGAAGTCTTGAATCTCCGTAAACAGAGAATCCGAGGTCGTGGTGTAGCGGAATCCTTCGGCAACCGGAGGGTCAACCCAAGCCCCAGTAGCAACGCCCACGAAGCTAAAAGATCCATCTTCCATGCCACCGGGTAACACGGGGTTATTTTCAGAGGAACCCGGAGAAATCCCAGCAAGGCTAATAAACACGCGCTGATTGCCAATTCGGATGAGCATTCCCCCCCAGCTACCCCAGGTCCAACGTCCTAACAGGCGCATGGGAGCCAGTTCGCCTAAGTTGGCTAATGCCACGAGGGTTCCGAAAGCATTGCCCCGTCCATTGTTACCCGCAGGCACCAACATGACAAACCGTTGAGGTCCTAGGGGCAGTTCCACAATTTGAATCGCGGGGTTTTGGGTATCTACGGATACGGGGACCGGGTTTTCTGTGGGAGTATTTCCGGTGGAATCCGATTGATTCGTGGAAACGGGAGCAGATTGTTGAGGTTCTGGCGCTTGGGCTGTGGGCAGTGGGGGTTCAGGGGTTGGTTCAGGAACTGTAGTTTCCAGAACGGGTGCCGGTTCCGGGGTAGGAGCCTGTTCGATAGTGGGAGGTGGAGTCGGGGTTGACGTTTCACTGGTTGTTACGGTGCTTTCCCCGCCAGAAGTCTGCGTCATAAACGCAGTCATTGTTGACAAATTGCTGTCGATTAAAATTCGGGTAATCGAGATGGTAATTTCTCGAATAATCGTACCTCCGCCGCCAATGAC
The DNA here is from genome assembly GCA_963821735.1 of uncultured cyanobacterium. Taxonomy (GTDB): domain Bacteria; phylum Cyanobacteriota; class Cyanobacteriia; order Cyanobacteriales; family Laspinemataceae; genus Laspinema. The sequence continues at coordinate 23,565 of CAWGFK010000065.1, forward strand.
TCCCCCGGTACTATCGGATTGGTTGGTAACAACGGTTGTGCCACCCCCGGAAGACCCCCCTACTGTAATAACGGTGGTGGTGACGGTGGTGTTATTGGTGGTAGTGGTGGTGGTGGTATTCGTACCCGCGCCGGTACTATCGGATTGATTGGTTTGTGCTTGGACTGGAATCGGGGCGAGCAGAGTGGCCGCTAGGGAAAACCCGAGAGGCAGACTGAGACACAGACCAGTTTTGAGTAAGAAATAGAGAACTTTCACGTTCACCCTCCTGAAATTGGGTTAAAAAAAGGACATTCCATAGCCAACACCTAAAGTAAAGCGAGTGCCATCACCAGCAGTTCCGGTGATGTCGCTTAGGGTTGGGGTAATCACAAGGGGCAGGTTGCGAAAGGGCAAGACTGATGCTCCAATGTTTAAGTCTTGGCCCGTCCATTCGGTAAAAACGCTGACCGGGGGGATGACTTGCACAGCAACGCTACCAAATACGCCGATGCTCCCTTCGTCTTTTTGCACCTGGTCTTCGGTGCGAAAGCGTCCGTTTCCAACTCCGGCAGAGACGGACAGTCGGCTAAAGGGGTCTTGGCTATTTTCGCTCAGGCGAAATCGCTTGCTAACGACTCCATAAACGCTGGTATCGGCATCGGAAAAGCCCCAAATTAAGGCGTTTTCCAGCCCAACTGCGACGCCTAAATCACCGGGAAAGGCACGGTGTACTTTGAAGTTAAAGGAGCCGCGTTCGCCAAACCCTCCGCGATCATTGATGCCGGATAAGTCCAACAGGGTCACTCCGACATCCAACCCAACGAGGTTCTGGGGGTCTCCAAAACTCATGACGAGTCCGGTGGTGCCATCGCCTTCGTCGGTGTAGCGGGTTCGCTCTTGATAGCTAAAGCCAACTCCGACACTGCCAAAGCTTCCCCCATAAGCGGTGGGGGTATTGGAACTGGTTCCCGGTGCTCCGAGATAGATTTGTTGCAGTGGTACTTCTTGCAGGCTTTGTAGGCGCTGCTGGAGTTGCTGGGTTTGTGCTCTGACATCTCGTCCGGTGGGATTATCAGAGGTTTGGGATCTGATCTCCGGATCGGTTCGGGAGAGGTCGGTATGATTGGGAGCAAGGGGGAAACCCAGGGTGGGAGTGGTCAGGCGATCGAGTAAGCAGGCTTGACAGTCCTGGGTGGGAGCGTCAAGGTCTAAGGGGCTTAGGGTTTGCGCGATCGCGCTGGTACTCCACCCGAGAGGTCCTAATAATGCGATCGCGAGAATCGCAGGTTGGACAGGGCAAATCTTCATAAAATTTTCGATGAGGAAACTTGCTCATTTGTTTCCCATTGGATTGTCTTGAAATAGGTCTCACCCGCCCAGGTTTGGATGACAGGGGGAGGGTTTGCAGACAAATCCACAGCATGGGATGGATGGGAAAGAAAAGCCAGACATCCAATAAATGGATGCAAATCCTAGAGTTTTTTTATTTTTTAAAACTTAAACTCCCGGATCAATGCGGGTTGCCTAGACGAAGGTAAAACTAGCAGAATTTTTATCTGCTAATCGCTAACATAGCACAAAACAAATCAAACAAATGTTCTTTTTGAACATGAAAATTTTTGTTAATTTTTGTCTCCTAAAATCTCCGTAAATTTAGGGAATTTCACTTTTGTTATCCCAATGATAAGGGATTGAAAAAGTAAAAAATCCCCCAGAAATCGGGGCCAAACCGTTTCCGGCTCTTAATTTTCTAAATTGACTTTAGAAAAGAGGTGAAAGAATTTCGCCCATTGCCAGCGGTTGCCTCCGGTGAAGGAAGGCAATTACGGTCAGCCCAAGTCAGCATTCAAGAAATCGATAACTGCGATGGCGTTTCCCCTAAGGGGTGAGCGAACACTCAGTTAATCGACCGATGGATCGCTTTTAGAGAGGGTGACATATTCCAAATACGGACGTATATCCATGAAGGAAGGTTCCACCCCCCACTGGGCCAATTTCACCGTTGCAAAAAAAGCCACTCACGGGGATGTTCCCGACATATTGCCTAAACAGACGAGAGTCAAAATCAGGCTGACCATAAAGCTGCTCACCGCGCCCGAGGCAGGCAAACATTAATGCTCCCACGGAAGAACTGGAACCCGAAAAACTGCTCTGATACCGTTGCAGGAGCATTTCTAGGTCTTCGGCAGAGGTTTGGGCGTCCCGAAGGTGGAACTGGATGCGCTGGCCGGGACGGAGGCGATCGCCCACGGCAATGACTCCCTCTCTGGGGTCCACTCCCAAGACATTCCGGATTAAAAAGTCCCCCTGTTCCAATTCATCTTTAAATTCATTCCGGGCAATGCCAATAAACAAGGAATGCTGGGCCAACTGCCGGTCTGATTCGTTGAGGCTTTCAATCACGGTTTTGAGGGCTTTTAAGGGTCTTTGAGATACCCCAGAACCACAGGGACCGGCATCGAGGGCCAGGAGAATATTGCGCTCACACTCTTTGACGGTAAAGGGATGGCCAATCGGTTTACAACCCTGAGCGACAATGGTTTCTAGGACAATATTGCCACTCAAAGCCACGCCCACGGCCCCTTCTCGATAGAGGCGATCGCCGCTAAATAATGCCATCGTGTTTCCCATCGCTCCCCCACTGGCTAATCCCCCGACTTTAGCCGACCCAGGGTAAGCAAAATCTAACCCCTGCAATAAGTCATTAATTTTTGACGTAAACGGATCAGCCAGAATGACAAAGTGGGGGTGACTGCTGGCGGGGACCCCAATGGCCTCCACCCAGGCATCGGGAGGACTATCCAAGTCCGGCAGTTCTTCCCCATCCAGATGAAAGGCTTCTACCTGAACTCCAGGCAAATAGGCTAAGGTTAGACTCAAGGCGGGCTGTTCTTCCAGTTCTCGGGCAGCCTGTTGTTCATCCATGCCAATAATGCCGCTACCGGAACAGCCAATGAGAACTGGCACTCCTAACTGCTCTTGCAATAAGGGCATCAGCCGCGAATATTCGCTGGCAAAAGCTGAGGAAATAAATACAAAGCCGAGATCGGCTGGGGCTGATAATAGCTGCTGCGATCGCTCGACGACCTCGAATACCGCCCCTTCCAATGAAGGACGGGTTGACAATGCATTGGCCCACTTCATCTGGTCTGCCACGGGTTCCACCTTTTTGAGAGAGTGCGAAAACTTTGAGTGTTAAAGATATTTATTTTTTACCTGATTTTGGGGGGGCAACTGCCCTAAAGCGTCTGGATGAAACCACTGACCTGTGGCGATCGCCCCCGCCAAGCCCAGATCTCCCAGGCTATCGAGGCTTGTGTTAAAATAATTTAACATTTCTAGGGAATAAGACAGTAGAGTATCTACTGAGGGGGGAATGGGTCCAACCGCAGAATCTTAAAAAATAACAACGGATACAATGCTACCGCCCTGGTTTCCTGTATCTCTGGTAAAAGAAATTAGCGTTCTGTCCAAACCAGGCCCCTTCTGCGGTCCCCTGTTGGTCCCCAGCCCTCTATCAGACCCACTCAAAGAAGTTAGCGCTAAGATTGAGCGGAAACCTTGAATATAGTGCCAAAGTTGTTGAGAAAACAAAAGCTATGAGCAATATCAAAGAACAAATCGAACAAGAGCTTGAAAATGCCCGCGCTGTTTGCGACACCAGCGGATCTAATTCCCAAGAGTGTGCGGCAGCCTGGGATGCGGTTGAAGAAGTGCAAGCCGAAGCAGCCCATCAGCGCCAACAAAAACCCAAGAGCTCGTTAGAGAAATATTGTGACGACAACCCGGATGCTGCTGAATGCCGGATCTATGACGAATAAAGTAGAGTTTGCACGGGAATAACTCTGGATAAAGGGCTTTAACCTCGATTGCAATTTCTTTTTTTTGGCAACTGGAACTCTCTAGTTAGAGGGTCCAGTTGCTTCTGCTTGTTGGTTGTCAAAATGGGCGATCGCCCGGGGTCGTCTCTTAACCAACGGTACAATGCTAACGTTCGATGGTCATCAAATCCACAATGGAGCAACCTTGGTTTCAACCGCTAGTCTGGATGGATTACCGACTAGCTGTCTTATTTACTGTAATCCTGCCGCTGATTCTCCTGATCTGGTCTTTGACTCAAAATGCCGATTCCATTCAGCGGTTAATGATGATTTATTGGCGGGTTTCGAGCTTACTTGCCATCACGGTCTATCTGATGATTGGGGCGGTGCCTCTGAGCTTTATTTCGGCGTTCGCAGCTCGCTTTTTGATTCCGATTTCTCTCTGGTTTTGGGTCGATCTCAATGAAGATTTGGACGATCGCCCCCAGTCTCCGTTAAAGCTGGTTTTTACCTCTTGGCGTTGGGCGATTTCCATTTATATGGCAGTCGGCACGTTAATTCAAATTCCCTTTTTAGGTTGTGCCTTCTCTAGTCAATCTGCACTCCTAAATAACGCTTCATGCCGAGTTTGGCTAGATCCCCCCTGGGGTTTTAAACAAATTTTACATCCCAATGGCGACCCCGGTTTATTAGGATTTTGGGGACTGGTGGGTTTAGTCCTTTATGTGGTTTGTTTTGCTTACTTTGTCCTGATTCGTCTGGGTAAGCAAGGGCGATCGGCCACGGGTCAATAATGCTGTTTTGGATGGTTTGGACCGGGTTGTAGCGCAAGGGGCGATTTCCCCCCTGGCGCTCACCTGAAGAGGATTCTGAAATCCCCGCTCATTTTAAACTCGACTGAAACTTGAACGATGGCAATCACTCCCTCCCAGGGTCAACGTCTCGAAAAATATACTCAAAAATGTCCCCAGGAAGTCTTGATCGTGACGGCAGAAATTGATCAAGAACTGGATGAAATTACAATTTTCAAGGGATTTTCCAGTTCTTTAACCCGTCCCACGGCTTTCGATCCCGATGTGCCAATCTTACCGGACTCGGGTAAAATTATTAAAATTGACCGCATTAAAAGTCCCTTAAATCCAGAAAACCCCGACTATATTGAACAAGGACTGACTTGGGAGACGATTCAGCCTTTACTCGACAGTGTTGGAGTCTAATTTAGGGTATAAAAAAGGTGAAGGGTGAAGCAGCCAGTCATGACTGTTGCCGCCTTCACCCCAATCGATTTTGATTGAATCAGTTAAACCGTTAATCAGTTAACCCATGCCACCTGCGGCTTGGACCCGAGCTCTCAGCTCGTTTGAGGGCTTGTTTGGCCTGAATTTGCTCTTGACGGGTACCCGTGGTTGAGGTATTCAGACGGGTTTCTGCTTCTGAATAAGCTTTTTTAGCTTCTTCTAGGTTAATTTTGTCGCCCTGTTCAGCACCGTTAACCAGGATGGTGACTTCGTTTTGCTCCACTTCAGCAAAACCCCCCATCAGGGCGATCGCCACCCAATCTTTATCGGCACGAACCCGCATCACACCCACATCGAGGGCCGTTAGCAAAGGAGCGTGTTCGCTGAGAATACCCAGTTGCCCTGTGGTACTTGGCAGAATCACTTCCTCAGCCTGAGAATCCCAGACCGTTTTATCTGGGGAAATCACGCGAACTGTTAATGTCATATTCCAGTTTTCAATTGTCAAGAGTTACTCACGAATTGACCCGAGCTAATGGTTAATAGCGTCTAATTGTTATTAACCACTAGCAAGAGCGCGCGTTAGAGCAATTAGCCTTTCATTTTTTCGGCTTTGGCGATCGCTTCGTTAATATCGCCCACCAAATAGAAGGCTTGTTCCGGCAGGTCATCCAGTTTTCCTGACAGAATCATCTGGAATCCTTTGATGGTGTCTTCCAGTTTCACATATTTACCGGGAGAGCCGGTGAACACTTCTGCCACAAAGAACGGTTGCGACAAGAAACGCTCCATCTTCCGAGCCCGCGCCACAGTCAAGCGGTCATCTTCGGACAATTCGTCTAAACCCAGAATGGCGATGATGTCTTGCAGTTCTTTATAGCGCTGCAAGGTGGCTTGCACGGCACGAGCGGTATCGTAGTGTTCTGCACCCACAACGCTGGGTTGCAGCATGGTGGAGGTAGAATCCAACGGATCCACAGCCGGGTAAATCCCTTTGGATGCCAAGCCCCGAGATAACACGGTGGTGGCATCTAAGTGAGCAAAGGTGGTCGCCGGTGCGGGGTCAGTTAAGTCATCCGCAGGGACGTAAACCGCTTGAATCGAGGTGATGGAACCTTCCGTGGTGGAGGTAATCCGCTCTTGGAGTTCACCCATCTCTGTGGCCAAGGTGGGCTGATATCCCACAGCAGAAGGCATCCGACCTAACAGGGCGGACACTTCGGAACCGGCTTGCACGAAGCGGAAGATGTTGTCGATGAACAACAGCACGTCTTGTTTGTTGACGTCACGGAAATATTCCGCCATCGTCAGGGCCAGAAAGCCGACGCGCATCCGGGCACCGGCGGCTCGTTCATCTGACCGTAAACTAGGGCCACTTTCGATTCGCTGAGGTTATCGATGTTAATAACCTTGGATTCGATAAATTCGTTGTAAAGGTCATTTCCTTCGCGGGTGCGCTCACCCACTCCACCAAAGACGGATACGCCGCCGTGGGCTTTGGCGATGTTGTTGATCAACTCTTGGATGATCACGGTTTTGCCGACTCCGGCTCCACCAAACAGACCGACTTTTCCACCCCGACGATAGGGAGCGAGTAAGTCGATGACTTTGATGCCCGTTTCTTGAATCGAAGGTTTGGTTTCGAGTTCGGTGAAGGCGGGGGCTGAACGGTGGATGGAGAAGTTTTGCTCGGCATTGACTGGCCCTTTGTTATCTACGGGTTCGCCAATGACGTTAAAAATTCGGCCTAGGGTGCAGGTTCCCACGGGAACGCTGATGGCTTTGCCGGTGTCCACGACTTCCATGCCGCGAACTAATCCGTCGGTTCCGCTCATGGCAACGGCACGAACTTGGTTGTCACCAAGTAACTGTTGCACTTCGCAAGTGACGGCAACTTCTTGTCCGGCATCGTTTTTGCCGGAAATTTTCAGCGCGTTGTAAATCTGTGGCATATTCCCGGCGGGAAATTTTGCATCTATAACGGGGCCGATAATTTGGGTGATGTGTCCTACGTTGGTTTTTTCTGCGGTGGCTACCATGCTTGGGTCTTTCTCGATAATTCTAGCTAAAGGGATCCGCTCTGACGCTCTGAGTTAGCGTTATTTTTGCCATCCTCAAGGGTATCACTAATTGGGATCGCGTTCCACTTCTATTTTTGGTGATAGTTTTGGTGAATTGAAGTCACTTTTTTTAGTCCGGCTAAGAACCAAGGGGCGGGGCATATTTTTGGTCATTGCCGGAAAGTATTGCAAATTATTAATTAGAAATATAGGAAGTCAATAGAGAGGTTGAATAGAGGGAAGGTTCGGTTAGATCTTGAGCCTCTGGGTATTACCCTGGGTCATGATAGTTTTTATCGAAAAAATGACTTGAAGAGTGACCCAATACCCAGGGGTGCGATCGCCCTGAACTGAAACTCGAAGCAGAATCGTCCCTGAATAGTTATTGCACCCTGAGAGTCGGAGCAATCCGTGGTGGATTCAACCGTGAACCATCAAGTCAACTTTATAGAGTATTTTAGTCCCGGGAACGGGAGGAGGATTTGCGGCCCTTGCGGAGGATGAAACCCCCAACAACCAAGGAGGCGATCGCTAAACCCGGTTCCGGAACTTTCTCCGTGCCCGGGGGGAGGGCCGTTCCCAACGACCGACCTTTCAAGAACACAGCGGAATCCAGTTGGCCATCCCCGACATCTTTGATATTAATCGTGAGAGTATTTCTGGCATTTTGCAGCAGTAGTCCCTCAAAGGTCAGGGTTTGGGTAAAGCCATCCAGTTTAGTGGGGATGCTAGATCCAGCGGGATTGTTGATATAGTCCGGGTGAAAAGGCTTTTCCGGGTTAGACACTAGATTGTTAATCGTGACCTCTTTACCATCACTCAGCTTGGCTAGATTGGTTCCGTTGAGCAACAACTCAAAGGAATCATTGAATACACTCCCTCCATATTCTAAAAATTCCTCAGAACCAAACACATATTGGAAGAATAACTTACTAGCGCTCTGGTCAGCATCAAAGCTGATCTCTAGAGAAACCGAGTCAGGGGTGTCTTCACCGACAAAATATGTACTCAGGTCACCGAGCAACTCAGTATTCGCGGTGATAAATTCGCTATCTTCAGTATTTGGGCCTGGTATTTCGCTGACTTGACCTGTACTTAGGACGATGCCTGAACCTAAGCCAAAGGGGTCATTGTCAAATAAACCCATTGCTTTTGAATTGCCTTCAACATTCATTGAGAAATTACTCAATCCATAGGTTTGACCAAGCAGTGCATCCAGTAAAGTTTGGGTATTGTTAGTCGGGGTAATCGTAAAGGCCATAGCCGAGGGGCTAAAGAAAGTTATAGCAGTGGCTGATGTCAGTGCTGCTGCAATTGTAAAGTTTCTGTAAAGATTCATGATGGATTGGAAGAATAGATGACTCAAGTTTGGGTTAACTTTACTTTACCTCAAACTCACTAGATCTACTGAAAATTTAAGAATCCAAAAAGGTTAGCTGACTTGACTCAGGTATCATCAGGGCTGATGTCAGGGTCAACTGATTCTAAGCCTCCAGTTTTAGGGATTTAGCCGGTAGTGGGCGAAGGGGTTAACCTGTGGGATTTTTGTCAAGGATACTTGACCGATCGAGAGCAAAATGCGACACCACAGGGGAGTTAATCACGATCCCTAGCACTGCCGCGATAGTGGGAAGAAATGGGTTCTTCAATGTACTGATGAGAAGATGACGGGTGATCCAGTTGGGGTTGATGCCAATTGGACCAGCAGAGTTTGATGTTGGGTTCATCTACCCCCAAACCCATCAGGAGCCAGGTAGACAGTAAAAGTGGAAGCATCAGATAGTATGTGTGGCAACTCACAGAAACCTGGGATACCTGTTGACACACCCTTAATGGATTGAGATTGAGAATTAAAGCTTGGATGAATTGTTTCCCACCTTGATCGTAACTCAAACTATCCCCAACTGAGGGATTTCAGTTCAAACCCTAGATTGAGAAGGCTCTGAGGGAGTTTCCTTTTAGGGAAAGGAAACAATCGGCTTCAAAAACTTTACTTTTCTTCATATTCCCGTAAAAATACGGAGTTGTCTGGGTTCGTTTTTCTGTCTTAACTTTACAGAAAAAATATAATAGCAACATGAAAACTTTACAATGGGTTAGGATAGGGCCTCTCTGATTTGCCTGGGCTGTAGTTGAATGTCCCCTTATCTCCATCAAACGGGTGATTTCAAGTCTTCACGAAATTTTGTAAAAATCCGGGTAATATGAGGAGAAATAAAAAAGGAATGGTTTAGGGATTTTGTTGAGAATTGTCTCTGGATTAAATACGCTCACCTCAAAGAAAAAAGGGGGGCTATATAAAGAATTTCCAACTCTGCTATGGCAATCTTGTCAAACATTTGGTCAGGTATAGCAATCCTCCAATCAGTTGTGGAAGACGATGGCGGCCCCCAACCCCTCTCCCAAAGGGGGAGAGGAAAGAAGAAGATGTTATAAATCAGTTAGGACTGCTATAGTTTTTGGATGTGATTTTCAATTCCTTAGAAATGTTCTGAAGAAATTGGTTTGTTAACCGGGACCGATCGCCTTTTTAGTCTGAAGGTACAGTACAGGTTAGAAACGGGGTTGTTCACATCCTCTCTGGCGTGACAGCACCCAATCTGGGCCAAAAACCCGGTTTCTTGTTGCTTTTGGCTCAGATGAGATAAAAGATAGAGAATAATCAATCATGCTGATCGAGAGGGGAGATTCGTGAATCCCCCCTGCATTTAGGGTTAGTTTTCAAAATATGCGTAAGTTGTATCTAGGGTTTGCTGAAAAAGTTATAAAAAGCAGGGGGGGTAAATGAACAAGAGGCCCCTCTGACTGCACCAATAAACATGGCTTTACTTCGATTCTTCAATTCATAGCTAAAATTAATGCTTCGGCATAAAATTATAAGAGTTTGGAAAAATTGACACAAAAAAAGACAGTAAAACTGCCTCAGCAGTTTCACCAAGTTGAGCACTAAAAACGTAAGATTAATAGAGGTTTCCGAAGTCTTAGATAGTTTAGACATGACTCGATTCAGGCTGAATCTTCTTTTGCCCTGTCCAAATTTTCCTTCAATTTCGTTGCGAATCCGCTCATCTTCTTGGGAAAAGTTTTTTAGCTTGAAGACTGACTTGGGCTGGAGGTCTACCTAATGGAGGGCCACTGAGTCTAATTCCTCTTTCTTTACACCAAGCTCGATTGACTCGGGTACGATAAATTTTATCGGCATGAACTGATTCGGGGTAAACTCCCGTCAATTCTTTGTAAGCCTCGACTTGACTAATAAAATCTCCACTTTCATTATAACTTTCCCAGCTAATTTTTTCGAGCAATACATATCCTTCTACACAACTAACTGATAATTTGGCTCCGAATTCCGTAGGACTTCCTGCTTTACCTCGGACGATTGGACGGACATGAGGTTGTGTTAAACTGACAATTCGATTGTCGATTCTTTTTTGATTATTTGACCACATCAAATCCTGTTGACGATAAATTTCGGCGGAGACTAATAAATTCCTGTATTGCCTTCTGCTTAAGAGTTTCAGGTTGGCTCCTTGCTCAATTAACTTAGAGATATGTCCCAGATTACGTTTGATGTATTGCAGTTGTTTTTTAACGGCTTCTTTCCTTTGTTTTCCAGAGGACTTTCTCTTTTTGGCAAAATTTAAATAATCTTTTCTAGCCTTTTTTCTGTAAGTTCTTGGTTTTTTGTCTAGGTTATCCTTCAGGGACTTATATAATCGGTCTATGATCAGTTCGGTGGTTTTTCTAGCTTGATTTAACAGTTCCACATCCGTGGGGTATTTGATATCGGCAGGGGCAACTGTTGCATCCATTAATAGCCGGCCTTTATTTCCTGGCGGTTTTTCGGCTTCTTCTAACTTTTTTGTGCTGGGTTCCTCCGGATTGAATCCTAGACTTGTTTGGACAATTCTGCGATTGATTTTTTGAAGCATATCCGAACTAATTCTTTGCCGAAAATGAACCATCATTGAAGGGTCAAAGGGCGCTTCATTTTGATAACTATTTTGTCCAATAAAATACTGTAAGTAAGGGTTCTACTGGATTTGCTCAACAGTTTCTCTGTCACTGATTCTCAATTGTTCTTTGATGATTAAAGCGGCCAGGGCTATCCTAAAAGATTTGGCTGGCGCTCCCATGTCTTCTGAGAAATTCTGGGCATATTCTGCCTCAAACTCAGACCAGGGAATTAGCAACGACCGAACTATCCAACGATTGTCTTCACATAGCTGGCCCTCAAAGGGAAGTTCAAAGGCTCCTTCTGGCCCCAGGGCTTTTTGTGATTTTCGATACATTTTCCCTTCACCGATGCACAACAATTTCCAATTTTACCCCTTTTTCCTGTCTTTTGTGTCCGGGCAATACTTCTACAAGCCTTGTCTCATCAGCGTTTCGCTTTTTTTCAGCAAGCCCTAAGACTAAAAAAAGCGGGCCTCAATCAAGAAGCCAACTGGGAGGGGGATGCGATCGCCCATCTGAATCAAGCGGGAGAGGTTGGGATTAGGATGGGGTAGATTCGGGGGATTCGGGAGATTCGGGGGATGGGGGGGATGGGGGAGATTCGGAAGATAGGGGAGATTCGGAAGATGGGGGGGATGGGGGAGATGGGGGAGATTCGGAAGATGGGGGGGATGAGGGAGAGGGGTTTTCCTCTTTGACTCTGCGGATGGGGAGATTAGCAATTAAGGCTGTGGCACGCTGGTTGTTTTCCAGGGAAATATCCAACCCTTCCAGGTCGAGTTCGACGTAGCGAGAAACCACCTGGAGTATTTCCTTTCGCATCGCCTCGACGGTATCCGGGTCGAGGTCAGCGCGATCGTGAGCCAGCACCAGTTTCAGACGACGCTTGACTTCCTCACGACTATTGTCGTCGCCAGTTCGAGGGAAAAGTCTTTCGATAAGTTCGCTAATCATGGTGCTTGGGGTGTGGTAGAGCCTGACATTATCTTACCCGAAAAGCCGTTTCCGCAGACGACTAAAAAAGTTCTCTTGAGGAACGCGCATATCCAGAAAATCAACCTTTTCACCTTCTAAGCGACGAGCAATGTTGTCAAAGGCAACTCCAGCGACGGAGGGCTGATCAGCTAATACTAACGGTTCGCCGCGATTGGTGGAAACAATCACTCGTTCATCGTCGGGAATGACCCCGAGCAGGCTAACGGCGAGAATTTCTTGAACGTCCTCGACGGACATCATATCATTGGCTTCGACCATTGCGGGTTTGATGCGGTTGACAATCAGATTAATTTTCCTGACCCCATTGGCTTCGAGCAAGCCTACAACCCGGTCAGCATCTCGAACGGCGGCGATTTCGGGCGTGGTGACGATGATGGCTTCGGTGGCGGCGGCGATCGCATTTTGAAAGCCCATCTCAATCCCAGCCGGAGAGTCGATCACAATGTAGTCATACTTTCCGACTAATTGACCGACAATTTGCTTCATCTGATCCGCAGGTGACCACATCTTTCATGCGGTTTTGGGCTGCCGGTAACAAGGATAGGTTTGGCTGCCGCTTATCTTTGACTAATGCTTGCTCTAAGCGACATTGACCGGCGAGCCACCTCGACGGCAGTGTAGACGATCCGGTTTTCCAATCCCAGAAGCAAGTCTAAATTTCGCAGGCCGAAATCGGCATCCACGACAGCAACGTTGCGGCCCCGTTTTGCTAGAGCCATACCTAGATTGGCTGTGGTGGTGGTTTTGCCCACTCCCCCTTTACCCGATGTGACGACTATAATGCGACTCATGTAATGAAGACGACTCTACAACTAACTGCTAGTGGATCGGTTGGTGTGTCTGACTCTCCCGGATCTTAAAGAAGAGAGGCAAAGCGACGGACCTTTTGGAAGGCTGTCACGATCGAACGAGCCGATTTAATTTAGCACGATCGCGGAACCCTTGGTTGAGTGGAATGCGATCGCTTAAGATTTTAGTTCCAACTGGGCTTTAGAAAAATCAGCAGCTTTGGCAATTCGGATCCCTTCGGGAGAGACGTAGGCGACTTCTGGATAAAAGTCAGGGAGGGGTTCGGGTGCGCGCGCTACCCAGTCGGCGATCCGAATTTGGGTAGGTTCCATTTGCAGTGCCATGACGATGCATTGCTCGTTGCCATTGGCACCGGCTTGAGCAGCCCGCGCAAGCGTCCCCAAACTAAAATATCGCCATCGGCAATGATGGATCCGCCTGGGTTGACATCGCCGACGAGGACGACGTTACCGGGATGTCGAATGTCAACGCCCGATCTCACGGTGGTTTCCAGATACAGGGGTTCGGCGAGGGCTTTTCCGGTGGCGACGGGGTTGGGATTAAAAGGAGTAACCGTGGTGCGTTGTTCCACGGAGTATCCAGCGGTGACGGCAGCAACGGCAGTTTGACGACGAGAGGTTTCGATGCGTTCTAGTTTGAGTTTGGATGCGGCGAGGGCTTCAGCGATCGCCTGGAGTTGTCTGCCATCTAATAAGCGGTCCTGAGCGATTAACTGCACCGAGGTGTCTGCTTGCCAAAAGCGATCGCCTGCATTCAGGCGCTGCCGAAGCTGTTGCAAAATTTCGGTCCAAGTCACCTGGGTTGTGGTATTGGCATCGTTACTGCTACTTTCGTTGGGCAATAGGAGTAAGAGGTGCCGTCCTCTTGGGTTTTAAACCGAACTTGTGCATTAGGGGCGATCGCCTTGAGTTCGGAAATCGCTTCGGGTTCGGTTTCCTTCGGTTCTCCCTGTTCGGAAACAGTGGACTCGGCTGGTTTGTCTTGGGACTCTGCCGGTTCAGACAGGATGGACTTGTCCGAGTTGGTGGAAAGAAGATCCCCCGGTTCGGAAACGGTTGATTCGGTTGATTCGATAGAAGAGAGTGACGTATCAGAACTCATGCCAAATATTGCCTATTGCCATCCCGTTGATGGGATTGTACTTTCGATCCGCATGGATTTTAACATATTTGACGGGACTTGAGCGGCTTGGGATTGTTGGGGTGGCTTGAACTGGGGGCGATCGCCAGGGATTGGGTTCACCCTCAGCAATGGATCCGGTGGCAATCTCTGGGGTTGCCGTTCTAAATCATTCCTGAACAGTGCATGATATGTACCAAGGAATCGAGATTGACCACAATATCTTCATAGAGGGGATGATTGTAATACCGTCTCGGGATTGATGTGGGAGTTTTATACTCGTCTAAGCTTTCTCCGATTAAATAAGAATAGTCTAAGCCGATAATATTGCTAATGACCCAGTAGTTCACTGATATCATATCTAGGGAGAAAATTTCTATCAGTTGAGTGCCTGGGTTGCAAAAGAGCGTATTGGTTAATCCAGCTCCATGAGGGGCGATAATGGCTTTAGCATTGGCAAATAAGGCAACTTGTTCCAGAAAGGAGAGGGATTCTAGGACAATGGGAACGAAACCGTAGGGGGATAACCGGGCGATGGTTTCATCTTCATTGAGGATGCGGCGATAACTGGCATGGCGACGACTGATATAGATGCGATCGGGGGTCTGTAGTCCCTGGGTTGCTGCTTTGTTTAAAAAGGATTCTCGCAGAAACTGACAAGTCCAGGGAGACATTAATCCCACGTCTCCCGGTAAGGACGGCACGACTAAGTTTGGGGTTTTGATATGGGGGGATTGAGAATTTTCGATAATTTTGTGAGTCGGGATTCCCAGCAAATTTAAGGTTTCTCGCTGAAAGGGCAAACGACAGCTATTAACCACGAAATAATCAATTGCTTCTAATTTAATTCCTGCTACCTCTAATAACTTTATTCTGGGCAATAAATCCGCCATCCAATGATAGTAAGTATTGCCTCCTCGCACGGATAAAAAGGCGGTCTTTCCTTCTAGGAAAGTGGCTGGGGGCAATTTTTCAGAAATCGCCAGGGTTGAGGCGCTGCCTTGACAGAGTTCGTCTATGAAGCGATCATCGGAGTTGATCACTGCCGTGGAGTAGGAATCCCCCCAAGCGCGTCCGGAAGGAATCCAGGTGACAAAGGTTTCAGGATTGTGATAGACTTCCCACCTAAAATAAGAATGAAAGCTGCTATTATAGGTTTTCGGTGGCCGAAGTTTGACTGAGCTTTTGAGATTAATTTCTATATATTGACCCTTTCGGTAGGTGGTAAATTTTGAAGAGATAGCAGTATCAGAAACCGAGGGGATAAACTCTGTCAGGAGCGAATTAGGAATGAGATGAATCGCACAGGAAAAAGCCTCTTCCATTCTATTTTTGCGGATTAAGGCTTGTCCTAAATTTAGATAAGCCGCTTCAAAATAGGGTTGAATCAGCAAAGTTTGAAGATAGGCAACAATTGCCTCATCCAACCGTTCTTGTTCTAGGAAGACATTGCCTAAGTTAAAATAGGCAGATGGTAAGTTTGGGTCCAAGGCTAGGGCTTTTTGATATAAGGCTAGGGCTTTGCTTGGTTCCCCTTTTTTTCGCCACATCACTCCCAAGTTTAAGTAAGATTTGGTATGATTGGGGTCAATTTGCAAGGCTTTATTATAGCATAAAATTGCCTCTTCTACCTGGTTATTTTCAGAAAATTCACTGCCTAAATTTAATAAAAAATCCGCACCGATTAAATCCGGTTGGAGTTCTAGGGCTTTCAGGTAGCATCGCAGAGAGGGGGACAGATTGCCTTGCGATCGCCAAATTTCTCCTAACCCTTGATAGCTGAGGGCAAAATCTGGCTGGAGTTTAATAATTTCCTGAAAAAGTGATGTAGCCTGGTGGGGATTCCCTTGCTGGAGATGCCTGTGAGCTTCTTGATAGAGAGATGCAGCTTTTTGTCCTGATTGAGTGGTAGAAATGGCCTGAATTCGATTCATAGGGAGGAAAAAATAGCAAACGCAAAAAAATTCATAACAGTCTCTGCCGGGAATTTCATCCCCCGGCAGTATTCAGTTTGGGAACTTCAATTGTTATTTCCCGCTAAGAAGCATGAGTAAGTCGCTGGTAAACCGTCACTAATCCATCAGCATCGCCCACATTACCGGGAAATAAAACCACGGGTAAATTGGGAAATAAAGGATGATTTTCCGGAGTTTGAACCATCGAACATCCGGCAATAATTTGACCGAGGAGACGGGCGCTGGTTAAGGCTAATCCGGTACTTAAAACATCATTGGAGGTAATGCCTCCTTTGCTAATTAAAAATCCGATATCTTTAGGCAAACCGCGCACGACATCCATTAATAAGGCAGAAACGGCGACACCAAATTCTAAGCGGGTTTGAACATCGGGGAAAGCGAGTTCTTGGCGACTGGTATAAACGACCGGAGTGTTTCCTGCCTGGTGCGCTTGCTGGACTTTTTCCAGAATGGTTTGTAATAATTTTTCCCGTTGGGTGGGTGATTCTTCGAGTAAATGAGAGACATCAATTTCAATGCCGGTGACAGAGGTTTCTAGGAGTAACCGTTCTAATTGTTGGGTGGTTTTTTTGACGTGAGACCCGACAATAATTGCCCCGGGTTTTGCTTGTCGCACAAATTGACCCATATCCGTGGCGGGAACGGGTTGGGGTCCGAGATTGGCGAGGGAAGTCAGAAGACTCGCTGCACTCCGAAACAGGAAGCGTTTTCCTTGACTGGCAGCAGCGATCGCCTCCGTAGCAAAGCTGTCCAAATCCCCTTGATTTTCTGCATCCACGGCACAACATCGGTTACCGGATAACTGCATTAACCGTTCTTGAAGGGAAGGATTTGTGCGGGTTTCAGAGGAACGCAAATCCGAGAGTAAAAAGCAGTCAACTTCTGTGGCGGGAATGCGTCCCTTGGTTTTTTCGGCCACATAATCGGGAAGATAACTATATTGATATCCAAATACTGAATCTTTAGCAAATTCGGTTTCATGAACCGGAGTTTCTACACCATCAATGATGAGATAATGGGTACTATTTTTGGTGATGCGTCCCCCTTCAAAGAAGGCGGGGACGAGGAAATGTGCATCGAAGGGACCGAGTTCTTCGGCGATCGCATCGGTTTCGATGGGATAATGTCCGCGTAGGGTGGAGTCGGAACGGCTGACAACCAGGAAATCTGAGATATTTTCTGCTGCGAGTGCTTGTTTGAGGTTCTGGCAGACAAGGCGAGTGGTGGCATTGGCTTGATCTGGGGTCAGCGATCGCGTATTGGTGAGAACAAAGAAGATGGGGACTTCCTCGCGCAATCCCAGGCGCAAGGTTTCCACATCCCACTGAGTCAGCAACAGGCAACTGTGGACGGTTTGGGAACCTGTGGGATCGTCATCGAGAACGATAATTTTTGGTTGAGTGTTCATGGTTACTTTTGACGCGATTGTTGCCATTTTCTCATCTTCGGGGAACGGGCGATCGCAATTCAACCCAGATTGGATGCAATTCCTGGAGAAAGCTGGCGACATCCTCTAACCCAATTGGTGCAAAAACAACCTAACCAGGCGCGTTTGATACAGTGAGTCTTTTGAGTGGTATTTAGAATACAGTACGACATCCTCGAAATCAATTGGTGCAAAATTAAATAAACAAGGAAGGTTTGAGAGAGGATTATCAGAGTGGAATTTGGGGGATTTTGGAGCGGGAATTAAAACCCGTTAATAATGATGCCGTCTATCTTGCAGTTTTCTAAGTTCTCCTTGGGTGTTTAAGGCAATCTGCAAGGCTTCATTCAGCAATCGTCCGCGTTCGCTGGCTTTGTCGCTGACTTGCAAGGCTTCGATCGCATTTAGATTATTGGCAAATAATTCAGGATTGCGTTCGATAAAATTGCGGTTTTCTCTTAAAATCCGTTCGGTTCTTAAGGCACGAATTAAATCTTGGCGGGTGAGTTTTAAGGCATCAATGATGTCATCGCGGTTGCTCAGGCGGACTCCTGGATTTCCCACATCTTCCAGGGAGTCATTGAGTTCGATCGCCTTAATTAAATCATTATAATTTTCGACATCATCAAGAAGCCCCAGAAGAGAATCCCCCTTCCGAGTATTATTTCTTAGCCACATAAACCGGGTGGCGATCGCACTGATGCAAGTGGTACTCGCCAGGGTTCCTAAAACAATCCAAGAGGGCGCATTATTAAAGGCTAAATCTAGGGGAACTCCTCTAATTTCCCAGGCAATCCAATCTCCGAAGGCTAAGAGGGCGATAAATAAAATAATGGTTAAACAACTAATGAGCAACGTCTCTTTATATAAAAAATTTGACCTTCTGTTAGGATTTTCCATCGTCGAAGGTCGAATTAACTCGTCTACGGACACCCCGCTGAGGCGTCTGAGTTCTCCTTTGCTAATTTCTAAGCCTTGTAAATCTCGTCGCACGGTGTGATGCTCCTATCGATAAAATTGCTACTTGATCATCCCAGTCCGGGTCATTAGCTCAGAGTATCCTTGCACTGTTCGCTATCTTAACAAACTCAGGGATGGGGTTTCTCTGCCGGATCTGATGATTGTTTTAGGTGGAGTCGGGACTGTGAGGAGAAGGGGATGGGGGTCTAGGGGACAATTTGCCGATTTCCTCATGGGCACTCAGGGCAATTTGCAAGGCTTCATTGAGCAGGCGTCCATGTTCGCTGGCTTTGTCGGTGACTTGTAAGGCGGCTAAAGCGGTCAAGTTGTTGGCAAAGATTTCGGGATTTCGGGCGATGAAACTTTTATGTTTGCGGAGGATTCGTTCAGTTCTTAAGGCGCGAATTAAGTCTTCTTTGGTTAATTGAAGGGCTTGAATCACTTGTTCGCGATCGCGTAAATGAACGTCGGGATTTCCCACTTCTTCGAGGCGATCGTTGATATCAATGACGCGAATGATATCATTAAATCGTTCGACTTCATGCAATAATCCTGGCAGAGATTGGCCGACGTGCTTTTTCACCCAGAAAAACTGAACCAGTTTT
This sequence comes from uncultured cyanobacterium, assembly GCA_963821735.1. Classification (GTDB taxonomy): domain Bacteria; phylum Cyanobacteriota; class Cyanobacteriia; order Cyanobacteriales; family Laspinemataceae; genus Laspinema. Next base: position 42,515 of record CAWGFK010000065.1, read on the forward strand.
GTGAGAAATAATCCTACAACCAGTTGGGTACTGAGGAATAACCACTCGAAGGGAAAAGTGAGATTCAAAAGGGCGATCGCCACGGGATAGGTTAAGCCAACTGCAAAGGCGACTAGAAACGGTAAATAGCGAATTAACCCCGGTGAATCGGGTCCGGGGTCTAAACTGAGGAGGGTCGGGATAGAAAAGTGGTTAACCGCTTCAATATCCAGACCACTCAATCGTTTGAGTTCAGTTTTGGAAATGGGTAACTCTTTGAGGTCCGGTCGCACAGCGTGAATCTCCCTATCTTGTGGATAGTCCAGGAGCATAGATACTCCATGAGGCGATCGCCTGTTTTATTCTGACATAGACCGAGGGGTTTGAGCAGGCTTCCGGGGAAGCGGTTCTGACGGGCGCTCGCAATAACTGGGGCTAAGTTGCAATAATTTTAAACCGGGGGAAACAAGCTGGGACGACCTTCGGAGCGCTTCAAACTCCCGTCCCTGACTTGATATGAACCCTCGTCGGTTTCTTTCACCTCAATTTTACAAACCCTCTTGACAAACTCTCTAAATTTGATATAGGCTTTTTGAGAATCTTTATCAAATAACAGCATCAGGACCCGCCAGGGTCTCTGTTGTGGGTTCGAGGAACGTAAACGACATGGGTAATTTAATGGCTGCGGGCGGGATAGTCTCGGTACCGCTCCTGATTGCTTCAATTTTGGCATTAGCGCTGATTGCAGAGCGTCTATTCTTCTGGTTTCGGGTGAATCGCCGCCAGGGGAGAATGGTCCGAGAAGTCTTGCAACTCTATCGCCAAGACCCCGATCTGGCGATAAAAAAGCTGCAACTGAATGCAGATTTACCAGTCGCCCGAATTTTTTTAGAGGCACTGGAGTTAGATGACCCCAATCCGGAAGAGTTTCGACTGGCCCTAGAAAGTGCGGCCCAAGCGGAATTTCCGCTGCTCAAGCGCTTCAATATGGTGTTTGAAACGATTATTAATGTCGCCCCTTTATTGGGGTTATTAGGAACGATTTTAGGCTTGATGCAATCGTTTGGGTCCCTGAGACTCGGGGATGTGGCGGGTAGCGATACCACCGGGGTAACCGGGGGGATTAGCGAGGCCCTCGTTTCTACAGTCATGGGATTAGTGGTGGCAATTTTCACCCTGCTGTTTGCCAATACATTTCGCAGTTTTTATGTGCGACAGATTGCGTTAATTCAAGAAGTCGGGGGTCAGCTTGAGTTACTCTATCGTCATCGCTATGAAAGAGAACGAGGAGAACAAAAGTATGCGTCTACCCGATGAACCGGAAACTCAAGCTCAGATTAATATTGTCCCGATGATTGACGTCATTTTTAGTATTTTGGCGTTTTTTATCATTTCTTCGATGTTTTTATCGAAATCCGAAGGATTGCCGGTGAATTTGCCTCAAGCCTCTACGGCGACGGTGCAAACCCAGACGGTGAAACTGACGATTTCGATTGATGATGAGGGATCATTGATGTTAGATGAACAGGCAGTCGCCCTGGAGGATTTAGAGCAAGCGGTGCGCGATCGCATGAAGGCTGAACCTGTTTCGGTGGTGGTGTTAAAAGCGGATAAAGCCGTTGAACATGGACAGGTGGTGGCAGTGATGGATCGGGTGCGTCGCATTGAAGGGGCAAAGTTGGCGATCGCTGCTGAAAAGCCCTAATTCAACGCGCTTTTTTTCGGGGCTGATTTCTGATTTTTACTGAAAGGGGACGGGGTTTGTCCCTAGAAATCAGCCGCGACTATTTCTTAAAATTATCTGATTCAAAATCATAACTACAGCAAGGGACCAAGAGGCTCCAATTCCTACAAGAAAGAAATGCTATACAACTCACGCGCACAGGAAACGCTGAGGCACTTGATGAAGTGCCTCAGCGTTTTTAGATAGAATTCAAAGGGTTGAATTACTGTGTGATGCGATCGCCGGGATTAGTAACGGTTAGAGGAAAAGTTGCTGTTCCGACGACCACCGCCGCCACCGCCACCGAAGGAACTCCGGTTTTCCCGGGGTTTGGCTTTGTTGACCTTCATATCGCGACCCATCCATTCTGCACCATCCAGTGCTTCAATTGCCGCAGTTTCTTCAGTCTCACTCTTCATTTCCACAAAGGCAAAGCCGCGAGGACGGCCTGTTTCGCGGTCTGTAGGAAGATGAACTCGCTGGACCGAACCATATTCAGCAAAAACAGCACTTAAATCTTCTTGGGTTACTTCGTAAGAAAGGTTGCCTACATAAATAGACATGGGATGTCTCCAAAATTCACGAGTTGTAGAGTTTGAGATTTCGGAGAGAAGCTGCCAATACGAAAAGGGAAATACCTACTCAATACCAGAAACAAACGCTACTACCGAATTCACTCTCGACAGACATATTAGCACGCTTTGGTCAAAATGGGAACCCTTAAAACGGCTTTTTACAAAAATTAACATTTCCCAGGAAGAAGTGAATGGGAATCCGGGGAGTTTTCGGCTGGAATCCTTAGCAAGAAAGAGTTTCAGCCAAATCAATTGTCGGTTTATCCTCAACTTTAAGACTGGGCTGCACCCTAAAAAAACGATGTTCTTCACTGTTAGCCTAGGCTTGATTCAAAAGTTGTAACTGAGGATACAAAATGCCTTGGAGGTAATTCTAGGGGAGGCGATCGCCCAGATTCAAAGGCGTGACCTCTTCCCCAGAGGCAGATCTCAAAGGGTAGCTTGTGAGACCCGTGAAACGGGAGGATTCTATTTTAGAGCAGAACCCTTTTCATACCCAGGAAATTCCCCTGTAGAAAAAAATAGAGACGCAATCAATCGCGTCTCTAGGGCATTTACCGGACCTCAACCCCCAGCCGCAAAAGCGACCATCACCAAAGCAGAAAGCGCTAAACCGGGGGAAAGTAACAGCACAAGCATTAATAAATCATGAACAGTCATCAGAGTTCTCCTGGGATTGGATAGGGACCGTTAAGCGGTGGTTTTCGCTGATCTTAGCACGGGTTGCCTCGATGCACCGAACCCTTTGTCCGAGGCAACCCCCGGGGATTGCCCCTCCAAACTTCTCCCGCTGAATTTTGTGCGGCAGTGGTTTTACTGTAACATTTTGTCAAATTGAGAGAAAAAACAGCGAACCATGAACCTCGAACTTTTGTTTAATGCCGGGAACCTCTTTGTGTTGCCCTTCTGGTTATTGATGATTGTCTTACCGAATTGGAGAGTCAGCCGCAAAGTGATGGAATCCTATCTGCCTTTTGTCCCTCTCGCCCTCTTGTATATTTATCTATTTTTCGGACAAGTGGATGCAGAAACCGCCCAAGCCATGTCTAATCCCACTCTGGCGGATATTGCCCGGTTTTTTGGCAATGAAGGGGCCGCAGCTACGGGCTGGACTCATTATTTGGTCATGGACTTGTTTGTAGGTCGTTGGATTTATTGGCAAGGACAGCAAACCGGGGTTTGGACGACGCACTCCCTGCTGTTATGCTTGTTTGCAGGTCCGATGGGATTGTTATCTCATCTGGTTACTGCCGGGGTCACAGAAGAGTTTTTCCCCAAATCCGACTCCGTACCTAGCCCAGTTTCTGCGGAAGGATGAAGCGAGGGGACAATTCCCGAAGAATTTCTCACATCTATTCCCTGAATAGATGATTAAATCTAGGACCAACGAAAATAGGGACAGGATTTACCCAGAGGTTGAAAACTAGCCCTGTCAAGGTGCATTGATTTGTAGGGGCGCAATGTGCAGGCCCTCCGGAGGGCCTGCACATTGCGCCCCTACAAGAAACAATGATTTTTCGTCATTAAATTTACCACCTTGACAGGGCTAGATGTTGAAAAACCCCCTTAAAATGTTGTTCCTATTTCAGTCTGGAAATTCTAATCAGTTAATCTAAATAAACCGAAGTAAATCATGCTCAAAAGTGAATTGGGTCGAGAACTGTGTGGCGAGTTGGCAACGGCTGAATCTCGCGAATGGCTGGTTACCAATGGGACGGAGCTATGATCGGGTACGGTTCCGGACTGCTAACACGCCGCTATCACGGGTTACTGATGGCGGCACTTCATCCGCCTTTGGGTCATACCCTGTTGTTTTCTAAACTTGATGAAGTGGCGAGTTATGGGAGTGAAGATTATCCTCTGTTTACGAATCGATGGGCGGATGGGACGGTAGAACCGCGAGGATATCAGGTTATAGAACGCTTTCATTTAGAAGGTTCTATTCCGGTGTGGAGTTATGGGTTTGGGGATGCGTTGTTAGAAAAACGGATTTGGATGCAGCAGGGGGAAAATCGACTTATATCCTTATACCCTGCGCCGGTCCAGTTTGCCGATTACTTTGACGATGAAAGGGTTTGCGACTTATCGCGATCGCCATCATACCACCCAAGAAAATAGCCGGTTCATGCAGGTGGAGTCGGTGTAGTCGGGTGTATGTATTACGGCCTTTCCCGGGGCGGTTCCCTTCTATTTGTATGCCGTTGGAGGCGCAGTCAGTCCAGCGCATCAGTGGCATTATGGGTTTGATTTGCGGCGACAGAGTCGCGCAGGGCACTGCCTGGAAAATTTCATTGCAAGGGGAAACCATTCGAGGTGAGTTACAACCGGGACAATCTTTGGCGATCGCCGTGAGTACGGATTGCCATGCCCGTTTAGGGGTGGAGAGCGCCTTACAGTCTCGTCGAGAGTGGCATTAACAGTTAATCTAACGTGCCCTCAAAGGGAAAGGACTGAAAGGCAAAAAAGGAAAAGTGTATCAGTTGTCCCGAAAATCTCCGGAGTGGGTGCGTGAACTTGTGTTGGCTGCCGATCGCTTTATTGTCGATCGCCCTAACCCGAGATCAATCCCGATGGCAAAACCATTATTGCCGGATATCCGTGGTTTGGGGATTGGGGACGGGATATG
>CAWGFK010000066.1:0-16132 GCA_963821735.1 uncultured cyanobacterium
CTTTTTGATGCTGGCTAGCTTCGGCGATCATAAATACGAATTTCGGTGCAGAGGCGCTCGAAACTTCGCCCCTTGTTTTTGGAGGATGGTTTGGACTGAGCCTTTGAGTTGCAAATACTCCTGGGGTGTAATATCTTTGGCAGTCATGACGACGACGGGAATCGATCGCCATTGGGGATATTGTTTTAACGCATTTAAAAATTCAAATCCATCCATTTCTGGCATCATTAAATCGAGTAAAATTAAATCTGGGGGATGAGCGGCGATCGCCTCTGCACCTTGAACGCCCATTCTCTGCCACAAAGGTTTTCCAGCCTGTGGTTCTCCAGGATATTCTATGCAGGAGATCCCGAGTCGCTGGATTATCTTCTTCACAATCAGAATCGATTCTACCGGACCTTGGTCTGAAGAGGATTCTGATTGGCGTTGCTGATATTTATGCAGAAAGTGCGATCAAGCGATGGCGATCGATGGGTTTGGTCATGTAATCTGACGCGCCTAGCGCCATCCCCATCGGCTTATTATCCATCATGGTGAGGACAATGGTGGGGATATCAGCGAGTTCCGGGTCTGCTTTGAGGGCGCAGAGCACGGACCAGCCATCTTGATGCGGCATCATCACATCGAGGGTGATCGCATCGGGGTGAAGTTCCTTGGCGAGTTCTAATCCCCGATCGGCCGAGGGGCGACTGCCACCCCCCAGCCTTCTTTGCTCAAAAACCGATGCATTAGTTCATGCACTGTAGGGTCATCATCAATCACCAAAACCGTTTTTCCACTCTCTGGGAGTGCATCTAAGTGGTCTGGGAGGGGAGTCCTGTTCTAGGTTGGGGAGGGTTTTCACTTGTGCAGGGAAGAGCATCGTAAAGGTAGACCCTTCTCCTTCGCGACTGGTGACGGTAATATCACCCCCATCATCTCACAGAATGCATGGCGATCGCCAACCCCAGACCCGTCCCGCCATACTTGCGGGTTGTGGAAGCATCCGCTTGAGTAAATGCCTCAAATAACCGATTGATTTGCTCCGGAGTCATCCCAATTCCTGTATCCTGGATTTTAAAACAAATCCAATCGGATTCAGAGTGAGGAACTCCCGGCTTTAAATAGCCAGCTTCTGGCGGTTGTGCTAAGATGGTACAGGGACCGCATGGGCAGAATCTTGGGGTTGAGGGTTGGGGATGCGGGTGACTTCCAGGGAAATGGTCATTTTCTGTAAATTTAGCCGCATTGGAGAGCAGGTTAAATAAATTTTGTCTAACTTTGGTTAAATCAGCCCACATTGAGCCGAGTTCCGGCGCAAATCGGACCGCCATCTGATTGGTATTTTTTTCGATTAGGGGTTCGATGGTATTCACCACTTCCTGGAGGGTGGATTCAATATCGAAGGGTTCTAAGTATAGTTCCATGCGACCTGCTTCAATTTTAGATAGGTCGAGGATATCGTTGATAATCCCGAGTAAATGCTTTCCAGCGCCGTGAATTTTTTGCAGATCCAAGCTCAAGTCTTCTTGACCCATATCTTCGGCATCTTCTTGTAACATTTCACTGTAACCGAGGATGGCATTGAGCGGGGTTCGTAGTTCATGACTCATGTTGGCTAAAAATTGACTTTTAGCGCGGTTGGCGGCGATCGCCGCATCTTTTTTCTCTTCAATGGTTTGATTCGCCAGTTGGAAGAGGCGAGAATGTGCGACTAAGAGAATATGTAAGTCTAAAAATCGCACTTGTCCATCGGGGAGGACTAGGGCGATCGGTTCGTAGGCTTGGTAGGGGTCACGGGCTAGGGCAATATCAACCGCTTCATGAATTTTACAGGAGGCGGGGAGATGCAGGGGTGGGGAATAGATGCCCGATTGGGTTTCCACCGCTTGGATCGTACTCCACAGGACGGACATGGGACGTTTGAGATAAATTTCTAATCCGTAGGGACGACTCAGCCATTCAAAAAATTTCCGACGAGAAATGATGCCGAGGGGTTGTTCCTCGGAGATAATCATCACGCCGGGTAACTCCGGGTGAGTTTGAAAAGCTTGGCTGACAACCTGTCCGAGGGTGGAGGCGGAGACTTGAAAATCATGGGACGGTAAATCAGCCAAGGTGGAATCAAGGGTCAGGCGGTCTTGTTCTGGATAAAGCACGATCGCAGTCCTCCCTATACTGACCCAGAGAATACTGACCCAGCGTAAAAACCCGCACTCTCAAGGGTGGGGCTATCCGAACGAAGCCCGCCTGCGCGGGCTAAAGTAAAAGGCTGTAAAAACCCGCACCCTCAAGGGTGGGGCTATACGAACGAAGCCCGCCTGCGCGGGCTAAAGAGTACAATAGGTTTCTGACAACCGGATTTAGGATGAATCGAGTCACTGGAGGCTGTCCCTTGCTAAGACTAGCCAGGGTAAGGGTTATACGCCCATTTTCTTTTCGTAACTCGAACTCGGTTTTAAACCCGATCATCCTTCCCTCCTTCAACTGGGTACTTTTCAAAACAATGCCTGAACTCGTGAGTGGTTTTGAGTAGTTTGGTTACTCCATTAGGTTGGCCGGAAATTGAAAGCGGTAAGGCAGGCGGACCTTAAAAGTCGATCCGGAGCCGAGTTCGCTGGAAACTGAGATTTCCCCTCCTATCATTTCACAAAATCGCTGACCGATCGCCAATCCCAAGCCGGTTCCTCCATACTTGCGGGTGGTACTGGGGTCAGCCTGAGTAAAGGCATTAAAAATCTGCTCCATCTGCTCTGATGTCATCCCAATTCCGGTATCACTCACCTGGAATTCAATCCAGTCCGGGGGAGGATTGGGGGGAAATACGCGATCGGGAAAGAGTCTCACTTCTAAGGTGATTGTCCCATTTTCCGTGAATTTAGCGGCGTTGCTTAATAAGTTTAATAGCACTTGCCGAACTTTGTTTAAATCGGAATACATTTGGCCCAGATTGGGGGGAGTGTTAACCTGGAGCTGATTCCCGTTTTTCTGTACTAAGGGATGAATAGTCGCCACTGCTGCCTCGATCACCTGGGTTACCTCAAAGGTTTCTAGGTAAATATCCATTTTACCGGCTTCAATTTTGGAGAGGTCGAGAATATCATTAATCAGGCTCAAGAGATGCTTTCCGGCAAACTGAATTTTTTTAAGGTCGGGAATAAAATCGGGGATGCCGACGTCTTCGGCTTCTTCTTCGAGGATTTCACTGTAGCCGACGATCGCATTCAGGGGAGTTCGCAGTTCATGGCTCATGTTAGCCAAAAACATACTTTTTGCCTCGTTGGCGGCTTCGGCAGCTTCTTTGGCCTCGTATAGCATGATTTCCGCGTGTTTGCGACTGGTAATGTCTCGGACAATTACGATGGTTTGGTTTTCCAGGAGGGGAAGCAGTCGCGCTTCAAAATATTTGAGGCGATCGTTCAGGCGTAAGGCATATTCTCGATAAACTAAATCGCGATTAGCTTTAACTTCATTCAGCGCTTCTATAAAGGTTTTACTGACATTTGAGGGAAAGACTTCAGTGATTTTACGCCCTAGGAATTGTTCGGGAGGCCGGTAAAAGTCTGAGATTTTTCCTGCTTGATAATCTAAGATTGTGGAATCGTTATTGAGTTTAAAGTATAAATCGGGGAGTGCTTTGAAAATGGCTTGGAGTTCGGAAGTGGTATGATATAATTTTTCTTCATACTGTTTGCGCTCGGTGATATCCCGGGTGATGGAGACGACACAGGGAACCCCTTTCAGAACGATGGATTCAGCACAGAATAAGCCGACTCGAATTTCCCCGGCTTTCATTCTAAAGTGAATTTCACGATCGATGACTCGACCACAGGTTTGTAATTCCTCAATACAGTTTTTTTGTTCTGCTTCATAGACCCAAATATTCAGATCCGTTGAGTTGTTGCCGATGACTTCAGCCCATTCAAACCCGGACATTTCTAAGAAGCGATCGTTCACTTCAATATAACGCCCTTCCTCTAGGGTGGTAATGGCGATCGCATCGGGAGAGGCGCGAAAGGCTTTAGAAAACTTTTCCTGAGAGACGCGCAGGGCCTCTCGGCCTTACGGCGATCGGTAATATCCGTTTGGGACCCGGCAAACCGATAGGGGTTGCCCTCAGCATCGCGAACCGCCATCCCCCGAACTAGCATCCAAAGGTAAGACCCATTTTTATGCAAGATCCGATATTCTGTTTGTAAGTGAGGACTACGGCCTTTTAAGTGGGCTTGAATATCGGCTTCGACTCGTTCCAAGTCATCAGGGTGAATGCGGCTGAACCATTCATCGGGATTGGACCCGATTTCGTGGGGGTGAGCCACCGATCGCCGACTTCCACCGGGGGGAAAAATAGATTTCTTGGGCGTTCAAATCCCAGTCCCAGATCCCATCATTGGCCCCGGCAACGGCGATCGCATACCGTTCCTGACTCTTCTGGAGGGCCGAGGTGGCCCGTTCCACCGCCAACTCCATTTCCCAAGGTTTTCTGACCCAAATAAAAGTAGATAATCCACAGGAGAAGGCTAAAAAGCCGCCTAGGGAGTATAACCAGCCAATGGGTCTACTCACGGGCCATCCCCCCAAGGGGATGGCGGCCATTTGCCAGGATCCATTGGGTAAGGAAACATCAAGGAGAACCGGGTTACGATTAAACAAATCTGGATCTCCGAAAAATACAGCCCCTTCAGCCCCTAAGCCATCTTGGCCGCGAATGGCGTACTGGACGGGAATGGGAGTATTAAAGCGATATTGAGGGAGGGTGGGTTTGCGTCCTGGAGGAGTGGCGATCGCCGGGTTTGTGGGGAGGAGTTTAGCATCGGTGAAGAGAACCTCCGGGTCGATGATAATCGCCACCAGACCCCAATAAGCACTCTCACCGGGACTATTCGGGGAAGATAGAAAAATGGGAGTGCGACTAATTAATGCCTTGCCCCCCTGAACTAACGGTGTCGGACCCGCCACGAGGGTACTTTTACTCTCGATAGTTTGCTGAACAATCGATTGAGTGCCCTGATGTTCCAGGAGTTTGAGACCTAGGGCGCTTTCATGACCCTCAAACGGATAAAGATGACTGATAATATTATCTTTAGCCAACTGAAGATTCAAAATCCCGGTTTGCTCAGAGACCATGACTTGAGCAAGGCGCTCAAATTGTTGAGGGGTAACATTGGGATGGTTGGAAACGTAGGCAACCAGACCCCGCGTAATAAACAGTCGGGAGTTTAAGGCGCTTTCGAGTTTAGCTCGCTTGGTACTGAGTTGGAGCAAGACGTCCGTGCGAATTTGCTGACGGTTGCGTTCGACTTCCGACTTCGCCAGGGCCCACACTCCGGCTATAACTAGGCCAGCCGAACAGACAGCAGCAATGTAAGGTGACAATCGCGATCGCATCACACTCTCATAATTTATTTAATTACCCCGAACTCAGCGATAGATAGTTCAGGAACGCCAGACCTGATGGATCTGAGGCCCCTACACCGGAGTCAGGGATTTGCCTCTTCTGCCTATTCTTAGCCCCTCTAGATCTGGAGATTGTAGATTTTGGCATTTTTCAAACCGAAAAAATAGGGGGTTTGAAAATTTTCCTTTTATTAGCTTATCCTATTTTACCCAACGGATTGTAGAGAGTTGAGGGAAATAATCTCACAGGGATGCTATAAAAAATTATGGCCGTTTCATATTGTATTTAAGGCTACTATTTTTAGCGGAGGCAATTCCACGAAATGCCTCCGCACTCACCCACTCTTGTCCCTAGAGAAGCAAATCCTGACGCGGCTTAAACGTTTCAATCTGACGCAATTTTTCGTAGAGTTCTCGTTCCTGGTCCGTGACCTGTTTTGGGACAGCAATCACAATTTCCACGAGTTGGTCACCCCGGCTGCCATCGCCGGTGGGATAGCCCTTATTCGCCAGACGTAACCGTTTACCGGGTCCAACCCCTGGGGGAAGTGTCATTTTCACCAACCCATCGAGGGTCGGCACTTCCACCGCCCCACCCAGGACCGCCTCACAGGGGGAAATCGGCAGTACACAGTAGATATCTGTACCTTGCACCTTAAAAAACCCGTGGGGGGCCACCGTAATTTTTAAATACAAATCCCCCCCATTCATGCCTTGACCCCGGAGGCGAATCCGCTGACCCGTGACCATTCCCGTTGGCATCGTCACTTCCAGCGATCGCCCATCTTCCAGGCGAATCCGTTCCCGACCCCCGGTATAAGCTTTTTCCAGGGGTAAAGTCAGACGGGCTTCCACATCCCGGGGGTTAGGACGCGCCGGAATGGTGTAGGCCGTTTTGCTGCTGCGGGGTTGAAAGGCATCGCGATCGCTGGCGGTAGCCGTGGTCCCTACCCCCACCCCAGCGGTCCGGGTTTCCCGACGGCCCAGGAGTTCATCTACAAAGCTGTCAAAATTGGCATATTCCGAGAAATTGCTGGAACTCTGAGGTTCCCGGGACGACCCTGCCGCAAAGGGATTGCTGCGACTGTTCCAGCTTGGGGGTCGCACCGCAGCGCGACCTTTAAATCCTTTCTTGCCCAAAAACCGACTAAATTCGTCGTATTGCGCCCGCTTGTTCGGGTCCGAGAGGACCTCATAAGCTTCCGAAAGGTCCTTAAATTTTTCCTCAGCGACTTTATTGCCCGGATTCAGGTCCGGGTGATATTGCCTTGCCAGTCGCCGGTAGGCTTTTTTAATCGACTCCGTAGAGGATTCTTTCGTCAATCCGAGAATTTCGTAATAATTGCGCCAGTTCTGCATATCCGCGATTTTAGACGTTAGATTTTGGATTGTTATCAATTAAATGGACGGACGACCTTGGAGTTATGGAGGGGACTGCGGTTGGGTTGCCGCTGCCACGGCGCGAGGGGACCCTACCGAACCCCCCTTCCCCTCACCAAAGCGCGATCGCAATCCAAAATCGTTCGCGCACGCTTGATTTTACAACCACTCTTCATCATCGTCATCCCAATCTTCATCCTGGTAGGGATTATTGTAACGGTTTGGGCTACTCGTCCCCGGGACCGAGGACCGTCCCCGACGTCGGGTTCCGCGACTCTCTCCGGGATAAAAATCTCGCGGTTGAGATCCGCGACTGTCTCCGGGATAATAGTCTCGCGGTTGGGAGGCGCGACTGTCTCCAGAATACAGGTCTCGGGATTGGGTTCCGCGACTGTCTCCGGGATAATAGTCTCGCGGTTGGGGTCCGCGACTGTCTCCGGGATAGATTTCTCGGGGTTGCCGATAGGCCGTCTCGAAGAAATCATCTCTCACCGAGTCTCGTTCCGGTCGGTCTTCGGTAAAAGCACGACGGATTGATCCAAAGATACTCTCTTCCTCTTCCGTCTCTTGAGTGCGCCGATAGATTTCCCGGTTGAGTTCGTAGACTGCATCTTGAAGGTCAGACTGGGCTAAGTCGATTCCCCGTTCGTCCCCCCGTTCTAAACTCTGGCGCAGATCTCGGATAGCGGTTTCAATCCGTCCGCGATGGGGGGCCACAAATTGGATGCCATAATCCAAGGTCGCCTCTCGCAGTTGCCGTTCTGCTTGATAGGCTAAGGCCTCGACTCGGTTGCGTTTTTCGATTCGTTCCCGGCGTTCGCGATCGACTTGGGCATATTCATCGGCCTCCTGAATCATCCGCATCACTTCCGATTCGCTGAGGGTAGATGCCCCCTGAATCACCACACTCTGCTCTCGCCCGGTCATTCGGTCTAAGGCAGTCACCTGCAAAATTCCATTAGCATCCACATCAAAGGATACTTGAATTTGGGGAACTCCCCGAGGTGCGGGCGGAATTCCGGTCAATTTAAACCGTCCCAAGGATTTATTGTCCGCAACCATTTCCCGTTCTCCCTGGACAATATGAATTTCTACGACGGTTTGATTATTCTCCGAGGTAGAAAAGATATCCGAACGTCGGACCGGAATGGTGGTGTTGCGGGGAATTAATTTTTTCATCACCCCACCGATGGTTTCGAGTCCCACAGAAAGGGGAGTGACGTCTAATAGCAGGACATCGCGGATTTCTCCGGCGAGAATTCCCGCTTGGATGGCGGCACCGACGGCGACGACTTCATCGGGGTTGACGTTTTGATTGGGTTCGCGATCGATTAAGCTGCGGACCAGTTCTTTGACCAGGGGAATCCGGGTAGAACCGCCGACGAGGACGACTTCATCGATTTGGGCGGGGGTCATTCCTGCGTCGGTGAATGCCCGCTTGAGGGGAATGCGAAGTCGTCGAATTAGGTCGCCGCAGAGGGCTTCAAATTGCGATCGCGTCAGTTTGGTTTCGAGATGTTTGGGTCCTTCTGCCGTGGCGGTGATAAAGGGCAGGTTAACATCGGTGACTTGCACGCCAGAGAGCTCGATTTTGGCTTTTTCCGCTGCTTCAATCAACCGCTGCAAACTTTGGCGATCGCGTCGCAAGTCTACATCTTCTGTGGTCAGGAATTGCTCCGCCAGCCAGTCTACAATTTTCTTATCGAAATCATTGCCCCCAAGCTGCGTATCCCCAGCGGTCGATTTCACCTCAAACACCCCATCCCCCACTTCCAGGATGGAAACGTCAAAGGTTCCTCCCCCCAGGTCAAAGACGAGAAGGGTTTTATAATCTAGCTGGTCAAAACCATAAGCCAATGAGGCGGCTGTGGGTTCATTGATAATCCGCTTGACATCTATCCCGGCAATCCGTCCGGCGTTGCGGGTGGCCTGTCTTTGGGCATCGTTAAAATAAGCCGGAACCGTAATCACTGCGCCAGTTACGGGTTCTCCCAGATAGCGGTTGGCTTCATCGACCAGTTTCCGCAAAATCATCGCCGAGACTTCTTCGGCGGAGAAGTCTTTTTTCAGACGAGGACATTTGATTTTGATGTTGTCCTCTTCATCCCGGCGGATGGTGTAAGGAACTCGCTTGGAGTCCGAGGAAAGTTCCGCATAGCGGCGGCCCATAAACCGCTTGATGGCATAAAAGGTATTTTGAGGGTTGAGCACCGCTTGCCGTCGGGCCATTTGCCCGACTAGCAGTTCCCCTTCTTTGCTAAAACCGACCACGGAGGGAGTTGTCCGCGTTCCTTCTGCATTGGCAATCACCACCGGCTTGCCTCCCTCCATTACTGCGACCACTGAGTTTGTTGTCCCCAGGTCAATGCCGACTACTTTGCCCATGCTGTTGTCTCCACCTCTCGTGTTTTACTGCTTGGATTAACAATTAAACTGATTTTGGGTTGGTTGGCTCGTTGGAACTTGTTACAAGAAGCGATCGCCACGGCCAGTGGCGACATAACAGTTAATCCTAAGTTGCAATACTCAGGATATTGCTTTCTGACTTTATTCTATCTTGCGTCAGCACTGTAGGGGTTTTGGCCTCAGTCAGTGCAACTCTTCCCCTGGATGGCTGGGAAAACCCCAAGCCTTCCCCTTCTCCAAGCCCATCTTAGGACTGGGTAAAGTTTTAGACTCAATTCCCAGAATATCGGCTTTTTCTCGCTTGAGGGAGTTGACTTTTTCTCTGGAGTCGGTTTTCGGGGGCTAAACTAGAGATTGAGGAGTGTTGCCGATCGCCTCGCGGGAGGGGGTTGGCAGACAAGCAGCAAGATTGATGGTGTGAGGGGCGAGACTTACCGCTTCCGGGTTTCTTTCCTGGATGCCGTACAAAGGGTACGGTTTATGACCCATTGCGGGTTGATTCAGGACAGATAGCTGGAGGAAGGTTAGTCACGAATCGACGTTAATGCATTATTCCCAGGAGTTGGAAAATGTCGTCGTTTGGATATTTTCGCCTAAAACCCCGGCCCGAACATATTCGGGCTGTACTTGAAGCGTTGAAGCAACAAGATGCGATCGCCCCACAAGAGTTGGCTAAATTGTCTGGATTGACCTTAACTCAGGTCAAATGTGCGCTGAGTGAACTAGAACTCAGAGCAAAAATCAAAATTCTCCGTCGCGATTCTACCCCCCGGGTTCGCATTACCTTGGTGAAGCGATGGGAAGGACAACAGTCCGGACCTCAAAACTTGTTAGTGTATTTCGCGATTGTAGGAGTCTTGATTAAACATTGAAGATTTTAGACCCCTAGCCTATCCAGTAGCATATCCCAGACAAGGCGGCGTCGGGATTTCCCTAATCTTGGCGTTGCCTCTTTTTTATTTGCGTTCTCAAGGAGGCTTTAAAGTTAGTGTTCCAGATAGCAATGGAATCTAATTTTCTGGCTACAACTTATTTTTCTTAAAACCATCTATTGTTGTCTAGTTAGGGGGTTCCATACAATGAAAGGCAATTTAATCCAGTTCATGATGGGTTTCTCAAGCGCACATATTTTTAGAAAAGTTAAACAACATATTCCCTCGGATTTCAAGCGAAAAGTAAAACTTACTCAGCGGTCCACTTCTGATTGGCTCTCGGGTTACCTAGGTAAATTTGTTCAATCCTCCCCATTGTCTCCAGAAAAAGTAGAATTATTTGAACGTCAAATAACTGTTAGCCAAATTATTCCCAACAATAGTTATTTAAACAATAAAAAACATAATTTAGCGACAGCGATCGCCTGCATTGAAAATATCCCCATCCAGCCGGGTCAAATCTTTTCATTTTGGCATTTAGTCGGAGAACCCAGCCCACAAAAGGGATACCTAGAAAGTCGGGCGATCGTCAACAATCAACTGAAATCTGAGATTGGTGGCGGTTTATGTCAGATACCCGGACTCCTGTATGTTTTAATCCTCAAAGCTGGTTTAAATGCCTTAGAACGCCATCCCCATTCCCAAGATATCTACACCGAAGCAACCCGTTTCGCCCCTTTGGGTTCCGATGCTACAGTGGTTTATGGATATAAAGACTTTCGATTTCAAAATACCTTATCCGTTCCCCTCTGTTTCCGCTTCACCCTCTTGGAGGAAGGAATTATCGCTGAACTCTGTTCCCCTCAACCCCTGGAAGAATTCAGCGTAGACTTTAAAGTAGAACAATTACCGGGGGGGATTAAGCAAGTGGAAACCCTCCGCTATTCTCAAGTTACCGATTCTCTGGAAAAAATCACGACAACGATTTATCCCACCTTGGACCCTGATGCTGCGATGTTGTAAGTTTATCGTATCAAACCAGAAAGGCGATCGCCCTCCTAAACCTGCTATTTTGCTCCAATTTGTGGGATAATCTATCACAGCGTAGCCCGAAACCCTATCTGACGTACACCCAGGTTTAAGCCATGTCAACTTCTGCGGAAAAACTTCATACCTTTATCACCTACTGTCAGCAACATATCAAAGGCGACGAGAAGGGAGAGGCACAAGTCTTTTTAGACCGTTTCTTTCGGGCATTTGGTCATGAAGGGGCATTAGAAGCCGGTGCCAGTTATGAGGAACGAGTTAAAAAAGGTAGCAAAACTGGCAAAACTGGCTTTGCTGATTTGGTCTGGAAACCACGGGTTTTGATTGAAATGAAAAAACGCGGGGAAAAGCTTCAAAAACATTATTCCCAAGCGTTTGATTATTGGACTCGGTTAGTTCCCGATCGCCCCCGCTATGTCATCCTCTGTAACTTTGATGAGTTTTGGATTTTTGACTTTGATATCCAACTCGATACTCCCATCGATATCATCAGTTTACAACAATTACCCGAACGCGCCGGGGCGTTCACTTTCATGGAATTGGAGAACCGAACGCCGGTTTTTAATAACAATCAAGTCGAAGTCACCGAACGCGCCGCCCGACGCTTAGGAGAGTTATTTGTAGAACTCAAAAAAACTGGAACCCGTCGGGGATTTACTGAATCAGTCGCGCAACGATTTATCCTGCAATGTGTGTTAGCCATGTTTGCAGAAGACAGAGGACTTTTACCCCGGGATTTATTTATTTCATCGGTGCAGAACTGCTTGAATGGGGCCAGTTCTTACGACATTCTCGGCGGCTTGTTTCGAGAGATGAATACACCGGGAATCACTGGCGCAGGACGATATAAGGGGGTAGATTATTTTAATGGCGGCTTGTTTTCCGTCATTCATCCCATTGAATTAACTCGGGAAGAGTTACAATTTTTGGATGTTTCAGCGAGGGAAGATTGGAGTCAAGTTAGACCCGCCATTTTTGGCAACATTTTCGAGGGTTCTGTGAATGACACCGAACGTCATACCTACGGAATTCACTACACCTCGGAAGCGGATATTATGAAGATTGTCCGCCCGACGATTAGCCGGTATTGGGAGGACCGAATCGAAGCAGCTACGACGATTCCCGAACTGAATGGCTTACAAATGGAATTGCAAAGCTATCGCGTTCTTGACCCGGCTTGTGGTTCTGGTAATTTTCTCTATATTGCCTATCAAGAATTGAAGCGCATCGAACAGGTATTATTAGAAAAAATAGCCAGCCGTCGCAAGTCTCCTCGGGAACAATTAGAAATCGGCTTTGTTACGCCATTACAGTTTTATGGCATGGATACCAATCCTTTTGCGGTGGAGTTGGCAAGAGTCACTCTGGCGATCGCCCGTAAGGTGGCGATCGATAAGTTTGGATTGACCGAAGACCCTCTCCCCCTGGATACCTTAGATAAAAATATCGTCTGCCAAGATGCTTTATTTAACCAATGGCCGAAAGTTAATGCAATTATTGGTAATCCACCCTTTTTAGGCGGGAAACATTTAAGAATTAACCTGGGTGATGACTATATTGATAGGGTTTTTGCTCGCTTTCCAGATGTTAAAGATTCCGTCGATTTCTGTGCGTACTGGTTCCGGTTAGCCCATGATTGTATAGAGGATAACGGTAGGGCCGGATTAGTTGCCACCAACTCAGTAAGTCAGGGAAAAAGCCGGGTGGCCACGTTAGACTATATTACCCAAAATGGCGGTTACATTCACGAAGCTATTTCTTCTCAACCCTGGTCCGGTGAGGCGAATGTTCATGTGAGTCTGATTAACTGGGCTAAAGAAGAAACCAATCAACATTATTTAGATAATAGTCTCGTTTCTTCTATTAATTCTTCCCTGCAATCTACCCTAGATGTTTCCCAAGCAGTTAGACTTGCTGCTAATAAAAGTCACTGTTTTCAAGGGGTGATTCCTGTAGGAAAAGGTTTTTTTGTAACGGAGCAACAGGTCAAGACATGGATTCAAGCGGTTCCCAAAAATCAAGAGGTTATCAAGCTATTTTCAATGGGAGCAAATTTAGCTAAAAATCCCCACGGAAAACCGGACCGTTGGATTATTGATTTTAATGAAATGACAATTGAAGAGGCAAGCGATTATAGTTTACCCTTTCAACATATTCAAGCAACAGTTAAGCCAGAACGGGATAATAATCGCCGAGATACTACGAGACTAAATTGGTGGAAATATGGAGAAAAGCGACCGGCTATGAGAAATGCGCTCGCTTCTCTATCTATCTATTTTAGCGTTTCCAGTCATTCCAAATGGTTTATTTTTCTACCGCAACAATCGACTTGGTTACCGGGGAATTCCACAACAGTGGTCGCCTCGGATGATTTTTACATTCTGGGAATTTTAACCTCCACGATACATCGTCTTTGGGTTACCGCTCAAAGTTCTACCCTGGAAGATAGAATCCGCTACACCCATAAAACCTGCTTTGAAACATTCCCCTTTCCCCAAACCCCTGATTCCAAACAAGTGACTTCAATTCGCGAAATCACCCAAAAACTCCATGACTATCGCACCCAACAAATGGAATCGAAACAATGGGGAATCACTCAATTGTATAATAAATTCTTTGACGAACCCACCAGTCAATTATCTAAACTCCATGCAGAACTCAATAAACAGGTGATGCAAGCCTATCGCTTCAAACCCACCGATGATATTTTAGAGAAATTGTTGCAATTGAATGGAGAACTTGCGGAAAAAGAAGCCCGAGGCGAGTTTGTTTTAGGTCCCCAAGCACCATAAATCTAGCTCAAAATCATGGTACAATAACACACCATTCGCCCAGGATACCGCAGGATCATTCACCTTTATGGACCCCCAAACTAGACCGATCGCTGTAGATTTATTTGCCGGTGCAGGCGGGATGACCCTGGGTTTTGAACAGGCGGGTTTTGACGTGCTTGCAGCAGTAGAAATTGACCCGATCCATTGTGCCACCCATGAATATAATTTTCCAAAATGGAAAGTTTTGTGCAGAAGTGTGGTAGAGGCAACTGGGGAAGAGATTAGAACCCAGTCGGAAATTGGCAGTCGCGAGATTGATGTGGTTTGTGGAGGTCCCCCCTGTCAAGGCTTTTCCCTGATGGGTAAACGCGCTTTGGATGATCCACGCAATTCCCTGGTGTTTCACTTCATCCGCATCGTTACCGAACTCCAACCGAAGTATTTTGTAATGGAAAATGTTCGGGGATTAACCATCGGTCCCCATAAGCAGCTTTTAGATGAAGTTATCGATAAATTTCACGACTGCGGTTATCAGGTTCTGACTCCCTATCAAGTTCTTAACTCGGCTTATTATGGCGTTCCCCAAAATCGAGAACGTCTCTTTTTAATCGGATGTCGCGAGGGATTGTCGTTACCTAACTATCCCACCCCTATTACCAATCCTCCAGGATGCAAATTACCCCAGTTATCGAATCTGCCTGCAACGCCGACGGTTTGGGAGGCAATTCAAGATTTGCCGAGGGTAGAAGAGTATGCTGAATTGCGCGATCGCGACTGGATTTCCTATACATACCCCTCCGCAAGTGCTTATGGAATTCAGATGCAGGGAAGTTCTGAACAGTCTCACAATTACGCTTATCCCCGGAAATGGGATAGAAATATTCTCACCGGCAACCATCGCACTCAGCATACCCAACAGGCGATCGATCGCTTCAAAGATACCCTACCTGGAAAATCTGAACCCGTCAGTCGCTTCCACAAGCTAAATCCCCAGGGATTATGTAATACATTAAGAGCAGGAACTCCCAGTAATCGAGGTGCTTATACTTCCCCTCGTCCCATTCATCCGGTTGAACCCCGTTGTATTACAGTTCGGGAGGCGGCGCGTCTGCACTCTTATCCCGATTGGTTTCGCTTCCATGTCACGAAATGGCATGGATTCCGCCAAATTGGCAATTCTGTTCCCCCCCTCTTAGCGCAAGCGGTGGCAGCAGAGATGATCCGGGTATTAGGGATAGCACCGATTTCGCCCTCGGTCCCGATGCTGCTGGAAAATCCAGAGTTGCTAAAACTGCCGATGTCTGCTGCGGCAGCGCAGTATCACGTTGATCCGCACACTATCGAACCGCGATCGCGCCGAACCTCAAGCTCTAAAGCCTCGGTATAATCGAAAGATCTAGGGGCGATCGCAATGCCAGTCCATCTGATCTATCTACTCGCTCCCTGGATAGGCCGGTTCATCAATTTAAGGCCCCACTCCCTCTGCTGGTGTGAAGCCGTCCAAAAATAGGGTCCGGCCCTCGAACAGGCGAGGGCATCGGTTGCTTGACAGCTACTCTACAGTCTGACGCCACTCCATGATCAGATCAGCGCAAGAGTTGTTTAATAGTCTGAATCAGTTCTGCCGGACGAAAAGGTTTCGTGATGTAGGCATCCGCTCCTTGTTTCATCCCCCAATACCGATCAAATTCTTGACTTTTGCTCGTACACATGATAACGGGAATATTCTGGGCTTTCGGGTCATTTTTTAACCATCGACAAAGTTCATAGCCGTTCATTCTGGGCATGACAATATCGGTGACGACTAAATCCGGAGGTTTGGCCTGAATTTGTTCTTTGGCTTGTACTCCATCGGATGCTTCAATCACTTCCAAACCGCTTTTTTTCAGAATGTCCGATACCATTTCGCGTACCGTACCGCTATCATCCACAATTAGAATTATACTCATCGCTCCCTCCGTAATTTCTGGTTCTAAAGGTTTGGCGTATAATTCATCGTTCTTTTAATGCCAAGATGCTGTTGGCAAGGTGAGTGAATTATTAAGAGTAAACCCATAAAACTTAACAAGTTGATAATAATGGTTATTCTCTAGGGTCATAATTGGTCTGTCATGAGATTGTCCTGATCGCTACTCCTTTATATTGCTCTAATCTATCCAAACCTGACGGGTCTATTGAGAGGATGCATCATTTCGTGAACTTGTGATCTCAGATGGAATTCGCCCTGGGGAGGGCATCCAGATTTGGGAGGGTGCTGCTACTGGAGCAGCCTGGGTT
>CAWGFK010000067.1:0-25114 GCA_963821735.1 uncultured cyanobacterium
CGATAACTCCACAACTTCATCGGGGTAGGCTTCCATTAAAGCAGGCAAAACGGGACAGGGTGCTCTGTCTTGTAAATTGGCGGGTTTACTCCAGGTAAAGGGAGCTTGTTTGGCCGCAGAAATCCATAACAATCGTTTGGCGCGAGTCATGGCAACATAGAGTAAGCGGTATTCTTCAGCAATTTTGAGGTCTTCGGCTTGTTTCCAGGAGTCGGCGATGGAGGGGAACTGGAAGGGTTCGCTGTCCCAGGATTGGGGTGCGCTTTGGTGGTGGAGGTGGGCGCGAATTTGGGCGCGGGCGACTTCGGAGAGGGTGTATTCTCCGAGGAATTGGGCCGGTGGGGGAACCCAGAAACTGCCAGGAATCATGTTTTCATGGAGGAAGGGGATGAAGACATAATCCCAATCCAGTCCTTTGGCTTTGTGCATGGTGACAATGGTGAGTTGTCGCGCTCGAGTATAAATTTTCTCGGCGTTATCTTCTGTATCAACAGGTTCAAAGCGTTCTGAGGTGACGATTTCGTTGAGGACGGTGAGAATGCCGCTCATGGAGGGATTTCCGGCGGTTTGTTGGGCCAAGCGATCGCCCAATTTGTCGGCGGTGGCGAGTTCGGATGCGTCGTAATGTAAGGCTAAGGCGAGGAAGGAAATCAGTTGATACAAGGGGAGTTCTATCCGCGCGGTGAGCAAGCTGGCACAGAACCGTCTGGCTTGTAATACCGCTGGGGGTTGCGGGGGTTCTAATGGACCGGGATAGAGAAATTGTTCCGGTAAGCTGGTGAGGGCGTTTAAGTCTTGGGAGGGGATTAAGTTGCGATCGACTAAGACGCGCAAAACGGTTTTTAAATAGTCTGGGGAATGAGGGCGATCGAGGAATTGCAGCAATGCCAGCATTTCTGCGGGAACTTGAGACCGGCGATCGCTGGCAGATACATCAAACACTTCAATGTCATGTTTGGCTAACTCACATTGAATGCCATATAAGTGGGGATTGCTCATCACCTCCTGGATAAATCGCCCTTGGCGGTTTTCTCGGACCAAGATGGCTGCCGATCGCTCCTCAGTTGTCTCACTAAATAACTGCACCGCCCTTCTGGCAATCAGTTCAATGGTGTGATAAATATCCCGAGGTTGGTACATCTCCAATCCCCCTCCGGTGTGAGGCGGATTCGCATCGGGTTGAGGGTCGCCGCTTTCTACAGTCCTAATATTTTGCAGGCGAAACGGCAATTTGGCCGAAGGACGACTGTATTCTATCTCGGGGATGAGTTCATGCTGTTGTGCGTAATGACGATTGACCCAACTTAAGACAAAATTAGCCGCATTGATAATAATTCGGGTACTGCGTCCGGCGCGATCCATTGTTGCTAGGAGATTTTCGCGATCGCAGGCTTCACAAAAGCGGCGAAAATAGATCGGATCAGCGGGAGTAAAGGTAGAGTTAATCGCTTGATTGGGGTCACCGACACGAATTAAATTCGGAGGTGCATCAGGATTATCGCACTTGCGGGCCAAAATTTCTAACAATTGGGTTTGTAAGGGAGAGGAATCTTGGGCCTCGTCTTCAAAGACTGCAAAGACTTGTTTTTGCCACAAATAACAGGCAGTCTGATTTTCCAGGACACGCAAGGCGGAGAGAATCATGTCATCGTAATCGATGAACTGCCGCGATCGCATCAAAGTCTCGTACTGTTCATATAATCCAGCGGCGATCGCCAAAATGCCATACGGGTCATCGGGAACTTGTCCCTCGGATTCCATCGCGATTTGCCATAAATCTTGGGGTAATAATCCAGAAGATTTAGCTTCATGAATGGCAGTTTGTGCGAGTTGCGGCAGCACATCCGTTCGTAAGACAGACTGACGGCGCAAGCGTTCCGTTTCTTCCCCATCAAATTGACAACCTTCTATTAAAAGTTGATACCGCTGGGGATTAGCGGCAATCCAGCGTTCTACACTTTGGATGATTAAGCGATTACTTTGGTTGGGGGTGACCAATGTCATTTGTTCTAGGTCCAAACCCGATAATTCCGGATGCTGGGAGGCGATCGCCAGGGCTAATCCATGTAACGTATTGACCGTAAATCCAATTTGTGGCATTGCCAGTTCTTTCAATGCACCGCGAATTTTTAATTTCAAATTCGCCGCAGCAGAACGGGTGAAGGTGACGACAACCAGATGATGACGATAATGCAATTTAAAACGAGCGATCGCCAAGGCGGCAGCATCCGCCATTCCCTTGGATTTTCCGGCACCGGGACCGCAGATACAGCCAAGGGACCGCCCAGCCAATCGGCCATTTGCTGTTGTCCCGGTCGTAATCCATTGCGGATGCGTTGTTCGGCCTCCTGGCGCTTTTGAGCCAGTGGCATCAAAGGTTTGGCAACCGAGACAGGCAAGTTGTTATCAAAATCATTCGACATCGTGAGGTTAAACGGGAGACAAGGACGAAAATGGGCGGTCATTCTGAGTGTATCGTGTTCTCAGGGCGATCGCCTCTGTTTCAATTTTTGTAGCAGATTCTCCACTTCCCGACTCGTAAGGTTAGTTTAGGACTAACCGGCAACGGACCTTAATTTGACCCCTCGCTATCCCAGGAGAACTCTGATGAAATCTTATCCCCACGCGATCGCCAATGCTTCTCAGACCGATTTAACTCGCACCCTGTTCGCGGAGCGTTCCGTAGGAAAGGGTGGAGCTATACGGACAAAGCCCGCCTGCACGGGCTACTCTATTATAAAATCGGGGTTAAATAGCCAGATTGGGTCTCGAACCCCGATTTTACTGCCGATGTTGATTTTGATGGGTGCGATCGCCAGTTGTGGTGCCGTTCCCACTTCACAAGACATGATGAATGAGTCCGTTGTCGCCCAGCAAGGCATGGTCCCCGCATCGGCACCGATGCCGCCATCGGATGCAGTTGCCAATGAAATGGGACGTGCTCAGGGGGTGGTGGGGGAAGTTGCACAAGGGTCAGGAGAGATTCCTCAAGCGGCACCGCAATTGATTAAAACTGCTTCAATGACGATGGAAGTCGAGGCGATCGAGGAGCAAATTGCAGCAGTTAATCAGATTATTAAGCAAAAACAAGGGGATTTGTTGCAATTTGAAGACAATAAACCGCGATCGCAAAATATGCGCCATGTGGTTTCGATACAGTTGCGCGTCCCGCAGCAACAGCTAGAAAACACCATTAATGCGATCGCCGAACTTGGCACCGTCATCAATCGTTCAATTACTGCCGAAGATGTTTCCGCCCAACTCATTGATAACGATGCGCGGTTAAAAAATCTCCGCAAACAAGAAGAAATGGTCTTAAAAATCATGGAACGTTCCGGTTCCGTGGGAGATGTCCTCAATGCCGCCCGAGAACTCGGTAACATTCGTGAACAAATTGAACGCCTCGATGCAGTCCAGGCCAATTTACGGAACAAAGTCGCCTATTCTACCCTGTATTTAAACCTAGAGTCCCCAGTTTCCGCCGCCGAACTCCCCCAAAAATCTATCGGGAAAGAACTGCAAAAAACCTGGGGAAATGCCACGGAAGCCCTAGGGGATGTGACCGTTGGACTGCTCAAAATCACCCTATATTTGCTGGCATTTAGTCCATTTCTCCTGTTATTTGCCGGGGTAGCATTTTTAGGTTATAACAGAATCAAGTCATCCAAACCAGACGAATCCATCAATCAGTAGGCAAGGGTTAGAGGGGCGAAAAGTCTATGGCATCGCTGCTGGACTGACCGCCTCTCTTGCAAAGCGGGATTAACCGGATTCGCCCTAGCATCAAACAACAGAATCAAGCAAAATCAGGGGCATACTCATGCATCAACCCGGAGAGGTCATCAAGGCTCGCTATCGGATTCTAAACACCTTGGGACAAGGAGGAATTGCGACGACTTATGCTGCCGAAGACCTAGATATCGGACAAAATGTAGCGATTAAAATCTTATCTCTGCGGGAGTTAACCGATTGGAAAGCCTTAGAACTTTTTGAGCGAGAAGCCAAGGTACTCTCTCAATTAAATCATCCAGCAATTCCCAAGTATTTGGATTATTTCCAACTGGATACTAACGACGATCGCTCCTTCTGTATTGTCCAGGAAATTGCCCCGGGCCATTCCTTAGAAGAGTTAGTAGAAAGCGGATGGCATCCGACTGAATTGGAACTAAGAGAGCTGGCTCAACAAATTTTAGAAATTCTGGGGTATTTGCATCAACTTAACCCCCCGGTCGTTCATCGAGATATCAAACCTCAGAATATTATTCGTGAGTCTAATGGCAAGGTTTTTTTAGTAGATTTTGGTGCAGTGCAAGATACCTATTGCCATACTCTAAGCCAGGGGGGGACGATGGTGGGTACTTATGGATATATGCCACCAGAACAGTTTCGAGGAAAAGCTGAACCCGCTACAGATTTATATGGGTTAGGTGCAACTTTATTGTTTTTGTTAAGCCATCAATCACCGGCAGATTTTCCAGAAAAACAGCTAAAAATTGACTTTCGTCCTTATATTGAAATTTCTCCAGAGTTGGCAGATTGGTTAGAGGGATTGCTCGAACCTTTGATTGAAGATCGCTTTAAATCTGCAAGGGAAGCCTTAGAACTATTGCATTCACACCGAGAAATTATTGCGGCGCGATCGGTCAGTAATCCACAACCTATTAACAGTAAAGTCCTTCTGCAAAAAAGACAGAACAAACTATCCATCACAATCCCTGCCAATCCTTCAAAAGCTTTGACAAGTTTATTTTTTCTCTTCTTCGCTATTTTAGTAGGGAGCAGGGTATTACTGCCTATTGTGGGTCCTGTAAATTCTGAAATTGCGTGGATTTTCCTGGCTGTTTTTTTATTTTGTGTTTTAAGTAGTGGATTCTTCGGTCCTAAATTCGTTGATTGTTTAGTTTCCACTCAACTAAATTTTCAGGGTAATCAGTTTAAAATATCCTGGAATTTTCTGGGATTAAGCCGAAAAATCCAGGGAAATATTCAGGATATTTTTAGAGTGGAAGTCCGCAAAAAGAAAATACGAATTAAAAACAAAAACACCAAGGTAAAGTACCGTTTTATCATAAGCTGTGTTTTACAAGTTGGAGTTAAATCTTGCCATTTTGGGTATAATCTGAATCAAGCAGAAAAAGAATGGTTAGTTACAGAAATTTCAAATTTTATCGGAAAACCCAAAGTTATTGATACCTAATCCATTGGGGTATTGGGTCTAAAAGCAACCCCAAACCGGATTTCTTGCCCTAGTTTTTGAGATAGGTTATCACCTGTAATGTAGCCATCCTTTAGGAGTGAAAATAAAAAATCATGCATCAACCCGAAGAAATTATCAAGGACCGTTATCGGATTCTGCACCCCTTGGGAACAGGAGGAATTGCCACAACTTATGCTGCTCAGGACTTAGATACCGGGGAAGATGTAGCCATTAAAGCCCTGTCTCTACGGCGATTAAAAGACTGGAAATCCCTGGAACTTTTTGAGCGAGAAGGGAAGGTACTCTCGCAATTAAATCATCCGGGTATTCCCAACTATCTGGACTACTTTCAACTAGATACAGACGACGATCGCCGCTTTTATATCGTCCAAGAAATCGTCCCGGGTAAATCCTTGCAAGATTGGGTAGAAAGCGGATGGCATCCCACGGAACTTGAAGTCAGAGAGATAGGCGAACAACTCTTAAAAATTCTGATGTATTTGCATCAAATGACTCCCCCAGTAATTCATCGAGATATCAAACCGCCTAATATTATTCGCCAGTCTGAGGGTAAGATTTTGTTAATCGATTTTGGTGCGGTTAAAGATACTTATCGTCATACTATGACGAGTGGGAGTACCGTAGTTGGTACTTATGGATATATGGCCCCAGAACAGTTTCGCGGACAAGCAGAACCCGCTACAGATTTATATGGTTTAGGGGCAACTTTGTTATTTCTATTAACCCACAAAACCCCAGCAGATTTTCCAGAAACAAGACTCAAAATTGATTTTCGTTCTTCTGTCAATATTTCTCCGGAACTGGCAGATTGGTTAGATCGCTTGTTAGAACCGCTGGTTGAAAATCGTTTAACTTCGGCTGCGGAAGCATTAGCTGTTTTAAAGGCACAAAAAGCAATGCCCCACGCAAACAAAGAAAGAACTGCTCTGCGATCGGCTAATCATCATCACCTGGCAGGAAGTCGCGTTTCCATCAAAATTACTCCTGGGAAACTAGAGGTAAACATTCCATTTTTAGGATGGAAATTACCCTCTTTGTCTTTAATTTTAATTGTGATAATTTTGAACAGTTCTTTCTTGCCATTTATTTTAATGGCCGCGAGTCAAACCCCAACATTTTTTTTATTCCTATTTGGGGTGATATTTTTGGAAATAAAATTACTAGGGGATTTTTTATTAAATCAGTTCGGGAGAGTTAGCTTAAAGTTTCGTGAAAATAAATTTCATTTAAAGTGGAATTTCTTAGGGATTCAACGGGAAATTCAGGGAAATATCCATGATATTTCTAGTGTACAAGTATTTCCCACCCTGTTTTCCATACAAGGTTACCCTATTATCACCTGTGCCTTACAAATGAGATTGAAAACTTACCGCTTTGGTTCGGGACTCACTCAGACTGAACGAGAGTGGATCGCCATGGAAATTGCTGCTTTTCTTGGAAAACCTCACTTAATCAAACGATAAAAATAAAGATAGGCAAAAAATCATGCATCAACCCGGAGAACTCATCAACGATCGCTATCGTATTCTGAACACCTTGGGACAAGGAGGAATTGCCACGACTTATGCTGCCGATGACTTAAATATCGGCCAACAAGTCGCAATTAAAGTTTTATCCCTGCGGCAGATGAAAGATTGGAAAGCCCTAGAACTCTTTGAACGGGAAGGCAAGGTTTTAGCTCAACTGAATCATCCGGCAATTCCCAACTATCTGGATTATTTTCAACTGGATCAAGAGGGCGATCGCCGCTTCTATATTGTCCAAGAAATAGCCCCGGGTCAATCCTTGCAAGACTGGGTAGCCAGCGGATGGCGTCCTACGGAATTGGAGGTAAGAGAGATTGCCAAACAACTCTTAGACATTCTGGTGTATTTGCATCAACTCACCCCTCCTGTTGTCCATCGCGATATTAAACCGCAAAATATTATTCGTCAGTCCGATGGTAAGATATTTTTAGTGGACTTTGGTGCAGTTCAAGATACCTATCGCCATACCATCATCAGCGGCAGTACCATCGTTGGAACTTATGGCTATATGGCCCCGGAACAATTTCGAGGGCAAGCTAAACCGCCAACAGATTTATATGGATTGGGTGCAACGTTGTTGTTTTTATTAACCCATAAAGACCCAGCAGACTTCCCCGAAAAACGGATGAAAATTGATTTTCGTCCTTATGTCAAACTCACTCCAGAGTTTGCCGATTGGTTGGAAACAATGTTAGAACCCGTCATCGAAGATAGATTCAAATCTGCCGATGAAGCCTTAGCAGTATTGGAGGCCAAACAAGAAAGAATTGTCCCGCGATCGCCCGGTAATCTGCAACCTGCCGGGAGTCGCGTTGTTATCCAAAAAAATCCCAATACCCTCAAGGTGAAAGTTCCACCCAGTAAGGTCCAATTTCATCATATCTTTCTCATACTATTTGCAACAATTTGGTTTAGTTTTTTAGTTCCTATAACTCTTGGAGCCTTGGTTGGCGGTTCCTTTATTGGCCTCTTGTTTTTTACTCCTTTTTGGTGGGTAATGATAGCACACCTTAGCAATAGTTTTCGCGAAATTTTAGTGTCTACAACCCTATCTTTTAATAAAACTAAATTTAAGATTGCTTGGTCTTTTTTGGATATAAAAAGAACAGTTGAAGGAGAAGTTGCTGATATTTACCGGGTAGAAGCAAACCGATTAAAGCAGAGAAACGACAACAATCAAAGTGTAAGCTGTGCTTTAGAAATGGGTGTAAATAGTTACTATTTTGGGTCGGGGCTGACCTTGATAGAACGAGAGTGGTTAGTCACCGAAATCGCTGAGTTTATCGGAAAACCTAAATTAATCGACAACTCGGACTAAAATAGGGGTGAGAACTGGATGAATCTAAAACCGACTGACAAATGCACAGGTATCGACCTTATTTGAGTTTAGCGGCTATCTTAATTCTGGGTACTGTCCTGCGGTTTGCCCAATTAGAGGCCAAACCCGTCTGGTTAGATGAAATTCTCACCGGGCTATTTAGTTTGGGGCGAAGTTATGACCAGATTCCGTTAGATGCAGTTTTTCCCTTAGCACAATTGGCCGATATTTTCGCATTTAATTCGACGGCAAGCTGTCAGCAAATTGCCCAAACTGTGGCAACGGAATCGACTCATCCCCCACTGTTTTTTTGCTTAACTCATGAGTGGTTGAGTGGGGTTCGGGGGTCTTGGGTATGGCAGACCCGATCGCTCTGTGCCCTGTTTGGCGTGGGTGCGATCGCCGCCATGTATGGATTAAATCGCATCGCCTTTTCTCGGCAAGCGGGGGTTATGGGTGCGGCAGTGATGGCAGTCTCTCCCTTTGCCGTTTATCTCTCCCAAGAGGCACGGCATTATACCCTACCGATGCTCTTAATTATTTTATCCCTGATGGGATTCATTCAGATTCAAAAAGATTTACATCATAGGGAAAAAATTCGCCCTTGGTTGGGAATTAGTTGGGTAATTATTAATACAATAGGACTCTATACTCACTATTTCTTTGTGTTAGCTTGGGTCGCGGAATTAGTGACCATTTTGGCGTTAAGTTTAGGGAAATATTTTCATCCAGGAAGGCTGGCACTACCGGAACCCACCCCCCCGGCATCGACTAAGAAAACCGTAACTTGGCTGAGTTTGGCGGGGTATAGTGTGCTGCCCTTGTTGTTGTATTTTCCTTGGTTACCCACCCTGCACAACCATTTTAGTCGTCCCGAAACCGATTGGTTTAAACCCTTTGAACCGTCCTGGGTGGATAGTGTAACTCCGATTTTTCAAACTTTAGCCGGTTGGGTGGTGATGATAGTAGCCTTTCCGGTGGAAAATCAACCCCTGTGGATTGTTATTCCGTCGGCCATTTTGATGCTGCTTTGGTGCGGGTATTTTTTAATCGGGATTGTTCCGCGAATCAAAGCCGTTTTAAACAACAAAACCACCCGCTTATCGGGTTTAAGTTTACTGGGATTTACGGCAGTTGTTTTATTAGAATATTTGACGATTGTTTATGGGTTAGGCAAAGATATTACCTCGGCAGTGCGCTACCACTTTATCTATTATCCGGGGATTTGTGCGTTATTAGGCGCAAGTTTAATGATAAAACCTCCAAATCCCCTGACCAAAACTCGGTTTTCTCTATTAGCCCGCGCAGGCGGGCTTCGTCCGTATAGCCCCACCCTTCAGGGTGCGGGTGCGGGTTTCTATTTAATTCCCGCCTTTCTAATAGTTGGACTAATCAGTAGTGTTTTTGTAGTGTCAAATTGGGTTTTTCAAAAGCCTTATAATCCGGCAGGGGTGGCGCAACAGCTCAATTTAGAACCGACTGTTCCCTTGGTGGTGGTGGTGGGATATGAGAATATGCAAGAGGTAGCATTGGGGTTGAGTTTTGCCCTAGAATTGGATAAAATAAGAGGGGAGAATTTACCTGAGACAGGTTGGGCATTTATGAACCGATCGCCCAGTTATCAATCGGTCTGGGAAAATCTAGGTTCTGTTTCAGGATTACCGCCTTCTGCTGTTAATTTATGGATTGTCGCCCCGGGTTTGCGTCAGCGAGAATATCCGCCTCAATTCGGGTTAGGCGATCGCCTCTGTAATCTCGACCCGAGTCAATATTATCGGTTAGGAATTCCCTATCAACTTTATCGCTGTAAGTAATAAGAAAATCAGCCCGCGCAGGCGGGCTTTGTTCGTGTAGCCCCACCCTTTAGGGTGCGGGCTTCTTCTCTTAAAAATCACTCATCCATTTGCCACATTTCCTTCGTGAAATCTTCATCTAAGAATTTCTTAGGACGCAGCACTAACAACACTTTACCGAGAATTTTAATCTCCGGTTCTTGTTCAAACCACTGCATTTTGAGTAAGCTATTTTCTTCCCACAAAAAATACCCATTCGGGTCCCAGTCTCGGGCAGCGCGATCGACTAAAACGAGAACTTCTTCCGCTTTTCCCGGTAAGCTAATCGGTAAATCGTCACTATGCCAGAGAATCGTCACCGGATCTTCAGCGAGTAACAGAACTTGCCAACTGGGGACGGGAACCCAGGCGGCATTTCCCGAGGATTTGACGATACCAAAAGGTTCTTCAGGTTCAATCAGGGGAACCGCTTGTAAATCTTCGACGCTGAGGGGCATTCTGCCCACAACCGGGAGGATTCTAGGCAGTTCTTCTGCGGATTCTAAACGGTAAACCGAGAGGGTGGGGGCGGGTCGAGTGGAGGTGACGGTAAAATCCGTCAGCAGTTGTTCAACTTGTTTCCGGGCGCTAACAGTATGGGCGAAGGATAATCCTCGGGCAATTAAGCGCGATCGCTCTTGTAAATCGGATTTTTGACGGGCAAGTTTCCAACATTGATAGGCGACAGCATCCCCGGGATGGGTGGAAAAAGCTTCCGGAATTTTGGCGAGTCGGGATAAATCTTTCATCGCTTTGACGAGTTCGTGAGTCTCGTCAACATCCAAGTTTTTACTGACAATAAATTCGGCAGCTTTAGCGCGGTCTTCTTGACTGAGGATGCGGAGTTCATAGAGAATATCGCTACCTTTGCGGTTAAAATGCGCTTGGGTGTCTTCGCCTACTCCAACAGCGATGATGGAATTATAAACTTGATAACCGACCATAATTTGATTTTGTTGAATCTGCTCAAAGCCGGTTTCTTCAAAAATTTGTTGGGAATTATAACCGGCTTTTTGCAAGCGTTGGCAGGCCATTCCCCAGCCGACCCAGTTTCCTTCTTTGCGTCGCAGTAATCGGATTAAATCTTCGACTTCTTGGGGGGATAAAGCCGGTTCTGTATTGGGCTTGGACATTTCAGGCGAGCTATCTGTCATGAGTTCTCAATTAATAATTCAGCTTCAAGGTGAGCAGTTGGGAGGGGGGTGAGGGTGAAAAATTTTAGGGAGTTAGGGGGCAGGATTTTTCAGACTCTCTACGGCCAGTCGTAGTTGTCCGTTATGAGTTTCTAGCAACTGTTGCGCCTCCTGTTTGTTGAGATGAGTCCAATGCATGATTAAGGCCAGTTTGACCGATCGCCCGCTTTTTTCTAACAAAAACCCTGCATCTTTTCGACTTAACCCGGTCAAATCTTCCAGAATTCTCAAGGCCCGGTCTTGCAATTTTTTATTGGTAACAGAAACATCCACCATCCGGTTACCATAGACCTTTCCGAGCTTGACCATCACTCCGGTTGAGAGGATATTTAAGGCCATTTTGGTCACCGTTCCCGCTTTTAACCGGGTGGACCCGGCTAAAATTTCCGGTCCCACGAGCAGGCGAATATCGATATCCACCGGCACTTCCACCTGTTCTGCTGGAACACAGGCGATAAACACCGTGCTGGCCCCCCGACGACGGGCCGCTTGTAACGCCCCTTGGACAAAGGGAGTGGTCCCCCCTGCGGTAATGCCAACCAGCACATCTAAGTCCGTGAGGTGGCGTCGGACCACCGCATCTTCTCCATCTTCGGCGCGGTCTTCCAGGTCCTCAGAACTGCGGATTAAAGCCCCAGCACCCCCGGCAATGATCCCCTGGACCATTTCTGGGGGAGTACAGAAGGTGGGGGGACATTCGGCAGCATCTAGGACTCCGAGACGGCCACTGGTCCCGGCCCCAATATAAAACAGGCGTCCCCCTTGCCGGAGTTTGTCTGCGGCGAGGTCAATCGCTTGGGCGAGTTGAGTCCGGGCACTGGCGATCGCCGCTAAGGTTTTGGCATCCTCCTGATTGAATAGATCCACCAATTCCAGAGAACTAAGTCGGTCGAGATTTGCGCTACTGGGATTCACCTGCTCTGTAAGTAGATGTCCCCGTTCCTCCAAGTTTGTCATGATTGAGGGATGAATGAATAATTAAGAATTTTTGATGAGCAATTCTGGCTTTGTCCAGGGGTTACAGGGTCCTGGGTGGCGGGTCAAAGAGGACCCCACCCTAACCCTCCCCTTGCCAAGGGGAGGGGACCGGAGAATCACCATAAACGTAAAAAACCTACTCTTGTAAGGGTGTTCCAACAAATAAATCATCCAAATCCCGATGGTTAAGCACCTAACAAGACTGTATTAGCCCGCGCAGGCGGGCTTTGTCCGTGTAGCCCCAGGCTTCAGCCTGCGGGTTTTTTGGGGATTTTATTTTTTGGAGTTCCCTAAGCAATTGTAGGGTGGGCATTGCCCACCCTACTCCTGAACGGGAAAAACACCGATTCACAGCAATCCTTCCAACTGCCGACGAATGCGATCGAGTTCTGATTGGGCCAAATTATCATCCTCCGGTTCTGGGGCTTCCGGTTGCCATTCCAGTTCTTCCAGGTTCGTTTCTGGGGGAATGGCTAACTCCCCTTCATGGATTAGCTTGGAGTCATACCCCGCATCTCGGCAAAATTCCTCAATCTCTTCTAAATCCAGGGCTTCAGGAGTGGGACTCGCAAAATCCTGGGCCTCCAATAACAGGGCATACCGGGTGGCGTCATCTTCCGACTCAAACATCAGGATCGTGTTGCGATCGCCAATCCGTAGGGTGTGGATCCCTTCATTCTCCGTGCGGGGATTAAAGAGTAACACGAATACTCGCATAAGCTCAAACGATATTTCTAAACTTTGTGTAGTTTATCTTCTCAGAGGAGGCAAGGGCGATCTGTCTAGGGACTATCCTCTAGGTAGACGCCAGACCAAACCTGTTAGATTAAAGTAAAAAATTGATCCTCCCAGTCTCCGCCTGAATCAAACGGCGTCTTTACCCAGTCTAAAGCTACATCGGATGAGTCTCAAGTCTCCTGGGTCTGACTCCTGTGGATAGAAATCACCAAATTCCTGCTAAAGTCTTCCCTTAAAATTGGGGGATTTGGGTTTTACGCAGTTCATTCCAGCGAAACCGTCAAGTCTCGCAGTGTATGTAGATTAAGCGCTGTTGATATCACCAGATGACCCACTCCCCCAACTCTCCCCAACCTCAACCGGATCCTCGGACTCCCTCCCGTCGGTGGGGCCCCTGCTCAAAAAGGCCAGCCTAACTGTCGGTGCTCTCTTGCTTGTTGGGGGGGGCGCAGGTGCGGCCTATGGGTGGTATTTCCTGATGAATGAACTCTCCCCCCTGGTGAGTGAAGAACTCACGAAACTGTTCAAACGCCCGGTGGCCGTGGGTCCGGTTCAGGGGTTTAACCTCTCCACCATTACCCTAGGGGAATCCAGCGTTCCCCCCACTGCCACGGATCCCGATCGCGCCACGATTGAACGGGTGGAGGTGTCCTTTCATCTGTGGAAGTTCTTACGCAGTCGCACCCTGGCGTTAGATATCACCCTGGTTGCGCCGGATATTTATCTCGAACAAACCCGGGAGGGCGTGTGGTTAGAAACTACCCTTCATTCCACCGATGAGGAACCCGGTCCGATTACGATTCAGGTGGATGCGATTCGCTTCGAGTCGGGATTTTTGGTATTGGTGCCTTCTCCGGAACTGCGCGCCGACATTGAAAATTTGGAAGTGGTTCCCCCGCCTCGACCCCTGGCGATCGAAAATGTCGAAGGGGATGCGACCTTTTTGGATGACCAAACTCGCGTAGCGTATCAAGTCCGGGCCAATCCCCGGGTAGAAGAGATTCAAGGGGAACAGGGTCCAACTCCCACCTTGGCGGTGAGTGGAGAAACCCTCCTGGAAAGCACCGAAACCCGCTTGCGGATTCAGGGCAATAATCTGAATGCCCCCGATGTTATCCCATTAATTCCCAATTTACCTCTAGCTGCTTATCAAGGTCGATTAAATGCTAATTTGACGATTCACCTCAGTAGTGAGGAACTGTTTGGATGGCAAGGGGTTGCCAGTTTTTGGGATATCAATGCCCAGTTAATTGGATTACCCCAAAACATTACTCAAGGGCGGGGTTTGTTGCGCTTTTCTGAGTTAAGGGTGGGATTTGAAAATGCCAGTGCTTTTTATGGAACAATTCCTGCTACAGCCGAAGGGTTCATCGATACCGCAGGAGAAGGAGAATACAATTTAGGAATTTCAATTCTGCCCGTGAGTACGGAGGAGTTTATTAAGTCCTTGGAACTGGAAGTTCCTCTCGATATTGTCGGGGAATTGGCGGGAGAAATGCAACTCACGGGACAATTGGAAGCGCCGATTGTGAATGCTGCCGTGGCGAATACGCAACCGATCGCCGTGGACCAAGTTCTGTTTGAGTTGTTGCAAGCGAATGTCACCATCGCCGTGGAACAAAACACCCTGACGGTGAACCAATTTCTGGCTGAACCTTTAGCGGGAGGCCAAATTACAGGGCGGGGAATTGTCCCTCTACAACCGATGCAGGCCCTCGCTTTGGACATTGAAGCGCGGAATATCCCGGCAGATGCGATCGCCCAACCCTACCTCGACTCCCCCCTCCCCATCTTCCTGGGTTCGGCCAATGCCACCGCTAAAATTACCGGGTCTCCAGACAGTCCGACTACTGTAATTCAATGGGAGTTCCCCCAAGCGACTTATCCGGGTCAAGGGGAAATTATTGTCCTTTCCGATACCGTTGTCGTTCCCAATGCCAGCTTTCAAGTCGCCGGAGGCACTGTAACCGCCAATGGTAGTTTAACCGATGACCGATGGCGTGCCTTTGTCAACGCACAAGGAGTAGATCTCACTCAACTCGGGACACAGGGACCCACTGCCACCCCTCCCGCCCTGTTAACCGCCCGGATTCAAGCGGAAGGCAACCTCGATTTAGATGCCAATGAACTGGCGGTAATCGCCCGGTCCTCGGTGGAGACTCCCGGAGTGGAAACTCTCACTGCCGATGCCACGGTGAATAACGGGCAATGGCAGGCAACTGTCAATGCTTCCCAGGTAAATTTAGGGCAGTTTATCCCTAATTTGGCAGTTCCGACAACCCTACCCACGGCTAATCTCACCGTGGGTGGCACTTTGGACGGAACTTTGGACCCGAACAATCTCCAGGCAACTGCCAATGCTGAGTTACAGACTCCCGGGGGGACAGTGAATGCGGATGTGGGATTAAATAATGGGGAGTTTCAGGTGATTGCGACTACTGCGGGATTCGAGGTGGATGCCCTGGCCCCCGAACTCCTGCCGGTCCCGGTGGCGATCGCCCAAGGACGGGTGAATCTGTCCGGGAATCTGGATAATGTGGCATTGAGTGCGATCGCTGCTACCAGTCAATTGCAACTCACAGTTGCAGGAAATCCTCTCACCGCGAATACTCAACTCCGCAATGGTCAATTAATCGCCACCCTCAATGCCTCAGAAATCCCCTTAGCGCCTTTCCTTCCCCAACCGCAAACCCTGCCAGTGGTTCTCGCCAATGGACGGGTTAACCTCACTGTGGACTTATCGGAAGTCGAACCCAGCTTAAATCCCGAGGATATTTTAGCCACGACGCAAATCCAGCTACGGGTTGGAGATGCACCAGTTACCGTGGATGGGCGATTGGTAAATGGTGCCTTTGATGCCACCTTTAATGCCGCCAATGTTCCCTTAGACCCGTTCCTCGGTCCCAACTTACCCGGTCCTGTCACGGTTGCCAATGGTCAAGGGACGGTGACGGGAACTTTGGATACTTTGGAACTCAACGGCGTGAATGGGACAGGTCAATTCAACCTCAATATTGCCGGTGCACCCATTAATGCCAATGCTACCATCCGCAGAGGCAACCTCCAAGGAACTCTCACTGCCGATAACCTGCAACTCGATCGCCTCTTCCCCGATGTCTTACCCCTGCCGGTCCAACTCGCCCAAGGTCGAGTTAATATTGCCGGAAATTTAGCCAACCTCACCCCTGCTACCCTCAACGCCACCACGGAACTCCGATTGAATCTCGCCAACGGCACAGCAGTGGCCGATGCTAGACTGCAAAACGGCAATTTCCGAGGGTCGGTGGTGACCAGCCCGTTATCTTTTGTTCCTGGTCCTGGGGCGACGGATGCCGGAGTTCCCCTTACCCTGGGGCGAGGCAGAATCACGGCAACGGGACGATTCGGGAGTTTTGCCCCGGAAGACATCAATGCCAATCTGCAAGGTGAGGTGGAACTGTTCGGTGGGACAGTGACCGCCCGTTCTACGGTGAATCGCGGCCAATTTGAGGCGGTGGTGAATGGGGCAGGATTAGCTTTAGCCCCACTCGACCCCAACCTCGCCGGGATACAACTCCAACGGGGTCAAGTGAGGGCGCGAGGGAATTTAGCCAATGTTAGCCCGGAGACGGTGAATGCAACAGCAGAAGTGAGGCTGCAAACTCCGGGGGGGAGTCTGCAAGGGGAGGGCAGTTTAAATCAAGGACGGTTTCAAGCAACTGTCACCGGCGATCGCATTGCCGTTAATCCCTTTGTGGAGTTGCCCGTCCCCGTTGTCGTCAATCAGGGCAACTTGGCCGTTTCCGGGAACATTGCTACCTTAGACCCCCGGGCCTTGAATCTCACTCTGAATGCTAATCTGGATGTAGCCGATGCCCGAGGCGTGGCCACCGCTACCGTCCGCAATGGACAATTTGACGCTTTGGTGACCACAAGCAACCTTCAAGGCAGTCAATTGGCTCAAAATTTACCCCAAACCTTACAGATTGGCGACGGGCGACTGGCGGCATCGGGCCAGATTAATACCTTAGAACTCCAAGGCATTGACGCCCAAGCGGAATTACAACTCGCCATTGCAGACGGCAATCTCACGGGAACCGGGACAGTCCGCAATGGTCAACTCACAACGGTACTTAATGCCACCGGCATTGACGCGAATCAGTTTGCGCCAGAGTTGGAAATTCCCGTGGCGATCGCCTCTTCCGAAACCACCGTCCGCGCTAACCTTGCCGACTTCGACCCCCTTAATCTGGATGCCACCACTCAATTCCAGTTACTCGTCTCCAACGCCGCAGTCACCGGAGAAGGATTCCTGCGAAATGGACAATTCCAAGCTACTTTACTCGCCGATGACTTCGGATTAAATCAATTCGCCCCCAATCTCAACCCCAACCTGCAAATCTCCGATAGTCGTGTCGCATTAGCGGGTAGTCTCACCTCCTTCACCCCTGCCGGAATCGACGCCACTGCCGAAGCACAACTCGCCATTGCCAACGGGCGAATTCAAGCTGATGCCACCTTAAACAACGGCAATGTGAGCGCTTTTGTCAACTCCACCGGCATCCAAGTCAACCAACTCGCCCCAGACTTACCCGTTTGGGTCGAACTCGCTAATGCCGACTTCCGTATAGATGGCAATATCGCCCAATTACAACCCCAGAATTTGGATGTATCCGGAGATGCCCGATTACGGGTTGCTGGGGGAACCGTCACCACTACCTTTGGGTTAGATGATGGAACCTGGAACGCTGTCTTACAGGCATCAGAACTGCCTCTCAATGCCTTTGCCCCAGACTTGCAAGAACCCCTAGCCCTCTCCACCGGCAGCATCAGTCTCTCGGGCACCGCTGATTCCTTTGAATTGGCCGATATTCGCGCCACAGGACAGGCGGAACTTGTCTTAGACTCCCTCTCCCCTAACTCCCCCTTATCCCCCTTTGCTTCCAGCATTTCCCCCCTAACCAGCGCCTTCCGTTGGACTGGGGAACGTTTAGAAGTCTCCCAAATATCAGCCCCGGGATTAACCGCAAACGGGACAGTCTTCGTGGATGTCGCTGGCATCGCAGCGCCAGAAGTCACCGGATTTGACTTTAACCTGAATGTCACTGACTTTAATCTAGCGGGATTACCCCTACCCGTTGCCAATCTCCCCACGGAAACCGCCACTGGCGAACCCCTGCCGCCTTTTATTGCTGGAACTGTGAATTTTGCCGGACAAATTACCGGAACTGCGCCACAGTCTCCCCAACCTTTGCCTTTTGATATCAATGTCATCGGGGATGTGCGCTTAGAACAATTTGCGATCGCCACCTTAGAATTTGAACCCGTCTTAACCGGACCGATTCGCGTCAATTCAGAGGGGGTACAAGTCGCGATTGACGGAAATCAGGATGCCATTTCTGTTGCCCTGGATGAAAACTTTTTCCCGGAATCCTTTTTAGTGAGAGCGGGAGAAGCGGTGGCCCAAGGCACAATTGATAATGGCAATCTCCTCAATTTTGAAGTCTCACAATTTCCCCTAGCCATTCTCAATGTCGTTGTTCCCCCGGAACAAGGACCCGTGGGCGGGTTACTCTTCACCGAGGGTCAATTTAATTTAGACACCCAGGCAGCAGTTGCCCAAGTGGAAATCCGTGAACCTAGCCTTGGACTCATCCAGTTCAACGAAATCGTGGGTGAGATTTCCTTTGCCGATAACGTTGCTGTCTTAAATGGCGGGGCTTTACGGTTTGGACAAAGTGAGTATTTAATCCAAGCGCGGGCGGTGTTAGATGAAGACCCCAATTTTGAAGGGCGAATCGAAATTGCCCGGGGTCAAGTGGAAGATATCCTGCAAACCCTGCAAATCTTTACCGTTGCCGACTTACAACGCGGATTAGAACCGCCCGACTATGCCACGCCTGAAACGGTACAACCCGTAGATGTTGGAATCCCGGACAGATCCCTGATTGCCCAACTGCGGAGGTTTTCTGAGATTAGTCAGCTTGTCCAACTCAACGCCCGGGAACAACAAGCCCCAGGCATCCCGGAACGAGTGGATATCCGAGGTACTCTGGAGGGTGAGATTACCTTTGCCGGTTCTGTGGAAACCGGAGTAGAGGGCGGGTTTGATATCCAAGGAGAAAATTTAACCTGGTTTACCCAAACTCCCTATCCCGCAATCATCGGGGGTGAAGTCGTCCTTCGGGAGGGTCGCACTTTGGATATTAATCAAGTCAGAATTCGCGGAAATGTCTCCGAAGGTGCGGTGACGTTCCTCCCCTTACGAATCGAAGCCGAAGGCAGCACGATCGCCTTTACGGGTACTCTCGGAGGAGAAACCCAGTCGGGACAGTTACGGGTTGAACAGTTACCGGCTTATTTGATTGAAGATTTTGTAGAACTTCCTCCTAACTTTGATGTGGATGGATTAATTAATGTCAGGGCCAGCCTAGCGGGAACGGTGGAAAATCCCCAGGCGATCGGAGAAGTTGCATTAATTGATGGGACGATTAATGGGGAAGATATTCCCTCGGTTCGGGGTGGGTTTAGCTTTAGTAATTCCCGCCTCAATTTCAGCAGTATCGCCCCGGAAACCTTGCAAATCAACGCCAGTGTCCCCATCCCTCCCGCGCCAGGAAACAATGAAATTAGTCTCGATGTAGATATTCAAAATGAAGGCTTAACTCTGGTGAATATCCTTTCTGAACAACAGGTAGAATGGGTGGATGGCACCGGCAGAGTCACCTTTGAAGCGCGAGGAACCCTGAACCCAGTCACTGGAGAAATAGAGGAGTTAGTCGCCCAAGGGGAGGCGATGATTGAAAATGCCACGATTAACTCCCAAGCCTTGCCCGAACCGATTACTAATGTAACTGGAACCGCGCGATTTGAGAGCGATCGCATCATTGTGGAAGGCATTCAAGGCGTCTTCAGCAACGGTACTATTGTTGCCGAGGGAATCCTGCCCATATCCGTTCCCCTGAGTGGCATTGATACCGAAGTTGCCAACAATCCGCTCACCGTTTCTCTAAATGAATTAGCCGTCAATTTCAAAGGATTATATGAAGGGGGAGTTCGGGGTCAAGTTCTGATTACAGGAACCGCCTTAGAACCCCAAATTGGCGGTGAAGTTATTCTCTCTAATGGACAAGTGCTACTCCCTAGCGAAGCGGAAGCCCCCGCCACCACAGGGACAACCCCAACGGAAACCGAGGCAGAAGCCGGAGTTGAATTTAATAATTTGCAAGTGATTCTCGGGAATAATCTGCAAGTTGAAAGTCCACCATTGTTGAGCTTTACTGTGGCCGGGGATTTACTGGTAAATGGCTTTTTAGAAGACTTGCGTCCTCGGGGAACCATTACGTTAGAACGGGGAGAAATCAACTTATTTACTACCCAATTTAGGTTAATGCGGGGCTATGAGAATGTCGCCATCTTTACCGGAACATTAGATCCCTATATTGATGTCCGACTGGTGGCAACCGTCCCTGAAGTGCGGGGAAATTTAGTCAGCGTTGCTACATCCTCGGAAGTTAACGAGGCGATCGATACCAACGTTGGCCAAGTCAGAAGCGTGCGCGTATTTGCCCGCGTTGATGGGTTTGCATCCCAGTTAAACGACAACTTAGAACTCACCAGCGAACCGGCAAGAACCGAACAAGAAATTGTGGGATTAATTGGCGGTGGATTTATCAATACCTTTGGACAAGGAAATACCACCTTAGCCCTCGCCAATATTGCCGGAACCACCCTCCTAGGCGACTTCCAAGATGCGATCGGTGATGCATTCAGGACTCAGTGAATTCCGCGTCGGACCCGCCCTAGTCGATGAACGCGGCGGCGATCGCTTTGCCTTAGAAGTAGAAGCTGGA
This sequence comes from uncultured cyanobacterium, assembly GCA_963821735.1. Lineage (GTDB taxonomy): Bacteria > Cyanobacteriota > Cyanobacteriia > Cyanobacteriales > Laspinemataceae > Laspinema. Next base: position 20,636 of record CAWGFK010000067.1, read on the forward strand.
GTCGATATCACCCGCAACCTATCCGCCTCCATTGAACGCATCTTAATCGATGACAGTCCCACCCAATTCAGCATTCGCTACCGCATCAACGACCAAATCATATTACGCGGTTCCACCGATTTTGACAACAACAATCGCGCCTTATTTGAGTTTGAAACCAGGTTTTAAATTCAACTAAACGATACAATTCCCTCCAAGTTCGTAGTAACGACTTCAGTCGTTCTTTTCTTTCTTCCTGTTCGTAGTAACGACTTCAGTCGTTCTTTTCTTTCTTCCTGTTCGTAGTAACGACTTCAGTCGTTCATCCCAGTTGTCACCCCCCTACCCCACCGCAAAATCCTACACTACTCCACCCCACTTCAGTTATAATCAAAGCTCTACAAGAACTACAGCGCCGAGGATTTCAGCAAAATATGGTAGAATCAGTTTTAAATAATCCTCAGCAAATCATTGCAGAAAAAGAGAGCAAAAAAGCCTATCAATCTCAAGTAGATTTTGGCGGAGGTAAAATCTACTTGGTTCGAGTTATTGTTGCAGATAACATCGATCCAGCCGTTGTTATCACCGCCGATCGCACCAATAAAATTACTAAATATTGGATCTAGCCATGAAAGTTATCTATGACCCCGAAGTTGATACATTGCGAATTATTTTTACCTCCGGTGTGATTGAAGAAAGTGACGAGGAAAAGTCTGGAGTTATCATAGATTATGACCCAGATGGAAATATGGTGGGAATGGAAATTTTGGATGCATCGAAGCGTTTGGACAACCCCCGTTCTCTTGAATATTCCATTCGCGATGGTTCCTCAGCAGAAAATTCGGTTAAGTAAACTCTGATTCACCTTGTTTCAAAATCTCATGCTGAGTGATGATCCGTTAAGGATATCCATAAGAATGTGATTACAGGGATTGCTGTTTTACCCCATAAAGTTGGGATAACGACTGAAGTCGGGACGTTGAACGTGGGATTTTGTTCGGGTTTTAATTTTGATTGGGGACGATGAATCGTAAAATAGAGAGGATAAAAATAATTAAAAACAGGACTAGACCAATACTACAGGCATAGCCAATTTCTAACTCTGCAAATGCTTTTTCATATAAATAATAAACAATAGTTTTAGAACTATTTCTCGGTCCGCCTTGGGTCATGATGAAGACTTCTTCAAAGACTTTGGTGGCGGAAATGGAGGAAATGACGGCAACTAAGAGGAGATAAGGGGTCATTAAGGGGACGGTGATATCCCAGTGTTTTTTGACTCCATCGGACCCATCTAAGGCGGCGGCTTCGTATAATTCTGGGGAAATCGATTGCAGTCCAGCTAGGTAAATCATCATGTAATATCCGAGTCCTTTCCAGATGGTTACTGCCATGACGCTAAAGAGGGCAAGTTCGGGACTGGTTAGCCAGGGAATGCCGGAACCAGGTTGGACTAATCCTAGGGTTTGGAGGATTTGATTCAATAATCCGTTCTCTGCATAGAGCCATTTCCAGGCGATTCCGGCGACGACGATGGAAATAACAACTGGGGTGTAATAGGCGGTCCTAAACCAGTTCATTCCGGGGAGTTTGCTGTTGACTAGGATGGCAATTCCTAGGGGTGCAATGACGAGGATGGGAACGACGCAAGCGAGGTAAAGTAGGGTGTTGCGGAGGGTTTGCCAAAAAATAGGGTCGGTCCAGAGGCGTTGCAGGTTGGCAAGTCCGACCCAGTTGGGGGCTTGGGTTATATCATATCCATAGCGGGTGAAGCTGAGATAAAAGGCTTGCAAGGCTGGCAAAAATACGGTTAATCCTAGGATGAAAAGGGCGGGAAATAGGAAGAAATAAGGGGTAAAGGAAAAGTTGGGTTTGAGGATTTGAGAGAGTTGTTTGTTTAGCATTTAAGCTGTAATGAGATGAGAGAATTGAAGGATGAAGTTGGTTTTTATAGAGGAGGCAGAGCCTCGTTTTTGGCATTCCCAGGCTCTGCCTGGGAACGAGTTTAATCTCAAATCTGGTTGTAGTAAAGTCTGATTTTATAGTTCATCTAAAATAACATCGTAGGATGGGGTTTGGAGAGGAATTTTGACGATAAAGGTGCTGCCTTTGTCGATTTCACTTTCGATTTGGATTCGACCTCCATGTAATTCTACACATTTTTTGACGATCGCCAATCCTAACCCCGTTCCTCTAATTGTACCTACATTGGTAGCTCTCTGAAACGACTCAAAAAGTTGTTGTAAGTCTTGTTGGGGAATCCCAATTCCTGGGTCTTTAATCCGAAAGACCACAAGACTGGCGGGGTGATGCAGATTAGTGGTGACGGGTTCGGATTCTATGGTGAGTTCTAGGGTGATTTCGCCGCCTTGGGGGGAGTATTTGATGGCATTTGAGAATAAATTATTGAGGATTTGTCGCAGGAGTTGGGAGTCCATAAAGGCGGAAATTTTCTCGGTGTGGGGGATTAACCGAATTTGATGCCGATTGCCTGTACTTACTTTCATCTGTTCCACCGCCCTTGTGCAAAAATCCACTAACTCAATTGGATGCGGTTGAAACTCCAGATGTCCGCTTTCAGCTTGCCCAACTAGAGTAACATCTTCTATCATTCCCGTCATATATTCAATCGCTGTTTTAATCCGTTGATAATGAGTCTCTTTCCGTTCTTCCGGCCAGGTATCACTATAAACTTGCAGCAATTCAGCCGATGATAAAATCACGCTCATAGGTGTCCTAAACTCATGAGAAATTGTGGTAATTAATCGACTTTTAAACTCACTTAATTCGGTTTCTATTTCTAATAATCGCCGGATTTCAGCTTCGGCCAAGGCCCGTTCTTTAACTTCTGTTTCTAAACGAATTCTCTCTTTCTGTAAAACTTCGGTCGCTTTTTTAGAAGTAATATCTCGAAATACATACACCGCTCCAATGATTTTATCATTTTCTCCACCAATAGGAGCAACCGTATCATCAATCGGAATTTTGCTGCCATTCTTAGCAATTAAAACTCGTTCATTGGGGGTTTCGACTAAGTTATCGGCGGGGATTTCCGGAGTTCCCAAGCGTTGGGCGATCGCCGCTGACATTTCATGGGTAATCCGAAACACTTGGCCAATCTCCTTCCCCAAAGCTTCCGCTTGTTTCCACCCCGTTAATGTTTCAGCCACGGGATTAATAAACCGAATCCGTCCGATTTCATCCGTAGCAATCACCGCATCTCCAATCGAACGCAACGTCGTAGCAAACCACTCTTTGCTTTGTTTGAGTTCCTGTTCGATTTGATGACGATAAATCGCCATATCAATCGTAGACTTTAAACTCCGGGCTTCCAGAGGCTTAATTAAATATCCAAAAGGGGTGGTGAGCTTGGCCCGTTGGAGGGTATCCTCATCACTATAAGCTGTCAAATAGACCACCGGAATATTAAAGCGATCGCGAATTTGTTCGGCAGCGGTTACCCCATCAATACTGCCCTCCAAATGAATATCCATCAACACCAAATCCGGCTGGATATGAGCCGCTGCTTCAATCGCCTCCTCACCGGAAGCAACCGCCACCGGCACTTGATAGCCCAAATCTTCTAAAATCGTTTGGATATCTAAGGCAACAATTCCTTCATCTTCTACGACCAAAATTTTTTCGTTACTCATATCTCTCCTGAAGGCAGTTGATGATGTTTGGCCGAAAAGACAATCTGAAAGGCAGTCCCGCTACTCCTGTCCAACTCAATGCTTCCTTTAAGTTGTTTGACTAAAGTATTAATCAACTGCATCCCCAAAGAGCGGGTTTTGCGAAAGTCTACCTCACAGGGAAAGCCAATTCCATTGTCCCGAACCCTCATCATAAACTCTCGTTTGCTATGATCATCCGCCTCTTGGAAGGTGCGATCAAGCGTAATCTCGATCGCCCCAGTCCCATTTTGGGGAAATCCATGTTTGAGTGCATTACACACCAGTTCATTCACAATCAAACCGCAAGGTATTGCCGTATCTACACTCAGAAAGATATCATCAATTTGAAGATTCAGGCTAATCCGCTGAGGACTCGCCCCATAAGACCTAAACAAATGGATGCATAAAGTTTGAATATATTGAGAAAAATCCACCTGGGCGAGGTCCCGAGACTGATACAGTTTTTCATGGATAAAAGCAATGGATTGAATGCGGTTTTGGCTATCTTGAAATAGAGTCCGGGTTTCTGCATCCTGAATGCTTCGGGATTGGAGATTAAGCAGACTCGAAATAACTTGCAAGTTATTTTTCACCCGATGGTGAATTTCCTTGAGGAGGACCTCTTTCTCTTGCAAAGACGCTTTAAGTTGTCCTAGGGCTTTTTTTTGCTCAGTAATATCATACATCGAACCGACAATCTCCAAAGGATTGCCCTCGGCATCACAAACCAGACGCCGTTCATCCCGCACCCAACGATAGGTAGAATTTTGGTGTCTGACTCGATATTCATAAATCTCCTGAGTGCGTTCTTGCAGGCGAAAGATGT
>CAWGFK010000068.1:0-8198 GCA_963821735.1 uncultured cyanobacterium
GCCCTGGCGATCGGCAAAGGGACCGGAAAATTGGCATCAAGCTGGTTCGGGTGGGTCAGGAGTTACGCATATTTTGAGAAATTACCCGAAATGTAGAGGCGATTCGCGAATCGCCTCTACATTTCTCTACAAAACCCGATTCTAATTGTCAGTCACGGGAGGAAAAGCCGCCATCAATTCTTCCAAAGAATTCCCATCTATCAGCATTTCCCCTAGCGTTTCTAATTGCTCGCGGTTCAACCGTTGCAAGTTAGCTTCAACCGCTTCCGATACTTCCCCAAACCGACGCCGAATTTGGCGTTGGATGATTCGTCGTGCTTCTTGTACTTCTCCTTCCTGGAAAATTTCTTGACCCCAAGGGGATTCCAATAATGCCTGGGTTGCAAAATTCAGGATTTTATCCACGATATTTCCTCCTCCTACATAGCTATAAAAGATTTCCCAAGTAGCCGGTTTGGGTAGGTCAGGACTTACGCCTATTTTGAGAAACCACCTTAAATGTAGAGGCGATTCGCGAATCGCCTCTACATTTTTCTACAAAACCCGATTCTAAGTGTCAGTCACGGGAGGAAAAGCCGCCATCAATTCTTCCAAAGAATTCCCATCTATCAGCATTTCCACGACCGTTTCTAATTGCTCCCGGTTCAACCGTTGCAAGTTAGCTTCAACTGCTTCCGATACTTCCCCAAACCGACGCAGGATTATGCGTCGGATGAGTCGTTGTGCTTCTTGCACTTTTCCTTCTTCACGTCCTTCTTCACGTCCTTCTTCACGTCCTTCTTGGCGTCCTTCTTCCAATCCTTCCTGTAAAATTTCTTGACCCCAAGGGGATTCCAATAATGCCTGGGTTGCAAAATTCAGGATTTTATCCACGATATTTCCTCCTAATACATAGCTAGAAAAAATTCCCAACAATCGTTGTAAATCTTCCGACCGTTCTTCCCCTTGTAATCGCACCGCAGCGCGACGTAAAGTCGTTTCGTTTGCACCCCCTTTCATCACCGTGGCTAAGGGCAGTAGGGCCTTGAGTTCCGGTTGAAAGGCGAGCTCGGCATCGATTTCCCAGAGGTTAATCACCTCATAGTCTTGCCTTGCCTCTAGTCCCATAATACTCGATTCATAACGAGTGGGAATGGGGGTGTTCCCGGTTGGCGGAAAAATATTGACCACCACCGGATGCACGCGCAAATCATATTTTTCTTCTGCCAGTGCCGTATAAGCCCGAATCCGCACCGGCATCCTTGTATCCGGGCAAATTGGAGTTCGGTTAGGCTAATAAATTCCCCTTCTTCCTCGCTATAGGCTTTGATGAGGATATCGCTATCTCGACTCAGCCATTGAAATTCTGAATCGAGGATGACTTCGGCGACTGTACCGGATGAGCGAGTCACCCATTTGACCCATCCATCGGGGTAGAGTCCGATTAATCTTTTGCCACTAATATCTGCTTTTCCCATTGTTTTATGGCGGATATTTATAACTACAATTATAACCTAATGCATGGAGAAAATTAATATATTATCATTTTGATATTGGTTTGTATCGCGAGGTTGAATAACAAATATTTATATTTTTGCACAGAATTTTGAAGGTCCCTGCGTTCCCGTTAACCCTATAATAATTTTTGATACAAATCTTGATGCCAATCAACTAGATAGGCTTTATAATTATGAGGATTAAACCAGGAATCACTTATGGCCTTAATTGATCAAGTTAAACAAGTCTGCGATCGCCTCGCGAACCACGGATGGCGAGAATTACTGTTACAGCATGGATTGGATATCACAGCGGCCAACTTAACAGCGGAATTGGGGAAAATCCTCCCGAACATCAACCGCACTATTCCAGGATTTACGGATTTTGCCGATGAAGGGAATCGGGCGATCGCACCGGGTCATCCTGCCCGGAGTTTACTCTATCATGCTCTAGCTTCAGCAACAGTCGTTACGGGGGTTCAGGGCAATGAATTAACCGCCTTTCCCACCCTCGCTGAGATTGACGCGGTGGAAAACTACGTCTATGGCGTCAAACCCCCCTCCTTAAACGAATTGCGGGTCAAGGCAAATTATGCACCCTTGGCGATCGCTGTCTTTGCCTCCGAATACCGTCCCGCCTCGGATACACCCCACCAGAAACACGCTGATTTGTGCTTTTCCCGGACTGGGGTCGCCCGAGTGGGAACGGCAGAACCCCTGTATGACGGCAAACATCGCGGCTTTTTACCTTTTGTAGAAGGGGACGCCCAAGCGATGCGAGTGATTCCAGCCCGGTATAGTGCTTATATTGCCGTTATCCGTCGAGGCGATCGCCCGGGGTACAAACCAATGCGAGTTCGCGATGGAGACGATCGCCGGTTATTCTGGTTTCCCTTACACAAACTATTTAGCGGCAATGAATGTATCCGTAATTTTAACTTAACCCTCAACCTAGAAGCTACTCATATCAACGAAAAACTCCGGCGCATCCATCTCCAACTACAAAGCCAAGGGTATGAAACCGGCTGGAGTGAACCGGATATTAGCAATCCGCCCTTTATCTTTACCGAAGATATTGCCGAATTCTCACAAAACCCTGATGATGGCATGGGAACCCTCATCCCCATTGTCCATCCCAACCTCGTCGAAGCAGCAGAATATCAAGGCAAACCTCTCACCTATCAAGTTCCTGCCAACTATGGCTTAACCCTCTCCTCCAGCTTGCTGATTCCCTCCGACAACGAAGCCCGACGCGCCCCGGAATATGTCCACGCCCGTCACCAAGTGCTACCCAATGGGACAGTCACGGACCTGAATGAACGCCCGAATGTAGCCAGTATCGTCGCCCAAGGCGGCTACAATGCCTTACATTACCTCGACTTTACGGCAGATGGCTGGATCGAAGCCCTCTGTCCTGAATTAGCGATTCAAATCCCCCGACGGGTTCCCGCTTATTCCCTCGTTAGTGCCCCAGATTACTTCCCCACCTGCGATCAACGGCAACTGATGGATTGGTGGGAACAATCGGGACCAGAAGCGGTGAGAAACAGCATTTGGCGTATTCCCCCAGAAACCTTAGCCGATGAGCGAATGCCCCCCAATTTGGCCTTAACTGAAGCCGATTTTCGCCCGGAAGATGTCACCGTTACGGCGATCGTCTCCTTACCCGGAGAACCCTTTGTCAAACAGCGTCCCCTCGACCGTTTCATCCTCAATCGCCAATCCTACCTCCCGGATGCGGCTGCGGGAATTTATGCGCCGGGATGGGATGTGAGCTTTGATCGCACTGACGAAGGCTTAGAGTTCCTAGCTGCTTATGGTCTCGGCAGTCCTTTTCCCGAAGATTCTAAACTTTGTGCCGCACTTAGTGCGTTTTGGCCTGCGGTCTCACCTGATGCCGCCCGCACTTTTGAACCGATGCGAAATTGGCCCACCGTCAGTCCTCTGACTGATGCGGAAATTGGGCAAACGGGCGAACTGCCTTGGGATGGGGTTCCGGGACCGCGCCTGGTGCAATTGCCCGATCGCCAGGTAGTGGAATATGAGGCGATCGATCATGTGGATTACGTCACCAATGCTTTACAGGGTAAATTCACCTTAGCCCTAACCGGACAGGTAGATGTGCGAGAATACGAGGCGAGAGTGCTAACAATGGCTTATGTCTATCACGCTTTAGGCATCGAAGAGGAGAAATACTTTCCTCCCGGACAGTCCGAGGCGCAAGACGCTGAGGCATTTGGGCGAATTGTCAATGAGAAATCCAAATGGGGTGTTCTCTCTTTCCGCGAAGTCACCCCAACGGAAACGGAACTACTAGAAGCGCAAACCCAAACAGGTCAACAGTTACGGGGAAAAATCTATCGGTTTGAGATGTATCGGCATGGCAATATCACCACTCCGGAAGATGTGCGAAAACGCTGGGTGGAAATTCGCGAACGGGTTACCCTGTTTGTGGATGGACTGCGGGTGTTGATGAAACGGGATTCCGGCGTCTGGGAATCGAAAAATGTGCGAGGTTGATGTGGCGATCGCCGGGAGTGGTCCGGGAGGAACTGCTGCCGCCATTGCCCTCGCCCAGCAAGGGTTCCGGGTGGCGATCGCCGAAGCGGAATCCTTCCCCCGCCATCACCCGGGGGAAACCCTCCACCCGGGAATCGAACCCCTGTTACAGCAGCTAGGCGTCGGCAATCGCCTCTTAGCTGCCGGATTCCTGCGTCATCCGGGGAACTGGATACAATGGGAGGGCAATCGCCGGTTTGAACCCTTCGGGTCCGATGAAACTGGACCTTGGCAGGGATTTCAGGCATGGCGGGCGGATTTTGATACAATCTTGCGCGATCGGGCGGTGGAATTAGGCGTCGAAGTCCACCAACCCTGCCGCGCCTTACATCCGATTGTTACAAATAACCGAGTTACAGGAATCACCACCAACCAAGGTGAAATCAAAGCCAAATTTACAGTCGATGCCACCGGCAGCAGACAATGGTTAGCCAAACAATTAAAGTTAGCAATTCACCCATTTTCTCCCCCCTTAATCGCCCATTATGGCTATGTGGAAGGAGACTGTCCCATCCGAGATCATGCACCGGTGATCGTAGCAGGGGACGGGGGATGGATTTGGACTGCTAAAGTCCGTCCCCAACTGTACCAATGGACGCGCCTGAATTTCACCCACAAACCCCTAGAAAAACACTGGCAACCCACCGAATTCCAAACCCTCAAACCCTGGGGAAAACCCGCCGTTGCTGATGTCACCTGGAGACAAGTTTCTCCCCCCGCAGGACCTGGTTATTTTCTCGTGGGAGATGCCGCCACGGTTCTGGATCCAGCATCCTCTCATGGAGTCCTCAAAGCAGTCATGTCCGGCATGATGGCAGCCCATTTGATTACCCAACTTTTGCAGGGGAAAGCCTTTGAGGGTCAAGTGATGGCAGGATACAGTCAGTGGATGGAGACTTGGTTTCAGAAAGATATCGAAATGTTAAGAAACCTTTACGCCTTACTCCCGAATGCCCCAGATTGGGTAAGATAGATAAGGCAGAGGAGGACAGGGCAGTTTATCCCTGACTACTTTTCATGGTTGGATTCAAACAAGGAATTTAAATGACCAAAATTAATCCAGAATGCCCTTTCGATAAAGAATCTTTTGATTTTTTTGTCGCCCACAACTTTTATAACTATTTTCGTAATTCGGGACCCTGGCAAAAAGAATGTGAAGTTTTAGACTATTTATTGGAAAAAGAATTAGCAACGATAAATTTTGAATTACTTGACCAAACAATTTTTAGAAAATTCATTAGGCAACCGCTAAAAAATTTTTTTGGAATAGTATGTAACCACCTAACTCTCGAAATCAACCAAGTGCTAAATAGTACAAATTTTATTGATTTTTTTGACAAAGAAAATCAATTTAATTTCTATGAAAGAGCCTTAATTTTTGTTATCGAAGAAGAGAGATTTCTTCATCCTCAGTTTTATATTCGCATAGCTGAAGAAGGTTTAAATTTCGGTTTTCGCATCAATAAATTAAAGGATTTTCAAAAAGGATTTCCTTCATCAGAAGATAAAACTTCTCAACTATTTATTTATAATTTTAAAAATAAGTTTTCTCTTTTACTGGCTGCTTCTAAACAATCAATAATTTATAACAATTTGGGGGATTTAGAATATTTTTTGAATCCGCGTTTAAAATTGATGCTTTTTGAACGTCCCCCCGAAATAATGCTAGATTATTCTTTTAATGTATCTTTACCAACTCAAGAAGTTTTACAACTTAATGCTCAGGAACTAAGCCAAAAAATAGTTTACAAACTTATGGGGTTTTATCCATTAGTTTTGTTAGCAACTCAAGAAGATCCGATGCCAGCCATCATAAATTTTATTATAAATAAACCGTTGGCTGAACTTTCTCAGAATATAAGAGTTGAAGTTGAAGCCTTAAAAAAATGGATCCGTGCCATTAATCGCAAAAAGCAAGCCATATTACAAGGTCCTCCTGGTACGGGAAAAACTTACCTAGCAAAACAGCTTGCCAAGCATTTAATTGGTGGCGGTGATGGGTTCATGGAACTGGTGCAATTTCATCCCGCTTATTGTTATGAGGATTTTATCCAAGGGATTCGCCCTCAAGCAAACAATGATGGACAGCTTGATTATCCAGTGGTTCCGGGTCGGTTTTTGGAATTTTGTAAAAAAGCAGAGTCCTGTGAAGATACTTGTGTTTTAATTATTGATGAAATTAACCGGGCGAATCTTTCTAGTGTGTTTGGAGAGTTGATGTACTTACTTGAATATCGGGATGAAAAAATTCCGTTAGCTGGCAGTAATGAACTGTTTGGCATTCCTGAAAATGTCCGGATTATTGGGACTATGAATACCGCCGATCGCTCGATCGCCCTCGTGGATCATGCACTGCGTCGCCGCTTTGCTTTTATTGAACTGCGCCCCAATTATGAAATTCTACGGCGTTATCACGAACGAGAAGCAACCGATTTTCCGGTTGATGGGTTGATTGCCACATTACAGCGCGTGAATCAGGTAATCGAGGACCCCGATTATGAACTGGGTATCTCGTTCTTTATGCTGCCTGATCTGGCGCACCAAATTGAAGATGTCTGGCGCATGGAAATCGAACCTTATTTAGAAGAGTATTTTTTCGATCAAAGGGACAAACTTGAACCCTTCCGCTGGGAGGCGATCAAGAAGACAATTTTACCCTAACCCTGATTTTTCCACATGAGAATCATGGTAAGATCCGATAGGGCAGCGTTTATGCGGGCGAAATCCAAACTTGTCTTGGATTCAGTGCTTTTGCGGGAATGACAGGTTTAAGATTTTAGTAACTCCCCCTATTGAAAACTGCTATCTCTATCCGTTTCCCTAAAATCCCTCAATCAAATCGCCAACCGCAATGACTATCACCAACCATTTTATCGACATTGAAACCGAACCAGGAATCAGCATTCATAACCTGAATCCCTACATCAAAGACTTGCTAGAGGCAAATCCGGTTAAAAATGGTTACGTTCTGGTATTTGCCAGACATACCACAACCGCTTTATTTATTAACGAGTATGAAGAAAGATTGCTGGATGATATCAAGGTTTATCTGGAAAAATTAGCCCCGCCAGATGCCAAATATCTCCATAACGATTTGCATCTGCGCGTCGTCCCTCCCGATGAACCCATCAACGGACATTCCCATCTGATGGCAATCACCCTCAACAATAGCGAATACATTCCCATCGTCGAGGGAAATTTAGCCTTGGGGACTTGGCAATCGGTGATGTTAATTGATTTAGATGGACCACGGAAACGCAATCTGCTGATTCAAATTTGCGGGGAATGAGGGGGAAACCAAAAATACGAGTTTTCTCTCGGTGAGCTAAACTGATGGAAAGTCTATAAAAATCATTCGGACACCCGAGGTTTTCTATGAATCCAGAAACCATTTCTTTTGAAATTTCTCAGGATCTCCTCGCTGCTTTAAAATTAGGCAGGGACCAATTGAAGGAAGAAATGCGACTGCTGGGGGCGATCGCCTATTTCCAAGGGAAAAAACTCTCTCTGGGAAAAGCCGCCGAATTAGCAGGACTCAACCGCTGGGAATTCATGGATATTTTATCACAAAAAGGGATAACGTTATTTGATTATGACGAAACCGAACTAGAGATAGAACTCAGGGGAATCAGTCATTTAAGAGGGGATAATGATAGTTAGTAATGCCACCCCCTTGATTGCCTTTGCAAAAATCAATCAACTTTCTTTCCTCCAAAAAATAGTACGAAATTTGGTCATTTCTACTGCCGTTGCTCGTAAAATTTCTACCTACCCTGTAGGGAAATCTGGATTTATTGATTTACAGCAAGAAACCTGGATAAATGTCCGTTCTCTCGCTTCTGATCAAGAAGTGAATTTACTCTTACCCATCCTGGATAGAGGAGAAGCAGAAATGATTGCTTTAGGTTTGGAAGAACAAGCGAAACTTGTGCTGATAGATGAAATTTCCGGTCGGAAAGTCGCCGCCCTAATCTTAATATTTCCGGCGCGGTAGGCATTTTAATTTTAGCGAAGCAAGTGGGAGAAATTGCTGCCGTGAAACCCTTGATTGAGGCCATGCGTCACCAGGGAATCTATATAACCCAAGGTTTATTGAGGCAGTTTTGCAGCAAGTGGGTGAGGGGTGAGACAATATGAAGGCCAATCGAATAAGCACAATTGAAC
>CAWGFK010000069.1:0-8066 GCA_963821735.1 uncultured cyanobacterium
CCGGCGACACCTTCAATATAATCATCCTCCGTAATCAAAGAATTACCACCCACTGCCGGTTCGAGGCGTAATAAAGCATCCGGTTGAGGTTCATTCTCCTCATCCAGACGAACCGTCGGCTCAATTATGGGGGTCTACCCCGGTGTCCCCGTCCAATAAGCACTCAACCAAGCCATAATCAGCGCATGGGGTCTGCCATGCCGATTTGCACGCACGGGGGATGCCACAAACACAACTCCTTCAACTAATTCAGCTTTGGTAATCTCCGGTGCACCATGATAGCGATGCTCAAACTGATCACGAGTCTGGCGATCGCCACTTTCTAAAGGGGGAGTATTCAGCGCAGTAATAGTAGTCATCGGCGTAAAATAAAGGGTTATCTTATAACAGTTTAAAATAGCGCAGTTCAATCCATTGGGCCATTTCTTATCTGAGGAGTGCGAGCATCTTGCTTACCGCACTCCACAAAATGCTATTGTGGAAAGCGAGCAAGATGCTCGCACTCCACAAAAATATTTCTCAACCTTTGCCAGGGGACCAGAAACCGGGTTTCTTGCCTAAGTTTCTGCTATTTGTCACAAGTTGTGGAAAGAAACCCGGTTTCTCACCTTTACTCTGGACTCCTCAACTCCGGAATCAACTCAATCGAGAGTTTTTCCCCCGTATTTTCGCCGCTACGTTCAATCGTGACAGCCTCGGAGTCGAGTAAACCCTTGAGAACCTGTTCCGGATTGTCCCCGGGTTCCAAAGTAATCAACAATCCACTGCAATCTCCGCCCTTAGTGCGAGTCACACAAATCACCGGCTCTTGATTCATAACGCCAGTGGTTATATGATGCAATAATCCCGATTGATAGTAGGTTTGTAACCGTTCCGAGACTTCCATGCAGCGCTTTTCTGGCGTATAACCCGAGGAGATAAAAAAGTTAGATTTCCATCGAATAATTGGCTTATCACCCCGAGAAGTGCGGGCGATCGTTACGGGAGTATCTTCATCGAGATTGCAGGAGTAATCCGTGCCTCGCGGGAGGGTGACAGCCGGTTGACAGGCGGATAACATTAGTGGGATAATGGCAAAAATTACCCCGGCGATCGCACGGGTTTTATTCATATTTTTTCCTCCTTTATGATTTTGAATGGGGGTATCGTCAAATGGCGACAACCGGCGGGGTTGGTCCGCAACATCCGGCAGGGTTGGTCCGCAACATCCGGCAGGGGTTCAAACCCCCGCCTAACAACTAAAGTCGGATAAATCCGACTAAACTACAAAATGGTTGGGACAAAATGCTACATAGAATTAAACCCATTATTTCCAATCACCCCATTTAAAGTTTTCAGTCGGTTTTAACCGACTTGAGCTATGAGGCGGGGGTTTGAACCCCCGCCGGTTGTCGCGGACTAACCCCCGCAGGATGTCGCCGGTTATCACGGACTAACTTCCTCTATTTCCAAGGACTTTATCATCTCCTCCACCGTAATAGATACAGGATTAAACTGACCCTTTTCGGATTCATAAGTAATCACATAGACTAGATCCTCCTTCATCATCCAAACCTGCAACCGCTGCACCTCCCGTTCCCCCACTTTGCCGATGTACATAACTCGATATGCCGGGTGATTCCCCAGGGAGGTGGAGGTAGGAGGTTGCAAAAACATCGCTTCCTGCAAATACTCCTGAATTTCCTGCACTGCCTTATCCGTATATTGCTCCAAGGTTTTCGGAGACGAAGATAAATCCTGGACGGCGATGCTCACATTCGAGTAAAATTGAGCTTTGCCGGATTCTGGGGGGGCGATGAACATCGCTACAATTCCCCGGATTGGGTCCTGGGGTTCTTGAATCGTCCACTGACGCGGCACTTGCAGTTTCAGTCCGTAGGTGGGATTGTGATACTCGATGGGTTGTCTTAACCACCACTGCACTCCCTGGATGCTGCCATTCACCACGAAGACTGCCGCCACCACCCCCACTGCCGGAATCAGGAGATGGCGTTGTTTGGAAACCAGACTCCATGCTGGGGTTACCCTCGGGAGCAGTTGGCGCTGGAGGATGAGCATCACCCCCACTCCGGCGACGCTGAGAATGCCTATCTCAATCCAGGATAAGGCAAAACCCCCCCTGGATTGCTCCGAGACAAACGGCACCTGCGCCTCGCCAATCACCGTAAATGCCGCCCAATTTTTGAGAGCAACCTTGGAATCAATCCCTTTCAACATCCCCTGGCGCAAGGCGGCAGCAGCATCGGGATGAGTCTGCAATTGCTGATAAAATTCAGAGATGACCGTCAGGGGTTCATTATCATCGATTCTCCACAAGGAGACAAACACCGTGGAAGTCCCCGCCATCAACCAAGCGCGGGATAACCCAATCACCCCATCCCCGGTAATCGCTCCCCTGCCGGTGTCACAGGCACTCAACACCACCAATTCTGCGGGTATCTTTAAGTCAACGATTTCCCCTGCCGTCAGAAACCCATCCTCCCTCTCCCACGCCTCTGCCTCCCCATCCCCAGGGTTGCGGGGACTCGGTGCCAAGGCAACCGCACTATCCATCCCGCGCCTTTCATCGAAAGTCCCGTGGGTGGCGAGATGAATCACGGAGGATTGGGATAACTGGGACAATACTGCCGATTTGGTGGCAGCATCCTTCGTCAGGGCCTGGGTATTCAGGACTTGGGCGATTTGGTTTGCCTCTTTTTCTGCTCCAGGCAAGGGTTTCAGAGGGGGGTCATGCTTCGGCATTGTCGGATTTCCCACGACTAACGCCCCCGGTTGAGTCGTCTGCGGCGCGCCGGTTTGCCTGGGATTGTTGCTAAAATCCAGGGCCTGGATTGCCGGTGCTGTCAGCAGGGTATGATTTTGAATCAGGTAGTTGCCCTGGGCATCTTGCAAGGCGGGGAACGGCAGCAGAAATAACTCACTTTGGGGAATCAGAATCACCCGCGCTTCGGGGTCATCGGGGAGGTATTGGGCAATGGGTTCAATCAGCAGTTGATGCAACTGCCGCAATTCCGGAATCGGGGAGTCTTTGTTGCTAATCTTCTCCCGGGTGTGATTCACCAACTGCGCCAGGGAGGTATTTTGTTGGTGCAGGGGTTGAGATTCACCGAGGTAAAATGCACTTGTCCCCCAGGTTGAATCACCCAGATATACAGTTGCTTGTTACCCACCCGGGAATATTCCACGAGGGTGGCATTTTGGGTGGCGGCAATGCGTTGAATATCGGCGATCGTTGGGGGTTCCACTGCCGGGATAGAGGCGAGATTAGACTCATCCCGCGCCGTTCCTCGTGCCGCCAATAATTCCACAAAAGTCCGTGCCCTCCCCCGTTCAGAAATTTCTAAGGCATCCTGGGGTTTATTCTGGGCAATCAGCACTTGTTGTAAATGTCGGTAGGAATGGGATTGCTTATCCGCCAGGGAGATTTTGTGGGACTCTTCCAATCCTTCCCGGAGGGATTCGTATATTTCAATCGATTCTCGGAGGAGTTTTTCTGCGGGTTCTAGTTGGTTGAGTTTAAATAAGGTATATCCCAGATTATTCAGAGAATCGGCAATTCCTCCTCTATTTTCTATCTCCTGCTCAATCTCCAGGGATTGCTGATGATAACGAATCGCCTCCCGGTTTTGCCCTAGGGAGTTGTAAGCATTTCCCAGATTGTTCAGAGAAATGGCAATTCCTCGTCTATCTTCTATCTGCCGTTTAATCTCCAGGGATTGCTGATGATAACGAATCGCCTCCCGGTATTGCCCTAGGGAGTTGTAAGCACTTCCCAGATTGTTCAGAGAAGCGGCAATTCCTGGTCTATCTTCTATCTGCCGAGAAATCTCCAGGGATTGCTGATAATAACGAATCGCCTCCCGGTATTGCCCTAGGGACTCGTAAGCTATTCCCAGATTGTCCAGAGAATAGGCAATTCCTGGTCTATCTTCTATCTGCCGAGAAATCTCCAGGGACTGGTGATGATAACGAATCGCCTCCCGGTATTGCCCTAGGGACTCGTAAGCTATTCCCAGATTGTTCAGAGAAGCGGCAATTCCTTGTCTATCTTCTATCTGCCGAAAAATCTCTAGGGATTGCTGGTAATAACGAATGGCCTCTCGGTATTGCGATTGGGACTCGTAAGCACGTCCCAGATTGTGCAGAAGAGGCAATTCTTCCTCTATCTTCTATCTGCCGAAAAATCTCTAGGGATTGCTGGTAATAACGAATGGCCTCCTGGTATTGCGATTGGGACTCGTAAGCACGTCCCAGATTGTGCAGAGAAGAGGCAATTCTTCCTCTATCTTCTATCTGCCGAAAAATCTCTAGGGATTGCTGGTAATAACGAATGGCCTCCTGGTATTGCGATTGGGACTCGTAAGCATTTCCCAGATTGTTCAGAGAATTGGCAATTCCTGCTCTATTTTCTATTTGCCGATAAATCTCCAGGGATTGCTGATGATAACCAATCGCCTCTCGGTATTGCCCTAGGGAGGAGTAAGCACCTCCCAGATTGTTCAGAGAATTGGAAATTCCTTGGCGATGTTCAAGTTCTTGATAAATTATCAGTGCTTGTTGCCAAGACTGAAGTGCCGCTGGAAATTCACTGCGATTATATTCCTGAATCCCTTGTTGTATCAGCCTATTTGCTTCGGCTTCCCGGGATTCTGGAGTTTGGGCAACTGCGGGAGAAGGGGAGAGGCTGAAGGGAGAAATGGGGGGACTCCAGCCCAGAGTTAGCACCAGAGGCATTAAAATTGCCCAGGGTAAAATGCGGGGTTTTCCCCCAGGGCGTTTCTCTGGGTTAGAAGGAAGAAATCTGCTCATATTCTTTCCGGAAGATTGAGAAAAGCGGCGCGGAGTTAGAGCCAGGGATTCCCTGTAGGAGGGACCGGGATTGAGCCAGGGGTTGAGAGGTTTGGTTTGATGATAAAGGCTACAAAGGTAGCGGTCAAGATTTCGCAATGAAAGTTATCACTGGGGAAGGGAAAGGCGGGGGTCCTGGGTTCGCCGCGACAACCGGCGGGGGTTGGGTTATGGGTTCGTCGCGACAACCGGCGGGGGTTGGGGTTTTGGGTTCGCTGCGACATCCGGCGGGGGTTATGGGTTTGCCGCGACATCCGGCGGGGGTTGGGGTCCTGGGTTTGCCGCGACAACCGGCGGGGGTTCATACCCCCGCCGGATGTCGCGGTTAACCCATGACCCCCGTCGGATGTCGCGGCAAACCCATGACCCCCGCCGGTTGTTCCTATAGGGTTTGAACCCCCGCCCATGTTTTACTATAAATTAACCAAAACTGATTCAGGAGAAATGCTTATGTCTCTTTGGCGAATCTATTATCATTTGGTATGGGCCACCAAGAATCGTCAACCTTTGATAACTCCAGAAAAAGAAACTGTATTGTATCAATATATACGGGGAAAAGCTAACACATTGCGCTGTATCGTTCATGCCATAGGGGGCATTGAAAATCATATTCATTTAGTCGTTTCTATTCCCCCCAACTTATCGGTTGCAGAATTTGTTAGAAATATTAAAGGCAGTAGCGCCTATCATTTGAATCACCAGGGGTTTGACCCCAATTTAAAATTTGGTTGGCAAGATGGGTATGGAGTCTTTTCGCTAGGTCGCAAGCAACTCGATATCGCGGTAAATTATGTTCATAATCAAAAAATTCATCATCAAAATAATACAGAGATCAACTGGTTGGAACAAATCAGCGATCAAGATGATCCACCCCCAATCTGGCATCCCCCCTTAGAGGCATAAAATCGGTGTGGGTTCGCCGCGACAACCGGCGGGGGTTCAAACCCCCGCCTAACAGCTAAAGTCGGTTAAAACCGACTGAGGAGTTTGAAGGAGTTTGAGTGGGGTATTGGGATAATCCTGGGTTTATGTTGTTACATTTTTTGGGGTTAAGGTTACCCGCGACAACCGGCGGGGGTTCAAACCCCCGCCTAACAGCTAAAGTCGGTTAAAACCGACTGAGGAGTTTGAAGGAGTTTGAGTGGGGTATCGGGATAATCGGGGGTTTATGTTGTTACATTTTTTGGGTGTGGGTTGTTACAATTGCCCAAAATTTAGCCCAAAAATTGCAACAATTAAACCCCATCCCCCTGATTAACCAACCCATTAACCCCTCGCTACCAGTCGGTTTTAACCGACTTTAGCTATGAGGCGGGGGTTTGAACCCCCGCCGGATGTCGCGGCGAACCCATAACCCCGCCGGATGTCGCGGCGAACCCATAACCCCACCGGATGTCGCGGCGAACCCATAACCCCGCCGGATGTCGCGGCGAACCCATAACCCCGCCGGATGTCGCGGCGAACCTATAACCCCGCCGGATGTCGCGGGTAACCCATAACCCCGCCGGATGTCCCGGGGAACCCATAACCCCCACCAGTTCTCCTCAAATCAATCAATTTGGACTGATTCAATCATGGCTTGAACTGTGGGTAAATGGTCTTTATAAGTCCGTGCATGGGCGGAATAGGTGAACAGATAAGCCTTATCCCCTTTTACCGTCCAAACCTGCCAGCGTTGAATCGGAATATTGTCCACTTTTCCCGTATAAAATACTTGATAGGCAGTTTGCTGGGCGAGGGTGGTTTCTCCTTCTTTTTGATGAGCAAAATTTGGAATATCTGCCGCCAGTTGGTCCATCAAATTATCGGTGTATTGACTAAAGTTTTTCGGTTGGGAGGATAAATCTTCCACACTCACCCTTAACTCCGCATCCGGTATCCCAAAGGTGACCAGACTGTGCGTGATTCTATTCCGTTTACTGTCCATTTCCCAGGAAGTGGGATAGTTGAGTTTAAGCTGATATTCGGCATTTTGATAGGCTTTAAACTCTGTTGCCTGTACCAGTGGAATCGGTTCCTGGGGCAACATTTTTTGTACTTGCGGAACTGCTAACACTGCCGCTGTCGTAGCGACAATCATCAGCAGCAGGTTTACAATCGCTGGAGGTTCCCCTTGTAATGCTCGTTTAACCAACAGAATGGGATGAAATCCTTGGATTTTTGTCCGTTGAGAAGGGCTTGCAGAAGATGGCATGGTGGGTACCGTCATTTTATCTAAGTTTTTAATGGCTTCTAGGGCTTCTATAGCAGAGGAATAGCGCTGGCGATAGTCATATCGAACCATTTTTCTAACACCTCTGCCAAGGGGAGAGAGAGATTCACTAAATGCCGCCAGCAGAGTTCTCCGCTGTGGCTATCCTTGGGCAATTGGTCCGCCCGAATCCCGGTGATGAGTTCAATCATCACCATCCCCAAGGCATAAATATCGCTGCTGGGTTTGGGATTGCCTGCCGCTTGTTCACTGGGCATATATCCGGGAGTTCCGATCGCCACTGTGACACTGGTTTGTCCTTGGGAATTGACACTGAGAGAGGCAATCTCTTTCACCGCCCCAAAATCAATCAAAAAGATTTTTCCATCCCCTCGCCGTTGCATCAGATTCGCCGGTTTAATATCCCGGTGAATCATCTGCTGCTGATGGACAAATGCCAGAATTTCCAGAATTTCTGTGAGTCGGTGAATCAATTCCGATTCTGGATTTCCGGGGGTAAAGGGTTTTGTTTCTGGAAATCTTCCCCATCAATAAAGTCCTCAACCAGATAAAACTCGCCCCTTTCTTGAAAATGTGCCAAGAGTCGAGGAATGCGATCGCAGGGATTGAGGCGGTGCAGAATTTCTGCTTCTTTATCAAACAGCCGTTTAGCGGTTTGCAAGAAAGCCGGATCTTTGGATTGAGGAAACAGGCGCTTCACCACACAGAAAGGAGTGCCGGGTAAGTCTCTATCTTCTGCCAGATAGGTTTCGCCAAACCCGCCTTTTCCTAATTTTTTAAGAATATGGTAGCGTCCGCGCAGGGTTGTGCCTAACATGGGTATCGCACCAGGGTGATGTTATTTTATTGTGCCACAATTGCGCCAATTTGGGGTAATCGTGACAAGACTGAAGCTGTGACAGGGGCAATTGGCGGCTGAAGTGCCTGTTACTGGAGGTAGAGGGTTCCATCGGGCGTGACTTGGCTGCCGCCAACTCACGCGGATAACGACTGAAGTCGTTACTAC
>CAWGFK010000070.1:0-882500 GCA_963821735.1 uncultured cyanobacterium
TTTACGGTAAAGGGTAAAGAAGAAGGTCCTTTACCGTCCAGCGTCTGTCCGTCAGTCCCGCCAACATCGCCGGAGTCCGCTTGCGATACTTCCTTGCCTGCTGTTTTCCCTTCCGTTGAACTGGCTGTACCAGTTCTTCGTCCAGGCTTTCATGCGGTCGGTCAAAATGATAATAGCTGTAAAACCATTCCAGATGCTCCATCAGCTCGGGCGTGTACTTCGCTGGTCCCCAGGTGCGGCGGGTCAGCTTACTAACCCACTACCGGATAGATAAGTTCAGTCGTTCCACGAAGCGGTGTTAATTTTTCCGCTCAGCCCCTCCTCGCGAAGGCGCCGACTTATACTGCGCGATTTCCCCCACCAACACCCGCCGCTCCACTTCCACAATTCTTCTCCGCCGTTGATGCTTGATGACCTGGCTATAAACAAAATCGCTCAGGAGTACCCAGGCCGGCTTTTTCCCCTCCGCCCTTTCCCGTTTTCCAAAATGCGCGGTCAGGGCATAGTCGTAATGCTTCAACCCATCCGTGCTGAACACCGGCACGCAACTCGCCGCCAGTCTTCCTTTTAACTCATGCACAATAGAAAATGCCATTTCCTGGTTTCTTGCTCCCACCTGCATGACCGGAATGATCTTCGTCTTTGCATCGCTGGCAATCCACAGCTACATATCCTGGCCTTTATCTTTCACGTTGGCACTACGTTTGCAAAGCAAACGCTTCATCCAACTGCACATGCACCAGCTCCAATTCCGCCATGAACCGCTCATGCAGCTTCTTCCACAGTTGCTTGCAACTGCGGCATCCCACTCCGGCAGAGCCAGGTGCGAATGGTGATCTCCCGCACCCCAAACACTTCTTCTAATGCGGATGCGTCCACCCCCAATGCCAACAACCAGAAGATCTTTTCCACTAAATCCGAATGCCGCTTCAACCGGTATAGGATCGTGTTCCGCCGGGCAGTAAACTTCTTCCTACACGCCTGGCATTTGAAATCCTGAATCTCCTCGTGAATACCGTGTTTACCATACCCCACCAACGCGTGAGTCTGTGCATCTGTAATCCCATAATATTCGCAGCTTACGTTCGGACAGAAGTACCCACTTGTGGACACTTTCTTCTTTGGCCCACCCTTCCCTTTCCGCAACCTCCACGGAAATCGCAACTTCACCCTCCCACGTCTTCTGTTTCCGCTTGTCTTCCTGACACATGCGGCAGTCGCCGGCAACTTGCCAAGCTCGCTTTTCGGGCGCAAGACCGGTAGTTTTCGCGCCCGCTTGGCCGATCTCTTCTGCAATAACAGATGGCTCAGCCAGATCTGGCGCAGTTTTTGGTAGATTTCTACCACGAGAATGAGAATTGCGAGCAGAATCAATAAGTCGTTGAACAAGGGCTAGGACGCACTCCATTCTGTCAGTGTACAAACTGCCCAATTCTATCACGCTCACCCATTATTCAGTTATCCACCACCGACTGTGGGCATACCGAAGAATCCCTTGAAAGGACGAAAAGCCTTCATCCCGGCTTCATCTCCAATCACTAGACTGACCTCTAGAAGAACAACATTGGAGAAACCGAATGAAGCATTCTATTTTCAAGTTCCCATGGATTATTGGTGTAACCGTGCTCCTGCTGGCGGCTTGTTCAGCACCCGGCGGTTCTGTCACCTCCGTTGCAACGGTTCCAATCACGAACCCGCCTACACAGCCTGCTCCCACAACCAGTTCATTGCCTGCTGCAGCTACTCAATTGGTTCCCCCTACTCCTGGACAGACACAGCCAATCGTTGGGGAAACCGCCATTCCAGCCCAGCCAACCGAAAATGCTCTAGCCCCGGAAACCAATCCCGTCGGAGATATTCCCGACAGCCAGGTATTTATCACCTACACCTCCGCGACCGGCGGTTATTCACTCGAGGTCCCGGAAGGCTGGGCAAGAACCGAACAGGATGCCAACGTCCGCTTTGTGGACAAATTCGACGGTGTCTGTGTAAAGCTAACCACCGCTGCAGCTGCCCCCACCCTAGCCAGCGTCCCGCAAAATGAAGCGGCTGCACTGGCCCAAAGTGAGCGCGCCTTCCAACCAGGACAGATCAGCGCAGTGAACCTTCCAGGTGGGCAGGCTGTCCGTATCACCGCCACGGCTAATTCCGATCCCGGCCCGGTCACCGGAAAGCAGGTGCGGGTGGAAGAAGAATTCTACCTGTTCTACCAGAATGGCAAACTCGCCACACTCAAGCTGTGGGCTCCGCAGGGCGCGGATAACGTCGACCAGTGGAAGCGGATGTCGGAGAGTTTCCGATGGAAGTAACCTCGGCTGTACCGCTGATCGAAGCCCAGGAACTATACCGGTTTTACCATATTGGCGATGAGGAGATCCGTGCCTTGCGTGGCGTAACGGTGTCCATCACCCCGGGTGAGATGGTGGCGGTCATGGGGCCTTCCGGCAGTGGCAAATCCACGCTGCTGGCCTGCCTGACCGGACTGGATGAACCGGATGGCGGTTGGGTGAACCTGCAAGGCCAGCGCCTGACCCGCCGGCCTGAAACGGAACGCGCGCGGCTGCGCGCCCGTACCACAGGCATCTTGCTCCAGTCTGGGAACCTGTTCGACCACCTGACGGTAGAAGCCAACCTGCGCCTGGCGCAGCGCCTGTCCGGAAAACCGGATGAGGCGTACCTTTCTGACCTGCTTGACCGCCTGGGCATCGCACCGCGCCGCCATCATTCGCCTGTCATGCTTTCAGGCGGAGAGGCGGCGCGGGCCGGGCTGGCAGTGGCGCTATCCACCCACCCTGTGCTCCTGGTTGCTGATGAACCAACCGGTGAAGTGGATGCGGAAACCGAAGCAATGGTTCTGGATTTCCTATTTGCATATCGGCAGGGAGGCGGAACACTGCTGCTGGCCACCCACAGCCTGGCGCTGGCCCAAAAAGCCGATCGGATCATCCATTTATTAGATGGAAAGGTGCAAGATGAATAAATCACAGCCCCGTGTTTCATCGGAAGTATCTCCGGCAAATTTTTCCCGGGCCACCCTGCCATTGTTAGAGGCCTGCGTCCTCGGACGGGTGTTCCAGCAGGGCAGCCAGAAGATCGTGGCCATTGCGAATACCAGTTGCACGATCCAGCCCGGCCAGCACATCGCAATCACCGGTCCCTCGGGCAGTGGTAAATCCTCTTTGCTGCACCTGTTTGCTGGTCTGGACCAGCCCACTTCAGGTTCGATCACCTGGCCGGCATTGGGGAATATACAGGATTTACGCCCGGCCCAGATTGGCGTGGCGCTGCAAACCCCTGGTCTGCTGCCACCCCTCAGCGTGGTGGAAAATGTTTCGATTCCACTGCTTCTCCAGGAGATGGACCCTTCTCAGGCTCGTGAAACGGCCCGGCAGGTCCTGGAACGCCTGGAACTGGATACCCTGGCTGAGCAACTGCCGGAAGAACTCTCCGGCGGACAGGCGCAGCGCGTGGCGCTGGCTCGCGCCCTGGTTACGCAGCCGCGCCTGATCCTGGCGGATGAACCCACCGGTCAGTTAGACCATCCTACCGCCCAGCGTTTGTTCGATCTGATGTACGCGGCGATTGACGAGCGCGAGACGGCCCTAGTGGTGGCCACGCATGACCTGTCCGTCGCGGAACGCTGCGCTCACGTCTGGCGCATACACCAGGGGGTTCTGGATGGAACCCCAGGCGTGCTGGAGGGAGGGCTGGCAAATGGATAAGTCGCTCCCTATCATGCCCATCTGGCTCACCGGATTACTGTCTCATCGCTCTGGGCGGCTGGTGGCAGCCGCGCTGGGCGTAACCGTTACCGTGGCCATGCTCGTTTCGCTGGGCGTATTTATCGCTGCCAGCTCAGCCGCCATGACCCGGCGGGCGACGGAAGGGCTGCCGGTCGACTGGCAGGTACAGATCAACCCCGGCACGGACCCGGCCAGCATCCAGACCGCCGCCCGCCAGGCCGCGCCGGTCGCGGTTGCGGAGACGGTCGGTTATGGAGATGTGAGTGGATTCTCCGCTGCCACAGGAGGAACCGTCCAGACCACCGGAACGGGAAAAGTCGTTGGGCTTTCGCCAAATTACGTTACCCACTTCCCTTCAGAATTCCGCCTCCTGCTCGGCTCGCAAACTGGCGTGTTGGTTGCCCAGCAAACGGCCGCAAATTTGCATGTGACCGTCGGTGATACCGTGACAGTGCAGCGCATTGGGCTGCCGCCGGTGGATGTGACCGTCGCCGGGGTGGTGGATCTGCTGTACGCAGACACTTTCTTCCAAGCCGTAGGGGTTCCGGCCAGTGCGGCGCCGCAGGCTCCGCCCGATAATGTCCTCTTTCTACCGCTAAATCAGTGGCATGCTCTCTTTGACCCACAGGCCGCCGGCCGGCCCGATACCGCGCGCCTGCAGCTGCATATCCAGCTCCAACGCAGCCTGCCGGCCGATCCCAACGCCGCATTTATTCAGGCACAGCGCTGGACCCACAACCTGGAAGCACGCATTGCCGGAAGCGGGGTGGTAGGAGACAATCTGGCGGCGCGCCTGGATGGCGTACGTGCGGATGCGCTGTACGCCCGGGTACTGTTCCTATTTCTGGGGCTGCCTGGTGTACTGCTAGCCGGGATTCTGACCCTGGCGATTGCTGTAACCGGCGCTGATCACCGGCGGCAAGAACAGGCGCTGCTGCGTTTACGCGGGGCAGCGCCCGGACAGATCCTGCGCCTGGCCGCAATAGAAGGTGCCTTCATTGGGCTGGCCGGGGGGGTGCTGGGGGTCGCCCTGGGCTGGCTGGTCGTGCGCATGATCGCGCCGGTTGCGCTGGTAGCCATATCTACCCTGTGGATTTGGACTGCCGCCGGAGCAGCCAGTGGGCTGCTCCTGGCGCTGGCGGCAACCCTGCTCCCAGCCTGGCGACTGGCGAATCAAACCAGTGTTGCGGCCACCCGGCAGCGGGTGGGGCATTATCACCCACCGCTGTGGCAGCGGCTGTACCTGGATGGGTTTCTATTGGCTCTGGCTGCGATCATGTTTTGGCGCACCGCCGGGATCGGGTACGAGCTGGTGCTGGCTCCTGAAGGGGTGGCGCAGGTATCGGTTTCTTATGAAGCATTCATTGCCCCATTATTCCTGTGGATCGGCAGCGCGCTGCTGATCATGCGCCTGGGGCAGTTGTACCTGGCTCGAGGCGCACAGTCTTTTACTCGGCTGGCGCGTCCGCTGGCCGGCAATCTGTCTGGGGTGGTGTTTGCCTCGCTCAGCCGGCAACGACTGCGTCTGGCGCAGGGTATGGCCCTGATCGCTCTGGCGGTGATCTTTGCCGTCTCCACCGCGATTTTCAATACCACCTATGATGCCCAGGCGCGCGCCGACGCGCAACTGACCAACGGCGCGGATGTACTGGTGCAGGGCTCAACCGCCGCACCGGCCGGGCAGAAGCTCGCGGACATTCGCTCTCTTAACGGTGTGGCGGATGCGGAACCTTTGCTGCACCGCTTTGCGTATGTTGGCGCTGACCTGCAGGATCTCTATGGCATCGACCCGGCCCGCATCGGGCAGGCCACCCACCTGTCCAATGCCTACTTCGCGAACCATAACGCCCAGGCAGCGCTGGCGGACCTGGCCGCGCACCCGGATGGTGTGTTGGTCTCCGAAGAGACGAAAAACGATTACCAGTTGACCATAGGCGACCAGCTCAATTTGCGGATTTAGAATGAAAAGGACCACCAGTACCATCTTGTGCCATTCACCTTTATCGGGGTGGTACGGGAGTTTCCGACCGCTCCTAAGGATTTGTTCCTGGTCGCGAATGCCAGTTACCTGGCGCAGCAGACCGGTTCCGGGGCGGCCGAAATCGTATTGGTCAAAACCAGCGCGAGCCCGGCCTCTATCTGAAGGCAAGTTCAAGGGATCGTGACAGGTCTGCCTGGCGTGAAAGTCACAGATATCGGCGCAGCACAGAAAGCGATTGGTTCGAGCCTGACTGCGGTCAACTTGCGAGGATTGACCACCCTGGAACTGACCTTTGCGGTTCTGCTGGTCGCGAGCGCTTCGGGGTTGATCCTGGCGCTGGGTTTTGAAGAACGCAAGCGAACCTTCGCGGCCTTGATCGTCGTGGGCGCCAAATCCAGGCACCTGGGCGCGTTTGTGTGGAGTGAGGGGCTGATCCTGCTGGTCGTCGGCCTGGTGACGGGATCCATCGCCGGTTTGGGCCTGGCGGAACTGCTGGTCTTGATGTTAACCCATATTTTCGATCCACCGCCAGAAGTCCTGGCGGTTCCCTGGGCGTATCTCCTCCTCCTCGCGGTGGCGCTCACATCTGCAACGATCCTCGCGGTAACGCGAGCGATGCAGGTCACCCGCCGGGCTGGCGTGACGGAGTTGCGTTCCTTGTAGTGTAAACGCATCCTGATGCGCCCAGAGAACCGGGCGCATCAGGATGCGTTGATACCTGACCGGGAAAGTGTTATTGAACGGGTGGTTGCGCAGTGGGATTGCCTGTCTGCGTGTTCGCAGGCCGTGTGCCGAGGGTAACCTGAACCTGCTGTTGCTGGCCGTTCCGCACAACTGTCAGCGAGATTGTACTCCCCGGTTTATATTGATCAATCTGTGCTAACAGCTCATCGTAGGTATTAACGGGTTGACCGTTAACCGCCACAATCACATCCCCGCGGGTCGGTACAGTGTATCCATTGACTGTCGTCTGTCCGGTTGAGCCATGCAAGCCGGCCTGCGCTGCCGGTCCACCCTGCGTAACCTGGTCGATATATGCGCCAGATTGCGTAGTCAGGTGATTGGCCTGCTGAATATATAGATCTACAGAGGCGCCTGCGACTTCCCAGCAAGGGCCATTGGTAGCTGCCCGATTGAATGAGAGAAGGCGCAATTTGCTTGACGATATTGACCGGAATGGCAAAACCCACCCCTGAGCCCTGGTTTGATGAACTGCCACCGGTGGCAATCTGCGCATTGATGCCGATCACGTTTCCATTCATATCCAGTAGCGGCCCACCCGAATTCCCCGGGTTAACGGCTGCATCCGTCTGGATGGCCTGCGGAATGGTATAGTTGGTTACCAGGCCGGGGATATCCCGTCCAAGCGCGGAGACAATCCCAGTGGTCATGGTTGCGCCCAGGCCAAAAGGGCTGCCGATCGCCGCCACCCATTGACCGACCTGGATCTGGCTTGAGTTCCCCATTTGAAGGGCATGTACACTTTGTGGCAGATTTTGAACTTGAATTACCGCCAAATCGCTATAAGGATGGTCCCCACTACCTTGGCCGTCTCTTCGGATCCGTTGTAAAAAGTAACTACCAGGTTCTGTGCACTTTGTACGACATGATTATTGGTGACAATATACCCGTTCTGCTGGTCATAAACCCAGCCAGAACCGGTTGCCAGGCCCGACTGATAAGCCGTGTTGATGGTTACGCGGATATTAACTACCCCTGGGTTGGCTTGCTGATAAAAGCGAGATCAGGGTATCCGATGCGGCTATCCCTTGCCCGCCGGGTAGATTGCCATTGATGGTAGGAGTTACGGCAGTCGGCAAAGCGACCGCAGGTGACGCGCTGGTACTTTTGGGCTGCGCCAGGATAGGTGTGGCAATCAAGCCATTGGTGGCTGTTGGGCTTGCGGGTGCAGTGGTTGCCGAAATTTGCGCGACAGCATTGCTTTGCGGTCATATTGTCCTGTGATCGGAACTTGACCCGACACAGATGAACAGGCGGAGAGCAGTAGGGCCATCAGGACCAGGAGTGTGCAAAACGCCGCTCCCCTTTTACGTATCATTCGGATACCTGGATTGATTTTCATCTTTACCTCTTTCGTTTGAGTAGGTTGGCAATCCCTGTCGATGATTGCTTGATTAATTGTTTTTTATGTACATTATTTATTCTAAATTTCTCGATCGAAGGATTCGCCGCCAGGGTCAAGTTGACGAAGCCATTGCAAAATTCCAACAGGCTGTGAGTTTGGACGAAACCCTCGACCTCGACCCGCAATCGAAAGCCACAGAACTTGGCGTCCCCGTTTTAGTGGAACAAGGCAAAGAACTCGCCGGGGAGGGTCAAGTTGACGAAGCTGCCGAAAAATTCCAAGAAGCCTTGAAATGGGACGATACCCTGGAACTGGATCCGGAATCGGAAGCCACACAAATTGCCACATCCGCTTTAGTCACACAAGGTAAAGCACTCGCCCGCGATGGCCAAGTTGAGGAAGCCGCCGAAAAATTCCAACAAGCCCTGACACTGGACCCAACCCTCGACCTAGACCCGGAAGCGGAAGCGAAACAAATTGCTGTTCCGGTTTTGTTGGAGAAGGCAGAGCAACGGGTTAAAAACAAAAGTATAAAGCAGCAATAGAGGCTTATACTGCCGCCCAGAAAATCGATGCCACAGTGGAAATTTCTGCCCAAACTTGGAACGAAATCTGTTGGTTTGGCAGTTTGCGCGGTGAGGCAGAGGCGGTGATGCCTGCCTGTCAGAAAGCCGTAACTTTGGAACCGGAAAATGCAGGATATCGAGGAAGTCTGGGAATTGCCAAAGCACTGACAGGAGATAAAGAAGGAGCAATTCAAGATTTTCAAGCCTTTATTGAATTGAGTGATAATCCTGGGGTGAAAAGCGTCATCCAAGGTTATATTAATGCCCTTCGCGCTGGGGAAAATCCGTTTACCGAGGCAGAGATTAAGCGGTTGTTAGGCGAATGAGCTTGACCTCACCCCTAGCCTCTAAATTTGCTAAAATAGCCAATCAGTTAAAAAAACTTACCCAAATTTATCGAGCTATGTCTCTACCCCTCGAACAGTACACCGTGAATTTGGCAGAAACCGGCGAGTTAGTTATCCCCGAAACCGTGCGGAAGCAACTTAACCTGCAACCGGGGGATTCCCTGACCCTAACTCTCGAAAATGATGGGAGTCTGCGCCTGTTCAGCTTACGCAAATCCGTCCAAAAAATCCAAGGAATTTTTAAAGATATTGCCCCGGATATTAGCCTTGCAGACGAACTGATTCAAGAACGGCGTGAGGAAGTCCATCGGGAGGGCGAAGCATGACTCAAAATCCTATTGCAGTATTGGATGCCTCCGCCTTACTTGCTTACCTGCAAGGCGAACCGGGTGCCGATGACGTTGCCGATGCTTTGCTTCAAAAAGCAACCATTAGTGCTATAAACTGGGCAGAAACTCTCTCCAAACTGGCGGAACGCGGTCAAGAGCCTGATACGGTTACCACTCAGTTGAGGGAGGGCGGTTTGCTCGATAAGGCATTAATTATCTATCCAGCAGACGAAGAACTCGCACGCGACATTGCTAAACTAAGAGTTTCCACTCGTTCATTAGGTCTTTCTCTGGGAGATAGAGCCTGTCTTGCTCTAGCATTGAAGCTACAGTTGCCTGCATTGACTAGCGATATCGCGCCTGGGAAAGTCTTAGTTTAGGTTTAGAAATTCGATTGATTCGGTAATTAGAGGACAGGGCAATGCCGTGTCCCTAGGTATATTTTAAAGAACTTTCCCTCGTATCATGGCAGAGCCATGACACGGGCATTTTGCGGCTCTGCCGCCTGTGCGTGGGGAGGAGGCAGAGCCTCCAAGAGGGCATTACTTGGCAGAGCCAAGTAACGAGATGTATAATTATATGTTACAATAAACTTAGAAAAATTCCCCAACAGCATCATCAGGAGGAATCAGGGTGAATACCCCAAATGCCAATTACGACCAGCCGTGGAAAGAAGCCTTAGAAGAGTATCTCGAACCCTTCTTAGCCTTCTTTTTCCCGGAAGTTCATCAGTTAGTAGACTGGAGCCGAGGATACGAATCCCTGGACAAAGAACTGCAACAAATTACCCCCACGGGTAGCAGTGGAGAGCGGGAAGGGGATAAACTTTTCAAGGTTTGGCAAAAAAACGGAGAAGAAGCCTATATCTTGATTCATATCGAAGTCCAGAGTCAAGAAGACAGCCAATTTCCCGAACGGATGTACATCTACCATTATCGGTCGTTTGACATCCATAAAAAAGTGATTAGCCTTGCGATATTAGGATGCGATCGCCCGTCATGGCGGCCCCACTCCTATAGTTATAACCTCGCAGGCTGTTCCGTCACTTTTGAATTTCCCACCGCCAAACTCCTGGACTATGAAAGTCAGTGGGAGACCCTTAAAACCAGTCTCAATCCCTTAGCCTTTTTAGTGATGGCCCATTTAAAAACCCAAGCCAGCACCGGAAATGCCGAAGAACGAGAACAGTACAAATGGGAGCTAGTGCAGAACCTCTATGAACGAGGTTATACTGAAACCGACATCATCAACTTATTTCGATTACTCGATTGGATGATGACCCTACCCGAAAGCCTGCAACAAAGTTTTGATACCAAACTCAAAAACTATCAGGAGGAACGAAAAATGCCGATTCTAAGCAATATCGAACGTCGCGCAATGGAAGCCGGTCACCAAGAAGGGAGCTTAGAAAATGCCCGGAATTCGGTACTGTTAGTATTGAGCGCCCGGTTCAATTCTGTGTCACCAGAACTGAGTGCGCGAGTGAATCAAATTGCTGATCTCTCGATGCTAAGTCAACTGCTGCAACAGGCCAGTGTGATCAGTTCAGTTGCGGAATTTGAGGCACTGATTCCCTCGGACGAACCGGAATAGTAAAGATTGAATAGACTTTTCGGGACAAGGGATTGCCTTGTCCCGAGGAGAAGTAACAATCAGGAGGATTGGCGGCAATGTCATGGAATCAACTTCTGCGCTACCTCTGTCATGTGCTTCAGGGTTCTGATTTGGGTAATTCGGAAAATTTTTGCTCTAATTCTCGATATTTCGGCACATCAATGATTGTTTCAAAGTCTTGAAAGTTTACTAATTTATCAAACCCAGTGGTAGTTTGATGTTGTCTTAAATACTGGAAACAGTCCTCGATCGCCTTCGTTGCTGCAAACAACCCCGACAACGCATACACCGCGATTTTATACCCCAATGCCTCTAACTCCTGCGCCGACAATACCGGCGTTTTTCCGCCTTCTATGGCATTGGCAAACAACGGCACATCAGGAAATGCTGTGGCAATTTCTTGTAACTCCTGGACCGACTGCGGTGCCTCTACAAACACAATATCCGCCCCCGCTTCATAATAGGCGCGACCCCGGCGAATGGCTTCGGCTAACCCTAACGGGGCTCTAGCATCGGTGCGTCCGACAATTACCAATCCACTCTCACCTCGTGCCTGGACTGCGGCGCGAATCTTTTGGATATGTTCTTCTGCGGAAATCACCCGTTTTCCTTGGAAGTGACCGCACTTTTTCGGCCATTCCTGGTCTTCTAAAATTACGCCAGCAATTCCCTGTTGCACTGCATCGGTTACCGTGCGGATGACGTTGAGGGGATTACCATAGCCGGTATCGATATCGGCGACTACAGGAATATTGACCGATTGTGCGATTCGGCCTACACTGTATAGCATTTCCGTGGCGGTGAGGAAGCCGTAATCGGGTCGTCCTAGGGTGGAGGCGGAGATGCCGAATCCACTGGTGAAGACCATTTCAAAACCGGCGCGTTCGGCGAGTTGGGCGCTGATACAATCATAAATCCCCGGAACGACGAGCATTCCGGGGCGTTTCAGGAGTTGGCGGAGATTGTGAGTTGAGTTCATGGTTCGACAAGCGATCGCAAGCAACATGAACCCTATTTTAAACGCTGAGTGCCTCCGATAAATAATCCGCTGCCGCCTCCACGATCGCGATCGCATTTTCATAAACCATCCGCGTCGGTCCGAGAACCCCCACACTCCCCACCGGCACCGTTCCCCGATGATAGGTGGCCGAAACCAGAGTACAGGTTCTAATCGGTTCTAGGGGATTTTCTGCCCCAATTCGCACTTGCACCCGCCGACCGGACCCCTCCGGTGCAGGGGGTTCAAAAATCAACGGCAGGAGTTGGTCCTGTTCTTCTTCCAGCAGTTGAATCAGAGTCTGGACTTGGGTCAATTCACAAAATTCCGGTTGTCTCAACACTTCCGAAACCCCACTAATCAAAATTTGAGTTTTGCCCGGGGTTTGAGCCACGGACGGCTAAATCCTGTAACCAATGACTCAAAACTTCCGCATACTGCTCAAATTCTCGTCCTAATTCACTCCAATCTAGGGCGGATAATTGGGCGAGGGTTTGTCCGCGTAGATGGTTATTGAGGAAATTTGAGAGGATTTGCAACTCGCGATCGACGATTTCCTCATCGGCGAGGGAGTCATCTGGGGACTCGGGAAGTTCCATGACAGCAGATTGGGTTTGATAGTTATCAATCACCACCACAATCATGATTTTGCGAGGTTCGATCTGGATTAACTGCAAATGCCTCAGACAAGCGGTGTGAGTCTGAGGCATTGTAATTAAGGCGATATATCCGCTGAGGGCCGCCAAGATTTGAGAAGCCCCTCTGCAGCACCGCTTCAAAGGCCCAATTTTCTAACTTCAGGCGATCGCTCAGGGCCTGTTCCACTTGTCGCGAGATGCCATCATCCGGTTTAATCAGCTTATCCACATAAATGCGATAACCGGAATCTGAAGGGATGCGACCTGCGGAGGTATGGGGTTGATAGAGTAATCCGGCTTTTTCTAACCACCCCATTGCATTGCGAATGGTGGCGGGACTGACGCTTAAATTATATTCATCCACTAAGGTTTTAGAGCCTACAGGTTCGGCAGTGGCGATATAGTGCCGGACAGTCGCCCATAAAACATATTGTTGTCGTTCGTTAAGGTTCATTTGCACAAATATGGGAGCCAAAGCCAAATGTAATCGGTTTTAAAAACTGAGCGGTTATCAATTGAAAAGGGACTTGTGGAAATCAGCAATAGCGAGAACTGCGCCCATTGTTGGGTTCCGTCAGAGGAATCCGGACTAGGTAGAATATAGCGACGTTTACCCTGAAATTCTGCTGCTGTCGTTACAGGTTGGGAGAAGGTTCACGCTATTTTTGGACGGATTTCCATCCGATTTAGATTCTATTTTAGTTTAAAAAGGTGCGGGATGGGGGTTAGGGACCCTGGAATAGGCGGGTCCCGCAGGGGGAGGGTGGTGGTTGGTATCGGGGGGTAGTTGCCCGATCCGGGAAGGTTCAAGTGCGATCGCCCCAGGAACTGGGCCGAGACTGCACTGGAGGGCCTCGGGATTAAGGCAGTTCTACCGAAGTGGGTTTAGCAATGTGAGGCAGACCCCAGCCGAGTTTTTCTCGGAGAACATGGAAAAATTCCGGGGGATTAATCCGGATAAATTTCGCTGAGTAGGGCGATCGCTGAACTCGCACCTGGTCCTCGGGGAGTACATAGCACCCGGCATTCCCATCCACCACCATCACCAAACGATTGGTATTCGCCGGAAAAATCGTCACAGGTTCAGTATTGGCAAACACCAAAGCCCGAGACGCGAGAGAATGGGGACAAATCGGCACCAGTTGTAACACCGGGACATCCGGCGTGATCACCGGACCCCCAGCCGAGAGCCCATAAGCCGTCGAACCTGTGGGAGTGGAAATAATCACCCCATCTGCCGCAATATCTACCGGCGCATGGCGTCCCACTTCAATTTCAAAGTGACACATACAGGTGAGGGGTTCCCGGTGTAAGACCATTTCATTCAGGCAAAGCGCCTCCCAGACAACGGTATCGTCTCGGATCGCCTGCACCGTGACCATCGTCCGTTCTTCGATTTGATAGTTCCCCGCTAACACCTGTTCCATTGCTTCGGGAAGTTGGTTGAGATAGGTTTCCGTCAGAAACCCCATGTGGCCCGTATTGACCGTTAACAAGGGAATGCCGCAGCTTGCCACCTGCCGAAATGCGGACAGCACAGTGCCATCGCCTCCCAACACCACCGCGAAAGACATTTCAGCGTTAAATCCAGGAGGGGTGAGCTGTTCGACGGTGGTATGACAGACGGGCTTATCTAGGTCAGAATAGCCTAGAATGCCGCCCATGCCGGTGGCGAGAGCAACTTCCCAACCCAATCCAATCAGCTTGTCTCTCCATTCTTCGGCAGCGCGACAAGCTATGGGTTTAACATCGTTGTAAATAATGCCAGCTTTGGGCACCGCGAAAAAGTCCTGCTAGTGGGTTATTGATTGCCAGAGTTAGGGATGGAATCACATTCTTGGTGAGTCACCGCGAATGCACTGGGCAGATGAATGGCATCTGGGATGCCAAATAGCCCTGTGAAACTAGAGTCTGAACAAAGCTATGCCATTTGTCAAGAG
The DNA here is from genome assembly GCA_963821735.1 of uncultured cyanobacterium. GTDB lineage: Bacteria > Cyanobacteriota > Cyanobacteriia > Cyanobacteriales > Laspinemataceae > Laspinema. Next base: position 14,242 of record CAWGFK010000070.1, read on the forward strand.
CCTTCAGGCGATCGCCCTCCACAGGCTAGTTCCTTTGACGGGGCTAACCCTACGGGAGGGGTTAAAATGGGACTCGGCGTTTGGACTGCTTCTTGGTTTTGCTCTGTTCGTAATCTAATTCTTTCAACTTCTTTAAAATTCGGCTGAAATACTCTCTCAGGTACGATTCTACGGTGGTCGTGTCCTTGGGGTCCAATCCAAAAACAGGATACACCTCATCCATATTGGCGGTTAGGGGTTTCTCTGAGGCGAGCACTTCAGCAAATGCCAAGCGATCGGCTACATTCCAACCCCATTGGAAAAATCGTACCACCCGGCGAAATCCCCGCAGAACACCCAACGGCATTCGCGTCACCTTGGCTTTTTCCCCCGAGAGTCGTTCGCACAGGTCGATAATTTCCTGGGGAGTCCAGGGACGAGTCCCCACCACGGGAAAAATCGACTTGGAGGTTTCAGGGACCGACAAGGCCCGCACTGCAAATTTAGCAATGTCCTGGGTATCCATATAGGCAATGGGCGCAGTCTGGTTAGTCACCCACACCGCTTGATTGTCCAAAATCGGGATGGCGTATTGAGAAATCAACCCTTGCATGAAGCCCGCTAATTGCAGGATGGTGTAATCTAATCCCGATTCAGCTAAATAGACTTCTGTGCAGCGTTTGATTTCCATTAAGGGGACTTCTGGATACTGGTCCGCTTCCAGAATAGAAAAGAAGATATACCGTTCGACCCCGGCTTTTTTGGCCGCTTGAATGAGCGCCACCTTACCTTCCCAGTCCACTTGTTTGATGCTCAGAGAATCGGTGGGCCGATTCGTCGCTGCATCAATAATCGCCGTCACCCCTTCGAGGGCAACGGGCAAGGTTTCTGGATCGCATAAGTCTGCGCGGACCAACTCAGCGCCCCATTCTTTTAAAAAGGCCGCTCTTTTGAAACTGCGTACTAAACAACGTACCTGGTATCCCTCGTCTAAGGCGCGACGGGCAACCTGTCTGCCTAAGGGTACCAGTGGCACCGACAACCAATAAGCTCATCCAGGATTGTTTGACGAAATTTTAACTTTTATGAAATTTTATCAGAGATTCCTGAGATTTCTGAAGGAAATTCGTTACAAATCTGAACAATTTTGAGGCATTGCGCTAAAAAACTTAAAGAATCGAGGGCAGTGGGGTCCCTAACCGCCTAAAAATGGAGCCATCTCCAGTTCCCTCTCTTTGATAAGGGGCGGGCGATGCCTGAACGAGGACCTGGGTACACCGGGGTGAGAAACCGGGTTTTTGGTGGTATAGATTGAATACGCTACCGGCATTCTAGGAACCCAAACCGAAACCCAAATCAACCCCCAGTTTCTTGACAAAACTACGCAGATTGGTTACAGCTTGAACGATAACAAGGCGGAATATTTCTCTTTAAGCCCAGCTTGACCCGCCCAGGGCAGTATAGTCACCTCTTGAAGACTCCCATTCCCTGTCCCATTCCCTTTAACTGACTGCAATTATGAAGAAACGCTGGATTTCACTGATCATCCTATTTCTACTGGCCCTGCCGATCGCCGCAGTCGCCCAAGAAGCTCAAGAGGCTGCACCCACCGGCTTCCTCCCCACCCTCGATGCCGTCTTCACGCAAGTGGTGGCTTGGATGTCTGCCGTCCTGTTTTTCGATTTTGGCCTAGGCATCCCCCTCATTGTCGTCTGGTTGATTAGCGGTGCGGTTTATTTCACCATTCGCATGGGCTTTATCAACTTCCGCGCCTTGAAACACGCCTTTTTCGTCATCCAAGGGCACTATGACGACCCTGCCGAAGCTGGAGAGGTCAGCCATTTCCAAGCCCTGGCTGCGGCCCTATCCGCTACGGTGGGACTCGGGAATATTGCCGGGGTGGCGATCGCCGTTTCCGTGGGAGGACCCGGGGCCATGTTCTGGATGACCGTTGCCGCCTTATTCGGCATGACGAGCAAGTTTGTCGAATGCACCCTCGCCCAAAAATATCGCGTTGTCCTGCCCGATGGTCGGATTGCCGGTGGCCCCATGTACTATCTCTCTCGGGGTTTAGCGGAAAAAGGCATGGGTCAATTTGGCAATATCATGGCGAGTTTGTTTGCCATCCTCTGTATTGGGGCCGCCTTCGGTGGGGGCAATATGTTCCAAGCGAATCAATCCTTTGTCGCCATTTCCGGTCTATTCCCCGCGCTACCCAACTGGCTGTACGGAATCGCTTTAGCCTTCCTGGTTTCCCTCGTCATTATCGGTGGGATTCGCCGCATCGGGAACGTTGCCGGTGCCTTCGTCCCCGCCATGTGTACCATTTATGTGGCAGCATCTTTGTGGATTATTCTGATGAATCTGCCTCAGATTCCCGCTGCCTTTGCCCAAATTTTTACCGAAGCGTTTGTCCCCCAAGCGGCTTATGGGGGATTTCTTGGCGTATTGGTCCAGGGGTTCCGGCGATCGGCATTCTCCAATGAAGCCGGGCTGGTTCAGCGGCGATCGCCCATGCTGCCGCCCGAACTGAAGAACCCGTCCGAGAAGGCATTGTCGCCCTCCTCGAACCCTTTATCGATACAGTAATTATCTGTAACATGACCGCCTTAGTCGTCATTATCACCGGAGAATATGCCAACCCCAACACAGCGCCTGGGGTAGAAACCACCGCTGCCGCATTTGCTTCCGTGATCAGTTGGTTCCCCACTGTCCTCACTTTGGCCGTCTTTCTGTTTGCCTTCTCCACCATGATTTCCTGGAGTTACTACGGTGAACGCTCCTGGACCTACTTGTTTGGCGAAAGCAGCATGATTATCTACCGCGTGATTTATGTCGTTTGCGTCTTCCTCGGGACCGTCATCAACCTCGGTGCCATCCTCGATTTCTCCGATATGATGTTCTTTGCAATGGCCTTTCCCAATATGTTGGGCGGGTTCCTCCTGGCAGACAAAGTTCGGGCCGATCTCGACAGTTATATGCTCCGTCTCAACAGTGGCGAAATGCCAGTTTACAAGTAGTAAACTCTGTGACTAACTGATCGGGCTGGGGTGAGGTTTAGCGTTGATTGCTTGACTCATCCTCTACCCAGCCTCTTGCTCACCCTCGTTACTTCTGTTTGAGAACAATTAAGGTGAGGTCATCATAAATCTTCTGCCCGCCAATATGTCGCCGGACATCCTCAATCACAGCTTGACAAATTTCCCGCGCATTACCCTGTAAATGATGGCGAATTGATGCAATCATCGGCTCAAGACCATACTGTACCAAATTGCTATCCACCGCCTCTGTAATTCCATCGGTGTACAACACCACCACATCCCCAGAATTTAACTCGATCTCCGTGGTACTCACAAAATCCGCAATCTCATCAATGAGACCTATTGGAAATCCTAAATCAACGGTATCAATACACTCTACGCTTCCATCGGCACGCATGACGATCGCCTCTTCATGCTGCCCACTTAAGGTTAATCTGCCTTGATGATAATCCAGCAGCGCCAGAGTCATATTTTTATCAGCATTGATGCGCTGGACATTTTTATAAATCGTGCGGTTGATGACATCTAAAAATTGCACCGGGTCCGTAAAATCTCCTTCCAGTAACGTCCGGACCGCCGTTTGAGCCATCATCATCACCACCCCACTTTGCAACCCATGTCCCGTCACATCCCCGATCGCGATTTTGGTGCGATCGCCACTTTTAAGCACATCATAGTAATCCCCCCCCACTTCATCTGCCGGTTCCATAAATCCGGCAATGTCTAACCCCTCAATCGCCTCCAGTTCCTCCTGGTTTGGCAACAGCATTTTTTGCAATCGCTGGGTCACATCTAACTCGGCCCCCATCCGGATATTTTCCGCTTTTAACCGCTCATTCAGCATCGTAATTTCTGCATTGGCGTTGGCTAATTGGGCGGTCCGTTCTTTGACTTTCTCTTCTAAAGTTTGATACAAGCGGGCATTTTCAATGGAAATTGCTACCTGTCCTGATAACAACTGTAACACTTCCACTCGTTCCGGGGTAAAGGCTCCCGTGGTGCTATTGTTTTCCAAATAAACAATGCTAACCAGTTGACCTCTATCAATCAGGGGTACGCATAAAATTGATTTGGGTTGAGCCTCTTGAATATAGGAATCGCTTGTAAAATTGCCGCTGACTTGTAGCATCATTTAAAACTACAGTTTCTTGAGTTCTGGCTACATAATTGACAATCGATTCGGAAAGGGTCTGACAGTTGGCTACCGGAATCGATTGCAACACCGTGACCCGCTCATTTTCTATTTCTCCTGCCGCTTCGATGAGCAATTGGCTCTGAATTGATAAAATTAAGTAGCCCCGTTGTGCGCCAGCATTTTCGATGAGAATTTGCATCAAGCTAGAGAGTAATTTTTCCAGCAAAACTTCCCCGGAAATGGCTTGAGAAGCTTTCATTACTGTGGCAATATCGAGGCTAGACCCGGAACCAGTGGTACTGGCGACGGATTTGGTTGTACTGTTTGTGCTGACCCGTTCCCGGGTAATAAAGAACTCGCCATATCGCGTTTCTAAATCCTGAACCTTTGCCGTAGCACCCCAGAGTTGATAAGTGTAGCGAGCTTGCTGCATATAGGCGATGGCAGTCAACTCTTTTTCTTTCCCTTTGGAGAGATAGAATTTGGCGGCGAGTTCATAAGCGATCGCCGCTTCGTGGAGATAGTTATTTTCTTGGGCTAGGATGATGGCTTTATCGTAGTAATTGCTCGCCTGTACATCTTTGCCTTGTACCCGACAGAGTTCCGCCTCTACCAGCCAATATTTATGGGAATTATTTTGCGGAGCATAATGCGCCCATTTTTTAAGTTTTTTCTGGTTGCGGAAAACTTGGCGAATCCAGGAATTTTTCTGCGATCGGGGTGCATCGGATGCCCGGGCTAAACGCGCTAGAGAATCATAAAAACAAACGTGAGAAAGGAGCAGCGTGGCGGGAACGGCATCGATATACGCTTGTGCTAGGTCCGCATTGGCGATCGCCTGCTCAACCTCTCCAAACAGAATGCACAGGATTAATTTATTAGAAGTATATCACAAAAATTGTACTCCGGTCTTTGCGACTCTGGAGGATGGGCATCCTCACCTGTTCATCGAAAGCCATTCCGATTAAATGAGAAGGATTTTCAGCTTGACCGAGCAGATTCAGAACAGTTTGATAAAAGATTCGATGCCCGTCCGTCGTTCTTTCCTGTCCCGTTTCCTCGATGACTTGAGCATAGATTTCCATCTCTGACTCCAGTTGAGTCAGTTCAGCGCCAATTAGAACACTATAGTAGCAGTAATGGAACGCGGAATAGGCCGCAAATTCCAAATCTCCCGTTTCCAGCCCGACGGTATAAGCTCCTAACATTGGGTTTAACATCTCTTGCACTGGGTCTTTCCAATGTTTAATAAAGCTATGAACCAGATATTCCGTTCGGGGCTTGTCTTTTTTGGTGTTGAGTTGTTTGAGGAAGTTGAGGGCCAGTTGACCAAATTGATAGCCTGACTCAATATCTCCCAGGCCACAGAGAATCAATCCATAGCAACTATAGGCATAAGCGGATTCTGAAGTATTGCCCCATTTAATCGATAAATTGACCTGTTGAAAAACAGCCAAGGGAAACAATAAAGGGGCGGAAAAGTAGATGGCGGTATTGAGTTTTGATAAAATCCCCATGATGGCTTGAATCTCAGGCTGGGTCATGGGAGGGAGGTCTTGTAAACTGGCGATCGGTCGCCACCCAATGATCAGTTTTGTCCGAATCAGTCCTAATAAAATATCAAGGGTTTTAGGCTGCCTCGGTAATTTGATTCCGAATAAGCTCAAGACTTCTAGTCCGATATCCAATGCTTCATTAAACTTGCTTTGGGATACCCCCGCTTGAATTTTTACCTCATAAACTTTGACCTTATCGAGGACAGTTTTGGCTTGCGCGACTACGGTTTCCACCCATTGATCCATCAAGGCAAAATCGGCTTTGAGATAGGCGACTTCCGTCGCTTCTTCATAGAGGGAAAGGGTCAGGGCATACTGGTCTTGCCAACTCTGGGTTCCTAAGAGTTCTATCCCCACTTGCAAATAATTCAAAGCAGGCTGATAAGCGGTGGAGAGTTTCGCTTTTTTCCCAGCCATCAGGTTTAATTCAGCCAGTTCATTTTTTCGAGCCTGTTCGCTGATTAATTCAACGCCAAAATTGAGTTGATTAACGATATCAAAAATTTTCTCTTCTTGCTTATGTTTCGGCGTATTTTTGAGAATTACATCGCCAATTTTCCGATGAAGATAGGGGATTTTTGAAACTCGTCAATTAGAGAATAGGCCGCTTGCTGGATTCGGTCATGGCCAAATTTGTATTGTAAAGATTTCCGTTGAGTTTCGATGGGGTCAGGGGTCAAAAATTCTGACTCGGCCATCGTCAAGGAAAATTCTCCTAAATTCCCCAAGGGTATCACCAAATTTTCGGCAACGGCTGATTGCAACTCCGTGACCATTTCTGCTAGAGATTTTTCGCAAATTAACCCGATAATGTTTAAGTCGAACTGGTTGCCAGTACAAGCAGCCAGTTTTAACAGTTCTTGGGTTTCTTTAGGCAGTTTTTGAATTTTATCCACCATCAGTTCTACCACGTTATCCGTGAAGCCCCGGGCTTGAATTTGCTCTAAATCCCACTCCCACCGTAGAGTTTCCTGGTCAAAATCTACCAGTTCTTCGGTGTAGAGAGATTTCAAAAATTCATTCATAAAAAATGGATTTCCGCCGGTTTTGCCTTGGACTAACTCGGCGAGGGGTTGAACCGTTTCTAGGTCACAGTTGAGGGTATCTCCAATCAATTGGGCGATGGTTGTTAAGTCTAAGGGGAGCCAGAGAAATACGCTGGATGACTGCCCCAGTTTTGGCAATTTCATCTAAGGTTAACATCAGGGGATGGGCGGCAGAAACTTCGTTATCTCGATAGGCCCCGATTAAGAATAATCCCGGCGATCGAGAACCCATCAACAATTGCATCAGCTTTAAAGATGCTCCATCCGCCCATTGCAAATCATCAATAAATAAGGCTAAGGGATGTTCGGGTTGGGTAAATACTTTAATGAAATTCTGAAACACTAAGTTAAACCGATTTTGGGACTCATTTGGCCCCAGTTCCGGAACCTCCGGTTGTTGTCCAATAATTAATTCTATTTCCGGAATCACCTCCACAATCACTTGTCCATTCACTCCCACTGCACCTAACAGGTTGTCCCGCCACTGATTGAGCTGGCTTTCACTTTCTGTCAGCAGTTGTTTGACTAAGCCTTGAAAGGCTCGAACTATCGCACTGTAAGGAATATTTCGCTGATATTGGTCGAATTTCCCCGAAATAAAATAACCCCGTTTTTCCGTAATCGGTTTATAGAGTTCTTGGACTAAGGCCGATTTGCCAATGCCGGAATATCCCGCAATCAGCATCAGTTGACTTTGGATACTACTTTCGGCAAAGGCTGATAATAAACTCTGGATTTCTGACTCTCGGCCATAGAGCTTTTGTGGTAATTGAAATTTATCCGAAACATCGTGACGGGCCAAGGAAAAATTTAATACAATATCTGCATTGTGTTGACGCAGACATTCCTCTAAATCTGCTTTTAATCCATAAGCATTCTGATAGCGGTCTTCCGCCGTTTTTGCCATCAGCTTGAGGATCATGTCTGAAAGGACTGGGGGAATGCTGGCATCAATATCCGTGGGAGGAATCGGCTGTTTAGCAATGTGATAATGGACTAATTCCAGGGGGTCGGTCGTTTCAAAAGGTAGTCGGTGGGTGAGCAGTTCGTAGAAGGTCACCCCTAGGGAATAAAAGTCACTGCGGTAGTCAATGCAGCGGTTCATTCGCCCCGTTTGTTCCGGGGAGAGATAGGCGAGAGTGCCTTCTAGGATGTTGGGATTTTTTAGAGTAGTATTTTCTCGGGTTAATTGAGTGGAGATGCCAAAGTCAATGATTTTAACCTGTCCGGTGTTTGGATTAAAAACAATATTGCTCGGGTTAATATCTTTGTGGATAATATTCGCCCCGTGAATTTGTCCTAATCCTTCAGTGATGGCGAGTGCCAGATGCAGAAACTCTTCTAAATTAAAGCTGCGTTCACTCAGCCAATGTTTTAGGGATTCGCCTCCAAAGTCCTCGACAAACATGGCGAGGGTATTTTGATATTTCTGCAAATCATAAACCTTCACCACCCCCGGGACATTTAGGGATTGGGTAATCTGATATTCCGTGCGATAGCGGGCCAGTTCTTGGGGAGTGGGATAATTTTCTTTGAGAATTTTTAGGATAATCGGTTGAGAATCTACATCCCGGATCCCGCGATAGACAATGGAGTTGGCACTTTCATAGATTTGAGTTTGAATGGTAACGCCAGCAAGAGTCAGCATAGTTAGAATAGGGGGGAGTAAAGAATCAAATTTTGTGGTATTTCGGACTGGCACTAGAGTACCACCCTCGAAGGAATGGATAGTTTAAGTTTAACTTAATCGGTAGACTGCAAGAAAGTCAGTTTTTTCTAGTGTTTCCGGGGAGTTAAAGGTTAGAACCCGGATTGTTTCCAAAATTTCCACCCATTAGCAGCAAATTAGGGACAAAAGCGGTTGTGCGATTGAACGGATACTGTACCGATGCTCTAGGAGAGCATATCGATCTAAGGAATAGTGGTGCGATCGCCTCATCGCAAAACCCGGCGAGGTAGAGTCAAAGGAACGCCAGAGGTTAGCGTAATCCAGTAAACCGCCTTTGACACTGTTCAAAATAGATATGTGCCACCCGATCGCCGGGGTTTTGATTCAAGCAATAGGCCAATAATCGGGCTGAACCTAGAAAGTCTTCGTCCTCAAATAGGGATAATGCTTCCGTAAATCGGTCTAAGGTGGCTAACTTTCCGGCTTTGATTTCTGGGGAGTCGGCATCAAACACTTCATACACTGTTACCTCTTGCGATTTTCCTTTGACTTGGACCCGATCAATGCGGCGAATGGCATAGCGATCGCGATAAATTAACCGCGAATAAGTTTGGTCCGTAATTAATAACGAAACCCCATAATTTTTCGTCAATTTTTCCACCCGGGAGGCTAAATTCACCGCATCGCTAATCACCGTCCCATCCATGCGATTTTCTCCCCCGACGGTTCCTAGCATTAAAGACCCGGTATTAATCCCAATCCCATTTTTAATCGGTGCAAAGCCACAAGTAGCCCGATGCTGATTGTAATCAACGAGGCGATGCAGCATAGAGATTCCAGCTTTAACGGCATTATCTGCTTCTCCACTAAAGAGGGCCATAATTGCATCACCAATATATTTATCAATAAAGCCAGAATGTTCGGAAATTGCCGGTTCCATTCGAGATAAATAGGCATTAATAAATTTAAAGTTTTCTTCCGGAGTCATACTTTCACTCAGGGTCGTAAAGTCGCGAATATCGGAAAACAACACCGACATTTCCACCTGAACTTGGTCCCCTAATTCCACATCGACAATACTCGCTTTATCTAAAACCTGGAGAAACTGACGAGGAACAAATCGTTCATAAGCTTGATTCAGTTCGGCTAAATGCTTTTCATTATTTCGGACCTCGGAATAGAGTTTGGCATTTTGAATAGAAATCGCCGCTTGTCCCGATAGAAGCTTTAAAATTTCCACCCGTTCCGGGATAAATGCCCCGGTGGTGCGATTGTTTTCTAAATAAACAATACTAACCAGCTTGCCGCCATCAATCAGGGGAACACAGAGGATAGATTGAATCTGATTGTTTTGAATATAGGAATCATTGGTAAAATCACCCTCTTGGGTGGCATTATTTAAGACAATAGCTTCTTGAGTTCGGGCCACATAATTCACGATCGCCACCGCAACCCGGTCCGATTCAGTCAGGGGAATTGATTGCAACACGGTGATGCGATCGCCATCAATCGTTCCCTCCGCTTCTATCCTCAACTGTCCCTGATGGGATAAAATCAAACAACCCCGTTGTGCCCCCGCATTCTCAATGGCAATCTTCATTAAACTAGAGAGCAATTTCTCTAAAACAATTTCCCCATAAATCGCTTGGGATGCTTTCATCATGGTTGAGATATCCAGATGAGCCAGTAAGTCTGCTGCACTGGCTGATATCGTTTGTTGGGTATTGGGAATTTTCTGATTTTCGGGAGTGAGGAAGTTATCATATAATTCCTCTAACTGCTTCACCTTAGCCGCTGCACCCCAGAGTTTATAAAAATAGTGAGCTTCCTGTAAATAGGCTTTAGCAATTAATACGTTTCGTTGGGCAAAATAGAATTTAGCCGCCCGTTCATAAATCAGGGCAGTCTCAGGAGGGCAATCCCTTTGTTGAGCCAAATCAAGGGCGGAGTCATAGCAGGCGATCGCCCGTTGTTTTTTGCCCAACACTCGATACCGTTCTGCCTCAATCAACTCAAATTTATGGGCATTATTCATCCCAGCAATTCGCGCCCACTTTTTAAGCTTCTTCTGGTTTTCTCTGACTTTTTTGAGAACCAGTTTTACGGACACAGGGTCGGATTCCGCCGCAATATCCAACCGAATCAGAGAATCATAAAAATAAAAATAAATCACCACAGGAGATGCCGTTACTCCATCCAGATAAGCTTCGCAGAGATTAGCCGAGTTCAGCGCCTGTTCTAAATCTCCAAACAGATAACTGAGGATTAATTTATTAAAATAAACATAACAAATAGCCGTTCGGTCATTTCGGCTTTCAAGTTCTGGCAGCATAATTGCTTCATCAAAAGCGGTCCCTTTCAAGGTGCAAGGATTCGCAGATTTTCCCAGTAAGTTCAGCACGCCCTGATGAAAGACTTCTTGTAAATTCAAAACCCGCATCTGTCCCATTTCCTGAATGCAGGTGGCATAGGTGGCCATTTGGGATTCCAATGAAACTAACTCTTGCCCGCTTAAAAAGGCATTGTAGCAATAGTGACAAGCCGCATAAGCGGCATATTCCAAATCTCCATTTTCTAAACCCATTTGATAGGCATTCAGCAGAGGTTTTAAGACTGAAGGGAGGGGGTCAATCCAATGTTGAATTAAAGCACCTACCACGAATTCGGTTCTGGCTTTCACATCTCGGGCATTCAGTTCGAGAAAGAACCTGGAGGCAGAGTTGACCAAATTGATATCCTGTCTGCAATTGTCCCACGACTCCGCAGAGAATTACCCCATAACTACTATAGGCATAAGCGGATTCCGAACTGTTGCCCCATTTAATCGATAACGTTACATTTTTAAACACAATCAGGGGGAACATTAAAGGGGCGGCAAAATAGGCAGAAGAGGTAATTTTTCCCAGGATACTCATGGCCGCTTTGGGATAGGCAGCGCTCATCAAGGGCAGATCCACTAAGCTGGCAACGGGTTTAAATCCCAGGGCTAATTTGGTCTGCAACAGACCCCATAAAACATGGCCGGTGTGGGGATTACTGGGGAGTTTAACCCCGAGGCGTTTCAAGACTTTTAATCCAATGGCGATCGCCTCATTAAATTGACTCTGGGCATTATAAGCCAAGATTTTGACTTCATATACGGCTACCGTATCTAAAACCGTTTGAGCATGACTCAAAACTGCTTCTATCATTTGGTCCATTAACTCAAAATCGGCATTCAAATAAGCCACTTCTGCGGCCTTGGCATACAGAGATAAAGTTAAAGCATAATGCTGCTGCCAACTGTCCTGTTCTAATAAATCTATCCCTACTTTTAAATAAGTCAAAGCCGGTTGATAAGCTGCCGATAGTTTAGCTTTTTCCCCAGCCATCAGATTTAATTCAGCCCATTCATATTTTTGCTGGGATTCGGTGATTAACTCCAGGGCAAAATTAAATTGATTCACCATGTCAAAGATTTTTTCTTCCCGGCGACTCGGGGGAGTATTCTCCAGGAGAATTTGTCCAATATCTCGATGAACCCGAGTCCGTTGGGAGTCCGGAATCAAAAAATAAGCCGCTTGTTGAATGCGATCGTGAACAAATTGATAAATCAGGGGCGGATATTCCTTCCGAGGTAAATCACAGGAGGAATAATCACCGTCGGTCAGGATAAACTCAATTTCCCCTTGATTCATCTGAGACCTGACTAAATTTTCCGCAACTGCCGCGTTGAGGTCCTCTACCGTTTTTTTCAAAGATTGCTGACTGACTAATTCTAAGAGATTTAAGTCAAACTCATTGCCAATACAAGCGGCTAATTTCACTAATAATTGGGTCGATTCGGGTAGCTTTTGAATTTTTCCTGTCATCAGTTCCACCACATTATCCGTAAAATTTCGGGCCTTAATTTGCCCTAAATCCCAGAACCATCCGACCCCACCCCTGCCTAGGTTTTCTGGAGAATCAGATAGGGCGGAATGGGTATCAGGACCCTCGGAAACTTGGGTTCTAAACTGTAGCAGTCCTTCGGTATAAAGAGACTTTAAAAATTCATTCATGAAAAAGGGATTGCCCCCAGTTTTAAACTGAACTAATTCCGTTAGTTCCATCACCGCTGCTGGGGTTGATTTCAGGGTATCGGCAATTAATTGGGCAATGGTCGGTAACTCTAAAGGAGATAGAGAAATTCGCTCAATAATGGCTCCATTTTTAGTCATTTCATCCACCATTAACTCCAGTGGATGACCGGGAGAGACTTCATTATCTCGATAGGCCCCAATTAAAAAGAGTCCCGGGACTGCCCCTGCCATCAGTCGTTGAATTAAGTTCAAGGATGCCCCATCTGCCCACTGTAAATCATCAATAAATAAGGCTAAAGGATGTTCCGGTTGCGTAAAGACTTGAATGAATTTTTGAAAGACTAAATTAAACCGATTTTGGGACTCGTTGGGTCCGAGATTGGGGACAGGAGGTTGCTTGCCAATGATTAATTCAATTTCTGGGATGACTTCCACAATGACTTGACCATTCACCCCTAATGCAGCTAAAAGTTTCTCCTGCCATTGCTTGAGTTGAGGTTCACTTTCAGTTAATAGGTTTCTGATTAACTGTTGTAGCGATCGCACCAAAGCACTATAGGGAATATTCCGCTGATATTGGTCAAATTTCCCGGAAATAAAATAGCCCCGATGAGCCGTGATGGGTTTGTACAGTTCCTGCACTAAAGCTGATTTGCCCATACCGGAATATCCAGCAATCAGCATCAGTTGACTTTGCATTCTTGCCCGCTCAAAAGCAGCAATTAAGGCTGCAATTTCTGCCTCTCGGCCATAGAGTTTTTGAGGGAGTTGAAATTTATCGGAAATATCCTGAAGTGCAATCGGGAAGGGAGAAATTTGTCCAGTGTTCTGGAGTTGCTGCCAACAAACTTCTAAATCGGCTTTTAATCCATAAGCACTTTGATACCGTTCTTCTCCCGTTTTTGCCATCAGTTTGAGGATAATTTCCGATAGAACTGGCGGAATATTCTCGATTCCTTGTTCCAAAAATTTCCCTTCTGTAGGAAGGTTTTCCACCAGTAGATGGGGGGGAATGGGCTGTTTGGCAATATGACAGTGGATTAATTCTAAAGGGTCGGTACTTTCAAAGGGTAAGCGGTGGGTCAGCAGTTCATAAAAAGTGACTCCCAAGGAATAAAAGTCACTGCGATAGTCCACACAGCGATTCATTCTGCCGGTTTGTTCTGGAGATAAATAGGCAAGGGTCCCTTCCAGGCCATTGGGATTTTTGAGTGTAGTATTTTCCCGGTTGAATTGGGTAGAAATTCCAAAATCAATAATTTTAATCTGTCCCGTTGTGGGGTTGAAAACCAGATTACCGGGATTGATATCTTTATGAATAACATTGGCAGCGTGAATCTGAGCCAGGGCCTCGGTGGTTTTAATCGCTATTTGCAAAAATTCGGCTAAGGTAAATTGGCGATGCTGCATCCAATAGCTTAAAGATTCGCCTCCAAAATCCTCAATCAACATGACGAGTCGATTTTGGTATTTTTGCAAATCATAGACTTGAACCACTCCGGATACATTCAGGGATTTAGTAATTTCATATTCCGTGCGATAGCGAATCAGTTGTTGAGGAGTGGGATAATTTTCTTTGAGAAGTTTTAGGATAATAGATTGGTTATCTTGCTCACGAATCCCTCGATATAAGAGGGAGTTAGCACTTTCATAGATTTGCACTTGAACGGCAACACCAGGAAGAGTCAGCATAGTTACAGGGTCGCTAGAAAGCTATGAAATTTGAGAGAATGCCGGGGCGATCGCCAGTCAAACCCCATCAATATCACAACGGGACTAAAATGGGTAAACGGACCATTCCGAACCCACTGTCCCCGATTAGTCCAGTGGGTCCCAGCAAAAAACTGGCTTAAATATCAGTCTGAAGATAGATGCAGCTTAAGCAATAAGCTAAACTGAAGAAGCCCCTCAAATGAAGCTAGGGTCACCCCTGACGCTTTCTCTGAGGGAGAACAATTCAGCTACTGACCCGACTCAGGAGAGGAATATCAACAAACGGGAACCTTAAAATTAAGGACCCTCATGAACCCCAATGAAATTGATAGTTTGAGTTTAATTTTGTCGCCACCTTGAACCCAGGCAAGTGCTTTCTAGGATAGCTTATCTGTTCTCAGAATTTTGAGGCGATCGCCCCGAGAATCTGGGTGTTCATCCCGATTTCCCCGCCACCGATTCTCTGGGGGTTGGACTTCCGGAGTCCCCCTGTTCAAAAATGGACCCAACTCAACCGCTTTAGGGATGAAGCTTGCCTTGAGCGCGATCGCCATAAATCTGCGCCACGCGATCGCCCGGATTCTGCTTCACGCACTCTCCAAACAACTGCGCCGCTTCCCCAAACTTCCCGGCATCATACAACGATAATGCTTCCGTAAATAGCCCTAAAGTTGCTAATTTTCCCCCTTTATTTCCTCGGAGTCCGCCATCAAATACCTCATAAACCGTCACCGCTTCTGATTTTCCTTTCACCTTCACGCGATCAATTCGGCGAATCGCATAACTGTCCCGAAGCGTTAATCGAGCATAAGTCTGATCCGTAATTAAGAGCGATACTCCATAATTTTTCGTCAACCCTTCCACCCGAGAGGCTAAATTTACCGCATCACTAATCACCGTCCCATCCATGCGATTTTGCCCTCCCACAGTTCCCAACATTAATAACCCCGTATTAATGCCAATCCCATTTTTAATCGGGGCAAAACCCTGTTGAATCCGATGTTGATTGTAATCCCCCAAACGATGCAACATCGAAATTGCTGCCCTGACTGCATTATCAGCTTCCCCGCTAAATAGGGCCATAATTGCATCGCCAATATATTTATCAATAAATCCAGAATGTTCTGTAATCGCCGGTTCCATTCGGGACAAATAGGCATTAATAAATTTAAAATTATCTTCCGGGGTCATACTTTCACTCAGGGTGGTAAAGTCCCGAATATCGGAAAATAGCACCGACATCTCCAACTGCACCTGAGTCTCCCAAGTCCACATCCACAATACTGGACTTTTCTAAAAACTGGAGAAATTGATTAGGAACAAACCGTTCGTATGCTTGATTGAGTTGAAACAATTCATTGGTAAACCGTTCCCGTTCAGCTTCAGCCCGTTTCCGTTCTGTAATATCTTGAAACGCTGTAATCGCATAAGCAATATTCCCCTGAGAATCATAAATCGGTTGACCCACCCCTTCCACAGGGATGATTTTTCCATTTTGATGAATTTCGATATCATTAGCGATCGATGTTTCACCCTGTAAAGCTCTTACCAGGGGCAATTCTGCCAATATATATTCTTCTTCAGTCCCGGCTTTATAAAGTTGATAAACTTCTGAAATGTCCTTAGTATCTGCCATCACCCCCTTCCCTAATAAATCCTGGGCAATGCGATTGATGTAGTAGGGTTTGCCAGAAGCATCCAGGATTCCCACCCCAACCGGCATCGCTTCTAAAAATTGATTCAGTCGGCTTTCATTTTCCCGCACTTCTGTATAAAGTTTGGCATTTTGAAGGGAAATTGCTGCTTGTCCAGACAGCACCTTTAAAAGTTCGACTCGCTCAGGAGTAAATGCTTCCGTTGTTAAATTATTTTCCAAATAAACTAGGCTTACCAGTTTCCCTTGATTAATAAGAGGCACGCACAAAATTGATTTGGGCTGGTTTGTTTTAATATACTCGTCACTGATAAAATTGCCTTCTTGAGTGGCATCATTTAAAACCACAGCTTCTTGGCTTCGAGCCACATAATTGACAATAGCTTCTGAAATCAATGAACTATCGGCGAGGGGGCGAGATTGTAACACGGTTATTTGGTCATCATCAATGTGACTCTCTGCTTCAATCCGCAAATCGCCCTGATGGGATAAAATCAAGTAACCCCGTTGCGCCCCGGCATTTTCAATGATAATTTTCATCAAACTAGACAGTAGCTTATCCAGCATAATTTCACCGGAAATGGCTTGATAAGATTTAATTACCGTCGCCATATCTAAATTAGACCCGGAACCCGTAGTAGTTTGAGCAGTCGTGATTTTAGATGAAACTTTTCCTGGCGTCGTTGTGAGTAAATGACTATAGTTTTCTTCTAAATGCCGGACTTTAGCTACAGCACCCCAGCGTTGATAACAATAGCGAGCTTCCTGCATATAGGCTTTAGCAATCAGTTCTTTGCCTCGGGATAAGTAGAATTTAGCTGCTAGTTCATAAGCGATCGCAGCTTCATGAATGTATTCATTTTTTTTGCGAGGGCGATCGCTTTGTCATAATAATCCATTGCCTTGGCATCTTTCCCTTGTACCCGACAAAGTTCTGCCTCCACCAACCAATATTTTTGGGAATTATTCTGGGAAGCATAATGCATCCATTTTTTAATTTTTTTCTGGTTTTGGGATACCTTTCGGAGTATGGCTTTTTGCTGAGTTGGGGAAGCATCGGTTGCCACGCTTAACCGGGCGAGGGAATCATAGAAATAAAAGTGAGCAACCAAAAGAATAGCTGTTATTCCATCCAGGTACTGCTCGGCTAATTGAGCTTGAGCTACCGCATTCTCTCTTTCATTAAATAAATAAGACAGCATCACTTTAAAGAAATAGAAAGAAGAAATAGCAGTCCGATCATTTCCACTTGTAAATACAGGAAGCATCACCTGTTCATCGAACGCTCGACCCATCAAAGTCCCCGGATTTTCTCCCTCTTCAAGTAAGTTGAGAACGGCTTGATGGTATAACGATTGCATCGCCAGGTTTCTTTCTTGCCCCACTTGCTCCATGACTTGAGTGTAGGTGGCCATTTCTGATTCCAGTTGTACTAATTCAGAGCCACTCAGCAAGGCATAGCCGCAGTATTGAAGCGCTGAATAGGTCGCAAATTCCAAATCTCCCGTTTCCAGCCCAACTGCGTAAGCTTGCCGCAGGGGGTTCAATACATCTTTTACCGGCTCTATCCAGTGCTGAATAAAGTGATAAATGACGTACTGAGTCCGGGCTTCAACTTCTCGGGCATTCAGTTTGTAGAGTAATTGAAGTGCGAGTTGGCCGAATTGAAAACTCCCCTGGAAATCCTCAGCAACGCTACAGAGAATCAATCCATAGGAACTATAGGCAAAAGCCGATTCTGAAGTATTTCCCCACTTTAGGGATAAACTGACTTGTTTAAACACAATTAGAGGTAGCAGCAAAGGCGCAGTCATGTAGGCGGCAGATGAAATTTTAGCGATGATCCGCATCGTGGCTTTAGAAGAAGGGTCCGTCATAGTTGGGAGGTCAATAAAGCTGGCGATCGCTCGGCGTCCGATGGTCAACTTGGTGGCCAGTAGTCCCCGCAAAACATCGATTTTACTGGCTTGTTTAGGCAACTTTATTCCCAGCAAATTCAGCACTTCTAAGCCAATGGTGAGCGCTTCCGCAAAGAGACCTTGAGCGTTATAAGCCAGAATTTTGACTTCATAAACTTTTACTTTGTCCAGCACGGTTTTAGCTTGTGATAACACCGTGGTAACAAATTGATCCATCAATGCAAAGTCCGCATTGAGATAAGCGACTTCGGCAGATTCTTCATACAGGGAAAGGGTGAGAGAATACTGCTGCTGCCAGCTATTCGGCGGTAATTGTTCTATCCCTATATGCAAATAATTTAAAGCAGGCTGATAGGCTGTGGATAGTTTCGCTTTTTTTCCCGCAATCAGGTTTAATTGGGCCAGATCCGCTTGGTCTGAATGCTCGGCAGTTAACGAACTGCCTAAATTAAGTTGATTGACGATATCAAAAATTTTCTCTTCTCGCTTATCCTCCGGCGTATTTTCTAGCATGATTTGTCCAATCTTTTGATGGAACTGCAACTTTTGCTTGTCCTCAATCAAAAAATAAGCTGCTTGTTGAACCCGGTCATGAACAAATTTGTAGGATAAAGATTTAACTGACTTTCTGGGTAAGGCGATCGATAAAAATTCTGCCTCGGCAACGATTAATGCGATATCTCCAATGTTGCCTAAAGGATTCAATAAATTCTCAACGACTGCTGCATAGAGATGAGTGACAAGTTCTTCTGATTTTTTTCTAATAATTAACCCGAGATTTTCTAAATCAAATTCGTTCCCAATGCAAGCGGCTATTTTTAACATTTCTTGGGTTTCTTCTGGTAAGTTTTGAATTTTACCTACCATCAACTCTACCACGTTATCCGTAAAACTCCGGGCTTGAATTGGATCTAAATCCCACTGCCACCGCCGAGTTAATCGGTCAAAATTCACAAGTTTTTCGGTGTATAGGGATTTTAGGAATTCGTTCATAAAAAAGGGATTACCGCCGGTTTTGGCTTGGACTAACTCCGCCAGGGGTTGGATAGTTTGAACGTCACTGTTGAGGGTATCTCCAATCAATTGGGCGATGGTTTCTAAGTCTAAGGGGGCAAGAGAAATGCGCTCTATAATGGCCCCATTTTTGGCAATTTCATCTAAGGTTAACATCAGGGGATGGGCGGCAGAAACTTCGTTGTCTCGATAGGCCCCAATTAAAAACAATCCCGGCGATCGCGCAGCCATCAACAATTGCATCAGCTTTAAAGATGCTCCATCTGCCCACTGTAAATCATCAATAAACAAGGCTAATGGATGTTGCGGTTGGGTAAACACTTTAATAAAATTTTGAAACACTAAATTAAAGCGATTTTGCGACTCGTTAGGGCCAAGTTCTGGAACCTCCGGTTGTGGACCAATAATTAATTTGATTTCCGGAATCACCTCCGCAATCACGCCGCCATTGACTCCCACTGCCGCTAATAGGTTATCCCGCCACTGGTTGAGCTGCTCTTCATTTTCAGTCAGCAGTTGTTTAACTAATCCTTGAAAGGCACTCACAATCGCACTGTAGGGAATATTCCGCTGTAATTGGTCAAATTTTCCTGAAATAAAATAACCCCGTTTTTCCGTAATGGGTTTATAGAGTTCTTGCACTAAAGCCGATTTTCCAATTCCGGAATACCCAGCAACTAGCATTAGTTTGCTTTCGATACTACTGTTAGAAAAGGCTGATAATAAACTTTGGATTTCTGACTCTCGGCCATAAAGCTTTTGCGGCAGTTGAAATTTATTAGAAATATCGTGACGGCCTAGAGGAAAATTTAATAAACGGTTTGCCTTGTATTGAAGGAAACATTCCTCTAAATCCGCTTTTAGCCCATCAGCATTCTGATAGCGGTCTTCCGCCGTTTTTGCCATCAATTTGAGGACGATTTCCGAGAGGACTGGGGGGATGTTGGCATCAATATCAGTCGCAGGAACCGGCTGTTTAGCAATGTGACAGTGGACTAATTCTAGGGCGTCGGTGGTTTCAAAAGGCAGTCGGTGGGTGAGTAGTTCGTAAAAGGTAACACCGAAGGAATAAAAGTCGGTGCGGTAATCGACGCAACGGTTCATTCTGCCGGTTTGTTCCGGGGAGAGATAGGGGAGGGTACCTTCTAACCCGTTGGGACTTTGAAGCGTGGTATTTTCTCGGGTCAATTGGGTAGAAATTCCAAAATCGATGATTTTAATTTGTCCAGTAGTGGGATTAAAAAGTATATTACTAGGGTTAATATCTTTGTGAATAATATTAGCTGCGTGAATTTGTACTAATGCTTCGGTAGCAGCGATCGCGACTGCAAAAAATTCCTCTAAGCTAAATGGACGCTGGTTTATCCAATGCTTTAAGGACTCTCCCCCAAAGTCCTCTAGGAACATGACGAGGGTATTTTGATAAGTCTGCAAGTCATAAACTTTGACGACCCCCGGTACGTTCAAAGATTGGGTAATCTGATATTCGGTGCGGTAGCGGGCGAGTTCGTAGGGGGTGGGATAATTTTCTTTCAGGACTTTGAGGATAATCGGTTGATGATCGGACTCCTGAATTCCTCGATACACGAGGGAGTTGTCACTTTCATAAATTTGAGTTTGAACAGTAATGCCAGGAATAGTTAACATGATTAGATTTGGCTTACTTAAAGAATAAGATGTTGAATGAGAGCTTTCAGCTAGAAGTTGATTTTTGATGCCAGGTTCAGCAGCGCAGTGGCCTGATTTAGATTTTGAAGCCAGTTATTTTAAGGCTGAAAATGGTTTGAAAATAAGATTTCTAAACTGTTAAAAAATAGGGGAGGACAGCATTGGGTCCGGATCAGATAAAAAAATTGGGTGAACCTCCATCGATACACCCCGATCGCCTCCCGTTATCTGACTCACATAAGAGCGATGATTATCTCCCTCTTTTGGTAGATGCCAATTAAACAACCAAAAGAGATTGATTTCTAGCATAACCGATCGCCCCAGGATGACCACCTTTTCCCAGGGACCAGTCGCCCAATTTAACCCGCTTCCCCCGCATGATAGGAACTGCGAACTAGAGGACCCGACTGCACATGAGAAAACCCCATCCCCCGGGCGATCGCTCCTAACTCCTCAAACTCCTCCGGCGTCCAATATTTCTGCACCGGCAAATGCTCCAACGAGGGCCGCATATACTGTCCCAAAGTAATGCGATCGCAATCCACCACCCTCAACTGCGCCATCGCCTCAATAATCTCATCCTGGGTTTCCCCATGTCCCAACATCAAACCCGACTTCGTAGGAATCGTGGCATCCAGTTCTTTAACTATCCTCAACACCGCCAAAGAGCGATCCAACTTCGCCCCTCGACGTACCCGCCCTTGTAACCGGCGCACCGTCTCAATATTATGGTTATAACAAGCCGGTTTTGCTGCCACAACCGTTGCAATTCTCTCCCGTTGCAACTGTGCCAACTCCGCCCCCTGTCCCCCCCAGAAATCTGCCGTGAGCACCTCTATCTGAGTTTCCGGAGTGCGATCGCGAATTTCATTCATCGTTGCCACAAACCATCCCGCACCGCCATCGGCTAAATCATCTCGCGCCACCGAAGTCAGCACCACATACCGCAACCCCAACAACTGCACCGCCTCCGCCACCTTTTGCGGTTCCTGGGGGTCCAACGGCATCGGCGCATGACCCTTATCCACCTGACAGAACCCACAAGAGCGAGTACAAGTCGGACCCATCAACAAAAACGTCGCCGTCTTATTTCCATAACATTCCCCGCGATTGGGACAACGGCCCTCTTCACAAATCGTATGGATCTGCCGTTGCTTGATAATTCGTTGCACCTCGGACAACTCACTCGCCTTGCCAATGCCTCGGCGACGCAACCAGTCCGGCATTGCCTCGATTT
Organism: uncultured cyanobacterium; assembly: GCA_963821735.1. GTDB lineage: Bacteria > Cyanobacteriota > Cyanobacteriia > Cyanobacteriales > Laspinemataceae > Laspinema. The sequence continues at coordinate 35,934 of CAWGFK010000070.1, forward strand.
CACTCCGGAATGGGGTTGCAGCAGTGGGATTTGGGGGGTTGGGTTGAGCAGACATGGCGTTAAAAGGGTGAAGGGGGTAAAAACTGCTCCATTCCAGCCTAGGACTGAAGCGGAGCGACCCTATTCTACTCTAAGCCTTTGCCCCGGTGGATCTGTAACCCCTGACACGCTCCAGGGAGGGAATTGCAATCATGATGAGGTTAGCACAGACCCGGTTCGTGCAAAAAGAGCCAAGAGGGAGATCACCCCGGGCGCAAAGCCCAATACAATCAAGAAAGCTGTCATTTTTGGGATCTGTTATGCCCTCCGTCTAGTTTTGGCGCGGGTGCATCAATATCCCCAGGGCAGGCATAATGAAAAAACTCTCTTGTTAGAATTACAGCTTTCACTCACCCCCAGAGGAGTCAGTCGTGGCAAGTCACAAGATCCTAGTTATCGATGATAGTGCAGTGATCCGGCGCATGGTCAGAGATATGCTGCCTGCCGGTAACTTTGAAGTGTTAGAAGCAAAAGACGGCGAACAAGGACTCAAACAGATCCGCGAAGAACGCCCTAACCTGATTATGTTGGACTTCCTATTGCCAAAAGTCAGCGGGTGGGAGGTGTTTCAGCAGTTGGATAAGATCTCCAAAACTGAAGGAAAGATGACTCCACTCGTTCTGATGTCAGGACGCAAGGAGGAAGTTGCGGAAAAAATTGCTGAACCGTTTGAGTATTTTGAGTTTATCGAAAAGCCTTTCGAGAAGAAATCTCTGATTGAAGCGATTAAAACTTCAATGGCAAAGGCTAAAAAATGGCAACCTGCCGGTGCTGCACCCCCTCAAGCCGCCCCTGGTGGAGCGGATGGAGGAGCCAGTGCTGCGGAAATTAAAGCCCTCAAACAGCAAATGGCGAAGATGCAGGCTGAAATTAATGCCTTAAAGAAACAGATGACTCAAGTGGTGACCCTGATCAAAACCAAGTTGAAGTAGTCCCTAGACCCAGGGATGGCGTGAATAAACTCAGTTCAATCCTACCGTCTTGTTTCTGTCGGACTTGACGGTGAATTGGCGTGGGTTGAAAGTGGGGGTTGAATACCCCCAGGACCTCTGTGGAGAGAGTTGCCGAGGCGATCGCTCTGTTTCCGGTGCGATCGCTCTTATTGCCGATCTCGTCCCTGTGGTCCAGAATTCTGATGTCTGAACTTTTAACAGAGAGTTGACCGAAATGGCTATTGAGTCCCACTTTGCCGATCGCCTCCGGGAAGGAGGCATGGCGCTCCCTAGAGTTGATCGACCGCTTTTCAACAGCGCGAGTCCTTGTAATTGGCGATTTGACCCTGGATGAATTTCTCACGGGTCAGGTGGAGCGTATTTCCCGAGAAGCACCTGTCTTAATTCTGCGCCATGAAAGCACCCGCCAAGTCCCCGGAGGGGGAGCCAATGCGGTTTATAATCTGGCAAAAATGGGAGCCAATGTTAAAGTCGCGGGTTTAGTTGGCCAAGATGACCAAGGAAAAGCCCTCTGCCGCATTTTTGAAGCGGCAGGAATCGATACTGGAGGGATTTTCATTGATGGCGATCGGCCTACGGTCACCAAAACCCGGATTTCTGGCCATGCGCGCCAGTCGGTGACTCAGCAGGTGGTTCGGGTCGATCGCAAATCCGATGAGTTACCCAGCTTAGACTTACAGCAACAACTCGCCGACTACATCCGCGCTCAACTCCCCACGGTGGATGCCGTTGTCTGTTCCGACTATGGCGATGGGGTCCTGACTCCACAGGTGATTGAGGCGGCATTAGAACATGAACTGACGGTGGTGGATACTCAAACCGCTCTCCATCGCTATGCCGGTGCGACCATTTTTACCCCCAATGTCCCAGAAGCGGAACAAGCGGTGGGATACGCGATTACCACACCCCAATCGGTCACCCAAGCTTCCCGGGACCTGCTGACCCTCACCCAAGCGAAACAAATGCTAATTACCCGAGGGGATGAAGGCATGACCTTATGCGATCGCAGCGGGATGGAACATCACATCCCCCCGTTCAATCGCACCGATGTGTTTGACGTAACCGGTGCCGGGGATACGGTAGTGTCTGCACTCACCCTCGGACTCTGTGCCGGAGGTTCCTACTGGGAGGCGGCAGTTCTCGGCAATTTGGCCGCCAGTATCGTGGTCCGGCAATTTGGTACCGCCACCACCACTCAAGGGGAAATGAAGGAGGCGTTAGCTTTACTGTTGAGTGAGGAGATGGTTTAAGGGAGATGGGGGAGATGGGGAGGATGGGGGAGATGGGGGAAATGAAAAAATGTTCGTAGTAACGACTTCAGTCGTTTCCGCGTGATTTGGCTAATGCCAAGTCACGCGCTCCTTTAGAGGCGATCGCTCCAGTTCCCAAACAGGTCCTTAATCCGCTCATGGTAAGTGTCATGGCGGCCGCCATGACACGAGAGCAACGACTAAAGTCGTTACTACAAACATTGGACCCATTCTCCCCATCTCCCCCATCCTCCCAACATAAGTACAACCAATCAGAGATCAGGGGAAAGCTCAGAATTCTGGGCCGATCGCCCCGATCCTTGCTTGGAAATGTAAAAATATTATTATTTTATTAGAGCTTCCCTTTTACGGGATACTGAACACCGGCTCACTAGGAGCATCTCCACAAGGCGATCGCTTGGAGTGACTGGGTTTTACCCGATTCGGCCCTTCCCGATTTCCCGGGATTTTTAGGGACGATGGGGTCTGCTCCCTCTCCCCTTTAACCGCATAAGGCTAACAGTTTGGAGAGGTTCTATCGGTGAAATAGTGGCTTTTTCAATGCAATTCGGTACAATAAAAGTGAAAAGCAGTTCGTGATTCAGGTCACAAACATGGTTTTAGCAATATGGAGATTCACAGTCCCCTGACCGGCGCAATCCCTCTGGGAATCGCCCAGGAAACAATCTATAGGGCAGTTTTGAGTCCAAGAAGATTCCAACCGATTCAAGGTAAAGGGTGCAACCTGAGCGTTCAGGTATTCTACAGGGTCTTGCTTAACCAACTGATGTATTTTTTCTAAAGCTGCGGGGTTTTTTCTGTGATTGCTATTTCACCTCGTCCAATAGAGCGTAGCTGGAACACCATTAGCTTTGCTTCCACGCTTTATTTGTGTCCAATCCTAGATCTGCTGTTGGTTGATATTCCGCGCCAATGGCAGGCTGAAATCCGTCTCGGACTTCAGGAAGCGTTAGTCAATGCTGCCAAGCATGGAAACAATTTAGATCCCCGAAAAACGGTGGTAGTTCGATTTAGTGCGATGGCAGATGAATACTGGTGGGCGATCGCGGATCAAGGAAAAGGCTTTGCCTGTGCTTGTCCTTGTCACGTCGAACCCGAGGAACATTTGCCTCATGATGAAGGAGAATGCGGCAGAGGGCTTTTTATTTTACACCAAATTTTTGATCAAGTAAATTGGGACGATAACAGCCGAGAACTCAAATTATGTAAACAATTTAATCAGTCCTCACGATTACCGAGACTTCGATAAGCGATCGCCCAGGTCACCGGATCCCGAAATCCCCGGTGGATCATTTTTGAAACTTGACCCAAACCAGGGAAAAATGCTCCTGTAAGGTCCTTGGTGTAGGGACTATTGACTAGAAGATTTAGAAGACCGATCGCCATGAGTTGGACAGGGAGGAGCGCTAATCGAGCGGTCAATCCACCCCACAGCTTGGTGCAGTCGTAACAGTGCTTCCTCGGGGTTATCCTTGAGCAAAAACACTAAAGCGGCAGCCGCCTGTTCTTTAGCTCGAACTGAACGGTTAGACTTCAAGCGATGCCAATCGGTTTCGGTTAAAGTCAGGCGTTCGGCAAGGGCCTGAGCGAGTTCTAGGGTACTAAACTCTTGTAACTTGTCCGAAAGCGGACTGTGCAATCCCATCGTCCGGTTGCCGTGGGTTGGAGTGGGGTTAGCCATTGTACAAATCCCATCAATTCAATGGGGGCGAGTTTCTGGTGCGCGGTCAGGAATAGATGAGCGCATCAATTCAATCTACCCAATTTTAGGGGCAGGATGTCTTGAATGGAAAAAGAGTAGAAGTAGCATATCATATTTATGGAATCCTGCACGGTGAGCTTGTAAAATTATCTATTTTTATTCCTAATAGTCTCGAATGACATTACCATCTGACCCATCCGACCCCTCAGACTCTGAGCGATCGGGGGAATTGTCCAGCGATCGCGCCGTCAATCGTGAGGGTCCCTCCGGACCAGACAGCAACCCCTTGGGAGAAATTGAGCGCGAGATCCAAGAAACCGAGCGATCGCTCAACCACCTCAAAGAGCGAATCGCGCAAGTCCAGCGCGATCGCCAGCGCCAACGAGAACTCCAAAACCGCCGAGATGACATCCGTCGCGAAGTTCGTCAAGCCAAAAACAGTAACCCGTCCCTGATCCCTGAACTCAAACAAGAGTTAAAACAAATCCGGGCTACCCTAGAGGCGATCGAACTCAACTTAGAAAGCGAACTCTTCAGTTGGAGCGCCCTCAAAGAACCCTTTTGGCAAGCCCTTCGCTTTGGCGGAATTGGCATCATTATCGGCTGGTTATTAAGAGCCTGGGCCAGCTAAACTCATTCATCGCCCCCTCACTCCCCTTCCCTCCGTTAAAATCTTTACCATCTCAAACTCAAAGAAGAAACTCTCAAATGAAACAAAGGATAGTTGAAATTTTACGAACCGGCGAACCCCAAACCACCGTAACCATTCAGGGGTGGGTCCGCACCAAACGAGAATTAAAAGAATTTACCTTTGTTGAAGTCAATGATGGTTCCTCCCTAGCGAACCTTCAAATCGTTCTCAACCCCGACTTACCCCAATATGCCGAGATTCTCAAACAACTCAACACCGGCGCATCCCTAGAAGTCTCCGGCATTCTCGTCGAGTCTCCCGCCAAAGGACAACGGATTGAACTCCACGCCTCCGAGGTTAAACTTTATGGCGAATCCGACCCAGAAACCTACCCCCTCCAGAAAAAGCGCCACTCTTTTGAGTTTTTGCGGACCATCGGACATTTACGCGGACGCACCAATACGTTTGGGGCCGTCTTTCGCGTCCGCAACGCTGCTGCGACTGCCATTCACCAATTCTTCCAAGAACGGGGGTTTCTCTGGGTTCATACCCCCATTATGACCGCCAGTGACTGTGAAGGGGCCGGGGAAATGTTAGCCGTCACCAGTTTAAATCTCCAGGACATCCCCCGGTTAGAAAATAGCAATCAAGTGGACTATGGGAAAGACTTTTTCGGCAAACCGGCTTATCTAACAGTCAGTGGTCAATTAGAAGCCGAAGTCATGGCAATGGCGTTGAGCGATGTTTATACCTTTGGTCCAACCTTTCGGGCGGAAAATTCCAACACTTCCCGACACCTCGCTGAGTTTTGGATGGTCGAACCGGAAATGGCCTTTTGTGACCTAACCGGAGATATGGATTTAGCCGAAGCATTCTTAAAATATATCTTTAAGTTTGTGTTGGAAAAATGCCCGGAAGATATGGAATTTTTCAACCAACGCATCGATAAAACGGTGCTAGAAACGGCCAATAATATCATTGATAATCAGTTTGAGCGGGTGACCTATACCGAAGCGGTTGCCCTGTTGAAAAAAGCCGATAAAAAGTTTGAGTTTCCCGTAGAGTGGGGACTAGATTTACAGTCGGAACATGAACGTTATCTGGCCGAAGAGTTATTTAAAAAACCGGCGATCGTCACCGATTATCCCGTAGAAATCAAAGCCTTCTACATGAGGCTAAATGATGACAACAAGACGGTAGCGGCGATGGATATCCTCGCCCCCAAAATTGGTGAAATCATCGGCGGTTCCCAACGGGAAGAACGTCTCGATATTCTCCAACGTAGGTTAGAACAGCAAGGACTCAGTATTGAGGATTATTGGTGGTATTTAGATTTACGCCGCTACGGGAGCGTTCCTCATGCCGGGTTCGGTTTAGGATTCGAGCGCTTAGTCCAATTTATGACGGGCATGAGCAACATCCGGGATGTGATTCCCTTCCCCCGTGCACCCCTGAGCATCGATTTTTAATGCGGGAAAAAAAACCGGGTTTCTACCTTAAATTGATTGCTTTTTGGCAGAGATTTTGATAAGAAACCCGGGTTCTAATTTTTAGGATAACTCCGGACTAGGGATTGGAGAAGGTATTAATATTACCGCCTCCAATATGGCGACCGGGAGTTGAATTGGGGACTGAAAACGGCTGAATCGGTTGAATGGGTTGGACTGCTGGGGTATCTCGGTTGGGATTAAGTCCCGAATTGTCCAGTTGAGGAGACTGAACCGAGGGGGGATTTACGGGTTGATAGGTCGGGACATTGGTGGGTTGATTCAGGGGGGAGGGACTGGGGAGATTATTGGGTTGAGTCCGGGGTTGAACTCCTGGAGAAACAGCAGGAGAGTTGCCTACAGATTGGTTACTAGGAGGCTGATAGATCGAGGAGTTGGGGGTTAAATCCTTGGCAGTTCCAAGGTTGTTGGGTGCTTGGGGAGCAGCGGTGGGTGCAGTTGGAGCTAAGGGAACGGGTTGCCCTCCCGATCGCAATAAATAATCATAGGCATTGGTGGGGTTGGAATTTGGAACCACCGGGGTTGCGGGAAGGGGTTGATAGTTGTTCGGATTGTTGGCATCCTCAGAGTAATCCAGGGTATAGTTTGGACTCGTTTCTCCCGGCAATCTGGGGGTGATGGGCCCGTTCGGATCCACGGATGGCTGATTGGAAAGGGATTCCTGGGTTCCGGAGGAATTGGGGCGATTCCCGGAGGTGCTGTTAGGCATTTGCGCCGGTTGAGGCGAGTTTCCGTAGGGACTCGGAGAAGTTAAGGGTGTGCCGTAAGGGTTATTGGGTCCGGGTGGAATTGGGTTGGCGTAGGGATTAGCCCCATTTTGGGGAGTGCCGTTAGGCGTTTGTGCCGGTTGAGGGGTGTTTCCGGAGGGAGTTCGGTGAAGTTCGGGACCCGGAGTTGGCCGGATTTTGAGTGGCGTTGGGGCGATTTTCAGCAGCACTCTCACGATTGGAGTCTCTTTGGGGGGTAGAGTCTCCCCCTTGACTCGCTTCGGGATTGTCAGGGTTGCGATCGCCACTCGTAGAGTTGTTGCGAGAATACAAGCGATCCATTGCCGATTGCAAGGGACTCACTGGCAATCGGGTCAGGTTTGGAGCCTCAAAATTATTAACGCCACCGGAATAGATTCCCAAGCGATTCCCGGGAGGCGGGGGGGTCCCATTGTTGTTTTCCGGAGGCGTAGGCACGCCGAGAATGCTCACCTCGGGTAACGCTTCAGATTCAGAGGCGGCATCATCGGATGAGGGTAAAAGCGAGAGTTCTGGCAGCTTGTATAAATCTTCCCAGTTTTGATTGGAGTCCTGCTCGCCCTCTACACCCCGATTAGCCGAGGAGAGAATGGGGATGGGTTGCGATCGCGTTGATCGAGACCTCCGGTTAGTATTGCTCGGGGGAGGCAGTGGAATGGGCGGTGGCGGCTCCATTTCCTTCAAATCATTGAGCAGCACCGCAGAACTATCAATATCTGCGGCGATCGCACTGTCTTCCGGGGACATTTCCATCCACCCTTCTGGTTGATTCCCCACCTCCAACTCCTCTTCATCCTCTAGGTTCAACAGATAAAATCCTTCGGGGTTGTTGGAGAACTCCCAGATCAACAGGGTTAACAGTCCCAGAATCAGTACGGAACCCCACACGAAGGGTCGCGTGTAATTTCTTAACTTGGCTCGGATTTTGCGGACAGTAGGAGAGGTTGGTTTAGGGTGTGACATAGCTTTTAATGCCGAGCGAATTGACAAGGCAGAGGGATGAGCTGATCCAACGGTGCTTATTTTATAGAATACTCGCACTTTAGAGGCGAGGAAATCAGTTCTGGATAAACTTTTTATAAAGATTGTCTACTTTATTATTATAGTCTTTAAATGGATTGATAAGCCCTTATTGATAAGGGTGTTCAGGATTAGTAATCTGAAATCTCAGCCTTAAGAGCATGAGAGCCACGGCGATCGCCGTGGCTCTATAGGGTCCCTCTACCACCCACCCCAGTTTATCGGGAGGCCCGCACTAACAAAAATCCGCCAATCACTAACCCCAGCGCCATTGGCAACCAAGCTGCCATAAAGGGCGAGAGAATCGCCAGTTGACCCAAAGCATTGGCGAGAAACGCCGTTAAATAATAGCCAAAAATGATAATAATGCTAATTCCAAAACTGGTTGCTTTACTGGCGCGGCGCGGTCCGAGTCCCAAGGTGGACCCGACTAACCCAAACAGAACACAGACAAAGGGCAGGGCATATTTTTGCTGAATTCGCACCTCTAACTCCCGAATATCCTTTTCACTCCCGCCATAGCGAATAATTTCCAGTCGTTCCTTGGCTTGGGCAATGCTCATTTCCCCGTAATCGCGCCCTCGGGAAGCTAAATCTAAAGGAGTGCGAGGAAGTTGGAGTTCTTGATGTTCAAACCGGACAATATTGCGATAAGAGCCATCAGGGGCGATTAAATAAATTGTGCCATTAAAAAAATCCCAGCTATTTTCCTTGGGATTCCAAATCGCCGATTCCGATGCAATAATTTGGCTGACTCCAGTCTGGGAACGGTCGAGAATGGTTAAAGTTTTCATCCGTTCCCCATCGAATTCTTCCGCATAAAACAAGCGTTTCATCACCGTGACTCGGTTCCCGTCTTCTTGGGTTACCCGGTCAAATTCCGTGTAAATAATATTCCGGTCCTGAAAAGAGGGTCTCTCTTGATTCAGGGCTCGCTGTAAGGTGATGGTTGCCTCATAGTTGGCTGCCGGAACAATCAGTTCATTAAAGGCAAAGGTCAATCCGGTGACGCAAAAGCTCAGGGCGATCGCCGGAACGACTAATCGATAGACGCTCACGCCACAACTGCGTAAGGCGACGATTTCGCTATCGGCAGACATCCGCGAATACCCCATCAAGGTGGCGAGTAACACGGACATGGGAAAGGCTAGAACGATAAAATCCGGGAGTTTTAATAGGAAAATTTGGACAGCAATTTCTATCGGTAAGCCTTTTTCCGTGACACGACGCACGAGGTCAAATAAGGTCCCGATCGCCACCCCCACGGAAGAAAATGAGCCAACTCCAAAGAGAAACGGCCCAATTAACTCAAGGGCGATATAGCGATCCATCACCGAGCCTCGCAACAGCCACCAACTGAAGGATTGAAAAGATTTTAATGAATTCGAGATCATGGGAAGTGTGAGGAGGAGTTGATGCGATGGCAGTTTTTAGCAGACCGGAGAGGGACTGCATGAACCCTAAATCTGGTTATTAAAATGAGGGGAAATCCCTCGATTATTCTCAGTTAATGAAAGTTAAATCATGTTATTTTTGGGATAAATGGGAATTGAAAACCGTAATTGTTAAAGAAAAAAGCGCGATTAAACAGAGATTGAGCTAATTTTAAGATAGCGTAAAATTCTCCCCGAGATAATATTGTCGGACCAGGGGATTGGTGGCGAGTTCCTCCGGGGTGCCAAATGCGAGGATTTGTCCATCCCGCATGATGTAGGCGCGATCGGTGATGGCGAGGGTTTCGCGGACATTGTGATCGGTAATTAGGATCCCCATCTGGCGATCGCGGAGTTTGGCGACGATTTGCTGCATTTCCGACACGGCGATCGGGTCAACCCCAGCAAAGGGTTCATCTAACAGCAAAAAGGTAGGACCCTCTCCTCGCACGGCTAAGGCCCTTGCCATTTCAGTCCTGCGGCGTTCTCCCCCGGAGACATTTTTGCCCTTCGTATGGGCGACCACTTGCAGCCGAAACTCTCGCAACAGGGTATTCAAACGCTGCTGCCACTGCCAAGGCGGGACTTTCGTTTGTTCCAAAACCAGCAAAATGTTATCTTGGACCGTCAGATTGCGAAAAATGCTCGGTTCTTGAGCCAGATAGCCAATTCCCAACCTAGCGCGGTCTTGGATGGATAACGGGGTAATATCGACGTTATCGAGCCAAATTTTCCCCTGGGTGGGTTTTTCTAGTCCCGTCACCATATAAAAGGTGGTGGTTTTTCCGGCCCCATTAGGACCGAGCAACCCGACAATTTCCCCTTGGGAAACCGAAAGGCTCACCCGGTTGACGACGGCACGCTTGCCGTAGGATTTGTGAACATTCTCCAACCATATTTTCACTCGGAACTATCCTCTTGGGACTAAGGGCTAATCTCTACAACCGGAGCCGTGTTTTAACCGATTGGAGAGAAGGAGTTACCGAACAGGCGATCGCCCCTGCATACTCCTTCTTAACCATTTTTAACCGTTCAGGAGTCCATCGTCTCCTTTAAAGTCCAGGAGCGGTCCCATCCGGTAGGAAATAAATCGACTCCACTTGTTTGTTTTCTTCGGGAAGGGCAATAAATCGGCCCTCATCCAAAAGATAGGTAATCGTTTCCCCGCGAATGCTGTTGTTATCTTGGATCACATAAGCATTACCACTAAGCACGATGCGTTGCTCGCGGCTAAAAAACTGGGCTTGGGCTGCGGTCCCTTGCATATTTCGCGCAGGATAATTGATGCGGACATTGCCGCGTGCCGTGATAATCCCGGTTCTGGAGTCAGATTCTTGCATATCCGATCGCACTCGCAAGGCACGGTTGTCTTGCTGGGCATTCGGCGTTTGCGGATAACTCGGCATGGCAACAACGCTCGACAAAGCGACTGGCATCATCAATGCCAACCCGAGGCGAAGCAATAAATGTGACGAACTTAAGCGGACAGAGGGGATCATAGCTGGGTTCTCTGGTATAGGCACGATAAGCACATTCGCAAGAGGATTGCAGATGGAGTTCTGCCATCTTCTATTGGTAGTTTAGCCAATCCTACCAATCCGTAATCCGGATCGCGTCCGGGGGCAACTTCTGCAGCCTCCGTTCTGCTTGATGTTTGACGGTTTCCAGTCCTCCGAAGTTTCGGAAGCCTTGACTAGGACAAGATTTTACCAAACTTTATCTCCCTCTGGATTAAGGGCCAGAAGCTTTCTGTCTCTTGAGCGGTTGTGACCTCTGTTCACCCTACCGGGGTCCAGTGTTCCGGGCAATGGCCTAAAGCATCTATCTAAAGGAGGATTTAATCCTAGGAATTAGGTGATTTTTCCCTAAGTAATGAAAGCGAAAAATCACCGATGACTGTTCCACCTTCATCCCTCCTGGGGTGGCCTTTTTTCCTTCATCTTAATGGCTTCCAGGTCATTTTTCCGGATTTTAAGTTCTAAATTTGAAAATTTTATAATCTCTTTTATTTTTTCTCCAATAAATTTAATTAAACGCCTCTAATCTCTTGAAAATTTAAGTATTATCCCTGATAAAAAACTTTAAAAATTTGATTATCCTAAGAACAGGGTCACCCGAAATTCATTTAAAATCATTCTCCAACCCCTACTCTTCAGCTTTTTTTTAAAAAAGCTTGACTCAATCCTTCCCCAAAACCAGGTTATCCCTGTCCCTGCAAGGAACAAAAATGCAAAATATTGCTGGGTAGAATTAAACTATTTAAAACTTATTTGCTTGCTTAAACAAACAAATGTCAAATTAGTAAATTTCACTTAAGGTAAAGAGAAAAATTGTTACGGCCAATGAATTAATTTTGACCGTTTTTTTATCAATTATCCTAGGTTAATTCTAAGCATGGTTTTTTTAAATTGAGGCTGATTTTTTTACTAGAGTTTGCCGGAAAATTATTAAACCCCTTGAAAAGCTAACTATAAAAAGAGGCAATAGCGAGACAGGATCGGGTTCCAAATTTTCTGATTCTATCCAGCAGATACTGCCTAGGATTTCGCTGGAGAATAGGAAATTTTTTAACCTGTAATAGCCCTCATTAAACTTGAACTGGAGGAAGTCCCGTGGAAGGATTTTTAGAGTTAAATGCCTTTGCCGTGCTTGTAAATGAGACGGACTATTTAACGGCTAATCCCGACGTCAAAATCGCGGTAGAGACGGGGATATTCACCTCGGGATTAGAACATTTTCAACGGCATGGAAAACAGGAAGGCCGTCAACCGATCGCCGGATACAATACCGCTTCCTTTTTAACCAACAATGCCGATGCAGTTGTGGCGACTCCTCTAGCGGATTTTATCCTCGCACTGGATGGAGACGATCGCCTTTTCGGATTAGAAGGAAATGACTTTATTAATGGCAATTCGGGAAATGACTTCATCAATGGCAACCCGGGAAATGATACCCTTCATGGGGGACAAGGAAATGATGTGTTGCGAGGGGGTCAGGAAAATGATTTCCTATTTGGAGACTTAGGAGATGATACCCTTTATGGGGATTTGGGTTCGGATACATTAACGGGTGGCAGTGGCAATAATGTCTTTGCGATCGCCAGGAGAGACGATGTATCCGGTTTTCGGTCCACCGGCAGCGCCAACTTGCCAGAAGCGGACTGGATTATGGATTTTAAAAACAATCTCGATCGCATTTATTTAAACGGTGGACTAGCATTTGAAGACCTGAATATTTTTCAAGGGACAGGTGCTTATGCTAGTCATACTATCATTCAAGATAAAATCACCGCTGACTATTTAGCAATCTTAAATGGGGTCGATTTCACAACCCTAGATCGGAATGATTTTATCTCCCTTTCTCCCCCCACTTCTTCTGATCCAGAGATTGTATTTGCACCCACGCCATCTGGAGAAATCTCTAATCCGCAACCCACACCCACACCGGAACCCACACCAGACCCCATTGTTGAACCCACACCCACACCGGAACCCACACCCACACCGGAACCCACACCCACACCGGAACCCACACCAGAACCCACACCAGGCGAGGTGGGATTTAGTGCACCGATCTTTACGATTAAAGAAGATGGAACAGCGATCGCCTCTGTCAGCGTTGTTAGGACGGATGGCAGTGATGGCGAAATTAGTGCCGATTTGCTCCTCAGCAATGGTACCGCAACTGCACCCACCGATTACACCAATCAACCCATAACCATCACCTTTGGCGCGGGAGATACGACTCCTAAAACCGTCCCGATTACCCTCATTGATGATAGCGAAGTCGAACCCACAGAAACCCTTAATTTATCCCTAGGAAATCTCTTCGGTGGTGCAGTATTGGGAACTCAAAATACCGCGATTGTGGAAATTCTTGACAATGATAATCCCAATAATTTAGAACTCACCCAGGCAACTTATTTAGGAGGTGCTGGAAATGACGAAGCGAGTGCTGTGCAGATTTCTCCGATTGATCGCGCCATTACTGTGGCGGGGAATTTAAACGGAACAGCGCAACTCCTGCGATTTTCTGAGCGTGGGGATACCCTTCTATCGCAAACGGATTTAAGCGGGACTGTCAAGGATTTAGATATCGATCGCGACAGTGGAGAAATTGTCACCGTCGGGGATTTTGGGATTAAAGTATTTGACAGTACCGGAACGAACCTTGTCTGGTCCCAATCGGGAATGGTGGATCGAGTGGCAGTCGCCAATAATGGTGCGATCGCCACCTTAAACATTGCCACGGATACCGTCACCCTCTGGAGTGGGACTGGCACTTCCCTCGCCTCCACCACCTTAACGGGTACCGATATTCGTCCCTCGGATATTGCCATTAATCCCCTAAATAATCAGGTTTATGTCACGGGATTTAATCAAGTTTCCACGAACTTGCAAACCCCCTTTATCCGAGGATTTGATACCAGCTTAAATCTGCTATGGAATACCTGGGATTACAGTGAGCGTGAAGTCACATCGCAAAATTTAGGCGCAGATACTCGGGGAGAACGCTTAACCATTGGTGATGATGGCACTCTCTATTTTCTTGGAAAGACTGATGGGGGAAATAACGTTTTTACTCGGGATGGGGATACGATTACCACGAACCTTGGCAGTCGGTTAATTCAGCAGGATGAATATAATAATTTATCCGGCGCTGGTAGTGGTTCATTTACATTTTTTGCTAAAATTGATAGCAGTACCGGCGTCATTGACCGGGGTCAATTTATTGCCACTCGCCTGAGTAATGGGAATGCCAATAGTTTCAATCCCAATTCCATTGCTGTCGATGAATCCGGAAATGTTTACATTGGCGGTGCTGCTGCTGCCTCTATTCAAAACCGGAATTTAAAAACCATTAATGGGGATCCGGTGGGGAATTATACCCTCGGTGAAATGGCCGTGTTGGGAGTCTCCGCAGATTTTACCACCCGCCAATTCTGGACGCCGTTAACGGAGTCAGGGGATCTCGATGGGTCATCGGGAACGGTCAATTCTTTTGCCGTGGCAGGCGATCGCGCAGTGATTTTCGGAACAGTTAATAATCCCGGGGTTGCCACCACATCTAATGCTATCAATCCCAATCCATTAGGGGGAACGGATGCCTATTTAGCAAGTTGGGTAGTTTAAACAATTCCAGAATAGATCCGGAATTACAAAGGGAGGGACAAGGCAATATCTTGTCCTTTTTTGATGTTTTAAATCAGGTTATAGGGTCAATAAACTGGGTTTGTCCGGGTGATTTTATAGCGGGTTTAAATCATGATGACCTGAGAAGGTAAGCGTGGGAGCGTCTCGCTTCCTAGTGCAGCCAGGGAAGTGAAACGCTCCCACTCCTACATGAGGAATTACATGAGGATTTTTTTGAGTTATTTAGGGTCGCTATGGATAATTTTCACAATTTGAGGAACTTGCAATTTCGCTATTTTATCGCTTCTTGCTATAACTTCAGAAGTAAATAACTGCTGCGCGAACTCTGCCACATTGTCAGGACCCGATGCTTGCAAAGCGCGTAAAATTTCTTGGCTTTCCGTGATTAATTTTTCTACATTTATGGTATAATATTCAGGGTGATAATATGCTAATCGACTTATCCCTTCCCCCAATAAAATCGCCGCACCTCGCCAGTTTAAATTCCCCAAATGATAAAGGGACACGGCAATTTGTAGCACCCCTTGATAAAACTTCTTGTCCGGTTCTACTGCATCCATCCATAAGGCTTCTAAGGTATCGTGGCAGGCATAAAAATCTTGAGCATTAAACTGGTCTACCGCTTGCCAAAATTCTTCAGGAATCCCATCTGTCATCGTATTTAATTCTATAAATTGAACCCCGATTAGAGGCGCTCCAAGCTACAAGTTTTCGCAGAATGGAGCGTCTATTGTTGTATTTTATCCCATCAGGCGATCGCTGAACAAGCCCTCCCAACGCAGGTCCCCCATGAAACGTTCTCCCCTATGATTTTGGCTCTTGGCCTGCTAAACTTTCTCTTGAGACGAGAGGGAGGGTTGTCAGAGTGGCGGCAATGCTGTATTTTTAGACAGAAATATCCGAATTTAGGCCACAGGGATGCGATCGCCTTTTCCTCAAACGGCGCTAACAGGCATTCATCCCTTGGACAAGGGAAAGAATAGGCGAGGGCTATTTTAAAATCACCCGAAATTTTAGTTCGGCATAATGAACTGACAATGACCTAACACTTTTTAAACCTAATTCTCACCCCAATTAAATTATGGAATAACTGTTAGAACTTAAAAAAAAACTCCTCAAAGGCGATATTCAAGGGTCTTTAGAACTGGTTGAAGAATTGACAGAAATGGGACGCAAAGAATCATTAAGACCATTCGCAGTTATGCGGTGATTTTACTGATTCATTTAATTAAGCAACAAGTCGAAAATCGGTCTATGCGGTCTTGGGATGTCTCGATTCGTAATTCAGTTCGAGAAATTCAACGGGAAAATAAGCGGCGGAAAGCTGGGGGTTATTACTTGAGTTGGGAAGAGTTACTGGAAACCGTAGAAGAAGCCTATATTAATGCGATTGATGAAGCATCTTTAGAAGTGGAAGAAGGGCGTTACGAGGTGCGGGAGTTAGAAGAGAAAGTAAATCGAGCAGAACTTATCGATCGCGCCTTGGGTTTAATGACAGCCGAATCCGAATAAGTCGGCAAATCTACGGACTTTTGCTCGGGGTTGGGAATAGGCGATCGCCTCCTTGGGATACTCAGGCATTACTTTGCGATGAATCCTGAACTTTATGACGTAACGCTCTCCCACTAAAGCGCCTTCCTGAAAGGACTGCTGGGATTGTCGTGGATTGAGGGATAGGGAACCCGATTAGCCCCAATTTAAGACCATCCGAAACTTCCATTGCTACAGCTTTGATGACAAAGCCGCGAGTTTCGCCGTTGAGGGAGTAAGCACTTCTACTCTCGGTTAAGGGAATAGGACCTAGAGATTGGCACGACTTGGACCGCACGGCAACTCGACCTAAGTGCAAACGCGATCCCGAGAATTCTTAAAACAAAACTTATTACGATCTGGCATTTTTTAAGCGTACAATGAAAATATGAATAAATTATTTAATTTTCCGGGCAGTCTTCCTTTTATGGCTTGAGGCAGAATAGGTCTGAGCATTAAATTTTTATATGATTCTGCTGATCCTAGCCAACCATAAACCACGTCCCAATACAAAAACGTTGAGAGAGCCAAGCCTTTCACAAAAATCGAGGGAGTAAAGAATCGGATGAACGTTAGCGAACTACTTGAACGGTATGAAATGGGTCAGAGGGACTTTTCTGGGGTGGACCTGAGTGGAGCCGATCTCAGCCGTTCCAACCTAGTCGGAATAAATCTCAGCCACGCAGTGCTGCGGGGGACGAATTTGAGTCGAGCAACTCTGACTAAAGCTGATTTGAGTAAGGCGGCATTGCAATGGGCGAATCTGAGCTATGCCAAGATGGAAAACGCGAAATTGATGGATGCGGATCTGACCAAAGCAGCGCTTTCCGGTGCCATCTTAGTTAAAGCAAAATTACCGAGAGCGAAACTCAGTGGGGCCAACCTCAATAGCACCAACCTCAGAAGCGCTAATCTGCGGAGTGCAAATTTGGCAGGAGCCAATATGGAATGGGTCAATTTGCGAGCAGCCAATCTGACGGGGAGCAACCTCAGTTGGGCGCTCCTGAATTGTGCCAGACTCAGCGGTGCCATGCTTTATGGTGCGAATTTAAACGGCATTACCCTAGAAGGGGCCTATTTGAATGGGGTGGACTTGAATGGGGTCAATCTCAATGGCATCAATCTCAAGCAAGCCAAATTGAGTAACTCTAATTTAGAGGGTGCGAACCTGATTGCGGCTAATCTGGCTTATGCCACCATGCGATCGGTGAGTTTAATGGGGGCGGACCTGAGTGGAGCCAATTTAACGGGAGCCTCTCTCCAGAAAGCTAACTTAAATTGGGCCTCTTTAAATCGGGCGGAATTGGTGGAAGCGGATCTGAGCAATGCCACCTTGGTGGGAACGAATGTGGAGGGCGCGAATTTTGCCGAGGCGGTTTTACCGGAACTGACCAGGCGCTACTTTTATTTAACCACCGGGGGCAGTTCGAGCTATGAATCCGAGCGAGTCGTGAGTGCTCCGATGAGTTAGTTAACTCTGTTCAGTTTAAGGAGTAGTCCGGTCAAGGTGGTCAATATTAATGACCAAAAATCGGGGTTTCATGTAGGGGTTTGGTCTCCAAACCCTTGCATGAGGGGAGGGGGACCAGAGCAGACCCCTACATCAAGGTGGTCAATTTAATGACTAAAAATCGTGGGTTCATTTAGGGGAAGGGGACCGGAGTCCCCATACCGGACGGGTCATTCCCCGGATGAGAGGTCAAAACTCTGGGGAGGGTTGTTCAGAGATTTTTGAGATCCCCAGAATAAATGCGATAAAATCCTTGAACAATGAAAAACTCATAACTACCTGCGATTTACCCAATGGGGATTCAACGCTCGCTCTTTCTTCTTGGACTCTCCCTGGTTGTGGCTTTGGGGGCAGTATGGGGTTGGGTGGTAGTCGGACTCGACTCCATAACCTGGAAACTAGCGTTATCAATACCGGCTGGATTGGTCCTGTTTTGGCCGATCGCCCAGCATATTGCCAACAGTTCATTACTCTCGGTGGGAACTCGACGGGAATGCGTGATTGAATTTACCCTCAAGTTCCTCGCTAAAATTATCATTGGCGTCAGTGCGGTAACTGGGGTGGGAGCCTTTCTACTCGCAGGGTTTTGGGCCATGACTAGGCGTGGGGCTACCGCCAAAGAAACCGCCCTGTTCGGGTTCCAATCCTTCGCGGTTACCCTCGCGGCTTTGCTCGTGGCGATCGCCTTTCATTATCTCTTTCGCTTGCTCCTCAAAAAGTTAAGTTCAGTACAACTTGATATTCTCTATTTAGCTGGGGCCGGGGCTACCGTTTTAGCCGTGGGTGGAATCCTCGGCGCTCAAACCTGGATAGGCGTCCTTGCCGAACCTGCTGTATCCCAGAGAATCGCGAATTCTGCCTGGATTGGGGTGGTGGGAGTCGGCTATGCTTGGGTCCAAATTCTAGCGGCTACCCCCAACGAGAAAAAAGTAGTCGTTCCTGATGCCTTGATGACGGCTTTCGTGGTCATCTGTGGGGCCATTTTATTTTGGGCGATCGGAAAAGCATCCTTTCCCGTGGCGATGGGGTTACTCGCTTGGGTGGGCGCGATCGTCTTGGATAAAGAACAGAAAAAGCGAAAATTTTAGATGCGTTATCCCCCTTAAATGTGAAGATAAGAAATTGCAGATCCTCATCCTCTCAGGCGCGGGACTTTGACTTTTATTTCATTACACCTCTGGCAAAATTCCTCTAACCGAACCCCCACCCACCCTTCCTTGGTAAGGTAGGAGGATTGATGTTGTCAGAGATCGTTACCAGAAACGTACTCCCTTAAAACCTTTGATGTCTTCTACCCACTCCACCGTTACTGTTACCGTTCCGGCCACCACTGCTAACCTAGGGCCTGGTTTTGACTGTTTTGGGGCTGCATTGACCCTGTACAACCAGTTTAAGTTTTCAGCGATCGCCCTCAATCCATCCACACCGGACCAAAAAACCCTACAGATTCTCGTCAAGGGGTTAGAAGCCGATCGCGTGATTGCCGATGAGACCAACCTCGTCTATAAAGCCTTTGCTAAATTCTACGCCCATCTCAACCAATCCCCACCGCCGGTCGAAATCGAGATAGAACTGGGCGTTCCCCTGGCGCGAGGACTGGGAAGTTCGGCAACGGCGATCGCCGGTGGCTTAATGGGGGCCAATCACCTCGCCGGAAAACCCCTGACTCCACTACAACTGGTGGATCTGGCGATTGATATGGAAAAGCATCCCGATAACGTCGTTCCCGCCTTACTCGGAGGATGTCGTCTCGCAGCATCAATCCCGGAAGAACTAGCAACCGATCGCCCCGGGTGGGAAATCTGTGACGTTCCCTGGCATTCAGAAATTGTCCCGGTTGTGGCAATTCCCGAGTTTGAGTTGTCCACAGAAACAGCGCGCCAGGTCCTGCCAACCCACTACACCCGGGCGGATGCGATTTACAATACCGCCCATTTGGGGTTACTCCTGCGAGGATTAGCTACCAACAATGGTCAATGGTTGCGCGTTGCCATGAGCGATCGCCTCCATCAACCCTATCGCAAGGGTTTGATTCCCGGTTATGATGCGGTTCATGCAGCAGCGTTAAATGCGGGAGCCTACGGGTTGACCATTAGTGGTGCAGGTCCAACCCTGTTGGCGTTATCCTCTCAAGGGCAGTCCGCAGATGTGGCGACTGCAATGGTGGAAGCATGGCAGAAAGCCGGAATTAAGTCCCACGCCCAATCGGTGCAAATTGATATCCGAGGGTCCGTTAGCGTGGAAGCAACATCTTCCCTGAAACAACCGGCTAACTTTTCTACACCGGGATAATGGAACTCCAAAAAATAAAATCTCCAAAACGTTCGTAGTAGCCCCGTCAATGTAGGGGCGCAATGCTTGCGCCCAAGGGCGCAAGCATTGCGCCCCCTACACATATCAGTTTAACGGTTGGATGATTTATATTTTGCAAACCCCTAAGCGGTATAGCGAGCAAGATGCTCCCACTCCAAAACCCTACATGATGTAGGGATTCGATGTTAGAAGGTTTTATGTATTAGCCCGCGCAGGCGGGCTTCGTCCGTGTAGCCCCAGGCTTGAGCCTGCGGGGTTGTTATAGACCTATCCCAATCACATTCCCTTTGATTACCCCGTGGTGGCTAATTATCCACCCGCCAAATCCGGGACAGATGAGAGCGATCGCGATTGGCGGCATTCCAGTCCAGGGACTGGCGGAAACTCACCACCATTGCATTCAAATCTTCCATATCAATTAAAAACGCATCGTGACCGTGGGGAGAATTCAACCACCCCAGTTGAGCATTTGGAATCAACTCGGCTAACTTCTCCTGTTCCACCGGAGGATAAAGCACATCAGAGTCGATCGCCACCACCAGAGTCGGTTGCTGGATACTCGCCAACACCGAATTATAATCCCCGATTCCGCGCGAGACATCGTGACTATCCATCGCGTAAGTCAGGGTGATGTAACTATTGGCATCAAAGCGATTCACCAGTTTTTTGCCTTGATGGTGGAGGTAGTTGACGATTTCCCAATTGCCATCAGCACTTTTGTTGCGCCCGAATTTTTGCTCTAAACTGGCCCAACTGCGATAAGAACACATCGCCATCATCCGCGCCGCAGATAATCCGGCAGCGGGGGGTTGTTCAATGGTGTAATAGCCACCGCGCCAATAGGGGTCGGCATAAATGGCTTGACGCTGGGCTTCGCTGAGTCCAATGCACCAGGGGGAATGTCTTCCCGAGGCGGCAAAGGTGGCGATCGCCTCCACTTTTTCCGGATACATCACCCCCCATTCCAGGACCTGCATCCCGCCTAATGACCCCCCGATCGCCAGCTTCACTTTGGCGACTTCCAACTCATCCAGCAATGCCGCCTGGACTCGCACCATATCCCGAATCGTAATCCGAGGGAAATCAGGACCGTAGGGACATCCGGTTTCTGGATTGACCGAGGTGGGTCCGGTGGTGCCGTAACAACTCCCCAGGACGTTGCTGCAAATAATAAAATCTTTTTCCGTATCCAGAGCTTTTCCGGGGCCAAATAAAGGGTCCCACCACTGATCTGCATCCGCCCATCCGGTTAAGGCATGGCAGATGACCACAGCATTATCTCGTTCCGGGTTCAGCTTACCCCAGGTTCGATAGGCGACTTGAACCCCTAACAGAACCTGTCCAGATTCTAGGATAACGGGTTGTGTAAGCTCACAAAACTGGGTTTCCGGGGAAATATATCGAGTCTCATTCATAATTTTTCATCGGTTGGCGATCGCATAGTGGGTCGATGAACAATCGGCTCAGAAACACTCCTGGCGTCTTCTCACCGTTAGCATTGGGGATTCGCTGACGGCTTGTTGCTACATTCTACCCCTCGCCGGTCACCGAGTCCCTTCAATTTTGATTGTTTCTATTGTAATCCAATCTTGTGATCGCTTCTGTTTTTTAGATAACGAATTAATAACCGGCTGAAGATTGTGAGGAGAAAAGCGGACTAAAAAGGCCCGGTTCTCTGTATGAAGTTCCGGGAGTGAGAGGTGCTTTCACAGAGGCGATCGCCTCTGTGATGCAGCATCCTGCGATCAACCCAGTCACCTGCCACCCAGGGACAGGGTTAATTCCTAAGCTTTTTTAAAAGCTTGGTCGAAGTCCGCCTTAATATCCTCAATATGTTCAATTCCCACAGAGACCCGAATCATATCCGGGGTTACCCCAGAGGATGTTTGTTCCGCTTCACTCAATTGTTGGTGAGTCGTCGAGGCCGGATGAATGACCAGAGTTTTGGCATCGCCAACATTAGCTAAATGGCTGGCTAACTGCACATTGTTGATAAATTCGCGGCCCGCTTCCATACCGCCTTTAATCCCAAAATTAACCACACAGCCAAACCCATTAGTTAGGTATTTTTTGGCTAATTTGTGATAGGGATTATCCTTGAGTCCTGCATATTTCACCCATTCTACTTTGGGATGCTTGGAGAGCCATTTTGCTAACTCCATCGCATTATCAGCATGACGCTGAACTCGCAGGGAAAGGGTTTCTAACCCCTGCAAGAGTAAGAATGCATTAAATGGACTCATGGCCGGTCCAAAATCGCGTAATCCTTCGACTCGGGCGCGGATGATAAAGGCAATATTTCCAAAGGGACTTTTTGGCCCAAAGGTTTCATAGAAATTCATCCCATGATAACCGGGAGAGGGTTCAGTAAAGATGGGGAATTTGCCATTTCCCCAATCAAATTTACCCGAATCTACAATCACGCCACCAATAGAGGTTCCATGACCGCCAATCCATTTAGTTGCCGATTCCGTAATGATATCTGCACCATGTTCGAGGGGTTTGCACAAGTAACCCCCACAACCAAAGGTATTATCTACAATTAAGGGAATTCCATGTTCATGGGCGATATCGGCAATGGCAGAAAAATCAGGAATATTGCATTTGGGATTCCCGATACTTTCTAAATAAATTGCTTTGGTTTTGTCATCGATCGCCTTTCGGAAATCTTCGGGATTATCTCCATCAACAAATTTAACGTTAATGCCTAAACGAGGTAGGGCTACTTTAAATTGATTGTAGGTTCCGCCATAGACAAAGCTGGTGGAAACAATGTTATCTCCGGCTTCACAAATCGTGGCGATCGCCAAAAATTGGGCCGCTTGACCACTGGATGTGGCTAAGGCAGCGACACCGCCTTCCAAGGCAGCAATCCGCTTTTCAAAGGCATCAGTGGTCGGGTTCATAATTCGGGTATAAATATTCCCGAATTCTTTCAGCGCAAATAGATTTGCACCGTGGTCTGCGTCATTGAAGACATAAGAAGTGGTTTGATAAATCGGAACAGCACGGGCATTTGTCCCAGGGGCTGGTTCCTGTCCGGCATGAACTTGTAGGGTCTCAAAGCGGTAGTTCGGCGTTTCACTCATAAACTTGAAAAGTTCCTCGAATTTCTGGTATTTTTGGCTGATTGGATAGATAATTCATCTAGCGCTAGAGAGTCATACTTGACAAGGATTTGACCCTTCCCTAACCAGCTCAAAACAATGTTACGCAATTATAGGGCTATTTTTTTCGGCTCGGGTGATAATTTTAAAAAACTTAATAAAATCTCAAGGTCCAAGACTCGATAAACACTGAGGTCTGACCCTTAAAGGATGGAAATTTTTAATACAAGAAAGTGCCTCTCATCTGCCAGCAAACCCGGGGGAGAAATTAACAGGCACTTCACATTGGGGGACGGGTCCCATCAGTGGACCCTAGGTGGTGATTGCCCGAGGTAAAGCAGTGGTGAATTCAATTCAGGAATCAACGGGGGCGAGTGTCGAGTTCTATGCCGTTGTCCTAGATTGAATAGATTGAATAGAACCCTGAAGCAGAGGGGGCCTAGGAGCGCTTACTGGATGATGGAGAGTTCATCCACCACTTGCACCCGTCCCCGGCAAAGAGAACGGAGGAGGCGATCGAGACTGAAGCGGTCCTCGTCGCTGAGGGATTCATCTAAAATCGCGGCCATCATTCCATAGCGATCGGCTTGGGTGATGCAGTGGGTATCTTGGACCGTGGCAAGTAGTTCAGGAATGGCACCGGGGAGCAAGTTGAGGTAATACATCAGTGGTGTGTTGAACTCGACATCTTTATAATCCCGTATTTTTTCGCGATCGTCCGTGATTCTACCGAAACCTCCTCCGTGATTCTAACGAGGTTTGGATGTGATCCAAGTGGAGTAGGAGTGGTGATGGCGATCGCGGAGCAAGAATCCCGGGAATTCAAGGGGCCTTAATCCCCCAACAGGGACTTAACTGTTCACCATGATAAGCATTTATGCCAGCTTATCAATCATATTGATGATTTTTACTTAACATCCCTTTTCAAAACTTTATATAGCTTAATAAACTAAAAGAGTAGGCAGTAAGTATTTATTACCATCTATGTTAAACATAGACTTTCCCTGGCTAACCACTATAATTCTTTTCCCGCTCCTAGCGGCCTTAGTCATCCCGGCCCTCCCGGATCAAGAAGGTAAAACCATTCGCCTTTACAGCCTAGGCGTCGGCTTAATCGAACTCGCCCTCACCCTCGTCGCCTTTTGGCAGAACTACGACCTGCACAACCCCGAATTGCAACTCGTAGAAACCTACCCCTGGGTCCCCCAACTGGGTCTGAACTGGACCCTCGCCGTGGATGGCATTTCTATGCCTCTGATTGTCTTAACCGCCTTAGTCACCACCCTCGCCATTGCCGCAGGATGGAACGTCACCAAAAAGCCCCGGTTATTTTACGCCCTGATGTTGGTCTTGTACAGCGCCCAAATCGGCGTCTTTGCTGCCGGGGATATGCTGCTATTCTTCCTGATGTGGGAAATCGAACTCGTCCCGGTTTACCTGCTGATTTCGATATGGGGTGGCGAAAAACGCCTCTACGCCGCGACTAAATTCATTCTATATACTGCATTAGCTTCTATCTTTATTCTGGTCGCAGCCTTAGCAATGGCATTCTATGGCGATACCATCACCTTTAATATGGCCGAACTGAGTGCCAGACATTATCCAATTGCCTTAGAATTGCTGCTTTATGCCGGTTTGTTCATCGCCTTTGGCGTCAAACTCCCCGTCTTCCCCCTCCATACCTGGCTCCCCGACGCTCACGGAGAAGCCTCTGCCCCCGTTTCCATGATTTTGGCCGGAGTCTTGCTGAAAATGGGCGGCTATGCCTTAATCCGCATGAACCTGGAAATGCTCCCCAACGCCCATCTCTACTTTGCCCCGGTTCTGGCAATCCTGGGAGTGGTGAATATTGTTTATGGGGCCTTGAGTGCTTTTGGGCAAGATCACCTCAAACGGCGTTTAGCCTATTCGTCGATTTCCCACATGGGATTTGTCTTGATTGGGATTGCGTCTTTAACGGAACTGGGGATCAGCGGTGCCGTGTTGCAAATGCTCTCCCACGGATTGATTGCTGCCGCTTTATTCTTCCTGGCAGGGGTCACCTACGATCGCACTCATACCCTGGCAATGGAAAAAATGGGCGGTTTGGCGAAGTTGATGCCTAAAGTGTTTGCCCTGTTTACGGCTGGTGCGATGGCATCCTTGGCATTACCGGGGATGAGCGGATTTGTCAGTGAGTTGACTGTGTTTTTGGGACTTTCTACCAGTTACGCCTACAGCACCCCGTTTAAAGTGGTGGTGATTGGGTTAGCGGCAGTGGGTTTAATTGTGACGCCGATTTATTTGCTGTCCATGCTGCGCCAGGTGTTTTATGGCAAAGTTGAGCCGATGGTGAATGTTGAGGCATGGGAGTTGATGGATGCGAAACCTCGGGAGATTGCGATCGCCGCTTGTCTGTTGTTGCCGATTATCGGAATTGGGTTATATCCCAAAGTGGCAACTCAAACCTACGATGTGAAAACCACGGAAGTGGCTGCCGAGGTTCGCAATGCCCTGCCTATCTTTGCTCAACAGCAAGATCGCTTGTTCTCCGGTGGGTTTTTTGCTCCCAGTATCCCCCGTGTCGATGCTCAAGCGTTATTTAGCATTACTGATATCGGTAAGGGGGCTTAAGTGATTCCGGGGCATGGCAATTCATGCCCCAGGGTTACGGGAGTCTCCCGAATCCGGCGAGGGTGAATTCTAGTTTTCAAAGCCTTTGAGGATTTCGGGTCATCCAAAAATTAAAATCTCTATAGAGCGGTTCGGTGGACTCATGAGGTAAAGATAAGCTGCCCTGGCATTTAATTCGATTATAGTAATGAAGCTTAAAGCTCGCACTACCAGCACTTTTGGTAAAATTTATTCCCGATTTAGATGCCTTCCAAGCTGATTTAAAGGAGAAGCTTAGGCTTTACTCAGTCCCCAAAATGTCTGTGAATAACTGTGGGAACCGCTCTTAAATTAAAGATTGTGTAAAGACAAAGGGTTTGTAACCTCAAAGCCTTTGTTAAAGAAAGCCCGCCTAGACGGGCTTTCTTTTATGGGATTCTAACCCTTCCAGGCTGGGGGATTTCCGATAGAGCCGCCTGAATGAGGGAGCGTGGGAACGAATGTGATGCTCTTGCCCTGACTTGAGCCGATGAATTCGGGCGATTTTCCCTCTGGAGTATAGATGACAGGGAGAGAGTTTTATGCTATTTCTTTCCTACATTGTCCGTAAATCTTCATTTTTAGCTTGGCAATTGGCGATCGGATGTTTTTTTTATAAATAATCACCTCAAAACTTCATCCCAATGGCAGATGAGAGCTTTGCAACTGATCGATGAAAATTATAAGGAAGCGGTAGAGAACTCATCAGAGTCGAAAGCGTACCTGAAATGGAGTAGCCAGTGTGAGGGCAAATCCGAAACAGAACGCTTAGAGATGCGGAGACTTTCTATCGGGTCGAACTCTAGTTGTAGAAGGGCTTGACTCCGAAAGGAGGTGGGATGACCTGACCCACTAACCTCGGAAGTATCGGAAGAGCGGGCGCAATTAACCACTATGCGATCGCACTGATTTTCTGGGTCTAAGTTGAGCAACAGACCCCCGTGAGTATCGCTGCTGATAGGAAGAGGATAAATTTATGAATGACGCTGTAAAAATCTTTTCTCATTATAATACCAAGTCAGGCTCTGTGTTTAGAAAAAGACGATGGCCTATTTACTTATTTTTAGGAATTACAAGCAATCTATTGGTGTGGGGGGCGGCGATCGCCTACATCACCCTCAAAGCCCCAACCTATACGACCAAATGGTCAATCACCCTACCCGGTACAGGTTCCACAAGCAAAGTCGATTTACCGGGCATTGGGGGAGCTTCTTCCCAAACCGACTCCCCCTACCGATATGATTCCCACCATGACCCCCGGGAAAATTACAAATATATCGCAGCCAGCGATGAGGTTAGAGCGCGTGCAGCCCAACTGCTCAATCTCGAACTGAAAGCCTTCAATGAACCCCAGATCGAGATTATCGGCAACTCCACTCTGATGGAGTTTGAAATTGTCGGAGATACTCCCCGACTGGCTCAACAAAAGGCAAACGCCCTCCACCAAGCGTTCCTACTTCAGTTAGAGGAACTCAGACAAGAAGAAATCACCGATCAGGACCGCAACTTAGAAATGTTGCTCAATCAGTCTCGGCAAAACTTACAACAGGCCCAGGCTCGATTATCAGAGTATCAAGTCACCTCCAGCATTGTGTCTTCCGAACAATTGATTGATCTTTCAAAAACCATTGAAGCGTTACGAAAGCAAAAAGCAGAAGTGGATGCCCTGAATCGGCAAAGTAATGCCCGAATGGTCCAAATTGCTCAAAACTTAGACCTCACCCCGGCAGAAGCGAACGAAGCCTTTGCCTTACAATCTGATTCTTTGTTTCAAGACTATCTGCTGAAATACCAAACAGCCCGGGGTGAGTTAATGACCTTGACCTCGGTTTATACTTCGCGCCATCCTGTCGTTTTGGCTAAACAACAAGAAATTGATCAAGCCCAAGCGGAATTAAACCAACGGAGTCAGCAAATTGTGGGGCGACCCTTTGACCCGGAAATCTGGGAACAAACCAACTTAGGAAATGGCGAAGATACCTCTAGTCGAGAAGTTTTCTTCCAAGAGTTGATTACATTTCAGACCGAAAATGTGGGCTTAGAAGCCCAATCTCAAGAGTTAGGGCAGCAGATTGAACGATTAGAAAAACGATTAAAAAACTTATCGATTCAGGGTTCAGAACTGGAAAATTTACAGCGGGATGTTCAAATCGCCGAAGCGGTGTTTTCTTCCACCTTAACCCAGCTAGATATGAGTAAGTCTAACATTTTCGCCAGCTACCCGCGCATTCAAATGTTGACGCACCCGGCCTTGCCAGAAGAACCCAGTTCTCCTAAAACGTTATTAGCTCTACTGGGTGCGGGGATGAGTTCAGTCTTTTTTACCGCTGGATTTCTGCTGCTGTGGATGCGCGATGTCAAAAATCAACGGCGGAAACAGAGTGCAAGAGTAGAGCCTAAACCCCAACCGATTCCCGTTAACTCGGCGCTCCCTCAGCAAAATTCCTCTACCGCAGTGTCTAAGCGATGAAGCCAGAAAATCTACCTGAAAAGTTAGTTTGGTATTACATCATCGGCACTTATATCATTTATTTTATGGGTGCTCAGTATGTGTTTGCCCCCCTTTTAGCTTATGTCCTGCTGTTTTATGTGGTGAAAAAATGGTGGAACCAAACTGAGGATACACCCCCGGAAGAACGGGTGAGGTTTACCCCCTCAAATTGGCTCTGGATCGTGGGAATGTTGATCATGTACACTGCGTTAGTCATGGGTCATATAGACTTTGGATTGGGATTACCGCAAATCATTCGCTCTACGGTGAATGGATGGCTCAGAAGCTGGGCGCTTTTGGCTCTATTTCCTCTAGCGGCTCATTTGGATATTCGCCCAAAGTTGATTTATCGAGCCATTGCGATTCTGTGTATTCAAAGTTTAATTTTGATTCCCTTCGGCTATCTTTTTAGCATGGCGGGTCTTCCGAGTAAGCTCTATACTTCTCCTTTACAAGCCTTTGGAGGCGGTTCTTTATATAACGTCAATTTACTTTATCAATATGATTCTGAAGGGGCGCAGACGCGAATGTTTTTGTTCGCCCCCTGGGCACCGGCTTTGGGAATGATTGGCACGATGTACTTTGGGATCGTCCAACAAGAGGAACACAAAAAATGGCGGTTTTGGGGCATGGTTGGGGCTGCTGCAATGGCGGTGACATCAGTTTCTCGATTGGGAATTATCGCCATGCCTTTCGTTCCCGTGGCGGTGTGGGGATTGACCAATTTTTTAAGACCTTGGATGATCTTTGCTTCAGGTTTTGCCAGTTTAGGATTAGGGCTATTTGCACCAGCCTTGATCGACTTTCTCAACACCGTCAAAAATCGATTTACTAAAGCCCGGGCTAGTTCTTCCCACGTTCGAGATCTACTCAATGATATAGCAGTTTATCGGTGGAGAACGGACGCTCCCATCTGGGGACATGGCATTCTTCAACCGAAAGGGCCACAAGTGGTGGCAGAGATGCCCGTTGGCTCTCACCATACTTGGTTTGGGGTATTGTTTCTGCACGGAATCGTTGGCTTTTTTGCCCTCGCCATTCCCCTAATCTGGACTTTCATCGAAATGCTGATTAAAGCCCAGCACTCTCAAACCGCCAAAGTTACCTTACATTTTCTAATTGCCCTGTTTTTATTTGCATTTGCGGAAAATATTCAAGGTCTGGCTTACCTCTATTGGCCCTGTTTAATTCTGATGGGAATGGCCTTTAAAGAACAATTAATCGTTTGGAGCGACACTGATGAAAAAGAAACGTATCTTATTTCTGATTTCTGATAAAAAGATGGGGGGTGTCATGACAATGGTGGATAGCTTGACTCGTTCCTATTTATCCAAACAGTTTGACTTTAAAACCGTTTGCATGGATGCTAATGAAGCTATCCATGAACGAGTCACTCCAGATGTTGTGGTGATTAATAAAGCCTGTAGTTGGAAGAGAATCCCCAATTTACTCTGGTTAAATCTTTGGAAGCGAAAAACCAAGGTGGTGATTATTGAGCATCACTATACCGCAGGATTTGAAACTCATCAGGTTCCGGAGAAAAAGCGCTTCCGGCTGATGCTAAAAATTTCCTACTCCTTGGCCGATCGCGTGGTGGCCGTTTCGGAGGCTCAATCGGATTGGATGTTTAAAAACAACTTAGTAGACGCGGATAAACTCTATCAAATTAATCCAGCGGTCAAACTGAAGGAATTTTTAGAAGTTTCTGAACGCCCAGCCAGCAAAGAAATTCGGTTAGCCGCTTATGGTCGATTCTGCCACCAAAAAGGATTTGATATCTTGCTAGAAGCCATGAAATTAATTCCCCAACAGACGGTTAATTTATATTTAGGAGGAGATGGTCCCGACAAAGAAAACCTCAAAGAACGCGCCCTCGGGTTAAAAAATGTCAAATTTTGTGGCCAAATCGAGGATGTCCCCCAGTTTTTAGAAGGCTGTGATGCGGTGGTCATTTCATCACGCTGGGAACCCTTTGGGTTAGTCTGCATGGAAGCTAAAGCCGCAGGGAAACCCGTGATTGCCTCGGATATTGATGGGTTACAAGAACAAGTGAGCGATTGTGGGATGTTGGTTCCCCCAGAAGATCCGGTCAAATTGGCCGAAGCGATCGCCTCCTTGGGCGAAAGTGACCTCTTAACTTGGGGTCAAAATGGGCGGAACTCGGTCCAAGATGCCCGGGACCAATTTTTAACTCAATGGGAAAACTTACTGGTGGAATTAACACCAACCTAAAACTTCGGTCATTTTTTTAAGTCAAAAAAATTTCCAAAACCCATCTCAATCAAGGAATCATCTACAGAAAGGAAGATATTAATGAAAAAGTCCATGCGCTGGGATCGTTTTTTTACGAGGGGAACACCAGTTATCGCCTTGCCGGATTGGAATGAGCCTCGGCTTTTTGTCCCGGCTAAAAGTTTTTGGCAGCGATGGAAAGGAAGCTCTTTGTGTCCTCCTCCTTCGCCTAAACCCGATGCCATTCCCTTACCCCCAAAGGTGGGGCGACTCTTGTATCGAATTCAGGTGGCGGTAGGTCAGTCGCCGATGCAAATTGCCTGTCGAAAAAAGTCTGGTTCAATCGATATTAAGGGGTTTGTCCGGGAGATTTTTCCCGAATTTAGTTGGGCCGCGTTTTCCGTGGGTGTTCCGGGGAAAGCGCAGAAAATTACCGCCCAACTCTGGAACGATCGCAATCAAGTGATTGGCTATCTGAAATACTCGCGCAAACCCATCGCCTGTGATCGCATTGTCCGGGAATACGCCGTTCTCTCTAAACTGGATGTCCAACCCAGACCCTTAAAATTTGGCCCGTTGAGTAAGGGGACCGCCCTGTTAATCGAACCGATTGAGGGAAAACATATCTCTTGTGGAACGCTTCCCCCGGAACCGGAGATTCTCAACCTCCTGGATCAGTATGCGATCGCCAAACCTGTTCCTCTGAATGAGCATCCGTGGGTTCAATCCTTCCAACAAACTGCCGACCCCTTCGCCCTGAAATGGTTAGATGCCTTGGGGAATCGCCCCTGGCCGATTGTCGCCTTACATGGGGATTTTTCCCCCTGGAACCTGTTGCGATCGCCCAATGGCAAGATTTTTGCCATTGACTGGGAATATGGTGTGGCTGAAGGGTTTCCCTACCTCGATCTGGCGTATTACATCCTGCAAGTCGCCTATTGGTGCTTGCAGTGGTCTCCCACTGAAGCTTTTGAGTATGCGGTGGAGTTTCTCTCTAGCCGTTCTGGGCCAAACCTCACATTAGCGGAGGCAAAGGCGATCGTGCGATTGAGTGCCTATCAGGGTTATCAATTTATGCTCGAAGATGGACATTCTCTCGAAGAAAAACCTCAATATTGGCGGTCTAAGGTGTGGGAACATGAACTTTGCAACCTTTCAAACTAAAGTTAAAAAGAAACTTAATAACAAATTTGTCCAAAATATTGGCTGGCTAACCGGGGCAGAATTTGCCATCCGCGTCATTCGCTTATTGACTACGGTGGTCTTAGCCCGATTTTTAACCCAATACGATTATGGGTTAGCCGCCATCGTTTTGACTACCTATGAATTTACCTTTGTCTTTACCGACATTGGCATCGGAGCCAAACTGATTCAAGCCGAGCCGGAAGAACTCGAAGACTTATGCCGAAATGCCTATTGGATGAGTTGGGTCCTCTATGGCGGCTTATTCTTGATTCAAGCCCTCGTCGCTTTTCCCATTGCCTGGTTTTATAGCGATACCAATCTGGTTCTACCCATTGCTGTTTTAGGGGGTGTCTTTTTAGTCACGCCTTTCGGGGTGGTTCAAGCCATCTTACTCCGTCGAGAAAATCGCCTGGAAATCCAAGCCCTCAATCGTGTAGCAGTTCAAGGAACGAGTAACCTTTTATCCCTGGTCTTCGCCGTACTAGGGTTCGGGATTTGGGCCATTGTCATTCCGAAACTCATGGTAACCCCCTTGTGGGCTTATATCTACATACGGAACCATTCCTGGCGTCCGAAGGGGGGATTTAGGAGTGAAAAATGGAAAGAGATTTTTGGATTTGGCAAAAATGTCTTAGGCATTGAACTATTAAAAACCCTAAGAACCAACCTAGATTATCTGCTGGTGGGTCGGTTTTTAGGAATTACCGAGTTAGGTATTTATTTCTTTGCCTTTAATGCCGGATTAGGGATTAGCCTGAGTATCATTAAATCGATTAACGCCGCCTTATTACCTCATTTGTGTTCCATGCGGCAAGACTGGGGCAAAATGGAGAAGCAGTTTTATAAGAGCTTAAAGTTAATTGCAGCCTTAATCATCCCCTTGGCAGTCTTCCAATCGAGTATGGCACCGTTCTATGTTCCGATTGTGTTTGGGGAAAAATGGATTGAAGCGATTCCGGTGTTAATGATTATCTGCATCTCGGCGATTCCTCGCCCATTCGGTGATGCTGCCTCTCAATTAATGGTGGCAATTGGCCGACCGGATATCGATTTCAAGTGGAATATTATCTTTACCACAGTCTTTACAATCAGCTTGTTTGTGGGTCTCCAGTGGCAAGTAATCGGGTTAGCACTTACGGTGTTACTCGTTCATCTCCTCGCCTTACCTGCCTATACGATTTGGGCAAGTCGGTATGCTTTTAACCGCAGCAATCGCTAATCATTACTTGGGGAAAACGGTAAAAAACCTTTTCCCCAGACCCTGATAGTCTTTTGTTTGTATCCAACAACTTCAACAAACCAACCTTTTCATTGAGTCCTTTAGTAAATTCCCCGGTGAAATCTATGAAATTTATCTCTGTCATCGTTCCCGTTTATAACCTAGAACAATATATGGTGGATACCATCCAGTCTGTGTTGGCCCAAACTTACCAAAATTTTGAGCTAATCGTGATTGATGATGGTTCGACGGACCGCACCGCTGAAATTTGCGAATCATTTGACGAACCCAAGTTAAAATTAATTCGTCAGAAAAATCAAGGCGCAAATGCGGCCCGAAATGCCGGACTTCGTGTAGCTCAAGGGGATTATATCGCCTTTCTCGATGGGGATGACCTCTGGTTCCCTGAAAAACTAGCCAAGCATATCGAGCATTTAGAACAGTCCCCGGAAGTCGGTATTAGCTATAGCCAATCCGCTTTTATTGATGAAACCGGAAACCAAATGGGGCTTTATCAAATGCCAAAATTGACGGATATTACCATTCGAGATATCCTTTGTCGCAATCCCATTAGTAATGGCTCCTGTGCGGTCCTTCGCAAAGAAGTGTTTGAAGGGATTAAATTCCAAGATAACCTCTATGGAATTCAGCAAGATTTTTACTGGGATGAGCGATTACAAGGCTCCCAAGACCTCGATTGTTGGTTTAGAATTGCCCTGCAAACCGATTGGAAAATGGAAGGAATTCCGGAAATTTTAACCCTGTATCGGGTAAATTCTAACGGACTCTCGGCCAAATTATTAAAAAAACAAGAGTCCTGGGAACAGGTTATCGAAAAGACTCGGGCGTATGCGCCGGATGAGGTGGCGCAGTGGGAAAATCCAGCCCGCGCTTATCACTTGCGATATTTGGCGCGGCGGGCGGTGACGTTACGCGATGGAAGGACTGCCCTAAAATTGGCCTGGGATGCGATCGCCACTCACCCCCAAATGATGCTAGAAGAACCAAAACGCACGGGAGTCACCCTAGCGGCTGCCACGGTCCTTTCAGTGCTGCCTCAGCCCGTTTATCAACAACTCGAAAATCTGGGAATGAAACTAGCAGGACGGTTTCAAAAACGTCAAGTTTTGCAGTATAAAACTTAACCCCTCGGTGGCGGTGTATTCTCGGACCTCGTTTTTCTAGCTTGAGATCAACGAGGTTTCCCCAAACTGTCCTAATTTTTATTCACTTTTTCAATCTCACAAATCATCATGAAGCTAGTTTCGGTAGTGGTTCCGGTTTATAACGTTGAAGCGTATATTGCGGAAACCATTCAGTCAATTCTCAACCAAACTTACTCTAATTTTGAAATCCTGATAGTCAATGATGGAGCAACGGATCGCAGTATAGAAATTATTCAAACCTTTGATGACCCTCGCATCACCCTGATTCACCAAGAGAACCAAGGCGTATCAGCAGCCCGAAATCGGGGAATTGCCCAAGCCAAGGGAGAGTATATTGCTTTAATTGATGGGGATGATATCTGGGTCCCGGAAAAGCTCGAAAAGCACGTGCAACATTTAGAAAACTCCCCCCAAGTTGGCCTCAGTTTTTGTCGATCTGCCTTTATCGACCTCAACGGAGTTCCCTTGGGAATTTATCAACTGCCCCAACTCACCCAGATTGACCCCCATCATATTCTCTGCCGAAATCCCATTGGCAATGGGTCCGTTCCTGTGATTCGTCGAGCAGCCCTAGAAGCAATTAAACATCCCTCAATTCAAAATAATAGCGAATTTTTTGCCTATTTTGATGAAAATCTTCACCATTTAGAAGATGTGGAATGCTGGCTGAGAATCGCCCTCAAAAGTGAGTGGCAAGTGGAAGGCATTCCCGAAGTGCTTACCCTCTACCGCGTCAATTTAGGAGGAGCTTCGACTAAAGTTGACCAGCAGATAGCTTCCTTAGAAAAAATGCTGATTAAAACGGCCACTTATGCCCCGGAACTGGTGGCAAAATGGGGCAGTATGGCCCGCGCTTATCAACTTCGCTTTTTATCCAGGCGGATGGTGAATCTCGGTCATGAAAAAAAAGCGGTGGAACTGGTGAACCACGCACTGTTAACCTCCTGGAAAATCGCCCGGGATGAACCCCGTCGGACTTTTCTGACTGTAGCTGCGGCCTATTCTCTCTATCTCTTACCTCCGTTTATTTATCAACGACTCGAAGCACAAGGGATGAAACTAACTGGACTGTTTCAACAAAAACAAATTCTTCGAGAACAGGGTAGCTAGATCATCAATTTACTTTTTTTGCTTTTTAAACTGAGGATATTAAACCGATGAAGTTTGTTTCTGTGATTGTTCCTGTTTACAACGTCGAGCGCTATATCGCTGATACCATTCGCTCTGTTTTGGCTCAAACCTATGGCAATTTTGAACTGTTAATTGTGGATGATGGCTCACCGGACCGGAGTATAGAAATTTGTGAGCAACAGTTCGATGACCCCAGAATTAAGATTATTCACCAAGCCAATCGAGGATTAGCTGGAGCGAGAAATACCGGGATTCGTCACGCCCAAGGCGAATATTTAGCCTTTTTAGATAGCGATGATTTGTGGGAACCCAATAAACTGGAAAAACATATTGAGCATCTCGACTCGGCGTTAGAGGTGGGAATTAGTTTCAGTCGGTCGGCTTTAATTGATGAATCTGGGAATCCCACCGGCACCTATTTGATGCCCCAACTCACCGATATTGATGTGCCTTGTTTGTTGCGCGGGAGTCCTTTAGGAAATGGTTCAACTCCCGTGATTCGACGGGAGGTTTTTGAGGCGATTGAGTTTGAAGCGAACCGCTATGGAACCGTGGAAACGTTTTACTTTGATGAAGCGTTCCGGCAGTCGGAAGATATTGAATGTTGGTTAAGAATTGCGTTAACCACCGACTGGAAATTTGAAGGAATTCCCGAAGCGCTTACTTTATACCGGGTGAATACGGGTGGTCTTTCGGCGAACTTTATGAAGCAGCTTGAAAGCTGGGAGCAGGTGTTAGAAAAAACCCGGTCATACGCACCCGAAGCGATCGCCCAATGGTGGGACTTGGCGATCGCCTACGAACTGCGATATCTCGCCCGTAATGCCATTCGCGTCAAAAATGGCAAAAACGCGGTGGAGTTAATCAATCGCGCCTTATTCACCTACTGGCGCATCCTCCTGGAAGAACCCCGGCGCACCCTGTTAACCCTAATTGCTGCCTATGTCCTGCGGTGGTTACCCGCCTCGGTTTATACTTGGATTGAGAATCGTGGCAACCAGTTGAATGGTTCTACCCAAGAACAGCAGATTCAACGCGATCGCCATCCCGAAACTCCAACATCCAACGTGGGACTAGGGTAACGGATCTCGTCCCTACCCGGGACCCCATCTTGCAATCATGACTTTAATCCCTAATCGACATTCTTTCTTAGCTGCCATAGGCGCTGCATTCGTCACCCTCTTTAGTGGTATTCCCGTAGCCGCCATGACTCCAGAACCAATGTTTGATACCATTACCCACTTTGAAACCACCCTTCCCAGAACCAATGGCGAAAACGACCCCGCCGATATCTATTATCCTGTGGTCTCGCCAGAGGTTTCTCTACCCTTGGCCCTGTTACTGCCCGGAGCACTCGTGGATAAGGCCGACTATTCTAACTTTGCCCAAACTGTTGCCAGTTATGGGTTTGTGGTATTAGTTCCCAATCGAGTTCGGACCTTAGTTAACCCCATCTCGGGACGAGAATTTTCTGGGTTGGCGGCGGAGGTGGCCCAGGTGAATGAGGTGCTGGCCTATTTGGAAGCCGAACAGTCTAATCTCACTTCACCCCTTGCCGGTCGGGTTGATTTGTCCTCGGTGGGCTTACTCGGACATTCCTGGGGTGGCGCGGTTGGACTGGCGGCCATCCAAAACATCTGCCCTCCGTTGCTATGCACCGACTCTTTTGAAAGACCAGAGGCCATTAGAGCCGGAGTGTTCTATGGGACCACATTCCGCGACCAAACTCAGCAAGAAGTCGTGCTCTTGCCGATCGCCAATCAGGGGATTCCCCTTGGACTGATTGCAGGCGATCGCGATGGGGTAATTCAGGGGGGAATGAATTCGGTCGTTGCCACTTACGAGAATATTCAAGACCCCCCCAAAGCCTTGGTGACGGTGCTGGGTGCTAATCACTACGGCATCACGAATGAAGACAGCCCTCGCGACTCCGTGCGTCCGACCCTAGCCCAATCCGTGGCGACAGAGACGATCGCCCGATGGAGTGCTTTATTTTTGCGTGCTCATTTACTCGCAGATGCAGAAGCCTGGAATTATATTTACCAGGGCGGGGATCAACTCGACCCCCATGTTGAATTTCAAGGTCAAACTGTGCAGTGAGGGGGTTTTGTTGCACTAGGGCAGCCGGTGGGTGGGATGAGGGGGAGTCGGATCAATCGGATCAATCGGATCAATGCGATCGCCTCCAACTTCCCCTGTTCCAACCCTTTCCCAGGCGATCGCTTTCTTCCCGATTATCCGGGTCCCGTAGAGGCAATCTGCCCCCTCAATACATTATTCTTTTAGCGCTAATCCAATCATCAATAATCCAGGCCAATTGACATAACTGAGTACATCAACTTCTTGGGTAATCGAAAAAAGCAGTAAAACCAAAAAAGTTTTTAATCCAACTTGTGCAGTTTCGCTTTTACTGGCCTTATAAGATAAGATCATAAAAGTACAAGCCAAAGGGATAATTAGGGCGATAAAACCCACCAATCCTTTTGTGTAAAGGACATTAACCCAGGTCCCACAGCCCGATGTACCAATTGGATAATACAGGGTATATCCAGGGCCTGTTTCTTCTGTAAATCCATGTCCCCAGAGGGGAGCATCTGTCCGCCACTTGTACAAAGAGAATTCAGCTAACTTAAATCTCAACTCAGAAGAAGAGGCTCTAGCTTGGTTGATTCGACTGATAAAACTCTTCAGAGACCCCATTATGTTGGTAGAAAACAGACTCGTTAAAGAACTCCCCAAGCCTGCTGTAAAATAGAGGATAGGTTGATCAAAATGGGTCAAAATCCAGCTTACGATCAGCACCAAAGGAAGCGAAACCAGTGCCATGCGAGAGAGAGAACCCAAAATCATAGCAACAGCGCCAATCGTCCCAATCATTCGCCACGTTCGGTTAGGTTCTTGACGAACTAAAAAAAGGTAGATCATCCCAATGAGGGCTAAAGTGGGGGACCAGGGTGCAAACAATGATAAGCGAGGTTGACCACTTTCTCCATCCAAAAAGTAGAACAGCACCTTATAAAAATCCTGAGAACCGCCCCCAATTCGATGGAAAGGAGAAACATAAATTGACCCTTCGGGTAAACGAGCCAGATAGGCAAGATAACACAAGAGGATAAAGAATAAACTTTGCGAGGAGACAATACAGACCCCTCGATAAAGCAATCTCGGTCGGATCTTTAAGCAAGCAATTAGGGGGAAAATAGCCCAAAGTCCCCATTCTCTACCCCATTTGACTAAAGATTTAATCAGCCGACCTAGCCCTAAGCTAAAATCGATATGAGAAAAAATCAAAGCAATCACCATCAGGGGAATAAAAATCAGCCAAATCCAGGCGATGATTGGAACAGTAATTTTTTCTTCTTGTGGGGTATTTGAGTTTTGTTCCCAGAGCTTTTTAATGACATAAAAAAACAGCGTCCAAGCCATCACCGGGAAAGCGATAGGCTGCGCCCCGAATAAATAAATGAGATAGGTCGTTATCAGAGAATACCAGACTAGCTTTTCCTCAAAGTTTTCAGGCTTGATAATGTCCGAAGGACTGATAATTTTTTGAATCATAAGTTTTAGATGGCACCCTCATTTAAAATTTATTTATTAGCAATGCAAACTCTCGCTTTATCTGATACCTGGGGAGACGATGGAGGCCGCTTATATCCTAGCTAGAGCGGACTCCCCTAGTTTTTGTTGGAGGCTGACCCTTGAAGTTTCGTGGGATAAAACTCTTAAGAATTTGGATTATTTATCAGTAAAAAAACTGCAAAAATATAGAATTTTTGCTTGCTCATTTTTCTGGTTTTCCTGGCTGTATTTAGAGCAAATAAGTCACCTTTAACTATAGCAATCCCAAAAATTTGTAAGAAAATCAGCTTTCGGTTGATGCAAAGCCTGCGCCCAGGTGAAAGCTGACCGCACTCCCAAGGCTCTCAGTTTTGGAGGGAGCATCTCAATTTGGCCTCAAAGGGGAATTTATACGTCTTGCTCCCCCTTCCCTCGTAGGGAAGGGGGCTGGGGGGGTTAGGTCTCTTTGCCTTCTTGAGATGCTCCCGTTTTGGATCCATTATATAACTGATTTAGGACTGCGATAGGATAGTTTTACGGGCAATTAAGAAGGATCAGAAAGTTTAATTTACATCATTTATCTTGAGTTCAAAACCCAAGTTTTGCAAGGTTGGAGTTCAGGGGGCGATCGCCCTAAAATTCAGAAGGATTTATCAAACAATTTGGAGCGATAAATTTTATCCTCTTTTTTCGGCGAGATAATCTTTTACAAAACCTCCCATATAATTTTCTCCAACTAGCAAATTCCAGTCTGAATCAAACATTTCTGGCTTCCAAGAATAATCAGCCACCCAACAGGTCCAACTTAACTGATGTTCTTCTAGCTTGTTCTTGATTGCTCTGCCATAGGTTGAAATCGTTCCACTGGTAGTTTTACTAGAACCCTTTCTAAACCCCCATTCCGTTACAAAGATGGGAATTTTATCCGCTGAATTAAACATCCACCGATCCCAATGATGTTCTTTGAGTCCCGGATATACATGAGCAACATAAACGATATTCTCCCCCTCAATTGGGTTGTCTGGAGTATCAAATAAATGCTGAGAATAGTGAGGTGCTCCCACTAAAATGATGTTTTGAGGCGCATAAGTGCGAATCAGATCCACCCAAGGTTGAGTGATACTTTTCCACTCGGCCCAACTCATATCGGTCTTATTTTCATTAAAGACCTCAAACATAATGTTTGGATAATCTTTATATTTGGCCGCGATATCCGACCAGAAAGCCCGAGTTTCTCGATCTACGTCCCTGGGATCATCGACATAGTGCCAATCGATAATACAGTAAATATTTTTTTCGACGCATTTTTCAACGGCAGGTCTGATATATCGCTGATCGTATCGTGTGGGATTGTTATTGTATCCATGTTCCCATATCGGATAGACGGGGAGTCGGATTACAGTCGGATACCAGCCATTTTCCCGGTCAGTGAGCATCTCGATGAGTTCCGTTGCCGACTTTCCCTGTCCATCCCGATAGTCATTTAGGGCTAGATCCGGAAGTGATATCCCTCGCAAAACGACTTTATGACCATTGGGGTCCTTAATATCGATTCCTTCCACGTGCAGCCAAGGAGTGCCTTCAACGGCTTTTACGGTAGAATGAACCCATGAAAATAATCCCGTGATCAACAACACAGAGCAAAAAAAGGTAATCAGAAAAAATTTACGTTTTGAATGGCTTATAAGCATAACTCTCCTGATTTAAAATTTGCTAAAGTTTAATAAAATCGACCTCCAAATCTCATAGTTGAACCTTTTTTCAGTTGCAATAATTTTTTCTTGACTAGAGAATATTCAAGTTCAAACATTCCAGCCGATATCACCCAGACGGCCTCTGAAAGAATTGCTCATGCGATCGCCTCTTTCATGAGTGAGTCGAAATAGGGGGGCGAGGCCATATAAGATTAAGCCCAAGTCAAGGCAAGAAGTATCAGGGAATGCGTCTCAATACTCCGGCGACTTGATGGAGAATATAACCTACAGATCTAGCGAATAACTCACTCAAAAATCGCGAGTCAGTTACTTTTAATCGAGCAGGAAACTATTGAGATTTAAGAATTGTTCTTGAGTTTTCCTAACCGTTTGGCAGGCATGATCGCAGCGAGGGCGCGATTCAATAAAACTGCTTAGGCAAGACTTGCAGCAAATGTCAACTTGAAAATTGCCATTCTGATAGTCTTTCTTGGATCCCTACTTGAGAATTCAAAATAAGCCTATTCCTACGCTTACAGCATTCGCCTCTATCTCTAAATAGATTTACAGAGGATATGGAGTCCTGTATCGGGCAGTCCTCTCCAGGTTCTAAAAATAGGGATCACCTCTGAAAATGGATTCTTCCTTTCGGGGGAATAACAGGGGCTTTTAGGGGGTGAGAATAACTGGAATGGATAGAATAGAGCAGGCTTAAATCGATGTGGCGATCGCTTCTTTCACGGGTTAAAATAAAACTATAGCCCTAATCTGGCTCCAGTCAGGGTGACCCCAAGCCGATTGTAGTCCTACCCAATCGGGCTATAATCCTCATTAGCCTGGGCTATTCCCGGTTCTCAACCCCCCGATTTAGTATAAAATCACTCAAAACTTTCTCAAAATTTGACAATGTTTAACCCTGGGTTTAAAGGAAAGATGCGAACTTCTATTTTAGTCGGTACGGCGATCGCATTGGCAGCATCAGCCACTGTATTCGCGATCGGGTCCTTTGCTCTCGACAACCGCGATCGCTTGGCCCAAAACCAAGGCAATTTTGAAGTAAGAGATAGTAAAATTTACGCCCCGGATGGCTCAGAATTTCTGATTAAAGGAACCAATATCAACGGTCCTGATTATGGCTGGCCGGGAAATACCCCAAGCTATGTCGATTTAGTCGCCGACTGTTGGAACTTTAACACCGTCCGCGTCAATGTCCGACTCTTAGGAGGCAAAGAATCCTACGACGAAAATGGCACGATTGAAGAAATAATTGACGTTTACACCGCTCGCGGTTTAGTCACAATGGTAGAAGCCCATGATTACACGGGTTCCTACTATGAAGGGGAAGATTTAGAAACCCTCAAAGATTTCTATCGTGACCTAGCCACTACCTATAAAAATAACCCTTATGTCTGGTTCAATGTCATGAATGAACCGGGAGGTCATGAGAGTAGTGCCAATATTGATAAATGGTTGAAAGTCCATCAAGAAGTCATTCAAGTGATTCGCGATGAAGTCGGCGCAGATAACATTATCGTGATTGATGGGCATTACTGGGGCCAAGATGCGGGGGAGTGGAATTCTAAATCGGTTTCTTCAGAAAAAAGTGCCATTTTAGGACAGTCTCAAAAACTCATAAACTTTAACGGTAAACGTTACGAGAACTTAGTGTTTAGCGTTCATTTCTATGACCAATGGAAATATTCCGAAACCAAAATGGCCGATTATTTAGACCGGGCTATTGATAAAAATATTCCTCTCATTATCGGAGAATATGGCGTCGAAAAAAATGCCGAATTTAAGTCTCCCGTTGAGTTTATGTTCAATACTGCCGTCCCTCGAAATATCGGGCGAATTGTCTGGGCTTGGTGGGGGGGAGATGATTTTGAATTAACCACCACGGAGAATGGCGGAGGGCATCATATCGATAGCTGTGAGAATCCCACCAACTTAACTTGGCTGGGTGAGCAAGTGTGGAAAGATAATCATGGAGAATATCCCCGAAATTGAGCGGAATGAACTCACCCCTAAATAGATACCCCGGGAGTCGGAACTGGGGGATGTGTTCCCGAAAAAGTAT
This sequence comes from uncultured cyanobacterium, assembly GCA_963821735.1. Lineage (GTDB taxonomy): Bacteria > Cyanobacteriota > Cyanobacteriia > Cyanobacteriales > Laspinemataceae > Laspinema. The sequence goes on from CAWGFK010000070.1 coordinate 78,234, forward strand.
CGCACTTTTAGCCGTTGCTCTCTTACAACCGATCGCCCTGACGGGTTGCAAGTCTCCCGAGGAGATTCAACCCCAGGCGGTACAAACCGACTTTCCCTCGGGCTGGAATAACGTAGCCGTGGGCGGTGGGGGATATGTCACCGGCCTCTATCTCCATCCCCAAGTGCCTAACTTAGCATATATCCGCACGGATATGGGAGGGTTTTACCGTTGGGACCCGACTGATACCCGTTGGATACCCCTGAGCGATCGCTTTACCCGGTCCGAAAGTGGTTACTATGGCGGGGAAGGGTTGGCACTTGACCCTAACAATCCCGACCACTTGTATATTGCGGCAGGCAAATATTTATGGGCCGAACCCGGGACAATTTTTAAGTCCAGCGATCGCGGTCAAACTTGGGTGAAGTCGGACCTGCGCCTGCCAATGGGAGGCAACGAAGAACTGCGCGGGGCGGGAAATCGCCTGGTCGTCAGTCCCCATGACTCGAATTTGCTGTTATTTGGGTCTCGACAAAATGGCTTGTGGCGGTCCGTTGATGCGGGAATGACCTGGAACCCTGTCCCCGGTTTTCCCACCCCTTCTGACTCAAAAATTGGCATTCTGGCGATCGCCTTCGACCCCAACCAACCCAGCCAAATTTATGCCAGCGTTTACGGCGATCGGCTCTATGAATCCACCGATGGCGGAACCACCTGGAATCCCCTTGCTGACAGTCCCTCTCATGCCTTTAAATTAGCCGTCGCTTCCGATAGCACTCTCTATGTGACCCATGCCCAAGGCGTCAGCAAATATCTCCAGGAAAGCTGGCAAGATATTACGCCCCCCAAGAACCCTTTTCGGCGCTTGCTGGGTCGCGAAACTCCTCCCTTTAATGGATTAAGTATTCATCCCGAAAATTCCCAAGAACTGATCGTCGGTCATGGCGAAACCACCCGAACTCAACTTTACCATTCCCGAGATGGCGGGGTAACTTGGACTGAGAAAAAATCCCAGATTAATAACACCGTTCCCTGGTGGCCTGATGATTATTTTAGTAATCATTTGTCCGCCCTGAAATTTGACCCCATTGTTCCCGGTCGAGTCTGGTTATCGGACTGGTATGGAGTTTGGCAAACGGAGAATTTTAATGAAAACAAACCCGTTTGGACCAACTACACTCAAGGTCATGAACAGACAGTCACCTTTGATCTCGTCTCTCCCCCAACGGGTGCATTACTCTTGAGTGCAGTAGCCGATGTGGAAGGATTTTATCACTCGCGTTTAGATCAGATTCCGCCTCAACGCTTTGGGTCCGATCGCGGTTCTTTTCAAGAGACTTATAGCCTAGATTATGCGGCCAAATCTCCTGAGCATTTAGTCCGAGTCGGAGGCGATCGGTGGAACTCGCGCTATGGCGGGGCTACCTCCACCGATGGCGGATTAACCTGGCAAAGATTCTCCCAATTTCCCGAGGAAATGATGCCGATGCGGGTCGCAGTTTCAGCCACCAATCCCCAGCAATTTGTGGTAACCCTCAGTGAAACCCAAGGCATCCAAACCCAAGATAATGGGCGGTCTTGGCAACCGATTCAAGGCTTACCGGATAGTATTAAAGGTCCTTGGAAATGGTCTCAACCTTTAGCGGCTGATTCGGTTAATGGCAACCGATTTTATTATTACCATGAGGGTACAGTTTACCACAGTCAAGATGGCGGATTATCTTTTGCCCCAATTCATCAAAATCTGCCCTCATCAGACTGGCATTTTCTGAAAACAATGCCGGGAGTTGAGGGAGAGGTTTGGGTCAGTTTGGACCAGGAAGGACTACATCGATCGCCCGATGGGGGACAGAGTTTTTCCAAAGTTGCTGGAGTAGAACAGGCTTATTTATTTGCGTTTGGAAAATCTGCCCCTGGAAAGAAAGTTCCGGCCTTATATTTATATGGAAAAATTGTTAATCAACCGCAGAGTATTTTTTGGTCTCCGGATTTAGGAGAAACTTGGATTGACATCGGCGACCCGGCGATTCCCATTGGCAATCAACCCAATGGGATGGAAGCGAGTAAACAGCAGTTTGGCTTAGTGTTTGTCGGGACCAATGGTCGGGGGATTTATTATCGGGCGATTGGCGATGAATAACACTCAAGCCAAAACGCCATTTTTGCTGTCATCGTTGCCTTTACTGGAGAGCATCTCAATTTGGCCTAAAAGGGGAATTTACAAGTCTTGCTCCCCCTTCGGTGCTAAAGACATTTATTCCTTATACCTCCCTCTCCTCTTAGGGGAGGGTTGGGAAGGGGGCACCGGGGGTTAGGTCTCTTTGCCAAATTGAGATGCGCCCCTTTACTGTGGATTTACAGTGGCAACAGGTTGGGCACTACCCATTTTTCGCCGACGTTTCAAGAGCAATGCACCGACAAAACCGAGGGCAACTGCGGCTGAAGGTTCGGGAACGGGTTCGGGTTCATTGACTGGAGTTTGTCGAAGCCGTAAACCGTAATATCCTTCTTTTCCTCCAATCCGGGCTGTACCTTCACAAGTCTGAGTTTTGCAAGCGCTCAAAGGCATTCCCTCTGGGGCTTCCAGGGTTGTGCTAAACACATTGGTATATTGCGGAGGTAGTTCCGGATCGAGAATTTGTAGATATAATCCTTGGTCCGTGATTCCAAAAATAGAACGTTCAATCTCTACCGGCTCTAACGTTCCACCTAATGTCCATTGAAAGTCCGTTACAACCTCGGGTACAACGGTTGTGTCGTCGGGGAGTTCGTAGAAAAGCGGATCTCGATCCGTTAAAAAGGTATCAGGTTCAGAAGCAGCAATGGTATCGAAAATCCCGTCAGCGAGGGTATATTCAATTTCCAAATCTTCCAAAAAATCAAACTCGGGCAAATTATATTCAGTTTCGTAAATTGTGGCCTTAAACGTGGTGGCACTGGCTGGGGTTGCATTTAGCATTGCCATTGAACTGACAACAGCAATGGATATGACTTTCAATCCCGGAGAATTCCAGAATAGTTTCGACATAAGGGACTCCTGTAATTTAATGAATTGGCTCGCTCTTTTATGAACGAATCCGCAAGCAAGATTGATGTACTAAAAACTTGTTGCATTCTATAAATAATATTTTATCGTGCATATTCAACCTTGGAAAAACAATAGATTAAAGGTTTCATGAAGATGTTCCACAAGTATAATTAAGCAGCATGAATTCAGGCTTACTTAGGTAAGCCTGGGGATTTTTAAACTACTTTTTATTGCCCAATTGTGAGCCATTTAAAATAGCGGATTCGATTCAGAAGGGAACCGTGTTATAAATCCAGAGAGTTTTGCCACATCTGTACTTTTTCTCTGCTGGCTTTAACTACGACACTTTCTTGCAAACCGATAAATTTTTGCTGGCTTAATCCACTTCACCTTTTTTTAGCACTTTTTAATGCTTTTCCCTTTTCGGTGACGTTTCCACAGCAATGTACTCACCAAACCCAGGGCGACTGTAGCTGAGGGTTCCGGAACCGATTGAGATTCATTAATTGGAGTGTGAGTCATCCGAGAACCGTGGTAGCCTCCTTTTGCTCCATAGTCCGCAGATGCATCACAAGTCTGAGTTTTACAAGCGCTCAAAGGCAACCCTTCTGGTGCTTCGATGATTGAAGTAAAAGTAAATAGAAAATCTGAGCCTCCATCCGGATCTAAGAGCCGAAGAAACAATCCCTCATCAGTGATTCCGAACATAGAATGTTTAACGTCTAAGGGTTCTAAAGTTCCTCCCATTGTCCATTTAAACTCAGTTACCACTTCGGGAACAAGAGTCGCAGAGCTTATCATTGTCCCTGGGTCAGAATAGAGATCCGGAGATTGATCGCTAAAAAAAGTATTAGCGGGGGAAGAAATAACGGTATCAAAAATTCCATCGGCGAGGGTATATTCAATTTCCAAATTCTCTAATATATCATAAGCAGGGTCATAAACCTTGCCTTTAAAACTAACTGCATTTGCAGGAGTAAAACTCCCGAGTCCCATCGCGCTTGACAACGCACCAACGATGACAAAGAATCGGGAAGTTTTCAGGAATTGTTTAGACATAATCTTGTCCTATTGTTTAGTTAATTGGCTTTCGAGCGCGAGTCTAAATAATCAAGCCCAATAATATGGAGGAGTGGGGCATTTTCCTCTTGGTTTATTGCGAAATTGTTCAAATTATTTAGGCTTGCTATAGATCCGAATATTTAAGCAGCCCCAAATTCAGGAAAAAGTTGATTGATAAGCGTAGCGCCCATGCTGAGATTACCGTTGGCTTTACGGTTTATTAGCACTTGCCAGAGGTTGTGTGCTTCCAGTTTTGCGATGACGTTTCAGGAGCAATGCACCAACGAAACCAAGGGCGACTGCGGCTGAGGGTTCGGGAACAGGTTCGGCTTCAGTGACTGGAGTTTGAGTGATTTGCAATCCGGCAAATCCTCCTTTTCCGCCTATATTGGCCTCCCCTTCACAAGTTTGAGTTTTACAGGCGCTTAAAGGCAATCCTTCAGGTGCTTGTAGAGTTGCCATTAGAATATTTTCGTAAGGTCCTTGACTCGGATTTAGAAACTGGACAAATAATCCGCGATCGGTAATTCCAAAAAGAGACTTTTCAAACTCTAATGGCTCTAAACCTCCGCCCCTTGACCATTTTAAATCGGTTACAACCTCGGGAACAACGGTGGCAAGGGTCTCGGCTAGAGATGGGTCGGAATTCAAATCTGGATCTTGATCCGTGAAAAAGGTATTGCTGGGGGAAGAAACGATGGTATCGAAAATTCCATCAGCGAGAGTATATTCAATTTCCTGCTCTTCAAAAAAGAGAAAAGGAGATTGGTAAATCCTCGCTTTAAAGGTGGCACTATTCGCCGGAGTTGCACTCAGCACTCCGATTGAACTGGCAAGGGCAACGAAAATGGGAAAGAATCGGGGATTGGTCGAGAAGAGTTGAGTCATGATATACACCATTTTTTAATTAAGCTATTGGGGCTTTTACACTCGTATGTTTGTATTGCTGAATGCAAAAGTAAATCGGAGAGGATGGTTAGAGGCGATCGCACGATTTTAATATCGGAAGTAACCGCCGGTGATCGCAGTAGTTAAACAGCGGTTTTCGCTCTTGTGTTATCACTGTTCATCTGCGGAGGGGCGATCGCCACAGGTTTGAGACTACCCGTTTTTCGGCGACGTTTCAGGAGTAATGCACCGACAAAACCCAGGGCGACTGCTGCGGAGGGTTCAGGAACGGGTTGGGATTCGGCCACGGGTATGTGAATCATCCGAGAGTCGTGTAACCCGCCTTTACCTCCAAAGTTGGCAGATGCATCACAAGCCTGGGTTTTACAAGCGCTCAAAGGCAATCCCTCGGGTGCTTGTATAGTTGAGAGGAAAATATTCCGGTAAGTCGGAGGTTGGTTCCCATCGAAGAGTTGGAGGAATAATCCGTCCTCGGTAATTCCAAAAAGAGAAAATTGACGCACTGGCACTGACATATCCCGGTCTGTCCATACCTCAAAATCCATTTTAAAATCTGTTACGACCTCGGGGACAACGGTCGCAAGGCTCATCGCTGGGTTCGGCGCAGGACCCAAATACTCTCCATCCATGAAAAAGGTATTGGGTTCGGAAGCAAGAACGGTCTCTAAAATCCCATCGGCAAGGGTATATTCAAGTTGAAATCCCTCTAAAATGGGAAACCAAGTTTTGTAAATTGTGCCTTTAAACGTTGCTCCATGTGCTGGAGTTCCAATCAGCACGCCCATTGAACTGATAACGGCAGCCCAGAGAGCAACTAATCCGGGACGGGTGAAGAAAAATCGGCTCATAATAAGGTCCTCTTGTTTAATTTATCAGGGGGTCTTTGATGAGAAAATGTGGCTGTTTAATTGAGGGTTTTTAGAAACCCAGAGTCGCGGGATGCAGAGGCGATCGCCCGTACATAATAGGAGAGCAAATTTTGTTTTTTCTGTAGCCCTTTCCTGTGAATTCGCCGTGGTCATCGCTTGTGCATTGCTAGTTTTGCGCTGACGATTCCGGCGCAATGCACTGACAAAACCGAGGGCGACTGGCACTGAAGGTATCAGAAGCGAATGAAAATGGTCAGCCCTCGGGGAACGTTAAAAAATAGTTTGGGCATAAGAAAGTCCCCTGATTTAATGACCCAATTCGCTCTTTATAAATGACCTTTACAATGACCTTTACAATGTCCCGCTCTGAAAACTGTTAAATTCTATACGTTTATTTTATCTCTAATGTTTGATTTTGAAGTGATAAAATATTAAAGCTTTGATGAAGATAATTGATTGAATATTCAAAACAGCAAAACCGAAGATTGACGTTAATCAATCCTCGGTTTTATTGTATGATAAAATCACCTGGAGTTATAAATTCACGAGCAATTCAAACTCTTAAACTGAGTTAAGAAGCGATAGGTGTCATGGATGGTTTTCCATGCTTTTGCTTGTCCTCGAAAGACCGAACTTTTTGTTCTGCCTTAACCGTTTCTAGAAACCAGTCGATTGTTTCTTGCTTCACCCACCCTTTGAGAACTGCTATTTCTCCAAACTTCATGCTGGTTTGACTTTGATAGTTTAAAATCCGGTTGATTTGGTCATCATTTAGCAAGGCCGCTTTTTTCAGATACTGCCCTAAAGGCTCCTGGGGATGAGTGGTTTCTAAATAGGGTAACTGTTCAGCAAAAAAGTCAACAGTTTCCGGTTTAACCCAGCCTCGGCGTGCGAGTAAGTCTCCAAACCGCAAATGCCGCTGATAGGCTTGCTCTTGCAAAATCTCTTCCACTTGTTCTGAGGAAATTAAGCCAGCTCTTTTGAGTAACTGACCGATGGGACTTTTGTATCGGTAGAGATTTAACTTTTGTTGAAACACTAACCAGAAAAAGGGCAGGTCTTCTACTAAATATCTCTTCCACAGACGTTTGGGTTCAGACATCAGCCGAAAGGCCCACTCCACCCCATATTTACTCATCCATTCTGGCGATCTCGGACGGTTCCCGGCTTCAAAATCTAGGGTTGCACCAATTGCCATAAAGACTTTGATATTCGGCAACTGATTTTTATATTTGTGGATCCATTTTTCCTGTTTGGGTGCGCCGACTCCCACGGCTAAAACCGTGGCCCCGGATGCGTTAATCATCTCAATAATTTTTTGACACTCGGCTTCGTTTTTCTCAAACCCGTATGAAGGAGAGTAACAGCCGATGACCATCTCGCGGCCTAACTTAGCGTTAATATTTTGTTGAGCTTTATGGGCGACTCCCTCCGCTGCACCGAGGAGGAAAATTTTAGTATCTAGGTCATCTTTAAAATAGTTATAAAAAGCTGGAAATAAGTCAGATCCAGAAATTTTTTCTCGAATTGGACTGCCCAGCCAATTGGAGACAATTTTTAAAATCTGGCTATCACAAACCCGATAATCTGCCTCTTGATAGATGTGATGAAACTCTGGATCTTTTTGCAGTTTTATTAAATGATCAACATTGGGAGTGACCACAACCCCGCCTTTCTCCTTAAGGAGAAGAAGTAACTCGTTTTGGGTTAGGTTATCGAGGCTTACATTTAAGATGTTAATTTTGTTCATTGTATCAACCTTTGGAATAAGAAATGTGGACAGTTTTTGTGTTAACCGGATTTTTTCCGAGATTTCTAAAAATTTATTTTCATCTTCCCCAGTCGGTTTAATCACCCCTTAGCCCAACTGAAGGCGGGTGGGACCGGAGTTAGAGGACCTCAATCATTCTGACCTACCTTTAAGAGGTAATCCCCGGCTTCCCCTACCCTGAGTAGGTGGTATAACTTCAGACGAGCGATCGCCTAAAGCATGGAACCGCACAGAGTGAAATACAGGTCCTTGCTCTAATCCGCAAGAACAGCATTTTTCAGTTAAGTTTCCGGGTTAAAATCAGAAGAGTTGCACAAAGAGCCTATGCCTTGTGTGTTATTAATTTTATTTTTTCATGGGATTAGCCCAAAGCACATCCCTCTCCATGAATACACTGAATGAGATTGGGGTGTCATTAAATAATTTTTATTGAGAATCCTCATTCTATTGGCATAAATATTTCACTTAGTTTAAAAAATTTATAGTTTTCATCTCTCCACGGGTAGATATTTAAGCACTTAGTATAGAGAGGTTAAATTTAATCTAACTCTATAAATTAGCTTTAGTTATAAAACTTTCTCCCGTGAGTTAAATGGGTTATCCTCACGGGTACTTCAATTGAATGTGGAATTTACTTAAATATGTGGGACCTGGTGTCACGGTCAAGTCAAATAGACCCCTAGCATCATTCCCGCGAGATCCCCGCTTTTTTGTAAGGGGGGCCGGAGAGATTGATGCAAGCGGTCTCATCTAGGATATTCTATAGAATAGGGTCGCTCCCGTTCGTTGTGCCTTGCGATGAAAGCAATAGGGGCGACGAATTCAACGGAAATTCAGATAGGCAAAATAAGTCAACGATGATAGATCCACGGAAAGACGAAATAGTAGCCATTCTCTCGCAAATTGAGGACCTGCAACGGGAACGGACCACCCTCGCCATTGATGAGCTTTCTTTAGAGGATGAATCCCCAGAAGCGATCGCAATGGCTTATCGACGTGCGGCTAGAGAAACGGCGGCAGTTGCGGTAGAAGTGAAAGGAATTGACGATGCGATCGCCGCACTCCACAGAAAACTGGCGCAAAAACAGAGCCAATTAAAGCACCAACCTGGAAAAAATTCGATCGCCGCCCAAGTCGAAGAGTCCAGAGAGTGCGCCCGAGTTCATGCCCAGCGGATTAATGAACTCGCCAATGAACTCAGCGAAGAAGTCAAAGCCCTCAAGGCGATCGCCGATGATATTTCTACCAGTTATTGGCAGGTTTATTACAAGCCTTTTATTACCGGATTTACCAGTATTTCAGTTCCCCATGTTCGGTCCGATGGGGATGTCTGGATGATTATCAATCGCGTGGTGTGAGCCCGCGTCTGTCGCGGCGGTTACTTTCTGAGAATCACCCAGACAGCATGAATAATCCCTGGAAAGTACCCCAAGAAAGTTAAGACGAGATTAATCCAAAAATCTCGACCCAAACCCACTTGTAAAAAAACGCCCAGGGGCGGCAGAAAAATAGCACAAATCAGGCGAATAGGATCCATTTTTTACCTCTTCTGTTAAATACAATATCAACGGATCTCGAACGGACACCGCAGAAGCACTCTCGGCGTTGTCCTCCTCCGAGCTATTTCCTATGTTAGCTGTTTCCCAAAGGATGCATCAGTGAGCACACCATCCCCGGGGTTGATCACTCGGATTGGGGACGGACTTTAGTCTGGCGCGGGGGCAACTGCCCCTGAGTAGCGACCCCAGAGGAACCCCTCTCCTGTTTGAGGCTCTACAGGAGCAACTTTGATCGCACCTAGAGCAAAACGATGGTAGGGTAGATCCGGTACAGTGACTCGACCCTCGCAAACAGACGCTATGACTAGAGATCAACAAACAGAGCATCCCTCCGGGGCGCTTAATTATCTCAACCTGGAAAAAAAAAGGGAGGGCAAACCAATGGCTCGCTGTATTTTTGCTTGGTTCAATTTTACTCCCACTCCGTCCTTGCCAAAACGAGGAGATCTCAGGAAAATTGAACCGCTCAGGGTGGGCGATCGCGGGACTCTAGGATGGGAGGAGCCGCGCCAGGGTGGTTCAAGTTCCAATCCCTTCCGTCAACCCACCACGACATCTGCCGTTTTATTTTTTAAAGTGTAGCTGAGGTAATTTATGCTGGCACCCCGTGACCTGCAATATCTGTTGGATATTTTAATCTCGGCAAAACTCGCTTTGAACTACGTTTCTAGAAGTAGCTGGTCCAGTTTTGTAGAAGATGTTCAATTGCAAGATTCGGTGATTCGCCGATTAGAGGTGATTGGAGAGGCGGAACGTCGTTTATCCGAACGCACCCGAGTTTCTCTGTCGCGAATTCCTTTTATTATGATGCGGAATAGAATTATCCATGAATATGATAAGATAGTATTAGAAGTGGTTTGGGATACAGTGCAACAAGATTTACCCAAGCTCGTAGAATCTTTGGAAAAGGTTTTACCCGCCCAAGAACCCGAGGAACAATCCTATTACTAAACCTCGAACAATAGCTTCTGGATTTCGGGGTTTAAAACCACTTTAATCGCGCTGTGTTCTGTTTTGTCTTTGCGATTTAACGGGGGGGCGGGTCAGTGGATGAGACCACCTCACCCCCTCCAAGCCGAGGAGTTTTGCGATCGCCATTTTTGTACCCTTAACCCGGTTTTAAACAGGCGATCGCGCTCTCCATTCCCCCCAGCCTCAGCTCGAACCCAGGAAAAGGCAATTGTGTGTTCCTGGGATGCTCCCGCCTTCTTTTCCGTAAAACTACGGATTTCTCAACCCCAGAGCAATCCGCCATCAGGCGATCGCTCGACCTAAATTCCGCTTCCTCCTCCACCTCAACCCCCAGAATTCCTCCCCCTCCCCAGATTCCAAAAAACCCTCCCAGAAATGATATAATTTTCTATAAATTCTCATCACCGGGGAGAAAATAATTTCCTCCCTTCAATCGGTAGCAACTACAACAAATTTTCAGGAATTCTGAGACCTTCAAGGGTCATTACAAGTTGATCCCCTGCTAAAGAATGGAAAACTTATATGGATTCTAATCGGAAACTCAACTCGTACATTTTGCGGGTAGCGTTGCTACCTTTCGGTGGATTATTGATACTTCTGCTCTTGCTCTATTCTCACCGAGAACAAGCGCAGCAATCCTGGACCCGCCTCAAGCCCATTGCCACCCAAAATTTAGGCAGCAACGAAGCCCTTTTAACCCCCACCGAGCAACAACTTGGAACTCAAGAAATCAGAAACCTGGAAACGGGCTTAAACAACTTACAATTAACCCTAATTCTGGGCGGATTAATCGAACTGGGGTTAATGGCTTATGCCGTATGGGCGATCGCCTCGGGAGTGAACCGGAGGGTTGAAGAAGTCGCCCAGGAAATCACCGAATCCTCAATGGATATCGCCACCACCATGACCCAACAAGAACGCATTGCCAACGATCAGGCAGCGTCGGTGAATCAAACCACCACCACGATGGACGAATTGGGCGCATCCTCCCGACAATCCGCTCAACAAGCCGAAGCCGCTGCCGCTGATGCCCGCAATGCATTAGGCTTAACCGAAGGCGGGAGCAAAGCCGTTGAACGCACCTTAGCCGATATGTCCGCTTTAAAAGCAAAAGTCGGAGAAATCGCCGAACAAATCCTCCGCTTGAGCGAACAAACCTCTCAAATTCGTAATATCTCTGGACTCGTCAGTGACTTAGCCACTCAAACCAATATGCTGGCGCTGAATGCCGCAGTAGAAGCAGTTCGAGCCGGAGAACATGGCAAAGGATTTGCCGTAGTTGCCAGTGAAATTAGAAAACTCGCCGACCAAAGTCAGAAATCCACCGAAAAGATTAATGGACTCGTTGGAGACATTCAATCGGCGATTAATTCCACGGTAATTGTCACCGATGAAGGCAGTAAAACCGTTCAAGCGAGTTTAAAAATTGCCAAAGAAACCGCTGAAGCCTTCGAGGGAGTCACCGAAGCCATTAATAACATTACCTTAAGTACCCAACAAATCTCTTTAAGCGCCAAACAGCAAGCGATCGCCATTCAGCAAGTCGTAGAAGCTATGAACTCCCTGAATAAAGTGGCCAATCAAACCGCCCAAGGCATTAGCCAAGTCAAAAGCGGCACCGATCGCCTCAACAGCGTCGCTCAAAATTTGAAGCAAATTGTTTAGAACAGCTTCCCCTAAAACCGGGCAAAACCCTCTTATAGCGGTTCGGTGGACTGATGCGGTATAGACACTTAGGGGATTGCAAAATATAAATCCTCCAACCGTTTAACTGAAAGGAAGGTATCTGTAGGGGCGCAATGTGCAGGCCCTCCGGTGGGCTTCGAGCATTGCGCCCCTACATTGACGGGGCTACTTCGTTGAGCAGTCACTACGAACGAACGTTTTGGAGATTTTATTTTTTGGAGTTCCCCTAGAGAATTAGCGAGCAAGATGTGATGCCTACGGCACGCTTCGCGAACGCACTCCAAAATAATGTTTTGCAGGAGTTCAAATCAGCCACCACTGATTTTTGCCGGGTAACCCAAACCCGTCAAAATTTCCACCACTTTTTGCTTGCAATCCCCTTGCATTTCAATCGTATTGTCCTTCACCGTCCCCCCAGTTCCGCACTTGCTTTTGAGCTGCTTTGCCAAGTCCGATAACGTTTCCGGTTTGAGTTGAAAGCCGGTAATTTCCGTAACCGTTTTACCCTTGCGCCCCTTGCGAGAGGCTTGCACTCGAATCTTTTGCTCAGAGGGCGGCAGTTCCGTAACCGGACGTTCCGTGGCGGCATTCGGTTGGCTACCTGTTCCGAATTCTTGATAAGCGATGCGATTGTCCCGACCGGATTTCTTTTTAGAAGCGTCCATAAACCGTATCAAATTGTATGAAACAGCAATCCACTGTAGTTTAGCCTAGTGCAAACTGTAGAGGGTTAAAAGAGCAAAAGCCAGACAAACGGAGGACTCCGGAATGAGCAGTGGACTCGTATAATGGAAGTCTGATTCCTTTATTGTTTCATTTATTGCGATCGCCGTGACTACGACACCCAGACCCCTAACCCCCACCTCTAACCCCCAACAACCGGATACCTTTGGCCGCTTCGGACGCTTTGGCGGCAAATATGTCCCTGAAACCCTCATGCCTGCCCTAGCGGAACTGGAAACCGCCTATCAGCAATATCGCAACGATGCGGAATTTCAAGCTGAACTAGACTTGTTGCTGCATGATTATGTCGGACGTCCCAGCCCTCTGTATTTCGCCGAACGCCTGACCCAACATTATGCTAGACCCGACGGCAGTGGTGCCCAAATTTATCTGAAACGGGAAGACCTCAACCATACCGGGGCTCATAAAATTAATAATGCGATCGCCCAGGCCCTCCTCGCCAAACGCATGGGCAAACAGCGGATTATCGCTGAAACCGGCGCGGGTCAACATGGCGTTGCAACAGCAACAGTCTGCGCCCGCTTTGGCCTAGAATGCGTCATTTATATGGGCGTTCACGATATGGAACGTCAAGCCCTGAATGTGTTTAGAATGCGCCTAATGGGGGCTGAAGTCCGCCCGGTTGCTGCTGGGACGGGCACCCTCAAAGATGCCACCTCCGAAGCGATTCGCGACTGGGTAACCAACGTGGAAACCACCCATTACATTCTCGGTTCCGTGGCAGGACCCCATCCCTATCCCATGATGGTCCGTGACTTCCATGCAGTGATTGGTCAGGAAACCCGGGCTCAATGCCTGGAAAAATGGGGCGGGTTGCCGGATATTCTTCTCGCCTGCGTCGGCGGAGGTTCCAATGCAATGGGGTTATTCCATGAATTTGTCAACGAATCCCAAATCCGCCTGATTGGGGTAGAAGCGGCAGGGGAAGGGGTGAATACGGATAAACACGCGGCGACCCTGACTCACGGCCAAATCGGGGTTTTGCATGGGGCGATGAGCTATTTACTGCAAGATGATGAAGGCCAAGTGATTGAGGCCCACTCGATTAGTGCCGGGTTGGATTATCCTGGTGTCGGTCCCGAACATAGTTATTTGAAAGACCTGGGACGGGCGGAATATTACAGTATTACGGACAAAGAAGCGTTAGAGGCGTTTCAGCGGTTATCGCAATTAGAGGGGATTATTCCAGCTTTGGAAACCTCTCATGCGATCGCCTATTTAGAAACCCTTTGTACTCAAGTTGAAGGTAGCCCTCGGATTGTGATTAATTGTTCGGGCCGGGGTGACAAAGACGTACAAACGGTGGCGAAACATCTTCTCCCCAACTCCTAACTGGATTAAACCTCATGAAACTCGGATTTCTACTGGCAAAGCTGGCTCTATTCACGATGGCGACGACCGTAAGTGGTTGTCAGTTTTCTGCCTCTTTGGAATCTGGATTAGAAGATGCTGGAATTGCGTCGAGTTCTCAACCAACGACTCCGATTCCGGCAACTTCGGATTCTGAATTTAGCGAGATGGAACAACGGGTTCATGAACTGGTGAATCAATATCGACAGGCGCAGAATCTGCCGCCTTTAATTGTAGACGCACGGATCACTGACCAGGCCCGAAAACATAGTGAAGCGATGGCCCAGGGTAAGATGACTTTTAGTCATGATGGGTTTGATGAGCGCATTAAGGCGATCGGTCAATCCCTGTCCTATCGTAGGGCTGCGGAAAACTTAGCGTATAACATGGGCTATCGGGATCCGGTCAATCAAGCGGTAGAGGGTTGGATTGGCAGTCCCGGCCATCAGAAGAATATGGTTGGGGCTTATGATTTGACCGGCATTGGGATTGCTAAAAATGCCAAAGGCGAGTATTATTACAGCCAAATTTTTATTAAGGGTCGGTAAGGTTCGGGTCCCTCAATCTGACACAGACTGGGGGACCTAAATTTTTGGAGAGGGCTGGCTTTTGATAGATTGGGGTTTGGATTTACCCAGAGTACGAGTACAGGTACGTTATGACATTGCAAGCATTTCAAGTGGCCGATCGCGATTTAACACCGGAACAGTTGGCAGGGTATTTGTCCGCCTCGGCGATCGCGGTGGATACGGAAACAATGGGACTCTTACCCCAGCGCGATCGCCTCTGTTTGGTGCAGATTTGCGACAGTGAGGGGCACGTCACCGTCATTCGCATCCCCCGAGGCCAAAAAGAAGCCCCCTATCTGAAAGAACTTCTCGAAGCGTCCCATATCCTCAAAGTCTTTCACTTTGCCCGCTTTGATATGGCAACCTTGCTCTATCATCTCGGCATCGCCGTCCAACCTGTATTTTGTACCAAACTCGCCAGCAAACTCGCCCGCACCTACAGCCCTCGCCACGGACTCAAAGAAGTCGTCCAAGAACTCTGCAAAGTTGAACTGGATAAAAGCGCCCAAAGTTCCGATTGGGGCAATCCAGACAACCTAGAAGAAGCGCAGTTAAGTTATGCCGCCAATGATGTGCGCTATTTACTCCGAGTTCAACAGAAGTTACAAGTCATGCTAGAACGAGAGGAACGTTGGGAACTCGCCCAGCAGTGCTTCCAATGTTTGCCCGTGTTTATTTCTTTAGATTTACTGCAATATAAAGATATTTTTGAGCATTAATTGGCTTCAAAATTGTCAAAAATTTGAGCAACCCTGCTGATGAAAATCGGGCAGGTTTTAAGGCATAAAAAATAATCGGGTGAAAGCCTTCTATCTTGCTTAAACCCGGTTTCTTCTCCTGCTTTGTTAGGATTCCGTGGGACTCGCCGAAGGTTGTAACCCACCGACTAACTGTTCAATTCCGCGTTTAATCCAGCGCGTCACAGTCATGGGACTCACGCCAATTTGCTCCGCCACCTCTTTGCGGGGAATTTCATTAAAGAATACCGACTCAATCACCGTGCGAGTCTTCTCTTCCAACTGACTGAGGGCTTGTTGGAGTTGTTGGCGTTCTTCTTCTAAACTTTGGAGGGATTGATAGTGATGATCCACCAAGGTATCACCCAAGGTCACCGGGGAATCAACCTGGACAGAGACCAAGGCATCTAAACTTAGGGGCATCCGATTTTGTGTGGCTAACTTCGTTTGCCGCCATTCTTCCACAGAAACTAGCAACTGTTCGGCAATCTCTGCATCAGTTGGGACACGCCCGAGGGATTGAGTTAATGCTTCGCGGACTCGTTCGCCTCGGGTTTGCAATTCCCGCCACCGCCGGGGAATTTTCACCGAAGACCCTTTATCCCGTAAAAAATGCAGCATTTCGCCGCGAATGTAGGGGACTGCAAAAGAGCTAAAGGCACAACCTTGGCTGGGTTCAAATCGCTCGATCGCCCGAATTAAGCCTAAATAACCAATTTGTTCGAGGTCTTCGTAGGGTTCAGCACATTGATGGCTGACTCGGTGAGCTATTTTTCTGACCAAACCAGCATTTAAGCGCACGAGCTGATTGCGAACTAGCACCGAGGGATTTTGGTGATAGGAGACTAATAGTTCCATCCCTCGGTAGTGCATAGAAGAGGATTGAGTCGCCATTTTATTTAGAGCCTCAAATAAAGGGATTCCCTGGTTTTCAGGGTCGGTGGATTGGAGAATAAGAAAAACTGTCTTAAGAGTTAGTTAATACATTTAACCTAGTTTTAGTATGCCTGAAGATAGAGGCAGCCACTAGAGTTGTTTTACGGAACTCCTCTGGGGGGAAATCAGGCATTTCAGCAAAAATACGGAAATTTTTTCTGATGAATGTAAAGTATGTCCAGAAGTTATGAAGAAATGTTAAGGCCCGGTCAAATTGCCCCCTCTGGACGTTGCTGAGATCACGGGCTTCCCGGCGATCGCCCCTTAAAATCCCAGGCAAAGCGAGGAGAGGCCCGGTTCCCATCGAGACTGGGGTAAGCAGCATCGTCACCCCAAGGAAAACAATCTGCTTGGCCCAAGTTTCGCTACAATAACAATCAGTTATCTGCATGATTGAGAAAGGAAATCCGCGACAGCCAACATGGAAGTTTTAGAAATCAAACGGGAAGTCGAACAGTTGTACGCTCGCCTGGGTAAAACCCAGGACTATCTTTGACATTCCCGCCCTCACTGCCAAAATCCACGACTTAGAGCAATTAGCCGCTCAACCCGAGTTTTGGGAAGACCAGAGCAATGCATCTTCTACCCTGCAAGAACTCAACGACCTCAAGTCTCATTTAGACCAATATCATCAGTGGAAAAATAGCCTAGAAGATACCAAGGCTATCTTAGAACTGCTGGAAATGGAACCCGATGAGGCACTTTGTCAAGAAGCGGAATCTACCCTCACCCAACTCGATGAAGAACTCGATCGCTGGGAATTAGAACAATTGCTCTGTGGACCCTACGACAAAAGCGGTGCAGTGTTGAGCATCAATGCCGGTGCCAGGGGTACCGATGCCCAAGATTGGACAGAAATGTTGGTGCGAATGTACACCCGCTGGGGCGAAAGTCACGGGTATAAAGTCCAATGTAGCGAAATCTCCGAGGGAGACGAAGCGGGGATTAAGTCAGCCACCCTGGAAATTGAGGGTCGTTATGCCTATGGCTACTTGAAGGGAGAAAAAGGAACTCACCGACTGGTGAGAATTTCGCCCTTTAATGCCAACGGCAAACGGCAAACCAGCTTTGCGGGAGTCGAAGTCATGCCGATGTTGGATGAATCGGTAAAGTTAGAGATTCCCGAGAAAGATTTAGAAATCACCACCTCTCGTTCTGGGGGGAAAGGCGGTCAAAACGTGAATAAAGTGGAAACTGCCGTGCGGGTGGTGCATTTGCCCACGGGACTCGCGGTGCGCTGTACCCAGGAGCGATCGCAACTTCAAAACAAAGAAAAAGCCCTGGCTTTACTCAAAGCCAGATTGCTCGTGATCGCGCAAGAGCAACGCGCCCAAGAAATTGCTGAAATCCGGGGGGATATGGTAGAAGCCGCCTGGGGGAACCAGATTCGCAACTATGTCTTTCACCCTTATCAAATGGTAAAAGACCTCCGCACTGGGGTTGAAACGACCAATATTACCGATATTATGAATGGCGAATTCGACGCCTTCATCGAAGCCTATCTTCGCCAGGAAACCCAGCTAGGGGATAGCAATTCTCTGTAAGAATCAAGATTAATTGATGGATTTTCCCTGAGTCAAACCTATTAAAAATTCAGAAGAACGGATTCAATATTCTGAGTTTTTAATAGGCTTTTTGTTGGGTTCTGAGTCGGTTGATCCGCCAGGACTGAGAAAATTTTCCAGAGGTAACCGGATAGGATTGGGAGTTTTCTGGTTCTCCCCATCAGAGTTGACTTCAGGGTCGGGGTAATTTCTGTCCCGGTTTTTTACAGATTGGAGGAATTCAACTCCCAAAAAGTGGTAGAATTGAAAAAAATGCTATCAATTTTGTTCACAACTCATAATTTTATTAACTGCGATGAGTCACCCATCCACCCCGTCTGAGTTGTCCGACCGACCTGAATCTGACACGGCCCCCTTGACTGAATCTGAGCCCGGTGAAGCCCCAGAAAGCCCCAAAGATAGCTATGTGAAACTGGCTATGCGAAATATGGTTCGCAAGCGGGGGACCTCTTTGCAGCACTTCTTCCTAACGACGGTAGGATTGTTGGGGCTGTTGGTGGGACTGGCGTATCTAACCCGTTAAGCAGAGGACAAAAAATAGAGTGCAGTGTCAAACGATTCAACTCGATCTGAGTGTGCAAAATGCTTATTGGGAGTCTGATGGGGCGGGGAGAGTGCAGTTCGAGGCGACTGCCCCCGAAACCTGGGACCAGTGGTTCCAGACTTGGTTGCAACAGCTTGAAACCGAACTGCCCCCGGCGATCGGCTATGAACTGAGCATCCGCCTGAGTGACGATGGGGAAATCCAACAACTCAATGCCCAATATCGCCATCAAGATAAACCCACCGATGTGTTATCCTTTGCCGCTTTAGAGGTAGAGTATCCACAGATAGAGTCTATCCCCGCAGAGATTCCTCTGTATTTAGGGGACATTATTATTTCCGTGGACACAGCCGCTCGACAAGCCGAACAGCAGGAGCATTCCCTCACCGTAGAACTCGCTTGGTTGGCGGCTCACGGACTCCTTCATCTGTTGGGTTGGGATCATCCGGATGAAGAGAGTTTGATGCAGATGCTAGGTCAACAAGAAACCTTACTCACCGCTGTGGGTCTTGCCTTGTAACGATACAGACAACACAACTTCTTAAAAAGTGGGGTTGTAGTATGGTTTCAGTATCTGAGCTTTCCTAGCGCACGGAAGCAATATCTGCTATGAAAATAGACCGTTCGGAAATAACCGGCCAACCGACTCCATCCGTTGACCCATCATCAAATTTGTCTACTGTTCTGCCTATGTCTCCAGAGGGATCGACCCCACCATCCAAGCGAGCATCGCATCAGCCTACCCGATTCAATCGTGATTTGTCCTGGCAGGTTGCTACGAACTTATTCATTAGTTTTAAATATGCGGCAACGGGAATCAGCTACACCTTCCAAACCCAACGCAACTTTCGGATTCATGTGGTCATCGGTTCTGTGGCGATCGCCCTAGGGATTTTTTTACAAGTCGGCTTTGTAGAAATTTCCATCATTACATTAACAATTGGGGCGGTTTTAACCATGGAACTCCTGAATACGGCCCTAGAATCCGTAGTGGATTTAACCGTTCAGCAAACTTACCACGACTTGGCTAAAATTGCCAAAGATTGTGCCGCAGGGGCGGTATTAATCTCAGCGATCGTCGCGATCGCCGTGGCCGGATGCCTGCTGTTACCCCCCTTATTCACCTGGGTGCAAAGTATTCTGTGACTCTGGGTCTTTACCCTTACCTGGGGAGACCGTTTCCGGTCCCGTTTACACCCTGTACGGTCCCCGCCTAAACTCATCGGGTTATGAATTGCCAAGGCTACAGTCTCAATCGCGATCGGGCAGGGTGGAACTCATCCACCCCTCACCCGACTCCTGGAGTCCTCAACCGGCATCCCTCTCAATCTCCTGAATCAGACCCACTCCACTCCGGTTCAAAAACGTCTTATTCTATCAGAGAATGTCAATGGATTAATTTAACAGGATTGGCCTAAACTGCCAACTCTTAGCTTTAAACTCTAAACTCTAAAATCCCCAATTATTATAATAGACTTCTTGCAAAATGCTAAAAAGCCGATTGGCGTTTTTAAGGGGGGTTGGAGGATCAATCCTTTTTTTGCAAGAGATCTCATGATTGTTCGCCTAAACAGGAGTCTCTACCTTGATTGTCGTTATCGATAACTACGATAGTTTTACCTACAACCTCGTCCAGTATCTCGGAGAACTGGGCAAAGAAACGGCGATCGCCTCAGATATCCGCGTCTACCGGAACGACCAAATCACCCTCGACCAAATTCGTAAATTAGGACCCGATGCGATCGTCATCTCCCCCGGACCCGGACGCCCAGAAGATGCAGGCATTTCCCTGGAATTAATTACCGAATTAGCCCCCACCCTGCCGATTCTCGGCGTTTGCCTCGGCCATCAATGCATCGGACAAGTCTTTGGCGGTCAAATCGTCGGTGCACCGGAACTCATGCATGGTAAAACCTCCGAAGTTCATCACAACGGAGTGGGCGTCTTTCAAAACCTCGACAATCCCTTTACCGCCACGCGGTATCACAGTCTCGTTATTGACCGAGATACCTGTCCTTCTGAACTCGAAATTACCGCTTGGGTAGAAGATGGCACCATCATGGGAGTCCGACATCGGAAGTATCCCACCTTAGAAGGCGTGCAATTTCACCCCGAAAGCATCCTCACCACCCCGGGAAAACAACTGCTGCAAAACTTTCTTGATCAGTTGAAATCCCTCGTCTAATCGAACCTTTCATCCTCGACCGTTGACCTTTAAATTCCGCTGTTTGTAGCGATTGCGATCATGATTAATCGGCGACAGTTTTTCCATTACGGGAAAGTAGCGGCTTTGGCAGGGATTGCCACCACACTTCCTTCAGCATGGCAACAATGGGCCGCTCAAACGCCCCCCAGTTCGGGAAACCGGGCTAACAACACTAATTCTCTCTCCGTAAAATGGTTAGGCCATACTTGCTTTTTATTTGAAGGGGAAGGCCAGCGGGTCCTCGTCAATCCCTTCCGGACTCTCGGATGTACCGCAGGATATCCCCCCCCGTTAGTCTCCGCAGATTTAGTCTTAATTAGTTCGCGGTTATTGGACGAAGGAAATACCGAAGGACTCCCAGGACAACCCCGATTATTGTTTGAACCCGGGTCCTACCAGTTTCGCAACAAGCAAATCCAAGGGATTCGCACGGACCACGATCGCTATGGCGGACGACGATTTGGCATCAATGTCGCCTGGAGTTGGACCCAAGCGGGGGTGAAAATCCTCCACCTAGGCGGCGCAGCAGCACCGATTAATTCAGAACAGCAAATTCTGATGGGACGCCCAGATTTGCTGTTACTGCCCGTAGGGGGAGGTCCAAAAGCTTATACTCCCTCGGAAGCCAAGGAAGCAATGGTCAAATTGAACCCCAAGGTGGTGATTCCCATGCATTATCGCACCACTGCCGCAGATGCTGAGATTTGCGATTTAGTTGAGGTGGATGAGTTTTTATCAGTTCTGGATAATCGGGTTGTCGAACAGGTCAATGCCAATTCCCTTGAACTGACTACGGGTAGTTTGCCAGAAACGGGTCCAGTGATTAAGATTATGAGTTATCAGACGGTACCGGGTTGAGCAGTAAGTAACGGAATTACTCATACGGAATCCGGTTGTCAAAGAAAACCCACACCCTTGAGGGTGTGGGTTTTTATAGACCTATTACAAGCGAATTCCGTATAACAACCGGATTTGGTATCATAACCTTTATAGAGAAGGGGGGCAGTACAGAGACTGCCCCCCTTATCTGATCGGGATTAACTGACTTTTCTACCCATGAGGAGGGCTTTGGTGGCGGACTCTCCAGCCCGATTGAGTTGCTGACGTAATTTGAGGGAGAGTCCCGCTAAGGTGGCGAGATGGCCTAGAAATGCCATGAAGACGGGGGTTGTAGTGGCGTATTCTAGGCCGGATAAGGAGAGGATGGAAAACAGATAAATCTCAGGGATGGTTTCGGCTTGTCCTCCCAGTAGGGCTAGGGTGAGCAGGGGAACGCCGATCGCCGCCGCCACAACGCCCGTGGCCCACAATGCTCGCTTTTTGGATTTGAGCAACAGCATAATTTGAGCCAGGACTGCATAAATCGCCGTCAAGATAACGTAGAAGCCGATCGCGGAAATCGCTTGCAATTTGGGCAGCATTTCCACCGGCCATAACAGGACCCAGGGGATAAAGAGTAGGGCAGCGATGGTGGCACAGATGGCGATCGCCACAGGTGAGGGACTTTTTTCTCCCCAAATTAAATCTTGTAACACCGCTTGACGGTTGGCTTGGTGAGCATAACGCGCCCAATCCAAGAGGGTTTGTCGCGGTGGGGAGAGGGCGGCAATCAGACCCAAAAATAAGCATAAATTCAGGGTCGCGATCCAACTCAGTCGGTCAAACCATAGATAAGCCGATAATTTCGGATCGGGTTCTGAACCCAAATAGGAAATCACTAAGCCTAAGAATAGAATATTCACGCAAAAAACCAAGGCGTAACTTTGTTTTTTGCTGATCATTGTGGCGGAAGGATTGCGAAATCGTCGATGCAATCCTTGCCAAATCCAGTAGGTCCAAATGGCACAATTGACCAAAGCAAATAGCCGAACGTTGAATAAATTATCCCCATTTAAAGGGAAGCCAAACCATTGGTGTGATGCCCAATCTTTTCCATAGTAATAGAATTCATGATACATTAACCACCACAGCGTTCCGAGGGTTAAACCGGCCCCAACCAAGGCTTGATGACCTCCCATTAAGGCAAACAGCGCCGCCGCACTGTAAAATACAGCACAAACGGCGGCTAGGACGAGATAGAAACTCAGCACTTCCGAGAGAGGAATTTGGGCCACCATTGCGGTGATGGCATAACTCGGTAAGGCGATCGCCACGGCGAGGTACAGTAACACCGGCACCCCAAGCAGTTTTCCAATTAAAATGCTCTGACTCGACTGGGGACTGACGCGAATAAAATTCAAAGTCCCCCGGCGTTCTTCCCTCGCCAAATCAGCAATTAGCAGATAGACTCCCCCGCTGACTAGCACCAGGGGTAAAATCCAATAAAATACCTGATTTAAGTCTTCCTTCCACTGAATCCAATTGACGAGACAAGGGCTATTTTCTTGGTATATACAATAAGATCCATGTTGGTCTTCAGCCCCGGGGATTTGGCTAATAAAAGCGAGAAAAATCACCAGTTGAGCTACGATGGAAAGCCCCGCTGATAAGGTGACGTTACGCCCGGTCAATCGACCTTTTAATTCCCGAACAAACTGGGGATTCCATTCCCCGAGATGATCCATTAAACGACTGGTCATTGAAGTATTTCCTGAAAAAACAACAACATTAAAAAAAGAGAGGATAAAGGGAGGGTGAATCCCTTCTTTTTGAAGAATCAAAGGATTAACTAACTTTTCTACCCATGAGGAGGGCTTTGGTGGCGGACTCTCCAGCCCGATTGAGTTGCTGGCGTAACCTGAGAGAGAGTCCCGCTAAAATAGCGAGATGCGTTAGGAATGCCATGAAAAGGGGGGTTGTAACGGCCTGTTCTAGGCTCATGATTTCTAAGCCAACTAAGGGGATGATGGAAAGCAGATAGAATGCGGGGGCGCTGAAGGGTCCTCCTAATAGATTTAGGATAAGCACAGGGATGATGATCGCAGCCGCCACAACGCCAATCGCCCACAATGCTCGATTTTTGGATTTGAGCAACAGCATGAGTTGCGCCAGGACCGCATAAATTGCCGTCAAGATGACGTAGATGCCGATCGACGGCAATCGCGTACAATTTCGGGAGCATTTCCAGGTGCCATAACAAAACCCAGGGGATGAAGACGAAGGCGGCAATGGTAGCACAGAGGGCGATCGCCACAGGGGCCGGACTTTTTTCCCCCAAATTAAATCTTGTAACAGCGATTGACGGTTGGCTTGGTGAGCATAACGCGCCCAATCCAAGAGGGTTTGTCGCGGCGGGGAGAGGGCGGCAATCAAAACCAAAAATAAGAATAAATTCAGAGTGGCGATAAAATACAGGTTGGTAAACCATCCATAAATGACATATTCTGATTGGTATTCAGACGTTACTAATCCTATGGAAAGGCTATTGAAGCAAAAAACCATAGCATAACTTTGTTTTTTGCTAATCAGGGTAGCGGCAGGATTGCGAAATCGTCGATGCAATCCTTGCCAAATCCAGTAGGTCCAAAAGGCACAATTGACTAGAGCAAATAGCCGAACGTTGAATAAATTATCCCCATTTAAAGGGAAGCCAAACCATTCGTCTGACGCCCAATGATTTCTAGAGTATTTCCATTCATGAGACATTAACCACCCCAGCGTTCCGAGGGTCATACCGGCCCCCACGAAGGCTTGATGACCTCCCATTAAAGCAAACAGCGCCGCTGCACTGTAAAATAAAGCGCAAAGGGCGGCGAGGAGGACATAGAAACTAAAAACTTCCAGGAGGGGAATTTGGGCCACCATTGCGGTGACGGCATAACTCGGTAAGGCGATCGCCACGGCCAAGTAAATTAACACCGGCACTCCGAGCAGTTTTCCAATTAAAATGCTCTGATTCGGCTGGGGACTGACGCGAAGAAAATTTAAAGTTCCCCGGCGTTCTTCCCGCGCCAAATCGGCAATTAGCAGATAGACTCCCCCGCTCACTAGCACCAGGGGCAAAATCCAATAGAACACCCGATTTACATCTTTCCCCCATTGGAGCCAATTAACGTCACAAAAGCCATTTCCTTGGGATAAACAATAAGAGCCATACGGGACATCAGGTGCGGAAAGTTGGCTCATAAAAGTGAGAAAAATCACCAGTTGAACCACGAGGGAAATCCCCACTGATAAGGTCCCATGACGATTGATTAATCGACCTTTTAATTCTCTAACAAGCTGGGGATTCCATTCTCCGAGAGAATCCATTAAACGGCTGGTCATTGAAGTATTTCCTTACGGGATAACAAGATTTAAAAAAGGGAGGAGAAGGAGAGGGTGAATCTCTCCTTCATAACGGGATGTTGACCAAAACATCCTTGAAGAATCAGAGGATTAACTAACTTTTCTGCCCATGAGGAGGGCTTTGGTGGCGGACTCTCCAGCCCGATTGAGTTGCTGACGTAACTTGAGAGAGAGTCCCGCTAAAATGGCGAGATGCCCTAGGAATGCCATAAAAATGGGGGTTGTAGTGGCGTATTCTAGGCCAGCTAAGGAGAGGATGGAGAGCAGATAGAGTTCGGGGATGGTTTCGGGTTGTCCTCCCACTAGAGCGAGGATGAGCAGGGGGACACCGATCGCCGCCGCCACAACGCTAGTCGCCCACAATGTTCCCTTTTTGGATTTGAGCAATAGCATGATTTGAGCCAGGACTGCATAAATTGCGGTCAAGATGACGTAGATGCCGATCGCGGAAATCGCCTGCAATTTGTCAACCATTTCCAGGGGCCATAACAGGACCCAGGGGATGAATACGAGGGCAGTGATGATGGCACCGATGGCGATCGCCACAGGGGCCGGACTTTTTTCTCCCCAAATTAAATCTTGTAACACCGATTGACGGTTGGCTTGGTGAGCATAACGGGCCCAATCCAAGAGGGTTTGTCGCGGTGGGGAGAGGGCGGCAATCAGACCCAAAAATAAGAATAAATTCAGGGTGGCGATCCAACCCAGGCTGTTAAACCATAGATAAACGGATACACCTGTGTCTACAGGGGGCGTCACGAACCCTAACAAGAGGAAATTCCAGCAAAAAACCAAGACGTAACTTTGTTTTTTGCTGATGATTGTGGCTGTCGGGTTGCGAAATCTTCGATGCAATCCTTGCCAAATCCAGTAGGTCCAAATGGCACAATTGCCTACAGCAAATAGCTGAAGGTTCCAGAGATTATCCCGATTAAAGGTAAAATCAAACCATTGTAGTGGCTCCCAATCGTAGTGATTCAATTCAAGATTCATGGCCCACCAGACCATCCCCAGGGTAATACCAGCCCCAACGAAGGCTTGTTGACCTCCCATTAAAGCAAACAGCACCGCCGCGCTGTAAAACAGACCGCAAAGCGAGGCCAAGAGGAGATAGAAGCTGAACACTTCCAAGAGGGGAATTTGGGCAAAAGTTGCCGAAATTGCATACATCGGTAAGGCGACTGCCACTGCCAGGTAAATTAGCACCGGAACCCCGAGCAATTTTCCAATTAAAATGCTCTGACTCGTCTGGGGACTGACGCGAAGAAAACTCAAGGTCCCCCGTCGTTCTTCTCGCGCCAAATCGGCAATCAGGAGATAGACTCCCCCGCTCAACAGCGCCAGGGGGAAAATCCAATAAAACAGATGATTTAAGTCTTTCCACCACTCAATCCAATCGACGGCGAGACAATAGTAATCTTGTTCAACCAGACAATAATGGCCGGAGTAGTATTTGTTGTCAAGTGAAGGAATTTGGCTGATAAAGATGAGAAAAATAACCAGTTGGGTCAGGACGGATAACCCCACAGCAAAGGTCACGTTACGCCCGGTCAATCGCCCTTTTAATTCGCGAACAAACTGGGGATTCCATTCCCCGAGACGATCCAGTAAATGATGGGTCATTGAACTATTTCCTTAAGGAACAACAATATCTAAAAAAGGAAGCATCAAGAGAGGCTGAATCCCGGTTTAAACTTTGGGAGCGATTTGCGTAGAATTGGCAGCAAATAGCAATTTAGAATGGGATGCACCGGCTCGATTAATCTGATGGTTGAGGGTGAAAGTTAAAGCTGCGATCGCCGCAAACTGACCTAGTAAGCTAAAAAATGTAGCCATTGCGGATCCTTGCGTGAGGGCAAACCAGGGTGAACCAAAGACGAACAGGATCCATAAAATGGTGGTGACATAACCTGCGTGGAATAATAAGCCGAACACCAGGGGCGGTAAAATCAGGGTAGCCATTATAATCCCCATTGAAAAGAGTCCGGGTTTGGGGAATTTAATCAAGTACAAAGACTGGGCGATCGCGCTATAAATCCAGATTAAATTTAAGGTCATCAGCAGCGCCACCCCGGCTGTTTGGGTGGTAGAGAAACTGACCTGACAGAGTAAAATCCAAGGCATCCAAATAGCCGCTACAATTCCCAAATTTAGGGCGATCGCCACCACCGATGGGCTTCTTTCTCCCCAAATCCAATCCCCCCATTTAGAGTAGGAACGTTTAACCCCTTGCCGCCGATCTTCATGAGCATAGCGAGCCCAATCCAAAAGGGTTTGTCGTTGGGGAGAAATCGCCGGAATAATCAACAAAAATATGCCCACCGTTAAGACAGACATCCCAAGCATCATCGGCATCAAAGTATTTTCCATATCAGCTTGATTCATCACGGGATAGAAAAAACCCAGGAGCCAAACTTGAAGGCTGGCTACTACCCCATAACTTTGACCCTTACTTAATAACGTACCCTGGGGATTCTTGAACTGCCGATTCAGTCCTTGCCAAATCCAGTAATTTCCCATGAGTAAGCTGATGAATAACCAGAAAAATCCCTGGTGATAATTTCTTCCAAAATCTTCCCAGAAAAACCAATTAAATTCCGACTCGTTAAACTGGCTGTAATCCCACTTAAAGTAGTACATGAAAAAGGAGACAAAACTGGAACCCAACCAACCGGCTAAAGCACTACTGACGATGGGTTGATATTGCCCTTTGACCACAAATAAGGCATTGAGAAGGGATGCCATATATAAAAAAGTCCCCAAGGCAGCGATCATTGAGTAGAAACCAAAGAGCCACCCGAGGGGAACACCTGCGGCGATCGCACCGATCAAATGTAAGGGAATCGCCAACCCGAGTCCCAGGTACAAGAGAACTGGAACCCCTAGCAATTTACCGAGTAAAATATTTTGACTGATTCGCGGACTCAACCGCAGGAAATTGAGGGTTCCTCGGCGTTGTTCTTTTACTAAATCACTACTTAATAAATAGACGCCTCCAGCGAATAACAGCAACGGCAGCATAAAGCTGAGAGTATGAAAGACAGACTCCCACTGAATGACCATTTCATCCTGTTGACAGTATCCGCCAACCTCTTCAGACCAGGCAATACAATTTTGATCAGAAGAACCCCCAACGATGACACACTGACTAATGACCGATAACAACAAAACAATTCCCACCGAACGGCGATTCAAGCGCCCTTTTAATTCTCGAACGAACTGGGGATTCCCTTCCCCCAAGTTCTCTAATAATCTTATAGACATCATTTCAGACCTTCTTTGATGATTCTTAACGCTTCAATATCAATGCCTAACTCAGAGTTAAAATTTCAGTCCGATCCAACCCAACCATTTGCTAGAGTTTAAGATGCCTGTTTATGCCCTAACTTCAGGAAAATCGTTTCCAAATCTTCCTGAGTGCAGTGGAATTCGTGCAAAGGAATCTTCGCCTCCACGAGCGATCGCAACAAATTGGCACTCTCTTCCGGAGTCCCGGCAAAATGCACCCGCAAAGTTTTGCCATCGGAATTGACCTCCCATCCCTCGACTTGCGGAAACTGTTTCAGTTCTCTTTCCAATGCCTCTAACTTACCCAAAGTCGAGATTAAAATTTGCTGGCGACTCAAGCGCTGGTAAAGTTCTTTTAAAGGCGCACTTTCCACCAAATACCCGAGTTCCATAATGCCCACCGACGTACACAATTCCGCCAGGTCACTCAACACATGAGAGGAAATCAAAATTGTCATCCCCGCTTCGCGCAGAGTCTTGATAATTTCCCTAAACTGCATTCGGGCGATGGGGTCTAAACCTGAAACTGGCTCATCGAGTAGCAATAAAATCGGTTCATGGACAATGGTTCGTGCCAGAGAAAGCCGCTGTTTCATCCCTCGGGACAAGGTAGCAATCAAACTGTTGCGCTTATTCTCTAACTGAACTAATTCCAAAACTTCATAAAGACGTTGGCTGCGCCGGGGTTCCCGCAGATAATAAAGTCGGGCAAAATAGTCCAAATAGTCCCAAACTGTTAAATCATCATACAGGGGAAAATCATCGGGTAAATACCCCAGGCGACGCTTCAAAGTGGGGTTATGACTATCCCGCATTAGGCGTTCCCCATTAATATAAATTTCCCCAATTGTGGGTTCCTCTGCCGTCGCCAGCATTCGGATTAAAGTTGTTTTTCCGGCTCCATTGGGTCCGATTAGTCCATAAACTTCCCCGGGACCGACTTGTAAATGAACATCATTAACGGCGATCTGTCGGTCAAATTGCTTAGTGAGTCCACGAGTATCGATTGCCAGTTCTGTTGCCATAAGTGCTGGACCTTGAGAGCGTTGAATGGTGACTTATCTGCTAGGCTAACCTCTCCCTAGGGCGATCGTCAGTAGTGTTTCAGAAATTGCTACAGGGGGACCTGATTGCCCTGGAACAATCTGAGTAACAATATCTGGTCTCGGCAGCACTTTTGCTTGATATAGTGGAGTTTCTTAACCAAAATGGGTCTAACTTTCACGAGATTGGGTGGTAATGGCACTGGAAACTGTGGATTCTCTCCTGTCCTCCTTTGGACGTTTTGGCGTCGAACTGGGCCTCGATCGCATCAAACGACTTTTAAATGATTTAGGCAATCCCCACAACAGCGTTCCCTTGATTCATGTCGCCGGAACCAATGGAAAAGGGTCTGTCTGTGCCTATCTTTCTACTATTCTCATGGAAGCGGGGTATCGAGTCGGTCGCTATACCTCGCCGCATCTGGTGGATTGGACGGAACGAATTTGTGTGAATGACAGCCCCATTTCTGAACAAGGGTTGCAGGAGGTCCTCATTCAAGTCACCGAGGCGATCGACCCCTCAGCGCCTTCTCCAACCCAGTTTGAAGTGATTACTGCCGCAGCTTGGCTATATTTTGCCCAACAACAGCTTGATGTGGCGGTGATGGAAGTGGGACTCGGGGGCCGCTTGGATGCGACCAATGTTTGCGATCGCCCTCTGGTGACCGTGATTACCTCCATTAGTTGGGAACATTGGCAACGCCTTGGCCCCACCCTGGCCGATATTGCCCGGGAAAAAGCGGGAATTCTCAAACCGGGATGTCCCGCCATCGTGGGACCCTTACCCCCGGAAGCAAAAACTGTGGTCGATCGCCGCATTGCTGAACTCAACTGTCCCGCCCAATTTCCTGAACCTGCCACGGCGATCGCCTGCCAACGGGGATGGGTCCAGGCCCAAGGACTCTCCTATCCCCTCCCCCTCCCCGGTGAAGCGCAATTAATTAATTCTGCCCTAGCTATCGCCACGGTACAAACCCTCAGAGAACAGGGGTGGCAAATTTCCGACGAGGCGACTGCCCAGGGAATGGCCAAAACTCAATGGCCGGGACGCCTCCAGTGGGTGATGCGAGACCATCGCCCCCTGCTGATTGATGGGGCTGCATAATGCTGCTGCTGCCCAAATCCTCGGTCATTATGTCCAGAGTCTCAAGGCCCCTGAACCCCGCCCTAACATCCCTGAAGGGGCCTCGCGACCCAGGGTCACCTGGGTGATGGGAATGCTGTCTACAAAAGACCATTCCGGTATCTTCAGCGCCTTACTGCGATCGGGAGACCACTTATACTTAGTTCCCGTCCCCGATCATGACTCGGCTAAACCGGAAGATTTAGCCACCCTTGCCCGAAATATCTGTCCTGAATTAGAGGACATTCGCTGTTATGCTGACCTTTTTCTGGCTTTAAAAGAAGCCTTGCAATTAGACAGGAACCTCACCGTCTTATGTGGATCTCTTTATTTGCTGGGCTATTTTTTAGCTGATCCCCAAAATCATAAGGGATGAATTGGGAGGGATGATAAAAATATTCCCCTGCCTAAAACAGGGGAGAAAAATTGGGAGCATCTCAATTTGGCCTCAAAGGGGAATTTATACGTCTTGCTCCCCCTGACTTCGTAGGGAAGGGGGCTGGGGGGGTTAGGTCTCTTTGCCTTCTTGAGATGCTCCCGAAAAATTTAGGTGATAACCACAATCTAACCACCTGAACGGTCGGCGAGTCTCTCCTATCTAGCCCTGTCAAGGTAATCAATTGAATGACAAAAAATCGTGATTTGTAGGGGCGATTCGCGAATCGCCCCTACATGGGCGCAAGCATTTAGGGGATTGCAAAATATAAATCCTCCAAACGTTCAACTGAAAGGAAGGTATGTGTAGGGGCTACTCTGTTGATCTACGAACGAACGTTTTGGAGATTTTATTTTTTGGAGTTCCCTTACTCCGACAAATACACCTTGACAGGGCTAGTGGGTAAAAACCCACACCCTAAAGGGTGGGGCACTCGCAGACGAAGCCTGCCTCCGCAGGCTAAAGCGAGAAAACCGACTTTGTTACTCTTTAGCCCGCGCAGGTGGGGCTATACTTACAAAGCCCGAGAAGCGCAGGCTAAAAGCAAAAACCGACTTTTTACAACCGGATTTGGTATCAATCCACAGACAGTTCTTGTAGGTGATTCCGGAGTCCCCGTCTAATTGCGGGCCTCCCACTGTTGGGCCGCATTGGTGACGGCTTGATCCACCGACTGTTGACCCAACATCGCCCCCTGCAAATTGTCGTAAATAATCCGTTGCAATTGCTGGATATCTTCCATTGCTGGGATCAGGGCCTCTGCACTCTTGAGGTCCCCGGCACTAATCATGCGGGCGCGATCGATTTGGGAAGCATCTGCGGGTAAAGTTTGGAAATGAGTATCCTGGAGGGCTTGCAGAGTAGAAGGCAAGACATTAGCATCCTTAGCAAAAGTCAACTGATTCTCATCATTGGTGACATATAGGGCAAACTTAACCGCTGCTTCTGGGACATCCGTATCCCGAGGCACGACCAAATTCATGACGGCTGCGGTTTTCTTGCCCGTTTCGCCGGTGATTTGGGGGGCCGCCACCGAGACAGCCGCAATACTCGGGGCATTTTCGGCGATCGTCTTGAAAAATTGGGGTCCGGACCCGAGGATAGCGATTTCTCCGGCTTGATACAGTTGGACCGCTTGACGATGCCCTTGGGTGAGGACTTCCCGAGGTAAGAGACCCTTTTTATAGAGATCTACCCAATATTGAAACGCCGCCCGACCTTCTGGAGTGTTAAAAGCAGCTTTGCCTTCCGCATCCACCAGTTGCATTCCCATTTGGACCATCGATTCGAGGACCTCCGAGGAATCCCCGGGAACAAATGTCACAAAAAGGGCATATTTGCCGGTTCGGTCGCGAATTTGTTGGGCCACCTGTGCTAATTCAGCATAAGTGCTGGGGGGTTGGTCAATGCCAGCTTCGTTGAAAAGTTGGGTATTATAAATAGAAATTCGCGTGGTCAGATACCAGGGAATACCAAAGCTTTCGCCATTTAAGGTACTTGCTTTCCAGATATTGGGAAGATACTGCTGGCGAATCTCATCCGGGATTTGATCATCCAGGGTAAGCCATGCATTGCGACTGGCAAGAAGGGTGGCAAAATTAGGATTCAGGTTGACCACATCTGGGGCAGTTTTGGCCGAAACTGCGGCCAAAATCTTGCTTTCCATTGCGGACCAAGGCACGTCAACCCAACGCACTTTGATGTCAGGATTTTCCGATTCAAATGTGGCGATTAAGGTGTTGAAATAGTCCGTAAACTGGGGCTGGAGTTGCATCGTCCAAAATTCAACTTCCGAGGTCCCCGATGCGGGTTGTCCCGAATTGGAGCCAGTACCGGGAGTGCAGGCGATCGCCCAACTCAGGAACAACCCCGACAAGGCAAATAGTCCAAACCGTTTCCAACTGTTGATTCTTACTCTCATAGCTTAATTAGCACAGGACCCATAAGGTCGGGTGAGATCATGATCGTGACGGGAATTTGACCCAGGGAAAGCGTGCTGATTTTAACTTAAATTGGTTAGATTATGAATACTCTATCCCCCTGGGGGACTGTTCCGCGAACTCCTAGTTAGGGAACGCCTTGGGCAGTGTCAGTCTGGGCTTGCTTGCTAAGATTAGGGAGAAGCACTGCCTGCTGTCACCTAGGGTTTTGATGACTTCCAACTCACCCCCTTTCATTCAATATGGGACCAAACCGTGGTTAATTTTTTTAAAAAATTCCTGTCTAAAGGATCCAATGGAATTGGACTGGAAATTGCTCCAGAACGACTCAATATCGTGCAACTGCGTCAACAGGGTGCCTCCTATCAACTAGAAACATACGCTACGGTGGAAGTCCCCGAAGGCGTTGTGGAAGAAGGGTTGATTGCGGACCCCCCGGAGATGGCTCAAATTATCCAAGAAACCCTAGCGGAACATAATTTAACCAATATTAAGCGGGTCGCTACTGCGGTCCCGGCGCGCGAAGGGGTGATTCGGATTATCCCAGTTCCCAAAGAACTGAATGATTTGGAATTGCGGGAGTACATGAACCAAGAGGCGGGTCTATATTTGCCGTTTCCCCGAGAAGAGGCGGATGTGGACTTCCAAAAGTTAGGGGACTTCATGGATGAGGATGGCATCGAAAAGGTCCAGGTGCTGCTGGTGGCGACTCGCAAGGAGGTGACGGATACTTATATTAGTACCTTTCAAGAAGCGGGATTAGGGATAGAAATTCTGGAGATTTCTAGTTTTGCCCTGTTACGGACGATTCGAGAACAACTGCTACAGTTACCGCCAGAAGAGGCGGTGGTGCTGACCGATATTCAGTTTGATAGTACCGAAATTGCGATCGTGGTGGATGGGATTCCCCAGTTTTCCCGAACCATCCCGATCGGGACCTATCAAGTACAAACGGCCCTATCCCAAGCGATGAATTTACCCCCTTCTCGCAATACAGATATGTTGCAGGGGATGACCATTCCGGCTAACCCAACAGAAAGTACGGGGTCAGGTACAATGGGGGGAGGAAGTAGCCCGGGAACGCAGGCTATTATTAAAGTGTTTTCTGAGTTAGGGGACGAACTGCGGCGCTCAATTGATTTTTATATGAATCAGAGCGAAGGATTGGAGGATCGGACAGCTCCTGCTGGCAGGACCGGGCGCATCGATTGGAGGGTTGGATGACTTTTTCAATCAGCGATTAAGTTTATTAAGCATCGTAGTGGATCCAGTGGAGAATTTAGCCCTGGAAGTAGATGAAGAAAAAATGCCCCTAATGCAGCGCCCAGGATTGGGAGTTGTGCTGGGGTTAGCCATGCGGGAGGCCAAATGAAATGTATAGTCTAGAAATTAATTTTCTCAACGATCGCGCTGATTATAAGCCCCCAGTCCCTAAACCATCAACCAGTCAGACATCCAGACAACAAACAACAATGTTGATTGGGGGACTGGCGGCAGGGGTCTCGGCGATCGCCGTGGTCATGGGGGGCTGGTTTGTGGTGAATAACCAAAATACCGAACTCCAGGGACAGTTGGCTACCCTAGAAAGTCAATCCGGGAGTTTGGGTGCACAAGTTCAAGAGGTGGAAGCTATCAATGCTGAAATTCAGCAGTTGAATACCCAAATCACCTTTTTTGCCAATATTTTCAATACGTCAGTCAAGCCGATGTCAGCGCTGTTACAAGAACTGCGCGATCGCCTCCCGAGCGGGGTGCAAGTGGCTAATCTCAACCATACCATCGAACAAGCGCCCCCAGAAGAAATTCAAGCCTCCTCGCCTTGGACAAAAGTCAAACAAA
Organism: uncultured cyanobacterium; assembly: GCA_963821735.1. GTDB lineage: Bacteria > Cyanobacteriota > Cyanobacteriia > Cyanobacteriales > Laspinemataceae > Laspinema. Next base: position 112,616 of record CAWGFK010000070.1, read on the forward strand.
CAATCCAGATTCAGGGATATGCCAAAACCTTTGATGATGTCAATGATTTTGTGCTTACCCTGAAGCGATCGGCCTTTTTTAAGGACAGTCAAACCCAGTTAATTGACGCCACCCTGGTAGACAATCCGGTGCAGGTAGAATGCGACCCCAGTTTCCAAGGTCAACAAGTTACCTGTCCCCCGACAGATTTTCAACTGCCAAAAGTAGTCGAATATAACATTAATGCCACGGTGAGCAACGTTCTGGCTTCAGAAATTCTCGCTGATCTCCAGCGAACTCGGGCTGAAGGACTGACCACTCGCATCAATTTACTCGAACAACAGGGGGTAATTCAACGATGACCGTCAGCGAACAGTTTATGGCAATGGAGGCAGCCCGGGCTGAAGCGGCTCCACCGCCAGGAAGTTATAAAATTGGTAGCTTTGTTCTCACCCCGCAAATTCAAGGGATTTTAATTGCCGTCCTCGGGTTGGGACTGGCTGGATTTGCAGCCTTTAAAATGCTCTTGCCTGCGATGGAAGAACAGACGAATTTAAAGACGCAAATTGCGGCAAAAGAAGCCGAAATCGCCAATCAACAATCAAAAATCCGCCAAATGGACGAGGCTAAAGCGAATTTAGCTACAACCCAACAGCAAAAGGAAAATGTCTTAGCCTTATTTGCTCAGGGGGCGACTTTAGAAACGTTGCTGTTGGACATTAACCAAATTGTCAAGCAAAGTGGGGGAAATTTAGAATCCTTCAAGCCCCTAGAATCCAGCCCTAACGAGTGGATTTTTACCGAAGGCCCTGCCCAAGCTGGAGGCGCAGCAGCTCCTCCCCCAGCGGATCCAGCCGCTGCTCCCCCCCCGACGACACCTTCCTTAATGCTGTCCCAAGCGGTGGAAGGGAAGACAATGGAGTTGGAAATGGCGGGAACCTATCAGCAAACTCTAGATACCTTGCGACGGCTGGAACGGTTGCAACAAATGGTTGTATTTGGTGAATTTACCAGTACCTTGGGTGAAGGGAGTCAGAGGATTTTTGTCGATCCTGATGGTAAAATTACCGAACAGGCACCAGCAAATCTGGAAACCAATTTTAATTTGATAGCGGTGATGCCGTTACCACCTGAGCAGCTAAAAAATTTAGCAGCCCCACCGCCCCCACCAGCGGCGGCGGAAGGAGAAGAAGCACCGGCTCAATAAGGGTGAAAATGGCGATCGCAGTTGTAGGAGTTTCAGGATATAAGGGCCAAGGCAGAGGAAATCCGGGGAGGGCGATCGCCACCCATTGCGGTACTGCTTTGTCCCTTTACAAAAATTTAAACCAAAAATCCGGATAGGGGAGTATGAATGAAACAAACCTATCCGTTTTTTGACAGTTAGGGATTGAAGCGCTATATAAGACTTTAATCGCAGTTTAATCAGAGTGGACTTTTTTTAAGGGAGGAGGGAACGGTGAAACAGCCTCATGCACTCGGGTGCTTATTCGGAGCTAGTGCGATCGTGGTCATGGCCAGCGCCCCAGCAATGGCAGTCACGCAAATCACAGGAGTGAACGTCAGTACCAGCGGTGGCGGAGTCCAGGTGATTTTGGATACCCAGGGGGGCGATCGGCCCCAAGTCTTTACCGTCAACCGAGGTACAGACGTTATTGCAGATATTATCAATACTCAACTCAGCCTACCCGGGGGTCAGAGCTTCCGTCAAAATAACCCCGCCCCAGGGATTGCCTCCATCGTCGTCACCCCCCTCGATGCCAATAGCGTCCGGGTGATCGTCAGTGGCAGCAGCAGCGCCCCAGCGGTCGCCATCAACCAAGCTGACTCTGCTGGAATCAATCTCGGATTCAATACCGGAGGAGTGGCGGCAGTTCCCAATCTCAGTCCTTCCGCCCCTCCTCCACCCCCAGGGATGACGCCACCACCAGGAACGACACCGGGTCTGGAACCCGGGATGCCGACTCCTCCCATTAGCCTTGAGGGCCGCCCCGCTCCTATTGCCAGACCTAACCAGTCATCGGTCCCCCCATTTCAGCCGCGAGCCGTTGCCCCCCCGGTGGGTGATATCGCGGTTGCTAATATAAATCCCGCTGCTAGACCCATTGATCTCAACACAGGGGAGGTCATCCCCCGGTTAGTCTTGCGAGATGCCCCCGTGCGTGATGTGTTGGCGCTCCTCGCCCGAGTTGCCGGTGTTAACGTCGCCTACGCTACTGGCGCGACGACGGGACAGGAAGCAGGACAGGAAAATCCAGATGAACTGAAAATATCTTTAGATATTGAAAATGAGCCAGTTCAAAATGTTTTTAACTACGTTCTGCGCTTAAGTGGATTACAAGCAAACCGACAGGGAAACACGGTATTTGTTGGGGTTCGACTGCCTGATATTGCTCGGGATGTGATCAGTCGAACCGTGCGGGTTAATCAGCTTAATTTAATCCAAGCGCTCAACTTCCTCGTTGCTCAAGGTGCCGAGCGCAATGAAGTTCAAACCACCACTCAAACAGTAGTCACCGGAGAAGGCGCAACCGCTCAGTCCTTCACAAATACGACAACTACCGTAGAATTAATTGGAGCTGATACCTCTGACAACCCTTATCAAGGCAGTGCTCCACTGCCACTCCGAGGTGTATTAGTTTCCGGAGATCAGCGCACGAATTCGATTACGGTAGTGGGCGATCCTACCCAAGTGGAGGTTGCAATTGCCCTGTTGAGTCAAATTGATGTTCGCCGCCGCCAAGTTGCTGTCAATGTCAAGATTATTGACGTCAATTTAAGCAACGTTGATCAGTTTAATAGCAGCTTTTCCTTCGGAATTAATGATAGTTTCTTTGTCAACGATGGAGGCGCTGCAGCGGTTAATTTTGGAGGGATTAATCCCCCGAGTGGGGAAACGGTAACGGGGGGAACGTTCTCACGACCTGTAGTACCAAATCCCTTCGTAAACGCCGGAATCCAGTACGATCCCAACCAAACCACTCAAGTTCCTCTCACAGGTCCTGGCGCTGGAGCATTATTTCTGCGCCCGGTTCCCTCAATTGGAGACGATCCTTTGAGGGTGGGCGTTTCAGAATATACGGTGTTTGAGGTTGATCCGACTACCGGGGTCATTACACCGGGTACGGCTGATTTCAGTTTACCCACTTTATTCCAATATCCGAAAAAGTTTTTGGCGCTTCTCGAAGCCCAGATTCAAAGTCGCAATGCCAAGATTCTCACGGATCCGACTTTAGTGGTTCAAGAAGGAGAGACGGCTAGAGTGGAACTGACTCAGCAGGTTCTTTCTAGTGTGACCGTTCAAACTCAAGATACGGTGGCCGGCCCACGAGAAACAATTAGCCCGAATCTGGAACCTGTTGGATTAACCCTCAGTGTGAACGTTGAGCGAATTGATGACAATGGCTTTATTTCTTTAGATTTAATCCCGGAAGTCAGTTCACCTCTAGCTGCAGTAAACACAGGTCTGGGTGGTTTTGTGACCCCTATTCAACGACGACTCCTGCAATCGGGTACGATTCGGATTCGGGACGGACAGACTCTGATTATCTCTGGGATTATTCAGGACCAAGACCGGACTACGGTAACCAAAGTCCCAATTTTAGGGGATTTACCTCTGATTGGTTCTTTGTTCAGAAGCACGAACCGGCAAAATGAACGGGCTGAGGTGATTGTCTTGCTGACTCCTCAGATTCTCGATGATTCAGAGAATGCTGGCTTTGGTTATGGGTATGCCCCCGGACAGGAGGCCCAGCAAATGTTGAATCGAAATCGGTAATTTTCTGGGCTTAGGTCACCCTGTTTCCCTCTTCTATTCCTTTAGATCTATTTTTTGGGGTGACTTCCCGGACTTAAATCGATAATAAATAAAACCACCTGTTAGATGAAAAACAGGTGGTTTTATTTATAGAAATAAATTCAAGCAATTTGCTGTTGCTACAATTGTCGGCGTTTTAGTTGTAATTAATTCATGGATCCATTGGTGCGACCCCGGGGAAAAATGAAAAAAAAATCCTCAAATCTATATAAATTAAAGGTTTCACCGATCCATATTGGGTTGACACCCTTTAGAATAATGCAGTGAAAAGTCGAATCAGTGGGAGTTTCAGCGATTTATTTCGGCTGACTCCCTTAAACTACCTAAGAGACCTACCAAATTGCGGTTGCAATTGAGGTCCCTTGGATTCGCTCATATCAACCTGTACGGAGTAACAAAATGAACAAAGGTGAACTCGTCGATGTTGTAGCTGAGAAGGCTAACGTCACCAAGAAACAAGCGGATGCGGTCCTGACTGCGGCCCTCGATGCGATTATCGAAGCGGTCTCCTCTGGGGATAAAGTCACCCTGGTGGGATTTGGCTCGTTTGAAGCTCGGGAACGCAAGGCTCGTGAAGGTCGCAACCCCAAAACCGGCGACAAAATGGAAATTCCGGCAACCAAGGTCCCTGCCTTCTCTGCTGGTAAGTTCTTTAAAGAAAAAGTGGCTCCTAAGTAAGGGAGTCACATCCCGACTGCCCTTTGAATCAGCCAAAGCATGGGGGGAATTTAGCCTGGGCAGCAACTCTGGCAGGCTGTCCCCCTTCCTCTATCCTGGATTTCTCGGCCAGCATCAGTCCGTTGGGGCCTCCCCCATCGGTCGATGCGGCCATTCAAAGCCACTTGGGCGAACTGCGAAACTACCCTGACCCCAGCTACTATTCCTTGCGATCGCAGTTGGGTCAGGCTTGTAGTCTTTCTCCTGAGTGGATCCTGCCCGGTAATGGGGCGGCAGAGTTGTTAACCTGGGCAGGATGGGAACTCTCCACCCTGCCGACTACGTTTCTGTTAACCCCCGCCTTTGGCGATTACCGTCGCTGTCTACAAACCTTTGGCGCAACGGTGGTGGATTGTCCCCTGTTGGGAGAGGAGGAAGGGGGATTCCTGGGGGTGGGTGAAGCGACTGCTAAAACCCCCTCGGGACTGGACTGCCTCATTCCTCTGTTGCAGCAGCAGGAAGCCCCAGGGGGTCTGTTGCTGAATAATCCGCACAATCCCACGGGTCAACTATTTTCAAAAACCGCAATTTTGCCCTACCTGGAGCATTTTTCTCTGGTGGTGGTGGATGAAGCCTTTATGGATTTTCTCCCCCCAGGGGACCAGGAAAGTTTGGTCAGTGTGATCCAGGATTATCCCAATTTAGTGATTCTGCGATCGCTGACGAAGTTTTACTCCATGCCTGGACTCCGCCTGGGTTATGCGATCGCCCATCCCGATCGCCTGCAACGCTGGCAACAGTGGCGCGACCCTTGGCCGGTCAATATCCTAGCCGCAGCGGCAGGAGAAGCCGTGGTCCAGGATAGGGCCTTTCAGGAACAAACTTGGGCCTGGTTGCCGCCCGCGCGATCGCAACTGTTTGACGGGTTATCCAGAATCCCCGGATTGCAGCCCCTGCCTGCATCAGCGAATTTCTTACTGGTGCGATCGCAGCATTCCTGTTCCCAACTGCAACGGGACCTACTCACCCGTCACCGCATCCTGATCCGGGACTGCCTGAGCTTTCCTGAACTCGGCGACGCCTATTTTCGTGTTGCCGTGCGTCTCCCGGACGAAAACCAGCGCCTAATTGCCGCCTTAACCGATATTTTGTCTTAGATTGGGGAATCAAACACCGTGAGCTTGGATTACGATTTAGTCGTTATTGGCGGCACTCGCCCGGGAATAGAAGCTGCCATCACAGCCGCCAAACTGCAAGCGCGAGTGGCCCTGGTCCAACCGCCTCAACAGGCCGTCAATGCCCCGCCATTCTCTGAAGGGACAGGGCCTTTACAAACCGCAGAGTTATTTGATTCCCCTTCGATTCTCTGGGGCGCGCCCTTTCCCCAGGACCTCCCGGAACTGGCCCGCGCCCTGGACCGCTCGACCCAGGCCCTGGCATCCCTGGGAGAGGAACGGTCCCCGGCAGTTCTCGCCTCTCTCGGCATTGATGTGATTGCAGAGGCGGGAGAGTTTATTTTTTTACCACAACTTTCCCTGAATGTCAAGACTAAATGCCTAATTTCTCGCCATTATTTATTAGCCCCCAGTTTTCGGTCAGCGATTCCTGACATTCCGGGACTGGCAACCACCGGATACCTCACCCGGGAAACCTTCCATCACTTCATCGAAGGAACCCTCGCGAATAGCATTGCAATTATTGGCAGCGACCCGAATGGCATTGAACTGGCCCAAATCCTCGTTCGGTTGGGAATTGCAGTGACTCTGATCACTTCTGCACCCCAGATTTTGCCGAAAGAAGACCCTGAAGCGGCGCAATTGATTCAGGCGCAACTCGAAGCAGATGGGATTCTGGTTTTGACGGATACTCCAGTTATGGCCGTTAAATCGAGTCCAGGGAAAAAGATTGTTCAGACTGAAAACCGGGCGATCGCCTGCGATGAAATTTTTATTGCCTGTGGTTTCCAATCCAATATTGACGGACTAAACTTAGAAAGCGTGGGAGTAAAATTCTACCGGACCCCCTTGGGTCAAAGAGTGCAACTTAATGCTAAATTACAAACGACGAACCGGCAGATTTATGGCTGTGGGAACCTAGCAGGGGGCTATCCCCTCGTTAATGTAGCCCAACATGAAGCTCAAATCGCGGTAAAAAATGCCTTATTTTTCCCCCGGCATCGGGTGAAGTATTGGGGGATTCCCTGGGCCTTCCAGACCTATCCGGAAATTGCCCGAGTGGGACTGACTGAACCCCAAGCGAAACGTCGATATGATGATGTGGTGGTTTTGAGGCAATATTTCAAAGGCATTGCCGGGGGTCGATTGCAGGAAGAAACCACGGGTTTTTGTAAGGTATTGGTCCGGAAAAATGGAGAGATTTTGGGCGCTCATATTTTGGGACCTGGAGCATCGGAACTGATTCACAGTTTTGCTTTAGGGATGCAAAACAACCTTAAGGTTGAGGCGATCGCCACTTTACCCCATATTTGGCCGAGTCTGTCTGAGATTAATCAACAAACTGCCCAACTCTGGCAGGAGGGACGGTTCAAGCAAAATACAGGGTGGCAGACCCTTCTTGACATTTGGTTTAATTGGCGGCGATAATTCCCTGACGAAGGGATAAGCCGATAGAAACCCGGGAATTGTAGTGCGGAATCGACGGTGCGAGTTGACTGTTTCTAATCTCTATCTCATCTTTCAAAAAGGGCAAAAAGACTATCTATGAAAATTCTGGGAATTTCCGGTTACTATCACGATAGCGCGGCGGCTTTAGTGATTGAGGGTGATATTATTGCGGCAGCACAGGAAGAAAGATTTTCGCGGAAAAAGCATGATGCTCGATTTCCTCAGAGTGCAATTTCCTATTGTCTTCAAGAGGCCAATCTTTCTCTCAATGAGTTAGACCAAATTATATTTTATGATAAACCGCTGGTTAAATTTGAGCGGCTGTTAGAAACCTATTTATCTTATGCGCCGAAAGGGTTTCGTTCGTTTATTGCCGCTATGCCAGTTTGGTTAAAAGAGAAGCTCTATTTAAAAACAATTTTAAAACAAGAATTGGCTAAGTTGGCTGGATGTAAAACCTCCCAATTGCCTCAGCTTTTATTTACTGAACATCACCAATCTCATGCGGCGAGTGCCTTTTTTCCGAGTCCGTTTCAACGGGCGGCAGTGATATGTTTGGATGGGGTGGGAGAATGGGCAACTACTTCGGTTTGGTTGGGAGATGGCAATCAACTGATTCCCCAATGGGAAATTGATTTTCCGCACTCTCTTGGATTGCTCTATTCGGCGTTTACTTACTACACCGGATTTAAGGTGAATTCGGGAGAGTATAAATTGATGGGATTAGCGCCTTATGGCGAACCCAAATATATTGATAAAATCCTGAATCATTTGCTGGATTTAAGGGATGATGGCACCTTCCGGTTAAATATGGATTATTTCAACTATGCGACGGGGTTAACCATGACCAATCGCAAGTTTGATGCGTTATTTGGAGGACCGCCTCGCCCTCCGGAAGGGAAGCTGACTCAGAAAGAAATGGATATCGCTAGTTCGATTCAGTATGTCACGGAAGAGGTGGTATTGCGTCTGGCGAAAACGGTGCATAAAGAGTTAGATACGGATTATTTGTGTCTAGCAGGAGGGGTGGCATTAAATTGTGTTGCCAATGGTAGATTGTTGCGGGAAAGTGCCTTTAAGGGGATTTGGATTCAACCGGCAGCAGGGGATGCCGGGGGCGCATTAGGGGCAGCATTGGCCGGTTGGTATCAGTATGGTGAACACCCTCGGGTGGTGAATCCAGAAATTGAAGACTCGCCCAAGCAGAATTTAACTGTGGCCGATCGCATGAAAGGTTCTTATTTAGGGCCGAAGTTTGGAGATGAGGAAATCCGGTCCTATTTGGATACAGTTCAGGCGAAGTATTATCGGTTAGATGATGAGGAATTGCTGCCTCGATTAGGGGAAATTTTAGCCGATGAAAATGTGGTGGGATGGTTCCAGGGACGGATGGAATTTGGTCCTCGGGCGTTAGGCGGGCGATCGATTATTGGGGACCCGCGCAGTGCTAAAATGCAGTCGGTGATGAACCTGAAAATTAAATATCGGGAGTCATTTCGACCTTTTGCCCCTTCGGTGTTGAGCGATCGCGTTTCAGATTATTTTGAAATAGAGTCTGCGAGTCCTTATATGCTGTTGGTGGCGGAAGTAAAAGAGGGGTTACGGATTCCGATGACAGCGGAACAGGAGTTATTATTTGGGATTGAGAAACTGAATGTGCCGCGATCGCAAATTCCGGCGGTGACTCATGTGGATTATTCTGCCCGGATTCAAACGGTGCACCCAGAAACCAATCCTCGTTACTATGAGTTAATCCGTCAATTTGAAGCGAAAACCGGCTGTGGGGTGTTGGTGAATACCTCGTTTAATGTGCGTGGTGAACCGATTGTTTGTACCCCAGAAGATGCCTATCGCTGTTTTATGCGAACGGAGATGGATTATTTGGTAATTGAGAATTTCTTGTTACCGAAGAGTGAGCAGATTCCTTGGAAAAAGGATGAGTCTTGGAAGCAAGAATTTGAGTTAGATTAGGGGAAAAAGCCCGCACCCTAAAGGGTGGGGCTATACGGACGAAGCCCGCCTGCGCGGGCTGAAGAGAAGCCCGCATCTGAAGGGTGGGGCTATACGGACGAAGCCCGCCTGCGCGGGCTGAAGAGAAGCCCGCACCCTGAAGGGTGGGGCTATACGGACGAAGCCCGCCTGCGCGGGCTATTTTGGGAAAAAAGTTCTTTTATTTTTGATGGCTGATGCCTTGGTTATGACTCATACGATTCCGAAGCTGGATAAAAAAGGATTGCGGGAATTTGGACTGGTTACTGGGGCAATTTTTGTCGGATTGTTCGGGTTATTGATTCCCTGGATTCGCGATCATTCTCTGCCGATTTGGCCTTGGATTGTGGCGGGTGTGTTGTGGGTTTGGGCGTTAATTGCTCCGAAAACGTTAGAACCTGTTTATCACGGTTGGATGAAGGTTGGACTGGTTCTAGGGGCGATTAATAGCCGGATTATTTTAGGGATTATTTTCTATTTGTTGTTGATGCCGATGGGATTAGCCATGCGGGGGGTGTTTAAGAAAGACCCGATGGCACGTCGGTTGGATGCGAAGCTAGAGAGTTACCGGGTTTCTAGCACCCTGAGAAATCGAGAAAGTATGGAGAGACCTTTTTAATGTTTGAAGCCACTTGGGATTTTGTTAAGGATTTATGGGGATTTTTAAGGGAGCGTAAAAAATACTGGTTGGCTCCTTTGATTATTACCTTGGTGTTACTGGGTGCGGTGATTGTGTTGACTCAGGCATCAGCGATCGCCCCGTTTATTTACACGTTGTTTTAACGGTTGCCTGTCGGGAATTGATGTAGGAGATCGGGAGCAAGATGCTCCCACTCCTGGTAATTTTTATCCTACTTCATTGAAATGGCCTGATTAATTTATGAAAAAATTGACTGAGTTACGAAAAAATTTGCCGGAAATTATTAAAATTGCTTTAATTAATTTGGTTTTTTTGGCAATTTTTATCGAGTTAGGGGCGGCGGCTTTATATTGGAGCAAAAATAAACAACTGTTTTATACTCGAAGCGAGAATCAAACTGACGAGGCGATCGCCCAGTTGGGATTGCCGATTAATCCAACCACAACCGATGAAACCATCTTAGAAAGACTTCATCCCTTTTTTGGATATGTTTTGAAACCCAATATGCCTATAAATCTGGAGTTTTCTACTCGGATTTTCAGCATTAATAATTTGGGGTTTCCCGCCGATTATGACTATCCCTTTATTCGCCAAAACCCCAATCAAGTGATTATTGGCGTGTTTGGCGGTTCGGTGGCGAGTAACTTTTCGATGTATGAAATCGAAAATCAAGTGCTGGCTAAAACTCTGAAAGAAAAAATTCCCGAGTTAGCCAATAAAGAAATCATTATTCTGCCTTTTGCCTTGGGAGGGTATAAGCAACCGCAACAACTGTTGATTTTAAATTATATGTTGTCTTTGGGACAAGAATTTGATTTCGTCATTAATATTGATGGATTTAATGAAGTTGCCCTGTCTAATCTGAATTACCAGGAAAATATTGCGCTTTCCATGCCGAGTATTCAGCATTTGTTGCCCCTGCGGGATGTTGCCAGTAATAATTTAGGGGTGGATGAACTGAGTGCGATCGCCAAAATTGTAGAAAATCGAGAAGAGTTAAGGCAAAGGCAGGAAACCTTACAAAAAAGTAAATTAGCTTCTACTTATTTATTCCGAGTTGTTTCTACTCAGGCAGCGGCGAAGAACTATCAAGAGAACTTGATGGAATTTGAGAAAATCCGAGGGCAAAAGCAACAAAATCCCCAACAAGATTTTATACTCCGGATTGAAAATGCCCGGGAAGCGGTGGATGTAGATACAGCATTTAACCGGATGGCAGAGTTATGGGCAAATTCATCGCGGTTGATGAAGGAATCTTTAGAGAATCAAAATAGTCTGTATTTCCATTTTATCCAACCTAATCAGTATTATCCCACCGGGCGATCGTTTAGTGAGGATGAGCGAAAAATAGCCATTGTTGACAATCATCCCTATGAAGTTGGGGTGCAGAAAGGCTATCCAGTTTTATTACAAACGGTGGAAAAGTTAAAAACAGAAAATATTCCAATTTTTAACGCAACCCAAATTTTTGATGACGTCAATGAGATAGTTTATATCGATAGTTGTTGCCATTACAATAAAGCTGGAAATCAAGTTTTTGCCACTTATATTGCTGATTCAGTTGTTGAATTTATCAATCAAAATGCTGAGGTAAAAAAACGCTGGCAATAAGAATTTTACCTGAGTTTTAAAGCCTGGAATATCAGAGCAAATCTGGGTATTAAAAGCCCTTTTTACTCTTGATGCCCGCGCAGGAGAGGCTTTGTCCGTATAGCCCCACCCTTAAGGGTGCGGGGTTTTAACTATTTTTTCTATAACAGGCACTAACTTTTCAAACAAAATATCTGCCGCAAATTGGTTACCTGCTTTATTCCAATGGGTATCATTTTTGAGATAAAGCGGCTGATTTTTTTGTTCTGCCCGAAATTCATCTAACAAATCGATATAAGGAATTCCCTGATTGTCCAGATATTCTTTGAGAATTTTTTGAGCTAAAAATAAATCAAAGTCTTCGGGGTTTAAATTCCCGGTTTGAAAAATTTTCTGAGTGAGACTCTCATCCACCTGAAAGGCAGCGGGATAGATAGCTACCATAAATTTGGTGTTGTTAGACTTGAGTAATTCTGCGATCGCGGCGATATTCTCGAAAATTAACTGAATTCGGTCTTGATATTTTCCAGATTCATAGTTTTGGATATTATAAAAATCTAACATCTGCATTTCTATGTTCAAATAGGTTGCTTCCGGCAATCCTGGAGAATACCAATGATACTTTAATGGGGGTTTATTTTTCGGGTCTTCTTCTTCCGCTTCAGCACTGTTAGATTTAGGACTGGTTAGAGAGGTAGAAAGGTTTTGCCTTGTTTTTTGAAAGATTTTGTACTTTTGCTGGATGAGTAAAAGTAGCCGAGATTGCGGGATAATCGGATATCCAAAAATGATTAATTCTTGTTGGGGATGAATATCAAAATAAATATCATTTACGACGATTCTTTTGCGGTCCGGTTGCGCCTCATAGAAATCATTGCCCGCGAAAAACCCTAAAATTACTAGGTCGGGTTGGTATTGCATTCCATATTTTTCTAGAATTTTTCGCTGTTCTCCCGTATGAGTCATGGAATAACCGGCATTAATGACTTCAATTTTATTTTCTCCAAACTGGTGAACGAGTTGATTGTCCAAAACGGCGGTGTAATTTTCTAATAACCCGCCTACCCAACCATAAGAATCTCCTAAAATTAACAGTCGAGTTGTTTCAGGAGTTCTGTCTAGGGGATAATCGCGATCGTTAAAACCAAATTGGTTAGATCCTTTGGTATAGGGTCGAACTCGAAATCCAATATCTGGATCGTATTGAAAAAACCCTTTAAATAAATAAGGTTCGAGAATAATCATTAAAAATTCTACGGTCAACAAGGGTAAAATTACCCATAAACCAGTTAAAATTAAAAGTTGAGATGATTTCTTTTTCAGGGTTGGGATGAATTTAAGCATCGTTAGATTTTCTTTTAAAAAGAAACAAATAAAGTTAGGGCGGTAGCCGGTAGACAATTCTTCCGGGGCTGATACTTGATCGGGTTTTCATAGAAAACCCTCCAACGAATGCAGAATTCAGCTACAGGGAGAAAGATTATCCTCCGCTTCTCGGAAAAAACTCAAACTTTTTTAAACCGGATTGAGTCTAATTCAAAACAGAAAAATTAACTCTCGCCCCTTACTCAAATCTTTTCTTAATTAATTAATGGGTGGAATTGGATCTACCGGGTTAGTTCTACCCGGCATGACTAATATTTTATCAACCCGATTTCCATCCATATCCATAACTTCAAATCGAAATCCCGCCCATTCAAAATGGTCCGCAGCGATTGGAATCCGTCCCAGATGGGTGATGACGAATCCTCCCAAGGTGTGATAGTTACCTTGTTGCTCTCCGGGTAACTCTTGCAAATTAAAAACTTCCCGGAATTTTTCAATCGAGACCATCCCATCTAATAACCAGGACCCATCCTCGCGCTGGAGAATTTGTAAGTCATCCGGTTGATTGACTGAGGGCATATCCCCAACGATCGCCTCTAAAATATCATTCAAGGTCACTAATCCCTGAATGACGCCATATTCATCGACGGCTAAGGCAATATGAGTGCCGGTTTGTTTGAATAACTCTAAGACTTTGAGGGCTTTGGTATGTTCAGGAACGAACAAAGGCTGACGCAACGCAGCGGTGAGGTCGATGGGTTGAGAGAGCAGAGAACGGGCCAATAAATCATTAATCTGAATCACCCCCAACACATTATCCAACACATTTTGACAGACCGGAAACCGGGTGTGGGTACTGCTAATAATCTTCTGTCGGTTCTCTTCTATTGAATCCTCTAAATTCAACCAAATCACATCCGGTCGAGGGGTCATTAATGAACTCACGCGCCGTTCATCTAAACGAAAAACACGCTCAACCATCGCCTGTTCTTCTTCCTCAAACGCACCCGTTTCTGTTCCTTGTTCGAGTAAGATTTTAATTTCTTCTTCGATGACTTGGGGTTCATTAGAGGGTTGAGTTCTCAACAGTCGCAATACCAAATCCGTAGAAGCACTCAACAAATGAACCACGGGGGCACCAATGCGCCCTAGCAATCGCATGGGAATCGCAATCCGGGTGGCAATTCGTTCGGGATTGTTTAACGCGAGGCGTTTGGGGACCAGTTCCCCGAGAATCAGAGACAGGTAAGTAATGCTAACCACAACAATTAACAGGGCAACGGCCCCTTTATAAGGCACCATCACTGGAAGACGATCCAACAGAACCACCACGTTCTCGGCAATGGTGGCACCGCCAAAGGCCCCAGCAAAGATCCCCACTAAAGTAATCCCAATTTGGACCGTGGAGAGGAAACGATTGGGGGAATTTGCCAATTCTAAGGCGACTCTGGCCTTACGGTCTCCCTGATTCGCCCATTGTTGCAGTCGGGCCTTCCTTGCCGAAACGAGGGCAATTTCAGACATGGCAAATATCCCGTTGATGAGGATCAGGAGTAAAATGATCAGAATTTCCAGGGTAAAAGAATTCATGTTGTGTGGAATTTGCCTCGGGTTTCGGCGAATATGGCGATCGCACTCTAGGATGAGGGGCGATCGCCACAGTGGACATAAGCATTTAGTGCCAGATTCTAGCTAAGTTAACATTTCTCGGCAATAGCAGAATCATCCCTGCCCTAGAAATTGCGATCCAAACTTTCCCCATCCGGTATTGATAGGTCTGTTTTAACCCGCACCCTCAAGGGTGGGGCGTTTGCGGACAAAGCTTGCCTACGCAGGCTGCCATAATAAATCTGAGGACATATCAGTAACGGATTTGGTCTAACTATCCCTATCTAGGCCGATCGCACAGTTGGTCCTTGGCCTTCTAAAATAAATAGAGAAAAAGATCCGGGGATTTTTTTCAACCCAAGCCCTCGCATTTGTGACAAGTCATGGCCTGTTCTTCCATCATCCGCACCCTGGGGCGATCGCCGTTAGCGACCGAACTCCTCACGAAACTCGATCGGCATCACCACATCGAACTCAACGGCATCTCCCGCTTCCCGAAAGGATTGGTCCTCTCGGCGATCGCTCAAAAACGGGACCAGAGTTTATTGGTTGTCACCGCCACCCTGGAAGAAGCAGGGCGATGGGCCGCCCAACTCGAAGCAATGGGGTGGCCTACGGTGCATTTTTACCCCACCTCCGAAGCATCTCCTTACGAACTCTTTGACCCGGAAGAAGAGACCACCTGGGGGCAAATGCAGGTCCTCGCCGATTTAGTCCGGGGAGAAAACAATCTCGCCATTGTCACCACAGAACGGGCGCTACAACCCCATTTACCCCCGGTGAATCAGTTTAAACCCTACTGCCTCACCCTCACCGCCAAAAGCGAGTGGAACTCCAAAACCCTGGACGAACAACTCGCCCGCATGGGATATGAGCGCGTGGCCCTTGTGGAAACCGAGGGCCAATGGAGTCGCCGGGGGGATATTGTCGATATTTTTCCCGTTTCTGCGGAACTCCCGGTCCGCTTAGACTGGTTTGGGGACGAACTGGAAAATATCCGAGAATTTGACCCTTCCACCCAACGTTCCCTGGATAAAATCCCGCAACTGGTCCTGACTCCTACCTCCTTCAGTCCCCTGATTCAGGCCCATCTTCCCGAAGCATTCAGCAGCGCAGGTACAGTTATCTCCAAAGAGTTAGAACTCGAAGAATCCCCCGAATCCCCCTCCCTGCATCGGTTTCTCGGGGTGGCCTTTGAACAACCGGCCTCCTTGCTGGACTATCTGTCCCCGGATACCATTGTCGCCATTGATGAACCCGATCGCTGTAGTGCTCATGGCGATCGCTGGGCGGAACAAGTCGAAGACCATTTCCGAACCCTCCCCTCGAAACCGATTCCCCTGTCTCGGGTGCACCGCAACTTTAGCGACTCCCTTGCCACTGCCGAATCCTTTGACCGCATTTCCCTCTCAGAATTGGTGATTCACCGCAAAACCGAGGGTCCCCAAATTAGCTTTGATTTGGATAGTCGTCCAGTTCCGGTGTTACCTCACCAGTTTGCCAAACTGGCCGAACTGTTACGAGAAGAACGCGATCGCCGGTTTAATGTCTTTCTCATTTCCGCGCAACCGAGTCGATCGGTCTCTCTGTTGCAAGAACATGACTGTCCCGCCCAATTTATTCCCAATCATCGGGACTATCGGGCGATCGAGAAACTGCAAGTTCAACATATTCCTGTTGCCCTGAAATATAGTGGACTCGCCGAACTCGAAGGGTTTATTTTGTCCGCCTTTAGAATCGTGATTATCACCGATCGCGAATTTTATGGACAACATACCCTCGCCACCCCCACTT
Source organism: uncultured cyanobacterium (assembly GCA_963821735.1). Classification (GTDB taxonomy): domain Bacteria; phylum Cyanobacteriota; class Cyanobacteriia; order Cyanobacteriales; family Laspinemataceae; genus Laspinema. The sequence continues at coordinate 128,640 of CAWGFK010000070.1, forward strand.
ACGTCCGTAAACGTCGGCGCGCCGCTTCTAAACAGGTAGACCCCAATAAACTGCGTCAAGGGGATTTTGTCGTCCATCGCCATCATGGGATCGGCCAATTTATCAAACTGGAAAAACTCCAAAACCGGGAATATTTAGTTGTTAAATATAGCGATGGACTTCTGCGAGTTCCGGTAGACCAACTGGAATCTCTTTCCCGTTTCCGGACGACGGGCGGGAAAAGACCCGAACTGAATAAACTCACCAGCAAATCCTGGGAAACAACCCGCAACAAAGTCCGCAAAGCAGTGAAGAAACTGGCGGTGGATTTGTTGAATTTATATGCCAAGCGATCGGATCAACAAGGGTTTGCCTATCCCCCGGATATGCCTTGGCAGCAAGAGTTAGAAGATTCATTTTCCTATCAACCCACACCGGATCAGTTGAAGGCGACTCACGATGTCAAGCGGGATATGGAAAGTGAGCGCCCGATGGACCGCTTAGTCTGTGGGGATGTGGGATTTGGTAAAACTGAAGTGGCAATCCGGGCCATTTTTAAAGCGATTACGGCAGGAAAACAGGTGGCATTGTTGGCACCGACGACTATTCTAACCCAACAACATTATCACACCATTAAAGAACGATTTGCTCCCTATCCAATTCAAATTGGATTACTGAATCGGTTCCGCAGTCAAGCAGAACGCCAAGATATTCAAAACCGCCTCGCTACAGGGGAATTGGATTTAGTGGTGGGAACTCACTCGGTTCTGAGTAAATCGATTCAGTTCCGAGATTTAGGACTGTTGGTGGTGGATGAAGAACAACGGTTTGGGGTGAATCAGAAGGAAAAAATCAAGGCATTGAAAACCCAAGTGGATGTGCTGACGTTAACGGCAACGCCCATTCCTCGTACATTGTATATGTCATTATCTGGTGTGCGAGAGATGAGCTTGATTGCCACACCTCCGCCCTCACGTCGTCCGATACAGACTCACTTGGCCCCTTATGACCTAGAAACGGCGCGATCGGCCATTCGCCAAGAGTTGGACCGAGGGGGACAGGTGTTTTATGTTGTGCCTCGGGTGGAAGGGATTGAGGAAGTGGGGGCGGCATTGCAACAAATGGTTCCGAGTGCCCGGGTGGCGATCGCCCACGGTCAAATGAACCCCTCAGAATTGGAAGCGATTACGATTGCTTTTAGTTCGGGGGAAGCGGATATTTTAGTCTGTACCACAATTATCGAATCGGGGTTAGATATTCCTCGGGTGAATACGATTTTAATTGAAGATGCTCACCGCTTCGGATTGTCCCAATTGTATCAATTACGGGGACGAGTGGGACGGTCGGGAATTCAAGCTCATGCCTGGTTATTTTATCCGAAAAGTGGCCGATTAACTGATGAAGCAAGGAAACGATTAAGGGCGATTAAAGAGTTTGCTCAATTAGGGTCAGGATATCAACTCGCCATGCGAGATATGGAAATCCGAGGCGTGGGTAATTTGTTAGGGGCCGAACAGTCTGGACAATTGGATGCGATCGGGTTTGACCTCTATATGGAAATGTTAGAGGAAGCAATTCGAGAGATTCGCGGCCAAGAAATTCCCACCGTAGAAGAGACGCAAATCGACCTCACCTTGACCGCGTTTATTCCTGGGGATTACATCGTAGATTTGGACCAAAAGATGAGTGCTTATCGGTCCGTGGCCTTGGCAACCTCGGAGAAAGAACTGGCAGAAATCGAAGCAGATTGGCGCGATCGCTACGGACCGATTCCCAAACCCGTCAATCAACTCATGCAAGTCATGAAACTCAAACAAATCGCCAAACCTTTAGGATTCTCAAGAATCAAGCCGGAAGGCACTCAAAACATCGTTTTAGAAACCCCAATGGAGGAACCCGCCTGGAACTTACTCGCCCAAAATCTGCCGTCAAATGTCCAAGAAAAGTTTGTTTACAGACCCGGTAAAGTTACCGTTCGCGGCATTGGCATCATGCGGGCCGAGTATCAATTAGAAACCCTGATTGATTGGTTAGGACGGATGCAAGGGGCGCTACCGGAAGCAGCCATTTCTCAAGGGTAACCTGTTCAGAAACTCGGTTTTCAGAAACCGGGTTTCTAGCCTTGCGTTGACAGGATGATAGCTGAAACCCCCATTGAAATATCAGCTTTTCTCCATAATTTGTTTTTCTAAAAACAAAAAATGTAGTATCATCTTAAATAAATTCAGTCAAAAACATAAAAATATGACCTTAGAAACCTATTCACCTCCAGTCAACAAATTGCTCACCTTCGGGGATTGTTTTAAAATTAAGTATGATACCAATTATCTCAAAAAATTTGGGTTTACACCGGAACATATTCCGGAATTGATCCGCATGGCCGTTGATGAAGAATTAAACTGGGCGGAGTCAGATACTTTAGAAGTATGGGCCCGGTTCATGCATGGCGATCGCTGGGTCAATTAAGAGCAGAGGAGGCGATCGACCCCTTGATTTCCCTATTTGATGAAATAGAGGATATTGATTGGACCAGTAGCGAAATGCCGCCCGTTTTTAAACAAATTGGTCCGGCAGCGATTCCCAGTCTAGGGGCCTATTTAGACAAGGTAGGGCCGGATGAATATCACCTAGAAATTGCTGGGTCTTCCTTAACCGAGATCGGCACAGAGTATCCCGAAGCTCGGGATGAATGTGTCAAGATTTTTACAAAAAGACTGGCAAAATTTGAGGAGAACCCACCGATTTTAAATGGGTTTTTAGTATCAAATTTAATCGATTTAGAAGCAGTAGAATCAGCCTCGCTGATTCAAAGTGCTTTTGCTGCGGATTGCGTCGATGAGTTGGTTGTGGGCGACTGGGATGAGGTCCAGTTCCTACTGGGGTTAGGACCCCGGAAAACCAGGCAAAACATCTATCAAGCTGAGATAGAGCAAAGGATAATGGAATATTTGAAAAATCGAAATGATGCTCGCGATCAACCCGCTAAAGGGTTTTCCTCCTCTATTAAAAAGACCTCAAAGAAAAAGAGCAAGAAGAAAAAGGGCAAATAGACTGAATGGGCGATCGCCAACTTTGACTCACTCAATCGGGAGATCCATTTAAGCTATCCTTTGCCCCCAAATAACCCATCATCCTGCCGGGTAAAATTGGGGACAATGGCAAGCAAATCCCTGAGAATTTCAAGTTGCGATCGCGCTTCGATTGTTTCCAAAGTTTCTAACATGACACTCATCGAAACTGGGAAACCGGGGGTATCGGGCAGTATTTTTTACGGGAAAGCACCTAACCTGTATTATAATTGCCAGTTAACTCAATCGTCCAGGAGAAAATACATGACAGTAGAAACTTATTCACATCCCGTTAACCAATTGCTCACCTTCGGGGATTGTAGAAAAATTAAAGAGAAGACCAATTATATTGAAAACTTTGGGTTTACACCGGAAGATATTCCGGAATTGATCCGCATGGCTGTTGATGAAGAATTAAACTGGGGGGATTCAGAGGGTCTGGAAATATGGGGACCGATTCATGCATGGCGAGCCCTGGGTGAATTACGAGCAGAGGAGGCGATCGACCCCTTGATTTCCATCTTTGATGCACTGGAAGATATCGATTGGACCAGTACCGAAATGCCCATCGTTTTTGGCCAAATTGGTCCGGCAGCGATTCCCAGTCTAGCAGGCCTATTTAGACAAGGAAGGGCCGAATATATATCACCTGTCAGTCGCCGCCTCTGGTTTACGGGCGATCGGCACAGAGCATCCAGATAGTCGAGATGAATGTGTCAAAATCATTACGGAAAAACTGGCAAAGTTTCAGGAGAATGACCCGACCTTTAATGGTTTTTTACTTCTGGAGTTAGTCAAGTTAAAGGCAGTAGAATCAGCGCCGGTAATTCAAAGTGCTTTTGCGGCAGATTGCGTCGATGAGATGGTTGTGGGTGACTGGGATGAAGTCCAGTTCCAACTAGGTTTAGGACCCCGAAAAAACCCGGAAAACATCCGTAAAGCTAAGGTTTACGAAGAGATGATGGAATGGTTTAACAATCAAGGTGAGGCTCAACCCTCTAAGGGGTTTTCCTCTTCTATTAAAAAGACCTCAAAGAAAAAGAGCAAGAAGAAAAAGGGCAAATAGACTGAATCTGCGATCGCAGTTCCTAAAAATGCGCTAAACACAAGGGTGAAGCGATCGCCAGCATCAGGTGTGATCTCCGCGAGTTGGTTGGATTTCTTGGAGAACTTCCCGTAAGGGCTCAATCTCTTCATCAGACCAATTGCATCCAGGTTAAGAACAAAGACAATCGACTCAAGGGGACATTATGCAGGATTTGTTGTACTCCCTGGATCAAGTCTCAATTTTTTTAATCATCAAATTGACGAAAAACAAGACCAAGAACAGAGGATTAGCTTACTTTCTGAGATGGTGTATCTCTTTATCAGTAAAGGAGTTAGCGGTGGCTTTGGCGATCGCAGCAATCCCAAATCCGGGGGGATAACTTCCCTCTTCTTTAATTTGCTGAATTTGTTCGCGCTGAATGGGTAAATTCAATTTTTTCCCAACGGTAGCGACAATATCCCCGCGATCGATAATTCCGGAGACGGCACCGGCTGGGGAAAGCACAGTAATATAAGGTAAATTATCGATTTCCATCCGATTAATCACCTCGACCAAGGTGCTATTTTCCTGTACCGTAATAATCTCAGACAGGGGATGTACAATTTCTAACAAGGTTTGAGTTTGCCACTGACTGCGTTCGATTGAGCGTAAATCTTCTAGGGAAATCATGCCTCGATAGCGGCCATCGGAGGCGGCAAAATAGGCGGCGTAACGCTGTTCGGCTTGCAGGTAGTCCCCGGCAAATTCATTTAAGGTCATTTTGGCATCGACGACCCGAAAGTGACGGGTCATGGCGTCTTGAGCTTGGAGTTGGAGTAGAGCCTGTTGTAAGGTGGCGAGGCGATCGTAGGCGTTGGCGTTGCGGACGGCAAACCAGCCAATTAAGGCAATCCAAATACCCCCGAAGCTGTTGGCGAGTAACAAGACGGACAATCCTAGGGCGATCGCCGTAAACCCGAGGGTTTTTCCCGCCTGGGCTGCCCAATGCACGGCTTGAAAGCGGTTCCCACTAATTTTCCAGATAATCGCTTTTAAAATTTGCCCGCCATCGAGAGGGAGTCCGGGAATGAGGTTAAATAATGCCAAGACAAGGTTAATCGCGGATAAATCCCGGGCGACGACGGCGACGGGTGAGGTCCCGGGTACGAGTCCAGCGATGAGTCCGAGGAGGCCAAATAAGGTAAAACTCACGACAGGTCCGGCGATCGCCACTTGAAAGGCTTCTTCTGGGGTTTTGGATTCCTGTTCGATGGAGGCGACCCCTCCAAAAATAAACAGGGTAATCGAGTTCACTTTGATTCCTTGAGATTGAGCCACTAAACTGTGCCCGAGTTCATGGAGTAATACAGAGGCAAACAGCAGGAGGGCTAATCCTAACCCAGTTGCCCAGGCGATCGCTGGCTCCCATTGTTGTTGTTCTGCATACTGCCCCGCATTTAATACCGTGACTAAAGAGAGGATAATCAACCATGTGTAATCTATATAAAGCGGGATGCCAAATATCATCCCTATTCGCCAACCCGATTGCATAAAATTTTCCTTAATTTTTAGTGATGTCGTTTGCTTTGAACCGGCACATCGCGATCTAGCCAATCTGAGAATTCAATCTGGCTTTCTTTTATTCTACTAATTTTCAGGACGCAACTGACGGGTTGGAGGGGGGTAAAGTGGAGGGTTTGCAGGGGAAAGGCTGGGAAAAAATGCAGTGCGCTATTCTTTTGTAATTTTTTGGAAAAAATCGGTCATTTTTTAGACAGATGAATCAGAATTTGTGTTGGAGGAAAGCAGAAACCATCGGATAGCTATTGTTTCCGGGAGTTTCCGGGATGTTAGAGGGGGTGATTGCACCGGAATGGCATTGTTGGGGAACCCTCACAATTTTGCAGTTGGATTCCATGAAGTTGGCGATCGGCCCGTTTACATTATGATTTGCATCAAATTTTTTCGGGGAAGCATCTTGCTCTCTGCGTCCGAGTAGGGCGCAAGATGCTCCCACTCCTTAATCCCTGCGTCTGAGTGGCGTCTGAGTAGGGCGCAAGATGCTCCCACTCCTTTGTAGAATTAAAATTGTCCAATTCTGACGCGAGGGGCTATTAATACCCAATCCGGTTGTTAAAAGTCGATTTTCATCGATCAGCCTGCGGAGGCAGGCTTCGTCCTGCTGTGAGCCTCCACCCTTGAGGGTGTGGGTTTTTACCTATCCCAACCGGATTCCGTATAAGACGAAAATTCTCCCGGTGCGATCGCCTCCATCTGTACTCCATCTGGATCGGAGAAACCACAGCGACGCCCTAAGATTGAGTACAGGTTTAGATCAAAAACAGGACGATCGCCCCACAGGAACCCAGGTCATCCCCCGGTTCACTCTGGGGCGATCGCTGAATTTGATGCGGTTCTGGGCTGCCCTAAGCCATCCCAGTTTTACCGATCAATTTTCTTACAGAACACCCGCATTGCTTAAACCTAAGATCAATCCGGTCCCTATCAGATGACCGAAGCTGAGGGTTGCCAGCAGTTCAGGAAAACCAAATTTCTTAAGGACTGGCGGCATTCCCACGGGCAAACCTGGCCCTTTGCCCGGATTCTGGATGGCTCGGTAGCCAATGATGATGGCAAATAGATTCGCCAGAATCATCACCAGTCCAACGCTGGGAGACCAGTTGGCGGTTGGGGGTACGTTTGAAGCAACGGCGAGTAAGGTTGTGTAAAGCAAGTTTGTATCTCCTTTGTGGATAAATCAGTTCAATGACTGGAATTATAAGAATTTATCGGCAAAAAAGAAAATTTTGTATTAATCCTTTACAAAAGCTTACACTTTTGAAACAAATTGTCATAATTTGCAGGAGAATGACCTGGGATGCGCGTTAAAATTTGCGGAATTACGAAACCCGAGCAGGGCGTGGCGATCGCCGATTTGGGGGCTACGGCGTTGGGTTTCATCTGTGTACCGACTTCCCCTCGCTATGTGACGGATTTACAAATTCAGCAGGTGGTTCAGGGTCTGGAAGGGATGCCGGTGGATTTGATTGGAGTGTTTGCAAATACCACATCTGATATAATTTGTCAAGCGGTTAAAGTGGGAGGATTAACTGGGGTGCAACTGCATGGCGCGGAATCCCTGGAATTTTGCGATCGCCTGCGACAACAGCTACCGGCAGGGGTGGAAATTCTCAAAGCCATCCGCGTCAAAGCGGCAACAGATTTGGAGCAAGCGAGGGATTATCTCCCGGTGGTGGATACATTGCTGCTGGATGCTTACCATCCCGGACTGTTGGGGGGAACGGGACAAACCCTGGACTGGAATCTGTTGCAACAGTTTAACCCCGGTTGCCCTTGGCTGTTGGCTGGGGGACTCACCCCGGAAAATATCCAAGCGGCGATCGCCCAAGTCAAACCCCCCGGTATCGACCTCTCCAGTGGAGTAGAGCGATCGCCGGGGGACAAGGACCTCGCCAAAGTTGCTGAATTGTTCTTCAAGCTCCAATTGTCCGTTAATTGCCTATCGGAACCCGCTTGACAACTCAGCCGTTACCCTGTATAATCCTTTTTTTAAAAGATTTAGAAGAAAGAGGGTTGATGACGAATCAGGTTGAGAAACTCTTCCCGAGTCTTTTGCTCTTCCTGAAACTGACCGACCATCGCACTGGTGACCGTCCAGGAACCGGGTTTTTGGACACCTCGCATCACCATGCACATATGAGTCGCTTCCATGACTACTGCCACCCCTTTCGGTTCTAAAATGCTTTGAATGGCTTCAGCGACTTGGCGGGTGAGGCGCTCTTGCACCTGGAGTCGGCGGCTGTACATCTCGACAATCCGGGCTAATTTGCTCAATCCCACAACTTTTTCATTGGGGATATAGGCAACATGAGCGCGGCCCATAAACGGGAGCATATGGTCCTCGCAGAGGCTGAAGAAATTGATGTCTCGCACCAGTACCATCTCGTTATGCCCTTCGTCAAAGATGGCTCCATTCAACAATTCTTCTAACGATTGATTGTAACCACTCGTTAGAAAACGCATAGCATCCGCCGCACGTTTGGGGGTCTTGAGCAACCCTTCCCGTTCTGGATCTTCCCCAACCCCGAGGAGGACTTCGCGGAACGCATCCTTCATCCGATCGGCGCTTTCTGCCGGGGGTTGATGAATATTGGGTTGAGCGACCATTTAAGGTATTGCGATCGGGTCGCGTCTCGATGCGGGGGGTTTTCGTCTGAGGTTTGGGCGGATTTAGTACCATTTCCAGTCTGGGGTGATTGGGATCCGTGGGAAGCAGCAATAGTCATAAAAGATGTATGAGAGTGAGAGAGGTTTACAGATACTTCAACTGCAACATTTAACCTGATAAAATCTGCTCATCACTGAACATTTCCAAGAATAGTATGACATCACCAACAAAGGTGAAGGCAGATGAGAAGCACAGTCCTGCTTAAACACAAGACGCTTTGTTGACTTTGGTTTGGAGACTTTACTTGTCTACTTTCCTCGCACTTTTATACCACATCCGCTACTCTTAGGTTGGCTTTAAAGAACACCCTATGAGGGTGGAGGCTCACAGGACGTAGACCCGCCAACTGCTTAGAGTAGGGTATCCTGCCTCAGAAGACGGCTTATTGAAAAACTTGACTTGAGACAACCGGATTTGGTATGACTTCACTTAGTCAATTATTTAATGTCGCTTAACTGACGACCAGCTATAAATTTAATAGCTTTTAGTTCTTCGTCGGGCGAGAGTTTTCGCTGATTCAAGAATTTAATAACCCTTGAAATTGTAACACAATTTTACGTTTTGGACTAGAGTTTAAGTGAACTTTAGTCCAGTTGGATGAGCTTGAGAGCGTAGAGCAACCCCATCTAAAAATAAGAGCTGGCTCAGAAGACTCGCTAAACGTAAAGTTTTGTGACTGATTAAAAGTATATCATCATAAGGGATGGTTTTTTGATCTCGCCCCAATTCTTTTACTCTGGAAATTCAGGATTAGCAATCCGTCCTGTTGGGGCGATCGCACCCGGTCTGTGCGGCGGGTCAGAGGGTCGCTGAAAAATGAACCAGGGACAAGGATTGACCTGCTTCCCCGGTCCAGGTCAGGGGTTCTATTTAGGAATTGTTTCGGGCGATCGCCCCAGACCCATATAGAGTCAACTGATTGATCCGGCTTAGAAAAACGAATGGTCAACCGCAGCCCTCTCACCCCCACCCATCGCACCAACTTAGGCCGGTACTTCGGCAAATACCCCAATCCGGCGAAACTTCTGATAGCGCAGTTCCCGGCGTTCCTGACTGGTTAAAGTAGACAATTCGTCTAAATTCTTTAATAACGCTTCCTTGAGACTGGAAGCGGCCTGAAGGGGATTGGAATGAGCGCCTCCCAAGGGTTCGGGCAGGATTTCGTCGAGAATTCCTAGATTTTTTAAATCCCAAGAGGTAATTTTCAGGGCTTCAGCAGCGCGAGGAGCCTTGGATGCATCTTTCCAGAGAATGGCGGCACAAGCTTCGGGAGTGGCGACGGTGTAAACCGCGTGTTCAAACATCAAGAGGCGATCGCCTACCCCAATCCCCAACGCCCCACCGGAACCGCCTTCTCCAATCACCGTAGAAATAATCGGCACATCCAAACGGAACATTTCCCGCAGATTGTAGGCGATCGCCTCTCCCTGACCTTGATGTTCTGCCTCTACCCCCGCCCAAGCGCCGGGAGTATCAATAAAGGTAAAAATTGGCATCCCGAAGCGGTTCGCATGATCCATTAACCGCATCGCCTTGCGATAACCCCCCGGGGAAGCCATCCCAAAATTGCGCGTCACGTTATCTTTGGTATCCCGACCTTTCTGATGACCGAGAATGACCGCTGGGATGCCGCCAATCCGGGCCATTCCCCCGACTAAAGCCGGGTCATCATACCCCCCGCGATCGCCATGCAGTTCCATCCATTCATCGGTAATCGCTTGAATGTAATCTAAGGTACTGGGCCTCCGGGGATGACGGGCTAACTGCAACCGCTGATACGGCGTTAACGTGGAAAAAATTTCCTGGCGCAGTTGATTAGCGCGCGCTTCCAACTGGCGGATTTCCTCCGAAACATCCACCCCATTTTCTTCGGCGAGTTCTCGGATTTGTTGAATACGCCCTTCAAGTTCGGCTAGGGGCTTTTCAAAATCTAAAAGGAAAGTTCTGCGTTCGGGAGTTGCCATAACAGGTGAAGAGGTAGAGAGAGGGGGGAGGTGGGGGAGGTGGGGGAGAAGACGGGAGTTGGGGGAGATGGGGGAGTTGGGGGAGAGATGGGAGATAGGGGAGAGACGGGAGTTGGGGGAGGTGGAAACGACTGAAGTCGTTACTACAAACAGCCTTTCCATCCTCCCCATCCCCAACCTAGAGACTAACGAGGCTCAAGCAACAGGGGTTGAAAGCCATGCTTAATCGACCATTCGCCGATCATTGCCATTTTCTGCACCGAAATTTGATTACGTCCCCAGGAGAAATTCGTATAGATTTTTTCAAATTCCAGGAGCATAGACTCGGCAAAGCAAGCAAAAAGCTGACGTGCTGGGACATCCATACTGACGATTTGCATAATTCGCCAATCGATGTCTAGGGTATGTTCGACAATCCCGCCTTTGAGGACAGAAACCTCCGGGTGTTGAAACTTGGTTTCCAGGTTTTTGGGATACCCGCCATCAATGAGCAGACAAGGATGCTTTAAGGAATTGGCATCAATTTCGACGCCTTTGGGCATACTGGCTACCCAGACGACAATATCGGCTTGGGGGAGTGCTTCTTCCAAGCCCATAATTTTGCCGCGTCCTAAATCTTCTTGCAACAGGCGCAAGCGTTCGCGATCGCGGGCGATCAGCAGGAGTTCTGCAATATCCGTTCGACTGTTCAACCAGCGACAGACGGCACTCCCGATATCTCCGGTGGCTCCACAAACGGCGACGGTTGCCTTCGACAAGTTGATGCCAAGCTGTTTTGATGCCTGTTCTACCTGCTGACAGATAATATAGGCGGTATGGGTGTTTCCGGTGGTAAAGCGTTCAAACTCTAGCTTGATATTGCGAACTTGCTCGAATTGCTGCAAGTTAAAGTTTTCAAAGATAATTGAGGAAAAACCCCCGAGTGCCGTGATGTTAATGCCATGTTTTTGGGCGTGAGCCATCGCGTTAAGGATTTTCCGCGTTGCCGCCTTGATGCGCCGGGAGGCGAGCATTTCTGGCAGAAAGCAGGATTCCACATACCGTCCTTCAATAGTCTGGCCGGTGGCACTGGTAACAGTGATGTTATCGACTATCTGAGGTGGGGCGGAACACCAGAAATCCAACCCTTGATCGGCATATTCCGGGTAACCCAGATCTCTAGCAACAGACTGGGCGTGAGCCAAACTGGTAAGGTGACCGATGAGACCAAACATTAAGCGTTTTAGGGTAGCCTTTGAATCAGGCGCAGTAGGGTTAAAGGAAAAGATTCGTTAAGAATATCTTTAAATAGTACACCAAGACTGCACGGGAGTCCCGGTAGCGTTGTCTGTTTCCCTTAAGGGGTTTGTGATCAGAATCTCCTACGCTGGAAGGTTCAGGGGATCAAAAAAATGCCGGTTCGCGGAATAATCGGTGCGATCGGCATTTTTTGAGTAATGAATTTAAGTGGGGTTTATCAGGTTCAATCGGATTCAAGCGGGTTCAAGCGGGTTAGGCGACTTTGAGGAGGTCTTGTTCGGATTCGCGGGACTGGATTTCTACCGTCATCGGGTCGAAACTCAGTTGTGCGGTGAGTCGTGTTCGGGCTAAAACTCGGTATTCCCAGAAGTGTTCTCCCGCAGCACAGAGTCCGAGATATAAGTTAATGACTTGAGGTTGGGTCCGCCAGAGGATCCACAACTGCCGCCAAAATTGCCCCCGGATTTCAGGTCGTCGGAAACCTTGATGCCAGATTAAGCGCGCTACGAGGCCCAGTCCTTTCCCGGTGGGAAAATGCATATTCTGCTTGCGTCCCGGATGAGGAACGATGTTGAGGCATTGTTGAAAGCAGCGCCGCAGATAGTTTTGGGGTTCATACATATTCCAAAAGCTTTCGACGTATTCTTTGGCGATTTCTTCAACGGGGCGGGAGGGGATGAAGTTCATTAAGCTATTTTGGTCCCCCACTTCGGTGACCCCGACGCCTTCGAGTAAGCGTTCTTCTCGTTTCAAGCGATGCCACAAAGCTGTGTTGGGTAAGGCTTGCAGGATTCCCAGCATGGGTTGGGGAATGTTGGTTGTTTCTACGAAGGCTTGGATGCGATCGCCTGCGCCAGATTTTTCTCCATCAAAGGCGAGGATAAATCCCGCATAAATCAGCATTCCGGCTTGATTGATTTTGCGACAGGCTTCTATTAAAGGATTTCGAGTATTTTGAAACTTTTGAGTGACTTGCAAACTGTCTTGATCGGGGGTTTCGATGCCTAGAAAAACGGCGTAGAATCCGGCTTCACTCATTAAATGGAGCAGTTCATCATCCTCGGCTAGATTAACTGAGGCTTCGGTGATAAAGGTAAAGGGAAAGTTTCGTTCCTGCATCCAGGGGATGAGTTCTCGCAGCATTCGCTTGACGTTGCGATTATTGCCGATAAAGTTGTCATCAACGATGAAGAGGGAACCGCGCCATCCGAGGTCATACAAGGCTTGCAGTTCGGCTAGGGTCTGACTGGGTTCTTTGGTGCGCGGTTTGCGACCATAGAGGGTGATGATATCGCAAAATTCGCACTGGAATGGACAACCGCGAGAAAATTGGATTGCCATCATCAAGTAGGAATCTAAGTCGAGGAGATCGAAGCGGGGTAAGGGGCTTTTGGAAACATCAGGCTTTTCTGCGGCGCGGAAGATGCCTCGTTCTTCTCCTCGGGCGATCGCTTCGAGAAACATCGGAATGGTGATTTCTCCTTCGTCCAACACCATGTATTGCACTCCGGCATCGATCGCCGGTTGGGGGACGGCGGTGGGGTAGGGTCCTCCTACTGCAATTTTTTTACCCTTGCGGATGGCTTTGGCGATTAAGGCGTGGAAGTCGGGTTTTTGAACGAGCATGGCGGAGAGAATGACCAGATCGCACCATTCCCAATCGGCTTCGGTTTCTTCTTTAACGTTGCGATCGTAAAAGCGGATTTCCCAATCTTTTGGCAAGAGGGCGGCAACGGTAATGATTCCCAAGGGTGGAATTACCGTTTTGAGTCCCGCCATTTCCATAAATCGGTCATAGGACCAGAAGGATTGGGGAAAATGGGGATAAAGCAATAGTGCTTTCATAAATTTCAGATTCCTAACGCAGTAATTTTTCCCTTAGTTATGGGTTGCGTTTTGGCAATATGAAATCCTTCTTAAGGTAGAGTTTTAGGCGGATGGTTCTCAGGCTGGGGTTATAGATGAAGCGATCGCCCCCCGGATGAGGCATCCACAGCGGCCAAAAAAAATCATCCAAAATAATAGCGATCGCCCTCTATTGCCGCAAAAACTTACAGATTCGGACAGATTTGGAGGCGATCGCCAGTGGGTTGAAGGGGTAAATTTAGGCTCCGGTGAGTCCGTAAGCCGACATCCGCATGATATCGCGAGTCGTAAACCCAATGGTGCTGAGGGCTTCGCCGTAAGCGATCATAAAGTCTTCCACGAGGGCTTCTTTTTCCATTCCCAAAACCTTAGCATCCTTGTCCACCTGATTGAGCATCTTCCACACGATGGGGAGGTTCTGGCGGTTGGCTTGTTCGAGTTCAGTTTTAGACTCTTCAAAATGAGCTTGCAGCCATTTTTCCCCAAAATTGAGGTGGCTGTATTCGTCTTTGACGACGCCTTCGGTAATTTTCCGTGCAAAGGGGTCTGCCACGGGGATATAAATGTTGTAGGCGGCGATCGCAAAGCTTTCGATAATCAATGCTTGAATTAACAAACAGGTGACGACATTGCCGGAGGCTGCTGCCGCTTGGAAATTTTGGTGCAACCCGGAAAAAAATTTCTGGGCAAACTCCATGTCAGGTTCTACCGCTAAATTCCGCCCACAGGCTTGGAACCCTTTCTTGTGGCGGATTTCCATTTTCGCCAAGCTCATCAATTCGTCTTTAGAATCCGGCAGCATTTCAGCCAGTTTAATATAGTTATCATTGGCCTCCTGTTCGCCTTCGATAACGATGGCGTTAATTCGGCTGTAAGCGTCTTTATAACTGGCGCTTTGAAAGTCAAAGGTGGTGCTGGTAGCCTCAAGCTGGGGCATAGCTCTGTTTTCTCCTGATGATAGGGTTGCCGACGTTCCTAGAACTGACCTAATTTGTGATTTAAGGTCAAGGTTCAACTGGTTAACACCAATTAAATGTCTTTTATTTTACTTTACCGTTCGTTATATAACTTTACCATTTTTTCAGGGAATCGCCAATCCAGGTAGACTCTGCCCACAATTAAGTGATCCGGGGTGCCCAACTGGGGTCCTGCTCTCAGGGAACTCCCAAAAATACAATCTCCAAAACGTTCGTTCGTAGTAACGCAACGGAGTAGCCCCATCAATCGTTCGTAGTGACGCAACGGAGTAGCCCTATCAATGTAGGGGCGCAATGCTTGCGCCCTCCGGAGGGCGCAAGCATTGCGCCCCTACAGATACCTTTTTTGCAGAGACTGAACTCATGGATGACGCTTGGATTTAATTGGAGGCGATCGCCTCCCCCATCACTCCCGTTTAATAGCACGGCAGACTAACCGTAAACGTTGTACCGACATCCTGAATACTCTCGACGGAAATGGTCCCTCCGTGGGCATCTACACATTTTTTGACAATTGCCAATCCCAACCCGGTTCCGGGAATATTCCCCACATTCGTAGCCCGCTCAAACGACTCAAATAATTTATCCATTTCCAGGGTCGGAATGCCAATCCCGCGATCTTGGATTTCAAAAATAACTTGATTATCTTTCCCGGTTATGATAAAATCAACATCCTCTCCATTGGGAGAATATTTAATCCCATTCGAGAGTAAGTTGGTCAGAATGTGGCGTAACAGGTTTTCATCAAATCGCCAACCCTCGGGAAAATATCCCCGAAGGGTGACACGAATCCGATGGGGAGTAATATTCCCGAGTTCCTGTTCTTCAGCCAGGTTTTGACAGAATATCACTAAATTCAAAGGTTGGGGATTAAACGGAAGTTTACCCGATTCTGCCTTCCCGATCATCAGGACTTCATCTAATAAACTCGTCATCCGCTTAACCGCATCTTTAATCCGTTGATAGTGGATTAATTTTTTCTCATCGGACCAGCGATCGCTGTAATATTGCAATAACTCAGTAGACCCTTGAATCGTGGTCATCGGGGTCCGAAATTCATGGGAAGTCATCGAAATATAGCGGCTTTTGACCTCCGCTAATCGTTCTGCTTCTTGGCGCAGAGCATCAGAGATTTCCAAATTTTCCCGCATCTTCTCTTCGACTTGATGTCGTCGCAAAGCAATTTGAATCGAACTATGGATTTCCCGTTCATCAAAGGGTTTAAGTAAGTATCCAAAGGGTTCGGTAATTCCAGCCCGTTGCAAAGTATCGTCATCGGAATAGGCGGTCAAAAAAATCACCGGGATATTGTAAAGCTGACGAATTATATTGGCTAAGTTTATTCCATCTATTTTTCCTTTTAAAATAATATCCATCAGCACCAAATCAGGCTGAAGCTTAGAAATTTCTTCCATCGCATCTTCGGCGGTATCAACCATTGCCGATACCACATAGCCTAGAGCTTTTAAGGACTGGTTCAAATCGCGGGCTGTAATAGGTTCATCCTCGACCACTAAAATTTTAATCGGTTCCATTTTTTTAAGTCCTATTTTTATAATTAAGCTCTTTAAAGCGAATGATAAACTTCGTTCCTGGCGTCGGAGCCAGTTCAATTGTGCCATCCAGTTGTTTTGTACAGTCGCAGATTAATTGCAAGCCTAGAGAGGGAGTATTTCTAAAGTCAAAATTGGGGGGCAGTCCAATGCCATCATCGCCAACAATTAGGTTGAAATTGGCATTTTCATCAACTGAAAATTCTACAAAAATTTTACCCCCTTGCCCTTCTGGGAATGCATATTTAAAGGAATTACTAATAATTTCATTGAGAATCAAACCGCAAGGGAGGGCTGTATCAATCCCCAGTTCAATCGGTTTCGCGTTCACTTCCATCGTAATGGAGCGCGTTCCTATATCATAAGTGCGTAATAATATCCGGGTAAAATTCTGGATATATTCAGAAAAATCAATCCGAGATAACTGAGGAGAGCGATACAATAAATCGTGAATCAAAGCCATTGAGCGGATGCGATTCTGGCTATCTCGGAACATCTGAAGGGCATGGGCATCCTTGGTGTAATTCGATTGTAATCGCAACAGACTCTGAATAATTTGCAGATTATTTTTCACCCGATGGTGAATTTCTTTAAGCAGGACCTCTTTTTCCTTGAGAGAGGCTTTAATTTCGTCCTCGGCTTGTTTGCGTTCAGAAATATCGCGACCCACGCAGATGGTCCCGATACCAGAAATTCGAGTAAAGGAGATTTCTTGAGCAAAAGTCCGGTTATGAAATGTTTTAGCCGTTGCTTCCCCTTGCCAGTTTCCTAGGGTCGTCAGTTGGGAAAAAACCTCTCGATTCAGGCGATCGATTTCATCGGCATTGTACAACTCATGCCAAGTTTTACCGAGGAGAAAATGGGGACTGTCGTACTCAAATAACTTGAGGTGAGCGGAATTGACATAAATAAATTCATCATGCTCATTAACGATCGCGATCGCATCGGTGGCGGCTTCCACTGCAGCCAGTTGTCTTTCTAAGGCTTCCTGAATCAACTGCCGCTCTTTCGCCACGGAAATGGCCCCAGCGATGGAATTTAATAAATCAACTTCTAAGGCATCCCATTCCCGACGGGATTGACAATTATCAAACCCAATAAACCCGAAAAATTCCCCCTTCACCAGCAAGGGTAAAATTAAAATGGACTGGATCTCCTGCGGCTCTAAAATTTCCCGTTCCGACTCGGGAAAATCGGCGACAACGCCCTGAATAATCTTTCCTCGGGATAAACTTTCCACCCAGCGAGGAAAAAATTCATCGTAGGAGAGATTTTGCAAGCGGGGGTTCTTGATTTCTGGGGGAATATTCTGAGCGCACCACTCGGCTTTTTGGCTCATGAATAGCTGGAATTGAGCGTTCCGGTGGTTTTCAAAGATGTAAATGCGGCTGGCTTCGGCAAGGGGTCCGAGGATATTGAGAATTTTCTGGTAAGAGTCAGGGTCCACCGGATTGGTTAAGAGCTGTCGTTGCGCTGCGACTAACGCATTAGAATAGAGATCCCGTCTGGCCAGTTTGGCCTCTACTTGTTTGCGTGCGGTGATATCAAAGAGCACCCCATCCACCCACAAGGGGTCACCCTTTTCGCTGAAAATCACTTTCCCCCGTTCACTGATCCATCGCGGATTACCATCACAATGCACAATTCGGTATTCTATTTCAAAAGCTGTATCGGCTGTGGAGACCTGGGCGAGCAGATTTTCCACGCAAGGGAGGTCCTGGGGATGGATAATGCTGCCATAACAGCGACGATTATTGAAGATAAAATCCGCAGCGGGGTAACCGGAAATGGCTTGAATTTCTTCCCCGATTAATTCCATCGTCCAGCGATCTAACAAACAGAGTTTGCGATAAACCGCACCGGGAATATTTGCCACCAAAGAACTATACCGATCTTGACTTTGGTACAGGGCCTGTTCTGCGAGTTTGCGCTCACTAATGTCGCTCCAGGACCCGACAATTTCCACGGGAAGATTATTCTCATCCCGCATCAGTTTCATATCATCTCGAATCCACAAGTACATTCCCGAGATATGGCGCAGGCGATATTCCCGGCAGACATAACCCCGATCGCCCACCTCAATGAGTCCGGATCTCGCCCGTTCCCGATCTTCAGGATGAATTAAATCGACCCAGAAATCGGGATTAGAGAGAAATTCCCCGGCCCTGTATCCGGCGATCGCGCTGATGTTTTCGCTGATGAAAGTCATCAGGTAACTCCCCGTAACTTTTCGGCTGTAAATCACTGTCGGACTAGAGGAAAGCAAATACTCCAAACGATTTTTTGTCACTTGTAAAACCCGCTGTGCTCGCTTGCGTTCTGTAATGTCCCGAGTGACGGTTGCCAAATTCAGGGGTTGACCTGTTTGAGGGTCTTTCAGTACAAAGATGTTCCACAGTACGGGAATCAGTTGGCCTGTTTGTAAATGTCTGAAATGAACTTCCCCTTCCCAATGTCCGCGTTGGAGGATGCTCGATAGAATTTGCGTTTGGATTGTAGGCCGGTCTTCCGGAGGAAAGTAGTCTAAAATATTCGTGTTTTGGACCGCTTCGATTCCATCTAATCCCACCAGCTTTTGACCTGCCGGGTTGAGATAGATGGCTTCGCCATCCAGGCTGGCAATACCGATGAAGTCAGAACTATTCTTGACGACGGAGGCTAACTGTTGCCGTTGCGCCTCGATTTGTTTGCGATCGCTGATATCGCTGGCAATCCCCACGGCTCCAATCGTGTTACCCTTGGCATCGCGCAAGGGAGTCAGGGAGAGTTCAACGGGAAAGCAAGAGCCATCTTGGCGACGGTAGGTCCATTCCCGCTCGCTAGAGACTCCCTGGGTGAGGGAGGACAACATTTCCAAACAGTCGGCGATTTGTTGCGCTTCGATAAAGCTCTGTGGGGTGAGCTTGCCGATCACCTCTTCTGGGCTGTAACCGAGGAGTCGTTGGGCGCTTCTATTAAAGGTTTGAACGAACCCATCGGCATCGGTAGAAATAATCATCGAGCTGGCACCATCGAGAATGGCCTGTTGCAGTTGCGTCACTTGCTGCAATTTGGCTTCAGCGGCCTTGCGATCGCTAATATCCGTCAAGAACCCATTCCAAATCACTCGGCCATCCCCTTGCACTTCCGGTCGAGAAATTGCTTCAATCCATTTGAGACGCCCCGATGGGGTCACGATCCGCCCGCAGTAATACAATTGCTCCAGGGATTCTTCAGAAACCCGGATGGCATCGTGCATCTGGCACTGATCCTCTGGATGAATTAAACTCCATAGGCAGCCTGTGTTTTGCAGAACTTCCTCGGACTTGACTTCAAAAATTTCCTCACAAACCGAACTCACGTAAGTAAATTCATCCCGCCGATCGGGATGAAGGCAATATTGATAAATCATCCCCGGAACATTGGCAGCCATTTTTTGGAAGAGCGCTTCACTTTGGCTTAATGCGGCTTCTGCCTGCTTACGTTTCGTGATATCTTCGGCGATTCCGGCGAGGCGGTAGGGCGCTCCGGCTGGATCTCGGACAAAAGCCGTCTCCACGGCAATCCAACGAACGGTGCCATCGGGATGCAAAATTCGATATTCCTCATCGATTTCTCCCTGATGTTCGCCCACTTGTGCAAAAATAGCAATGATTTGATTGCGATCGCTCGGATGAATCGAGTCAAACCAGGATTGGGGTTGGTCGTAAAGGCTTTGGCAGGAACGGCCCCAAATGGTCTGATAACAAGGACTAATGTAAATCAGAGACTGGAGATCGGCAGAGAATAGAAAGAAAGTTTCATGGATTGTTTCTGCCAGTTGCCTAAATTGTTCTTCGCTCTCACTCAAGGCCAGTTCAGTTTGTTTGCGATCGGTAATGTCCAGAGTCGAACCGACGATTTCCAGAATCTCTCCGCCAGGGTCTTGAATCAGGCTGGCTTGATCCCGTAACCAGCGATAGCTGCCATCGGCATGGCGAAAGCGATACTCGCAGATGTGGTAATGGGTTTCAAATAAACTGGGTTTTTCAGCCAGTATCCGTGGTAGGTCCTCGGGATGAACCCGATCGTTCCAGAAATTGGCATCTTCGATATACTGTCGAGGTTCATATCCGAGGAGGGTTTGACAATTATCACTGACAAAGGTGGTCTGACAATCCGCATCACAGCTATAAATGATCGTGGAACTGCGGGCGAGTAAATATTGCAATCGTTCCGCTTGGCGCTGTTGTTCTCGTTCGGCTCGTTCCCGTTCAGCGATTTCTTGATGGAGGCGATCGACTGTATTGGCTAATTCCCGAGTCCGTTCTTGAACCCGGAGTTCTAGCTCTTGATTGAGTTGTTGCAGGGAATTTTCGGCGCAAATGCGATCGCTAATATCCGTAAGGGTGCCGACATAAGAGATAATTTCTCCCTCGGGGTTTCTTTCCGGGACCGCTTGACCAAAGACCCAAGAGACTTCCCCATCGGGTTTGACAAAACGATACTCGCAAGCAAAGGGGTAATGTTCTGTAACTGCTCGCTCCCATACGGCGATAATCCCTCGGTCATCCGGGTGTAACCCACGGGCCCACCCATCCCCCATCGCCGCCTCTCGGGAAATTCCCATCAGTTCTAGAGCGCGTTGGTTGACACAGGTACAGTTTCCTGCTAAGTCAGTGCGAAAAATGCCCACGGGGGAGACGGCAGCTAAATTCGCGTAACGATGCTCACTCTCGCGCAGGGCAATTTCTGAGCGCAAGCGTTGGGTGACATCTTGTCCCAAGGCCAATCGGGCGGGTTTTCCCAACCAGGTTATGGCATTAGAACTGAGTTCGACATCAATGATCGTGCCATCTTTCTGGCGTTGCTGGACGACTCCGGTATTGCTATAGAGTTGATCTCGCACCCGAGAGACGGTCTTGCTGACCTCTTCCCGGGAGTCGGGTGCGCGCAAATCCGCTAGGGTCATTTCCAGAAACTCTTCGCGGGAATAGCCATACAGGGAAATCGCGGCTTGATTGACCGCTAGAACGCAGAGGGTTTGAAGGTCATAAACCCACATCGGATTGGGGTTGCTCTCAAATAAGCGCCGATATTGGGCCTCGGAGGACTGGAGTACCTTGTCCATTCGTTGGCGTTGGATTAGTTCGGTTTTAACTTGTTCGTAAAGTTCAGCTTGTTGGAGGGCGATCGCAATTTGTACTGCCAGTTGTTCTAAAAAATCGATTTCTAGCTCATGCCATTGCCTGGGTTGTTGACATTGATTGGCAACCAGCCATCCCCAGAGTGGGTTCACTGAGGACGGGTCGTCTTGATGCCTCACAATTGGAATCGCCAGATGCGCTTTAATCTCGAAGCGGTTGAAGATTTCGCTGCATTCTGGGGATAATGAAATGCTCTCAACATCAGCAAGGGCTTGAGTACATTTATAGCGTTCCCCTAGGCTCTGGGGAGAGTCACTAAAAATCTGAGCGCCCACGATGGACATCTGCTGGGGATCCACGGATTCGGCAATAATTCGGCCCTGCCCGGTCGGGTTGAATCGATACAACCAAACGCGATCGCATCTTAATAGCTCCCTGACTTCTACCACCGTAGCATTCAGGATTTGATCAACATCGAGAGATTCGCGGATTAGTAAAGCCACTTGGGTCAAGAGGCGCTGGCGTTCGTGCTGTTGTTTTAGCTCGGGGAGAGAGCTAGAAGGGTCATTAGGAGGCATGGCATTGAAGGTGATATTCAACGAGAACAGTGGGAGATCATACGAGGAGATATCGACCGGGTTTTTCCAGGGATCAATCGGGATATTTACCCAGGGAGCATCATTTTTTACTATATCACAAATCGGGGTGCGGCCCGGGTTTAAATTGACTTGATTTGAGATGATTGTAATTTTTAACTTGAGGGTTAGTCGCCTCACCGATTTTTCCAGTTGAACCCCTGGGTTACTCTTGCGCTGCCCCTGGGTAAACCTTCTATTTTTTCATGATAAGATTCCGGCTCATCCAGTAGCTCGAAACCTCAAGGTGAGAGTTTGATTAACCTATCCCTTGGACGTTGCGAGTCTTTTTTCCAAAACCCGGAACTTGAACTCACTTCACCCCATTCAAAAACTCACCAACCCGGGGATCTCGAAATAGATTTAATCAAATTTACGGATTTTTTATTATAAAAATTCAAGGAATAAAATTATAAAAATTCCGTTTAACGGTCAGTAAAACCCGAATTAAGTTCCAGAATACCGGGTTGTACAACAAGAGTTTTTACCTCGTTGGTGAGATTTTAAAAGCTGCGCCGTAGCAAGAATTAAGCCGTTAAAACTTCCTTTGCTCAAGGGCTGAGGCGGTGGGGTTTATGGGGTCTCTAATCCTTTTCAATCCCCTGTCAAAACGAGCCTCGGACGGTGTAGTATTTTTACGCAGGAAAATCCGATATTGCAGTGACCACAGTCAGCCGGTACATTTTGGGGAGTGCCTCTAGGGAAGGAAAAGGGTAGCAAAAACCCGCCCCTAGAGGGTGCGGGTGCGGGTTCCAAAAGAACATTATTCGGACTGAGAATCGCTGAGGATTTGCAAGCGAATCGTGCGATCGCCTTCATCCCCCAAGGGCACCTCAATCACTTGACCGGCTAATCGGTCCAAACAAGTCAACAGCATCCGCAAATGGGGGGTGCTGGCTCCTGTATCCACATAGAGGCGATCGGTCAGACTGCCCAAACGCCGCCAGGTGGTATAAAGTTTGGCAACGGTTTGTTCAATTTGGGACGCTTGTTTGACCAAATCTGCCGCAGTGTTGAGACAACCCATGCGGAGTGCTTCTTCTAAGGCCATTTCTACATCAATGGAACTAGCGGCGATCGCCTGCACCTGGGCCGCTGCATCTAAATATTTAGACAAACTCCGCGCATCGGAAGTCAGTTGTTTCACCGTATCCACATCAGGATTGATTGCCGCTTCCTCCCGGATCGAAACCTGGTGGGTGGGGGGGAGTTTCTCCATTTCCCGGACCAATGGCGCGAGATAACGGGGGGGAAGAGAACCGGCAGTGGCCTTTTCTTTCACCTCTTCCGGCAGCAATTCCGACGTCATGGCAGTCCATTCGTCCGAGAGTTGGCGCACTTCCCTGCGGGTGATGCGATCGCCATCTCGGGCCGCTTGGGTGACCATCTGCTGCACCTCCGGGGCAGATTTAGCCGTTTCCACAAACGCCCGTTTGCTAAATTTATTAATGGTATCCGGGTCCAAATCCCCCTGACTTAAGAGGGTATCAGCGCTGTTTGCCAGTTCAATCAGGGAGTATGCCTGACTTTTGCTGATTTCCCGGTCTTTGAGCCAGTTGAGGAAGCCTCTGCCGCGTCCTTCACCGCCTATTTTCTCGCGATCGCGCACTGCACTCAGGATCCGTCCACGCCAAATATCCGTTTGCAGATCAAAATGGTCGCAAACTTTCCAGGCATTATCCACCTGATGCTCAAAATCAGGCTCTGAAATGTCCTCATCTTCCGGGTCCGGAAGGTTAAAATTCAGGTCCGTGATGTTTTCTAAAACCGCAGCAAGTTCTTCCGGGGATTGGGGTCGTTCAGCCATTGACAGCAGCAATTTTGTTGGGCGACAGCCGACTTATTATGGCATGAGTTGGGTCTAGTCCATGCATTGTTTTGCCCGCAGAGACTCCGGGTCCCAGGGGCAATCTCTATCCTCTCTACCGGATTGACTCCCCGTGATGTAGGGGTTTGGTCTCCAAACCCTCCCCTCCGTATCAAGAGGATTTGGGGACCCAACCCCTACATCATCCAGAGGGTTTGGGAACCAAACCCCTACATCCTCCAGAGGGTTTGGGACCCAAACCCTAGCCCTGTCAAGCTGTATTGATTTGTAGGGGCGCAATGCTTGCGCCCTCTTTTGGGCGCAAGCATTGCGCCCCTACAAGAAACAATGATTTTTCGTCATTAAATTTACTCCCTTGACAGGCGATCACTCTCGCGCCCCTACAAGAAATAACGATTTTTCGTCATTAAATTTACCACCTTGACAGGGCTAGGACCAAACCCCTACATCATCCAGAGGGTTTGGGGACCAAACCCCTACATCATCCAGAGGGTTTGGGGACCAAACCCCTACATCATCCAGAGGGTTTGGGGACTAATACCAAATCCGGTTGTTAAAAGTCGGTTTTCTGAATTAGCCCGCGCAGGCGGGCTTCGTCCGTATAGCCTCCGGGCTACAGCCTGCGGGTTTTTACAGACCTTTGACAACCGGATTCCGTATAAACCCCTACATCAGGGGGGCGATCGACTTACTCCTGTACTCCGGTTTTAGCGCGATTTCATTTCGGCTAATGCACCTCTAGCCATATCAGCGATCGCCCGGTCTGTGGCTTTGGGTAAACTATAATATCGACCCCCTGCCGCTTTGGCCAACTCTTTGGCAAACCCAGTAGAAACAAACTTATTCTCTGTATCAATCATCAACAACTGCATTCCCACCCCGCGAATTTTACCCGCGATGTCAAGCAATTCCGCCTTAATATCCGGTTTCTCACCTTCAATCTGCGGTTCACCCAAGGACCGAGACAAGGGAACATTCCCCCGTCCATCAGTAATAGCCACGATCGCCACCTGACCGATATCTCCCGATTGTTGAGCATTTAACCCCACCCGCACTGCCGTACTTAACCCATGTGCTAAAGGCGAACCCCCGCCACAGGGCAACCGTTCCAACCGTCTGCGGGCCGAAGTAATCGATCGCGTCGGGGGTAGCAACACATCCGCCTGTTCTCCCCGGAACGGAATCAAAGCAATTTGGTCGCGGTTTTGATACGCTTCGGTCAGCAGTTGTAAGACAGCACCTTTGGCCGATTGCATCCGATTGAGTGCCATCGAACCCGAGGCATCCACCACAAAGATAATTAAAGACCCGGCTTTTCTCGCCAAGCGCTTCGATCGCAAATCCCCTTGTTCTACAATCACCTTCCGGTCCGGTTGCCGTTCCCGACGGGCTTTCTGATAGGGTGCAGCAGCGCGTAACGTCGCATCCACCGCCACCCGTTGCACTTTGCCCTTGGGTAACATGGGCTTAATATACCGTCCGCGATCGTCAGAAAAAATAATGCTGCGACTACCGGATTTGCCTTGCCGTTTCGCCATTTGTGCGAAATACAGCACACTCGGGTCCATGATCACCCCTTCGGGGTCGAACAAAAACTCCTCGGGAATACTTTGTTCCTGTTCCGGTTGTTCTTGTTCTTCCGGTTCTTCCGGTTCTTCCTCGTCCGGTTCCTCTTGTTGCTGATCCGAGTTGTCTTGCGGCGGTGGTGGTGGCGGTGGCGGCGGCGGTTGTTGTTCTTCCGGTGGAGTTTGCACAATCGTCGAACGCGGCACAATCACCAATTCCACCGCCCGACGCAGGTCCTCGGCATTGACGGCGGTGCGACCATCCAGGGCCGCCGATGCCTTGGCAACGCGCAGGGCAAATAATTCGGCGCGATGACCCTGAACGCCCCCTCGGAGGGCTTCATTGACGAGATAGGCGATTTGGTCCGATTAATTTCGACATCTTTTAACCATTCTCGGGCGAGGAGAATTTGGGTTTTGAGGTTGTCAATGTCTTCGGTGTATTGGTGTAAGAATGCTTGGGGAGAGGCGGAGTAAGATAAGGCTTGTTCCACCGCTTCCACGCGCTGATCGAGGCCGAGGACCCCATCGGCGGAGAGGGTAATGGCAATGCGATCGAGCAGATGTTCGCGCAGGGACCCTTCCTCGGGGTTATAGGTGGCGATAAATAGGGGTTTGCAGGGATGTTGGAAGCTAATCCCTTCCCGTTCGATTTGGTTGCGTCCATCGGTGAGGACGCTTAACAGCAGGTTGGCAATTTGGTCATCGAGGAGGTTGATTTCATCGATATAGAGTACCCCCCGATGCGCTTGGGCGAGTAAACCCGGTTGAAATACGGTGTCTCCTTGCTTGACCGACTGTTCCACATCCACGGACCCTAAAAGACGGTCTTCTGTGACCCCGAGGGGGATTTGGACAAAGGGGGCGGGAATAATTTGGGTAGGAATCTCATCCGGGGTCGTGCCGTTGCTACCTTGGGTCGGATAAGTTTCTCGGGTGAGGTCGTCCCATTCATCGGGATTGCTGGGATTGCAGTTGGCGAGGGAGTCTTTGACCACTTCAATCGGGGGTAACAGGGCGTGAATGGCACGCGCCATCACGGATTTGGCGGTTCCCCGACGACCGGCGATCGCCAGTCCTCCCAATCCGGGGTCTACTGCGGTTAACAGTAGGGCGAGTTTAATCGCCTCCTGACCGACAACTGCTGTCAGAGGAAATGCTGTGAGGGTAGAGGTGCTGGGCGCGGGCATGGTTTGAATAATTGCTAGTCCGATGGTTCAGAATATCAAAAAAGCGGGCGGGTCCGGGGATTTTTTACCGGGTAGGGGCAGGAGACTGCCCTAAAATCGCGGCCCCTCTCCCCATTTCGCAGAGGTCATGGGCTATATTCCTAAAGGAAAGTTTATTATCGCGCGCGAGCAACACCTGTGAAATTTGGTCAATGGCTGGGGTTTGTTGCCATTCTGATTTCCCTTTATATTCTGTGGGAAATTCGGCAATTGTTGTTACTGTTATTTGTTGCGGTTGTTTTTGCTACTGCTTTAAATAGTATTGCCAAGCAGTTCCAGAAGCGATTACGTCTCAACCGCACGGTTGCTATTTTCGTCACTCTCTCTTTGACGGTTTTGTTCAATGTGCTGTTTATTTGGCTGGTGGTTCCTCAGTTTCTGGAACAATCCCAACGGATGATTGAGCTATTACCGCAAGTGTTTCTAGCGTTGCGGGTTTGGCTGCGATCGGTGGAAACTCAGTTACCCATTTGGTTACCACAGCCCCCGAGTCTGGCTGAGTTGATTGTGCAGTTGCAGCCGTTGGTTTTGCGATTTGTTACGAATTTTTTCGATTTTTTCTCCAATTCTTTTAGAATTGCTCTGCAATTTTTATTTGTGATTGTGCTAACTTTAATGCTGTTAGCCAATCCCTTGGAATATCGGCAGGCATTTGTCCGGCTATTCCCCTCTTTTTATCGTCGTCGGGCCAATGAAATTTTAGATGAATGTGAAATAGGTTTGGGGAACTGGTTGGCCGGAATTACGATTAATTGTATTTTTATTGGGAGTTTAAGTGGACTCGGCCTCTGGATCTTAAAAGTGGACCTGGTTTTAGTTCATGCGTTGATGGCAGGGCTTTTTAATTTTATTCCCAATATTGGCCCAACCATGAGCGCGGTTTTTCCCTTGATGATTGCGTTACTAGATGCCCCGTGGAAAGCCTTGGCGGTGTTGATTTGGTATATCATTATTCAACAAATTGAAAGTTATTGGCTCACCCCTACGGTGATGGCCAAACAAGTGTCTTTGTTACCAGCGGTGACCTTGGTCGCGCAAATTTTCTTTGCCAGTATTTTTGGAGTGTTGGGATTATTGTTAGCTCTCCCGTTGACGGTGGTTGCTCAAATTTGGATTCAAGAGTTATATTTTAAGGATATTATGGATAAATGGAAAAATAAACCGTCTAAATATGAATTGGAGGGGGGCGATCGCTATTCCCCTATCCCGACAACGCCACCTTTAGAGGCGGAAGATTGAACCGATCGCCCGTTGACTCCATCCACCCAGATGCGTGATGGGTTATGAATTTAGGACCCATCACAAATCCCGAAGATTTGGATTTTTAGAGGGTGAATGGAATCAAAATTAGGGTTAACTCCGGAGTGGGAAATGCGCCACAATGGTTGCCACATCAGGATGGGCGCGCACGATGGCTTCCGGTTCTACTAATCTGCCGGATAAGCCAAAGGCTTGATGTTGATGAGAAGCGGAGGTTAAAACTAACAAATCATCGGTTTTGAGCATTCTTGATACTTTTCTAACAAAGTTTCCCCGCAGGCGTTGAACCGGAGTGGTTTCACTCAATCCAAAGGATTCGAGGTCAAATTCAATGTCTTTAGAACCCCCAGTGACAATCAATAATAACTGTAAGTTAGCCTTGAGTTCCGTGGCGATGGTTTTGGCAATTTCTAGGGTTTGTTTAAATTCCCCAGAGGTGGTTTCGGCGATGGTGGCGGCGACAAAAATTCGGGCGGTATTCTCGATAGGTTGGGGAAATCGGGTAATCAGAACCGGGACAGGCGATCGCCGCACAATCCGATCAATCACGTTGCCAAAGAAATTTTCCCGATAGGTAGAGAATCCTTTCCACCCACAGATAATTAAGGTGGCATTGCGTTCCGAGGCGCTGCGAACAATTCCCCCGGCGATCGCGGCATCAATTCGACCAATGGGTTCTACGGATACCGTTGCCGCATGAGCAATAGTTTCTGCTGCTGCTAATAACTGGGTTTGTTGAATTCTTTGTTCCGGGGAAATCGTGCCATTTTTGTCCGAAAGAACGTGCAAGGGAAGCAAGGTTCCTTTAGAGTTTTTGGCCAATAAAATCGCCAAATTTAACAGATTATCTTCTGTACTCGGGTTGGCAACGGGAACTAAAACGCGATCGGTTAACCCTTGAGTTTCACTGGTTGTCGTTTTCTCCTCGGGTTTCACTCCTTTTCCCCATTTGGCAGTAATCCAGGGAGAAGCAATACAACTCACCAGAATCATTGCAATAATGCCATTCACGGTGACTTCATCCACCAGTTCTATCTCGTAAGCAACGGTAACCGCTGCTAGGGTAGAAGCAGCTTGAGCAACGGACAAACCAAATACGACCATTGTGCTGGGAAAGGTCCAGCCAAATAGCTTCCCTGAACCCCATGCGGCTAGATATTTAGCAATAAATTCAGCAGCAATCATGACCCCGGCGACTACAAGCGATCGCGGTTCACTAATCAGAATCATCGGGTCAATTAACATCCCCACAGACAGCAGAAAGAAGGGGACAAAGAGCGTATTTCCAATAAACTGAATCCGATTCATTAACGGACTCAAAGCGGGAATCAGTTGAGTAATCGCAACTCCCGCTAAAAATGCTCCAATAATGGCCTCAATTTCAATCAGTTGAGCGACATAAGAAACCACTAGCAAGGTAGCCACAACAAAGGTAAATTCTGCCCCTTCATCATGACCAAATTTTCTGAAAAACCATCGCCCGAGTTTGGGAACCCCCCACAAAGTAGCAACAGTATAAATTGCCAATGCAGGAATGAGAAACAGCCAAAATTCTAGGGTTAATTCACCCCCGTATGCTTTAACCACGACGGCTAATACTAACAATGCCAGAACATTCGTGATTAAGGTTCCGCCCAATGTTGCCGTTACTGCTTGCGCTCGCATGATTCCCAAGCGGGTTAAAACGGGCAATGCCAGCAGGGTATGAGAGGCAAAACAAGAGGCAACAAGAATTGAGGCTAACCAGCTATATCCTAGCAACAACATCGCCCCAGTTCCTAATACCATTGGAATGGCAAAGGTAGACAACCCAAAGACAATAGCTTTATCCGCATTGAGTTTGAGGTCATCTAAACTGGTTTCTAACCCTGCCATAAACATTAAAAATAATAACCCAACTGTGCCTAAGAGCACAATCGTTTCATCCCGGGCTAAGAGTCCCAAACCGTAGGGTCCGATGACAACTCCAGCTAGAATTAGACCCACAATTCCCGGCAGTTTTAATCGCTCAAACACCAAAGGCGCGACGAGCATCATTGCCATGATAATCAAAAAAATGGCAACGGGGTCTTTAATCGGGCCGCTTAAAACTTGAGCCAAGGGAGTTTCTATCAACAGTCTGGTGATTTCTCCCCCATTCGTTTCAATGAACGGCCAAAGGTTTGCCATAAACGAACTCCTGGTAATTGTATTGGAAGAAATGATTTTTGGTAATTCAATTTATAACATACTTTTCAAAATATTGCACTCTTATAAACCGGCCCAGATATTTAATTCTAAACCTGTCAGATATTCCCTAAGAGAGATTAGCCTTGATTTTGGGAGGGACAACCGACCCAGATTTACAAGAACTGATTTTTCGAGTTTAACAAGCATTAGATATGTTTTTTATTTATAGAATTAAAATAAATTAATTTACTCTCCCTAGAGGAATATTTATCAGGCTTAATTTGGACAGGTCCTGTTTAATAGATTAGGAAAGGCACTCGAAGTCAAACGAATCGAATCAATCTGATGACAATTTGTTTTTAAATGATGATGCTACCCGGATCAGCCGGAAAGGGGGTAATTTTGGCTGGGGTCGCCCAGATCCGATGCGATCGCCCCTGACTTCATCCCGGATTGAGTACAGCACCCCGGGCTGAAATTCCCAACTGAGACGAGCGATCGCCCCGAACTCGGAGCAGCTTTGTTAAACTAAAATCTAGGACTTCGATAGAGGATTCGAGCAAGGGGACCTCTACGAATGGCAGTACAAAGGGATGACTGAGTAGCAACATGAAGATTTCCGAACTCATTCAATGGTTTGAAGGCTGGGCAAACCCAGCATGGCAAGAAAAATGGGATAATTGTGGTTGGCAAATCGAACCGGGAATCTTAACCCAACCGGCGAGGGTGTTAGTCTGTTTAACCCCCACCTTAGCCGTCATGGAAGAAGCCATCGCCTTCCAACAAACCGATAAACCTGTTAATTTAATCTTTGCTCACCATCCCCTGATTTTTGGCGGAGTCAATTCCCTCTGTAGCGGTGAGGCAATTGGTGAGATGGCAAAACTTGCCTTTACCCATCGCATCGGCATTTACAGCGCTCACACCAACTTTGACCAAGTGAATCATGGCACGGCTGATGTCTTAGCGCAACTCTTAAAACTCAAACAAGTTAAGCCTATTGTTCCCACCCAACCGGGACTCGGTTATGGAAGAATCGGACAACTAGAACCGGCACTTTCCCTCCAAGATTTGTTAACCCTAATTCAAGCAAAATTGCAGCCGCCCGAACTGATTGTTTCTCCGGCTGACCCCGAGAAACGAATCCGCAGAGTAGCAGTTTTAGGCGGTTCTGGAGCAAGTTATATCGATGCCGTGGTTCAAGCGGATGCTGAGGCTTATCTCACCTCAGATTGCAAATTTCATCAATTCCAGGAAGCGCGCGATCGCGGCTTAGTCCTGATCGACGCCGGTCATTATGCCACCGAACGCCCTGCCTGCGATCGGCTGGTGGAAAAATTAAGTAAAGCGGGAGCAGACTGGGTAAAATTGAGTACCCAAGATGAAGATTTCCGCCAGTTTTTTCGCAGATAAAGCCAGCAAAACTCTCCTACAGAGTAGAAGAATTTCTTAGAGAAATTAAGTCAATAAGGCGAAAACCGACTTTTATCAATCGGATTTGGAATTAGAACCCTCCTTTGAGTCTTTTCCACACTCCAGATCCGGGTTCGCGAAGCGGTTGATTTCCTCCCATTCACCCTCAGAAAGAGGTTGAGGAATCAACTGCACCCCGAAACAACGGGAAGCAGACTCCACCAAAGAGGCGATCGCCCGTTCCTGGAGCACCTCCAACGGCAAAGATAGCACCGGCAACCCCTGCACCCGTCCTTCCGTTCCAAACACCTCAGAAAACAACTCCGGCGACGGGTTTAACTGCATCGAACCCTGCTGCAAAACCGCCCCATTCCGTCGCAGTTGAGCACTGCCAATAAACTTTTCCCCCGACGGCAACACCAAATCCGCACCCGTTGCCGTCGCGAAACAATTCGCCGTCTGCCGGTATCCCCGTCTAGCCTGACCATACCGCAACTCCACCCCCAAACTGCGCCAACCCGCGATTAAAAACTCACAAATCGCCTCATATCCAGGCATCGGAGAGCGTTTCGCCCCTGTTCCCTCCCCGGCATCCGGATCCGACATCACCACCATGTAAGTCAAATCCCCTTGATGCAGCACCGCCCGACCCCCAGTCGGACGCCGTACCAACTCAATCGGCATCCCCTGCCACGTTAAATTCTCCCACCGTTGGGGCCAGCGCCGTTGATGGTAACCCAGAGAAATCGCCACCGGGTCCCAGGTATAAAATCGCAACACCGGGGAATGATTCCCTGAGACATACTGTTCTAGTAACCATAAATCGATGGTCATCTGCATGGAACCGCTCACCTGAATCGGTGGAATCAATCGCCAAAGGGGACTGTGCATCAGTAACGAGTGAAGGGTGCTAAAGAAAACCGACTTTTTACAATCGAATTGGGTATTACCTCCCTTTAACCCACTCATTCGGTGGTTGAACAGGGGAAGGAACATTTGCTAAACTAAATTAAACAAAGAGCCAAGATTATCCTATCCTATAAGGATGGCGGAGGAACTGAACCCATGAATTTAGAACAGGCCGTTTTAGAAAAGTTGCGGACATTAACCCCCGACAAGCAGCAAGAAGTCCTAGATTTTGCGGAGTTTCTTAATCAAAAGAACCCACATAAACGACCGTTAAAGAGCGTCAAAGGATTGTGTGCTGATTTAAAAGTTGATATTACGGAAGAAGACATTGCCCAAGCCCGGAAAGAGATGTGGGGTAATTTTCCCCGGGAGATTATTTAATGCCATCTGTCGTAGCAGATACGCATACCATAATTTGGTATGTTTTTGACCTCCCCAGACTTTCTCCCTCGGCATTAAATGCTTTAGAACAAGCAGCGACTGAGGGAGATATCATCTATTTTTCTGCTATTTCTATTGTAGAAATTTCTTATTTGATTGAACGAGGGCGTTTAGTAAATGAGGTGCTGACCCGAGTTTTAAATGCAGCGGATAATCCGAATATGGGCATTTTATTAGCACCCTTGGATCGGAATATTGCCGCAACTGTTCGACAAATTGACAGGGCAACTGTGCCAGATATGCCAGACCGGATTATTGCGGCGACTGCTTTATCTTTAAATCTTCCCTTAGTCACCCGTGACCGGAAAATTCAGGCATTAACGACGATTCAGACGATTTGGTAATTCATACAATCGAGGGTCATTAGTCCTTGGTCATTTGTCATTTGTCATTTGGATTGTTGAATACTAAGGACCAAGGACTAAGGACCAAGGACCAAGGACAAATGACAAATGACCCTATGTCCTGCTTCACCTATTGTCCATACTCCGCCAGCAGTTTTTCATCATTTTCATCAGCGATCGCCGCTACGATGGTGACGCATCGCGAAATTTCGCTGGGATTGAGGTCCATAACGGTACGGCTACAGAGGACCGTAACTCGTTCGTCCACAATGCCAAAGTGGGCTTCATAAGTGGTCAACCAGTTCATTTCCAATAACTTCCGCATTAATTCGGGTTCGTTCTTGGCGGGGAGTTGGAGGACGAAGGACCAAACGGTTAAGGTATCCTCATCACTGGTTCCTGACAGTTGCACGAACACCTCAACAGTACCGTATTTGAATTTCCAAAGATGACCCGATTCGTTGAGCGCGAACATCACCTTTTGGTCCTGAGCCAAACTGCCAATGACGGTTTCAAGTTCCTCTACGAGGTTAGTCTCTGAAGACTCCTCTAATAACTCTTCCGTAGAAGGGGTGGGAGTGCATTGGGTTTCTAAGTCGGTTGTCATTATCAGGTTCCTACTGGCGCATCGTTGGGTTTTTCTTAGACCTTGTATAGCGTATCCATGCCGTTTCTGTCTACTCTCCCAGGACTGATATATTGCTGTGGGATTGAGCATTCGAGTCCGGGCTGTTGAGTCGCTTACTCTGGACCATAGAAGGGTTCAAACCCTTGTCTTCTCTATTTTCAAGGCTTCAATAGGATTTCGGCTGATTGGACAGGGCCGATCGCCTCCGCCACAGCAGGCGATCGCCTCTTTCAAGTCGCCCGACCTATTCACTCAAGTGAGGCTTACGGGCGGTCCAATATTTACTCATGAAATGGGTTTCAATTTCAACATCCTTGAACCCGGCTGTTTCTAATCGCTCGACTAAATCATCTTGAATATAATGCCGGTAGTAAGGTTCATGAAACATCTGAGGAAAGTTCTCCATCACCTCTTTCAATTCAGGAGAATCACTCACTTGAATCGAATCACAAAGGGTTAAACTTCCCCCCGGTTGCAGAACCCGAAAACATTCATTAATCACTGTTTGCCTAGTGTTCGCTGGAAGTTCATGGAATAGAAAAACGCTAGTTACGGCATGAAAATAATTATCCCGATAGGGCAACTCCTCTGCATTCGCCTGGGAGAGTTGGGGTAATTCACCTGGAATTTGAGACAGGATTTCATTCGCTTTTCGCAAATAAGCTGGGGATAAATCGATGCCAAAAAGCGCCGCTTTCGGGAGCATTCCTCGGAGGAATTTCAGGGTGCGCCCGGTGCCACAGGCCACATCTAAAATGCGGAGTTGATTTTGAGGAATGGTAGGCCAAGTATTGAGCGATCGCTTTAAAGGGGCTAAAATTCTTCGCCGCATGGCATCGGCAGACCCATTAAATAACAATTCTACCTGTAAATCATATAAGTTCGCTGAATTGTCACTTAAGTACCCATCGGTTTGGTGATGAAAGTTTTGCAGATAGTAGGCCGGATAGCTGCTGGTATCGAT
This sequence comes from uncultured cyanobacterium, assembly GCA_963821735.1. Classification (GTDB taxonomy): domain Bacteria; phylum Cyanobacteriota; class Cyanobacteriia; order Cyanobacteriales; family Laspinemataceae; genus Laspinema. The sequence continues at coordinate 163,052 of CAWGFK010000070.1, forward strand.
GTCCGAGGGAAATTCCTGATTTTTGTTTTGTAGCGATCGCATCCAGACTGTGGGCATATCTAAACAGAGCAACGGATACTGGCGTAAAAAATCTTCCCAGGGATGATCAAAAAGCAGATCCGTCGGATAGATCCCCTGTTCTGCATCATTCCAGTCGGTTTCAATCAGGCGATCGAGTCGTTCTCGAATCAGCATTAACAGCTTCGGGGAAATGGGATTCGTCTTAGATTCGCGGGGGGGTGCGAAGGTTTTGAGTAACTGGGTGCTGATAGATTTATGAGCCAGACTAAAATAGGTTTTGCTGTTTTGAACCGTTTGGTAGGCTACTTTAGTGAGATAATCCGTCATGGTAGGGGTGAATCAATGCGATCGATGATGTTTTAATATAAATAATTGTAACGAAAACCCCAGTCAACCCGCTTTTTTTCAGTGGCGTCACCAAAAAGGGCCACCCGGTAACCGGGTGGCCCTTATCTAATTAATTCGCCAAGGGTATGTAACCCCAGGGATTAACAATCGTAGTAGAGCGCAAACTCATAAGGGTGAGGACGCAAACGCATCGGGTTCACTTCATTGTCAAGTTTGTACTCAATCCAGTTGGTGATGAAATCTTCCGTAAACACACCGCCAGCGGTCAGGAACTCATGATCCGCTTCCAGGGCCTTGAGTGCATCCAACAGAGAGCCAGGAGTAGAGGGGACCTTAGCCAACTCTTCCGGGCTGAAGTCATAGATATCCACATCCAAAGGATCACCGGGATCAATTTGATTCTTAATCCCATCAATACCAGCGCAGAGCATCGCCGCAAACGCTAAGTAAGGGTTACAGGTGGCATCAGGACAACGGAACTCCATGCGTTTCGCCTTTGGATTCGGTCCAGAAAGGGGAATCCGGATCGAGGCAGAACGGTTACCTTGGGAATAAGCCAAGTTCACCGGGGCTTCAAAACCAGGAACCAACCGCTTGTAAGAGTTGGTAGTGGGGTTAGTAATGGCTAACAAAGCTGGTGCGTGCTTGAGCAAACCGCCAATGTAATACAGGGCACTCTTGCTCAAATTCGCATACTCATTTCCAGCGAAGGTGGGTTGACCATTTTGCCAGATGGACTGGTGGGTGTGCATCCCCGAGCCGTTATCGTTAAATAAAGGCTTCGGCATAAACGTCACCGTCTTGCCATATTTCTTAGCAACGTTTTTGATGACATACTTGTAGGTCATCAAATAGTCAGCCGCTTGCACCAAGGGAGCAAAGCGAATCCCCAGTTCATTTTGTCCGCCGGTGGCGACTTCATGGTGATGCTTTTCAATGGGGACACCGCAATCCGCCATTGTCAGCAGCATTTCGGTCCGCATATCTTGGAGGGTATCCGTTGGCGCAACGGGGAAATACCCTTCCTTGTAACGGGGTTTATAGCCGAGGTTGCCGCCAGCTTCTTGCTTACCGGAGTTCCAGCGTCCTTCCACGGAATCAACGTAGTAATAGCCGGTGTTTTCAGTTTGATCGAAGCGAACGTCATCAAACACAAAGAATTCAGCTTCAGGGCCGATGAAGGCCATATCGCCCAACCCGGTTGCAATCAGATAGTCCAAGGATTTTTGAGCGATGGTGCGGGGGTCGCGGCTGTACCATTCGCCGGTGCGGGGTTCCTTGATGCTGCAAATCATGCTGAGAGTTTTCTCAGACATGAAGGGGTCGATCCAAGCCGTTGTGGGGTCGGGGACCATCGACATATCCGATTCATTGATGGCTTTCCAACCCCGGATGCTGGAACCATCGAAGGCGACGCCTTCATCGAAGGCACTTTCGTCAATCAAGTCGCGATAGAACGAGCAGTGCTGCCAGATTCCTGGCGTATCGATGAACTTGAGATCGATGATCTTGATGTCTTGCTCGCGGATATAATTTAAAACTTCTTGTGGAGTCTGGAACATTAATATCTCCTCTGTTCTGGGTTAGGGTCAATCGACGTCAGGGAACGAGCGTGCCGACAAGGGGCAGGATGTCAAAGCGGTTTGGGTACGAACCTAGATCTAGCCGGATCTCTTTCCGGGTCAGGTTTAGTGGGAAGAGAGGCATTCGGGGTGCGCCCGCGAACTTCGAGGATTCAGATCTATCGGTCTATTTTCGATGGCAAAGTCGGTGCCGATCGCCAGGAACAATGCAGGGTCAATACATTGCAAAATTCCCCTCTGTCGCTTGAGTTGATAGCGCATCTGCTCCCTTGTTTTATGGCGTTGGCGATCGCGGATTAGCAAGGTGCAGATCCGCCGGTGTGCAGCACCATCGCTCGTCAGGCTCCAAGATTCAGTTGCGTTATCTCTGAATCATCCTAGGGATTGACTTAGGGACTTTTTGTATCAATTGATACAAAAATCAGTTTCCTGAGTATTCTGGACAACTCTGGTTGGATTTAAGCACAATTCTGAGTAACGACGAATAGAGAAAATATTAAGGATTTAAGGGGGAGATGGGGAGGATGGGGGAGATAGGGGAGATGGGGAGGATGTTTGTAGTAACGACTTGAGTCGTTGCTTTCGTGTCATGGCGTGATGCCATGACACGCACACTGAGCGCCTTAAGCACCTGTTTAGGCACTGGAGCGATCGCCTCCAAAGGGGCGCGTTACTTGGCATCCGCCAAGTAACGCGGTAACGACTGAAGTCGTTACTATAAACATCTACCCCATCCTCCCCATCCTCCCCCATCTCCCCCATCCTCCCCATCTCCCCCACCCCGATCGCCTTTCTATCGAGTGTACGTTCGATAGTCTGTTCCTGGGTATCGCTTTGTAGTAGACTACAAACGTTCGAGCATCTGACATCCGAAGGGAAGCAAAGGCCAGTTTGCCTCACTCCCTCCTAAGTATTCTTGCTCATTAAAGTAGTAACAATACTCGGCGATCGGTCCTGTTGTTGCCCGAATCTGGATAACGCACAACACTCTCATTGACACAAGAGTGGTAAACCATCTGTTGACACTGTTAGGAGAAGAAATTTAATGCGCGACGCAATCACAAGCCTGATAAAAAACTATGACGTCACAGGTCGCTATCTCGATCGCGACGCCATTGATAACCTGAAGTCCTATTTTCAAACCGGGACTGTCCGGGTACAAGCGGCTGGAATTATTAATGCCAATGCAGCGGCATTGGTGAAACAAGCCGGACTCCGTTTATTTGCGGATTTACCAGAGTTGATTCGTCCCGGTGGAAATGCTTATACGACCCGTCGCTATGCGGCCTGCCTGCGGGATATGGACTATTATCTGCGGTATGCCAGCTATGCCTTAGTTGCAGGAAACACCGACGTTCTCGATGAACGAGTTCTGCAAGGATTGCGGGAAACTTACAATTCTTTAGGCGTTCCCATTGGACCGACCGTAGTTGGGATTCAAATCCTCAAAGAAATGGTCAGAGAAAAGGTCACCGAAGCTGGGATTCAACCGGGTGATTGGTTAGATCAACCCTTTGATCATATTAGTCGCGAGTTAAGCGAACGCGACATCTAGTCGTCAGACTTTAAAACCGAATTTTGAATCTCGGGAAGTCCGCATTGGCGGACTTTATATTTTTTGGGGGAGAGGGGTCTTAATTAACCCTTTAATTTTTCCCTGATTAGCTTGATAAAAGGTGAATCAGGGAAATCCCCAATCCGGGTGAGTAACCCACTTGCTGAATTTTATATCCTCACACTACGGTAGAGACGAGAAATGGAGCGTTTCTACATCTTTTTTTGATTTAAGGTTATGTCCACCGGATTTTGGATGACTTGTTATCCCTTTTTTTAAAAAGCAGCCAGGTCGCCCCAGACCTGACAACGGTGAAGCAGGTTTTTAATCCGCGATCGCTCTAAAAATTGACTGGCGATCGCTTCTACCTTGCCATTGGGATAAACAATATAAATGCTATCTCCACTCAGAACCGCTAATGGATTTTCTGAGGGGTTGAAGGAATCACGGTCGGTCGCTTGTAAGAAGGCCATACCTGAATTTGCCTAGAACGTCAATATGGGTTCTGAAATTGTTGCCTATCTCAATCATCAAGCCATTTCTATATTTGCTAAGTGATCCTACTTAGTTCATGAGGCGATCGCAAACATCGACAAAGGCGATCGCGATCGTTTCTAAAATGGACAATATCTGATATAGACGTAAAAAGTTCCCTGATTCCTGAACTCAAAGAGGATTACCCCAGTCCTGAAAATGCCACACCCTTTTCAGGGTATGACCTTCTGGTATAAGGCCCAGATGCCTAGGATGATTTTAAAAACGGATTTCGTGATGTTATGAAAGCTGCAAGGGGATTTTCAGTCTAAGAGGTAGATTTAAATCATTAATAAGTATTGTGGTCCCCAAGTACACTCCAGGGCGTGAGAGTTTCCACCTGCGCCAATTGGGTTTCTGGGACAGTTTGAACCGCGACTAAGGGAATGAGTCCACAGAGAAAAGAGGTCAAGACCACCAGGGAAACGGTTAGAAATCGATTCGGGCGATCGCCTGGAAAATCATTCCAATGGCGTTGATTTCCTGAATTTTCTCCCGTTAAATTGCACTCATTTAGTAATAATTCCAGAGATGGATGCTCGGTGGAACCCGGGATTTCTCTAGGTAAAACCGAGACGGTGACTTCAGTTTTCGCGATCGCCACCGCTGCACGTTCCTTTAATTGCTGCAAGGCTTCAAAAATTTCGCGATCGCTATAAGGACGGTCCCGATATTCCGACGTCCAGGCTTTAAAATCTTGCAAATCCACCTTAACTGGGGATTCTCCGCTGCCTCTGCGCTGAATCCAGCCATACAACAAATTGGCGCAGGGGTTGAGTTTTGCTTCTAACATGAGTGCCTCTCCACTGTAAATTCAACTGCGGATCCAAGCTAATTCCTCGTCTTAATCACACTTCCTAACCCGATTTAATCGCACCTCGTCTCTCCAGACTTAAGGGATCAAGAGTGGGATGAAGAACATGGGTCTTTTTTCTTGGATTTCTCCTTAATGGTAACATTGGTTACAGTTCAGTCAAGAATTGTGTGCATGATTTTTCGTAAAAAAATATGAAGCATTCAGCTTTGACCGCTTCTATAGCGCTTTTGCAGAATGCCCCCTCCCAGGTCCCTCTGTTTAAATGAAAAGTTCGGGAAGGATGCAAAACTTTCAATTGTCATGAATCCTTAACAAATTACAAGAGTTAATAATTCAGAATTGATAAAAATTTATCCCGCTTAATCCAGTGCCTTAAACATGGTTCACTGATAAAAGAATCAGAGGAGAAGGCTAAAGAATTTGCTAGACATCTCCTCCTAACTGAGATCGGTCTGTGTCCTTTCGCGCCTCTGCTTTGTTCTGGCTTTGGCTATTTATGTCCCGGCTCAGGGTCTTGATGTTGTCCATTCTGGCCAGCTTCGATGGGTTGACCCTCATTGGTTTCGGGGGAATAGCTATTTTCGTCTGGGTCTTGAGTGGGTTCGCTGTGTTCTTGCCCAAGGTTTGCGCTTCCTTCGACCCGTTGTTTTTACTTCTAATTCTGACCCTGACCCGGCTATGGCTTCTCGCTCTGAGTATGGGCTTCGCTCTCAATGGCTTGAGTTTCCAGGTCGGCTCTTTTTCTTACTCCCCTGAGTGATCTTTTGTCAGTCAATCAGGGCATTTCATCTCAAACCCAATGGGTTGCATATCTTCAAATTGAATAGGCAAAAGCGAGGAATGATTGGATTACCATCAACACTGAAATTGACCATATCTGTCAGATTCGGCAACTGGGCTATATCTTTAATTTCATTGTTACTAAGGTGAAGGTGTTTCAACTGTGTCAAACTGGCTAAAGGGGCTACGTCTTTTATTTCATTGTTACTAAGCTGAAGAAATGTCAACTGTGTCAGATTGGCTAACGGGGCTACGTCTTTAATTTGATTGTCACTAAGCTGAAGAGATGTCAACTCGGTCAAACTGGCTAAAGGGGCTACGTCTTTTATTTCATTGTTACTAAGCTGAAGAAATGTCAACTGGGTCAAACTGGCTAAAGGGGCTACGTCTTTTATTTCATTGTCACTAAGCTGAAGACTTTTCAACTGTGTCAAACTGGCTAAAGGGGCTACGTCTTTTATTTCGTTGTAACGGAGGTTAAGGTCTTCTGTCAGATTGGTCAAACTGGCTAAAGGGGCTACGTATTTTATTTCATTGTCACTAAGGTTAAGAACTGTCAACTGTGTCAGATTGGCTAACGGGGCTATGTCTTTAATTTGATTTTGATAAAGCTCAAGAGATGTCAGATTGGTTAGACTTAATAACGGGGCTAAATTGACAATTTGATTGTTACCAATGTTGAAGCTCTATCATCTTGGTGAGACCTTTTAAAGGGGCTAAGTCTTCAATTTCATTACTACTGAGATAAAGCTGTGTTAGCTTGGTCATACTTACTAACGAAGCCACGTCTTTAATTTGATTCTCATTAAGCCAAAGCGATTTCAAATTAGTCAGATTCGCTAATGGGGCTAGGTCTTCAATTTGATTGCCACTAAGATGAAGCTGTGTCAGTTTGGTCAGACTAGCGAAGGATGCCACCTCTCCAATTTTATTTTTATCGAGCCAAAGCACTTCCAAGTTAGTCAAATTCGTTAATGGCGCTACGTCTTCAATTTGATTGTCACGGATAGCAAGGAATTTCAGATTAGTCAAATTGGCTAACGAGGCTATATCTTCAATTTTATTATTATTCAGGTTAAGCCATTCCAAGTCTGGTCAGACCCGCTAACGGGGCGATATCTTCAATTTTCATTGATAACTAAGGTCAGAGCCATTCCAAGTTGGTCAGACCCGCTAACGGGGCTATGTCTTTAATTTCATCGCCTCTGATACGGAGTTCTGTCAGTTTGCTGAGGCACTCTTCTACCCATCGCACTCTTGAGTTTCCGCTTCCTTTAATAGCACTTCCACCGTATGCTTTGCATCGGGACTCAAGCTCTCTTGGTTTTGACACCACTCAATAAAAGTTTCAAACGTTGGAAAAGTTTTTGACAAATCTGGTTGAGGTAAGTCACTTTTGCCACAAGCTGTTGTCATCAGAAGCGACAGCAAGCCAAAGGTAAGTATTTTCTTCATATTTCTGTTATTTTAACCTCGGAAATTTGAGAAATTTGCGAATGAAACCATGGTTAATCCAGGTAGTTCTAACTGTGGGGTTAAGCCGACCTCTTCAATCTGTTGAAAAATCCGAACGGCAGTGGGGTTGATGTTAGCCAACCGCTGACCAATTTCAGGATTGGTAAATTGAGATTGCAGACCCCAGATAATGGCGGTGGGGACGGTGAGTTGGCTCATGTACAGAGATAGATCGAAGCAGAGATCGCCTTGGACAAAGGAAAAGGCTGCATATTCGCTATTGGGTTGTTTGGCAGATTCTAGGTAGGCTTCAACGATTTCTCTCATCTATGCGGTTGGGTCGGGAAAATTGGCGAATTTCTAAGAAGTGACGAATTCCCGACGGGTTGGTGATGCCGACATTATAGAAGAAGCGATCGAGTATTGGGTTTTTCACCACTTGGACGAAAAAAATGAATTCCCAAGTGTTCGTAATTGTCAGTTTAATAGTAGCAGATTCTGGATCGAGCCGTCAGATCTCAATGGTTGTTGGTTATTCGGTTCAAACAACTAATAACCAATAACTAATGTAAATTTAAATAAATTTTTCCGTGGTTTCGGGGGAATAGCTATTTTCGTCTGGGTCTTGAGTGGGTTCGCTCTGCTCTTGCCCAAGGTTTGCGCTTCATTCGACAAGTTGTTTTTACTTTTAATTCTGACCCTGACCCGGCTATACCAAGGGCAGCGAGGCACCTGTTAGACTGGAACGGTAAAAAAATTGGTACTCAGTATGGTGAAGTCTACAGTTGCGCTTCTGGTCACGATGTTAGGCACTGTAGTGATGGGATTGCCTGCATATCGCCCAACCCGAACTAGAGTTCAACTCCCAAACCCCCTCCTTCGAGGATAGTCTTTCCCTGGGCAATATTCGCGTTCAAGTGAATTATGAAGCCAGTGAAACTCTGTTTGAAAGTGATGTTAATTACATTCTGTATTATCAAGACCAAGCCCAACTTCAAGAGCAACGCTCAGAATTCATGCTCGGTAAAATCTGGCTCCAGGATTTAACGGGTGATGACAATGCCGAGGTAATTGTTGAAACCTACAGCGGTGGTGCTCACTGCTGTACCAGCCACGAAGTCTACACCTGGACAGGGGAAGAGTTTGAAGAAATCGACTTCGGCTATAGGGATGGAAATGGCGGCGAGTTTCAAGATTTGGATAACGATGAAGTCTTTGAATACTTAACTTTTGACGGGGCATTTTTATATGCCTTTAGTTCCTACGCAGGATCATTTCCTCCCTCTCAAATCCTCCGCATTGGTAATAATGGCTTGGAGGATGTCACCCGTGAATATCCTGAGCGATTGCGGGGTACGGCATGGCAAATGTATCAAAGCATTCAAAGCCGAGACTATGAATTGAATGGAATTTTAGCCGGTTATGTTGCTCAAAAAATGCTTTTAGGGGAATTTGAGGAAGGCTGGGAATTCATGTTAGCCCGCTCCGATCGCACCTCAGATCAGGGTCTCGATATCCGTAACAGCAAAGGCGAAGTGATCGGTCAATATCCCGATTTTCCCACCGCATTACGGGCCTTTTTAACAGAGAACGGGTATTTTTTATCCCCGTAGACATAACGCCAGCAGGGGGTTAGTCCTCCAGGAGGTTATGACTGAGACCAATATGAATCAGAGGGTTCGGGCTGATTGACTCACAAAAGAAGGTGAGGGGTCGTGCATTGCCCTTGAGCTGGCGAGTTTTGGCTCATCCGAGTGCGTCGGTCTCATCGGAAGCCTATGGAGATCTGCTGCAAGATGCCACTCAACGAGCTCCCCGATGGCAGCAAGGTTCTCATAGTTGACCGAGGCTTTGTCCATACGGGATCCGATGACACGGGTGCAAACATTGGACTGGTATATGGAATCGGGTTCAAGAGTAAAGATGAAGAATTTAAAACACTTTATCTTATCTTTAAAAAGAGGGAAAATTGAGCAATTCATGAACCATTAAGATTGATGGGTTGGCCTGATACTCGCCATTGTTCCCCAGCGATCGCCTCAATTTTGGCCCAAAAAACGGTAAAATCAGGTATTCCAAATCCGTCTGCACCCCTGAAATCCCGTGGCTAAACAACGACTCGACACCCTGTTAGTAGAAAAAAACCTCTGTTCCTCCAGGCAGCAGGCACAGCGGTTCATTCGCGCTGGGGAAGTCAGGGTCAATGGACAACTGCTGGATAAACCGGGAACCGAAGTCGATATCAATGCCGAACTTCATATCAAAGAGCGATCGCGCTTTGTCTCCCGAGGCGGCGAAAAACTAGCCAAAGCCCTGGAAACCTTTCCGATTACCGTGAGCAGTCGCCTCTGTCTCGATGGCGGCATTTCCACCGGAGGCTTTACCGACTGCTTGCTGCAAGCCGGGGCTAAACTCGTCTATGGCATTGATGTCGGCTATGGACAAGTGGATTGGGGACTGCGTAACGACCCCCGGGTGATTTTGCGCGAACGCACCAATTTGCGGTATTTGACCCAAGCGGATTTGTATGAGTCTGAAGAGAATCTGCCGGATTTGGGGGTGGTGGATGTCTCGTTTATTTCTCTGACCAAGATATTACCGGCCTTATGGGAATTGCTAGTGTCTCCCCGAGAATTAGTCTTATTGGTCAAACCCCAGTTTGAAGTGGGCCGATCGCGGGTGGGGAAAAAAGGCGTCGTCCGGGATCCAGCAGACCATACCGATGCAATTTTCCAAGTCTTGCAAGCGGCACTAGAACTCGGTTGGGGTTATGGGGGGTTAACTTGGTCTCCCATCAGTGGTCCAGCGGGAAATATCGAGTATTTACTGTGGTTAAAGATGGCAAGCGAGACCCCTGCACCGGATAAAGCAGCGATCGCCCAGATGGCAAAACAGGCGCAACAAGAGATTAAGAAAGAGACTCCCAGTTAGGGGAACTCCAAACCATAAAATATCCAAAAAACCCCCAGGCTTGACGCTGCGGGTGTTTATTTCACGCCCTCAGCATCCGCAAACCGTTGAGAGTGACCAGCAAAGTCGAACCTTCGTGACCCAGCACCCCGGCGGGTAGGGTGAGTTCCCCCAGGAAATTGGCCACCATTAGCAGACTAATAGAAACCAGAGCCAGGGTGATATTTTGCCGAATGATCTGCTGAGAGCGTTGGCCGATGACAATGGCCTGCTCTAGCTTTTCTAGGCGATCGGCCATCAGCACAATGTCCGCAGTCTCCAGGGCCACATCTGACCCGGCTCCGCCCATAGCAATGCCCACCGAGGCTTGAGCCAGGGCCGGGGCATCGTTAATGCCATCCCCCACCATCGCGACGATGCCGTACTGCTGTTGCAGACGCTTGACCACCTTAACTTTATCTTCCGGCAGCAGGTCGGCATAGACCTCGGTGACACCCGTTTCTGTCGCCACAGTTTGGGCGGTGGCGCGGTTGTCGCCGGTCAACATCACCGTGGCTGCAATGCCCCGCTGTCGCAGGGTTTGGAGTAACTGGGCCGACTGGGGTCGCACCTGATCGGCCACGGCCAGCAAGCCTAAAACCTGCTGCTGGCGGCGCACCCAGATCACGGTTTTGCCTGCTGCCTCTAGCCGTTGACTGGCTTGCACCAGGGTCGGGTCTACGGGGGTAGCCAGGTCAGTGGAGATATAGGCCAGTTTGCCCACCTGCATCGGTAGCCCATCCAGTTCACCGCTAATGCCTCTGCCGATGCTGGCTTGGACTGCGGCGGCTGGGTGTAGCGGAATCTGGCGCTGGCGGGCGGCAGAGACCACGGCCTGGGCGATCGGGTGTTCGGAGTAGGTTTCTAGGGAGGCGGCGATTTGCAGCAGTTGTTCGGGGGTTATGCCCGGGGCGGGAATTTGGTCGCTGACGTTCAACAGGCCGGTGGTGAGGGTTCCGGTTTTGTCAAAGGCGATCGCCTTGACCTGGCCAATGGTTTCTAGCAGGGCACCATCTTTGAAGAGAATCCCCTGTCTCGCCCCCCGGGCAATCCCCGACAGCAGGGCGGGCATGATCGACGCCATCAGGGCACAGGGGGAGGCGACCACCAAAAACACTAACGCCCGGTAGATGGTGATGTCCCAAGCCCAGCCCAGGATCAGCGGCGGCAGGGTGGCCAGCAGGACCCCGGCCCCAACAATCACCCGAGCGTAGCCCCGCTCAAACCGCTCTAAAAATTGTTGGGAGGGGGGTTGACTGGTTTTGGCTTGCTCGACTAGCTGAATCACGCGCTGAATCAGACTGCTTTCTGGGGGTTTATGCAAATCGACCAGCAGCACACCGCTACCGTTGATGGTGCCTGCAAACACTTCATCGCCCAAGGTTTTTTCTACTGGAATCGATTCCCCGGTGATGGGGGCTTGGTTGACGGTGCTATCGCCTTCCGCTACTAAGCCATCGGTGGGGATGAGGTCGCCCGGTTTGATTAAGATGCGATCGCCCACCCGCAAATCTGCCGTGGCCACCTGTTTTTCCTGCCCCTGCACCAACACCCTGGCGGTATCCGGCGTTAACTGCATCAGGCTGCGAATATTGCGCTCGGTGCGATGCATGGCGATGTCTTCCAAGGCACCGCTGAGAGCAAAAATCAAAATCAGCACTGCCCCATCCACCAGCAAGTGGTAATCCTGCTGCCACAGCCCCAAAGCCGCCGCCCCTAGGGCCGCCACAATCATCAGCAAATCTACATCTAGCTCGCGCTCTTGCCACAGAGTGGTCAAGCCCTCCCGAGCACTGGCATACCCGCCAATCACGTAGGCAGCAAACAGCACCCAGACCCCCAGCCCCAGCCAATGCATCTGGAGCGCCAGCCAGCCCAACAGCGTTAACCCAGCGCAGAATCCGGCGGCGATCGCCTCTGGGTAGGTCTGCACCCAAGCGGGCAGCCTTTTTTGCAAGGGGAGGGGAATGTAAACCATGAGACAAGAGCTCCGAGGAAGAACTCTTCCAGGGTAAACCTTGACATTAATGGCAATGTCAAGCTCAAGCGCTAAGGGAACTCCAAAAAAATAAAACCTCCAAACGTTCAACTGAAAAAAAGGTATGTGTAGGGGCGCAATGCTTGCGCCCTCCGGAGGGCGCAAGCATTGCGCCCCTACATTGACTCCGTTTATCTGTCACTACGAACGAACGTTTGAATAATTTATATTTTGCAATCCCCTTAATGGCGAAAAACAGCAACCCTTGACCTTGAACATTGACATTGATGTTAAACATTGATGTTAATGTCAAGGTAATAACGACAATACTGCCCTCATGCCCCCCCAGTTATCTCCTCAACTTGCTCTAATCGCTGACCATCAAAGCCCTGACCCAAGCCGTGGGCCAAGGGGTGACGCCCCGGATGGTGCGGCACTATCACCAGATTGGGCTGCTGCCCCAGCCAGCGCGGTCTGAGGGCAACTATCGGCTCTATAGCCAGACCGATGTGCAACGATTACAGCGAATTGTGGCCCTGAAACAGCAGGGGTTTCAGTTGGCCCACATCCAGCAAATGCTGGCTAGATCCTCCGAGGCTCCCCAGGTGGAGCCGCTGGTGGAGCAGTTGCAGCAGCAGTATCAGACGGTGTTGCAGCAGTTGGTGCGATTGCGGCAGACGGCTACAGCCCTAGAGGGGCTGCTGGGTCGCGATCCGTCTTGCCAAATGATGCAGGCGGAGGCCCTGGCCCAGTTGCGATTGCTGGATGTAGAAACCCAGAGCGCTCAAACCCTGGCGGCGGATTTGTGGCAGCACTTAGATGGGGCGGTGGCTGACCATCCTGAAGACTTTCAGGCGGCGCTGCAACGGCTTCTGCCCGATCTGTCCCAACGACCTGAAATTGAGGTGGATATTCTGTCTCAGATGATTTTGGCCTGTGGCGATGTGGGGCTATCGGCTTTTGTGCGCTTTAGCCCGGATGCGATTAAGGCGGCGCGGCAGGCGTTAACCCAGGGCTGCACGGTAGTGGCCGATGTCCCGGCGGTGATGGCGAGTTTTGATCAGGCGCGTTTGGCTCATTTGGGCTGTTCCTGGCAAGCTCTAATCGACGACGGGCACATCGACAGTGCCGCTGATGCAGAGCAACAGTTTTGGCATGATGCCAGGGGGCGGCAGCAGTTGGCCCCCCTGGTGGAGGGCAATATTTGGGTGGTGGGGTATGCCCCGTCGGTGTTGATAGCGCTTTGTGATGCGATCGCAACCCAGCAGCTACGCCCCGCCCTGGTGATTGGGTTACCGATTGGCTTTAGCCATGCCCCAGCGGCAAAGCGGCGGCTGATGCAGTTGGCGGTGCCCTACATCACGACAGAATGTGCCCTGGGCGGGGGCTTACTGGCGGCGGTAGCCCTCAACCAGTTGGCGGCTTCCCTGATTGAAAAGCCTGACTGTCACTGCTATTTGGGTAATGGTGAACCGGGTTGAACGCCTGATCCTGGTCCCCGAAATCTTGAATTAGTGGCAGATTTAATGACGCTCAATTGTTATTTCACGTAGGGGCGCAATGCTGAAGCCCACCGGAGGGCGCAAGCATTGCGCCCCTACAAATACAGATTGATAGGGCTTTGTCCACAAGGGTCCAACCCTTTCCTTACCGGGATGGGTGAAAGATCTGACGACTTTCTGCATCGCCAACCCAGCGCCAGTGCCAGGGTTCATAGTTGATGGTGGGATGATTTTCAGGGAAAGAGAGTTCAAAGCCGAAGCTGGCGGCGTTTGCGGTTAACCAGTGAAAAGCGGGGGTATTTTCAAAGCTGACGCGCAAGTCATGGGTGGGTGCAGATGCATCTCCAATATCGATCGCATAGCCGGTATGATGTTCGCTGTGGCCGGGGGGTGCGGCATAACGCGCACGTTGTTGTAGAGTTTGACCCCGTTGGTCGGCGATCGCATAAAAAACGTAAGATTGGGCCGAGCGACTGCGAAATCCTGACAAGGGAACCAACTGGACGCCATCGGCAGCAGCAGCATTTATCATGGCCTGAAATTGGACTGCTGCACCTTGACGCAATTTTTCCCCATTTCCCACGGCAACTAAATCTCCATCTGGGGCTTCGGCGTAGGCTAAATGACCGTACAGGGTTGAACTGGGACTGTTAGTCGGCAAAGGAATGTAGCGACTGGAATCGGGTAGAGGTGGCAAGGGGGGTGGCGTTAAATCCAGCAGGGATTTCCACGATTCCTCAAGGGTGAGTTCTGGGGGAATCGCCGGGGGTGGGGTCAGGGCGTGGATTGGGCTAGGGTGAGTGAGTAGGAAGGCGATCGCGCCCAAGGGAATCAGGGCAAGCAAATGGGAAATCATTCATTTTGAGGGCAAATCATCCGATAGTTTCAGAATATCTGGACTTCCCCTGCCCCGACATCGCCCCCCTGACAGAAATTCCCCGGGGATCAGGTGAAGAAAATTACCCCTAGGGGATCGATCCCCGGAAAGAGCGCTCTCGTGTCAACTGCATCCGGGGATTTCGTGATCCAGCGTTTGCGAAGTGTTCCCACGAATAGAGCCGCTCAAAGTATTAAACTCCTCGGAGTGCCTGTTCATTCTGATATAGCATGAGTTTAGAGACGCTGGCTGCGCCAAAGATTTGCAAGCCCCAAGCTTGATGGTATTCTGGCGAGTTGAGGTCACCTTAATATTAAGATTGAAATCATAAGGTACGAGCATGGCATCCATCCGCGAGTTACACAAACAACTAATCCGAAAAGAACGCTCGGCGGTAGAAATTACCCAAGAAGCCCTCAAGCGGATTGATTCGTTAGAACCCAAACTACATAGCTTCTTACTCGTGACACCCGATCGCGCTTTGGAACAAGCGAAACGGGTGGATGCCAAAATCGCTGCCGGTGAAGAAATCGGTATGCTCGCAGGCATTCCTATCGCGATTAAAGACAATATGTGCACTGAGGGAGTCCGCACCACTTGCGGGTCCCGAATGCTGGAAAACTATGTGCCGCCCTACGAATCAACCGTGACTGAGCGCTTAATTGAGGCGGGCGCGGTGATCTTGGGTAAAACCAATATGGACGAGTTTGCGATGGGGAGTTCCACGGAAAACTCCGCATTTCAGCTCACCTCGAACCCTTGGGACCTCGACCGGGTTCCCGGTGGGTCTTCCGGAGGGTCTGCGGCAGCGGTTTCCTCGGGAGAATGCATTGTGGCCCTCGGTTCGGATACCGGGGGTTCAATTCGGCAACCGGCTTCGTTTTGCGGGGTAGTTGGGATGAAACCCACCTACGGATTAGTCTCCCGGTATGGGTTAGTCGCCTATGCCTCTTCCCTGGACCAAATTGGACCGTTTGGACGCACGGTAGAAGATGCGGCAATTTTGCTCAAGCATATTGCGGGCTATGATCCCAAGGATTCAACCAGTCTGAATGTGACGATCCCCGACTATATGAAATTCGTGAAACCCAATTTAAAGCCGAAGGGTCAGCGACGGATTGGGATCATCAAGGAAACCTTTGGGGATGGGTTAGATGCGGGGGTGGAACGAGCGGTTACCAAGGCGATCGAGGTGTTGCAAGAGTTAGGGGCGGAGATTCAGGTGGTATCCTGTCCTCGGTTCCGCTATGGGTTGCCGACTTATTACATCATTGCCCCTTCGGAAGCTTCGGCGAACCTGGCCCGTTACGATGGGGTAAAATATGGGTTCCGCGCCGAGGATAGTGAAAGTTTGATTGAGATGTATGGCAAGATCGGCCCAGGGATTTGGGGCTGAGGTAAAGCGCCGGATTGCGATCGGGACTTATACACTATCGGCTGGGTATTATGATGCTTATTATCTGAAGGCGCAAAAAGTTCGGACTCTGATTAAGGAAGATTTTGAACGAGCGTTCGCCCAGGTGGATATTTTAGTCTGTCCCACGGCTCCTTCTACGGCATTTAAGGCGGGGGAAAAGACTGCTGACCCCTTGAGTATGTATTTGTCGGATTTGATGACAATTCCGGTCAATTTAGGGGGGTTACCGGCTTTGAGTATTCCCTGTGGTTTTGATGAGCAAGGATTGCCGATTGGAATGCAAATGATTGCGAATGTGTTGCGGGAAGATTTACTGTTTGAAGTGGCTTATGCTTATGAACAGGCGACGGATTGGCATAACCGCAAACCTCAAATTTAGAAAAGGGATGCCGGGATTGTCCAGGAAACCTGTGATGATCCTCTTGTTCATCTCAAATCAAATCTCTAAACATTGCAATTGGCATGAGTGGAATGGGACTGCCGACTTCTGTAAAAGGACCTTTTTTGATTGCAGGGATTTTGGCGATCGCCTACTTTGGGGCTTGTTTGTTTCTTTATTTCCGGCAAAATCGGTTTATCTTTTTTCCTGCACCTGTGATAGAAACAACTCCGGCTGAACTCGAACTCAAGTATGAAGAAGTTTGGATTCCCGTGAGTCAGAAAAGTGGCAAGGTAGAACGGATTCATGGATGGTGGATTCCGTCAGAAACCTCAAGCGATCGCGTCCTGTTGTATCTACATGGGAATGGGGTGAATATTGGGGCCAATGTCAATCATGCCGCCCGGTTTCATCAGTTAGGGTTCTCCGTGTTGTTAATTGATTACCGGGGGTATGGACTCTCGGAGGGGTCATTTCCCACGGAGAATACCGTATTTGTAGATGCAGAAACCTCTTGGAACTATTTAGTGCAGGACCGGGGGATAGCGCCAGAACAGATTTTCTTGTATGGACATTCTCTCGGAGGGGCGATCGCCATCGACTTGGCAACTCGTCAACCCAATGCCGCTGGGGTAATTGTGCAAAGTTCCTTTACCACCATGCGAGAAATGGTGGATTATCGCTTCCATTTTTGGATGTTTCCCATTGATTTATTGTTGACTCATCGCTTTGATTCTCGGGCTAAAATGAGTCAGTTACAGATGCCGGTTTTGTTCATTCATGGGATGGCTGATCCAGAAATTCCCAGTGAAATGAGCGAACAGCTTTATCAAGTTGCACCGGAACCGAAACGCATTTTTTTAGTGCCAGATGCCGGACATAATAATGTGGCATCGATTGCCGGTGAAGCCTATTTTCAAACGGTGAGGGACTTTATCAACCTGGCTGAAAAAGAAGGCATTGCCAACATTTCCCGGGATGAAATCCAATCTTTGCGATAACGGGTTTTAATCCTTCTCGGACAGGTTAAAGGGTGCAGCTATATGAATTAAGCTTGCTGGTGCGGGTTCCCTTTAAAATCAGGGGTTGACAATCCGATTGAGTTTGATTCTAAATCATACAGAATCTGTACTGATAGTCTATAAAAACCCACACCCTTAAGGGTGGGGCTACAGGAACAAAGCCCGCCTGCGCGGGCTAAAAGCGAAAACAGACGGTTTACAACCGGATTGGGTATCAATCTAAAAAGCGTTAAAATAAGACGAAGCGGGGGATAAATTCCCAAGTTTTGGAATATCAATACTCTATTCATTTCATCATCAAACTGCAATTAAACGGAGCGTTATGTCATTTGTTGGTTTACATATTCACACCGATTACAGTCTGCTTGATGGTGCCAGTCAGATTCCGAAACTGATTGACAAGGCGATCGAGTTGGGAATGCCTGCGATCGCCTTGACGGATCACGGCGTCATGTACGGGGCGATCGAACTGATTAAAGCCTGCCGAGGCAAGGGAATTAAACCGATTATCGGCAATGAAATGTATGTAATTAATGAACCCTTAGACACCAAAGCCCGTTGCCGTCGCTATCATCAAGTGGTGTTAGCTAAAAACACCAAAGGCTATAAAAATTTAGTTAAACTTACCACCATTTCTAGTTTAGAAGGAATTCACGGCAAAGGCATTTTTGCCCGTCCTTGTATTAATAAAGAACTGTTAGAACAATATCATGAAGATTTGATTGTCACCAGTGCTTGTTTAGGGGGAGAAATTCCGCAAGCGATTTTGCAAAACAAACTAGATGTCGCCCGGAAAGTGGCGAAATGGTATAAGAAACTCTTTGGGGATGATTATTATTTAGAACTCCAGGATCATGGGTCTCAGGAAGACCGGATCGTGAATGTGGAATTGGTGAAAATTGCCCGAGAACTGAATATTAAACTGATTGCCACCAATGATTCCCATTTTATCTCTTGTTATGACGTAGAAGCCCATGATGCGCTGTTGTGTATTCAAACCGGCAAGCTGATTAGTGAAGATAAGCGGATGCGCTATAGCGGGACGGAGTATATGAAATCCGCCGAAGAGATGGCGTTGTTGTTTAGAGATCACTTGTCCGATGAGGTGATTCAAGAGGCGATCGCCAATACCCTAGAAGTTGCCAGCAAAATCGAACCCTACCACATTCTCGGCGAACCTCGGATTCCCGATTTCCAATGTCCTCCCGGTGAAACTCCCAACACCTATGTGGAATGGATTGCCAAAGAAGGACTGAAGGAACGCTTTAAGGTTAAAAGCTACGAAGAAATTGACCAAGTGTATCGGGACCGGCTGGTTTATGAAATCGAAATGCTGCAAAAAATGGGGTTTGCGGCTTATTTTCTAGTGGTTTGGGATTACATCAAATATGCACGCGATCGCGGCATTCCTGTCGGTCCCGGACGGGGGTCTGCCGCCGGGTCTCTCGTCGCCTATGCCATGCAAATTACCAATATTGACCCGGTACATCATGGACTTCTATTTGAGCGCTTCTTGAACCCAGAACGGAAGTCCATGCCTGATATTGACACGGATTTCTGCATTTCTCGCCGGGATGAAGTGATTCAATATGTCACCGAAAAATACGGCAAAGAACGGGTTGCCCAAATCATCACCTTTAACCGGATGACCTCCAAAGCGGTGTTAAAAGATGTCGCCCGGGTGTTAGGAGTTCCCTACAAAAAATCCGATGAAATGGCGAAATTAATTCCCGTGGCGCGGGGGAAACCAGAAAAATTATATGTGATGATTTCCGATAAATCCCCCGCCCCAGAATTTCGCGAAGCTTATGTTAACAACGAAGAAATTCCCCGAGATGATGGAACTGTGGTCGAATTCCGCCAATGGTTGGATATGGCCATTAGAATTGAAGGAACCAACAAAAGTTCTGGGGTTCATGCTGCCGGAGTTGTTATTTCTGCTGACCCTTTAGATGAAATTGTGCCTCTCCAAAAGAATAATGATGGCGCAACCATTACCCAATACCCGATGGAGGATTTAGAATCCTCTGGGGTTATTAAAAATGGACTTTTTGGGGTTGAAGAATTTAACCATGATTCAGAAAACCCTGGACTATATCAAGCAAACAAAAAATCTGGATTTTGACCCCTATCAGTTTCCCGCTGAAGAACGCAAAGCACAGGAAGTTAGAGGCAGAGGCTTGAAAAAATTCCCCAAAGATATTGAAAATACTTACAAGATTTTAGAACAAGGGGACCTCGAAGGGGTGTTTCAATTAGAATCCTCGGGGATGAAACAAATTGTGCAAGATTTAAAACCTTCTTGTATTGAAGATATTTCTTCCATTTTGGCACTCTATCGTCCCGGACCATTGGATGCTGGCCTAATTCCTAAATTTATCGATCGCAAACATGGACGAGAAGAGATTGCCATATGAACATCCTCTTTTAGAAGGCATTCTGCAAGAAACTTATGCAGTCATGGTCTATCAAGAGCAGATCATGAAAATAGCCCAAGATTTAGGAGGATATTCCTTGGGTCAAGCGGATTTATTACGCCGTGCAATGGGGAAAAAGAAACCCGAAGAAATGAATAAACATCGGGAACTTTTTCTGGATGGCGCAACAAAAAATGGTGTCTCCAAATCCATTGCCGAAAACTTGTTTAACCAGATGCTTTTGTTCGCGGAGTATTGCTTAAGCTACGATACGGAGATATTGACTGTAGAATATGGCCCAATGGCGATCGGTCAAATTGTAGAAAAGCAAATCCCCTGTACCGTTTATAGTGTCGATTCTAATGGGTATGTTTATACCCAGCCTATTGCTCAATGGCATCATCGAGGTCAGCAAGAGGTTTTTGAGTATGAACTCGAAGACGGTACAGTGATTCGCGCGACAAAGGACCATAAATTTATGACTGAATCAGGTCAGATGTTCGCGATTGACGAGATATTTGAGAAAGGATTAGAGTTGAAGCGCGTAGATGGGATAGAGAAATGGGAATTTCCTACAGCAAGTTAACACCTCAGCATCGACAACAAATTATTGAAGCGTTCCATAAAGGTATGGAATGTCGTGATATCCCTACTTATTTGGAAGTGAGTGAGCGTTCCGTTTCGCGAGTGCTTGCTGAAGCAGGCATCAATACCAAGCGCAGAAATCGCTATACCCTGAATGAAGGCTACTTCGATGTCATTGATTCTCAAGTTAAAGCGTACTTGCTAGGGTTAATGGCCGCTGATGGTTGCGTTACCTCCACTAACTATGTTGTTTTTGAATCTATTCAGCGGGAATTGGTCGAACTGCTAAAAGCCGAATTACAATACACAGGTGAAATCCGAGTAATTGAGCCTCCAGGTGGTTATGCCTCTCATTACCGCATTAATTTTTCTTCTGAGAGATTAGCGACGGCTTTATCCCGATATGCAGTAATTGCAGGTCGAGGAATATCCGGCGTTTATTACTTCCCTGAATCAGATTATCTGGGGTCTTACCTATTGGGGTATTTTGATGGGGATGGTTGTGCGTATGTCAATAAAAATAGAAGTGGTGGATTGGTTTGTATCGTTGGTTCCCGACCCTTTACTTGTGAACTAGCCAAACAAGTTGATATGGGTAAAGTTGTTGCTCATCAATCTCAATCGGTGTATTATTGGCGGATTTATAGTCGAACTCATATCCAAAAGTTTTATGATTTGGTTTATGCGAAAAATAAGTTAGACCAAGAGAAAACATTTGGGCTGTCATACAAAAAAGCAAAAATAGAAGAAATTTTAGGGAGTTACTCGCGTGGTTAAAATCAAAAGTAGGAATTTAGTCAGCACTCAAGAAGTTTATGATATTGGCGTTGAACGGGACCACAATTTTATTCTCGCCAATGGGTTAGTTGCTTCTAATTGCTTTAACAAATCCCATTCCACGGCCTACGGTTACGTTACCTATCAAACTGCTTATTTGAAGGCGAATTTTCCCGTCGAATATATGGCGGCTTTGCTGACTTCAAATAGTGGAGACCAGGATAAAGTTCAGAAATATATCGCTAACTGTCAAGAGTTAAATATCACTGTCCAAGGGCCGGATATTAATCGGTCGGGGGTGGATTTTACTCCGGTTGATGCCAATGCGGAAAAGGGAACAATTCTGTTTGGATTGTCGGCGGTGAAAAATATTGGCGACAATGCGATTCATGCTATTTTGACCGAACGAGAGGCGAATGGTCCGTTTCACTCTTTGGCGGATTTGTGCGATCGCATTAATCTCCATACAGTCAACAGTCGCGCCTTAGAAGCGTTGATTAAATGTGGGGCTTTGGATGGTCTCAATCCTAACCGCAAACAGGCGATCGAATATATGCCGTTGGCAATTAAATGGGCGCAGGACCGGGCTAAGGAACAAGAAACCGGCCAGCTTAATTTGTTTGACCAACTGGCAGTAATGACCGAAACTTCCACCTTTGAATCCGCCCCGGTTCCCCCAAATATTGCTGATTTCCCGGTGGAGGAAAAGCTGCAATTTGAGAAAGAATTGCTGGGATTTTATGTCTCGGAACATCCCTTAAAAAATGCCGGAAGAATTGCAGAACAGTTGGGAATTGAGGTGGTCAGTCTGGGGAAACTGGATGAACAGAAATCCCGGACTAAAATTAGTGTACTGGTGGTGTTGACGGAAGTTAAACAGATTCTGACGAAAAAAGATGAACGCCGCATGGCTTTTCTGCAAATGGAAGATATTGAAGGGAAGGCGGAAGCGGTGGTGTTTCCGGATACCTATGAACAAGTGCACGAGTTGCTGATTCCAGATACGCCGATTCTGATCAATGGGAAAGTCGATCGCCGGGACGATCGCACTCAGTTGATTGTGGAAGAAGCCAAAGTTTTGAAATTGGATGAGTTAACCCCACTCCGGGAGACGGTTGTACCGACGAGGATCACGGAGATGATTTTGCTAGAACTGACGCCCGATCGCATCAATACGCCGCAAATGCTCGATCACCTGAAAGTGATTCTGCAAGAACATTCCGTAGATAAAACCAAGGCAACGGTCCCGGCAGTTGCCATCATTGTGAAAGCGGGCGATCGGCATCGCGTTGCTGCCATTTGCGGTCCCAATTTCTGGGTCCAGGATTGTCATAATGTGGTCAGAGCCCTCAATTCTGCTGGATTCCCCGCAGTGGTGTATTCTCTCCCTCCAGGGAATGGGATGGGGAATTTACCTCCATTCCCGGACCGGGTTCCGTTTCAGCATCTTTCGGTTCCCTATCTCAACTCGATTCGGTCGATTTTGCAGGACTTGGATGAGGGATGACGGGGATAACGACTGAAGTCGTTACTACGAACTTAAGAAACGACTGAAGTCGTTACTACGAACACCGGAGGGGATAACGACTAAAGTCGTTACTACGAACAAGCGGGTTTCTCCCCCATCTCCCCCCATCTTCCCCATCTTCCCCATCTCCCATCACGGTGCCTGCCACAACTTCACCGTCTCATCTCCTGCGGCAGTGGCGAGGGTTTTGCTATCGGGACTAAAGGTAACGGCAAAGACGCGATCGCTGTGCTCTGTCAAGGTACAAATCGGCTTACGCTGATGGATATCCCAGAGGATGACGGTTTGATCCCGGCTGCCACTGGCGAGTAATTTGCCATCGGGACTAAAGGCTAAAGCATTGATCCGTTCAGAATGTCCCGGTAAGCGGGTAATTTGTTCACCTCGACCCACATCCCAAAGGACCAGAGACCCGTCAAAATTGCCGCTGACGATGGTTTGGCCATCGGGACTGAATGCCACAGCATTGACGAGGCCAGAATCGCCGTAGAGGGTAAAAAATTGCTTGCCGGTGTGGACATTCCACAGCATCAGGGTGGTGTCGCGACTGCCGGAGGCGAGGGTAATGCCATCGGGACTAAAGGCGAGGGAATAGACCCAGCTTGAGTGGCCCCTGAGTTTGCGAATGGCTTTGCCGGTGTAGGGATTCCAGAGAATGATTTTCCGGTCCCAACTCCCGGAGGCCAACATGGTCCCATCGGGACTGAAGGCGAGAGCATCTACTAATTCAGAATGGCCGGAAAACCATCCCCCAAGGTTCCGAATTTTTTCTCCGGTTTCGGCGTTCCAGAGAATGATGCTTTTATCCCGACTGCTACTGGCGAAGAGGGGGGATTGGGGACTAAAGGCGACGGAGAGGACTAAATCGGAATGACCCTCTAGGGTGCGGAGGCGATCGCCGGTGATGGGATTCCATAGAATTACCGATTGATCTGCGCTACCACTGGCTAAGGTACTGCCATCGGGACTAAAGGAGATCGCCCAAACCCACCCTTGATGACCTTTGAGGGTCCGCAGGCATCTCCAGGCATGGGGATCTGCCAGGGGTGGAGTTGCCGGTGGAGGGACGCTGGGGATGGTTGGCGGTAAATTTTGCTCTTCTAAGCTGTTCAAAAAGGTAGGTCGCAGGGAATGCAAGTCTTCCAGAATCTCCGTTACAGACTGATAGCGTTCATTCACGCGGTCTTGCAAGAGTTTCTCTAGGATTTGGGCTAAACCGTCACTGACATCAGACCCAATTTTCCAAAGTCGTTCTCTCCAGATCCATCTTCCCTCCAGAGGGTCGTACAAATCATCCACCCACTCTCCCGTTAACAGTTGAATGCAGGTGACCCCGAGACTGTAGAGGTCGCTGGCGGGATAGGCGAGTCCCCCCGGATCTGCTCTGGGGGTGCATATCCTTCGGTCCCAATGGCTGCTCCCGGTTCGGGCGAGTCCAAGACTGGCTAAACGTTTAGAAATGCCCAGATTGGTGAGGACTAATTGTCCGTTATGGCGGCGACGAATATTTTCGGGTTTGATATCTCGGTGAATAATATTGCGATCGTGAATGGTTTTGAACACGGGTAACAGGAGATCGAGCAGTTCCCAGATTTGGGGTTCTCGGAACGCCCCATGTTGTTCCATCTCTTCGAGCAAACTTTGGCCGTCGATAAACTCGATCGCCATGTACAGGCGTTTGTCTTGCTCAAAATAATCTAGCAATTTGGCAATCTGCGGATGATCTCCGATTGCCTGCCGACGTTGAGCATCGTGTTCAAAGACTTCAATCGCCTTGTCCAGGGTATTACTGTTGATGGAGGCGTCTAAGCTATTTTCGACCGGCAGCAGTTGCTTGATAATACAGTAGCTGTCCTGGTTTTGTTGATCCACCGCCAAAAAAGTTCGTTCCATACCCCCTTCTCCTAGCAGTTGGATGGTACGGTAGCGGTCTTTGAGCAGCAAATGCGATCCACAACTTAGACAAGTCTGGATATTCGGTGGGTTTTGGGGATTTTGGCAAGCGGGATTCACGCAATAAGTCATACCAGCAAACACTCAAAAGTGGTTATATAATAGTCAGTTTTTACCAAGATTTTGGTCTTAGCACGTTTACCGAATGGGTCCATCGGTGCTGATTTTCAAGAACTATTTGGTATTACAGACTACCAATTTTAGGGAATTAATCAGCTTTTTCTGGTTCACACTCGTTTTGTTGATGGCCTAATTTTATGTTTTATTTTCAGTTGACAAGACAGCTTGCCAAATTTTGATTGTATTATCCCAACTGCTACTCACTAATTTGTTGCCTTCTGGACTAAAGGCAACCGAGGTAATAGGTCCAGAATGCCATTTTAAGGTACAGAGTTCTTGTCCGGTTCTCAAATGGAACAATCTAATGAGCCGATCGCGACTGCCACAGGCGATAATTTCTCCATCGGGACTCACGGCGACGGCTTGGACCCAATCCTTGAGAGTCTGCAAGCTGTAGGTCTCGGTGTGGGTCTGTAAGTCCCACAGTTTCACGGTTTTGTCTTCACTGCCACTCACTAACTGTTGACCATTGGGAGTAAAGGCAACGGCCCTGACTGAGGCCAAATGTCCCTGGAGGGTGGTTTGTTCTAAGCCACTACTCAAGTCCCATAATTTGATGGTATGGTCATCGTATCCACCCCCACTGGCTAAGGTTTTCCCGTCCGGGGCGATCGCCACCGATTCCACATACCCCGTATGTCCAGTTAAGGTCCCCACTGCCATCCCTGTTGTCAGGTCCCACAGTTTCACGGTCCCGTCAAAACAACCTGCCGCTAGTATTCCTCCGTCGGGAGTGATCGCAATCGACAACGGATAGGCATTTAATCCATCCCAGGTCTGCAATAAGTTCCCACTGCCGAGGTCCCATAACTTGAGGCTGTTATCCAAACTGCCACTGACCAGAATTTGTCCGTCGGGACTAATCGCCAGACAACTCACCCACCCGGTATGAGCGGTTAAAGTCCCGATCGCATTCCCGGTAGCCAAATGCCAGACCTTGATTGTTTTATCATAACTACAAGTGGCTAAGGTTTCTCCATCAGGACTAATTGCCACGGCGATCGCATAGTTCTGATGACCTGTCAAGGTATGAACACATTTCCAGGTGGTCGGAATCGAGGGGTTAATCGTCGGGGTCCCTGTTGAGGAGGTTGGGGATTTGGACATAAATCCTTGGGGAATCGACCAATAGAGGTCTGCTAGCGCCCCTCGGGCACTTTCGTAGCGATCGTTCACCCACTCCTGCACCATCTTATCAATCACTTTTTCTAAGCGGCGATCAATCGTCATTCCTTTTTTGATTAATTCTTCTCGCCACAACCAGCGCCCCTTCATCGGGTCGTACAATTCATCGGGGTTGGTATCGGTCATCAAATGAATACAAGTCACCCCCAAACTGTACAAATCACTGGCCGGATACGCTTTCCCTCCCCGCAGTTGTTCAATGGGTGCATAGCCTTCGGTCCCGATTTTTGTACCCGTTTTAACTAAAACGTTACTACTGAGTTGTTTCGCTACGCCAAAATCAATTAAAACATATTTCCCATCAGACTTTTGCCTTAAAATATTTTCGGGTTTAATATCTCTATGAATAACATTTCTGTCATGAATATATTGTAAAACTGGCAACAAATCTAATAATAAATTTTTGATTTTTTCGTTAGAAAATGGCCCATTTTCATCTAACTCCTGCAACAAGGTTTTACCATTGATGAACTGTTGCACCAAATAGAGACGTCCATCAATGGCAAAATCCGCAAATAAGGTGGGAATCTGGGGATGATCCCCCAGTTGTAACAGTCGTTGAGCTTCCTGGGCGAACATTTTAGTCGCCGTTTCCAATAATTCTGAATTTTGCTGCACTTGGGGTAAGGGCAAAAATTGTTTAATCACACAGGTGGCATTTAAGCGATCGGCATCTTCCGCGATGAAGGTGCGCCCAAATCCCCCTTCCCCCAGGAGGGAAAGTGCTCGATAGCGATCGTTCAGTTGCAACTCGGTGCCACAACTTTGACAAAACTTGATACCGGCTGGATTCTCGGGATTTTGACAGTGGGGATTGAGACAATAGCTCATGCCATTTTTCAGGTAAAACGGTTCAGGATACGGGCAACTCTTCTAATTTCCTATTTTAATCCCAATTTGTCCAAATCAACCGTTTTTTGAGAAAATTAAGGGAGTGGCTGCCGGGTTTCTATGGCGCGTCTAAATTATTTTAAAACCCGGATTTAGGAGTGGGAGCATTTTGCTCACTTGCAGCAGTAGGGAGCAAGATGCTCCCACTCCTGTGAGGCATTTTTCCATTCATTTAGAATCGTTCATTTCCGGGAAACAGATGATGATTTAAGGCACTTATTTTAGCTTGTTAAAATAAAACCAGGGAGGATTTAAACAATTGATGATGCCGTTTTATCTTGAGGAAACCGAATTTATTTCTATGGCGAATAACCGTCAGTTTTCCAGTTTTTGAGGGATTAAGGTTCTTGTCCAAATTCGGAGCGTAAGGCTTCTAATTCAGCGGAGATCGGGTCAAATTTTCCCGGCGTTTTATTGGGGGTGGGGGGAGTTGGGTTGGGTTTGGGTGAGGGAGATGCAGGGGGTGGAGCATTGCCCGGTTGTCCTTGACTAAAATGAGTTTTAATGGCTTCTAAATCCAAGGAAACCGGATCAAATTTTCCCGGTTGAACCCGGGTGGATGGAGGAGTTTGAGCGGCAGCAGGAGGTTTGGGCGGTGGGGAGGGGAGTGAATTGGGTTGCAACGCCTGTAAAACCTCTGTCGCTGATTGATAGCGATCGCGCACTAATTCTTGCAGCAGTTTATCTAAAATTTTTGCTAAAATTGGAGAGATATTTTTCCCTTGCTTTGCCAGTTGTTCTTTCCACACCCAGCGGGCATTCATTCCATCATATAAATCATCGGGCATTTTGGCCGTTAATAACTGAATACAAGTCACGCCTAAACTATATAAATCACTGGCGGGATAAGCTTGACCCCCGCGAATTTGTTCGATGGGTGCATATCCGTGAGTCCCGGCGCGAGTTCCCCGTTGAGCGAGGGCAGTCCCTGTCCCTTCTTTCGCCACGCCAAAATCGACTAAAACGAGCTTATTATCCTTGCGCCGACGTAAAATATTATCCGGTTTGATATCTCGATGAATTACATGATTATCATGAATAAATTGCAGAATTGGTAATAAATCCAGTAACAGGAATTGAACTTGACTTTCGCTGAATGCTCCTTGGTGTTTGAGTTCATCTAAAAGGTCCGGGCCGTCAATTAATTCCTGGACTAAATACCAGCGTTTGTCCTGTTCAAAATAACCATAAAGGGAGGGAATTTGAGGATGTTCCCCGAGATGAAGCAGTTGCACCGCTTCCCGTTGAAATAGTTCTGTTGCTTTGGCTAAGGCAGCAGTCCCTTGAATTTGGGGAAAAAACTGTTTAATTACACAGGGTGCATTGAGGCGGTCTTCATCAACGGCGAAAAAGGTGCGACCCATCCCCCCTTGACCCAGGGGTTGGACTGCGCGATAGCGATCGCGCAACAGTAATTTAGCCCCACAAGTTAGACAAAATTTGGTACTGGGGGGATTGGCGGGGTTAGGACAGTTTGAATTGAGACAATAGGTCATACTCTTACCGGAATTGACAGAATGGGTATCGTTCCTCGGATATGAGTGGCGATCGCACCGAAACAAGTCAACCGCAGTCCAAACTCGGCTGATCGGCCTGCTGTTTACGACAAGACTTGCCAAATTTTAATCGTTTCGTCCCAACTGCCACTAATCACCAGTTTACCATCTGGCGCAAAAATCACCGCATTCACTGCCCCAGTATGTCCATTGAGGGTGGTGACATGATGAGTGGAAACCTGGCCTTTTTCTTGGCGAATTTGCCAGAGATTTAAAGTTTGGTCGGTACTGCCACTGACGATATGTTTGCCATCGGGAGAAAAGGCTACGGAATTCACCATATCCCGATGGCCGGATAGGGTGGTGATCAGCTTTCCGGTGGAAAAATTCCAGAGTTTAATGGTTTTATCTTTACTGCCACTCATCAGAAGAGTACCATCGGGACTGATTGCCAAACAATTCACCGATTGAAGATGTCCCAAAAGGGTATAAAGAACTTTATGGGTTTTTAAATCCCAAATTTGGATGGCGTTATCCAGACCCCCACTGGCTAACTGTTGACCCTTGGGTGCGATCGCAATGGCTTTAATCATCCCTGAACGACCGGCCAAAGTACACAAAGGTGAGACAGAAATGTTTCCTTTCGGTCCGGTTCCCATCTGCCAAAGTCGCACGGTTCTATCTTCAGAACCGGAGGCTAAAATGGTGCCAGTAGAGTTAAAAGCCAGGGAATTTACATCCCGTAAATGTTCCGTGAGGGTGGCAATTTCCTGACCTGTATTCAGATGCCAAACCTTGATGGTATCATCATCGCTGCAACTGGCAAGAAGATTACCATCGGGGGAGATGGCGAGTCCATTAATGGATTTGGTATGACCGGAGAACCCGCGAAGAGTTTCCCCGGTAAAAAAATTCCAAATCAAGATGCGATCGTCGAGACTGCCACTGGCGAGAATGTGACTATTGGGGTCGATCGCCAGACAAGTGACCCAAGAGGTATGGCCGGTGAGGGTCCGCACACACCGAGGCCCACTGGAGGTGGAGGTGCGATGACTAATGGGGGGTTTCGAGAAAACCGCCACCGGACTCACCCGATCCCCAGGGGGAAGTAAATTCCGGGTTGAGGGGGGTTTCATGAACTGGGGAGTTTGAATCCGGGTGGCGGCGTTGCGGAGTTCCTGGCGATCGCCCGGGGGTAATATTGCCGCCAAATCGGTCAAGACTGCCTGGGCGGATTGATAGCGATCGCTGAAGTTATCTTTAATCATTTTATCTAAGATATCCGCAAGGCGTGGGGCGATCGTCCGACCTCGATGGGCCAAATACTCCCGCCAAATACATCCCTTAATCGGGTCAAAGAGTCCATCAGGTTTTGCCCCCGTCAGCAGGTGAATACAAGTCACCCCTAATCCATACAAATCACTGGCGGGATACGCTTTCCCACTGCGAAGCTGTTCAATGGGTGCATAACAGGTAGTCCCGACTTTGGTCCCGGTTTTCGCCGCAGAAGCATCCGTCAGTTGTTTGGCGACCCCAAAATCAATCAAAATCAGTTGACCATCCCGTTTGCGTCGCAACAGATTCCCCGGGGTAATATCTCGGTGAATCACATTTTTGGCGTGGACAAATTGGAGAACCGGCAAGACTCCAGCGAGGAGTTCGCAAATTTTCTCTTCCCGAAATGGACCCCCTTCTTTGAGTTCATGCCAGACGGTTTTCCCGTCAATATACTCTTGCACCAAATACAGGCGTTTGTCCTGTTCAAAAGAGGCCAACAGGGTGGGAATTTGGGGATGTTCTCCCAATTCGTAAAGTCGGACTGCTTCTTGGTTAAACAGGGCGACGGCCTTCTCGAACAATCCTTGTCTGGATTCGCTGCTACCTTGTAGGGTTGGCAGCAGTTGTTTAATGGCACAGGGGGCATTGAGGCGGTCTTCATCGATCGCAAAAAAGGTTCTGCCAAATCCCCCTCGGGCGATCGGTTTGATCGCTCGATAGCGGTCTTTAAGCAGTAATTTTGATCCGCAACTTGTACAAATTGAAGTCTTCGGCAGATTTTTGGGATTGTGACACCGGGGATTTAAGCAGTAGCTCATATAGGGGCAGGCGATGAACCGATCTAGTTTTATTTTGCCTTGTCAGCGTCCAAGTATTTCGACCATCTTGAGCAAAACCCCTCTGCCTCGGTGGTCATTTGATCTTTTATGCTGCGATCGCCCGGAGTTTTATGGTCCTCCCCTTAGTCCCCTACCCGCCAACCTGTAGAGGCTTTGTTGGGGTAAACCCCCCTCGGGATCACCCAATTTTTAGCCCAAATTTTACACTTCTTGAATATTTATTAATTTTTATGGATTAACCGCCTAAGTCCCAATTGTTGTCTGCTATTATGGGTTTGGAATGCAGTCTTTATTTTTGATTAAAGGCTTGCACTCTTTTCCGGCCAAGATTCTCCTTCTCCCCATCCGCTTTCCCCAGTCCGAGGACTCGGTTTCCCTTCAGAGTGTCCTAGGTCAATGCTGACTTGTTTTTCCGAAAAGAATTGGAGCATTAGGGTTCAATAACCCTCCCCTAAACTTTTAGATTAGTCAGCGACTTCTGACGGATGATTACTATTAATAAAATTTCCTACGACTTGACGCAGTTGGGCTGCATCAAAGGGCTTAGTTAAATATTCCGTTGCTCCAGCTAACCGACCTTGGACCTTATCAAACAGACCATCGCGAGCGGTTAGCATGACAATGGGCAGTTCTTGAAATTGAGGGATATTTCTCACGGTTCGACAAAGCTCTAAGCCATCGATTCCGGGCATAGAAACATCAAGCAACAAAATCGAAACCTGCTCGTGATAAATCATCGACAAAGCATCCACGGCATTATCTGCCACTAGCACGCGATAATCCTGAGCCAATGCTCGCTTAACTAAATCTTGCATGACCACACTATCATCGACGGCTAGAATGGTAGCTACGGGACTATTATTTTCAGACATTTTTTCTCTCCAGTCCTTAAAAAAACTTCAGATGGACAGGTTAGAATCGCAACAGCTTGACCGGCTTTTCGGCCAAATCTTCGTTGACTCAATCGGACGATACTCTATCCCCTGAACGATGGGTATATCTCTATTTAAACTTTACCCTATTTTCCCCCTAAAATAACGGATAGGGTCCAGAAACAAAATTCGGAGTTTTGGTGGATGATGCTACAGTAGTTTGACCTAGATTAAACCCCGAAAACAACCGGCCTTCGCCCCAAAAGGCGATCGCCCTCTACTCCAGCAATCAAACCCCGATGTTTTCCGGTTAGCTTGAGCATTCTTAAAGCTTTGATAAAGTTTGCTCATTGGCTCAAGTTGACCCCTGGATTAATCGCCGTGGGTTCATTCTTAACCGGGGACGGACTCAGCTTTTTGACCCGTTTGTAAGTCGAATTGACTCGCGGGATGTCAGCATTGGGGTTGATATGAGCTGTTCAATCTCTCCGCAGGGGTGTTCCGGAATTTTCAGCCCCTAAACTTTACAGCAATTGTAGGGTGGGCAAGGCCCACCTGACTGGAGAAGAACTTACGGTGGGCAAGGCCCACCCTACTCCTCCTCGAATATCAACCGTTAACTCCCGAGATTAGCTGTTTCCGGTTGGGGTTTTTTGACCTTTGGGGGTTTGCGCTGACCCATTCCCAGGGCGGGTAACAGTTTGTCTTTCAAAAAGATACTGACCGTCACCAATAATGTAATGATTAATGCCCCAATTCCAATCGGACTCGGGACCCAGAATCGGGTCTCCAGATGATTTAGTTGTCCCGGTTGCAAGGTCCAAACCAGTTGCCGTCCATTGTTGCGAATCTCTGGCATTAGTCCATCGTCTGAGGCGAGGGCTGTTGCACCCCAGGGCGTATTTAAGGTAAATTCCAGATCTAACAGAACCCCCGGACTGACAATCACGGTGCCATTGGAGGAAATCACTCCCAGCGATCGCAAATCTAACTCATAATTTAGGTGATTATAAATCGCCAGTAAAAAGTTCCGTTGTCTGACTGCCATCTGAGAAGAAATATCCGGAATTTGCGCCTCGGGGGAATTCGCTAATTCCCTTTGACTTTCATCAGCGGGATTAAAAAATTGGTTGAACTTGTCTACTAATTCCGCCCCATTATTAAACGGAATTTTCACCGTAATTTCTCGGTCAGAACTGCGCTTAACCTGCCCGTGCAATTGGCGAGTGCGCCGCTCAATACTCTCTAACCAGGCTTGCGCGGTAGAACTACTAAAGGCTTTGAGTCGTTCTCCCAGTTGGATATGTTGGACAATTTCCCCGTGAGTTTGACTCTCAAAGTTAATCCCCACATCATATTCCACACAGCCGGTGAGCAACATCGGGACCAGTAACAGGACAATCCAGACTCGCGATCGCCGGACTCTCCCTTGAATCCACTCCCGGACCATCCTCCCAAAAACTGCTAATTTCACAAATTTCTCTCCCTCCGGTCAATTGATTAACTCATTTTTTACAAACTAGAAATTTAACCTTGTCGGGCAGAAACTCCAAGTTTCCCAAACAGCATACTCGGCAATAATGCACCGCCGCCTACCCAGTCCCGTTCCTGACTAAAATCTACTAAATGGTCAAAGGCTTCAAAAATACTCCCGGCAACCATTGTATTTTTTACTCGCCCAACAATCTCGCCATTTTCGATTTTATACCCTAAATCTAAGTTAATCGAAAATTCCCCCGCCAGTTGATTTGATTGACCAGCACCGAGCACTTGCTCAACAATCAATCCTTCCTTGACTCCAGCAATTAAATCAGCAATGGAGGTATTCCCGGGATTCACGCAGAGATTGACCAAATCGGGACCCGGGCGCGACAATCCACCGCGAAACCCGTTCCCGGTAGATTGTAAACCAGCACGGGCGGCCCAGCGTCGGTCCCAGTAAAACCCGTTCACTACGCCATTCTCAATCAGGGTGTTAGGACTGGTGGGGGTACCTTCATCGTCAAATTCACAAGCGGAGGGACCCAGGGTGGGGTCTTCAAACAGGGTCAGACGTTCATCGAATACTTTTTCGCCGACTTTATCCATGAGGGGGGATGCCTTTTGCACCACCGCTTGACCGGATAAGATGGTATCAAAGAGACTGCCTAGGGTACTCGCTGCCGCTCTCGGGGTAAAGAAGACGGGGAAGGAACCACTGGTGATGGTGGCGGGACGTTCGGCGAGTTGGTATTTTCTGAGGATGTCTTTGAGGAGGCGATCGAAGTCCGGCAGGCGATCGCGGGCGACATCATAGCTATAAACTTGCAGGAAATCTTCCCCTTTGACCAAGTTACCACTCAGACTGGAACTCATAATCTGGCTCGATCGCGTGGCATACAAGTCTTGACTGGTCATAATTTTGACCGTCCCACTGCGAACATGAAAGCTGACATCCACCAGAATATCGGGGTTGTAACCGTGAACTTGCTCAATTTGATTTCGACCGACTTCCAGCAATTCCTGGGTGGTTGGGGGTTGAAATTCTGAAGTTGGGGAGGACAGATGCAGGTTACTGGCAAACTCAAATTCGGCACTGTCCCCAATTTTCGAGGTTTGGACGGCAGCATCGACTAAATCATCCAGGCGGGTGAGGTCCGTGGAACTGGCAAAGCCAATTTTACCCTTGGAAATCACCCGCAGGGCAACCCCTTGCAAGGCTTTAGTTTGCAGGGATTTCAGGCGGTTGTTTTCAAATTCAATCGGGGTATCTTGACTGGAGACATAGTAAACCTCGGCAGAGTCTACCCGAGATTTTGCCAAGTCGAGAATTTTCTCTAGAGTCGAATCACTCACAATTTCTGTCGCTGTTACTGGTTTTCTTCTCGATCTTAGGTCGGATCGGGCTGCGATCGCTACCCGTCTGGATCGGAATCTGCGAATAACATCGGTGATGAGCAATAATACCAGGGTTTTTTTTGAAAATTCCAGGAATTTACTGGGGTTTGGGCGGTTTGCTGGGACTGCGACGGGATTTTTCCTGCTGTTTCTGTCGTTTGAGGCGCTGAATCTCCCCGAGTACCTGTTGCCACTGTGCGTTTAATTCCTTGGAGGCATCATCGCTGTGAAAATCCAAATAGGTGACCGTTTTGCGAATTAAATACTCAAATTCTGGCAAGTTCATAAGTGCTATCTTTGTACGGTACAGATATTGTGAGAATTACTCCACAAAAAGTATATAAGCCTTTTAAAATGAGTAACAACCCGCAGGCTGTAGCCCGGAGGCTATACGGACAGAGCCTCTCCTGCGCGGCGTCAAGAGTAAAAATGACTTTTCAACTCTGGATTTAGTATCAGGAGGATATCAAGGTTAAGTCAGTATTCAATTATAACTTGTTTAAGGGTTTGGCCTGTAAAATTGTTACCCCTAACGGTAAGACTTTTGAGCCGAGTTGTCCTAAAAAAAACTTAATTTTCAACGGTTTGGGTAATTCTGACCAGGAAATTTTTAGAAATCCTAAGTGTTCATAAAACTCCACCAACCAGCCCATACATTCTACATAAACCGGGGCGGTGGCGTCATCGACTAAATGCTGAACCAGGTAGGACCCTAAGCCGCGATCGCGCCAAGGCTTTTGTACCACTAAACTCCCCAACTCTTGACAGCCAGAAAATTGGCGTAACTGTCCACAAGCGATGACTTCATCCTGAAATGCAATCACCGAAAAATTCTCCCATCGCAACTGTGTCGGATCGAGTTTTGCCTGGAATACTAATTTACGAATCGCCCCCAAATCTTCAGGATTTGCGGGGCGCAGAATACAGCCCGGAGGCAGAGATTTTGGTGCAGCCATGACTCAACTCAGTCCCCCTGATTAACCCGATATTGAGGGTATATTTAAAATTAAAGATTCATCCCTTTCTACTTAAATAGACTGGTTTTAAACTTCTCTCCAGCCGCCGGAGAATCAGGGGTTTGGGGAGAGCTTTACGGGATGAAAGCTTTCCTATTGAATTACCCCACCCCTTGTCACCATCACCGTTTCATATTGCGCTTTAATCGTTCCAACTCTTCATCAGCTTCCCAACGGCGAAATTCCTGATCCAAAGGGTCTGCACCACTGCTAAAACTGCGGTTATAACTTTTATTCCATCCCGTATCCCAACTCGTTTGGGTTTTCGTTTAGCCCGCGCTGCCTCTGCCTCAACGGATTTCGCCTTCACTTCCCGACGACGCACTTGAATCTGACGATACAAATCTTTCGCCTTTTCAATCCGTTCTTTCACCCCTTGCATTTGTCCCCAGAATTGATTGCCTTCCCGGAGTAAGGAGGCTTCTCGTTCTTGTGCGGCGCGAACCAAATCTTCACGATTGGCAGCTTTGGCTTTACTGACGCGATCGTGCCAGAGTTGAATCTCCTGAGCGGTGGAGAGAATGCTATCCTGCAATTGTTTTTCTTTCCGTTGCAACTCCAGAATTAACTTCAGGGTATCCTCCTCTTGTTCCCGCAGTTGCTCCTCTAGCACCTGCAATTCCAGATGAGGATTATTTCGCATAAATTCCTCTAATCTGGTTTCTAAGAACCGGCTCATGTCTTCAAATAGACCCATTGCAGGCACTCCCTCGCTCAGGTTTGACTTCTTGTATTTATGGTAGGGGAATTTTTCGTGAATGTTTTCACAGCTAGGGGTGCATGATCTGCACCCCGACTGCTTGATGAGTTCCAGCGTCTTACGGGGGATTCCCTATAAAGACTGTCCCGTATAGATTGAGCGGACTTCACCATTGCGACGAATAATGGCTTCGCCGTCTTTAACTTCCACCAAACTCCAGCCGCTAGAGCCGATCGTTTCGCCAATATTCACCCGACGGGGAACCCCATCGACTTCAAATAAGGCAACGGAGCGATCGCCCAATTCCAGAATTCCCACTAATTGATGCTTGATACCCGAAACGCTAGAACTGGATGCCGCTGCGGCGGGAACGGGTTCTGATTCTTCCTCTGCCGTACTGTCTTCGGCTGCTCCATTATTCCCTGGGGCTTCTTCTGCCGTCGGGGGTGCAGGTTGCGGAACGGGTGGGGGTGGCGCTGCCGCCTGGGGTTGGACGGTAACGGGTCTCGCTGGCTGAGTGGGAGTGGGAGTGGGGGCCGGTTCTGGGGTGGGGGTTTGAGTGGCTGCCGGGGCTGGGGCCGCTGGTGCTGGGGCTGCTGGTTTCGGAGGTGCCGTCGGTGCTGGGGCCGGATTTGCTGGCGCTGCTGCGGTGGTTTGGGGTGCTTGCGGGGTCCGAGGCACGGTAACGGTGAGATTCGGTTGCACCAGAGTCGGATTGATGCCGCGCTCTAAGGCGATCGCAATCCGATTGAGGACTTCGGCGAGATTCCCTTGATGGGGGGTATTCACCGTCACTTGAGGGGCCGGAACCATCACATTCGGGGGATTAACGGTGACATTCACCGGAGGCGGCGGTGGGGGAATCGGCAATGCAGTATTCGGGGGCACCACTGGTTCTGTCGGTTGACCCGCCGCTTGGCGGTCCATGACTTCCAGCGATCGCTCCATATAGGCGGCAAAATCTGCGTCTGCCTCTGCTTTCAACTGTTCCGGCGTTTTCGGCGGCTCTACGGCTGCCTGATGCGCTGGGGCAATTTGTGCCCAGAATTGCTGCAAATATCCCCGATTCCATAACCAGAGTCCCAGGGTAATCAGGAGCAATCCACAGGCGGACCCTAATAAGAGGCGATCGAAGGATTGTCCCTTGCGTCGTTTATCCGTGCGGGTTGCCTTGGCATCCACTGTCGCTTCTGCGGCAGTTTTGGGCATCATCGTCGGAGGCAGGATGATTTGGGGCACCTGCACTGATTGCAAGGTGACCAAATCCGGGGGGGCCGGTTTGGGTTTGCGGCTGCCTCCATCTAAAATCCGGTCTACATCGTGAAACAGGTCATTCATGAGGCGATCGGCGTAGGCATCCACCGACCAATTCGGGGTGCCAACTCCACCGCGCTCCTGTTCCGCCTGGGGTGAGTCTATGGTTTTGGTACTGATATCCTGAGACATGGCCTTTTTTTTATAAGGGTTAGGGTTAAAGATGCGATCGCAATCATCGGGCGACTACGGGCAACCGAGCAGTTCCCCTCCGATTTTATAATCTAGTTTAGACAATCCGACAGTCCTAATTTTAGGGCCTAATCTGCTTGAACGAGTTGCACCCATTTATTGTCCTCGCTTTTGTCAGAACGGTCAACTGTCTTTCTGTTACAAAGTATTGACAAATTGGGGGTCATTCGTCATTGGTCATTGGTCCTTGGTCCTTGGGTCCCTCGTGACTCGGCAGCGCCATGACACGAGACGAGTTTCTTGTAGGGGCGCAATGCTTGCGCCCTCTGGGATGGGGCGCAAGCATTGCGCCCCTACTATACATACACCTTGATAGGGCTAACTAAACCGAGCCACTGGTTGCCAACTGTCGCCCTTGTAACTCCAGATAAATCAACAAGGCATTAATATCCGCAGGATTCACCCCGCCAATGCGACAGGCTTGACCAATCGTCAAGGGTTTCACTTTTGCCAATTTTTCCCGGGCCTCTTTAGACAATGTGATAATATTGGCATAATCCAAGTCTGGCGAGAGTTTCCGATGTTCTTCCCTTGCCACTTGGTCGATTTGATGTTGCTGCCGTTGGATGTACCCGGAATATTTGATATCAATTTCCGCGCCTTCCCGTTCTTCTAAAGTCAAATCCAGATTACTCAGTCCATAGCGGTTGAGGTCAACATAATGGAAACCGGGACGGCGCAACAACTCCGCCAGGGTAATTGAGCCTTTAATCTTTTGCTGAATATCAGCGGCGATCGCCACCCCCAATTCCTCATGTTCCTTAATCCGAGTCGTCTCCAACCGTTGTTTTTCCGCCGCGATATTCTCCTGTTTGTGGGTAAATAATTCCCAACGGCGATCGTCAATCAAGCCAATCTCCCGTCCCAACGGCGTCATCCGCTGATCCGCATTGTCCGATCGCAACAACAACCGATACTCCGATCGCGAAGTCAACATCCGATACGGTTCCCGCAAATCCTTCGTACATAAATCATCCATCAACGTCCCCAGGTAACTCTGTTCCCGAGGAAAAATCACCGCCTCCTCACCGCGCACCAACCGCGCCGCATTAATCCCCGCCACAATCCCTTGTGCCGCAGCTTCCTCATATCCCGTCGTGCCATTAATCTGACCCGCACAGAATAACCCCTCGATTTTCTTCGTCATCAAGGTTGGGTAACATTGCGTCGCCGGGAGATAGTCATACTCCACCGCATAAGCCGGACGCAACATGGTACATTGTTCCAACCCGGGCAGACTCCGCAAGAGTTCCAACTGTAAACTCTCCGGCAGACCCGTAGAAAATCCCTGGATATACAATTCAGGAATATCCCGCCCTTCCGGTTCAATAAAAATTTGGTGCGATTCCTTATCCGCAAATCGCACAATTTTATCTTCAATACTCGGACAATAACGCGGACCTTTCGCATCCACCCAACCGCCATACACCGGAGACAAATGGAGATTTTCCCGAATCAGGCGATGAGTTTCCGCCGTTGTGCGAGTGAGATGACAAGGCATCTGTTCCCGTTCCACCCAAACCTCCGGGTCAAAACTGAACCAGCGCACCTCCTCATCCCCCGGTTGCGGTTCCATCTTGCTGTAATCCACCGATCGCCGGTCCACTCGTGCCGGAGTCCCAGTTTTCAGCCGTCCCGTCTCAAATCCCAGACGGTTCAAAGTATCCGTCAATCCCACCGCAGCGAATTCCCCCGCACGTCCCGCACTCATGGACTTATTCCCCACCCAGATTGTCCCACCTAGGAACGTCCCCGTGGTTAAAATCACCGCCTTGCAACCAAAGGCGACGCCAAAATAGGTTTCCACCCCGATGACATCATCATTATCACCGAGAACCAGATCCGTGACCATGCCTTCGCGGATGGATAAATTCTCTTGATTTTCGACAATTGTTTTCATCACGTGAGCATATTCCCGCTTATCCGTCTGAGCGCGCAACGCCCAAACAGCGGGACCTCGGGAAGAGTTGAGGACCCGTTTTTGCAGATAAGTGCGATCGGCCATCTTGCCAATTTCGCCCCCAAGCGCATCCACCTCATGAGTGAGTTGGGACTTCGCAGGGCCACCCACAGCCGGATTGCAGGGTTGCCACGCAATCTTATCCAAATTCAGCGTCAGCAAAAGGGTGCGACACCCAAGACGTGCCGTAGCGAGTGCTGCTTCACATCCCGAGTGACCCGCACCCACAACAACAACATCAAAAACATCTTGAAATTCAGGGGTTGGCATGGTCATTCTGTCTGGATGGTTTTGAACTCTCTCCTAATCATAGCGGTTCTCATACCTTTCTACACCCGGATGGTGGGGAAAGGTGGCATCCAATGGCGGTTCCGGATCTCATTCTTGTCAGGAGTGCGAGCATCTTGCTCGCTATCCGAATAAAGCGAGCAAGATGCTCGCACTCCAAAAGAATGGACCTCATAATTTTGGCAAACGCCCGAACCGATCGCCAGAATTGGATGAATTAGCGACTGGACTCAATTGTACAATTGTCCTAATCGAACTCCGCCAACATTTCCCAATTCCTGCTGTGTAATCTACAATCTAAATAACCCGGACAACAGAGGAAAGTCAGATGCAAGCTCCCCTCCTCCAAAGACGTTATCAAATCTTACAACCCCTCAGCCAAGGCGGATTTGGCAAAACCTTTCTCGCTGCCGATACTCAACGTCCCAATCATCCTCACTGTGTGGTCAAACAACTCCAAATCCAGCCCTCCTCCCCTGGGGTTACCCTTGCTAACTCGGTTGTCGGGAAAGCTAAACAGTTATTTGACCAAGAAGCAGCCCTCCTGGAAAAATTGGGCCATCATCCCCAAATTCCCCGATTGTTGGCTTATTTTGAGGAGAATCATCACTTTTATTTAGTCCAAGAATTAATCACCGGACATCCCCTGAGTAAAGAAATTATTCCTAATCTCAAACTCACGGAAACTGAGGTGATTCAGGTGTTACAAGATACCTTGGAAGTGTTGGCGTTTGTTCATCAAAAACAGGTGATTCACCGGGATATTAAGCCGGATAACTTGATGCGCCGTCAAGAGGATGGGAAAATCGTTTTAATCGATTTTGGGGCGGTGAAAGAGATTAGAAACCTTTCGGCAACTTCTGGGACGGCACTTCAGACAATGGCGATCGGGACTCGTGGCTATATGCCGAACGAACAAGCGGCAGGAAAACCCCACTTGAGCAGCGATATTTATGCCTTGGGAATTATTGCTATTCAAGCCTTAACCGGGTTAAATCCTGACCCTAGAACGGGTGGATTACCCCAAGATAAGACCACTGGGGAAATTGCTTGGCGTCCGTTGGCTCAAGTTAGCGATAATTTAGCCAATATTATTGATAAAATGGTGTTCCAGGACTATCGGCAAAGGTATGCGGATGCAGGAGCAGCCTTGCAAGATATTTTAGCCTTATCCAATTCTCCAGTTCCTTCCACGGCGCTATCTGGAAAGGGAGCTTCTGGGACTCATTCTATCGTCAAATCTCAGCAATCTACATTCATGTCAAAAATCAAGTGGCCGCGAGGGGATAAACTGGGTTTAGCAGGAGTCATGGTGGGAGCGTTGGGAGTGATGACTGCTGCCTTTACCGTTCCCGAAGTCCGAGGATTTATCGGATTAGAGGGGGTTAAAGATGCGCTGTATCAAGACAATGGGATTATGCTGAAATATCCCGGGGATTGGCAGGTGCAACAAATTCATCCACCCTTGGGAGGCGATCGGGCAGTATTTCAAGCCCCCAGACAACAGCCCTCAGACTATCAAGAAACCATCACCCTCACCATCATTGAGTTACCCCAACCCCTGACCCCCCAGGAGTATTATCAACAACAATTGCGTCCTCAATTGGAAAGAGAATATAATCTCAACTTAGTCAATACCGCTGCTGACACCACCCTGGACAACCGGGCGGCAAATATGGTAATCTATAGTACCACAAACAATGGGATTCCCCTCAAACATCAAGCCATCTGGACGGTGAAAAATAGCACAGTTTATCAACTCACCTATAGTGGCGAAGCCGCCAATTTTCCCACGGACCAGCAAACCGTCATTAAAAAGTTGCAAGACTCGTTTAAAATCCCGAAATAAGTCCAAATCATGGCAAAAATAACAACCTCGTATCATGGCTCTGCCGTGATACGCCCCTTCTGCGGCTCTGCCGCCTAATAAGGGAGGCAGAGCCTCCAAAGAGCATGACTCGGCAGAGCCAAGTCACGAGTAAATTCAACCTAATTCTAGGCTTTAATGTCAAAAAACTTGGG
Source organism: uncultured cyanobacterium (assembly GCA_963821735.1). Taxonomy (GTDB): domain Bacteria; phylum Cyanobacteriota; class Cyanobacteriia; order Cyanobacteriales; family Laspinemataceae; genus Laspinema. The sequence goes on from CAWGFK010000070.1 coordinate 204,579, forward strand.
TAAATCATGAGTAATATCACCATTCAAAATTTTGATGATGACTTGAAAAATCGGCTGCAAAAGCGAGCCGATTATTATGGGCGTTCTCTGGAAGAAGAAGCGAAAGAAATCCTTCGGGCGGTTTTAAAAGAAACTCCTGTGGAACCGTTAAATCTAGCAGAAACTATCCACAAAAGATTTGCTGATTTAGGAGAATTTGAAATTCCAGCGATTCCCCGAGAACCGTTACGCGAACCCCCTACTTTTAAAAACTGATATAATTTATTGCCAGATGCCACCAACATATTCATGACCATCCCATTTCCACAACTGTGCTGATATTATAATCAACCAGTTCACGCTTTAAAGGTCGGGGACTGCACTCATCAAGCAGGATTCGCATAGTAGGCTGTTAATATTTCTTTGGCAACTTCCAAAGTGGCAACGGCTTGTTCTCGACTCACACTAGGAAAGTGGTCTAAAAATTCATCCAAGGGTTCGCCTGCTTCCAGATAATCCAGCAAGGTTTTCATAGGCACACGAGTTCCCACAAAAACTGGGGTTCCTCCCAGGATGTCAGGGTCACTATGAATCACAGGAACAGTAGTTTTCATTTGACTGATTGTGGTCGTAGGAATCCTGTTTATTTTAGCTTAAAAGTCAGTGGAGGTGAGCATTAGCAAAGTTGCGGTCATTCACACAGCCTAGTTAATTATTTTATCCTAGAGGTCGCTTTAAAATTTGCTTGACAGAGCCATACATTTCACTGGTCAAACCATCTAGCTCATGCTCTATATCTTCCCAGCGTCCTAGTTTACTGGTCCACTTGCCATTAGCCAATTGTCTGGCGGCGTGTGTGGGTTCTCCGTCAGGGGTGGCGTATATCGCTATTTTCTCAAACCCCGATTCTAGGTTAGCATGATCGCAATGTTCATATCCAAGGGTTTGATAAGCCTGGATGAAAGCAGCAAGCGTGAGTTCAGCAGGGACCCCATCAGGCCAATAATACAAATCATTTGATTCTAGGGGATTCCACCAGCGATCATCTTCACCAGCAGCCCAAGCAAAACAATTATAAAATCGAGATCGCTTGCTGGTGATGTGATACCCTGTAGCCACTAAATTAGGAAACTCATCTTCTTGGTATCGTTCCAGCCTACCATCTGTAGCCATGTTCTCTGCCCCATTCTATCCAAGCTGCTGCCATCTGCGTTAACCGTCCCCGCTGTTCTGGTTGCACCGGATTAGCCCCTGTAATCGCTTGCAATGCCCAAAACCAATGTTCCGGTTCCTGTTCTAATTCCCTCAAAATTAGGGGGACAACGGGTTCGACCCATGCCAATTATTCTTTGGTATGCGGGATGCATGGACATTTTTGTAACTAAAGACATCATGCCGGTTTCCCGTCGCCACTGTTGAGCGAGTTCTAAAAATCGGGTTTCTATATCCGCTGGTTCTAAAATCGGGTAAGCCCAATTTGAATTGACTCCCGAAACTGGGTAAGAATTTTCCATTTCTCCTGCCTGCCCTCTAGTAAAATCAACCTTTTATTATTGTAAACCAGAACCCCAAATATCCCGGCGAGCTTCATCAATTTCTTCCGCCGAAGGTGCGCTTCCCAAGTCGGCACAAAGTCCCCACAAAGAGCGACGGGGTTGGGACTCGATTTGGGACAGTTCTCGCTCAATTTCTGAAGCGAGTTGCTCGATTAAATGTACTTTGTCTATTAAGGAAAGTTGTTTGGCTAAGGGTAAAACTTGTTCTAGGTTCATAAAACTCCAGCACCATTATCAACACCGGCGGGGGATAAATCGATTGGCGGCCTGTAGGGGCGCTTCGCGAAGCGCCCCTACGTCGGTTAAAACCGACTGAAAACACCATCACATAAGACTTATAGTCGGTTTCAACCGACTTTAGCTGTTAGGCGGGGGTTAAAACCCCCGCCGGGTGTTGCTGCCTTGAATTTTACCCCCATACTTGAGGCAAATTCAAGACAAAACCGGGTAATATTCCTTCACCGGATAACTCCTGGGGATTTTCCAACTGTTCGACTTCCAACCCCTGGCGATAAATTTCCACAGTTTTATTTTGCGGGTCGATTAACCAACCTAAATCTGCCCCATTTTCCATATACTCCCGCATTTTTTCTTGTAGGGAATTGAGAGAATCTGAAGCAGAACGCAACTCAACGACAAAATTGGGACAAAGATTAGCAAAAGTTCCTTTTTGTTCCGGAGTCAAGGCATCCCAACGCGCTTGACTGACCCAAGAAGCATCGGGAGAACGAGTTGCCTGATTGGGTAAAATAAATCCCGTGGAGGAGTCAAAAATCTCTCCCGGTTCGCCGGTATTTCGCCACCATAGATACAATTCGCCAGAAATTCTGCTATTGCGTTTTCCGGTTTCCCAACCCGTTGGTGGATTCACGATTAATTCTCCTCGTGCAGTTCTTTCCAGTCGCAAATCTTGATTACTGGCTGCTAGGGCAGCAAACTGTTCTGGGGTAACGTAAAGCCCCAGTTTTTTAGGCAAGTTCAGTAATAGAGTTTCGGTTGCCGGTTGAGGGGGTGTCTGTACCATTTTGACCTCTTATCGGATAGAGATGAGCTAGGGGATGCTTTAGCCGATTAAGTGACATCAAGACGTTTGAGTGCTTTAATAGGGGTAGAGCAAAATTTTAATGGGTATTCTCCAAAATTCATCGAGCCATGTCTCATACTCTGTAACCCTACACCGTTGATTTGCAAGAGAAAGGTCAGTTAATCATTCTGAAGCCCTGTGCAATCAATGAATGCAACCGGGCGTGAAAGCGAAGCTATCCCGAAGGGAATCGACTGACCCTCACCCTCGAACCCGATGGAAGTTTGCGTCTGGTTAGCTTACGCCAAACCGTCCAAAAAGTTCAAGGGATTTTTAAAGAGATTGCCCCTGGTGTTAGCCTTGCCGATGAACTGATTCAGAACGGCGACAAGCAGCGTTTTTAGAGAAGGAGGAGACGGGGAACTCAGAAACCGGGTTTCTTAACAGAGTCTCGGTGAATATGCAACAGTTATCGCTGAAACCCGGTTTCTTACCCTTGCTCGACTCTTTCCGGCTCTCCAACTTCTACAACCTCATTTCCCGCTTCCATCTGTTTGAGGATGTCTTTTACTTGTTGGCATAGCGGTTTTCCCCTGCTGACACAATAGCTGTTCTGCTTTCTGCATATCCTCTATCCCACCCTGCTTATCTCCTGACAGCATAACGGACAACACCTCGATTGTAGTAAGCTTCAGCATACTGGGGATTGATTTTAATCGCTTCGGTGCAAGTCAGAGATTGCTCCCGGCAAATTTCTCGAATAGTAACTGAACAACACCTCGGTTGTAGTAAGCTTCGGCATAGCTGGGGATTGATTTTAATCGCTTCAGCTATAGTCATCTATTGCTCCCGGCAAATCTCCGAAATCAGAACGAGCAACACCTCGATTTAACGTAAGCCTCAGCATCCTGGGGATTGAGTTTAATCGTTTCGGTGTAAGTCAGCTATTGCTCCCGAAAAGTCTCCTGAGTCCTTACGGGCATTACCCCGGTTAAAGTAAACTTGGCTACTGGGGATTGATTTTAATCGCTTGATTGTAGTCTGCTATTGCCCCCGGCACATCTCCTGAATCCTTACGGGCAACACCCCGGTTGTAGTAAGCCATAGGCATATTGGGGATTGAGTTTAATCGCTTCGGTGAAGTCAGTGATTGCCCCCAGCAAATCTTCTGAGTTGGCACGAGCAATACCTCGACCGAGATAAGCCTCTGCATACTGGGGATTGATTTTAATCGCTTGAGTGTAGTCATCTATCGCCCCCTGGCAAATCTCTTAAGTCCTTACGGGCATTACCCCGGTTAAAGTAAGCCTGTGCATACTGGGGATTGATTTTAATCGCTTCGAGTGTAGTCAGCGATCGCCCCAGGACAAATCTCCTGAGTCTTTACGAGCAACACCCCGGTTGTTATAAGCCTCAGCATACTGGGGATTGATTTTAATCGCTTTGGTATAGTCTGCTATTGCCCCCTGCTTATCTCCTGCGTCAGAACGGGCAATACCCCTGATATAGGTAAGCCTCGGCATACTGGGGATTGAGCTTAATCGCTTGATTATAATCATCTATTGCCCCGGCAAATCTCCTGAGTTCGTAACGGATAGAACCTCGGATGCATGTAAGCCTCGGCATACTGGGGATTGATTTTAATCGCTTGATTAAAGTCATCTATCGCCCCTGGCAAGTCTTCCGACTCAGAACGGACAGTACTCTGTTATAGTAAGATTGGGCATCCTGGGGATTGATTTTAATCGCTTGGTTAAAGTCAGCGATCGCCCCGGACAAATCTCCTAGACCTACGGGCATTACCCAGGTTAAAGTAAGCCTCGCATCCTGGGGATTGAGTTTAATCGCTTGGTTATAAGTCAGCGATCGCCCCCGGCACATCTCCTGAGTTATAAAGAGCAAGACCCCGACCAGTGTAAGCCTCGGCAAACTGGGGATTGAGCTTAATCGCTTGATTATAATCATCTATAGCTCGCAGGAACATCTCCTAATAGTAGATGGCTACAACCTCGACCGAGTGTAAGCCTCGGCAAACTGGGGATTGAGCTTAATCGCTTGGTTATAGTCCTCCATAGCTCCGGGTATATCTCCTGACTCTAAACGAGCAAGACCCGCGATCGAGATAAGCTGGGGCAAACTGGGGATTGATTTTAATTGCTTGGTTATAGTCAGCGATCGCTCCATGATATATCTCCTGAGTCACAAACGAGCATCACCCCGATTAACGTAAGCCTCGGCAAACTGGGGATTGATTTTAATCGCTTGGTGTAGTCATCGATCGCTCCTGGCAAATCTCCTAAGTCTTGAAACGGAGCAATACCCCGGTTGTAGTAAGCATGCGGCATACTGGGGATTGAGTTTAATCGCTCGGTTGTAGTCATCGATCGCCCCCGGCAAATCTCCTGAATCAGAACGGGCAATACCTCGATTGTTGTAAGCAGAGGAATGGGGTTTAATTTCAATGGCTTTGGTGTAAGCCTCTAACTGCTTCCTGATAGCGATTTAACTTCTGTAGTATTTCCCCCCGGAACATATAAAGCACGGCATCCTGATTTTGCGTTGAATCGCTTGGTCAATTGATGCCAAAGCCTCTGGGTATTGTTTAAAAATAGACAGTGCCCTACCCCTGTCCCGCCATGCTTCATAGGGTCCGTCTTGTCAATGACAATTGCTTCCTCAAAAGACCGCACTGCCTCTCTATACTGGGTTGCTGACCTTAATGCCAAACCTCTGGCGTACCAGGCAGCATAAGAGTTGCGGTCAAGTTGGATGGCTTGATCAAATGCTTCAATTGCTTGCTCGGAAACGACCTATCCGCCAGAGTTGATTGCCATAGTTAATCCAATCCTTAGCAGTGGCATCTTTTTTGGGGGAGTTTTTTCAGAGTTACCACTAGAGCCAGAATCACCTACAATTTTATTTATTATCCAAGTCTGGGGGTGGGGTGGTTTCTACCTGCAACCACTCTCGCTCAATTCCCCACAGTTGCAAACTGCCTAACAGAGTGTTTGTGGGGATGCCTAAACTTCGCCCCAGTTGCACGCCGCCAAATTCTCCGCCCTCACCTCGTCCGTGAATACCCACTACTCGTCCTTGGGTATCCATCACTGGCCCCCCGCTCATCCCTCCCTGGGTGCTATTGGTGTAAACCATCTCGTAACCCTGAGTCAGGGATGCGGTGTTTTGGGCTAAAATCGAGCTATGTTCTGAACTAAATAATTTGCCTGGAGTAAACTCAAATCGAGGATTTCTCAGAGATTCTCCCTTGGGCCAACCGGCAGTAAACACCCAAGGGCGGTCATCTTGTTTCACTCGATAATCTGCAAGAGTTGCGATCAGAATAGATTTCATTACTGCTAAACTGCACCAATGCTACGTCTTGACCTTCCTGTTGTTTGATTTTGCTATAGTCAATCCGGTAGCGGCGACCGTCTGGGGTGATGAGTTGATACTCTTGGTCTGAATATTGCACCACATGGCGGGCGGTGGCTACATAATAAGTTTTCCCTTGTTTGCCAATGATGACCCCTGAGCCTTGGTCGCCATCCAGTGGCTGAGACTTAGACCGCGCCTCGATGCGAACGGTTACCGCTTTGGCATTGTCATAAACTTGTTTCGCCAATCCTGTCAGGGAGGGTTCGGCTTCTTTCATCACTTCTGGGGCTGCTTGTGCCAATACGGACACCGGCAACCCCCAACTTAAACTGACCATTTTCTGCCGTTGGTCGTCGGTGGGGCGCGTGCCGTTGGCATAGATAAAGGGGTCGCCGAAGAGGGGATTCCCCTGTCTGCCATTGAAGCCGATGATATCCCCTTGGCGGTTGAGAATTGGGCCTCCGCTCATGCCGTTTTGGATGGGATTGCTGTATCCCAGTTGATATCCTTGTTCTAAGGCTTGGTCGGGGATGAGAGAGATTTGCCCTTCGGTGACGATGCTGGTGGGGGTGGGGGATTCGGCGATAAAACCGGCGGCCCAGACTTTTTCTCCGGCTTTTAATCTCACATCGGGGTTCGTGAAGGTTCCGATATCATAAATGCGATCGGCGTTAAACTCTAGCAAGCCTAAATCGTTATCCTGAAAGTCGATGTTGTCACGGTTAACGAGGGTGGCGGGATAATCTAAGCCGTCTGGGGTTTGGATGCGGATATTTGGGACAAAGTTGGGGTCTGAGGGTTGGCTATTCCCGGCTTGGACTGCCCGCAAGACGTGCTGATTGGTGACGACGGTATAGGTTGAGCCGACTTTTCTGATGATGGTTCCGGAACCTGCGGACTCACTGCCGATGACTTTGACGGTAATGGCGCGGGCGAGTTGTTGCAACTCTTCCGGGGATAAGTTGGGGTTAATTTGTGCTTGGGAAATCCCGGTGGGGATTTGGCAGCTATGCAGGGTGGGGGTGAGCAAGAGTAGCGCACCCATGAGGAGCAGTTCTGAGGGTTTTTTAATCACGTTTTCCTCCGGTAGTGGTTGACTGGTAGCCGGGGAGGGAGAATCTGGAAAGGTTTTAATTCTCCCCGATTTGAAGGTTATTCAAGGGGAGCATTTTGGAGAATTTCGCTCAGGGGAATATGGACTTTAAAACTGCCACTTTGCGGAATGGGATTCATGGCGCTGCCTTTACCCATGTCGATTAACATTTCTCGGATGGTTTGGGGGTTATCTTCCGGGCGCAGGGTAAATAACATTAAACCGCATCGTTCGTTATCGTTAATGGCTGCACAAACGACGGGTAAGTTATTCTGAGTATCGTTGGTGATGTAATTGAGTTGGTTATTATCGGCAGCTTGTTGAAATTTGGGGGAAACTTCTTGGCAACGGGCTTGGGGAGTCCAGCCGGATGCGGTGAAATATTCGGATTTCCAGCGAATGATGGCTTTGTTTCCTCGGGGGGTTTCGGCATAGGTGGTGTAGTTGCCTTCGGCGTCTTGTCCGCAGAAGTAGCGCGGGGTGGCAACGGCACTGTTGCTGGTTTGTGCGCCGCAACTGGCTAAACCTAGGGCGAGGAGGGCTAAACTAAAGCCGGTGCAAAGTTTAGTGGTGAAGGTCTGAGTGAACATGGGGGTAAGCTCCCTTGGCTTGAGGGATTATGATGTTTATCATACCCATTTATTAGGGTGGGAGCTATGAAATGATGCAGATTTTTATTTTGAACAGGTCCCTGGTGATATCTGAGATTTTGCAGCAGGGTCCGCCGGGTTTTTTAACGCCCGACGGGTTTTGCCACTAAATTTAAGAACGCATCAAGTTATCAAAGAGTTCTGTCTCGCGAACGGAGTTAAAGTCTGACTCATGTTGAGCCATTTCTCTAATTTCGGGGTTGAGCGCGATCGCCTGCCGGAGGTTATCGACTGCCATATCTGTATCGCTTTTCAAGGCATAACAGCGCGCTTTTCCATACCAGGCATCGGCTTTGTCGGAACTGGTGCGAATGGCTTTGTTATACGCTGCGATCGCCTCGTCGTAGCGTTCCAATCGAGTATAGGCGACTCCTTGTCCTAAAAACGCTTCATAACACTCGGGATTAATTTCCGTTGCCTTGTCATACATCTCTACGGCATTTTCATATCTCCCTTCTCGAAATAACTCGTTCCCTTGGGTCACATAAATGCCAAAAATTTCCTGGAAGGGTTCCTCCATCCGGGTTTGCATTTTCATCGACTCTTCCAGGGTGGTGCGAGCTTCTGAAATTAAGTTTTGAGTCGCTAATGCCATTGAAATCAACTCATTCAATTGAGCAGTGTTCTTGGGTTCTTCAGAGAGAGCCAGGGGCATTCCGCCTGCCTCACTTTTGACCAAGCTCCCCCCTTTTTGTGAGGCCGATAATTGTGAGGCAGGGGTTTGGACGAGTTGTTCTTTCACCTCACTTGCCACCTGATTGGCGACGCTTTTTTTCAGTAGCCAAATTCCAGCTAAGGTGGCTGCTACGGGAAGCACCACTAATCCAGCGATCGCAGCCGCTAAGGGACTCATCGTCCGCATAAAGGCTCGGTCAACTTCGGCTTGAATCTGCTGTTGAATGGCGGGATCGAGTTCTGAGCTTTGTTGTAATACCTCTTGCTGGGCGGATTCCGATTCCGGGGCATTCTCCGTAGCAGCCTCCGTAGCATCCTCCGTCGTAGCTGCCGGAGTGGGTTCCTCCGTTGGGGTGGGGTCCGCAGAGGGGGACGGAGTGGCCGCTTCCGGGGTAGGGGATGCCGGAGTTTCTGAAACGGGGACCAGGGGTCTGGGTGGGGGTGGAGGGGTCGGACGTTGTGCCGTCGCTGCACCCATCGACAGCAAGAGCGTAACCAGGACCAGGGTGCTTTGTCCAGCGATCCTCGCGCACAGCGCGGTGAGCGGCGCTAGATCCATAGCAGGCGACATCCCTAGACGAACTGCCTGCTTCGACATAGAAAAGGGGAGCCTTACCCTGCGCGGCCCCCTTGTGTTCCCGACTCGATTTGTCATGGTCATGGAAATCTCACCTATTAATCGCTCGACGACTTCACCACTTTGGCATTACTGTAGACGATTCTACCGATTTCTCGGGTCTTAATTCTGTGATGTTTAAGGCAAAAAGTCTGCCAATCAAGACAATACAGGACCAGAGCAATGCTGAGTGGACTCTCTTTTTTTATCGGTCAAGTCTTTGATCATATCATTGCCTCGATCGCCTATCAAGATGGTAAAAATCCATCTCCCCGGGCATCGGGCTAAGTATTAAATAAAAACGACAAGAAACCGAGCTTCTAGCCCAGATTTGGTGCTAATTGGCAGGGATTGGGTAAAGAAACCCAGGTTTTAACAGCGACTCAACCGATCGCCGACTCTGGTATAAAGGGGATGGAAACTGAGTATTCTATCTGAATGTCGGCGATGGAGGGCAAGCAAAAACATGGGAACGCAATGGGAAAATTTCCTGCAAAATCTGGGAGAGTGGGAGAGGCTCGTTCACGCGACTCTCACCCACGGGCACCTTACTCGAAGACACCCCCACTCGGCTTTCCTTGGAGGGATTAGACGAAAATCAACGGGCGCGCCTCACCCTCCGATTTTTTGCCCCAGGGGGTAATTGGCAGACGGACCCCCCGGTTAAGGAAGTGGTCCAAGAATACCAATCTTTGGGGCGGCATATTTTATTTTTCGATTCTGGAGCATTTTCCCAGGCGTCGATGCAACTGTCCCCCGTCTCCAATTTGCTGATTGAGTTCGGGTTCATCTGGGGTAACCGTCGCCTGCGGGCGGTGCATCAATTTGCCGTGGGGGGTGAGGCGGAACGGTTTACCCTGGTGCGAGAAAAGCGCGTAGGTGCGGGGGCGACGGAAAATCCGCCTCTGACCCTAGAGCAATTGTTGGGACGCTGGGAAGGGGAAGCGCAGACGCTTTTTCCGGATTTGCGAAATCCGGAGACTTTCACAACGACTCTGGACGTGCAAAAAACGGGGACAGACGGTGTAGAGCAACGGATTACTTTGGCGAGTGGCAATCATCGCCCTCATGAAATCCAGTCTAAGGGGCGGGTTGAGGGGTCGATGCTGGAGTTTGAGGGGGGTGATCATCCGGTTCGGGTGTTGATGCTGCCGGATGGAGCTTCCCTGACTTTTCCTCACCGGGTGGAAGTGGGGCAAATGTTCTTTTTAGAGGCGGGTTGGTTAATTGAACCCACTCTACGGCAACGGTTAATGGGCAGTTACAGTCAGAGGGGAGAATGGACGAGTCTCACTTTAGTGACTGAGCGCAAGGTGGGATAAGGTTCGGAATCGGTGGGGCTTAGACTAAAGAACAAGAGCGTTGTAGGGCTTTTTCGAGTAAGGCTTGATATTCCCGATCGCTGATGGTGTAGGCTCCAAACCGTTCTAAGTGGGGGTTGTTCATTTGGGCATCAAATATCATAAACTGGCGATCGCGCAGTCGTTCGACGAGCTTCACCATCGCCACCTTGGACCCTTCGGGAATCTGATAAAACATCGACTCGCCAATAAACGCTCCCCCGATCGCAATTCCCAGAATCCCCCCAGCGAGGGTATCTCCTTGCCAGGTTTCAAAACTATGGGCCCAACCTTGGCAATGCAGTTCCCAATAAATTTCTTTTAATTCAGGAGAAATCCAAGTCGTCTCGCGATCGGAACATCCCTCGACGACTGCCTTAAAATCGCGGTTAATCGCCACGGTGAACCGTTCTTGATTGAGGGCACGCTTCAGGGATGAAGGATAGCGGAAGCGATCGTCTAGGGGAATCAGCGCTCGCTTGCGACTGGAGTACCACCCGACGCTCTCATCGCCCACATTCGCCATTAAAAAATAGCCTTGGGCGTAACCTTGGATGATTGACGGAATATCAAATTCCATGAACTTAGCCGGTTAAAATTTGAGAACTTGCAGACACAGACCAGGGAGGAACGGCTTAAAAAGGGTAGAAAGTGCTGCCCTCAAACCGGCTCAAGACTTAAAAATATCATGAAACTGAGGGAGTAATCTGACTTAGAATGAAGAATCAAGGATCAAGTTCAACGTCCCGACTTGCTATCGTTCTCTTCTGTTTGTAGTCAGGACTTACCCATGAACACTATATCTAGCGTAGCGATCAAGGCTCCTAAATTCTACCCCGTTTTTGATGCATCCGCTCTAACTCTTCTACATCTTCGATGTCTTCCAGTCGTTCCAGCATTTCTTGGTATTCGTCAATATCCTAAATGACCGCCACTGGTTTGCCGTCTCGCAGAACAATTTGCGGTTTTGAGCGTTTGGTCTCCATGCCGATCGCCTCCTGTTTTTCTCATGCTTTATTCTATCATGCGATCGCTTTCTATATCCCCTGGGATTTCCTGTTGGCAAAAGCTAAAACTGTGGGTGGCTCTTGTTGGGAGACGCGCTCTTATCGGCGTCTCTACAGGAATTTTTCTGTGGGGGGTTCTTGTTGGGAGACGCGATCCTATTATTTGTGCTGAATTAACCTTAATAAATTAGTCCGCGAAGGCGGAATGAGCCTGTGTAAACGCGATTTCAATCGCCCCGGTTTATCCGCCTACGGTAACTTGTAACTGGAAATTCGCATGGTTAATTTTCCTTGGCGAGGGTCTCTGTTTGAAACAAATGCCCCCTCTTCTGTCTCTCCTTTGGCTAAAAATTCGATTTCTTGTTCTCCAATTGAATAAGTAATTCCATCAATTTCTAATTCGGCAATCACATGAACTGAAGCGACGGTTTCTCCGCCTTCGTTTTGTACCCGAAAGGGGACGTAAAATTGCTGGTTGCGTTCTTGAATCTGTCCCTTTGGCGTTACGGAGAGAATCGGCGGGCGATCGCCCTGGGTCATCCAGTCATAACTCACCAATCCAATCAGAATCCCCACGATTGACAAAGCAATGCTAAATGTCACCCATTCCGCAGGCGATCGCCCTGCAATTTCTTGGCGTCGTCTATCGTTTTGTTGCGTCTGTTTGCTTTGCGTCTCTTTCATTTCTGATGTCATACCGCTAACCTCCCCGCTGCACCGCCGATCGCTGCTGGAAGTCCCAATATTATACTATGATTCAGCCAAATTTGCCAAGGATCGCTAAAGTTAAGTTTCTGGAAAAACCACAACATCACCACCGATGCACCCAAAGATACTAAATAGCAAATTAAGGTTTCTCCTAACGGATCTTGAAATACCCCTCGCTGTTTATATCGTCTTTTTTGTCCCCGAAATCCCGCTGCAAATACAATACAGTAAGAAATCAGCAAAGAAGAAACCACAACGGCAATTTGCCAAGGGGAAGAACTCGCCGCCGCCAGCATGGGAACTTCATCGGTAGGTGCGATGTTAAAGGCAATAAAAATTGCCCCGATTAAAGTGGCACCCAAATCGGCTAAATTGTTTTCTATTTCTGTTGGTTTTGTTGAATTGCCTTTGGTGTTATTATTCTCCAAATTTAATTCAAAGCGATCGCCACTCATCAATGACGTTGCCAGCGCTACCCCTAACGAAAAGGGCAATCCTTCAAAAATCGCTTTTCCCAGTGCTTCATTCAGAGGCGTGTGAATATCGATTTGGCGCAATAATATCAACACCACTGTTGCCGAAACCAAGCCGATCGCGATCGCTTCCACACTCTCCATCGCCGTATCCCGCCATCGCATCTCGATATCTTGGTTGCGCCGAAATCCCGCCGTGCGATTGAAGAAAAACACCACCAAATAGGTAATCGCCAGCGCCACCAGTCTCATCGACGCTTTACTATACGAACCGATCCACCACACTTCCATCGTGTACAATAGGGGAATTCCAAACAAAAATCCTCCAGAAATCCCCCGAATTAGCTCATCCGATTCTTCCGCCCATTCCCATTTTTGGTGAGACTTTCCCTCGCGCTTTCCCATCATCTTTCAAAATTTAAACCTTGCTTTTTACTACAGGAATGATTCATTCTCTATTTTTTATAGTCTTATATTCTATAATTATATTCTGCCCTATTGCATCAGCCTTCCGATAGATTTTTGCAACTCTTTTCGTGACTTTGAATAGAGATAAGATAAGGAGATTAAGTCGTTACTACAAACGGGAAGATAACGGCTGAAGTCGTGATTTTGAATAGAGATAAGATAACGAAATCAAGTCGTTACTACAAACATCGGATCACGACTCATATTGTGATTTGGAACTAGGGGAACGACTGAAATTGTTACACCGAACTGGAGGGGTCATTTTTCAAGGTTCATCTTTGATCTCGGTTTAGGGTGGGTATGAGGGAGAATGTACTATAAAATTGGGAAATAGTAGTGTCACCTTCAATGCCCATGAGTGAACCCATTAAACCGATTACGTTGCCCCCCATGAGTAATCCTCAACAGGAGGGGAAATGGTTGCAGGCTGCTTTGCATCAGTGGCTCGATCGCGAGTTTATTCCCGAGGCAGTCAACCACCAGATTGCGGAACGCGCGACTCAAATTTTTGTCCGTCAGCGACTCGAAGGCGAGAATGACTTAGGGTGTCTGGTGATTGCGATCGTCACTGAAATGCAGGCGTTTGATTTTTCTAAAAGTTTTTATGGAGAATTTGCGATCGCCAATGCCGTGAGTGACTTACTTTTGGATAGTCTGGGGATCGATCGCTGTTGTGGACAATAATTTTAGGAGCGTCGGGATTTTAGATTTTAGATTTTAGAGTGCTGATCTAAAATCCAAAATCCACGCTCTATCTAGCTTTGGACTACCAGCTTGACTTAACGACCCCAGGGAGAAGCCCCTCGTGAGCCATTTCGCGAATCACGTTCCGAGAGAGTCCGAAATCGCGATAGAACCCTCTGGGACGTCCCGTCAGCCAGCAACGGTTGCGGACCCGGTTGGGGGCGCTATTGCGGGGCAGTTGTTGAATTTGGCGGTGAATTCGCAATTTTTCTTCTGGATCCGTCGTGGCGGCAAATTGCGCTTTTAACTCAAACCGCTTATCGATGTATTTTTCAACGAGCGCTTTGCGTTTCTTTTCCCGCTCGATCATGGATTTCTTAGCCATGTAATGATTCTCATCCCTTAAAAAAGACAGCATCTTTCATTCTAGCTGATAAATCAGTCTTCGGCGCATCAACCTGGACGGATTCAACGCCAGTCAATCAACTTAGGGCATCAGTTTAGCGAAAGGAATAGAACCGTCACTGATTTGAATAAAGTAGTCAGAGGAAGCGTTCGAGGCGATCTCGGAGGGTTCGATTTCTCCCACGGGTAAGATGAGGGTCGCCTCTAGATGCGATCGCACGACGGAGGAGCAATGGGACTCGCCATGCAGACAATCCACCAGGAGTTGATTGGCTTGATAATACTGGTCCAGTAGAGCCACTTGTCGGGGGGTAAATTGCCAATTGTGACCGATTTGGCGATGCTGGATGAGCAAGGCGCGAAATTGTTCAGCCCAGGCATGAGCGCGATCGCCCCACCAGGCAAGCAAGCGATCGCGACCCTCCCCAGGATCCGGCAGTTGGTCCTTGAGTTCCTGCAATCCTTCCCGCAATTCTGGTTCGTGGGTTAAGCTGCGATCGAGGTCCAGAGCAAACCCCAGGGAGAGGATTTGTTTGACATTGGGGTTGCGAGTCAGACTATAAACCAATTCCAAAGCCCGTGCCAACTCCAAATCCAAGGCTAACTCCGGGGCCAAATCCCGGGCTAAACTTGGATCCAGGGCCAGGGCTAACCCCAAGCTGCGATCGCGAAATAGGGTAAAGTAAAATGCCCGAATTGCTGCGGGTTTGTACAGTCCTTCCAGCCGTTGGCATTTAGCACTGGTACTCGCTAAAAATTGCTGCAACTTGCCATCGGCAACCAACATGACATCAATTTGCTGCTTCATCGCTTGTAGCAGAGGGTCAGCATTTCTTAACAATTCCGAGGTGAGTAACACCACTTCTCGCCATCGCGGTTCGCAGACATGACTCGCTAACCCTTGTAACTCCTCTTCCAAGGCACTGGGATCCGGTGTTGCTGCAATCTGACGAGCGGTAAAATATTCCTGGAAGGTTAAATGGGAAAAGGAATAAATTCCCCGGGCGCGTTCGACTAATAAACCATGTTGAGCTTCGATCGCATCGAGGACCGTGGCACTTTGCGATCGCAAGGTTTCCGGTTCGGTATTGCTTTGGGGCAATGTTGCCAAATAATCCCCAATATAATGCTCAATTTCCCGCTTTTCAAAAAAGTAATTACTTTGAGCAAAGGTGGTGGCTGCAATTTGACTCAACAGTTCTATTTTTCTAGGCAGCGATAAATTGCGATAGACTTCATCCCGTTGAATGCCTCGGGCTTCATCCCATCGCACCAGCAGAATATCTAACCCCGCTTCATAGAGTTTAGAGCGTTTGTTTGGAAAATCTTCTTTTGTCTGAAAGATACTCGCCGTTAGAGTTAACAAAATTGGCGTAACCACCAACTCCCGAATCGGTTGATTTTCAGGCAGATTGAGCTTTTCTAAAAAGCGTTGGGAGAGCAGTAAACCCGCTTCTTCATCCCCTCGGGCTGCTACAAACCACTTGTCCGCAAATGCTTCAATTTGTGAGCCCTCAAAATCAGCCAGTTCTACTTCCGTAAACCCCGTAAAGTGGTACTCGCCTCCTCCCAAGCGACAGGTAATCACTACCCGATTTTGATAGTAGGTTTCACAAAATTGGTTAATTTCGTGAGCGATTTCTCGGCTGTTGCTGTCTGAGACTTCATCTAATCCATCTAACAAAACTAAGGCGTGACCACCTTGCAGCAAGGTTTCAACCTTAGCTGCTGACAGGCCAAAGTTGTTGAAAATTTTAGTAATATAATGAAGTAAACTGCAATTTCCACTTTGTTTGCTTTCCGTTGTCCAGTCCCTAATTCTAATAAAAATAGGAAGACACAAAACATTTGTGTTATCGGCGGTTTCTGGCTCTATTTTTTCTTGAATGCAGCGCAGAGCCAGGGATTTTAAAAACGTAGTTTTACCCGCTCCGGGCTTACCCAATATTAACAATTTTGAATGGGTATAAACCGCTTGGATAGCTGGCATTTGGGACTGTTTTTTGGGTGCAGAAATGCTGCGGTTTACCTGACCCTTGGACTGACGAGTTTGCCTGGGCTGAAATTGGAGGTCCGAGACTTCTAGCCATCGTTGCCGACTCAGTTGTTCGAGAATATTAACCTGGATGTAGATATCATCCAAAGCAACAGGTTGGGAGTTGTCTAAAAGACGCAGAGTCCCACATTGAGCGAGAATGGGTTCCCTCATGCGCGATCGCATTTCGGTAACTAAAGCGGTGATATCTTCAATCGGCGGGTCTAACCCGGGATCATGGGCGGTTTTTGGATGCTCTGGGGTAACTTCAGAGGGTAACTCGGCAATCTCTTGCCAATCCAAGTCTAATTTGTAGCAAATTTCGATAAAAGTCGCCCGTTCAATAGGCCGTCCTGTCAAAAATTTCCAAATAGATTGACGGGTTTCTAAGCCTACTTCTAAGGCTAAATCTTGTTGCGTCCAGCCACTTCTTTCAAACGCAACTTTTGCCTTGAGCTTTCCACTTTCTGAAGTATTTAGCGATCTTTTTCTCATGGGTATAATCTAGTTTGTTTAAGGAGTTATCTTGTAATTTGGAAACACAGAGGATGCTATCTCCTGTGGGCAGAAGTGGTTTGTGGGTTAACAGTAGCATAAGAAATGAGATGACTTCATCTAGCTAAGGATGAAGATCTCTATGGATAATGGATTGCTGAATCAAGCTGCAATCCGGTTGAAAAAGCAGAAGCAATATCAGCTATTTATAATATGGAGGCAGAACGTTTCCAATGCAGCGATCGCGGTTGCCGGTGTTGGAGGATCTTTCTCCTATGACCCTGATGATCCCTGACGGCAGCAAGTGGTGATGACTTCTGGACCCCGAAGCGATCTTCGACTCAGGGTGGAGTGAGGCAAATCACCTTTAATTTCAAACCCAGACTCGGGGAATGAAGAAGTCTTGGAAACATCACTTGTTGTCCTTGAGTTTTGAAAAATGCAATCCCTGCAGGGGGGTTAAACCCCTATTATACAAGAAGTTGGTCCCCCTGGGGAGATGGGGGAGATAGGGAGGATGGGGGAGATGGGGGAGATAGGGAGGATGGGGGAGATAGGGGAGATTGTTCAACGTCCCGACTTCAGTCGTTGCTCTCGTGTCATGGCGTCCGCCATGACACTTACCCTGAGCGGATTAAGCGCCTGTTTGGGGACTGGATCTTAAGCCTCCAAAGGGGCGTTACTTGGCGGATGCCAAGTAACGCGGAAACGACTGAAGTCGGGACGTTGAACAATCTCCTCTATCTCCCCCATCTTCCCCATCTTTCCCCAATCCCCTCACAGCCTTATGATGAGAGAAAGAAACCATAACAGTAGGCTATGCAGTGGATAGGGATTTTCTGTGGGTTGATTGTGGGTGCGATCGCCGGGTATCTGTGGTCAAAAAGGATGCACTGGGTTGGAGAAACGGACCCGGAGGCGATCGCATCGTTGCCGGATAACACTGCGCCGGTTGCACCTGAGCAATTGTACTCCCAAGTCACCGAGAAGGAAATTCTCTACCGGCGGATATTTGCAGAAAATCCGGCAGTGCAATTGATCGCGGACCCAGAAACTGGGATGATTCTGGATGCGAATCTCGCCGCCTCTGAATTTTATGGGTATGGGATTGACGCTTTAAAGCAACTGAAACTGGAGGAACTTGATTCCCGAGGCGATCGCTCCTTGGAGATCCCCGAGGAGGAAGCTAGGCAGGAGGTTCCCGAGGGCAATCCCCTCAGTGGAGGGGATCAACCATCCTGGGAAATCCAGACGAAACCCATTGATATCGATGGAGTTGCGGTAAATCTGAGGTGGGTTCATGACATCACCCCCAGACAACAAATGGAAGCAGCGCAACAACGGGAAGAACGATATCGCTGTTTGGTTGCCGCCACTTGCGAAGGAATTCTCTTGCACGATCGCGGGATCATTATGGATGTGAACCGGGTTCTGGCAGAGATGCTGGGTTATGAAAAAAAAGAACTGATTGGGACCTCCGGTGTGGTGTTAGTCACCCCAGAGTATCGGGAAATCGTCTCGCAGAACATTCAAAACCAGAGCGATCGCCCCTATCTGGTTGTCGCACTCCGGAAAGATGGCTCAACCTTTCCCGCAGAATTGCACCCGAAAATGATGGACTATCAAAACCGCCTGGTTCGGGTGGTGACAGTTCGGGACATGACGGAACGCAACCAGGTGGAGGAAGAACTGCGACAAGCGCGAGATCAACTGCGTGCCGTCCTAGACTCGGTGCCCGGTAGCATCGCCTGGATTGATTCTACTTTGACCTGTCTCGGGATTAATCGTTACCTAGCGCGTTCCTTCAATATTCAACCGGAAACCTTGATCGGACAACCCATTGGGACTCTCGAATCGGGAACCCAAATTCAAGATTTTGTCCAGGAATTTTTCAAGAGTAGCGAATCAGAAACCTCTGTAGAAATGGAATGGGAAGTGGATGGACTTCCCTGGCATTATTTAGTCGTCGCGCAGAAATATCTCGGAGGTAAGGCGGCAGTTTTTGCGGGATTTGACCTAACTTGGCGCAAGCAAGCGGAACGAGAATTGCGCTTTAGTGAAGCAAGTATCCGGGCTTTATATGAAGTCAGTGCGGATCCGACCCTGAATTTTGACCAGCGTTTGCAGCGATTATTAGAACTGGGATGTGAGTGGTTTGAACTCCCGAGGGGACTGTTAGGGCGGTTGGTGGGCGATCGCCTGGAAGTCATTGCCGCCCATCCCTCCAGTTGCGCCGTTAGTTCGGGGTCCGTTTTGACCCGCGATCGCCCAGGGAGTGAGGCATTAGAGGCAGCCCCTATGCTCACTAGGATTCAGTCCTCTGTAGACACCGAGGGGGAATCGGACCCCCCTGCTCCCACGGACCCGACCCCCGCTTATTTCAGCACCCCCGTCACCGTTGCCGGTGGAATTTACGGTTCCCTGAGCTTTTCTAGTCCCGATCCCCGTCGCCGTCCCTTTACTGCGGTAGAACAAGAATTAATCAAATTAATGGCGCAGTGGATTGGGGGGGAACTGGAACGGCAACAGGCTGCAACGGCCCTCGCCCAAGCCTTTCATCGCAGTCTACTCCTGCGACAAATCACCCAGAAAATTCGCCAAAGTTTGGACACGCACCAAATTTTGCAAACCACGGCAACCCAACTGGGACGAGCATTGCAGGTTGATCAGTGTTTGCTGTTTCGCTATCAACTCTTACCCGAGGCGCAATTGTACTGTGTGACGGAGTATTTAACTCCTGGGGCGAGTTCTCTGTTAAATTTAGAGATTCCGATTCGGGGGAATTCTTTGGCGGAACGCTTAATTGCCCAGGACCGGGCGATCGCCATTGATAATCTCCAGGATAACGCCCTGGGTTCGTCGGTTTGCCCGTTGTTTGAGGAAGTCGGCGTGCGATCGCTTATGGCAATTCGCACCTCCTATCAAGGAGAACCCAATGGGGCGATCGCCTTGCAACAATGCCAAGGATTGCGACAGTGGCGCGAAGATGAAATCGAACTCCTCGAAGCTGTAGCCGATCAAGTCGGGATTGCCTTAGCGCAAGCAGAGTTACTCGAACGCGAAACCCAACAGCGTCAACAACTTGCCGAACAAAATCTCGCCCTCGATCGCGCCAGACAGTTAGCAGAAGTCGCTAATCAAGCCAAAAGTGAGTTTTTGGCGATGATGAGTCACGAAATCCGCACGCCTATCAATGGGGTTCTCGGGATGACGGACCTCCTCTTGGATACCGCCCAGACTCAACAACAAAGACAGTGGACAGAAACAATTCGCACCAGCAGCGAGAGTTTATTACGGATTATTAACGATATCCTGGACCTGTCGAAAATTGAGTCCGGTAAATTGGAGTTCGACGAACGACCCTTTTCCTTGCCGGATTGTATCGCGAGAGCCGAGAGCGTCCTCGCGCCTCAAGCGACGGCCCGAGGGATCCGTCTCGTCACCCAAATTCACCCCGAGACTCCCTCCCAGATTATGGGCGATCGCACCCGACTCCAGCAAATTTTGGTCAATCTCCTGGGAAATGCGGTCAAATTCACCGAAGTTGGGGAGGCGATCGTCTCCGTAAGTGCCTCTGCTCTCCCCGAGGACCGGATTGCCACAGACAATCAGCAATCTTGTCGCTATCGAATTCAATTCCAGGTTCAAGATACAGGCATCGGCATTCCCCCAGATGGAATGCACCGCCTGTTTGAATCCTTTTCCCAAGTGGATCTGTCCACCTCGCGACGCTATGGCGGCACCGGATTGGGTTTAGCCATCAGCAAACGCTTATGTGAAGCGATGGGGGGTCAGATGTGGGTGGAAAGTATGGGAACTTGTGCGGGAAATCCTCCAGAAAATTGGCAGGTGCAACCCTTTTCCTCGGAATCTGAGTTTCCCGGTTCTACCTTTTACTTTACGATTGTTACCCTCGCCTGTCCTCAAGCTCAGATTGAAAAAAGTCCCCCCTTAGACAGGTCTGAGACCTTCAATCCCGTTCCCCCTCGTGCAGTTGTCGGGCAATCTTCTCCACCAAAGCTACCCTTACGGATTCTGTTAGCAGAAGACAATCCCGTGAACCAAGAAGTGGCGATGCGGACCTTGGAAAAGATTGGGTATCGAGCCGATTTAGTCCAAAATGGTATAGAAGCCCTGGAAGCCTTGCGCCGTCAATCTTATGATGTGGTGTTAATGGATATTGAGATGCCGCAGATGGACGGATTGACCGCAACGAGGCAAATTCGCGAGGAATGGCAAAACCGCCCCGAACCTGCACCGAAAATTATTGCAATTACGGCTTATGCAATGGAGGGCGATCGCCAAAAATGCTTTGCGGCGGGGATGGATGGGTATATTACCAAACCCTTTCGCATCAAGGCTTTGGCCAGTGCTTTGGAGCAGATTCAATCCGGTGCCGCCCAACCCGACTCGGGGGATCAGATGCAGTCTACCTTTGTCAGTGACCATTTGTTTGGTTCTAATCCTCAACCCTCCCAGGGTGGAAAGGGTGAAGCGGTGCTCCGATCGCCAAATTCTGGATTCTTTACGGGATATGGCGGGTCCCAAAGCGGCAGCGATGTTGTCTCTGATTATCGGCAACTATCTCGAAGATGCACCGGAACGACTGCAAGAAATGCAAGAGGCAGTGGCGCAAGGGGACCCCGAAGGGTTGCGGCAAGCGGCACATTCGATGCGATCGAGTAGTGCAAATCTCGGTGCTCTTACCCTTGCGAATCTGTTTAAAGAGTTAGAAAATTTAGGTCGGGCGGGTACGACTGCCAATGCACAGACGCTCCTCAACCAGGTGGAAAAGGAGTATGAGAAGGTGATTAAAGCTTTGGAAATCGAACGGAAACAGGATATTTCATGACTCCTACTGGTGAAGAGAATTCCCCGTTAATTTTGCTCGCCGATGACGATCGCTCCATGCGATCGCTGCTGCGTCTCGCAATGGAAGAAGAAGGATATACCGTAGCTGAAGCTAAAAATGGTGAGCAATGTTTGGCAGAATTTAAACGACTGCAACCGGATATGGTCCTGCTGGATGCAGTGATGCCAGTGATGGATGGGTTCACCTGTTGCCATCAGTTACGCCTTCTACCGGGAGGGGAGCATACTCCGGTTCTGATGATTACCGTGCTCGATGATGCAGATTCCGTCGATCGCGCCTTTGAAGCTGGGGCCACGGATTATGTGACGAAACCGCTCCATTGGGCCGTTTTGCGTCAGCGGGTGAGTCGGTTATTGCAGGCGTCTCAATCTCTACAACAAGTGACGCAAGTCTCTCAGGTATTGGATCAGGTAAGTCTGAGGGAACGCCTGTTTCGCTATCTAGCAGCGAGTCTGACCCAGTGTTTACCCCAGGAGGAAATTCTGTGTGGTTCGCTTTCTCGGTTACGGGGTTTGTTAGGGGTGGATCGGGTGGCACTCTGCAATCGCCAGGGGACCTGTCTCATGGACTCCGTGGCAAGTGAGGCAATGTCAGGGAGGAAATCTTCCTTACAACAGACGGGGTGTTACCAGCGGTTGCAATTGGGAGAGGCAGTTGCCTTTGCGGATCTGCAAACGGCAGTGAATGAAGAGGCGATCGGTTATTTTGCAGCGTTAAATATCAAAGCGGCCCTCCTCGTCCCCTTTCCTCCAGGGGAAGAATGGCAAGGGGTCCTCACGGTCTATCATTCCCAGGGGCGATCGTGGGACCCCGCCGAGGTCGCATTCCTAACCGAGTTCTGCACCCTCCTCAACCGCGTTATCTCTATCCAATATCAAGCCTAAACCGGGAGTCCCCAACGTTCGTAGTAACGACTTGCTGTCGTTATCTTCTCTTCTGTTTGTAGTTTTCTTCATGTTCGTAGTAACGCCTGAAGAGGGTTTGGAGACCAAACCCCTACAAAAAACAACGATTTTTCGGCATTCAATTTACCACATGGACAGGGCTAGATTAAAAGCCTCATCTCTCAGTCCGGGTTGCCCCTTCCATGACCCTAAACAGGACCCTCCCCGGTGGTCCCAACTGAATGATTTTGGGAAAAATTAGAACATTTTTCCAAAGTCAAACAAAATTTCGCAAAGTTATACAGAACTTGAACAGTTTGCAAACGCGATCGCAAACATCCATCGACAATACTAAGGATAAGCAACGGTTGAGGGCAATGGGTACCGAGGCTCCGCAGCCTCGATACCCACTTTAAAACATCCTTCCCTGAATCAACACCTTGTCGGAGAGTCAAGGAGTATCCACAATTCACTTGCCTAATTCCGACATAACCTACGGGGTCTAAACCACTATTCAAGTCCCCATTCAGGAAGAGGTACTGTCAAAACCACTATTCAAAGTCCCTATTCCAGAAAAGGCACGGTAAAACCCACTATTCAAGTCCCCGTTCAGGACCAGGCAAGGTCCTAACCACTATTCAAAACCCAAACTCGGACCAGGCAAGGTCCTAACCACTATTCAAGTCCCCGTTCAGGACCAGGCAAGGTCCTAACCACTATTCAAAACCCAAACTCGGACCAGGCAAGGTCCTAACCACTATTCAAAACCCAAACTCGGACCAGGCAAGGTCCTAACCACTATTCAAAACCCGAACTCGGACCAGGCAAGGTCCTAACCACTATTCAAAACCCCGTCCCGAACGTTCTCATACCTACCCTATTGCAAGTGTACCCCGGATATTTTCCAAACCGCCAGGGAAATACAACCTTTTAAATGAACTGAGTTCCTGGGACCTTGCCAACGGAAGCTCCCAAACACAGCAAAACCTCTATAGTCTTCTGGGTTAAATCTATGGATCCTCTAAACTCGAACCCTAGCCCCCCTACAAAAGAAAAGGTTGGGACACAAACGTGCCCCAAACCGCAAAACCACTATTCTAATGTACCCATATCTACTGTAGCTCTAATTGGTGGAGAGTTGCAAGATGAAATCATATAATTTTCAAAATTTTAACAAATTTCTTCCTCCACCTACGGAAATTGGTAACGAGGACCCCTCTGCCAAGTGCGTGGGGGCCACATGGAAACTCCGCCGGGTGGTCCCGGTTCCGTATCCTGAACCGAGTTACTCTTTCCCAGATCATACCGTAACCGAGCGCCTGTTGCGGGTCGTCAAAGTCCCTTACCCCCAGCCGGAACAGCGCTTACCCGAACCCTCCCCTCCGGATCCACGTGAACCCACCCGCGAGTCTTGCTCAGGAAGGGATCCAGTTGAGACCTGTGGGAATTCCCATCACCGGACAATCCGTTCCAACTGGAGTACACCTCTTTCTCGATCCACCGTTGAGATCTCAGCTTCTCGAATCCAGCGGGACCCTTCAACCCACAAACGGGCGATCGCCAACTCCCCTTTGTCCACCCCAAGCCGAAAACCATACCGGACTCACGGTGTTAACTCACCCCAATCCAATTCGAGAGACTGTTGAAAACCGACTTCACTTGAATTAATAAAGATTAAATGTATGAAAACTGTCAAAACTCAACTTGAAGGAATTTTTAACTCAGATTTTCCGAGATTTCCAGTTAATCCATCAGACAAGTCTGAATACACCAAATACAACTCCAATTTTGCCAATGCCATCCTTAAAGGGGTTGTCTTTACGGGAGCGAATTTGAAAAAAGCTAATTTGAGTCGCACGAATTTATCTGGAGCAGATTTGCAAGGAGCAGATTTGCAAGGAGCGAATTTATCTGAATCAAAGCTTTGTGAAGCCAATTTAAGTGGAGCCAATTTAAGTGGAGCCAATTTAAGTGGAGCCGATTTTAGGGGAGCCAATTTAACCAGCGCAATCATGCCAGACGGAACGGTTTATAACCCCAATCACCATTTACAATCCTTGAAAAAAGGTTAAAATTGATAGAATTTTCTGTGAATTACAGGGCATCAATTCAAGCTCAAGTTATCATTAAAAACCCGGAAACGACTGAAGTCGTTACTACAAACAGGAGAAGAGAACCTCTTTGTTCGTAGTAACGACTTTAGTCGTTTCTTCCCAGAAATAAGCGAGTATCCATGAGTGTTAATGCTGGAAAAAACTATCCCAATACATTAGGAAGCAGACTCAGATCCGCTGCTGGACATAAATCCGCTAACTCACACCGATCGCAAGCGGGTTTTTTGGCGGTACAAACTGCTCGTCCATGATAAATCAACCGAATCGACCAGTTTTCCCAATCTTCCTGGGGAAGTAACCGAATTAAATCCCGTTCTATCTTCACCGGGTCCGTATTTTCCGTCAATCCTAACCGATTGGATAACCGCTTCACATGGGTATCCACCGTCACCCCTTGATTAATTCCATAGGCATTTGCTAGGACAACATTGGCCGTTTTTCGGGCAACTCCCGGCAACTCCACCAACAATTCCATCCGTTTTGGCACTTGATGATTGTGTTTTTCCACGATCGCCCGACAAGCGCCTTGAATATTTTTCGCCTTATTCCGATAAAACCCTGTGGAACGAATTAACTGTTCCAACTCCTCAATCTCCGCACTTGCGATCGCCTGTGCATCCGGAAACCGTCGAAACAACTCCGGAGTCACCAGATTCACCCGCTCATCCGTACATTGTGCCGATAAAATCGTCGCCACCAATAACTGCACCGGCGTCTCATAATTCAGCGTACAGTCCGCCTCCGGATACAATCGCTTCAACCGAATTAAAATCTCGATCGCCCGTTGCTTCGTCGCCGCCCACTTCCGAGTAATATTCATAGTAAAAAATTGCCGAACGAATGAAGGATGAACCGCTTGCGATCGCGTCATCCTTCATTACCTTTATTGAAATAACTGTTGGACCCAACCTAAATTGGCCGTATCCCGAACAATCAGGAAAATACCCAATCCCAACAGCAACATTAACCCGGTTTGCATCACCCCATCTTGAATATGAGTCGGCAACGGTTTACCGCGCAAACCTTCAATTAACAAAAATGCCAACTGTCCGCCATCGAGGGCCGGAAGCGGCAAAATGTTAATAATCGCGAGGTTAATGCTAATTAATGCCGCAAATCGGAACAGATTTCCCGCATCAGACTTGGCAATATTCGCCCCGATCGCCACAATTGCCACCGGACCCGACACTTGATCCGCCGTTTCTCGGAAATTGCGAATTAACTGTCCAAATCCTTGCACCGTCAACACCGTAATCCGTTGAAACTCAACAGCACCTTCCCCAAACGCTGCCGGAATACTGTCGGCGCGGTGACGAATCAGGGTCCCGTGAGGAGCCAATTGCACGCCAATAATCCCTTTCCCGCTTTCATCGCGTTCCGGGGAAATCGGCACTCTAAAGGTTTCATCCTGCCGCAGCACCTGGAGTTCCAGAACTTGCTCAGGATGGGTTTGGATAATCTCCATCAGAGAGCGAACCGCTTGTGCAGAAGCGCCTAATTCCTCTCCATCGGCTTGCAATATAATATCTTCAGCCTGAATCCCCGCCCGATGAGCGGCAGTCTCCTCGGACATCACTTGGGCAATTTTTACCCCCGGTTGATAGTCAAAGTCTTGCACCCCCACCGTTGCCACCTGTCCGACTAACAGCAGATAGGCAAAGATCAGGTTCGCGATGACTCCGGCACTAATCACGATCGCCCGGTCTAGGATCGGGCGATTGCGGAGCAAATTCGGGTCATCGGGAGGAATTTCGCTCTCGGGATCATCATCGGGAAAGCCAACATAGCCCCCCAAGGGAATCCCCCGTATGGCATATTCGGTTTCTGGGCCTTGGTATTTCCATAAAATAGGCCCAAATCCGATTGAGAAACGATTAACGTGAATGCCCTGTAATCGGGCTGCCATGAAGTGTCCCAGTTCGTGGACGAAAATAAGCATCGCCAGAACCGCGATCGCTGCCAATACTGACATTACAAACCCCAGTTAAACTCCGTTACTATCACAGACTGGCTCAATGAGTCAGTCTTCACTAATGATTGGGATTTACGCAGTCCAGCAGTTCGACTGGAGATTATGCGTAAATCCTGACTTATTGTTATTTTAGGCTGACCCGTCGGTTTCTGGGGATGGGGAGGATGGGGAGGATGGGGAGGATAGGGGAGATGGGGAGGATGGGGGAGATGGGGAGGATGGAGGAGAAAACGGCTGAATCGTTACTACGAATGGGGATAACGCCTGAAGGCGTTACTACTAACATGGACCCCATCTCCCCCATCTCCCCCATCTCCCCCATCTCCCCCCATCTCCCCCATCTCCCCCATCTCCCCCATCTCCCCCATCTCCCCCATCTCCCCCATCTCCCCCATCTCCCCCATCTCCCCCATCTCCCCTCATCTCCCCCATCCTCCCCCATCCTCCCCATCCTCCCCCATCTCCTTACAAGACTGTTTTCCCTCCGAGATAGGGTTGCAGCACTTCGGGAATCCGAACTGTCCCATCTGGATCCTGATAGTTTTCTAAAATTGCTGCCATTGTCCGCCCTACAGCCAAGCCGGATCCATTCAAGGTATGGACAAATTGAGTCCCCTTTTTCCCCGCTTCTTTAAATCGAATCGCGGCGCGTCTAGCTTGGAAATCTCCACAATTAGAACAGCTAGAAATCTCCCGATATTTGCCCGAAGAGGGTAACCAGACTTCTAAGTCGTAGCACTTTTGCGCCCCAAAGCCGATATCTCCGGTGCAGAGTTCCAATACCCGATACGGCAGTTGCAATGCTTGGAGAATCGCTTCGGCATCCTGCACTAGGGCTTGATGTTCATCTTCCGAGGTTTCTGGGGCCACGATTTTGACCAGTTCCACTTTATTAAATTGATGGAGTCGAATCAATCCTCGGGTATCTTTGCCATAAGCCCCTGCTTCCCGGCGAAAACAAGGGGTATAGGCACAGTGATAAATCGGTAAGTTTTCCGATGGCAGAATATCATCGCGATAGAGGTTGGTGACTGGCACTTCGGCGGTGGGGGCCAGCCAGAGGTCATCCTCACTACATTGAAAGCTCTCTTCGGAAAATTTCGGAAGTTGGCCGGTCCCACGCAGGGAGGTGCTATTAATCAGAACCGGCGGCATGACTTCTATATAACCGTGGCGAATGTGGCGATCGAGCATAAAGCTAATTAAGGCTCGTTCTAAGGCGGCACCAGCCCCAATTAGGCTGATAAATCGACTTTGGGCAATTTTTACCCCCCGTTCAAAGTCGATAATCCCCATTTGTTCGCCAATTTCCCAGTGGGGGCGAATTTGGTCATGTTTGGGCAGATATTCGTCACCCCAGCGCCGCACTTCGACGTTTTCGGTTTCGCTTTTACCCACAGGAGTGGATTCGCTGGGGAGGTTGGGGAGGTTTAAGAGGAGGTTGTCGAGTTCGGCTTTGAGTTCTCTTTCTCGGGGTTCGAGTTCGCTGAGTTGCGCTTTGAGTTGGTTGCCTTCTTCTTTTAAGGTTTGAATGGCGGGGTCATCGGGTTTGCTGCCGGATTTCATTTGTTGACCGATCAGCTTGCCGATTTCGTTACTGCGGGCTTGAAGTTGCGATCGCTGGGTTTCTAATTCTCGCCCGGTGCGATCTAGGTCTAATATCGGCTGTAAATCATAGCCTTCCCCTCGTCGGTTCAGGCGTTCCTGAATGGTTTGTGGATTTTCCCGGATTTGTTTAATATCGAGCACGAATGTTCCTCTGTTTTGGCGCGTCAGTTTTGGTTACGATAGTCTAGCAGGGCGTCGGTTGGGGAGGCAGTTGTCCCAGTTCCCCAACTCCACCTTGAATGCCGACCTTGAACCGTGAGGTTCAGGCATTTTCTAATAAGTTTTATATCTTATCATTGCTGATTCAGGGATTAAAATGATTTGAATTTGAGGACAATTGACTGATTCAGTTGGTTGGGGTTTAAAACAGTTCAAAACCCTTTATTATATCATGGTTTGTCTTAGCATCATCCATCCATTCCCTGGAAATTTGAACGGTTAAGCAGTCGCTGTCTTAGCACTTAGGAGTCGTGGTAGGGTAGGTTCTGGCTGGCAGCATCAAACAGGGAGGTTCAAAATGCGGTTGAAAAGGGGGAATTTCAATCAGAAATTCGGTGCCATGTCCAGGGGTGGAATAGCAATGCAATTGTCCTTTATGTTTTTCGACGACTATTTGATAGCTAATGGATAATCCTAAGCCGGTGGCACTGCCGACGGGTTTGGTGGTAAAAAAGGGTTCAAATAAGCGACGACGGACGGTTTCGGTCATGCCTGGACCATTATCTGCAATGGAGATGGTAATGCGATCGCCTTCGTCCACTTGGGTGCGAATCCGAATGGTGGGGGAGGTGGCGGGAATGGAGGATAAGGGCGATCGCGACAGTGTTTTGCCATTCGATCGCTCTTTGTTGCTATGTCCCATATCCAGGGCATCGATCGCGTTGGTGATAATATTCATAAAGACTTGATTGAGTGGACCAACATAGCAATCCACTTTGGGCAAATTTCCATACTCTTTAATGATGACTATTTCTCGCCGTCCCGGATGGCCTTTGAGTCGATGTTGTAAAATTAATAGGGTACTATCCAGTCCTTCATGAATATCGACCCGCTTGCGATCCGCTTCATCAAGGCGAGAAAAGTTGCGTAAGGATAGGACAATTGACCGGATGCGATCGGCTCCAATTTGCATGGAAGCAATCATTTTAGGCAGGTCACTCACTAAAAATTCTAAATCGATATCTTCGATTTTATTCTCGATTTCCGGAACTGTTTTATTGAAATGGGTTTGATACAAATCAATCAGTTCTAAGAGGTCTTGAATATACTGGGTCGCATGGGAAAGGTTTCCATAAATAAAGTTAACGGGGTTGTTAATTTCATGGGCAACTCCGGCGACTAATTGTCCCAGACTGGACATTTTTTCAGATTGGATGAGTTGAAATTGGGTTTGTTGGAGCGATCGCATGGCCGCTTCTAATTCCTGGGCTTGCTGTCGCAACTGGGCTTCTGACTCGCGCAAGGCGGCCTCTACTCGCTGGCGATCGCGAATATCTTGTTCCAGTTTAGCATTGGTGGCTCGAAGTTCTGCTGTGCGTTCTTCTACCAATTTTTGTAAATTATCATGAGCAGTTTGCAGGGCAATTTCGGCCCGTTTGCGTTCTTCTATTTCCCGTTGTAATTGCTCGTTGGCTTCTTGTAATTCTTTGGTGCGATTTTCGACAACTTCCTGTAAGGTTTCAATCGCCCCATACATTTCGGTGGGATGTAAGGCTTGCAATAAACTGGTTTGGGAAACCAGTCCCAAGAGATATCCTTCAGCACTAGAAACCACCAACCGGCGCACTCGTCTGCGCTGCATTTCTTCATGGGCAAACCACACGGAATCCTGGGGACTGAGGGAAAATAAAGGGGAACTCATGACATCTTTGGCCTGCATTTTCCCTAAGTCCAGTTGCAGGGCTTGAAATTGGACTAAATCTCGTTCTGTGACAATTCCCACGGGAATTTTGGCGGGGGGATAGGTTGTCTGAGTCTCGGGAGCATCCTGACAAATGACAACGCAACTCACCCGGCGATCGGCCATTAATTTAGCTAATTCCAGCACAGAAGCGTTCAAGGGTGCTTGAATTACGTTAGGACTCATGATGTCTTTAACTTCTCGTAACTGAGTTAAAAGACGGACAGGTTGGAGGGCTTGGCGAATGGTTTCTGGGGTGAGAATTCCCAAAATGTAGCCGCGATTATCAATCAGGGGGAGGTGGCGAATTTGATGCTGTCTAAAAACAGACAAGATGGTGAAAATATCATGGGATTGGGATTCGGTGAGGGTAACCACTGGTGCAGTCATGACCGTGGAGACTTTGACGGTTTTTAAATCAACTCCAGCGGCGGTCATTTTGACGATATCCCGTTCGGTAAAAATCCCCACTTTACTAGCAAGAATTCGTTCTTGGCGATCGGGGAGTTTTCCCGTATCTCGAATCGCATTCAGTTGTTCAGAAACCGTGGGTGCTCCTTCTAGGACTAGGACACAACTCGCCCTCACGGAATCCCAAATATTGGTTTGCATGGAGTCCGTGGAGGAAGGCAAGGGACAGCTACTTCTAACATGACTCATCAAGGCGAGGACTTCTTCGAGGGATGTTTCCGGGGAAACGATGGGTGGGTTGGGGTCAATTGCCCGTTCCAAGGCAGAGGAATACATCAGAGAATGATTCATGGACAGGGAAGGGTTGGCAGGGTGAGAGGGTTCAGGCATTGTTAAGGGTTAGGGCCAGCTTCAATCGTTTTTTTAAAGTGAAGATCACGGATTAGAGGGGAGGAGTTCAAGGCAGTTTCTTTAAGTTTTGCAAAAAAACCGGGGAGGATCTGCCGCAGGGTTAGAGGGTGTCAGCAATTACCAACTGGAAATAAAAATGTGAAATTGGATTGTTTTATTCTAGGCGCTTATGCAACGATCGCGGGTGGATTTCCGTATGGGGGGTGCGATCGCCCTTTGGACTGTTTCCGTTGCAGTTCAACCCCAGGAGTTCCGGATAAGGATTCAATCAACCCCTCAAAAACCAGGGCTTTTGGCACTAATTGGTTGCTAATTAGCCAAAATTTTGTGAAAGCCCCGGGTGCTAACCGATCCGATACCGATGCTCTAGGATGCCCTGGAAATCGCCCTGATCCCCAGTTCCACAGGGGAGTCATCCGTACTCAGAAAAAGGCCCGTTCCCCCTTGAGATTCGCTACAATAACAGGAAAAAGAGTTTTGAGAATTCTCTGATCCGATTCCTCCTATAGAAACTAACTGCGATGCCTGAATCTTACACCCAAGAAGCCGTCCAGGAAATCCTGCACCTGGCGATCGCCCGCCAAACCGAAACCGAAGAGTTTTCCCGCGTTCAACTGGTCGAAATTGCCAAAGAACTCGGCATTCCACCGGAAAATATTGTCCATGCCGAACAAGAATGGCTGGTTAACCAAGGTCAAGTTAAAGAAAGGCGTGGTTTTGACCTTTATCGCCAGACTAAGTTCAAAAATAATCTAGTTCGGTATGGGATTGCCAACTCATTTTTAGTCGTCTTGAATCTCCTGACGGCTCACACCCTGACCTGGAGTTTGCCGATTCTCTTTCTGTGGGGATTATTCCTTGCCCTGAAAGGATGGAAAACTTACCAACTGACGGGAGAAGAGTATGATAAAGCCTTTGCCGCTTGGCGCTTGAAGCAGCAAATTGGACAAACCATCCATACCACCTTAAACAAATGGCTCAAACCCCAACAAGGACTTTTATAGATGCTTCCCAAGGTGGCTCAAGAAATCGTTTTATCGGGTGGGTAATTCCCACCCAATTTTCTTCTTTGGAAAAATTATCAAGAGTAGATTAGGGGAACGGTCCTTGAATCCGTAAATTAAGCGGCGACCTCCTTTTTTGACTCGGATTGACGACGATATTTTACCACAGCCGCACAAAATTTCCACAAGTGTTCTTCCTCAAAATCCCGCTTTGCATAATTGGCCATCACCGAAACAAACTGAACATTTCCCAACCGATATCCCTGGGTTGAATCAATTCGGTCTAAACTCGCCCTTCGAGGATGGCGATCGCACCGCAACCACCCATTCGTAGTCGGAGGATTCTCCAATTCCCATCCCGTATAAACACATCGTCCCCCCTGCCTTTCCCACAGTTGCTTCAAATCTTCCAACGTCAGACTGCACTCCCGTCCCTTCATCCGAGCGTGCATTCGAGCTAAATTCAAATGCTGCCGAAACGGAGAATAGCTGTCAATTCGCTTACTGACCCTTGGAGACTCAAACATAACAGGATTCAATTGAGGGAGGAATTCTAATTCCTTATCTGGTCCCCCGGGAATGTTTTCGATACTCCTCCCTTGACCTTTATAATTTTGATAAACAGCCTGACAAAACTCTAAAAGCTCGGTTTCGGTAAAGAGATTTTTAGCAAAATTAGCCATGACAGCCACAAATTGAATATTATCCAGACTGTAGCCTCTCGAAGAATCAATCCGGTCTACACTCGCTCGATTTGTTGTTAAAGGACGGGATTGGTAGTCGGTTGTGCAAGGGAACAGCACCAAATCCCATCCCGTATAAGGGCAAATTCCGCCTTGTTGGTCCCAAATTTGCTTGAGGTCTTGTAAGGTAACAGAAGCCTCTATCTTCCGCTGCTTAACCGATTTTCTAATAATTTTCAGAGGATGGCGAAAGGGAGATAAATCATCTTGTTCGCTTCCTTTCTTTAATCCATCATAATTCGTATTGATTTTATCTTTAAAATTTTTAATTCCTTTAAACTTGGCATAGCATTTTAGCGAACAAAAGTGCTGTCGGCCCAGCCTTTCACTGCGTTTAAACTCCGCTAAAGGCTTGGTAAATTCCTCGCCACATCTGGGGTTTTCACAGATAACAATCACTGTTTTAGCGTTCATAAAAAATCAACCCATCCTTTACATGATTGTATCAGATGGGTTGATTTTTTTAATGACCATGGAGCCTACGGGTATCGAACCCGTGTCTTCAACAGTTATTAACTTACCGCTCATTCACAGGCGTAGCCCATTTAACCCTCTGGGCGGGGACCATCCATTATCCCGGATGACAGGATACTCAGGTTGAGTCTTAACTAGCAAGTAACCAGAGAAACCTTACTAGAGCATCCGTTGAGGGTTTGTCTGTAGCCTTTAACGGAGTCAAGCTATAGACCGCTCAAACCTGCTAGAGGTTTTTAGGCAGCAACAGTGGCCGCTTTACGAGCGAAAGGAACGATGTTGTTCGCATTTACTTTTTTTTTGAGTTGGGGATTGACGAGAGACAACTCACTCTCGGCCTGAATCACGGAGCAGCGTTCACTACCGAATCGAATCCAGTAAGGCCCCGTGTACTGTTCTTCTATTATAATCAAAATTTTGGGGATGACAACAGGTTTAACCAATTAATTTGTGAATTTGGCCCAAGGGCGGGCTGGGAGAGCAATCAATGGAGGAAGTGAGATTTGAAAATACTCTGTCTGAGTAATGGTCATGGGGAAGACGCGATCGCCCTGCGGGTATTGCGCCAACTCCAGCAGCATCCGCATTCTCCAGACTTAGCCGCACTCCCCCTGGTGGGAGAGGGCCGTGCCTACCTGCAACTGCCGGAGATAGAAATTATTGGTCCGGTCAAACCCATGCCGTCCGGGGGATTCGTCTATATGGATGGACGGCAGTTATTGGGCGACATCTCTCACGGATTACTAGGGTTAACCTGGAAACAATATCAAGCCATTCAACAATGGGCGAAACAAGGGGATGCCGTCCTAGCCGTCGGAGATATTGTCCCCTTGCTATTTGCCCGTTTGAGCGGTCTTCCCTACGCCTTTATCGGCACTGCCAAGTCTGAATATTATCTCCGGGATGAAGCAGGAGTGTTACCCCGTCGCACCTGGTTTGAACGGTTGGAAAGTTGGTCCGGTTCTGTCTATTTACCCTGGGAACGCGCTTTGATGCGGAATAAACGCTGTCGGGCGGTTTTTCCTCGGGATGCACTCACCACAGCAACCTTACAGCAATTTTCGATTCCCGCTTATGACTTGGGGAATCCGATGATGGATGATTTAGAAGTGGATACTACAGCCCCAATTTTTTATGACCCGGATGCGGAACTGAAGGAAACCCAGCGATCGCTCGTAGTCACTCTCTTACCTGGATCCAGAGCACCGGAAGCCTATGCAAATTGGCAGCAAATCCTCTGGGGACTGGCATCAGTGGTGGAAACCTTCAATAATCGCCATCCGGTTATCCTGGCAGCGATCGCCCCCGGATTAAAAATCGAACATTTCTCCCAGGAGTTGGAAAATTACGGATGGCATCGCCACTCCTCTCTCCTGGATGGGATTGGGGATAATCCAGGACCCTTAGAAATTGATCGGGCGATCGCCACCTTACAAGCATCCGGTGCCCTCACCTTTACCCAGAAAACCGCCCGATTATTGCTGACTCAGACTGGATTTGTGGAATGCTTGCGTTACGGCGATGTGGCGATCGCAATGGCAGGAACTGCAACCGAGCAATTTGTGGGATTAGGCAAACCGGCAGTCGCCCTCCCCGGAAAAGGTCCCCAGTTCACCCCCGCCTTTGCCGAAGCTCAAAGTCGCCTCCTGGGACCGTCGGTAACCCTCGTCAAGCGCCCGGATAAAGTCGCCGAAGTCATCCAGCAACTCTTACGGGACCCGGATCTACTGCAACTCATCGGTGAAAATGGTCAGCGTCGCATGGGAGAACCAGGTGCTTCCCAACGGATTGCGACTCATTTAATGGAGTTATGGGGACCTTCTGAGTCTTGAGGGTCCGGAAACGACTGAAGTCGTTACTACAAACAGGAAAACCGAGGTTCTTTGTTTGTAGTAACGACTTTAAACCTGATACCCTTTAAGATTCCGTTTGCTGTTCCAAACTTCGCAGACGCGCTTCAAGTTCAGCAATTCGTGCTTCTGCTGCTTGTCTTGCCTGCGCCTCTTCCCGATGACTCAGGAGGAGTTCCCCAGTTGCGGGATTATAAAACCGCAGTTCGCCTCCAGGCAACAATCGCAATTCCAACCCTAACACTTCACTCCCTATCGTTTGAGTTCCATCAGGTAAGGCGGTTACTTCTAAAGGAAAGTAATTACTGTCTCTTAATGTTAATCCCTGGAGTCGAGGACGTAGATAATCGCCGGTTGGATTGTATTGGAAATACTCAGAGACTCCCAAAAAAGCATAATTCCTTTTTTGGCTCCTTGGTCTTGACTGCGAGTGCTTTTGGAGGTAATCTCTAGGACAAAACTAGGTTTTTTCTCACCTTCTTCCCATGTTTTATAAGAGCGTCGTTTGCGTTTTTCAACGCCAAAGACGACAAAGGCATCGGGAGAAACTACGCAGTCGGGTTTTCCCTCTTCGTAGTAGATAAACAAATTTCCCGAAACATAGATATCCTGACGCTTTTGAAAATGAATGTCTAGTGTCTCAACGGCATAAATCAAATAATCGCGTGCTGGATCGCTTTCTGCCATCGGTTTACCATCTTCATCGGGATATTTGATTTGGGGTGAGACTTGACTGGGCAAAATTGTCATCGTCGGCTCCCTCAACTCGATTTTTATCCCTATTTTAACTCAAGTTATTGGTTTGGGATGGCGAGTCGGATTGGATTTGCTAAAATAATCATCAATTAATCAATTTTAACACTCCTATGAACCGCGCTGAATTTCGTTTCCATGCGGAACTGAACGACTTTCTACCATCGGAAAGCAAAAATGCGACCCTGACGCATCAGTTCCCAAACCATCCCTCGATTAAAGATTCTCTGGAATCGTTTGGGATTCCCCATCCGGAAGTTGAGACGATCGCAGTCAATGGCAAATCGGTCGATTTTTCTTATCGGATGCAAGATGGCGATCGCTGCGATATCTATCCGATTTCTCAATCGGTGGAACTTTCGCCTCGGGTGAGGTTGCGTCCCCAACCTGAACCGCGTTTTGTGTTGGATATCCACCTGGGAAAACTGGCGGGATTTTTGCGAATGTTGGGGTTTGATACGCTCTATCGCAATGACTATCCCGATGAAGAGTTAGCGCAGGTTTCCAGTACGGAAAATCGGATTTTGCTGACGCGGGATATCGGGTTGCTCAAGCGCGGGATTGTCACTCACGGGTATTGGGTGCGATCGACGAATCCTCATAAGCGTCTCGAAGAAGTTTTGCGCCGGTTTGAGTTGTTCGATGCCATCACGCCGTTTAGTCGCTGCATTCACTGCAATGGATTACTGGAAACTGTTACCAAAAATAGCATTTTAGAGCGATTGGAACCGAAAACCCGAGAACATTATGATGAATTTCGGCGCTGTAGTTCTTGCGATAAAATCTACTGGAAAGGTTCCCATTATGAAAAGATGCAGGAATTTATTGATGGGGTGAGGGGGGATATTTTGCTTAAATGAATCCACCTAAAAAAAGTAAGGTTGGCATTGCCAACCTTACCCATTAATCTATTGAAAATGAACAGTTTATTTAACTAAAACCCCCGGTTCTTTTTGTCGGGGGACAACCTCTAAAATATCGGTTTGGGAACAGTATTTTAGATCTTCATTACAGTTGAGACGGAGCAGGCGTTGGCCGTGACTGGCGTGATGCATTAAGCCTATTAAATCGTCTTGCCAGTGACGATAGAGAGCTAAGGCAGCGATCGCCTCGTCATTGCCAGCGAGTTCCTTCGGTGAGAGACTGCTATTGGCGAGTAAACCATCGGCGATCGCCCCGGCACAAACCGTATCTTCCAAAGAATAGCTGCCTTCCCAACCAGAACTGACAATCCAAACGGTTTCTGGATTGGTTTCTAGGAGATAGTTCACCACCGCTTGGCGATTAATTAACGCCGCTGCGAGTACCGAGGGGGCCGATTCGATTCGTTGCAACGCCCTTGTGCCGTTGGTGGTACTGATGAACAAACGACAGTCTTTGACTCGTTCAGGGGTGCAATCTAAGGGGGAGTTTCCCAAGTCGCATCCTTCAACTTTGGCCCCCCCGCGTTCTCCAGCACGCAGGCGTTTTTCAGCGGGCCAATCTGCGCTCAGTTGCATGAGCTGATCCATATCACTAAACACTTGCACGGCTTCCGCACCGGCATGGAGTACCGTGGCGATCGTGCTGGTGGCGCGTAAAACGTCAACGGCGATCGCGCAATCGGGCACGCTATCGGTGGGGGTCAGTTCGGGAGTGTGGTAGACAAATAGCTTCACTGCTTGAAAACACCTGCTTGTTAAACTGCCGAGTTCTTATTTTATGGGTTTGGGGGGTATTCTTGCTAAATATTCTGAGAAATTGAGGTTAGGGGCGATTTCACCCCTGTGGGTATCCCTGATATATCTCCCCCCTGGGGATTGGGGCAGTTGCCCCACCCATTCCCATGCCGACTCTCCCAACGGGGGCATTTTTGAGGAAAAGTCTGCCGAGTCTCTGGAAATGTCCCCTTAAAACACCATCATTGATAAATGTTCGGGATATTCAATCATTTCTTGGGCCAATAAAAAGGCGGAAATCGTCCAGGTTTGATACTTTCTGGCTTCTTTCCCGATCAGTCTGCCGGTTGTCCCATCATAATATTCCGGCCACTCATCTTTCTGTAACCGTTTAGCAGCAATTTGAATCGCTTTGCGGGCAATCTCTGGTTTTCCGGTATGCAGGGCCGCTGCGGTTAACATCCACAGCAACACGGGCCAATTTCCCCCATTATGATAGGACCAAGCCCGATTTTTGGGGTCACATCCGGTCATCATTTCCCAATCCCTTCCTTCTAAGGCGGGAAAACAAATTTTCATGGGCATTTGTCCCACTAAATTTTCCCAGCGCTTTTCAATCAGGGTCATCACTTCTAGGGATTGTTCTGGGGTGGTTAAGCCGGATAAAATTGCCATTAAATTACCCAGGGCAAAAAACCGACAATCGAGTTGAGAAGGGCCAAGATTTCCGGCGAGATAGCCTCCGCCTTCGGGCAACCACCGACTCAGGCGATCGTAGGGAATTGAGTCGGAGTAAATATTAAATTGATTGAGGGCGGTTTCACCATACTCTTCCCCTTTGTAGCGGTAAATGGCATTAACGCGATCGAGGTCTAGCCAATAATGTTGTCGCAAATGAATTTTGAGCGACTGTAATCGTTTTTCAACGGCTTGATTAATGTAGGAGTTTTCTACATTTTCGAGCAGGAGTTCTTTGGCCGATCGCAAAGCATAGTAAAATAAAGATTGAATTTCCAATGGATGTCCGTCAATGCCCATTCTGCGGTCAATCATGCAAGCACCATCGGGAACTAAGATGGTGGGGTACATATCGAAGCGAGCCACCAAACACAACTCCATAATTAACCGGATGCCTTTTTGAAAATCCGGTTGATGGGCGATAGACAATTCGCCAGTGGTGTTGATATAATTCCGTAAAACGAAAATCCACCACAAACAAGAATCAACCGGCGTGACTCGCCCGATCGCATGGTTTCCAAAGTCGGCGAGTAAATATTCTTCATGTTTACCGTGGACGACTTTGAAACTCGCGGGCATTAATCCTCGACCCGCTTCCAGGAAATCTAGTTGTCTTTCTTTGATTTGTAACTTTAAAGTCTGAACCAAAAAATTTCTAACAATTTCGGTTTTGCCCTTCATTAAAAAGACCAGTGCACAGGAGACAAAATCCCGGATAAAACACTGGTCATAATTGAGTGCTTCCGCACTGGGATCTGAAGCGGCAACGGTCCCGACGGGATGACCGTTATAATAAATAATCGATTTTTCCAGAACCTGCCATGCTTCGTCGAGGATAGTGCTGTCCGTACCCATTAATTCCCTGAGTGTACTGCTTTGATAAACAGTTCATTATAGCATCCATGCACCGCAATCCCCTGATTCCAGAAACTGGGTTTTTGCCCAGTTTCTGGAATCAGGGTCAAGGGAACCGATCGCCGGATTTCAATCTACCAATCTTCCCCAGCACCCCCACCGCCACTCTCTCCTCCCCCGAAGTCACTACTATCACTACTGCTGTAGCTACTACTATCACTACTGCTGTAGCTACTAATGTCATCACTGGTGTAACTACTACTGTCATTACTGCTGCTATCGTTACTTGTCTCCCATAGGGTAGCAATGGTTGTGTCTGTGCTGCTGTTACTGCTGCTGGATTGACTACTGGAACTATAAACGGGAGGCGGAGGAGGTAAGGCAGGAAGGATGATGGATTGGGTGCTTTCGTTGCCGCAACAGTGGCAGCGATCGTGAATCTCTTGACTGCCACTACTAGAGGTGGTGGGTTGCTGGATGACTTGTTCGGTGCGAGTGACGGTCAATTCCTGACAGATCGCACATTCCAAAATGGCCGAGTTTTCAATGTACCCGCGAATGTGGAGTGGGTGATTGCCAGATTCGGGGTAACAATTAGCACATTTCCACCCGATAAAGTTGACACTGCCGAGGGTTTGAGCGGTGGTTTCTGGTTTTGTGAGCAAGGATTGCAGGGGGTAATCCTGGATTTTTTCTAGGGGATAGCGGCAAAGCAGGCAATGAGCAGGGCGATCGCACTCCCGATTTCCCAGAAAGTTCGGTTGATCCTGAACCCGCGATCGCCCGGTGGGTTCTAGGAAAACGGCATTGGATGGGGGTTCTAGGCAGGGAATAGTTTCTAGGAGTTCTTCATGGCGATCGCAACAGTGGCAATCCTCGGCGATCCATTGTTTCCCGGTTTGATTCCAAGTGGGTTGTTTGACAATTTGACTCACCTGGCGTGTTACGGTTAATTCTTGACAAGTGGGACAATTCGTAACATTGGATAACTGGGTTTCATAACTGAGAATATGAACGTCACCGATTGAGGGTTCCGGATGGCAGGTTGCACAAAATACCCCTTTAAATTGAACACTTCCCAGTTGTTGGGCGACTCGTTCCGGAGGCGTTAAGTGGGAGTGAACTTCTGAATCTTCCAGGGGTTTTAGGAGGTGTTTACACTGATTGCAGTAAAGACGGCGCGACTTTTGAAAGAGTTTGTTTGATCGAGATCGCCCGGTGGGTTCGATGAAAATTCGCCGACTTTTCTGATAGGCTTTTCCTCCGGCGACTGCCGCTAATGCTCCCCCGCCCACGAATAGCAAAGCCGTCCAATTCATTGGCATGGTTTCGGGTTCAATTTCCGGTGTTAACGGGGGAGGATCTGCTGCGATCGCCTCAATTAATCCCTGAGTTCCCGCTAAAATTCCGCCCTCAAAATCTCCCTCTCGGAATCGAGGCGTCACTTGAGTTCTCAGAATAGTCCCCACTTTAGCATCCGGCAGCACCCCCTCCACTCCATATCCGGTTTCCACTTCCACCCGGCGTTCCTCTACCGCCATTAAAAATAATACCCCGTTATCTGTCCCCGCTTTGCCAATTCCCCAGTGATTAAACAGTTCCGTTGTAAATACCTTGGGACTGGGAGAAGGAGCAGTCGTTGGCATCGTCACCACCGCCAGTTCTGCCCCAGTAGTTGCCTCCAATTCCGATATCATTTGATTCAGTTGATTTTCAGTCTCATTGCTGAGAATATTTGCCATATCACTCACCCATCCCCCATATTGTTGTTGGGGATTGGGGACATCCTGCACGGTTATGGCATGAGTGAGCAAGGGAAATAGAATCAGGGATAATCCCAGGAAGAAGCCACAAATTTGGGTTATGGTGCGGGTATTTCGGGTTAGCATAGGCGTGATTAATCCTCCGGTTTAACTAGGGGGATTGAGTTAGATTTAGAGTGAAAATTGCAGGAAAGCTTCTAACTTGATGGGCTGTAATTCTTATTAAAAACTACCCCCAGCACCGCCTCCACCACTTCTGCCGCCTCCACTCCTGCTGCCACTGCTACTCCTGCCGCTACGACTGCTACTGCTGCGAGTTTTGCGGGGGATTCTGCGTTGTTCATCTTCTCGATAATTGCAGGATTGACACTGATAAGTGATCTGCTGGAGTCCGCTGCGAGCATAGGTGGCACGGCGCAGAGTGATGCGATCGGTGATGACGGCGGTAAATTCTTGACAAGTGGGACATTCACGAAAGCGATGTTTGTTGAGGATATAGCGTCTCAGGTGAAATTGAGAGGGCTGATTGGGATAGCATTGGGAACAATTCCACCCTTCAAATCGGGTACTGTTTAATTGTTGGGCGACTTGTTGTGGTCCAGTGAAGCGATCGCGCAGAAAATCCTCGGAGAGTTCAGTCAGATTGGTGTTGCATTCTTCACAAATAAAGGGGGGTTTGGGTGGAAATAGTGAAAGAATTACCTGGGCAAAAATTAGGCTAAATACTGCCGAAACACTCAGAGAAATCACTCCGTAAAATTCTCAGGGATTGCTCCCCATCTGTGGGCTGCCAAATCATGGAAATTAATGCCATGACAGCTATACCCAAAAATGCTGCCAACACCAGGATAATGATGCCTGTTAACAGACCAGATATAATCGTAGCAAATATTTTAGAGCCGGATAAAATCCTCTGTTTTTCCTGCATTTGGGCAAAAATAGAGGTATAGAGTAACCTCCCAACTACCCCTAAAATTAAGAGGAAAGTCAACCCTACAAAAATACTGGATGCTCCTTGCCATAACTGTCGGGATGGATTGAGAAGGAAACACACTAGAATCAGGGCAATGGAGACACTAAATACGGCTAAAACAGTCCAGCAATACAGTCCAAAAGAGTACCCGTTAAATCGACCCATAACTTGCGATCGCCCGGTGGGTTTGAGGGTTATCGGTTGCTGGGAGATATGTTGAGCTTTCTTGAAACCGAACCAAGAGAGTCCCAAGGCGAGTATAGAACTCGCGCCAACGGGTGCCCTGGGAATTGAGGGTTCAGGCAACCCAGTTTCTAGGGGATTTTCGGATAAGACGCTGACTAATGCTTCAGTTCCCGCTAATATCCCCCCATCCCAATCTCCTTGGCGAAGTTTTGGGGTAATTTGACTGTTAATAATCTGACCGACTTGGGCATCAGGTAATATACCTTCGACTCCATATCCGGTTTCAATTTCGACTCGTCTATCTGCGACGGAGGTTAAAAATAAAACGCCATTATCTACGCTTTCTTTGCCAATGCCCCATTGATTAAAAAGTTCAGTTGTAAACGCTTTTGGAGTAGGAGAAGGGGCAGTTGTGGGGACCGTTACCACAATAACTTCTGAGCCATTATTTGCCTCCAATTCCGATATCATCTGATTGAGTTGAGTTTTGGTACTCTCGCTGAGAATATTTGCCATATCGGTCACCCAACCCTGATATTGTTGTTGGGGGTTAGGCACATCTTCTACAGTGAGGGCATGACTGATTAAGGGAAAGACAATCAGAGATAAACAGAGTAAAATGATCCAAATAATCTATTTCTTCTGAATTAAACTCTGCCCAATGACAACTATCACTGACAAAATTTAATAATCGATTCCTTGAGTGTTTATTTATTCCCTTCTTGTTGCCAATTTTTATGAAAGTTAAGGGGTGAGATGATCTCCGCTCTCTAATATTGACAATCCTGAATTTAAGTTGCGTTCAGGGGAAGAAGTCAATCGGGCGACAAGAGTGGGGGGAGTTGTGAAACGGTTAGCAATGAGGTGATTGAGGAATAAAACTACTGTTTTTTGAGGGGGTCTCGATGTAGACTGAATCTTGTGCCAGGAGATTTAGGGAGGAGAACATTGCCTTGTTATATCCTGGCATTGTTTGAGATAAATTAGAAGAGAATTTAACATTTTTTTATGAACTGGGTAGAGGTGGGACGATGAAGGATTCTAATTCTCAAATTCCTGAAGATATGGCCCAGGAAGTGCTAGAACTGGCTTCCCGCTACTATTCTGGGTCTCAAAATAGCTATTCTTTGGCTGAATTGCAACAGGCGGGTTCCGATGTCCAGATTCCGCCGGAGTTTGTGGAAAAAGCGATTCAAGAGGTGCGGGAAAAACGCCGGATTGAGGCGCAAGAGCAACAAGCGGCAGAGGAACGGCAAAAAACTGTGAAAAAGGTGGCGGCAGGGGTGGCAGTCGCAGTCGCCCTCTGGGGAATTTTTACCTATAATTCTCTGTCTAGCAGTGCCTCTGATGTGGAGGCAAGTTGGGCGCAGGTTGAAAATCAGTTTCAGCGTAGGGCGGATTTAATTCCAAATTTGGTGAGTCTGGCGCGAGTCCAAACGGAGGCGGAACAAGAAACGATCGCCCTGTTGGTGCGATCGCGAGACAGTTACCTCCAAGCGCAAAATTTACCGGAAAAACAGGCGGCGATCGCAGAAATTAATGTGGCGATTAATCGCTTTAATCAATCTCTCGGAACTAACCCTCAATTGCAATCCTCTCAGGCATACCAGAATCTCAGTTATGAACTCGCGGGCACAGAAAATCGGATTGCTGTGGAACGAATGCGTTACAATCAAGCGGTGCAAGCCTACAATCAAAAGGTGCGGGCTTTTCCCAATTCCCTGATTGCGGGCTTAACTGGATTTAGTCCGAAACCCTTTTTTGCCGCAGAAAATCGCGAGGTTCCCAGACTGGATTAATTTATGAAACTAGCCAAATTTATTAAACTAGGCACTTGCTCTTTGGGGATTATTTTAGCCTGCACTCTATCGGTTCAAGGGGGAGAAATTAACCCCGTTATTCCCGAATTTGAGCGGTTATTTTCCCGAGTTGTCCCTCAAGAACAAATCTTACAAGAATTGCAGGAAGCCCATGTGATTTATTTAGGGGAAACTCACGATAGCGAGGCGGATCATCAAGCGCAGTTGGAGATTATTCGAGCATTACATCGGAATAATCCTAATGTGGCGATCGCCCTAGAAATGTTCCAGCGTCCTTTTCAAGGGGCGATCGACCGCTATTTACAGGGAGAAATCACGGAAACAGAATTGATTGCTGAAACTGAATATGAGAATCGCTGGGGATTTCCTTGGGAGTATTATGCGGAAATTGTGCGCTTTGCCAAAGAGACATCAGTTGCCAATTTTAGCCTTAAATACTCCTACGGAAATTACCCGAAAAGTCGCGCGGGAAGGGTTGGAAGGCTTAACCGAAGAGGAGCAAGTCTATATTCCACCTTTTGCGGAAATTAAGACGGATAATCTGGAGTATCAGCAGATGGTGCGGGAGGTGTTTGAACAGCATCAAGCAGCAGCGCATGGGTCGAGTTTGAAGTTTGAGAATTTCTTTTTAGCGCAAGTTTTGTGGGATGAAACGATGGCTGAAACGATTACGG
The DNA here is from genome assembly GCA_963821735.1 of uncultured cyanobacterium. Taxonomy (GTDB): domain Bacteria; phylum Cyanobacteriota; class Cyanobacteriia; order Cyanobacteriales; family Laspinemataceae; genus Laspinema. The sequence continues at coordinate 248,826 of CAWGFK010000070.1, forward strand.
AATTTGTGAAGGAAAATCCCGAGACTCAGGTGGTTGTTTTAGCGGGACAAGGGCATATTGTCTATGGACATGGGATTCCGAGTCGGGTGGAAAGACGAGTGGGCGATCGCCTAGGAATGGAACCTTTTGTGCAGCGATCGGTATTATTTAATCTTCCTGAAGAACTGCGCTCAATCGGCGATCGGCCCATTGCTGACTATTTTTGGGAACACTGAGGATGGGGGAGATGGGAGGATGGGGAGATGGGGGAGATGGGGAGGATAGGGGAGATGTTCGTAGTAACGCCTTCAGGCGTTATCTCTTATGTTCGAGTAACGACTGAAGTCGTTATCTTTCTTAGTTCGAAGTAACGACTGAAGTCGTTATCTTTCCCAGTTCGTAGTAACGACTGAAGTCGTTACCCCTCCCTATCCTCCTTACAAGGGTAGGTTGTTTACGGGGTAATTTTTCTCAAGTTTTGGGGCTTATTCCCCTCCCTTGGAGGGGCCCAGGGGCGGGGTGGTAAATTCTACCTCGTGAGCAGGTATTGATTCATGCTTCTTTACTCAAAAGTATCTGTCTGTTTCAAATCAAGACACCACCCCGTCCCTGGGACACCCCTCCAAGGGAGGGGAATATGCCTGTATCCTCCGCCAGATAAAGCGATTGAACAATGCAAAAATTAATTGGGCCGGGAGAATGACACAGCCCTACCAAGACACAGGGGAGGGGACCGGAAGTCCTCTTACTTTTAGGCAAATTCCCCTGAACGTAAAAAATATACCCTTGTAAGTCCCTATCCTCCCCATCTCCCCTATCCTCCCTATCCTCCCCATCTCCCCTACCCCAAGGATTTAAGAAAGGGTTCAAAGATAGGGAGGAGGTCGGGTTGCGCGGTGACGAGAGTGGGGAAGGAGCGATCGCCGTAATTGGTGTCGGGGGTTAGGGGGAAAATGGGTTCGGGTTCTAGGGGATGCCAGAGGGCACCGGCAGCTTGGACGATCGGCCAAACTCCAGCAATATCCCAGATTTTGGGGGTCGCTTCTACTCCTCCGAGGGTAATCCCGGCAGCGACGGTGAGGAAATTGTAGCTGGCAACGCCTAACATCCTAATTTTGCAGGGGAAATCCGGTTGATAGTTGCCGATACTGCGGGAACAGAAGCTAAAAAATTGGTTAGCATCTAGTGGATCTGAACTGCTATGAATCCGGCGGCGATCGAGAAAGGCTCCCTGGGGTAATTTCAGGCCGGTTTTACCGGACCAGAACCCGTGGAATGATTGATGGAGGGGGGGTAAATGGACATATCCAAAGACGGGGGTTCCACGATACAGCAGGCCGAGAGAAACGCCCCAGATGGGGATACGGCGGGCGAAGTTGGTGGTGCCATCGAGGGGGTCGATAATCCAACACCATTCGGTATCGGGAAAGATATGTTCGGATTCTTCGCTGAGGACCCCATGTTCAGGGAAGCGATTGGCGATCGCATCGCACAGTTCGCGATCGGCCCATTTATCCGATTGCGTGATTAAGCTGCCATCGGCTTTTTCTACTGCCTGGACTTGGCCGAAATCAGCCATTAGCTCTTTACCGACCTTATTCGCGGTCGTCTCCGCAAAGTGTAGAACTTGATCCCAAAAATCAGTCATTGGTTTGTGATAAATTGCGAATGTACAGTTGCTAATAGCCGATTGAATTAAGGGAAATGAGCGGATATGCGCTTGAATTCCCGGGTGCTTCAGTCTAATTCACCGGCCATCACTGCCGCGATCGCATCTTTGGCATTCTCGCGGAACTCGTGAATATTGACTCGTCGCAGAAGGACAACTGCTAGAATCATCCCCACCGCTTGGGTAGCAAACACGAGACCATAAGACAAAACGGGTACACCAAAGAGCAAGCGACCTAAATCCAAAACCGCACCACCGGCAAACCGTAGACAGTCCTCGGGCGATCGCCTGAGCTAATCCCCAGGCCCCGATAAAGGTCCCGGCAGTTTCTGCGGCAGTGAGATCCAGCATCAAACTAATGGCACCCGTGGTAATAATACCCGATGCTAAACCGTATAAGAGAAGGGACCCCATTAACATTTCTGGTTTTTCCGTAAATCCAGCCATGATAATCAGTCCCAAACAGCCAGCGGCACAAAGACAGCCTAATTTGGTGGTCTTCTGCTTACCCAGGCGGGGAACGACTAAAAAACCTGTTGATGCAATCCCAATCAGGGTCCCCAACCCGAAGAAGGCATTCAGTTGGGTGGTTTCTGAGATGGCCATTCCGAAGACTTCCCCCCCGTAGGGTTCCATGACGGCATCCTGCATGAACAGACTGATGCTCATCACTAGCAAAAAGGTAAAAAATATCCCGGTTTGGCGACTGGCAGTCAAGACGCGCAGGGCCTCACTCAAGCCAATTTGGTCATCTCGGTTTGAGGAATTAGACCGAGTACCAAAGCGGGAATATTTTTTCTCGACTCCCACGGTGGCAATCCCGGTGAGGACGAGGCACGACTGCTGGGACAATCAGAAACAAACGGTTTACGGATGCCTGTAGAAGTTCGATGGGGGTATCTAGGGTAATTTGCTTGAGTAAACCACTGCTGACGATCGCCCCAATGATGATCCCCACCATCAGCATGGACCAGACGATACTCACCAGTTTCGGGCGATTATCCTCATCGGAGACATCCACCAATAGGGCGGCAAAGGGGGTCGAACTGAGACTCAGGGCTAGACCGTAGACCCCGAAGGCGAGGGCCAGAACTCCCGCCCAGAGGTAGGTGGTTTGACTCCATCCGGTGGCCTCCAAACTGCTACCGAGTTGCCACACAATTTGTACCGCAATGAAGGAAATAGCGGTAAAGAGGGCGGCACCAATCCAGACATAGCCAGTCCGGTACTGACCCCATAAGGGCTTGGAGTCAGACATCTGACCAAACCAGATGCGGGTGGGACTGACAAACTGGTGCATGGCGATCGCCCCGGCGGCAATTAAGGCCGGGACTCTGAGTTCTTCGATCATCACCCGGTTAATCACCCCGAGGGTTAAGAGGGACATGATTCCCAGACCCATTTGAAATAAACCCAGGCGAAACATGGTTGCTAGGTCAATTCTGGGCTTGAGGGTTTCCTGATAGGGGGCGGATGGGGAATCGGATATATTGCCAGTTGCCATAACGAATTGGGATTTACTAACAACAGCTTCAGCTTTCATCATGTTAGGATAATCCCGGCCCGAGAGATAGAGGGCAAATATACTCCCAAGTTAGAGTTAAGAGTTGAGGCGCGCAGGCTTGACTTTTCGCCTAGTTTCTGATAATTATTCCCCTTATTTTTGGAGGAGAGGAAATGGCAGCACCCGGGACTGCCTTCCTCTCCCAGTGGCTCAATTAAACGCCGGGATACTCATAGGATCCGATATCGATGAGTCCATTGACCATGCGATCGAAGCCCTCTCCCCGTTGGTCAAAGGGGAGGGGTGATATATACGGGAAGGGAAAGGTGGCATCTCCAGCATCAATGGCGGGACTCCCGGGTTGTAATCGGTGAGTTGGAGTTGTCCCTCCGTAATTCGCTAAGGGGTCAAGCATCGGATTGACATTCAGAATATCCGTTGGCGCAAATCCACTACCACCCCAGGTATTCCCAATTAGATTGTAACCGCCAGAAGAGAGGACACCACTGAAGTCAGGGTGAAAAACGTCAATATCCTCATTGTCCGCAATGATTGTGTTTTTAGCATGAATGCTCCCATTGTTATTCATAATCCCCGAACCTGTACTGTTCACAGAATTGTTGGAAATTGTGCTATTGGTAATGTTCACAGTGGCCACATCATTGTAAATGCCGCCACCTTGGTGATTTGCGCTATTGCCTGAAATCGTACTATTCGTGATATTGAGAGTTCCATTATTCCAAATTCCGCCGCCTTCGAGGGAGGATGAATTATTAGAAATTGTGCTAGAAATAATGTTGATGTCACCGGCGAAATTGTAGATCCCTCCGCCACGCCCACTGGCTGAATTATTCCGAACAACGCTATTAAGGATCTGAACCAAACCCTCGTTATAAATGCCACCCCCCGGTCCCAAAGGATTGTTACCGTCGGCGATCGTCAAGTGATGAAAACTTGCTGTAGCGCCATTGTTGACATAGAAAACTCGATAAAGATTATTCCCGCTAATCGTTAGCAAATCAGCACCGGGTCCAATGAAGGTTAGAGCACTATCGATCGCCGGTAAAGCAGAACCCAAGATAATCTCTCCATTGACGAAGTTCATATCAATCACATGGGTTCCGCCCTGGGTATTGGCATTGATCATGGCTTGTCGTAATGAGCCATACCCGCTATCGTTATTATTTAAAACGAGGGCATCATCATCTATAATTATACCTGTCACTGTCTCTGGAGTACCCAGGCTATAAGCACCCGTTGTTAAAGTGAATTCGACTATTTTATTCGGTTCTATTTGGGTATTTTCCCAGGGTGCGATCGCGACGATCGCCGTTGAAGCATTCGGTGCAAATGTGACGGTTCCCGTTGCACCAAATGTATCAGCACCCGCCTGATTGTAGTCTCCATTGCCATCCATATCAAAGGTTGCCGTTCCTCCCACGGTAAAATTGACCGTTAAAGGACTGGTTAAGGGGGTATTCACGCTATCGGTGCGAGTAAACGTATAAATTAATTCTGCACCACTATCTTCAAACACGGAATCAGGCAATACTCCCAGGGTTACTGTGGGGTCAAGGGTTACGGGAGAATTGACCGTGAAATTGCCGAGATTAGCAGCAGGGACAGGATTGCCACTGGTATCGAATACCTGATTTCCCACGAGGGCGATCGCATAAGTGCCATTATCCCCCATATCCCAAGTGCCACCTGGCGCAATTATCTCATAAGTCGCCGTGCGCGGTGTACCGTTGTCACTGCTATTGACACTGACTAAAGTTGCTAACGCGGCGAATCCATTCGGTCCCGTCACTTGGATATCTGAACTATCCAAACTACTGAGGGCGATCGCCACATTATCGGCATAATCCACCGTAAAACTGTGAGTCGTTCCGCCACTGGTATTCACATCCGTCACCCCCAAATTACTCGCCGTGGGTGCAATGGTATCCAGATTGACATTAAAACTGCCGAGAGTCGCATTAGGAATAGCATTCCCACCCGTATCCGTAACTTGATTGGGTTGTAACAGGACAGTATAAGTGCCATTATCTGCCGTATCCCAACTGCCTCCGGGTGCAGCAATTTGATAAGTTACAGTGCGCGGTGTGCCGTCGCCGAGGGGATTGACACTCACAAATGTCGCTGGAATTTGGGACCCGTCAGGTTGGGTGACGAGAATATCAGAATTATCCAAACTACTGATATCAATCGCACTATTATCGATATAATCAATGGTAAAGGTGTGACTTGTCCCCCCAGGGATTGTAATATTCTCGGCGATGAAATTAGACGCCGTGGGAATATTAATCCCCCCATCATCATTCACCAGGGTATAAATCGTGGTGCTTTGGGTTCCCAACCTTGCACCATTGGAGGGATTGACTAATTGCAACGGGATGGTTTCATCCGGTTCATTGCTCAAATCTCCGACAATGGACATCACGACATCGCGATCGCCACTTTCTCCATCAGCAAAGGTCACCGAAATCGGAAAAATTGTAGTATAATCTTCCCCAGAGGTCGCCAGTTTCTGCCGGATTATCTAACACCACCTGCACCGTCACTTCCCCATCACTGCCGCCACTGCGTCGAATTTTTCCGACAACTGTATCCACTGCCGTCCCACTGTTGCCTTCTAATCCACTGGAACTGGCACTGATAAATTCCAGCAGTCCCGGTTCATGGTCTAAAATTTCTAAAATTGCTGTTGTGTTTTCCCCTAAAATTGCACCAATAGAAGGATTAGACAGTGCAATTTGCACCGTTTCCGTTTCCTCTACTAGATCATCATCTAAAAGGGGAATCGTTAGGGTTTTCGTGGTTTCCCCTGGATTAAAGGTCAGCGTTCCTTGGATGGGAATATAATCCGCATCTGCGGTAGCAGCATTATTGCTAGTGGGAGTTTGGGTCGCATAATCAACGCTGACTGTCCCGATCGCACTGTCCCGGGTAACAGTAATCGTCGCACTCCCCCCATCTTCCCGAATGCTGTAGGTAGGGGTGCTAAATTGGATTTGCGACGGGCGATCGTTATCGACAAGGGTTAAGATTGCTGTATTTTGACTCCCTAATGATGCGCCTCCCGTGGGATTAAATAAGGTTAGATTAACCGTTTCATCCCCTTCAATCAGGGTATCATCAACAATCGGAACCTCAATGGTTTTAGGGGTGGTATCCCCATCAACAAAGTTTACTGAAATAGGTGTATTATCATAGTCATCGGGAGCAGTTGCCGTGCCATCAGTGAGGGTAATGGTTGCACCCACTGAACCCGCACTCCCTTCTATCCGTTCTACGGTGATGGTTAGGACGGAAGTCCCATCTTCGTTCACTGCAAATTGACTCGCCGTAAATTGCAGCATTCCTGGAATAGAATCATCAATTGGCGCATTATCCGTTGGCGGATTATCCGTTGGTGGATTATCCGTTGGCGGATTATCCGTTGGCGGATTATCCGTTGGCGTTCCCGGTTGTGTAATCGGTGACATGACAAGGGAGGGACTGGCAAATACAATGTCCGGTTGTTCCGTTGCCTCTGCTGCGGGGACTTCCGTTTCTTCTACTGGGGTTCCTGCGATCGCCTCTGGCACAAAACTAGGCGTTGCCACATTCAGCAAAATCGCTAAATATCGCCCGGTATTCCGGTCCTGGATAATCGTATCGTTCGCATAATTTTCCGTTCCTTGAAAAATATTTAATCCTTCAAAAGTGAGTCCATTTTCCAGTTCCAATTCATCTTCTAAGGGATTAAAATCGGTAATAATCGCCGCTTCTGCTAAAGTGCCACCGCCTAGGGTGGGAAACAGAATAAAGGTATCTTTATCTTGGCCTCCGGTGACGGTATCCGCACCCGATTCCAGATAAAAGGTATCAAGTCCCGCCTCTCCAAATAGGCGATCGCCTCCCAATCCTCCAATTAAAACATCATCCCCCTGTCCGCCATAGAGGATATCATTGCCATCACCCCCATCTAAGACATCATTGCCTGAACCCCCAGCGAGTAAATCGTTACCCTTTCCCCCAGTTAGACTATCATTCCCCTGATCCCCATAGAGGATATCCTCCCCATCTGCACCATTGAGGACATCATTGCCTTGCCACCCATAGATAAAATCATTGCCCAGGGTTCCGAGTAAAGTATCATCGAACGGTGTGCCTTGAATGACTGTCATAATGTTTGAGTTGCCCTTTTAGACTGGAAAGTGTGCTTAGTCAATAAGTTGGCGATCGCCCTGATCAGGTTCCATCCCTGAAAGAATAAAAATCCAACTCTGACTCCTACTTTCTCAGTTATGCCCGATCGCCCCCCCGAATGTCATCCCTATTGTCATAAATAATCGGAACCTGGGTCCAATTTGTAGGGATTTCGGTCTAAAAAAGGCTGAAAATTTTCTCCACAAAAGACCCAATCACCCTTAACTTTTCAGGTTATGTGTGATATAATTTATCCCATGCTTTCAACAAAATTCGCCTCCCGCCCGACTCTCATTCCCCTAGATAACATTGATCTCAAACATGGTATTCCCCAACATTCCCCCCACTCCATCAGACACCGAAAAGATGAAACTATCGCTCACTGACGTACCAGCCAGGGGAGAAAAGAATATCTCATTGTCGCCACCATCAGAGCCAAACCAGATGACATTAGTGCCAGATATCTGGGGATTAAAATCGTTTGTGCTATCATCCGTGAGTTGGCTAACCGTACTGCCGTCATAGAAATAGATGTTACGAGTGGTCCCATCAGTGCCATACCAAACCACATTAGAACCTGATATCTGTGGAAAGCGGTCCTCCAGGAGGTTCGTCGTCAGTGGGGTAGTTACCTGGGTATTGTGGTCGTAGAGATAGATTTCCTCACTGGTATCATAGCCAGACCACACCACATTAGAGCCAGATATCTGGGGATCCTGGTCATTCGTGAGGTTGTCTGTGAGTTGATAAGTTGCTTCAGTGCTAAATTCGTAGAAAAATATCTCATAGTCATTGCCATCCCACTCTTGCCACACGACGTTGGAGCCAGATATTTGAAAATTCAACTTTTCAGCCCCGTTATTGGTGACTTCACGCTTCGTATCCGTGCTGCCTTCGTAGAACCAGATCTCCCGATTCACACCATCAAAATGATCCCAAACCACATTAGAGCCAGATATCTGGGGATAGCGGTCCTGGGTTGTGTTATCCGTCAGTTGGCTCACCGTGTTACCGTCATAGAAGAAGATCTCCCAGTCATTGCCATCATGACCTTGCCAAACTATATTAGACCCCGATATCTGGGAAGCCTGGTCGTCAGTTGTGCTGTCCGTTAGTTGACTAATGGTACTCCCATTGTAAAAGTATATATCATAAGTGTTGCTATTATTCCAGCCTTGCCAAACCACATTAGAGCCAGAGATTTGGGGATTCCAGTCGCCAATGGTGTTATTCGTGAGTTGCGTCACTTGGATACCATCGGAGAAGAAAATCTCCCAGTCGTTGCCATCACCCCCTTGCCAAACCAGATTAGAGCCAGATATCTGGGGAGACTGCTCCCCGGTGGTATTATCACTCAGTTGAATCACCCCATGAGTATAAATGAGCAGGTTATTGTCAATATCAGCCTGGGTAAAGGTATCATTCGTAAAGAGCGGAGTTCCATTTAACTTCAATTGCCCATTTACTGGTGGATTGACTAATCGATAAGTGAGTTCTGCCGCACTATTATCTTGGTCCGTCACTTGTAAGACACTAGCCGTTATTCCCGGGGTAGCCCGTTGAGCCACAGTCCAGGGTGATGCAGTGAGAGTAATCACAGGTGAGTCGTTAACATTATTGAGGGTAATGACAAAATTTTGGTCAAAGGTTTGACCTCCGGCATCGACAGTCCGGAGTATAATCGGATGACTGGTAGCTGCTTCATAGTCCAGCAATGTGCCATCCGCAACGATAAGCTGATTTCCGGAAATCCCAAACCGTCCTCCCGCATCATCCACTAGGGAATAAGTGTGAGTATCTCCCGTATCAGGATCCGTCGTGGTAATAGCGCTAATTAGGGTATCATTGGCACTATTTTCCGCTATTACAGTATTCGAGAGTCCCATATCCGTTGGCGCTTCATTCACATCGGTTAGGGATAGGGTAAAAGGTTGATCCAAGGTTAACCCTCCGGCATCCGTAGTCCGAACGGTGATAGCGTAACTGGGGTTTGTCTCGTAATCTAATAAGGTACTCTCTGCTACCGTGATTTGCGTTCCCGAGATGGCAAACCGTCCCCCGGCATCATCGACTAATGAATAAGTGTGAGTATCTCCTGCATCGGGGTCAACGGTTGTCAAACCTCCCAAGACTGTGCCGATCGCACTATTTTCGGGAAGGGCTGTATTACTCAGAGTAATCGCGGTTGGGGCGTTATTGGGAAGGGTTTCATTGACATCATTAACCGTGACGGTCAATAATTTTTCAAAACTATTTCCCCCTGTATCCGTCGTCCGCAGGAGAAGAGTATGAGTTGTTGCTGTCTCGTAATCCAGTAAACTTCCATCAGCAACCCTGAGGCGATCGCCCTCAATGGCAAACCGACCTCCCGCATCATCCAGTAGTGTATAAGTATGGATCTCATTGACATCAAGATCCGTGGTAGTCAGGGTCCCGACTGTGGTTCCATTCGGGCTATTTTCAGCCACAATCAGATTAGAAACATCCAAATTTGTAGGGGCTTCATTGACATTATTAATCGTAATCCATAAGGTTTTGTTAAAGGTTTGACCCGCTGAATCGGTGGTTCGCACCACAATGGAATGCGTCGGTGCCGTCTCGAAGTCCAATAAGGTCCCATCGGCCACCACTAATTCATTGCCACTGATAGCAAATCGGCCTCCAGCATCATCCACTAAGCCATAAGTGTGGGTATCCTCTCCATCCGGATCAAGGGTATTGAGGATGCCAATTCCAGTTCCATTGGGGCTATTTTCATCAAGGGCAGAATTTGAGATTCCGATATCCGTAGGCGAACTATTGGAAATGGCTTCATTAACCTCCGTGATATTAATGATAAAGGCTTTATCAAAGCTATTTCCTGCTGAGTCGGTGGTTTTTATAATAATATTGTGTTGGGTATTGGTTTCAAAATCGATTAAATTACCATTCCCAACTACCAATTGATTGTCCGTGATGATAAAGCGTCCTCCAGCATTGTCAATTAAGCTGTACCGATGGGTATCACCCTGATCGGAATCTACCGTAGATAAAGCGGCGATTATCGTTCCGTTGGCACTATTTTCAGAAATGTTGGTATTGGAGAGGATAATGTTAGTCGGCGTCTGATTATCCCTTGGGTTAGGATTATCTATTGGAGTTTCGGGTTCCGTGGGTGGAGTTTCGGGTTCCGTGGGTGGAGTTTCGGGTTCCGTGGGTGGAGTTTCAGGTTCCGTGGGTGGTGACATCACCAGTCGAGGACCCGTAAAGGTAATCAAGGGTTGTTCCGCTTCCTCTTCTGCGGAACCTTCCGTTTCTTCTACTGGGGTTTCTTCAGTTGCCTCTGGCACAAAACTAGGCGTTGCCACATTCAGCAAAATCGCTAAATATCGCCCGGTATTCCGGTCCTGGATAATCGTATCGTTGGCATAATTTTCCGTTCCTTGAAAAATATTTAACCCCTCAAAGGTGAGTCCGCCTGCGAGTTCCAGTTCATCTTCTAAGGGATTAAAATCGTTAATTACCGCTGCTTCTGCCAAGCTGTCACCGCCTAGGGTGGGAAAGAGAATAAAGGTATCTTTATCTTTGCCTCCGGTGACGGTATCTGCATCCCATTCCAGATAAAAGGTATCAAGTCCCGCATCTCCAAACAGGCGATCGCCTCCCAATCCTCCAATTAAAATATCCTCCCCTTGTCCGCCATAGAGGATATCATTGCCATCCCCGCCATCCAGGACATCATTCCCTTGACCCCCAGCGAGTAAGTCGTGACTGTTCCCTCCCGTCAGACTATCATTGCCTTGATCCCCATAGAGAATGTCCTCCCCTTCTGCACCAGTAATCAAATCATTGCCTTGCCACCCATAGATAAAATTATTGCCCAGGGTTCCGAGTAAGCTATCATCGAACGGTGTGCCTTGAATGACTGTCATAGTGTTTGAGTTGCCCTTTTAGACTGGAAAGTGTGCGTTAGTCAATAAGTTGGCGATCGCCCTGATCAGGTTCCATCCCTGAAAGAATGAAAATCCAACGCTGACTCCTACTTTCTCAGTTATGCCCGATCGCACCCTCTAATGTCATCGGTATTATTCTCCATGAGATGACTCAGGGTCCAGCTTGTAGGGATTTAGGGTTAAAAGTTTTACGAGATGCCGGTGGCGATCGCCTTGACTTTTTGAATAATTTATGGTATTGATAAAAGGGTTAATTTTTGAGATGAGTTTTTGAAGCCATCCAAAGCGGCGATCGCCATCAAAGCCCATCCTCTCCCCTTGATTGATTAGATGACAGTTGCGAATTACCAATGGTAATCATGCGGTGGATTTCGTCACTTTTTACCCCGATCGCCATCGGACGCCGTACTCCTGGTAAAACGGCCACGTCATACAACTCTTCAAACAAACTCCCCTCCAATCGCAACCAGTGAACGATATCCCCACTTCGCACATCGATAATCAGCAACCCGCAGCGTGCGTCTGCGCCTTTGTCTTGCAGGGTTTCGTCCAATGGTAAACCGCTAAATGTCTTATTATGGCGAGGTTTGGAGACACCAACCACAGCGAAATCCTCGAAAAATGCCAACCCGCGCAAGTATCCCGGACAAAAGGTGACAGGTTCAAATCGACCCGCTTTTATATCCACATAGCCGAAATATCCCGTTCCAGAATTGAGCAACCACAGTTTATCTCGGTACAGACGCGGCGAGTGAGGCATGGAGAGATTGTCCAAGAGAATGCGATCGCTCTTGACATCGATAACACACCCGCCATTATGCCGTTTGTCGCGCCATCCATCCGCCACATCACTTTGACTAATGGCTGTCACATAGCGGGGCGTTCCGTTTTCCATCGCCAACCCATTCAGGTGACAGCGATCTTCAGCGGCGAGTTTGGAAATAAACGGCGGTTGCCATAAGGGGATAAAACTGTGAGTCTGGCTAACCGTTGCCAAACAGCTAAACAAAGTATTGACAAAAATCGGGATATCGTGGCGATCGCAGGCGATATCGTGAATATCTAAATCGCCAGTGGTATAGGCGAGTTGGGGAACATAGAGGCGATCGTACCCCTGATGGATTTGTCCCGGTTCCAAAGCATTTTCAAAGCGCCATAGCTGATAGAGGGAACTCATGTATAAAGTAGTGGATGAGGCGGATAACCCCATTGCCTGATTAAACGTGCGCTCAAATATGGATAACCGTCCGTTGGGTTGTAAGCCAATTAGAAACAGCTTACCCGTTTGGTAAGTGGTAAAAGCGAGACTGACTTGGAGGCGATCGAGCCACTCCGGGAATTGGGGAGAAGCAATAATTTCTATGGACATTTTATTACGGGTAAATTCAACAAGCATTCCTATTTACCCCAGCATTTGGGGTGCAAGCATCATCCGGGCGATTCCCGAATCGCCCCTACAGATGTTAAGAACTAGCCCTGTCAAGGTGTATTGATTTGTAGGGGCGTATTGCATACGCCCTCTTGGGCGCAAGCATTTACTCCGACAAGAAACAATGATTTTTCGTCATTAAATTTATCACCTTGGCAGGGCTAATCCCCCTAATTTATCATTGGCGTGATATCCGTATCCACCCACAACAGCGCACCCTCCAGACTGTAAGTGTTGTAACTGTTCGTCCCCAAAACAGTTGGACCACCGGCAACCCAGCCCCCGGTACTGGTTACGGAATTCCCAGCCACGCCATCAACGATTAAGCGAGTTAAACCGCCCGAGGTAAAATCAGACAACGCTTTCACATCAAAATGATCTAAAGTTAACCCATTGTTATTGCCATTAAGATTAATCATCTCAATCCCGGAGATTTTATGGTTAGCGATCGCCGTTAAATTCAGATTAAACGTACCATCCAGACGCAGGGTATCCGTTCCCCCACCCCCTTTAATCCGCTTAAATCCCCCATCACCAATCCCAATCAAATCATCACCGATGCCGCCATACAGCACATCTGTACCACCGCCTCCGATCAGGGTATCATCTCCCTGTCCTCCGACTAGCAGATCCGCTGCCGTCGTTCCTGGTAACCATTCGGAGTTAGTTCCTCCCTGCTGAGTCACCGAGTTGGTGAAATTGCCTCCCCAGACGATGTATGATTCCCCGGCACTGGTGTTAGCACCGTATGCCCCGATAATCAAGTCATCGAAGCCATCGCCATTCACATCTCCGGCACTGCTGACGGAGTGACCTGAATAGTCAAACTCATCAATGCCATTAATCACAAAACCTCCAGTCCCGGCGGCTACATCACTCAAATTTACAGGGCTGCCATTGGTTTTACCAAATACCACGTAGGATTCCCCAGCATGAATTTTACCTCCTGGTTCAGCACCGTCTGCCCCGATAATCAAATCATCCAAGCCATCGCCATTCACGTCTCCAGCACTGCTGAGTGACGATACCAGAAGTGTCACCCCCATCAATGCCATTAATCACAAAACCTCCAGTCCCGGCGGCTACAGCGCTCAAATCTACCGGGATGCCATCGGCTTTGCCAAATACCACGTAGGATTCACCCCCAGGGCTGGCGAAGGGTGCACCGATAATCAAGTCATTGAAACCATCGCCATTCACATCTCCAGCACTGCTGACTGAGAAACCAGAACTGTCTCCCCCATCAATGCCATTGATGATGAACCCCCCAATCTGGTTAGCAATATCACTCAATTCCACGGGGATGCGATCGGATTTACCAAATACCACGTAGGATTCCCCGGCATCAATGACACCTCCGGGGTCAGCCCTGAATGCTGCGATAATCAAGTCATCCAAGCCATCGCCATTCACGTCTCCGGCACTGCTGACTGACCGACCAGAAGCGTCACCCCCATCAATGCCATTAATTACAAAACCTCCAATCTCGGCAGCAATATCGCTCAAATTTACGGGGATGCTATTGGGTTTGCCAAATACCACGTAGGATTGCCCTGCCTGGAGGGTACCCCCGGGGTCGGCGAAGAGTGCACCGATAATCAAATCATCTAAGCCATCGCCATTTACGTCTCCGGCACTGCTGACTGACTGACCCGATTGGTCTTCGACATTAATCCCCTTGATGATGAACCCCCCAATCTGGTTAGCAATATCACTTAAATCGACGGGGATGCCATCAGCTTTGCCAAATACCACGTAGGATTCCCCTGCCTCACCCTTACCATCAGGGTCGGCTATGGGTGCGCCGATAATCAAGTCATCTAAACCATCCCCGTTGACATCTCCAGCACTACTGACTGAGGTACCAGACTCGTCATACTCAAGAATACCCTTGATAATGAACCCCCCATTCCCGGCGGCGATATTACCCAAATTTATCGCGATGCCCTGGGTCTTGCCAAATACCACGTAGGATTCCCCTGCCTGGACTTTAGCATCAGGGTCGGCTACGGGTGCGCCGATAATCAAGTCATCCAAACCATCGCCATTCACATCTCCGGCACTGCTGACTGACTTACCCGAGTAGTCATAGTCAAGAATACCCCGATTCCCAAAGCCTCCGATACCTGCCAATAATACATCATTGAGTTCGATTCCGCCTGGTGGTAGGGGAATGGAGGCCTTTGCTGAGGCGATATCATCTTCTGTGGGGATGAAGTTATTTGGAGTCGAATCCGGGTCCGGTTGGTCTACTGCCGTGACTTCAGCGCTATGGGCGATCGTCCCGTAACTCTGGACAATCCCGCTAATGGTAAGGGTGGCATTCCCCACCGGGCCTAAATTCGGCACGGTCCAAATTCCGGTATTCGGGTCGTAACTGCCATGAGAAGGGGTGGCGGTTAATCCATCCATTCCCCCAGGCAACTGATTGGTGACGGCAATGTTGGTGGCTCCTGCTGGGCCATTATTCGTCAGTTCCACCACAAAGGTGAGAGTCTCCCCAATGGTCGGGGTGGGGTTGCTGACGGTGTGGGTTAGTTCTAAGTCTGCATCCGTATTTAGGGTCAGGGTGGTGATGGCGACTGTACTGTCTTCTGTACCATCATTCACGATAAAGTTAATCAGGCGCGGGGTTATATCCGGCAGAGGGCTGGTGTTGTTGTAGGTGACGCTTCGCAAGACTTGCTGGTAATTGGCCAGGGTATCGGTCCCACTCAGGGTTAAAATTCCAGTGGCTGAATCGTAGCTGGTGATAATATTTGTGCCGGTAGTCGTCGCCGCTAAGGATTCTGCACCCCCATCCAGAAGGTTGGTAATCGTGACGGTGGCTGAACCTAGGGAGGGATTGTTAACATCGGTGACTGTGAGACTGATGCTGTCTACGATCGCTACGGCACTCTCCACTGGCGATAAATGTTGCCGGATAGTTAATGCCTGCGGCATCGCCATTGAGGTCTAATTCTGGGGGTGTATTCGGCCCGATATTCAGGGTCGTCGTGGCAACGTTACTGGATACATTACTCTCATCGGTGACGAGAAATTCTATCGTCCGAGCTAGGGGATTGGGAGCGGTGGCGGTATTGTTATAGGTGAGGCTTCGGAGCACCTGCTGATAGTTGGCCCGGGTATCGGTGCCACTGAGGGTCAGGACGCCATTGCTATAACTGGCGGTGATATTACCGAGGGCGGTTGCTGCTAGGATTTCATTCGCCCCATCCAGTAAATTAGTAATGGTGATGGTGGCCCCGGTCATTTCGGTGCTATCCACATCGCTCAAGGTGAGGGCAACTGGGTCTACGATGGGGACGGGTCCAGAGTTGCTGATCAAGTTAGTGGCAAAGTTAATATCCCCATCCGGGTCATCGGCAGTGCCATCTAGGTCTAAAACCGGCGGGTCTGGGGTATCATTGACCTGAATAATTAAGTCTTTTTCAAAGGTCAAGCCTTGAGAATCGGTGACTTGGACGGTAATGAGATGGCTGGTAGCTGTTTCATAATCTAATAAGGTGCGATCGGTGACGATTACGCGATCGCCTTCAATGGCAAAGCGTCCTCCATCGGTGTTGATTAAGCTGTAAGTGTGGGTATCTCCGGCATCGGGGTCGATGGGGGTTAAATTTCCCAAAACTGTCCCATTCGCGCTATTTTCATCAATACTGCTTTCGGAAAGGGTGATATCGGTAGGAGATTCATTAACGTCGGTGACGGTAATGGTAAAGGGTTTATCAAAGGTATTCCCTGCGGAGTCGCTGGTTTGCAGGATAATCGAATGACTCGTGGCTGTCTCGAAATCGAGTAAGGTGCCATTGGCAATTGCTAATTGATTGCCACTGAGGGTAAACCGTCCCCCGCGTTATCGATTAAGGTATAAGTATGGGTATCTCCCTCATCGGGATCTACGGTGGATAAGGCGGCAATAATCGCTCCGTCGGTACTGTTTTCGGCAATACTGGTATTGGAGAGGATAATATTAGTCGGGGCCTGATTGCCAGGGAGGGTATCATCCGGTTGATTGCCAGGGAGGGTATCATCCGGTTGATTGCCAGGAAGGGTATCATCCGGTTGATTGCCAGGAAGGGTATCATCCGGTTGATTGCCAGGAAGGGTATCATCCGGTTGATTGCCAGGAAGGGTATCATCCGGTTGATTTCCAGGAAGGGGAGTCGGTGGTCTTGCGGGTGGGATTATGGGGGGGGTAGTCGGTGGTCTTGCGGGTGAGGGACTGGCAAAGGTGATCAACGGTGGTTCTGTTGCTGCTTCTGCGGGTACTGCTGTC
Source organism: uncultured cyanobacterium (assembly GCA_963821735.1). Classification (GTDB taxonomy): domain Bacteria; phylum Cyanobacteriota; class Cyanobacteriia; order Cyanobacteriales; family Laspinemataceae; genus Laspinema. The sequence goes on from CAWGFK010000070.1 coordinate 265,809, forward strand.
TCTTCTCTTGGGATATCTCCAGTCACCTCTTGCACAAAACTCGGCGTTGTCACATTCAGCAAAATTGCTAAATATCGCCCGGTATTGCGGTCCTGGATAATCGTATCGTTAGCATAATTTTCGGTGCCTTGAAAAATATTCAATCCTTCAAAGGTGAGTCCCCCGGAGAGTTCTAGTTGATCTTCTAAGGGCTTAAAATCCGTAATTACCGCTGCTTCTGCTAAGGTGTTACCGCCGAGGGTGGGAAACAGAATAAAGGTATCTTTATCTTTGCCTCCGGTGACGGTATCTGCACCCCATTCCAAATAAAAAGTATCGAATCCAGCATCTCCAAATAGGCGATCGCTGCCGAATCCTCCAATTAAAACATCCTCCCCCTGTCCACCATAGAGGATATCATTGCCATCCCCGCCATCTAAGACATCATCGCCTTGACTGCCTGCGAGTAAGTCATTGCCATTCCCGCCAATCAGGGTATCAGATCCTTGATCCCCGTAGAGGATATCATCCCCATCTGCACCATCTAAGATATCATTGCCTTGCCACCCATACACAAAATCGTTGCCCAGAATTCCGACTAAGGTATCATCGAGCGGTGTACCTTGAATGACGGTCATAATGTTTAAGTTGCCCTAGCTATAAGACAGGTTGTTGGAATAATTCTTGGGTTGGTGTGCTGGTCCCACTCGAACCGAGTCACAAAGGTAGTCCGCCAGAGAGACAGAAGTAGCTACAAAGACGACTCCACCCTTGTTTAGTTATGCCCTTTCCGAAGGATAAATATCACTCTTCGTTCATAAATCTTAAAAAAATTAGGAGTAGAAGTAAGGAAGGGGGCGACTCCTTTTTTTACAAAAAAGTTTCTGCTTGACAGATGAAACAAAATCGGCTTGAATGAATTTGAATTCAAGCCAATCAAGTGGACTGTCCAATTTTATTCAGGCGGCAGGCTATGGGGAATCCGTATAGCTTACCTGAGTTATTCGAGGCATGAACAAGGCAAAAAAAGTCTGAAAAGTTTAGACAGCAAAAGAGAAATAGTCTTTTTTACTGTTGTTTTTAACGATGAGGTTGCCTGAGTGAAAAAGATTTAATCAAGGTAAAGGCAGCTATAAAAGTTATAATCTAACCATCCAAAAACCTAGTTTTTGGACTCGGACTGTGCCAATATTTCTCTAGGGGTAGGTAGAGATACTCTGTCGGTCCCTAGAGAAAAATCAGGGTGTTGGCGGCTAGAGTGTTAGTTAACAAGCGATCGCAAATTTTAGAGGGAATGGCGGCAATGGATCGGAAAACGGTGACCCACTCAACAAAATCAGGGAAATCATACCCCAAAGCACTCTCTATCGGGCTTTTGATGCTACCCTTGGCGGTGTTCTTCTCGGCTTTGAGCGCCCAATCTCAACCGATTATCCCGGCAACAGATGGGACGGGGACTGTTGTTACGCCGGAGGGAAACCGTTATGATATCACTGGGGGTCAACGGTCCTCCGATGGTCGGAATCTGTTCCATAGTTTTACTGAATTTGGGCTGAATCCCGCTGAGATTGCTAATTTTATTTCTAATCCCGCAATTGTCAATATTTTAGGCCGAATTAATGGCGGTAATGCTTCTTATATTAATGGATTAATTCAGGTAACCGGCGGTGCATCGCATCTTTATTTAATGAATCCTGCCGGGATAGTGTTTGGACCGAATGCCAGTCTGAATGTCCCCGGGTCTTTTCTAGCAACAACGGCAACGGGAATAGGATTTGATTACGGCTGGTTTAATGCGGTGGGAGGGAATATTTATGCAGATTTAGTGGGAACTCCCAGTGCCTTGATTTTTGAAACAGTGCAGCCCGGTACTATCATTAATTCCGGGAGTTTAACCGTGGCAGCGGGGCAAAATTTAACCCTGATTGGGGGAACGATTTTGAATCAGGGAACCGTCGCCTCACCCCAGGGAAATATAACAATGGCGACGGTTCCCGGTTCGAGTTGGGTGCGCTTGTCTCAACCGAATCATCTCCTGAGTTTGGACATTGCTGCACCATTTCCAGTCGCACCGATCGCCTTACCCGCTTTACTCACTGGGGGGAATGCTTCCCATGTGACTGATGTTCGCATCAACCCCGATGGAACGGTGGAATTAATCAGTTCCGGACTGGAAATCGCATCAGGAGATGTGGCAACCACCCAATCTCACTTATCTGGGGAAACAGTCTCCTTGTCGGCTCACCAAAACCTCACCTTAGTGGAAACCACTCTACAAACCACCGGGGAGATGCAGTTGCGGGCTGGGGATACGGTACGGGTGCGAGACAGCCTGGACCGGCCTTTTTTAGCCGATTCCGGGGGCAATTTGACCTTGCGAGGCGATCGCGCTATTGATATCTTAGCCCTGGATTCTATCCCTTCAGTGGATCAGGTGAAGTTTCAATTTGAACCCTTTCGTGCTGGGGGGGATATCACCTTGGTGAGTGAGGGTCCAATTTCTGGAGATTCTCACTTTGCAGCCGGGGGGAATTTTGCGATTCGCACAGCTTCGGGAGAACCCGGAACCCTGATCAGTCTATTTGACCCGATTGTGACTTCCAATGGGGATGTGACTTTTGGGGACTATACCGGCGCTTCCCTGAAAGTGGAGGCCGGGGGGAGCATTATCGGGGTGAGTATTAATATCACCCAACCCGACACCACTCTAACGGGTTCCGATCCGGATATCCCCATTCTCACTAGCAGTCCCTCGGTGATTCTGCGCGCTGGGGAAGCGAGTCTATCTAATGTTGCCAATGTTCCTCCGGATCAGGCGATTTCCGACACCGTATTTTCCGCTAGTGAAAGTTTCAGTCGAGGCAGCATTACCGTTAACAATATTACCACCGCTGGAGGTCCGGCCATTCTCTCAGCGAGTAGCGATATTATTACCGGAAATCTCATCACTAATGGGGGGGATATTTCAGTCCTGAGTCGCACCGGAAATATTATTACTGCTGGGGAAGTCGTCTCTTTAGGAACCACGGTTAATGGCAATATTAACCTGGATGCAGGCAATACCCTGACTGTAGGAATTGTCAACAGTGGCAGTGGCAATATTACCCTGACAGGGAATGAAATTGATTTGAATAATACAATTACTAGCACTGGAATTTTAACCCTCCAACCGAGAAATCCCAACCAAACTATTGTTTTATCGGGGGGGAGTGATAGCGGAAATACGGTTTTGGATCTGACGGTGGCGGATTTAGCGGCCCTAGAAGATGGATTTAGTTCGATTATTATTGGGTCCGAAAATAGCACCGGACTGATTAGCATTGCTGACATTGTGGACTTCAGCGATCCGGTTACCTTGCGATCGCCTCAAGGACAAGGTGCGACGGATATCGCCGGAAATCTCACTCTCTCAGACAATGCGACCCTGAATATCGATACCGCAGGCGCAACCTTAGTGAGTGCCAATGTCATTACCGACGGAGAACTCAGCTTTGGCAATATCTTTTTGAATGCCGATGTGACCTTTACCGGAAGTAACATCACTTTTAATGGCACAATCGATGGGGAACGCCAGCTTACAGTCAGTTCGCCCTTGGGGACTGTGGCAGTGAATCAACCTGTTGGCAGTCAGGTTCCCCTCGGCAGTTTGGACATTGTGGCGGATGTCTTAACCCTATCCAGTGATATTGTGTCCCAGGGGAATATTATTCTGAATAGTGCGGTGATTCTCGGGAATGATATCCGCTTGAGTACCCTGACTCCGGGAAGTTTGATTACGTTTAATAATACCCTGAATAGTCAGGAAAATGCGGCCCAATCTCTCACTCTGAATACCGCAGGCAGTATTATCTTTGCGCGGGAAGTCGGGGGTGGGGAAGGGGGTGCATTAGGGGCGATCGCCATTGAGGAAACCACCGCAATGACGGCATCTGAAACGATTACAGCCGATCGCCTGACGGTGAACAGTTCCGGAACAATCGTCCTGGAAGATGTGAACCTAGTCGGGGAGAACGCCAATCCGACAACCCCGGTTTTAGAACTGGATGCCACAGAGCAAATTGCTGTAGGAAATGTTACCGCTAATCCGGGCCAAATCACGCTCACCAGTACCAACAGTTTTGTCACCATTGGGGATATGATTTTACCGGGGGGAACCCTGGAAGTCACGGCAGGACGAGAAATTACCACTGGCATCCTGAATACTTCAACAACTACGGGAACTGGAGGCGAAATTACTCTCACCAGTACCGGCAGTCGCATTCTCACGGAAGAGATTAATACCTCCGGATTATTTGGCGGGGGCAATCTCACTATTTCTGCTTGTGAGTCTTGCCAAGGCATTGCTGGACAACCCTTGGCACCGGGAATTCAAACGGGTACAATTGCCACTAATGCCACAGAACAAGCAGCAGGGGATGTCATCTTAACGGCCCCTGGGGATATACAAATCCAGTCTATTAGCGCGCAGGGGAGGACCGGGGGAACGGTCGAAATTACCACCGGACGCTTTTTTCGGGCAACGGATACCTTACTGGATGCCAATTCCCCCGATGCCAGCATTTCCACTGCCGGGGTAAGCGAGGAAGGGGAGATAAAAATTAGTCATGGCAGTGCGATCGCCCAAGCGCCATTTATTATCGGTGAAGCTGAACTCAATGGCACTCTAGCGGCGATTATGACGGATGGAAATAATAGGATTGTCCCCGTACAGTCCTTTCCCTTTTCCTTTACTCAAGGGAATATTTCTTTAGTCTCTGCTGCCACAGAACCCTCAATCATCCTCCCCCCGGCACCGATTCCTGAGTCTTCTCCCTCCCTAAACTTGCCGGAAAACTTGTTACAAACTCAGCTAGAAAGACCCCCAGAAGCGCAACCTCTGATTCAGCTTGAAAGTCGCCAACTGGATAGTCGAATTTTACCCGAGGATCGGGTTGCAACCAACCGATTAAACCTAGATGATTTGCTGAATCAAGGGACTGACAATCTCGGGGCAACTATTGAGCAAATTGAAGGACTCCGACAATCTGAATTTGAAACTTATTTTCAAGAAGATTTAGGGGGAGACTCCCTCTCCTATGAAGAAATTATCCAAAAATTGCGCCAAATTTCCCAAGAAACTGGGACAAATCCGGCGATTGTTTATGTTTTATCCCGAGGCGATCGCCTAGATTTAGTCCTAGTCACCCCCAAGGGTCAACCCATTCACCGGATCATTCCCGAAGCCAATCAAGAACAATTATTATCCACCGCCCGAAATTTATTGACCCAAGTTACGGACCTCAAACGATTAAATACTCAAACCTATTTACCACCGGCGCGACAACTGTATCAATGGCTGATTGCCCCCATTTCCTCAGAATTAGCAGCCCAAGAAATTGACACCATTGCCTTTTCAATGGACCCGGGATTACGAACCCTTCCGATTGCCGCCTTACACGATGGAGAGCAGTTTTTAGTCGAAAAATATCGTCTGGGCTTAATTCCCAGTGTGAACTTAACCGATACTCGCTATCAGGATATTCGGAATTTTCCCATTTTAGCAATGGGTGCATCAACTTTTAGTAATTTACCCAATCTGCCAGCCGTTCCGTTGGAATTAGAAGCGATTATTCAGACTTTAGAGAACGGACAAGCCTTTTTAAATGAAGAATTTACCTTAGAAAACCTCAAATTTCAGCGCGCCTCTCAACCCTTTCGGTTAGTCCATTTAGCCACTCACGGGCAATTTAATGCCGGTGACCCCAGTGAATCTTATATCCAGCTTTGGGACGGACCTTTAAACTTACAGGAAATGCGGGATTTAGAATGGAACAATCCCCCGGTGGATTTGTTGGTTTTAAGTGCTTGTCGCACGGCGATCGGCAGTTTAGAAGCGGAGTTAGGGTTTGCGGGATTAGCGGTGCAAATTGGGGCAAAAACCGCCATCGCGAGTTTGACTTACGTCAGCGATGAAGGAACATTAGCCCTGATGACAGAGTTCTACCAAAATCTAAAAACCGCACCCATTAAAGCAGAGGCGCTGCGACAGGCACAGATTGCCATGTTGGAGGGACGAGTTCGCTTTGAAGGCGATCGCCTCTTCTCTGAATCCGCCAATTTTTCCCTGCGTTCCGATGGCATCAACGAAAATCAAACCCGGGATTTTAAACATCCCTATTTTTGGTCAGTGTTTACTCTGATTGGCAGCCCTTGGTAATTTTGGATTACAATACAATAGGAATCAAAAATTCAGGGTTTTAAACCGATGGAATTCATTCAATTAGGAAACAATGGACCAACCGTACCGACCCTTGGTATTGGTGCTTGGTCCTGGGGAGATACCCTATTTTGGAACTATGGCAAAGATTACGGGGCCACTCAGGTTCAGGAAGCCTTTCATGCCGCTGTCGAAGCCGGAATTACCTTTTTTGATACCGCTGAAGTCTATGGATTAGGTAAATCTGAACAGCTTCTCGGTCAATTCATTCGACAAACTGAAACCCCGATTCAAGTTGCTACAAAATACGGTCCTTTACCCTGGCGGTTTACGGCTGAATCCGTTGCTGAAGCGATTACCGCTAGTCTCGATCGCCTGCAATTAACCCAAGTCATGCTGTATCAAGTCCATTGGCCTTTTACCTTTTTAATGAGCCAAGAAACCTTGATGAATGCTTTAGCCGATGAAGTGGAAAAAGGCAGAATTCAAACCATTGGCGTCAGCAATTATTCTGCCGACCAAATGCGAGAAGCTCATGGTGTTTTATCCAAACGCGGCATTCCTTTAGCCGTCAATCAGGTGCGTTATTCTTTATTATCTCGGGAGGTAGAAACCCAGGGAATTATCAAAACTGCCCGGGAATTAGGAATCACAATTTTGGCCTATAGTCCCCTCCAACAAGGATTACTCACGGGCAAATATACCCCCGACGGTCCCCAACCCAGCGGACCTCGCCAGTGGGATTCCCGGTTCAAACCGGAGGGATTAAGAAAAATTTCTCCGGTTTTAGATTTGTTGCGCCAATTCGGTCAAAATTATGGCAAAACTCCCGCTCAAGTTGCTTTGAATTGGTTGATTGCTCAAGGGGGTATTATTCCGATTCCCGGGGCTAAAAATGCGGAACAGGCGCGACAAAATGCCGGTGCCGTGGGATGGCAATTAACGGCGGGTGAAGTGGCGCAATTGGAACAAGTGACTCGTCCTTGGTTATAACGTAAATTTTGCCATTCTTGGGATATCAAGTAGGGGTTTGGTTTCCAAACCCAAGAGAGGATTTGGGGACCAAACCCCTACCGTTGCAATTATTTTGACAATCAATAGTGGCAACGAAATTGAAACAATTCCCATGCCATTGTAGGGGTTGGGGTTCCCAACCCAACCGTTGCTAAATTTGATTGGGAGACTCAGAATTAGGCTCGGAGGGGGCTAAATTCATCCGAGGTAAAAGGGTCGATTCAAAGAAGTACACCCGATCGCAATAGCGACTTTGAGTAGAACAAACAGTTTCAATGGCAACATGACTGACGTTGGTCAGATTCAGGGATACAGAGACTTGCTCTCCGGGACTCAGGGTATGGGATACCTCCCGCACTCCATCTAAATAAATATTGACCGCATTCGGCGGACTCCCTCGGTCATTGTCGCGCATTCCAAATTCTAATAACAGGGATTCAAATTGACCCGCTTGTTCTCCAATCCGACAAGTTACTGAGACTTCTCGACTTCCGGGTCCTAAAAAGAAATAAGAACGATAGACTTTTCTCCCGACGGATATATCTAAGGTTTCTTCTTGCGATCGCCCCGGTCCATTGGTGACACATTGAGTATCAAATAAAAACAAGGGAACGGGTTCGCGAGCGTTGACAAGGGGTTGGATCCAAGGTGCGATCGCCACCGAGAGGATTCCCGCGCTCATCAGTTGATTGATGAAGAATCTATTTTGCATTGAGGGACAAACCACTAAGGGGTTTTGTATCCTATCATAACCAATTTTGCCCCCGAATGTGGCACTGACTCTCGGAATTTTTTTCCGTTGTTTTGGGTACGACTCCATCCGGATTCTGTAGCATCTAGCGTACCGATACGCCCGTTTCAACCGGATTAACGGGAGTAGCGATGCGATCGCACCGCTACTCCCGAGATGGGTTTTGGAGTTTCGGGGATTTACCGCTTGGTCGTCCAGACTGTGGTAAACATCATCAGCATCCCCCCGACAAAAATCCCGACGGCCAGCAGTCCAGCCACTACATTAAATATCCCTTCTGCATTTTCCATTGGGTGCACTATCCTTTACAAGAATTTACAACTTTCTTATTTTTACCATACCTCAATTTTTGATAAAATTTATCTATCATTCGTACCATATCAAAATCAATATGCTAGAGTAAACCCAGGCCAATTTTTGAGTTCCACTTAGCACAAAACAATTTCATAAGTTTATAATGTTTGATCTGATTTGCGAATTTTCTCGAAGCCACTGTATTGCAATTTGCGCGTTTTTGGTTCCGGCCAACTTACTAGCCACCTTACAAACTCTGATTTTTATGGGACTCGGAACCCCGAAACTCCAGATTCGGGTGATGGCAGCGATCGCCAGTTTTTATGCCACGGTCATGATCTTGCACGTTGTTAGCTGGTTCCTGGTGGGCGTAGTCATGGCTCCTACCTATATCTTGCTGGCTTTAGCCAGTTTGTGCCTGAGCATCAATATCTGGGGGATTGTTCATTCTCCGAGAGTAATTCCGTTACTCCGACGCATCTAAGGAAGGGATTCCCTTCGGATTCCCCGGACTTACCCCACTCGTGATACCCTAGCCGTGGTATCTTACCATTCACCGCACTGCGATCGCCGCAATCGGAGGAATGGTTTTAAAGAATTAGGACTAACAAGCGCCCATGAAAGAAAAACTTTTAAATTGGCTGAACCTGTTTTTAGTTGCCGATGTATTTTTCGTATTGTTAAGCTTTGTTTGGTTTGCGATCGCCGTCGTGGGACGCTCCACTGGCGTCAATCTTGGCCTCGATCTCTGGCATCAACTCTGGCAACCTGTGTTTAATCCCGCCATTGGCATTTTAATGGCCGGTGCGCTGTTGAGTGGATTAACCAGTTGGATTTCTAAGCGGTTAAATAAAGCCCATTAATGAGGAGGCGATCGCCCCTGTGCCTATCGGATCCACTCCACTGAATTGGGGGCGATCGCCACTTGAATACCGGGCTTTCTTCCGTCCCCATACTGTTAGCCGAACCCGGGGTTTAATCTCTTTCAGTTTTTTTACGGAGTTGGTATTTTTTTGAAAAATCTGTTATAGTATTTCTAGGTAAATTCCCCGAGAGTTTCAACCCTGGATAACTCTCCCCCTCAACTTGATGAGGGTCCCCAACCGACCCCCATTCCGAACCTAGAAAATTAATCCAGAAACAGCAAATTTCACCCGTCACCCGTTCCGTTCTGCTGATGATGCAGAAATAGGACTGGCTCAGGGGGTCGCTGATTTAAAACTTGAAAAGATAGCCCAACCTCAGACAATGGACCGCGCTTAAAATTAAGCCGATTTTAAGGCCCATTATGAAGATTCACAGCTAGGGACTCCACTGCTTCAGGAGACCGCACCCTAGGAAACCATAACTTTCAACCTCAGTGGGTCGTCAAAACCAAAGGGAATTTAGCAAGCCTTCAGATGAGATTGAAAGCGCGTTTGGGGACGTAAATCCGAGCGATTGATCGGAGTTTCAGAAGGCTTACGTTTTTGCTGTTGAATCGGAATTTCAATGATAAATTCCGTGCCTTCGTCAGGGGTCGAGAGACATTGCAATTGTCCGCCATGTTTTTCCACCACGATGTGATAGGAAATGGACAAACCTAACCCCGTCCCTTTGCCTACAGGTTTGGTGGTAAAAAACGGATCAAACAATCGTTGCCGCACTTCCTCGCTCATTCCTGGACCATTATCGGAAATTTTAATCAGCAGACGGGTTTCATCGCGATCGCCATTCGCCGAACTCTTTTCCACCAATTCCGTTGCTATTTTAATTTGGGGCGAGATTTTAGGAATAGACCCTGCGCCGTCCCCGGTGGAGTCGGACAATTCAGAATGCAGCACTAAAAATTTAGAACTTTCTTCAATCGCATCAATGGAATTGCTGATAATATTCATAAACACTTGGTTGAGTTGTCCGGCATAGCATTCAATCTGCTCGAAGTCTCCGTACTCTTTAACCAATTCAATTCCTGGAAATGCCGATCGCGCTTTTAGGCGATTTTGCAGAATCAACAGGGTACTATCAATCCCTTCATGAATATTCACTCGCTTCATTTGCGCCTCATCCAACCGCGAGAAATTCCGCAAGCTCATCACAATCTCGCGGATGCGATCGGTTCCCAACTTCATCGAAGAGAGGAGTTTGGGTAAGTCTTGACTCAAAAACTCTAGATCAATTTCCTTTTGGTACTGAGTAATCTCTTCTGCCGGATTGGGGTAATTTTGTTCATAAAGTTCCATCAACCCCATTAAATCTTGGATATAGCAACTGGCGTGATCGATATTTCCGTAGATAAAGTTAACCGGATTGTTAATTTCATGAGCCACCCCAGCTACCATTTGACCCAAACTCGACATTTTTTCCGTTTGAATCAGTTGAGATTGAGTCTGCTTGAGTTGTTGGAGGGTCCTCTCAAGTTGGTGGGTTTGTTCTCTAAGTTGCGCCTCAGATTTTTGCAATGCTTCCAGTGCACGCACCCGGGACGTAATATCCCGCAGGGACGCCATCATCGCTTTTTCCCCTTCCCATTCGGTTTCTACAATTCGCATCTCAGCGATCGCATCCTCTTCTCCTTTCCGCAAAATTTCCACTTGCGTTTGTACCACTCTTGTGCTATTGCGATCGCTATCTCCCACCCGCTGAATAATTTCCGTCCCGATTTGACCCCCCTGAATTTCAAAAACCCGAGTGCCAAACACTTCTTTCCCCAGCAGAGCATCCGCTGGACATGACAGCAAACATTCCGCAGCGCGGTTAATAAAGCGGACCAGTCCCTTACCATCAACGATGATAATGCCATCGGCCAATTTATCGATGACATTCCGAAACCGGATTTCACTGGCGGCGAGTTGTTGCTGGAGTTCCTGTACTTCAGCTTGTTCTCTATACTGGGATTGAAGTGTGGTTAACATAGCTAATAACTTCCTGTACTTAAATATTTCCGCACAATTGCACTCTGTGGCCCCGGGCTTTACTTTTAAACAATTTCTCTAATTAGCAAAGGCCTGATTCTGGTGATGGAATCGGTGAAGCATCTAACCCTTGCGGGTCCGGCGGTGCTAACTCAGGGGCTTCCCCTTGGGCGATCGTAAAATTCTTTGAGACTGGGTTGCGGAAAACTCGGTTTTCCGGATATTCCTTTCGATTCGTGAGTTCTCCTTCGGGGTTCTACTGGGCATCAGTGGAGTGACAAGCTTTTCCTTTCTTCATCTGATCAGCATCCCTTTAACAACTTGAGATCTGTGATTCGTGAATTCTGAGAAAGTTTTGACTTCGCCTACCTCTTGGGCAACCCGATTTTAGATATCTTCCTCCTTTGTAGCTGATACTTGACTGATGTTTTGTTTTATAGATCACTTTCCGCACTTTTTAAGTATCTCTTAATACTTTTTCTGAAAACACGGGCTAGGGAATCGAAGCTGAACGCGAGAGGTCATAAAACTTAATACAAAAGTTACATTTTTTCATGGTTTGACCCAGGCTGATTCCAGACTTTGAGGGGCTGGTAAACCAAATAACGATTCTCCCGTAAAGAAGCTGGGCAAAGGGGGATGAAGTCCAGTCGGTGCTATATTTTTTTGAGAAAACCCAGTGACTCTGATCTCGGAAAGCATCCAGGAGACCTGCCTTACTCTGATTTAATCCAGCATTATTCCTCAACTACGGAATAAAACTTCGGTCCTCAACCTGAGAATAGACTCAGAAGCATTGAGGGAAAAAGTGACAATCTACTCGGATTCAGTCAGCAAATATTCCTAATTAATCAGGGTGAACTCCCCAGAAAATCAAGATAATCAGCCCTGAACGAGAGTAGGAAACTCCCAGTGAACTGTTTGGGTATAGCAGTGGTAAAACCGGATGAGTTTGAGGATACGGGAGAAGCTTAAAAGTTCCCCAAGGGATACGAGCAATGGAGTGAGAAGTTTGAATGGACCGCCCTAAAAAAAGTAACGAGATCAGGAGATTCTTCGTTTGAACCCAGGGTATGGATCATTACCTAGTTTAGGCATCGGATTCCCCGATGGATTTAGAGGATGGGATCCGAAGGCATTCAATAGCAGCGATCCCCGCATAACCCTCGTAAAAAGGGATACGGTTCTGCATCAAAGGTTCCCCACCGCAGAAAAGTGTGAGAGTTGTCTTGGGTTCTGGAATGGGGCTAGAGATCAGAGGGTAGAGGGGCTGATTCATGTCCCGCTGCCTGGTGAAATTCCGGAAATAATGCCGGAAAAATAGTTTACGATTTCTTTACAGAGACTGATTTTTTCTTTATCGTTTCTTTGCATTGAGATCGGGTCAGTTCACCGCTCCCCGGTAGCGGGTAAACATCCAGTGGGATGATCAAAAACCCAGGGAGAAGAGTGTGGATTGGAGGATTTCTTTTCCAGGGGAGAAGCCCGTTCCCGTGGTCTATCCAGGTCCAAAAAGACCCAGTTAGGTTGAGCGGACCGAGTGACCGCAGCCCGGGGCGATCGCCTCGGATTGGGTTCCCGCTTTATTCGTTAGGATTCCTTGACATCAAGGGTCTTTTTTTGATATCATTAGGTATTTTAAACTCGGCTTTTCTTCGACTACAAATTTAACGCGCCTCGGCAACGCAGCAGTTGTCCTCTCCCTTGCTCCTTGACCCAGCCCGAGTGACTTTTACCAAAAGTTAATTTTTATTAAATAGTTTAAAAAAAAGCAACAAAAAAGACATACTAGATGATAGGAGAGGATGAAAGAGGGAATAAAACGGTCAGCTATAATTATAGCGCTCGGGAAAATACCTTAGCTAAAATTGACAAGGATGGCTGGATCTGCGCTTTTTTAAAATTAGTCCTTAATCCGCAATTTCCCTGGATCGAGTGGGAGTGATTTCCCGTAAAATTAACTCAGTCCCGGGCAATCCAATCCATGATAAAAAGCTCCAGTCCAGTCAGAAAGACTGGCCGTTTCTAATTTGGGGAGGGGTACCTTCAAATGAAAGGACCAGTGCCAAGTCAAGCACAAATCAAAAATAACCCGAGGGATCAATGGTCAATCGGCCTTTCCAGGACCCTGGCCTGGAAGGAGAACGGAGGAGGGGTCGCTCAACGTAGCTACAGCCCTCGGGCCGTCCGTTTTTTGGTGCCGGGAAATCAAGCGGCATTGAAGGCGATGGGAGGTGATTCATCCTCGATGATTCCATTTGTGGTAAAACTGTCCATAATAGGCCGAGCAGTCAAGCAAAAGCCAAAACATTGGGTTGATACTAGGGTGGCGATCAAAAGCATCTGGGAGTTGATCGAGAGTTACAGGGGTCCAACTCTGGAGGAACACCATTTAGAAGTGGTCTCAGATAGAAATAGTTTTCCAGTTATGGATCAAACCTTATGCGATTACGTCAGTTTGATACATTCTGAGGACTGTAACCGAGTGGAGTCGGAAATCAGAGACGCTTTGATTCTGCCACGAGCGTTTTCCTGGAACTGGGGCAGAATACTAGGGGATCGCATCTGGGAATGGGTGTGTCGTAAGCGACGATCTGCTGAATGGCGATCGCCAGTGCAGAATGTTGGGTCCTGGGGTAGAACCCCTGTACATAGATGGAATCGTCATGGATAAAACGACTAACACCCAGTCCTGTGATCCTCAACCACCAGATGCCAAGATGGTCAGGACCTCTAATGATACCTGTGCGATCGCCTGGGGGGAAGATCTAACAAATGTAGGTTATTTTCGACTGGATCGCGAGTGGAATTTTACCGAAATCAACCCTCAGGGTGAAGAAATTTTAGGCAAACCCAGGCATCTTTTAGTAGGTAAAAATATTTGGCAAGAATTAGGCCAATGGAATCAGTCTAAATTGATAGAGGAGTACCGACGCGCCCTCGGTGAGGCACGGACGGTCACAAGCTAAGGCATTTTATCTGGGACGGTGTTTAAAAATGCAAGCCTACCCAAACTCCGAAGGTTTATCCGTGTATTTCCAAAATGTGACCCCCCAAAACCAACTCGAAGACACTCCTCTCAATAGCAGTCGCCTCTATGGGTTCAGTGCTCAAATTGGCCGACTCCTCGCCAAAGGAGGAACCTTAGAAACCCTGTTCCCGCCGATCATGAGGGCGATCGTGGAGTATTTAGAAGCCACCTCCGCCGCAGTTTGGACCTTGAATCCGGCCCTCAAAGAACTAGAGATGCGATCGACTGTTGGGATTCCCCTGGACCAGGAACTGTTCCCCGATCGCATTCCCCTAGGACAAACCCAAATTGGCACCGTCGCGCAAACCCGCAAAACTTACACCGGCTGTTTAGTTCGCCCAAGAGAACGGGGCAAAAACGACAGCTTAGAAAATTGTGAACTCCACCCAGATTGCTTACTGCAACCCTTAGTCATCGACGACCAGATTTGTGGCGTCATGGCCGTCGTCATCGAGAATGGGGTCAGCGAACCCGTCCAAAACCTCTTAATCTGGTTGTCGAGCACTTTAGCCCTAGCCATCGATCGCGATCGCACCCGCGAAGCCCTCCTCTCCCGTCGTGAAGGCTTGCTATTCCGCCTTGCCAGTCAGATTCGCAACTCCCTCGACCTCGACACCATCCTCGAAACCGCCGTCACCGAAATTCACTCCCTCTTACAAATTGACCGCTGTCACTTTTTGTGGTACTTGCCTCATCCGCTTCAGCCCAGTCTCACCGTCACCCATGAATCGCGATCGCCCAACAAAAAAAACCTCCTGTGCGAATACCCCGCCTCCCTCAGCGGTCCCCTCACCCAGAAAATTCGCGACCTAGAATCCTTGCGAAGCGATCGCCTCGATACCAGCGCCGACTTAGACGACAAAACCCGCACCCTCTTCTGTGACATGGGCATTGTCTCCGTCCTCCTCCTGCCCTTAGAAACCCGTTCTGGTCAACTCGGGGCCGTCGTCTGTAGCCATAGCGAACCCCGCCCCTGGACCGATAGCGAAATCGAACTCCTCCAAGGCGTCGTAGACCAACTTGCCCTGGCGATCGACCAAGCCGAACTCTACGCCCAAACCCACGCCGCAGCCCTCGCCGCCCAAACCCAAGCCCAACAACTCAGCGTTGCCCTGCAAAACCTCAAACAAACCCAAGCCCAGTTAATCCAAACCGAGAAAATGTCCAGCTTGGGACAAATGGTCGCAGGCATCGCCCACGAAATCAACAACCCCGTTAACTTCATCACCGGCAACCTCGTCCATGCCAACAACTACACCCAAGACCTGCTGCACCTAATCGAAGTCTATCAAACCCTCTACCCCAACCCCGCCCCAGAAGTTCTCGAAGTCTCCGAAGATATCGACCTCGACTTCCTCCTCGAAGATCTGCCGAAAATCCTCGCCTCCATGCAGATGGGTGCCGATCGCATCCGTCAAATTGTCGTCTCCTTGCGAAACTTCTCTCGTCTCGACGAAGCCGAAATGAAGCCCGTAGACATTCATGAAGGCATTGATAACACCCTCCTGATTTTGCACAACCGCTGGAAACCCAAAGGCAAAGACCCCGGCGTAGAACTCATCAAAGAATACGGAAAACTCCCCAAAGTGGAATGTTACGCCGGACAACTCAATCAAGTCTTTATGAACATTCTCACCAATGCAATGGACGCCCTAGAAAATCAAGGCGCGCCCCATATTATTACAATCAGCACCGACATCGCCAAAACCGACGCCCTCGGCAACCCCACCGAAGTCTCCATTCGCATTCGCGATAACGGACCCGGTATGACGGAAGAAGTCAAAAAACGCCTATTTGACCCCTTCTTTACCACCAAACCCGTAGGCAAAGGCACCGACCTCGGCCTCTCCATTAGTTATAAAATTGTCGTCGATAAACATGGCGGTGTCCTCAAATGTGACTCAGAACCCGGTCAGGGTACTGAATTTTTAATTCAAATTCCCGCTAAACAACCCTACGTTAAAAGTCGCTGCGCCTAATGGGAGATGTTCAACGTCCCGACTGAAGTCGTTATCCCTCTTCGTTCGTAGTAACGACTTCAAGGGATTGCAAAATATAAATCCTCCAACCGTTAAACTGAAAGAAAGGTATGTGTAGGGGCGCAATGCTTGCGCCCTCCGGAGGGCGCAAGCATTGCGCCCCTACATTGACGGCGCTACTCCGTTGATCCATCACTACGAACGAACGTTTTGGAGAGTTTATTTTTTGGAGTTCCCTAAGCACCTATAAAGAGACTAGAGGATCCAGACAGGGGTGCGTGACTTGGCTGACGCCAAGTCACGCGGTAACGACTGAAGTCGTTACTACAAACATTTTCCCCATCTCCTCCAAGACCCCTGGAAAAAAAATTTTATAAAAACAGTTGACAAAACCAGGGAGGTATCTGTTAGTATGTTTAAGGTCAGAGAAATGGGGCGTCGCCAAGCGGTAAGGCACCTGGTTTTGGTCCAGGCATCCGGAGGTTCGAATCCTTCCGCCCCAGTTGACTACAACGCTATAAATCAGAGTTTAGTTCAGATAATCACTGAATGAAGGCGTCTGCTATCAGTGTTCAAGCATCTAAACAAAAGACCCACTTTTTAATAAAAAGTGGGTCTTTTGTTTTGGAATGAATTCTGACAGCCTGCCGCCATTTGTGGGAAAATTGGCAAGGAGATTCTCTACCCTGAAATCTGATTGTGTCTAACCCTCCGACAATTCTAGCCCTTGATTTTGATGGCGTCATTTGTGACGGATTAATCGAATATTTCCAAACCACTTGGCGATCGTATTGCCAAATCTGGCAGAATGCCGATCGCCTCCCCCCGGAAGAAATCGCGCCCTTATTTTATCAACTCAGACCGGCGATTGAAACGGGATGGGAGATGCCAGTCCTGGTGCGATCGCTGCTTTTAGGAACCAACCCTGACCAAATATTAGAAAACTGGCCCGCAATTTGTTCGCAAATCGTCACCGCTGAAGGATTAAACCCCACAGATTTAGCGGCGATCGTCGATGGCGTCCGGGATGAATGGATTGCCGAAGATCTCACCGGATGGTTGAGTTTGCATCGGTTTTATCCCGGAGTCATCGATCGCCTGCAAAGCTACCTTGCCTCCAGTCAGCAACTGGTGATCATCACCACCAAAGAAGAACGCTTCGTGCGATCGCTGCTGCAACAACAAGGCATCCAACTCCCAGAAGACTGCATATTTGGCAAAAATGTCAAGCGTCCTAAACATCAAATTCTCAGAGAACTTTTGGGAAAAATCACCCCAACCCCAACCATTTGGTTTGTAGAAGACCGCTTAAAAACCTTAGAATCCGTCCAAAAACAACTGGACCTGACAGCAGTCAAATTATATCTAGCAGACTGGGGATATAATACCCCCAGCGATCGTTCAGCAGCGCAGAACAATTCCGGGATAGAACTCTTGTCCTTGTCTAGCTTCGGTCAAGACTGTTCCGTTTGGCCTTAAATCAAAGACTCAATCATCGAAAGGTCCGGCCCTGGGCTATAAAATAAATACAGCAAAAGCAACAACGGGCTATTTTATACCCAGGGGGAACGGATGCTAGATCTGACCAAAATCGCAAGGCAAATGCAGGGAATCAGCGAACATCTTTCCAGAGAAGCGGAACAATCCCGCCAGCGGTTGGAAGTCGCCCAAAAATTGCGGAAAAAAGCTCAGGGAGAGCAAGAGCATTTGATCCAGGAACGAGAAACCTGGCGCGATCGCATGGGATTTCCCGTTGCTATCCCGGCAGAACCCTTGGACTTTACCCCCTACATCCCCACCCCCCCCAACGTCCAAACCGTCCTCGCGACGGATGGGTCTCAGATTGCACCGTCCCACCATGAAATTGCCTACTGTTACTTAATTAATGTCGGGCGAGTGATTCTCCATTATGGTCAAAGTCGCCTGCCTCTGTTAGATAGTCTGCCGGAGGTGTTTTATAAACCCGAGGACTTATATATTTCTCGGCAATGGGGGATAAAAACCGAAGAATGGATGGGTTACAGAAGGGGGGTTTCCGAGGCGATCGCCCTAGCGGATTTAGCCATTGCCTTGCGAACCCCAGGCAGCGGTCAAATTGCTCATCCAGAAGCGCCGATTTTAGGCATGGTCGATGGTGCCTTGATTTACTGGTTCCTCGAACCCTTACCCACCGATGCCCGTCAGCTCATCCTCGGGGCCATTTTAGAAGCTTGGGAAAAAATGCGGCAAGTCAAGGTCCCGATTGTCGGGTATATCAGTGCTTCCCGCAGTAGCGAATCCCTCAGCTTCTTAAGATTAGCCGCCTGTCCCCATCCTCATCCTGACTGTTTTAGTCATTGTCCCATCGAGGCGGATTCTGTCTTGCGTCCCTACGACCAAAAAGCTCCCTGCCAAGTCTTTGATCCCTTGCGGGATACCACATTATGGGCCTCTGTACTCGAACCGGGTCAACGGAGTCCCCTGTGGCGCAGTTGTTCGCGGATTCTGGATTTATATCCTCCAGAACATCAAGTTTATTTCTGTTACCTTCATGTGGGTCCAGAAATTGCCCGAATTGATATGCCTGCCTGGGTTGCCAAAGATCCGTCTTTGTTAGACATGGCGTTAAGTATGGTTTTGTCCCAAGTGCAAAAAGGGTATGGCTATCCGGTGGTGTTAGCGGAGGCCCACAATCAAGCGGTGGTTCGGGGAGGCGATCGGGCTAGGTTTTTTGCCCTTCTCGAACAACAAATGATTAAAGCCGGATTGCAAAATGTCGGCACCTCCTACAAAGAAACCCGCAAACGCGGCAGTATTGCTTAGAGAGAAGGATGAAGCAGGAGTGCGAGCAAGATGCTCGCACTCCTGCTTCAGGTTAAGCTTTGGCTAGGAGCATCCCGTTTAAATGCGTCTTTCAGATTAACCCTAACCCGAATTCAAAACTCAAAACTCACGTCATCCAGAGTTTCCAGTAATAAATTCACCTGTTGCTGTCGTTGAGAGAGGAAGGATTCGCACTGTCGTAGATACTCAACGGCAGTGGTGAATTGGTCGAAAACCTCAGCTAATTCCAGTTCCCCCGATTCGACTCGTTCAACGATCGCTTCAATTTGAGCCACCGTTGCCTCATAGTTCCAGTCTGGTTCGGGGGTAAAACCCTTGTTCTTAGAAGTCGAAACCCGCCCTGAATTGCTCATTTGCTGTTTGTCTGAAGGGACTGTTAATCAAATCAGGTTAATTTTAATCGATCCCTGGGTGAAGTGCGAGCAACGGGCCAATTTTGTACCCGTTGTGGGTGAATTTTATCACAAAAAGGGTCAATTATTTAGTGATATATACTCAATTTTCCAGGGTGAACCGTCGATTTCTCCTGCTGAATTGAGATTTGATAACGCCTCTTGATTCTCGGGACCTCTTGACGATCCGGTTTGGGTAGGCTAGGCTAGAATTAAAAAATTTTATGCTATTTCTGCATGGAATTAACCCATGAAATCAACGGAATGGGACTGAAGCAAGAAACTTATACAAATGGCACGAACTCTCAAGCTAGAAATTAAAGAATCTTCAGAAGAACTGAAACATTTGCTGGATAAGCAGACCAGTGTACAAATGAAAGAAAGACTGCAAGCTTTGTACTTACTGAAAACGGGAACACTCTCTACTTTGCAAGACTTATCATCGGTGCTGGTCAGAGACCCATCAACCATTTATCGATGGTTTCAGAAGTACAAGCAAGAGGGATTAGAGGGATTACTCAAACCCTACAAAAGCCCGGGTAAAACCACGACTATTCCTTTAGCAGCGATGGTAAAATTAAAGCAATATTTGGAGGAGCATGAGGGATTTACCAGTTATGGAGAGATTCAAACCTGGTTAAAAGAAGAATGTGGGGTTGAAGTGAGTTATCATGTGGTTTATCGAGCCGTGCATCAGAAATTGAATGCCACAATAAAAGGGACTAAACCCCCCAAAAAACTCAGAAAACAGAATGGGAAGGTAGAACCAAGCCAGTTCCTGGAGAAGTCAGCAGAAGTGGGTTGGGGAACGGAGGAAAAGTCACCCCTTTCCAACCTTTGAGTGTTACTTCTCATGAATGGGGTGAGAGAACCGGACCTTAAATTTAATCATTAGGAAATAGGGTGTTACGAGTCAGACCCAGGGGCTATTTTTTGGACAAGCATGAAGCGATCGCCCCTTCTAGGTCCGGTTGACTTAATTCCGTGATGATAAAGACTTCTTGCACCGTTTTTCCCTGTCTGGCAATCACCTTATATCCGCCTAGAATAGGAACCGATATTTTTAACTTCATCTGGGGACAGTGACCTTTGGCGCGACCAATCACCCCGGGAGTAATGGTTTGAATGCCGAGGCAACCTGTTAACTTTTCCAGGATAGCGATTAAACCGGGAATATGGGTGGAGTGATTCAGAACCAAGCGACCGCCAGAAGGTTTTCCCATGAGATATTTACCCAATAGAATAGTGTTTTCAAAGATAGTGGGGAACCAATCAGAGGCTGGTACAGCCTGGAAATCAGCTTGGATACCCTAGACGAGAAATTTCGCGTCTGTAGCTTACAGTATGCAACCTCCTGGTTCATCTTAAGGGTAAACGGTTAACTCCTCATCTTGAACCCTAAGCTGGGACGCCTGATTCTTGAACAGGATTAGGCTTTTTCTAAAGGAGCCATCGTCAATCCAGCGCGGCTGAGTTGCTGATGGTACAATTCAGCTTGCTCTAGGGGACCCACCCAGACTGTGGCTTGTCCTTCAAAGTGAACTTGATTGGTGAGTTCCCAAGCTAGATCGCTGGTCATGTTGGGAATGTACTTCATTAAGCAGGAGGAAACGTGCTGAAACGTATTAAAATCATCGTTAAGCACGATTACCTTATAATTCGGATACGGTTGTCGGGTAACTTGACCAACTTGGTCCGGCGCAATAGTGGGCGCTGTCGCCATTGATCGAATCTTTACTGAAAGTCCCCTAGTCATAGCCTTAGCCTTACCGAATTAAGTTAACAATAATAGTTGTGGACAGTGATTGTAAGTTAGTTTAACAAGGAACTGTCCAATCATCAATCTGTTGCGTAGGAAGGGGCCAGAAATTGTCAAGGGCTAGATTAATTTTTGGCAGTGGGGGATAAATCCGGTTAAGGACCGATCGCCCCACAACTCCCCGGAATCATTGCACTAATTTTAGGGAAACCGGGGACTGTCTCGGATGTTCGGGAATGGCAACAATCAGGGCGATCCCCGCCTCCGGAGGTTCCGGTTGGGGAGGCGATCGCCCCTGCAACCGATTGAGATCAAGAGCGGGAGCCTCTCACCGGCGATCGCACAGTCCCCCGTAAGAGGAACCCGACGTGATTTCGGGCTGTGATTCACGGCTTTAAAACATAGAAAAACCCGAAGGTTTTTAAATAATTATCAGCTTAAATTAAACTAAACAATAGGTTTTTTACCCATCAGGAGATAGGTCAACATTTCTCCTTTGCCTTTGACGGGAATCAGGCCCCGGTTTTCAAATAAAAAATCATTAGCCAGACATTCATAAGTCGAAGTCGTGACTTGAATCCGTCCAGGAATGCCATGAGATTCCATTCTTGAAGCCGTATTGACCGTATCCCCCCATAAGTCATAACTAAACTTTTTAGTGCCAATGACGCCAGCTTCCACCGGGCCGGTACTGATGCCAATTCGCATCGCAATAGTTTCGCCATGATTCGTTCTTAACTGGGTCGTCGCGTCGAGCATATCGAGCGCCATTTGCGCGATCGCCTGAGCATGGTCCGGCCTAGGCATGGGCAATCCCCCGACCACCATATAGGCATCGCCAATGGTTTTAATTTTTTCCAACCCATATTTATCCGCCAACTCATCAAACAGCGAGAAAATATGATTGAGAAACTCCACCAATTCCGGGGGAGATAAATGAGAAGAAAGCTGAGAAAAGCCGACAATATCAGCAAACAGAACCGTCACATCCGAAAAATTATCGGCGATCGTCCGTTCCCCAGCCTTGAGCCGTTCCGCAATCGGTTTGGGTAAAATATTCAGCAACAGTAGTTCCGATTTAGCCTGTTCATCTTGTAACTTTTGTAAAACCGCTTGTTCTTGGTCGCGTAGGCGTTTCTTCTCCAAAGAGGCACTAATCCGAGCTTTTAATAAAACCGGATTAAACGGTTTAGAGAGATAGTCTTCTGCGCCCAATTCAATGCATTTGACTACACTATCAATATCATCCACAGCGGAAATCATAATAACCGGGATATGGCGCAGACTGGAATCGGCCTTAATTTCCTCTAAGACTTGATAGCCATTAAGATGGGGCATCATAATATCGAGCAGCACGAGGTCGAATGGCTCGGCTCGGATTAATTCGAGTGCCTTCAGTCCATCTTCTGCAATTTTGACGTGGTAGCCTTGCCGCTTCAAGCGGCGACAGAGGAGATCGCGGTTGGCTTCAACATCATCAACTACCAGCACCGAGGCTTGGTCAAGGTTCATGGCATCGACTCTTTAAAATCTAGCAGGCTCGAAATAGCAATCGGGCAGGGGTTGAATCGGGTCAACCCGTGAGGAACTGGCGATCGCCTCTGAGAGACGATGGGGGTTCCGTTAGCCCTGGGATCCTGGAGATCCGGCAGGAGATAGAACGTATTGATACCAAATCCGGGGGTCAAAGTTCGGGTTTGAGGGTAGCCTTTGTCATAGGCTTTGTCTGTGTCGCCGCACCCGATCGGGTGTAGGGGAACTCAGACAGAGGAGAACCGAAGGGAGTATCACAGGAGTTTTGGGCGATCGCATCATGGCATTAGTGTCCGCATAGCTGGGTTTACTGAGAGATTAAAGGAGCAAATCAACCCCTGATGGCGTTTGCTCTCTCGCCGTGGTGCAAGTGATTCGGCGAAATCCCGTTTCTCGATGGAAACTTCCTAGGATTCTACCTATTTCTTGAAGGTTCTATCCGACAGCCAGAGAATTTCCCAGGGGAAATGCCTGGGTTGAGCATTAGGGGTGAGGCTGAACTGGGACAGTCCGCAGACGGACCGTAAAAGTGGATCCCACTCCCACTTGACTGCTAACGGAGATTTCACCTCCCATCATCTCGCAGAATCGCTGAGAAATGGCTAATCCTAAACCTGTGCCGCCATACTTGCGCGTCGTAGAAGGGTCCGCTTGGGTAAAGGCGTTAAAAATTTGATTCATTTGTTCGGGACTCATGCCAATCCCGGTATCCGTCACCCGAAAGATAATACAGGGAGACAGAGGCCCCAAAGGGTCATCGTTGACCGAGGAAGCCGGAGTTGCCGGGGTAGAATCTGTCCCGATTCGGGTCCCCAGACTCCCCTAGGGAAGAATTTGGGGGGGTCTGGGGAATCCACCAGAGGCCCCGAGAAACTTCAAAGGTAATGGTGCCCTGGGTGGTGAATTTAGCGGCATTACTCAATAGGTTTAATAACACTTGTCGGATTTTTGTCAAGTCTGCATATAAGGTTCCGATATCAGGGGGACAGATTGATTCTAATGTATTGTTATTTTTTTGAATCAAGGGTTTAGCGGTAGCGATGACATTATCAAGGAGAGTCTGGATCTCGAAGGTTTCTAAATAGAGTTCCATCTTACCCGCTTCGATTTTGGAAATGTCTAAAATATCGTTAATCAGAGCGAGTAAGTGTCTCCCGGCCACTTGGATTTTTTGCAAATCTGGGATGAATTCTTCAGAGCCTAAATCTTCGGATTCTTCGAGGAGAATTTCGCTGTAGCCGATAATGGCATTGAGGGGGGTTCGCAGTTCGTGGCTCATGTTGGCCAGAAAGGCACTTTTCGCTCGGTTGGCAGCTTCTGCGGAGGCTTTTGCTTCTTGCAATTGCTGGGAGACTTTCTTGCGATCGGTGATATCATTGAGGGTTCCAGAAAGGCCAATAATTGTGCCATCGGGAGAGAGTCTTAGCCTCGCATAAACATCCATCCAGCGGCGATCGCCGCTCTTGGTCAGATAACAGACCTCATGGCGGCAATAGTCACTCTGTCGCTGAACTAATTTTTGGAATTTTTGTTGAGTCTCCGGGTGATTGTCGGGATGAATATAGTTTAAAAACGGCGTCCCGAGACTTTCTTCGATACTGTATCCGGAGATTTCGGTCCAAGCTGGGTTGAGGAAGGTCCAGCATCCATTGGGGTCGGTTTGAAAAATGACTTCTTGAACCGTATTCACCACGGACCGATATTTTTCTTCACTTTCTTGGAGAGAGGCGATTAATTGCAGTTTTTCCGTTTCGGACCGCTTGCGGGCAGTAATATCTCGGACGATCGCCAAGGCTTCCTGTTCTCCACTAGCCACCACCCGGCTTTCATAACTAAAAACCTCTTCGTTAATTATTAAGTCATATTCAAAAATTTCAATTTCATGACTTGATAAAGTTTTTTCCAACGCATCCATACAATGCGCCACAACTTCTTTGGATAATAATTCACTTAATTTTTTACCTAAAAATTGGCCGGTTAAGTTTCCAAAATCGATGCCTTTTACAGGCTTGAAGTCCAGAATCGTTTGTTTGCGATCGAAGCGAAACATTAAATCAGGCATGGCATTGAGCAAGGCGCGATTTTTGGCTTCGCTTTTGCTCAATAACGACATGGCGTGTAACATTTGGAATTCTGAGCGCTTGCGATCGCTAATGTCCTGCACCGAACCCAAAACCTTTTTCCTCGGTTCTTCCCCTTCATGAGCAACGGTTCGGGCGGAATCGCGCAACCAACAAATTTCACCGAATTTGGTAAAAATTCGGTATTCCAATACTGCCCCCTGTTCGGCGAGCATTTCTCGCTGAAATTGCCGAAACTTGGGCAAATCCTCGGGATGAATCACCCAATGCCAGCCGCCTTTTTGATTGATTTCTTCGCGGGTATAGCCAGTGATCCGTTTAAAGGATTCCGTGACCCATTCGGCGATCGGTTCACCGTCATCATTGAGGGTCATGGAATAGACAAAATCCGAAGCTAGTTCAGAAATGGCCCGATAGCGGGCTTCACTTTGGCGCAGGGCTTCTAACGATTTAGTGCGTTCAGTGATATCGGTTAAGTAACCTTCGAGGGCAAATAATTCTCCGGTGACGGAAAAAATTCCCCGTCCTTGTTCCCAAATCCATTTAGTTTCTCCAGTGCGCGTGATGATTCGGTAAGCGGATTCAAAGGGCTGTTGTTTTTTTAAACTAGATTGGACCTTTTCCCAGAGTTCTTCTTGATCGTCAGGATGGATGATTTGGGAAAAAGAAATCCGGCGATTATCGATGAGATCTTCGGGAGTATATCCGGTTAAAGCCATGCATCCATCACTGACAAATTCCATTGTCCAGTTGCGATCATTTTTAGAGCGATAAACCATGCCCGGAAGGTTGCTCATCAGGGTGGCCAGGGTGCGTTGATTTTCAGTCACCGTGGCAATCAGCAGTTTTTCTAGCTCTTGAGACCGCCTGCGATCGCTAATATCTCGCACGGCTACCACCCGGACTCCTTCTCCAGAATTTAAAATTTCTTTTCCCTGAATTTCCACGAAAAAAATCGTACCATCTTTTTTTAAAAACTCTATTTCATGAGGTTTTTCATCGGGAAATGCCATTAATTTTAAGGCTATTTTTTTAGAATAGGGAGTTAAAAAACGCAGAACATTTTTGCCAATCAGTTCTTCTTCCGAATAGCCACTCATGTTCATCAGGGCTTGATTGACATCGATAATTTTTCCTCGGATATGAATGATGATGCCTTCAAAGGTGGCTGCGGAGAGTCGGCGCAATCGGGCTTCGCTGTCTCGTAAAGCGGTTTCGGTTTGCACCTGCTGAGTAATTTCGCAAACCAAGGCAGCGACTCCGATGAGTTCACTGGACTGATTGACTAGAGGAAGGATATTCCATTCACAAGTGAGGGTTTTGCCGTCTCGGGTGCGATTTTCTACCCGCCAACGTTGTTGATCGCGGCGGGTTAAAAACTGGTTCCACTGGCGTTGGAAATCAGGCAGGGCATTTTCCGTAATGATTGTCGGGAGTAAAGGGGTGGCGATCGCTTCGGTGGCATGATAGCCAAATAGGTTTTCCGCTGTAGAATTCCAGGTTTGAATTTCACCGTTGAGGTTCAATTCAATGACGGCGACTGGGAGATGATTCAGGTAAAATGCCAGTTGGTCTGTGCTGGGAGTTCCCGGGGAGGGGACGCCAAAGCTGTCGGTTTGGACGGGACTGAGGCGCAAAGAGGCGGGATGGGTTGTTTTTTGGGCAATTTTTAATTGTCCCCAAGTCCACCCCATCCAGCCGAAGAAGAGGGGGTTGAGGTTTAGAATCCAGTGGAGTGGATTGGTAGTATGGACCTGGGCGATCGCCCGTAAAGACCAGTCCACCTCTCGAAGCCCAATATCCAGAATCCATGCAGTGACTGCGATCGTGCCACCCAAGAGGATTCCCACCAGGGTGTAAGCTTGAATCAGCCTCCCCCGGTGATGTTGGGGGTTGGAGTTCACATCTGGATCGGGCTTCAAATTTTCGGCTGGTAAATTAATAGGCATCTTGATGAGATCTCTTTGGCGAAGAGGGTGGGTTTGACTTGAACTGTCTTGTTTAGAGTTCCTCTCTTGTCATCAACGGAATATGATCCACTGCTTTCCTAACCGCTATTTTTGATTCCCGATACTATAGCAGTCCTAAATGATTTGTCACCTTATTTTCTCCCCTCTCCCGTTCTGGGCCGCCGACGGTTGGGGGCCGCCATCGTCTTCCACAACTGGTATAGGATTGCTATAGACGATCTCAAGGAAGTGAAGCGCTGACCTCAATTTCATACAATCGGCAGCCGTTAAATTTCCATTTATGATCGCAAAAATTTCTGCCCAAACCGGCAGGTAATTTGCATCATTAGTTCACCTCCTTTCCCTCTTTTGTTCTCGCCTTATTTCACGAATCATGGATATTGACTAAGATTAGGGTTGAGATTAACCAACAAATCAGGAAATCACCCAGACTGGCAAAGAGGGATGAATGAATCCTCGGGAAAAATCGAGGGTTTACGGAGGAGGGCGGCTGCCCTGTTATTCAGATCTCCTGATTTTAAGATTAACCCAGAATCCCCCTCCCTTAAAAATCCCCAGTTCGCGTCTGGAGAACTCAAAATCTTTAAAAATATCACTCAAAATTTCTGTGGACTGATAGAAATCTCATTCATTACTGAAAAAGCGTGAAGAAATTGACCCCGTGGCGATCGCACCTCTGAAATTTTCCTCATCCATTCTCCCCATTCAGCATCGGAGTGCAAGACGCATCCTAAACCGTCGGTTGCTTGGAAATATGTAACTGAATTTTTTCCAATAACCGAGGAAACTCCACGGGTTTGGTGTCATAATCATCGCATCCTGCCGCCAGACATTTCTCGCGATCGCCAGACATGGCATGAGCAGTTAATGCAATAATCGGGATCCACTGAGTATCCGGTGCCGCTTTAATCCGCCGGGTTGCTTCCCACCCATCCAGTACCGGCAAACTCATATCCATCAAAATCAAGTCAGGTGTTTCGGCATGAGCCATTGTGACGCCTTGTCCGCCATCGACGGCTACGATGACCTCATAGCCACGACGCTTCAGACGACGCAATAGCATATCCCGATTCATCTCATTATCTTCTACCAACAGGATCTTATGCATTGCTTTCGGGTTCCCTTTGCTCCCCTTACTGTATGCCTTCCTTAAGGCTTTGTAGCATAACGCTCATTTCCGCGCATCGATATTATTGCCCAGTTTCAACGCCAAGGTTGCTTTTTGGCGCGAATGGCTTAAAATCTGAGCGGGGTCACTCTGAATGCCCGGTTTGGCATGGAGCGTGTTGTTCTGTTCTCCCCCCGGCGATCGCCCCCCTAATTGGGGCAGAGATCTCCCGTCTAGGAGCCATTTTCTATCAACTTACAAACCTATCTCCCTCTGCAACAATATTGCCCAAGCTTGTTTTGCAGTCACAACGATCCGCTCCTCCTCCAGTGCCTTTCTTAATTTACTTTACTCGATCGCCACTCTTCCACAAGCCATAGAATTGAACTAACTCAACCGTTCGATCCTCGGAACGCCTCCAGAACCCGCGAAGTTGTCCGGACCCGCATTCTCCCCCATCCCTCCCATCGATCCCGAGATCTATCGATCTATGTCCTTACCCAACCCCCCTGTTAGCGATTCAGTTGTAGAATTTTGGGATGTCACCTTTCGGGTGAATCACCGCAATTTAGTCTCCAATTTGAATTTTAAAGTCAACCGTGGTGAAGCCTTAGTCTTGATCGGACGCAGTGGCAGCGGCAAAAGCACCACGATCGCCCTGATGGATGCGCTACGAATTCCCACCCAAGGCGAGGTCCTCGTTGAGGGCAAACCCACCACTCAATGGGACCCGATTCAGTTGCGGCGACGGATGGGCTATGTCATCCAGGACATTGGTTTATTTCCCCATTTCACCGTGGCTAAAAATGTGGGTCTCGTCCCGTCACTTCAGGGATGGGACCGCGATCGCATCCAGAACCGCGTCACTGAACTCCTAGAACTCGTCGGGTTAGAACCCCAACATTTCCTCCACCGCTACCCTCACCAACTCTCCGGGGGTCAACGTCAGCGCATCGGCGTCGCCCGTGCCCTAGCAGCCGACCCCCCTGTCTTGCTCATGGATGAACCCTTTGGGGCCTTGGACCCCATTACCCGCCTGGAACTCCAACGGGAATTTAAACACCTGCAACAGCAACTCGGCAAAACCGTAATATTTGTCACCCATGACATTCACGAAGCGTTACGCTTGGCAACCCGCATCGGCTTGATGCAGGATGGCAAACTGGTCATGTTAGGCACTCCCACAGAATTTTTGCACTCGGAACATCCCGAAGCTCAAGCCTTTATCCGCTGCCTCCCCCCTCCTTCCTTCGATGGAACTGCTGATTTTTAGGCGTTTGCGGGGACAAGAAACCGGGTTTCTTGACAAAATCTGGGTTCTGGATTCACCCATCTTGGGCAGAAACCCGGTTTCTGACCCATTGCGCTATTAATCCACCCTTGTCAACTTTATCAGCCTGAATAATGGATGAGTTTTTTCTGATTCGATATAGCGAAGAAATTTTACGTCGCAGTGGTGAACATTTATTTTTAGTGGCGATCGCCATTACCATTGCCACCACCGTCGGAATTCCCCTCGGCATTCTCATCACCCGAAAACCCCAACTATCCTCGCCCATTCTGGGCATTGCCAATATCCTGCAAACGGTTCCCAGTTTAGCCCTCTTTGGCTTTTTAATTTCCGTACCCATCATTGGCGGAATTGGGGCAACTCCCGCCATCTTTGCCTTAACTTTATATGCCTTATTACCGATTATTCGCAATACCTATACCGGCATTGTTGGGGTAGATCCAGCTATTCGTGAGGCGGGAAGGGGCATGGGGATGACCGATTGGCAATTGCTATCCCAAGTGGAGATTCCCTTGGCAATGGGGGTGATTTTGGCGGGGGTGCGAGTCTCGACGGCTATTTCTGTGGGAATGGCGACGATTGCAGCGGCGATCGGGGCCGGTGGATTGGGGGCGTTGATTTTTCAAGGGATTTCGATGGTGAACAATCAACTGATTTTAGCCGGGGCAGTTCCGGCAGCGGCGATCGCCTTAATTGCCGATGGGGCGATCGGTTGGCTTGAACATCAATTAACGGTCAAAAAATGAACGTCAAACCCGTTTTATTCTTAGCCCTTTGCACCCTCACTCTCGGAGTAGTCACCGGATGCCAAACGGACAAATCCCGCCCTAGCAGAAGGGCTGATATTGTGATTTGCTCTAAAAATTACACGGAGCAAAATATCCTCGGAGAACTCCTCGCCCAACAGATAGAATCCCAAACCAATTTAACCGTCGATCGCCAGTTAAATTTAGGCGGTACATTCCTCTGCCATGATGGCCTCAAAACCGGCCAAATTGATGCTTATGTTGAATATACCGGCACTGCTTTTACCGCCATTTTAAAAAATCCCCCCATCTCCGACGCGGAAACGGTTTACCAACAGGTCAAACAAGCCTATCAAGACCAATTTAACTTAACCGTCATGCCTCCCTTGGGCTTTAATAATACCTTTGCCATCATGGTCCGAGGAGAAGATGCCCGGAATTTAAACTTAAAAACCATCTCCGATGCGGCGGAACATACCCCCCAATGGACAGCAGGATTTGGCTATGAATTTATGAGTCGAAAAGATGGCTTTCCCGGCTTGGCTGCCACCTATCAGTTAACTTTTGCTCGTCCTCCCGAAATCATGGATTTAGGATTAATGTATCGGGCCTTAGTTTATAAAAAAGTTGATTTAATTGCCGGAGATTCTACCAATGGATTGATTGACCGATTGGAATTAGTTGTGTTAGAAGACGATAAGAATTATTTCCCCCCTTATCAAGCGGTTCCCATTGTTCGGACTGAAACCTTAGAAAAACATCCCGAGTTAGCAGCGGCAATTACCCAACTGGCCGGATTAATTTCTGAAGCCGAAATGCAACAAATGAACTATCAAGTGGATGGGGAATTTCGCCGCTATGAAGAAGTGGTGCGGGAATTTTTGGCTTCTAAACAGTCACCGGAATCCGGGAATGAATCAGAATAGACTGGGGAAATACTCAGGGGATCCGGTTTCCCTATTTTTGGAAAATCATATTTGGCATTCTCCCGATCCAAAATAAGCGAGTTGCAGTTAAACCCATCAAAATTGCACCTGTGAAAAAACAAGCACTATATCCATAAGAAACTGCCATCATTCCGCCCACCAAACTGCCAACAATTGTGGCAATGCCTATTAGGGAATTATAGGAACCCATTGCGATCGCTTCCTGACCTTTGGGGGCAAGCTTGGCAACGATAGTGGTGCTAGAAATGCTAATTGCGGCCCAAGTTAAGCCAGTTAAGAGGTGCGCGATGCCAACAATGGGCAAACTCAGGGGATGGACAGGCATCACCGCCACGAGGGAGAAAATCAGGAAAACCGCAACTCGGATGGCAGTTGCCCAAGCTTGTAGCTGAACCCCTTTGCGTTTTTGGACAAAACGGGCCATTGGTAGATAAAAGAACGCCTCGATCGCCGCTTTACCCATGCTGATCAGTAACACTTGGGTATTGGTTGCCCCTAAATGACTGGTGAGAAAAATCGGAAAAGGGACAAAGACGACATTTACGGCAAAGAAAAAGATGGCTGCACAAGCATAGTAAAGCAGCAGGGGACGGGAGAGGTTGTGAATTAGGTTAACCGGCCAGGACGGATGCAGGATAAAATACAGCATTCGCGAGGAATAAAACATCGCCCGTCTTTCGATCACGGCTACAGAAAGCACGTCATGTAAATCGGGCTGATATTGGCGCTGTTCTAAACTCTTGCGCGGTTCTTTTACCCATTTCCAGCAGAGAATCAAGCTGACTGTGGCGGCACCACTGGCTAAGAGTAACAGCGATCGCAGTCCCATACTCGTCCAATGGAGGGGAATGAAGGCTAACCAACTGGCCCCCAACAGGACGCCCCCGACAAAACTCCAGCCGGAAATCTGATAAAATCGTCCAAAAGCACTGGCCCAGCGGTCTTCTGGATTGCCATCGATGACTAGGGCGGAGGCAACTGGGGTAATGGCGGCCATGAGAAATGCCCCTAGGGTAGAGAATATCATGACTTGCTCGATTCCCTGGGCGATCGCCGTGAGGGCGGTACAGAGGGCAAACCCGCAAAATCCCAGGATCAGGAAGGGACGGCGCAGTTTGAGGCGATCGGACAGGTTGCCCCAGACAATAAAGGCAATGACACCAGCGAGGGAAGTCAGGGAATGGACTCGTCCCACATCCGTAACACTGCCATTGACGCTTTGAACGATAAATAATGGCAGTAGGGTGATTAATAACGCTTCGCCTAATTTATACGGGACAAAGCTAAAAAACCAAAGCGGTACCGTGAGGCGCGATAACCGGAAGGGGTTGATCAAGGAAAGATTCATCGGGTCAGTATGGGTTGTAGGGGGACAAAAAAAAGAGCCAACTGCACTGCTGAAGACTTGCAAAATAAAAATAAAATTGATACAGATTGACGCTGTTTACCCACTCTCATCTGACGCAGTTATTTTGCTCAAAGTGCCTGTTTACAAGGTCTCCGCAAAAATACGGAACCTTGAGGATCGCCTGTTTAATATTTTATTTGTTCTTAATACCTGCAATCTTCTTTCGCTTCCATCCGGGCCGATCGCCTCTTTCATTTTTGCCTGCAACTCCCATCGAGATGACTGCCACAAAAAAACTAGCCCTGTCAAGGTGTATTTGTAGGGGCGTATTGCATACGCCCTCTCATGTATGCAATACACCCCTACAAGAAACCAAGAAACAAGGATGAGGCGGGATTCCATTGACGGATAAAGAGGGCGTATGCAATACGCCCCTACAAAAAACAAGGATGAGGGGGGATTCCATTGACGGATAAAGAGGGCGTATGCAATACGCCCCTACAAGAAACTCCGGATGAGGCGGGATTCCATTTACCACCTTGACAGGGCTGCCACAAAAAAACCCGCCTTAGCGGGTTGGATGAGCTTTTGTAATAAAAACCCGCAGGCTGTTCGCGGAGCGTTCCGTCAGGAAAGCCCGGAGGCTATACGGACAAAGCCCGCCTGCGCGGGCTAATACAGAAAACTGACTTTTGGCAACCGGATTGGGGATTAGATCAGTTTGACGGCACGCAATCCAAACATGATCACAACTGCACTGACGAAGGCTCCACCGACAATCAAAGCGTAAGCAAGGATTCCAGACATTGAGAAGTATCTCCATTTAAAATCGTTACCCACCATTGAATCATGGCTTGCGATACAATACAGCCCTCTAGGTTTAGTGAATGGGTTGTTTACCATGCCGTCTGTTATCCGCGTCAATCTGCCCCAGGACTCTTATGATATTGCGATCGCCCCTCAATCCTTAGATCAACTCGGGGAGCAAATGCAGCCTTTAAAGTTGGGGAAAAAAGTCTTAGTGGTGTCCAACCCAGTGGTGGATCGACGGTATGGCGACTGCCTCCGGTCCTCCTTAACTGCCGCCGGATTTGACGTCTCCACCTGCATCCTGATGGCAGGAGAACAATACAAAACCCTGCGATCCATCCAAAAAATTTACGATGCGGCCCTGGAACAGCGTTTAGAACGGTCCTCCACAATGGTTGCTTTAGGTGGTGGGGTTGTGGGAGATATGACCGGATTTGCGGCAGCGACTTGGTTGCGCGGGATTAATTTTGTCCAAGTTCCCACCACCCTGTTAGCAATGGTGGATGCTTCAATTGGAGGCAAAACCGGGGTGAATCATCCCCAGGGGAAAAATCTGATTGGGGCGTTTTATCAACCGAAGTTAGTGGCGATCGACCCCGAGGTGCTAAAAACCCTCCCAGCCCGGGAATTTCGAGCCGGAATGGCCGAGGTGATTAAATATGGGGTGATTTGGGATGCGGAATTATTCACTCAGATGGAACAGGCAAAGCGGTTGGATCAGTTACGCTATGTCGATGCGGGATTTTTGGAAGAAATTCTCGCCCGTTCTTGTCAAAGTAAAGCCGATGTTGTGGGCAAAGATGAAAAAGAAGCGGGATTGCGGGCGATTCTGAATTATGGGCATACCATTGGTCATGCGGTGGAAAGTTTGACGCATTATAAGGGGACGAATCATGGGGAAGCGGTGGCGATCGGGATGGTGGCGGCATCGCGGTTAGCGGTGGCGTTGGGACTGTGGGATGAGGAGTGCAACGCCCGTCAGTTTGCCTTGATTGAGAAAGCTGGGTTGCCGACGAAATTACCGGAAGGATTGAATCTTGAGGAAATTATTGACACCCTGCAAACTGATAAAAAGGTGAAAGATGGACAAGTGCGGTTTGTGTTACCGACGCAAATTGGGGCTGCAACTGTGAGCGATCGCGTGACGTCAGATCTAATTCGCCAGATATTGCCTGGAATGCAGTAACGCCGGTTCACCTGGGAGAGTCCGCAAAAGGGGATGCCATGAGCAAATATGACAAACTGTTCCAAACTTACGCGAAATCAACGGAAAAACTCACGCCGATAGAGGCGTTGTTTGCCATTACGTTGATTGTGGTTTATGCCGATGGTCAAATGTCTGAACAACAATCGGAGTTACTCCATGAGTTGATGGCAAGTGGGGCGATGAGAGGGTATGTGGAAGAAGATATCTACAAAATTTCGGCCAAAGTTGATAGAATTTGGGACCGTCAAGGGACTTCGGCTTTGTTTAATGCAGCCATTGAAGCCCTTCCCGATGATATGGTTGAAGATGCCTTTGCCGTAGCGGCAGCCTTTGCCATTGTTGATGGGAAAGTGACGCCAGAAGAGTCGGTATATTTGGAAAAACTGGCTCAAGCGCTGAAAATTCCCGCAGAAACGGCACCGCGACTGATTGCTGAAGCTTGGGACAATTATCGGCGATCGGAATAAGGTAGGGCATAGGTGGGGCGATCGCTCAATTTTTGAAGTGGGGGGAAGTGTGAAGCGGACTCACTCCTGTCTTAATTCCACCCATGATTGAGACACCCTATAGCAACGCCTCACCAAAATACTGCCCATAAACACCGCAACTGACTTTCATCCGATGATTTTCTATCTTGACTAAACCCATTTCTTGTAATCTTAATAGTTCTAACTGTCGGCCTTTCACCGGAAACTCTTCGCGCAACACCTGTCGAAACGCTTCCATCAACGGGGAATGTTTTTGAAGAAATCTTAACTGTTCGTGCAGGTGTTCCCGATAAATTCCTGTCTCTGTCGCCGCTGTTTCTATTAACGAGTGGAGAGACATTGCTTGAATTGTGATTAAATAGAAAGCAAGTCGGACTAAATAGGGATAACCTCCGAGTAGCTGCATCAAATTATCAATTTGTCTGGAGGAAAACTCCAGTCCATGCCTTGCTGCCAACTCGTCCACTTGCTCTGCTGTAAAGGGCAATAATTCAATCGGCATTCCGATATTCAATGAGTCAACAGTGCCAGCAATTTCTACATTGCATTGTCGGGACTTAACCATCACCAATCGCAGCTTTTGCCAAAGGGTGCTATCCTGACTTTCCTCATACCAGTAGCGCAGCAATCCAAAAAAGTCACAAGCCAGTTCTGGATAGGCTAAAATGCGATCGCACTCATCCAATGCCAACACCAAAGCTGTATCGATCTGCGGCAGGAGATACTTTTGAAAATAATCGGTGCAACTTTCTAAACTGCCAAGATTTTCATCCCAATATTCATTGAGCTTTGATTCTAGCTTAAGCTGCTGAGTGATGCGGGTGCAGAACCATCGGAAAAATTTGTCTCCACAGGTGAAGGCGCTGCTACCCGCTTGCTGTAAGTTTAACCGCACTGCGCGATCGTTATTTTCTGTGGCATGGGCGATAATTCTTTCTAATAGAGAAGTTTTCCCCATTTTTTTCGCCGCTGAAATCTGGAGGTAAGCTCCAGGTTTGGCCAATTCTCGATGACAGAGAAAATCGGAGCTTCTCAAAATATAAAATGGAGAAGTTACAGAAACTTTGCTCTGCGGATATTCTAAATGGGGTGCTGAGATTAAATTGGGAATTGGATTTAACGGTTCAGAGGCATGAGAGGGTGAAATCCTGAAGGAAAGGGGTTTAAGTTTCTTTTGGATTAAATTTCCTAAGCTGTTATTACTTTCATCAAATCCTTCTCCTCCGTCTTGCTGATGACCTTCAGTCATTGAAGAAAACTCTGAAGCGGAGAATTTGCGTTTGATGGTGTCAATTAAAGGTTTATTTACCCGATACGCTTTTGCCATTCGCCCTGCCAGAATCGCGAGACAATTGCTTTTAGTAATGGGTTCTCCCAGAACGTCAGCGAGCAAATTCCATAACTTGGGAGCCACGTTTTGACTCACGTAATCGCTACTGTAGTTATGCTCTGATGCGATGGTGCGATAAGTTTTTTGCTGCAAAGATCCAGCCAAAACTATCCGTTGGGTGTCTGAAAGAGATTGTCCCGTTTTTTCTTTCACTAAGACATCAACAAGCAGGATGATAGATTCGATATTCTTCATTTCAACATTACGGGATATCAAAGCGATCGGATGTAGCGATTTGTCCCCCGGTTCTGGGCGATGGTGGCAACAATGGGGAATTTCATCCCAACAAAGTTTTGAGCGTTGAATGGCGATCGCCTCCACTGGCGGGGCAATTCATGCTCATGCACCAACACTTCATGGACTTACATCCTTTCTATCATAACCAATGCACCACCAAAATCACCATCCCTGCATGACTGCGGCTACCCCCTTTCAGTGGATAGACCCTCCAAACCTTCGCAAAAAAAAATCCCAGTTAGATCTGGGACTTTTTTAATAATGTCAGCTAGGATATCGAAGAGTTTCTTTCCTATGCGGAACACTTTGAAAGCTTTCTCTTGGTGAGTAAACCGCTAACACCCATTAATGCTAAGGCAGCAACCGTACCGGGTTCGGGAACGTCCGCAGGGGGTGTGGCTGAGTTAGGGGTTGCATTAAGGGAAATATTATCCAACTGGAAATTAGCTGGTCCGGTATAGGATTCAGGGATAAACTGGCGGAAGTTTAAGCGGACTGTTTGGCCAGCAAATGAGGAGACATCGAAAGTATTAGCAACCCAGCCTAAATCAGTGTCAGAAGCTCCATTCATCATGACCGATTGGCTGAACAGCGTTTGCAGTAAGTTGTTGCTGAGGTCGAGAATAGAGATTTCAAAGAGGCGATTCAAGGTACTGGGAATACCTAAGCTGTTATATTGAATTCGGTGATTCGTTGTTAGCGTTGCTGTATTATTGGCTGCGATCGCGAAGTCTTGAAACAGATTGTATTCTAGTCCTGCGGCCCCATCAAAACCGTTATAAGCGCTGAAGTTGCCATCTAGGGGGGAGGTAATACCAAAAAATCCGCCTCCAGAACCGCCTACATTCCAAGGGGTTAATTGATCAGCAATATTTGTCGTAGTAGTCCACCCGGTAAAGTCCCCTGTCTCAAAGCCGCCATTTTGCAACAGCTCGAACGCATTGGCTGGATTCGCGTCGAGAACTGCGAGGGAAGCTACACCAGCGACAATACTAAGGGAGATTAGTTTTTTCAGCATGATTATTTGACTCCTGGGAGTGGTTTTGCTTTTCAGTTTGATGTCTTTACAGTCTTAATCTGACACCTATCTTTTGTTTCGTCATTCTATAAAAGTTGACTTCTACGATTGTTTGACTTCTAAACGTCCTTTATCAAATCTTTTTACAACAATCGATCGCCTACATTGACTCTTCACAAAAGAAGAGCTAATTCTGGGAATTAAAACGCAAATCCCGCCTATTTCATTAAAAATGATTTTTGTCAAGCCCTTAAAGTTGATTGATTAAAAATTCAATCAATCTGTTTGACCTGGATCTTCCGGTTGGGAGCGAGGGTATCGCCCCACAGCACTCCTACTCGCTTCCCTCAACTCAGGGGATGTTGGACTTTGGGGAGTCTTTCCACTCCCGTCACCTAAAAAAAAGCGATCGCCGCCCTTGGAGAGAAAAGATATTGTGCACTTGTTCCGGGAAGAGGCGGAGAATTATCACCGGCGCACCCCATAGCAACAACACCCCGTCAGACGGGGCGGCTACATTAATTACTTATAGTTATCGAAAATGATGTAAAAATTTAATATTATTATGGCTTGCCCAATGGCAGCTTTAGGCAATCACCGAAGTGCGATCGCCCCCCTGCTCTTTTTCTCCCCTTAGAAAGCGGACAGTCAGAGGAAAAATCAAGAAAGTGACAGGGGGGCGCGGTTCACTTCGATGCTCTAGCCAACCATACTCTCTATACTCAGCGGCACCATATCGCCGCCAGTGGTTAAGCCTAATAACATGGGTTCTTGGGGTTGAATCACTTTGCCGGTGAGGACACACCGTTCCTCTCGGTGGGCCGTCGCATCTAAACTGGCGCGAATATCGTCTCTCGAAAATGAAGGTCGATACTCTCCTGATTTTTGCTGGACATAATTCCAGAGGACATCTCGAATTAAGGCTTGATAGCCTTGATTGCCAGAAATGGCTTTGAGGCTTTCTTTCAGAGATCTCTCTAAGCGGATGCTGGTGACTTCCATTTCGGTGGTGGGTGTTCGAGTAATCGCGGACATAACTTTTTTCCTCAGAAGGGTTTACATTCTCTGTAATATTAGTGTAGTATGTTTGGTGGAGAATTCAAGTCCTTGCTTTCAAAAAATCTAAACGTGAACTTTTTACCCCTCCTTCCTACAATCACCGGACAGTATGCCAATGGCTTGGGTCCGTGATGTTGATGCAGGCGATCGCCTCATGACATCGGCTATAGCTTTGGTGTCCATTGGGCCGGTTGAGTATCATAGGAATGCGGGCCGAGGTTTCGAGATGAGCGAGGATTTTAAATCCGAGTTAGGTCAGCTATCAGCATGGCCAAATATTCATAGCAGAAGCGGGAGGGATAGGCATCAAGTGCCTAATCCACCTAGGACGAGAAGACCCTAATAATAAGAGTTTTTTCAGCCCCCGCTTCCCCTGAATCAGGAAGTGGGGGCTGTTTTTTTTAAGGAGTCGAGTCGTGAACAGCGTAACGGATGTGTTAGCAAAATCGGTGGTAGTGTTTTCTAAAAACTACTTACCGATTAGCCGAGTCAACATTAAGCGAGCAATTGTCCTGTTAATTGCAGGCAAGGCAGAACCGTTGGAGTTAAGCGATGGCAGCAATAGCTACGATTTTGACCTAGAGACCCCTCAACGGTATGAGGTGCGATCGCCCTCTCAAGTGGTGATGGTTCCTCCCCATATCCGCCTGACCATTACGGGGACTGAACGGATTTGGAAGGTGCCTCCGGTCAACCGTCGCGAAGTTCTCAAACGGGACCACCATGCCTGTCAATACTGCGGCAGTACGAAACATTTAACCCTGGATCATGTCTTGCCTAAATCCCGAGGCGGCAGTCATAGTTGGGATAATGTCGTAACCGCTTGCATGAGTTGCAATTCTCGCAAGGGCGATCGCACTCCGATGGAAGCTGGAATGTCCCTCAAAAGCAAACTCAAGGCCCCCATCCACCCGGCAATCTCATTTGCAGAACAATTCTGGAGTGATTTGAAGGGTTCCGAGTGAGAGCAACCCGGGATTTGATGTACAATTTGTACACATTTTTTGGAGAAAAGCTCAAGGGAAGAGGTTTAGACCGAGTGAATCTGAGATTGGGAATTGCCAATCGTTCAATAAATTTTTGATGTTGCACAATTCTATAGCCTATATCCGCCCCTTTTTGTGAATCACATAAGTTCGGGCGGCTCAGACTCTCACTCAAGGACGAAGCAAGAATAACTCACAAAGACGAGAGATCACTGGCAATGCTGAAGTTCATTTATACTGAAACCGGCTTTAACCTAGAGCGTCTGCCTGACTCCATTGAGGAAGTCGTGGCGACCCGTGCCGTGGTGGCGATGCGAGTGGGTGAAAGCATCGCGATCGCACCCTCTAGCGCGTCGTTTTTGCTGCCTGCCGATTTGCCCGCACTGACATTTCTGGAAGCTGAGGCATTAAACGATCCAGGCGACATGATTTCGATCTGCGTTGCCGATCGCGAGTATGTGGAAGTCAGCTTACGGGGGACTTGGATCTCTACGGATTCCCAGAACGATTTTGGGGTTTTTGTCACCGCCTTGAGCGATCGGGCTGAGTTCTATATCCTCAAATGTTCCGAGGAAGCGAATGCGGGAGTTTCCTTACTTAAGGAAGTCGATTAAAGGGAATGAACCCAGGGTGATTTGCAGCCACTGGGTTCATTCTGGGTGGGCCAATCTTTCTGGGTTTCATTCAGTTAGGCGATCGCCATTTTTATTGATTCACTCGTGCACATAATCCTCGACCTTCTTGGACCACAACATCTACACAATTTGCATACTCCATCGCCGGAGTATTTCCCGGCTGAAATGTCATGATTGCAGTATTACTGGCCGCATCCCCATATTCCACCAGCAAGTTTTCTTCTACAAATCGCAAGGAACTAATGTCTCCCAAGCCATAAGTTGAAAATTCATTAGGAAAGGGTCTCGGTCCCGGAACTTGTACCCGATAAATCGCATATCCTCCCGGTTGTGGATCAATGACGAAAATGCCACTGGTGGTAGTAGCGGCAAAATAATCCAGGACAACTCCTACTACAATATGTCCCGTCAACGGATTAACCGTGGCCTCAACAAATAGATCTCCACTCAGTTCGCGATCGACCTGATTTCCTGTTTCTATATCGTAGCTATCCAGCACCAAGACGTTCAGTTCATCTACATCAATGGTATAGGTATTTCCCCCCCACTCCCCTCGGAGTTGTTTCCCGTCCGAAATAATCTCGACTTCCGGAGAAAACCTAGGATTGTCGGGTGGTTTCCTCCAGGGTCGCGTAAATGCAGAATCATAACTTAACCACTCGGGATGAGTCGATTCTATTTTTTCTTGCAGGATAGTCAGCGCTTGATTTTGAGGCGGAGGTTGTTGGTAGTAGTGGGCCACATTGATTAAAGAAATAAGCATGAATATCAATGAGTCCTCCTGTTGCTTTACAGTGGTTAGATTATAACCACTTTGTGAAAAAATTGCAGGAAATTACTGGCGCTGAGAGAGCAAGATTTTCATTTGGGTCTTAAATTCTGTAATTTGTTTCGCAGTGGGTTGGGTTTGCTGCCAACTCTCGCGGGTCATCAGGCGATCGCACCAATCCTGCAACTGAGGATAATCTTCCAAGGGTAATCCCATACTTGGCAAAAACGGAATCGCAGTTCCAGCGACAATATCCGCCAGGGTTAGCTGTTGGTCTCCAAAATAGGGGCGATCGGCTAATTTATTTTCAAAAAAGCGTAACACCTGAGCAATATTCTGTTTTGCTTCCTGCAACTTTTCCGGACTCTCTTGCGAAAACCCCATCCAATCCATCATCAAGGGCCGCATCGGTGGCATCATCTGAGTTAAAGTCAAAACCTCGATCATTTTCACCGTCCCTAACATCTGCGGATCCGCAGGCAGTAAAGAAGGAGTCGGATATTTTGCCTCTAAGTAATCCAAA
Source organism: uncultured cyanobacterium (assembly GCA_963821735.1). GTDB lineage: Bacteria > Cyanobacteriota > Cyanobacteriia > Cyanobacteriales > Laspinemataceae > Laspinema. The sequence goes on from CAWGFK010000070.1 coordinate 307,067, forward strand.
ATTGCCAAAGACTCGACAATCACAAATCCCTCATCTTCCAAAACCGGAACTTGGTGAAACGGGTTGAGTGCCAGAAACTCCCCTTGGAACTGATCACCATCGAGTTTCATCGGGACCAATTCAAAGGGTAGCCCTTTTTCTAATAAGGAGATCCAAACCCGGCGAGAGTTCAAAGAAATCAGATTGTAGTATAGCTTCAACATGGCTTGAGTTTTTAAGATACCCTACTGATTTTACTCCCATTTGGAACCAAAACTAGCACCGGGCAAGTACAACAATATCGAAGAGAGTCAGCGCAGTCCGTCTTGGCTCAGGGGGATCCATTCCATCCTTCAGTCTTTCATCATTGTAGTATGTGGATTGAGGGCAGCCTTCTCAAATAACTTGTCAGCTAAAACCCTTTTAAATCAAGCATTTCCATGAAATTTTCAAAAAACCTCAGAAATTTTTCCAAAACCCCTTGACAGTTTTGTAGTATGTATGTAGTATATAAATATGAGGCGAGAGGGACAGGGCAAAACGCTCTACCCAAACGCCCACATCGAACCTTGAAAACTGAATAATCAAAGGGCCATTTAATGAAAACGGAAACAATGGCGGACTCACTGGGTGGGAATCATTCCCTTGAATCATTGCCACCCCATCAACCGCCAAACTTTTCCAAATTCCATGTAATCTAATGCTGATTTCATGGGGGTGTAGCTCAGTTAGCGTAGAGCACTTGTCTGTCGAACAAGTCGTCGCGGGTTCGAGTCCCGTCACTCCCGTTCAGCATAGATTAAATTTGGAAAAAACCCAGATAAACAACTCGATATCGCAGTGTAACTTAATGGTAAAGTCCCCAGCTCATAACTGGGTAGATGCAGGTTCAAATCCTGCTGCTGCGACCAACAAATGTGGGGATAGTGTAATGGCTAACATGACGGTCTCCAAAACCGTTGATCTGAGTTCAAATCTCAGTCCCCTCGCCAACCTGGTGCCGTAGGCAAATTGGTAAAGCCACCGACCTGCTCTCATTAAACTCCGATGCTATCTGGACAATCCGCTTAGAGACGATGTGGCTAATCTGGTTGTTGATGTTACGGCATTTTCGATAGGTATTAGAGCAGAAGCCTTTGTGCAGTTTCCCCCCTTTCCCCATCGTCTTAGAGGCCCGCATAGAGACGGATTTGAGCCGTGTATCTCGACGGTCTATGTCTCTTCCTGGGTGAATAAACTCACGATGGATTACAGTACCGTCAAAGGTCACGACTGTTACTGTTGCTGTGGTATTGATACCTAAGTCAACAGCAACTACATTCTGATCAGATGTCCGTTTGGGGGGCACACAATGAAACGGAACCGAGAGATGACAGGTTTGGCTGTTAAAAATGAGACAGGGAGACAACATCTTGTTGCCAAGGATGGAATGGCGTTTCCCCCTTGTACTAATTTGAACCGTTGTCCAAATCCAGTCAGCCCCAGTAAACACCTTTATTTCAACCGCATTCTGGCCATGCAGCTTGTAGCATTGACCTTTGTAAAGAACTGGGTATCCGCCTGCATCAGCATTGAGTAGCGGTGGTTTGGCATACCGACGATTACGGGATAGCCCACTCTGCCAGTCTCGATACCGAGTCATGTAGCTACTCACTTGCCCAATCACAAAGCTAATAGCAGCCCTGCGGTAGTAGCTAGGAAACTTGTAAAATACCCGATTGATTTGCGGATACTTCACAACAGGACGTTTAGCGGTTGCGTGCATCAATCGCTCTACAGCAGGGGTTTGTTCATCTGACGATAAAACCCCTAACTCTGGCCAATGCGTGAAGACAATGCCAACCAAATATCGACAAAGCCGACGATAGACCTTAACCGTTTCGCCGAACAGATGACGTTGTTCAGTGGTTGGGTTAAGAGTCCACTTATCAGTCCTGATGATTTGCGATGGCTGTTTGAGCTTCATGGTGCCATGATAACACAGCGGTACTCCTTAACCGCCACATAGCAGATGGGGGAATACGTCACTATTTTTGTTCAAGTCGGCGTTTGCTTTTTCAAATCCCGTCGGCACTGCCAACACATTGTATGGGCTGGTATCCAAATGGGTGAAGGAGCTTGACTGTAAATCAAGTGCTATTGTGCTGAACATGGGGGTTCGAGTCCCTCCCGGCCCATTGTGGAGAGGTGGCCGAGTGGCTTAAGGCGCTTTCCTGCTAAGAAAGAGCGGTTTAACGACCGTCGAGGGTTCGACTCCCTCCCTCTCCGCCTTTTTTGTATAACCTGGGTGCATGACACCCAACCTGGAGAGATGGCCGAGAGGCTGATGGCGCGGTCTTGGAAAGACCAATCGGATTGAACAAATCCGACGAGGGTTCAAATCCCTCTCTCTCCTTTATCCCCCGGTAGCTCAGTTGGTAGTAGCGCCTGTTTGAAGAACAGGAGGTCGTCGGATCGAAACCGACCTGGGGGACTGGTATTGCCTGGTGGACGATTGGCAAGTCGCTGTGACTCTGAATCACAGAGAGGTTGGTTCGACCCCAACCCAGGCATCCATATCACAATGCCCTGTGGTGTAATTGGCAACATTTCTGGATTTGACCCAGAAGAGTCCAGGTTCGATCCCTGGCGGGGCATCCAATTTTTGCTCCTGTGGCGTAATTGGAAAACGCAGTCGCCTCAAAAGCGATTTATTGTGAGTTCGAGTCTCACCGGGAGTACCTTTGTTCTCTCGCTCCTGTGGCGGAATTGGTAGACGCGGCAGACTTAAAATCTGTTTTTTAAAAAAGTGTGGGTTCGAGTCCCACCAGGAGTACCAACGGGATGTAATTCAGCGGTTTAGAAGCCTTGGTTTGGGGCCAAGGAGTCGTGGGTTCAAATCCTACCATCCCGATTTTTTTCTGCCCCTGTGACGTAATTGGAAACCGTCGCTCGCTCAGACCGAGTGTTTTACAGGTTCGAGTCCTGTCAGGGGTATTGGGTTTAACTCACCCAACTAATGCGCCTTATTTAAAATTCGCCCCTGTAGCCCAATTGGAAGAGGCACTAGACTAAGGATCTAGGGGGTACTGGTTCGAGTCCAGTCAGGGGTATTTTGGTGATTTATGCAGGGATGGAGCAATGGTTGGCTCGTCAGTCTCATAAACTGAACATCAGCAAGTTCAAATCTTGCCCCTGCCACCAATTCTTAATGCTGGTGTGGCTCAATTGGTAGAGCGATCGCTTTGTAAGCGATGGGTTGCAGGTTCAATTCCTGTCACCAGCTTTCTGCGGGTGTGATGTAGTGGTAAGCATCTGAGTCTGCCAGTCTCAGTGCATGGGTTCAAATCCCATCATCCGCTTTTGTAGTCCTATAGCTCAACGGTAGAGCGCTTGCCTTACAAGCAAGATGTTGTCAGTTCAAATCTGACTAGGACTACCAACAAAAGAGAGTGTAACTTAATTGGAAAAAGTCCCGATCTTCTAAATCGGTTTATGTAGGTTCGAGTCCTACCACTCTTGTTTTTATTCACTTAAAAAGGAGGAATTATCTTCTGAAATTCAAACGGTTTAACTTTCTGCGATCGCGTCCAAGCGTGACCTAATTTTTGGAGCTTACATACTTGAGTACGAGAGGAAAAGTACCACGAAAAACTGTGGGCGCGTGAGAACGAGGAATACGAAGAACCCGACAGGTGGGCTTAAAAGTAGCCATCCTTTAAAGAGTGTGTAACAACCCATCGGCGGAGTCCCTCTAGTAACTGAGAAAGCGCAAAATGCTCCTCGCACTTGCACGACCAAACGCGATCGCCTCACATAAGTTCATTGTCTACTAAATCTGGGTCTGTAGTTCCAATGGGAGAACGCTTCTCTTGCAAAGAAGAGGTTGCGGGTTCGACCCCCGCCGGATCCATCAATGGTGTCTGAAGTCCAAGCGGTCCAGACGCTGGTTTGTGAAGCCAGTCCTAGCGGGTTCAAGTCCCGTCAGACACCCTGCGGAAGATGCTGCTGAATGGACGGCAACTGGTCTCGAAAGCCAGAGTACGGGTTACTGTAGGGGTTCGATTCCTCCATCTTCCACCACCCACCAGAAGCCGAAAAGTGAGGCACCGTGCTGATAACGCGGGGTTAGGAGGGGCAGTACCTCTCTGGTGGATTTCCCTTTGCCAGCGGATCTGGAACTGATGCTACGAACGTCGGTGTCGGTGGTTCAACTCCATCCAAAGGGGCTTTCTCTTGACCCTCACAGGTTTTGCGTATAACTTTAGGGTAAGGGACTATTCCTCGGTAGCTCAATGGTGGAGCATCCGGCTGTTAACCGGAGGGTTCTTGGTTCGAGTCCAAGTCGAGGAGTTCAATTCAAGTTAGATAGAAGAGAGGGAGCATAATGATAACAGGATATGGCAGTCTCTGTACAGAATTTTATAACCTGACTAAACCTATTGGTGGGGATTATCCGGATGTGCCTTACTACATTAAACATTTATCGCCAATCCCTGGAAGAATTTTGGAGGCGGCAGTCGGAACAGGTCGATTATTGATTCCATTGTTAGAAGCCGGTTTAACCGTAGAAGGAATTGATAATTCGGAAGAAATGTTAAGGTGTTGTCGAGTCAATTGTCGAGAGCATGATTTAGATCCGGTTCTCTATTCTGGCGATATTGCCAACCTAGAGCTACCTCAAAAATATCATGCGATTGTCATCACGCTTGGCTCGTTCATGTTGTTAGAAACACGAGAGCGGGCAATCGCTGCGCTGCAAGCATTCAGCCGCCACCTAGAACCTAGGGGTCAACTGTTCATTGATTTGGAAATTCCCCTGGATGGCTTGGAAAACCAAGGAACAGTCAGGAAAATTCGGTCAATTGAATGCCCTGATGGGTGCTGGATCACTCTTGAAAGTAGCACTTGCGTTGATCCACTTCAACAACTCAATGTTTCATGGTTACGGTACGATAAGTGGAAGAATGGACAACTCATCGCCAGTGAGTTGCAACGCTTTCCTTTGCATTGGTTTGGACGAGATGAGTTTATAATGGTTTTACGAGAAAATGGCTATGAAGATATCAGGATTTGTGCAAATTATCAAGATGAAATAAGCCCGACTCAATATCAGGATATTATGTGTTTTCGGGCAACTTGGAATGGGTAATGGAAGCTGCTGCTGATGGGACGGCAACCAGTCTTGAACACTGGGGTACGGTGGAAATCCGTAGGGGTTCGACTCCTCCAGCTTCCGCTGAGATGGGATAGAATGGGTGGTTGGCAGATCGGTTTATGCATCCGACTTTTAATCGGATCGAGAGAGGTTCAACTCCTCTACCACCCTTTATTCAAACAGGGAACAGAGATGATGATCACGTTAACAAAACGCGGCTATACGGGAGACACGGATTTAGAGCCGATCGCGGCTTTGATTCACGCTTGTGAGGCGGTGGATTGCCTGGATGAAGGGAGTTCGATCGCCGAACTGCGCCAAGAAATTGAAGCGCCTGGGTTTGATCGCGATCGCAATCTTCGCCTCTGGGAAACTCCCGAGGGAACATTGATCGGGTTCGCACAACTTTGGATTCCTGAATCCGGTGAGGTTCGGGATGGTTTCCTCTGGTTTCGGGTACATCCGATGTTCCGAGGCGGAACCCTGGAACGGGAAATCGTGGCATGGGGTGAGGCGCGAATGCAGGAGGTGAGTCAGGAGTGTGGTGTGTCGGTGAGTTTGCGATCGGGAACCAAGGAATCCGATGGCGATCGCATTCGGTTTTTAGAAAGCTGTGGATTCGCAGTTGATCGCTATTTTTTCCGCATGGAACGAGTCGCTGCTGAACCCATACCCACTCCTCAGTTCCCGCCTGAATTTACGGTGCAGATTGGGGAACAGCAAAAGAATGGCGATGCTTGGGTTGAACTGTACAACCAGAGTTTCATTGACCATTGGAATTTTCATCCCTTAACTCGCGATCGCCTGGATCATGAATTAGCCTCTCTCCCTTATCGGCCCGCCTTCGACTTAGTAGCCGTCTCTCCTGATGGCCGATTTGCCGGTTTTTGTTATTGTACGATTGATGCGGAAAAAAATCACCAGACTGGACGAAATGAAGGCTGGATTGCCGTCCTAGGAACCCGTCGGGGCTTCCGCAAACAAGGCATCGGACGGGCGATTTTATTAGCAGGGATGCAGCAGTTACAAGCTGCCGGGGTTGAAACCATTCTATTGAGTGTGGATGCCCAAAATCCGACTGGAGCCTTGAAACTTTATGAATCAGTCGGATTTCGCAAATCTTTCGCAAAACTCTCGCTATTTAAAGCACTTGACAGCCTTATTTAAGCCCGCAAATTTTTTTTTCAGAACCCCTTGACAGGTTGTAGCATGAGTGTTACATTAAGATAGAGCAAAGAGAAATCTCCAGCAGACTTCTCATGGCTGAACCTTGAAAACTGAATAAAATTAGGGCATTGTAAACCCAAGCCATCTACGATATTTCTGAAACAGATTGAGGTATTCCCTTGTTACTCTACCTGAAACTGCTCCCCCTGAATTGGCAAAATTCTCAGCCTCAAACTCAGCAGAAGCAGTTAACCAGAACCCCAAGTCAACCCCACGGAATTAACGCCAACACTGTTCATCCTGGCGAGCAAATCCGTCACACTACCGAAGTCTATTACTTAGAACGGCGTTGTTTCTTGTAGAACAAGGAGAAGAGAACATGGTTCACATTCGTTTTGAAGGTCGTTCCTACGACGTAAGTGAAAATCAAGTCGGCATTACTGAATCCATGACCGATGTCGCTATCAAACAACAGCTTGCCCGTCACTTGGAAGTCAGCGAAAATCGCTTCAAGGATTACGTTTGCGATCGGCGTCCTTCCGGTGATTTAATCGTGCGCCCAGAAGCGGTTTACGGTTAAAATCTTCAGAATTAAGCAAGAATTTAGGAGTTACAAATGATTTCTCCGATTTGAACACAATTAGCACTTCGCGCCCTAACTGAAAAAGCTTACATACTTGCTCAATGGTTGGGCACTACTTTATGGAAGTAACTCTAGCAGGTTCGAGTCCTGCGTATGAACCAATGGCTTTTTTGACTTGCGCGAAGTGTTTTAATTTTTTCCTGTTCAAAACTGTTTTAATATCCAGTTACTTCGTACCCTCACTCAAAAAGCTTACATACTTTGGTACAGTATTTACTTTCACAAAGTAAATGCAGCAGGTTCAATCCCTGCGTATGACTCAACGGCTTTCTGGACTTGTACGAAGTATTTTAATTTTTGCATTTTCATAATGTTCTAAGTACCCAGACACTTCGCGCCCTAACTGAAAAAGCTTACATACTTGCTCAAGGGTTGAGCATTACTTTATCCGAGTAACGTTAGCAGGTTCGATTCCTGCGTATGAACCAACGGCTTTCTTGACTTGCGCGAAGTGTTTTAATTTTCTTTCTTTCAAAACGGTTTTAATATCTAGGCACTTCGTGTCCTAACTCAGAAAGCTTACATACTTGCTCAATGGTAGAGCATTACTCTCATAAAGTAACGTTAGCAGGTTCAATTCCTGCGTATGAACCAACGGCTTTCTGGACTTGCACGAGGTGTTTAAAAATTTCTGCGTTTCCCTGTTCTGAGTACCCTGGCACTTCGCGCCCTAACTGAAAAAGCTTACATACTTGCTACTGGTAAAGCGCTTGATTGAAAATCAAGTACCCGAAAGGGTTTGTGGGTTCAATTCCCATGTATAAACAAAAGGCTTTTTTAACTTGCGCGAAGTGTTCTTTTTTCTTAAATCCGCAAATCATTTAAAACTCATTTTAAAAAAAATAATTTAGATAGAAGGAGGACGTTCATGAATGCAGCAGAACGAGATTTAAGACTGGAAATGTTGAATAGTTTGCTGACTACCCCCCACCGCAAACTGGAAGATGTGGCTGAATTACATCAGCTAATGGTGGAATTGGACCCGATTTTTTATGGTCATTTGGGGGTTTGGTATAGCAAAAATGGGGATGTCCGAGATCATAAAGAAGTCTTTGTCGGACATTTACTCACCAGTCCTTTAACCGCACATCGGGAAGCGGGTTTTGTGATGCTGCAAGAATTTCCTCCGTATCAAGTCGGACGGATTGTGGACTTTATGAAGCAGCATCGGGGGAAAGTGCCGCGTTCCTCACGCACTGCAGTGACGCAATACCTGCGCGATCGCGAAAAAAATGCCAAATTCTTCGATCGCGCCGCACTTCGTAACCGCAGTGCCATGAAACATCTGTATGCCAGCTTGCATATCAAACCGAGCGATCGCGCTGATGCAGTGCTGTTTAAAAACAACCCTCCCCAGGATTCTCTCGCCTATCTCTTGAAGCAACTGGCAAAATCGACCAATCCGGCAGAACAAGCGGCGCTGATTGTGGAACATAACATTCCCTATCCGATCGCCGTCGGTGCAATTAAACAGTTAACCCCAACCGTCTTAGTCGCACTGATTAACTCCATGTCGGCGCAGGAAGTGATCAATAACATGAAATCCCTGCAAGCGCGAGGTGCGATGGATCATCCCGATGTCAAAGCACTGATTGAGGGGAAATTACAAAAAGCGCAAACCAGCGATCGCGTCTCTGCCTACAAAGCGCGAGTTGCTGCCGATGCGGCTAACCTGGATGCTGCAACTACCGCGCAGTTAGAACAAATTACCAATGAACAAGTCAAAAAGCGCGGGAAAATCAGCAAACCCACCGGGTTGCTGGTGGACAAATCCGGTTCAATGAACTCGGCGATCGCTGTGGGTAAGCGTCTAGCTGCCATGATTTCCGGGATTTCAGAAGAGGCACTTTATGTCTATGCCTTCGATACCATGCCTTACCCAGTTACTGCACAAGGTGCTGAATTAAGCGACTGGGAACGCGCTTTTGATGGGATTAAGGCCGGGGGTGGCACCAGTATCGGTTGTGCATTAGAAGCCATGCGTCGGAAAAAGCAGGTTGTGGACCAAATCATCCTAGTTACAGACGAAGGTGAGAATGGTCATCCCTATTTCGCCGATGTTTACCAAACCTACTCTCGCGAACTAGGGGTGATGCCGAATGTGATCATCGTCCGAGTGGGAAGTTCCTCCAATTGGGTAGAAACCCAACTCAAGAACAAACAAGTGCCGGTGGAAACTTTCACCTTTGGCGGAGATTACTATTCCTTGCCGAATCTCGTCCCCTTGCTCTCTCGTCCCTCGCGACTGGATTTGTTGATGGAGATTCTGGACACTCCGTTGCCGGTGCGTCAAAATAAATAAAGGAAGTAGGATGCGTTACGGCGCATCCTGCTTATTTATACCTATTTTACCTGGAATGCTATGCAGTGTGGACTCTGCCAACGAGAGATGGAGAACCTCACGGTTCATCACCTGATTCCGAAACAAAAAGATGGCGCAAAAGGGCCAAAGGTTGATATTTGTTCAGCTTGTCATCGTCAGGTTCATGCACTCTTTGATAATGCTCGACTGGCGAAGGAACTGAATACCGTGGAAAAACTCCAGCAAGAACCCCAAATGCAGAAGTTTCTAGCTTGGGTGAAGAAGCAAAAGCCGGATAAACGGATTAAAGTTAATCGCTAAAATTCCTGGACAGTGAAAAGTTTTGTGAGATAAGTATAGAAGGGCCTTCCACTGTCCGGGTCTACGTTCCTTACCATCCAATTATGAAATGAGGATGAAATTACCCTATTCAATCCGTAAGAAATTGAGCTTCATACTCTGGAGAGATGTAAATGGAGGCTTTGTCATCTTAAAGTTTTTATTATAAAATTTAATTGAGGGAGAACGCTCATGCTTCTCAATCACCAAAAATATCAATCTAGCTTCGATGAAGCTATGGCTTGTGCAGTGGAATGTGAACACTGTACTCAATTTTATATATGACATATAGTGTGACTCAGGCAATTGAGGCCGGATGACATCACTACGGCGATCGCGATCTTTCAAGTAGAACATATTAGCTTGTAAAAGTTCTTTTTTCATTCTTTTATTCCCACGGAGAAGACCAAAACCAAATGAATAGCGCCAACAACACGATGGAAGAACACGCAGGGACTGAGCACCACCACCAAGGAATGCAGGGTAGTTACATCAGGTACTTTGCAATGATTGGAACCTCAATCGTTGTAATGTTTTTCTTAATGTACCTGCATTCTTACCAAATTCTGGGTCATGCCTGGTTTAGTGAAACACGAGTCTTCATGGCACTGATCATGGGTGCGGCAATGATGGTAATTATGCTGTCATATATGCTGCATATGTATAAAAGTCGGACGGTTAACATCGCTATTTACATAAGTGCCCTTGTGCTGTTTGGGGCTTCACTCTGGCTGGTACGCAGTCAGATCACGGTGAGCGACCTCGATTACATGGAAGGCATGATTCCCCACCATTCAATTGCCATTTTGACCAGTGAGCGAGCACAGATTCAGGATCTTCGGGTGCGTGAACTGGCCGATGAAATCATCGAAGCCCAGCGGCGAGAGATTAGAGAGATGGAGTGGCTGATTTCTGACATTGGAGAAAACGGTTTGGTTACGACACAAGCTGAGTTAGAAGGAAGACCGATGCCAGAGTTCTCGGTAGCTCCCGAATAGTAGGTTCAGACTTTAGTATCAGACTTTATAGAGAAAGAAGCGATCGCCAAGAATGCCGATGTGGGAGTGGAGAAAATAACTCAACATATCAAGCATTGTTACCGTGGCTAGAGCCTATAGTCAGCTTGAGGGCTTAGACATAATTAATTAAGGTGAGATCTAACATGAGAATGGCCTCTGACATGGGATCATCTGCCTCTTGCTTTTATTATAATTATTATAACTGATGATGTTCTTTTGCCCATCTGTACTAGCGGTTCCCCTAGCTATCAGGCACGGATAGCGATAAGGAGTGGGAGCATCTTGCTCCCTACTGCTCAGGGGTCGCCAGATGCTCCCCGTCTCTTGTAGAATTAGAGAATTACCCATTCAAATCTACAACCCCTCAGTGTTGTCTTTGAGATTGGAATGGGCAGTTTTTAGGTAAAGTGTAGGACTCGGTTAGTTATTACTATAGGTATATTCGGATGTTTCACAAACGTTAATACCCGTTTGATAAACGTCTCCTGATCCAACACCTTCACCCTCTCCAAATGTTGCCATTAAGTCATAGCTACAGGTGTAGATGCCATCTTGAATGGTGACAGTTGTCATTTCTCCTGGCATGATCACGCCATCTAGCAAAATATCGGGTCCCCAGTCATCGGACTCTGTCGGGGAAACGTAAAAGTGTGTTAAGACGCGATCGGTCTCATTAATCAGGGTAAATTCTACATCTTCAGCATCTTCAGCATCTTGAGCTTGGGCGCTGTAGGTTCCTCCGGACCAAATGATGGGAACTGAGATCAGAGCCACTGCTAACATTTTACGAACTGAATGGTTAAACATTGTTTGATTCCTTTGGGAAAATGAGTTGAGTGTGAAACGACTGAAGTCCAAGAGTGCAAGTTACAACGGATTTGATCGCCTAGGGGAACCGATCGCCCTATAAGGGACTACAATTCTCTACTCGAATGACCTCTATCCAGTCGGTATCGGGCAACGGGTTGGTAGCCTGATCTAACAGTTAACCCGTGTTGCGGGACCCTAGAGAAATGGTTGCTTTTCCCTAGCAGTAGCGGCCCTTAAGACGGTGATGAGAGTTTGGGTGGGGGATATCATCCAGCCGCCTGATGATGTATCAGTTCTTAGGCGATCGCCCGATTTTTTAGACCCTGCGATCGCTGAAGTCTATTTCCCCGATGGGGACTGCACGAAAGTTGTTCGTTCAGTAACTTACGCGACTACTTCCAGTTAACCGATTTTACTCGGTTTTAGGGTATGTGCTTGCCCTGGTTTGAGTTCTCTCAATGAATAATTTTTGAGAGTTATATAAGTTATGACACAAGCATAGGGTAGATGTCAATCCAGTTTTGATTAATTTTTTGCTAACCAATTGGGAATTTATAGCCCCTATTTTAGGCACAATATAACTTAGACGAACAGTTATCGGAAAAAGTTCGAGGGCAGTTGGAGAAAATTTTCCAGAAGCCAAACCTGAGTTAATGAGGCGGGTTCCCCCACTGCTGCCTAGGACCGAAGCCTAAAACCTTGACCGGGGAAGTTTGCGGCTTGACCTAAATCCTATAAACTTCTCACTTTACCTAATTAGCCTTACTTGGATTTGCGATCGCCCTCGGACTCGATCGCAAAAAACTGCTTAGTTGCCGGTGCATAAGTCCAGGCAAATCCTGCCGGGTCTTTTTCCCGACTCCAGTCCAGAAATTCCGGTTTGTTCTTATTTTTACTTACGGTAGTCGGATGCACCCCCAACCTTGTTGCCAGTTCAGTCTGATTCATTGGCGGTGGCAACACCACCCGGCGCTTTTTCGGGGCAACCGCTTTGGGGGCTTCCGGTTCAGCCATAGCCGGAACGCTGGCGACATCGATGGTTTGGTAGCGTTCCGGCAATTTAATACTGGAAAAACAGTAGACCATCCCCCCATTATCAGTGATTTCATATCCTGCGGCAAACTCCCGCGCCCGTTCCTCTAAATATTCTTGCGCTTCAGTCCCAGAAATGTCCCCATGCATAGCAAAGTCTAGGGCCGTCAGGCGTCCCTGGTTATCTTGGATTAATTGATAAAACAGGGCATTGAGCTTGGAGAGTCGCTGTTGTTCCTTTTCTTGATACTGTTTCCACGCCCATCCCAGTCCGGAAATCACGGCAACCCCCAGCAACATTCGCCATGCAGATAATACGACGGTGACGCCGACTAAGATAGGCACCAGCACAATCAGCCGGGATTCTAGGGTTCCGGTGGATTGGGGTGGGTTGCTGGGGTAGGGGTCACGGTTCATCTCGCGATCGGCTGGCATTTTTATTTAGAGTTTGGATTTAACCTTTGAGTGAGCATGGGCATGATTTGCCACAAGTTGCATTATTGCATCTGTGCCTGCGTTTCGTCACGGCGATCGCAATCCCAAGAGGGATTTTCTGATGGAGGCCCTAACTGACGAGTGTGATTCCGGAGGCTTCTCTATCCCCAGATGGAAATTGGGGTAATGGAGCCAAAATCTCCCGGGGTCTACCCCGAGTTAGATTTTTGCCCGGTTTTGACGCTTTATACTTAGGGTTGCCCTATCCCGGATTTGCATAATTCTAGAAACTCTTCCGGAAATTTTCTGGGGTTAGGGGTCGGGCATCCCCGGGTTAAGCTGGTGGTGATTAGTCCGGTCATAAATTCTTAAAAGAGCTAATAACATTGGGTTTGACGCATTTTATATAAAAAGTTTTAGAAAAATTTGTGGTTCTTTGAATAGCAACAATTCGGAGTCAAATCATTAAAGAATAGTTCTCTGTACCCCTAAGATATACCCACAGATATATCTTCAATCCATTTATCATGAATTTGAGGATTCATGCCTTATTGGTGATGTAAGACAACTCTCAAACTTGTTAACGTTGAACTATAAAACTGATCAACGTTTAACAGAGAGTGTGACATGAGTTTTTTTCCGACAAACCAACCCATTTTTTCCAAAAAACCCGATCCGAGTACGATTCAGGATTGCAAAGGATTATGGCGAATCCGGTGGAAGATTGGAGGACGGAGTATCTTCAAGCAATTTTATACCCGCATTGATCAAAGCATGATGGTTTGGGCATTGGTGACAACAGCGATCTTCTTCACTGCCCAATTTTTCCAAATTAATTGGACAACCCAAGCGATCGCATGGTCTATCCTCACTCTGGCGGCAACGGCAATCATGTGCTATTTAAGCTGGTTTTGGGTAACCATAGAAGAAGTGCGCTGGACCGTTTATTGGTGGGTATTCCTGATGGTGGGAGGAACCCTTTTAACCGATGCCAGTATTGTTTATGGTTGGGGAGAGATTTTAATCCGTCTATGTCCCTTATGGTTGGCATTATGTGGACTGGGTTATATGGGAACCGGATGGGCATTGCGATCGCGCAGTACCTTATTAGGGGCAGGATTTCATTTTCTGGGGATAGGGATTTTACCCCTGTTCAGTGGATGGGAATATCTGGTGACAGGGTTGATTATGACGGGTACTTTAGTGCTGTTTTGTGAAAGACGGTGGGATATGCGTCCTCATCGGGAATTTAAGGAGAGTACACCCGATCGCAAAGACGTGAAGCGCGATCGGCGACTGCGGGAGGACTCGGTTTACGCCGGATAACTGCGCCACCTCTCTACGGCGAAGCAGAATTAATCGAAAGCCAAGTATTTACCCGGAATGAGATACCAAGAAAGCCACTCTCATTCCCCGGTTACCCCCTCAATCCACTAACATTTCAGAGTTCGCAGATATAGTATTCCGTATAATAATCCTGCTCTACATCCTGGATTAAATCAAGTTGAAAAATCCTCTCTGTTTTCAATAACCGTTCGTCAAGTCCCCCCCCTGAGATCCTGGGTTGGGGTAGCCCTCACGGACCCTAGCCCGATCCGCCAGAGAGGGAGTGGGTTGAGATGACTAGATTAGGGTTTATGCGACTTTCTCGACTCTCATTAACTGCCCCTATTTTTAGGGGAGCAATTGTAACCACAGGACCTCATTTACGGGATGAGATTTCAAGTCAAATTTCCTGAATGAATCCAATCCGTGGCAGGTCCCTAAACCATCGGGACAGTCTGGGTTAAAACCGGGTTTATTGAAAAAATAGTGGCTCATCCACACCGTTATTTAGGCCCGAAGCCCGGTGGATTGCAGGGGGTATCTATAAACCTGGGCAATTCTGACGAATCCATCGAGGAATTACCCCTTAAAATCCCGAGAACCTGGGCAAGAGTTGGGCTGTCAACATTTCCTGATTTAATGTGGGCTTATTATAGCAAATTTCGGTTGATTTTTCCCAAAATAATAAGCATTTCCTGACTTTATGTAATTTTGTATCGTTTTGTAGAGTTTTTTAGCATTTTGATAGTTACATCTATCCGGAGAGGGATTCTAAATAGAGAAGAACAGATCGTAGGGAAGATTTTAGGCAAAATCTCCTAAAAGACCCATCTGCGATCGCCATCTGGAAGTAAAAACGCTCCCTGATTTGTTTTTACAGCCAGAACCCTTCAATAGTTAAGTAGAATTACCTGAACAGATACCGATGTACGCAACCGATTGGACTATCACCGAACGCAACTTTGACCCAGCCAGCGAACCTCATCATCACGAAACGGTTTTCACCCTAGGAAATGGCTATCTGGGCACTCGTGGAACCTTTGAGGAAGGATATCCGGGGGCAAAACCGGCCACCTTAATTAATGGGGTGTATGATAAGGTCGCGATCGTCCATACGGAATTGGCAAATTGCCCCGATTGGCTGCCGATGGTGGTGTCTGTCGGTGGCGAATACTTCAGCCTCGATCGCGGCGAAATCCTGCACTACGAACGGCAACTGGATATGCGACGCGGCATTCTGCGCCGCCAAATTCGCTGGCGCAGTCCCCTAGGAAAAACCCTGGACCTCCATTTTGAGCGGTTTACCAGTCTTGCCGAACACCATGTCGCCGCCATCCGACTCTCCGTTACCCCCGTTGATTTCTCCGATATCGTGGAAATCCAAGCGGGACTCGATGGACACCCGGATAACCAAGGAGTCAAGCATTGGAAATGGATCACACAAGGGTTGACTCCCGTCAAAACCGATCAATCCACCAGTGCCCTCCCCTTTTCCCTCCTTCCCTCAGAAGTGGATGGGGTTTGGATGCAGTTGTCTACGTTACACAGTGGGATTGAGTTGGGAATGGCAACCCAACTCTCAGTTAAAAATGCCCAACAGCAAGCCTTTCCAGTGTTGGCGATGACGACCCCGGGATATCCCACTCTCACTACCCGCTTTGAAGGCAACCGGGGAGAAACGGTAACGGTGGAAAAATTGGTGACGATTTACACCTCCCGGGAAACTGAGGCCCCTACTCAAGCGGCGATCGCCAAACTGAGTCAACTCAAAGACTATGACACCCTGCGCGACGAACATACTGCCGCCTGGGACCGCCTCTGGGAAAAATCCGATGTTGTCATCGAAGGGGACCTCAAAGCCCAACAGGCAATCCGTTATAACCTGTTCCAATTGCTGCAAGCAGCACCCCATCACGATAGTCATGTCAGCATTCCCGCAAAAACCTTGTCAGGGTTTGCTTACCGGGGTCACGTTTTTTGGGATACGGAAATTTTTCTGCTGCCCTTTTTAAGCTACACCCAACCGGCAATCGCCAAAAATGCCCTGACTTATCGCTACCATACCCTCCCCGGTGCTCGTCGCAAAGCGGCAGATTCGGGGTATGAAGGGGCGATGTTTGCCTGGGAAAGCGCCGATACGGGAGATGAAGTCACCCCCCGCTGGGTCCCGGATGCGGAAGGCAAAGAATTGGTGCGGATTTGGTGTGGGGACATCGAACTGCACATCACCACCGATGTCGCTTATGCCGCCTGGAACTACTGGCAAATTACCGGGGACGATGCCTGGATGGCAGAGTATGGCGCAGAATTAATCTTGGATACGGCTGTATTCTGGGGAAGTCGCGCCGAATGGAATGGCGATCGCAACTGTTATGAAGTCCGTGACGTAATTGGACCCGACGAAAATCACGATCGCGTCAATAACAATACCTTCACCAACCGGATGATGCAATGGCATCTGGAAACCGCACAGCAGGTATTGAACTGGTTACAGGAGTTCGCACCGGATCGGGCGCAGGCATTGGTACAGCAACTGGATCTCGATGCCAAACGCCTCACCCATTGGCACCATGTGATTGAGCGGATTTACCTGCCTACCCCCTCCGAGACGGGGTTAATTGAGCAATCAGAAGGCTTTTTCGCCCTCAAAGATGTGAATTTGGCGGATTACGAACCGCGTCAGCAGTCGATGCAGGCGCTTTTGGGAATTGAGGCAACCAGTCAATGCCAGATTCTCAAACAGCCGGATGTGTTGATGTTGCTGTATCTGTTGGGCGATCGCTACGATTCCCAAACCCTACAAGCGAACTGGGATTATTACTGTCCCCGGACCGATCATGTATATGGATCAAGTCTGGGTCCGGCAATCCATGCGGTTTTAGCGGCACAATTGGATCAACCGATGGAGGCATATCAACACTTCATGCGGGCGGCATTAGTCGATTTAGAAGATGTCCGCGGGTAATGCTTGTGAGGGGATTCATGCGGCTTCCACGGGAGGAGTTTGGCAGGCAGATCGTATTTGGATTTGCCGGAATTCGTCTCACGGAACGCGGTCCGATCGCCAATCCTCACTTACCCCCAGCATGGACTCGTCTGAAGTTCAAACTCTCCTGGCGCGATCGCTGGTATGAGTTTGATATTAAACAGGAGAGTGCCTCCGTAGATGCTCAAAAAACCACGTCTCACGGGTCGGAAATTACCGCAACGGCGTTGCGCGACGGGTTGCGCGGGGTGATTTTTGATTTGGATGGGGTGCTGACGGATACGGCAGAATACCATTATTTAGGTTGGAAGCAACTGGCGGATGAGGAGGGAATTCCCTTCGATCGCGAGGCGAATGAAGCGATGCGCGGGTTGGCGCGTCGGGAGTCTCTGTTAACGTTGCTAGGCAGTCGCCAAGTTCCGGAAGCGCAAATGCAGGAGATGATGGACCGCAAAAACCGTTACTATGTGGACTTGGTAGCGGAGATTGGTCCCCAGGATTTGTTACCGGGAGCCCTGGAATTTTTGATGGAACTGCAAGCGGCAGGGCTTAAAGTGGCGATCGGTTCATCGAGCAAAAATGCTCACATGGTGGTGGAACGCTTGGGAATTGGACATCTGGTTCAGGCGATCGCCGATGGACATAGTGTATCGCGCTCAAAACCCGCCCCAGATTTGTTCCTCCATGCGGCAGAACTTGTTGGGGATTCCTGCGTCAGAGTGTATCGTCTTTGAAGATGCCGACTCCGGGGTAGAAGCGGCGAAAGCAGCCGGAATGTGGGCTGTCGGATTGGGTCCGGTGGAACGTTTCCAGGATGCGGATTTGGTGCTGCCTTCCTTAGAGTATATCCTGTGGAAGGATTTGCTGGACAAACTCGCACAAACCACCCTGTTGCCTGCGGATTTAGCGGCGATCGGCAAACCCATTGGTGCCGGTTCTGGTATAATTCAGGTTCCAGTTTTAGGTTAACTCTTGAATTGGGTTAACTGGGTAAAGAAGACACGGCCAAAAAAGCCGTGTCTTTTTGTTGTAAAATTTCAACGCTAAACTTGCAAGGGTCAAGGTTGTATGCTGCCGATAATTGAGACGATTCCCATTGTTCAACTTGCTTCAGGCGATCGCTTGTTTATCCAGGTTTATAAATTTATTGGAGACAATCACGGTCCCAAAGCCTATATTCAGTCTAATTTACATGGTGCAGAAATTGCCGGAAATGCGGTGATTCATCAACTGATAGAGTTTTTCCAGGGGGTAGATGACAGTCAAATTCATGGCGAGATTTGGCTGGTTCCAGTTTGTAATCCTCTGGGAATTAATCAGCGATCGCAACATTTTTCTAGTGGACGCTACCACAGCTATGATGGCAAAGACTGGAATCGAATCTTTTGGGATTATGAAAAAGAAGCCACCGATATTCATGACTTTGCCTACTCTCTCATTAACGTTGATCCCAGAAGAAATTGAAGAATATTATCGAGAGATAATCCTCGAAAAATTTCATAAACTCCAAGAAAAACATCACCGCTGCCAGTGGCGTTCCCTTCGTCGAGCAATATCGCTATCAACTACAATCCTTGAGCTTAGATGCCAATTATGTCATTGACTGCCACAGTTCTACCAATCAAGGACTAGATTATCTCTATTGCTTCAATTCCCGAGAGGAAAGCGCCAAAGCCTTTCTGCTCGATTATGCAATTCTGATGACCGAATATGATGGCGATGCCTTCGATGAAGCAGGGATGAAACCTTGGCTGGCATTAGAAAATAGTTTTGCCAAACAGGGAAAACCCATCCTGTTTGATGTCGAATCCTGGACCCTGGAACTCGGCACCGGAATGCAGATGAATCCGCAATCCGTCGCCAAAGGAGTGCGAGGAATTCAGAACTATTTGGCACAAAAAGGGATGTTAGATATTCCCGGATTTCCCCTGCCAGAAACCTACTTTCATTCAGTTATTTTTATCCCAAAAGACCGAATTAGGAAATATTATGCCACTGCCGGGGGAATGATTCAGAAACGCTTACCATTGGAAACCGTAGTTCAAGAAGGCGACTGTCTTTACCAACTCTTGAGCTTTGAAAAAAATGGACAATTCCCCAAGATTATCGATGTTCCTGCCGTCGAACCCGGTTTAATCTTTGATATTTCTACCAATTATTCCGCCAATCAAGGGGATTATGTTTTATCTATTTTTCAGGGAGAACCTGAAAAATTTGTCAAAATCAACCCTAATTCTTGATACGCAATATAGCGTTTTTCATGGTAAATAAGGTACAGCCTAGAATGAGGGAAGAAAGCATCCATAATAAGATGTCCCGAGATGAGAAACGCTATATTATAATAACAAATCTATTCTGTGGGATTTTTCTATGCCTAAAAAATTATGCTTGAAAAATTTGTGCTGCTGTTAATTGTAATTCCGGGAAAGCCAAAGACTCAACTCTTTCATCATCTCGAAATTGCCTGACTTCATACTCGCCATCAACCAGGTAAAAAATCGAAATAGTCGGAGGTTTAGAACTACCAATGAAGCGCCGACCCCCTAAACCCAGATAGTCTACAATCCAGTATTCTGGAATTCCCATTGATTCATAATCTCCCGCCTTTTTTAGATAATCATTGTGCCAATTTGTACTCACTACCTCTACCACTAACTGCACTGAATTTCCTAGGGTAATGACAGACTCTTTCTGCCAACGGGGTTCGTTGCTTAGTTGCTCCCGATCCAGGACAATAACATCAGGCTGATAACCCGATTCATCCTCCAAGGGTTTCAGCAAGCAATCACCGGGAATAGAGTAAGGTGATTTTAGACGTTTGATTTCCAAATGGAGTTCACCCGTGATAAAGCCGGTAATATTAGAGTGTGCACCTGTTCCTAAAGGCATTTCTACAATCCTTCCGTTGTGTAATTCATATTTGCCAACCGCATTTTCTGGATACCAGGCTACAAATTCATCAAAGGAGATGGGTTTTGTAAGGGTCTGAGTCATGGTTTGTTTACTCATGGGTAAGTTAGGGATGGAATTTGAGGGAGGCGATCGCCCATCTCAAAGCTCCATAAGGCTATGGGTTAGAGATGGATTCACCTTCTCATTTTAGCAAAGTGCAATATTGCCTCGGCATTTTGATTAGGTAAAATTTAAGTTTTTTTAGCCATTCTGCTGTGATTCGAGAATTTCACAGCGCTTGACTTGATGCGCCGGATCTGCAAGACTATGAAAACTCGTCCCTTGAGGGCGGTAATGCCTGGACTCCCCCGCGTCAATTTTCGGATGGAGTCCCTAAAATTGACAAATTCTGAGCCTTTTAGTCTTGACGGCTCGGGGTTGCACAATATATGACATCATTTACGCGGGATCATCCTGTACGAGAGACCAATGACGAACGGACTGAATGGGCAAAACGGACACAAGAAAAAGCTAGAAACTCAGCTTTGGAATATTGCCGACTCCCTGCGGGGTAAGATGAATGCCGATGAGTTTCGGGATTACTGCTTAGGCTTTATTTTTTATAAATATCTGTCCGAGCGTCAGCATCTCTATGCTAATGAAGTCTTAGCCGAGGATGGCATTGATTTTCTGGAGATTGATGAATCTTCGGAGGAAGGGCAAGAATATTTAGAGGCGATAAAGGAGGAGTCGATCGCCTCGTTGGGTTATTTTCTCAAACCCTCAGAGTTATTTAGTTCCTTGGCGGAACGGGCGTTAGGAACTCAGAAAGCCCATGAGGAAAATTTGGCAGATGAGGATTTTGAGTCATCTAATTTTATTTTAGATGACCTGACCCAAGATCCTCAACGGGATTGAACGTTCGACGATGGGGAAAGAAAGTGAAGAGGATTTTGATCACTTGTTTGAGGATTTGGATCTGACTTCGACGAAGTTGGGGCGCACTCCGAAGGCAAAAAATGCCCTGATTGCTAAGATTTTGGTGCATTTGGATAAAATCGATTTTCGCCTAGAGGATACGGAAAGTGATGTGCTGGGGGATGCCTATGAGTATTTGATTGGGCAGTTTGCCAGTGGTGCCGGGAAGAAAGCGGGGGAGTTTTACACGCCGCAGCAGGTTTCTAAGGTGTTAGCCAAGATTGTCACAACGGGAAAGCATCGGCTGAAGTCAGTCTATGACCCTACCTGTGGATCGGGTTCCCTGTTGCTGCGGGTGGCGCGGGAGGTGGAGTCGGTGGGGGATTTCTACGGGCAGGAGATGAACCGCACCACCTATAACCTGGCTCGCATGAACATGATTTTGCATGGGGTGCATTATCGCAATTTTGATCTGCGCCAGGAGGATACCCTAGAACATCCGCAACATGAGGGAATGCGGTTTGAGGCGGTGGTAGCAAATCCGCCGTTTTCAGCGAAGTGGAGCGCGAACAAGCTGTTTGAGTCCGACGATCGCTTTAGTCAGTATGGGTCATTGGCTCCCGGTTCTAAGGCGGATTTGGCCTTTGTGCAGCATATGCTCCATCATCTGGATGACAATGGCATAATGGCGGTGGTGTTGCCCCACGGGGTTTTGTTTCGGGGCGCGGCAGAGGGGCGGATTCGTCAATATGTGATTAAAGAGCGCAATTGGTTGGATGCGGTGATTGGGTTGCCTGCTAATATTTTTTATGGCACGAGTATCCCCACTTGTGTGCTGGTGTTTAAGAAGTGTCGGGAACATCCTGATGATGTTTTGTTTATTGATGCCAGTGCCTATTTTGAAAAAGCAAAGAATCAGAACTATTTGCGGGATGAGGATGTTGATAAGATTGTTCAGACTTATCGGGAGCGATTGCAGGAAGAAAAGTATAGTTATTGCGCTCCGTTAACGGAAATTGAGGAAAATGATTTCAATCTAAATATTCCTCGTTATGTGGATACGTTTGAAGAGGAGGAGGAAATTGATTTAGATGCAGTGGCTCGGGAGATCCGAGAGATAGATCAGGAGATGGTGGAGACGGACCGGCTGATTCGGGGGTTTTGCGAGGAGTTGGGGATTGAGTCGCCTTTTTAGGGAATGGGGGAATAGAATAAAAGCATTAACGATTGAACGAAAGGAGGTTATCAAAGATGAATGTAAATCTTACACCAGAGCAGGAGAGCCTAGTTCAAGCGAAGATTGCCACGGGTAAATATCAATCGACTGAGCAGGTGATTGAGGTTGCTTTTCGATTGCTTGAGGAATACGAACGGGCAGAAAGTGAATGGGCTTTGTTGGTTCGGGAAAAAGTTCAAGCGGCTATTGAGCGGGCAGAGGAGGAACCGCCCCTTGATGGGGAATTGTTTGTTTCGGGAATTTTAGAGCGGTTTAAAAAGGGATAGATGGCCCGATATTTTTTAAGAAAATCAACCAAATGAGTAAGGAATAGGACATAGAGAGGAGCTTCAAAAAGATGGAACCGAGACTCAATCAGTCCTTTGTTAGGGTGAGGGGCGATCGCTTGTTGGGGTCTTCTTCTCGACTATACGGGAAATTCATTCAACAGCTTACGGGGTTAAGTCAACAGAAAGATTTATCATTACCGGCTTTGATAAGTCACTATTTAATTATGAATTATCGGGTTAAATTAGAGCAAATAGATAAACTCAAAACTTGGTTGGATGGCTTTAGACCGTTTGAACCGATGATGCTCGCTGAACTCAAAAAACTTTATGATGTTCGATTTACTTATAATTCTAATGCGATTGAAGGGAATACGTTAACCCAAAGTGAAACCGAGTTAGTTTTAACAAAGGGCATTACGGTGGGGGGCAAAACTCTCGACGAACATTTAGAAGTGATCGGGCATAAGGAGGCGATCGACTATATTGAAGGGTTAGCCCAAAAAGATACGGAAATTAATCAATGGGAAATTAAACAAATTCATAATTTAATTCTCCGAAAAATCAACCCGGATGAAGCGGGGAGTTATCGGACTCTGGATGTGATGGCGGCAGGGACAAATTATCGTTATCCTCCCCATTATTTACTGTCTCAATTAATGGCAGATTTTGTGACCTGGCTCAATTCAGATTCTGCTTTGGCACTCCATCCCGTAGAATATGCAACAATGGCTCATTATCGGTTTGTTTCGATTCATCCTTTTCGAGATGGAAATGGGAGAACCGCTAGATTATTAATGAATTTGCTATTAATTCGGGCGGGGTATCCTATTGTTGTGATTGACAATCAAATTCGGAATGATTATATTAATGCGTTAGCCTACGGACAACAAAACCAAGATAATTTAAGCCAGCTTTTTGAGTTGGTTTGTGATGCGGCAATTCGTTCTCTGGTGGAAGTTTTAAGTTTATTGGTGACTGCAACCAGTAGTATAGAAAATGGGCAGGGTTTTTATCAGGAATTTACTGATTTTATTAACAATAATTTTAGTTGGAGTAGGTAATGAGTAAGAAGTTAAAGAAAAATGTGCCTGTGTTGCGGTTTCCTGAGTTTAGTGAGCCTTGGTTGATAAAATCAGTCTCAGAATTAGTCAAAGAAAACTTTATTGACAAGCCTGTTGACGGTAATCATGGAAATCTACACCCCTACAGCTTTTGATTATGTAAAAAGCGGAATTCCTTTTGTAATGTCTAATAATATTCAAGACGGGGTTATCCACTATAGTGAATGTCACTATATATCAGAAGATTTAGCCAGAAATTTGCAAAAAGGATTTTCTAAAGAGGGCGACGTACTATTAACACATAAGGGAACAGTCGGAGAGGTTGCGATTGTGGGCAAAACCCCGTTTCCTTTCATAATGCTTACCCCGCAGGTTACTTACTATCGTGTTAAAAATATAAAATTATTATCTAATCTGTTTTTGGCATCTTTTTTTGTATCTTATAACTTTCAAAAGAGGCTAAAAAGTTCTGGCTGCTGGAGGAACACGGCCTTATATTGGAATAACTGAGCAAGGGAAGCTGAATATTTCGATTCCATCTATAAAAGAACAAGAGAAGATGCGAGTTTTTTGGGAGCAGTGGATACGCGCTTCAACCAACTCCGCCGCAAACGGGAACACCTGCAAACCTACAAACGCGGCGTAATGCAAAAACTTTTCTCCCAACAAATCCGCTTCACCCAACCCGACGGATCCCCCTTCCCCGAGTGGGAAGAAAAAAGATAGGTCAATTTGCCCCTTTGCAAAGAGGATTTGATTTACCCATAGACCATATTGTAGACGGTCGTTTCCTGTAGTTTTTTCAAACGGAATGCTGAAAAGACATAATGAATATAAAGTGACTTCTCCCGGTGTAGTTACAGGGCGTTCGGTACTATTGGCAAGGTTATGTACATAGAAGAAAACTTTTGGCCGCATAATACTTCTTTATGGGTGACAGACTTTAAAGGAAATTTACCTCGGTTCGTTTACTACTTTTATCTGGCTCGATTTAACTAGATTTAGCTCAGGTTCAGGAGTTCCAACACTGAATAGGAATGATGTACATACATACTACATCGACTTCCCCCAAAATAAGACAAAAAAATAGCCAACTTCCTAACCACCCTTGACCGCAAAATCGAAACCATCACCAATTGACAAAACTGAACAATTCAAAAAAGGCTTACTACAAAAACTGTTTGTTTGGTGCTTATAATCAAAATAGTTTTACCCAAGGAGAAACAAATGCTCACCCTAGAAATGGTTATTCAAAAAATTCAGCAGTTTTCCCCAGACCAACTCGCAAAAGTTGTGGAGTATATCGAATTATCGAATTTCAAACAAATAAAGTAGTTTCTCCATCAATCGACATCAAGCCCCAAAACAAATTCTTTGTAGAATCAGCCCAAGAATTTGTGGGTTGTTTAGATAGTGACCTAGAAGACCTCTCCCACAATCCCCAATACCTAGAAGGCTTTGGAGAATAATGAACAGCCCTGTTATCTTAGATACCGAATTTTAATCGCTTTCCTAATGCCTAGGGAAAATTCCATTCATCATGCCTAACGAGAATTAACCCATGACTCAATCCGAAGCACAACTCGAACAAAATCTGATTGAACGCCTTGCCGGACTGGGCTACGAACCCGTCACAATCCGCAATGCTGCCGAACTCACTGCCAACCTCAAAACCCAACTCGAAAAACATAACGAGATCACCCTCAGCGACACCGAATTTAAAAGCATCCTCAACCACCTCGACAAAGGCAACGTCTTCAATCGCGCCAAACGCCTCCGGGACAAAATGGAACTCAGCCGTGACGACGGCACCACCTTTTACCTAGAATTTTTAAACACCGAACACTGGTGCCAAAATCAATACCAAGTCACCAACCAAGTCACCAACCAGGGCAGTTACAAAAACCGCTACGACGTAACTTTATTAATCAACGGCTTGCCCCTCGTCCAAATTGAACTCAAACGCCGAGGACTCGAACTTAAAGAGGCATTCAACCAAATCAACCGCTACCAACGCCACTCCTACGGCGCAGATAATGGACTCTTTCAATATGTCCAAATATTCGTAATCTCCAACGGGGTCAACACTCGCTACTACGCCAACAACCGTAAACAAGAGTATAAACAGACCTTCTATTGGGCAGACGAAGGCAATAACCTGCTGACCAACCTCGACGACTTTGCCGATCGCTTTTTGGAAAAATGCCACCTCTCCAAAATGATTTGTAAATACATCGTACTGCACGAATCTAATAAGGTGCTGATGGTGCCTCCGTCCCTACCAATATTATGCCGTAGAAACCATTATTGAGCGGGTCAAAAACACCAATAAAAACGGCTATATCTGGCACACCACCGGATCCGGCAAGACCCTCACCAGCTTCAAAGCTGCCCAAATTCTCACAAAACTTCCCACAGTTCATAAAGTGCTGTTTGTGGTCGATCGCGCTGACCTCGACTATCAAACCAGTAGAGAATTCAACTATTTTAGCCCCGATTGCGTTGACACTACCGACAACACCCAACAACTCGTTAAACAAATGGCTGGGGATAGTCCCCTGATCGTCACTACGATCCAAAAACTCAACCGGGCGATCACTTCCTCACGCCATGAAGCGGAGATGGCTCCCCTACAAAACCAACGGATTATCTTTATCTTTGACGAGTGCCACCGCTCCCAATTTGGCGAAACCCACCGCAAAATCACCCGCTTTTTCCAAAATGCCCAACTGTTCGGCTTTACCGGCACGCCGATTTTTGCGGAAAAAAATGTCTATGTGAAAGACGGCTTAAAACTATCGACTGCCTCTTTATTTACAGAATGCTTGCACCGATATGTAATCACCAATGCGATCGCCGATGAAAATGTCCTTAAATTTTCCGTCGAATATTGGGGCAAGCTGAAACGCAAAGACGGCACGATAATTCCTGAGCCAAAGAGCGATCGCGAGTTTTTTGAAAACCCCGATCGCATTTCCCTGATTGTGGACTGGATTATTGAGAACCATCACCGGAAAACCCATCGCAAAAAGTTTTCAGCCATGTTCTGCGTCAGCAGTGTAAACACCCTGATCACCTATTACGAGACATTTAAAGCCAAAAAACAACAGGGATTACACGATCTGCGCGTTGTCACCATCTTTACTCCCATTGATAACGAAGACGACGACGAAGCCAACGGACTGATTGGCGAACCGGATTTTGATATTACCCCGGATACCAGTCGCCGCCACCATAGCCGAGACAAGCTGGATGAATTTATCTCGGACTATAACCAGATGTATAAAACCCAACATTCGGCGAAAAATAGTCAATCATTCTACGCCTACTATAAAGATATTTCTAAACGAATGAAAGACCGCGATCGGGAAGATGCCCAAGATGCAGACCGGGCGGATATCCTCTTGGTGGTTAATATGTTCCTCACCGGGTTTGATGCCAAAAAAATCAATACCCTTTACGTTGACAAAAATCTCAAATATCACGGGCTGATTCAAGCCTATTCCCGCACCAATCGCATATTAGGGGAACTTAAATCCCAGGGAAATATCGTTTGCTTCCGTAACCTCAAGGAGAATACAGATGATGCCGTTCTGCTGTTCTCCGATGAAAACGCCAAGGAAGAAATTTTTATTCAACCCTATGAATATTATATGGAACAATTTAATGAAGGGGTTGAAGCACTGAGGGCGATCGCCTCCATTCCTAACGATGTCAATCAATTGATTGATGAAGAGGACCAAGTTGAGTTTGTTAAGGCTTTTCGGAATCTCATTCGTTTTTTGAATGTGAGTAAATCCTTCACTGAATTTAGTTTCTCCGACTTAAATTTAGATGAACAAACTTTTGAAGATTATAAGAGCAAATATCTGGACATCTATGACAGAACACGCTCAAAACCCGATGAAGAGAAAGAATCTTTGGTGGAGGAAGTCGATTTTGAACTGGAACTGATCCAGCGAGACGAAATCAATGTTTCTTATATCCTCAAGCTCCTGGGCACACTCCAGCGCGATCGGCAAACCAATGTCACCTCAGAAGATTACCAGAGCCAGAAAGCCTCTATCCTGGAACTCATTGGCAAAGAAGCCCAATTACGCAGCAAACGGGATTTACTGGAGAAATTTATTGAGGAGCGATTACCCACCCTTGACCCAAAAGAAAAAATAGAATCCGTTTTTCAGCACTTCTGGACTCAAGAACGGATAGCCGCAATTGAGCAATTTTGTCAGGCAGAAAACTTAAAAATTGAAGTAGTTAATCGAATGATTGCTGATTATCAATTCTCGGGAAAAGAGCCACTCAGAGAAACTGTACTGAGTGCTTGCAACCAAACCCCAAAATTATTAGAGCGTAAGAAGGTGTTTACACGAGTGGTATCCAAATTACTCGCCATTATCAACAGGTTTGACGATGCGATCGGTCTGCTTGATGAGGAAGAATAAACAGGGTTCACCGTGGCAAAAACTCGCACCCGGAAGGGCTTACAAAAGGAGGTTTTTACGCTCATGGTGATTCGCCTTACTATTAATTGCACCTCCGGTCCCCTCCCCAAGACACAGGGGAGGGGACCGTTCGTAATTTTAAATGTGAGGCCAATCCCCCTAAACTTAAACAACCTACTCTGACAAGAGTAGTAGGGGTGAGGTGAGTGTGACCGATCGCCCTAGCCCTGTCAAGGTGTATTTGTAGGGGCGTATTGCATACGCCCTCTCATGTATGCAATACGCCCCTACAAGAAACTCCGGATGAGGCGGGATTCCATTGACGGATATAGAGGGCGTATGCAATACGCCCCTACAAGAAACTCCGGATGAGGCGGGATTCCATTGACGGATAAAGAGGGCGTATGCAATACGCCCCTACAAGAAACTCCGGATGAGGCGGGATTCAATTCACCACCTTGACAGGGCTAGACCGATCGCCCGAACAGGATATTACTCCGAAGTTACGCGATCGGCAGCGAGATTGAGTTGATAGGATGCAGACTCTCTGGCATTGGATATGACAATAATTTCATAGTAACCCGATTCGGGTAAAACGCCACTCCATGACTGTTGGGAAGAATCTTCCAGGAGTGGGTCAGTTGTACTGGTTGGCGCATACAGAGAGATGCGTAGGTTGCGATTGGTCTGCAAATACAAGCGCAGAATTTGACCTTTCGAGAGATAGGCTGTATAAGCTTTTCCCTCACCGGGGGCGAGGGTTCCTGTAACCTGATGTCGAAATTGACCTCGGGAAAATTGAATGGTTTCGAGGGTTTTCCCTTGTTGTAAGGCGGTGAGTTGATCGGCAACGATCGCGTGCCAAATTTGGCCGACGGGTTGATTAATAAAATCGACCCCTTCCTGTTCAGGAAATTGATGAAAAAATTGAGCATCGGCTAAATCATACAGGGCGCGACTACTTAGCTGTAATCGATTCACCGCCATTGATACCCGATCGCGCTGTTGGTAGATCATAAGTTCCCAAACCCCGACGCGCTTGGTCACTTAAAGTCGCCAAATAATCCAACAGTTCAGAAGCTAACTCATCCCAGCGCGATCGCCAGATTTCATCTTCCGGGTCATAACTCAGAACAATCCCCCGTTGGCTAGGATATCGTTCATAAAAGGTTTCATTTACAAGATTCACATAAAACTGATAGGCAATCCCCAACTCCTCTCGGCGATCGCGCAGGACTTCTTTGCGCTTAAATTCCTCCGGGGAATAACGGGCAGAAAATTCTACTAAATCCGGATCAACATCTTCAAATAAATCCGGTTTCTTAGTCGAACCCGTCGGTTGGGTGGGATTATATTTCACCCACTGTCTGCCTCCCCACCAACCGGCACTCCCGGCACCCACGACTAACACCATCACCAATAACAGCGTCCCCCACCAAGGGAGTCGCCCGAGTCGAGACTGCGGAATTCCGGTAACGGCAGCAGTCCCGGTCATTTCCGCCCCCGATGCCGGGGAAGGGGATAGCGGACCCGAATTGACATTTTTAGCCGTGGAAAGGCTCTCCGGGGGGAGTTCCGTGGGAAATACCGTCCCGGGTGGGACAGAATTGGGCCGGGTCGGGGGGGCCGGGGGTTGAGATTGAGGCCCTAGCGTTCCTGTGGATTGGACCTGGGCGATCGCCTGTAAAACCTGAGTGGCGCTTTGGAAGCGATCGCCTACCCGAGGGGCCAGCATCTTTGTCAGGACCTGTTGCAAACCCGGTGGCATCTCCCCAAGTCCATCCTTCTCCCAATTCAACTCCTGGGGGTCAAAAAATGGCTGGGGTTCTTCCCCAGTCAACAACACCAAAACCGTCACCCCCAGGGCATATAAATCGCTGTGGGGATACACCTGTCCCAACATCATCTGTTCTTCCGGTGCATATCCCACCTTACCCAGACGGGTTGCCACAGGCAGGGGAGGATGGGTAACCGGCGAAGTCATCACCTGGGACTCCACCTGGGCCGCCACTTGCTTGACCCCGCCAAAATCAATCAAAACCGGCAACTGGTCTAGATTCCTGAAAATCAGATTATCCGGAGAGATATCCCGATGAATCACCCGGCGCGAGTGGATGTAATCCAAAACAGGTAAAAGTTGTTGCAGGAACTGCGTCACCTCTGCAACGGTAAATTTCTGCCCTTGCTGACGGCGTTGGGAGAGCAATGTCCGGTAGTTTTGCCCCTCGACATAATCTTGCACCAAAAACAACCGACTGCGACCCTCAACGGGCGATCGGCACAGTTCCCGGAATTTTGGAATCTGCGGGTGTTGGAGTTGGTAGAGAACACCCGCTTCCCTGGCAAAGAGTTCCTCCGCCTTTTGTTGGGCGTAGGTCCCTTGAACCTTGGGGGCAAATTCTTTGAGCACGCACCGTTCGTTAAAGCGGTTAATATCTTCAGCCAGATAAGTGCGTCCGAAGCCCCCATGACCGAGTTCTCGCACCAGTCGGTAGCGATCGCCCACAATGGTTCCCGCAGAAATGGCTCCTATTGAGATTCCCTCTGGGCCTCGCACCTTTAACGGTTCGCCACAGGACTGGCAAAAGCGACTTCCGGGGAAATTATCATGTCCTTTACTGCAAAAGAGGGGCTTCATCTAGGTTTCGCTCTCCCACAGGGGGTCCGTATTGCTATAACAATTCACCCTTGATTGTACAAAGTGTTTCCTTCTAGAAGCTACCCAGATTCCATTCTTTTTTAGACTTCTCCCTTAATCTTTACTCCGTTCCCCTTTATCCTCCGGGAGGGCATTGACAAGAAGGAATGGATATGCAGTTCAAACTCCGGGGGGTGACATTTTGTGCCAGCAGCCTATAGGCATCGTTGGAGTCTAAGGGTTTGGAGAACAAATACCCCTGTCCAAATTCGCAATTCAGGTTTTGTAACTGTTCCAGTTGGGCGATGGTTTCGATGCCTTCAGAAATGGTTGTCAGATGGGTATGTTGCGCTAAAATCACGATCGCTTCTACAATCGCTAACCCCTTGGAATCTCGGCTCATTTGGTTGATAAAAGAGCGGTCAATTTTCAAGGTATCAATGGGAAACTGATGCAGCCGACTCAGGGAAGAATATCCCGTGCCAAAATCATCGATCGCCAACTGAAATCCCATGACCTTGAGCTGGTTGAGAATCGTCCCTAAAGCCGGAGTTTCCTTTAAGGAAGTTTCCATAATTTCCAGCTTAATCGAGGAGGCATCCACTCCGACTTCTTGCAAAATCCGGTCCACACGCTCCACCATCCCCAATTGTTCTAGCTGCTTTCCGGAAAGATTAATACTCATCGTTAACGTTCGATAATCAGGGAATCGCAATTGCCACTCTCGTAACTGGCAGCAAGCCGCATGAAAAATCCACCAACTCATCGAAGTAATCAGCCCCGTTTGTTCAGCAATGGGAATAAATTCAGCGGGAGAAACCAACCCGCGTTCGGGATGATTCCACCGGACTAATGCCTCAAATCCGACAATTTCCCCATTAATCAGGGAGACAATCGGCTGGTAGTGCAAGCAAAATTCTTCTCGCTCAATAGCAAGGCGTAAATCCTTTTCCACTTGCATAATCGCCAGCGATCGGTCTTGCATTTTGCGATCAAACACCACATAGCGATCGCGCCCGCGACTCTTAGCGTAATACAACGCTTCATCCGCAGCGGCAATGAGTTCATCAGGGCTTGTATCCAGTCGCGGGATCAGAGTAGCAATTCCTTGACTGAGACTGACAATTTCTCGAACCGTCGAGGTCCGATGTTCCAGATTGGCTTCTGCCACCGCCAGCCGAATTTCTTCCGCCACTCGCACCGCCCCGGGTACATCCGTTGCCGGTAACACCACCACAAATTCTTCCCCGCCATAGCGGGCCACTAAATCCCCTTGACGTTTCACCACCGAAGCGACGGCCCGGGCAATTTTCTTAAGACATTCATCCCCGGCTTGATGTCCGTAGGTATCGTTATACCGTTTGAAAAAATCTACATCAATCAAAATGACAGAGAGGGGAGATTGCGATCGCATTAATCGCTTCCATTCCTGTGCCAACACCGTATCAAAAATACGCCGATTGGCAATCTGAGTTAATCCGTCTGTAGTCGCTAACTTTTCCAGTTCCGCATTGGCTATTCTCAATTGTCGATACAGCAAGGATTGTTGGATCGCCGCTTCGTGAAGACCTTCATTCGCTTCAGATAACTCCTGAGATCGGTCTAATAATGCTTGCTGTAACCAGTAGCGATCGGTGATATCATCAATCACCCACAGCCGACCCGGAACATTACGAATCCGAGTAGCAGTAATGGATATGCTCAACACTTTACGTTCGGGTTGTGTAAAGATCCACTGCCAATTCCGAATCTCCATCGCCGGTTCTTGGAACAGTTTAGCCGCTTGCGCGCAGAGGGCTTCCTGATTCTCCGCATTGGCTCGCAGCTTGGCCATTGCGAGGGCGATTTCTAAGGGTTTAACCTCTCCAGGCTGCAAATCCAGGTGTTGCGCTGCACTCGGATTCACCCAACTTTGTTCCCCCTGATCATCGACAAAAATCACCCCTTGGGGAATCGTTTCCAGAATCGCCCCCAGGCGGATGGTTGTCCGTTCCAGTCGCCAGGTTGTGTCTTGAAACTGGAGTAACATTCGCAGTTCTCCACGCAGGGATTCCAGACAGCGTTTCAGATCCGGAGTGAGGGTAACGTTGCGAGACCAAATGATTAAAATGCCCCCGCAGAGGCCCTCCGTCCCCTCCCTCACTGGAGGCTGTAAGGGCAAAACGGCCAAAGACCGGGTATTAGCAGCGATTAAACTACGAATTGCCCCGGGTTGGTGGGGGTAGTCCTGATAGTACAAGCAGCGATTCAAGGCAACTGCCTCGGCAAACAGTTGAGGAGAGGTGAATTTGTCCGCTAACAGCTTCTGAGGTAGACAAACGACGGCCTCAGCGGTGACCTCATCCACTTGTCGCAAGGCGATCGCTGCATCTGCATCCACCAGAGTCATCAGCAAGCTTAGGGTATGATTCAAAACCCGTTCCGGAGTCCCAGCGGCCCGATCGTCACCCAATTGCAGTAACATCGATTGCAGCGCGAATTGCCACTCCACCTGGCGCAAAAATTTCCCCAGTTCTACCCCCAGAAAGGCCACCCCCACCAAAGCTAGACCATAGCTATAAGCAAACAGCCCCTCACCGGGTTGGAGTTCTAACAGGGACACTAACGTGATTCCCATGATTGAGACGGGAACAATCAACACCGGGCGTAAAATTCCCACCATCAAGAGGGTCAAGGCGACGGGCCAGACCGGGGTCCATCGGAGTAGCCATCCCACCAGCAACAGGATCAGAATCGACTCGAAAACCCTGGGTGCAAACCGGGGCAAGCGGTCTGGACGCAGTTGTTCGGGTTGAGAAAACTGAGTAAACTGTGTCAACTGTGTCAACTGTTTCAACCGAGTCAATTGGACAAACATGATGCGATCGCCGTCGATACGGTCTCTGGTGTACTTAAGTGGGGGAAGTGTCCCTCTGACTTGATGGGAATCAGTCTGCTATTGGCGATTTTTTCGGCCAGGTACTCCCCGACTACTGCCGGTACTGCCGGATCATGAGTGGACTGGAGAATCACCGTGGGAACTTGCAAGCGCGATAAGTCCCCCCGGTGGTCCGACTGAAAAATCGTTTTGGCAATGCTTAATGCAATATCCGGACGCATCGCTAAGAGGTTTTGGGCGAAACCCAATGCCAGTTCCGGTTGGTCCGGGTTCCCCATCATCAATTCCGCAAACCCACTGGCCCAAGCATGATAATTTGAGGACATCGCCCCATACACACCATCGAGATCTGCTTGGTCAAATCCCCCCACATATCCCCCATCGTTTAAATAGCGTGGAGAGGGATTTAATAAAATTAGTTTTCTAAACCGTTCCGGTTCAGATAAGGCCGCCAGTACCCCCACCATCCCACTGACGGAATGACCCACAAAAATACAGTCTTGGAGTTTGAGCTCGTGGCACAAATCCAGTAGGTCCTCAGCATAGCTGTGCAAACTGCTGTAGCGGCGCGGACTATAGGCGGATAAATCCGAGTTCCCACAGCCGACTAAATCAAATAAGACAATTCGATAATTTGGCTCAAATACCTTCACCTGGTTGTGCCACGCGGTTTGATCGGTTCCAAATCCGTGGGCAAAAATTATCGTTTTACTGCCCTGACCCCGCAGATTCACGTTATTTCGAGCAAGGATGCTAGTTGTAAGCAACATATATCTGTTTCCTTCACTGTTCTGACCTTTGAGGGAGTCCTCGTAGATGCACAATTCGCGTTCTCCAAGCCACTCGCTTGGGAAATCAGACTCCTCAACTCACTGCGACGAAATCTCTCTATAAATTATTAAAACAAAATTAAGACCGCTAGAAAGTTAAGATAAATGTATTCCAGACGACTGCATCTACTCCCCACTCCTTAGATAATTTTCCCCTTTTTTTAGCCCCGATCACGTCTAGGATTGCGAAATAGGGGCAATTTATCAAAGGCCCCTCTATACAATCGGGGAGCGCCCCCCACCTCGGGCGATCGCCTAAACCAACCGCCTCTAAATCTTGACAAAATCTCTAAATCATGATAATGACTTAAAAAAAATTAACCCCCATTATCCCTCCTTCTCCCCCGTTCCCCCTTCCCTGAACTGGGCCTCGTAACGGTCCAAAATCCCACTTTCAATCATCAACCTCGGCCAAATTAATAAGAAAAACCCCATCCAAGCCACCAAAGGGACCGCAACGATCGCCGTTACCCAAAGTTTGTGAAACACCAACCAACTGCCCATAATCAAGGTAATCCCCGTTAACAAAATTGACCAAGGCTGACACCACCAGGGTTTATAATTCCAAGGATTCAAAGTCGGTTCTTGTGACATAAACCTATAAAATAAACAACAAACTCACTTTGTTTTATCATAAATATGGAAATTACCCCTTATCTTCATACCGCCATCTTAGTTTCTGACCTACATCGGTCCGAACAGTTTTATAGTAACGTCCTCGGACTGGAAAAAGTCGATCGCCCCTTTAGCTATGCCGGAATCTGGTATCAAATTGGGCCGGTTCAACTGCATTTAATTGTCGATGAAACCCTCAATCTTGTCCCAACTAACCGCGAAAAACTGGGTCGCAATCCTCATTTTGCCTTGGGAGTCAGCAACTTAGAAACCGCCAAAGCACATTTACTCGCCCATAACTGTTCAATTCAAATGAGTGCCTCCGGACGGGCTGCCTTATTTACCCAAGACCCCGATGGGAATATGATTGAATTGACTCAAATGTAAGGGAATTCCCAAAAATAAATTATCCCAATTTCGCGATTAAAAACTTCACAAAACTCTTCAGCCTGCGAAGGCAGGCTTCGTCCGTATAGCCCCACCCTTCAGGGTGCGGGTGTTGCCATTATTTTTGGTATTTCCATAAATGAAAATTATTGCCTATTTATATAGTGACCCGCTGTTAGAATCGCCCAGTGATCCAGCAATTTGGGGGTGGGAAGTCGATCGCGTGTATCGAGATTTAGGAACTCGCACCCATCTGCAACAACTCCTGAAGGATTGCCAACAGGAAACTGCCGATTATTTATTAATTCGGCGCATCGAAGAATTGGGGGACTCCGTTCGAGAAGTCTGCGATCGCATGGCAGAATTGGAAGAACGGCAAATCCAAATTGTCGCCACCGAAAATGCCACAGCCACCCTAGATACCCCCCTCACCCGCAGCGAACTGTTGAAACTCTTATCAGAAATTGAAAGCGTTCAACGTTCCCGCCAAATTCGCAAAGGACACGCTAAAAATCGCCTGCAATCCATTCCCCCACCGGGAAAAGCACCCTTTGGATATCGACGCGGTAAGGACCGCTATGCCCTCGATCGCGCTGCTGCGGCTATAGTTAAAGACTTTTTTGAACAATTTCTCCTCTACGGGTCTTTGCGCGGTGCCGTGCGCTATTTAGAGCGAAAACACAGCAAAAAAATTTCCGTGACAACCGGGAGGAGATGGTTAACCAATCCCACCTATCGCGGGGATTTAGCCTATAAAAATGGGTTAGTGCTATCTAATACTCATGTAGCAATTATCTCCCGAGAGGAAGCGGCACAAGTCGATCGCCTCCTGCGCCGGAATCGAAGAATGCCGCCTCGAACTGCCAGTGCATCCCGTTCTTTAGCGGGTTTAGTCGTCTGTGGGGAATGCCATTGTTCAATGGCGGTTTCGCAAGCAAAGGCGCATCAGGGGAAGCGGGAGTATTTATATTTGCGTCCGACAAACTGTGTGCGACAACCGAAATGTAAGGCGATTCCATATCAAGCAATTTTACAGCAGGCGATCGCTCAAGTGTGTCAGGAGTTGCCTCGCGCCGTTGCGGGATTAGAAATGGGTCAAATTGGGGGCGTTAAACAGCAGATTCAAGAGGCGATCGGCACCAAGCAACAGATTCTCACCCAACTGCCACAACTGCGCCAAGACGGTATCTTAGATCCAGAAACTGCCGATTTGCGCCGCTACAAACTCAGTACAGAAATATCCGAACTCCAAAGTCAACTGGCGCAACTCCCTCCCGTCAACTTGCGCGAAACCGCCCAAGCTGTCTCTCTGCCTCAATTTTGGCTCGATTTATCCGAAACCGAACGGCGATTCTACTTTCGGGAATTCATTCGCCAAATCGAAATCTACCGCCAAGGCAAAGCATGGCAGTTGAAAATTATCTTTATTTTCTAGGGTTTCGGGTTGGATGAAAGGGGACAAAAAACAGGGTTAAATGAATTAATTTTTCTTCAAAAAAACCCCGGTTTATAACAGTTACTCACCCAATAACCTAAACTTGAACCGCCGGTTTTTCTGACTCTTCCCCATCTTCAGCTTTCTTGGGTTGAGACACCGGCAGTTCTATCCTAAAGGTGCTGCCTTCGGTCGGTTTGGAAGTACAGACAAGTTTGCCGTGATGATTTTCTTCAATAATTTTCTTAGAAATCGATAATCCCAATCCCGTTCCCACTCCCATTGCTTTCGTGGTGAAAAATGGCTCAAAAACCCGAGTTTCGATATCCGGCGCAATTCCCGGACCATTATCGGAAATATTAATAGCAACTCGATTATTCTCTAGCGCTTCTGTCGTGATAATAATTTTTCGTTTACCCGGCTTTCGTTCCAGTTTTTCTCCTCCAGAAGTGGCGGAATTATCGGGTTCTTCCAGGGCATCGATCGCATTATTAATCAAGTTCATGAAAACCTGATTTAGCTGGTTAATATAACATTCTATTTTGGGAATTTTCCCAAATTCGCAAACCACCTCAATGTTTTGTTTGTAGCGATTATTCAGCAGGACTAAGGTACTTTCCAATCCTTCTTGGATATCCGCAACTTTCATATCCGGTTCATCCAGGCGATAGAAATTCCGCAGGGTCAGGACCAAATCCCGAATCCGTTCTGCACCCACTTTGAGGGAACCCATAATCCGAGGTAAATCTTCCAGAACGTAATCGAGTTCTACTTCTTCTAAGATTTCCTCCACCGCTTCGGCATTGTCTGGGTATCCTTCTTGATACGCTTCTAATACCCTAAATAAATCGTCTACGTGTTCCTCAACGTAGGGTAAGTTGCCATAAATAAAGTTAATTGGATTATTAATTTCATGAGAAATTCCCGAGACCATTTGACCCAACATCGACATTTTTTCCATTTGCAGCAAATGTTGTTGCAGTCGATGCAGTTCTTGTAAACTATCTTGGAGCTGTTGATCTCGGTCCGTTAATTGTTGAGTCAGTTGAGCGACTTTTTGCTCCAATTCACGGTTTCGGTCTTCTAGTTCTTCAATGCGATCGGTCATTCTGGACAGCCCCCTGTCACATCAACACTTCAAATTATATCAATTTTTACCCTCCGATTTTGTTGGCAAGGTAGAGTCACGGGGAAGGAATCCCGAAGAACGTTTGTCGTAACCCCTTGACGGGGTTGCCTCTTGAGGAGGATTCAAGTCCCGGAGTCGGGGAAAGCAGTGGGGAACCGGATTCAGGGTGAGGATGACACGGATGCACCCTCGCTTGGATTCCCAGGGAGGGGAGTTGGGGATGCTGCCAGGGCCAAAAAAATAGCGGAGGTTTGACCCTCCGCTCTTTTGTACCGATACCTTTACAGCGATCGCGACGAGTGATCATCCGGGGATACTGCTCCTTTCCCCGCATTGCGAACATTCACAATCTTACCCATGAGATCAAACCAAAAACTTGACCCCATCGAAATCGCAATTCCACTGAGTAACCATCCCGCGAATTGCTTGACAAAAGGAACGCGCCACTGGCGATTTTGAATCCGTTGTTCTTTGACGGTGACTTCACTCCATCCAATGGGTAACGAGATATCCTGAAGAGATTTTCTGAGCTCTGCCTTGACTCCCTCTAATTCTCGGGGGTCTCGAATCGGTTGAGCATTAACAATACTTTGGGCATTTTGAGTCACGGTTGCCCGTAAAACCGGGTCTTTTGACAAGCTACTCACAATATAGATGGTATCGGCATTGGCGATCGCCGCGACCAGACATCCGATAATAATCGCAATCCCTCTGGCATTGCGTTTGTACACTCCCGAGGACCGTTCCATCGAGCGATCGAACCAAATTTCGATTTCTTGCTGAAACGCATTGAGCGTATCTTGAGTCCCTTCGTTCTTCTGTTGCGCTCGTTTAGCTAAGACCCTTAAACTTTCCTTGAGAGAGTCGGGTAATAAGTCGATGACTTTCTCTAACTCTTTGAAGGCAGATTCAATCCCTTGATAAGCTGGACTATTTTTATCTTCAAAAATTTCCTGAATTTCCAGATAAACTTCCCGATATCGAGGCAAACTCGCCATAATTTCTCTTGGCTCAGGCTTCAAATTTTTTAATAAAACCTTCTGGCCCGCCTCTCCATAAATTCGCTTGGCGATCGCACTGATTCGCTCCAGCAAAAATTCCTGACTCTCCCCTTCCCCTTCGGCGGCAAAAGCCAGCCGCAAGCTGTCCACAAATAATCTAAACCGTTCTTCCATTAATTCCACGAACATGGCTAACGTAATTTCTTCTTGAGAATATTTCGTCACCAGTTCATCAAAATTTTGCCCGCACTCTCTTAGTTCTTTGTTGAAAATCCCCGTATTAACTTCAGTTATGCTGGCAGCTTGACTTAAATTAAAAACCTCTTTTAACTGCTCTTGCTTGAACTTTTCTACCCGAGCAATACTAAGAGCATGAGAGATTTTATCAACCCCTAAGATATCCATAAGAGTCACCGCAAAAAAGTCCGGACGAATGTAAGAAGGTCCTCCTTCATTCTCTCCAAACACATTCTCGGTGTTGGTCATTTTTTGATAAATTTTAAACAATCCAGAACTGATTTTTCTGAATCCTTGGGCTAACGCTCCTTTAGCCTCTTGATTGAGGTCCTTGATTAAGGGGTGAGCATACAGTTCATTGGCAAGAATTCGGGCCTTTCGGCTTTCTTCACTTTCTTGAGTGCCTCCCATCAGCACTTCAATAGATTTTTTTAAATGTTCGGCTCGCCACTGTAGCAAGGTAGTGATTAGTTCTTGAATTTCCGAGGCGAGTAAACTCAGAATCAAATAAACAAAAATCAGCCCGATCGCCAGGTCTAAAATAAAAGGAATGTTCATGATGAATTATCATTCAGGTAAATGCAGGACTGACTCAACTCGTTTAAAGTTTGTCATCGATTACTATACGGACCGATTCTTAAAAAATCGGGCAAGTTACAAAAATATCAAGAGATTTGATGGGGAGGATGGGGAAGATGGGGAAGATGGGGAGGATGTTCGTTCGTAGTAACGACTTCAGTCGTTGCCAAGAGTGTTATGGCGGATGCCATAACACGAGCAATCTGAGGGTTCACCGCCTGCGGGGTTGGGAACTGGAGGCAAAGCCTGATATCGGGGCGTGACTTAGGGGATTGCAAAATATAAATCCTCCAAACGTTCAACTGAAAGAAAGGTATCTGTCGGAGGAAATGTGCAGGCCCCAGGGCGTATGCAATACGCCCCTACATTGACGGGGCTACTCCGTTGAGCAGTGACTACGAACGAACGTTTTGGAGATTTTATTTTTTGGAGTTCCCTTAGCTGAAGCCAAGTCATGCGGAAACGACTGAAGTCGTTACTACGAACAAAAGAGGATAACACCTGAAGTCGAAATGTTGAACATCTCCCCAATCTCCCTCATCGCCCCTATCTCCCCCATCGCCCCCATCTCCCCCATCTCCCCCTCGGGACTCTTGACAAATTTTAAAAATCCGGTGGGGGATGTTAGATTTGCGAGTAGGGATGGGGAAAGCTGAAACCAGTTGACCCGGACCTTCGGGGTTCAATCAAAATCCGTTAAAATTCTCTAAGCCTTGCACGGTTTGGAGAGGGTCCGCTTCTGAAGGGTTAGAACTGCTGAACGGGATTGCTCCCGGATGCCACTACCCCCAACTGCCGAAACGCCGTCTTTGCTCTGGTTGCTCTTAAAACACCATGTACCAGGAAATTTTCACCCTGCACGAGTCAAATGAGAAAACAATGCGGAACCGACATTGGGGCGAACAGCTCTGGGTCCTCCTGCTCCTGATCGCTGCAATTCTCCTCTATCAGATGGATATCGGCATTCTCCCGTTACGAGACTGGGATGAAGGGATTGTTGCCGGGGTCGCTCGGGATATTTACCAAGGGTCGTTAGATTGGCTCTATCCGACGAGTGCGGGAGAACCCTATTTTAATAAACCACCCCTCATGCATTTGCTGATTGCCTGGGCTTATTTTTTTGGCGGGGTGAATGAATGGACGACGCGGTTACCAGGGGCGATGCTATCGGCGTTATCGGTGCCGCTGTTGTATGGCATTGCGCGGGAAGTGTTTCGGCTGCGATCGCCTGCTATTTTCTCGGCGTTAGTCTATCTCACCCTCTTGCCAGTGGTCCGCCACGGACGTCTCGCCATGCTGGATGGGGGGGTGCAATGCTTTTTCTTATTAATGCTCTGGTGTCTGCTGCGATCGCGCCGGAATTTGCGTTGGGGTCTGGGGGTCGGCATCGGGTTGGGTCTGATTTGCATGACTAAAGGCATGATGGGGGTCTTACTCGGGACCATCGCCTTCGCCTTTACCCTCTGGGATACCCCTCGCCTCCTCCGTTCTTGGTATCTGTGGATTGGTATCGCCTTGGGAATGACCCCGGTTACTCTCTGGTATCTGGCGCAATGGCAGCATTATGGGGATGCCTTTCTCTCGGCCCATTTTGGCATCCAGTCTTTACAACGGGTTTGGCAACCTGTGGAAAGCAATGCGGGCCCGCCCTGGTACTATGTCTTAGAATTGTTGAAATATTCTTGGCCTTGGTTCTTGTTTTTACCCCAAGGGTTAAAGTTAGCTTGGGAAAATCGTACCCTGAGTTGGGCCAAATTAGTCGCCGTTTGGACCACTGTCTATTTTGTGGCAATCACGGTGATGGGGACTAAATTGCCTTGGTATGTCTTACCCCTATATCCCGCAATTGCCCTCGCCTGTGGGGCAAAACTGGCTCAAGTCTGGGCCGATCGCAAGACGACGGAACCCTTCACCCGGGACCCCCTCTATCCAGTAGCTTGGATTGGGATTCTCGGCACGATCGCCCTGGTGTTGTGGGGAGGGAGCTTTTATTTCGGCGTGATGGAACCCACCCAGGGGACCTATTTGCCGGTGCTGTTAATTTCTGTGGCGTTAACCCTGAGTCTGGCGGCGTTGCTGATTTATCACCAGGACCGACAATTTATTCTGATTTTGTTCTGGGGAATGTTCGTGTCTCTGTGTTTATTCGTGACTTCTCCCCATTGGATTTGGGAGTTGAATGAAGCCTATCCGGTGAAACCTGTGGCGGAAGCGATCGCCCAACAGACTCCCCCCAATCAACGAATTTACACCTCGTTCCCCTAC
Organism: uncultured cyanobacterium; assembly: GCA_963821735.1. Taxonomy (GTDB): domain Bacteria; phylum Cyanobacteriota; class Cyanobacteriia; order Cyanobacteriales; family Laspinemataceae; genus Laspinema. The sequence continues at coordinate 349,058 of CAWGFK010000070.1, forward strand.
CATCGGCCTTCGTTAAATTTTTATAGCGATCGCCAAGTCATTCCTGCTACTCCTGAGCAACTCCAACAGTATTGGCAGGAACAGGAGCAGCCCTATTTCCTGGTGGATCGCTCGACCCTAGAGACCCTTGACCTGGGTCCGAGTCAAATTCAGAATGCGAATGAAGGTTGGCTGTTGGTCACCCGCGAGACACCCTAAGCCACGCATGAGAAAAGAGTCGCCCCAATCTCTGCTCAGGTTGGGGCGATCGCTCCGGTGGTGAAGCCGGGGATTTGTCCTGGACCCATGCCCAGAACAGAAGTCATTCTCCAGACTCGGGCAATGAGTCCCTGACCTCCCCACTTTCTTCCGTAAACTGCCCGAAGGGAGGGCGATCGCCACTCCAATTTTCTAACGTCGCAAAGGTTAAACTCGCCACCACTAGGCCCGCCAACACCGCCCACATCGAAGGGCGTTTTTTAATTCCCACATCCCTGAGAATACGAGCCACTGGGCTGCTCTGACGTCGCAGCAGCCGCGCCACGGACAATTGTTTAAAGGTGAAGGGGTCTCTAACGTAATGACCGCTCCAACTAATCACTAATCGAGCTTGACAATGCGGGCAGGTATAGAGTCCGCCTAAAATCTCTCCTGGATTTCTGTGTCCAGAGCGATTGCATACGGGGCATAAGACTGAGTGACTCTCGAAGATATGCGCGTTCATTCGACTTTCCCGTTTTCCCAAAACCGTAATGGATCAATTGTGGTCAACACAACACCAGTGGCGTCGCTTTGGTTGTCAAGGCAAGCTCAGGGCTTGCCTTAGTTATCCCGCTCTTTTGCTACTCCCTTCACCGCTTCGGATGGGCTAGAAGAGGAATGGAGTGGGATAGCTTTGGTTCTTTAATTCTTAGTCTACTGTGCTTTTCTTTTCCGCGTAAATCTGCTGTCATATATCTCAATACATCAGCACGCGATCGCTGCCCTATATTCAGGGAAATTTAGCCTTAACCATCAGGGATCAACCCCATGTCGGTCCAGTGATTACAAAACTTTACAATCAATCCGGTTTTACCTAACTTCATAAAGTTAACGTAGCCTCCATCGGAGAGGCGATCGCCTCTCTAACAGCATTCCCTTATTCGAGAACCGGCTATCACGTCCGGCATTCAATCCCACAACTCCCCACTCACCCCGGCTATTTCAACGGAAACTCCCATCCCTGCAACAACTCCACCCCCACCGGAGAGGTCAAATTGTAATGGAGGGGGGTCAGGGTAACGTAATTTTTGCGAATTGCGTCCACATCTGTGGGTAACGGCACCCCCAATTTCGGGTCCAGAGCCTGTTCCACCTCTTCTAACACTTCCCCTGCCAACCAATAATAAGTTTTCCCCCGAGGGTCAACCCGCTTTTCAAAAATATCCACATAGCGGCGAATCCCTTGGCGAGTCAGGGCCACCCCGGCAAATTCCTCCGCAGGGACTGCCGGAATATTCACATTCAGCAACATGGACGCCGGTAAGGGGTTTTTTTCCAAAAATCTCAGCAAGGAAACGGCAAATTCTGCCCCGGGTTGGAAATCTTGGGTCACATAACTGGCCAGACTAAAGGCAATACTGGGAATTCCTTCGATGGTGCCTTCCATTGCCGCAGAGACGGTCCCGGAGTAGAGGATATCCGTTCCCAAATTTTGCCCTCGGTTAATCCCCGAGAGGACGAAATCTGGGGGACTGTCTAATAAAGCCCACAGGGCCAATTTCACACAATCTGCCGGGGTCCCTGAACAAGCCCAGGCTTTGATCCGGGGGTCAAACACCGATTCCACCACTTCAGCGCGGATGGGATGGTGCATGGTTAATCCATGTCCGGTGGCAGAACGTTCGCGATCGGGACAAACCACCGTCACCTCATGGTTCGCACCCTGAAGGGCCTGGGCCAAAGCATAAACCCCAGGGGCATAAATGCCATCGTCATTACTAATTAAAAGTTTCATTCCGGAAAAGAAAACCAACAACAACCTATCTGTATCATCTTGACTTAAGTTCAAGAGTAATGGGTAGAATGGGGAGTCTCGGGGTAAATTCCCCCAGTCTCTGAATCAGCTATAAACAATCCAATCCTAGAAAAAATCGACTGTATTCTGATAAAATATTCCCCAAGAAAGCTCCTATTTTTCTACTCCGATGAGAGTTTATAATTCAGGGGTTCACAAAAAGTTTCTACCCCCGTTTCCAAAACGAAAATAATCACAGGGGTCGCCAAGATGGGCGGACAGAGACGAGATTGGGTTAGGGATTCCATGATTTGATTGAGGTTACCGGCTTCTAATGCAGTGCGGTGGTCCGTTTGACACAGAAAAGCACGGCATCGTTTGGCAACCCCCTCTAACCACCGTTCCGAGGTATCCGGTTCTTGTCCGGCCTGAATCGCCAGCCCGATCGCCGCATCCTCTAGATCTCCCTCACAATCCTCGATCGCATCTAAGGCAACGAGTGCATCGGGATAATTGGCTAATTCAGACCGATACCGGGCAATGTCTGCAAAGGATAGGACGATGGTCATCAGTTCGTTCATACAAGTGGACATCTTTCATTGTGCCAGATCCCACGAAGTGCCATCTGGAACGGTTCAGGGTGCAGTCCCTCAGCCCGATTGCAGCCCTGGTCCCCAACCCTTGGCAAGGGGTAGGGCTGTTTCATTCTCCCCCGATTAATTTGCATTGTCAATCGCTTTATCTGGCAGGGGATACAGTCTATTCCCATCCCCTCCCCTGGCAGGGGAGCCGCAGGGATGGGGTGTCTTTTGACGTAGCGAATCAGACAGATACTGTGCAGTAGGCACCATCATACTGGAATCCGCTGGTTAACCACCCCGCCTCTGTCAAAGGGAACCCACATCCTCTCAAGGGTGGGGAATTTTAATTAGCCCTGTTTGAAGGGGTGTCACCGATAGGGACGGGGTGGTCTACTGTTTTCAGTTTCAACTTACGGAAATCAGGCCGAAAACCCTTGCGCCTGTACAAGCACGGGTAACGGAAATTTTCGTCAATAAACAGTCCATCACCTTGCAAGGGGAGGGCTAAGGTAGGTCTTATAGACCATATCGCCACGTCACGCACTCAGGACTTACCCAGATTTTGAAAATCCATCCTAAATGTAGAGTTGCGATTCGCGATTCGCCTCTACATTTATGAGATTCCATGTTAAATATTGCTTAAGTCCTGGCACTTTCTTATCAGAGATCGCCCCTGTATGGAGTCGGGTGCCAATCTCTTTCTTCGTGATGCGCGGTAAGCGGAGCTATGCCGTAGGGAATCGCCCAAGAGGGACCCCACCCTAACCCTCCCCTTGCCAAGGGGAGGGGACCGGAAGTGGGGACCTCCTCCGGTACTGATGCTCTCGGCTGATTCGGGGTGACCCTTTGCGCTAAACTCGTCATGGCGGGAACTATGGATTTAACACTCGTTGCAGCATGACTACTCAGCTTAGTGATTTAGAGAACCAACTAGAAAACCTGCGTCAGGACGCAGTGGGGGCAGTCGCCTCGGTGAATACCCTGGATGAACTCGAACAACTGCGAGTGAATTATTTGGGCAAAAAAGGGCAGCTTTCTCAAATCTTGCGAGGCATGGGAAAACTAGATGCCGCAGACCGACCCCGAATTGGTTCTCTGGCCAATGAGGTCAAGGAAGCGCTGCAAGGCCAACTGGAAGGGCGGAATCAGGATTTACTCCAGGCCCAAATTCAACAGCAACTCGCGGCAGAAACTCTGGATGTGACGATGCCGGGAGTCTATCGTCCCCAGGGTCGGATTCACCCTTTGAATGCAGTGATTGACCGGGCGATCGATATTTTTGTGGGGATGGGGTACACTGTCGCCACGGGACCGGAAATGGAGACGGACTATTATAATTTCGAGGCCCTGAATACGCCTCAAGACCATCCAGCGCGGGATATGCAGGATACTTTCTATCTCCCTGATGGGAACTTGCTGCGGACTCATACCTCTCCGGTGCAGATTCGCTACATGGAAAACCATGAGCCTCCGGTGCGGATTGTGGCCCCTGGGCGGGTGTATCGTCGGGATACGGTGGATGCCACTCATGCGGCAGTGTTCCATCAGATTGAAATTTTGGCTATAGATAAGGGAATTACCTTCACGGACCTCAAAGGGACGTTGAAAGAGTTTGTCCGCCAAATGTTTGGGGAAGATTTACCCTTGCGCTTCCGTCCCAGTTATTTCCCGTTCACTGAACCTTCTGCTGAGGTGGATGTGCAGTGGAAAGGGAAATGGTTGGAGGTGTTAGGATGCGGCACCGTTGACCCGAATGTGTTAAAAGCGGTGGGTTATGATCCGGAGGTTTATACAGGATTTGCCGCTGGATTTGGGGTGGAACGGTTCGCGATGGTGTTGTATCAAATTGATGATATTCGCCGAGTTTATAGCAGTGATTTACGCTTTTTGCGGCAATTGTAGGAAACTCAAAAAAAATCAACCCCCAAAACGTTCGTAGTGACTCCTTCAGGAGTCATCTTAAAGAAACCCCTAAAGGGGTTACTACGAACGTTTGGATGATTTATATTTGGCAATCTCCCCGTAACAGGGAGCAAGATGCTCCCACTCCCTAAAGAATTTCTAAATCCTATTGCTTTTACCCCACAATACCCTATGCCAGAATTGCTTAAAGAGTTGTACTCGTCCCTTAATCATATTTCTGATGAGGCCCTGATGGGGGTAGGTTGCATAAGCTGGAGCTAAAAGAACTAGGTAATGCCTTAGCAATAAAAATTATTAAAGTTTTGTCTAATTTATAACACCTTTAAAAACATGACTAATTTTCCCATCTTTGTAGGACAGGTTACTTTACGCCAACGTGGTCAACTTCCTGAGAATCCAGGTATTTATTTTGTGTTTGATGAATTCGATAACTTACTTTATATAGGTCAAGCTAAAAGTTTAAAAAATCGTTGGGCAGGCTCAACACATCACCGTTACAAGCAATTTGCTAGGAAAGGATTAGATAAGGTTATCATTAGATATGTTTTAACTCCCATTTTAGAGCTTAATAGTTCAGAGCGAAATTATATAGATATATTTAAACCTTTATTTAATGATAGTAAGGTTAAGGAATATCTTCCTAAAACAAGTCCTAGGTTCTCCGAGTTACAACGCTTGCTTAAACTTACCACCAAACCCCTGTTTCCTTCATGCCTCAACAAAAGCAGGAATGGAGAAACAATCCCTAGAGAAGATTGGGATTTATTTCGAGGTTTTATTGCGGGCATATATCAAGAAAGCAAGCCTCATATTGTAGTAGTTTGTCAGCAAAATATGGGACATATTTTATGGAAAAGTTCATCGGATAGAACTAAAAAACGTTTTTACATAGGAAGCCCTTATCAGTATGGCTCAATGTGCTATTTTTTTGATGCTAGACAAGCAGTTTTTTTGTTTGTAGAGGTGTTCGATTGTGATTTAGCAGAATCAATTTTTAAAGAAGTTTACCCTAACTTAGTGGATTTTAAAGTAGCTGGAGTAAGGATTAAGAAACTGCTTAATCCCAATTTATTAATAGCTGCTTTACAAAAATCTGGTTTTAACAAACCTAACGCAACCCAAGATTACCTTCTAAATATTGGCGGAAATTTACAAGATTTACCTACGGACTTAAATTTAAATCAGCAGATGATGTGGTGAAATTTGACAAAGCCTTATGTTGTAGTGGTCAAACCATATTGTCGGTTCTTCTCCCAATAAGTCTTGGTTGCGACAGTTATCTGATTTCTGATTCCTGATTTCCCAGTTGCGGTAAGCGCAGCTATGCCGTAGGAAATCGCCTGCCAATATCTTTTACATTACAAAAGACGAATTGGCAGGAAGTACCCGATTTGACGGTGGCGAATCTTTATCACTATTTTAAACAACAAGAGCAGTACGCATACTCTGCAATGCTATAAAAAGTAACGGGCGATCGCAAGCAATTTTTGGGGTAGATTCAGTTGCGATCGCTGTTATCTCATATCATCACATCACATCATAACCAATCATTATTTTCAGCCAGCAGTCGGGTAGCATCCTCAGAACCCAGAGATGGACTAAACAAATATCCCTGCATTTCATAGCAGTTGAGATTCAGCAAACAATCCCGCTGGACCGCAGTTTCCACCCCTTCCGCCACTACACTCATATTCAGCTTTTGTCCTAGAGTAATAATCGCAGAAACGATCGCCGCTTCTTTGGCATTCAGTGCGACATCCCAGACAAAAGACTTGTCAATTTTCAGAGTTTGGAAGCAAAATTTTTTCAGATAATTCAGAGAAGCATACCCAATCCCAAAATCATCGATCGCCGTGGAAATTCCCATTGTGCGAAACTGACGCAAAATGCTATCGGTCAAATCCGGGTCATGCATCGCCGTAGTTTCGCTGATTTCCAACCCCAACCAATGGGGGTCTAGCTTCGCCTCCCCCAGCATTTGGGAGATGATTTCGACTAAATCAGGATGGTGAAATTCCCGAGTTGAGAGATTGACCATCATCCGAATCGGAGGTAATCCCGCATCTTGCCATGCTTTATTTTGAGCGATCGCCTGCTGCAACACCCACCAGCCTAACTTGATAATCTCACAATTTTCTTCAGCGATCGGGATAAACGTATGCGGAGGGACTAATCCCAAATTAGGGTGTTGCCATCTCACTAAGGCTTCCATCCCGACCACTGTGCCGGTTTTAAGATTCACCTGGGGTTGGAATTCCAAAAAAAACTCTTCTTTTGTTAACGCCTCATGGAGTGAATTGTCCAAAACCAGTAACTCAGAGGCTTCTGAACTCATGGTGGGAGAGTAAATCTGGTAATGATTCCGGCCCTGTTCTTTGACCCGATAGAGGGCTGTATCCGCATTTTTAATTAAGGTTTCCGGGTCTTCCCCATCCTGGGGATAAACCGCAAGGCCAATACTGCCGGTAATATAGAGTTGGTTGCCTTCAATCTCAAAAACCGGACGCAGACATTCTAGGAGACGTTGAGCAATCTGGGCGGCATCTTCCGTACTGGTAATTCCTTCTAACAACAGAATAAATTCATCTCCACCCCAGCGCACGATGATATCACTATCACGCAGACAGCTTCGCAGGCGTGAGGCAGCGGTTTGGAGGAGTTCATCGCCCACCGCATGACCGAGGGTATCGTTAATGATTTTGAAGCGATCGAGGTCCAGAAACATCACCGCTAATTGGTCTTTTTCCTGTTTGGCAATTTCGATCGCCATTGGCAGGCGTTCATCCAATAGTTGCCGATTGGGTAAACCTGTGAGACGGTCATGATAGGCTTGATGGCGAATCATTTCCTCTTGGTGATGACGGTGGAGAGGCACCGCCTATACTTGCGGCGATCGCACTTAAAATCGAGACTTCGCTTTTGGACCAGGGACGCTCAACCTCAATGTCATCAAACCCGATGTATCCCCAAAATTCATTATTCACCAGGATCGGAACCATCAAACTCGATCGCGTTCCCTCTTGAGCAAACAGTTTTTGCTCCCCTGGATTCAAATTCTGGGCAATCAAACTGACCGTTTCACCCACTAACAAAGTATCGAGGAGGCTGGAGCGCAACTGGACGATGGAACAGGCCCCATTTTTTAAACCGACCTGGGGAGTTCGGGTCCACTCAAACCGAATCCACATTTGACAATGTTCCCGAGCGGTACAGTCGGAACAAGAGGCGAGGGTCGGGTGGGATTCCGAGGAACAGCCGAAGTTGTAGGCGGTGGTGGGATTGGATAACTCACAGATATAGACGCGATCGACCCCTGCCGCTTCTCCCAGGGTAGCAAGGGCATCTAGTGCTGCTTGCGCGGTGTTGGTATTGGTGAGCAGGTGATTCATCGCTTGGGCGACCCCTAGCAATAAGTTATCCCGTTGGTGCAGTTCCGCTTCGGCTTGTTTGCGCTGGGTGATATCAACCACGGTGCCTTCATACCCGATGATTTCACCGTTGATATCGCGAATGGTCCGCGCACATTCAGAAATCCAGATGATGCGGCGATCGCGTCGATAGACTTGGGACTCAAAGCCCCAGACGGTTTCTTGTTCTTGTAACAAGCGGCGAAACTCCGACCGGCGCTGGGGGTCCACATACAATTGATGCTCGATATCGGTCAAGACTTCGATTAATTCTTCCGGGGAATCATATCCATAGATAGCGGCCAACATGGGATTGGCGGTGAGATATTGACCACTGGGAGTAGTTTGAAAAATCCCCTCCACAGCATTTTCAAAAATGCTGCGATATTTACGTTCCGCCTGCCGCAGGGCTTCTTCGGTTTGCTTACGTTGATAATAACTGGAGAGCATTTGGGCAATTACCCGCAGGAGTTGAGCATGGCTGGCGGACCAATGGGGTTGAATTTGGCGATCGTCAAATCCGAGAAATCCGACTAATCGTTCTTCTTGGGAAAAAAGTGGGACGATGAGCAGGGATTGGATATTTTGAGAGAGGAAGAAGGCTTTTTCGGCATGGGCGGTTTTGGGTAGCCATTCGACATCGCAGATATTTAAGATTTCCAGGACCGTGAGTTGGTCCATCAGCCAAGGGAAATCGGCAATTTGCAGGTTTTGGCGGTTCTGGATTTGGGTGATGGCTGGATTGGCACACCATTCATAAGTGTTGCTAAATTGACTGAGGCGATCGTCGAACTCGAAAATATAGGCCCGTTCTACACCGGCAGCAATGCCGACTCGGGCGAGTATTTTATTGAAGTTGGGTTCTCGGGTGGAGACGAACAACCGAGAAATTTGAGAGAGTGCCGCTTCGATGACTAATCGCTGATGGAGTTGTTCTTCAGCTTCTTTGCGTTGGGTGATATCCCGCGAATTGACGACAATTCCTTGAATGCTGGGATCATCTAAGCGGTTATTGGTTACGGATTCTAAGTAGACCCAAGTGCCATCGGCATGGCGAAAGCGATATTCAATGGGTTTTAAGGAGAAGGAGAAGCTCCGGGCGATCGTTCAGGGTGACGGGGGAAAAATCTGCCATGATTTTGGAGGGGTGGGGGTTATTGAATTTGGAGGGGTGCAGCGATCGCTTGGCTTTGGGTGCTTTGGGTCGAGGCATGAGCACTTCGCGAACCATTGCCACATCGTCGGGATGGACGTAATCCAGGATGCAGTGACCGAGTAAGGTATCGGGTTGATATCCTAAAATGCGATCGAGGGAGGGAGACCCATATAAAATTTTGCCGTCAGCGGATAAAATGGCGATGGTGTCTGAGGAGTTCTGGACCAACGCCGCAAAGCGTTCTTCTGCCCGTTTGCGATCGGTAATATCTTTGACGGTGCCTTCATAAGCAATGATTTTGCCATTGGCATCTCGGATCGTCCGCGCATTTTCAGAAATCCAAATGATGGTGCCATCTTTGCGATAACACTGGGATTGGAAGTCCCATACCGCATCTTTTTCCTGTAACAGGTGATTGAGTTCGATCCGTCGCGAGGGGTCCACATAAAGCTGATGTTGGATGTCCCGAATCGAGTTCATCACTTCTGCCGGTGAGTCGTACCCATAAATATGGGCTAGGGTGGTGTTGACGAGGAGGTATTCCCCAGATGGGTTACTTTGAAACATTCCTTCGATGGAACGCTCAAAAATATTCCGATATTTTTGTTCGGCTTTTCGCAAGGCTTCTTCTGAGCGTTTCTGGAACAGTACGGATCCCAGTCCCCGGAGAATTTCCGAGACTAATTCAACGGTCCGCTGGTCTTCTGGGTGGGACTCTACCATGAAGAAGACCAGGACGGTAAGAATTTCTTTGTTGGCAAGAATCGGTACACCCAGGGCTGCTTTGATGCCCAGTTTGCGGGCGAGTTTGGCCCGATGAAAAATGGCTTGGGGCAGTTCTGATACATTTTTGGCCCATTCTGGCTTTTGTTGAACCCAGACCCGTCCGGGTAAACCGATTCCCGGTAAAAATGTTAGGGTTTCGCTTTGTCGGCGGAATTTTTCAATCTCTGGCAAGGGTCGCCCGAGGGCGTTGATTTTTCCCGAGTACCATGCGGGGCTACAGTCAAGGTATCCACCTTCGGAATTGAAGGACCAAGCTTCTCCATAATCCCATCCTGCGATTTCGCAGACTCGTCGCAGGGCCAAGCTTAATGCGGTGTCAAAATCCTCAGCTTGTGCAACGCCGAGGGTCAATTGTTGTAAAACAGAGGCGCGGCTTCGGTTCATGAGTTCTTTGCTGGATTCCCGTTTGCTGATCTCTTGGCACAAGCCAAGAATCCCGCAAATGCTGCCTTCTAGGTGTTGCATGGGTCGTCGTCTCACGCTATTGGTTTGGGATAGAGAAATCGGCAGGCAGGATTGGGCTAGGGTCGCTGTAGATTGCACAATTAAGCGGTTTTTCCTGCCTTTGGCTTCCGGTGAAGAAGCCGGTCCTTAAAACCCTGGACTCACCAGAATCCCCTCGGGCTGGGCTGCTGGTGAACAGGGTTGAGGAAACTGAGGGTCCGTTCATGTCGCCTCTTTTCTGGGCAGAAGCCTGCTGGAGTCGGGATTCGGGCAGTCCCCTGAATGCGGTTCTTCCCTTCGGCAGTGCAGCACTTGTGGGGTCTGAACCATTGGCAGCAATCCAGCAAAATTTCCCTTGAACTGATTTGGGTCTTTCAAGGGCTAAATCGGAAGCAGCATCATCGCTCCCGAGTAACGAGACCCCTTCCGGGAACTGTTCTAGCCAGGGCCAACTTGAATCGGTTAGGTTTCCGATTGCAGTATTGACATCATTTTGTTGAACCACGGCACCGACTGCATCTGAATGAGACATCTGAAGGGCCAATGCTAACTGACAGAGAAAGTTTTTAACTTCTCTAAAAGAATCTATCCTATATCTCGTTGTAATTTCGGCAACAAATTACACAAAAAAACAACTATTTTTAACTTAATCTAAAGAGTTACACCCTTACCTCAAAAGGGCATTTTTGGCAATATTTACTTTTTTAAAAAACGTAAACTTTTGTCAAGAAAATGTTGAGTAAACTTGGCCGGAAAAGAGAAGGGAAGGGCAAAGTTATACCCACAATTGCTGGGAATGATTGGATGGGGTTGGAACTCTGGAGCCTGAGCGATCGGCGATTGGCTTTGAGCGAGCTATCAGGTTTACAATTTTTTTGCAATCCATTTAATCCAAATCAAGGCCGTGAAATCCGGCGATAAATGTCAGGAAGCAAAGGCTTTTCACCCCTCATACAGCCGCAGAAAACTCCTCTCCTCCAAACCCCTGAAATTGTGCATTTATAAAGTGAATGTTTCCCTGCTTTTTCCCCTCTACTCACCTTTCATGCCGGGGGGAAACCACCAGGAAGCCAGGGACTTGTTGTTATTTGTAGTGTAAGGGAATCCCAGTCACTGGAGTGATTTCTACAGATTTAATTCATAATTGGGGACGAGCATCTGGGGTTTGAGGTCGGGTTTAAGGGCCGATCGCCTTTGCTATCGAGATAGAATACACTCATCCCCTCTAAGCGCCGTCTCATTAAATCATGTCTCTTGCACCGTGGCGATCGCCCCTAGCTCATGCCCTCCATCGCAACCGTAGCCGCCCTGAATCTCGCTACTTCCAACTCGCCACCATCCGCCCAGACGGCACTCCCGCTAATCGTACCGTTGTCTTTCGCGGCTTTTTAGAGGAAACCAACCAGCTCAAAATCGTCACCGATGCCCGTAGCCAAAAAGCCCAGCAGATCCCCACCCATCCTCATGGCGAAATCTGCTGGTATTTCCCCATCACCCGGGAACAGTTCCGCCTCCAGGGCCACCTGACTTTAGTAGACCCTCATACCTCTGATCCCGCCTTACAACAAGCCCGTTGCCGGGAATGGCAGCAACTCTCCGACAATACCCGAAGCCAGTTTTCTTGGCCCGATCCCGCTGCACCCTGTGACGAATCCGAGGATTTCTCTCCCCCGGTCCTGGATACCAGTCAACCTCTACCCCAGTTTTGTTTGCTCTTACTCGATCCCATCACTGTGGATTGGTTAGAATTGCGAGGAGAACCTCAAAACCGTTGGCTCTATCAATTCAATGGCGATCGCACCTGGTCTCAGCAAGCCATTAATCCTTAAACATCAGGCTCACCCCAATTATAAAAAGTTTTGAGAGCAACTCATCAAAAGTTTGATAGGTCAAACCCCAGACTTGAATGAGAGTCTGAAAGGGTCTTCGTTAGAATAAGCAAGATATCAGATGAAAGCATCTAGGGGTCAAATGGGCAATCTTGTTGAAAACAACCCGTTAAAAAATACCACTCAGACGATTGAAGTCCCGCCACAGCGAAATCGAGTGGATTATCTGAGGATTAGTTTAATTGACCGCTGCAACTTTCGCTGCCAATACTGTATGCCAGAAGGGGCAGAACTCGACTATATCCGGCAACAGGATTTACTCACTCGGGAGGAACTCTTAACGTTACTCAAAGAAGTCTTTATCCCCGTCGGATTTACGCGGTTTCGGTTAACGGGAGGGGAACCGTTGATCCGTACAGATGTGGTGGAAATTGTCGAGGCGATCGCCAATTTGCCCCAAACTCAAGATTTAGCCCTAACCACCAATGGCTTTTTCCTAGCCCAAAAAGCCCAAACCCTCTATGATGCCGGACTGCGCCGGATTAATATTAGTCTCGACTCTCTGGAAGCCCAAACCTTTGATTTCCTAGCCGGAACTCGCGGAACAAGTCGCTGGCAACAAGTTTGGGATGGAATTCAGGAAGCTTATCGGGTCGGATTTAACCCCTTAAAATTAAATGTTGTGGTGATTCCCGGGGTCAACGATCGCGAAGTTTTAGATTTAGCTGAATTAACCATTGCTCGAAATTGGCACGTTCGCTTCATCGAATTCATGCCGATCGGGAATGGGGAATTATTTGGCGACTGCGGTTGGATTCCTTCCGAAGAACTGCGCCAACGAATTCGCGATCGCTGGGGATTAACAGAAGGACAAGTCACCGGAAATGGTCCGGCGGATGTGTTTCAGATTCCCAACGCCAAAGGCACCGTGGGATTTATTTCTCAGATGTCCGAATGTTTTTGCGATCGGTGTAACCGAATGCGCCTAAGTGCCGAAGGCTGGTTAAGGCCCTGTCTCCTCAACGAAACCGGCCAAATCAACCTCAAAACCGCCCTCCGCAACGGTATTCCCTTGCTGGAAATCCGAGAACAAGTCGCTGATTTACTCGAACTCAAACCCGAAATTAACTACAAACAGCGAGACTCCGGCACTGAAACCGGCAGCTACAGCCGTACCATGTCGCAAATTGGAGGATGAGATTGGGGGAGGTTGGGGGAGATGGGGGAGATGGGGAGGATGGGGAGGATGGGGAGGATGGGGAGGATGGGGAGGATGGGGAGGATGGGGAGGAAACGACTGAAGTCGTTACTACGAAAAGTAAGAGGATAACGCCTGAAGGCGTTACTACGAACATCTCCCCCATCTCCCCTATCTCCCCCATCCTCCCCATCCTCCATCCATCCCCAAACTAAAAGCCCCCTTGCTGACGGGTTTGGGGGCTTTGGAAAATCTCTAATTAGGCTGCGCGGTAAGAAGCAGCGAGACTTGAAACGTTAGGCTTGTCGAGAATAGTATTCAACCACCAGGAGCTCATTAATTTGTAGCGCGATCCATTCCCGCTCAATAACTCCATTGACCTTGCCTTCTAGCTTGTTCTTGTCAAACTCTAAATGGCTCGGCATATTGGCTAATCCAGGAGATTGCAAATTAGCTTGGACCATCTGGCGAGACTTTTCGCGATCGCGGACGGTAATTACGTCTCCGGGACGGCAATTGTAGCTGGGAATATCAACAACCCGACCATTAACCGTAAGGTGACCGTGGTTGACCAATTGCCGTGCGGCTGGAATCGTCGGTGCCATCCCCATACGGAAAATGGTATTATCCAGACGCATCTCTAACAGTTGTAGCAGCACTTGACCCGTAGAACCCGTGACGCGACGGGCGCGACGGACATAGCGCAGCAGTTGCTTTTCGCTCAGACCATAGTTAAAGCGCAGTTTTTGCTTTTCTTCTAAGCGGACTGCATATTCTGAGCGCTTTTTGCGGGCTTGCCCGTGCTGTCCTGGGGGATAGGCCCGCTTAGGAGTTTTGCGCGATAATCCGGGCAGTTCTCCTAAACGGCGTACTATTCTCAGTCTCGGGCCTCGATATCGTGACATTCCTTTTCCTCGTCAGTTGTTACACAGTTTTCCCAGACTCTCTAGTATAGATCTTTACTAGGTTCAGTTTCAAGTCTAACTTTAGATGACTTTGTACTGCTGAAACATCAGTTTAGGGTCAAATGTCCTGTTTTTTGTCATGAGGAGTCTTTAAATAATGATGATTTGGAAAAAAATTAGCAGTCGCCTGGGGAGTAGCACCCCAGCACAACGGTGGCGCAAGGGTGGACTGTTGGGACTTTCCCTGGTGGCGCTCACGGTGGGCCTGATTCCGTTAAACCCGGCACCAGCATCGGCGAGAAGAAATGTTTATGAGCGCTGTGCTGCGGAGTTACTCGATCGCCAACTCTCCCCGGAGACTGTGGCCCTTGCTTGCTCTGCGGCCCTCCGTCCGGAAGAACTCTCGGAATGCGTGGTGGAGATCGATCTCCGCACGGATGTTTTGGCGGAGGATGCCCTAAATCGCTGTCAGGAGGTGCGTCGCCCTCTGGAGTTGGCAACCTGTGTGGTGGATATTAGCGATGACTCGACGGAAGGGGAAGCCCCGTTAATTCTCGATTTCTGTCGCCGCAGTTTATTACCTAGGCAATTTTCGCGATGCGTGGTGGGGTTACAAAATCAAATTGATTTGGTGACTTCTCAGGCGATGTCGGTTTGCATTGATACTCGCGATCGCGTGGTTTCTCCCCTGCCTAATTTTATCCCCGGCAGGGAACCCCCAGCCCCAACTCGTACCTCGCCCAATCTCCCGTCTACTTAATACCTTAATACCCCGCACCCTCAAGGGTGGGGCTACACGGACAAAGCCCGCCTGCGCGGGCTACCCTCAAAAAAGCCTGTTACAGCCGGATTTGGTTTGCCCGTCCTTGCTTCCAAAAAAATGCCCTCATTCCTGTAGTTAAAGGGAATGAGGGCATTTTTGCTGATGACTCAGATTAGGAATGACAGTCACAACCGGAGTGTCCACAACCCGTTCCATCCACATGACCATTGGCACAGGCATCAGAACAGTAGGGCTTGCCATCTTTCATCACGGCTTTATCAGTCGGAACCACGCACAGGCAGGATTCACAGGCGCATTTCATTTGAGTTACGGTCGTCATTGCTCGACTTCCTCCATTAATTCTGAATTCATCTTAACACATGAACAGCTATTCAGGTATTTTCTTTGGTTTTTTTTCAGAATTGCGGGTGTGGGTGCAACTCGCTGATGTAGAGAAAGGCTGAAACCCTCTGTGAGCAACGAATTTAAAAAAGTTTTACTTTAGGGGTTGTCAAAACACTTAAGTTCAGGTTATAGTAACTTCAGTGACGCGGGATAGAGCAGTCTGGTAGCTCGTCGGGCTCGAATACGCAAGTTAACTAAACGCTTGACAGTTAGCATTGCGATGGGCTGCATACTAAGGAAACTGGTATGCGATAGCCTCTCAAATTCGGGGAAGCCGGTAGCGCGGTAATCCCGAGCCAAGCTCTGAACAAGAGAAGGTGTAGAGACTCGATGGGAGGCACCCTAACAGTTAACGCTGAGGGTGAAGGGAGAGTCCAGACCACAAACTGGAAAGATACCGGGCAGCGAAAGCTGTAGATGGTACGCATAACCCGAAGGTCGGTGGTTCAAATCCGCCTCCCGCCATTACTAAAAACAAAACCCTGTAATCGTAAATGATTGCAGGGTTTTGTTTTTGGTCACATTCTTTCAGGTCTGTCATCTTAGTTCGTAGTAACGACTTCAGGCGTTATCCAGTTCGTAGTAACGACTTCAGTCGTTATTTCGAGTAGCAACAACCGGCGGGGGATAAATCCCCCGCCTAACAGCTCAAGTCGGTTAAAACCGACTGAAAACACCACGGAATAAGACTTACAGTCGTCTTTTAGACCGACTTTAGCTATGAGAAGCCAGGTGATTTGATCCCCCGCCGGTGTTGAGCATGGTGCTATTTCCAAGGTGCTGCGTAAAATCCGCACTGCCATAGTAGAGGTGGAAGTGTAACCCCAGCCGTTAAAATGGAAATAGAAAGAAGGGCGATCGCGTATCGGAACTGTTTGCCCCCGGTTGCCCCACGAATCAACATCTATAAAAAAAGTGGGATAATTTTATGGCAGTTAAACTGCAACGACCTATTTTAATTGGCGGTTTGGGCTTATCATTTGGACTCTGGGCGATGGAGAGTTTGAATCACTCCTGGGGAGAAGCGGGGGAATTTGGGGTACTCGGCGCGATCGCCGTTGGTGCCGGATTTTGGCTGTTCAAAAAACGGGAACCAGCAACGATTAAACCCATTGCCGCTGAATCAGTCACCGCAGAGATGCTGGAAAAAGCCAAAAGCCAAGCGGAACTGGCGATCGCCAAAATCGAGGCAGAAGCAGGCGATGCCAAAATCATTGCTGACTTCAGAACTCGCTTGATGCAACTCTCACCGGATGCAACTCGAAATGCACTACATCTGGCGATCGCCGGAGGTAAAAGTACCGGCAAAACCAAAGTCATGCAATGGTTACAGTCCAACTGGCAGTCTCAAACTGATAAAACCCTAACCTTTGCGGAAATTCCCGCCTTGTTTACAGTCAGAGATGCCGAGGAAGGATTGCCGTTACAAGCGACTGCGGCATGGAAACAGGCAATTGCTGCGGATGTAGTAGTATTTTTAACCAGTGGAGACTTAACCGACTCGGAATTTCAAGCCATCCAACAACTGACAGTAGCAGCAGTCCCGGTTTTGGTTGCTTGGAATAAAAAAGACCAGACTTTACCGGAACAACAGGCAGGAATCTTGCAGCGTGCAATTGATCGCCTGGGATTGACATTAAATCCTGAAAATGTAGTGGCAATTTCGGTTGCACCCAATCCAGTGAAAGTGCGGCAACATCAAAGTGATGGGACAACCATTGAGACAATGGAACAACCGTCACCGGAAGCGACTGCTTTGATGACGCGATTACAGGAAATGGTGGCAAAAGAAAGCCAGCAGTTTGTAATGGCGCAAAGTTACCGGCAGGCAGTCGCCTTAAAAGCGGAAGCACAACAGATATTAAACCAACTGCGTCGCGATCGCGCCATGCCAGTCATCGAGAAATATCAGTATATTTCCGCTGCGGCAACCTTTGCGAATCCAGTGGCAGCCCTAGATTTGTTAGCCACAGGTGCGGTTACTACCCAATTAATTGTGGAATTAGGGGAGATTTATCAGCATCCCTTTTCCTTTGACCGAGAAAAGGCGATCGCTGCGGCAATGGGGGAACAACTGGTGAAACTGGGAGTGGTGGAACTGTCTACCCAAACCATTTCAGCCATCCTCAAAAGCAATGCCGTCACTTATGTTGCTGGGGGAGTAGTCCAAGGAATTAGCGCCGCCTATTTAACGCGGTTAGCGGGTTTGAGTCTGATTGAATACTTCCAAGCGCAAGCGGTGAGTGGCGAGTCCGGGATTAATCTGGAACAACTGAGTGAGACCTTAAAAACGGTGTTCCAGCAGAATCAGCGGATGGCATTTTTGCAAGGATTTGTCAAGCAGACTGTGACGCGATTCGTACCCGAATCGAAAAAGTCGGAAAGCCTCACTGCACAAGTGAAGGCTTTGCAGGAGAATAGAATAGCAGAGAGTGTAGCGATTCCGAACCTTGAGCCAAGCACCTAAGACCCCCAACCCCACCCCGACTTCTGCCGATTTGAAGGGTTCAAATCGGCAGGATGTCCAGTACATGAACCGAGCCCGCGCCAGCATTCGGCAGGCGCAGTCGTTTTATTCGCAACATCGGCGATCGCGACAGCAGAGCGATGGATGTCAAGCAGCTTGCATCGATGCAGGCACAACTTGACAATCTGTCAGCCACCCTAGAACGACTCGATGGCGGAATGATTCGCATTGCCGCTTTTGGGTTAGTCAGTCGGGGTAAATCCACGGTGTTGAATACCTTGATGGGTCAGAAAATCCTGACAACGGGACCGATTCATGGGGTGACTCAATGGCCGCGATCGGTCCAATGGGATGTCGGGGGGAATCTGGCGGTGGAGTTGATTGATACCCCAGGATTGGATGAGGTTGAGGGTCAAGTGCGATCGGAGATGGCGCGGAATATTGCACGCGCTGCGGATTTGATTTTATTTGTGGTATCTGGGGATATTACCCGGACGGAATACGAGGCACTCTGTGAGTTGCGCCGGACTCAGAAGCCGTTGATTTTAGTGTTTAATAAGATAGATTTGTATCCGGAACAGGACCGGCAGGCGATTTATCGACAGTTACAGTATTTTGCCTCAGCGAAGCAGAAGCGGAAACAGGCAGCGGTGGAGAGTGAGGATGATTGGGTGGAGGTGGATGAGACTCCGGGCGATCGCCTGCCGCATCAAGAGGATATTGTCATGGTAGCGGCAGACCCGGCCCCGTTGCAAGTGAGAATTGAATGGCCCGATGGTCGGGTGTCTTACGAGTTGGAAACACCGCCACCGCAGATTGAGGAATTGAAGGACAAGATTTTGCAGGTGGTCCAGGAACAAGGGCGATCGCTGTTGGCGATTAATGCTTTAGTGCAAGCGAAAGAGGCACAGGAAGAGTTAGCGAAGGCGAGTATCAAATCGCGACAAGAACAGGCGGAGACGTTAATTTGGCGCTTTGCTCAGTATAAGGCAGCAGCAGTGGCATTGAATCCGTTGGCGCTGTTTGATGTCTTGGGGGGTGCGATCGCTGACTTGCTGTTAATTCGGGCATTGGCGCGGTTGTATGGATTGCCAATGACAGGATATGAGGCGGGTAAGTTATGGCAGCAAATCCTATTTAGCAGTGGCGGGGTATTGCTGAGTGAATTGGCGAATGGATTGTTTATGGGATTTGGCAAGAGTGCAGCAGCGATTATCGGTGCATCGGGAGATGTTGGGGGGATGACTGGGTATGTTGGCGCTGCGATCGCCCAAGCATCCGTAGCCGGATTTGGAACCTATAAAGTCGGACAAGCGGCACAAGTCTATTTAGAACAAGGCTGTACCTGGGGACCATTGGGTGCAAATACCGTCATTCAGGATATTTTATCCCAAGTCGAACCCAACACCGTTTTATATCGCCTCCGAGAGGAATTGCAGCAACAATTAGAGGTAAAAAATTGAGGAATCCCGCACCCTGGAAGGGTGGGGCTACACGAACAAAGCCCGCCTGCGCGGGCTAATTTTAAAAACCTCTTAACAAGCAAATTTCAGATAATTTTTGCCCAATTCTAACTCCCCCCCTTAGCAAGGGGGGGCTGGGGGGGTTCCCTCCAAATCCCGCAACAATCCTAATATAAAATCAAACCTAAATCCAAAACAAACCCCAGCAACACATCTTCTCCAGAGAGGTTTTCAGGAGAATCAATGATTTCCACATCTTGCCCAGGACGATAAATTTCCACTCGCAAATTTTGACGGTCAATTAACCATCCTAACCGCACCCCATTCTCCAGATATTCTATCATTTTATCTTGTAACTCTTTCAAAGAATCACTGGCAGAACGTAACTCCACCACAAAATCGGGACACAAGGGAGCAATTGCTGTTTTTGTTCCTCCGTCAACCCATCCCACCGCGCTTTTTGAATCCACGAAGCATCCGGCGATCGATTTCCACCTTTGGGCATTTTAAATCCAGCAGAAGAGTCAAAGGCAACGCCTAAATCATTCGTATCCGTCCAATTGAATAACTGCTGAATCAGTCTACCATTCCGATTGCCCGTATCGCTGCCCGTCGGTGGCATAATAATTAATTCTCCCGTTGCCGTCCGTTCAAAGCGTAAATCGCGGTTGTTTTGACAAAGTTGAAAAAACTGCTCATCGGTTAAATCTAGGGTTAATTTCACCGGGGTAAACGGTTCGAGGGTTGCCACTTCCATAGTTTTATCCCAATCGTTTATATAAGGGAACGAGTTGTACCATTTCCTGCTGATATCTATGTTAACCTATTCCGCACAGAGGGCAACGGGGGCGGGATTGAAAAAAGGCTCTCAGCAAATGGGCTAAGTTCTGGTAAAATTAGCTCGGGGGATAGGGAAGGATGAAACATGAACGACCAAACACCCATGACCAACGACCAATGACAAGCCATGATGACTTTAGAACCGCCGAACTCCGAGTCTAGCCCTAGTTTTATTTCTCCTGCGTTGCCGCCTGAGTTTATGGCGGAAAATCCTCCTGCCGATCGCCCGATTCGGTTGGGGATTATGGCATCGGGGAGTGGGAGCAATTTTGAGGCGATCGCCGCTGCAATTTCCAGCGGACAACTCCATGCCAAAATTCAGGTTCTGATTTACAATAATCCCCAAGCCAAGGTTTTAGAACGGGCGAATCGATGGCAGGTTCCGGCGGTTTTACATAACCATCGGGACTATTCTAGTCGAGAAGATTTAGATGCAAAAATTATTGAAACCTTGCATGAGCATGATGTAGAATTAGTGGTAATGGCCGGTTGGATGCGGATTGTGACGCCGGTTTTGATTGATGCGTTTCCCAGTCGAATTGTGAATCTGCACCCGAGTTTATTACCGAGTTTTAAAGGTGGTCATGCGGTGGAAGATGCGATCGCCGCTGGGGTGAAAATTAGCGGTTGTACGGTGCATTTGGTCGCGCCGGAAGTGGACAGTGGGAAGATTTTAATGCAAGCGGCAGTTCCCGTATTTCCTAATGATACGCGAGAGAGTTTGCACGCTCGAATTCAGGTCCAGGAACATCACATTTATCCCCTGGCGATCGCCATAGCTGCTGCGGGTATCCATCGGCGATCGGCCCGGTAAACAAGGGTAAATTAATCCAATGATCGCCCTTCGTTGCCCGTTTTACCGAGTTTCCACAACACACTGGAAATCAAATTGGTCACAATGTGCGCTGTGATGGGAACAAATAAATTTCCGGTTACCAGCGCACTGCCGCCTAAAATGATACCGACTACCGTTGCCCACACCATATAGGGCCATTGTTGGAGTCCACTGAGATGTAATACGCCAAAGCATAAACTGGAGAGGATTAACCCGACGGCATTTAACCCGATCGCCGGAAGCATCACCCCACGAAATAACAGTTCCTCACTCAGTCCCGGCAATAGCCCCAACCAGACTAAATCCGGCCAGACTAGGGGTTCTAAAACAATTTGTAGATAGAAGTCCGCACAGCGTCGATATCCCGGCCACAAGCGATAAACTAGGGAACTGGTGGCGCTGATGGCGAGTCCTAACCCTACCCCACCGGCGATCGCCACTCCATCCAAATCCCAACCCAGTCTCGTGACATTGCCAAAGTATAGCCAGAGTTTGGCTATCCCAAACAAGACGATCGCCGTTACTCCCATCCCCATGAGAATTTGAGTGCGGGTAAAGGGTTCCAGTTGTGGATCGTTCGGAATCTGTTCTGTCACGGCTGTTCTCGGTTTAAAAGGTAGATAGATTGACCCCCAGTGCCTCAGCTTCCGATGCGACTTCGGACTGGGCGATCGCCACCGTTAATCCGAAAGGCATTGGAGAGAGGAGAGACTTGGACTTAGGGCAGTTGGGGCAATTCCTCCCCGATGCGCCACCAACCAACCCAGGGCCTCTAAGTAGGAGTTAACCTCGATGGCGGGTACTCCCAGACTCGCTGGGGGGACTTGCATCTGAGTTTGATTCTCTCGGACGGCAATAATCTGGGCAGATTGGTGACTTAAACTTAACACAGCACTGCCTCCGGCTGCTGTAGCAGGTATGACGAGGGCATCGACTTGTTCGACCCAAATATCCGAGGGTTGACAATGGGGGGATTTTGTGCTAATAAATTGAGGAGCGCGACTCAGCCCAGCCAGGACGCAGGGTAAGAAAGTATAGCCAATTTCTTCGGCAGCGGAACGGGGAGAGATATCCGGGTCGAGGGGAAGGGGTAACAAGGCCGGGGCATGAGCACAGGGAATTTTGAAGGTACGAACGATCAGATGACTGATCACCGCTTCTGCACCAGCAAGGGGATCGACGCCGGTCCCGTGGCGATAGTTGTGGAGGGCTTCGCTTTCCATATCATCGGGAAATCGGGCAACCACGGCGACTGCCTCCGCTTTGGCGTCCTTGATTAACCGTTCAGCGGCCCTGAGTAAGCTATCCGGGTTACCAATGGTTCCCCAACTTGCACCCGCAGCAGAGGTTCGCAATTCGACCTTTAACGGGGCATCGGTGATGACATATTCAGTTAGATTTAAGCCTAAAGTTGCTCTAGTCGCATCGGCAGCTTGTAAGTGGCGAATTCTGAGTTCCGGTTCGATCGCACAGTCGAGGATTAAACCGATGCGATTTTGATGGACAGGTTGCAGTCCCCACTCTCCCTTAGCAAAGCAGTCGAGTCCGTATCCTTCCACATAGAAAGCATTAGAAATCGGCCAATATAATTGTGCGCCATTGAGGACATTGGGGTGCGTGATTAGGCGATCGCAAACTTGGGCGATCGCCCTTGCGATCGGCAACGCATCTCCCGCATAACCACCAATCGCCGCCCCTACTCCGGTAGGGACGATTAGCATAACAGTGTAAGGACGTTGGATCATAGAGATGGGGGAGATGGGGAAGATTGGGGAGATGGGGGAGATGGGGGAGATGGGGGAGATGTTTGTAGTAACGACTTGCTGTCATTCTCTTCAGTTCGTAGTAACGACTTCAGTCGTTTCTTCTCCCCCTTCATCCCTTATCATTCCTGTACAGTCACCACCGCTTCTACAGCCACTTTTTGAGTCTCTTCATCCACCGAAGTCACCGCCCAACGCAGGGGTTCACCGCGCTTTTCCAGTTCCGTTTCAATAGCTTGCTGTAATTCAACCGGAGAGGCTTGTAAATCAATTTCAGCAGAAATAAAATGAGTCGTCATAGTCAAGAATTCCCTTGTACTTTATGGTCACAATATTAACGCCTTCAAACCCCAATCTTAAAGATTAGTGACCGAATTGAGCTTCATAGACTTCATCTTCCTTTTCAGTCTCAATTTTGAGGTCCGATCGCGGATAAGCAACACATAACAGGACATATCCCTGCGCTTGCATATCGGTTCCCACCCCCATGCCATCAGACTGATCCACCGTACCTTCGCCGATAATTTTAGCGGCACAGGTGGTGCAGACTCCCGCATTGCAGGAACTGGGTAGATTTAGAATTCCAGCAGCATAAGCGGCGCGAAGAATCTGTTTATCTTCTGGCACTTCAATCGTGTGGGAAGTGCCTTTGTGAATAATTTCAACGGTATAAGTTTTGCCCATCGTCTCAGTTCCAGGAAATGACTTGCAGTGCGATTTTGCCCAATTTCTGAGCTTATCACCGATTGGAGTGTTTTACTACGTCGGTGGGAGAATCGAAGAGACCTCTCCCCGGCCCTCTCCTAAGAGGAGAGGGAGAATCAAAGAACTCTCCCCCGGCCCTCCCTCTTAGGGAAGGGGGCTGGGGGGTTAGGTCTCCGATTCTTCACCTAAAAACGTTACCCCACAAGGGTTTTATCCCCTACGAGGAAGCCTCAAAACTTTCCGGCCCCCCCTGCCCTCTTAGGGAAGGGGGCTGGGGGGTTAGGTCTCCGACTCTTCACCTGAAAACCTCACCCCAGAACGGTTTTAGCCCCCGCTTCTGAGTTTATCCAACACACTGCGGTCTTGTAGAGTCGAGGTGTCTCCGGCGATTTCTTCACCTGCAGCAAGATTGCGGAGGAGACGGCGCATGATTTTGCCCGATCGCGTTTTGGGTAAATCATCGGTAAATCGGATTTCCGTGGGTCGCGCTAAGGCCCCAATTTCATTGACGACGTGCTGTTTCAAGGCTTTTTCCAGTTCTGGACTGGGTTCATATCCGTCTTCTAAGGACAAGAAGGCAACGATCGCCTCCCCGCGTACTTCATCCGGTTTACCCACCACCGCTGCTTCAGCGACGGACTCATGAGAGACTAGGGCGGACTCGATTTCCATTGTCCCTAAACGGTGTCCCGAAACATTAATCACGTCATCCACACGACCCATTACCCAGAAATAGCCGTCTTCGTCGCAACGGGCACCATCCCCAGCAAAGTAGAGGTAATGGCCGTCTTTGGGGGCGATATGTTCCCAATAGGTGCGCCGGAAGCGGTCTGGGTCTCCGTAGACGGTTCGCATCATTCCCGGCCAAGGGTGCTTAATGACTAGATATCCCCCTTCATTGGCGGGGACGGGACTGCCGTCTAAGTCTACAATTTCGGCCAAAATTCCGGGAAAGGGACGGGTG
Source organism: uncultured cyanobacterium (assembly GCA_963821735.1). Classification (GTDB taxonomy): domain Bacteria; phylum Cyanobacteriota; class Cyanobacteriia; order Cyanobacteriales; family Laspinemataceae; genus Laspinema. The sequence continues at coordinate 373,467 of CAWGFK010000070.1, forward strand.
GCAGAACCGGGTTTGGTGGCGATCGCACCGGGTAAGGGGGTAATCATAAATCCGCCGGTTTCGGTTTGCCACCAGGTATCGACAATCGGACAGCGATCGCCACCAATCACATGAGCGTACCAGATCCAGGCTTCGGGGTTAATCGGTTCCCCGACGGTTCCCAATAATCTCAGGGAAGACAAATCCCGGGCGTTGGGATGTTGGTCCCCCATTTTAATAAAGGACCGAATCGCTGTGGGGGCAGTATAGAAGATGGTGACCCCATATTTTTCGATGACATCCCAGAAACAACCGGGGTTTGAGGGTCGTGGTGCACCCTTCATACATCACCGTGGTTGCACCGTTGGACAAGGGTCCATAGACGATATAGCTATGGCCGGTAATCCAACCTACATCAGCGGTACACCAATAGACATCGGTTTCTTGCAGGTCAAAGGTCCATTGCAGGGTGACATGGGTATAAAGGTTGTATCCCGCAGTGGTATGGACAACGCCTTTGGGTTTGCCGGTGGTGCCGGAGGTGTAGAGGATAAACAGGAGGTCCTCGCTGTCCATCGGTTCTGCCGGACAGTTGGCAGAGGCGGTGGGTTGCAGTTCATGCCACCACCGATCGCGGTCCGGTGTCATGGCGATTTCTTGTCCCGTCCGTTTGACAACCAGAACGTGCTCGACACTGCTGGCCCCTAGTTCTAGGGCTTTATCTACTTGCTCTTTCAGGGCGACAATGGAATCTTTGCGCCACCCGCCATCGGCAGTAATCACCAGTTTTGCTTCGGCATCAACCAGGCGGTCCTTGAGGGATTCGGCGCTAAATCCGCCAAAAATCACCGTATGGGCGGCCCCGATGCGGGCACAGGCAAGCATGGCGACTGCTGCTTCAGGAATCATTGGCATATAGATGCCGACCCGATCGCCTTTTTTCACCCCCATATCTTTGATCACGTTTGCCATTTGGCAGACTTCCCGGTGCAATTGGGCGTAGGTGAGGGTCCGGGAATCTCCCGGTTCTCCTTCCCAAATCAGGGCCGCTTTATTTTTGCGGTGGGTGGTGAGGTGGCGATCGAGGCAGTTGTAGGAAATATTCATCTGACCCCCGACAAACCATTTGGCATTGGGGGGTTGCCAGTCGAGGACTTTATCCCATTTTTTAAACCAGTGCAGTTCTTTCTCCGCAAGCTGTTCCCAAAACTGTTCGGGATTGGCGGCAGCTTGGTCATAAAGCGCCTGGTACTCTTCTAAACTCTTGATTCGAGCATTTTTGGAAAATTCCGCTGATGGCGGAAACTGCCGTTTTTCGTTAAGAATTGATTCGATTGTGGGTTGGGACATTGTTGTTACAGTCTCTATGTTTGGGCTTATTTATTATTTTTGATCCAGAAGGCCACTTCAAACCTTGAGATTTTTTAAGCGGGGATATCACCCAGGACCGACGACCGACGAGTGATAAAATCCCCTAAACTAGAGGATGGTAAGCGTTAAGGGGTATTCCTATGACCCTCTATCTCGGCATAGACTTCGGGACTTCTGGTGCTCGTGCAGTGGCGATCGATGACCATGCAGGGATTCAGGCACAGGCGGAGTTTCCCCTGGACCGACAAACCCCGGAACTTTGGCAGGAGGGGTTATGGGCGTTACTGGACCAACTTCCTCGGTCTGTGCGCCAGTCCATCGGCGCGATCGCCATTGATGGGACATCCTCTACGGTGTTGCTATGCGATCGCAGTGGGACTCCGGTGGCGGAACCGATTCTCTACAATGATGCCCGGGGAATCACGGTGATGGAAACATTACGGGAAATCGCCCCCCCCAATCATCCGGCGATTGGGGCGACTTCCAGTTTGGCAAAGCTGTTGTGGTATGCCCGTCATCCCAAATTGTATCCTGATGCCCTTCATCGGGTGGCAACCACGGGTTTATTCTTTCTGCATCAAGCAGATTGGTTGGGGTTTCAACTCCACGGTCAAATGGGCATCAGCGACTATCACAATGCCCTCAAACTGGGGTATGACCCAGAGCATTTATTTTATCCCGAATGGTTGCGACTGGCCTTGCCGCAATTGTTTACAAAGTTCATTCCCTATTTGCCTCATGTGGTCAAACCGGGAACCCCCATCGCCCCGGTAACGGCAGAAATGGGCGATCGCTTTGGATTGCCTGCGGATTGCGTAATTTGCGCGGGAACTACGGACAGTATTGCCGCATTTCTGGCATCCGGTGCAAAAGAACCGGGAGAAGGCGGTGACGTCTTTGGGTTCAACAATGGTGCTTAAGCTGCTAAGTCGCGATCGCGTAGATGATGCGCGCTATGGGATTTATAGTCATCGTCTCGGCAATTTATGGCTAACGGGTGGGGCATCGAATACCGGAGGGGCGGTTCTGCGTCAGTTTTTCAGCGATCGGCAACTGGCAGAATTCAGCGAAAGCATTGACCCGAACATCGAAAGTCCTCTGAAATATTATCCCCTGCTCAAACCCGGGGAACGCTTTCCGTTAAATAATCCCGAACTCCCCCCGCGATTAGAACCCCGTCCTGAGTCCGATGTGGAATTTTTGCATGGATTATTAGAAAGCATGGCCCGCATTGAAGCGCGGGGATATGAACTGTTACAAGAATTTGGTGCCACCGGACTCAAACGAGTTTACACCGCTGGTGGCGGGTCAAAAAACCCCACCTGGACCGCAATTCGTCAGCGTCGTTTGAATGTTCCGGTAATCACGCCGACGCAGACAGAAGCAGCTTATGGTGCCGCATTATTAGCCCGAATGCAGGACCGGGTATAAAGCCCTGTTTTGTAGGGGCGCAATGCTTGCGCCCTTAACTAGGGGCGCAAGCATTGCGCCCCTACAAAAACCCCGATTTGTCGTCAATTACCGACCTAATTCCCAGATATTGATGGTGTTATCATTCCCCGCAGTGGCCAATCGTCTGCCTTCGGGTCCCATTGAAACGGAAAAGATGGATTTCTCATGACCCGTAAGGGTTTCCACTAATCTGCCACTGGCGATATCCCAGAGTCGGACCGTGCGATCGTCGCTGACGGAGGCAACGGTGCTTCCATCGGGGGTAATCGCAATTTGATACACCGGGAAGGAATGACCACTCAGGGTCCGCAACAATTGCCCGCGATTCACATCCCAAATCTTGACAGTATTATCGTAACTGGCACTGACCAGGGTCTGTCCATCGGGGGTAAAGGCAACGGAACTCACCCAATCATCATGGGCGGGAATGGTGGTAATTAACTCTCCAGTATTCAGATTCCAGAGTTTGACATTGTTATCCAGTCCCCCGGATGCCAAGGTTGCACCACTGGGACTAAACGCAACGGCATTCACCCCGTCCTCATGGGCGCTCAACGTGCGAATAATTTGCCCATTCTCGACGTTCCAGAGTTTAACCGTATTATCCCAACTGCCCGTAGCCAGGGTTCGGCCATCGGGACTAAATGCCACCGTTTTCACCCCTTTCGTGTGACCGTAAAGGGTATAAATCAACTGTCCGGTTTCCATGTTCCAGAGGTTAGCGGTGTTGTCATCGCTACCACTGGCCAGGATTTGACCGTTGGGAGAGATATCCAAAGCCCTCACGTCATCTAAATGAACAGAAGCGGTATAATTCAGTTCTCCGGTGTCGGCATTCCAAAATTTGATGGTATCTTCATTGCTGCCACTGACGACAACTGGGGCAGTTGGACTATAGGCAACGGCAAAAATCGGGAACGCGCGATCGCCAATGGTGGTTAACAGTCGGGAACTGGGGGTGCGCTGTTGTGCGAGCAATGGGGGTGCGCTGGCTAGAAAATGGAGGTCGAATCGCTCCCAGGGTTGCGATTCCAGCTACGACTAAGGCACTAAATTTTTTCCAGGACGATGGTTTTAAGGTCATATTGGCTTCATTAGAAAATTAAGTGTTCACCTAGGATCTAACACTATTTTAGAGTTTAGATTCACCGAGTTTTGAGGGAGGAGTTAACTTAATCCACCGTCCCCTCCTGCCACTTTTGCCACTGTTGTTGTAAATATTTTGTCCATTCCACGGCGATCGCCACTTCGGTAAAGGGAATCTGCACTGAATTTTTGGGGGATGGAAACACAAATTCCAAAGCAATAGTCTGAGCTTTGAGATTCTCCGGCACAGAATCAACGGCCACGGGTTGTTGATTCACGAGCAACTGTAATGACTGTACCTCTTTTAAGGAAAAGGTTTGTTGATTCACCGGACCTTTGCGCGTGGGTTTTCCCCAAGTCAGGCAGTCGCCCTTCTCTCCTAATACGGCATAAATATCATACTTGGTGCGATCGAATCCCTGCGCCCAAGTTCGATAGGCTTCCACTTTTTGATATTCGTTCCATCCCGCCCAAGCCAGTCCTATAAATAGGGCCAGCAAGGGTAACCACATCAGTCCTCTTTCCATCGGTTTAATCTCTGCGATCGCAATTAGGGTTTTTTGTGTGAGTCACGCTTCCACCGTCTAAAATCCAGGCTGTTTCCAGACGCCATCTCTGATTTTTAGTTCCCGGAATTAATTTAACTTTTCCATCGGTGCCGTTTGCGGGTCGATAATTTTTTGACCTCCTCGCATAAATTTAATCGCTAAAGACATCTTAGTGGCAGACCCGAAAACATGAGACACTTCCCCCGGACCAAAAGTATCATGAACCACCATATCTCCCACCTGCCAATTCTCCTTTGCCGCTGCCCCTTTTTGCGTTTTTGCAGTCCCGGAACTGCGGCGAGTTTTTTCCTTGGGAACCGAATTTCCTTGCAGTAAATCCCGGGGTAATTCGGCTAGAAATCGCGAGGGTTGAGCGCGTTCATAAGACCCCCACAAGCGCCGTTCTAAGGCATGAGTTAAAAACAATCGTTCCTGGGCGCGAGTAATTCCCACATAGCAGAGTCGCCGTTCTTCTTCCAGACTGCGCGGGTCATTCACACTGCGGAAATTGGGGAATAAACCCTCTTCCATTCCCACTAAAAAGACCACGGGAAATTCTAATCCTTTGGCGGAATGAATGGTTAACAAAGACACCGCTTGTTCCCCTTCTTCTAAATTATCTAACTCCGAAGCAAGGGAAGCACTCGACAGAAATCCCGTTAAAGAATTGTCTTCATTTTCTTCAGCAAATTGCATTGTGGCGTTATACAACTGTTCAATGTTAGCCATCCGGTTTAACGCTTCATCGGTATTTTCCAGTTTCAGGGATTCCATATACCTGGATTCTTCCATAATCCCTTTCAGGATTTCAATCGCCGGTAAAGTTTCCACTTGTTCCTGCCATCGGGACATTAACGCAGAAAATTCTAACACTTGTTTCACCGATCGCCCTGCCAGGGTTTTCACCGATGTCTCATCACTGAGAATTTCCCACAGGGGGACGCCTAACTGCTTTGCCGCTTCATCCAAACGATCTAAAGTCGTTTTCCCAATACTGCGTTTGGGGGTATTAATAATCCGCCGCAAACTAATCGAATCCGAGGGGTTAGCAAGGGCGCGCAAATAGGCAACCGCATCCTTAACTTCCTTGCGATCGTAAAACTTCAAACCCCCCACCACTCGATAGGGGACATTCATTTTAACTAACACATCCTCAAACGATCGCGATTGAGCATTGGTCCGATACAAAATCGCAAACGAACCCCAATCCAACTCCGGATGCTGATTTTGCAACATCCGAATTTGATTTACCACATATTGCGCTTCATCTAAATCATTTTCGGTCCGATAACAGATAATCGCTTCCCCTTCCCCCCGCGTCGGACGCAACACCTTCTCAATGCGTTCCGTATTATTCTCAATCAGTTTATTGGCAACTTCGAGGATATTTTCCCGCGATCGATAGTTCTCCTCTAATTTCACTAAAGTTTGGGTTTCATCATCCTCTAAGCCATCCCCAAAATCTTCCTGAAACTCCAGCAAAATGGTATAATCCGCCATGCGGAAGGAATAAATGGATTGGTCTACATCCCCCACCACAAACACTGAGCGATTTTCCCATTTATCAAACGATTTAGCCGATGCCCCATTGGTCACCAACATCCGAATAAAATCATATTGAGTGCGGTTGGTATCCTGATATTCATCCACCAAAATATGATGAAACTTGCGATGCCAGTAATCCAAAACTTGAGCATCCTGACGAAACAGTTCCACCGGAATCCGAATCAAATCATCAAAATCTAGGGCATTATTCGCCGCCAAAATATCCTGATACCGACTATAAACCTCCGCTACTTTGCGATTGCGATAATTCGTAGGGTCACTCGCCTCTAAATCCCGAGGAGACCAGCCCTTGTTTTTCGCCCCACTAATTTCATACCTAATTTTGCGAGGCTCAAACTTTTTGCTATCCAAATTCATCTGTTTGATGACAATATCCTTAATTGCCGTTTGAGCATCAGACTCATCTAGGATAGAGAATTTGCGGTTCCATTGCCGACCATTTTCATCTTTAAATTTTTCAATATCGTAGCGCAAAATCCGAGAACAGAGGGAATGGAACGTGCCAATCCACAGGGGTTTAATGCTGTTTCTCCACACCTGCGATCGCACCTGAGTTTGTTCCGCTGGTTCTAGGGCAGAAAACGGTTTATCATACTTTTGTTCTGCCACCGTATCGGCAAAAATCTTCTCAATTCGTTCCTTCATTTCCCGGGCCGCCTTATTCGTAAAAGTGACCGCCAGGATATCGTCAGGATGGACTTGATTACTGCGAATTAAATTAGCAATTCGATAAGTAAGCGCCCGAGTTTTGCCCGAACCCGCCCCGGCAACGACTAACAAGGGGCCACAGAAATGTTCCGCAGCGCGCCGTTGGTTGGGGTTCAGATGGGCCAGAAAGTCAAGGTTTGAGGTCATGGTTGAACGAAGCAAAAGCGGTAAGGGCTGAGGAAACACCCACACCCTGAAGGGTGGGGCTATACGGACGAAGCCCGCCTGCGCGGGCTGAAGAGTAAAGCCGGTGTTTAACAACCGGATTCGGTATCAGATCTGCTTTGTAATTTTACCAAATTTGGGGACTGTTGACATCGGATGGATTTCGCCACTGGTTTTACTCATTTTCCTCAAAAATAGGCGGCCAAAGTTCAGAAACCAACAATTCCCAACCCGGTAACAGTTCGGGAATCGTTAAGGTTTCATCCCCTTGAAGTTGCAGCGGTTCCCCCGTGGGACGATAAACGGTCACTGTTTGTTCATCCGGGTCAATTAAAATTGCTACTTGTGCGCCTTGTTCCAAGTATTGCTGGAGTTTCTGCTGGATGGGAGGAATGCGATCGCTTTGTGATTTGATTTCCACCACTAAATCCGGAACCAGTTCTGCAAAATACCGAATACTGCGCCGCAACCGTTCTGCTTTCACGAACGAAACATCCGGTGCTTTCAGATTACTATTCGGCAAAATAAACCCACCGGCAGAGTCAAAAACTCGCCCCAATCGACGCGGATTAATCCAGGCATAAAGCGCCGCAATTAACCGAACCCCAACCTCACTGGATACAATATCTGAAGGTCCCATGATTGATATTTGGCCGTTTTCTAATTCTAATTGATAGTCCAACCCAGCTTGACTGATGACACCTTGAAGTATTTCTAGGTCTTTGATTGTTACACTGGACATAATTTTTTGCTAAATATAGGCTTTCCTAATGTTAGCACAGTTTAGCGCAAGAGTTGATAGCCAACTGAAAAGCAGGGAACTTTTGAAAAGTTTACCCCGAAATTACATCTAAATGTTTGATTTGAATACGCTTTAATTGAGGTAGTTTTGCGGGGAGCCTCTTCAAAATTAGGACATAAATTTATTGTTTTATAAACGAAGTAATTTTGACAGTTTCCGCATTACTACTGAGGCCCAAGAATGAAGCGGCATTTCTTAATAATTCTTAAAGATTAACCCACCCACCCATTCACTTATATCGAGTACAATAATCCCTTAATCTTCAAAACCGCGCATCTATGAACCTTCGCCTGTTCGCCGCGATCGCCTTCCTCTCCTTGGTCTGTGTCGGGTGTGATTCTAACCCCTTGGCACAACAACTCCCCGGAGGCGCACCCGCAACCACTCCATCCCCTCGCCGTCCACGCATCCTGACCGAAAGTTATGATTTACAAGTGAATGCAAGCGAATTGGTAATGCGCTTGACAGAAATTACCCTGGCTGAGGATAGCACCATCGCGACGGTATCCATCACCAATGGTCGCCGTGAAGTTATCAATATTGATACAAAAAAAGAGAACATCATTCTCTATGATGACAAAGAGAATAAATATCGTCTAGCCATCCCTCCAGATAATCCACTCATTCAAATTCAACCGGGTACGACTCTTAACGGCAAATTTGTGTTTATTGGTCGATTATCCCCTCAAGCTGCTTATATCGGATTCAAAACAGTAAGTAGTTACCATAAGAGTAATATATTCTCACAACAATACGGTTCCTACGGAATATAACATTAGAAATGACAAACGTTAGAGTTCCTCGGGAGGGGCAAAATGCACCTAGAAATTAAACGACTACAACTGGCGATCGCCTCTAGCTTGCTGTTGATTGGCACCGCTTGCCAAAATCACTTTCAAAACTTACCGAAAGTTACCACATTTGAAATCGTTCCCGTTCCCGTCACCCAATTAGAAATAGAACCCATTGAACAGGTGCCTCCCAGCACATTTGATGTTGAATCACCTACCACCACAACCACCACCGTTGATCCATCGATTGTCAGTGAAACTCAAACCGAAGAATCAGCAACGCCTTCGACTTCTACCTCCGTAGAAACCATACCACCTCCGAGTTCTACTTCCGTAGAAACAGACCCCCCAAACCGAGTACAACAACAACAGAAACCCTTCCTCCTGCGACTTCAGTCCAAGTAGAACCGCCACCGGAACCGACTGTAGTACTGCGGAAGAAGACCCGACGGATTCAACCCGAATTATGGTGGAAACGGTGTTGCCGACGCCAACTGAGGTGGAACAAACCCTCACTGAATTAAATGCGGAAACCACTATTGAAGGGATTAAATTTAATCTCTCCGACAATATTTTATTTGAATTCGATAAATATCACGTCCGGGCGGCAGCAAAACCTACCTTAGAAAAAGTCAATCAAGTGCTGACCCATTTTAAGGATGCCCGAATCTTGATTAATGGACATACAGACAGCAAAGGAACCGATGAATATAATATAGACTTGTCGCAAAGACGAGCCGCGAGCAGTGAAATATTATTTTGTGAATAACTTTCAAGCAGAACCCACCCGCATCCAAACCCAAGGATTAGGAAAAAGTCAACCGATCGCCCCGAATACCAATCCCGATGGTTCTGATAATCCCCAAGGACGGGAAAAAAATCGGCGGGTTGAATTTACCATTCAAACTGAAACTCGGACTGTAGAAATTGCGCCCAATTCCGACCCGTTTGGGGAAGCAGTTAAGAAGGCAATCAGTGCGGCAAACCTGACCCAAACCGCCAAAACTCCCGAACAGTGGGTACAAGTCGCCAAGCACTGGCAAGAGGCGATCGCCTTCATGCAAGTTGTTCCCCAAGATAGTGCCAATTATGCAACCGCTCAACAAAAGGTGGGAGAATATCAAAATAATTTGAATTATGCTCGGCAAAATGCCGGTTTACGTTAAATTCGAGGGGATTGAATCCCCGATTAGAGGGTGGTAAAAAAAAATTAGTTTCCAAAAGTGTAACCAGGCGATCGCATTCATCGGGGAAATGTCAGACTATGCTTATAGATGAATTTCACCGGAACCCTTATCATGATGAATCGATTAATGCCAACCAAACTGAACGTCTTAAGTCCGATCGCCGCTGTTGCCCTCGCCCTGGGGATGTTTGGGATTAGCCCCAATATGGATGCAGCTTCTGCCCAGGAACAACCCTCTCGCAACCTCACCGTCACGGGACAGGGAATCGTCAGTATTCCCACCACGTTAACCGAGGTGAGATTAGGGGTGGAAGTGCAGGGAAGGACCGCCCAAGAGGTGCAACAAGAGGTAGCAAGGCGATCGCAAGCATTGGTGGAACTGTTGCGATCGCGCAATGTGGAGAAACTCCAAACCACCGGCATTCAACTCAACCCCTTGTATCGCAGTAATGACAACGCAGCGCCTACGATTACCGGCTATTCTGCCTCAAATATCGTCAGTTTTCGCCTCCCCACCGATCGCGCCGGAACCTTGTTAGATGAGGCAGTGATGCCGGTGCAACCCGCATTGATGGAGTCAGCTTCACCGCTGCCGATGCAGCAATGGAAACCGCCCGTCAGCAAGCGATTCGCGCCGCCACCCAAGACGCCCTCACCCAAGCGGATACCGTCTTATCTGAACTCAATCTCACCCGGCGAGAAATTGTCAAAATCCAAGTCAATTCTGCCACACCCTATCCACAACCGATGTTCTCACGCATGGAAGCGGCAGCAGATTTTTCCACCCCAGTTATTGGAGGCGATCGGGAGATTTCCGCCTCAGTCACCCTAGAAATTAGCTATTAACCCCCTCAACCGTCGGGGGTTCCCTCGGGTGGCAACAACCTCTGGGGGATTTATCCCCCGCCGGTTGTTGCCTTGGACAAACGACAAATGACAAACCCCAAACCACGCTATAATCCAACCCAGTAGCGTGGGCAATGGGCAATGAACCAAGAGCGTCTGCAACCGTATCTCCAATTAATCCAAGATTTAATCTCCTGCGATGCGGGAGAGGAAGCAACCCTACTGGAACAACAGCAAGACTGGGTAGATGAAAAGTTGTTAAAAATCATGGCGCAGGTGGCAGAGAATGCCGCATCAGCAGGCAGTGCACAACTCGCGGCTAAGTTGCAAGAATTAGGCGCATTGGTAGAACAGTTTATCGCCACCCGGAGGCAGAAATCCACCCCGAACCTGGAAGCGTATCACCAGCTAGTCCGCGAGTTGCTACTACTGCAAATCGACAGTAAAAACGATAGCTCGGTGGTTTATCCCTTTTTAGCCCAACATCAGGATAAACTTAACTCCACCTTTCAGCAAGCATTCCTAGAGGTGAGTCGCCAGGTACTTTCTTACCCAGAAAGCGCGGATGATATGGCGGGAGTGATTGGAAATACCTGTATCCATATTCAGCAATTCCCCCTGGGGATTCGGGCAGATTGTCTGGAAATTGCCATTGCCGGATACCAACTCGTTCTCACGGTTTGTCCCCGGAAACATAAACCCGAACAATGGGCCACCACCCAAAATAATCTGGCAAAAGCCTACTGTGTCCGCATCCGGGGGAAGAAAACACAAAATCTGGAGCGGGCCATTTCTGCCGCAGAAGCGGCCTTAGAAATATATACTCGCACCGCCTATCCGGAACAGTGGGCCATGACCCAAAATAATCTGGCAACTGCCTATCAGACTCGCATTCGGGGACAGAAGGCCGAGAATCTGGAGAAGGCCATTTCTGCCTACGAATCTGCCTTAGAAGTATATACCCGCACCGCCTATCCGGAAGATTGGGCAGGAACCCAACATAATCTGGCAACTGCCTATCAGACTCGCATCCGGGGACAGAAGGCCGAGAATCTGGAGAAGGCCATTTCTGCCTTAGAAGCGGTCTTAGAAGTCAGAATCCGTACTGCCTATCCGGAAGATTGGGCAGGAACCCAACATAATCTAGCAAATGCCTACCGTGACCGCATCCGGGGCGAGAGGGCGCAGAATTTAGAACAGGCGATTTCTGCCTACAAAGCGGTCTTAGAAGTATATACCCGCACCGCCTATGCGGATCAATGGGCTATGACCCAAAATAATCTGGGAAATGCCTACCGTGACTGCATCCGGGGGGAGAGGGCGCAGAATCTGGAACAGGCGATTTCTGCCTACAAAGCGGCATTAGAAGTATATACCCGCACCGCCTATCCGGAAGATTGGGCCATGACCCAAAATAATCTGGGAACTGCCTACTTATACCGCATTCGGGGGGAGAGGGCCGAGAATCTGGAACAGGCTATTTCTGCCTACAAAGCGGTCTTAGAAGTATCTACCCGCACCGCCTATCCGGAAGATTGGGCAGGAACCCAAAATGATCTGGCAATTGCCTACGGTAACCGCATCCGGGGGGAGAGGGCCGATAATCTGGAACAGGCCATTTTTGCCTTAGAAGCGGCCTTAGAAGTCAGAACCCGTAACGCCTATCCGGAAGATTGGGCCATGACCCAACATAATCTGGCAAATGCCTACTTCTACCGCATCCGGGGAGAGAGGGCTGAGAATTTGGAGCAGGCCATTTTTGGGTACAAAGCGGCCTTAGAAGTATCTACCCGCACCGCCTATCCGGAAGATTGGGCGCAAACCCAAAATAATCTGGCAACTGCCTACCATAAACGCATCCGGGGGGAGAGGGCCGAGAATCTGAAACAGGCCGTGATTTGTTATCGCAATGCCTTACAAATCAGAACTCCTGAAGCATTTCCCATTGCTTGCCTAGAAACCGGGCGCAACTTGGGCAACTTAGGATATGAGCAAGGATGGTGGGAGATTGCCATCGAAGGTTATACCCTTGCCATTGAAGCAGTGGAACAAAGTTGCGAATGGGTGGAGTTGCCGCAACGCCGTCAGGAATTGATGGTGGATGCCTTGGATGTCTATGAAAAGATGGTGCAAGCGTGCCTGAATGCCCAGCGTCTGGACCTCGCCCTCACTACGGGGGAACGGAGTAAATCGCGCACTCTGGTGCAAATGATGACCGATGCCTCCCTGGAACCCAAAACGGCGACAGAGACGCAACGGCAGCAACTGCAGAGTCTGCGCCGCCAACTCGCCGCCCTGACGGTCCTCCTGGGTCAGGAGTCCCCCGAACAGCCCCACAGCGCCACTCCCCCTCCAGATAACAGTCGAGGCGGCAGTCCCCTCTCCCCTCCCGGGGATGTCCGGAGTTCCGTTGCCCAACAACGGCAACAGGTGATCCAGCAACTGAATCATCTCCTGGCAGAAATCAACGAACCCGACTTTACCCTGACTCAGCGCGTTACTCCCATCGCCCTCCCAGAAATTCAATCCCTCCTCGATGACAACACCGCCATTCTGGAATGGTATATCGGCAGTAAATCCGACTCCGGGTTCCACACTTTCATCCTCACCTCGGGGGATATCCAAGTCGCATCCTTCACCCCAGAGGAACGAGACACCCTGAACCAGTGGAGTAACCAGTATCTCCAGGATTATAATCAGATTCGCACCGCCTCCACCCGAGAAGAACTCACCCAACGGCAACAGGCATGGCAAACCCATCTCACTCCCCGCCTGCAACGCCTCGCGGAAATCCTCCGCCTCCCGGAGATTTTGGCAAAACTTCCCCCCTCTTGCCAAAATCTGATTCTAGTTCCCCACCGTTTCCTGCATTTATTCCCCCTTCATGCCTTACCCGTCTGGAGACAACCGGATACGGAAGCGCAATATTTACAGGATGTCTTCCCCAAAGGAGTGAGTTACGTCCCCAGTTGCCAACTGCTGCAACGCCTCCACCAACGCCCAGGCAACCCCCAGGGAGAAACTTTACCCTTATTTGCGGTGCAAAATCCCACAGAAAATTTACCTTATGCGGATATAGAAGTCGAACAAATCGAACGACCCTTTCACCCGAATACCTATATTTTACGCAACCGCGCCGCCACTAAACGGGCCTTTTCCCATCCAGAAACGGTGACCAAACTGCGCCAAAGCGAATCCCTGCATTTCGCCTGTCACGGCACTTTCAATGCCGCCAATCCCCTGGATTCCGCTTTAATTTTAGCCCCAGAGGAATCCGTAACCGCACCCGAAACTTCCCCGCCAACCCCCACCCTCACCCTCCGAGATGGACGTCGGGCAGATATCACCACCCAGGGTCTAACCTTCCGGGAAATTGTCAGTCAATTAGAGTTAGTCAACTGCCGTCGAGTCGTCCTTTCTGCCTGCGAAACCGGATTAATCGATGCCAGTCAATTGGTAGAGGACTATATCGGTTTGCCCAGTGCCTTTTTATATGCAGGAACGGTGACAGTAATTAGCAGTTTATGGTCCGTAGATGATTTAGCAACGGCTTTATTAATGATGCGCTTTTACTGGACTATTGACAGAGAAACCCTCTCAATGGTGGAGGCGTTACAATCTGCCCAAACCTGGTTAAGAACGGTTTCTCGCCCGGATTTAATTCGCTGGTTGAAGGAGGATTTAAAAGTGCCAAAGAAGTTATGGCAAAATTGCGATACCCGATTACGTCGGTCCTATCCGATTGTGCCCTTTTCGGGTCTCCATTCCTGGGGGGCATTTTGCCATATTGGGTTGTAAACTTGACCCAAGGGTTAGAAACCGGGTTTCTGCATTTCAGGAGTGCGAGCATCTTGCTCGCTGATTATCAAAATAGGGAGCAAGATGCTCCCACTCCGTCCCAAAATCATGGTAAGATAGAAGAATACCCATCTTTCAAACCAGAGGAAACCCAATGGATGATAACTACCAAACTTTACTGGATTTCGTAACCTTACTGCGCCAAGCACGAACCACCCCTAATCCCGAGTTATTTGGCAAAAACCAGGAATATTTAAAGGAACTGCGGGAGAGTCTGGCAACGGCAGATGATGATGATTATGAAATCGCGACGCTGATTTTAGAATGGCAGGAAAAATATCCCCAAATTCAGACGGTATTCAATCAAACCAATTGGGTACAGGTTCGCTGTGATATGTTTGAACCTGGGGAAGAACCGCCCCCGAAGGATCCGAAAGCCGATCGCGATCGCGTTTTGAACTTGAGTCTAATTCAGTCAGAAATCGATAACACGCTCAATCCACCCCCTTCCCAGGGCAAAAAGTAAACCCAAGTTATGGCAAAAATCACCATTGAGTTACCCGATGAAGTGTTTTCCTCCCGTCGCCTTCCTCCAGAAGAATTTATCAAGGAATTGCGATTAGCGGCAGCCATCTATTGGTATCAAAAATCAGAAATATCTCAAGAAAAAGCGGCTCTAATTGCTGGACTCAATCGCCGAGATTTCTTGGAGGCTTTAGCGAGAGAACATATTGATGTTTTTGCAATTGACCTAGAAGATTTACAAAGAGAATTAAAGCAGAATCCATAAATTTTTAATAAAATACCATCCCCATGACCGACTCAATTGTTGAATTTGTTTATGCTTTAAATCTAAATTTATTTGCCTTTAAGCTCGAATCCGGTTATAATGTCAAAGTCCAATCCTTTAAACATTCTCCCCAGGTTGTTGCTGAACAGTATGAACCGATTCTCGAAAAATTAACCAAACATTTCCCGGATTTGACGATAAATCCGCCTGAACTGACCGAACAGGAAAGTGATGAGAATCTGTATGGATCTGAAAGCGGATAAAAAGCCGAAAGCAAAGCCCAAACCCGAAACGTTTGATTTGTTAAACAATACTGATTCTAAAAATCGTCAGGTGCGGTTATGGTCTAGTGATAAACTGAATGGGAATGGCACAAAACCGCTGTATCGTCTGCTGCTTTATCCTCAACAGATTACCGATAGTTATGCGCTGCTGTTGAGTTTATTTCGTCCCCAGGAACGGGGTTTTGATGCGGTGCAGGTTGCGGATTTTGCCGACTTTTATCCGATGGATTTTATCCTCAAGGAGGACCAGGCGGATTTTTTAGGTCAAACGTTACTGGTGACTGCTTTTTTACCGGACTCAATTACTCCGAGTTTGGACAATATTCGGCCATTTGTGGATGATTTGCGCCTACAGTTGTTCGGAGATGAGGGTCCGACTACGTTTTATCAATCTCAGGAGTTTCTGGGTAGCTATATGTTTGAGTATGGCAATCCCAAGAGTCAGCGCGATGCCTCCTAATTTTACTCTATATCCGGGAAACCACTTCAGAAAAGCTCAAGTCAATATTCTGGAATTTACCCGAATTGTTTTTAAGTTATCATAAAATTACCCACGGGTTTCAAGTCAGTCGCCAAATTTACTCGGAATGCGAACAACTGTTTCAGAGAGGGAATTGAGATGAAATTTCGCCAGACTATCAGTCGTCATTCTGAGGGTAAACCTCTGAGTAATTCTGATTTAGAATCCCTGAAAAAACACCTCAAACAATTAATTGCGATCACCCCTGAATATGCGCTGCAATTACGCAATTTGGAGTACAATCTCAATACACTGCAAATTCAAATCGGCAACTACGATCGCCTCTGGACAAGTTGCGATCGCAAGCGAACAACCCCCTAGACTTTTTCGCTGAGTTCTCCCGGAAAGAATGTCAAATCTTCATCACCCAAATCCAGGCGGATTTAAACTACCTCAAACCCGCTGCTAATTTATTAGAACAGACCATTTCTACCATTCGCGGGATTGTGGAAATTGAACAAGTCCAGGAAGAACGAAAACTGCAAGTGGTTGTCACCCTGGTTGGTTTAGGAATTGGAGTTTCTGGCGTAACTGCGGCGACGTTACCCTATTACATGAAACCCTTAGATCGCCACCCCAATTGCAGTTGTTTCCCTGGAATTTGTCTCCCCATCCGATAACTTTGGCGATATTGGGGAGTTTGACTGTGGGGTTCTGTGCGATGATTGTTGTGGGGGGATTGATTGGGTTTAGGAGTTGGATTAGACGGGTTTTTAAAAAAGATTAGGGTGGGAAGAAACGACTGAAGTCGTTACTACGAATAAGAATAACGACTGAAGTCGTTACTACGAACATGAAGAAACGACTTCAGTGTTAAATAAATTCAATTTTTCCTTGTATTTCTTCGGGTTCTAGGTATTCCCAAATTAAAGTTAGGCCCCTTATAATGTCGCCCATAGAGCGACTTTTTTGCTGACAGTAAACTATTCCGTTATGATTGATTCCCATTCCAGCTATTCTTAAAAAATCGGTGTCTTGGGTAAACATCACTCGCTTTTGTTCTATTACAAAAGCGAGTTGTTCTTCATCTGACGCCCCGATTAAGCCAGCTTCTGGTGTAGTTGTGACATCAATTCCACGCCGTTGTAATCCATTTGCTATGGCATAGCTGACATTTTCATCTAAATGAAAGCAAATTGTTTTAGGCATTTTTTCGAGACTTTAGTTTTTCTTGAAGGAGTGACGGGGTTTTTGATTCCATTTCTGTGGCAAATGCTTCATCTTCTCGAATTTGGAGTCTGATTTCTTCTCGATTGTCGTGATAATAGGCTAAGGCTGCATAGACATCTGATAATGTAATAGAGGGGTAATGATAGAGGATTTCATCGGGAGACATTCCCATTTCTTCCGACCAAATCACAACATCTTGCACTTTAATCCGATGTCCAGCAATTCGCGGTTGACCTCCACAAACGCCGGGAGTGATTTCAATATGTTCTGCAATTACCTTTTCCATGATTTTTAATAATTTTTGAGGTTTGCTACTTTTGGAGGCTATTTTAACACAAATGTAAGGGTGAAAACGCCAAAACATCACCCACATAGCCGCCCTTGTTGTATAATTGTCAACTGCCGGGGTCTGAGGATTTACAGGGACCCCGACCTATGATATGATTCAAAATTACGGCTAAACCATCACCGCTAACACTGGCACTCTATCTCCGATGCCCGCCTCAAAACAGCAGGAGATGGTTTAGGGTGGGGTCCCTCCAAGGCCGGGATTTTTTTTAATGCCATGATAACATATTAAGAACCTGAAATCCGAAAAATTTTAATTCTTCATCAGTAATTCGCTATGTTAAGATAACATCATACTGGTTGTCTGCAAGAAAAACAACGGATAGCAGCTAAATTAATATGCCCCAAAACACGCTTACGAAAAATCGCCGGTTAACTCAGGTGGGATTGCTACATTTAGGCCGATACCTGCGTTGGCTTAGACATTATCGGGGTTGGACGTCGGTCCATGATCTGGGGCAGTACATTGCAACCCAAGAGTCGATGTTGCTGAAAGAGCGAGGGAAGGACCTCTATATCGATCCGGAACTGGTCCCTGGGATATCGGGACCCCAGATTAATCGGATTGAGGGGGGTAAAATTACTCGTCTGGCGATTGATCAGTTGATGTTGCTGATTGATGTATTGGAACCCGTGCATCCGCAGTCGATGGATACGATGAGTTTAGAAAGTTTGCTGGATATTGCTACAGGGGAAGCGACGATTGAAGTGCCGCCCCTGGGTAGTGATTAAGGCGAAGGCAACTCCTCGGGGAATTAAGGGCAATCTCCGGGGAGTCTTAGGGATTCGTTGGGATTGGTCCGGATTGGGAGACTAACTACCGTTACGTTACATTGACTCCTGGGCAACGAATTGAAATTCGATCGCCCCAGGAGGATAACTCCCAGGGTAAAATTGACCGCATATATCAGAAAAATCCTCATACAAACCAAACATCGGCCTCTCCATTAAAATGACTAAGCGAAGTTGGCTAGAAATTCTGGAATATTTATCCGTGGCGGGTTCCGTGGCGGGTTCCGTAGCAGCGATCGCGACGCAGCAGATTGTTTATGCTGCAACGCCCCTATCCCTGTCGGTGGTCCTCAATTTGGCTAATCGCCGTCGATTAGCGCAGGAACCGTCCTTCGGAGGCAATGACATCGAACTCCGGGAGAAACTCGCCCGGGAGTTAGGGATTTTACGCGAACAAGTGCAGGGATTGCCGACGGATTCTGAATTTAATCATGTCCAGTCGGCAGTCTCGAAACATTCGGAAGAATTTGAAGAGGTTAAGCGACAGTTAGAAAAAACCCTGTCTTTGGCGCAAGGGTTGGAGTTGAATCCCTTGCGCCAAGATATTTCTGTACTTCGGGAGAATTATGCCGGGGTCCAGGAGACTTTGGCGGCCCTGACTGCACAACTCAATGGCGCAGACTCCTCCAAGAGTGGACATGGGGTTGAGCGATTGGAGAGTGCGATCGCCCAAATTAATAGCAAAATTGCCCAATTTCAAAATAAACTCTCGAAATTGGACCCGGGCGGGGGGACTCCGGATTTAAACCCGGTGTTGTCTGAAATTGCTCAAATTGAACAGCGACTGGAAACGGTTCGCTCTAGTGTGAGTCAAGCGATTGAGCAGGAAATTGCCGGGTTGCGGGCGGATCTCGAAGCGCGTGTTAGCGCCGGAAATCCTTTGGAATTTGGCGCGGAACAGGTGAACTCCCTGAGTTCGGCGATCGCCAAATTGCAGGAACGGCAGCAGCAGTTAGAACAAGCGATCGCCCCGGTGAGTGAGTTGCGGATGCAACTGGAACAGTTGAATCAGAAGGTGGCAGCGCAACCGGATATTGAGCAGGTGGAACGCTTGAAAACTGCTTTATCCCTGGCGATCGCCTTGATTCCTCAACTGGAACAGCAATTAGATTTAGAACGCCTTGGGGTTTCCGCCCGTGGTAACCAGGAGGCGGTAGATTTAACGGGGGTGGATGAAGCACTCCGGAAAATTGCCGAATCTGTCAGCGAGGCGATCGCCGAAATTGATACGCGATTAGCCCCCCTAGAAGCGGTAAACCTGCGCCGCATCCAAGAAGATTTGGCCCTGCAAACCCGGGAGTTAGAACAGTTAACCACCGGATTAGCAGCCCTCCAACAAGAACAGGGGTCCTGGAAAACTGCCCTTGCCGGATTACAGGAGAAAATCGAGGGATTACCCCAATTTGTTGCACCAGAAGCCTTAGAACCCCTAGAAACTGCCCTCACAACCCTCAAAGAACGGGTGGATCTCCTCTCGGGGTTTCCCATTCCCGAACTCCAGGACCAGCTTGAACAGTTAGCCGATCGCGTGAATAACTTACCCGAAGCGATCGCCTCACAATCCGATGTGGAACAACTGAATCAAGCGCTACTGGAAGTTACCGCAAATCTGGCAGAAGTGCGGGAACTCACCGCCTCCCTGGAAAACCAGAGTGAAGTGAGCAGTCGCCTCAGTCAACTGGATAGTATTGTGAGCGAACTGAACTCACGCATGGACGACACTCTACCGCAGGAACGGGAGGTGTTGCGCCAAGAGGTGCAGAGTCTGCGGGAACAACTGGAATGGCAAGGGAGTGGCGTTCCCAATGCGGTATCCAGTGAGGTGACTCAGCAAATCCACCAATTGCTGGAACAGTTCAACTCTCGCCCGGAATTGGAGCAAATTGAAAGCCTCAGTGCCAGTGTCAGCGAACTGGATCGGCGACTGGAACAACTGCCTAATTCTAGCCAATCCCCGCCAGAGGAAAGGGATGCGGAAGCGATCGATGTCCTGCGGTTGGAAATCTCTGAGTTGCGATCGGCCCTGGCGCAAGTGAGCGAATCCCTCGGTCACTTATCCGATGTGACCCCGGAGAGAATCGAACGGTTAGAGGCGGCTTTAGGGCAACTGGAAGGACAACTGGAACAGTGGCGCAATCGCCCGGGACAAGTTTCCGTGCAACCGCAGATTGAGCAACTGAGTCAGCAGCTTAAAGCCCTGGCAACCCATCCAGAAGTGCCTCACACTACCCCGGAAAGTGGTCATCTGCAATCCCTAATTTCTCCGGCGATCGCCCAGCAACTCTATCAAATTGAATCCTTGCTGGAAGGGATTAAAGCTCATCAGTATGAGTTAGTGTTTGACCGACCCGCGATTAGAGCACAACTGTTAGAGGCGATCGATACGGTTCAACATCGCCTGATTTTAGTCTGTCCTTGGGTCAGTCGGGCGGGATTGGATAGTATTCTGCTGCAAAAACTAGAAGGATTGCTGCAACAGGGTGTTCAAGTCGAAATCGGTTGGGGACATCTGCGGGATATCGAAGCGGGAGAATTCCCCATCCGGATTAATGAACATTGGCAACTGGACCCGATGGCAAAACGCGGGCTATATGATGCTTTGAATGATTTGGAACATCTGCGGAGTCAATATGGCGATCGCCTGCAATTAAAAGTTCTTGGCACTCATGAGAACTTTTTGGTGTGCGATGACAGTTGGGCGATGTTGGCAACTCATCATTTCCTGAGTAGCAGTGATGCGATACCGGAACGGGAAGTGGGATTACGCACGACCGATCCGAAGATTATTCAAGGGTTAATTGAGCGCTTTAGCGAACCCTTGCTGAATCCCGCCAATGCCAGTGCCTATTACAATCGCGGATTTGAGCGGTTGGATATTGGGGATTATCAAGGGGCGGTTGATGATTATACTCGGGCGTTGCAGATTGATGGCAATCAGCCGACAGCGTATAATAATCGCGGATTGGCGAAGTTCCAAATCGGGGATTTTGCCGGGGCAATTTCCGACTATACGCGATCGCTGGAATTGAATGACAATGAATCGGTGGTGTATTTTAACCGAGGATTTGCCCGGTATAATCAGGGAGATTATACTGGGGCAATTGGCGATTACACCGAGTCCATCCTGAAAGCGCCGGAACAGACAGGGGCTTATTTCTATCGCGGGGAAGCCTACGGGCGCTTGGGCAATTATCAACAAGCGGCAGAGGATTATACTCGTGCCATTCAACTGAATCCCCAGGATGCAGTGGCGTACAATAACCGAGGATTGGCCCGGTATAACCAAGCGGACTATGCGGGGGCGATCGCCGATTATACAGAAGCCTTGCGGTTGAAACCCGATGATGCCGTCGCCTACTTGAATCGGGGGGTTGCCCGGTCCGCAGGGACTGATTATCATGGGGCAATCGAGGACTTTACCCAAGCCCTGAGTCTGAATGAGAAGTATGCCAGCGCCTATAACTATCGGGGTCGGGCGAGGGCAGAAATGGGCGATCGCCAAGGGGCGATCGGGGACTTACAAACGGCGGCGAACTTGTTTTCTCGCCAAGGAGATACCATCCATCACCAAGAGGCGATCGCGGCCCTAACTGCCCTAGCGAGTGCAGACTAAACCCTCCGGGTCCCCTGAAATTCAGGGGACCCGAAAGCGGGTTTCTCCCCTAGATTGATTCTAAATCGGTCAATCGTTTGTGAAGAAACCCGATTGTTTTTCTAATAGCGTCCTAGCGGGAATAAAAATTCCCGCTTTTTTGTGGAAGTGACTATAATTGGTGCAAAACCGGGCATCCTACCACCAACCATGCAAACGATAAAACCTTCCAGTCAAAGTTTTAGGGGCAATCTCAACTCCTATCCCTGGCAAACCCTAGTTGAAGGCACTTGTGTTGCCGGATCCGCCGTGGGAACCGTCGTGGCAGCCATTTCCGGACAAGTCGTCTATGCGGCAGTGCCTCTCACCTTGGCGTTAAGTCTAAATTTGTCCAATCGAATGCGATCGCAACAGGAAACGGCACAACAAACCACCTCGGCGATCGCCGATGTCCGGCAAATGGTGGACTCTCTCCAAACTGCCATCCGCCAACAACCTCCCGTAGAAAAAGTCAATCTGCATCCCCTCCATGAGGCGATTTCTCAGTTACAAACCCTCACCCAACGCCTCCAAAAAACCGCCGTCCGCGAAGATGACTGGGAAACGGTGAACGTGCGCCTCTTATTAATGCAGGAACAGTTGGACCAACTCGCCACTGCACCCCAAGCAGAATCGCAATTTGCCAACTCGGCGACAACAGAGGAAAGCCTTCCCCCATCTCCTAACTTGGCCGATTTCCAGTTCCAAATTCAGACCGAAATGGAACCCCTGGCCCGTCGCGTCAAAACATTAGAACAACAAAACAAACAAATTGTCAAGCCCTATCTGCAACGTCTCACCCAAGCGGTTAAAAAGTTGGAACAGACGGGTTCTCTGACCGCATTAAAACGCAACTTAGACCGATTACGGGCTGAATTTCAACAGCAGCATCCCGAATCCGAAGAGATTACCGCCCTCCAAAGTGAAATGACCCGAATCAGCGAGGGATTAGCACAGCTACAACAGCGGTTTGAAACCCTGCCGCCTTTGAGCAACCTTGAACAACTCGGGAGTATTGAAGCGGCAATTACGGAGTTATTTGAGAAAGTCTCGACCCTTAACGCGCAGATGCAAAGACGGCTGAATTGTTTAGAAAACGAAGAAGTGGAACGTCTCCATCAAGAGATTGATTTTCAGGCAACGACGATCGCCTCCTTACAGGATGGATACGATCGCCTCTATCATTCCGTCACCGATTTGAGCAGCCGCCTAGAAACCTTGCCTCACAGTGAACATCGAGAATACGAACATTTTTAGTCCCGTCGGGTGGGTGATGCCCACCCTAAATCCGGTATCCTATCCCCAAGCGAAGCGAATCCCTCTCTCGGCATAAAACCCATTCATTTTAAACCCAGTGTTATGGAGCTTTGAGCATTATAATTTTCCGGGAGTGTCCGGCGCAATATCAATCCCTCCTCCTTGTTTCATTTCATGCTGAGGAGTAATCAAATCCCTGAGTTCAGTAATTTCAATCCCAATCTCCTGGCAAGCTGCTTTTAGTTGTTGGGAAAATAAGCTAGTATTCTGCCCATAACCACTCTGTTCCGCCGCTGTTGCTAAACCCTGTTTAGCATTCGCTTTGGCACAGTCAATTAGTTCTAGTCCGTGGAGTTGTTTACTTGCTGCCATACGTTTAGCCCTATCTCACTCATGGTCAATTATTCAATTACCCTAACAAGACTCTCGTCAAAATTCATCCCCCCCAAGGATGAATCATATAACGACTGAAGTCGTTACTACAAACAGCCTCCAATCTCCCCAATCTCCCCACATATCCCCAATTCCCCCATCTCCCCCATCTCCCCAATCCCATCATTGCCAATACTTGTACGCCGCGTATGCTAGAGTAACGATTCCGGTGACGATCGCCGATTCATCCACCTCAAATTGCGGATGATGCAGGGGATAATTGGGTTTGTCGGGATGTCCCACACCGAGACGAAACATCATTCCGGGTGCGTATTCGAGGTAGAGGGAAAAATCTTCTGCACCAAGGGAGGGTTCGGGAATATAGGTGACGCGATCGCTTCCCCAGGCTTCTAATGCTGCGGATTCGACTAACTGGGTCATCCCGGTGTCATTTTGCACCGAAGGGACTCCGCGTCGGTAGTTCATTTCATAGCGACCCCCATGCATCTGACAGACATTCGCGACAATTTTCTCAATCCAAGCGGGTAAGTCGGCATGGGTTTCCGGATGCAGCGATCGCACGGTTCCCAGCATTTTCACACTATCGGCAATCACATTCGGTGCCCGTCCTCCATTCATTTGACCAATGGTCAAAACCACGGGACGCAAGGGGTTTTGAGTCCGGGAAATGGCCTGCTGGAGGGTGGTAATGACCTGAGAGGCAATCCAAATCGCATCGATGGCCTCATGAGGACGCGCACCATGTCCGGATTCCCCCATAATCGTGATTTCTAGGTCATCGGCGGCGGCGGTTAATGCTCCCCGTCGAATCCCGATCGCCCCCCCGGGAATCGAGGGAAAAACGTGCAATCCTAAAATATTAGTGACCTGTTCCATTGCACCATCGGCAATCATCCACCCGGCACCTTGAGCAATTTCTTCTGCGGGTTGGAATAAAAAGCGCACGGTTCCGGGTAGACTCTCCACCAGTTCCGAGAGGATCATTGCGGTCCCTAATCCCACGGTGGTATGGACATCATGGCCACAAGCGTGCATCACCCCAACCTGCTGGGAGGCATAGTCTAACCCCGTCCGTTCGGCGATCGGCAGCGCATCCATATCGGTGCGAATGGCTAAGATTCTCTCATCGGTGACTTGACCGGAAAGTTCTCCCATGACCCCAGTTTTACCCACCCCCTCTCGCACATGGACTCCACAGGAAGAGAGTACCCCGGCTACATAGGCAGCGGTTTGATACTCTTGACCACTGAGTTCGGGATGACTGTGAATATGTCGCCGAATCTCAATCAGGCGAGGTGCGAGTTTAGCAGCAATGTTTTTAATGTCAGTGAGCATGGGGATTCCAGGGTGAGCGTACAGTTTTTATTATAGAGTTGGTTGCTTAGGGAACTCGGTGCGGCCAGATTGAGGGGCGATCGCCAAAAGCCGACTGATTCTTAAAGCTAAGAAAAAGTCGGCTTTTGAGAAGGGATTCAATTTTTTAAGATTTTAGCCTTCTAAGGTTTTGATTGCCCGAGTCGGTAACCTTCATTAGCAATACCCCATTGATTGCTTAACAAATAATATCCCCGAAAGTTTCTCGAACAAATTGGGCTGCTTTCTCTGCTCCTTCCACCAAAAACTGGACCTGTCCATAAGTTTGATTCAACTTTCTAGCATCAATTTCAACCCGTTGAGACGGATATTTTTGCAGAAGTTCTAGCAGGGAAAGTCTGCCATCATCCGCAGCAGAAAGAACCAAACTTGATCGCAAGCCTTCAATTCCTTTACGACCCGAAGGCGGATAAATGGCTTGACTGATCTCGTAGAGGAATAATTCTCCCACGATAAAGTTGAGAGAACGGTCTAAAATTCGGACACTGGCCGGAATTTCCTGGGTTAAAACCGTCCGAAATAGATCCCGATCAACATCGGCAATTCCCGTCAAAAATCGGATCACCCGAGACGCTTCTCCGGTTTCTCCAAATTCCGCTAATTCGGTCATTGGAATGGCAATTCGCTGGGGACCATAAGTCAGGACCACCACCTGAGAGGCCGTTGCCGGGGAAGGTGTAAACACCACGAAGGAAAGACTGGTCAGAAAAACAATGAGGCTGAGTGCTATAAATTTAACCCACTTTTTGGGTAGCTGGCTCAGACTGGTGACAAAGGTTTTGATTTTTATTTTCATGGCATCGCTCCTGAAGGATTTTTCACCCTTGTTTCTGGCTTCACCCGACCCAAATTATCGGCTTATGAAGCATGAAATAGAGGCAGTCATTCTGCCTCTATCGATTGAGTTCAGTTTATTTAGACCAGCCTAAGTTATTCGACTTAGCGCTGCTGAAAAGTTCGGGGACAGGTTTGCTGTCAAAATCCGAACCCAACAAGCCATCTTCACAAACAACGTCAGCTAAATAGGTTTGGACAACTTGGGCGATCGCCAGAACATCTGTCGCCAAGAAACTAATTCGTTCATAACCTTCTTCTAACAGCGGACCACTGACGCTCAACTGTTGTTCTGGATAGTTTTCTAGCAATTCCAGGAGGGTAAAGCTATCGTTCGATGCGGCAGAAACAAAGGCATCGATCACTTGATTAACATTTTCCTCCACTGCAATCCCCAGCACAGGTTCCAGACGAGTGAGGACAAATTGACCGATGGTGCTGTTGAGAATCCGTCTCAAGAAGTCCTGGGAAACGGGAATTTCCTGATCCAAGGCAAATCGTAAGGCGTCAATATCGCGCTCAATGATCCCCAAGCGGGTGCGAAATTCTGCGGGTTCCATACCTTCGCGAACGAACTCACGCAAGTCGCCGATCGAGATCGTCTCACGGGAATCGCCGTACATGAGGATGATTCTCTCTACAGCCATTGCGTTGTCACAATTTATAGTAGCTGCCGCAGTGACTGCTAAAACCAGTGCCAGTCCTAGGGATAAAGCCCTTTTCCAGATTTCATGAAACTGTTTCACCACAAAGGAGAATTTTTGATTAATATCGAACCCAGAGGTTATGTTCATCCACGTACTCCTGATACAACACTTCAGACTTGTCTGTTTTGCAACGTTGACTCTATTGGTATTAGAGGATTTTCTCTAACAGTTTTTTGTTCCTGGAAAGATTCCAGAAAATCGACAATCTCTGTGAAAACAGGTCACTCTTATGTTACTACATTTTCTCCCGTATTTTTTACTGATTCTAAAGTTAGATATTTTTAAACTAATAAAATAATCAGATTAGAGATAGTTATTTGTAAAAAATATATCTTCTTTTCTTAACAAAAAAATGACGGGGATTTTTTCAAATCAATCCGGTTAGCTGTAACCCTTTATTCTCGCTTTTATCAGCTAGATTGAATCCCCCTGAGTTGATAGTTGATCTGAATCCGATAATCAGTAGCCAGAGAAAATCACTTGGGTTATTTCCCTGACCCGCTTTACTGCTAATGGACAATTCTCCGGCACTTTTTTCTGAATTATCCCTCATCAAGAATTCCTCTATTTGATTGGGGGCTTTTCGGAGTTCTAAAAAAAAGTTATAACCGAGGTTCATAGGCCAACTAAGGGATTGAGGGCCTGCCAATGGAATGGCGATCGCAGCATCGAAAATTAAATCTTAGCCCGTCACTCCAACTCACTCTGGCTGCACTCTCATCCTATATCTAGCTAGGAACGTGGAGATAAAAGCATCAATAAATCCCATTGAATATGGGTATCCTGAGAAACACCCGTTCCACTTAAACTCCGAATTTTACCCAAACTATTCAAAACAATTTGACCTTCAGGTGAGGCATTAATTTCCGGGGGTACAAACGTATTCACCCAGGCCAATACAGCCCCCATATTTAGATAACAATAGCCGAGGTTCGCTTGAGGTAAAGGGTCCAATGCAGCTTGGAAATTAAACGCATTGGCGAGACTCTGAGCCGGTTCTGGATAAAGTTCTTGGAACGGTCCTAGTCCCGTCGTCATCATCAGGGTATTTTCAGAAATCCATCCATGAGCGAATACACTTTCTGTTCTCCCATTTGGGTTAATGACCTCCCAACTGGTAACCGAGTTTTCATTAATTTGATGGCGAGTAATGGTAATCGCCCCGGATAACTGACTGGCAATCCGTTCATCAAGTTGCGTTAATAGACGTTCCGCACTCGGGCGATCGCTCGTTTCAATCATCGACCCCATTCCTAATTTCATGGCTTCATCCACGGTGGGGAAAAATCCCTGATTGGTGGGAAAAACAAAAGCAGTAATTTCACCATCCATCCAGGGGAGGAGATCTTGTGTCATATCTAAACCCAAAGTGGATTGAGTGAACTCCGGGATTTGATCCAATCCGGGCAAAGTGAGGAGGTTTTGACCCAAAATCGGGCCGATCGCCTGCCACAAATTCAGACTGCCGCCACAGGTGAAGTAGGTGGATGCCGGAAGTCTCGCCGCCATTGGGTTTGGGTTCGGTGCCGCCAGGGGTTCAGGGAGTGGGGTTTTGTAAAACCCCCGAGACTGAGCGCGAATCCCTTCGGGTTCCATCCACACCATCAAATCGATCGCACTGTAGGGGGTCGCCAACTCACCCCCTGCCGGATTGATATTCCCAAAAGCGGGTAGAGGAAGCAAACGGTTCAACAGGGGAGAGGCGCTAGAAAGTCGGGCCAGTTGGGGAAAATTGCCATAACCAATCACCAGCGATCGGCCCGATTCAGGATGCGCTAAGGTCCTCTGAAACTGGGGGTCTCTGGCTAAACTATTGCTCCTGTCTTTAGTCGCAATCCAACGTTCCAAGGGGGCGCTACTCTGAGCTGCCGCCACATATCCTGGAACAATCGCGATCGCCAAACCTGCTGTTCCCTGGACTTCTGGAGCGGGGACTCCCGGGGGCCTGGGAACGGGTTGGGCTGGGGCCCCCGGCGTAGCATCGGGCAGAATTGGCCGCGTCTGTGCCAATACCGGCAACCCTTTGAGCCATTTGCTCTGTTTGAAAGCCGACAGGGGATTTAAGGCGACTGGCCCGCTTTGTCCGGACCCAGGAGCCTTCGCTGTTCCTGCGCCATATTTTGACCCGGCCATTCTAACAGCGTCACCCCCTGAAACTGACGTTCCCGGGGTTGTCCCTGAATGGCACTCAATTGGGCCACAAAATTAGGAATCCGATTCGGGTCCTCAATTGGAGCCACCATCACCGCATTCTCCTGGAGAGAAGCCTTCCCGGTCCCCTCTGCTCCGGGCATCAGGGCGATCGCTGTCCAGTCTCCCAACCAGGGTTGGATATCCCGGGCAAAATTCACCTCTGCCGGAATGTAGGGCAAAAATCCCGGCCCAGAAAACCCAGGCGGGAGGTCAACAAACCGATTTAAGCCACTCCAGGCATTAGCGCGGGTATCAATCAGCAACACCCCGCTAATCTCCCCAGGTAACACCGTAGTCACGGGCATAGGGGATGTCGCGGCAACCCCCTCTGGTACAGGTTGTGCTTGCAGCACTGAACCCGTCGTCAGAACTAAAACAGAAAGCACTGGTAAGGTGACGCGCTTAAGCACTGAACCATTTCTCCCTTTTGCGATCCACAGCAAGCGTACCGTATTGAAGAGAGTTTCGCAATTTCAGCCCTGCCCCTAGAGGAGAAAAGCGGTGAGGAGTCCCTTTTTTGAGTCTGGAATCCCTCCAGTTCGGCGGTTTCCCTAAAAAAATAGATTGAGGACTAGACAAGGGGGATTGACTCTGTTAAATTTAATCTTATAATGGGAGGCTGTGCCAAAATATTATTACACTCACCATTCGGATTATAAATATAATATTGTACCCATTCAAAAAAAGCAACCCCCTTCCCCTATCTTTTTTTTGCATTCCTCATGATATGAGCAGCCCTGAATTGAGAAGGAACCCGGCTTTTTCAAACCGAGTTCCTCACAAGAGAATAGATTTTATCTCACCTTGGCCGAGTAAACAGCGCGGTTAAGCGCTCCCTCACACCGAGGCGACAGCGGGGAGCAACGCATCTTTGAGCAATTGCACCTTATCTGTGGCTTCCCAAGGTAAGTCCAGATCCGTGCGACCCAGGTGACCATAAGCGGCCACATCCTGGTAAAAACGACCGCCTCGTTCCCCTGGCAGCCGCTGCAAATTAAAGGTTTGGATAATCCCTGCCGGACGCAGTTCAAAATGCTTCTGAACCACTTCTAGCAACTTATCTTCGTCCACCTTACCCGTGCCAAAGGTTTCAATCGTCAGACTCACCGGGCGCGCGACCCCGATCGCATAACTAATTTGTACTTCGCACTTTTCGGCCAAACCAGCCGCTACAATATTTTTTGCCACATACCGGCAAGCATAGGCCGCACTGCGGTCTACCTTTGTGGGGTCCTTCCCAGAAAATGCACCGCCCCCATGACGGGAATAGCCGCCATAAGTATCCACAATAATTTTACGTCCGGTTAAGCCCGAATCCCCTTGGGGTCCGCCAATCACGAATTTACCTGTGGGATTCACCAAAAAGCGAGTGTTCGCGTCGGGTTTCACCTGAAGGTCATCAAAACAAGGTTGAACCACCCGTTCCCAGACATCTGCTTTGATTTTGGCTTGCACTGCCAGGTTATCGGTAATCTCTGCGATCGCCGGGGTGTGCTGAGTGGAAATCAAAATGGTATCAATGCCAACGGGAACGCCATTTTCATAAATCACCGTGACTTGGGTTTTGCCATCGGGACGCAGATAGGGCAGTTCACCATTTTTGCGGACCATTGCCAGTCGGCGAGACATCCGATGCGCCAGGGAAATCGGCATCGGCATCAGTTCGGGGGTTTCGTTGCAGGCAAAGCCGAACATTAACCCTTGGTCCCCGGCACCGATCGCATCAAGTTCTTCTTCGCTCATCTGTTCCCGGGTTTCTTGAGCTTGATCAACCCCTTGAGCGATATCAGCAGATTGTTCATCGAGGGCGACCAGGATGGAGCAACTATTGGCAGAGAAGCCATTTTCGGCATCAGTATAGCCAATTTCTGCAATTTTTTTGCGGGCGACTTCGACAAAGTTTACTTGCGCTTGGGAGGTGATTTCCCCGGTAATCAGAACTAAGCCAGTGTTGACGACGACTTCTGCGGCGACCCGACTTTTGGGGTCCTGGGTAAGCAAGGCGTCGAGAATCGTGTCAGAAATCTGGTCGCAGATTTTATCGGGGTGTCCTTCGGTGACGGACTCTGAGGTAAATAAGTAGCGACGAGTCAACGTTAAGTCCTCCTGGGATCTGGATAACGATCGTTAAACTATCTTAGTCTGAGGGTGGCAACCGGATGTTTCAAGATTGAATGAGGATTTCGTCTAAAGAGGCGATCGCCACATCCGCACCAGCGAGGCGATCGGAAGACGCCGGACGCCAGCTAATCCCGATACAACCGGCGGCACCGGCGCGTTTTGCCATCTGAAAATCGGCAGGGGAATCCCCCACCATCAGAGTGACTCCCGGTTCGACACCGAGGGACTGGCAAGCTTGTAAAAAAAGAGCGGGGTCGGGTTTACTGGGTCCCGAATCCACTCCCATTTGAAGTTGAAGATAGGTGTCGAGCTGATAATGTTGCGCGAAGGCTTGAACTCGTGCGGTACTGGCTGCGGAGAGAATGCCAAGTTTGAGTCCCGCCTGGGAAAGATTGACGATCGCCTCTAGGCAGCCGACAAATAAGGGGGAAGGGGTGGCATTTTTTTTGAAGAACTCATCGGCTTCATCAAATGCGGCCCGAGCAATTTCTAGGGAATCCAGCCAACCGCGTCCGGTTTCGGCAATGTAAGCAGCAGCGGCAATTTCGTTTTCGCCTCGGCTGCCGACGGCGAGTAAGCCGGTGGGGTCGAGGGTGTTATCGGTGAGGCCAAAGGCCATGAGGAGAGGGTCTCCGGTTCCGGGAACCCGAGCGTCGATGATGCGCGATCGCTTGTGTCCCAAGAGTCTTAAAAAATCTTCTGAGTCTTCTAAGGTTCCGTCTTTATCAAAAATGACTGCCTCAATCTGCTCGAATTTGATATCTCGACACTGAATGGTGGTCAATGTCTTTAGTCTCCTGTGACGGTGATGATTAACGGGCGATTTCGGGGCCGCAAGCCAGCCTATTTTCTGCCCCGAAGGGAGGAGGAAAGAAATGGGTTGCGCTTCTTTGATGCCCTGGGATTGACTGGACGGAGTGCATCACTGGCCTCAGTTCAAAACTCCCCCCTTCATAGATATGCCTCTGTCGGAGCAACTCAAGGGTAATTCTTGTTCCGAAGGATTACAAAGGAGGGAGCGGTGATGAGGGAGCCAAGTTGCGTGAACCCGGGACGGGGGGATTTTAATCCGTTACTCCCCGAACCCAGTCTCACCGATTAGCAGATCCGGCGATCGCCAGAGTCGGCGAGATCTATTCTTCGGTAACGGCAGAGACTTCTTCTTGATCAACCGCAGTTTCCTGCGCTTCTTCAGCTACGGGTTCTTGAATCGCGGCTTCTTCAGCTACAGGTTCTTGAATCGCGGCTTCTTCAGCTACGGGTTCTTGAATCGCGGCTTCTTCAGCTACGGGTTCTTGAATCGCGGCTTCTTCAGCTACAGGTTCTTGAATCGCGGCTTCTTCAGCTACAGGTTCTTCCACCGGAGTTACCGGAACTGCTGGCTGTTCTGGTTGCCCTTGCTGCTTGGCCCGCATTTGTTCGCGGAATTTTTGAGCCATTTCTTCAGCGCGATCGAACACCGACTGCCGGTTCTTCACCATATCCCCGGGTTCCGGTTCGAGTTGCTTGGTAGACAAGGAGATGCGACCCCGTTCTGCATCCAAGTCAATGATCATCACCTTCAGTTCATCATTGACATTAAAGACACTGTGGGGGGTATCGATGTGATCGTGGGAAATTTCCGAAATGTGCAGCAAACCGCTGACTCCGCCGATATCGATAAAGGCACCGTATGGTTTGATGCCACGAACTGTACCGATGACGACTTCGCCGACTTCCAAGCGGTTCATCTTGCGCTCAACCAACGCTCGACGATGGGATAGGACTAGACGATTGCGGTCTTCGTCTACTTCCAAGAATTTTAAGGGGAGTTCTTCTCCGACCAGTTCTTCTTTGGGTTTGCGGGTGCTAATATGGGACCCTGGAATGAAGCCGCGCAAGCCTTCAATGCGAACCAGTGCTGCCCCGCGATTGGTTGCAAACACCTGAGAGCGCACGGTGGCGTCTTCGGTTTGCAACTGGCGAACTCGTTCCCAAGCCCGCATATATTCAATGCGGCGGATGCTTAGGGTTAGCTGTCCATCTTCGTTCTCATCGGTGAGGATAAAGAACTCGCGAGTTTCGTTGGATTGCAAGACTTCATCAGGAGCGTCAACCCGGTTGATCGACATTTCCTGAATGGGGATATATGCTGCTGTTTTTGCACCAATGTCAATCAGAGCGCCCCTCGGCTTTAGACTGAATACTGTACCGGCGACGACATCGCCGGGGCTAAAGTGATAGTCATATTTATCGAGAAGAGCTGCAAAATCCTCGTGAGTAAAGCCTACATCTTTGGCGACTGTGTTCTGATTGACCATGCGATTTGATTCCTGGAACTGTTCTCCGTTCGTAGTCGTGTATTTTTTGAAAAAGATGTTGTCGATGTTGATTTTGAAGCCGCAAAACGGCTGCAAATCTTGAGCAACTTTGAGTCTAGGCTAACCTGGACCTCAGTGCACCATCACACTCTTTTTCCCTTGGTCGCCTCGGTTGGGCGTCCAAGGTTAAACAAAAAAGTTAGAGTTTAGTGTGGGGCGAGAACACTAGGAGGGAGGGGGTCTGTGCCACAAACTAGCGGGTTGAGACTGCTCCCTAGGTTCAGCTTCCCCGCTTACAGGCCAAGGGCAGAGAATAGACTTCGAGCAGTTTCCTGCCAAAGATTCAGCCGTTATTTTTGAGGGCTGGTTCAATTCAACTTCCGGTTGGCTTGCAAGCTTCAGATGACGTCAAAAAGACGCTTCCGTACTATTTTAGACGCTTTCCTTTGGAAATTTTTAAGCCTAGAAAAACTATTATAGCTTGAATGCTCCTTTTTGAACACCGAGCTTTGGAAATTTTTCAAACAATTTTTGTACAATCTCTGGTTAAGACCCTCGATTGGAATCCCTTGTCACCTGTGAACAGGGGACAGATCCATTCACGATCAAGGGCGATCGCTGTCGTTGAAGAGAATTTATTTTAAGGAGAGGTTAACGGTTAACGGGGAGTTCACTGACCCTTGATTCCCCTGATCTTCAGCCCTCATTTTGCTCTAGGCTTGAGCTAGAGAAGAGACAGGGGGAGAATCTTGGGTCGCATCATTGAGAGTTAACTGCTCTGGATCATCGGGAGATTTCCGAGGGGAATTGTCGTCTTCCGGGGTGGGTGAGCGGTCACTTCCCTGGCGATCGCTTTGATTTTGCAGGTCCTTTAAGGTATCCACAAAATCACGAATCCCTTGGAATTGTCGATAGACTGAGGCAAAGCGGATATAAGCCACTTCACTGACCGCTTGCAATTGAGAAAGGACCAGTTCTCCGATATCATTGCTCGTGACTTCGCGTTTAGAACGCTGTTGCTGCAATTGAGCTTCGATTTCATCGACTAAATTTTCAATTTGTCCAGACTCAACGCCGGTTTTTTCACAAGCGCGAACAATCCCGCGCAGTAACTTAGAGCGATCGAACGATTCGCGGGAGCCATCTCGTTTAATTACCGTGATCGGAACATATTCAATCCGTTCATAAGTGGTAAAGCGACGGTTACACAGGAGACACTCCCGGCGACGGCGGACGCTTTGACCGGCTTCAGCGGAGCGAGATTCTAGTACCCGACTGTCAGTATGCTGGCAAAATGGACATCGCATGATTTTTGTCCTGTGAGCGAGAGGAACTCCGAGGGGAAGGCAGAAAGAAATCGGGAAATTATTCAGACGCACGGTCTGTTTTTCTGATTGGAGTTTCCGCTCTTAAATCTTCCTGCCTGGACTCGGTTAAAAACACAGCTTGGGGCTGGCTTGAGGACTGGGGTCTAAGTCTGGGGGAATTTCTGAGTTGATCGATATCCTATCTTTGAAGGTTCAATGCGATCGCCAAGCTCAATGAGCCTTCTTCGCCTTTTTTTCCCAATGGAATAAATCAGCTAGAGGGATAAATCGACTCAGAAATTCACCCCGGATTGTTACTTGCCAATGCGAGGCGGTTCACGGAAGGCGATCGCAAAGAACAGCACACCGATGGCTAAAGTCAGAATTAAGATGTAAGCGACACTCTGCATAATGATAAATTCCTAATCATCAAGGGTAACACCAGTCTACCAAGCAATAGAAAAAAGGTCTAACAAAATGCACTTGTCTTTTAGGACCCGTCCATTTGTTAGACCTGAGATGAGAGTTAGAGGTAAACCACTCTAAACTTCTTGTTTGCGGGTGGAAACGTCCCCGACTTTTTGGAACAGACCAAACTCGACCTGCTCTTCGAGATCCGGGTCGATACCGGCAAACACATCCCGGAAAATCGTCCGAGACCCGTGCCAGATATGACCGAAGAAGAACAGCAAAGCAAAGCAGGCATGGCCATAAGTAAACCAACCGCGAGTGCTCGTGCGGAACACCCCATCAGACTGGAGGGTTTCGCGATCGAAGGCAAACGGTTCGCCTAACTGAGCCTTCCGAGCATACTGCTTGACTAAAGCCGGTTCGCTCACGGTTTTCCCGTTGAGTTCCCCACCGTAGAAGCTCACCGTGACGCCGGTTTGCTCAAAGCTGTATTTAGATTCAGCACGACGGAAGGGAATATCAGCGCGCACGATGCCATCGGCATCAGTCAAGACCACTGGGAAGGTTTCAAAGAAGTTGGGAAGACGACGCACTGAGAGCACGCGACCTTCACCATCTTTAAACACGGGATGACCCAACCAACCTAGGGCGAGTCCATCACCCGTGTTCATGGGGCCTACGCGGAACAGACCGCCTTTGGCGGGGTTGTTACCGACGTAATCATAGAAGGCTAGTTTCTCAGGAATCTGAGACCAAGCTTCATCTAAGCTATCCCCTTGAGCCAGGGAGGTTTGCACGCGCCGATCAATTTCCTGCTGGAAGTAATTGCTATCCCACTGATAGCGGGTTGGACCAAACAGTTCGATCGGAGTGGTGGCGGAACCGTACCACATGGTACCGGCGACCACGAAAGCGGCGAAAAAGACGGCAGCGATACTGCTAGAGAGCACGGTTTCAATGTTCCCCATCCGCAGCGCTCGGTACAACCGCTCAGGCGGACGCACAGATAAGTGGAAAATGCCAGCAATAATGCCAACAATCCCCGCTGCAATGTGGTGAGCCACGATCCCACCCGGATTAAACGGGTTAAAGCCATCGGGTCCCCACTCCGGCGCAACGGGCTGAATATGTCCCGTTAAGCCATAAGGGTCAGAAATCCACATCCCCGGTCCGAATAAACCTGTGAGGTGAAATGCTCCAAATCCGAAGCAGAGCAGACCCGACAGGAATAAGTGGATGCCAAACATTTTAGGCAAGTCCAGGGCGGGTTCGCCGGTGCGCGGATCAGTGAACAGCTCCAAATCCCAATAAACCCAGTGCCAGCAAGCTGCTAGGAACAGCAATCCGGACAGGACAATATGGGCGGTAGCAACCCCTTCAAATGACCAGAACCCAACGTCTGCTGCGCTTTCGCCGGTAATGCTCCAGCCTCTCCAAGAATCGGTCACGCCTAGGCGAGCCATGAAGGGCATGACGAACATCCCCTGACGCCACATGGGGTTCAGGACGGGATCGCTCGGATCGAAAATCGCCAGTTCATAAAGGGCCATTGAACCGGCCCAACCTGCCACCAGAGCCGTGTGCATTAGGTGAACGGCAATCAACCGACCCGGATCGTTCAAAACGACTGTGTGTACTCGATACCAGGGTAGTCCCATTGACTACGCTTCCTCCTCAGTTTGAGTTATCTATTTGGACGCTATCTTTGAGCCTTTTATAAAGTCAAAGCGTTTTCACTGGGGACCAAGCCTTAAAGCTGGGGGCTTGACAGTGGCTGCGCGATGACTATCGCATCTCAAAAATGAGACAGTATTTAAAGAAGTGTAACTATTGATGGAATCGAATGCAAGAGTTTTGGTTATTGATGTAAAGAAAAGCGATCGCTCCGGTACGGAGGCAGGTGCTGATTTCTGAGAACCGGCTGCATCCGGATTCCCCAGTCTCTCAGGGTTGTACTCCCCTAGAGTGACTGGTTAAAGCCTTTAATCTGACCCATCCAAATCCCCAAAGAATCTCTCCCTCAGCCGATGTAACTCCTTCAGGCGCGGACCTGGGGAGTTTGGCGTTTAGGTTGAACCCAGATTGGCAAAATTGGACCGCTTAATCTCGCAGGTGGCTTCAGCGGCGGATAAGCGCTCGATGACTTGATCCCCACTCATCAGACGCCTCAGCACCACTTGACCAATGGTGGAGGCCCCACTGGATGAGGGGGAAATCGGCTTGACTTCCACCATGATCACGGAGTCTTCCACCCGATAGAGCCATAATTTTTCGTCATTATTCTCCAAAATGCAAAAATTTATTTTCTCGATTTCAGGTTCGCGTCTCCAGGCGACTGCATTCCACAGTCCTTCCACTCCCCAAACGCGACCAACGGTCCAGCCTTCTGTTAGAAAAAAATATTTCACGCACTCCCCTTGGCTTCAGACGAAGAATCTGCTGTTTTAAGATATCGCAAAAATACCCACTGTTTGAATTTTCCCTGATGAACTCCGGAGTTGCTAAATCCGGATACTGGGGTTCTGGGATTTCAGGTTTTCCCAAATCCGGGTTGGTGCAAAACCGGGTTGAACACAACTGTCATTCATTGATGTTCTGGATTGTTGTAATTTAACCCATGTCTAAGTTGCCATCCCCGAAAGACCCCCAGGGAGCGCTATGGGTCCGCACCCTGGACTATTTGTTACTGTTGGCTCTGGTTGCTGGGGCGATCGCCTCTGGAGTGAGTATTTTTTCTAAGTCGGATTGGCTGGTTCGTTCCGATCGCACGGCGATCGCCCCCAATCGCCTGTTTAGACCCTAAACCGCAAAGGGAGGGACTGACCGCCTATCTATATAATGTTGTTTAAAATAATTTCTGCTTTACGCCCTTTCAATTATTCGTTCTTTTTTCTTTCATGCTGGGTGAATTAAAGACCCTGGCGATCGCCTCACTTTCAGACAAAGGCTGCGCTACACTCTGAATTATCCCCGTTTGTGCCTAATCTGTTATGAATCTTCAAACTCCACGCTCTTTGTTGATTTTTGGGATGGCGATCGCCGCTAGTTGTCTCGGATTACCCTGGCGTGCAACGGGAGAAGCAACCGCCATTGTAGGAAATTGTGCCGAGTTCGACTGTGTGGAACTGCTGAATGAATTACAAGAGATTTTCCCCGAGGCGATCGCCTCGGGGAAATCCGAATGTAGCCAGAATCAGTTCATCGGAATGAATCTGTGGGAACAGGATGACAGTCGTGGAGTTAGCCTGTTTTGCTGGAACGAAGAAAGAGATAATAACGCTGGGTATCGACAAGGCGTTTCCTTGGGTGTGTTTCCAGTTCCCGGAGAAGAAGAGAGCTTTGGCAGTTCCTGGAGATGTGGCGATCGCCTCTGCGAGGAACAACTGAGTGCCTTACAATCAACCTATCCCGAGGAAATGCGAAACCATGAACTCCAATGTGGCCTCCTCGGAGGAGATTTATCTCTATTAGTCTCTAAAGCCGAGCAAAAAGTTGACATTCAATGTGTCTTTTCTGCCGGTGCGATTTTAGTGGATATCGATGAAGATGGCGTATCCGATGGCGAGAATAGTCAAGGAACCTTTTTGGATTATATCCTCGGCTCATTTCCCCTGCCGTAGGAGGCTCTGAGAGAATTAGCGATCATCATTTTGCCCTGTGCAAATAGCGCCTTTTTATAAGATAGCTTACCAATCCCAGGTTTCAAATAGATCGGAAACGGCTAGGGAAAACCCGGGTATAATGTCTTCTCCATCGAGCCGATCGCCTGAGCGCAAAAAACCATCGGGTTCGGGGGTATGGTAAACTAACACAAACTTTTCATCGGGATGAATGACCCAGACTAACTGGGTATCATTCTCGAAATATTCTACGATTTTACTATGGATTTCTTCTACAGTATTGCTAGGAGATAAAATTTCAATGGCTAGATCCGGTGAGCCTTGAAAAAATCCTCGGGGGGGTCGGGTTAACCCTTGCAGTCGGTTTTTGGCAACAAAGGAAACATCTGGAGCGCGTTTATTCCCATTTTTGAGGGTAAAGGCTGTACTGGAATCGCAAATGGCACCGAGTTTATTGGGTTTGACTATTGTGATTAAAGCGGCTACTAAAATGCAGGCGATATAGCCATGTTCCATCCCGGAATTTCCCATGTCTATGACTTCTCCATTGACTAACTCGTACTGATTTCCATCTCTGGATAAGGCGATAAATTCTTCATCAGTCCAGTATTTTTGTTTAGTGGAAATGGTCATGATTTTTATGGATAATAATCTCTTAAATGGGGGTTTGGATTTTTGAAAAGCTGATGAGGTGGGGAGGTTGGGTTATGGAATTGTGGCATGGGGGAGGGGGATAACGACTGAAGTCGTTACTACGAACAAAAGAGAACGACTGAAGTCGTTACTACGAACAAAAGAGAACGACTGAAGTCGTTACTACGAACATTGATTTTCCCGAGTTACCCTCGGGAACAGCAATAGATGATTATTGGAGGCGAGTGAGAGCTTCTCGGAGTTGTTGTTCGGATTGGGGATTGGTTTTAACGAGTTCGGTGATTTCGTTAAAGCGTTGGATGGTTAATCCGTTACTGGTGACTAGGGTTTTTGAGCCTTCGCAATAGTTGACGACGATCGCCTTGACTTCGCGATCGAGTTGGTTGACTGAATCGGTATTTCGGCAGTCAATGGCGGGAACGTAATTGAGGATGGTTTCAACTTCTTGGTAGGCTTGCGATCGCTGTTGTTCGATCGCCAGGATGGAACGAGCGTAGTTCTCCATTTCTTCGGGGGTAATGCTTTGCGCCGAGGCGGAATGCGTTCCAATCCAGTTGGCAGAGTCTAGGGAGAGATAGGGAACGGACCCGGTGAGGATTCCCAAGGCGGACAGTGCACCGACGCAGAGGAGTTTCACTCGGATTCCCTGAACATGGAAACGGGGCATTTTTAACATCATCATAACATCTATTGGTAAGAAATTTACTCAGAAAAAATCGGAAGAGTTGGGGAAAATGGAGCTTTTTTTGAGGGCAATAATCAATCCATGACAGAATAATAAAACTTAGATTTAATACTTTTATTCTGCTGATTTATCGCAGTAAATTTACTCCAATTACCGGGTTTTGGCCTGCTTTTTATGATTCAATTCTACCGGGTTTAGTTCCGGTCGGGTGTTTTGAGAGGTCGGCTTTACAGAAATTTTACCGAAAGGAAGTTTGGCGACAGAGTTGGCATAGTTCTATGGTTTTG
This sequence comes from uncultured cyanobacterium, assembly GCA_963821735.1. Lineage (GTDB taxonomy): Bacteria > Cyanobacteriota > Cyanobacteriia > Cyanobacteriales > Laspinemataceae > Laspinema. Next base: position 413,443 of record CAWGFK010000070.1, read on the forward strand.
GTTTGGAGGGTGGAAAGTTCTTCTGTCCCTCGTTTGAGGCTGACTTCTAGTTCGAGGAGTAGGGCTAAAATTTGTTCTAATTGGCCCAGGGAGAGGGCGCTGACTTCTTTTCTTAAGAAGTAAATTCGTTTAAAGTTGCCGATTTCCGCTGCAGCAGCGATCGCCTTTTCGTCGCGTTCACCACTTTCTATCATCAGTTTAACCCAGAACCAGGTTCTAAACTGCCCGGTGAGGGTGGCGGAAATTTTTAGGGCGGGTTCGTTACGGTTAATCAAATCTGCGACTAATTCTAAAGCGGTTCCTACATCTCCTTGGCGAATGGCACTGGCAAGCTGTAAGCTGTTTTGAGTCGTTGCGGTGACGAGTTGATCCACGGTGGCGGCGCTCAGGGGTTGAGGTCCGGCACTCAGGGAATACAGGTGCAACTTTTCCAGGGCATTATACAGCGATCGCGTATCATTGCCGACGGATTCGGCCAACAGGTCCACGGCATCCGGGGTGAGTTTGACGCCTATTTCCTGGGCGACTTTGCGGACGGATGAGACGATTTCATCATGCTTCCAGGGGGGTAAGGGGGAAAATTCCTGGACTTTGCCGTACTTTTGTAACAGTTTGGTGGTTTTGAGTCTGCCATCGGGTTTGTTGGGGGTTGTCAGTAACAGGACGTTGGTTTCGGGGATCACCGGCAGGGTGCGTTCCATTTCTGCTAAGACTTCGCCGGATGCCTGTTGACAAACGTTGGTATCCACCAACCAAACAAAACGCCCTCCACTGCCAAAGGGCGGGGTGACGGATTGATTAAGGCCCTGAATCACGGCATCGGACTGTTCGGGGGAAATTTTGTCGGCGTTAAAGGTCGCCCAAGCGGGATCCAGGGTGCGATCGCGCAAAGCATTGACTGCTTTTGCCATTGCAAAGTCATCTGATCCCCAATAGAGGTAAATTGTCATATAGAAGACTATGGATAAGATCCCAGGGTCAAAAATACAGGAGGGTTAACCCTTCCTTTAAGATAAAAGAGATTGGCAATGGTCATACCACTGATCCCCGTTCAGGGCGCAAGGCTAAGAATGGAGTCATTCTCTGACACCTAAGACTATCGCGAAAACCTTTATAGATACAGACAAGAGAGGCAATAAGAATTGGACGATACTTTACAAACCTATTTGAATCGAGTGGCGCGGATGACCCTGAAAGACGCCTATCAGTCGGGACTCCAGCATATTCAGACCTCTCCCAAATTTCAGGTTCAAGAGGGTGGGGCCAGAAAGCCTGTGTCTTTTCCGGGGTACACGGTGATTACCCCACCGATGAGAGAAGATGTTGAGAATCAAGAGTTTTATAAAAATATCGAGAGTTGCCAACAACAACTACTGGAGATGCTGGAACCGGGTTTGATGGTGCCGGTCCCTGCGGATAGCTTTCATGTCACTCTAGCGGATTTAATTTGGGACGGCAGCTACCGAGATGCGTCAGCGGAAAAACCGGACTATGATGAGCAACTGCGATCGGCGATCGCCCAAAGTTTCCAGCAATGCAAGTCCCTTGCTGGGGGTCCAGCGATTCGCTGGCAGGCCCTCGGGGTGATGTTGCGGACTCGGGCGATCGGGATTTGTTTAGCGCCGAAAAATGAGCAATCCTACGAGCAAATCGTCCAATTGCGGCGATCGATTTATCAAAATCAACAGTTAATGGGGTTAGGAATCGAGCAGCAGTATCATTTTACCGGCCATATTACTTTGGGCTATTTTGCGGAGATTCCCTCCAGTTTGGACCGGGATCATCTCAGCAGTGTCTTAGCAGATTTTAATGATAAATGGCTGGATAGTCCCCAAGAAATTCTGATTCAAAAAGCTGAAATTCGCAAGTTTGACGATATGACTCGCTACTATCGAGAAGAAGATTGGCCGGTGTTTCAATTTTGACCAGGGGAGTAAAAGAATCAAGCCTAAAAAACCCAGGACAAAGGAGCAATGACCTCACTGATTCATCCGATATTGCAACAGAGTTTTGCCGTCATTGATGCTGAGATTGGCGACCATTCTTTTACTCCTGCTGAATATGAAATTGTTCGGCGGGTGATTCATAGTACCGCCGATTTTGAATTTAAAGACTTGATGACATTTAGTCCAGGGGCGATTGAAGGGGCGATCGCCGCCTTGCGTCGGGGGGTTCCCGTGGTGACGGATGTCAGCATGGTAAAACAGGGTATCAGCGGGTTGCTTGCCAAAACTTTTGCCAATCCCTTACACTCTGCGGTAGAACGGGTCCCGGTGGCGGCTGAGGGCAAAACCCGCACGGAAATGGGGCTGTTGCAATGCTTTGCGGAATTTCCTGAAGCGATTTATGCGATCGGGAATGCGCCAACCGCTTTGTTGGCCCTGTGCGAGGTCCTCCCCCAGTCCCCGATTCAACCGGCCCTAGTGATTGGCGCACCTGTGGGGTTTGTTTCGGTGGTGGAATCTAAGGCGGTACTGGCACAGCAGAATGTCCCCCAGATTATCATAAACGGTCGGAAAGGGGGTTCTCCTGCTACGGCTGCGATCGTTAATGCGTTAATTCTGTTGGCTTGGCAACGAGAAAATTAAAACTCGAAAACCCCAAGATTTTGAATGATTATACCCCTAGCGAGCATCTAGCTCGCTTCCTTTTTAAAAAAACAACTAAAAAAACAGCAATGTTTTGAAATTTAATGGTATAAACTCAGTGGCGATCGCAACGAAAATAAACGGATGATTCATGTAATCGGAATTGGGTTGGATGGAATAGCGGGACTCACGGAACCCGTGCGCCAAATTATCGAATCGGCGAATCTTCTCGTGGGAAGCGATCGCCACTTGAGTTATTTTCCCCTGCATCCAGCCGAACGCCTGGTTATCGAAGACATTGGTCTAACCTTTAAAACCCTCTGCCGTCAGTTAATTCGCTGGAATTCCGGTTCAGTAGACAGTCCCGCAGACCGAAATCTGGTGGTTCTCACCAGTGGGGACCCGTTATTTTTTGGATTAGGACGGTTACTGTTAGCGGAACTCCCGGCGGATCAGCTTTATTTTCATCCCCATTTAAGCTGCATTCAATTAGCATTTAGTCGCATTAAAGTTCCCTGGCAAGATGCCCGAATTGTCAGTGCTCATGGACGTACCTTAGATGAAGTTTTAACCGTATTGCGCGAAGGTGCATCCAAAGTTGCCATCCTCACCGATGGCAAAAATACTCCTAGTACAATTGCGCGTCTGCTGCTGTCATTGGATTTACCCAGTCGTTATGACTTTTGGGTTTGTGAAAACCTTGGCGGTTCTGATGAGCGCATTCAGGCTTTTCCCGTTCAGCAAACCGATGATATTATCGCTTTAGAATCCCAAACTTTTTCCTCCTTAAATGTGGTGGTTTTGGTGCGGCAGTTTGGTAATAATGAAAGATTAGATATTCATAGTTTACCCACATTTGGATTGCCCGATAGTACCTTTTTAACCTTTAGCGATCGCCCCGGTTTGATGACGAAACGAGAAATTAGAATTCTCATTCTCGGAGAGTTGGGACTCCAATCCGGTCAAATTGTCTGGGATATTGGGGCGGGAACGGGTTCAGTTTCCATTGAAATTGGGCGATTATTTCCCAAATCTCAAATTTATGCCATTGAAAAAACTGGTGCAGGGATTACTTTAATTGAGCAAAATTGTCAACGTCTCCAGGTGCGAAATGTGATTTCAATTCATGGTAGCGCCCCGGATATTTTAGACCGACTTCCGGTTCCTCAGCGGATTTTTATTGGGGGAACGGGAGGACAATTGCGGACGATTCTGGGGTTTTGTGGGGGACAATTAGCCAAAGGAGGAACAATGGCGATCGCCTTAGCCACCTTAGAACATCTAAATGAGGCATTAAATTGGGTGAATGAACGCCAGTGGGATTATCGCATCTTGCAAGCGAATTTATCCCGTTCCGTTCCCATTGCTCATCTTACCCGATTTTCCCCCTTAAATCCAGTGACAATTCTTACAATTAATAAGCCAGAATCTTAAAAATTTAGTACAGCAGAGGAGTGAAAAATTGGGATTTTAACCAATTTTTGATAGGGAACAAGAAGCCTAATAAAAATCGATTTTTTAGTCCTGCGACTGACGCAACTGTTCAAACAAACAATACATATCCTGAGCAAACTTTTTAGGATTCCACAAGGGGGCGAGAGTTTCCGGTGTTTTGGATTGGATTAACTGCTGTTGAATTTGCTGATGGAAGCGGCGATCGCATCCGAAGCGAACTCCCCACGCCACATACTCCTCCCAACTCCATGCCACCCCCGCTTGAATTCCCAAAGTTTGTAAGAAAGAATAGCCCATTCGGGAGAGAAATTGTTCCCCACTGCGGGTCACCAGAGGGAGGTTAAACCATAACGCTTCTAAGGTATGGGTTCCTCCATTATAGGGATAAGAATCGAGTAAAACATCAGCTAATAAATAGAGGGTTCGATGTTCTTCTTCTGTGCGAGTTCGGGGTAAAAAATGAATGCGAGAAAAACTGACATTTTGTAGCTGGCATTCTTGTTGATAGTTGGCAGAAATAACCGTGCGATCGCCTTTTCCTTTGTAGAGTAAAACACTATCAGGGACTTGCTTGAGAATGGCAACTTGAGCGCGGACTAAATCCCCATTAAATTTACGTCCTGGGGCGACACAGAGATAAACCACCTGGTTAGAATTAATGCCCAAAGAATGTCTCAGGGTATCGCTGTCGGCTTCCAGGCGCTCAAATCCGGAACTCGCCACAAAAGAATCTGGCATCCGAATTATTTGTTCTTGATAGTAGGATTCGCTTCCCTGGGGGTGAGTCTGCCAATCCCCAAGCACATAGTTTTTGGAGGAAATAAACGGCGCATCAAAGCCCAACCAAGAGATACAAATTGGGGCTGGATGAGAGGCTAATATTTCAATATTTGTATCAATCGTTAAGGAGTCTAAATCAATTAAAATATCTAAGTTGTCATTCTGGATTTCTTGACAAATAGTTTGACGGTTGACTCCGCCAGGGGGATGATAGAATTTAGCCGCTAAGTTTTCAAACATAGTCGTGCGATCGTCCGGTTGGAGAGGACCTGTGACATACAGATACAGATCCGGGGTGAGTTGAGATAACTCGCGTAGGATATCTGCACTGCACCACCCCACAGAATGCCGCTTGTAATGGGGGGAAATGATGCCAATTTTTAACGGAGTTTGAAGCAAGACGACGGGGGAAATTATGGGAGGTAGGGGGAGTCTGGAAGCCCGGTAAAGTGGGAATAAAGCGTTCAGCAATTTTGCGATAAAAGTGAGAATTTTGGGGGAGATCATCGCGGATATTGGTGAGGATATAAAAGCTGTTGTAATACAGGCGTTGGATATCCCGATCGCAGAGGGTATCTAAATTTTTCAGGACTTGCGACTCTAAGGTTAAAAAATGGTGGTAGGCATTTTGAGCGCTGCCTGCTTTCAGATAGGCACTAATCCAGGCGATCGCTGCCATTGATTGCCTTTCCCCTTGACAGTGTTCTATATAGCAGTCGGCAGCTTTACGCGCAGCGGAAAAGTTATCAGAACTGCTGAATAATTCATATAAATTCCAATGCGCTTCTACTAAGTTGGGTTGAAGGGATATCGCCGTTTTATAGCTGTTTATGGCTTCTTCCATCCACCCTTGATGTCGGTGAATAATACCTAAATGAACATGAGCTTCCGCTGAAGTGGGTTCAAGTTCTAAAGTTTTTTGAAATAACGAACGGGCTTCTTCTAACTCTCCTTGATTCATCAAGTCCGTACCCAAGGTAAAATAACTAGAAGCGCCGACTAATTTGGGGTTGATATTAATGGCTTGTTTTTGATAAAATATCCCTTGCTTGATGTCTCCAGTTTCTTTGAAGACTTTCCCTAAGTTCCAGTAGAGTCCCGCTAAATTGGGGTTGAATTCTAGGGCGGTTTGATAGGCGGCGATCGCCCGAGGAAAATCTCCTTGCTGGTAGTAGATAGTCCCGAGGTTTCCGTGGGCCTCTGCAAACTCAGGACACAGCGCGATCGACCATTGGTAAGCCCGAATTGCCGCCTCAAGTTTACCTGATTCTTTTAACAGATTCCCCAGGAGTTTGTAACTGGGGGCAAAATCGGGCTGAATTTGAATCAATTGATGACACAAAGACAGGGCAACCTTGAGGTTCCCTTGTCGGTAATATCCCTCTGCTTGGTGAGTTAAGTCCTCAACTTGCTGATCCAATGTGTTGGCCGAGTTGGTTGAATTCATAGTATTTTTTTAACCGAACTGCACAGCTTGACCCTAAACAATGGCTGCTAATTCCATCAGTTGAAATAAAGACTCTAAGTTAACATAAATATCTTCAGCCCGAGGAGGGCGATTCACAGGCTTGGGGCGTAAATGGGGATGTTTTTCATAGTAATTTTCCTGATTATCTCCAATCAAATAATAATAGTCTAACCCAACGTGATTGCTAATAATCCAATAACAATCGGGAACATACCGGGGAGAAAAAATCTCCACGAGTTGAGTCCCCGGTTGACAGAATAGGGTATTGGTTAATCCCGCCCCATGTGGGGCTATAATCGTTTTAGCCCCGGTCATTAAAGCAATTTGTTCCCGGACAGAAAGCGTTTCTAAAATGACGGTTTTAAACCCCAAGGGTTCTAAGAAGGCGCTGATTTCTTCTTCATTAATAAAGCGACGGACTTTCGCTTTGCGACGGCTAATATAAATTTTTTCCGGGGTGTCAAAACCCGGGTAATCGGCGAGGGAGGTAAATCTCTCTCGGAGAAAGTCGCAGACCCATTTAGGCGGACCTTCAATAAATGGCCCAAACCATTTTTCCGTACTACTGGTCACAGAAGGAACCAATAACTGAGTGGCCTGAATGTGGGGATAGTCCAGACTGGTTATCAATTTTTCTGGAGGAATATTTAAGGTATTAATTATGTCCTGTTGGAAGCGATGGCGAACATTATTGATTACAAATTTATCAATTTTATCCCAATCGATGCCACTGCGGCGCAATAGTTCAAGTCGCGGGAGAATATCTACCCACCAATGATAATAAGTATCGCCCCCCAGGGTTGAGATAAAGGCCACAGTCCCCTCAATTTTATGAACCGGAGGCAATTTATCTAAAGCGAATAAAAAGGGGACATTTCCCGTAGAGAGATCCGCTAAAAGAGTATTATTTTCAGACCAAATTACACTGGTATATAAATCACCCCAAGCTCGTCCATTTGGGAGACTCGCTAGATAGGTTTCCGGGGAATATCCTTGGGTTTCTGGGAAATAAGTCTCAACCGCCTCATCCGCCACCGCCAGGGTTTTCCCTGCCGCTAACTGAACAGGGAGGCGTGGAGTCATTTCCAGATAAGTAATCTCCGATGCCCGGTCATTTAAGTGGAATTGGGTGGCTAAATTTTGAGTTAATCGACAGATTTTTTTGGGTGAACTCACGGGAAGTTCTACCAAAGATTCCCGAGGTATTGCTTCTAAATGAGGTTGACCTCGGAAGTAGAGTTTCCCAAAAGTTGTATCATATTTTATCGCGTTTTGGAAACAGGCGATGGACTCTTCTAGTTCCCCTTCCCGGTGTAAAATATTGCCTAAATTGCCATAGGCCATTGCTAAATCCGGTTCTAGGGCGATCGCATGACGCAGAGAGGCTTTGGCTTCATCGAGTTTGCCTTGTTGTTCCAAAACGTAGCCTAAATTGCCGTGGGCGAGGGCAAAATTGGGCTGAATTTTAATACAGTCTCGCAAACAAGCCGCCGCAGCTTCTAGCTTGCCTTGTTGTTGCAGGGTGGTTCCTAAGTTGCGGTAGGATTCGGCAAAATTGGGGTTAATTTCAATGGCTTTTTTAAAACATGAAATTGCTTCTTCTGCTCGCTCGACTTTTCTTAAAACCAACCCTAAATTATTGTAAGCTTCACTCCAATCCGGTTGCAGTGCTATCGTAGTTTGAAAACAAGAAATCGCCGATACAAGTTCATTTTTTTGTTGCAACAGATAGCCTAGTTTAAAGTGAGCAGCAGCGAGATTGGGTTGTAGCGTTGTCGCTTTCTGAAAACAGGTAACTGCCTCTTCTATCTTCCCTTGAGATTCCAGAAATACCCCTAAATTTAAGTAAGCGGGACCACAGTCAGGATAAGTCTCGGTAAACTGCTGATAAAATGCTATGGTTTCCTCAAGGGTTGTGCGTTTACTTAACTCTAATCCCAATTGATTGTGCAAGTCCGGGGGAAACTGACTCGGATTGAGGTTTAAAGCCTTTTTCTGATAGGCAGTCCCCTCATCGACTCGTCCTTGTTCCTTAAAAACTTTGCCTAAATTCCAGTAAACCCCGGCCCAATTTTGCTGAATGCTTAAGGCTTTTTGATAGCAGAGAACCGCTGCTTTTAAATCACCAACTTGATAAAAAATTGTCCCCTGATTGGCATGAACTTCGGCAAATTCAGGATTAAGAAGCAATGCACGATTGTAAGCCCGCATTGCTGCCTCTAGTTTACCTTGCGCTTGCAGACTATTGCCCAAAGTTTTATAAACTGGAGCAAAATTTGGCTGAATTTGAATCAGTTGATGGCAGAGGTTCACTGCCTCGGTCCATTTGCCCTCCTGATAATAACGTTCAGCTTGTTGATTGATTGCAGTCGCCTCATCGATATGCATTACGGTTCTACTTTTCTCGCTTGTCTGGTTATTCCTATACAGATATGTCGGCAAAAACCCGCACCCTCAAGGGTGGAGGCTCACACGGACAAAGCCTGCCTACGCAGGCTAAAAGAGAAAGCAGGTCTTTGACAACAGGATTGGGCATAAAAGGACCGAAACATTATATCATGACCGTCGAGCCAATGGGAAAGGGGTGCAGTCGAAACTACACCCCTTGGGACTGTTTAAGATTGATGAATTCAGGGAAACCGCAGAACTGGGATGATTTATGTCAAAACCGACTCATCAAACTGCGGATCAATCCCCTTCAATCCTGTGAAGTTTTTAGAGATAATCCTAGACGAAGGCGGGATTTTGTTGCTTTTCCAAATATTGGATTAAGGCATAAGCGAGGTCGTTGCGCGTCATCGGTTCTAAGGGACGGATGGCTTGATTGCGATCGCTATTGACAAACCCTTCTTGTAACGCGGTTGCCATTGCTTGCTGGGCCCAATCAGGGTATATCCACAGCATCGGGATACTCATTTAACAGTTCGGTTACGGCATCTTCAGATAGCTGAAAGACCCCATAAGCTTGGGCAAAAATTGCCAATCCTTCGGCGCGAGTTACCGGGCGACTGGGGAAGAATCGGCCTTGACTATCCACGGTCATTGTGCCCGTTTTTAAGGCAATTTGAATCGCAGCATAATCCGGGCGATCGCGGGTCATATCTTGAACTGAAATCTCGGGATTCTCCGCTGTACTGCGTTGGTCTAACTTAAAGGCTTTTCCCAAAACTTGGGCCAATTCTGACCGAGTAACTGATTCGGTGGCATCAAAGGTTTCTTCTTCGTCAGTATGAGACATCCAACCCATAGAAAAGACTCGTTCTATCGAGGTTTGGTTCAATTGAGGTTGAGGCATCATTCTCCCTGGTTATAGTCTAAGTTAGTCTGTTTTTTGACTTTCGGTTCTTACGAGAAGATGACGGGAAAATCAGGAAATTTACTCCGATATCCAGGGGACCCTAATAATTTTATCGGGCTGAAATTAAATGCAGTCCAGAACTTTAATGCCTCAACCCCTTCCGCTAAATATCCAGGATAACCATTGCTATCCATCCCTCTGGGGTGGATTCAAGTTTAAATTGATGTAAGGTGACTGCTTTGACATCAACTCGCTGTTCATGGCGGTCCGGGTCGAGGGTTTCTCCTTTAGCGATCGCCTCTAATTGATACAGTCCATTGTTCTGGGCGATCGACACCTGTTGTCCCAGCAATAACAACTGTTCACTGTCTTTATAATACAGGAATTCCTGTAAATAATTAAACAGCAACATATCCAATTCATCGTTTTCCAAGGTAAACTGACGCTGTTCAGTTAAAGCAATGGTTTCTAACTCGAAAATCATCGCATTCACCGTGGCATTTCCGGCAGCAAGAAATACCGCTTCTAAATCTTTCCCTTGGGCAACAAACGCAATATCCGCTGTCGCAACATCTTCTAAAAATTCATAAGGCATCGGCTATTCCTCACAGGATTGCAATCGCTGGATGATGTCAGATTGGCGAGTCTCCACTTGTTTACCAATAAAGACTAACTCAGTTTTTTCCCATGCAAAGGGTTCCAATTCCCACCGTCCCGCCACGAAATTAAATAGATAACTCCCCTCAGCAAACTGGATGAATCCTTTGGCGCGATAAACCTCAGATTCTAGGTTATCTGCAAAGGATTCAAACCGGGAACGATGGAAGAGATGGTCCGAGGTATAGCTAAAGGAATCAAATTCCGGTTGATGAACATGATGGGGTGGTTTTTGAATGCGATCGCGATTTAATCCAAATAGCAAATCTGGGTCTACTTGACAGCGTTCGGTTTTGACAATCGGGGCGATGCTGTTAATCTCAGTTAGCTTTTTCTCAATTTCCCTTAATTCTTCATCATTGACCAAATCCACCTTATTTAACAAGATAAAATCCGCCCCTTCAATTTGCAGGCGGCTGGTATGACCAATATTGGGATATTTGACTAACCCATCGGCATCAATGGTGGTAATTACTCCATCCAAAATCACTTGAGTTAAAGTCTCTTGAATGTCAAACACCAAAGCATCGGGTTCAGCAACTCCGGTAGTTTCTACCACAATGACATCGGGGTGAATCGTTTCCAGAATCTCCTCAACTGCCGCCTCAAATTCCCCCGCCAAGGAACAGCAAACGCAACCCCCGCCTAATTCAGCAATCTGAATATTTTTTCCCTCAATGACTTTGCTATCAATGGCAATTTCGCCGAATTCATTCATTAAAATGGCAATTTTGCGGGGAACTGTCTCCAAAATATAGCGCAGCAAGGTGGTTTTTCCGCTGCCTAACGGTCCCGTAATCACCGTAATTGGCGTGCGTGTTTTCATGATGATTACCCCTTGACATTGCCAATCGGAACTAAGCGGACTACGCGCTTGCTTAATCCCGCTAATTCTGTGGCTTTGACTACCGCATCCACATCCTTATAAGCGCCTCCAGCTTCCTCCGCTAAACCCCGCCAGGAGGTGGTTCTAATGTAAATTCCTTGCTTCTGCATATCTTTTTGTAATTGTTCCCCATTCCACTGTTTTCGGGCCTTGGTTCGACTCATGGTGCGTCCGCTACCGTGGGCGGTACTAAAGAAGCTTTGATCCCCGGTGGATACCCCCGCTAACAGATAGGATCCGGTTTCCATACTGCCGCCTAAAATTACCGGCTGACCATAAGGTTTATAGCGGTCCGGAACGCCTTCCATTCCTGGACCAAAGGCGCGAGTAGACCCTTTGCGATGGACTAGAAGCGATCGCATTGTTCCATCCACGATATGATCTTCTAACTTCGCCGTATTATGAGACACATCATAAACTTGATGCATTCCTAATGCTTCAGCGGACTTTCCAAAAACATCAGAAAACACCTCTCGAATCCGGTGCAAAATTACCTGGCGGTTAGCAAAAGACATATTTAATCCACATTTCATGGCCGCAAAATAATCTTGCCCTTCCGGAGAATTAAACGGCGCACAAGCCAATTCTCGGTCTAAAATATTAATCCCATATTTAGATTCCATAACTTTGAGAAAGACTTGCAGATAGTCCGTCGCCACCTGATGCCCAAATCCGCGACTGCCACAGTGGAACATCACCACCACTTGATTAGGAATGGTAATCCCAAAGGCTTCGGCTAATTCTTTGTTGACGATATTTTCAGGACGGGCAACTTGAATTTCTAAATAGTGGTTACCCGACCCCAAAGTTCCGATTTGATTGCAACCGCGATCGATGGCTTTGTCGCTAATTTTAGAGGCATAAGCCCCGGCAATACAGCCATTTTCTTCCGTGAGTTCTAAATCCTCGTCCCATCCATAACCTTGATTAATACACCACTTTGCACCCTCTTGGACCACTTGGCGAAATTCATTGCGAGAGACTTTCACAAAGCCTTTACTTCCCACTCCTGCGGGAACTCGTTCGTACAGCTTATCGATTAATTTTTTAATCTGAGGTTTGACCTCTTTTTCGGTCAAATTGGTGACGACTAAGCGCATTCCACAGTTAATATCAAAGCCAATGCCTCCAGGAGAAATCACTCCCCCTTCGGCAATATCCATTGCAGCAACACCGCCAATGGGAAATCCATAGCCAAAGTGACCATCGGGCATACATAAAGCACTTTGGGTAATTCCCGGCAGGGTTGCCACATTGCTAATTTGGTCCGCCACTGCTTCATCCATCTCTTGAATTAACTGTTCCGTGGCATAAATTCGGGCGGGAACACGCATTCCGGGTTTGTAGGAGGTGGGAATTTCCCAGAGATAATCAGAAATTCGTTCTATGGGTTTCATAAACTTATTTTCAGGACAAAATTTGGAAAAGTAACAGGCAGGGAGAACACTTAGGGATGGATGGATTGCCAACCCTAAGTTATCTGCCTCTATTCTGTCTATCCTAACCGTTGGCTCAGTCTTTTGCCTACTCCGGTTAGAGTCTGAAGGCAAATCCTGTCAACAATAGCCACCATTGGGCCTGAATTTTAGCCCCTGAACTGCAAGAGAATACGGGATTGTTGTGGTTTATTTGCGCTTTTTCTTCTTTTTATTTCCCGATTTCTGCTGAGTTTTAGCGGACCCAAACCCAGAGGAGACTTGGGTTTTGGAACGTTTTTGGTATTTTTTTTCAAGCAAGGCGACAATCCCATCGGGGTCTTTCAGCTTCTTCTTGGGTTGTTTTAACCCTAACTCCACCTGGACAGTCTCCCAATCATCGCACCAATGTTTATTAATGCGATCGCCTGCAAATGCTGCCTCAATCGCCGGAACTGCTTCTAACGCTTTTAATTTGACTAAACTGTAAACAATAAAACTGTTTAAAATTTGAGACTCTGGATCAGAATAGGCCAATCTTTCGGTTAAAATGCTCACACACTCGTCCCGAACTTCTGGATGCTGAGTTGCCATTGCTTCCAGAGAATCGACCGCAGAGTATCGGACCGAGGCATTATAATCAGGATTGGCTAAATAATCTCTCAAAGCCGGAATTGCGGCGGGGCCAATTTGGGCCAAAACTTGAGGCAATTCGTCTATTACAAAATCGTGATCGGGTAATTTGTGAATCACTGAAATTAAGGGCTGAATCGCCGTTTCCGCCCGGAGTTCTGCCAGCGATCGCCAAGCATGAATCGGTCCCCAAACTTCCAGACTCTCCTCATCTGCATCGTGTAATTCATCATCGCCTACCATACGAATTAATTCGGGAATCTGTTCTGCTGTCAATCCGAACTTTTCGAGATAATGGGTACTGTTTTTGAAGTCATACTCGTAAAACTCCCCATAAGTCAACAGTTGGCTAACGGGGGGAGTGTAATGGGGTGAATTCATGATTTAGGGTTGCTCAATCGACTATTCTCTATTTTTCTATCTTGCCATAAAAATAAATTTAAGCGCTCTAATATTCAGCAAATTTCCCAAAATCCTTAAACCTGTTTGCGCCTTATTTCCTCGCGCTTTTTGCCAATTTCAAAGCTGAGGATCGAGGCATTCAACCAAGCAAAACCCGTGGCATATCCGGCTAAAACATCCGTGGGCCAATGCAACCCAACATACATTCGACTCCAACCGATCGCCAACACCAGTAAAAAAATTCCCAAATAAATTAACCCCCGCCATCGGGGAAAATACCGGCCTAACAAATAGCCACAAAACCCATAAATTATCAGCCCAATGGTCACATGACCACTCGGATAGCTAGAGGTATTCATGTGATCGTTGATCATGGCCCACATCTGGGGCCGCTCGCGATTGAAACAGGATTTAATCAACAGATTGAGTAGCGTCCCACCTATAGCTGCCACCACCAATCCAAACAATTCAGTCCGCTGTCTGCGAACCCAAAACTTGATTGCTAATCCCACAGAAATCCCCCCTAAAAAAACAGGTCCAGCTAGATTAGAAAAGCTTTTCATCAGGATGTCGAGAAGGGGAGTATGGGTTTTCTGAATAGCCAGCATCATGTTTAAATCCCAATCCCGAGTTTCTAGGTCTATGACCCCATCGGTAATATACAAAAATACTCCCACGGACAGTAAAGATAGCAGAATCCCCTTAATCAGTACAACAGATTGCAGGGAAAAAAACGAGTGAGAATTAAATTTGTTCTGCCAAAACTGAACCAACTGCGATGCTTTTTTCCGAAACCTGAAAATCATCATCTTAAATCCACTAATCAACCTCAATCAAATCCGAGATGCTCCCTTTAGTTTAGGATGAAAAGACTCCGGTAGAAATTTGACCTGAGAATCCGATGCGATCGCCCCCAGTCCCGATGTGTTCCATCCAGTCTCAAATGGGACAGTTTTTGGATATGATGAATCATTTGCAAGAACTTGTTGAGAACCTATGACCCAAAACTACCGCATAACTCTTCTTCCCGGCGACGGCATCGGCCCTGAAATTATGGCGATCGCGGTAGACGTCTTAAACCTTGTCGGACAGCAACTCGACTTGAGTTTTACCTTCACCGAAGCGGCGATCGGCGGATCCGCCATCGATGCCACCGGAGAACCCCTGCCCTCGGAAACCCTCAACCAATGCCAAGATAGTGATGCCGTCCTCCTCGCGGCGATCGGTGGCTACAAATGGGACAATCTCCCCCGTCACCAACGACCGGAAACCGGCTTACTGGGACTCCGTGCCGGTTTAAATCTCTTTGCCAACTTACGACCTGCGACCATTTTACCCCAACTGGTGGATGCCTCTAGTCTCAAGCGAGAAGTCGTCGAAGGCGTGGATATCATGGTCGTCCGAGAACTCACGGGCGGCATTTACTTCGGTCAACCGAAAGGCATTTTCGAGACAGAAACCGGAGAAAAACGCGGCGTCAATACAATGGCCTATACGGAATCAGAAATCGATCGCATTGGCCGCGTCGCCTTTGAAACAGCCCGAAAACGCCAGGGTAAATTATGTTCCGTGGATAAGGCAAACGTCCTGGATGTCTCCCAACTCTGGCGCGATCGCATCACCCAACTCGCCGCAGAATACAACGATGTGGAACTCTCTCACCTGTATGTCGATAACGCCGCCATGCAATTAGTCCGGTGGCCCAAACAATTCGATACCATTGTTACCGGCAACCTGTTTGGAGATATTCTCTCCGATGCTGCTGCCATGCTGACTGGCAGTATTGGAATGCTGCCTTCTGCCAGTTTAGGTTCGTCCGGTCCCGGTTTATTTGAACCCGTCCACGGTTCGGCCCCAGATATCGCCGGACAGGATAAAGCCAACCCGATCGCCCAAGTCTTAAGTGCAGCGATGATGTTGCGCTATGGGTTAGATCAACCGGAAGCAGCGACCAAAATTGAGCAAGCGGTTCTCCAAGTCCTCGATGCCGGATATCGCACGGGAGATATCATGTCCGAAGGCATGAAACTGGTGGGATGTCGCCAAATGGGTGATGCGTTACTCCAAGCATTAGCTGGATAACCCTCTGATAGCTGAGTGTAAATAGATATATCGAAGTAGGGGCGCAATGCTTGCGCCCTCTATTGGGCGCAAGCATTGCGCCCCTACTCCTAATTTAGAATAGGTATTTAAAAACCAAATTTAAGAACATTCTACGGAGGCTGAAGGACGGAATCATGTGGGATCACATTGCGAAACAGATTGCTGAAGTAACTGGAGAGAAATTTGCCCTGGGCGATCGCCGTTCGGTGGGCGGGGGTTGCATCAATCAAGGGTATCGCGTCACGGGGGGCAGTCGCACCTATTTTGTCAAGCTGAATCGCGCTGTGGATTTGCCGATGTTTGAGGCGGAGGCGTTGGGATTGCAGGAAATGTGGGATACCCAGACCATTCGGGTCCCCAAACCGATTTGTACTGGCATTGCCAATGATTCAGCCTATATTGTTTTAGAGTGGCTGGAACTCGCTTCTCGCGCTGATGCCCAAGTCTCCCGAGAAATGGGGCGCAAACTGGCGGCGTTGCATCAACATTCCGGTTCGGGTAAATTTGGCTGGAGTCGAAATAATACCATTGGTTCCACCCCGCAGATTAATAGTTGGAACACAGATTGGACCGAGTTTTGGGCGGAACATCGCATCGGCTTTCAACTGCAACTGGCGCGGCGAAAAGGGGGGCAGTTTCCCGAGGGCGATCGCCTCATCGATGCAATTCCTAAATTATTAGCCAATCATACTCCTGAACCCTCCCTCGTTCACGGCGATTTATGGGGAGGCAATGCCGGGGTGACGCAAGGGGGGGAACCGACTATTTATGACCCGGCGACCTATTATGGCGATCGGGAAGTGGATATTGCCATGACCGAATTGTTTGGGGGATTCTCTTCGGCTTTCTATCAAGGATACAACGAAGTTTGGCCCTTGAGCGCGGGATATGAACAGCGCAAAATCCTTTATAACCTTTATCACATCCTGAATCATTTTAATTTATTTGGGGGCGGGTATGGGTCCCAAGCAAATCGGGCGATCGCCACTCTATTGGATTAACTTATCCCCCAAATCAGAAGCCCAGATGCTTAAGCGTCTGGGCTTCTTTTATGAGCTAACTGGCGGTTATTAAAAAACAATCGAGGGCTTCAGTCATTGGGTGCCAGTTAGCGGTTTTTAAAACCATATTGAAAGGCGTAAAAAACAAGGTAATAACCGTTGCTGGTTTTCAACATAAATAACTTGTGTGAATATCTGATGAAGATTTTCCTAACTTTTTTAAAAAAATTTTTGAGGGGGTTCTGGCCTCACTCTGGGAGTCGTCGCCTCTCCCTGCAATCCCTTAACATCAAGGGTTCCATCCAGAATGGGATCAGATCGAGGGTCCAATACCAAGATGCTCCTCCAAAATAATAGGCCCAGACCCCTCCGGGTCTGGGCTAATTTTATAAACTAGCTGACGAGTATTGAATACAAGAGGGCAGGGCAACGACCAAGTGTCAGCTAGTGGAATTTAAAAGAGCTTTGAAATGAGTTAAAAAGAAGTTAAAACCTTTATTGCTTACTAAGATAATTAATGAATGTGAATATCTTATGAAGATTTTAGGAATTTTAGAAAATTTTTTTGAGGGGTCTGAGTCCCCGAAACCCGGGCCTCTCATTTTCGCCGAATGCGACACCCAGGGGCTACAATTAGCTCGAAAAATATAACCAGACCCTCGTGGGTCTGGTTATGGGTTATTTTTATAAACTGGCTGAGTCCTTGTACAAGAAACGGTTGTAAAAGGCATTAGTACAGCCAGCAGTTTTTAAAGGGGCTTTGAAAGAAGTTACGAACAGGTTTGGAACCTTAGCTGATTATTAAGATAATCGACAGGTGTGAAAATCTTGTGAAGATTTGCAAAATTTTCCAAATTTTTTACGGGGATTTTGGGGTCCCCATTTTTGAGGCGGCTTCCAAACCGGATCACCCTCCTGGGTCATCCCAGGTCCGGGAATGAACTCAATTCCACCCCACCGATGTTGTGCGTTCCCGGGACCGTTATCTGGCCTGGATTGTAACAGTATAAACGCATGATTTGAGCTAAAATGATGGCCGGGATCTCAGGGGAAGTTGGAGAAGGGCGATCGCCCTGGTGATGGGGACCCGGAAACCTCAACCGCTCAAAAACCCGTCCGAGGCAGACAAGCAAGGAACGAGACCGAACTGGCTAAACTATTCAAGAGAATTGCCTTCCCCTAATGACTCGCCCCCCTAACAAATTAGCGATATGAGAAGACTTCCGTTTGTGACTTTGAGACTGTTATCCTTGGCGATCGCACTCCCGGCAGTAACTCAAACCCTATGGATTCCTCCGGCGATCGGCCAAGGAGTCATCAATGCCCGGGCATCGGAGTCCCAACCGTTCCCCTCCTTTAACAGTCAGCGACTCGACGAACAACTGATCCGCTATCAGCAGCAGTTGAACCAATCCGGACCTCCAGATATCTTAATCGTCGGCAGTTCCCGGGCATTGCAAGGGGTAGACCCCCTCGCCTTAGAACTCGCCTTAGCCCATTACGGACATCCGGGACTGAGGATTTATAACTTTAGTATCAATGGGGCCACCGCCCAAGTCATTGACCTGGTACTCCGAAGAATTTTAACCCCGGATCAACTCCCCAAACTGATTATTTGGGCCGATGGCGTCAGAGCCTTTAATAGTGGTCGTCCCGATCGCACCTATCAAGCGATCCTCGAATCCGAAGGGTATCGCCGCCTCTCCAGTGGCGTGCGCCCCCTGCAAACCGAAGGTTCATCCCCCCCCACGAGAACCGCACCGATAAGACGGAGGCAAAGTCGCCTCCCGGGGGCTTTTCCTAAAACCGACCCGCCCCCCCCACTCACCACCAATGATGACCCCCGAGAAGCCCTTGCCACAACCTATCAAGCGATGAATGTCTGGTTTAGTCAGGTCCGAGAAGAAATTGCCGCCACCTACAATGACGAGACGCAGCAGGCGATGTGGATGAGAAGAGGGGACCCGGTAGAGAGTCCCAACAACCAAAGACCCACTGCACCCACCCCCGGAACTGGGAGACCCCCCCTACCGACAATGGAAGCCCTAATCGCCCAGCAGACCCCCAACCAAATGCAACCAACGGGGTTTGTTCCGGTGAGCGATCGCTATAATCCCGAGACCTACTATCAGAAACATCCACGAGTCTCGGGACAATATGATGGAGATTATGCAGCATTTAGCTTGCAGGGAGAACAGACGAGAGCTTTAGAGGCGATCGCGCAATTTACCAACAGCCAACAAATCCCTCTGGTTGTTGTTAATCTCCCCTTAAATAGCGATTACCTCGACCCCGTGAGAAGTTCATCCGAACAACAATTCCGGAGTCAAATGCAACGGATGGCGACTCAACGAGGCTTTATCTTCCGAGACCTCGGACAACTCTGGCCTACCCAGGATAATTACTTTGCCGACCCCAGTCACCTCAACCGCTACGGAGCCTTTTCCGTCGCCGTAGAACTGGCAGCAGACCCCTCAATTCCTTGGGGGAGAGCGAGAGCAAGATAAACGGAAGGACAATTTTTAGGATAATTAGCAACAACTGAAACAGGCACTTTAGGCCATCACTTCACCGATTAGAAACCGGGTTTCTTCACCCAAACTGGGACAAGTTTCCAAAATTTTGGGCAGAAACCCGGTTTCTTGTTCTGAGCAATCTAATCCCTTTCAGCGTTCCCCTCGGTCCCTTGGATTTGCTGCATCACTGATGCTTGAAGTTTCTGCTCAAACTCTGGATCATCGGCGGTTGTGATAATATGACGGGGGCGATCGGCGAGTCTATCCAAATAAGCTCTCAGCGCCAACTTGTCCTCCCGATGCCTGAGAAAATATTGTTTTAATTCTCCATCAGACATCGCCCCATAGTTAACTGGATTCATTAAAACACCTCCCCTTGTGGCGTAATCTGGAATTCAAGGTTGTCCGTATTTCTCACAAAAACATATATTATCTTACATGGATTGGACGTATTTTATCAAAATTTAAGCCCTTGCCTTTGTGGGGATGAAACATTAGAGGCGATCTCTTTTTTTCCAGAGACCGAGAACGACCATACTCGACTTAAAAAAACCGCGAATAGTAGGCTAAATGGGTTGTAGAGACAGCAAACAGACCCTTGCCAGGAGGAGCAGTCACCCTTTCAGGACCCTTGTCAAATTCAGGGAGTTTCGCTTAAAATATTTTACGGAAAAAATACCCGCTTAGTTATAATAAAAATACCCTCTTACTCCCGTTAACCCATGCAAGCGTTTCAATTTAAAACCATTCTCCAAAACGGAATGATTAGCCTTCCGTCGGAATACTCCCACCAGTGGGAAGGAAAAATCATCCGCGTTATCGTTTTAGAAGACATCGAAAGCACTTCGCCATCCCTGGAAACGAACCCCCTCAAAGGAAGCATTCTGGTTGAAAATGACCTAATTTCTCCTATTGATGAGCCTTGGGAAGCAGCTCAATGATTATTATCGATATTTTTTCATCCAAAAACCATGACTCTCGACCAAGCTACCCAAAAAATACCTTATCTTGAGTTTCTGAATACTGAACTTAAAACCATTTCCTCTTCCAGCGTTCAACCCTTGGTGATTGACCTGTTTTCCGGTTGTGGGGGATTTGCATTCGGATTTGAAGCGGTCGGATTTAGAACCATTGGATATGAAATGGACCCCGATGCCTGTATGACTTATCGGAAAAATCTCAATTCTGTTTGCCATCGGGTTCTATTAACCCCTGAGAGTGAATTCGTGGAAGGCGCATCGGTCATTATTGGCGGTCCTCCTTGCCAACCTTTTAGTGTCGGAGGAAATCAACAGGGAGTCAAAGACAGTCGAGATGGATTTCCGATTTTTATCAATGCGGTAGAACGCCATCAACCGGCGATCGCTATCTTTGAGAATGTGCCAGGAATGCGATTTCGCAACAAAGCCTATTTTGAAGACATCATTAGCCGCTTAAAAGCCTTAGATTACATCGTCGAATGGGAAATCCTTACCGCAAGTGATTATGGTGTCCCTCAACGCCGACAGAGATTATTTTGCATCGCCCATAAAGGCGGATGGGAATGGCCCAAAAAGACTCATCACTATCATCCCTACACCGCTGGAGAAGCCCTCGGAGAACTGGCATTGATGGCCCCCCCCAACTCCAAATTTCTCACTCCAAGCATGGATGAATATATTAGAAAATATGAAAAAGCCTCTAAATGTGTCAACCCTAGAGATTTACATTTAGATCGACCCTCCCGAACTGTAACCTGTCGCAATCTCAGCGCACCAACCGGAGATATGTTGAGAATTCGCTTACCGGAAGGACGGAGACGCCGGTTAACGGTTCGCGAAGGCGCACGCCTGCAAAGTTTCCCCGATTGGTTTGAATTTCACGGCAGTGAAGAAAGTCAATGTAAACAGATTGGCAATGCTGTTCCACCCATTTTGGCTAAGTCGTTAGCGGTTAGGGTGAAACTGTACTTAGAAAATAGGGTGCGATCAGACTCAAAAAAATGTCTTCCATTTGAGGATCCTATCCAGTTATCTTTTAATTTTAACACTTAGGATATTGTTAAAATGACTGAACAAAGCAATTTTTTCAAGGCTCAATCCGTCCAGAAAACTGAACAAGCGAAGTTAATACTTAAAAGCCTTGGTCTTCCGCCTGGTCAGCAAAATGACCGTTCTGCTTTGACTTTACTCGCTCTGCTCGATTTAAAGCCAGATACAAAATGGTCGAATGCGAGTAGTCCCCTACTAGGAATTACTCCAATTATGGAATTCCTGTCAACATATTATGGCAAAAATTATAAACCCAATACTCGCGAGACAATTCGACGACAAACCATTCATCAATTTATAGAGGCCGGAATTGTGATTTCTAACCCAGACAATATTTCCAGGCCGCCTAATAGTCCAAAAACTGTTTATCAAATTGAAAAAACTACTTTATATTTACTTCGTAGGTATGATACCGATGAGTGGACTAAGAGCCTCGGACTCTACCTTTCAGCTATAGAAACACTTTCCCAGCGTTACGCCCGGGAACGACATATGGAACGACTTGCCGTAGAGATATCTTCAGAAGATACAATTCTTTTATCTCCCGGCGGACAAAATTTATTGATAAAAGAAATTATTGAGGAATTTTGCGCTCGCTTTACTCCCGGTGGGGTCTTGATGTATGTAGGCGATGCTGCTGATAAATGGCTTTACTTTAAGCCGGATATTTTTAACCGTTTGGGAATAACGGTCAATAGTCATGGTAAGATGCCAGATGTCGTGGTTTACCATACTCAAAAAAATTGGCTTGTACTTATTGAAGCGGTGACCAGTCATGGGCCAATTAATCCTAAGCGGAGGAATGAGCTTCAAATCTTATTTAAAAATTCAACAGCCGGTCTTGTATTTGTTACTGCCTTCCTTAATCGACAGGATTTGGCAAAATACATCAATGAAATTTCTTGGGAAACCGAAATATGGGTCGCTGAATCTCCTACACATCTGATCCACTTTGATGGAGAGCGTTTTTTAGGACCTTATGAATAAGTAGGCAATCCTTTCGAGTTGAAAAATGTGGCGACTCTGATCCATGACTTGGGAGAATCGGTGAGTACGGTATTACTTGATGACATTATTTTATTACCATAAGAGTTGAAATCGGGTTGACCTCAGCAGTGGAATCGGTTGTCTAAACTGGAACAAGAGGTGATCTTCCAGTGGGCGGAGGTGAGGAGGCCGGTTACTGTGACAAAAATAATACAAACTAATACCATAGGCCCTACGGATTTATTGAAAGTTTTAAAAATTTACCGGATTTTCTAGTGTTCCTCTGTTTTTATGAAGTCTGGGATAATAAAAATATTAGGAATTTAGAAGATTTTAAGAAATATTCCTGAATTTTTTAGGCTTACTTGTAGGAGGGGATGACCAATTTACCCATACCAGTTTGATGCTTAAGCAATTAACCTCCCTCGTTTTTTTTAGTTTAGTTATTGGTACGGTAATTGGGGTGCCTCAAGTTAAAGACAATCTCAGTAAGACTACGGAATTCATCAGTTCCAATTATACCAATCCTGTTGATTCAGTCAATCAACAGAATCATGATGAGAAAAAATGTACGATTTTGCGGGGTAGCGGAAGAAGAGATGACTGTTCTACGGAAGCATTTACACAACCCAGTTCCTAGGAGATGAGAACAGACGTTTTGGCCGATTAATGAATATCAATTTGAGCGGAACAGTTAAACCCAGTAGATCCCCTACTGGGTTTTTTCAGGGGGGAGTTGGGAGAAAAATCCGCACCCTCAAGGATGGGGACTTGCGGACAAAGCCCGCCTGCGCGGGCTATTCTATAAAAAATAAAAACGACTTTTCATAGCTGGATTTGGGATGAGAAAGGAGATCGGGAGATGATGCTGTACGATCGCCCTTGGCAGTCCCCAGTCCCCTCTCGACAGAACTGGTTACGGGACGGAGGTAGCGATCGCCTCTCAACGAATGCAACAATAGAGTACCTGTTCACTCAATGAAAGTCGTTAACTAACCCATGCCTGCTGTTCCTGAATCCCTCTCCGGTAACCAAATCCGCGACAAGTTTCTGAATTTCTATGCCGCTAGGGGTCATCAAATCCTACCCAGTGCCTCTTTAGTCCCAGAAGACCCCACGGTGTTACTCACCATCGCCGGGATGTTGCCGTTTAAACCCATTTTTCTCGGACAACGCACTCCTGAATTCCCTCGCGCTACTACATCCCAAAAGTGCATCCGCACCAATGATATCGAAAATGTGGGACGCACTGCCCGCCATCATACCTTTTTTGAGATGTTGGGCAATTTTAGCTTTGGGGATTACTTCAAAGAACAGGCGATCGCTTATGCCTGGGAACTCTCCACCCAAGTTTATGGACTCCCTGCCGATCGCATTGTCGTCAGTGTCTTCCGCGAAGATGACGAAGCGTTTAATATCTGGCGGGACAAAATCGGCATTCCCCCCCATCGGATTAAGCGCATGGATGAAGCGGATAATTTCTGGGCGTCGGGTCCCACGGGTCCCTGTGGTCCTTGTTCAGAATTGTATTATGACTTTCATCCCGAACTCGGGGATGACAACCTCGATTTAGAAGATGATACTCGCTTCATCGAATTCTATAACCTGGTTTTCATGCAGTACAACCGGGATGCGGAAGGCAATCTCACCCCCTTGGCAAAAAAGAATATTGACACGGGATTAGGGTTGGAACGGATGGCGCAAATCCTCCAAAAAGTTCCCAACAATTATGAAACAGACCTGATTTTCCCGATTGTCAAAAAAGCGGCAGATATTGCAGGAATTGATTACGCCAAGGCAGACGAAAAAACCAAAGTCTCTCTCAAAGTGATTGGGGACCATTCTCGCGCTGTGGTGCAGATGATTGCTGATGGGATTACCGCCTCTAATATTGGCAGAGGGTATATTCTGCGCCGGTTAATTCGTCGGGTGGTCCGTCATGGACGATTAATTGGGATTCAAGGGGTGTTTACTCCCGAGGTGGCAGAAGCGGCGATCGCCTTGGGTGAAGGGGCCTATCCTAATCTGCGCGATCGCGAGGCAAGTCTGAAGGCGGAACTCCAACGGGAGGAAACTCGGTTTTTAGAAACTCTAGAACGGGGTGAGAAACTGTTAGCAGAACTGATGGAGAAAAACCCCAAAGAAATTCCCGGACGGGATGCGTTTATCCTTTATGATACTTATGGTTTCCCCTTAGAACTCACCCAAGAAATTGCCGAAGAACGGGGAATGACGGTAGAATTGCCTGGGTTTGAGGCAGCAATGGAAGAACAACGGGTGCGATCGCAAGCGGCCCATGAAACCATTGACCTCACAGTACAAGGTAGTTTAGATAAACTCGCCGAACATATTCGCGGGACTGAATTTTTAGGCTATTCTGAACCCGTAACCACCTCAGAAGTGACGGTGATTTTGATGGGGGGAAATTCTGTTGAATCAGCAACCTCTGGCGATCGCGTTCAAATTGTCTTAGACAAAACGCCATTTTATGCTGAATCCGGGGGACAAATAGGCGATCGGGGATTTCTCTCGGGTCAAGATAGTTTGGTTCGGATTGAAGAGGTGAAAAAGGAATCGGATTTCTTTGTGCATTTCGGACGGATTGAACGGGGAAGCATCTGCTGTAGGCGATCGCATTACTGCCCAAATTGACCGTGCTTGTCGTCGTCGCGCTCAAGCTAATCATACCGCAACCCACTTGCTCCAAGCAGCCTTAAAACTGTTGGTGGATGAAGGAATTTCTCAAGCGGGTTCCTTGGTTGATTTTGACCGTTTACGCTTTGATTTCAACTGTCCTCGTGTCTCTGACTCCTGATGAGTTAAAACAAGTGGAGGACCGGGTGAATACCTGGATTGCGGAAGCACATCAAGCGCAGGTTGAGACGATGGGACTGACGGAGGCGAAGGCAAAAGGTGCAATCGCCATGTTTGGGGAAAAATATGCCGATCAAGTGCGCGTGATTGATTTTCCTGGGGTTTCAATGGAATTGTGCGGGGGAACTCATGTGAGTAATACCGCTGAAATTGGCGCATTTAAGATTGTTTCTGAATCTGGGGTTGCTTCCGGGGTCCGACGGATTGAAGCAGTGGCAGGACCGGCGATTTTAGACTATTTGGAAGTGCGCGATCGCGTGGTTCGGGAATTGAGCGATCGGTTTAAGGTCAAACCCGAGGAAATCTGCGATCGCATTGATAGCATTCAAGGGGAATTGAAGGCGACCCAAAAGCAATTAGAAGCCCTGAAAGCCGAATTAGCCATTGTTAAATCGGACCAATTACTCGCCGATGCTGAATCCATTGGGGAGTTTAAATTGATTGTTGCTAATCTTGGCGAAGTCGATGCGGAATCCTTGAAAACTGCCGCAGAACGGTTACTGCAAAAACTCGGAAATGGGGCGGTAGTTTTAGGGTCAGTTCCCAGTTCTGATAAAGTCAGTTTAGTCGCTGCCTTTAGCAAAGAAGTGAATGCCAAAGGATTGCAAGCGGGTAAATTTATTGGCGCGATCGCCAAAATTTGCGGTGGTGGTGGCGGGGGACGTCCGAACCTGGCGCAAGCGGGAGGACGGGACCCGAAACAGTTAAAAGAGGCGTTAGATACGGCTAAAGCCCAGTTAAAAGAGGGGTTGCAGTAGTCAAGTCAATGGGGTGGGCAAAGCCCACCCTTGTCGCCAATCCCGATGAAGCAAAAGCAGGCGATCGCCTGTAATTTTTTTTGAAATAAAATTTAACCTTGTCTACCCTCCCGTTTTCTAACGGCGATCGGATATCCTCGGAACAAGCCTTTTTAGGAGAGGGAGATATCGATGGGTAACTTCATCAAGCGAGCTTGGAAACAATTCTTGCACTTACTTTATAAACGCACCATCCTCGTTTTAACGGTTTTATTCTGTATTGGGGTGGGGGTGGCGATGGCAAATATGTCCCGTCTTTCTTCCCATTTGATTGCATCTCAAGCCCTTCAAAATGCTTCTTTATTTGCGGAGGCGATGCAAGAAGCACGCACCCTCTACAGTGGGCAAGCGGTTGACCGGATTAATGAGGTCCCCGGAATTAGTGTCACCCACAACTATAAAACTCAAACCGGGGCGATCCCTTTACCTGCTACATTTTTACTGGAATTAGGCCATACCATTAGCCAAAATAATAGGGGAATGTCCGCCCATCTCTATAGTGATTATCCCTTTCCCTGGCGACGAGAAGAGGGGGGACCGAGAGATGGGTTTCAACGGGATGCGTTGCGCTATTTAAAACAATTTCCGGACCGTTCGTTTTATCGAACTGAGAAAGTTGGGAATAATCAGATGTTTCGGTATGCTCAAGCCGATTTAATGAAAGCCACCTGCGTTGCTTGTCATAACTCCCATCCCGATAGTCCTAAAACCGATTGGCAAGTGGGAGATGTGCGCGGCATCTTAGAAATTTCTCAGCCTTTAGGCAGTTTTATTGCCGATACCCAAAGGGGGTTGAGTGGGACATTTTTGATGTTGGGTGGACTCTCAGGATTAGCGTTATTTGGACTAACTTTAATTCTCGGTCGTTTACGACAAACGGCTAAAGAATTAGAACAGCGCGTGAAGGATAGAACTGCTGATTTAGCGATTGCCAATGGAGATTTAGAAAAACGCAATAAATTGATTCAGCAGGTATTTGGACGCTACTTGAGCGATAAAGTGGTGGCTAATTTACTGGATACGCCAGAAGCGCTTAAGTTAGGAGGCGATCGGCGTCAAATTACCATTCTGACTTCAGATTTACGAGGATTCACTGCCCTCTCGGAACGACTTCCCCCAGAACAAGTGGTGGAAATTCTCAATTTTTACCTCAAACAAATGGCTGATATCATTACTGAATATGAAGGCACGATTGATGAATTCATGGGGGATGGAATTTTAGTGCTGTTTGGTGCACCGACTCCGCGATTCGATGATTCGACTCGGGCGGTTGCCTGTGCCCTGGCGATGCAATTAGCTATGAAGGGGGTGAATGAAAAAATGACCGAATGGAATTTACCTCCCTTAGAAATGGGAATTGGGATTAATACTGGGGAAGTTGTCCTGGGAAATATTGGCTCAGAAAAGCGTACAAAATACGGCGTTGTAGGCAGTCAGGTTAACTTAACTTATCGCATTGAATCCTACACCACGGGGAGTCAAGTTCTCATTTCCAGTTCAACCTTGAGGTCCATTACGGTTCCGTTACGAATCAATCGTCAAAAACAGGTGAAACCCAAAGGAGTGAAAGAACCGATTACCATTCATGAAGTGGGGGGAATTGGCGGCGAGTATAATCTTTATCTTCCTGAAGAAGAAGAGATTTTCGTGACTTTGAATGAAGGTATTCCGCTCCAATATACGGTTTTAGAAGGGAAACATATCGGCGATAAAATTTTGAATGGAGATTTAGTAAGACTCTCTCCTAAAAGTGCCGAAATTCGCGTTAAAGAAGGAAAAGAAAATTATGTTCCTCCATCCATGAGTAATCTGAAGTTAAACTTAGTTCATTTCTACTATGGAATTTTAAAAACCAGCGAAGATATCTATGCCAAAGTGCTAGATACTCCAGCGGAACCGGGTCATTTTTATATCCGATTTACGGCTAAACCCCCGGAGGTTAGAGAAAAGTTAGATAGTCTCTATAAAGCCTTGGAAATGAAGTAAGATGGACAGTTAGGTTAAGGGAAGTTTCCGGTTTCAGGGCGGAGTTTAATCGGGTTTTTGAGCTTGAATCACTTGCAAACTCCCTCCGGCATAGAGTCGGGGAGAATCAACTTTAAAGCCAATTTCTTGCAACAGTTCCGGTAAATTTGTTTGGAGTAATTGCCAAGCGGTTTCGGTTTCAAAAAGCCAGAAAAAGACTGCTAATCCGGGCCAAAATAGCGGATTGGTGGGCGGATGAAAATCGACCAGGGCAAAAGTTCCTCCCGGCTTCAGGACCCGATAGACTTCCTGGAGAATTTGCTGCAATTGCTCGGGATCCATTTCATGCAGGGCGGCGCTGGTATGCACGAGGTCAAATTCACTGTCGCCAATGGGGATATTTTCGGCGAAGGCTTCTATGTACGAGGCTTGGGGGACATTGTTTCGCGCCCGCTTCAGGGAGAGGGGAGAGGCATCTAAGCCGGTGACGTTGGGGGAAGATTGAACCAGATAGGCGGTGGCTTGACCACTCCCACAGCATAGATCGAGAATTTTGCTGTCGGGATGGAGGGTGAGTCCTTCGAGGGCTAACTGACGAAAGCGAGATTCCCCACCGACGCTGAGGGCGGCGATGCGGGAGATGCCATCGTAAAGCCACTGATAGCGATAACTCCAGTCTCTCAAAATTGTTGCCACGGATACCCCCTGGAATAAAAATGCGGATTTAACTCAAACTGTGACTTAATCAACGGTATTATTGTTAAAATAAGTAAACAATAATGAAAACTCTAAGGAAACTGTGACTGCTATGGGCCGTGTAGGGGTACTGTTACTGAATTTAGGTGGGCCGGAGCAAATTGAAGATGTTCGACCCTTTCTGTACAACCTGTTTTCTGACCCGGAAATCATTCGGTTGCCTTTTCCGTGGATGCAAAAACCCCTGGCATGGCTGATTTCGAGCCTGCGGCATAAAAAATCCCAAGCCAATTATATGGAAATTGGTGGGGGGTCGCCTTTGCGTGGGATTACTGAGGAGCAAGCGATCGCCTTGCAACAAAAGTTTACAGGACAAGGGGCAGGATGTTCAAGTGTACATCGGAATGCGCTACTGGCATCCGTTCACGGAAGAGGCGATCGCCCGCATCAAGCGCGATGGCGTCGAACAATTAATCATCCTCCCCCTGTATCCCCAATTTTCCATTAGCACCAGCGGGTCCAGTTTCCGATTATTGGAAAAAATTTGGACAGACAACCCCTCTCTCGCCCCCCAAGAACACACGGTTATCCCCTCCTGGTATCAACGTCCCGGTTATCTGCAAGCAATGGCGCAACTGATCGCCCGAGAATTGGAGGGGTTTGAAAATCCCGACCAAGTGCATATTTTCTTTAGCGCTCATGGGGTCCCCGTCAGCTATGTGGAAGAAGCAGGCGACCCCTATCAGCATGAGATTGAGGAATGTACCAGACTAATCGTACAAACCCTGAATCGTCCCAATCGTCATACCCTGGCCTATCAAAGTCGAGTGGGTCCGGTGGAATGGCTCAAACCCTATACGGAAGATGCGATCGCCGAGTTGGCGGCAGAAGGCATTAACGATTTACTGGTAGTCCCGATCAGCTTTGTCTCGGAACATATCGAAACCCTTCAAGAAATCGATATGGAATATCGAGAAGTGGCAGAAGAGGCGGGAATTGAAAATTTCCATCGCGTCCCGGCGTTGAATACGCATCCAGTATTCATCGAGGATTTAGCGGATTTAGTGGTCGAGGCGATCGATGCCCCACCCTTGACCCTGGATCAAGTCATGCGTCCCCAGAAAAACTTCAAAATGTATCCCCAAGAACGCTGGGAATGGGGCATGACCACCGCTGCGGAAGTTTGGAATGGACGACTGGCGATGCTCGGGTTTATGGGACTCTTAATTGAATTAATCAGCGGTCATGGACCGTTACATTTTATCGGATTGCTGTAGTTGCTGCCGGAGACTGAGGGATTTCTCAGTAACCGGCATGGCCTAGTTATGGATAGAGAACCGGGAGAGTCCCCGGGTTGCCGAACTTTAATCGGGTTCGGTTTTATTCTGGCGCGGATTTTTCCGCGCACCTTGCTGGATATACCAGCGATACCACTCCTGGGAAGAACGAATCGCTAACCATAACAGGAGTAAGGCAATAATGCCGCCCTCTGTCGGTGAGTCGAAGGCGAAGAGAACGAGGCAAATACATAAGGCATCTTGAGCGAGAATGGCCCAGAGGGGTAATTTTCCGAGGCGATAGAACCACCCAACTTGCACCAGTTGGAGCACCAGGGCCAATAATCCCCCGACGACGCCAATTAAGGCCACGATAAAGGTGGGGGCATCACTATCGTCCCCAAAACTCGCGGCGGCGATCGCCATCCCCATAATTGCCCCCACAAACGGACTAAATACCAGTTGCACGTTTTGGAGGAGGCGCTGTCCCCAGGGTTGTTTGGTGGCAAATAGTTCAAATAAGGACCAACTCACCAACACCCCGATCGCCACCTGGGGGGAAATCCGCGACAGCAGGGGGACGCGGGACCATAATTCATCCGCATTTAATAAACCGATTAACAGCAGGGGTAGGGCAATCCGCAGACCCCCTGCTGCTGAGGCCGATAGCGCCGCTAGGAGTGGAATCATCATATTGGCAATTTAGTCTTGTGGAATCTTATAGTTTCCGCTCACCTAGTCCAACTCTCGGAGTTGAAGCTTTTCGGCGATCGCCGATCGGTTTTGGCCGCAGATATCGAAGTGGGTGGCGATCGCACCCCGCCTCGTTTCGGGTTTTGCTGCATCCCCTGTTCATAGTTTAAATGCTTAGACGGTGATCTGCCTGCAACGGCACTGAGTTCGGTTCGGCTTTTCTCTATCCCTGCATGGTTACCTCAACCCAACCCCCTCCCTGGAGGATTCTGAGGCTGACCTATTAAATGCCGTTATAGTCTAAATCAAACCAGGGATCAATGACTTCGATATGAGTTTCAAGGAATTATCCCTAAGATTGGCCGGAGTCGTCGCGTTTAATTATCCTGAAACTGCCCTAAAAACTGTATAATAGACTACAGTAGTGCGTTGCTAACAAACCGAACTGCCCTGTCTTTTTACAGCATAAGCATATAATATTGTTTTTGATAATTCTATGTTCTATGCTTATCAATCACCCAGAGCGCCTAAAGTCAAGTTTCTCTCATCTCCCCCAGGCGGAACCGGATTAGCCTCCTGGGGTCTCTTCGGAGTCATGCCAAGGCTGATCCAGCCATGACAACGGCAGAGGTCAGATTTAGGAAACTGGACATTTCCTCACCGAAAGACGGGGGTTAATTCAGGGTTTGCACCACCAGCGCGATCGCCAATATGGAGCATACTAAAATGTCCGATTCACTCTTTGCCGATGCCAGCAAACGCTTAGAACGGGCCATGAAATACGTCTCGATTTCCGAAGACGCCCTCGAATATCTCAAATATCCTAAAGCTAGTTTAAACGTCTCCATTCCTGTGCGAATGGACAACGGTTCCTTACGCATTTTCCAAGGCTATCGAGTGCGCTACGACGATACAAGAGGTCCAGGGAAAGGAGGCGTTCGGTATCATCCCAATGTTTCTATGGATGAAGTCAAATCCCTCGCCTTTTGGATGACCTTTAAATGTGCCGTTCTCGACTTACCTTTTGGCGGTGCAAAAGGCGGCGTTACCGTCAATCCCAAAGAACTTTCTAAACTAGAATTAGAACGATTAACTCGGGGTTATATTGATGCGATCGCCGATTTTATTGGTCCCAACATCGATATTCCTGCCCCCGATGTTTATACGAACCCCACCATCATGGGCTGGATGATGGATCAATATAATATTATTAGTCGTTCTCTCAACCCCGGCGTTGTTACCGGCAAACCTGTCACCCTAGGCGGCAGTTTGGGTCGGGATACCGCCACCGGCAGCGGTGCTTATTATGTCATTGAAGCCATTATGGGGAAATTTGACCGACTCCCCCATCAAACCACCGTCGCCGTTCAAGGATTTGGGAATGCCGGTTCCGTGGTGGCCGAACTTCTAGCCAAAGCGGGATACAAAGTGGTCGCCGTCAGCGACTCGCAAGGGGGAATTTATGCCAAAAAAGGACTCGATATTCCCAGCATCCTCCACTACAAAAAATCCAATTCTGGGATTCAAGCGGTCTATTGTCAAGACACGGTTTGTAACATTGTGGAACATGAAATTATCACCAATGAGCAACTGTTGGCCTTAGAGGTGGATATCCTGATTCCTGCCGCCTTGGAAAATCAAATCACCGAAGCCAATGTCCAAGATATTAAGGCGAAATATATCTTTGAAGTGGCAAATGGACCGATTAGTTCCGAAGCCGATCGCATCCTAGAAGACCGAGGCATTTATGTCGTTCCAGATATTTTAGTCAATGCCGGAGGGGTCACGGTCAGTTATTTTGAATGGCTGCAAAATCGCAGCGGTTTGTATTGGGAATTGGAGGAAGTTGAGGAACGCTTGCAGAAGAGAATGCGAAAAGAAACCGAGAAAATTTGGCAAATTGCCGATGAATTCTCCATTTCCATGCGAACTGCCGCTTATGTGCATGGGTTGAACCGTCTCGGAGAAGCCCTCAGCGCCAAGGGAACGAGAGATTATTATGTGAAGAAATAAGTCAAAATCAGACTCAGGGGGTGGTGGTAGGTCCCCGAAAAACTTAACCCCACCCCTGACTCCCCGCAGAAGTATCGGCCATTGAAATTTCGGTCAATTCATGGTAGGGTAGGTCTCGATATTTAACGGTGCATCCAGGGTAGCGACTGCCTCAGCAACAGGGGGGTGCGATCGCGGGTCTGACCTGGACCAAGGGCGATCGCATCGGTCCCGGCCCAACTCCGGTGATGAATTGGATAGAATCATGGTAGAAAAAACGGAGAGTTGCAGACATGACTAAAGGGATTTATACCTTAGCCAATGACGTCGTTTATAACCAGCTTGTCGCCTTTTTAAACAGCGTTGAAGTCAATGCTGGGCCAAACTTCCCCGTTGCCGTCATTCCTTACGACGATCGCATTGAGAAAATTCGGGCCGAGATAGAAACCCGACCCAACGTTACCCTCTTAACCGATCTGAGTCTATTCCAACCCTGGGAAGAATTTTCACACCAAGTCTGGTCCACCCATCCGACTGCCTTTAAAGGGTGGGAAGAACAAGGCATCCAAGGGGTCTATCGGATCGGTGCGAATCGACGCTACAGCGCCTTTGACCCCGCCAGTCCCTTTGCCAAATTTGTCTATTTTGATGCCGATGTTTTAGCTCGCTCAATTCCCTCGACCCGATTTTTGAGGCTTTAGAACATCAAGATTTTGTGGTCTATGACTTTCAGTATAAAGACCCGTCCCATATTTTTAACATCAACTCCCCCAAGTTATTTGAGGTTTTCAAAGCGGAAGAAGTCAACCGAGATATTTTTTGCTCGGGTTGCTTTGCTGGAACGCGCGGACTATTTACTCCAGAGCAACGGGACTGGGTGGTGTCACAATTAGCCGAGGGAGAGTCTGAGGTTTTATACTTAGGAGCGCCCAATCAATCGGTCCTCAATTATATGAGAATGAAATTGGGAATTCCGCTTTATAATTTAGCCTTTCATTTGCCCAAAGAACAAGTCACTGGCAATGCGGTGACTTCTCGACATTTCGAGATGAGAGAGAATGGGCTTTATGATAAGGGACAACGATTGACCTATCTCCATTATATTGGTCTGTCCTCCAAACTCTTCGATCGCCTCTGTGCCGGAGAAAATATCGATGTCCCCTATCGCGATATCTTTTTACATTATCGGTACTTGCACGAACCATCCCAGCGACCCCAATTTACTACCCCACCCAAACCCTACAATCCGCCTCCCTCGCTAGTCAATCGTGTGATGAGAAAATTAGGATTAACCCGTTGAGGAAAAAAGTATGAGTCGCGGAATTTATATTGTTGCTAATGACCGGGTAAAGGAGCAGACGATCGCCCTACTGAATAGCATTCGCTTGTATGATTCAGAAACGGCGATCGTGATGATTCCTTTTGATGAAAACTATCATGAAATTGCCGAAATTGTCACCAACAAATATGGGGTGCAAATCTACGAAAATTTAGAATTTGCAGACCAGCTTTGTCAGAAACTCTATCAAATTTTTGGGGCCGGATTTTTCAACAATCCCAACAAACAGCGCAAGCAAGCCTGTTGGTTTGGTCCCTTTGATGAATTTCTCTATATTGATACTGATATCGTGGTATTTGATAAAATTGCCAAGCTGCTGGATTATCTCAAAGACTACGATTTTTTCTGTTACGATTATCAACATACCAATGGGATTGAGAATGTTTTTAGTCAAAAGGTCTTAGAAGAAGGGATATTTACCCCAGAAGACCTGAAAGATGTTTTTAACAGTGGGTTATGGGGTTCCAAAAAGGGCTTATTTACCGAGAATGAACTCTACGAAACCTTTGCCGAATGTGCCGCCCATACCGACTACTTTGATTTTTCTCAAAAAACCACGGATCAACCTATCTTTAACTATCTGGTTTTGAAGCGGATTCAGCGGCGATTTAACATCGTTCGTCGTGAGGGGAAAGCCCCTGGAAGTTGGGCCGGTAGCCGACATTTTCAGAGGGAAGGCGATCGGCTAATTGACCCCAAGCTCGGACAACCGTTAGACTACCTCCATTGGGCCGGATTTCGGATTGAACCGGGATGTCCCTATTGGGAGATTTGGGAACATTACCGCTATCTGAATGAACCGAAACCAGAACGTCCCGTGCAACAACCGGCCAAAAAAAGTATTATGAATGCCCTGCGCGATCAACTCAGAAAAATCAAAGCCAAATTTTAAAGACTACTTCCAAATTCCGCTGTCAATGTTTGTAGTAACGACTTCAGTCGTTCTCCCCCTGAGTTTTGGGAAAACAGACGACTGAAGTCGTCACTACGAACGAATCTTCAGTGCGGTAGTTAAGATTATTCCTCTAAGCAGACAGGGATAACAGTTCAACTTGATGGGAAATGGGAACTTCCACCTCAAAGGTTGTGCCTTGATTGGGAGAAGAGGTACAGCGCAGATTTCCCTTGTGTTTTTCGACCACAATTTGCCAAGTAATGGAGAGTCCGATACCCGTGCCTTTTCCCGGGGGTTTGGTAGTGAAAAAGGGATTGAAAATACAGCCTCTAACGGCTTCAGACATTCCGGGTCCATTATCGGAAATGCGGATGGTGGCCTGATTTTTCCCGGTGACTTCCGTGCGAATTACAATGCGCGTGGGATGCGCTTTCATTTCAGCGAGGGTTCTCCTGTCGTTCCACTCATCGATCGCATCGATCGCATTGGCGAGAATATTCATAAACACTTGATTGAGTTCACCGCCATAGCATTCGATTTCCGGTAAATGGGAATCATACTCGCGGATCACTTCAATCTCTGGGCGATCGGGTTTGGCTTTCAAGCGGTTATTTAAAATCATCAAGGTGCTATCCAGTCCTTGATGCAGGTTAACCGACTTCATCTCAAATCCCTCATGACGGGAAAAATGCCGTAAGGATAAGACAATTTCCCGAATGCGATCGGCCCCTACTTGCATCGAGTCCAAAATTTTCGGTAAATCTTCCTTGAGAAAGGGTAATTCAGTAGATTCGATCGCTTCCTCTATCTCAGGAATCGGTTCAGGGTAATGCTGCTGATAGAGATCGACAATTTCAATCAAGTCTTGAGTATAGTTATGAGCGTAGGTGAGATTACCGTAAATGAAATTAACGGGATTGTTGATTTCATGAGCAACCCCGGCTACCAATTGTCCTAAAGCCGACATTTTTTCAATTTGAATCAGTTGGCTTTGCATTTGCTGGAGTTGCAACAGGGAACGTTCCAGTTGGAGGGCTTTCTGTCGCTCTCGGTTTTCCGATTCCTGTAAGGCAATCTGGGCTTGTTTGCGTTCATTAATTTCCTGGTTGAGGCGATTGTTGG
Source organism: uncultured cyanobacterium (assembly GCA_963821735.1). Lineage (GTDB taxonomy): Bacteria > Cyanobacteriota > Cyanobacteriia > Cyanobacteriales > Laspinemataceae > Laspinema. The sequence goes on from CAWGFK010000070.1 coordinate 449,312, forward strand.
TTTCCAGCAATGCCTTTGTCCTCTGTTCGACTCGGTGTTCTAACTCTTGGGCGAGGCATTCTAGTTCAGCTCGGGCGCGATCGCGTTCCACAATTTCCGTTTCCAGGTTTTGGGTGAGATGGCGGATACTCAAATGAGTCTTGACCCGCGCTAAGACTTCTTCATGTTGAATCGGCTTCGTAATATAGTCAACGGCACCGGCATTAAACCCTTTGACCTTATTTTGCGTATCGTCTAGGGCCGTCATAAAAACTATGGGAATATCTCGGCTAACAGGATTTTGTTTCAACTGTTCGCAGGTTTCAAAGCCATCCATTTCCGGCATGAGTACATCTAACAGGATTAAGTCCGGTTGAGAATACTCGACTTTTTTTAAGGCACTTTTGCCACTGCGAGCGACCCAGATTTTAAACCCAGATTCGCTCAAGAACTCGACCACCGACCCTAAATTAGTCGGCATATCATCGACGATTAAAATGGTCCCTAACTCCAAACTGCGATCGCTCATTTTCCTGTCTCCATATACCCTTGGACAAAAGCCAGTAATTCCTCTTCGGCAAAGGTTTTGGCGAAGTGAATCACCTGAGTAGCAAATGGTGCATAACGCGGATCCCCATCTTCCAAACGTTGCACCCGCTCTTGAATCGTGACCAATTCGCCCTTCATTGCCAAATCAAATAAAATAGCTAATTCCTCAGCAGAAGGGGCGATCACTGCACTAGATTGGGGGGGAATAGGAGCATCAGTAAGACTGGATTCAGAACTAATAGAAGCTTGCTCCCCATATATCCATTCTAAATCTAAATGAGTTCCTAAGCAACTCAAAAGTTGCTCATCTTGAATCGGTTTAAGGAGAAAATCATTACACCCTATTTTCAGACAAGTCTGTTCCTGGGAGGAAAAAATACTGGCTGAGGTCCCGATCGCCACTACATTCTTAATCTCGGGCATTTTTCTAATCTGCCGCATCGCTTCAAACCCATCCATCACCGGCATGACTAAATCAATGATGATGCAATCCGGTTGAAAAGACCGCGCTTGATTTAGGCAATCTTGCCCATCGATTGCTTCCCGAACGTCGAACCCGATTGGAGTCAGTAAATTTACGAGGACGGACCGGTTTTCCCATCGATCATCAACGACTAGAATTTTCCGAGGTCTTCCCACAAATCCCCGAATAATTTTTGGAGAGGCTTGGGGTTCCCCCGCGCAATTTTCAAGGATAGGTAACTCTAAGTCAAACCAAAATTCACTCCCCTTTCCTGCCTCACTTTCAACTTGAATAGAACTCCCCATCATCTCCACTAACTGACGACTAATTGCCAGTCCCAATCCCGTTCCTTCCGTTTGACGAACCGTTCCCTTCACTTGCTCGAAGGGTAAAAATATGTTGGCGAGTTGTTCTGGTGCAATGCCAATTCCGCTATCCTGTACCCGAAATCGCAGGGTAGTTCGTGGGTTCTGAGGGTCTTTCCCTGGGGAGGGTAAGGATTCAACGGTAAAGGTGACTTCGCCGCTTTCGGTAAATTTAACCGCATTCCCAAGCAAGTTAATCAATACTTGACGCAACCGTTTTTCATCCGCGTAAACCCCCATCGGTAGTTGATCGTTGGGTTCATAAATCAGGGAAATGCCTTTACTTTCCGCCCGAACTCGGCAGATCTCGGCAATGTTTTGTAAAAACTCCTGTAGGTGGAAATTGCGGGAGTACAATTCCATTTTTCCAGATTCAATTTTAGACAAATCTAAAATATCGTTAATTAAAGTGAGCAAATGTTTACCACACTTGTGAATAATTTTTACCCCACTTTCTTGCTTGGGGTTTAAGTTGGGATCCCGGGCGAGAATTTGGGCAAAGCCTAAAATTCCGTTGAGGGGGGTTCGCAGTTCATGACTCATACTGGCCAGGAATTGACTCTTGGCCTGATTCGCAGCATCAGCGGCTTTTTCGGCCCGTTCTCGTTCTTGAATTTCGATTTCTAATCGCTCGTTTTTGGTTTTTAATTCTTGAGTTCGGGCTTCGACTTTGAGTTCTAGGTTGTGGTAAAGGGTGGCATTTTCTAAGGCGATCGCCGATTGGCTGGATAACAGTTTCAGCACTTCTACCCGCCTAGGGGTAAAGGCACCGGCAATCAGATTATTTTCTAAATAAAGAATGGCGCTGAGTTTGCCTTGGTAGAGGATGGGTAAACACAGCAGAGACTTGGGTTGTTCTTCGCAGATATAAGCATCGCCACTAAAAATTTCCTCTGCACTGGCATCGGTGAAAATTACATCTTTTTGGGTGCGGATTACATATTCGAGAGCGGCGATCGCCACATCATTACTCTGATGAATCGGAACGGATTGCATGACCTGCACGCTTTCTGGATTCCCCTGGGCTTCAATCACCCATTCCCCACCTTGGCAGAGGATTAAAGCGCCTTTTTCTGCCCCAGCATTCTCGATTAAAATCTTCATCAACTTTTCCAGCAAGTTGGGCAGCAAAATTTCCCCGGAAATTGCTTGAGAAGCTTTGATCACCGATGCCATATCCAGCAGACTCGGGTCAATCATGCTGGTCCCGGCGAGGGTTTCATGGATGAGGGTGGCGATCGTTTCCCGCCCCTGAACCACCGCAGACTGGTTCAACGGGGCATCTAGTAATTGAGGATAGCGTTCCGCCAAATCCTTGACCTTTGCTTTTGCACCCCAGCGAACATAACAATAGTACGCATCGGTCATATAAGTTTTAGCAATTTTCTCCCGGCCCAGGGAGATCTGAAACTCTGCTGCTAGTTCATTTCCTAATGCTTCATCTGGAAGATAGCCTTGCTGTTGTGCACCGCGAATCCCTTGTTCATAATAATCCATTGCTTTCTGGATATCTTTGGAAATTCGGGCTTTTTCTGCCTCTACTAATTCATATTTATGCTGGAAGTTTTCCGGACAATGAAAAGCCCAATTTGCCATGTTCTCCTGATTGGCATCCACTGCGAGCAGGTATTCTTTTTGCACTTCAGGTGGGGCGGATGGGTACAAAGCTAACAGGGCTAGAGAATAGTAAAAATTGTGGGCAGCACTATGCATTAACCCCAACCCGCCTTGGGTATATTCTGAGGCTAAATTGACACTTTTTAAGGTTTGCTGATAATTTTTAAATAAGTAAAATAAAATGATTTCAGCCACATAGTAAGAATACATTAAAGTGGCATTTTTAGATTCCTTAATAACCGGCAGCATTTCTGGGTAATTAAAACTCTCTCCTATTAAAGAAAGTTTATCCGTAGCTCGGTCCTGTAAGTTGTCAACAAGCTGCTGATATATTTTAATATAATAAATATCATAATCTTGCTTTAATTTTATAGCAATATTTACATATTTAACCTGTTCTTGGGAAACTTTGTCTAACCCCTCTCCACTGAGAAATGAATAGTTACAATAGTTGACGGCATTATGACAAGCAAATTCTATATCGCCCACTTCTAGCCCACTTTGAACCCCTTCCACAAAAGCAGTCACACTTTCTGTAAGGGGTTCTTTCCAATGTCGGACTAAAACATTAAAGACACAAAATATTTTGGACTTGACCGATTTAGCATTAAATTTATCGAGCAAGTAAACCCCTTGTTTCCCGAATCGATATCCAGAATCGATATCGCCGAGTCCCCCACAGAGTAGCCCCCCATAAAAAGCGTAGGCATAAGCAGCAGGGGCGGAATGACCATATTGAATGGATAACGTAATCATTGTGAAAATAATTACGGGGAACATTGCCGGATGCCCAATATAAGCTGCTGCCACAATGGTATTTAAGATTCCCATTGCTGCCAGCTTATTTGGATCCGTCATAGAGGGTAAGTCCGCTAAATTATCAAATACCAAGTCTTTTGGGGGGTCTTGTTCCAAATGAACTCCCAACATTTCTAAAACGCTTACCCCTATCTCAATCGCTGACCTGAGCTGATTTTGAGCAATATTAAACTGAATTTTTATTTCATAAACTTTGACTTTTTCAAGGAGTGTTTTGGCTTGATTTAGAAGAATATCCGACAGATGTTGCGATCGCGCAAAGTTGGTGGTTATAAACTCTACCTCTGCCGCCTCTAAATGTAGGATAAACGTTAGCTCATATTGTGAGTCCCAACTTTCTTCCGTTAGCAGTTCTAAACCGACGTTTAAATATTTGATAGCCGACTCATAAGCCGTAGCTGCTTTGGCTTTTTGTCCAGCAATGAGATTAAGGGAGGCTAACTCATAGATTTCCGTCTCCGACTGGAGCAAATCTATCCCATAATTGAGTTGATTGACCAAAGCAAAGATATTTTCTTTCCGTTCTTCCTCTGTGGTATTTTGTAACAGCATTTTCCCGATTTTCAGGTGGGTCTGTTTTTTCTGTTCATCGGGAATCAGAGAATAAGCGGCTTGTTGTACCCGGTCATGTAAAAACTTATAATCAACCTTGACATCAGCCAAGGTAATCTCTTGGGATTCCTCCTGGCTAAAGACCATCGGAATTTTATACTCATTACTTAGAGGTAAAATCAACCCTTCTTGAAGTGCTGACCACAATTGTCCAGCCGTGAATGAGGCAGATTTCTCCCGAACGATCGCCAGAACCTCTAGGTTAAACGTATTCCCAATACAAGCTGCCAGCTTTAAGACTTCCTGGGTTTCTTCAGATAATTTCCGAATATTTCGGGCAATCAGTTCAACGACGTTATAATCCGTGATTCCAATCGCTTGAATTTGGGTAAGATTCCACTGCCACCTTCCCGAGGGCAAGTCATAAATCAGTAAATCTTCCTGATACAGGGCTTTGAGAAGTTGAGTTAAGAAAAATGGGTTTCCCCCGGTCTTATTAAACAGCAGTTGCGCCAGTAGTTTAGACTGAACCGATTCATTCAGGGTATCGGCGATTACTTCTTCGACATGATGGAGCTGTAAGGCTTGGAGAACAATATTATGAACCGCTGTCCCTGCGGCATGGATTCGTTCAATCGTCTGGACTGTGGGATGCACGGGAGAGACTTCATTATCCCGATAGGCACCAATCAATAAGAAATACTGAATTTCCGGGTCGGTCATCAGCATTTCTATCAGTTTCAATGAGGCCGAATCCGACCATTGCAAATCATCCAAAAATAAAACGAGGGGGTGTTGTTTCGTGGTAAAAACACTAATAAATTGTTTGAAAACTCGACTAAATCGAATTTGAGATTCAAGCGCCCCTAGTTCTGGAACCGGCGGCTGTTTGCCCAGAATCAGTTCGATTTCCGGAATGACATCAATAATAACTTGTGCATTACTGCCTAATGCTCCACTCAGTCTTGTTTTCCAAGTCTCGATTTCGCGATCGCGTTCAGTCAGCAGTTGCAGAATTAAGGACTTGAAGGCTTGGATCAGAGACGCAAACGGAACATTGCGCTTAAATTGATCAAATTTACCGGCAATAAAATAGCCCCGTTGTCGAACAATCGGTTTGTGGACTTCGGCCACTAAAACCGTTTTACCAATGCCGGAATAGCCGGAAACGAGCATGAGTTCCCGGCTGCCGTTGGCAACTCGATCAAACGTATTGAGCAAAGTGGCAATTTCTGGATCCCGGCCATACAGTTTTTGGGGGATAGTCAGTTGTCCCGCTTTGTCTGCATGACCTGGAACAAAGTGGGTTATTTCCCCGTTGGTTTGGAGTTGAATCCGGCAGGTTTCTAAATCAAATTGTAAGCCAGCGCTACTTTGATAGCGGTCTTCTGCAGTTTTGGAGAGCAATTTCATGATGACAGCAGAAATCGCTTCGGGAATTTCTGGGTCGATTTGATGCGGGGGAATTGGAATTTTTGCCAGATGACTATGGACCAGTTCTAAGGGGTCATTACTGCTAAACGGTAAGGTTCCCGTTAACAGTTCATAGAAGGTGACACCCAGGGAATAAAAATCACTCCGGTAATCTACACTCCGGTTCATTCTGCCGGTTTGTTCTGGGGACATATAAGCCAGGGTCCCTTCCAACAAGTCCGGGTGACTGAGGTTGGGATTTTCTCGTTCGAGCCGTGAGGCGATGCTGAAATCAATCAGTTGAACGGTTTCCGTGAGGGGGTTGATAATAATATTTTGAGGCTTGATATCTTTGTGAATAATGTTATGTTTGTGCAGTTCGCCTAATGCCCCGACTACAGCGATCGCTATTTCCAGAAATTTAACAAGGGAAAGGGGATGAGACTCCCTCCATTCACTTAAAGAGATTGCGCCCGTATCTTCTAGGAAAAGCGCCCACCCATTTTTATAGGGTTCTAAACTAATAGGTTGGATAATGGTGTCGATATCAAAGGTTTCTAAAATTTGATATTCGTGGCGCAGGCGGGTAATATCAGCGAGGCTGGGATATTCAGATTTGAGGGTTTTGACGATCGCCTTGGACCCATCGACCTGGTTTTGAACACGATAAATGACTGTTCTCACTCCTGAGTGCAGGGTTTCCAGGAATTGATAGTTATTTAAGTTCACAGTCATAATGAGTCTCCCAGGTCTGAAATCGAGGATGAGGGTCTGATGATGAGTTAGAGGTTGAGCGCTTTGCCCTAGCGATCGCCTTTGCTACGCAGTCTTTAGCTACCATTGCATCGGCCAGTTCAAAACCAGTTATCCCAACCCCCGTCTCTACATCCCTCAAATGCTGAGACCGGCGTTAAGATTATTCAAAATCTATTTTAATCTGAGATATCCCGAAATGATAAAAAGCCTTTTAAATTTAATAAAAATTAACCGGACTCTGAACCAGGACTCTCCTAATTGCTAAAATCAAGCCGGTTGTCTCTAATTACTCGTAAAAATACTTACCAACAACCCAGGTCAGGGAGAATATAGACCCCTGGCAAAATTCTAAAAAGCTATCCTTTTTAAGAAGGTTTAGGGGAAACCATCACGAATCCTGCCTGAAGTCTCATCAAAAAAAGGGAAATCACCCCAGTTTTTCTTCCCTTGAGGTGACTGCCTACCTCGGTTTATCCTCCAGCTTTAGAGTCAATTTTTGGCTAAAATTCCCTCATCAATACCCCCTTAATTCGACTGGATTTTAAGGGTTAACTTCTAGCAAACCTGGCGGTGGATTGATTTCTACCCGACCGGATGCCATATCCACAACTGGGACAATTTCTTTCACAAATGGAATTAAAATATTGGGCTTAGATTTGCGTTTAGCGGGAGCATCTGGGTTTTCAGAAATATCAGAAATTTCAACCGATGCAACCGGAGGTTTAATGGCTAAAATATCATGACCAGCAGTGAGAATTTCGACCACCGTTCCGATTTCCTCCCCCGTGCGTTGGTCGATCGCCACTAATCCAATTAAATCCTGGATATAATACTCATCTTCCTCTAAATGGGGTCGATCGCCTTCAGGCACTAACATCACACAACCGCGCAACGCTTCGGCCTGATTGCGATCGGTTACCCCGGCCAATTGAACGATAAAGATTCCCTTATTTTCAATCAATCGACCGTGAACTAATTCCACAGGTTGAGGTGTGGATTGATTGGGATACTTTAACCATCGCTGTCCCGGTTCTTCAAACCGTTCTGGGAAGTCTGTGGAGGGATAGACTCGAACTTCACCATTGAGACCTTGCACGCCAATGATTTTACCAATTTCGATCCACTCGTCGGAAGGGCGTGTTTTCGGAGTTGAGGGCTGTTGTTTCATAGTTAGTTATCACGACAAAAAGAGGGAAGGATAGAGAATCCCTGCGGCGATAGCGGGCGATCGCCATCATGACAATCGCCCGCTATTAAGTTCCGCACGTCCAGAATAGAGGGCGAAAACTGCGCTAATCACTCAAGGCAGTCGCCCACATCTGAGGGTTAAGGATTTAAGACAATTTTAATGCAATTGTCACGCTTATGCTTAAATATTTCATATCCTTGAGGTGCTTCCTCCAAACCCATCTCATGGGTAATCACAAAGGTTGGGTCAATATCCCCATTTTGGATGCGATCGAGCAACGGTTTGAGGTATTTATGGACATGAGTTTGTCCCGTTTTCACCGTTAATCCTTTAGAAAACAACGCCCCCAAGGGAAACTTATCCACAAATCCGCCATACACACCGGGAATCGAGAGAGTACCGCCTTTGCGACAAGCAACGATCGCCTGTCTTAATGCCGTGGGGCGATCGGTTTCCAACCGTAAACTTTGTTTTGCCTTATCATAAAAGGCATCTAATCCAGTCCCGTGAGCTTCTAATCCCACCGCATCAATGCAAGAATCCGGTCCAATGCCGCCAGTCATTTCTTTAAGCGCTTCCCCGGCATCGATTTCTTCATAATTAATCGTTTCCGCTTTCCCTTCTCGCGCCATTGCCAAGCGTTCCGGAACCCGATCAATGGCAATCACGCGATCGGCACCTAACATATAGGCACTTCGGATCGCAAATTGTCCCACAGGACCACAACCCCAAATCGCTACCGTATCCCCCGGTTGAATGTTACAATGTTCCGCCGCTTGATAGCCCGTGGGAAAGATATCGGTGAGAAATAACACCTGTTTATCGGTCATTCCTTCCGGTATTTTCAAAGCTGCCGTATCGGCAAAAGGAACTCGCACATATTGCGCTTGACCTCCAGCATATCCACCCAACAGATGGGAGTATCCAAATAATCCTGAAGGGGTGTGACCGTAAGCCTTTTCTACTAATTTACCATCGGGGATGGAGTTATCGCATAAAGACCACAGATCGCGATTACAAAAGAAACAGTGACCGCAAGCAATAGTAAAGGGAATCACCACGCGATCGCCTTTATTCAAATTCTTCACTTCAGGACCTTTATCGACCACTTCTCCCATGAATTCATGGCCGAGAATATCTCCCTTTTGCATCGTGGGAATATATCCATCATAAAGATGTAAATCAGACCCACATATCGCCGTCGAAGTAATTTTTAAAATCGCATCTCTTGGATTTAAAATACTGGGGTCCGGAACGGTTTCAACCCGCACATCGTTCTTACCATGCCAGCAGACTGCTTTCATTTTTTGAGTTCTCCTAACTTCTAATCAAGGGTAATTTATATAGCGGTTTCCCCATTTAGGGTTAAGGATTAGGGTTTTTACGTTTTACATTTAGGGTGATTCTCCGGTCCCCTCCCCTTACGAAGGGGAGGGTTAGGGTGGGGTTCTTCCCCATTTTGAAAAGAAAAATGTCCCTACTTTATCTAGTATTCTCCCCTCACTCAACGGAAAGCTTGGGATTTCTCCAGAGTAGAGATATCTCTCCCAAATTACCGGCTATTGGAACGAGGAGTGGCGGACCGAGTTCCAGGAGCATCGGGGTTATCCGGATTCAGGGTTTCATCAATATTCTGCTCGATCACTTTAGGAATATTTTTCCCCAAGTTGCGAATATTTTTTAACCCCGTATCCCCAATTTCTTCACTGGGGAAATCTTCAGCACTGTTTTTAATCTTCTTAACCGTGGCTGAGTCTACTTGTTCGGGATTATACTCAGGGGTCACTAATTTAGCAGCCTGTGCGCTATTATCCGTGACGCCTCCAAATGCAAAGCCGAACAGCAAGGTGAGGGTAGCTAGACACCAGCCAATCGTGCGATTGAGGCGAATATTTTTTAGCCAAGTTCTGTTTAAATTCATAAGCTCAATTGGTTTTAATGGTTTTCAAGTTTTTGGTCAAAACTTATTTTCATTGGAACAATAATCAGAAAATTTTGTCTCTTTCTTTAGGAATAAATCCTTATTCCAATTAGGCTTAAATTAAGAAGCGCCCGAAGGTTGACCTTCGATTGTGGCAATTTCTCCGGCTTCTGCCAGCATTTTAAAACTGCGAATATCATCGCGAATTTGCTGTTCAGCGGATTGACCCACGAGGTGAGCAAAGGCATCGGTGAGTTTGCCGCCAGGGGGTTTGTATTCGAGAACAACTTTGACTTGAGTGCCTCGGTTTCCGGGGGCGGTTTGGAAGCGGACAAATCCGGAATTTTCAATGTCGGCACCTTCAACAGAAGCCCAGGCAATCAGATGATTTTTCCGGTCTGTGATAATTTCGGCATCCCATTCTAAGGTGTTATTTAAAGGGGCTTGGACGACCCAATGAGAGCGCTTCTCATCCAGAACTTTGACGGACTGGAGATGCTTCATAAATAAGGGCAGATTTTCAAAATTGCGCCAGATGTGGTAGAGTTCATCTGGACTACGATTGGAGATCGTGACGGTTTGTTCAACGGAGATTTTATCGGTGCCTTGAATCGCCGACTCGACGGCAGATTTCAAACTGGTTTCAGAGGTAGCGGCACGATAGGCTAAACCACCGCCAGCGATCGCGAGTAAAGCACCGCGTAAGGAAGCTTGTTGCAATCCCATTAAAACCATTGCACCGCCGCCAATCAAGGAACCCCAACGTTCGGTATCGCTCATGGTGTTATTTTCTGGCGATCGCGGTTGAGAATTGGGAGCCGAATCGGATGTGGATGACATAATTTTTTTCCTCAAATCAAGCGGAGTCATCCCTAAGAAGGGGCAACTCGCAAATAACAAATAAGTCTGTTGACCACTTTAGCGAGGAGGAACTCCGGTGCACTCTGCCAAAAGGGGGAAGCAATGCTCACTCGGTGGGGATAGATGATGAAGCGATCGCCCGGTGGTCACTTGATTCTGAACCCGTGGAATAAAAACTACACCTTAGAGGATTTGGCGATAGAGAAAAAGGATTTTAACGAACCAGATTAGGTTGAAATTCCCGCCTAAGCGGGAATAGAAGGAAGAACATCTCCACAGGTTGCTAGGGAGTTTAATTCGGTTCACCTAATGGTTCAGCAACCGAAGCTTTTAAGGGAAATTCCCCACAAATATGCCAGCGCCTGTCCTGAAATACCAGTAAAGTCAGATGACTGGCTGAACATTCATAGTACAATTCCCGGTCTTTAAATTCGGCCCAGCCCATATTAAAATGATGCCGTCTAAGGTCTTTAAAGGCGATCGTCATGTGCGGGGAAAACGATCGCCCCTTAGATTTCGGGTCATAAATTCCCAGGGACGAGTTGAGATCTGCAGCTAACTCCGACTGAAATAACAACAATTCTGGGGTTTTCTTGACATTAATATAAACCACTCGGGGAGGAAACGAACCAAACCCCGACAGGACCATCGGTACAGGTGTCCGAACCTTGGCAAACCCTCTGAGGAACTCTTCCAGCAGTCCCTGTTTTTGCACCTCCCATTCAAAAGGGGGTTGTAGGGTCACATGGGGAGGAGACTTAAGGGCCTGACGAGTTTGGTAGTTCTCAGCAAAGTGCTGTTTGTATCCAGTGACTTCTTCCTGAATTGCCTCTGGGGGCAAAAGTGCAATAAAATATAAAGTGGGATCGGTTGAAATCATGGCATTCCTTGGGTGTCAACATACAATCGGTTTGTTCATCGGGGCCTCAAGCCTGGTGTATCCCTGGGGTAATCGCCCTAAACCGGAGAACCCTGGAGTCCTGACCCAGCTAAACTTACGATAAATCATCCGCTCAAGGATATAGAGTAACCTAATCCTCAATCACTTGGCTGAATTTTGAAAGGGATTTGCAGCGATTCGTCCAGTACAATAAGCTCAATATCCCCTGTTTTGCGACAATCTGGAAAAATACTTAATCCAATTGACGCCGGATTCCGGGCTGAAATATCAGCAAATCATGATGACTGATGCGATCGCTTTAAAAGATATGTCCCGAAGCATGACTACTGAAAGTTCTCTCGTTCCCCTCTCCGCCCTCAATCCTTTTGAATCCCTGACTCCGGAACAGATTTCCGAGTGGGCCGGATATCATTTGCAATATGTTGATTTTAAAGATGTGGTCAATGAGGAGGGACTCCATCAACTCCCGGATTTCCCTGGCTTATATTTCGTCTATTTTATCATTTATGATTCCAAGGGAAAATGGACCGAAAATTTAGTTTATATTGGCATTGCCACCACCAGTATCAGTCAGAGATGGAAGTCCAATCATCAAGTGCCAATGTTTGGAAAAATGCACAAATTGGGCATTGAAATTTTGATTAGAACTTTTACTTTACTGCCTGGAATGGTGACCGCAGAAACCCTACAAATGTGGGAACAATCGTTAATTCAAAAGGTCCATCCGGTGTTTAATGAGGAGATGTGATTAGGGCGGTTCCCGGACTGTCATGGGACAGATGTGATGAGGAGTGCGGTAAGCGAAGCTATGCCGTAGGCTTTGCATCGCTTACCGCACTCCTAAAACGTACTTTATAACTGTGGGAAACGCTATATCTGCCATAGTTATTGTCATCAAATCCCTTGTTCCGATCGCATAAAATCCACAAATTGACGGGCGGTGCGTCCGGAACGACCATTATGGCGAGTAGCCCATTGTAAGGCTTGAAATTCTAAGTCTTCCGGGGATAATTTTAATCCCGCTTCTGCGGCTAAATGATGGACGATCGCCAGATATTTGTCTTGATTAGCCGGTTCAAAGGTTAAGGTTAATCCAAAGCGATCGCTAAAGGAAAGTTTTTCTTGGAGGGTATCCCAAGCATGAACTTCATCCGCCTGGGAAGGGCGGGGTCTCTCCTCAAAAAACTCCCGAACTAAATGACGACGGTTCGAGGTTGCATAGACCACTACATTGGGAGGACGGGCGGTCAGAGTGCCTTCTAAAATTACTTTTAATGCCTTAAAGGAATCGTCATCTTCCTCAAAGGATAAATCATCTACAAAAATAATAAATTTCTGAAGGGCATCGCGCAGTTCATCGACAATTTCCGGTAAATGTTGAAGTTGAGATTTGGGGATTTCAATTAATCGTAACCCTTGCTGGCTATATTCATTTAATAATCCCTTGACTAAGGAAGATTTGCCCGTTCCTCGACTGCCATAGAGTAAAACATTTAAAGCGGGTTTACCCGCTAATAAAAATTCCGTATTCTTTTTTAAAGTCTCGCGCTGGAACTCATAGCCCACTAATTGCGTCAACCGCACCGGGTCAGGGTGTGGGATGGTTTTTAGTTTCCCTGACTGCCAAGTAAAGGCTTGATACTCTGTAAATTGCCCGGTACCCTGTGTTTGGTAATAGGCAACTAACTCCTGGAGAGTATCAGGCCATTTTTTTGTGGATTTGAGGGCTGCGATCGCCCGTTTTCTGGAACCGAGGGGCAATTGATCCATCGCTTCGGGTTCGGTGGTGGATGAATTCCAGACTACGGGAGGCATGGGGATACCACTCGCGGATTCCACCCACTGACGGAGGCGATCGCCAGAACAGTCATAGAAACATTGCAACGCCTCTAAATCATGTTTGACTGCTGCCACTAAAGGGGCCGGTATTTTTTCAAATGGCTGACGTTGCACCTGATAGGTAAAGGGATTTTCGTCTTTCAGGAGGCGATCGAGCAGATAGTCTTGCCAGCTCATTTCTTCTGCCGCCAAGCGTTTAAACCAGCAGCCATAAGCCTTCAGACAATTTAATCCCACCCGGCCTCCCGCGCCTCCCCCGGAACTTTCATAAATCAACTGGATCAGTTTTAGAAAAGATTTCCCCAGTTCACTGCGGAACACCCCTTGATACAGCAATAAAGATGCCGCTTTGATTTCTAAATATTGAATTGAACTAACTGTTTCACTATCCATTTGATGACAAAATCAGGAGTGATAAATCAAAACTCAAGTATGGGTTAAATAGTTGATTAATTTAGCCCGCTGACGCGGGCTAAACTTTTTCAAAGTTCTCCCTTCAAGGCCGAAATTTTATCCTAAAATTACCCTTACTTTTTCTTTTGTTTCAGAACTTTTTTAATCAGCCCTGGAATTTGGGCAGGACTAGAAGCCACGGAAATTTTTGCCGCCTTAAAAGCCTGAATTTTGCTTTGAGCGGTATCAGGATCAGCCCCGATAATGTTAAAGGTTTTACCTGTAGAAAGTCGGGCCGCCATAATATCCCCGGCATGACCGAGGCGCTGGCCTTTTGGGGCATGATGACCGGCGACATAAGCCACCACGGGTTTATCAATGGCAGCGGCGATATAGTGTGCAGCTTCCTCTTCACTACTGCCGCCAATTTCGCCGACTAAAACGATCGCCTCGGTGTGGTCATCTTCATCCAAAATTTGCAGCCATTGGGCAAAGGAGGAACCCAAAATCGCATCACTGCCAATCCCGATGGCGATCGACTGTCCTAACTTAGCTTGAGTGAGTTGCAGGGCAATTTCATAGGTGAGAGTGCCACTGCGACTGATTAACCCCACGGAACCGGGGGTATAGAAATCGCTCTTATGAATACCCAAGAGCACCTTTCCTGGGACGATAATCCCCGGAGTATTGGGACCGAGGACGAGGGTATCCGTCGCCTCCGCCTTTCTCACCAGTTTGACCATATCCAGAGGAGGCATTCCCTCAGTGATGATAATAATCTGACGGATGCCAGCAGCGATCGCCTCCAAAGCCGCATCTAGGACCGCGTAAGGCTTGACAAAAATTACCGTAACATCCACTGGACCGACCTTACGCAGGGCCTGTTCGACCATATCAAAAACCGGAATCTCCTGAACCGTTTGGCCCCCACAACCGGGACTAATTCCAGCGACCACATTGGTTCCATAAGCTTTCATTAAAGCTCCATGAGTAGAACCGATCACCTCGGTAATGCCTTGAATTAAAACTTTGGTATCCGGCGTAAAATTCATCAACCCTCCTTTAGCCATTTGTTGCCAACGACACGGACAAGGCGATCGCCTCATCCAAGTTTTCCACCACCGTCACATCTACCGCCTGCAAAATTTCGCGCGCTTGGTCAATTTCGCTCCCATATAAGCGCACGATCACCTTCACCTGGGTTTGGGGATTTCCAGTGGCGGTTTCCCGCTGACTCTGTTTTTGGTAATGGGCGATCGCCTCTACTGCCTGAGTGCAGGAACATAGACCCCCGAGCAAATTCACCAACACCACCTTGACATTTTTCTTCTGACTCACCAGGGCCAACCCGAGCTTGATGCGATCGCACAGGAGTTCCGGGGTCAAATCCCAACGACATTCTCCACCAATATTTACAAAATTAGCAGGCTTGCCTCCTGCCGCATAGACCAAATCCAGGGTCGCCATTGTCAAGCCCGCCCCATTACATAACAGGCCAATATTCCCATCCAGTTCCACAAAATTCAATTCCGGTGGCACCGCCATCACCGCCGAACCGGACCCGGTAACCAATCCCTCATCGGGCTGAATCTTCGGCAGCAACTGTAACAAACTCGAATGGCGTCCGAGGGCCTCATCATTCACCGTCACCTTGCCATCGAGGGCCATCACTTCCCCCCCCGGACTAATTCCCAGGGGATTGATTTCCACCAGGTCCAAATCCTTCTCCACAAATAGCAGATACATCTTTTCGACGATATCGCTCACCGCCTCAATCAGGGGACCTGTGCAACCCATCTTCAGAGTTAAGCGACGGGCATAAAAGGGGGAAAAGCCCTCATCCACGACCACTTGCTGCATCTGTTCCATCGCCAATTCCGTCCGGGTGCCCCCTTGACTCGACCCCAACAATAGGGGACGACGGGCGGCGCGATCGAGAACCACTGCTAGATAAAATTCGCGATCGGTGTCATATTTAGCCTCAGCTAAAAGCACCTCGGGATATTCCGTATTGATAGGAAGGTGAAAAATATTTTGAGCCGCTGCCACCGCATCAATCGTATTCGCCACAAACTTGATGCCACCTGCTCTCCCTCGCCCTCCTGCACGGACTTGGGATTTGAGGACAACGGGATAGGGAATCTTGAGTCCCTTTAAGTCTTTGGGATGGTCGATCCGTTGCGAGGGCAAAACTGGGATGCCCATTTCCCTGAATAATTCTTTTGCTTGATACTCTAATAAATCCATGAATGTATGAAAAACGGTGGGTGTGAACGATCAAAGGCTGAACACTATAAGGGCATAAAAGCCGGTTTAAATTATCGCAATTCGGGGCCTCTCGATTCTGGGTTTACTCCGTTTGTAGTGTGGCTTACTTTTGATGAAAGTGCCAATCCATTAGGGATTGAGGGTGAGGGTAGGAGCGCATCCGGCTGATCCGACTTGCGATCGCGGGTGTTGGCTATTAGGATTTGCCATCTCTAAATCAGGATTTGTTAAGTCTCAACCCCACCAAACTTGATAGAATACCACACTCGGTTACCCCGAAAGGGCGATCGCCCCCCATCCCCGACTCCCCCAAACCCTTGCTAATCGGTCTATCGCCCCGCTCACCCCCGTTGCGTCAAAAAAAGCTAACTTATGACCGTTTTGAGGATGTTGTATGCTATCTAAATAATTAACTTGAAGGCTTGCCAGTTCGTAACCCGTGCCGGTAAGCAGCAAACCTGCACTAACAGGATGTGTACCGGGGGTAAAAACTTATGACAACAGCAGTCCGCCCAGGCGATTTAAAAACCATTGCCGAACTCATCGAAGAACGCTTGCACGCCGAATTGCCGCAAAATTTGCCGTTGCGAATTCGGTGCGCCTACAAGCAAGGAAATTTAATCGTCCTCGGAGAACATACTCCGGAGGTCAAACTCGACCTACCACCGACTTTTAAAGCGATTCAACAAGCGATTCTAGCTCTGGTGGGCTATCTCCCCGGTCAGTTACGACTCTATCTGAGACTCAAGGGGCAAAAAACCCCCTACGCTTACCATGCCTTCAAAACCCCCCAACCCCTCGGGGCAGTCATGGACCCGCAAGGGGGCCAACCCGTACTCCTGCTCGATCGCCTTCCCCATAGCGCCCCCAATCCCCGGGAAACCCCACCTCCGGTTAGTGAAGAGGCACAGCAGGCAATGGATTTGGCGGTCGCCGCCTTTCCCCTCAATCCCTTTGATACCCCCCCACCGGAGGAAGAGTTTGAGGAGCAACTCGAACTGGAACCGGAACGGCAACGGCAACGGCAACGAAAACCCCAACGACAACAGCAAGGGCAACGAAAACCCCAACGGCAACGCCAGTCACGAAACCAGCCCAGTTCTTGGTTATTGCCGTTTTCCGCTTGTGCTTCCATCGCCCTAGTTTTGGGGTCAGCCACGTTCTACGCTTTGTCTCGTCCTTGCGCGATCGGGACCTGTCAGGAAGTCGTCACCGCCAACGAGTTGACCCAGGATTCTGCGGAATTGCTGCAAGCGGCTCAATATCAACAACAAATTCAATCTGCCAAAGGGCAACTCACCGCCGCCAGTCAACTGTTAGCCGAAATTCCCCTCTGGTCCAAAGATTACGGCACCGCCCAACGCCTACTCCGGCGAAATCGCAACCTCACCGCCGGTTTGGATGAAATGGTCAATGCCTTGGATAGCGCCTTAACTGCCGTTGCTCAAGGGAAAAATCCCCCCCATCCGTTGCAAGTGTGGGAGGGGGTTGCCTCGAACTGGCAACAGGCGATCGCCCTTCTGGAATCCGTTCCCCCCGATAGTCCGGTCTATCCCCTCGCCCTCGAAAAATTACCCACCTATCGCGCCAATTTAACCGAAATTCAAGGGCGGATTCAGGCGGAAAAAATCGGACGGGAACAAATGCAGAAGATTCTCTCCGTGGCTAAAGTCGCTCAAGCTCGCAGTGGTGTCGCTCAGTCCGTGGAAAGCTGGGAAACCATCTATACCAGTTGGGAACAGGTGATTCAACAGTTAGAGGCCCTGCCGCAAGGCACGATGGCCCATCAGGAAGCGAGTCAACTCCTGCCTAGCTATCGATCGCAGCTTGAACTCTCCCGCGATCGCAAAACTAAGGAGAAAATCGCCACAGAAGCATATCAGTCTGCCATTCTCGCTGCCGATCGCGCGGAAAATGCCACCCTCAAGAATCAATGGGCCCAAGCGGTAGACCAGTGGAATCAGGCCGTTGCCTCAGCCGAACAAGTCCCAACAGGGACCTATTACTACCCCAAAACCGCTGCTTCTCTCCAGGAGTTCAAGGCACAACGAGAAGTCGCGCAAGAGGAACTCAAAAAAGCCAATCTGATCGCCAAAACTCGGGCGGATCTGAACAATACCTGTCAAGGCAATCCCAAAGTTTGTGAATATACCTTGACCGATAGTGTGATCAGTGTTTGGTTAAGTGCTGACTACATTCGGAAAATTCAACAAACTGCTACAGTTGCCAGTACAAACCCTGACCCAAAAGTCCGTCAAGGCTTGGATCTGCACGTCAAGACCCTCCGAACTGCTTTAGAAGCGATCGCCGATAACGCCCAGCTTCCCCTGGAACTTTACGACCCTTATGGGGCCTTTATCGGACGTCATACGCCCAATTAACCTGGGTAAATTAGACTCAATTAAATCTACCCTTAGATAGATTTAATTGAGTCTTTCCTTGAATTTAATAGACAAATAAAGGAGTCTATCTCCTTTTCTATTGAATTCAGTTCTATTCTAAGCAAATGGATAATCTTGTACCCGAGTCAGATTGGGATCTGACTCCTACTATTCAAAGTACCCTTGTACCCCCCGATAATCAGCTTGCTTCCCTTCAAAATCCCCAGGGTATGGCTGAAAACCCCATTTCTGTTAGCCCCACCGCAGATTCGATTCCTGCAAGTTTTGGCAATCTTCCCTTAAGTTTTATTGCCAATGTGGGACAACTTGACCCGGAGGTAGAGTTTCTCGTCCAAGGCGCGCAACATGATATTTTCTTTACCCCGGATGAGATTGTCTTAAGCAAATCTCAAGTCATCGACGATGAAACCCTCTCTCATCAAGTCAAGGTTTCATTTACTGATTCTAACCCCGACCCAACTATTAAAGCAGTCGCACCGTTGCCGGGAGTAGCTAACTTTATCACCGGAGATGACCCATCCCAATGGCATGAAAATATTCCCACTTATCAAGGCATTGAGTATGAAAATCTCTATGATGGAATTGATTTAATTTATCGCGGGGATGAGGGAGAACTCAAGAGCGAGTTTATCGTGAATCCTGGTGTAGATCCCGGACAAATTCGGATGAACTATGAAGGAGGCGATCGCCTGAATATCCGAGAAGATGGAGCCTTAGTCATTGAGACTCCCTTCGGTGAATTAGTCGAATCTGCCCCCTATTTGTACCAAGATATCAACGGAGAACGAGTCACCGTCAGCGGTGCTTATCAACTTTTAGACAATGCACAAGTTGGCTTTACCATTGGGGAGTATGATCCATCGGTGGCCTTGGCGATCGACCCCACTTTAGAATATACAACCTATCTTGGGGGTAGTCAATTTGACTCAGCCCGAGATATTTCGGTCGATGAAGCGGGAAACATCTATCTAATCGGAAACACGAGTTCACCCGACTTTCCGACGACAGGCAACCCAGCAGTTCCTGGAAAAGTCTTTATTTCCAAATTGTCTAATAATGGCACGTTACTCTATACCACATTTTTGGGCGGAAGTCTATCCAATCAGGGGGAGGGAATTGCTACCGATAATGCTGGAAATGCCTATGTCAGTGGCTTTACTTTTTCTAATGATTTCCCCATTCTGAATGCAATTCAAGGGGGGAATTCATTCCTGGACACCCAAGCCTTTATCGCTAAACTTTCTAACACCGGAAGTTTAGTTTATTCCACCTTATTCGGGGGAGGTGGTTCCGATATCGCCCGCAGTATTGCTGCTGATAATAATGGCAATATTTATATAACAGGGGAAACCGCATCACCAGATTTTCCCATCCTCAATGCTATTCAACCAGCTTATGGCGGCACTCAGACCCAATTTGGATTGACCCTGGGAGATGCCTTTGCTGCAAAACTCTCTAGCGAGGGTCAGTTAGTTTACTCGACTTATCTCGGGGGTAATAATGATGATGGCGGGTTAGGAATTGCTACCGATGGCAACGGCAATGCTTATATAACCGGCGCGACTTTTTCTAATAATTTTACCACCCAAAATGCCATTCAAAGTACCTTTGGTGGGGGCAAGATGCCTTTATCACTAAACTGGCTGCCGATGGCAATTTAGTTTACTCGACGTATCTCGGGGGGACGGGTAGTGAACTGGGAGAAAGTATCGCCGTGGATACTAACCAAAATGTGTATATCACCGGAACGGTAAACGCACCTTTGCTGCCGGTTGTTGTCCCCCTACCCTCTGCGCCGATCGCCGATCGCACCTTCTCTGACCCCTCGGCTACCCTGTTGCCCCCGGAAAACGGCAGTCCCCGCACCTTCACCTTTCCCACCGTCAATCCCTTTCAAACTAATCTCGGTGACTCAGAAAGCGCTTTTGTCACTAAACTGGCGAACGATGGCAGTGGGCTGATTTATTCCACATTACTCGGCGGAAGCAATAATGATAATGGGACCGGGATTGCTGTTGATAATAGCGGCAATGCTTATGTCACTGGAATTACTAATTCTGCCAATTTTCCGGCGGTTAATGGCTTTCAAGGTTATAGCGGTGAGGGAGATGCCTTTGTCACGAAATTTACTGCCGATGGTACTCTGGAATATTCCACTTACTTAGGTGGGACTGCCCAGGATACGGGCATGGGCATCGACATTGATAATGCAGGGACAGTTTATCTGGCTGGAAATACTTATTCCGGAGATTTACCCAATAATTTGAATCGGCTTGGGGGAAGTTTAAATGCCTTTGTGGCTAAAATTACACCCCAACCCGGACCAAGGATAGAATTGCCTTTTATCAACTTAATTGATGCATTCTTTACCTCCAGTGGCGGATTTATCCTAATTGATAGTCCTTTGGGAAATGTCTTATTTGATGAAACCTTTTACTTGTCCAATAATCCGGATGTGGCTGAGGCAGTAACCTCCGGTGTGTTCAGTAATGGATTTGATCACTTCTTCTCCTTCGGTCAATTTGAAAGACGACAACCCAGTCCGTTTTATAATGAAGGGCGTTATTTAGCCCAGAATCCTGGTGTAGCAGCAGCAGTGGCTGCCGGGGCATTTCGTAGCGGATTTGAGCATTTTTTGAATTTGGGATTCTTTGAGGGACGCGATCGCCGGACTCAGTTATTCCATGAAGGTTTCTATGTGAATGCTTACCCGGATATTGCTGACGCTGTTGCCGGAAATCTGATCAATCTCGGATTTAACCATTACATTCAGTTTGGACAACGGGAGGGACGCAATCCTAACCGTTTCTTTGACGAAGGCTTCTATCGGAGTGTTTATCCCGATGTCGCCGCAGCGATCGCCGCAGGAAGTCTTGCCAGTGGATTCGAGCATTTTACTCTAGCTGGGGAAAAGGAGGGACGGCAGCCGAGTCCTCTATTTAACGAACAGTTTTATCGGGCAACTTATCCCGATGTCGCCGCAGCCGTAGCAGCGGGCAGTTTTCCCAGTGGGTATGACCATTTTTTACGGTTTGGATCGAGAGAAGGACGGGCAGGAATCGGTTAAATTGATCCCCAATTTCTATTTTCAGTAGTCCCATAAATCCTAGCCCTGTCAAGGTGTATTTGTAGGGGCGTATTGCATACGCCCTCTCATACGGAATCCGGTTGTCAAAGGTCTGTAAAAACCCGCAGGCTTAAGCCTGGGGCTATACGGACGAAGCCCGCCTGCGCGGGCTAATCCAGAAAACCGACTTTTAACAACCGGATTTGGTATCATGTATGCAATACGCCCCTACAAGAAACAAGGATGAGGCGGGATTCCATTGCCGGATATTGAGGGCGTATGCAATACGCCCCTACAAGAAACAAGGATAAGGCGGGATTCCATTGCCGGATATTGAGGGCGTATGCAATACGCCCCTACAAGAAACAAGGATAAGGCGGGATTCAATTTACCACCTTGACAGGGCTATCCCATAAATCCCCAGTAGAGGCGCGAATTTTCGCGTCTCTACTCTTGTTTCTGGATGGGGGTTTCGCCGAAATTTTTATACAAAACTCGCAACCCGATCGCCCGATAAAGCCGGTAAGACGCGATCGCCAAAGGCTTTGATAAACTGTTCCTGTTGGCGGTTGACATTATGGAGAATCAGGCGGTTAAACCCCAGTTCCATATCATCGCGCAACCACTGGATATGCTGGTCTAAATCCGCAGAAATCCTCACTTGTCCATCCAGGTCCTCGGGTTTAACAAACTGCGCCGCAGCCTCAAACTCCTCTGGGGTGGACAGTTCCGCCAGAACTGAACTTTTAAAGATATTCGTGCGCCACTGTTCATACGCCCCCTGGCGCGCTTCCTCCTCATTTTGAGCGTAAGACAGTTGCACCTTGACATACATTGGTTTCCCTTTTCCCCCCCCCCGATGAAAGGCTTCGACGACTTTTTGAAGTTGTTCCCGAGGACGAGAGGTGGTCAGCAGTCCATCGGCCCAGGACCCTACCCATTCCGCTGTTTCCGGGGTAATTGCCGCCCCAAAAATGGCAGGGGAATCGTCGGGACGGGTATAAAGTTTAGCCTGTTGGACCGTGAATAAACCCGAGTGATTTACGGTTTCACCAGCAAACAAGGCGCGAATGATCTCTACACTTTCCTTGAGGCGATCGTTCCGTTCCCGTTTACTCGGCCAGCGATCGCCGGTAATCCGCTCATTAATTGCCTCGCCGCTGCCTAATGCCACGGAAAAGCGGTTTGGAAACATTTCGCAGAGGGTAGCAACCGCTTGGGCGATAATCGCCGGGTGATAGCGCGGACCCGGGGCGCAAACGACGCTAAACGGTAAAGAAGTAGACTGCATTGCCGCCCCTAACCAGGCCCAGGAAAACCCACTTTCTCCCTGGCGATCGTTCCAGGGTTTGAAGTGATCCGACGAAGACCCTGCGGTAAATCCAGCCCGTTCCGCCATCTGGATGTACTTGACCAGGGCGCTGGGTTTAAATTGTTCATGAGAAGCGTGATAAGCAAATTCTGTCATAATTTGATTTCCTCATTTTGGTTAATTTGCCCAAAAAAAAGAGAAATTTTTACTCACAAAAACTGTCGTTAAATTTAGCATTTATTTCATATTTGCAACCTACTATTTCAAGTAAGTACCAAGCAGTGCTATCAAAGCAAATCCTCCGACAAAACAAAGTGTTTCTTGATAACTTTCTTTTTCATATTCACTGGCTTCTGGTACCATATTTTCTACCACTAGGGTAGTCAAAATACCCGCAGTAAATGCTAAGAGCATAAATTTAATCAATTCCGGTTGACCGACTACCACCCAATATCCCAAGGTTGCACCAATTACCGGAGGAAATATAAAAGAAGCCGATAACATTTGGCGAAATAGGGCTGATGTTTTAATTTGCTTAAAACTAGAAATTGCTGCCATTCCCGTAGGGATATTGGCCAGGATATGACCCACAGCAACCATCAGGGCTAGACTAAAGGCAATGGTTGAACTTGTTCCCACCATTAAACCATCGCTAAATAAATCGACTCCTATGGCGAAGAAAATCACCCAGGCTGACGATTGCTTTTCGGATTTATCCGTGTTTTTTTGGAAAAAGTTAATCCCTCTTCTCATCAGAATAAAAAAGCCACCCCCCATAACAAAGGCCAGAAAAATTAGCCAGGGTGGATCGGCGGCCAATATTTGAGGCATGATTTCAACTCCAACGACAGACAGGATGATTCCCGCTGCGGCATGAAGGGTTAAACTTAAATTACCTTTAGAGGGCGGAATAAATTCGGACAGAAGCCCGCCTATATAACTCCCGATCGCTGGCATTGCTGATAGAGCTAAAGTGCTTAAGTAAGGGTTCATAAAAAATGTTATCCAAAGGTTGTAAATTTATAAAAAATCTAATTTTTTAGGCCGTTTTTTATTGGAGAGTTGTAGAGTGGGTTGATGGGGTCAATCAGAATAATCTCTATTGAAATCTTGGGCAATTTCATCAATCACTCAAGAACGTGAGATTTTTGCCTATTTATTAGTCAGTCCTTCAATGTGAATTAAATCCCCAACATTCCTATGTTTTTTGAGCAGGCAACAAAAGAAGTTTTCAGTCCAATACTATTATTTTAAGTTTTAGACTGACTCTGATTATTGTATTTAAAAACCGGGATAATTTGTTCCTCCTAGAGGAAGAGATTAGGACTAGCCCTGTCAATGGCGTAAATTGAATGAGAAACAATCGTTGTTTCAGGTAGGGGTTGGGTCACCCAACCCGCTAACATCATGCAGAGGTTTAGTGATCCAACTGCAATCTACCCCAAGCCCTCTCTATCGGGGGTAATAAATCCCCTGAAGCCTTCTTATTCCAGGCAACTTAGCCCAGAGGTTCAAAATTTTTGAAGTTGTGCTGCGGAGTTAAAAAACTCGCGAGCAATCCCTTTAGTAATTAGCAGGGTACTCAAAACAGAAGCAAACGCCAGCATAAACATAATTAAAATTTGATAGGCGGCGGCATTCAGGGGATTGACCCCGCTGAGTAATTGACCTGTAATAATCCCCGGGAGGGTGACGAGTCCGACCACCATCATGGTATTAATTGTGGGAATCAGTCCGGCGCGAATGGCATCTTTGCGGTAGGTGGCGATCGCCTGTTCTGGAGTCGCCCCTAAACACAAATGGGTTTCAATTTCCACCGGGGAAGCATTCAGGGTACTTACAAATCTCTCCCCGGCGATCGCCCCACTATTCATGGCATTTCCTAACACAATCCCCGTTAAAGGAATAATATATTGGGGATTGGTCCAAGCTTCCGGCTGTCGCAGAACCAACAAATTAACGTAAACCAACGTGATGGCACTACTGATAAAAATCGACCCCCACACCCAAGGCAACAGCCGAGGAACCTTTTGACTAATCCGGTTGCGGGCGACAATTGCAGCAATAGTGAGCATCACCATCAGGACTGCCAACACCGCCAGGGGATTTCTCCAAGTAAACACCGCTTCTAAGAAAAGTCCCACCATCAGCAACTGGATCATCGTCCGCGCGCTGGCTAAAGCCAATTGGCCCTCTAATCCCAGGCGCTGCCATGCGGATAGCGCGATCGCCAACCCCATCAATCCCAGGGCCAATCCCAAATCGATAAAATCTAGTTCAATACGGTCCATTGCTATTCTAATTGATTATTATTTTGGCAACCTTTAGGGAAATCTGACTTGTGATCAATGGCAACTTAACTATAAAATGCCTGATAAGATTTTTGAATCCAGCCTCCCGGTTTCGGTATATTGAATGGGGGTGGGGCCATTACGCAAGCGTAAAAGTTGGCATTGTCTGCGTCAGTTGGCAAGGCAAAATCTGATTGTATCTAAAAAATGGTGTACAGGCGTGAATCATATCCCCCCCCTGGATCTCTCTTTGCAGTACCACACGATCGCCCAAGAAGTAGAAGCCTCAGTCTTAGCACTGTTGGCCTCGGGACGTTATATTGGCGGTTCAGTTGTGACCGAATTCGAGCAACAGTTTGCCGCCTATATTGGCACAACCCATTGCGTCTCCTGCAATTCCGGCACCGATGCATTATATCTGGCACTCCGGGCGCTGGATATTGGCCCTGGGGATGAGGTGATTACTACCCCCTTTACGTTTTTTGCCACGAGTGAAACGATTTCCCGGGTGGGTGCAACGCCGGTGTTTGTGGATATTGTCCCCGAGACGTTTAATTTGGATGTAGAACGCCTAGAAGCGGCGATTACGGAAAAAACCCGGGGGATTCTGCTGGTGCATCTCTATGGACAGCCGGTGGAAATGACCCGGTTAATGGCGATCGCCCATCAACACAATCTCGCCGTCATCGAAGACGCTGCCCAATCCACCGGGGCCACTTGGGCGGGACAGAAGGTGGGGAGTATGGGTCATGTAGGCTGTTTTAGCTTTTTTCCCACGAAGAATTTAGGGGCCTTTGGCGATGGCGGTGCAGTGACGACGAATGACCCGGCGATCGCCTCTCAAATGCGGATTTTAAAAGAGCATGGGGCCAGTGGGCGTTATTATCATGAATCTGTGGGAATTAATAGCCGTCTCGATGCGCTACAGGCGGCGATTCTTCAGATTAAGTTACGCCATCTGGATTTTTGGAACGATCGCCGACGGGCGATCGCTCAAAATTATCAACGCCTCCTCACACCTCTGGCGGGAATTATCCCTCCGCAGGAATTACCTGGAGGTCAAGGGGTTTGGAATCAATACACGATTCGGGTAAAAAGTCAAGAAAAAAATAGCCAACGACGCGACTGGCTTCAGCAGCAGTTAAATGAGGCGGGGATTGCAGCGACGGTTTATTATCCGCTGGCGCTGCATTTACAGCCGATTTATCAAGAGTTGGGGTATGCCTTGGGTGACTTGGCGATCGCCGAACAGGCATCTCGGGAGGTCCTCTCTCTACCCATGTTCCCTGAATTATCTGAGGAACAGCAGCAAGAGGTGGTTTATGCTTTGAAGTCTTTTTTGTGAATCGCAGAGGGGGAGAACGACTGAAGTCGTTACTACAAACGGGGGAAGTGGTTTTTTCTCTTCGTTCGTAGTGACGACTTCAGTCGTCTCTTTTTCCCAGACTCATCAATATCACCCAGGAGGTCAATAGAGGGAATTCTATAGATCAAGAAGGGTTAAAGAATTGTAAAGATGGGTTAAGATATTAAGAAATAAGTAAATAATCTGAATAAGCCAGACCGCAAGGCTGGCGGTCACTTCAGATCCAACCCAAGTATTAGAGGCAAGGAAAGGCGTGAGTTCTAAAACCATAGCCCAGATGCGGCGGTATGATCCGCAGGCGATCGCCAGTTACTATCGTTCCCGTCCCTGGAAAGTGATCTGGAGAGCAATCACCATTATTTGGTATTTGTCTAGTTTTATTTTGGGATTGAAGTGGGATGATTGGACCAATCGAGCCGAACAAAACCGACCCAAAAGAGCAACCCAGCTTCAGAACATCTTAACCACTCTAGGACCCACATTCATCAAGGTCGGTCAAGCCCTTTCCACCCGTCCGGATTTGATCCGCAAGGACTTCCTCGATGAACTGATCAAGCTCCAAGACCAACTGCCTTCTTTTGATAGTACCGTCGCCTACCGCATCATTGAGCGAGAACTCGACAAAACCGTTGAAGAACTGTTCGCTCAAATTACCCCCCTACCTGTTGCCGCAGCCAGTTTAGGCCAAGTGTATCAAGCCTATTTGCACAGTGGCGAAAAAGTGGCGGTCAAAGTACAGCGCCCGAACTTGAAACCCGTTCTCACCCTGGACCTGTTTTTAATGCGCTGGGGTGCGAAGGCAGTCGGACCTTGGCTGCCTCTGAATTTAGGCCATGACCTGGGTTTAATTGTCGATGAATTCGGCACCAAACTCTTTGAAGAAGTGGATTATCTCAACGAAGGACGCAATGCGGAAAAATTTGCGACCAACTTCAGTGGGAATCCCCGGGTCAAGGTTCCTAGTATTTTCTGGCGCTATAGTAGCAATACGGTCCTAACTCTGGAGTGGATTGAGGGGTATAAGCTCAATGATATTCCCACGATGCAAGGGGCGGGAATCGACACGAATGCCTTAATCGAAGTTGGCGTCACCACGCGGGTTACAGCAGCTTTTGGAGTTTGGCTTTTTCCATGCGGACCCGCACCCGGGGAATTTATTTGGTCTGGCCGATGGTCGCATGGCCTACATTGATTTTGGCATGATGGATCAGCTTGATGAAACCACCAAGGAAAACCTAGTGGAGGCGATCGTTCATCTGATCAATAAAGACTATGTAGAATTAGCCGAACAATTTGTCAAACTGGGATTTTTAACTCCCGAGACGGATATCTGGCCGATCGTCCCGGCCTTAGAAGCGGTATTAGGGGATATCCTCGGCCAAAGTGTGCGGGATTTCAACTTTAAGACAATTACCGATCGCTTTTCTGAGTTGATGTACGAGTATCCCTTCCGGGTCCCAGCTAAGTTTGCCCTGATTATTCGCTCCCTAGTGACTCAGGAAGGGTTAGCCTTGACGATGGATCCTAATTTCAAAATCGTGGATGTGGCCTATCCTTATGTCGCAAGGCGGTTACTGGCGGGAGAATCACCGCAGTTACGACGACGGTTGATTGATGTGTTGTTTAAGGATGGCAAGTTCCAGTGGAGTCGTCTGGAAAACTTGATTGCGATCGCCCGTTCGGATACCAATTTTGACATTATCCCCACGGCAGAGTTAGGCTTGCGCTATCTCCTCTCAGAAGAAGGTGAGTTTCTACGCCGTCAAATCTTACTGGCGTTAGTCGAAGATGACAAACTGCACACGGAAGAAGTCCGCCGTCTGTGGAACTTGATCAAGGAAGATATCCATCCCAATCGGATACTCGATGCTGCTTGGGGCGCTTTAGCTGACTTCTCCCGGGAAGGTGCGGCAGCATTGTTACCTTCGATGCCTACAGGAATCCCCTTTTTCGAGGAAAAGTAGTCTCAAGAAGCGATTTCTTCAACCATCACCCCTGATACCAAATCCGGTTGGTAAAAGTCGATTTTCGGTTTTAGCCCGCGCAGGCGGGCTTTGTTCGTGTAGCCCTACCCTTGAGGGTGCGGGTTTTATTTTGACAACTTTCCTCTTTACAGTTGAGCCTTTCCCCTTTACCGTTGATAGTTGACCCTTCTGAGTTGACAGTCTTGTAGGAGAGATTCGTGCCTAACTTTCCCTATCCAGAGCCACCTTATTTCCTGTTAGCTGCTGCGTTTATCGCGGCAGTCGCCTCGGGAACCGCCTTCTATGCCACCCTCACCCAATTGGTGCAAGCCTGGTCTCGGAATCGCTCAACCCGCAGTCTCTCTCAAGCCAGAGGCATGGAATTACAACTGCCTTTTTTGGGAATGGCTGGGGCGATTTGTGTGTTTCTCGCGTCCGGGTTACAGATTTTCGGATTTAATCTGTTGATTTCCTACGTTTTTTCCTTCCCGTTAACCATTTTAACGGCTTGGCTGGTTTGGTCTCAGTTGGGTAATCTTTTGATGCAACTCCAACGCGGTGGTTCCAAAGCCCTTGACCTTGATTCTTGGGAATAAAGTGCCGCTCAATTATCAGCCGATCTTCCGGTAATCACCGGATTGAATGGGAAAAAGCAACTTGCTTTTTCCTTTTCTTTTCAGGGTGGAAACTGGACAAATTGAGCCGTTATTGTTACCCTTTCGCTGAAGGTTTTTCATCAACTTAAAGCGAGGCCGAATATTTTTCCAAGACTGCCCGATCGCGCCCGAGAGATTTCGCCTCATAGAGTGCACGATCTGCACTGCGAATTAATTTCTCCACTGAGTCTTGAGGTCGGGGTAAAGTCACCGCCACCCCCAAACTAATCGACACATAACCCACCGGGGATTGAGCATGATGAATCCGCAAGGCTTTAACTTGATTGCGGATAGTCTGCGCCACTTGCATCGCCCCTTCGCCATTAGTATGAGGCAGAATCACGGCGAATTCCTCTCCCCCATAGCGAGCGACTAAATCAGCGGGACGCTTGGCAGCACTGGCGATCGCCTGGGCGACTTGTTTTAAACAAGTATCCCCAGCTTGATGCCCATAAGTATCATTGTATAATTTAAAGAAATCAATATCACAGAGTATCAAAGATAACATCGAATGTTCCCGAATGGTTCGCCGCCATTCCCGATGGAGACATTCATCAAAAGCGCGCCGGTTGGCGACCTGAGTCAATCCATCCAACGAAGCAATCCGCTGTAATTCTTCATTTGCTGCTTCCAACTGTTTAAATAGAGTCGATTGTTGAATGGCGATCGCCAATTGAGCGGACAACTGCTCAAATCCCCTAATCTCAAACGGTTGCCAGTGGTGAATCCCATTACATTGATGCGCCACCAACAACCCCCAAAGGCGGTTCTCATGTAACAAGGGCGCAATCATTTTCCCATTCACCCCAAAAGATTGCAAAAATTCAATCAAACACTGGGGAGAATTCGCTGCCTTCAGATCATCGATCGCCTTAACCGTTCCGTTACAATACCGCTCATAACAACTGGGCGGAAAAATTTCTTCTCCGAAACTTTCTCCCAGCATCGAGGGCCAAGGCGGAATCACCGATTCTGTCACCACACTCCCCGACTGGTCCGGCCAGATCTGATACACCACCACCCGATCGCAATCCAGAAATTGCCTCACTTCCGAAACCGCCGTATTCAAAATCTCTTCTAAATTCAACGATTGACGAATGCGGGCGAGAGTCCCGCTCACCAGTCGTTCCCGGTCGGACTGGTGACGCATCGCTTCCTCCGCCCGGACCCGTTCGGTGATATCCTGAGCCAGAGATGCGACGGCGATCGTCTCACCCTCCCGGTCAATCAAGGGAGTCGTGTACCACTCACAAATAGCCCGCTGCCCATCTTTCTTGACATTTTCACAAATTGAGCAAGCGCCTCCCTTTTGATCTAACAGATCCAGCCATCGTTGACCCGCATCCGCTTCCTCCGTGGCGGGAAAGAGCAACGCCATCCCCCGTCCGAGGATTTCCCCTTTGCTATACCCAAAAATTGCTTCCGCTGCCGGATTCCATTCCACAATCTCTCCGTGGAGGTTGAATTCCACTACGGCTAAAGGGGTTTGTTCCAAGTGCAAAGAAAGTTTTTGTTTGGATTGTTGCAGTGCGGCTTCAACCTGTTTTTGGGCGGTCAAATTCGTACTAATCCCAATCCGTCCGATGATTTTACCCGTGGGGTCTTTAATCGCATCGGCGCGGAGGAACACCTGGACAATTTTACCGCTGCGGGTGCGCTGTTCCACCGAACCGATCCAGGATTGACCCGGGGCGATCGCCTCAAAGATTTCCCGGGCAACTTCCGGGTCAGTATAGAGAATTGAAGGACCTCCGGCGGCTTTCAACTCTTCCACAGTGCCATATTCAAAGAGGGTAGAAAAGGCTAAATTATGATAGATATGATTGCCATTGGCATCGCTGATAGCGATCGCATCACTTGCACTTTCCACCGCTTGCGCCACATACTCTAGGGCTGCTTCCGCCTGTTTGCGCTCGGTGATATCCCGCAAAATTGCGACAACTCGATCCTCTGCACAAGCCATAATCCGCGCTTCGCGACTATAGCAGTTGCCATGAACGGTTAACTCATACTCCCAGGTTTGAACTTCCCCAGTTTCCAAGGCTAGAAGTATATATTTCATCCCTTCCGTGGCGATGGATAAAGGCCAAATTTCATAGATAGAGAGCCCGATTTCAAAATTGGGCGGGATGGCTGTCGTCTGTTCCGGCACATTTTTGCAGTCCAAAATGGTGCCATCGGCTTTTAAATACAGCATCACATCCGGAATCGTCTCCATCGCATCCTTATGTTTGCCCAGGTTCCCTCGGGATGACTCCTCAACCTGGAGGCGATCGCTCCTATCTGGGTCCCAAACCACCGCAATCGTCCCTTGTCTGGTCCCATCGCTGTTAAACAGGGGGGTTTTTTTGATGTCCACGGACCGCAGTTCCCCGGAAGAGGCGGGAAATTCCACCCGGTGATAAATGGTTTTGGACAATTCCCAAGCGGTTTGCTCAGATTCAGCATCAGCCTTCAAGATTTCTTGAGCGATGGGAGAGTCTTGACTCAACTGGGGGTTGGTTTTACCGGCATACTCCACCCCAATTAATTGGAATAGCCTCAATGCGACTTCATTCGCCAGCAGCCAACATCCGCGCTCATCTTTGAGGATGACGCCTTCGGAAATGCTCTCAACTAGGGGTTTGAGCCACTGGGACAGGGTGCGATCGCCCCAGAGTCGGTCTCTCCCGTCTACTCCCCAGGACTCAGGCCCTGCTGCCTGGGGCGATCGACTCGGTTGAGTATCCAGTTCCGGCCCCTGATTGGAGTCAGAACTCGGTTCTATCCAGGATTCCTGTTGAACGAATTGGGGTTTACTATTCATGATGCCAGTGCCTCCCCTGAGATTTTCTACGTTACAAAATTTATGTCGGATACTCAGCTTCTATTTTGACAGTTTCTGTCGGGCGATCGCATAAAAGCATCAGACTAGATTTCCTGCCGCTTTCCCTTAGAGGTTCTGCCTTTTTAAGTCAGTGCTGCCCAGATTAATGAGTGAAAAAACTATAAAAACAAAATAACCAACCCTTTAAGATCCTGGCGCATCTAAGATAAATTATAAGGGCTGTTCTGTCACAAAATTTAATTGTTCTTCAGGCATTGTACCTCGTTCGGGAATCGGGGGGAGTCTCCAACCGTCCCTCACCCAGCGCAGGCGAGTCCCAGGGCTACGGATGGGCACTCTCATCCTCCCTGAATCCGTGACGGGCCAGATTTAGCCCTCGGAGGAATATTTAGGGAGCATCTCAATTTGGCTCATAGACCTAACCCCCCAGCCCCCTTCCCCACCCCTCCCCCAACCCTCCCCTAAGAGGATGAGGGAGGTATCAAGGAATAAATGTCAGCTCGAAGGGGGAGCAAGACTTGTAAATTCCCCTTTTAGGCAAAATTGAGATGCTCCCAATATTTAGGGGATCACGGCGATGGGTGAATCCAGATTTAGCAATTTCTGTACTCTGCCGGAGGCACTGGAATAGCACAGTTTGGTAATCCCATCAGAGGGAACTTTTTGATGAGTTGATGGAGTTAAACCCCGGGCAAGAGAATTTCAAACTCGGTGCCAATGCCTGGGGGTAAATCCTCTGAATTCAGGGTGCGCGATCGCAGATAAAGTTCTCCCCCATGTTTGGCGGTGACAATCCAATAACTCACCGCAAAGCTGGTTTCTTTTTCGGCCAATTTAGACATTCCAAAGGAGGCTAAAATTTCATTAATTTTAGCTTGAGGAATTCCCAGCCCATTGTCAGCAATTTTAATCGAAACCCACCGGGAATCCGGCTGGGTTCGGCATTAAAGCGGGTCGAGATATCAATTCTGTGGAGATGAAAATTCTCGACTTGGTGGGAGAAGGTTGAGGCTTGGCTCGAAAGCCCGCTTCACTGAACTCCAAGGAAAATTTTTGATGGACAGCTTCGTGAATTAATCCATCAATGGTTTTACTTAAAATATTAATAAAAACTTGATTGAGTTGAGAGGCGTAACAGGATATCGGGGGGAGATGTCCGTAGTTTTGGATAATTTCAATTTCGCCACTAATGCGGCTTTTTAATAGCAATAAGACACTATCAATACAGGCATGAATATCAGCGGGTTTGGGATAAACTTCATCAATATGACAAAAGTTTTGCAAACTTGTGGCTAACTGTTTTAAGCGATCGGCTCCATTTTTGAGACTAGAAATGGCCCGAGGCAAGTCTTCTTTTAAAAACTCATATTCAATTTCTTCCTGGAGGTCCTCGATTTCCGGTATGGACTGGGGGAAATGCTTTTGATAAGCATTCACCAACTCCATTAACTCCTCAGAATAGCTGGCAACATAGGTTAAATTTCCCCAAATAAATCCCACCGGATCGAGAATTTCATGAGCCACCCCATCCACCAACCGGCCCAAACTCGCCATTTTATCCGTTTGTACCAATTGCGCTTGAATTTGTTCAAACCGCAATTGAGTTTCAATGCCGCGAATTTGCCAATAGGCGAGGTTTAACTCATGAATATTGAGTAATAGATAGTTATCGGAACTGGTTTGGACGACGAGAGGTTCGCCTAATAATTCAGGCGATCGCCGTAATGCCTGTCGTGCCGCTTGGACAATCGTTGTCTCGGAACTTAGTAGCATAATTTGTGTCCGAGCATAGCTATAAAGCATTTGCAAGGGAGCATTTAAAAATAACTCACTCGCGCGCGGACGAATCAAATATTCTAGCAGTCGCTGTCGAGACATCATCCCAACAAATTCTCCCGCATCTCGCAAAATTACCCCAGTCAGAAGGGGATATTTTTCAAAAGTGCGAACGATATCACAGCAGCGTCGGGTGATATCCACCTGGAAATCAAACAGGGGTAATTCTCCCAGGGTAGATTCGACACGCAGATCTCGATAACTTCCTTCAAAAAATACAGGCTTTGAGAGTTCAGAATGGGGTTGATTTGGCACGATCAAGGGATATCGCCGGTCAACACCGACGCCTAAACAGTAGAATGACAAGGGGGTTGTAGATGGGTGGTCCACCCTCAGGGACGATCGCCGTTAGACAGAGGTGCACTCATCATAAACCAAAAAGTTGCGATCGCCCGATGGAGATCCTCCTCATGTTTTCATTCTATATTCTGTTCATGATAGCCCTGCGACCCAACCGCTTTTCCCAAAATAGGAGAAAAATCAAAGTCCCTCTCCCAAAATGGGAGAGGGATTTAGGGTGAGGTTTGTACCTCTTAAGACCCCGACGTGAAGCTACAGAAGAGTCAATTTTGACACCTGATCCTGTTTTATATCCAAGGATTTCAGGACGGGTAAAACCAGAAAAATCCCCCGTCCTTCAACAGAAAGCTCTCGTTCGCCAACGGGTAATCCCGAAACTGCTTCCTTGGGATGGAAACACCCCAAATCCCTCCGCTACTGCTCTGGAGTCTCTTGGATATAGACGGGTTGTGGATTCAATTCTCCCATACGATTCGGGGGCCAGAACCGAATCACCGCACGACCGATAATTTTCTCCCGAGGGACGAAACCCCAATAATGACTATCGTAGCTATTATTGCGATTATCCCCGAGCACTAAATACTGATCATCAGGAACCAGGGCGGGCCCATATTGGTAGTTCGGTCCTTCTTCAATATAGCGTTCCTTGATGGGGATATTATTAATGTAAACTCGTTCCCCTCTGACCTCTACCGTTTCCCCAGGCAGCCCGATCACCCGCTTGATAAAAGCATCTTTAAAATTTTGGTCTTCGAGGGTTTGCGTGGGATAAAAGACGACAATATCGCCTCGCTCTGGATTCGTGAAGCGATAGCTCAACTTATCCACAATCAGGCGATCGTTAATTTCCAGGGTCGGTAGCATCGAACCAGACGGGATGTAGCGTGCTTCTGCCACAAAGTGACGAATCCCAATTGCTAAAATTGCACTCAAGCCAATCGTCTTAAGTGCTTCCACCCAAGGATTTTCTGGAGTGTGTTCCGGATTATTAGGGGGCGTTTGCTGAGAATTTATATCAGACACAGTTTCTTTTGCACGAGTCATGTTTTAACTTTTGACCTAATAGTGCTGCTGGTTTTTAACACAATATTGGGGAGAATGAAAAATGGACTCTCCCTGGAGAAGTAGACCGGGATTAAAATACCATCTATTCCTCGAACCTTTAACCATCAATTATAAACCGAACTTCTGTGTATTTTTAATAACCAGATGAGCTGGATGATTGAGGGATTGACTTCGGATCTTCATCGGGTGATGTTGACCTAACGGGTATTAAACCGTTGACGCTTTTCCTCTCGGTCTTCGTTCATCATTCCTTTCCCAGTCAGGTTGACAAAATTAACCTGAAAACTCTAGTTAAGCTGAAAGTACGAAGATTGCGCCCCCCTGCTCCGGGAAGAGGGTGAACCGGGAAGAGGAAAAATCACGCCCCAACATCGATCCTGTCTTGTATCAATTGTCCATATCTTCATCCAGTGTAAAATGTCGGTCTGATTTTGGCAACTAGAGGGGTGAGTTGACTCCCCACATAAAACCCCCGAACGGGATATCCTTGACTTGACCGAACCGGGGTTCAACACAACACAAGGAACTTGACCATGAGAAACCATTTATTAATCCGACAAGCCCGGATTTTACAGCCCGATGGAGAATTTTTACAGGGTGATGTCCTGATCCAAGAGGGAAAAATCCGTCAGATTGGACCCGATATTCCGGGTTTAGCTGAAAATCCCGACCCTGACGATAATCTGGAGGTGATTGACGCGGTTGGGCTGACTTTGTTGCCCGGGGTAATCGACCCCCAGGTTCATTTCCGCGAACCCGGACTCGAATATAAGGAAGACCTGTTTACCGCCAGTTGTGCCTGTGCTAAGGGCGGGGTGACTTCCTTCTTGGAGATGCCCAACACGCGACCCCTGACCACCACCCAGGCGACTCTGGATGATAAATTGGCTCGGGGCGCTCGTTCGTCCTTAGTTAATTATGGCTTTTTTATTGGAGCAACGGCAGAACATTTACCCGATTTGGTGGAAGCTCATCCCGCCTGTGGGATTAAAATTTTTATGGGGTCGATGAAGGGTCCGTTGTTGGTGGATGATCAGGAGGCATTGGAGGCGATTTTTAGTCAAGGCGATCGCCTGATTGCCGTCCATGCTGAGGACCGCACCCGCATCGAGGAACGCCGTCAACAGTTTAGCGGTCGTACCGATCCCGCAGTCCATTCGGAAATTCAGGATACTCAAGCTGCCTTAATCGCCACCAAGCGCGCCTTAAGCCTCTCTAAAAAATACCAACGCCGCCTGCATATTTTGCATCTGTCCACGGGAGATGAAGCCCTGCTGTTGCGCGAAGATAAACCCAGTTGGGTTACCGCCGAAGTCACCCCCCAACATTTGCTGCTGAATACCAGTGCCTACGACACCATTGGCACCCTGGCGCAGATGAATCCCCCCTTGCGATCGCCCCGGGATAATGAAATTCTCTGGCAAGCCCTCCTGGATGGCGTGATTGATTTTATCGCCACGGACCATGCCCCTCATACCCTCGAAGAAAAAGCCCAAGGTTATCCCAATACCCCCTCGGGAATGCCCGGAGTGGAAACCTCTCTTCCCCTAATGCTGACTCAAGCCATGCAGGGACGCTGCACCGTCCCCCAAGTCGCCAATTGGATGTCCACTGCCGTTGCCAAAGGCTATCGAATCCCCAACAAAGGGGCGATCGCCCCGGGTTATGATGCCGATTTAGTCCTGGTGGATTTAAACACCTACCGTCCCGTATTACGGGAAGAAGTGGTTAGCAAATGTGGCTGGAGTCCCTTCGAGGGCTGGAACCTCACCGGATGGCCCGTGGTAACCATTGTCGGCGGTCAAGTGGTCTATGATCACGGAAAACTCAACACCGACATTCGCGGCAAAGCCTTATCGTTTGGTGGGTAATCCCGCCCAGTTAATCTTGCCCAGAGATCCGGCGGAGGATCAATCCCCCGCCTCATAGCTAAAGTCGGTTAAAAACCGACGAAAAATCGTCACCCAATAAGACTTTCAAGTCGGTTGAAATCGCTTTAGCTGTTAGGCGGGGGTTCGTAACCCTAGCCGGGTGTTGCAACCCTCGCCAACCCGGTGAAGTCACTCCTGAAGCAATGGCATCAGGGCATTCAAATTAAAGTCCCCAACGGGGATTAATTCGGCTTGGCGTCCCTGTTCTTGATGAGTCAGGACCAGACGTAAATAATCATCAGGCTTGTAGGGTAAGCGTTCCGCCCATTCGATCGCCACCAAACCCGGTTCTGTCTCAGTCCCTTCCCAGTAACTCTCCAAATTCAGTCCTGAGACTTCCGTGGGGTCCAAACGGTAGAGGTCCAAATGATAAAGGGGGATGCGCCCTTCCAGATATTCCACAATTAAAGTAAAGGTGGGACTGACAATGGATTCAGCGATCGCCAAACCGGACCCAATCCCTTGCACCAGGGTCGTTTTACCCGCACCTAAATCTCCTTCGAGTAAAATGATGGTCCCGGGAGGGCAGCGTTGTCCGAGGGTGAAGCCTAGAGATTTCGTCGCATCTGCATCGGGCAACACTAATTTAAGAATGGATTGACTCATGGATGAAAGAATAAGCGAAGACCAGAACTGGGTAATCCGAGAGAAAAGTCCTAAAAATTATAACAAAATGGCCGATAAAAAGACGATTAATTGGACTCTCTATTGAGCCGTTAAATAGGGAATAGTTTAGCGGTTAAATAGCGGGATTGGGTCCAGTTCAGTGCTGTGGGAAAAGGTTAGTAATTTATAAATCTGAACCTGAGAAACTGTGTAAGCGAAAGGTGTGTGAGGAGACAGAAACGGTGAAAACGAACTAGCGGGCGACAGAGAGGATTCCGGCACTGCTTTTAATATGAACATGAGCGTACCAGCGGATCAACACCTGGGCCAACAGTTGGTGATCGTGACGGACATAACCCGTTTCCCGGTCCTCTTGCATGACATTAGCGAACACCACACTGCGGCCCAGTTCAGTAATGGAGGGGCGATCGACATACACCGGATGAGAGTTATCTTGGGAATAGCGAATCAGGGATTGAGCCGAAGGCATTTGCTGTTGCACCAACACCGAACTAAACAGCTTTAATCCACAAGCGCGGTCAATCGCTTTAATATGGTCGGCAACCGTATAGCCATCGGTTTCTCCCGGTTGGGTCATGATATTGCAGACATAGATTTTAGGAACGTTGCGCTTGGCAATTTCTTCGGCAATTTCTGGAACTAATAGATTGGGAATTACGCTGGTATAGAGACTTCCTGGGCCTAAAATAATGAAATCCGCCTCACGAATCGCCTGAATGGCTTTAGGTAGTGGGGGAGGATTAGCGGGAGTGCAACCGATTTTGACAATTTTGCCATTCGCTTCCGTAATACTAGATTCTCCCTCAATGCGACGACCATCGGCCAATTCTGCCCAGAGATTGACATCGCATAAAGTAGAGGGGAGGACTTGACCCCGGACCGCCAGGACCTTAGAACTGGTGGCGATCGCCCGTTCCAGATCCCCACTAATATCACTCATCGCCGTCAGAAAGAGATTGCCAAAACTATGGCCCGTCAGACCATTTCCCGCCTTAAATCGGTATTGAAACAGTTCCGTTAATAACTTTTCCTCATCAGCGAGGGCCGCTAAACAGTTGCGAATATCTCCCGGTGGCAACACCCCATTTTCCCGGCGTAGCCGTCCCGAAGACCCGCCATCATCGGCTACAGTGACGATCGCCGTAATGTTAGCACTGTAAGTCTTGAGTCCCCGGAGTAGGGTAGAAAGACCCGTGCCACCTCCAACCACCACAATTTTCGCGCCCCGATTTAACTTCCGGTGATGCAGCAAGACATCAATCAACTCATCCTCGGCACCGGGTCTTAACACTTCCGTAATCGAACCCACAGTCCGGGTTTGGCCCCAGAGAATAAAGAAAATCCCAAACAGGAGGACAAATGGACCGCTGATATAGCTGGGAATCACCGTCGCCAGTTGGGTCAGGGTTTTTTCAATCAACTGAATCGCGAAAAAAATCGGGGTCAGTTTAACCCAGATTGCCAACCCCAGCAGGGTTAATAAGACCCCAACCGCACTTAAGAGCAGCCAGCGT
Organism: uncultured cyanobacterium; assembly: GCA_963821735.1. GTDB lineage: Bacteria > Cyanobacteriota > Cyanobacteriia > Cyanobacteriales > Laspinemataceae > Laspinema. The sequence goes on from CAWGFK010000070.1 coordinate 488,355, forward strand.
TTGACGAATAATCCAGGGGCTAACCATTTAAACCAATGGTTAAATCGCATCCCTCGTCGGAACAGGGGGTCCGGCTTGAGGGCATGGAAAGCTTGTTTGAGTAAACCAATTGACATGATTAATTTAGGAGTAGGGATTAAAAGAGGATAGCGCCGAAATTTCAACCTTTTTGGTTTTGATTCTAATTGCAAAAGGTCTGTTCCGAACTCAACCGGACAATAGCCTGTCACGGAAACGATGTCATCTCCCCGGCCAAATAAGAGAATATGCTTACCAGGATATCGGGATTGTTCCGGAATGGCGAGAGAGCAGGGTCTGAATCGCCCCAGGAGAGGGGAGGGAGTCCGGATTAGAATCGATCGGGGTGAGGCGATGTCGCGCAACAATCCGCCAGGTTGATTTAAAGCTAGAGCTTTCCATCCCTGGGGAGAATAACGACGATGGACTTCCCACCAGCCCGGTGGCTGGACTACTATACTTAACCTTTAGTGACCAGTCCGTAGAGCGTTACCGCAGTTGAGCCGATGAGTGATCCGTTGATTGAATTGAAGGGAGTGTCTAAGTCCTTTGGGCGGAATGTGATTTTAAAAGAAGTGGATTTAAACATTTACCGAAATGAGGCCCTCTCAATCATTGGACCCTCTGGGACTGGCAAATCGACAATCCTGCGGATTATTGCGGGATTGCTGCAACCTGATGCTGGGGAAGTGTATGTGCAGGGAATTCGCCGCGATCGCTGGACCGATGATTTAGCGGATCCCATTGGCATTGGCATGGTCTTTCAGAATGCGGCCCTCTTTGATTCCTTAAACGTGGATGAAAATGTCGGATTTTTCCTCTACGAACATTCCAAATTATCCCGCAAGCAAATTCGACAACTGGTCACCGAGAAGCTAGAAATGGTAGGGTTGGCAGGAATTGGCAATAAATACCCAGCCGAACTGTCTGGAGGGATGCGAAAGCGGGTAAGTTTTGCCCGGGCGATTATGGCGAATCCAGATGACCCCACCGCCAGTCCAGAAGTGTTGCTCTATGATGAGCCGACGGCGGGGTTAGATCCGATCGCCTCTACGGTGATTGAAGATTTAATCCGAGATTTACAGGCGGCCCGAGGCGGCTGTAGCACCTATGTGATGGTCACGCACCAAGATAGCACCATTCGCCGAACCTCCGATCGGATCGTGTTTTTATTTGATGGCAAAGTGCAGTGGCAAGGTGGAATTGAGGAGATTGACACCACAGATAACCCCTTAGTCCGACAATTTTTCAGTGGGAGCATTACCGGACCGATTCAACTCGCCGGTTGAGCATCAGGCGATCGCAAGGCAGCTTATGGAGATCAGTGCTGTGGCGGTATGGCATCATCAGAGTCGGGGTGGGATCACAGGTGGGAGTCAAAATCAGAGCAACAACGTCAACTGAGCAACTATCGCAGAAGGAGAACCCATGCGCTCGTCACGAAAGCTGAGAGAAGGATCAATTGGTTTATTACTTTTGGCCGGTTTAGGATTATTTGGCGGCATTATTTTATGGCTACGCGGGGTCGGATTAGGCCGAGAAAGCTATACCCTCGTCGTGTCATTCCCTAACGTTGCTGGAATGCAAGTGGGGGGGCCGGTACGTTACCGTGGCGTGACGGTAGGCCGGATTGCCAATATTATCCCCGGAACCAATGGAGTCGATGTGGAGCTGATCGTGTCTCCCGCCAGCCTGGTGATTCCCAATGCCGTGTTGATCGAGGCCAATCAGGGGGGATTAATTGGGGAAACCTGGGTGGATATTAACCCCCTCCAGGCTTTACCCCCTCAAGTGATTAAAACCACGACACCCCTCGCCTCGGACTGCAATACCGAGTTAATTTTGTGCAATCGGGAGCGTCTTGAGGGACAGATTGGGGTGAATTTTGACGAACTGATTCGCGGTTCGATGCGGTTTACGAATTTATTTTCAGATCCGGCATTTTTTGCCAATCTGAATGCTTTGGTGAAAAACTCCACGGTTGCCACGGCTGAAATTACCCAACTCAGCCGCCAAATCAATGTCTTGACCCAATCGGTGGAACGAGAGTTAGGTCTTTTCTCCTCCGCTGCGCTGCAATCGGCTTCGGCCCTGAATACCGCTGCCGGACAAATTGGCAATACAGCGAGTCAGGTGGGGGCAATTTCTGCCCAACTGGGGAGGACGGTGAATCAATATGGGGCGATCGCCGGGGATATCCGGGCCGCCACCAATCAAATTGGGGCCACGGCCAATCAATATGGGGCGATCGCCGGGGATATCCGCACCGCCACCAATCAAATTACTGCTATCTCCAATCGCTATGGGGCGATCGCTGGGGACCTCCAACGCACGGTCAATCAAATTGGTGCCGCTGCTGAGGAATATGGCTCAGTTGCCGGAACCTTTGGGGCCAGTGCCGAACGCATCAGTCTCACCCTCGATCGCGTCGGTGGCACCGTAGAAGGACTCAGCGGCACCGCTGGGGAACTCAACCTCACCGCTGCGGACCTCCGCACCCTGATTGGCAGTGTCAATGAACTCGTCGCCACCAATCGCGGCACCCTCGTCACCACCCTCAACAACATCAACACCACCAGCGAACAACTGCGAATCAGCGCTCAACAGATTACCCCCCTCGTCGCTGGGGTCCAACAACAGCTCAACCAATTTGAGGATTCTCAACTCTTAGCAAACCTAGAGACCCTCTCCGCTACCGCCAATCAACTCGCCGCCAATGCCTCCGCTGCCTCGGCCAATCTCGCCGAACTCACCGATACCGCCATCTCCCCCACCAATCTGCTGTTATTACAACAAACCCTAGATTCTGCCCGCGCCACATTCCAAAATGTCCAAAAAATCACCTCGGATTTGGAAGAGTTAACCGGCGATCCGGCTTTGTTTGAAAGTATTCGCAATATTTTGCTAATCCTTGGGGACCTGCTCTCTTCCACCGAACAACTCGAAGAACACGCTCGGTTTGCGATGGCTTTAGCGCCCCTTTCTCATACCGTTAGCGACCCTTCCTTACAGTCCCAACTCCTCCCGCCTGCTTCAGGGGAACACAGACCCGAACACAGACCCGAACAGCTAGACTCCTCTGTTCCACCCCGGTCTAAATCCCCAGGCCCTAACCCGGATAATCTCACGGCACGCAACCGTTGATTCCCCAGACCCATCCCGGGGAAAATGGGTCATCCACAAAGAAACCAGTCCCCCTCCTTGAAGCTAAACTGAGCCGGGAAGAAGGGGGACTGGTCTAAATTTTGAGGGAATGTTTAGAAAACTTGACTAAAACAATCGGTTGTTTTGTAGTCCTCTAATCTTCATCGTCTTCGTCAAACTCCTCATCGTCTTCGTTAAGGAAGTCATTTTTACTGCTATCGACCTGAATCAGGTGGATGTGCTTGTAACCCAGTTTAATTTCAAACTCATCACCGGGCTTTAATCCCATTGACTGGGTATAAGTTGAACCAATGACAATTTGGCCGTTTTTGTGGACGCTGACTCGATAAGTTGCCTCTCGACCGCGACCATCTTTTGAACCCTCTGGGCTCAGGGGAATCCCACGAGCTTCCAGCACGGCATCATAAAAGTCCGTGAGGTTTACCCGGAGTTCTTCATTTTTTGACTTGCTGTAGTATCCACAGCGCTTGGCGGTTTCTCGGCGGGGTAAGTGCGAGAGTTCTTTTACTTTTTGAAGCAGCGCCTTTCCTTTAAGGGGGGTTGTAGCAATTTCACTCATTGCTTTCAATGATTATCCTTCCCGATCTAAAAACTGAAAATTCAGCCGCATCATTCAATTTGGCCTAGTTTAAAATATATCCTCAAACCTGTGGTTTTTAACCATAATTTTTTATAAAAAAATTAGATGGCTCAATTTTTAACCCCGGTTCATCCAAGTGAACCGGGGTTAATCTCCCTGAAGTCCCTGGATCCGGCTCTCTCCTGGTTGCCAAAAACTCATTCCCCCTTGACAAACTGACCGGGGTCTGAACTGAATCGCTCTCCTAATTTGATTTGGAACCCAACAAGCGCTGGAGTTGCTTGAGAGATTGATAAATTTCTGGGAGACGGTTGGAAATGGCAACGGTTTTCAGCCAAAGTTTGTTGGGAATTGCCGGAAAACCGGAGACGATCGCCCCGGGAGGGACATCACTGTGAATACCAGATTTGGCGGAGGCGACTGCCCCATCTCCCACGTTTACCTGATTGGAAACCCCCACTTGCCCGCCTAAAATCACGTTGTTGCCTAACTTGACCCCACCGGCTAATCCCACATGAGCGGCTATAGCACAATTTTTGCCAATTTTGCACCCATGCCCAATCTGCACTAAATTATCAATTTTTGTATTCTCCCCAATCCGCGTTTCCCCCACTGCGGGACGGTCAATACTACTATTACAACCCACCTCTACCCGGTCCTCTAGGACGGTATAGCCGGATTGCTCCATTTTCACCCACCCAGCGCGAGAGGTTACAAATCCAAACCCTTCAGACCCAATCACGGCCCCTGCGTGAATGGTGCAACCCTTGCCGATGCGGGTGCGTTCATGAATGGTGCAATGGCTATGCAAGACGGTCCCTTCCCCAATTTCAGCATGGGGATAGAGGGTGACGTTGGCATGAATGCAGACATTCTGGGCAATTTTCACCCCTTGGGCGATGGAGACAAAGGCCCCGATCGCCACATTTTCCCCCAAGCTGGCATCCGGATGAATCCAGGCAGTGGGATGGATGCCTGCTGGGAGTCGAAAGGGTTGATAAAACAAGGCGATCGCCAGAGCAAATAATAATCGCGGTTCTGGGGTCGCAACCCACACAATTCCCCGATCGCTCGCCTGTTGCTGCAATTGGGGGTCCATCGGCAAAATCAACGCCGTTGCTGCTGTCACCGCAATGCGATCGGCAAATTTACCCCCTTCGATATAACTCAAACTCCCCGCAGTTGCCTCTTCTACAGCAGCAACTCCCGTAATTTCTGGGTCCTCCCCCTCGGAAACAGCGGGACTATCGGGGAGATGAATGGCAAGTTTTTGGACAATTTCACTAAATTTCATGATGGCGATCGGCATTTATCAAAGGTTTCCCCAGGTAGAGAGGTCTGATTTCACTCAACATAGAGCCTCCTTCAGGTCCCCTCTGCTCTTTTTGAATTCTCCAATCCGTCGAGTCATTTTCTGCCAGTTTACTGACGGTTTCAACCCCTAAAAATACCATAAAACTCATCGCCCTCTTTAACATCCGGACAATCCCTACCCCTAGCAAAAAACAAAGCCTACTGATCCAGCAGGCTTGGGGGGTGCTATTTGTTAAAGAAATGAATTATTGATTGACGGAACTGGCTTCTACATCTACTACCGTAGAACCCCCCACCGTTGAGGCGGTATTGACAGGATTGGTGGATTCTTCGACTTCACCTTTTCGGGCTTTAAAATAATCCATTGCAATCTGAGATAACTCAGCAACTAACAAGGTTGCCAGGGCGATATCGTCAATTTGCCCAATCACGGGGATGAAATCGGGAGCAACATCAATCGGGCTGAAGAAATAAGCCACGGTTCCCAAAATAATCCACCAACGATACTTGGGATTGCGAAGGGTGTTGCGATACCAGTTGTAAATTGATTGAATAGAGTTATTCATAGGTTTCTCCTCCAGTTACTCTTCAATCTTGACAAAGCGATCGCCCAATTGTCGGTGTAGATAACCCCCCTATTTTTGCCAGGGAAGTTCTACTATAGCGGCCCTAAATCATTCTGAGATAGAGATAAGGGGATTGCAAAATATAAATCCTCCAAACGTTCAATTGAAAGGAAGGTGTGTGTAGGGGCGCAATGCTTGCGCCCCAAGGGCGCAATGCTTGCGCCCCTACATATAAGGGGCTACTCCATTGATCCGTCACTACGAACGAACGTTTTGGAGATTTTATTTTTTGGAGTTCCCTAAGCAGGAGTGCGAGCATCTTGCTCGCTGTTGTCCCAAACGAGCAAGATGCTCGCACTCCCATCGTCTCTGATGGCAATTTATCCCTCTGCCACGAGCAACGCGACAGCTTCAACATGGGAGGTTTGGGGAAAGAAATCAGCCGGTTGTAGGAAACTGAGGCGATAAATTCCGCTATCACAGAGGATTTTCAGGTCCCGGGCGAGGGTGGAGGGTTTGCAACTGATGTAAACAATTTGCTGGGGTGCAATCTGAATCAGGGTCTCCAGGACACTGCGATCGCACCCTTTTCTCGGGGGATCCAGTAACACAATATCCGGTTTCTCTCCCTGCGGTAATCCCAGACTCTCTAATTGCGGCAATAATTTTTCAACGGACCCTTCATGAAAGGAGACGTTTGTCAAGCCATTGAGTCGGGCATTTTCTTGGGCGATCGCGATCGCTGCTGGATTGATTTCCAACCCAGTCGCCTGTTGGACCCGTTTAGCGAGGGGGAGGGTAAAGGTGCCAATCCCGCAATAGGCATCCACCAATCGCTCAGTTCCCTGCAAATCCAAGCGCGAGGCGATCGTCTCTAACAGCAGTTCCGCTGTCTCCGGATTCACCTGAAAAAACGTATCTGAGCGCAGTTGTAACTGGACTCCGGCAAATTCATCCACAAAATAGGGTTGACCCGCTACACAGCGCGTTTCCTCCCCTAAAATCGCATTGGTCCGGTTGGGGTTGTAATTGAGGCAAACTCCCACCAAATCCGGATAGCGACTCAACCATTCCTCCGCCTGAGCCTCAATATCCATCACCTTGCGATTGGCAGAGACCAAAGTTAGCAAAATCTGTCCTGTACGGCGACCAATTTGCAGCGCCAGGTGCCGTAGATTGCCCCGGTGTTCCGTTTCATTGTAAATCGACCATCCCCGGTCCTGAATGTCCTGTTTTACCTCAGCCAGGAGCGGATTTAACCGGGGGTCCTGCACCGGACATTGATTGATGTTGACCAAGTTGTGACTATTTTTTTCATAGTATCCCGCTTGGACCTTGCCCGAAGACGAACGACTGAGGGGATAGGTGGCTTTGTTGCGATAGCCAAAGGGAGAAGGAGAGGGCAAAATGGGTTCGACTGAGGGGTTCTCAATGCCGCCAATTCGGGCGATCGCCTGGGTGACGAGATTTTGCTTGGCTTGGAGTTGGGCCGAATAAGCCACGCTTTGCCACTGACAACCGCCGCATTTATCCGCGACGATACAATGAGGGCGTATCCGGTTGGGAGAGCGTTCTAGGACCTCTAGGAGCTTGCCCTGGGCATATTGAGGCTTAACCCGGACCAGCCGGACCAGCAGGCGATCCCCAGGTACCGCATCGGGAACGAACACCACACGCCCCTGATAGCGCCCCACCCCGTCCCCGGTGTCGCTCAAGTCCTCAATTTCTACTTCGATCGCGCAACCTTGCTGCCAATTTTCATCCTGCCGATCCCCGACTGCGTAATTGTTTTGCCCATTAGTGGCATTCACTTTAAATTTACCTCTCTTTATTTGTGTTCCCCTCAATGGCTAAACTACAACAGATGGATCTCCGATGTTTTGTAAAACCATGAGTGTAGTTAGTCAAGTTATTCTCAAAGCCGACGATGAGCTCCGTTATCCGACGAACGGGGAACTCACCAGTTTAACACAATTTTTTCAAACCGGCCAGCAACGGGTACGAATCGCGACTACGTTAGCTGAGAACGAGAAGAAAATTGTGGAGCAAGCCAGCAAACGTCTCTGGCAAAAGCGCCCCGATTTTATCTCTCCGGGGGGCAATGCCTACGGCCAACGCCAACGGGCCCAGTGTCTCCGAGACTTCGGTTGGTATCTGCGTTTGGCCACATACGGCGTACTCGCCGGGGACAAAGAGCCGATTGAAAAAATCGGCATCATTGGTGCCCGGGAAATGTACAACGCCCTCGGAGTTCCGATGGCGGGAATGGCGGAGTCCATTGTCTGTCTGAAAGAAGCGTCCCTGGCGCTTCTGAGTCAAGAAGATGCGACTGCTGCTGCCCCCTACTTTGACTACATCGTTCAAGCGATGTCCTAAGTCGAGGCACATTTCAAATCCAATTTTGATTAGCTAGATTGTAGCGGATAGCGCTTAGTGCAGCAAGCATTAATACCTATCCGCTATTTTTCTCGGAAAAAACCGATATCCCACTTCCGGTCCCCTCCCCAAGACATCGAGGAGGGAACCGGAGGTGTACTTATCCTCCCCATCTCCCCAATCTCCCCCATCTCCCCCACCCCCTCAATCCCTTGAGTAAATAAAAAAAAGATCCGGAAAATCTATAAAAAATTAGCTTATTTAGACGGGCATAAAATAAGTAACTAATCAGTACCGTCAGGGTTCATTGGATTCAATTGCTATCAAGATAATCCACAAGAACTGGTCTATGATGAATAAAATAAGCAGCTATCCCCTCGTCTTAATTACTTTATCGTTACTGAGTGCAGTAACGGTTACTCTAGGAAGTCAGGGAGAGAGAGTCGATGGGGGTAAAGTCCTGGCAAATGTTCCCACAGTTCAGCCGAGTATGAACGCCCAGCAACGGGTTATTTATGTTGATCCCAAGCGGGGAAATGATTCAGTCAGTGCCGGTCAAAGTGAGGCGAATGCGTTAAGAACAATTACCGCTGCTTTAGAACGAGCTCAGGCGGGAACGGTGATTCAGTTGGCCCCAGGACGTTATCATGCAGGGGAAGTTTTTCCCTTGAAACTGCAACCGGGAGTAATTCTGCGCGGGGATGAAAGTGGTCGCGGGGATGGGGTGGTGATTACCGGAGGAAACACCCATCTCAGCCGGATTTGGGCGGGTCAAAATATTACGATATTAGCCGGAGATAGTAGCCAAATTCTCGGGGTGACCGTTACGAATCCTAATCCTTATGGGACGGGTGTTTGGATAGAAAATGCCAATGCGATTGTGAGAAATAGTACCTTTACGAATAATAATCGCGAGGGAATTTTTGTATCGGGGACGGCACAACCGATTATTGAAAATAATCAGTTTATGTATAATGGGGGTAATGGAATTTCGGTCACGAAGGAGTCTAAAGGGGAAATTCGCCGGAATGTGTTTCAGGATACGGGTTTTGCCCTGGCGATCGGGCATAATGCCGCCCCAGTGGTTGCCGGTAACCATATTCACCAAAATCGGATTGGGATTGTGGTGACGCAAGCGGCGCGTCCGATTTTAGAGGGGAATATTATCGAGAATAATAGCGATTATGGATTAGTGGCGATCGCCGAATCTCAGCCTCAGATTGCTGCTAGTAATACCTTTCGCGGCAACGAACGGGAAAATCAATTAATCGCCCGCAATCCCCAGGGAATTCCCCCGACTCCTGACGAACCCACAGGCACTCAGCAAGCTTATTTCACTTGCGAACCCTACGGCAACAATTACGCAACGGTGGCTCAACAAGGGTATGCTTCGATTCCCCAAGCGATGATTGTTTGGAAGACTTCAGAGGTGGATTTACCGGAAAATCGCTGCAATGAAGTGACCCAGAAGTTAAATCAAAAGGTGACCGCTTATGGGGGTCAATTGCATAAAATGTTATTTGCTACAGGACGGGTGAATAATGACCGAGTGATTTGTTTGGTGAAGGATTTACAAGAGAGTTGTCAGCCGGATAATATGTTGTTCACCTTGAGCGGATTTAATGCCAGTGACCCGACTCAAGTGTTACGGCAGTTGATTGCCTTTAGTGTGGAAGGGAAAGGCAATCCGGTGCAAGAGTTTGGCGAGGAGGCGATCGCCCCCTTAGAATCAGTGGCCCACAATCTACAACCGGCATTGGGATTGTGGTTTGTCAGCGCGGTAACTCAATAACGGTGCAGGCGATCGGCACTCTTTCTTTAGTTTCTTTTTCTCTCAACACCTTGGGCAGTTTGCCTCTATCAAGGCGCGGTTTATTCTGCGCCTTTTTTGTTTTTTTAGGTAATAATTAGTTGTAAATTTAGGGGGTTAATTTGGGTATTTTAGGCTGATTTAACTTATTATGCTCTGATTAAAAGACTGGATGCAAAGCTTTTTGTGTGGGACTCTACAGAGCAAAGTCACGAGAAAAAATGAAATAAATATTTAAGGATGTAAAATATGAATTTTAATCATCAGTTATTAACAGGGATGGTAACTGTTTTAGTGGCAACCTGGAATCCCATTGCCTTAGCATTGACTCCGGCGGAAGTGGATGCGGTGGCATGGCAAGTTTCGGTATTAATTAGTCCGAATTTGACCCAACAGGGGGATGCGTTTTTAATTGAAGGGGAAAAAACCGGGAGTGGGGTGATTGTAGCGCGGGAGGGAAATAGTTATTATGTGCTGACTGCGTTGCACGTGGTTTGGAAACGGGGGGGATTTCATGCGATCGCCATGCCCGATGGACAGGTGTATTACGTTGATGCCTCGGAAAATAGTCCGGATATTATTCCCCTGGGACATCCTTCCGGAGAGTTGGGACAAACGATCGCCGGATTGGATTTGGCGTTACTGCGGGTGCAAAGCGATCGCCCCTATCCCTTGGCACGAACTGCCCCAAATCCTCTCCAGTCGGGAACTCCAGTGTTTGTGAGTGGATGGCCCAATCCCGACGATTTGCGGCAAAAAATTCGCAGTCGCCAGTTAGTCGAAGGTGCGATCGCCGAAGTGACTCCTGCCTCCGATGATGGCGGGTATCGCTTACTCTACAGCAATCTGACTCGCAGTGGCATGAGTGGGGGCGGTATCTTTAATGCCAATGGCGAACTGATCGGGATTCATGGCAGGGGACGGGGAGTCGAAAATAATTGCAGTACCCCAGAAGTCAATGCCAACAATAGTTGTGGAATGTATATCGGTGAGTTTTTAGCAGACAGTCGCGTGCAAAGTCTCGGATTATCCTTCAATCGCAATCCCATCGATCCGGGGATGATTCAATATGGACTGACTTATACCAGTCAAATCGATCGCATCAATGGTTCTCCCGTGGCGCGCAATACCCCACCCCCTGTCATCCCTCCAACTCTCACCCCGGAGTCTCCCCAACCCGCGCCATCCCCTCCACCCGTTGCCGAATTTCCCACCCCTTCCCCAGAGGCGATCGCCTCCGCAGAAACGATTTATTATGTTGACCCCAATCAGGGCACCAATGCTGCCAATGCCGGAATCACCCCAGAAAATCCCTTTCGCAGTATCTCCTATGCGCTACAAGGTGCCCGTCCCGGAACAGTCATTTATCTCGCCCCGGGATTGTATAGCGCCCGGGAAACCTTTCCCCTGAAACTGAATCCGGGGGTAATTTTAATCGGCAATGAATCCCAGCAGGGAGAAGGAGTAATCATTCGCGGGGGAGGAATTGCGTCAACGCGCACCGCTGGACGACAAAATTATACCCTATTTGCCGGAAACAATAGCCAAATTTTAGGGGTAACCCTTACCAATCCCCATTCCAACGGAACGGGAATTTGGATGGAAGATACAAGCACTGCTTTGATTCGCAATAATACCTTGATGGATAATCCCCGGGAAGGGATTTTAGTCGGAGGAAACGCTACCCCCATCCTGGAAAAAAATCGGTTTGTTAACAATGGCGGAAATGGGATTTCTATCATCCAACAAGGGGCGGGAGAGATTAGAAATAATGATTTTACTAACAATGGAATTGCAGTGGCGATCGCAGGCATGGCCAATCCTTCCATTACGGACAATCATATTCGCAGTAACCGCAACGGCATCGTGGTTACCGCATCAGCAACGCCGACTCTTCAAGGCAATATTCTGGAAAATAACCAGACTTATGGAATTTTAACCCTGGGATTGGCCGAATCCTCCCTTGGAGAGAATAACCTATTTAGAAACAATGGAGTGAGCAATCAATTAACCGCCAGAATTCAAGACTGGGGGTTAGACATTCCCCCTAGAACTGTCACCTCTACGGTATTTGGTTGTGTAGAATATGAAGGGGGTTTAGCTACCTTTGCTTATACCGGCAAGGGGTCGATTCCTCTGCCTTTTTTGAACTGGAATCATACTGCTTCGGACTCCGGATTAAACCGCTGTCGGTTAGTTACCTCCAGTTTAAATAAAATTGTAGCTTTATCGGGCCAAGACTTATCGACAATGGCGCTTTCTACCGGACGAGTTCATAATAATAATGCGGTTTGTTTGGTGGATCAGTCGGGGGGAATTTGCCAAGATAGCAATCTGTTATTTTACCTCGGAGGAGAAGAACAGCGAAATCCCGGGGAAGGATTAGCCCCATTACTCTCTTTCAGTTGGGCAACCGCAGGAAATCCTGTCCAACAGGTAGAAACCGGCGCATTCGCCCCCCTAAAAGACTTTGCACAGCGCTTGGAACCTGAACCAGGTTTATGGTTTACGGATTAGGGGATTGCAAAATATAAATCATCCAACCATTCAAATGAGTGTAGGGGCGCAATGCTTGCGCCAAGGGCGCAAGCATTGCGCCCCTACATTGACGGGACTACTCCGTTGATCCGTCACTACAAACGAACGTTTTGGAGATTTTATTTTAATGAACAGCCATTGGCTGATAGGATAGATCAAAGCAACTCTAAATCAGCTCTAGGGATAACGTTATGGTTCCGACTACCGCGATCCGTTTACCCAATCACAGGTGGCAGATTTATCCTCAAAAACCCGAACTCGCCCAGCAGATTGCTGAGGCAGTGGCGCTGCCACCGATTTTGGCGCAAGCACTGATTGATCGCGGCATCGAAACCATAGAAGAAGTCAAGGAATTTTTAGACCCGGAATCGGTGAATTTGCCTCCTCCGGTGGATGAGTTCCCGGACTTGGCAGTGACGGTAGAACTCTTACAAAAGGCGATCGCCAAGGGGTCGAAAATTGCCATTTGTGGCGACTATGATGCCGATGGTATGACCAGTACCGCCCTGTTAATGCGGGCATTACGGGCATTGGGTGCCAATGTGGATTATGCGATTCCCAGTCGCATGGCAGAAGGATATGGCATTAATGAACGCATTGTCCGAGAATTTCACGGGGAAGGGGTGAAAATTATTTTAACCGTGGATAATGGCATCGCTGCGGTTAAACCGATCGCCCTTGCCCGAGAATTGGGGATGGATGCGATTATTACGGACCACCATGAACTCCCGGATGAATTGCCTCCGGCGACAGCAATTCTCAACCCGAAATTGATTCGAGAAGCATCTCCCTATCGCGGCGTTGCTGGGGTGGGAGTTGCCTATATTTTAGCCATTTGTTTAGCACAAAAATTGGGTCAATCCCAACCGTTAATCAAACCTTTACGAGAATTATTAACCCTGGGAACCATTGCGGATTTAGCCCCATTAACGGGAGTGAATCGCCGCTGGGTTAAACGGGGGTTGCGCCAATTACCAGAGTCGGAGTTAGCGGGGGTACAAGCGTTAATTCAAGTTTCTGGTGCGAGTAGCAGTGGCAAAACCATGAAACCGGATGAAATCGGGTTTCGGTTGGGACCGCGCATTAATGCAGTGGGACGGATTGGTGACCCGCAAGTGGCGATCGAACTGCTGACGACGGATGATCCAGGGATTGCTTTAACTCGGGCGATGCAGTGCGAACAAATCAATCAGGAACGTCAGCAGATGTGCGAAACCATCGAGGCGGAAGCAGTCGCCTGGGTTGAAAGCAGTGGGATTGATTATTTAGGCAGTCGGGTGTTAGTGGTGGTCCAACCGGGTTGGCATCATGGTACCATTGGGATTGTGGCCTCTCGCTTGGTGGAACGCTACGGTGTGCCGGTCTTTATTGGCACTTATGAGGACGATCGCCAGGAACATATTCGCGGATCGGCGCGGAGTATTCCGGAATTTCATGTATTTGAGGCGATGCAGCATTGCGATCGCTGGTTGGGAAAATATGGCGGACATCGCGCAGCAGGGGGATTTACCTTAAGTGCAGAGAACTTAGAGGGGTTCCGCCAGGGGTTGAGTGAGTTTGCTCATGGATGTCTGGAACCCCATCATCTCAAACCGGCGATCGCCATTAATGTATTGGCGGAATTTGAGCAAATTGACCTGGAATTATACCGAGAAATCGATCGCCTCCACCCCTGCGGCATTGAAAACCCATCTCCGGTATTCTGGACGCCTAACGTAGAAGTGGTGGAACAGCGTATTGTCGGCAAAGGACATATCAAAGTTACCCTAGAAAGCTCAACTCACAGTTTCCACCCCAATTCGCCAAAAATTGCGACCCCGCGTCGGATTCAAGGGATTGCATGGCGCTGGGGGGATTATTTTCCCCTACCTCGATACATTGATGTGGCCTATAAGTTGCGGGAAAATACTTGGAATGGTCAGACGAATGTAGAATTAGAACTGATCAGCGCCCGTCTGCCTGAGAACGAGGACAGTCGCCCGAGTGAGATTACCCAACCGTCTGCGCCACCTCCACCCCCGAAGCGGCGATCGCTGAAAATGCCAGGGAAACCAGCAGTCCCGGAATCCCTTCCCCAGACAACGGGAGGCGTGACTGCGCCTGCGGTGACCCTGGTGCTCCCGGAAGCGCCTCCGGTGACGGTTAATCCAGAATGGTTATCGGGGATTGCCTTGCAATCTTTACTCACTCACTTACAGGGTCGAGTGTTGTTCTATGGTGCTGGTAGACCGGAAATTGGCGCGACAGCTTGTGAAATTGAGTGGAACTTTCCCAAGCGTCCCTGTGATACCTTGTTGCTTTGGACGTTACCCCCTTCCGGGACTCATCTGCAATGGTTACTGGCGAAAGGGATGCCGAGTCAGGTGTATGTCTACAATCACTTACCGCCTTTGCCGTCACCGATACAGTTGCGATCGCACCTGCGCGATCGCCTCCTGGAGGCGGGGACTCAACCCTTGAACCTGTTGCAATTAGGCCAAGAATTGTGGGTGGCACCGAGTACCTTGCTGGCTGCTTTACGGGAATTGGGCGATTCCTATCCGGAATTTCCTCCCACCCAAACCCTCGATCGCGAATTAGAACGGTTGTATCGTTGGTATGCGTTTCCCCCGGGAAAATTAGCGCAAATTAATTGGCGATCGCCCTTGCATTAGTCGCACGATTCCAGAATCGTAATATGATTGGTGTGATCGATGGTAATTTTTCCTTGCTGCTGTAACTCGCTCAGGAGGCGGGTAACGGTCACGCGAGTGGTGCAGGACGCTTCGGCGAGTTCCTGATGTGTGAGGCGCAGACTCAAGCGGGTTCCGGTGGCAACGGGTTCGCCTATGATGGTTTTTAAAACTTGAAGGAGGGTGAGGAGGCGATCGCTCGCTCGTCTTCTGCCAAATACGGACAAGAACAATTCAGATTGCTGTAATCGCTGAGTGACGCCTTCGGAAATCAACTGAGTCAAGGAAGGGGACTGGGCGATTTCCCGATGGGAAATCGCGATTAATTCTACGGTTTGGGAAAGGGCTGTCGCTTGATAGATGGGGAGGGCAGTTAAAGTGGCACAAAAGGGGATTCCTTGACCGGCTATTCCCATCAACACCTCACTATTGTTTTCCGTCAAGGTACTCAATTTTACCCACCCTTTACAGATCAGCCACAGGGCATCCGGTTGTAAGGGGATATTTTCTCCTTTACAAAAACTATGCCTGGTGCGATCGCAGAACAGGTCTTCGCTGTCCTTTTTTTTCTGAAATTGCGCTCGCTGGCGATCGCTGATGTCTTGAATACAGAGGCAGGTGGAAACAATGTTACCCCAAGCATCCCGTTCCACCGAGAGGGTCAAGGCCGCCTCAAAGGGTTCCCGATGGGGGGAATAAAGTCTCACTGGCCACTCTTGAGCGTCCTCCACCTGTTGTCGCCTTTTCAGTTCTTCCCGAAACTCCCGTCGCACCTCCATCGGCACCAAAATACTAACGGGTTTGTATAGTAGCAATCCCTGCGTGCAGTCGAATAATCGGGTCGCGGCTCGATTCACCGAGGTTATCTTACAGGTGCTATCTAGGGCCATGTAAGCATGAGGTGCTTGCTCAAATAGGCTTTGATAACGCCTGCGTTCTGCTTCGAGTTGGGTGCGAGATTCAACCAGTTGTTCCTGTTGCTCCGCCAGTTGTTCTAAGGCCACGAGCAGTTCTTCCGAAGCGGTCCCG
This sequence comes from uncultured cyanobacterium, assembly GCA_963821735.1. GTDB lineage: Bacteria > Cyanobacteriota > Cyanobacteriia > Cyanobacteriales > Laspinemataceae > Laspinema. Next base: position 504,423 of record CAWGFK010000070.1, read on the forward strand.
AGTTCTTTAAAGGCGATCGGCAGTAACTCACCATTGGACTGGATCGCCGAATCTTCAGAACTGCGGTGATACAGGCTTTCAATTCGCTGATTCATCGCCTTGACATATTGGGTAAATAAATCGAGCTTTAAAATACTTTCCTCCTCTTCAATCTTCTCGATTTTGTGTTAGGTAGTGGGGTTACTGGATTTCACGCCGAGCTTTCTAATTTTCGGAAGCTGAGATATTTATAATTAAGTGTGACAAAATCATATCATATTTGTTACGATTGTGCAAATTTTGTTGATTTTTTTTTTACGGTGGAGATGCAGGGATAAAATCCTTTGTTCTTCAATCCTTTTGGGGTGACCCTCTTCCCCAACGGCGATCGCCCCAGGGTCCAAAACCCGGGATAGCCCGGTCACCCCGTCTCCGGAAAATCTATGACCCTTCCCCTGAGTCGGTTAGCCAGCTAAACTCCATCATCCACAAGGGTTTTAACCTTGACTGTAGCCAGAGATACAACAAAAATTTACAATAATTCTCTCTAAGGATAGAGCATGAACTCTAGCCTGGGTTTTAGAATAATATTAAAATAAATTTTTACAAAGTAAATTCGGCTCTTGACTGAATAAAGTTTCCTCAAAATCGGGAACTTTTTTTGGGCTTTAGAGTCAGTGTTTATCAGTAAAAAATGAGTAAATAGTAGTGCTAATTTTCAAATAATCTGGCACTTAGAATGAGATAAATTATTTTGTTTTATTCAACTCGTAAAGAGGCCGCCAAAATTTGATTAAGAGTCTTATAAATTTTTGTTAAAATTATTGTAAACATTGTTAGCTAATTGTTAGATAGACATGATTGTTAGATAGACATAATTGTTACTTTAACCTAATTTCTATGTCATTCCAACAAGTAGCAAGTATCTCTACCGGATATAAAGAATAAATCAATCCAGAGAATGGAATTATGAATCGATTAGCCATGCCCAAAAAAATCTTAGTTGTTGAAGATAATCTCGCTTATGCGAATATCTTAAAGCTCACCTGGGAATACTCGACTGCTTGGACCGAGGCGGAGATAGAGACCGTCAATGATGGGCAGGAAGCTATCGATTACCTCTCTCGGAATCAGGGAAATTCAGGCGATTGCCAGGAGTCCAGCCCGTTACCGGATTTGATTCTCTCCGATATCAATATGCCCCATTTGTCCGGATTAGAATTACTGGCTTGGATTCGACAAACAGCTCATCTGAAACACTTACCTGTTATCCTCATGAGTAGCCATATCGAGCCACTAGAACTAGAAATTATTAAGAGCTTAAAGGCAAATTATTATTTTATTAAGCCCTTAACCGTTCAAGAATTATTAAACAACCTGAATCAGACTATCAAGCAACTTCAATCCAGTGAACCTCACGTTGTAGAATAATCTTAAATCAGGCATTAAAACCAGAGAGAAACTTGGAAATAAACCGGGTCTCTCTTTTTTTATCCTTCAAAACAGACCTAGTTAAAAGGGGTTTTCTCTTGTTTTGGTGCAATTCAAGTTTTGGATAATTTTTCAAATTTTCATCATTCTCCAGCCAATTCCTCGGTCAATTCACCCGAGGGATATCATGTTCCGTAACGGTTTAAAGGATTAAAAACGGCTTTCACAGCACTTTTGGCGATCGCCAACACCGCCCTCGTATCAGTCGCTACGTTAATGCGTTACATCCACTCCTGTCTTCAGATAGAAATATTAGGGTCCAAAACCCCTTATCCTAGGGAACAGGGTAGTGGGGATAAATTTAACTCTATAGTGAGTCTAAATCAGTGTTGACTTCAACTTCTAGCTCATCCAGTCTCCCCGGGTCAAGGAAATTCATGAATTGCCTTGATATTACTTCTTAATGAATCATCAACAAGAGTATCGGAGTGAGACCGTATTGCACTAGACTTTCTGGGCTGAAATTCTATTCAACCCCAGATCAACTCATGAAGTTGGTTTCCGGAGGTGAAATAGGGTTGCGCTGATCACCCAGAGGTTCCAGCAAGGGTCGCAGTCCGGTAAGAGAGGTCCCCAAAACGGTGAAAGCAGAACACCAATCGGTGCAATTCCCCAACCGTTTGATTCAGAATTAAGGTTCTAATTCGGGGTAAAATGAAGTCTAAGGGTTGATCCCATTGTCCTAAAATTCGGGAATTTTCAAAGTAGTCATTTGGGGATGGAACCCGATGACCGGGTACGCTTCCCTACCGGAGTTAAGCCAACCCATAAACCCATAGAACAGACACAAAATGACCAATTTTTACAGTCCCCTGTGTCCGTCAAGAGCGATTGTAGCAAAAGAGGCGAATATGAGCCAAAAATGGTTTGCTGAACAGGATAGCTTATCCGATGCAGTAGAAGAACTTGCAGAAACCACCGTTTCTTTAGGGGTGATCTCTAGTTTTACGGTTCGCTATCAGGGTCAACAGCGTCGGTTTTATTTACCGAGTGAGAGCGACTCTCAACCCCTGACAGCAGAACAGGCATACTTTCGATTGAAACAGTTGATGGAAGAATCTGGGCTATTGAGCGAGATCTCATCCCGATAGTTGGGCGTGATTCAAGCCGTTCAACCCAAATTTCTGTCTCCATTATTTCACGCAACAACAGATGCAATAGACTGGGGACCGGCATCACACCGAGTCTATTGACTTGCCTGAGCGGGAAGATTAAAAACTCAATTGAGCGATCGCCCTCGGGGAAATTTTTATCCCTGGACGAGGATTTCGAGAACCCTACAGTCAGCCCTGGGAGTTAGGAAAAAGCAAGACGCCACCGGAGTCTTACTGGAGCCATTCTCCCAGAGTGTTTGTGCAGGGGTGAGTTTCTAGGCGCTGCCTTGGCAATCAAGGGTCCTCAAGGGGACTCCCGAGGGAACACCGACTTAACGGGACTGAGCGTCAAGGACAAAACACTGCAAGGGGCAGGGTTTGACACAGGAATCCAGACTCCAAGGGCGATCGCCCTTGAATAAACTGGGATGGTGACAAAAAAGCCCGACAATCAAGCGCTACAGGGGTTAGGTAGCGGTGATTCGAGCCTTCGGTTGTTACATATCGCCGCCACGAAATGCCAGCAAAAAGATGACAACTGGACCCGCAATCAAGATCAATCCCACGAAAGTGAGTTGAAGAATTACTTCCAGATTGAGGTTGCTTGCAAAACTACTTAAAAAATCCATTTCTCCTCCCAACGGTGCCTGTTCTGAGTAGATATCTAAAACTAACAGCGCTTTACCCTACCCCGAATGGGAGAGGGGATTTGCCGCACTGTAAATCAAAATCCGCATACAATCTTACAAGTGAATGGTCCATTTTTTTAAGGAAGTTTACAAAAATCTGAAAAAAACATGAACCTAGACCGGGTTTTTCGTTGCCCCCGGCACAGAAACTCCCCTGCGATCGGGGAGTAAAAAGCGCTATTGTAAAAAGGCACGAGGGTTTTATATGGGGTGTTTAGCCGTGGCGAGTTGGCGTTGTGTCAAACAGTGTGGAGCGTGCTGTCATCTGGATCCAGAGGAACGTCCGGAGTTGGCCGAGTATCTCTCCCCGGAAGAGTTGGCCTTATATCTAAGTATGGTAGGGCCCGATGGATGGTGCATCCATTTGGATCAGTTAAACCGGGAATGTACAATCTATGACGATCGCCCCCGCTTCTGTCGGGTTCTCCCCGATGTATTTGAGGAAATGTACGGCATTGAACCCGAGGAATTAGACGAGTTTGCCATCGAATGCTGTCAGCAGCAAATCGAGGCGGTTCACGGCGATCGCAGCTTGGAAATGCTCCGCTTTAATCAAGCTGTTGGGGTTTCCCTACTTGAACTACCCCCCCTAGATTAAGCCAGCTCTCTATTCCCGCGATTTCTATCTCCTCCCTCGTATTCCTTTCGGTAGAGGCTGTGGCTCTAGGGACCCTCTTCTCTAGCTACGGGTTGATTTTTGGGGGGAGAGTCGGAAATAATGCTCCGCTTTAATCAAGCTGTTGGGGTTTCCCTCCTGGAACTACCCCCCCTAGATTAAGCCGGTTCTCTTTCCCGCGATTTCTATCTCCTCCCTCGTATTCCTTTCGGTAGAGGCTGTGGCTCTAGGGACCCTCTTCTCTACCTGCGGGTTGATTTTTGGGGGGAGAGTCGGGAATAATGAAACATAAATGAAAAAACTACAGCGGTTACCCTCCATGCCAGCAAATACTTCTTCTGTCACCGATGCGACCGAGACCCCTCCCACCTTGTCTCCCGTCCCCTCCGATGCGGAAGCCTGCCTAGAACGCGCTCTCACCCTACCCACTGCTCTTAGAACAACTCCCACCCCCCCCATCACCCCAGGCGGCAAAGAAAACCCCAACCCCTAAAGCCCGTCAGGGAGCCTGGAGTGTTTTCGCTTCCACCTTCGTCACCATTTTTCTGGCTGAATTAGGGGACAAAACCCAAGTCGCCACCCTGTTAATGACTGCTGAATCCCAATCTCCTTGGGTCGTCTTTGCCGGTGCCGGTTCTGCATTGGTAGCGACCAGCTTATTAGGGGTCCTCCTCGGTCGCTGGTTAGCCAGTCGCATCTCCCCCAAAACCCTCGAAAAATCAGCGGGAGTTGTGCTGCTGGTTGTCTCTGCAATGCTGGTGTGGGATATTCTTCATTAAATTCCCCGCCTGATCCAAGCCCGACCCTTTTCCTCGTTTCTTTTTTTGGAACCCTTTAAAACATTAAGCAGGATAGTAGACAATGGACTGGCAACTTCTCGGCGTAAGTTTTATCACGATTTTTTTAGCAGAACTAGGAGACAAAAGCCAAGTCGCGGCGATCGCCCTCGGGGGTAGCTCAAAATTCCCCCAATCAGTATTTTTCGGCACCGCTGGCGCGCTTGTTTTAGCCAGTTTATTAGGGGTTTTAGTCGGAGAAGGGGCCGCGCAACTGCTTCCGGCTCATCTGCTCAAGGCGATCGCTGCGATCGGATTTGCCATCATGGCCCTGCGTCTCCTGTTTGGCAAAGAAGAAGACGAAGAAGAAGACTCTTCCTCCGACGCCGAAACCCCCGCCATTGCCCTCTCAGACCCCGATTAAGGGTATTGCAACAAATAAATCATCCAAATTTGATGCGATCGCACCTAAGAAGACTCTTTTAGCCCGCGCAGGCGGGCTTTGTCCGTGTAGCCCCACCCTTACAGGGTGCGGGTTTTTTGGATAGTTTATTTTTTGGAGTTCTCTAAACCGACGTAAGTTTCCCTAAGGGGATTGCAAAATATAAATCCTCCAAACGTTCAACTGAAAGGAAGGTATGTGTAGGGGCGCAATGCTTGCGCCCTCCGGAGGGCGCAAGCATTGCGCCCCTACATTGACGGGGCTACTCTGTTGATCTACGAACGAACGTTTTGGAGATTTTATTTTTTGGAGTTCCCTAAGCATACGCAAAAGCCCCCAGATATCTGGGGGCCTTTTGCTGACTTAACATTTCTATCCCAACACCCTTATGAAGCGAGGCGTTGTTGTTGATTGCGATATATCCAACTGAGTAAAAGGCCACTGCTGCCCAGCTTGAACAGTTCCAGCATCCAATACCCTTGCTGCATTTGAGTCATCCCCGAGGGAATCCCTTGGACCGGCTCAAAAACATTCAGTTGCATCGCCAAAGCGCTCATTTGCGGCGTCAAGCTATAGGTATCAATCAACACAACAAATAGCAGGATAACGGATAGGATAATAGCAGGAATAGTCCATTTTTCGTTCAATTGATGCCGTTTAACCACCGTGAGAATTCCGGTCAACACTAATGCGGCACATAATAATTCAATCCGATTAAACATCCCAAATAGTAGATAACCGGCAGAAGCAAACCCGGCTGCTTTCATCATTCCGGCTGCATACATACTCGGCAGAATGACCAGATCCAGCAACAGGCAGGCACTCAGCCAGAACCCCAGGCTGAATAAAACGATGGTTTGCCACGTCGGTTGTTTGATTGTAACTGTCGGATTAGTTGCCATAATATTTACTCTCCTGCTCCGTCTTTTTTTTAGCTTAACGAATCCGCCTGGGAAAATCCATAAAGTAACATTTCAAAACGATACAAAATGTTACTAAAATGAAGAGAATTACAGGAAGAAATGTAAACATTTATTGCAGGGGGTCCAACGGAGGGGAGGGGTGGGGTCCAAGGACCCGGAGACCGATGCAGGAGCGATCGCATTCCACTCCCTGCCAGAATAGTAAAAAAGGCTAACCCAGAAAAAAGCGTGAAAGCAGTTATTTTATTATCCGGAGGATTGGACTCCTCCACGGTGCTCTACCAAGCCAAAGCCGATGGCTGTACCTGTTATGCCATGTCCTTTGATTACCAGCAGCGCCATCGTCGGGAACTGGAAGCAGCCAAGGCGATCGCCCAATCGGCGGGGGTCGCCGAACATCAAATCGTCTCCTTTGACTTGCGACAGTGGGGAGGGTCCGCCCTCACCGACGACAAAATAGACCTCCCCTGCGATCGCTCCCTGGAGGAAATGGCGCAGAATATTCCTATCACCTACGTTCCCGCTCGAAATACCATCTTTCTGAGCTTTGCTCTCGCCTACGCCGAAGCCACCGATGCCCGTCGGGTTTACATTGGAGTGAATGCCGTTGACTATTCCGGCTATCCTGACTGCCGTCCCGACTACATCCAAGCGATGCAGAATGTTTTTCGACTCGGGACAAAACAGGGGAGAGAATCCGAGACAACGGAAATTGTCACCCCCCTGATTGATCTGAAAAAAACCGAAATCATCCAACTGGGGAATCGTTTAGGGGTCCCCTGGGACAAAACTTGGTCCTGTTATGCCGGAGGCGATCGCCCTTGTGGAATCTGTGACTCTTGTCAGTTAAGGTTAGCCGCATTTACAGAATTGGGATTAACCGATCCCCTGCCTTACCTTCAACGGGGAACAGTGAACCGAACTCAGGGTGAATCTGGCTGATTTCGACGGGTTTTAAGATAGGTTTTAAAAGGCGATCGCTCTACCTTAACAACCGGATTAGGTATAAAAACTACCTCCGGTCCCCTTCCCTTGCCCAGGGGAGGGTTAGGGTGGGGTCCCCCTCTGATAGCCACTCATCCGGAATCCGGTACTGATAGTCTCCCGACAGGACTTTAAAGCATTCCAAGCCCTAAAAGAAAGCGCCAAGAAACCGGGTTGTTGACTTCATTATTGAGGGGCAACCCATCTGCGGGTTAAACAACCCACTTTGAAGAAACAGTTTTCCCTTGCAGAGCCTGAATTCAACGAGACGAACCCGGGAGGGAATCCAGAAAAACATAGCCACAGCTAGGCAATCCCCTGGGACAGCAAAAGAGGAAAACCATTCCTTAAGATAGAGGGTTGTCTTTGCTTGCCGGATCTAAAATGTTAAAGTCTAAAGCCTAAATTAGGCACGAAACCAGGGACCCGGTTGGGAAAAGTCCAAACCTTCCCGAAATCCACTCTAGGCTTCGTTATCCGCCCGAATCGGCTGGCCTGAAAAGCCACATCAAAAAGTAGAGTTTGATCCCGTTGCGGACCCCTTAGACCGAGCTTCCTCTATCTGGAGAATCATCCCCGGCTATTTGTAATCTAACTTTTTTCTAAACTATCATCTTCCTCTGGTTTGTTGTCATATTCTTGGCCTAATTGTTAACCTAGAATTGTTGTAGCAACGATAGGAACGACATGGCTAGAGATTATATGCTTCGGATTCGATTAAATACTCAAGAATTAGAACGCCTGAAAGCAGAAGCTGAACGGCGCGAACTTTCAATGTCAGAAGTAATTCGAGACTACATTAAACGAATGCCTAAACCGAAAAAAGGTTCAGATGGATTATTAGATGAAGTTCAAACCCCAGCAATGGTGGAATGAAAATTTCTGTCACATCAGAATATTTTCAGCGAGATGGCATCTTGAATTGGAGCAAGCGCTTAAAAATAAGTGCTCATGCTGATCAAGATCTCAATCTGGTGGGGAAGAGGGGAGTGACTCCTCATCCTCATCCTCATCCTGATTCTCATCCTCATCCTGATTCTCATCCTGATTCTCATCCTCATAGAAATCGAAATGCTGTGAAGAAGACAGGAGCAATTCGTCCTCCTCCAGATCGAAATCGCGGGATGCAGAGGAGGATTGTTGCTCAGACTCATCGAGATTGAAATCCGATGAAGACGAAGCCGACTCCTGCTCAGGGGCATTCCGATCTAAATCCGTGGGCAAGGAGTCAACCGAATCTAGGTTAGAGGAGATAGGGTTCGTCACTTCTGGACGATAAATCCGAATTTGGTTCAAACGAGGGCCTTCCGTAGAGACCACCGTAAATTCCAAATTATCGTAGAGGAGGGTTTCCCCCTCCGCTGGGATTTTTTGGAACTGATAGAGGAGGAAACCGCCCAAGGTTTGATATTCATCCGTCAGGGGTAAATCAAAATTGAGCAATTCATTGACTTCTTCCAAGTTCATTTGAGCTTGGACCATCCAAGTTTGCTCATCGACCATTTGGATGGTTAACTCTTCAGAATCGGAGAAGCTCGGGACTGTCGCCAATAATTTGAGCAACTAAATCACTAATGGTGACTAAACCGGCAGTCCCGCCAAATTCATCAACCACCATAACCATCGGTCGTTGCGATCGCTGAACGATTGGCAATAACTCGCTTAAAGGAGTATATTCGGCAACGAAGCGCGCCGGACGAATCCAGGGTGTTAGGGGAGTATCTGGGGTGAGGGTGCCTTGGGCTAAAGGTCCGGCCAATTCTTTAAAATAGATAATGCCGCGAACGTCATCTAAGGATTCCCCGATCACCGGATAGCGGGAATGTCCCGTACTCACCACCTCATTGAGCAACATTTGAAACGTGGCATCATAAGAGATCCCATGAATGCTCGTCCGAGGCACCATCACTTCCCGAGCGGAAACTTCTCCAAATTCAAAGACATTATTGAGCAGTTCTCGCTCCTCCGCTTCTAAACCTGTGGATTCGCGTTCCGTAGCGATAATAAGCTGTAACTCTTCGGGAGTGATGCGATTGGACCAAGCTTGAGCGTTAAAGCGAATACCCCCTAGACTGAGGAGCCAGCGGGTTGAGCGGTCCAGGATCCAGATAAAGGGGTGAAAAAATCGGGCGATCGCCAAACTCGGGGGGCCTAGGAGTCGGGCCAGTTGCTCAGAATAGAGCAAAGCCAAGGTTTTGGGACATAATTCCCCGAGGACAATTTGCAAATAAGCCACGATTAAAAAGGCGAGGGGGATCGCCAGGGAATGCGCGATCACCTGAGCAATATCCGGCCTAATCGGCAACCAGACGATCCATTCGGCTACTAAAACCGCCATCGTATTTTCCCCAATCCAGCCGAGGGCCAGACTGGAGAGGGTAATGCCTAACTGAGTCGTCGAGAGCAGACGCTCAATATTGCGATGGAGATGCTGGACAATTTTGGCCTGGAGGTCGCCATTATCAGCCAAATGATTAATCCGCGATCGCCGCACGGAAACGATCGCAAATTCCGTCGTCACGAAAAAAGCATTAATGGCAATCAGTCCAAATACCGCAACCAAGCGCAGTGCGATATCTTGCCAGGTCTGAAGGGAATTCCCCGGGACCACCACCGCTAAATGACTCGCGATCGCACGGTCTGACTGCAATCCCACGACCGCCAGGGTCACCATCCCACCCAATGCAGAAAAATAGCTTAAAGAACGCACCACCGCAACTCATTTTGAAACATTTGGATTACCCATTTTAACGTTGAGCGTTTTGCACCGGAACTGGAACGGCGAGAAATTAGTTCGCGTCGTGATGCCAGAACATCCCCCTAACTTAAACCCGATGCTAGGGTTGATTAGAGGGCCTAGATCCGGACAAGGGTCCGCAGTTTATTGGACCGGAATTTCCGACATTTTGAGTTCAAGTTCCTGATCGGGATAATCCGTAAGGGTTAACGAGAGTTTCTGTGCATTGTCAAGCAACGCCGTGGGAATGCTGACGGTCCCGGAATAGCTGCGATCGCTCGGGGACAAATCTCCAGGCAATCCTTCCGTGGTCGCACTGAGCGATCGGCCCTTATCATCGGTCACATTCAAGAAACTGTACAGAAACTGTACCGATCGCGACCCTTCATTCTTTAAACTGACATCCAGTACCAGAGAGGACCCTTCTCTCCGGATCCCGGTGACCTCCAAACTCACGTCCTGGTCCTGGGTGGCGATGGGAAACCGCTCGTCTTTCTTCGCTTCTTCCGCTGCTTTAGCTTCTGCGGACTGCTCTGGTGCCGGTTCCACCGCTTTCGTTTGGGCCGGTTCCGGTTCCACGTCTTTGCCAGAGATTCTCGCCTTGACGGTTTTGATCACTTCGTCTTCCTTCAAGAGCTTCAGTCCTTTACCCTTCCCTGTAGCCGGTGAATTGGGTTCTCCCGAGGTATTCGGACGGACGTCAGGCTGGGTCACTTCCTTGAGCGCCGCTTTGCCTAACTCTAAACCCAGGGAGGCACTCAAGGCCCCGGCCCCAAACATCATGGATAACAGCAAAAACGTCAGGACAACAGTGGGGTTGACTTTCATAGTGTTTTTTCTTTCTCTTATGCGATCGCCGCAATATCGACTTATTTTCTAGCTTCAAGAGCACCTAGCATTTCCCGGGGGGAAATCGCACTCGCCCTGGATAAACCCAGGCATCTCGATTTTAATCCCTATTTTTTTATTCCCTCGGGTTCTCAACGAATCCTTTCTCCCCTTGACTCCAACTGATGAACTTTTTGGTTACACTCTACCCCTAGACAGGTTACACCCCCAAGGGTTATAATTTTGACGATAGCTTGTTGCTTTGCCCTGAATTCCCGGATTTGCCCGGGGTTGGGAGTCATTGGACAAGCAAATTTCCCAACGACTCTGGCAAGAGTCTGCTAGAATCGATAAAAAAGACGGCAGTTGGCCGAGCGGATGAGGCAGCGAACTCAGTACGACGTGACGACTGCTACGCATGATGGTGAAAGTCCATTCCCCCTGTCCATCGGGGGACTCCATAACCAGGCTCCTAGGAGTAGCTCCCTAGGGGTTAACAAGTCAAGGTTAAAACCCACCCAACTACCGGAGACCACCGGGAAAGGGTCGGGGAGGGAGACAATAGGGTGAACGAAAGTGAATCGTCACATAAAGTCCGGTAAACTGCACCAGGGTAAGGGTATGTATCCCCTGGCTCCAAAAAGGGACAAGGAAGGAAGAAAACCAAGGCGTGAGTACCTTGGCGATGGCTCAATGACCTTCCCCGGACAAAGACGGCACCTAAGTTGTCACAAATGCGTGGCAGGATAAGCGGGAAACCTGATTCCCTTCCTACCTTCAAAAGAAGGGTCTTAGCTAAAAGACAGGGGACAGGTGAAGGAACCTACCTCAAGCAAAAGCCCAGAGTAACGTCTGGGATAAGCTGAAAGGTCAGGTAGCTAGGAAGAATAAATGAGATGATGATAGCGATGTCCAAGGCGAAAGCGGATTGGTCACAAATCGACTGGGCTAAAACCCAAACGAAAGTGACAAAGCTACAGAATCGAATTTATGAAGCGGCCAAAAATGGAAATACTGTCGATGTTGTCAGGTTGCAAAAGACCTTGATATCCTCTTACTCAGCAAGGCTGATCGCTGTTCGCCGAGTAACCCAAGATAATCAAGGAAAAGCCACAGCAGGAGTAGACGGCGTTAAAAACGTGAGTCCTAAAGACCGGCTGGCAATGGCTGAAATCCTCAACCTAGATGGAAAGACATCTCCCTTAAAAAGAGTTGAAATTCCAAACCCAGGAAAAAAGGAAAAAAAACCTGTAGGCATTCCCACCATCCTGGACAGGGCAAAACAAGCGTTAGCAAAATTAGCCCTTGAACCACAATGGGAAGCTTTATTCGAGCCTAATTCCTACGGATTTAGACCCGGACGAAGTTGCCACGACGCAATCCAAGCCATTGAGCTTAGTATCAGAAGAAAGGCAAAATATGTTCTTGATGCTGATTTAAAAGGATGCTTCGACAACATCGACCAAGAAACCTTGATTAGGAAACTAGAAACATTTCCAATTATGGAAAACCAGATTAGAGCTTGGCTCAAGGCTGGAGTCATGACAGGAGATGTATTCTATGAAACCCAATCAGGAACCCCCCAAGGTGGGGTTATCTCGCCCTTACTGGCTAATATTGCCCTGCACGGGTTTGAAACTCATATCTCCAACAAATTCCCAAAAGTGAAAACCCGTAAAGGTCAAGCCAAAGGGAAAATGAAGGAAGTTTCAGAAGCCAGAGTAATAAGGTATGCAGATGACTTCATCATTCTTCACGAAAAACTAGAGGTCATTCAGGAAATAAAAACTGAAACGGAAAAATGGATGGCAGGGATAGGATTGAAGCTGAATGAAGCCAAAACCCGAATCACACACACCATACAATCCGTAAATGAAGAAAAACCTGGATTCGACTTCCTAGGATTTCACATCCAAACTTATGAAGTAGGGAAAACAAAAAGTGGCCTGAACTCTAACGGAGAGCATTTGATGCAGCGAACAAAAATTCGCCCTTCAAAAGAGTCCGTTAAACAGTTCAGAAACCAAATAAAAGATATCCTGCGCCGAGGACAATCCATGTCTCCCGAAGAAATGCTCAAGAGACATAACTGGTACGTCCGAAGCTGGGCCAACTACTTCAAAATCGGAGATAGTAGCCATGAAACCTTTAGTAAACTTCAAAATGACCTCTACCAACTTTACTTGGCCTGGGGACAGAAGAAGTTTTCTCAACGGGGGAATGGATACATCACGAAGAAGATATTCCATAAGAGTAAATACTCAAAATGGAATTTTGGATGGAAAGAAGGGAATCATGTCCATCTAGCCACAACCCTCTACGAATTCACATTCGTTAAACACATCAAAATCGACGGAAATAGAAGTCCTTACGATGGAGATTGGATGTATTGGGTCAAAAGAAGGGGAACACACCCTCTATGCCCCAAAGACATCAAAATAGGGTTGAAAGCGCAAGAAGGCAAGTGCCATCACTGCAACGAGCCTTTCTTAACAGAGGACAAGATTGAGGTTCATCACATCGATGGAAACCGGGAAAACAATAGGAATAATAATAAATGCCTAGTCCACCGGCACTGCCACGATGAAATCCATAGAAGAGACGCGAGGTCAGTCATTTATGACCCCTCACCTAGCTTAAAGCCGGATACGTTGAAAGGCGTAAGTCCGGTTTGGCAGCCGAGCTTAGAAGGTAACTGCTAAGTTTAGGCAACTAATTCGCCTTAGGCAGGTTCAACTCCTGCACTGCCGATTGAACATAAACAAGATAACGGGAATCGAGAACGAGTCCCACCTCGAATGGGCGATCGCCCGTTATCCATTCAAAACTCACGTCAATTTCGCGAGTTCACCCCCTTTGTCGGGGCAGTCTATAGACTGCCCCTATTTTCTGCTTACCGCAGAGGTAGGATTTCGTTTTGAGGGTTGAAAGGGACTCCGCTTGGGGGGTAAATGGGCAGGGTCAGCAAAGACTCGTCAAAGGGGTTCGGTAAGTCCGGGGTTCTAAGAACAGGATCGCTAAGGATCTGGAGCTCCATCACGGCATGATAGAGTTTGTTGATCCGTTCTGCATCCCGTTCCGCCTGTCTTTCCGGGTAAGTCATCGGCAGCAGATAAAAACTGATTTGGTCAAAAATTGAGCGATTTTGGTAAAACGTATCAGAACTACGAAAGAAAGCCTCCTCAAATTGTTCAGCAATGTTTCTTCCAGGTAGGCTTTGGGCAACTGCCTCTGGTGGCGCCACCATAGACGCGCCTAGGAGTGCCAACACCCCGACTGCGCTTTTTAACTGGAGTCTCATAAATTTTCTCCTCATCTTTTGGCTCGATATTAGCTCAACTTCCACGATAAGATTATTATCGGCTGAAATTTTCCTCCTGTCACTACAATTAACCATGACCGAGATTACTCAAGGATTGGATGAGACATCGGTCTCAGTTCACCCTACCGATTTAAACGCCCAACGCCAACAGCTTCTGGACTTACTCTGCCAGTTAGCCTATCGCGAGGGGGACTTCACCCTATCCTCCGGCCAAAGCAGCCGCTACTATATCAATGGCAAACAAGTCACCCTACACGCGATCGGCGCACTCCTCACGGGTCAGGTCCTATTCTCTATGCTCTCCCCAGAAACCCTGGCTGTAGCCGGGTTAACCTTGGGCGCTGACCCGATTGTGACTGCCGTTAGCGTTGTCTCTGCCTACGAAAACCGACCGATTCCGGCCCTAATTGTTCGCAAAGAAGCCAAGGGACATGGCACCCAAGCCTATATCGAGGGACCCGAACTGGCTCCTGGGACCCAGGTCGTGGTCCTAGAAGATGTCGTCACCACTGGGGCCTCCGCCATGAAAGCGGTTCACCGTTTGCGCGATGCCGGGTACAAAGTAGAGGAAGTGATTTCCCTGGTCGATCGCGAACAAGGCGGGGCGGAATTATATCACAAAGAGGGATTAAAGTTTCGGGCAGTTTTTACCATCGCTCAGATTCAAGCCCGTTATCAGGAGTTGGGATTATAAGTGAGAAACGCAGAGAGATAAGTGAAGATTTGATCCCACCTTAAGTTAAAAGCTCGGGGGGCGGTTCAGTCTTAGGGAAATGGGACTGTTACCGAGTTTCTGTACTGGATTAGTAACTCATTAGCTCATATTTAGTATAGAAACAAACCCGGTTTGTTTTCCCCCAATGTTTGGAGTGGGTAGGCCGGTCCCACCCCTCCAAACTAGCTGCGCTGTTAGTGTGAGTTCAACAGACGCATTTAACCCTAAGTTCCCAAGTTTGCTATTTTACGAGACAAGCTGACAAGGGGGGAATTAGGTGAAAGAAGATGCATAGAAGGCAACACCCTCAAATTGATAGCCCAAGGCGGGCAACTGTTCCTGATCTAAAGCAGAGGTGGTGTATAGGTGACCCGTAGAAGCTGGGGAGAAAAATCGATACACCGGCTCGGAACCCAGGGATGAGGGTTGATCCAAGGCAGTAAAGGCAATTCCTTGATCTACATATCCTAGGGCGATCGCCTGATTGCGTTCCAATTCAGACATTGTTAACAAATACCCGTTTTGGGTCGGATGATACAGCCGATAAACGTTCTGAGCAGAAGGATCCTGGGGATTTACGGCAAAAGGAATCGATTCAAATTCCCACCCCTGAGCAACAAAGGTATTGGCTTCGGGGAAAGAGGCAGTAAAGACATGATTGCCAGTCATCGGGTCATATAACCGAAAGGCAACAGGAAGACCTGGATCGGTTACCGTAGGACCGGCACTGGAGGGAGGGCTATTTTCGAGAAAGTCGGCGACTGTCACGGTTTCATCATCAAACTGCAACCGTTCCACATGATGGAGTTGTTTCGTATATCCGAGCCCCGTAATTGCCAGATAGGTCAAGTCTTCAGACGCATCACTCCCCGCATAATTGGCGCGACGACCGGGCAGGACCACGGTATCGCTACCCGCATCCCCCCAGATTGTATCATTCCCCAATCCCGGAATTAAAATATCGTCTCCACCAGCACCATGCATCAGATCATCCCAAATTCCTCCCGCATCTCCAGCTAAAGTATTATTCCCTTGACCCCCCCAAATGGGCATCTTTTCGGTTTGTGCAGCCAGGGATCCGGTATCCGACCATTTGAGTTGGTGATAGGTGTTGTCCGCACTATCACGAATGACCACATAATGAAATGTCCCATCTGCGCCTTCGGCGGGAGTCAGGATTAAATCTTCCGAGAGTTGCCGGACTTCTTTTGTCCATCCTTCCGGTAGAACCGACGCTTCAAAAGCACTCGCCACTTGACTGGGGTCGGATTCCCCCGAGGCGTGCATAATATATTCATTCCCCCATTGATCCGAGACAAAATAGCGATCGAGGGGGACAGCATCAGGAGTTCCAGGGGCCACGCCGTTTTCGTTGGCCCAAAATTTCAAATTTTGCCCTTTGAAGTTGGCTGTAACCTTGACCACACCAGGGAGGGGTTGGATGACAAAGTTGCCTGCATGAAAGGAACTTTGGGCTGCAATTCCTTCATAGTCTGCCTGATTATAGGGCCACATGGTATTGATGGCTTCAGACATGAAAGCCCAGGTATATCCATCGGGGGTGGTGATATAGCTGGTACTTCCCAAGGGTTCCCCGGGTGACGCTATAAATTGGGATTCATTGAACTCTAAGTTCCGGGTGGTATTTTTAATGTAGGGGGGATCAATGACATAGTCGGGCCACAATTCCGCAGGAATTTCATTATCACCGGGAATATTGGGGTCATCCGCGCTTTTGTAGGTCAAAACGGGCTGAGTGGCATCTACGACTATAGGTTGAATGTTAATGATCTCAAAAGCTTCTTCCAGTAGGTTCCAAGGTTGAGTCGATTCCATGTTGTTAATTTTCCATGCGGGTTTGCTGAAAAAGTAATGCGGAATACGGGGTGTCCTTGATTAGACCCCCGGGCGAGATGCCCCTGGTTCAATCATTGTAGCACATTTATGGACACATTGAGAAACCCATTTAGGGAAGAAAGAGGCGATTCTAGGGCATTCTAGGGCTTTTTACCCAGCGATCGCCTCATCTTTTTTCTGTTTTACAGGATTTTGTGCAATGATAGGGCAACATTTAGAGGGCAGAAAAATGGCGTCCCGTGAGAAAATAGGTTTTCATTTCTCCTTTGCCTTGCTGCTATGGCACGGCTACGTCAAAGCGTTCATCATCTGTTGAGTGAAGCCGCAAGCCGTTGTCATTCGAGCCGAGAACAAACGCCTTTCGCCAAAACTGCACGCACCTGCCTTGCAAATTTTAAAGATTGAACCGGCCTTGTGGACGTTTGTTGAGGTTGAATCCGTCGAGCCAACGAATAATACAGCCGAGCGCGCTTTCCCCCGGGCCATCATTGGGCGTGACTTGAGTTATGGCTCCTGGTATTCGCGATTAGCAGCGAGTTTGTGGAACGTTTGCTGACAGTGGTCACCCCTTTACGGTTTCAGGAACGCCCGGTGTTGAAGTTCTTGACTTACGATCTTGCATTCTGAGCCGGTACTCTCTCCTCCCTGTACCCCCTGAATAGTTACAAAACAGTCATGTCATCAGATATCATTTTGATCGGTCCTATTGGTGATGGCAAATCCACTGTTGGGTCGCTTTTAGCTACTCGGATAGGTCTTCCACAGTGCTCAATGGACGAGTATCGATGGAACTACTATAAAGAGATTGGATATGACGAAAAATTAGCAAAATACAAAAGAGAAACTGAGGGTTTCTGGGGAATTTATCAATATTGGAAGCCTTTTGAAGCTCATGCAGTAGAGAGATTGCTGTCAGAGCATAAAAATTGCGTTATTGATTTTGGAGCTGGTCATTCTGTCTATGAGGATAACTCCCTATTTCAAAGAGTTCAGCGAGTTTTAGCGTCTTACTCCAATATCGTTCTATTGCTGCCTTCATCAGATTTGGATGAAGCATTACAGATTTTGAATGAGCGTAATGAGTACGTTCCAGATGAAAATTTGAACATCAATGAACATTTTGTAAGACATCCTTCAAATTACGATTTTGCAAAGTTTACGGTGTATACAAAAGCGAGGACACCGGAGGAAACCTGCAATGAGATTTTGCAGTTTCGTCGCAGCATAACAACCCCGCTGCACCGGAACAAGTTAAGTCTTGGTAAATACAAAGACTATCTGCATCCGGTGAGCGGGAACGTTATGCTATCCACCCCGTTTCAAAGCAGTAAAAGGTGGTGAATAGTGGCGAAAAAAGAGGCGATCGCCTTTCTGCAATTTAGGCCAATCGCCCTCACTGTAAGCAAGATAAAAAACGGACCCTATTCTTCATCCTCAAATATTACCGGCCAAAGGTCTTCCACGACTAATTCCCATTCAGGGAGTAATTCCGGCACTGTTAAAATGTCCCCATTGCCCAAAGTTTGTACCGAAGCATCGGGACGGTAAACTTCGACTAAGCAAGTATCCGGATCGATTAAAATAGCAATTTGTACGCCTTGGTCGAGATAAACTTTAATTTTTTCCCGCAGTTTTTTGATGCGATCGCTTTGTGATTTGACTTCTACAACTAAATCGGGAACGAGAGTAGCAAAATAGCGAACACTTCTGGGGAGACGACTGCGCGAAACAAAAGAAACATCGGGTGCTTTCAGGTCGCTATTGGGTAAAATAAACCCACCGGCTGAGTCGAAGACGCGACCGAGACGGCGTGGTTTGACCCAATTGAGAAGTTGACTCGCGAATTCGAGGGAGACTTCACTCGCCACAATATCTGATGGCCCGATAACAATAATGCTACCTTGTTCCAGTTCGAGTTGACAGTCAAAACCAGCGTCGCTGAGGATTGACTCAATCCGTTCCACGTCTTTTATAGTCATCTCAGGCATAGTGGAGAACTCCAATTGCGGTTTGATGATTTATTTTAACAGTAAAAGAGCGATCGCATTTCTGGCAGTGAGGGCGATGGCTGTCTGAAGGGAAGAAGCGATCGTACTGTGGGAAAAAGGGCGATCGCCACATTCACAGGGATTCAAAAAACTCCTCACATAATCGTCAAATAAGTATCAATAGAGGTTTCAGGCAACAGCTTCAATTGCTGGTTTTTTAAATCCACTTCAATCCCCAACGCTTCCAGGGGAATCACGCCTAAAAGGGGGTCTCGTCCGCCGGGGAGTTCCAAACACTCAAATGTGCCTTCTCGTCCCTGGAGGGAAATACTCGCATCGCGAAAAATCCGAGCTTTGTTAATTCCCGAAGCAGTAGCCACATCAACCTCTCGCGAAATCTTCAAACCCAGTTGTTGGATCGCCGCTGTCGGTAAGCAGAGGGTAGTTGCGCCGGTATCAACTAGGACATTGTTGAGGGTAATAGAGCGAACCTGTTTTGGGGAAATGATGCCATCTTCGGCATTAGCTTGGTCGATCCGGTTGGTCACGATCAATGTGGTAGTAACTTTGCCCATTTCTTCTGTAGACATAATTTTAACTCCCGATACTATACCATCATTGTAAGATTAAAAATTGGCAGTTGGGGTGAACATTTAAAGAGCAGACCGATTTCGACCTGTGAGAAAATAGGTTTTCATTTCTCCTTTCCCTTTAATCTCGATCACACCGCGTTCCTCAAAGTTATACTGATGTTGCAATAAATGATAGGTGGTTTCCGAGACCTGAATTTTTCCGGGGATTCCGTGGGATTCCATGCGGGAAGCGGTGTTGACTGCATCTCCCCAGAGGTCGTAGGTGAATTTTTTGATGCCAATGACACCGGCGACTACGGGGCCGGTGTTGATGCCAATTCGGAGACTTAAATTTGTGAGATATTCGGCATTGAACTGACCGATCGCCTCCTGCATATCCAGGGCCATTTCTGCGATCGCTTCGGCATGATCCGGTCGAGAGAGGGGAACGCCACCGACTACGAGATAGGCATCCCCAATGGTTTTAATTTTCTCTAATCCATGTTTTTCCGTGAGGCGATCAAAAGTGGAAACAATGGTGTTGAGAAGAGTCACCAATTCTTGGGGAGATACCTGGGTAGAGAGTTCCGTAAATTTAACTAAATCTGCAAATAAAATAGTGACGGCATCAAATTTTTCCGCAATTAGCCCAGGTTGTTCCTGAAGCTGTTTAGCAATAGTGGGCGGTAAAATATTTAAGAGTAATTCTTGGACTTTTTCTTGTTCCCGACAGAGTGCCTCTTCAGTTTCTTTTCGTTGGGTAATGTCATGAAAAAATACAGAGAGTCCCTCGTAGGATGGAAAAACTCGCACTTCAAAGCAGCGCTTGGTGATGGGAGAACAATCTTCAAAAGTGAGGCTGACTTGTTCTGCTGCGGCTTTGCGATATTCTCGTTCAAACTTAGAACCCACGGTTTCTGGAAATTCTTCCCAGATAATTTTTCCCAGCAGCTTATCGGGGTCTCGTTGTAAAATTTCACCCACTTTTTGATTGGCATAACTAAACCGCCATTGGCGATCAACGGCGAAAAAAGCATCAGTCATATTTTCCAGCAAATCGACAATTTGGGCATCAGTTGCCCGGAGTTTCGCTTTGGCGTCTTTTTCTCGGTCAATTTGACGTTCTAAGCGTTTAACTTGGAGTCGTAATTCCATTTGAGCGATCGCCTGTCGTCCTAACAACCGCAGTCCTTCTAATTGTTCTGGCGTAAGATGGCGCGGGATGGTATCAATGACACAAAGGGTTCCTAATGGAAATCCATCAGGGGTAACAACCGGCGTTCCCGCATAAAAGCGGATATTGGGATTAGAAGTAACGAGGGGATTTCCAATAAAACGCTCATCTTCTAAGGCATTCGGGACGACTAAAATATCATTAGGGTTGAGAATTGCATGAGCGCAAAAGGACATATTTCTGGGGGTTTCTGAGGCTTCTAAACCCACTTTGGATTTAAACCATTGACGATTGGCATCAATCAGGCTAACCAAGGCAATAGGAGTTCCGCAAATTGAAGCAGCTAAGGCGGTTAAGTCATCGAAAGAGTCTTCTGCATCACTGTCTAAAATACTATAGCGATAGAGAGCTTGTAAGCGGGCTTCTTCATTGTCAGGAAAGGCAGCGGGTTGCATGGAGTGAGGGCCAACAAACCGATGGAATTTCCTGATAAAAAATTTTATCGGAAGAAAAGCAACGCTCCATTTCATGATTCTCTTGAGAAGGTTAAACCGGGCTTTTTTTCTCTCTCTTCGCTGATTTTTCTGACGTCGATGGGGGGTTGACATTTTTGGCTGTTTTTCGCGCTTAACTCAGTAACCGCTTGGCTATTTTAGCAGTCGGTACTTTTTAGATCTTACTCGATCGCGGTGAGTGTTGAGAGGAGTGAACGGGGGATTTAACCCTTCAGCAATCGTTTCGCTTCCCGAATGCCGGAGAGATAAGCGCCATGTACCGTCGCTGGATAGTCCCTAGAGGTAGCTTCTCCGGCAAAAAACAGCCGATCGCCGATGGGTTCAGCCAAGATATCGCGATCGCCACTGTCTCCCCCGACGGCAATATGAGAGTAGGACCCAAAGGCAAACGGATCCTGACTCCATCGCGTCACAATTATGCTTTCGGGTTCGGGAATGCGATCGCCGTAACTCCGTCGCAACACTTGCAGCACTCGTGAGCGAATTTCTCCCTCAGAAAGTTGTTCAATCTCCCGGGCAAAACTACCCCCCATCAAAGCGATTAATGCCGGTTGTTGACTATAAAATTGCCAATTTAAAAATTCCGAAAAATCGGGACCATTCTCATGAAGATAGCCCAATGCTTGATAGTCTTGAGGCCAAAATTGTTCAGGGAATTTTAAGACCACTTTATTTAAAACTCCCATACTCAAGCGATTGATAGCCGCTTGTTTGTTGTCCGGTAATTCGGGGGAAAATTTGATAGATTCAGATTTCAAAACCCCCAGGGGTAAGGTCACGATCGCCGCATCTGCCGTAAAGGTTTCCTGTTCCGTCGTGACAGAGACCCCGGAATTACTGTACAGGATTTCAGTCACCTTTTGTTGCAACTGAATGTCCAAATTATTCGCTAATCCCGTGATAATTTGGTCATATCCTTGGGGAAAGAGATAATCTCCCCCGTCCAATTCTAAGTCATCATCGGCATACCAACTAGAGAGACTCTCTAAATCCGCCCCGAATTCTGTCACAAATTCAGAATTCAACCCCCATTCAATCAGTTGAGCTTGTTGAGGGGTAAGGGTTTGGGCGGCTAAAACTTGTTGTAATGCGGCGGCAATGGAAAGGTCCTGTTCGGAGTTTTCTGCTATCGATGCAGCGCGATCGCGAATTTGTTCATAGACTGCGTAACTCACCTCAAAATCGCGATCGCTAATCGGATTTCCCTGGCTGTTGTATAATACAATACTGTCAAAATCGGTGGGTAAGATGGGAATTTGCCACTCTTGCGCTAGAGTCGCAATGGGGTTATCCGTAATTCCATGAATCCAGGATGCCCCCAAATCCACCGGAAACCCCAGAGTGCGACTGGTGTGGATTCTGCCGCCAATGCGATCGCGTCCTTCCAACACCGTCACTTGAAACCCCTGTCCCTGAAGTTCTCGCGCCGCTGCTAACCCAGCAATTCCCGCCCCAATCACTAACACTTTTTGACGGGAAGATTGCGCCTGATTGTCAGAACAAGCTAAACTCAAACCCAACGTACTAGCAAACAAACTCAACTGAAGGAACCGACGGCGGTTAAACAACCATTTCACAGGAAGGATAGGGGACATATTAATCCGGGGTAAATCGAGAATGAATGAGTGATTTTATTATAGATTAGGTTTAATTTTATCACAACCAGTATGGGACGACATCTTAAAAAAATTGAGACCAAAGCAGGAATTGACCGGCGAGAAACGGGATATTATTCCACCCCAGATTTTGTCGCTGAGTTCATCACCCAGGCGCTGATAGAACTCCACCCCCAGGGCCGCACGGCACTGGATCCTTGTGTCGGTCGAGGTGAAATGGTCATTCCCTTATTAAATCAGGGAATTTCCGTGGATGGCATGGATATTTTACCGTTTGATTTACCGGAATCGATTAATTTTACTCAAACCGATTTTTTGCAATTTTATCAACAAAAGAATCTGCTGAGTATTTTAAATACGCCAATTGATTTAGATTATGACTTCTATTTGGCTAACCCGCCTTATAATTGCCATGAAGTAGCCTATATTCGAGACAATAAAACCCAGCTATCTCGGTTATTTGAGGATATCGGTGTGCATAATATGTATGCCCTATTTATAGCGGCTTTAATCGATTGTGCAAAACCTGGGGCTTTAATCGGATTGATTACCCTGGATTCATTCTTAACCGCTAAAGCGCATCAGAACTTACGCCATAAAATTTTCCAAAACTGTGCCGTTCATTACCTGCTGCTTTGTTCTAATGATTTATTTTTAGACCAAGGTGCAGATGTCCGGACTTGTATCATGATATTGCAAAAAGGAACCGATTATCAAGGGGCGGTTAAGGTGGCGAATCGTCCCCTGAATCAAGGGGATTTTCAGCGGAGGTTAATTCAGAAACAATGGACAGAATTACCCCTTGACAAAATTACCCTAGCTGGGGAAGCGGATCACTCGGAATTTATTATTGATATTCCCGATGAGATCCGCAACCTGTTCGAGTCTCCGCGACTGGGGAACCGCTTTCCTTGCGTGACTGGGATTTCTACCGGCAGCGATCGCACCTATTTATCCAAACATCCTCGCCCGGGATTTACCATTCCCTTTTATAAGAATCCCGGTTCCTGTCGCTTTTTTACCAAACCAAATGCTTACTTAATCGATGACTTTTTATCCGTCGCGGAAACCATTCCTAATTTCACCATTCGAAATAAATCTCTACTCTATCAACCCGGGATTACTTGTTCCTCAATGGGAGTCACCTTCTCCGCTTGCTATCTTCCTGCCCATTCCACTTATGGGGTGAATGCTAATATTATTACCTCGGATTCGGATACCTGGTGGCTGTTAGCTTATTTGAACAGTCATCTCGTAACCTTTATCGTGCGAAGTCTTTTAAATCGCTCTAATATGATTACTTCGGGCTATGTTGCGCGGATACCGATTCCTAAACTTAGCCCAATTGCGCTCCATCAAATGAGTGCGATCGCCCGGGAAGCGCATCAAAAACAAGTTTCACCCAAAGCGGCGATTCACTATGTAGAACAAATTAATCAAATTATCTGGAACGAACTCGATTTTACAGCAGATACCATTGCCATAATTCAGAATTTTTGCAAAAATCTGATTCGGGCGACGTAAGATGAAAAATCAGCGATCGGCTTGCTTCCGTCTCTTAGCCGCCCCTTTTTCATCCGCCTTTTGGATTTCACTTCTAAGCAGTTCCAAAAACTCTAATCCAGTGCGTTGAGTTGCCGTCTGAATCGACTTGTACCGTGAAGATTGAAGGTTGGCATTATTGCTGGGATTGACATAAATATCGGGAATCCACATCACCGGCAACACCGTACATTTGTTGATTTGCAGCGTCATATTGGCGAGAAACTCTATCTCAAACGTGGCAATCAACAGAATTCGCGTGGCATCGGCACTAAAAAACTCTTCTAATTTTCTCGCCTTGGAAATATCATCTTTGCTGAGACGTTCTCCCTTAATGGCGGATTTAATATTAACAAACACTCGCTCTTGACCATCCAGGGAAAAAATAAAGTCATAGACTCCGACTTCTGATGTTGCGGGGCTGAAACTCTGAAATCCCAATGTCTTGATGCTTAACTTCCAAATTTTGGGTAATCATTTCCTCTAGCAACCGCCACACCGTCCGTCCTTTTGCTGCTTTCCGCCAACCCAAGGGAAAGCGATCGGGCGGAAAAATTTGCAGCGTAGCAATATCCTGGATTAATTCATTGAGTGCAGTTTCTAATCCGGCGCGAATGCGTTCAACATTTTGGAGTTCATCGGTCACATTTTTCTCCTGGGTTATAAACAAACTTGGGTAATAATGATTTGATTTTTGATGTGTTTTCGCTAATAATTATTCAGCTATTAATATATAATTATCATATGTTTTACCTAAAAATATTTGATATTTATTTCCTTCACATCCAAAAAAATCAATTATCTTTATGTTCGCCACACAAATTTTGCTCCAGGTCTGAATGTAAATGGGTGGCATATTAATTTTAATATTTGATTATTAAATTCTTCTTGATTTTCTAAAATCCATGATTTTAAACCATCGTTAAAATAAACAGACTTACTTTTTATAGTATCCCACTCCAAATAGGGAAATGTTGACCCGCCATCAATATTTGTTAGTGTAAACCAGCAATCAATCGTTAATATTTCAATTTCTTATCTATATCTTTTTTATTTTCTTTAACTTCTTTAATCCCGAGTTACAGTTATTTCTAAGTTCTTCGTTTTATCACTATCCCAAATCCAATTAAATTCTAAAATAACACTTATAATCTTCAAAATAAATTTTTTTAGTCCCATCTGACACCGTTGGCAACAAAAGTAATACGATCTTCCATGACTCTTGGCCATCCAATTTTTCCATTCTATGTCGTTTATACATAAATATCTGTAAGTCATTTTCTAGCTTTAAGATAGAAAATCCGGTTGAAGCCAATTTATAAAACTAGAATTTTCATCAAGTAAAAAAGAATAGTAAAACTTCTTGCCTTTTTTAGATTTTACTTTTATAACTTTTCCATTAACAACTTCTATGGATAGGCGACATTTTAGAAACTGCTGTTTTAAGTTCGCGTTCCTGTTGCTTCGCGTTCCTGTTGTTCTTCGCGTTCCTGTTGTTCTTCACGTTCCTGTTGTTCTTCACGTTCCTGTTGTTCGCGTTCCTGTTGTTCGCGTTCCTGTTGTTTCGCGTTCCTGTCTGTTCGCGTTCCTGTTTTCGCGTTCCTGTTGTTTTCGCGTTCCTGTCTGTTCGCGTTCTTTTTGGTTGTCGGCAATCTTGGTATTTAAACCTTTTGCTTCATTTTTAAATTTTTTAAAATCTCGTTTTAGAGGCTCCAATAGTTTTTCAGCATCTTCTATCATTTGTTGCGTGATTTCTTGGCGTTCTGAAATCCAGGAAATTACTTGCTGCTTTATTTTTGCAACTTCTCTAGGTTCGGAAATCACCACTGTAGCCTCTTTATTTTTAGTTCCTTGTAACGTTAGATTCTGGCTACCTATGCTTGCAAAATGGTCTCCTATAATTATCATTTTTGCGTGCAACTTCGGTAAATCATAGAGACTAAATCCTGAGTCCAACAATTCTTTCAATATTTTTAACGATGAACTACCTGATGCAAAGTTTTCTATTTCAAAGCGCGTGTAAACTTCGCAGCACTTACCTTCTGTATTTTTCAGGACTAGAGATGCTGTTTTGGGAGTTAAATAA
Organism: uncultured cyanobacterium; assembly: GCA_963821735.1. Lineage (GTDB taxonomy): Bacteria > Cyanobacteriota > Cyanobacteriia > Cyanobacteriales > Laspinemataceae > Laspinema. Next base: position 530,369 of record CAWGFK010000070.1, read on the forward strand.
GGGAATAAAACTAAAACTTCTTCTGAGGACGATTTAGCGAGTTCTTTTTTCCAACGTCTATCGATACTTTTCAGGTAGTATTCATATTCCATGAAATCCACTCCTAGACTTCAACCAGTTTTTGTACAACCGAACTTAAGCATCAACTAGAAATTTCATGATGCTAGGGTATAAACTCGCTTAATCTGACTTAACCGCGCCGCAAAGAGTAAGGCGGATAAAATATCGGCTTCTTCCAAGTCTTCATAATCGGCTAAAATCTCAGCATGGGTCATGCCGGAACTGAGAAGTTCTAGTAAAAATTCCACCGGATAGCGCAACCCTCGAATACAGGGTTTCCCATGACAAATTTCTGGATCAATGGTGATGCGTTGTAAGGGGGAATCATCCATGATGAATCTCTGAATAAAGAATTTTATCTGGCTCGGGATTGCTTACTATTTGGGAGATTTTCGCTGCAATAGGGAGCAAAATGCTCCCTATTTTCATTAGAAACTAAGGTGGGCATTGCCCACCCTACTATTCTATTCTACTCTTAACCTTGAGTGACAGGTTCTTTCGCTAAGAACTTCTCTAATTCGGTTAAGGCGTCGGCGTCTACTTTGGTTTGCATGGGGCAGAATTTAGGTCCGCACATGGAGCAGAATTCGGCGGTTTTGTAGATGTCTGCTGGGAGGGTTTCGTCGTGGTATTCTTTCGCCCGTTCTGGGTCGAGGGAGAGTTCAAACTGGCGGTTCCAGTCGAAGTTATACCGGGCGTGAGACAGTTCGTCATCGCGATCGCGTCCTCCAATGCGATGCCGTGCGATATCCGCAGCATGGGCGGCAATTTTATAGGCGATTAACCCATTTCGCACATCTTCGGCATTGGGTAATCCCAGATGCTCTTTTGGCGTGACGTAACATAACATCGCTGTTCCGTACCATCCGGCCATTGCTGCCCCGATCGCCGAGGTAATATGGTCATATCCTGGGGCAATATCCGTGACTAACGGACCTAGCACATAGAAAGGTGCTTCGGAACACTCTTCCATTTGCTTTTTGACGTTAAATTCAATTTGGTCCATTGGCACATGACCCGGCCCTTCTACCATCACCTGGACGTTATGTTCCCAGGCGCGACGGGTGAGTTGTCCGAGGGTTTTGAGTTCGGCGAGTTGTGCTTCGTCCGAGGCATCATGTTGACAACCGGGACGGAGGGAATCTCCTAAACTAAAGGAGACATCATATTTTTTGAAGATTTCGATAATATCATCGAAATGAGTATAAAGCGGATTTTGTTTGTGATGATGCAGCATCCACCGGGCCAAAATGCCACCGCCACGGGAGACAATGCCGGTAATCCGGTTTCTCACCAAGGGCAGATGTTCGATTAAAATCCCCGCGTGAATCGTCATGTAATCCACACCTTGTTGGGCGTGTTTTTCAATGATGTGCAGAAAATCATTGGGGGTGAGATTTTCCATGTTCCCATGCACGCTTTCTAATGCCTGATAAATGGGAACGGTGCCGATCGGGACCGGGGAGGTATTAATAATGGCGGTGCGAATTTCGTCGAGGTTTCCGCCACCTGTGGACAAGTCCATGACGGTATCGGCACCATATTTAACGGAGAGTTTGAGTTTGTCTAATTCTTCGTTTATATCAGAGGAATTAGGGGATGCGCCGATGTTGGCATTGACTTTACATTTGGAGGCGATGCCGATGCACATCGGTTCGAGGTTGAGGTGGTTAATGTTGGCGGGGATAATCATCCGTCCTCGTGCCACTTCGTCCCGAATTAGCTCAACGGGGAGGTTTTCCCGCTTTGCTACATAGTCCATTTCTTCGGTGATGATGCCTTGTCGGGCATAGTTCATTTGAGTAACATTACTCTGGCCCTGACGTTTGGCAACCCATTCTTTTCGCATTTTGAAGTCCTCAAATAACAGCTTCCCTCCGCCGGTATTACCCGGACTCAGGTTCTAAGGGTTTGTTCTCAGCCCTTTGGTCGGACACCCCTAGCTCAATTTTGGATTCTATCACTGTTTGTAGGGAAGAGTGATTTGCCTTAAAAATCTTTACAATTCGCCGGGGTCTGGGGGTTGTACAGCCTTTTGACAACGGGGTTTCTGGAAGCACTCTCTGCCTGCTTAGTAGCCAATTAGGGCCAGAAACCGGGGTTTTGTCCCCGGGATTTAAAACCTTCCGCAAACCGGAGAGGTTTGCGGGTACTCAACGGAGAAATCTGTCCTGTTTAGGTTGACCCTCAGATGTGGGTACAATAGGGGGGAGGCGACTGGGTTCTTTGGGGGGAGTTCTAATTTTCCTCAAAGATTTAGAATGGGCAAGTGGGTTTTTGTTGTTATCGGGAATCGACGCCTTAGAGGAGAATTTTATGAGGTTTGGCATCTGTTAATTGGGATTCAATTGCCAGGGTAAAGATGGAGGGTTTGAAGTTGGGGATAGGGTTAGGAAATCTCTAACGAGCAAGCTAAGATAAGATTAGAAGAATGTTGTAAAGCGAGGGCAAGGCCAAATGAGCAAAATCTTAGTGGTAGATGATGTGCCGAGTGAACTGGAGATGATTGGCCGGATTTTGAAAAAAGCCGGGATGGAGGTGGTGGTGGCAACCAATGGGGAGGAGGCGATCGCCCAGATTCAGGAGACGGCACCGGATCTGGTGATTCTGGATGTGGTGATGCCTCGGATGAATGGATTTGAGGTGATCCGAGAGTTGCGAGGCGATCGCAAGACGTCCAAGTTACCTGTGGTGTTTTGTAGTCAGAAAAATACCGAGATTGACAAGACTTGGGGCATGGATTTGGGAGCGGATGCTTATATTACCAAACCTGTTGACCCGCAGCAATTGGTCAATATTGTCGAACGCCTATTATAACAGTTTCAGCGGAAAGAATTAGACCGGATCTTCTCATCCCATGACCCGTTCATTTTATCGGATAGAAGAATAATTTGTCTATCCTTCGTTAATTCTTTACCGCTTGATTCTTTCCAAAAATCATGCAATTCAACCGAAAGCCTCTATGATTTAAAGGCTGTGTTTTCTCCAAATTTAAGACAGTATGGCTGGAAAATTGACCCTCAGTTCTGGGATGAGTGAGTTGCCCGGTTCCCCGAATCCTGGGAACCTGAAGCAATTTCTGTTATTTGGTCAAAGAGAGAGCCTCTTTGCGGTGGATTTGCTGTCAGTTCGAGAGGTGCTATTTTTGGGACAGCAACCGATCGCCCCGGTTCCGAATACTCGTCATTTTGTCTTGGGATTGACCAATTTGCGAGGAGAAATTTTAGCGGTGGCGGATTTCGGTCGGTTTTTGCGAACAGAGGGGGTAGATAGCCACTCGTTGCACAGTCGAATTTTAATTTTAGAAGCCCCGGATCCGCGAGATGGAACCTTGGTGATGATGCGAATGGGATTAGCGGTATCTCGGGTGCAAGGGGTGATTTCGGTTCAGGTCGATCGCATTGTTTCCAGCATGGATGTGGGGGAAGAACTCGCTCCTTTTTTAAGGGGATTATACGATTGGACGGGACGCTTAGTGATGATTTTAGATGTGGAAGCGATCGCCCAATCCGAAGGGTGGTAAAGGGTGATTAACTTTTGTTAATTTCTATCGAATTATGCTTTACTTTGAGGCTAATTTATGTTAAAATCTGGGATAGTTTCTCAACTGTATTTCGCTATCGGGAGCGATCCGGATTGGGGAAGGATACAGAATGGGGCAGAATGGGTGATTGCCCTGTCCTATTTGGGGATGACTTTAATCCTCCTGCAAATCACAGTGTCTCGTCTGCATTGCCGTTTTTTATGGATAGTGAGTGCTTTTTTGGCAGTCGCCACGGGGAGTCGCTTTTTCCATCTATTCTCCACCCCCACCTTCTTTTTTTCAACAGTATGGGAAACCCTGAGTTATGGATTGGAAGGGGTGAGTGCGATCGCCGTGATGATTGCCCTATTCATCTACCGTCAAGGCATCCGAGAAACCCTCGGCAGTGGCATCTTTTCTAGGGGTTCATTCCTGCAAATGGCCCTGGACTGCTTACCCTGGGCAGTATCTTGGCAAGACTGCCAGGGGGTTTATTTAGGAGGAAATCAGCGCTTTGCGGAACAGGTAGGCGTGGCATCCCCTGCACAAGTCATCGGGAAAACCGACGCTGCACTCTCTTGGGGGGGTAAACTGCTAGAAAATTGGGCAAAAATCAATCCAGAGGATTCCCAAACCCTGGTAGTCCAAGTTCCAAATTCCCACTCCGGCGACGGACCTGAATCATTTTGGAAAATCCATAAATTGCCGGTCAAAACTTCCCAGGGGAGACCTTTGGGACTCGTATCAACTTATGAAGAAATTGCGGGATATACGGAAGCAATTGCTTCAGATTTCACTAATTTTATCAATCAAATTGATGAAGGAATTTTGATTCAGGAACGGGATGGAACGATTTTAGATGCCAATGAAAAAGCCAGTGAATTGTACGGCATGGAACGAACCCAACTCCGAGGCAAAAACTTTTTTAACCAGTTATCCAGGTTCGGGCAATTTCAGGCTGATTTTGAAGCGGCAGTGAGCAGGGGAGGCTCGTTAAGATGGAAAGCCCTCAAACCGAAAGCGGGTAGCTTCTTGGATGTAGAAATTTCGGGAAAACCGCTCACCCTGGTAGACAACCGGGAGGTGAGGGGGGTGATTGTGCGAGATATCAGCAGTTGCTTGAAGCTGGAAAACGAACTGCACCAACGGGAAGAAGAACTCAAGTTATTTCTAGAACATCTTCCGGCAGCGGTGGCGATGCTCGATCGCCAGATGTGCTATGTAGTGGTTTCCCAACGGTGGGTAAAAGATTATAAACTGGATAGGAGAGAAGACTTCCAGAGTGTTAAACCTATTATCGGGCGATCGCACTACGAGCTATTTCCGGAACTGCCTGAGCGATGGAAACAACTGCATCAGCGCGTTTTAGAGGGAGAATCTTTTAACAGTGAAGGGGAAGCCTTTCCCCGTCATGATGGCAGCCTCGATTGGGTGAAATGGGAGATGTATCCCTGGCGCGATCGCAATGGAGAAATCGGCGGGGTTATGCTGCTGACGGAAGTGATTACCGATCGCATCCAAGCGGAACAAGAACGGATGCGATTATTTAATCTCGTCGAGTCTAGTCTGAACGAGATTTATATTTTCGATGTGGATACCCTGCGCTTTGAGTATGTTAACAAAGGAGCCTGCCTGAATTTGGGGTATTCTCAGGAGGAAATCCTCGAAAAAACAGCAATGGATATCAATCCAGCCGTGGTGAGTTTGGCGGAGGCTAAAACCGCTTTAGCTCCCTTATTAGAGGGTCGCGAACAGAGAATTCGGTTTGAAGGAATGCATCGGCGAGGGGATGGGAGTATCTATCCGATTGAAATGTATGTTCAACTCATTCAACAGACTCATAAACTCTCCTGCGTGGCGATCGCCTTGGACATCACCGAGCGCAAACAAGCCGAACGGGCTTTACAAGAAAGTGAACAACAATTTCGAGTGATGGCGGATACAGTTCCGGCGACAATCTGGATTGCCAGTCCCGATAAACAGGTGACCTATTTTAACAAACGGTGGCTAGAATTTACCGGGCGATCGGTAGAACAAGACCTGGGTCATGGCTGGACGCAAATTTTGCATCCAGATGATAGAGACCGAGCTATGAATGTTTATCAAACCGCCTTTGAGAAGCGGCAACCCTTCCAATTAGAACTGCGACTCAAACGGTGGGATGGGGAGTATTGTTGGAGTTGGATGAGTGGATTACCTCGGTTTGATAACGAGGGCAATTTTTTCGGTTATATTGGCTCTGGTTTAGATATTACCGAACGCAAACAAGCGGAAGAAGCCCGCCGAGAAAGTGAAGAAGGATTTCGCTCCCTAGTGGAAAGTGTCAAGGATTATGCAATTATTCGACTGGATGTAGCGGGTCGGGTGACGAGCTGGAATGCGGGAGCGCAAAGAATTAAAGGATATCGGGCTTCAGAAATTTTGGGTCAACCTTTTCAGCGATTTTATACCCTAGAAGACCGAACCAGTGGCAAACCGGAAGCCGAACTCAAGATTGCCGAAACCGACGGACGATTTGAAGATGAAGGGTATCGAGTCAAAAAAGATGGCAGTAAATTTTGGGCGAATGTGATTATTACACCTTTACGGAACGCTCAAGGAGAGTTGCAGGGTTTTTCTAAGATTACCCGAGATGTGACCGAACAACGGCGGAATCAAGAAGCTTTAGAACAGTTAGCCGCAGACTTAGAAAATCGGGTGGCTCAACGCACCCAGGAGTTGCAGGAAATTAATGAGAAACTGCAACAAGAAGTGGGCGATCGCATCGATGCAGAAGCAGAAAAATCCCAGTTAATCGCGGATTTGGAAATCATGTCCGCTCAACGGCAAGCGGAGATGGATTCCCTAACTCAACAGGTGGTGAAAATGTTGGGAGAAATTAAAGGGGCAGCCAAGGGGGATTTAACCGTGCGTGCAGCAGTCACAAACGACATTCTTGGAGCTTTAGCCGACTCGTTTAACTTTTTAATTTCCTCCTTGCGAAAAGTGGTCAAGGGAGTTCAAAAACTGGCAACCGAAGCTAATGCGGCCACGGGAGAATCGATTTCCAATACTCAAGAATTGGCCCAACAAGCCCAAGAACAAGCCCAAAAAATTGAGGAGACCATCCAGAAAATTCAGAAGATTGTGAACTCAATTGAAGAAGTGTTTACCCTGTCTCAACAAGCGGAAAATGTGGCGCAACAAGCTGCGGAAAAAGCCCAAGTCGGGGGAGAGTCGGTCGATCGGGCGGTGGCGGCGATTAATGAACTGCGCCAAACCCTGTCTCAAACGGGGAAAACCATCGAACGCTTAGGGGAGAGTTCGGGGCAGATTGGTAAAATTGTGACTTCGATTTCGCAAATTGCGGCTCAAACCAATTTGTTGGCACTTAATGCTACGATTGAAGCGGCCAGAGCCGGAGAACAAGGGCTGGGTTTTGCTGTCGTCGCTGAAGAAATCCGCAAGTTAGCCGATCGCTCAGGATTGGCAACGGAGGAAATTTCTGAAATCGTCGAACAGATCAGGAGTGAAATTGGACGGGCAATTGTAGCGATGGAGGCAGGCACTCAGGAAGTGGCGATCGGAACCAAATTGGCCGCAGAAGCCAAGACCCATTTAATTGAGATCATCCAAGTCAGTGGGGAAATGAATACCCTGGTGGAACATATTACCCTCGCAGCTACGAAGCAGACCCATAGTGCTACGGAGATTGTGAGTATGATTCGGGCCGTTAGTGCCATTTCTGGGAATACGGCAGAAAAATCAGTCCAGGTTCAGAATTCCCTCGATGGCTTGGCGATTTCAGTAGAGAGTCTTCAGCAATCTGTGGCCCATTTCCGCAGTTAGCCGAGGAGTAAAGCAACCGTCAACCGGGTAGGGTTTAGGGGGTGGATGGGCGATAGCGTTTCTCATCTGTGAAGGGTACAGCGATGGCGGCCCCAAACCCCTCTCCCAGAACGGGAGAGGGGCTTTGAAAGGTATCCCATGAGTCAGGGAACTGCTATATAACCCCCTACTATCGGTTTTGTATGCTTTTTCTTTTTAAGGAGATTATTTTCCTCGGGCATCTACAAGCGCAACTCAAGAGGACCAGAAACTGAATTGCTGTTGTGAATGGGTGGCGACGGATTCGAGATGGTCTCAAGAAACCCGGTTTGTTTTCCCTGTACTGTACCGATGCCGAGAACATCCCCCAATTTGGGGAGGTTCTGAGTTGGATCGGTGGGGCAGTTGATATACTGCCCTTCATCTCTATATCTCTCCCTGATTTTGACTCTTCTAAACGCCGTTACTGATTGACGTACCCTGTATGTTGGAACCCTCATCCCTCCTCCTCACAGAAAATTTTATTCCCCAGGGTCATTGCTACCTGTGGAATCCGGTTTTAGTTTGGCTGCACGCCGGATCGGACTTGGCGATCGCCTTGGCCTATTTTTCGATTGTGGCGATGTTGATTTATTTCGTCTCGCAACGCCAGGATTTACCCTTTAGTCGGATTTTTCTGTTATTTGCGGCCTTTATTATTACTTGTGGATTCACCCATGTGATGGAAGTCTGGACCCTTTGGCATCCAGACTATTGGTTTTCCGGAAGTATCAAAGCCCTCACTGCGGGCATTTCCCTCTTAACGGCCCTAGCAATGATTCCGGCCCTACCGGCAGCCCTGGCCCTACCGAGTGCGAAAGCTGACCTAGAGACAGCCAATCAAGCCCTCCAAGGGGAAATTCAAGAACGCCAACAAGCAGAAGCGGCCCTCAGACGACTGGCGCGGATTATCGAAAATACCCCCGATTTTGTCGGCATCTGTGACAGTCAGGGGAAGGGAATTTACCTGAATCCAGCCTCTCGAAAAATGACGGGGATTCCCCAGGATCAACCCGCCTCGGATTTCACCGCCTTTGATTTTGTCCAGGAAGGACCCGATCGCCAGAAATTAGAGGAGGCGATCGCCATCACCCTCGCAGAGGGCTTCTGGACTGGGGAAACCCTCCTGAAACGGCGTAATGGGGAAGTCATCCCCACCTCCCAAGTTGTGATCGCCCACCATAATGAGCAGGGGGAAATTGATTGCATTTCTACGATTATTCGGGATATTAGCGATCGCAAACAACAAGAAAAAGCCCTTGCCGAGAGTGAAGAACGGTTCCGGCAGTTGGTGGAAAATGCTGCGGATGCTTTTTTCCTGACGACCTTAGAGGGCAAAATCTTAGCAGTGAATCAGCGCGCCTGCGAGAGTTTAGGATACAGCCAGAATCAACTCTTGGCCTTGAATTTAGAGGCGATCGAACTTCAATTTCACGCCGTGGAACGCATCCTAGCGGTGACCCAGTTACATCCTAGCGCAGCCCTCACCCTAGAAAGTCTCCACCAACGTGCCGATGGCAGTACCTTCCCCGTGGAAATCCGCCTGGGCAAATTTTCTCGGGAGGGAGAAATCCTTTTGGTGGCGTTAGTCCGGGATATCAGCGATCGCAAAGCCATTGAAAAGGCATTAGAAGCGGAACGTCAACGACTCACCACCCTGTTTGATGGGATTCCCGCCTTCCTCTACCTGGTCGATCGCACCCATACCGTCCAGTTAGCTAACCGCCACTTTGTGGAGTTCTTTGGTAACCCGGATGCTGCTGCCACCCTCTTGAACCCCGGTGGCAAACTGCACTCGGAAGTTCGCACCCAAGTCTTTGACACCCAACAGCCTCAGCAGTGGGAATGGGAAGATAGTAACACCGGGCGCACCTACCAGATTTATGATTACCCTTGTAACGATGGGGATGGGAAACGGCTCGTTCTGGAAATGGGAATCGACATCAGCGATCGCAAACAAGCCGAAAAAGCCCTCTCTGCCTCCGAAGCGCGCTTCCGTTCCCTAATTGAAGCCACCTCTCAAATCATCTGGAACACTGCTGCCGATGGCGAATTCGTCACGGAACAACCCGCTTGGAGTCGCTTCACCGGCCAAACCTTCGACCAACTCAAGGGCCGAGGATGGCTGAATGCGGTGCATCCCGATGAGCGTCAACAGACCGCCCAAGCCTGGGACCACGCGGTCCAAAATCGGGTGCTTTATGAAGTCGAACATCGCCTGCGCCGTCACGATGGCGACTATCGATATATGAGTGTTCGTGCCATCCCCATTCTCAACCCCACCGATGGCAGTATTCGGGAATGGTTAGGGGTTTATACCGATATTACCGATCGCAAATTAGCCCAACTCACCTGCGATCGCTTTTTTACCATTTCCCTGGATCTGCTGAGTATCTTCGGTTTTGATGCCGTCATTTCAGCGGGTTAATCCCGCTTGGACCACCATCCTGGGCTATAGTCAAGAAGAACTCCTCGGGTAAATCCTGTTCTCGATTTTGTTCATCCCGATGACATGGAATCTACCAGTGCCGAAGCCAAAAAACTGACAACCGGCATCGAAACCCTCTATTTTGAAAATCGCTACCGCTGTAAAGATGGCTCATATAAATGGTTAGCTTGGAGTTCCAATCCTTCCACCGAACAGCAACTGCTCTATGCCGTGGCTCATGATATCACCCCCCTCAAAGAAACCGAAGAACAATTTAGAGTTTTAGCAGAAGAACAATCCCAACTGCTTCAAGAACTCAAAACTCGCCAAAATGCCCTGGATGAAGCGGCGATCGTCAGTGAAACCAACACCGAGGGTCAGATTACCTTCGTTAATGATAAATTCTGCGAAATCTCCGGCTACTCTCGCGCTGAACTCATCGGCAACAATCATCGGATGATTAACTCCGGATATCATCCCAAATCCCTCTTTGAAGAAATGTGGAAAACTATCACCGCTGGTCGCGTGTGGAAAGGTGAACTCAGAAACCAGTGCAAAAATGGCCAATATTATTGGGTAGACACCACCATTTCTCCCATTTTTGATGCTCGATGGCAAAATTGCCAAATATATTGGCATCCGGTTTGATATCACCGATCGCAAACAAGTAGCGCAAGAGTTAGAAAAATTCGCCCAAGACCGCAAATCTGAAGCCGATGAACTGACTCAACAGGTTCTCAAACTGTTAATGGAAATTAAAGGGGCCGCCAAAGGGGATTTAACAGTGCGAGCCGAAGTCAACAATAATGTTCTCGGAGCCTTAGCCGACTCTTTTAATTTCCTAGTTTCTTCTCTCAAAAAAGTCGTAACCGGCATTCAAGAGTTGGCCACGCAAGTCCGCAGCGCCACCCGGGAATCCATCGCCAATACCCAAGATTTAACAGAACGAGCGGGAGAACAAGCTCAACAAGTTGAGTTTTCCTTGCGCCAAATTGAGCGCATGGCTAACTCGATTCAAGATATCTGTACCGTGGCTCAAAAGGCGGAAAATGTCGCCCATCAAGCCGCTCGAAACTGCGGAAGTGGGAGGCCAATCTGTAGACCGCGCCGTTGAAGGGATTAACGAACTGCGCCAAACCATTTCCCAAACCGGGAAAATGATTAAACGCTTGGGAGAAAGCTCTCAACAAATTGGTAAAATTGTCACATCAATTTCTCAAATTGCGGCTCAGACTAACCTATTGGCCCTGAATGCTACCATTGAAGCGGCCCGCGCTGGAGAACAGGGGTTAGGGTTTGCCGTAGTCGCCGAAGAAATCCGCAAATTAGCCGATCGCTCCGGTTCAGCGACGGAGGAAATTTCTGAAATTGTTGAACAAATTAGAAGTGAAATTGGCCGGGTCACCGAAGCAATGGAAGCAGGCACTCAGGAGGTGGTCGCTGGAACGAAATTAGCCGCAGAAGCGAAACATCATTTAGTCGCCATTATTGAAGTCAGTCGGCAGATGAATGACCTGGTTCAAAATATCACAAGGGCTGCCACGAATCAAACTGAAAATGCTTCAGAAATTGCGGCAGTGATGCAAAAAGTCAGCTCAATTTCTACCACAACTGCCGAAAAATCGGTCCAAGTTCGCGAGTCTTTAGATGGACTGGCGATCGCTGTCACTCAGCTTCAGGACTCGGTTTCTAATTTCCGCAGTTAAAGGTAGGATACAAGCTCAAATTGCTGGTTAATTTCGGTCCTGTGTTCTGGGTAAGACTGGGTTGGGGAAGAAGAGACCTAACCCCCCAACCCCCTTCCCTAAGAGGGAAGGGGGAGCCGGAAAGGGTTTCTTTCGCCTAACGATATTTATTCCTTCTTCTCCCTCTCCTCTCAGGAGAGGGCCGGGGAGAGGTTCTTCCTCCCTTTCCTCTTAGCAAAGGGCTGGGGAAAGGTCGAAATCAGAGAGCTTAAACGGTGCATCGACTGATTTTATCATCAACAAATCTCTAACCAGGAATGGCTAAATCCGCCTCCGGTTTTGTCGCATTTTGTCACAGACACTTCTACTCTGAACCATCATGTCATCATTAATGGACTTTAACGATATTCAAGAACTGCTGGGGGCATTTATCGCTGAAACGAATGAGTTTTTACAGGCGTTAGAAACTCAGTTGTTGGCGATGGAACAAATTGAGACCGCAGAAGCTCGAAAAAGCACCATTAAGGAAATGTTTCGGGCCGCGCATTCGATTAAAGGTTCGGCGTTGATGTTTGGCTTTCAGTCCCTTTCGACTGCGGCACACCGGATAGAAGATTGCTTTGCAATTTTGCGCGATCGCCCGGAAGATACTCCCCTGAGTAGCCGTTCCATTACTCAACTCCTCCAAGGGGTTGACCTGTTAAAAAAACTCACCGCCCAATCTACTGCCTTGGTGCAGGAACAAAAAGAAGAAGACCCCAAAGATTTCCAGGCTGATTTGGAGGCGATCGCCCGCATCAAACAAGAGCTAGAAGCCGAATGTGGTGGATTAAAAGAACCGGCAGACTGGATGCAAAAACATCCCGCCAATACGGGGGTAATTCAAACGATTTTCAAACAAGATTTACCCCCCATTTTTAACCGCCTAGAAACCGAACTTTCGCAAATGCAAGAGGAAAACCTAGAGCAATCTACTCAGGTTTTTAATGAAATTTATTATCAGCTTTCCGGTTTAGCGGCGATGTTGGAAGTCCCGGAACTGGGACAAATTGCCGAATCCCTACGGACTGCTGTGGATACCCCCAATTTGTCCATAGAAGACGTGAAAAAATTGGGCTGGGCGATCGCTCAAAATTTAGAAACCCTCCGGGAACAAGTCTTACAAGAATTACCCATCGTCTTACAACCGATGGAGATTCCTCATCCTAACCCGGATGTAGCAATTTCTCCAGTCCCTTCTTCCACGGAGGCTCCTTCCCTCGGACAAACCCCCAACTGTCCCTCCTACCGACCCCTCCCTTCTCCCGACTTCCTCCCCCAGCGAATCCGGAGTCAAACCCACGATCCGAGTCGAACTCGATCGCCTCACCGAACTGGTGGACCTCGTGGGAGAATTAGTCATCAGTCGCACCCATTTAGAAGTCCAGGAGACCCAACTGCGCGGGGAAGTTAAACGCCTGCGACGGCACATCCGCGACTTGAATCAATTTGGGGTACAACTGCGGGAAGAATATGACCGCCTTGCCGGAGAAAAAAGCCATCAGGGTCGCCACAGCGCACATCCCCTCGGTTTCGACGCCCTAGAAATGGATCATTATACGGAGTTCCATGAAACGGCCCGAGAAACCATCGAAACCACCCAGGCGATCGCCCATTCCAGTGCCAAAATCGACGAAGTAGCCCTCAATCTGGACCGGAGTACCGATCGCCTTCGACGAATCTGCGATCGTCTCCGGTCTCAAGTCATGCAGTTGCGCGTCGTCAGTTTCAGTCGCGCCGTGGACCACTTGCCTCGCGCCATCCGCGATATGTCCCGCACTTATGATAAAGATGTCAACCTCCTCCTCATCGGACGAGAGACCAAAATTGATGAAAGCTTATTACACGCCTTGCGCGACCCCCTAGTACATTTAGTGAGAAATGCCTTCGACCACGGCATCGAATCCCCGGAAGACCGTAAAGCCGCAGGCAAACCCCCCAACGGTCAAATCGAAATCGAAGCGCGCCATCAAGGGGGACAAACCATCATCACCATCTCCGATGACGGCCAAGGCATCGACCCGGAAACCATTCGTTCCCGTCTGGTTGAATTGAATCTCGTCTCCGAAGAACAAGCGCTGGAACTCTCTCTCAATGAACTCTATGACTTCCTGTTTTGGTCGGGATTTAGTACGCAAAGTGAGGTAACTGATTTATCAGGCCGTGGGGTCGGTTTAGACATCGTGCGGAGCAATCTGCGCCAAGTGCGAGGCACCGTTAAAGTAGACTCTCGCCTCGGTCGGGGAACCACCTTTATCATTAAACTCCCCCTGATGCTCTCGATTTCCGATGCCTTATTAGTCCGCATCGAACATCATACCCTCGCCTTACCCCTGGATGCCGTAGAAGAAATTCTGCACGTTAACGCCAGTGAAATCCAAATGGCGATGCATCAACCCATGTTACGGTGGCGCGACGAGTATATTCGGTTAGTTCCCTTGAATCATTTACTCCATTATCACGAGTCCTCGCGGGATCTCCCTTCTCCCATTCCCGTCGGCGAAGATTATATGCCGGTCCTGGTTTTAAGCTCTAGTGAAGGGATTCTGGCGATCGTCGTCGATCGCCTCGTCGGACAACAGGAACTCGTCGTCAAACCCCTCCCCCAACCCTTATCTAAACCCACCGGCATCCTCGGTTGCACCATTCTCGGCGATGGGGAAGTCGTCAGCATTCTCGATGTCGATGACTTGATTGGACAACTCCATCCTCACATTCAAAAAGCCGTAGTCATTCACAATGAAACCCAGGGACGAAATCATCCCCTTCCCCCAGGAACTCGCACCCCCGTCCCCCTGCTTCCTCCCCTCCCCTCTCAACCCCAAATTTTAGTGATTGACGACTCCTATACCATTCGCCAAATGCTCTCATTAACCCTCACCCGCGCACGTTATCGCGTCGCTCAGGCCAAAGATGGTCAAGATGCCTTGGAACAATTGCATCACGGGTTAAAATGTAGTTTAATTATTGCAGATATTGAAATGCCCCGCATGGATGGATTTGAATTCCTCGCAGAAGTCAAAGAAAATGCCCAGTTTTCTGATATTCCAGTCGCAATGTTAACCTCCCGCAGCGGAGCTAAACATCGACAACGAGCAATGGAGTTAGGTGCAGTTCAATATTTTACTAAACCCTATAATGAACGCCAGTTATTAGAGGCGATCGCTCAATTAGTCGGCCCAACACTATAGCAGTTCCCTCCCCCGTTCGTAGTAACGACTTCAGTCGTTCTCTTGTCAAAGTTCGTAGTAACGACTTCAGTCGTTATCATCCGGTGTTCGTAGTAAAATTCTCAATCCACTCCCCCCTAAAGGAGCATCCCTGCTATGTTTTCACCCTCTAAATACAGCCGCCGGTTTCACAATAAAAAAGCCGCCATTCAGCGCACCCCAACGCGCAAACTCGTCCTCTTTGAAGTCGCCGGGGAAACCTATGCGATCGCCATCGAACGGGTGCAGCGCGTCCTCACCGACTTTACCCCCCAGGGGACCCTCGAAGGGGGACGCAGCCTAGTTAAACTTGATGCAGACTTGATTACCCTCTTAGATTTATCCCAGCTATTTGTCACCCCAACCGATTCTCAGAAGGAGCATTCTTATTTAATTGTCTGCACCCTCACCAACGGCGATCGCATTGGCATTCCCCTGCAAAATTTACCCGCAATTTTAGACGTTCCTGAAGATAAATTTACAGAAATTCCAGCCTCCTATCGACAAGGCAAGGAAGGCAAAAACGCTGCACCGGCAGCGGTGGAAAAAATTATTACCACCCCTGCCGGTACAGTCGCCTTTTATCTGAACTTGGATAAACTCCTGGATTGAGACTTATTTTAAGAATGAACCCTTATGGTCAGCATCGGGTCATAAATGGCCTCAATTTCAATTAAAAAGCTCAGACTATCCAAATAAACATCATCGCCGGGTTCATACAGATACGCTTCCCAAACTCCCGGTTCAATTTGACGCAAACAATTCAGTTTGGGTTGAGTTGGATCAAGCCAAACATATTCCTCTAAAGTTTCAATTTGACGATACTGCTCAAATTGGCCGAGTTTTTCACTGCCGGAAAAGGAGTGAGATATCACATCGATAATCAAACAGGGATATTGAATCACCCCATCGCGTCCGTGGCAGCAATCCAAATCCCGAGGGTCATGGGTGACCATTAAATCAGGATAACAGTAGGCAGATGCAGCTTCAATATAAACCGGCCTCGGATGAAGAGAAACAATAGCATTCGTGCCGCGCACGTGCTGGATTAACAGATGGGAGAGAGTCTGGGTAACCCGTTCCTGAGTGGGAGATTGCTCAGATCGGGGAGTCTGATCGGAGGTAAAGGAGTGGGGTAGAACTAGACCATTTTCCGGTGCTAAATCCGGGGAAGAGAGGGTGTAACTGTTAAGTTGGCGATCGCCCATGCTAACCTCGTGAACCGTTCACCTGATTTTATCATCTGCGAGGGGCGATCGGCCATTTTTACAGCCGGTTATTCCGAGTTTTTAAGTCAGCCTTTCTACCTGTGAGGGAAAGATGACCGAAGTCAATTATACTGAATGCTCTGCAATGACCCCCTTGCTTGTACCTAACTAACCGGCGAGCATAGAGAGTTGTCTCTCTCAATATTATCTACAGGAACGCCAATAATATTGCAGGTTGCCGTTTTGCAATTTAATGCACTTATTTTATAATGGAATGGCTTCAATGTCAACCCCTAAAAGGAATATAAAGTTTATTTAAACCTCATCCCAAAGCAGAAAATGGGTGCATAATAGTAGAGAAGTAGAGCGATTAGCAATTGAAAGACCAGTTAATCACCATGCGGAAGTAAAAGCAAGTATTAAATTGCTTCGAGGGGCCAATCACCTGAACTTCTTTGGTATGACTGTCTCTACTCAACTCCAGGGTGTCATCAGGCGGCGAGTTCTTCAGACAACCCGCACCACATTTGTTTACTGCCTCAATGACCACTATTTTCTTGAGTAAAATGTCACAACAACTTTCGACGGCCCTAGATCTCAGCAGCGCCAATATCACTACTGTACCCTCCGGTCAACTCGCGATCATTGACCCTACCGTTGAAGATTACCAGATGCTCGCTGCAGGCGTCCTTCCTGGGACAGAAGTCGTTATTCTCGATTCCAACCGTGATGGCATCGAACAGATTACCGAAATTCTCCACAACTCTCGGAATCTGGAAGCCGTTCATATCGTCTCCCACGGCAGTCCGGGTACCCTCTACCTCGGCAGCACCCAACTCAGTTTAGAGACCCTCAACTGCTATGGGACTCAACTGCAACAGTGGAATGTGAGCAATATTCTCCTCTATGGCTGTAACGTGGCGGCAGGAGTACAGGGTCGCCTGTTTGTGGAACAGTTTGCCGAGTTGACTGGAGTGGCAGTTGCTGCTTCCGAAACCCCGGTAGGAAGCAAGCAGCGCGGTGCAAACTGGCAGCTAGAAGCGATCTTCAACACGACTCGCCGCTCGATTCAGACGGTTTTGGCATTCGATCAAACCACCCTAACTGCTTATGCAGGAGCTTTCGCACCGAGTATCAACAACCTCAGCGACTCTTCCTATACCGAGCAGGATCCTGCGATGGTCTTGGATAGCGATGTCAGCTTCTCAGGAGGCACGAACTACAGCATCGGTTACCTTGAATTCAGCGTGAACACCGCGACCTCATCAGACTTTCTGACAGTCGCTAAGGATGGAAGCATTTCTACTGTCAACGACCAAATTTCGATTGTCGGCAATAGCGTCTATCTCGGCGATGGGACTGCTGCGGTAGTAGTTGGTAGTGTAGACCCCGTATTCAACGGCCAAAATGGTCAAAAGCTACGAATCAACTTATCTGCTGGTTTCCCAAATGGCAATTTCGATCAGGGTTTACCTGGAGATCCTAACATCCCTGGCTGGACTGTCGTGAATCAGCTAGTAAAACTCGGTACCAATACTATCGATGGTCGGCCAACACCGAACGATCCCACACCACCCAGCAACGACCAAAATACGCCCAGCAATCCGGGTACGATGACCACAGTCCTCAGTTCCATCCAGAACGATGGAGGGGGCAATTTCCGTCCGGTTGACGAGTACGGGAATCACCACTGCCCAAGGCTACGACATCGTTCGCGGTCCTTATATCTACAGCAATACTACAGTACCTCTGGCAGGAGGCGACCAGGTATCTTTTGAGTGGCAGGCTCAGGGGGGTGGTGATGCTTATGACGTTTATGGCTATCTTATTGACGTCAACAACCCGCTCAATATCGTGACGATTCTGGACAAGACGGGTAACAGTCCCAGCGCCACCACTACTTGGGCGAAGGAGACAGTTACCATCACGGCTCCGGGCGAGTATCAGTTTGTCTTCGTGTCCGGTACTTACGACTTTAGCGGCGGTCGAGCGGCAGGAGCGCAGCTTTTCATTGATGATGTGACCGTTACCCAGGCGACCCCGTCTACAGTTCTATCCGACAGTCAATTGTCCTCCATTGCCCAAAGGGTTCAGTACAGCAACACTTCCAATAACCCCCCTGCCTCGAAGACCCTGACAATTTCTGCTCAAGACAACAATGGTCAGACGGCGATCGCGACTGCGACCATTAATATCAACCCGGTCAACGACCAACCCAGTTTCACAGCAACGAATCCCCCCGGAATCAACGAAGATGCTGGAGTGCAAACTCTCAATAGTTGGGCATCTTTCAATCCTGGTCCTGAGGAAACCAACCAAACTGCCACCTATACCATCAGTAACATCAGCAACCCAACTTTATTCAGCGTCACTCCGGCTGTAGATGCTTCTGGCACCCTGACTTATACTCCAGCCGCGAACGCTTTTGGCACCTCCACCTTTGAGGTGGTAGTCAAAGATAGTGGTGGCATTACCAACGGGGGTGTCGATACCTCTACACCCCAAACCTTTACCGTCACCGTCAACCCCGTCAACGACGCACCCAGTTTCACCAACGCAGGCAACCAAACCTTAACTCCTGGGTCAAATACCGCCCAAACCATAGCCAACTGGGCCAGTGGGTTTAACTTCGGCCCCAACGAAACCAGCCAAGCGGTTGACGATTTTATCGTGAACGTCACCAGTGGTGCGGGTTTATTCACCGTCGCCCCGGATATCGCTAACGATGGTACTCTCACTTTCACCCCCAGCGGCACCCCGGGCACTGCCACGATCGAAGTGCAATTGCGGGATAACGGGGGCATTGCTAATAGCGGCATCAACACCTCAGTGCCTGCCACCTTTGACATTACTATTCCACCGCCTCCGGTCAACCTCTCCGTCAGCAGCGCCACTGGCACGGAAGCAGACACCACTGCCATCACCGTCACCGCCACTGCTGCGAGTACGGTGGTTGGCGACCAGACTGTTGACCTAGCCTTATCGGGAGATGCTACCCCTGACGACTTCAGTGGCATCATGCCCACCCAAATTACCATTCCCAATGGTACAACTACAGGCCAAGTCACCTTCACCATCGCCAATGATGATATAGACGATGATGACGAAATTGCGACTCTGACCATCAGTAACCCCTCGGCAGGTATCGTTCTCGGCACGACCACCACTCAAAACTTCACCATCACTGACAACGACACGGCGGGATATATCATTAACCAGGTCAGTGGCGACACCAGTGAATCTGGCGATGACAGCGACGTTTGATATCTACCTCACCAGTGAACCTACGGCAGATGTCACCCTCGGGTTCAGTAGTAGCAATACTGCTGAAGGCACTGTTGCCCCCGCTACGGTTACGTTTACCTCCACCACCTGGAATCAACCACAAACTGTCACTGTTACTGGCGTTGATGACTTGGTGGCAGATGGAGACGTTACTTATCAAATTATCACCACCCCGGATAACACCACGGCGGATACGAATTACAACAAGTTGAATCCGGATGATGTCACCGTCATCAACACTGACAACGACAGTCCAGGCGTCACGATTAGCCAATCTAACGGCAACACAGCAGTGACCGAAGGGGGAGTGCTGGATAGTTATACGATTCAACTCAACACCCTGCCGATCGCTGATGTCCAGATGAGTGTGACGGCGAACCCGGAAACGGAAGTGAGTTTAGATGGCCTCAACTTCGCTGCCGCCCAAACCCTCACTTTTACGGCTGCTAATGGGATTACCCCACAAACGGTAACAGTGCGGGCGACGGATGACTCCACAGCAGAAGGCGACCACAGCAGGCAGCATCACCCACGCCATTACCACCAGTGCGGATCCGAACTATCCCACCACGATGACGGTTGGTGATGTGAATCCCAATGTGACTGATAACGATATCGCCTACAACGTTGTCGGCAGTACCGCCACTCTCAACGAAGGCAATACGGGTACTCAGACGGTCAGCTTTACGATTACCCGCACGGGGAAACCGATGGTGCCAGCACGATTGATTTTGCTCTGGGTGGCAGTGCCACGAATGAGAGCGATTACAGTAATGTCACCGTTACTGGCACCGATGTCACCTCTACAGGAAATACAATTACCTTTGCAGCAGGTGCGACCCAAGCGACGATCGCCCTCGATGTTACCGGCGATCGCATCGCTGAAGATGACGAAACCATCGAACTGACCCTTTCTAATGCCACGGCAGCTAATGCTTCCGGGACAGCAAGTGTCACGGGTTCCCCCATCACTACCACGATCGCCAATGACGATACTCCCGGATTTACTCTCAATCCCACTTCCGGGTTAAGTACCACCGAAGCGGGAGGCACGGCGAGTTTTGAAATCGCACTCAATACTCAACCCACCGCTGAGGTGACGATCGCCCTTAGCAGCAGCAACCCCGCTGAAGGAACGGTCAATCTCTCTTCGGTTACCTTCACCCCAGACAACTGGAATCAGCCCCAAGCTATCACGATTACCGGGGTTGACGATGCGATCGACGATGATAATGTCGCCTATAGCATCATCACAGGGGCTGCGACTAGCACCGATGCGAAGTATAGCGGTCTGTTCCCGATGATGTGTCGGTGACGAATAGCGATGACGATATGGCGGGAATTACCGTCACTCCTACTTCGGGTTTGGTTACCACCGAAGCGGGAGGCACGGCAACCTTTACCATCGCCCTGACCTCACAACCGATCGCAGATGTTGTGGTCAACCTCACCAGTTCCGATCCACAGAAGGAACGGTTTCTGTAAGTTCTGTTACCCTTAATGCCACCAACTGGGATACAGGGGTTGAAGTCACCGTTAATGGTATTGACGATAATGAAGCCGATGGCAGCATCAATTACACTATCGTCACCAGTAACACCACCAGCACTGACGTCAAATATAACAACCTTGCCGTTGAAGATGTCACTGTAACTAACAGCGACAACGACACTCCAGGCGTTACCCTCAGTCAAACTGCGATCGCGGTAACAGAAGGAGGAGCAACTGCCACTTATGAGGTGGTTCTCAATACCCAACCCACGGCAGATGTGACCATTGCCTTTGAGACGGGGAATCAACTCGCTCCCATTTCCAGTATTACCTTTAACAGCACCAACTGGAATCAAGCGCAAACCATCACCGTTACTGCTACGGATGATACGGTGGTTGAAGGTCCTCACAGTGAGACGATCGCCCACACTATCACCAGTACCGACCCCACTTATAACGAGATCATCATCCCTGCGGTTACCGCATCTATTAACGATGATGACATCGCTAATAATGCACCCACAGTCGGCAGTCCCCTCCCAGACGGCAGCGCGACCCTAGGGCAACCGTTCAACTTCACCATCCCGGGCACGACGTTCAATGATCCCGATGGGGATCCACTGACTTATAAGGCCACCTTAGAAAATGGCGACCCCTTACCCGATTGGCTCACTTTTGATCCAGCTACCGGGACCTTTAGCGGGACTCCTACCGATGGGGATATCGGCACGCTTAGTATCCAAATCACAGCGGCTGACCCCAACAATGGCATAATCAGCACGACTTTTAACTTAGCGATATCTGAAGCCCCAGACCCGTATCTTGGCACCCCTGGCGATGACACTATCGACGGCGGCGACAGCAATGATATTATTGACGGTCGCGAAGGCAATGATCTGATTGACGGCGGCAATAACAATGACACCATCGGCGGCGGCGAAGGCAATGATATTATTGACGGCGGTGACGGCGATGATAGTCTCTCCGGTGGCAATAACAATGACACCATCGGCGGCGGCGAAGGCAATGATATTCTCGACGGCGGTGACGGCGATGATAGTCTCTCCGGTGGCAATAACAATGACACCATCGGCGGCGGCGAAGGTAATGATATTCTCGACGGCGGTGACGGCGATGATAGTCTCTCCGGTGGCAATAACAATGACACCATCGGCGGCGGCGAAGGCAATGATATTATTGACGGCGGTGACGGCGATGATAGTCTCTCCGGTGGCAATAACAATGACACCATCGACGGCGGCGAAGGCAATGATATTATTGACGGCGGTGACGGCGATGATAGTCTCTCCGGTGGCAATAATAATGACACCATCGGCGGCGGCGAAGGTGATGATATAATCGACGGCGGCAATGGCGATGATAGTCTCTCCGGTGGCAATAATAATGACACCATCGGCGGCGGCGAAGGTAATGATATTATCGACGGCGGTGACGGCGATGATAGTCTCTCCGGTGGCAATAACGATGACACCATCGGCGGCGGCGAAGGTAATGATATTATCAACGGCGGTGACGGCGATGATAGTCTCTCCGGTGGCAATAACGATGACACCATCGGCGGCGGCGAAGGCAATGATATTATTGACGGCGGTGACGGCGATGATAGTCTCTCCGGCGGCAATAACGATGACACCATCGGCGGCGGCGAAGGCAATGATATTATCGATGGCGGTGACGGCGATGATAGTCTCTCCGGTGGCAATGGGGATGATACCCTGATTGGCGGAGGGGGTGCTGACACGCTCCTGGGCGGTGATGGCAATGATACTTACATCCTTGATGCCCTGACTGCTGCCGGAACGGTTATCAATGATGCCAGTGGCACAGATAGCTTATTGCTGAACAATGCCACCTTATCTCTGACTCCCACCCCGGGCGCACTCTCTCTGTTGCGCGATGGCAATAACTTGGTGATTGACTTAGATGGAGATGGCATCTACAATCCTGAGCTTGATCTGACCCTCGTTAATTTCTTTAGCTCCACTGGGGAGCTTCCCGGAACAGGTTTCCTTGAAAGTATTGGAACGCTTTCCGGGGCAGAAATTTTGACTCAACTCGGCAATCAGACTCCTCCTGTCACTTCCCCTGGGATCTTTGTCCCACTCGGACCGACGGGACCGACTGCTTTTGCTAATTTTATAGCCGGTTTACCAGCTCTGGGACAACAAATGACGAGTCCTTTAACGGATATCGACTGCAACTGTCCCCCGATGCCGCTTGCGCCGATGGTAAATCTGGGATTGACACCCTCGATTCCAGTTACGGAGGGTAATGATATCCTGATTGGAAGTGACTTTAGCGATGCCATGACCGGGTTTGGCGGGAATGATGTTATTTATGGTTTCGGTGGAGATGACTTGATTGTTGGCGATAGTGGCAATGACCTGTTGTTTGGGGCCACGTGGCAACGATATTATTGCCGGTTCTACAGGGGATGATGTCATCTATGCCGGACAGGGTAATGATTTGGTCTATGCCGGACAGGATAATGATTTTGTGTATGGCGACCTGGGCAATGATACGTTGTTAGGGGATAAAGGGAATGACATCATTTTTGGTGGCACTTCTGATTTGTCCCTGGCCGATTTAGATGGGAATGATGTCATCTATGGCGGTGAAGGCGATGATCAACTGCACGGGAATGTCGGGAATGACTCTCTCTCCGGTGGCGTCGGTGATGATTTGCTCCGGGGCGGTCAAAATGATGACTTGCTACATGGGGATGAAGGCAACGACATTTTATGGGGTGACAACGGCAATGATATCTTGTGCGGCGATGAGGGGAATGATACCCTTTATGGCGGCAACGGCAGTGAGGTTCCCTCAACGGAGAGCGACAATGATTATCTGTGCGGTGGCAATGGTGAGGATTGGTTGATTGGCGGATTGGGTGAGAATACCCTAATCGGTGGGGCCGGAAGCGATCGCTTTATTCTCCACAACAATGGGGGAACGGATCTGATTCTGGACTTTAACGATGGGGTTGACCTCATCGGGTTGTCATCCGGATTATCCTTTGAGAACCTAGGCATTACTCAAGGGGATGTGGGAACATTGATTACGGTGGATAATCAGTTACTGGCGACCCTGAACAATGTGAATGCTTCGACGATTACGGCTGACGATTTCTTTAGTTTTGCGTAATCGCTCCCGAGGAATGGGTTAGGGTAATCTTCTGGCCCTGACCCAGTTCTGGGGTCTCACCTTTAGGGGGATTTTCACAAACCGGATTTCTGGAAAAATAGAGGGGTAAAAACCCGCGCTATTGATTCAGAAATCCGGTTTTCCTATTTAAGGGAAATCATTTTATATAAACAATGTGAAATGATTAATGCCGATCGCGCATCAGGCGATGGAGGAGCATCGGAGCAATATCCGTAATCGGGAGAATATACTGAGTTGCACTTAAGGCGATCGCCTCTTTAGCCATTCCCATGAACAGAAACAACAGCATTCGTGCCGCGCAGGTGCTGGATTAATCGCTGGGAGAGAGTCTGGGTCACCCGTTCCTGAGTGGGAGATTGCTTAGATCCGGCAGTTTGAATCGGTGGTAAAGGGGTAGGACAAACCGTTTTCCGGTGCTAAATGCTGAAGCACAACTGGATCAGACTGATGGCCTCAATGCTAAGTAGACTCTACAAGAATCGGCTAACATGAGAGGGTGAAGGGAATATCCTACCCAAGGCGGGGTTAACCATCCGTCCGGATCGGGAGCTCTGGATGAGGGTCGGCATCCCCTGTAGACCCTAAACGAGGACAGAATCTGATGGCGATCGCAATTTTAAACTACCAAATCGGCGAACTACTCCACGAAAGCAGCAACTCCCGAATCTATCGCGCCGTGGGTCTATCCGATAACCAACCCGTTATCCTCAAACTGCTCAATCAAGCCTACCCCTCCCCGGAAAAAATCGCCCAGTTTCAGCGCGAGTATGAAACCACTCGGTCTTTAAATTTTCCCGGTATCATCAATGCCTATGGCTTAGAAAAGTCCGATCGCCAGTGGGTGATGGTCGTTGAAGATTTTGGCGGGGTTTCCCTAGAGAAAATTATTCAAGAATCAACCTTTAACCCTGAGCCAATTTTTACCCATTGCCATTGACATTGCCGAAATCTTGGATTATGTCCATCAGCAACAAATTATCCACAAAGATATTAACCCGAGCAACCTAGTTCTTAACCCCAACACCCAAGAACTCAAACTCATTGATTTTGGCATCTCCACCCAACTGAGTCGAGAAAATCCCACCTTTCGCAATCCCAATCTCTTAGAAGGAACCCTCCTCTATATTGCCCCAGAACAAACCGGGCGGATGAATCGCAGTGTAGACTATCGCAGTGATTTTTATTCCCTCGGGGCGACCTTTTACGAATTGCTTACCGGCAGAGTTCCCTTTCCCAGCGATGACCCCCTGGCCCTGGTGCATTCCCATATCGCCCAACAACCCATCCCACCCCATCAGATTAATCCAGAGATTCCTGAAGCGATTTCGCACATCATCTTAAAATTGATGTCCAAGAATGCCGAAGACCGCTATCAATCCGCCTATGGATTAAAGAGGGATTTAGAAGAATGTTTGCGCCAGTGGCAAACCACTGAACAAATTCAACCTTTTCCTCTCGCAACTCAGGATAGTTCGGCCCGATTCCAACTGCCGCAAAAACTGTATGGACGGCAACAAGAAATCGCCGAACTTCTCTCCGGGTTTGAGCGAGTTTGTAGCGGGGGCCAGACTGAACTGATGCTTGTAGCGGGATATTCTGGGATTGGGAAATCGGCCTTAGTCCAGGAAGTTTATAAACCGATTACCCGTCAACGAGGTTATTTTATCTCCGGCAAATTTGACCAACTGCAACGGGATATTCCTTATGCTTCTCTGGTGCAAGCCTTTCGGTCTTTAATATTGCAATTGCTCACAGAAAGCGCGACCGAAATCGCCACTTGGCGGGAGAAACTACTGACGGCACTCGGGCCTAATGCACAAATTATCATTGATGTCATTCCCGAACTGAAAGCCATCATTGGCGAACAACCCCCTATCCCCGAACTTCCGGGAACGGAAGCTGAAAATCGCTTTAAATTAGTCTTCCAAAACTTTATCCAAGTCTTTACCCAAGCTGAACATCCCCTGGTTGTCTTTTTAGATGATTTGCAATGGTCTGATAACGCTTCCCTGAAATTGTTAGAACTGCTGATGACGACCCCGGCGAGTCAGTATTTATATCTCATCGGGGCCTATCGCGATAACGAAGTTTCCTCAGCGCATCCATTGATGCTCACCCTAGAGGAACTACAAAAAAATCAAGCAACTGTGAATCAAATTTTTCTGACTCCGTTGAGTCTGAGTGATGTCACTCTGTTGGTTGCCGATACCCTAAATGCTGCTGAAGAAATTGCCCGACCCCTTGCGGAGTTAGTAGAGGTCAAAACCAAGGGAAATCCGTTTTTTGTCAACCAGTTTTTAAGCTCTCTCTATAAAAATAAAGTCTTAAATTTTGAATCTTCCCGTCGCTGCTGGCAGTGGGATATTCATCAAATATCGGCTCAAAATATTACGGATAATGTGGTGGACTTGATGGTAGAGCAAGTTCAAAAACTCCCCGAAACTACCCAAAATTGCTTAAAATTAGCAGCTTGTATGGGTAACTCTTTTGATTTAGGAACTTTGGCCCTCGTCTCTCAGAAATCCCGTTCAGAAACAGCAGCCGCATTATGGGAGCCATCTCCGAGACTTTGATTTTACCCCTTGGGGACGAGTATAAGTTGATGGAAGTGGATATCCCCGAAGATTGCACAGGGGGTAACCGTGGAGTATAAATTTGCTCATGACCGCATCCAGCAAGCGGCTTATTCTTTAATTCCGGAAACTGATAAACAAGCGATCCATCTCCAGATTGGTCAGTTATTTTTAGAAAATATCATCCCTGAAAATCGCGAGCATCAATATCTTTGATATTGTCAATCAATTAAACATCGGCCAGGAAAATTGTTAACGGGTCCAAACAGAACAGAGAGTTATTTTGCACTTGAATCAGAGAGCCGGTAAAAAAGCTAAAGCTTCAGCTGCTTATCAAGTCGGCATTACATATTTCCAGATGGCGATTCAGTACTTCCTACAAGACAGTTGGAGCAACAATATAATTTGACTTTAGCACTGTATTTGGAAGCGGTAGAATCCGCTTATTTAGCGGTAACTTATGCAGAAATGGAGGAATTGACTGAAGTAATATTACAACAAGCTCAGCGCTGTTTTAGACAAAGTAAAAATGTATGAAGTCCGAATCCAAGCCTATACTGCCCAAAATCAACTTTGAGAAGCCGTCCAAACAGTGCGCTTGCAAGTGCTGGAACTTGATTGGGGATGCCACTTTCCCAGAGCAAGCCACGTTATCCTGATATTGTTGTGGCAATGACAGCAAACTAGAGCAGTTAGCCGGAAAGCCGATCCAGAATTTGATCGAATATGCCACGCCATGATCGATCCGGATAAAGTTGGCGGCCATGAGAATTATGACCAGTTTAGCTATGGAGCTGCGTTGGATTGCCATGAATTATTATGCCGCTTTGTTTGTACTGCGGATGTCGATTTATTCCTCCACTATGGTAATGCACTTCTGAGTCTGGTGTTGCCTATGACTGATTATGCATTAATTCTATGCGGCGTAGAAAATGATATAGAATACGGGATATGAATTCGGTTTGTTAGGTTTGAATTTACAGAATCGCTTAACTACTAAAGAGATAGAAACCAAAACTATATATTTATTTAATGACATTCATTCGCCACTGGAAAGAGCCTATCCGTAATAGCATAAATAAATCTTTTACAAGCCTATCAAAGTGGATTAGAAACCGGAGATATCTTGTATCGGGGGCTATGCACTGTGGATGTATTGCGTCCATTCCTACTAGGCAGGGGAAGAATTGCTTCAGGTCAACGTTGAAGAATATTCTAAATATAGCGATGAACTCATCAAATTAAAGCAAGCAGTATCGTTACGGTGGATGGAATCGTTCCGACAAGCGGTCTTTAAACTGTTAACGGCAACTGAAGAACCCTGGACACTCAATGGTGATACATTTGATGAATCGAAGTCAACTGTCATCTTATCGACAAGCAGGGGATAGAATTGCACTTTGTTTAGTTATTTAAACAAAATCATGTTGTGCTATCTGTTTGAACGAGTTACCAGAAGCGGCTGAAAATGTAGCACTTGGGAGAAGAGTATATGGGAATGGCGATCGCCATGATACGGCCCCTCTACTTCAATTTCTACGATTCCCTCACCCACCTCGCCCTCTATCCCGACGCCCCCGAACCCGAACAACAGCGCATCCTAGAAAAAGTCACCGCCAACCAGGAAAAAATGCAACTGTGGGCGCAACACGCCCCCATGAACTACCTGCATAAATATTATCTCGTCGAAGCCGAACGCGCCCGAGTCTTGTGCAACCCCTCCGATGCGCGAGACTACTACGATCGCGCCATCAGCCTCGCCAAAGAACACGAATATCTCAACGAAGAAGCCCTCGCCTACGAACTCGCCGCCCGTTTCTACATCGCGCGCAACATCCCTCACTTAGCCCGCTTCTACCTGGTTGAAGCCCACTATGCCTATCAACGCTGGGGGGCCACTGCCAAAGTCCAACACCTAGAAACCCGCTATCCCCAACTCATTGAGTTAAGAACCTCCACCGGCAGTAAACTCTCCACCACCTCCACCAGTGGCAGCAGTTCCGGGGAAACCCTGGATATCGCCACGGTGCTTAAAGCCTCCCAAGCCATAAGCAGCGAAATTCAACTCAATAAACTCCTCGCCCAACTTCTGACTCTCGCCATAGAAAACGCCGGGGCACAAAAAGGGGTGCTGATTTTATCTGACAACAGGCAACTTAAAATCGAAGCCGCCAAACTCCCCAATGAGCGAAGTCCAAATCCTGGAATCCCTCCCCCTAGAAAGCCGGCAACTTTGTCCCTCCAGCCATCATTAACTATGTCGCCCGCACCCAAGAGAATGTCATCCTCGCCAACGCCACCGAAGAGGGAATTTTCACCTCAGAACCTTATATTCTCCAACAGCAAACTCAAGTCCCTTCTTTGTGCCCCCATCGTCAACCAAGGCAAACTCATCGGCATTCTTTACCTAGAAAATAACTTAGCAACTGGCGCATTTACCCAAGAACGCATCGAACTGTTACAAGTCATCTCCGCCCAAGCCGCAATTTCCCTAGAAAATGCCCAACTGTATCGCACCTTAGAAGATAAAGTCATCGAACGCACCGCCCAACTCGCGGAAGCGAACGAAGAAATCAGCGCCCTGAATGAACTGCTCAAATCCGACAACCTGCGGATGAGTGCGGAACTGGATGTCACCCGCCAATTGCAACAAAAAATGTTGCCGAACCCCGAAGAATTGCAGGCGATTCCTGGGTTAGAAATTGCTGGATTTATGGAACCGGCTGATGAAATTGGGGGAGATTATTATGATGTTCTCAACCATGAGGGACATATCAAAATCGGGATTGGGGATGTCACGGGACATGGATTAGAAGCAGGAATGGTGATGGTGATGGTCCAAACCGCTGTGCGGACTTTGTTGGTGAATGATGAGAAAGATTATGTGAAGTTTTTGAATACCATCAACCGGATGATTCATGATAACGTGCAGCGGATGCGGACGGATAAGAATTTGACTTTAGCGTTACTGGATTATGCCGATCGCGTGTTGCGGATTACGGGACAACATGAGGAGGTTTTGGTCGTCCGAGGAACGGGAGAAATTGAGCGACTGGATACGGTTGATTTAGGATTTCCTGTGGGGTTAGAGTTGGATATTTCTGATTTTATTACTCAGGCGGAAGTGGAGTTAAATCCTGGGGATGGGGTAGTGCTTTATACCGATGGGATACCGGAGGCGGAAAATATGGCGGGAGAGTTTTATGGGATGGACCGATTGTGTGCGGTGGTGTCGCAGTATTGGCAGGAGTCGGCAGAGGCGATTCGAGAAGGGGTGATTCAGGATGTGCGAACGTTTATTGGGGAACAGAAGGTGTTTGATGATATTACTTTGGTGGTGATGAAGCAGCGGTGATGGGGGGAAGGGTCCTTGGTCCTTGGTCATTCTCCGGTCCCCTCCCCTTGGCAAGGGGAGGGTTAGGGTGGGGTTCTTCGTGAGGAGGCGATCGCCTCCTCACCCACTCTTTCCGGCTTAAGCACCTGTATGGAGCCGAGTGCCAACCTCTTTCTTACGGGTGGCGATCGCAATGTCGCCGCCGACACCCTCTACCGATTCATTCTTCCTGACGTGGCAAAGAGGACCCCACCCTAACCCTCCCCTTGCCAAGGGGAGGGGACCGGAAGTGAGCTTAAATTTGAGGGAAATCACTATCACTTTACCATTGGTCCCGATCGCCTTCTATCAAGTGAGAATGGCTAATGCCGACTGCTCATTAGGCGATGGAGGAGCAGGGGAGCAATCTCCGTAATCGGGAGAATATACTGCGCCGCACTTAAGGCGATCGCCTCTCGGGGCATTCCAAATACCACAGAACTGGCCTCATTTTGAGCAATGGTAATCCCCCCCTGCTTGAACAGTTCTAACATCCCATCCGCCCCATCGCGACCCATCCCCGTGAGCAAAATACCCAATGCTGTACGGCGATAAAACTTCGCCACCGCATTAAACGTCACCGTCACCGAAGGGCGATGTCCCGAAACCGGCTCCATACTCGAATACAGAAACCGACCTTGATTGTCAAACTCTAAATGCTTTTGTTCCGGGGGAAAATAAATAATTCCCGGTTCGGGTCGTTCTCCTGCTGGGGCAATTTTCACCGGCAAGTGACATTCCGAACCCAACCAATCCACCAACCCCTTCAAAAATCCCTCACTAATATGTTGCACACAAATCACCGGCACCGGAAACTTGGGAGGCAGTTGAGACAAAATCGTATGTAACGCTTGAGGTCCTCCCGTCGAAGCCCCGATCGCCACAATTTTCACCCCCCGAAATGAACTCAACCCGGTCACATCTGGACTCGCAGGCGCAGAGGGATAACGAGGAGTCGGGGTGTAAGACGAGGGAATTTTCACCGTTTGAATCACCGGATCAACCCGCTTCTGTTCCGGAATGAGGACTTTTCCCGGAGTTCTAGGAGGAACAACCCCAGGAGAAACTCGCTGCGTCTCCCGATTTATAGCACCCCGGCGATGCAACGTAAACACCGTCACCCCAGATAACACCTTAATCTTAGAAATCAACTCATGACGAATCGCCTCAAAATTCCCCATCACCCCCTGGCGCGGCTTGGGAAACACATCCACCGCCCCTGCCTTAAGCAAATTAAATACGGTGTGAGTATCCTCCGCTTGAACCGAAGAACTCACCACCAAAATGGGACAAGGGAACTTTGCCATCACTTCTTTGGTAAACTCCAACCCGTCCATTTTGGGCATATGGAGGTCAGTACAAATCACATGGGGATGAACCTTGGGAATCAACTCCAACCCTTCAATTCCCGTCCCGGCGGTCCCCACAATTTCAATCTCCGGAGTTGATCCCAACAGGCGCTTAAAAATCATCAACGCCACGGGAGAATCCTCCACCAACAAAACTCGAATCGGCTTTTTGTTCATAGTTTACTCTGGCTGCTGCTTACCCTCGGACCCCTCACCCGGGTTCAGTTCGGGACCTGTTTCTCCCTCCATAGCGCGTCTAAATCAGCCGTTTGAGCGTTTCTAATAACACCTGTTGATTGAAACTGCTTTTGGGAATGTAGGAATTGGCCCCGGCTTCGGCACCCGGCGTTTATCATCATCACTGGCGAGGGAGGTTACCAGAATAATCGGCAATTCAGAATATTCCTTATGCTGACGAATTTTGGTGACTAACCCTAAACCATCCAAATTAGGCATTTGGACATCGGAGATCACCGCATCAAAGTCGCGAGTTCTCAGTTTATTGTATCCATCCAAACCATCCACAGCGGTGACGACCTCATATCCCGCATTTTCGAGAATGCGTTTTTCTTGGGTGCGCGTGGCGATCGAGTCTTCCACGAGCAAGACTAATAATTTGCGATCGCTCTCGGGCTGCGGTTTCGAGGGAACAATGGATTTTCCCGGCTTTCGCACGGACTTGAGCAAGTCATGAGGGTTTAACACCATACAGACTTCCCCGGTGCCCAAAATCGTGGCTCCCGCCACATTCCGGACCCGTTTGAGCAGTTTGCTTTGGGGTTTGAGCACCACATCTTGCTCATCCACCAAGGCATCCACCAAAAGTCCGAGGCGTTCTTCCCCCACTTGCAGAATAATGCAAGGCAAACTCGAAGTATTCATGCTTTTTGAAGAATTGAGAATGCCTCGCGGGGGCAATTCCAGCAAATCGGCGAGTTTGACCACGGAAACGGGTTGTCCCTCTAAAATCATCGTTTCCCGTCCTTCTAGGGCAAAAATATCGCTCTCCGGGACCAACCGAGCCAGTTGCACAAACTCCACCGGCAGGGCGTAGGCAATCCCCTCTACCTCAACCAGGAGAACATGAGCGGTGGCGAGGGTGGTGCCCAGAGATAAGCGCAGGGTAGTGCCCACTCCCGGGGTAGAGTCAATGTGAATACTGCCTTTGAGCCGTTCGACGTTGGTGCGAACCACATCCAGCCCTACCCCTCGCCCGGACACCTCGGTGACGAAGGTCCGGGTGGAGAATCCCGGGGTGAAAATGAGGCTATGGATTTGGTGGGGGGTCATGGCGGCGAGTTCTTCTTCGCGGCAGATTCCCCGTTTGAGGGCAGTTTGTTTAATTTTTTCCAGGTCGAGTCCGCGCCCATCATCGCGGATTTCGATGATGATGTTGTTGGCGGTTTGGTAGCCTTTGAGGACAATGGTGGCTTTGGGGGGTTTGCCTTTTTGTTGGCGATCGCCGGGGGTTTCGATGCCGTGGTCGATCGCATTGCGGATGATATGCATCAAGGGGTCTTTCATTTCTTCCAGGATCCGCTTATCAGCGCGGGTCTCTCCCCCTTCAATCAGCAGTTCCACTTGCTTGCCTTCTTGTTTGGCTAAATCTCGCACCATCCGAGGAAACAGGGTAAAGATGGTGGATAAGGGAAGCAGGCGCAAGGTGCGGATGCCTTCTTCGAGTTCATCGGCAATGGTATCGAGGCGGGCGTTATCTTCATAAACTGAATTTCTGAGGCGGTTGACAATTTGGCCGAGGCGTTCGAGTCGGTCTTCTGTACGATGATGAAAGCTTTGCAATCGGTCTAAGGAGCCATTGCGGTTGCCCCGCATGACTTCTTCTAGGGCAAAGCGATTGACAAAGCTATCGCGACTCCATTCTTCCCAGAGGGTGACAATTTCTTCGACTTCCGAGAGGCGATGTGCGATCCGGATTTTGCTGACGGTGAGTTCCCCGGTTTGGGTCATCAGACTGTCCAGATTGCGGGTTTCGACTCGAATGGTATCGATCCGGTAGTTGCTGCTGCCGGTTGGTGTGGGGGTGACAGGGACGACGGGTAGGACTGGGGTTTTACCCGGGCTGGAATCTCGGCCCCGATCGCCTCCTGGAGGGGGTGCGCTACTGCCGAGGGGTTTAGAAATCTCCGGAATTGGAGATTTTTGAGCCAAATTATGTCCATTGACCGTGGCGCTGACTGTGGCTGGGGAACGGGTGGGGACTTCTACCGGGGAGATGACCTCTAGTATTTCCGGGCTGGCTTCCTCGGGGGCTTCCTCCGGGTCTAGGTCGCGCTGTTCTTCGGCTTCCTCGTCGGGTTCTGTCCCTGCTGTCTCCGTTACCGCCTCTACTGGGTCTAAGGTCTCTTGCGGACGGTCTCTCTGTTGAGGGGGGAGTTTTTCTCTGGGTGGGGACTTTTGGGTTTCCTGGGGTTGTTGTGGCGCGCTGGTCGTTTCGCCCTCCTTGCTGTCGGAGGCTGCACCCATCAAATAGGCGAGGACGTAAAAGGTATTAACTCCAGCATCTTCCCCGGTGACGGATTCTTGAACGAGTTTGGAGATCGCATCTAAGCCATGATAAAGGCGATCGCACAATTCTGGGGTTAAGGCGGTTTCTTTGCGCTTGACCGTTCCCAACAGATGTTCCCATTGATGTGCCAGGGTGGCAATATCTTTCACCCCCAACATTCCCGCATCCCCTTTCAGACTATGGGCTTCTCGCATCAATTCTTCGAGTTTCCCCAAGTCATCGGGCTGCTGTTCTAGGTGCAATAATCCTTCGTTGAGTTTTTGCAGGTGTTCTTCACTGGCTACTTTGAATGTAATTCTCAGTTCTTCATCGTCGATCATCATGGTTTTAGTTTCTCCGAAGTCAGATCTAGGGATTTCCATAGGGACAATTTCCCCTACCTTGAAGATTCCCCTTTTTTACTCAAATTTACCCCGGTTCTGCTGGGCCTGCTTCCGGAGGTGATCGACTCTCTTTTGGATGGGTTTAAGTTTTTAAATCCAGGCCCAAAGCTCTCCAAATTTATTGGGATTTTCATAAGCTCATCTGCGGTTTGGGCAAATTCCTAAAGGCCAATCTTTTTAGGGGGTGAAATAGGCAATTTTTTTTACACATTTCATTCCCGGGTTTTTCCTGCAACTGAGGGTGAACAGCAACGTTCACCGGATTATTTTCACCCTGATTTTCTGGTCAGTTAACTAACTGCTTGTTGAGGAGAGACCTCCGTTGAGGAGCAGTGATGAGCCAAACCCCGAGGCGATCGCCGGCTGGATTCCTCAACCGCTTGCTCGATGAAGAGTCACCGATTCAGACTAGAAACCCAACCCCCAGGAGTTTTCCATCCCTGAATCTAGGGAGAGTGGGGCTGAATTCCCCCAGGTTCCGGCGCTTTTTCAGGCCCCGGTCTGGGTCTGGGGACTGTCTCTACCTCTGGGCCTAATCGAAACGGCTGCGATATGTTGGCCTGTTGCAATTTTCGCATAATTTGCGGACAAAGGCAAGGGAAAGCACCCCCGATGGATGCCTGATTTCCCCCTGGATAACCGGATTGAGGATGATTCAGCCGAAATTTCAGATCCCGACCTGACGAGTTCCCCTGATACGGAATCCGGTTGTGATAGGTTGTAAAAACGAGCCTCGTCAAGGTGTATTTGTAGGGGTTTGGTCTCCAAACCCTCAAGGTGCATTTGTAGGGGTTTGGTCTCCAAACCCTCAAGGTGCATTTGTAGGGGTTTGGTCTCCAAACCCTCAAGGTGGTAAATGGAATCCTGCCTCATCCGGGTTTCTTGTAGGGGCGTATTGCATACGCCCTCTTGATCCGTTAATGGAATCCCGCCGCATCCGGAGTTTCTTGTAGGGGCGTATTGCATACATGATAAGGAATTCGGTTGTTAAAGGTCTATAAAAACCCACACCCTCAAGGGTGGGGTTACACAGACAAAGCCTGCCTACGCAGGCTCAAGAGTAAAATAGGTCTTTCAGAACCGGATTTGGTATGAGAGGGCGTATGCAATACGCCCCTACAAATACACCTTGACAGGGCTAGTTGTAAAAACCCGCAGGCTGTAGCCCGGAGGCTATATAGACAAAGCCTGCCTACGCTTCGCTACCCGGAAAAACCGACTTGAGACAACTGGATTGGGTCTGAGATCTCCTGGGGAGAGAACAGCCCGGGTTGGTGAATTCCCCAGAACTAGAATAGAATGCTCAGACCATTTCTTTGAGGTCGAGGGCGGCTTGATTGAGTTTTTCAGTGCCAACTTTGGCCTGGGAAATGCTGTTAACGGTTTCTGATGCAATTCTATTCAGAGCATTCATCGCTTCAAAAACCTGCTGAATGGCGATCGCCTGTTGTTGGGCGGTTAATGAAATTTGTTGGGTATTGTTAACAATTTCATCAATTGCGTCCACCACGACTTCGACGGTTTTTGTCCCTTCTTCGGTGACTTGAACCGTCAAGGAAGTGGCTGATTGAATTTCTTTAACCAGAGAATTAATGCGATCGGCACAGCGGCCACTATGGTCCGCCAATTTGCGAATTTCCGTGGCAACGACTCCAAATCCTTTCCCGGCTTCACCGGCGCGAACGGCTTCCACGGAAGCATTCAGGGCTAACATATTAGTCTGATTGGCGATATTGCTCACGTTACTGGCAATTTCATCAATTTGGGACAGTTGCTGGGTGAGTTGTTCGATGCGCTTGGCAATCTGATGGACGGTTTCTTTTAAGCTGGTATTTTGGTGTCCGATATGGCGATCGCGCGATGGGATGCTGGAGTAGCTGGGACTCATCCGATAGGACGGATGCACCGGCAGTTGATGATGGTTGGAGGAATCCACTAAGTTTAAGACCAGAATCGCATTAGCCGCAGCCGATTCGGCTTGTTCAGCAGTGGCTTGGGAAGATGCATTCAACTCCTCCATTGAGGTTGTTGTTTGGTTGACGGAGGTGGCTTGAGCGTTTGTGGACGTTTCCTGATGAGCGAAGGTGGCGGCAAATTCTGTAGATGAAGTCGCCACTTCATGAATGGCACGTTCGATGCGATCGCGGATGCTAGAGGCAAGTTTTGCACCAATGGCGATCGTCATCAACCCCACGATCGCACTTCCCCATCCGGCAATAGCAAGGGACAAATTTAACGCCGCTTTTGCTTGGACTTTTCTAACCGCTAAGGTCTCTCGTTCTTGTTCGACAAAGGCATTATAAATCGACTCCATCTCCCGAACAATATTGCTACTTTGGTCGCTGGAAAATAAGGCGGTGGCTTCCTCCATCTGACCCGTTTGTGCCAGTTGGAGCATTTGCAGATCAACTTGTCGCAGTTGAGTTCCCAACTGACTGTACTCCTCAAACCGCTGCTGTTGTACGGGGTCCTCCAGTTGAGCAATTTTTGGCTCTAAGCTATTAATTAGCTGACGATAAGACTCGCTACCTGTCTCAAATCCTTGGCGATGGCGATCTTTGAGATTCACCAAATATCCTCGGGTTGAGCGTTCCATGCGAATCGCGTGCAGGGTAGCTTCTGCCAACTGATCAATGACTTCTGATGAAAACCCAATCTGTTCGTCGAGGTGATCGACTTTTCTAACGTTTGAAACAATCAGGGTAGCCAGTACACCGGACACTAACAATGGGATAATAATGCAGGCGAGAATTCTTCCCCTCAGTTTTAAGCTGTCCAACATAATCAGATGATGACTCCTTAAATTTGACCTCAACCCACCGATTTAAACCGGGTTTAGTGCAGCCCTGAGTGGCTTACCTCAACAATTTTGATGAGATTTCCTAAAGGGAGGTGCGTAAACTCAGAATCAATCGATTCTGATGATTGACTGTCCCATTGGTTATATTGTTGTTCCCGCTTGCACCTTATCCTAAACTTAGGACTTACGCATCCACGCTAGAGTTGGGTGCTTTTCCTCCGCAGAAAGCCCCTACATCTGACTCACTATAGACTCCCTGGGTCAGTCCTAGCTGTATTGAGGCTATCTTTTGAACAGGAGTGATGCACAACAACCGGGTTTTGACAAGAATGGGTAGGGTTCCCAACTTAGATATCTACCGGACTGACTATAGCGCATCTAAATCATGAAAGGCCGTAGGATGCAGGAGTGGGAGCAAGATGCTCCCGCTCTTTGAGGGATTCTCACGCCTAAATTTCCCGTTGTAGCTTGAGGGCGACGTGATTGAGTTGTTGAATGCTAATTTTGGTTTGGGCGATCCCGCTGGCGGTTTCTTGGGCGTTTTGAGTTAGACTATTCATGGCATCCAGGGTTTGTTGGATTGCCAAGGCTTGTTGTTTGGCGCTCAAGGAAATTTGTTGGGCGTTGACGGCGATGTGATTGACGGCAGAAACCACGCTTTCTACGCTGCGAGTTCCGTCTTTGGTGATCATCACGGCTGAATTGGTCGCCCGTTCAATATCATTGACTAATTCGCTAATTTTTTCGGCAGATTGTTTGCTGCGATCGGCCAGTTTCCGAATTTCTGACGCGACAACGCCAAAACCTTTGCCTTGCTCTCCGGC
Source organism: uncultured cyanobacterium (assembly GCA_963821735.1). GTDB lineage: Bacteria > Cyanobacteriota > Cyanobacteriia > Cyanobacteriales > Laspinemataceae > Laspinema. Next base: position 568,158 of record CAWGFK010000070.1, read on the forward strand.
GCGGACTGCTTCGACGGCAGCATTCAGGGCTAACATATTGGTTTGATTGGCGATATCGCTGACTAATCCAGCAATTTTGTCGATTTGGTTGACTTGCTCACTCAGATGCAAAATTTGATTGGCAATTTGTTCAACTTGAACGGTGGTGGCTTCGGCGCGTTCGGTGGACTCCTGAGAGGAGAGGCCCAGTTGTTCCATTGTGCTGCAAGTTTCATGGACTGCACTGGCTTGTTGGTTGGCAACACGCTCTTGTTGTTCGGTCATCGCGGCGATTTCTGTGGAGGAGGAGGCGATGGTGTTGGTGGTTTCGCCGAGGGTGTCGGTAATTCGGCTGGCGATCGCCCATCCCAATGCCCAGGCGACGATCGCCATGATGCCGGTACTCAACAACACCAGGGTAATCAACAACCCGAGAACCTCATCGGTGCGATCGCTTTTTTCCTTCTGAAGCTCATCTTCTCGCTGGTTGAACTCCACTAGTAGTGCTTCTAGTTGCCGATTTAATTGTTCTCGTTCCGGGGTGGAGTAGGCTTGGTTAGCCTCTGCTACTCGATTTTGTTGGAGGAGATTAATCAGATTGTTATTATAATCAATCGTTTCTTGACTCAGATCTAAAATCCGCTCTAATCGGGCTCTTTGCCCCGCATCTACCACATTAGCCTGTAAAAAATTCTGAGCATTTTGTACACTTTTCATGTCGACATCAATTGCCTCGGGAATAAAGCCTTGTCGATCAATGAGGTATCCTCGCGTAGACCTTTGTATGGACATTAACCCTAAAGCAAGCCGGTCTGACTCCCGCACTAAAGCTGCCCCAATCTCTAAATTTTTGACTTCTTCCTGAACTTGCTGGCTACTCACAAAAACTAATCCAGCGGAAGTAATCGAAAATATTAAAGGGATAGAATAGCCTAATAAAATTCGGGCTTTTAATTTTAAATTAAATAGCATAAAAACTCCTGATTTACTACTTTTAAAGAGGGGTGGATTTCACTTCAAAACTTAATTCGGTGTTCTCAGGGTCAACAAAAATAGCAACTTTAATGGAAATGAGGTGCATCCATTCACTAACCCGGCCCTTCTCCTCAACCCGGAAATTTTAATTTTAAGTTTTGTTAAGCGCCACCCTTGCCAGAAAACTGCTATAAACTGACTGAACCTAAAACAAATAGTAGAAGTTTTCCCAAAATTTAAAAGAAATAACTTCTGATTTCAACCAATCGAATTGTCCGTTTTGACAATTCTAATTTTATCACGATTTTCAAAAATTGATAAGGGGATTTTCTCCCCTTGAACCCTCGTCAAACAACAGAGGGTTAAAATGATGGATGAGGACTTGAGAATAAAAAAGAACGAGGATTGCCAGCGGGTCCAATTGTAGTAACAGCACCAGGAGACAAAAAAACAGGCAAAAGGTTGAGAAAGAACTCGGACCTTTTGCCTGTTGGGAATTCACCGATTATTTAGAATTTCCGTTGCCATTAGCGGTGGCGGTAGCTAAGAGGCGACTGGTGAGTTTGTCAGGGACTTCCTGGAGGTGATCGTACTTCCATCGGAAGAACCCGACTCCCATTGTCAGCGATCGCAACTCCACAATCAAATCCTGCATTTCCGCTTGGGGTAAATAAGCTAAAACCTTATCCCATGATTTCCAGTTTTCTAGGGGTTCATAGCCTAAAATCTGCCCCCGTCGTCCGCTGATCAGTTGCATCATATTCGAGGTAAAGTCCGTCGGTGCACAGATTTCCACGCAGGCGATCGGTTCGAGCAAGGTGGGTTCACATTGGGCCAACCCCTCTTGCATTGCCAACCGTGCCGCCTGTTTAAAGGACTGTTCTGAACTATCCACGGAGTGATAGGACCCATCGGTGAGGGTAACCGCAATATCTACCACCGGGAATCCCAAAGGTCCCTGATTCAAATACTCCCGCACCCCCATTTCTACCCCAGGAATATACTGTTTGGGGACAACACCGCCCACGATTTTATCGTTGAAGCTATACCCTTCCCCGCGAGGCATGGGTTTGATTTCCAGGTAAACATCGCCAAATTGGCCGTGACCCCCACTTTGGTGCTTGTAGCGCCCATGAACCCGGGGTGCGGCTTTGCGAATAGTTTCCTTGTAGGGAACATGGGGGACTTGGGTGATCATGGGCAAGTTGTACTTACGCCGCAGACGATCTAAGGTGACTTTGATGTGAATTTCCCCTTGACCCCAGAGGATAATCTCGTGGGTATCGGGATTTTGTTCCCAGGCGAGAGCGGGGTCTTCTTCCAGGAGTTTGGTCAAGGCAGCGCTGATTTTCACTTCGTCACTGCGCCGTTCTGGGGCGATCGCCAAGGCAAACACGGGAGGCAGTTGCTCCGCTTTGGGTAATTCCGATTTAAGCTTACCTTCCCCGGTGGTGAGGGTATCTCCGGTCTGAATCCCTTCCATGCGAGACAAGGCAACAATATCGCCCTCGACTGCCTTCTGAATGGTTTCAGTTTGCTGTCCCTTCATCCGATACATTCCCCCAATCCGGACACCATTGAGGGTCATGTTATCGGTGATTTCCCCTTTCCACACTCGCACGAGGGACATTTTGCCTCCTTGCGGGGTGTAGTAAGTTTTAATCACTTGGGCTAAGGGTTCACCGGAATGCAGGGTAATTCCCCGGCGTTCTGCTGTGGTAGTGGGTTCCGGCGCTTCGCGAATCAGGGCATCAAGCAGGGGTCTGATGCCATAATCTGAATCCGCTACTCCCATAAAGACGGGGACGATTAAATCGGCCCCTAATTCCATTTTGAGGTCAGCGACAATTTCATCTTGGGAGGGTTCAATCTCTTCCAGGAGTTCTTCGAGGAGGTGATCGTCAAAGTTAGCTAACTCTTCTAACATCTCCTGACGAGCCTGATGTTCTTCTTGTTTGAGTTCCTCGGGGATGGGTACGGGGTCTGGTTCGCTGCCATCGTGGTAGTGATAGGCTTGTTCGGTGACCAGATCGATAAATCCCACGGGGTCGGAGCCTTTGAGAATGGGATATTGATGGGGGACTAGGGGTCGGGCGGAGACAGCTTTGAGGGCGTGGAGTACGTCCATAAAGCTATCTTTGGCGCGGTCCATTTTGTTGACAAAGACGAGATGGGGGATTTCCCAGTCATCTAAGAACTTAAATAAGGGGGCCAAGGTGAGTACCCGGCTGACTTCGGGTTCGCAGACGACGACGGCGGCACCGGTGCCTTTGAGGGCGTTGTAGGTTTCTTGGATAAATTCTATGGACCCAGGGCAGTCTACGAAGGTGAAGCGGACATCATGGTATTCGGTGGAGGCAGCGGATATCTCCACACTCATTTGGCGATCGCGGGCTTCTGCGGAACTATCGCCAACGGTTGTCCCTTCTTTGACGTTTCCTTTCCTACTAATTGCACCTGTTACAAACAACAGGCTTTCGAGTAAGGTGGTTTTTCCACTCAGATATGGGCCTACAATTGCGACGTTTCGCACGTCGGAGACAACTTTTTCGGTCATGATTCACTCCTGTGAGTTAGTTACTAAAGATTAAAAAATTTTTAAGAGGGCCAAGGGGATAGCCTATTTAAAGTAAAATCCTTATCCTGACTCTATGGGAAACAAGGCGATCGGCATCAGCAATTCTCGTATGGGTCTTGATGTACTTTTAGATTACCGTATTTTTGGACCAAGGAATTACGGATTGAGGGACTTATTTTTCTAAGGTTAATCCTTTTTTTTTTAATTTTAAAGCAGTGTTATCCCTTGAAAATTATCGTGGCGGGTGAGTGTTGGCTCTAAAATTCTGACAGACTCTAGTCAGAGGCAGGGATGTCACGGTAAAACTAGGTTAAACCACCTCGACTCATTTCCAGGAGGGGCGATGCAATTACAACGGAAGATAAGGGCAGGTATCGTAGGCGTGACGCTAGGGATTTGGATGATGCCGTTGCTGTGGATGCCGGGGGAGGGGATGCCAGGGATGGGCGCTGCTGTCGCCCAGGGGACTTCCCAAGCGGCCTTAGATTGGGTCAACCGGGGACTGGGGTCGATTCAAGCGGGTCAGGTATCCGAGGCGATCGCCGCGTTTCGTCGAGCGGCTCAACTGGACCCGACCCTAGCTGTGGCTCATTATAATTTGGGCTTGGCGCTGCGGCAATCGGGGGAATTACAAGGGGCGGCGGATTCGTTCTACCAAGCGACTCAAGCGGACCCCAACTTTACCCTAGCCTTTGCTAATTTGGGGGCAGCCCTGATTGAAGGGAATAACCTCGATCGCGCCCGGGATTATTTACAACGGGCGATCGCCTTGGACCCCCAAATGGGATTAGCTCATTATAATCTGGGTCTGGTCCTGGAGCAACAGCAGTTATGGGATGCTGCTGCGGCTTCGTTTCAGCAGGCGATGCAGTATAGTCCCACGACTCCAGAACCCCCCTATCATCTCGGACTGGTTTATCTCGAACAAGGGAAACTGGAGGAGGCGAAATCAGCGTTTAACCGGGCAGTCAGCATTACGTCTAATCATGCTCCGGCTCACTATCATCTGGGGTTTATTGCTTACAATCAAGGGGATTTGAACGCCGCTTTAGACTCATTTCGGCGGGCGGCTGAAGGGAATCCTAATTATGCCAATGCTTATTATGGGGCTGGGTTAGTGTTTCTGCGTCAGGGGAATTTCACCGAAGCTCAACGAGTGTTGGAATATGCCCGAGACCTTTATACGTTGGAGGGAAATCCAGAACGGGCGATGAATGCTGAACGACTGTTAGAGCGATCGCGCAATCCCTAATCCTTAAAACAGTCTAAATTTCTGAGCGGCGGGTGACTTTACCCCTTGTGACTGACCGGCAGTTGAATCCGGAATTCTGTTCCTTTTCCCCGAGTGGAAAAACAATGTAACTTTCCTAAATGTTTTTCCACAATAATTTGGTAACTAATCGAAAGCCCTAATCCGGTTCCTTTGCCAATGGGTTTAGTCGTAAAAAATGGGTTAAAAATATTGGGGAGAATGTCTGGAGGAATCCCGGCTCCATTATCCTCAATCCAAATCACAATAAACTCGGGATTCACCGCCTCCCCCCCCGCAATGGGGGTTTCCTTTGGACCTTTTTGGAGAACTTCAGTACAGAGGGTGAGGGTGGGAATATAGTCTTTTGAAGGGGGTTGATCCAGGGTGTCTTCTAAGGCATCAATGGCATTAGCCAACAGATTCATAAACACCTGATTCAATTGCCCCGGATAACATTCTACCAAAGGCAGTTCTGCATATTTTTTGACCACTTGAATCGCCTGATGTCCGGCGGTGGCTTTGAGTCGATGTTGCAAAATCATCAAGGTACTATTCAGCCCTTGATGAATATCAACCGCCTTGATTTCCGCTTCATCAGTGCGGGAAAAATTTCGCAAACTCAAGACAATATTTTGAATTCGTTCCGCCCCGACGGTCATGGATTTAATCGTTTTAGGTAAATCTTCTATCAGAAAATCTACATCGATCGCTTCGGCTTCTTCTTGAATTTCTGTCACGGGTTCGGGATAGTGTTCTTGATAAAGCGCGAGCAAAAAGAGTAAGTCTTTGACATATTCATCGGCATGATTAACATTACCGTAGATAAAGCTCACGGGATTATTAATTTCATGAGCAACCCCGGCTACTAATTGACCAATAGAAGACATTTTTTCCGCTTGAATCAGTTGACCTTGGGTCGTTTGCAACTGCTGCATCGCGGCTTCTAAATCCGTGGTCCGGCGGATGGATAATCCTAAATAAATGGCGATGATTCCAGTCAGTAGCAAGCCAATCGCCAGGGTGGCGATGGTGTCCACAATGAATCCTTGAAAGGTTGAGGTGGGACGCAGGACAAGGGTCCATTGACGATTGGCAACCTCAAGGGTCTGGGTACAGAGGCTGGGATTTTGGTAGCACAAAGACCTTGGAGAGACGGGCGCAGGGGGTTTCAGACGGGTATCTGCAATAAATTGTTCAGTTTGAGAGTCATAAAAGATTAAAACCTGATTATCTGGCTGTGCTGTCTGGTCAATTAAGTAAAAATCCAGGTGATTAAGCGTTAATCCCCCTAATGACTTTTCCAACAAATTGGAGAGACTATAGACGGTGTAAGTCATTCCCCTAAAGGTATTGCGGCGATCGCGGATTCCGGCAGGCCGATCGCCTCCTCGGTAAACCGGGCGAAACATCGCCACCCCATAAGTCTGGCCATCGGCTAACACAAATCGTTCCGTTACCGAGATCTTGCCCTCGTTTTTTCCCAGGGCGATCGCCGCCCTCACCCTGGGGTCATAACTGGGATCCAGTCCCAACAGTTCTCCTGTATAGAGACTGGCGGGTTGTCCATAGAGAATGGGAAAATATTCCAGGCGATCGCCCGAGGGGATTAAGTTGCCATCGGGGGCGCGATCGCGAATCTGGAAATTTTCCTTCCCTTGCGCTTGCATCCGTTGCTCAAACGCCCTGCGTTGTGACCTGGTTACTCTTTCTAGCCATGCCATACCAAAAATTCCCGGGTAATTCTCAAAAAAGGATTGGGAAAACCGCTGAAAATTTTCCTCGGTCACTTGGCCGGAAATATCATACAATGCACCCAGCGCTCGGGTCACTTGGAGATATTCATCGATATCGCTTTGTAAGGTGAGGGTCACGCTTTCCCGGCGTCGCGCTAAGGTTTCCTGTGCGGATCTTCGTTCCCATTCATAAACTCCCGTAGCAGCGATCGCAGACAGTGACAAACCAACGAATAAAGTTAACCCAACCGGAAGGTAGGGACGGATTCCCCAAAGGGCATTTTTAATTTGTTCAAAATCTTTCAAATGAACCGCCATAAAACCGTTTGTTCTGTGCTAAGTAAGTTAACCGGATTCGCTCTTATATAACACCCTGCTAATCGCTGGAATCAAAAAAGTTTGATTATTGAGAATCGCTGACTCATCACTATGGGGTTTTAAATCGCTACGTTTGGGACAATTTGTTTTACCATAACATTTTCAACCCCGGGAATGGGTCAGAAAAAACCCCGGATTTTCGCCGGTTTCACCCAGAACAGGTTTTATGTGGATCCGGCCTAGCCTGGGCGGGGTGGGTAGAATCCCGGGGCTTTCTTGGCGTATTCTTAGAAAGAGTTGTTAAATGGGGTTGGCTGTTGACTTCAGTTGGAAGGCACAAGTGACCTCTAGTCCTTTAGAATACGATCCGATATGGCTACCTTTCTATTAGAAGTCGGTACAGAAGAATTACCCGCAGGGTTTCTCGATAGCGCAATTACCCAGTGGCGATCGCGCATTCCCGACTCCCTCGCTGAACATTTCTTGACAAATGACGCAGTTTATGTATATGGCACACCTCGCCGGTTAGCGGTGGTGATAGAAGGGTTGCCGGTTCAACAAGGCGATCGCGAAGAAGAAATTAAAGGCCCTCCCGCCTCCGCTGCCTATAAAGATGGCAAACCCACCAAAGCTGCGGAAGGATTTGCCAAAAAACAAGGCGTCGAACTCGATGCCTTAGAAATTCGCCCCACAGATAAAGGGGATTTTGTCTTCCTGCGGAAAACCATCACCGGACGTCTCACCACGGACATTGCTTCAGGAGTTGGTCCCGCAATGGATTAGCAAACTCGAAGGCAAACGCTTAATGCGCTGGGGGAATGGAGAAATGCGGTTTTCTCGACCCCTGCGCTGGTTGGTGGCCCTGTTTGACCAGGATATTTTACCCATTCAACTCGACAACGGGTCCGAAAGTCTCACCAGCGATCGCATCTCCTCGGGTCATCGCGTCTTACATCCCCAACCCGTAGAAATTGCCACCGCCTCCGATTACGTCAAATCCCTAGAAAAGGCCTTATGTTTCCGTAGATCCGGACCGGCGTCAATCCATCATTCAAGACCAAGTAAAAGCCGCAGCAGCAAAAGTCGGAGGAACCGCCGATATTTCCCCGGATTTACTTCAAGAAGTCACCAACTTAGTGGAATGGCCGACGGCAGTTTTAGGGAAATTTGATGAAGACTTCCTCATTTTACCCGCCGAAGTCATTACCACCGTCATGGTCAGCCATCAGCGGTATTTCCCCGTCTTAAAATCCGCAAAAACCTCCGGAAAATCCCCCGAACTTCTCCCCTATTTCATCACCATTTCTAACGGTGACCCGGCCAAATCTGACCTCATTGCCCTCGGCAACGAACGGGTGATTCGCGCCCGATTAGCCGATGGTCAATTTTTCTATGAAACCGACCGGGCCAAACCCCTAGAAGCCTACTTACCTAAATTAGAAGAAGTCACCTTCCAGGAAGATTTAGGCTCAATGCGCCAGAAGGTCGATCGCCTCTGTCAGGTTGCTGCTTTGATTACAGAACAATTGCAAATTCAGGGCGAACAACAAGAGCAAATTGCCCGGGCCACCTTACTTTGTAAAGCCGATTTAGTCACCCAAATGGTCTATGAATTCCCCGAACTCCAAGGGGTAATGGGTGAAAAATATGCCCGGGCCTGTGGGGAATCGGAAGCTGTCGCTACGGCAATTTATGAACATTATTTACCCCGGAATGCCGGAGATAAATTACCGGAAACTCGGGTGGGTCAAGTCGTCGGATTAGCCGACAAATTAGATACCTTAGTCAGTATTTTTGGCTTGGGGATGATTCCCACAGGTTCCTCCGACCCCTTTGCCTTGCGACGGGCTGCCAATGCGGTGATTAATCTAACTTGGACGGCGAATTTACCCTTGAACTTAGGGGAATTACTCGGGAAGATTGCGGCTGAATTTACGGCCAGCCATCCGAAAACCTCCCCGGACTTGCTCTCGCAATTACAGGAGTTTTTCTTACAACGCATTCGCACCCTGTTGCAAGAGGAACGAGGGATTGATTATGACTTGGTGAATGCGGTTTTGGGGGAAGAAGACCAGGAATATAGCCAACGCGCTTTAGAGGATGTGTTGGATGTTCGCGATCGGGCTTTATTCCTCCAGTCCATTCGCAATAATGGCAGCTTAGATACCATCTATGAAACCGTGAATCGGTCTGCACGATTGGCGAAACAGGGGGATTTGGAGACAACGGTTTTAGATCCGACTCAAGTGCTGAAACCGGAATTGTTCCAAAAATCCTCGGAACAAGGGTTTTATGATGCTTTGATCCGGTTAATGCCAACCACCCAAGCGGCGCGATCGCAGCGCAACTATCAGCAGTTGGTGGATGCCTTAGCAGAAATTACCCCAATCGTCAGCCAGTTTTTCGATGGGGAAGACAGCGTACTGGTGATGGATCCGGACCCAGAAATCCGGCGCAACCGCCTCAACTCCATTGGTTTATTGCGAAATCACGCCCGGGTTCTGGCGGATTTCGGTCCCATTGTCAAGCCCCAATAGTACCGGGAAGAGTGGCAACACTGGACGGGGGTTTAAATCCTAGCCCTGTCAAGGTGTATTTGTAGGGGTTTGGTTCCAAACCCTCAAGGGATGTAGGGGTTTGGTCTCCAAACCCTCAAGGGATGTAGGGGTTTGGTCTCCAAACCCTCAAGGGATGTAGGGGTTTGGTCTCCAAACCCTCAAGGGATGTAGGGGTTTGGTCTCCAAACCCTCAAGGTGTATTTGTAGGGGTTTGGTCTGATCACCCCCAAGGGATGTAGGGGTTTGGTCTCCAAACCCTCAAGGGATGTAATGCGATCGCCCCAAAAAGAGATCTGACCAAACCCCTAACATTAGGGCAGAAGAGGGTTTGGGGACCAAACCCCTACCAGAAACAGCGATTTTTCGTTATTAAATTTACCATCTTGACAGGGCTAGGGTTTAAATCCCTGCCGGTTGTTGCCTGAAATCTTTTTGCAGAGAAAACCCCTGTTAGACGGAACAACAAACGGTAAGATGAAGGTTAGACTTTGAAAAAATGCGATCCATAAAAGTATGCCAAAGGCTCATATCATTGGACTAGGACGGTCAGGGGTGGCCGCAGCGCGGTTATTAAAAAAGCAAGGATGGGATGTTACCTTGAGCGATCGCTCAGACAATGACGCCTTGCGACAACAACAACAACTGTTGGCTGCTGATGGCATCGACGTACACCTGAATCAGTCCTTTGAACCAGAGAAGTCTTTGGATTGGGTGGTTGTCAGTCCGGGGGTTCCCTGGGATCTTCCCGCCTTGGTAACGGCGCGGCAGATGGGAATTACCACCCTGGGGGAAATGGAATTAGCTTGGCGCAATCTGAACGGTTGTCCCTGGGTGGGGATTACGGGAACCAATGGGAAAACGACGACTACCGCTTTAATTGCTGCAATTTTTCAAGCGGCAGGGTTGAATGCACCGGCTTGTGGCAATATCGGATATGCAGCGACGGAATTGGCGTTAAACGGGTTTGGCGAGGACCGGGCAACCCCCGAGTATCCCGATTGGGTGATTGCAGAAATTAGTAGCTATCAAATCGAGGCATCAGAAACGGTTGCGCCGCAAATTGGAGTTTGGACGACCTTTACGCCGGATCATCTCAGTCGTCATAGTACATTAGAAAATTATTTTAATATTAAGGCGTCTCTGTTGGAGCGATCGCAGCAAAAAGTCTTAAATGGAGATGACCCTTACCTCAGAAAAAGTTTAAGCGATCGCTGGCCGAATGCCTGCTGGACGAGCATCAAAGGCAAAAGCGAGTTATTAGGAAATCCGGATAAGGGCGTCTATATTGAAGACGGTTGGGCGGTAGCAATGGGCGAGGCAGTCGTGCCCATTGATGCCTTGAAAATGCCGGGGGAACATAACCTCACAAATTTGTTAATGGCGGTGGGTGTAGCGCGATTGGCGGGCATTGATAAAGCGGCGATCGCCGATGCTGTTGCCAACTTTCCCGGGGTTGCTCACCGTTTGGAACGGATTCGCACTTGGCACGGAATTGAGTTTATTAATGATAGTAAAGCCACCAACTACGATGCCGCACAAGTGGGGTTAGCTTCAGTCGCTGCGCCGGTGATTTTAATTGCTGGCGGTGAAGCGAAAGAAGGGGATGATACCGGGTGGTTACAAACCATTGAGGCGAAAGTTGCCCAAGTGCTGCTGATTGGCGATGCTGCCGATGCCTTTGCCAAACGCTTAGAACAAGTGGGAAATGAGCGCTATGAAATTGTCTATGGCATGGAACAGGCGGTGATTCGGGGGGCTGAATTAGCGGAAAAACTGGAGGCGCAGGTAGTCCTCCTGTCTCCCGCTTGCGCCAGTTTTGATCAATATCAAAACTTTGAGCAACGCGGGGATCATTTCCGTCAACTCTGTTTGGAAATGCTGCCGGAGTGAGTAAGGAACAGAGGGTTAAAGGGTTAGGACTGTCAAGGTGTATTGATTTGTAAGGGCGCAATGTTCAGGCCCAAAAGAGGGCGTATGCAATACGCCCCTACAAGAAACCAGGATGCTGGTCAAAATGAGAATTGCTGGATTTGTAGGGGCGCAATGTGCAGGCCCAAAAGAGGGCGTATGCAATACGCCCCTACAAGAAATAACGATTTTTCGTCATTAAATTTACCACCTTGACAGGGCTAGGGTTAGAGGGTTAGGACTGGGAGTATGCTCGGTTCTAACCCATGAGGTTAACTATAATAGGCGATCGCAATGGGCTGCGATTTGAATCACAAGTGGCGGTGATAAATCCAAGGGGTGAGTAATAACTCAAATCACTGCTCATTTTCACCCAGTGCCGCAAACTAGAAGCGCAGTAGAGTTGAATCCGAACTTATGCCAGCACCTACTCTGAATCTGGAAGATAACCTCACTGACCTGTTCGCGCAAGCCTGGTTTTCCGGCAACCTAACCGCGAGTGAACAGCATACCCTTCAGATTGCGTTACTGAATAACGCCCTGAGTCGGGAGGATGCGTTGCTTGTCCATCGCTTGTTTTATGCCGTCCGTCGCGGATGGCTCAAAGTGAATGCGTAGGCGATTCTCCGCCGACTCTCGCTGATTCCTCCCCTGTTTCCTTGAAAGCGCGATCGCCACTGTGATCCGCCTCTGTTGACTGGGCGATCGAAACATTTTTATCTCACTCAACCGATTAGCGACTGCTCCAGTCGTTATTTTTTCCACTCAGGGTCCAGGATCGGGCAGCATTTCCCCGATCCTGAGTAGAGCAAAGGATCGCTGATATTCAGGATTTTTGCTAAACACAGCATAAAATGCTACCCCGGTATTTTGTATTTATATAATCAATCAACCCTAAACAATCGGTTTTATACAAACTAGAAACCAAAGCCATTTAAAGTCCTGGCTCCAATGCAGAATTGAGAAGATGAAGATCTAGGCAACATAGAGCCTAAATCTCAAACCGTAGTCTGATGACCCCACCGCAGAATCCCGAAATCATCCTACCATGCAGGGGGCAATGCATCTCTAAAAACTCTGGGTCTTGGATTCTGTAAGGACACAGAACAATCACGTGATCTAAATCACATCCAAGATTACTAGAGCGGGAATATAGTGAAATAAAAGATTTATAAAAATCTCTGCCAAGGCCCAATCAATATCAAAACCACTTTTCAAATCGCCTACCTATAAAAATCTTGGAAATGACGTCTAGCCAATTTGTCTCTCAACTTCCTGGCTATCTCCTGACTGAACTACTCTATCCGGGGACTCGTACTTGTGTTTATCGTGGAGTTCACCAGCAGTCCCAGGAACCTGTAGTAATCAAGGTGATGAAACGGGACTATCCTACCTTTGGGGAGTTGGCCCAGTTTCGGAATCAATATGCGATTACTAAAAATCTCCAGATTCCCGGTATTGTCAGATCATTAGCGATAGAACCCTTGGGCAATGGTTATGCTATCATCATGGAAGATAGTGGCAGTATTTCTATTGCCAAATACCTAGAAAATAAAGCTTTAAATTTATTAGAAACTCTTGATATTGCGATTCAATTGACCGCTATTCTCCACGACTTACATCAACAGCGAGTTATTCATAAAGATATCAAACCTGCTAATATTCTCATTCATCCCGACTCTCGGCAAATCACCCTGATTGATTTCAGTATTGCCTCGTTGCTACCCAAGGAAACCCAAGCTATACAAAGCCCCCAAGGTTTAGAAGGAACCCTCGCTTACCTAGCCCCTGAACAAACGGGGCGGATGAACCGAGGGATTGACTATCGCACCGACTTCTACGCCCTGGGGGTAACGCTTTATGAACTTTTGACAGGACAACTTCCGTTTCGCAGTGATGACCCCCTAGAGGTGATCCATAGCCACATTGCCAAAACCGCAACCCCAGTCCATGAGGTTAATCCAGAGATTCCGGTTATCGTAGGGGCGATCGCAGCTAAACTGATGGCAAAAAATGCCGAAGACCGCTATCAGAGCGCCCTAGGACTTCAACATGATTTACAAGAATGCGTCAATCAATGGCACGCAAGGGGTGGCATTGCTGAGTTTGCTTTGGGTCAGCGGGATTTGAGCGATCGCTTCAATATCCCCGAAAAACTCTACGGTCGAGAAACCGAAGTCGCCCAGTTATTAACCGCCTTTGATCATGTAGCCGAAGGCACTTCAGAGTTATTACTTGTAGCCGGTTTCTCTGGCATTGGCAAAACCGCCGTCATCAATGAAATTCATAAGCCCATTGTCCGGCAGCACGGCTATTTCATTAAAGGAAAATTTGACCAATTTAATCGCAATATTCCTTTTTCTGCCTTTATCTTAGCCTTTCGCGATCTAGTAGGGCAATTGCTCTCGGAATCGGATCAGCAGCTACAACTTTGGAAAGCGAAAATTTTAGCAGCCCTGACAGAAAGTGCCCAGGTCATTATTGATCTGATTCCTGAACTGGAACGAATCATCGGGCCACAACCTCCGGCCCAAGAACTCTCCGGTGAGGCGGCCCAAAATCGCTTTAATCTCCTGTTCCAACACTTCATTCAGGTTTTTACGACAGTAGAGCATCCTTTAGTAATCTTTATTGATGACTTGCAATGGGCCGACTCTGCTTCCTTGAGCTTAATGCAAAGGTTGTTGACAGAAGCTCAATGTCAATATCTATTAGTCTTGGGAGCCTATCGAGATAATGAAGTGTTTCCGGGTCATCCTTTCTTGATAACAGTTGATGCCCTGGAAAAGGCGGATGTGACCCTTGAAACCCTTACCCTTGGGCCATTAAATGCTGATAGCCTCAACCACCTAATTGCCGATGCTTTTCAGGCTCCAGAGTCCGGGGTGCAGCCATTAACAAATTTGGTCATGCAAAAGACCCTGGGTAATCCTTTCTTTGCGACCCAATTTCTCAAGGCATTACACCAGGATGGTCTGATTACTTTTGATCAGGAGGCTCGCCATTGGCAATGTGACCTTGTGCAGGTGCAGGATGCGGCGTTAACGGATGACGTGGTGGAATTTATGGCATTGCAGTTACAAAAACTGCCGATCGCCACCCAAGAACAGTTGAAATTTGCGGCTTGTATTGGGGCACAATTTGACCTCAAAACTCTGGCAATTGTTTCAGAGCAAGCTCAAACTCAAGTCGCCTCAGCCCTCTGGCCTGCTCTTCAAGAAGGACTGATTTTGCCGGAAAGTAAAATTTACAAGTTTTATCTGAATAATGAGCAGCCTAATGATAATCAAGCGCTGATTGAAGAGATTTCTGAGCAGGTTAACTATCGCTTTTTTCATGACCGAGTGCAACAGGCGGCTTATTCCCTGATTCCCGACAATGAAAAGCAACAAACTCACTACCGAATTGCTACTCTACTTCAACGGAACACCTCAGCAACGGAACAGGAAGAACGGCTCTTTGAAATTCTCAATCATTTAAACCTCAGTCGCGCCCTGGGGAGAGAACGCTTACAGCAGACTGAATTATCCCGGCTTAATTTACGCGCTGCTCATAAGGCGAAAGCGGCAACGGCTTATGGAGCCGCGATTGAATATTTGAACGTGGGTATTGAGATGTTACCGGCGGATTGTTGGCAGCAGGAGTATGACCTCACCCTTGATCTGCATAATGCAATGGCGGAGGCTCAATATCTCAGCACTAACTTTGACCAGATGGAGGATTGGGCTGAGATTATCTTGCACCAAGCAACGAGCTTCTTAGATAGGATCAAGGTGCAACAAACCCGAATCCTGGGCATGAAAGCCAAGCGTGATCTAGGGTCTGCCCTAGAGATTGGGCTTGAGGTTTTGAAGGGGTTGTCGGTGGAATTTCCAGACCAACCAACAGGGGCCGATATTGGCAAAGCTGTCACAAAAACAGCAGAACTCTGGGCCGGAAAATCCCCACTGCAATTGATTGATTTACCTGAAATGGTGGATGTCCATCGGTTGGCGGCAATGCAAATTATGACGGAATTAGTACCCTGTGCTTATCGGATGCAGCCTTCCCTGTTGCCCTTGCTGATCTGTAAGCAGGTGGAGTTTTCGATTCAATTTGGCAATTGCCCGGTGTCAACTTTTGCCTATGCGGACTACGGGGTTATTTTATGTGGCATTCTGGATCAAATCGAAGCCGGATATGAGTTTGGACAATTAGCCTTTGCTGTCATCGAAAAGTTCAAAGCCAATACTTGTAAATGTCGCACTGGGTTCATCGTTAATACTATGGTTAGCCATTGGAAAGAGCCTCTGCGTGATTTGCGGCAACCCATTCTGAATGCCTATCAAAGTGGCTTGGAAACGGGGGATTTGGAATCTGGATCACTGAACGCTCATTGCTATTGTCTATCATCCTATCTGGTGGGTCAGGAGTTAACGTCTCTAGTTACAGAAATTGAGATCTACCGTGAAGCTATCCGTCCTTTGAAACAATTAGCCTGCCGAACCTATCTAGGGATGCTCCAACAAGTGGTTATCAACTTGCAAGGGGAAAGCGATGTACCCTGGAAACTGCAAGGACCGATTTATGATGCAGAAACGTTATGGGCGCAGGCAGAGTCAGAATGCGATCGCTATGAAGCATTTCAGTGTTATACTTATTCAGTTTATTTACTCTATTTATTTAATTATATCCCCGAGGCTGCCCAGCAATTGAAAGTTTTAGAGTCTTATTTAGATGGGGGGGTGGCGAATTTTTTGTTAGGGATTTATGTGTTTTATGATGCCTTGACTCAATTAGCTTTACATCCCCAAAGTTCGACAACAGAACAGCCTAATTTGTTGGTCCGAGTTCAGCAACAGCAGGAGAAGCTACGGCGGTGGGGAACCCTCGCTCCAGGTAATCATCAACACCGTTGGGAGTTAGTGGAAGCAGAACGGTGTCGGGTGGTTGGCGATCGCGTTGGAGCAATTGAGTATTATGATCGCGCTATTGCCACGGCTCAGGAACATAAATTCATCCAAGAAGAAGCCCTCGCGAATGAACTCGCAGCTAAGTTTTATCTGGGTTGGGGTAAGGAGAAAATTGCAGCGGGCTATCTCCAAGAAGCCTATTACTGCTATTCCCGTTGGGGAGCGAAAGCGAAAGTGGTGGACTTAGAAACTCGTTATCCTCTTTTGTTGCGACCGATTTTGCAACCTTTAGTACAATCTCTTGATTTGTTGAGTACAGTCAGCAAGCTCTCCAGTATAACCGGGTCGGTGAGTACCGGGACTCAACAGAGTAACAATATTTCTAGTATTAACCAAACCCTGGATTTAGGCAGTGTTATCAAAGCGTCTCAAGCCCTTTCTGGTACGCTGCAACTCGATGAATTGCTCAATCAACTCACGCAGATTATTCTCAAAAACTCTGGGGGCGATCGCTGCGTCTTAATCATTCCCAATAATGTTGGGGTTTGGCAGGTTCGGGCCATCGCCACCCCCAATGAAATTCACTTGTGCACTGATCCCCTCGAAAATAATTCTGAGCTACCGATCAAGCTCATTCAATATGTCAAAAATACCCAAGAATTAGTGGTTGTTGATAATTTAGAAACCCATTTACCCATATTGGATGAATATCTACAAATTCGACAGCCAAAAAGCATTTTGTGTTTACCGATTCTCAATCAGGGGCGCTGTATTGGCATTGTATATTTGAAGAATCGTCTGACCCGTGGTGTATTTACCGATGAACGCATCGTGATTCTCAATTTCCTCTGTACTCAAGCAGCAATTTCCTTAGAAAATGCTCGGCTGTATCAACAGGTGCAACAGTCTCTCACGGATTTGCAACAAGCCCAAATCCAGTTAGTCCAGAGTGAAAAAATGTCAGCCTTGGGTGGATTAGTATCGGGGGTTGCCCATGAGATTAATAACCCGGTGGGTTGTATTTTGGGCAATGTGGGGGCGACAGAGGACTATGTGAACGATTTATTGGGACTGCTTGAGCTTTATGGGGAAGCATTGCCAGAACCGGGTGATGAGATTGAAGCGGCACTGGAAGCGGTGGATTTAGACTATGTGCGGCAGGATTTGCCTCAGTTGATTCGGGCGATGCGAGATAGCGGCGATCGCATTAAATCCATCAGCCACAGTTTACGCACGTTCTCCCGAAAAGACACGGATCACAAACAGCCTTTTAATCTCCATGATGGCATTGAAAGTACATTACTAATTTTACGCCATCGCCTCAACGGTAATCAGCATCGCCCGGAGATTAAAGTGGCTAAAGCTTATGATTGGCTCAAGCCTGTTCATTGTTTCCCCGGTCAACTGAATCAGGTGTTTATGAATATTTTGGCGAATGCCATTGATGTGTTTGATGAGTTAGCCCAACAGTCATCATTTGCAGAAATCAAAGCACAAAAGCAACAGATTACGATTCACATTCAACAAGTTGAAGACTGGGTTGAGATTAAAATTGCTGACAATGGATCCGGTATCCCCCCGGAGATTCTAGCCAAGATTTTTGACCATTTGTTCACAACTAAAGCAGTGGGGAAAGGAACGGGTCTAGGATTGGCGATCGCCCGTCAAATCGTCGTTGAAACCCACGGGGGCAAATTACAGGTCAATTCTCAAATCGGTCAAGGAACAGAATTTGTGATTAGCCTACCCCAAAACTGAGGGACGATCGCCGCACAGCCCAGATATTTTATGGGTCTGAGGCTGGTTAATTTCCCTAAAAATTGTCCTGGGTCAATTCGGATTTAGCGAAAGCTATATTATATATATAGCTTTCGCTAAATCCCCTTTGTCATCAAATCGCTGATTCTGGATGTCACTGCACTCCACACAGGCGATCGAGTCCCGCGCACAGGAGAAAGCGAGATCGCCATCTTTCACCCCAAGACTTTCAGGCATTGGATCCCTTGTCAACTTCATTCAGGCTCGCTATATAAGTGTTGTTAACCTAGCCCTGTCCAGGTAGTAAATTGCATGAGGAAAAATCGTTGTTTGTTGTAGGGGCGTATTGCATACGCCCTCTTTAACAGTCAATTGAATCCCTCATCGTTGTGAATTGTAGGGGCGCTTCTCGTTTCGCCCTAGGGCGTATGCAATACGCCCCTACAAATACACCTTGACAGGGCTAGTGTTTTTAACCTAGCCCTGTCAAGGTGATCCATCGAATGACGCTTAATCGTTCTTTCATGTAGGCGTTTGGTTTCCAAACCCTCCAACCTCTTCGATGCGATCGCCCACGAAGAGGGTTTGGGGACCAAACCCCTACCGGATTAAATTGACCCCCAATTCAGGGCTAGTGTTTTTAACCCCCCCTCTATAACTTTCTCTAATCAGAGAAAAAGGGATAAAAATTTTATCATTAAACTTGACATTTTAGGTAACAGGTGTGGTTTCATAGTCAAAGTAAACTCCTCCGTTCACAAATCGTAACAATGAAACCCCATCTCCTTGGATCTGGACTCCTCACGGCAGTAGCCTATCTGTGCCTGGAAATGCCAGTCTTCGCTACCACTGCCGCTGATTCGGAACTGAACTCCGAGTTAGCGGTGAATGCCACGGCTAAAATCGCCCAAGCCCCAGACAACAGCTATAATGCTTGGGGAACCGAATGTAGGAATCTGGTGGAGCAACAGCGCTTTGAAGCCGCGATCGCCGCTTGCGATCGGGCAGTGACCCTCAAACCTGACTATTCCCTCGGCTTAACCAACCGCTGCGTCGCCCTCCTGCAACTCGATCGCTATCAAGACGCCGTAGAATCCTGTCGCCGCGCACTCACCGGGGACGGCAACTGGGGAGACAGAACCGAAGCCAGTGGCTGGCTGAATTTTGGCGGGTCCCTCATTCTCTTTGCTGGAGAAAAACCCAGTCCCAACCAAGCCATTCCCCTGCTGCAACAAGCCCTCCTCGCCTTTGATAAGTCCCTGGAAATCGAACCCGCTAATCCCAATACCCGCCAACTCCGCAACGAGTTGGAAAGACTGATTCAAGACTTGACTTAAACCGATTTTCCCACCCCAATCTAAAATGTGTCTACTGTTAATCAGTGTGCTGGTTTTTTAGCCGTCAAAGGTGCGTCAGAATCTAATTTATTCCTACCATCAGGACCTCTACATTCTGACGCACCCCCACCCCTATTTCAGGCGCACCCCCCGAATGGATAAATCTAATAATTCCATCGGGTGCATCAGCGGGATATCTTTCCCCTCTAACTGCAAATGCTTTTGAATTTGCAACGCACAACCGGGATTGGGAGAGGCAATTAATTCGGCCCCGGTATTGAGCAGATTCTGCACTTTTTGCTGACCCAACTCTTCCGATACCTCCGGTTGCAGCATATTATAAACCCCCGCACTGCCACAACATAACGCCGCATCAATCGGTTCTTTCAGTTCAACCCCCGGAATTTGTTTGAGAATTTGGCGCGGTTGCTGACTAATTTTTTGACCATGTAACAGATGACAAGCATCCTGATACACTACAGTTAATTTCCCTGCCGTTAAGGGAGAAAGTTCAGCCGTTAATCCCACCATTGCCAGGAATTCTTGGACATCTTTTACCTGATTGGCAAAGGCTTGTGCTTTGTCGCGATAATTGGGGTCATCCTGGAGAATGTGACCATATTCTTTTAAAGTATGACCACATCCAGCGGCATTAATTATGATAAAATCAACCTCAGTGCCTTCAAAACTATCAATCATCTGACGGGCGATCGCCTGTGCCTGTGCTTCTTGTCCTTGATGTGCCGGTAAAGCCGCACAACATCCCTGTCCTTTCGGAATCACCACCTCACAGCCATTGGCAGTTAAAACCCGCACCGTTGCCTCATTTACGGGATTAAAAAATAACCGCTGTACACATCCGAGTAACATCCCCACCCGATACCGTTTCTCTCCTTGTGCCGGAATCACATCGGGATAGTTCCCCTTGAAAAATTCCCCGGTAATATTGGGTAAAATCGACTCCATTGCCGCCAATCGCGGGGAGAGTTTCTTTAATAATCCCGTCTGACGCACTAACTTTGGCATTCCCAACTTTTGGTACAGATAAAGGGGAACCAAGAAAGGACGCAGACGATTGGGATAGGGGAATAGGTTAAAGATGAGACTGCGAATTATGCGATCGCCTAGGGACCGTTCATAATTGCGCTCAACTTGAGGACGAGTCGCCGCCAGCAATTTATCATATTGCACCCCCGAGGGACAAGTGCTGACACAAGCTAAACATCCCAAACAAGTATCGAAATGTTCCACTGTCCCTTCTGCCAAAGGCGCTTCCCCATTGGCGATCGCATCCATTAAATAAATCCGTCCTCGCGGCGAATCCATTTCCTTGCCAATCACTCGATAACTCGGACAAGTAGACAAACAAAATCCACAATGAACACAAGTATCAATCAGCTTCGGATCCGGTGGATGTTGAGCATCAAATCCAGGCATCCCTTCCGACTCGCTTAACTCATTCAAATGCGGATTTTGACCTAAAAAGTTACTAGATTTAGCCGCAATAGTCGATTCAATAGGTTTCATACTCATCAACTCAATATACTCTCCAATGTTCGTAGTAACGACTTCAGTCGTTCTCTTCTCTTAGTTCGTAGTAAAGACTTCAATCGTTCTCCCCTTTGTCATAAATCCCAAAATCTCATTACTTTTCCTAACTCATGCTTAACCCGGAAACGACTGAAGTCGTTACTAAAAAAACTCATGCTTAACCCGGATAACGACTGAAGTCGTTACTACAAACGGGGGACTGACCGCTAAATAATAATTAAATTCCCCCAATAAATCGATTAGGACTTAAAATATTATCTGAATCAAACTGCTGCTTAATCTTTCGCATCACCTCCAGAGCATTTCCCTGATATCCCCAAACATCAACCTGATTTTTAACGGAAATCGGTGCAACCATCACACTTAAAAACCCTCCAGAAGATTGACAAAATTGCCGCATCGATAAAACCGACTCCTGCACCGTCCCCTCCCCAAAGCGCAACCAACCCAACCCACTACTGACATGAATTTGACCCAATCCACTACCATCAGAAACTGCCGCAAATTTGGATAAAGCTGCCACCGCTTCTGTCGGACGTATTCCTATTTTGCAGCCGATCGCCTCTTCTGTGCCATCCGGTTGCATTCGTTCTCTCAATCCTTGCCATAAATCCGCCTCGTCCTTCTGAGTATGACAAGTCCCCTTTAATCCTAACGTTTCCCCCACTGCCATCAACCGCGCCGATTGTTCTTGCACACTTTCTGCTACACTTTGGAAGCGCACCAGCAATCCCATCTCGTCCCCTCTCCCCAGTTGTTTCACCAATCCCGGGGATAACAAATCCGCTGCCGTTGGAGTGAGGGCCGAAGCGAGTAAAGTTTGACTAGCAGAGGCGATCGCACCCGTATCCCCGGACAACATCACCGTACCCGATGCCTCCGGTTGAGGATAAACTCGAAATGTGACTTGACAAATCATCCCCAATGTGCCGTAAGACCCGGTGAATAATTTCATCAAGTCATATCCCGCCACATTCTTCACCACGCGACCCCCTGCCTTCGCCATCTCTCCATCCGATCGCACGAAGGAAACTCCCAACAGTTGATCGCGCACTCCCCCATACCGTTGCCGCCAACTGCCAGTATCTGCGGTAGCAACAATTCCTCCCAAGGTAGCGCGATCGCCATAAGTTGGATCTAAAGCCAAAAACTGACCCGCATCAGCGAGAATCGATTGTAACGAGGCTAAACTCATCCCCGCTTCCATCGTCACCGTTAAATCATTCACAGCGTGTTCAATGAGGCGATTCAGACGTGCGGTACTCAAAATTACCTGCACCCCCGAGGGAACTCCACCCCAATCGATTTTACTCAAGGACCCAGCAGGGACAAAGGCACAGCGACTGGCAGCAATAGCGGCGATCGCCTCAGCGAATTGAGCTTGAGTTGAGGGATAGGCAATGCAATGCGGCAGGGAAGACTAGAAGGAAAAGCGCGACGGAGACGCTGTTGAGTAGGCGAATCCAGACTATCCCACTCGACTAACACCATCGGAACCAAGAATACTGGATAAAGTTTGGGCGATCGCTGACATGATAGAAGGTTGAACCCTAGGAGATCTCTTACTATCTTTGCACTCTCCACTCTAAATTTTAAAAACTAAAATTTATGACCGTTTTTGCTAAACTTATCGGACAACCCCAGGCTGTCGAACTGTTGAATCAGGCGGTGTATCGCGATCGCATTGCACCCGCCTACCTCTTTGCCGGTGCTCCCGGTGTGGGTCGCAGTTTGGCAGCGCGGTATTTCCTCGAACTCCTCCTCACCGCCAGAAATCCTAGCGCCACCCCTGCCTCCACCCGCAAACTGGAAAATCACCCGGATTTACTCTGGATAGAACCCACCTATCTGGATAAAGGCAAAATGCTCACCGCCACAGAAGCGGCAGCAACCGGGTTTAAACGCAAATCCCCCCCGCAAATTCGCCTCGAACAAATCCGTCAAATCGGAGAATTTTTGGGACGCCATCCTTTAGAGGCCCTCCGCAAGGTGGTGGTCCTAGAAGAGGCACAAACCATGAAAGAAAGTGCTGCCAATGGATTGCTCAAAACCCTGGAAGAACCGGGACGAGCGAGTATCATTTTAATTGCACCAGGAATTGATTCTCTCCTCCCCACCTTAGTTTCCCGATGTCAGCGAATACCCTTTTATCGCCTCACCGATGCACAGATGGGGGAAGTTTTGGCAACCGTGGGATACCCGCAGATTTTGGAGAATCCGGCGGTATTGGCAATGGCGCAGGGGTCTCCGGGAACGGCGATCGCCTGTTGGGAAAAACTCCAGGAAATCCCTGCCGAACTTCTGGAAAAACCCCTGAAACCCTCCCTCTCCACCAAACAAGCGTTAGAAATTGCCAAAGAAATCGATCGCAGTCTCGACACCGAGTCCCAACTCTGGCTAATTGAATACCTGCAACAGGCGTATTGGTTATCCTCCCAACAGCGAGGCACTTTCAACGCCAACCCCCTCCATCTCCTCGATCGCGCCAGACGCTATCTCCTCAGTTACGCCAGTCCCCGCCTCGTCTGGGAAGTCACTCTCATGGGGATGAAGGGATGAGGAATCCAGATTTTTGGGGGTTGGCACAAAATGCTTGTGCAAGCGGGCAACCTCTGCTAAGATGAACTTATGCGGACGTGGCGGAATTGGTAGACGCGCTAGATTTAGGTTCTAGTGTCTTTGATGTGGGAGTTCGAGTCTCCCCGTCCGCATTAATGAGATAGCGGGGGTTTCGACCTCCGCTTTATTGTTTGAGGGGTTTCTAGTGCGACTCGGGGACAAGACTTACACAATCTTTAACATCAACCCCGAAATGTAGAGGCGATTCGCGAATCGCCTCTACATTGCCAAATTTAGGATATTCTTCTCAAGATTGACCCCCTAATTTTTTGGGTTTGAGCCTTCCTCAAGCTCTACCGCATTGAATCCATCGCTCATGGTAATATCCCAATCTAAAACCTCCTGTTGAAACAGGGGGTCATTGCTTTGCTCTCGATAAGCATCTGCCAGTGTTTTCATCAACCGATGATTTTTATTCGGTAAAAGCAGGTCATTGATAACGCCACTTCTGTCATGGGGTGCGATTATCTCTAAAAATTGTAAAAATTTGTCCTGTAATGACTTAATAATTTTTGGAATCATGACCTAACCAATCCTCCGGTTTCTTTTAAATTTATGACTTCGATAACCGATAGGAGTAGGGTGAGCAGTGTCCACCCTACCATTGTTTTTAAATGCCAAATTTAAGATGTTCTTCCTCGTGAGGGGGCTTCTGCCGCGTCACGGTCTTTTGGAGGCTCTGCCTCCAGTCCTCAAGCAGAGGCTTAATCTGCCTATTGTACCTGTCACGGCTTCAATTCGTCAGCAGAGCTACAGGCGGCAGAGCCGCCAATTGTGCATGACGCGGCAGAGCCACGTCACGAGAAAATGTTTACCCTCTTCGGCTAAACTTGACCCGCAATCCATCCCGAGGAGAGGGGGTGGGTACGGTGACTAATTCTAAATTTTGGTCTGGCAATAATTCCCAGTCATAACCCTGGACTAAATGGGTTCCGAATACGCGCAAGACTAACATCGCAAATGCCTTCCCCACACATTCTCGCGCACCTCCGCCAAAGGGGATGAATCCAAAGGCTTTTTGCTTTTCTTCTGTTCGGTCTGCACTGAAGCGATCGGGGTCAAATTCTTTGGGATTGGGATAAATTGAACTATCTTGATGGGTTGTATTAATCTGATACCAAACCATCCAACCTTCGGGAATTTGATAGTCATTAAATTCACAAGATTGGACCACCCGGCGAAATGCCCCGCCCACGGGAGGGATTAATCTTAGCACTTCTTTGATAACCTGTTCTAAGTAGGTCATTTCTTTGAGCATTTCCATCGTGAGAGACCCATTAAATCCAACTTTTTCCTGTTCCTCGCGCAGTTTGGTGATGACTTGTGGATGTTGTGCCAGCAAGAGACAGAAGGAAGAAAGGGAAGAGGTTAGGGTTTCATGACCGGCAAAGAGGAGGAGCAATACTTGGTCTTTGAGTTCATCTAGGGTTAATCCATTTCCCTCTTCATCTTGGGCGGCTAAAAGTAAGCCTAGCGCATCAGTTCTTGGGCCGGTTTCTTGTTGACGGCGGCGGACAATTTCTTCAATTTTTTCTAAGAGCAAGGTTCGGCAGCGCAGGGCTTTTCCAAATTGGGTCCAAGGTAGATTAATGGGAATCGAAAATAATCCCTCGCACCAGGTTTTAAAAATTTGGCTGAGATAGGCGGTTTCGGACCCGGTTTCTGTGCCAATTAATAAAATGCTGGCAATGTCAAACATATAGGTTCTAAGTTCGGGATACCAGGTCATTTCTCCGAGGGTTTCCCATTGTTTGAGATAGCGATGGGTGAGTTGTTCCATGCCGGGAAGGTATCCGGCGATCGCCTTGGGAAGAAATGCCTGCGCCATTAAGCGCCTTCTAGTGGTATGTTGGTTACCGCTTTGAGTGGCGAGGGATTGGGGACCAAGTAAGGTGCGGGTACTATAAGGCCAAGTGGAGGTAAAATAGCTATTGTCATGGGTGAACAAAAAGCGATTCGCTTCTGAACCGCTCATGATGACAGTTCGTTGTCCGAAAATGTGGGTTTTGTAAATTAACCCATATTGGTTTTGACGCTTGTCGTTGAAGTCGCGATCGCGGAAAAAGCTCAGGGTTTCGCCAATCAGGGGTAATCCGAATTTTCCGGGAGGGAGAGGAAGCGATCGCAGGGTCTCGTTGGAAGTCATGAATGTGTCTGTCTCGAAACTACTCCGCCTCTATTTTGACACTGGAGGACGGGAAAGTGAAACCAGACCCAATATTTTTAGGTGAATTGATGACCTTTCCCGCCTCTTTTAGAGTTAGGGAGTGGCGGTAGAAGCAGGCGGAGTAATATTAATAAAAGGCAAGGCTCCGTCACCTCCCATCACCATCGGAAACTGTCCATTCCACTTTTCAATTGCTTCTTTTTGAAGAATCGATGGAGTTAGGTTTTCTCGTAACAATCGCTGGGCTTCTGCTTGACCTTTGGCCCGATTAATCTCAGCAAAGGCTTCTTGTTCGGCTTTTTGGGCAATAAATGAAGCTCGTCTGGCTTCCTGTTCGGCAATTTGTTTGGCTTCAATGGCTTTCGCAAACTCGGGCGAAAATTCGATATTAACCAACGAAATATCATCAACTAAAACGCCATAAGTAGCCAGCCGTTCTCGAATATCTCTATCGATTTCTTCTTTTAATTCCCCGCGTCGCGTGATGATTTCTTCGGCATTGTTTTTAGCCGTAGCCGCTTTAACTACTTCAGAAACGGCGGGAGAAATAATCAGGTTGACAATTTGAGTTTCATCGCCAATGGTCTGATAAACGGTATTCACTTGGGTGGCATCCACGCGCCAATTGAGGGCGACGTTAATGGTCACATACTGTAAATCTTTAGAAGCAGCATCCGCTTTGAGTTCATCTTTTTGGACTCGAACGCTGAGGGTTTCCACGCGAGTGACAATGGGTACAATTCCGTGGATACCTTCATCCAGGATGCCTTCCTGGACTTTTCCAAATTTCATGACGACGCCGCGTTCCCCTGCATTAATAATCACAAAAGGCTTTAAACTGGAGGCTAAGATTAACAAGAAAATCGCCCCAATCACGGAACCGGCAATCCAAAAGATGGTCTTGGATTCGTAAGAAACACTGGTTTTCGCTGGCATTTTGATTTACCTTGATGATGTGGAAATGTGCTGTTTTTTAGAAACACCCCATCCCGAACTTTTATGAAATTTTTCTTAAGTTGTTAAGAAATTAAGTCCAGAGGGGTCTAGGGTTGACTTTGATGCTCCCAGGGACTTACTGGCTATTTCTGTCCGTCCCTCAAAGCTCGATCCAAATTGAGTGACTCTTAAAATGTTAAACCGTAATCAAGAAGATTGTCCCAAAAGTAATAAAATGTTATGAAAATTGAAAAGCCGCAAAGTTGGCCGCAGACGGTGGAGGAGGCGAAGGCGATTCAGGAAGAGTTACGCGGACAGGTGATTGTGGAAGATGACTTGCCAACGGTTCGATATGTGGCGGGGGTGGATGCGGGATATCAGGAACAGGATAAGTTGACTCAGGCGGCAGTGGCGGTGTTAAGTTTTCCGGATTTGCAACTGTGCGATCAGGCGATCGCCCGTTGTCCGACTCAGTTTCCCTACATTCCCGGATTCCTCTCATTTCGGGAAGTTCCGGCGGTTTTGGAGGCCCTGGAACAGTTGACCATTCTGCCCGATTTGCTACTCTGTGATGGTCAGGGATTGGCCCATCCGCGTCGGTTTGGAATCGCTTGTCATCTGGGGATACTGACGAATCTACCAACCATTGGGGTCGCGAAATCCCGCTTTATTGGCACCCATGACCCATTACCCCCGGAACGCGGCAGTTGGCAACCCTTGCTAGATAAGGGGGAAACCGTGGGTGCGGTCCTGCGATCGCGCAGTCATGTCAATCCCCTTTATATTTCCATTGGTCATCGAATTAGTTTACCGACTGCGTTGGATTATGTGCTGCGTTGCACTCCCCGATACCGACTCCCGGAAACCACGCGGATGAGCGATCGCCTCGCTTCAAGTTAGGAAAATTCCCGAGTGCGATCGCGATCGCACTCCCGCCAGATTTGCGTCACAGCTAGATTTGATGACGATCGCACCTAGAAGGTTCAGGCGATCGCTGTGCCATTGGAGTTTCTAGGGGATAATAACAATATTCAAGAAGCGATCGCTGGTAATAATAAGCGATGGGAGGGTTCTGCCATGACAGCTCATTTCCAATTTATTGATTCCCCCAATCATTCGCACGGAAATCGGGACGCAGAACAACTAATTTTTCATCAAAATTTGCAAAAATTTAGTAATCGCGTCAGTATCCTCAGTAGTTTGGCAACGGGTGGAAAAATTTCTTTAGAAGATGCTTTTGCCAAAATGAATACCCTATGGGAGGATTTGAGTGAGACCGTCCCCTAGGGAAATCCGGGTAATTTTCCATGGTAATCGGGAGGGGTCAAGGGGTGCGACTTGATGGCGATCGCGTCCAGGTGTTTTGTTAAAAGCGAGCATCTTGCTCCCTAGAACCAATAGCGAGCAAGATGCAAAGCGCTCCTGCCTCTGTCCCTGATGAGTCCGGTACGAGAACCGCTATCGATCTCATCCGGCACCGATGCTCTAGCAAAAGACTGCTGATGCTCAAATATGAACCGGAGGCGAACTAACTATGAAGATTCGTTAAACCTAGTCCATCGGGGGAGGTAACCCGTTACAGTTTCAAGAGAAGGGATTAATCGGAAAACAGATCAGAGCATCGGGACCCGGTGGAGAAGATGACACTCTGCGGGGTTTTTTGCCCTCATCGTGGACTGAACTCTATCGTTTCTGTGCAGAAGTCGAAAGCGCTGTGAACTCCCTGACCCTTTCCCGGAAGCGGATAAGGGAATAAGGGATTCGTGGAATGGTCTGATTCTATACTTGCCGCTGTATCGAAAAAAGCTAGATAATAAAGAAGTCTTCCCAAGTCCGGGACGGGGAAAACAGGTGCTGCTACTATGGAAACTTGCGATCGCTATGCATGAACTAACCCTAAAGTGGATTGAAGCCGGTGAGTTTAGAACTCAAACCTTATGGGATAAGCAACCGAGCAAACATCCGGGGACCGTCCGGATCGGTCGCGATCCGACTCGTTGCGATATCGTTTTGCTCCATCCGACTGTCTCAGGGTTGCACGTTGAAATCTTTTATGACCCTCAGAAAAGTCATTTTTATTTGAGAAATCTTCGACTCAGCAATCCTTGTAAAGTAGATGGGCAAATTTTAGCCCAGGGTGAGACGATGTTAACCCCAGGAAGCATCATATGTTTGGGACAAGTCAAACTCAAAGTGATTGCCATTGACCCTCGCTTCTCCCCGACTGTCGCCGTTTCTACTCCAGAAGATGATGATAGCGAAGGCTCCATCAGTCAACCCCTGCGCCGTCGCCTTCCTCGCAAACCCCTTCCGACCTATGGTTTAAAATGTCCGAATTGCCAGAAGATTTCTCCTAATAAACTCCTGGATTTTGGTTGTCCCTGGTGTGGCACCTCGTTGCACTCTGCTAATAGTGTTTTGATGTCCACTCATGCGGATTGAGGGGAGAGAAAAGAGTTCATCGCATTGGGTGACTAATGCTACCATAACTCGGAAACTTTCCCTGTGAAACCTCTGTGAAAAAATCTGAATCTCCCCTGAATAGCATTTGGCTGTTTCTGATGGTAGGGTCTACCGTGGTTGCAGCAATGCGGGGGACTCTGCCTGAACTGACAGAAGCGGCATTTGAGTCGGCAGCGAATGCAGTGACCCTGGCGATCGGGTTAATTGGGGCTTTAGCCTTGTGGTTGGGAATTCTGCGGGTGGTGGAAGTGGCGGGAGTCATGGAGGCGATCGCCCGAGGGATTCGTCCCTTGATGATCCGACTGTTTCCCGATATTCCCCCGGATCATCCCGCCATGTCTGCCATTATCTTAAATATCGCCGCCAATGCCTTGGGGTTAGGCAATGCCGCCACTCCCATTGGACTCAAGGCAATGAAGGAACTGAATCGCCTGAATCCGGACCCTGGCACTGCTACTAATGCGATGTGCTTATTTTTAGCCATCAACACCTCCTCGGTGACCATTTTACCCATTGGGGCGATCGCCGTGCGCGCTTCCGCTGGGGCCAGCAATCCTGGGGCCATTATTATTCCCTCAATTATTGCCACCTGTGCCTCAACCACCGTGGCAATTCTGGCGGCTAAATTTCTCGCACATCGGAATCGGGACTCCGATCCCAATCCCCCCGTAATCGTCCCAGAATCGGACTCAGATACCCCCTCAGAACCGGCAGAATATGCCCAACCCGTTGAACCCTTAGAACCCCCGGGACTGCGTGGGACGCTTGTTTTTTGGGGGGTTAATTGTGTTATTTTTTGGAGCAATTATCTATCGCTTAACCATTGCCGGAACTGCGGGATTAGCAACCACCCAAATCATTGAGGCGATTTCTAATGGGTTGTTACCTTTGGTGATTTGTAGCTTCCTCTTGATTGGCTATTTTCGCGGCGTGAAAGTCTATGAAGTGTTAACCGAAGGTGCGAAAGAAGGGTTTGATATTGCCGTGAGAATTATCCCGTTTCTGGTGGCAATTTTTGTGGCGATCGGGATGTTTCGCACCAGTGGCGCATTGGATGTAATGACAGCAGTTTTATCCCCCATCACCAACTTGATTGCCATGCCACCGGAAGCCTTACCAATGGCGCTAATTCGTCCCTTATCTGGCAGTGGCGCATTTGGGGTAATGTCGGAAATTGTAGAGAATGACCCCGATGGATTTTTGTCTTATCTAGTTTCCACCATGCAAGGTTCCACAGAAACCACCTTTTATGTAATGGCAGTTTATTTTGGAAGCATTGGAGTGATGCGAACCCGCCACACCTTACCTGCTGCTCTTTTAGCCGATGTAACGGGGATTCTCACCTCTTTGCTGATTTGTCATCTCACGTTTTGAAGAAAACCCACACCCTGAAGGGTGGGGCTATACGGACAAAGCCCGCCTGCGCGGGCTACTTTATAAAAACCAGTGTTGATACCGGGATTTGGTCTCCCAGGGACAAGAAACCGGGTTTCTGGCCTAAATTTGCTGCAAAGTGCGACAGATTTTCTCAAGAAACCCGGTTTCTAACCGTTCCTGTAATCCCGGACTAGATTCTGTTGTGATTATACTAACGGTCGGGGTTCGGATTCGGGCAATTCCCCTTAATTTTCCCGTTGAAACCAGGCGGTTAAGGCTACAGCTAAGGCATCGGCGGCATCATCAGGTTTGGGAATGGTTTCTAAATTTAATTCCCGCGCTACTGCTTGTTGCACATCATATTTATCTGCATTGCCATAACCTGTAACCCCTTGTTTAATTTGGGCGGGAGTATATTCGACCAAGGGTAATTTATGTTGCGCCACTACCAGCAAAATCACCCCTCGCGCTTGGGCGACTAAAATGGTATTTCCCATGCGATAAAAGAACAATTTTTCCGCTGCTACTAAGTCCGGTTTAAATTGCTCAATGAGGGCGTGTAAATCTTCATAAATGGTACATAATCGCTGACCGAGGTCGGTTTTGGCGGGGGTTTGAATAATGCCAAAATCGAGCAGAGAAACGGTTTCGCTGCGACTTCGCCCTGTTCCTCCGGTTTGAGCGGCGATCGCCCCAAATCCTAATGTAGCTAAACCCGGGTCTATTCCTAAAATTCGCTGTTCCATAACGGTTGGATGTAGAGGCGCTTGAGGGGTTTTTTGATGAACTCTACCCCAGCGCCACTACACCGATTTAACCTTCTTCTGGCATTTCTACGCCAAAGACACTGCTAAAGACTTTTTGAACCTTATAACCACTATCAATGGATTCCAAGGGGTCTTTGCGTAAGCGGTGACGCAGACAAAGGGTAATCACGCGCCGGATATCATCTAGGGTGACTTCCGTGCGTCCTTCCAAAGCAGCGATCGCCTTGGCAGCGCGGTTGGTGACAATATCTCCGCGCAACCCATCCACATCCAACTCAGAACAAACCTGGGAAATTTGGACACGCATTTCATAATCCAAATTCACCGAAGGCAACAGATTTTGAGCATCAATCAGCTTTTGCTGTAACGCTTGTTGTTCGGTTTCGTGTTGTTCCAAATAGGTTTTAGGATTTTGGTCAAATCCTGAGCGTTCCTCAACGATTTTCACCCGTAAAGCGGGTTCTTTCACCGTGCGGATTTCGGCGTGCATCCCGAAGCGATCGAGCAATTGGGGACGGAGTTCACCTTCTTCTGGGTTACCGGACCCCACCAACACAAATCGCGCCGGGTGACGAATGGAAATCCCTTCCCGTTCAACGGTATTCCATCCTGAAGCAGCGGAGTCTAACAACACATCCACGAGGTGATCGTCGAGGAGGTTGACTTCATCCACATAAAGGATACCGCGATTGGCTTTGGCTAACAAACCCGGTTCAAAGGCTTTTACCCCTTCTGAGAGGGCTTTTTCAATATCAATGGTCCCACAAACCCGGTCCTCTGTAGCACCCAGAGGGAGATCAATCATTTGCACCTTGCGCTGCATCAGGGGTAAGGTTTCTCCCCGAGAGGCGCGATCGCGGACCACATCACTCATCAGTTCAGGATCCGAGGGATGACTGTTGAAGGGGTCATCTGCCACCACTTCAATTTCTGGCAGCAGATCGGCTAAGGCACGGATGGTAGTAGACTTGCCAGTGCCGCGATCGCCCATAATCATCACCCCGCCAATCTTGGGGTCAATGACATTCAGCAGCAATGCCAGTTTCATTTCTTCCTGCCCCACAATAGCAGTAAAGGGAAACACAGCACGCCGCGCGATCGCGGGTTGAGTTGGAATAGCTTGGGCAATCGGGCTCACGACTTTACCTATATTTCTATCTGTTTATGGCGTTTCTCATTGTGCCATTGTTTAGCCCCCCTTGTCTGTCCTTTTGCGATCAACCTCGGGGTCTGGGTCCTCACCCCCAGTCGTTTCCCAAGTTCGTAGTAACGCCTTCAGTCGTTCTCTTCGTTCGTAGTAACGACTTCAGTCGTTCTCTTCGTTCGTAGTAACGACTTCAGTCGTTCTCTTCGTTCGTAGTAACGACTTCAGTCGTTTCCGAGTTTGTAGTAACGACTTCAGTCGTTTCCGAGTTTGTAGTAACGACTTCAGTCGTTTCCGAGTTTGTAGGGGACTTAAGAAGATAACGACTGAAGTCGTTACTACGAACTTTAGAGAAGATAACGACTGAAGTCGTTACTACGAACTTTAGAGAAGATAACGACTGAAGTCGTTACTACGAACTCAGATAAGATAACGACTGAAGTCGTTACTACGAACTTTAGAGAAGATAACGACTTAAGTCGTTACTACCAACTGGGGAAAGGGTGGGATTACCAGGTGGGGTTTGACTTTAATAAGGCTTCAATTTGTTCTGCCGGTAAGGGTTTCGCGAAAAAATATCCCTGACCACATTCACAGCCTAGCGATCGCAATTGGGCTAATTGTTCCGCTGTTTCCACCCCTTCGGCAATCACGTCCATTTTTAAATTATGGGCTAGGGCAATAATTGTTTTAACAATGGCTGAATTTTGGTCCCCTTCCCCCATCCGCATCACAAAGGACCGATCGACTTTCAAGGTATCCGTGGGAAAGCGGTGCAAATAACTCAAGGAGGAATACCCGGTGCCAAAATCATCAATGCCTAACTTTAAATTTAAAGCTTTCATTTGAGACAGCATCTCGATCGCCAACTCTACCTCATCCATCACCACACTTTCGGTTATTTCTAATTTCAAACAAGCTGGATCAAGATGGGTTTGGTCTAAGGTTCGTTTGATAACTTCAATTAAATTGGGTTGAGCAAATTGTTTTCCCGAAAGATTCACACTCACGATTAACGGTGGAAATTGGGGAAATTCCTGCTGCCACTTGCAAATTTGCCAACAGGCAATCACGAGTACCAATTCACCTAAGGGCACAATAGAACCCGTTTCTTCGGCAACGGGGATAAATTCCCCGGGAAAGACTAAACCCCGTTGCGGATGTTGCCAACGCACGAGGGCTTCAAATCCGAGAATTTTTCCTGATTTTAAATCAATTAAGGGCTGATAATAGACCAAAAACTCAGATTCAATTTTGCCATTGACTGGGGTCGCCCCGGCATTAATGGCACGCCGCAGGTCCGTTTCTAGCTGAAATCGGGCCACGGCATTGTTTTGCATGGCGCTTTCAAAGACTTGAGGGCGAGATTTGCTCAACGCCTTGGCGCGATACATGGCGGTGTGAGCATCTCGTAATAAATTGCGGGAGTCATCGGCCCGACCTAGGGCCATACCAATGCTGGCGGTGGTATAGATGGGTTGACCTTTCAGGGTAAAGGGTCGGGCAATTTGGTGGTAGAGGGTTTCGCCAATGGTGATGGCATCTTCGGAATGGTAAAGATTGTCCAGGAGGATGGCAAATTCATCTCCTCCGACTCGGGCGACGGTGACTGCTTCGATGCCATCGGTCCTAGGTTGGCGCATCAGGGTCCGGATTCGTTCAGCGATCGCAATCAGCAGCAGATCCCCCATCTCATGGCCGAGTCCATCATTGATTACTTTAAATCGGTCTAAATCTAGGAATAATACGGCTAATAAACGCGGGACCGAGGGGAATTTAGAGTCTAAAGAAACAACCGGGGATTTTGTGTCTGGAAGTGTTTGAGTGGGCTTTCCTAATGTTAGGAAAAAGGGGAATGTCTTCGGTTGCGATCGCCGATAAACGCGATCGAGTTGGTTCATGAATGAGGTGCGATTTGGCAGTCCGGTCAAGTCATCATGAAACGCGGTATAGAGTAATTTTGAGGCGACGACTCCACTCAGGGCGATCGTAAAGGTCAGTACCGGGGCAGCCACGGGAATCCATCCCCCCCAGTGAAATAGCCCAAATCCAATGGCGACAATGCCCCCAAATCCGAGGATAACCCCTAACCCCAGTTTGAGGGGATGTTGAATTTGCCATGCGATTATTCCCCCGATCGCACCACAACTGGCAATCCATAAAATCTCAATCCAGTTGGGTAAAAACCATACAATTGGCTTACCATCCAGGGCGCTACTCAGGAGTTGACTCACCATTTGGGCGTGTAATCTCACCCCGGGCATTTTAAAGGTTTCTGTTTCTGTTTTGATGCCGTAGGGGGTAAAAAATAAGTCTTTCTCGCTGGATGCAGTGGTTCCAATTAAAACAATTTTATCTTTGATCCAACTGGGATCAACTTCTTGATTTAAGACTTGGGTGAGGGTTACTTCTTTAGAAATAGAACCGGGCGATCGATAGTTGAGCAAGATTTGATACCCATCGGCATCAATGGTTTGATACCCCCCAGAATGAGGTTCTAACTGCGTGATTTGGGCCTTTCCTAACACAATGTCCTGGGGATGGGTGGGACTATTGTCGATCGCAATGCCGCGATCGCTCAGATATTTGAGAGTGACCCGCAAGGCAAAGGAGTAAAAAGTGTTTCCCTCTAAGTCCTGGGCAAAGAGTAAATTTCGGCGGGCAATCCCATCGGGATCATTGACAATATCATTAAATCCTACGGCCTCTGGGGGGAGATGAGGCGGGGGGGGAACTCCTGGTTCTTGAGCATCAGAGAGTTTGGTAATGCCAATCACATTGTCAAGGGATTGGAGTTGCAAACGCAGGTCTTGATGACCCGGGGACTGGGGGACATCCCGATACAAATCCAACCCAATGACTGCCGGTTCAAATTTGGTGATTTCTTCCAAGACTCGGGCCACAATGAGATCGGAAAGCGGCCATTTTTGTTGAGTTTGGATATCAGCTTCGGTAATTTTTACGAGTAATAATCGGTCATCCAGTCCTGGATTATACCAGCGATTTCGCATCATCCAATCGTAGGTGACCAGTTCTAAGGGTTGAAACCCACCGACTTCTCGAATCGTGAGAACCACTCCGATCGCAATAGCAACGGCGATCGCCACGGAACCCACTGGGGTATGCACCGGGTTGAGCTTGATTTTGGCAATCTGTTCATAAACCCCAGATGCCAACGAGTTGACTTGGCGAGAAAATTTATCAAGCACCGTTATTGGTTAAAAAAGTGGTTAAAAGAGGGATGGAGTATCAAGTTAGAGGGAGCGATCGGCTCAATTCGGTTTCGCCAAATTCTGAGTCAGTTGTAGAGGATGTCCCGGTCTAAATTCCGATCCTCTTGATCCTGCCTTCCCTGCCCTAGATTGTCAATGGCCCAACTTCACTGAAGATCCACCCACTACCGGGATTAAAAGGGCTCAAGGTTCAATCCGGACGGCAATCTCAACCGGGCAACTCCCGCTCAACCTTACTATAGTATCGATATGGGGATTCCCCCGAAGCGGGGTAAAATTCCCTCATCTAGTTCCAGGGGACTTTATTGAAGTATGGCAAATCAACTTCCGATTCCAGTTGTCGTCAATGGCGCTGGGGGCAAAATGGGCCGTGAAGTCGTTCAGGCGGTTTCTGAGGCTCCAGATATGATTTTAGTCGGGGCCGTCGATCGCAATCCTGAATATCTGGGTCAAGATATTGGGGAAGTCATCGGATGTGGACCGTTAGAAATCCCGGTTTTAAATGACCTGGAAGGCACTCTAGGGATGGCACTTCAGGAAAAGCAATCAGCGGTGATGGTGGATTTTACCCATCCCAATTCGGTATATGAAAATACGCGGGCGGCGATCGCTTATGGGATCCGCCCCGTGATTGGCACCACCGGCATGAGTCCCGAACAGATTCAAGAACTCGCTGCCTTTGCGGAAAAATCGAGCATGGGTTGTGCCATTATTCCCAACTTTTCCATTGGCATGGTCCTGCTACAACAAGCGGCGATCGCCGCCTCGCAACATTTTGACCATGTGGAAATCATCGAACTCCACCACAACCAAAAAGCCGATGCCCCCAGTGGCACCGCCATTCAAACCGCCCAAATGTTAGCAGAAATGGGCAAAACTTTTAATCCTCCCCAGGTTAAAGAAACCGAAAAAATTGCCGGAGCCCGAGGCAGTGATGCGGGTGAAGGGATTCGCATTCATAGTATCCGCCTCCCGGGTTTAATTGCTCACCAAGAGGTGATTTTTGGTGCAGCGGGTCAAGTTTATACCCTCCGCCACGACACCAGCGATCGGGCCTGTTATATGCCCGGAGTCTTACTCTGTATTCGCAAAATTCTCGAACTCAAAACCCTCGTTTATGGCCTAGAAAAACTCTTGTAAGCGCTTTTTCCTCGTGAGGGGGCTTCTGCCGCGTCACGAGGATTAACTCTAAAACTGCCCTGAAGTTCCCTAACTTTCTCGAACAGTTTCTTGCCTTTATCTTTGAAAAACTAACCCATTCTGAATCCTATTAACAATGCTAATTCCCTTAACCCGTGAAACTTTTGACGAACTCATTCCCGGCATCGCCACTGGCGCTCAATATGCTTACTATGGCGGTAAAATTGACAAAATTTTAAAGCGCGTCCTGATCTCCGTTGCGGGAATTGGACTGCTGACCCTAACCGCCAATGCACTACCCGACAACTGGCGACCTTTTTTATTAATTATTGGCATCATCTTCGGTCTCTATTGGTTATGGGGACCGATTGCCTCCGCCTCCCGAGAAAACTACCAATGTCGGCGTTATAAATACAGTGGATTTTGGCGAGGAGAAGTTTGGGATGTCTTTGTCACCGAAGAAGTCGTCGGGACGAAAGAAACCGTCAGTCCTCGGGGAGAACTGGTGATTGTCGAGAATCGCGAACGCAGACTGAATTTAGAAGTCGGTGACGAAACCGGATTTAGTACGCGAGTGCTGGTTCCTTTACGGAAAGAACATAAGGCGATCGCCCCGGGAGATATGGCCGAAATGGTCGTCATGTCCAACCGTCCGGACCTCGGACGCATTGCCAAAGTCTCCGATATCTATCTCCCCCGGATTGATTTTTGGATTAGTGATTATCCCTATTTACGCCGAGATTTATTTGTAGAAATCAGCCAACAAATGGAAGAATTAAATGCACCACGACCCCGCAGAAGAAAAGCCCGCAGAGAAGAATTCAGATAAAAATTTAAAGCGATAAATTCGCTAATTCATGCTCAAATCATTCCCCGTCCTTCCTGTCCGTAGGCTTGCCATGCTAAATCTACCAATCCATTTAAAATAGCAACTGCAACGACCGCACTGCCTTTACGTCCATCTACCCGGATATTTTGAATCATCGAGTCATTCAGTCTCGCTTTTGCGGCATCCACCCCGACAAACCCGGCAGGAGTCCCAATCACCAAAGCAGGGCGAATTTCCTCCGCCTCGATTAACTCCACCAGCGTGGTTAGGGAAGTTTGGGCCTCACCCAGGATAAAAATGCCTTCAGGATAGCGTTTAGCGAGGGTTTCGATGCCCCAAGCAGCACGGGTTTTTTCTTTTTGAGGACGGGTGAGGGCATCCATCGAACAGTAAACCGGATTGGCAAAGGTGTTTTGGATATGGGGGGAAATACCAACTTGCACCATCGGCACATCCACCACAATCGTTGAGCGTGCCGCCAACGCTGCCGCACCCGCCTGGAGTGCTTGTTCAGAAAAGCGAATCAGGGATTTATATTCAAAATCAGCGGTGGCATAAATCACCCGCCGCACAATCTCATACTCCGCCGGGGAGAAGACGTGATCCCCGATTTCCCGGTCAATAATTGCCAGACTCTGAGCATCGCTGCCGTGCCATTCCATCTTTAGCGTTTTGTTATGAATCATTAATTTTCAAACTGAATCGCCCTAGTTTATCCCGGTTTCGGGACAGCCTAAAAGAGCGATCGCGCAAAGAGTGTGCTATTTCCCTTAGCCAGCACAATCATACCAGTCGATCGCCCTTCCACCAATAGCTCGGTTTTGGTTTCTCGGGACCCGATTTTGGACGCTTCTGAGGGAATCGGGGTCACTCTGCTGGGGAGTTCGGGTTCAGTAACCCCACAAACCCCAGGAGTGCTGCGGAATGGCGATCGCCTGTCACCTGAGATTAAATCATTATGTCCAGCACCCTCCACCCACAGCGCCTGCTTCGGTTCCGGTGCCGCCGCAAACAATGCCTCCCCATGCCAAAAGGGAATCACCTCATCCTCAGTCCCATGAATCACCAACACTGGACAATTCACCCGTTGGATGTTGCGAATATTATTAAACTTATCCACGGGATAAATCGGAATTCGCGTCACGGTTCTAAAAATGGAAGTAAATGAACTTTCCACCACCAATCCCCCCACCGGATAGCGTGCCGCCAACTCCAGCGCCGGTCCCCCACCCACCGATCGCCCATAAACAATAATCCGTTCTGGCGGAATCTTCAGGGTTTCGGTGAGATAAAAATAGGCCGCCTCCATATCCTGAACCGCCCTCCGTTCTGTCGGATTTCCCTCAGAAATCCCATACCCTTGGTAATCAAAACTCAACACGGAAAACCCAATCGTTTGGAACTGAGTCAGAATGGGCCAAATATCCCCTAAATCTTCCGCATTGCCATGACTATAGAGAATCGTATAGTCTGCTTGAGGATTCGCTAAATAAACTGCTGCAATTTGCTTCTCATTGGCTGAAGTTAAACGCAGTAGTCCTGGCAGTTGAGAATAGGAAGCGGGTTGGGGGATAAATATCATCCGTTCGGAAAAGAAGTAGCCGTAAATGCCAATGGAGACATAAACAAACAGGAGGGATCTAATCAAGCGCTTGAGCGAAAATTCGCCAATCAGGAGATGCTTCAGTTTCGGATTCATGCATTACACCAGCCCAGTTACGAAAGAGCTTTATCAGATCCTATCGCTACATGAGTTCGGAGGGTTTGGAGACCAAACCCCTACAAGAAATAAGGAAAGGTAACCGGCTGTTGCGGTGAGCTTTGAGAGGGAAAAAGAGGAACTGACGAGGGGGTTATTTGAGCCGGGGAGACTGGACAATCCTGGAATAGAGGGGATGAGAGGGGCCCTGTTGGCGAATCTGGAGGATTTGTTGTTCTAGGCGCGATCGCTCTGATTGTGGCATTCCAAATAAGATGTTGCGACTTTGCCAAACCAGGACCGCCACCGTCATACTCACGGTAAAGGTGAGTCCGAGCGCCGGAATCGGATTATACCGCATACTCAGGGCATAGCGCAGACTCGCCCAGGTAAAATGTTCAGACAGCAGTCTGATATCGTCTCGCAACGCCCACAGGCTCAAACTCCCCACCGTGAGCCACAGCAGCAACACCAACACCCAACGAGCGGCAACGGTGTACTCATGTAACCGTTGCACTTCTTGCTCGAACGTGGGGTCTTGTGGCACCGCAACGGAGTCGAGAGGGCGATCGCTAAAGTCGTGATTGTTCTCCATCAGAGCAATCTCAATTGATATCTCAATTGATAGAAAATCACTTTAACCTCGCTAAATCCAGAAGAACGACACAGCATTAACCCTGACTAACCCTCATTCGAGTCTGGGGATGCCTCCACAGGGGTTGGACCCTCTGGAACCGGGGACATTTCTTGTCCGTTACGTTGTCGCCACCAGACTAACAAGGTACTGGCTAAAAAGAGACTGGAATAGACCCCCGCCAAAAACCCCACAATTAAGGCTAGGGCAAAGAATTTGAGAGTTTCCCCGCCAAACAGGAAAATCCCGACCAAGGGTAACATTGTGGTAGCTGTGGTATTAATCGATCGCCCCAGGGTTTGATTCACCGCCTCATCCACGATTTGATCAATGGGGCGATTCAATTTATCCTGAGCGAGGGTTTCCCGGATGCGATCGTAAATCACCACCGTATCGTTCACCGAAAACCCGATAATCGTGAGCAACGCCACAATAAACAAGCTATCGACTTCTATCCCAAACCCCAGTCCCAGAATCGAGAAAATCCCCAGAGTAATCAATACATCGTGGAATAAAGCCACGATCGCAAACAGGGCGTAATCGAACTGGAACCGGAAACTGAGATAGACAATAATCCCGGCAAACGAGACAATCAGGGCCAAAAGTCCTTGGGTAAACAATTGACGGCCAATGGTTGGACCCACGGTATCAATTTGATTCTTGTCTGGGTCAAAACTGCCGAGTTCTGCCGTTAAAGAATTGATCAGTTGAGTGCGTTGATCCACATCCAGATTAGAGGTGCGAATCGATAACCCTAGATTCTCCTCACCGACCACTTGAATACTACTGCTGCCCAATCCTTGGGTCGTGAGAATCGATCGCACCGTTCCCGATTCAATGGGGCGATCGCAATTTCCCGGAATCGAACAATCCAATTCCAACTGCAACCGCGTCCCCCCGACAAAATCCAGACTCGGACGCAGGGGCTGCTCCCAACTGTTGCCAGGAAATCACCATTGAAATCAACCCAGCCACCACAACTGCGGCGGATAATGTCCACCACAATCGGCTTTTTTTATTAACATCTAATCTCATCGAATCTGCCTCTGGTAACACATCCCCCTAAACTTTCCTAACATTTTGAAGGTTCGGACAAAATAGTTCGGGCTTGCGAAGGTCATCAACACTAATCGCCAAAAACATTAACGTGCGACTGCAAGTAATCGCGGTAAACATACTCACCGCTACCCCAATTCCCAGGGTCAAGGCGAACCCTTTCACCAAACCGGCACCCAGCCAAAATAGCGCGATACAGGCAATCAGCGTGGTGACGTTGCTATCCAAAATGCTCGAAAAAGCGCGGTAAAAACCCGACTCTACCGAACGATACAAACTCTTTCCCGCCCGCAATTCTTCTCGGGTGCGTTCAAAAATTAGGACATTGGCATCTACCGCCATCCCAATACTGAGGATAAATCCCGCAATCCCCGGTAGAGTCAGAGATCACCCCCAGCAGGGAGAAACTAGCTAAAGTCAGAAGGGCATAGATAATCAAAGACAGATCGGCAATCACACCGGGTAAGCGGTAATAGGCCACCATAAAAATCAGGACCAAAACCAGGCCCCCGATTCCGGCATAGATACTTCTAACAATGCTATCGCGCCCCAGGGTTGCGCCAACCGTGCGATTTTCCACAATTTCTACTGGCACTGGTAAGGCCCCACCGCGCAGTTGGACCGCGAGTTCATTCGCCTGTTGCACGGCAAAGTTGCCTTGAATCACGGCACGTCCCCCTGTAATTCCCGTGGTGGCAAATTCTGCGGGGACCGTGGGAGAACTAATCAATTGATCATCGAGAAAAATCCCCAGAGTCCGTCCGGTTCCGGCCAGATTCTGGGTCAGTTGGGCGAACAGATCTGCGCCTTCGTTATCAAAGACCAGACCCACATTCCAAGCCCCAGCCCCGGCTTGGGCCGGTTCGGGATAGGCATCCTCCAGGTTAGACCCGGTGAGGGGGGTTTTTTCATAGAGTTGGAGATTGAGTTCCTGAATTTCTTCGCGCTTGCGATCGAACTCAGCTTGCTTTTCGGCAATTTGTCCTTGTTCTCCCGACTCTTGTAACGCCCCCAACTCTAAGGCGATTTGGGTAGCCTCTTGGATCCGCACGTCCAGTTGCGCCCGGATTTCCTGACTCGCACTTTCTTCGCGAAACTCCAAGACGGCAGTCCCCCCAAGCACCCGCTCGGCTTGTTCGGGATCGCTGACCCCCGGGAGTTGGACAAGAATCTGATCGGTCCCGACGGACTGAACAATCGGTTCAGATACCCCAAGAGCATCAACCCGGTTTCTGACTACGCTCTGCACAGCTTCCATCACGGAGGAGGTAATTTGCGGGACCTCTTCCGAGGGTCGCACCAGAAGGGTGAGTTGAGAACCCCCCTGAAGATCCAATCCCAATCGGAACGGGACATTCACCAACGCAACGATCGCGGCAATAACCAGAACCAGAATTAAAGCCAATAATGAACGGTTTTTTTGCATGACTTTACCTGTTTTAGAGTTTTGAGAATTGAGTTTTAAGTTGTAAATTGAGACAATTTCACTCAAAACTCAAAACTCATCTTTCAACACTGTCTTATATTTTTAGGCCAACCATTTTTTGAACCGCTTCCACAATTTGGGGCGGTTGCACGATGGTTAGTCGCTCTAAGGGTACCATTGTAGGGCGTGGGAATATCCTGGGACGAAAGTCTCAACACAGGTGCATCCAGCTCATCAAAGAACCGATCATTAATTGAAGCAATAATTTCAGCCCCAATTCCCCCGGTTTTCATCGCTTCCTCTACAATAATCACCCGATGGGTTTTGCGAATGGATTCCCCAATGGTTTCAAGATCCAGAGGTTTGAGGGAAATTAAGTCAATGACTTCCGGATCAAACCCTTCTTTCACCATCTGCGGCACCGCTTGCATGACATGATGACGCATCCGCGAATAGGTCAAAATCGTGACATCTTTGCCCCGTCGGACCATTTCCGCTTTATCCAAAGGGACCAGATATTCTTCCGAGGGCAGGTCTTCTTTTAAATTATAAAGAAGGACGTGCTGAAAAAATAGCACGGGGTTATTGTCCCGGATGGCACTCTTGAGCAATCCTTTGGCGTTGTACGGGGTGGAACAGGCGACCATTTTTAACCCAGGAACGGCCTGAAAATAGGTTTCTAAGCGCTGGGAATGTTCTGCACCGAGTTGTCGTCCAACCCC
This sequence comes from uncultured cyanobacterium, assembly GCA_963821735.1. Taxonomy (GTDB): domain Bacteria; phylum Cyanobacteriota; class Cyanobacteriia; order Cyanobacteriales; family Laspinemataceae; genus Laspinema. The sequence continues at coordinate 611,209 of CAWGFK010000070.1, forward strand.
ACCGGGACCGCGAATCACCATCGGCATTGTAAAGTTGCCACCGGAGGTATAGCGCAGCATGGCATTGTTGGCGATTTGGTTGAAGGCGAGGAGCAAAAAGCCCATGTTCATGCCTTCAATGATCGGGCGCAATCCCGTCATGGCAGCACCAACCGCCATCCCAGTAAAGCTATTTTCCGCGATCGGGGTGTCGAGTACCCGCAGTTCGCCATATTTTTCGTACAGGTCCTTGGTGACTTTGTAGGATCCGCCATACTGACCGACGTCTTCACCGAGGACGAATACCGTAGGGTCGCGGGCCATTTCTTCGTCAATGGCGGCTTTGAGCGCGTTGAAGAAAAGGGTTTCTGCCATCTTCAAGGTGGGTAATGGGACAAGCTTTTATCTTATACCATTGCATTTTCCAGACGCTAGAGATTTTAGAGCATCGGTCCGGTTTTAAATTATAGGGGGATGGGTCCCTCTTGAACGGGTCGCAGAAGCCTAGCCCTGGTAAATTTAATGACGAAAAATCGTTATTTCTTGTAGGGGCGCAATGCTTGCGCCCTCTTTTGGGCGCAAGCATTGCGCCCCTACAATCTACACACTTTGACAGGGCTAGTCACAGAAGCCCCCCGGGGTGGTCTTCTCGCTTCTGTACGGATGCTCTAGGGACCACAAACCGGGGTGATGGCCCTCAGAATGCGGTCAAGGGTTCCCAATTTTCGGGCATAACCCCGGTTTTTAATCGTTACTGTACCGGGGTCCGAGTTTGGCACATTAGACTGGAAGTAAGAAAGATTACAAGTTGTCAAATCGGGAAAGTTAGCGCGTGAATCATTCAATGCAGGATCGGTTACTCTCGACGATCGCCCCTTACCGCGATCGCGTCGATTATTTAGAAATTCGCATGGAACAAAGCGAATCCACGGCGATCTCGTTTCGCGGCGATCGCCTGGATGCGGTGAATCGCAATTTTTCCCTCGCTGGGTGGGGTCCGCGCCTGTCATAAGGGGGGGTGGAGTTTTGTCACGTTTAATGGATTAGATGAGTTGGGCGATCGCCTGGAAGAAGCGATTTCCCAAGCTAAATTAATCGGTTCAGAAACCACTCAACTGGCTGATATTAAACCCATTCAAGATTATGTCGCCGAGTCCTTACTCCGGGACCCCCGGGGGGTCTCCCTGGAAGAAAAGCGGCAAATGGTTGAACAGTATAATCAGCTATTGCTGGATTTTGACCCGAGGATTCAAACCACCAGTTCCAGTTATCGCGATCGCTTTGGTATTACCTATTTTGTCAACTCCACCGGCACCTGTATCGCCCAAGAACGTCTGGATGTTTCCGGCGGTTTTGGGGCGATCGCCCGGGGGGAAGGCGGTTTAGTGCGCCAAGGCTATGAATCCGTCCATTCGCGATCGGATTATGATGCCTTCACCGGCATTGAAGATCGGGTTCGCAGTGCCGCAGAACGCGCCATTCGCCAGTTAGAAGCCAAATCTGTTAAAGGCGGTCAATATACCGTTGTCCTTGACCCCTATCTCGCCGGAGTCTTCATTCATGAAGCATTCGGTCATTTGTCGGAGGCGGATTTTGTCTATGAAAATCCTCAGATGCAGGAAGTCCTCCAACTCGGTAAACCCTTGGGAATTTCCCAATTGAATGTGGTGGATGATGCCACAATTCCGAACTTACCCGGTTCCATGAAATATGATGATGAAGGGGTCGAGGGTCAACGCAAATATTTAATCAAAGATGGCGTTTTGACTCAGCGTTTACATAACCGAGAAACTGCGGGCAAAATGCACGAAGCACCCACGGGAAATGCTCGCGCCCTTAGTGCCACTTACGCCCCCATTGTGCGGATGACCAATACCGCCATTGAAGCCGGAGATTGCTCCTTTGAAGACATGATTGCCAATATCGATGAAGGGGTTTATGCCGTCCGGATGCTTGGGGGTCAAACCAATGGGGAAATGTTCACCTTTGCCGCAGCAGAAGGGTACATGATTCGCAATGGCAAAATTGCCGAACCTGTGAGTGATGTGACGCTTTCGGGGAATGTGTTCCAAACCCTGAAGGATATTCAGGCGATCGGTGCTGATTCGGTTTATCTCAATGGTGGATGTGGTAAAGGCGGACAATCTCCGTTACCCGTCAGTGTCGGTGGCCCCCACATTTCTATTCAAAATGTCGTCGTTGGTGGACGATAAGCCTTTACATTAGATGAAAGGACCAGAAACCGGGTTTCTGGTCAAACTTTCTGCAATCTGCCACAAATTTGAGCTAAAAATCCGGTTTCTCACTCCTGGTCCAAACAAATGGGAGCCTCTCCTTGGCTGTTCAAGGCCCTGAGATGCTCCCACTTGTTAAAATATTGCAAAGCTGATATCTAATCTGGATGAGAAGTCCCAACTCTGATATGAGACCCCTAAACTATGATAGAGACGCGAAATGAGGCGTCTCTACATCTGTTCTCTATTCGGGGTTTTATCAAAGGGGTTCCTTAATAATCGGCGATTAGCTGAAATAGCTGGCTTCGGCTTCAAGCATCCGAATCAAGTTTTCATCCCCTTTTTGTCTAGCCATTTCCAGGCGATACTGTAACTTCTGGCGGATAGTTGCCCGGTGCATGGCAGCCGCTTGTTTCAAGGTTTCATGACTAATTTTGTTCATGGTGGACTTTTTCCGTTTTCAATTCATGTATTTTCCCTTACTTCTAAAATAACACCTAAAATCAGGAATAGTATCAAAATTTACCAAAATTTTAAGATTTAGCTCGAATTCCTCCTCCCGATCCTGACAAGGGACCCGGGAAGGCTAGGTTTTTATAACTAGCGTTCTGGGAATAAATTTCTGTGTTTCTTTGTTCGTAGTAACGACTTCAGTCGTTTCCGGGCATGAACCTCATGGAGTCACCCAAGACTCAAAAAACCCCAACAGGCGATCGCCACCCCCAATCAGAAAGAAACCCGGAATGAATTTCTTAGTTCGTAGTAACGACTTCAGTCGTTTCCGGGCATGAACCTCCTAGAGTAACCCAAGACTCGGCCAACACCACCAGGCGATCGCCACCCCCAAGGGAACTCCAAAAAATAAAATCTCCAAAACGTTCGTTTGTAGTAACGGATCAACGGAGTACCCCCGTCAATGTAGGGGCGCAATGCTTGCGCCCCTGGGGCGCAAGCATTGCGCCCCTACACATACCTTCCTTTCAGTTGAACATTTGGAGGATTTATATTTTGCAATCCCCCAATCAGAAAGAAACGACTGAAGTCGTTACTACGAACACCGGATAACGACTGAAGTCGTTACTACGAACATCTCCCCATCCTCCCCATCCTCCCCATCCTCCCCATCCCCAATGCTTACTCTTTTAACTGATTTTGGTTCCCATGATGTCTATGTCGGCGTGATGAAGGGCGCGATCGCCTGTATCAATCCCGGGGTCACCATTGTGGACCTCACCCATGAGATTCCCCCCCAGGATATTGCTGCTGCACGTTTTTGTCTGATGAATGCTTATCCCTATTTTCCCGAGGGGACGGTTCATGTGGCGGTCGTGGATCCAGGAGTGGGCAGTGCAAGGCGGGCGATCGCCCTTCAACTGCCGCACGCCATCTTGGTGGGACCTGATAACGGGTTGTTCTCTGGGGTCTTCAGTCCAGACAACCCCATTCTCGCAGCGGTGGAACTGAGCAATTCTGACTACTGGCGTACCCCTGACCCGAGTACCACGTTTCATGGACGAGATATTTTTGCTCCAGTGGGGCGCTCATCTGACTAAGGGAGTGCCTTTAGTGGATCTAGGACAGGAGATTGATCCCCGGACGTTAGTCACCCTGGATCTGCCGCAATGTCAGTGGGAAAACCAGGAAATCGCCGGTTGTATCCAATATATCGATCGCTTTGGTAACCTGATTACGAACATTCCTGGGACTCTGGTGATGGAGAAACTGGGGTCTGTTGGGGTGGGCGATCGCATGATCCCGGGCGGAAATACTTACAGTGACGCACCCAGAGGAGGTGCGATCGCCCTCGTCGGTTCTCATGGTTGGGTGGAAATTGCCATCAATGGTGGCAATGCTGCCGATCTATTCCAACTCGCCGTTGGTGCAATGGTGAGAGTGAGGTTGAGCTAAAGGATCCGGGTGGGTTGTTCAGGAGGGCGATCGTCAACCCTAAAGTTTTGGCAAATTGGCCTAATAACTGAAAAACCACAGGAGATAATTCTCCATTAATTCAAAATGCTGGGGATCTTCGGTGGTAACCTCTAAATCAATTAAAGGAAGGATAAACTGACGGCGATCGCTGGTCCGTTCCACCTTAACCATAATTCCCTCGGTCCCGACATCACAGAACTGAACCAAACTAAACGTATCCGTATAAGAAGGCCGTTGTTTTTTCAGCTTTTCATATTCTTTTTTACTCTTGCCGCCCCTCATATACTCTTCTTCCCAGTCAAAAGCTCCATTCCCCGTCAGTTTATAAGAGGGTTTAATCCGAGCTTTCAGGAATTGTAAATATCGGTTTAAATTTTCTTCATTGACCTCTAAATCAGAAGTCACTAAAATTTTTTTTAATTCAAGTTCAAACTCATCTTCATCAAAAATATCTTCTAAGAATATATCATCCTCATCCTCATCCTCATCCTCTTGTAATAACTCTTCGATCTGGCTCATCCGTTTGACTAAATCGATGATTTGATTAGGATTGATGGGAAGTTCCCCGCGTTCGATGAGTCGGGGACCAAAAACCCCTTCATCAATTTCTATCATTTTCGGGATCGCGGGGGATGAGGCGCTTTGTTTCGGAGGTTTTTTTGATTTAGTCATCTTTAGAGCCTATCAGGGGTGGGTCAGTCATCAGATCGGTCATAATCAAAGTGTATCTCGAAGACCCATTACCTTGGAGTAGATCCGTCAAATTCATCATGACTCAAGCTAATTCTATGGAATCTCCAGTCTATCAAGGGCAGTTTGGGGAATTTAGCATTACCCCGAGCGATCGCCAATCGGTTATCATCTATCGCAGTGGCTTGATGGTAGCTGCTCTGAGTTTCGCGATCGCCACGGTTCTCCTCTTCTGGCAAGGAACCACCCCTGCAATCCTCACCAGTCTCAGCGTACTCTATGCTTGTTTCTGTCTGGCACTCGGCGTCAGCTTACTGACGATTCACATCTATCTGCAAGTCCTCCATCGCTTCTTGCAAGTCTGTTGGGCGACTGGGGCCGTCACTGCATTAACGGTGATTTTTACTCGCCCTGACCCTTTCGTAGTGACAGTTTATCACGAGGCGATCGCCCTCGTCGGTATTGGATTTACCTTTGTCGCATTAACGGGCATTTATTTTAAAGAAGCCTTTTGTTTCAATCGCTTAGAAACCAAGTTACTCACCCCCTTAGTCCCCCTGCTGATTTTAGGTCACCTCGCGGGTTTATTAACCCCCTCAATGGAAAAAAATCTATTAGCAGCTTGGGCGATTCTCTTTCTAATCTTTGCCCTGCGAAAAGCTGGACAAGACATTCCAGCAGATATTGGTGATAAAAGTGTTTTTGCCTACCTCAAGCAACAGAAAAAAGCGCAAGCTTAATCTGATCATCTATATTTCTGGACAGGGTTGTACAGAATAAAAATGCCAGAGGGCATAGGTTCTTTTATTTCAGTCCAAGCCTTTTAGAGTCTCCAACAGGGCGACAGAGCCAATTATTAGGGGTTGACTCCCGCTCAATGCTAAGAAAAAATGCGCGTTGCCGCTAATTGTCAAAAAATTCTGACAAAACAAAAAAACAGAGCGGGAGTTGGACTTCTGGACGGCCAAAACTATCAAATCAGATCAAGGTAATAACCTCCATGCCATCAGGCAAATCCACTCATTTTGTCGCTACATTTTATGAATGGGATTGAGGTTTTGTTCCTTAAGCTATTCCCCTCGAATTATTTCTAAGGGTAGATGCGAGCTTTCCGAGTTATTTTTTATTATTTTCGTATAAATTTTCCTCGCCAAAAAGTCGAAAGAACAAAGCTCTAATGCCCGGTTCTATCTTCTTAATTCGTTTGATGCAAGGGAAAAAATGACCGAGGTGAAACCTTACATAGAGAGATTGGCTCAGATTTTTGGCTGAAAAGGATGTTAGGTCGATGTTAGATCAAGGCTTTGAGTGCCAGTACCAGTCCTGGAGTCACTCAGCTTAGTGTTAAGAAGTCCCCATAGAATCTAGGTCAACTCTAGTATTCAGGGATAATCCAACCGAACTGGAATCCCACCGCTCAACACTGGCCGTGTTTTTATAATTCAGTTTCTTCACCCCTAGTTTATACCTATGATAACGTCCAAGTCGATTGCTTTAATTTCCGTTCATGGCGACCCAGCCATAGAAATTGGTAAAGAAGAGGCCGGAGGCCAAAATGTTTATGTTCGCAAGGTTGGAGAAGCGTTAGGAAATCTGGGATGGCAAGTAGATTTGTTCACCCGTAAGTCCAATGCAACACAACAGACGGTGGTACAACATACCCCCAATTGTCGCACGATTCGCTTAGTCGCTGGACCCGAAGAATTCGTTCCCCGGCAAAAAATTTATGAATATGTCCCCGAGTTTGTTCAGGAATTTCTGAAATTTCAAGCACAACAGCACCTAGACTATCGCCTGGTTCATACGAATTACTGGATTTCGGCAGCAGTGGGAATGGAGTTGAAAAAAATTCAACCCATCCAACAAGTTCATACTTACCACTCTCTGGGTGCGGTTAAGTATAAAGCCGTTTCTACCATTCCGATGATTGCCAGCACTCGCTTAGGCGTTGAAAAGGCTTGTTTGGAAAATGCCGATCGCATTGTGGCAACCTCTCCCCAGGAACAAGAACATATCCGAACCCTTGTTTCCACCAAGGGACAGATCGATGTGATTCCTTGCGGCACCGATATTCATCAATTTGGCGGTGTTTCCCAGGCAATAGCGCGGGAAAAACTGGGCATTCCCCAGGATAGTTCTGTCGTCTTTTATGTGGGTCGATTTGACCGACGCAAAGGGATTGAAACCTTAGTTCGGGCGGTGAGTCGTTCCACCCTGCGGGGTCAGCAGGACCTCCGGCTGATTATTGGTGGGGGTTGGCGTCCGGGTCAAAGTGATGGGAAAGAACGCGATCGCATTGGCAGTCTCGTAGAAGAATTGGGAATTGCTAACTTGACGACCTTTCCCGGACGGATCGGCCATGAGGAGTTACCCTTATATTATGCCGCAGCCAATGTCTGTGTCGTTCCCAGCCATTATGAACCCTTTGGATTAGTGGCGATCGAAGCAATGGCCAGCCGGACCCCGGTTGTCGCCTCCGATGTGGGCGGATTACAGTTCACAGTGGTTTCAGAAAAAACCGGCCTACTCTGTCCACCCCAGGACGATGCCGCCTTTGCTGTCGCCATTGACCGCATTTTAGCTCACCCCGACTGGCAAGACGAATTAGGTCAAGCGGCTCGCGATCGGGTCGAAAGCCAGTTTAGCTGGGATGGGGTGGCTCGTCAACTGAGTCACTTATACAGGACACTGCTGGTCCAATCCAGCCCGTCCCTGGACCCGGCGATCGCCTAATGCCTATAATGCCTAAATAGGACTTACGCAATTTAACATGAAACCCTAAACGTAGAGGCGATTCGCGAATCGCCTCTACGTTTAGGGTGGGTTTTTAAAATAAGTAAGTCCTCCCGTTGTTCCAAACTGCACTTTCCCCTAAAATTCAAGGGGGTCCGATCGCCATCCCTATCCCAGGATGATCAGCCTCAATGGTGATAGCTCACCCGGGAAGGATGACAGAAGGGTACTCGTAAGATGCGATCGCCGATATTTCCCCCCGATTTTTCGATAGGAGTCATTAGGGTTAATGTATCTGGAAGAACGAGCATTTTGGGTGGCTTGGTCGCAAATTCCCACAGTCGGCCCGGTTTTACTGGGTCGTTTGTTTAAATATTTCGGCAGTTTAGCAGCGGCTTGGCAAGCTGAACCGGAGGCTCTCACTCAGGTTCAGGGTTTGGGTCGGCAACTGGTGGAAAAAATTGTCACAAGGCGATCGCAACTGAACCCCGAACAACTTTACACCGAACATCTGCGCCACAACCCCAATTTTTGGACCCCTGCGGACCCGGATTATCCCCGTTTGCTCAGGGAAATCCCCAACCCACCCCCCCTGCTGTATTACCAGGGTCAGATCGATCGCCAGGAAACCCTCGGCAATCGCCCCATTGTCGGCATTGTCGGCACTCGTCACCCCTCGGAATATGGCCAGCGATGGACTCGCCGAATTAGCCAAATTTTAGCGGAATGTGGCTTTACCATTGTTTCTGGCATGGCCTCCGGCATCGATACTCACGCTCATCTCGGTTGTTTAGATGCCGATGGTCGCACGATCGCCGTCTTCGGAACTCCCTTAAACAAAATATATCCAGAAACCAATCGTCATCTCTCGGAAAAGATTATCCAAAAAGGATTGTTTTTGAGTGAGCATCCTGTGGGAACCCTCACAAGGCGAGAACATTTTGCCCAACGCAATCGGATTATTGCCGGGTTAAGTCAGGCCGTTCTAGTGATGGAAGCACCGGAGCGATCGGGGGCGCTGATTACGGCCAAAGTCGCCAATGAATACAGTCGAGATGTCTTTGCCTTACCCGGACGCATTGATGACCCCAATTCTCAAGGCTGTTTGCGACTGTTGAAAAATGGGGCGGAAACCATCATCAATGAAACGGAATTGCTGGAAATGCTGGGGGCCATGCCTAAATTTCATCCCACCGCTTCCCCCTCTGCGGCAACCCCCACGACTCCCACGGCAGTGGTGCCACCCCTGCCATCGGTCCCGGATTTAGACCCTCCATTGCAACAAGTCTGGGAGGCGACGGCGATCGAGCCGATCGCCTTCGATCTGATTGTATCCCAAGCCCAACTCGATGCCGCCTCGGTCTCCAGTGCGTTATTGCAACTCGAATTAATCGGCTTGATCGAGCAATTACCGGGAATGCGCTATCGCCGCAGTTGAATCGGGGGTTTTAAGTCGCTGGATCCGGAGCTTTTTCAACTTCCCCATTACCCATCTCTTGCACCGGAAAGGACAAATGATTGCTGCGCCTTGCTAGGGATTTACACCCAAATTGTGTCCCCTCTAAAGACATAAAAATTACCCTATCAAAAGGAGGATTTCCCCAAAAACCACAATTTTAAAAATCTGGCTACTCTATACAGATTTCCTCGACTGTTCCTAAATAAATGCTGTTTAGAATGCGGGTTTTCCAGGGAAATAAGTAAAATTTATTACCCGATTTATCGTTTTATTCTCAAAAATTGTGTTCCTTTTAAAACCCGACGATCTGCCTAAAGAAGGATGAAGGTAAAACGACCATCTTTTAAAGTGAAGGATAGTTGACAACAACTTTAAATCCTGAATTACGAGGAGAACACTCGAATGACCGTTCAATTACAAGATACTAAACGCATGGCGATCGCCGAAAAACTGGCCGATATGAAAGCCGTGCAAAATTTCATCATTTCTAATGAACAAAAATTTATCAGCGCCACTAGCGACCCGGATATCCGCGAGCGCTTGCAAAATATGCTAGAGGACGACCGCAAAAACCTCGGCATCATTGAAACCACCATCATTCAATATGGCAATCCCTCTGAGCCGGGTAGCACCACCGAGCAAACCCTCAAACAGGCTCAGAAAATGATGGAAGATTCCAAGACGACCCTGTTTGAGAAAATCTCTCAGCACGAATTGCTCAAACACGCTCAGGTGATGAAAGGACTGCTTGTCCATAAAGCCGCACAAGTCGTCGGCGCTGACATCGAAGCCGCCATCACTCCCCTGAATACGGTGAACTTTGAAAACCGTTCTCACCAAGAACAACTCAAGGGTATTCTGGAAGTCCTCGGCACTCGTGAACTCACCGGACAAGACCCGGATCAAGGCGTTTGGAGTCGTGTCCAAGATGCAATGGCAGCCTTGAGTGGTGTCTTTGGTAGCGCCGCCAGCCGCGCCAAAGATGATATGAACATTCTGGAAATCATCTATGAAGATCATCGCAAGGTCGATACCCTCTTCATGGAAATTGAAAACACCAGCGACGCTAAAAAACGCGAAGAATTCTTCGGTCAAATCTATAAAGATCTCACCGCTCACGCGGAAGCTGAAGAAGAAGTCGTTTATCCCGCTATCCGCGCTCAATTACCGAAAGTGCAACATCTGTATAACGAGCAGGCGGAGATGAAACAACTCCTCGAAGCCATCAAATCCACCAACGGTAGCGATGCCAGCTTTATGACTCGTGTCAAACAGTTGAAAGATATGGTGCAGCATCATGTCAAGGAAGAAGAGAACGATATGTTCAATAAATTCCGTCAAACTATGAATGAGGCCCAACTGCAACAACTGTCGAAGCAGTTTAAAGAAGCCAAAAGCCGAATTCAACAATCAATGGCGTCCTAATTCCTAAGTCATAAAATGAGGACTTAGGTCAGGTAGTTGCTAACCTGATGGTATAAATCAGCTAAAAAGGGGGGGAATACCTCCCCTTTTTTATTTTGAACCGATTAGAGAGCGTCTTCTAAATCATACGGAATCCGGTTGTCAAAGGTCTGTAAAAACCCGCAGGCTGTTCGCGGAGCGTTCCGTCAGGAAAGCCCGGAGGCTATACGGACGAAGCCCGCCTGCGCGGGCTAAGAAAGAAAACCGACTTTTAACAATCGGATTTGGTATCAGTTGCTCATAGAGTAAGCGAGAGCGAAGCTATGCCGTAGGCTTGGCATCGGGAGCATCTCAATTTGGCCTCAAAGGGGAATTTAGGCATGCAAAATATAAATCCTCCAACCGTTAAACTGAAAGAAAGGTATGTGTAGGGGCGCAATGTTGCGCCCTCCGGAGGGCGCAAGCATTGCGCCCCTACATTGACGGCGCTACTCCGTTGATCCGTCACTACGAACGAACGTTTTGGAGATTTTATTTTTTGGAGTTCCCTTATACGTCTTGCTCCCCCTTCCCTCGTAGGGAAGGGGGCTGGGGGGTTAGGTCTCTTTGCCAAATTGAGATGCTCCCCTTGGCATCTTGTTACTTCCTATTTTTTTATAAATCATTTTAGGGTGTTCTATAGAGCAATCCCCAATGATTTTTTATAAATCATTGGGGATTGATTCTAATATTAAAAACCTGCTTTTCAAGTTCGTTTAATCCATCAGCACGTGGAAGAAAGAACAGAAAAACTTAGAATAATCTAGTCTGATTCTCGGAATTGAGCTGACTCCACGAAACCGAACAGATGGGTGATTACAGCGCTATTTTGATTAACAAGCTCAAAGCTTAACCTCCCACAACAGCGCCACCATTAGGATGCAGAATTTGACCTGTCATATAAGAAGAATCATCCGAGGCAAGAAACACATACGAGGTGGCGACTTCCTCGGGTTCTCCGGCCCGTTTCATCGGCACTTGCTGACCGAAGGTAGCGACTTTTTCCGGGGGGAAAGTGGAGGGAATTAGGGGAGTCCAAATTGGACCGGGTGCGACTCCATTAACGCGAATTCCTTTGCTGACGACTTTTTGAGATAAGGCTCGGGTAAAGGCAACGATCGCCCCCTTGGTGGAAGAATAATCTAGTAAAGATTCATTTCCCTTATAGGCGGTGATCGAGGCCGTATTGACGATCGCACTGCCTTCTTGCAGATGAGGCATCGCCGCCTGAGTCAGGTAAAACATGGAAAAAATATTGGTGCGGAATGTTTTTTCCAACTGTTCTTGGCTGATATCCTCAATATTGTTTTGAGGATGTTGTTCCCCTGCATTATTAATCAAAATATCCAGATGGCCGAAAGCATCCACAGTCTGCTTAACCACCTGTTCACAAAAGCTTTTTTCTCCGATATCTCCGGCGATCGGCAGACAGCGCCGCCCTTCGGCTTCTACCATATCTTGAGTTTTTTTGGCATCATCATGTTCGTTCAGATAGACGATCGCCACATCCGCTCCTTCTCGGGCAAATAGAATCGCCACCGAACGACCAATCCCGCTGTCTCCTCCGGTAATTAAAGCAACTTTATTTTCTAGTTTTCCACTGCCTTTATACTCAGAAGCCCGGGCTTTAGGACGGGGATTCATTTCTGATTGCCGTCCGGGTTGTTGATTTTGATGTTGAGCGGGGCGTTCTTTTTCTTGCGTCGGCATACAATTTTCCGTAAACTTTTTAAACTACCCCTTATAAATAGAACTAATTCTCGGGAATCGCCCCCTGTCTTTTTATAGATTTTGAATCTCATCCTCTAGGTATATCCTTTAAGTTTGAGGCCAAATTCCGAGGGGTTCAAAGGAAAAATGTAGTCCCGACTGGGTGGAGTAAGAGTGAAAAGAACCCTAAACCGGGAGTCTTGCTCAAAATGGCGAGGATTGAGATGGCTAACGACAAGGCGGAAAAATCTCGGACCCCACTCTCATTGCCGCAGAGGATAAGAATGGGGTCTCTGAGGAGGGGAAATGTTGAAACCCCAGTTCTGAAGCCCTACCCAGGGACTGTAGTTACGGAAGGGTAAATTCGTTTAAGATGGCTCACAATAGGCGATCGCGCTGGTCTTCAGTAGGGAAGTGCAACCCGATTCGGGATAAGGGTATCCACAAAGGAGTGTATTTGATGAATAACTTTTATGAACAGGATGTTTTATTACTCGAAGTCACCCGCGAGCGATCGATTCGTCGAACCGTCATGGTCCTAGAAACCAAGCGCAAACGCATCCGCGAGGACCTCTTGGAACTGATCCAAAATATGCCCTTGTTAGCCCTCCCTGTGGAGTTAACTCGGGACGCGCCGGAAGAATCGCAAGACATCCTGCTAGAGGCATTATCGCGGATGGGGGATGAAGCGTTTGCTCGCTGGATTGCCGAAGCGATTCTCGATCGCCAGTCTCAATCGGAGATTCCTGAATCTTAGCAGGCGAAAATCACCGGGACTCCTGCTAAACGGAACCCATCAGCGATCGCCTCCCAGCCAAAATCCCCAGGGGCCAGACCTCAATTTATTCTTGATCCGGGTTCTCCAGTTCCAGTTTGGGTAATTCCTGTAATTCCTGTAATTCCTGTAATTCTGGCAACTCCAAGGGTTCCGCCTCGACTTCTTGGGGTTTACCCAGTTTCTCCAACTCTGGCAAGGCTAACAATTCAGGCTCTTTCTCCTCAATGACAACCGGCATTTGCAGGGGTTGAGCCGTCTCAACAAAACAACTTGCCAGGGGTAGAGCCCGCTCCAGGTCATCCAGGGGCCTGGGAATCACCATCACCGAGGTCAGTTCTCCAATCCGTTCAGCTTCAAACATCCCCGCTTCCACCGCAACCACCACATTCGCCACAGTGCCTCGGATAATCACCGTGCATAACCCGTCGCCAATCTTTTCATAGCCAGTTAAATCCACATCAGCGGACTTGAGCATCGCATCTGCCGCCCCCACCAACGCCGGAAATCCTCGGGTTTCCACCAGTCCGATCGCTTGATTGCTCGGACGTCCTTGATTGCCTTGGGCCAAATCCATCAACCGCGCACCGATGGGGAGGATGGCTTCCAAATTTGCCAAGGGACGGGGGATAACCAGCTTAGAAACCTCTTGACCAAACTTTTCGGCAGTTTCAGCACCCGCTTCAACCGCCAAGCGCACATCTGCCGTTTTGCCCCGGACCACTGCGGTACAGTGACCGCCTCCTATTTTTTCAAATCCAACTAAAATCACCCCAGCGGATTTGAGCATCATATCGGCACAGCCGACGATCGCCGGGAAACTTTGGGTAGATACTAAACCCAAAGCTAAATCCTGAAGGTCGTGACTGCGCCTTTTTTGCTCGCGCTTTACCAGTCCTACATCGCGTCTTTCCATCTTGCCTCTCCCTCAAACATGACCGAGGTCCCACATTAGCTGAGGGTATCGGTTCTCAATTTCTTCACCTGATCTCAAACGTAACATTTCAAATGGAATAGGGAGTAAATCTAATCCTCTGGGATAGGTTGGATGGGGTTTTGTTTATGGGGAAACAAAGTTTGCATCAATCGGTTGAGGTGCGCTTGTCCATAGACATAAGCCGGAGAGGATGGAACAGGGGGCTGATCTGGAGATGCAGCCGCAGGTTCTGCACCATTGCCATTACTGCTGATGGGTTGGGAGATCTCCGGAGTCGGAGTTGGAGTCGGAGGTTCTGGCTCAGAGGCAGTGGCGGGTTCGGGCGGTGGGGGTGGAGCGGTTGGGACCGGATCCGGGGCAACTGGGTTGGGACCCGCAGCGGATACCGGACCTGGATCGGCGGCAGCCGTCGTGCTTTCCACATCGATCCATTGACGACTTTCATCCCCGAGTAAGGAACCGGGGGGAATTACTTCATTGGATGCAACCGTGGGATGCAGTAACGTCGTAGCGCTACCGATGCAAGCATTGGTACCGATTTTGCCGGTTCCGATCGCCAGGACTCCGGCACCGAGGGTCGCTCCTTCTTCAATGATTAGATTGCCTTGACAGGCTTGCAGAATGGAATCCATGCCAATGCAGACACCAGCGGCGATCTCGATGCGAGTACCTGGGGATGCCTGGAGGATGACTCCCGAGGCGATCGAGGCACCTTCATCAATGGTGACATCGCCACTCATATAAATATTGGGATTCCGATTGGGTTGCAGTGGCGGCAAATACATGGGAAATGGAACCTTTAAAGGTCGAACGATCTCGATTTTCCCCCCGGTGATCTCCGGTATGGGGAAGGGTTGGGAAACGAGAGGTGGACAGCCCAAGTTGAGAGGGAGTCAAGATACGAGGCGATCGCCTCTCTTCCTAACTCACAGGGCGGATTGCCACAGAATGCAGCGACGGCTTGGCATCCACTCAGGGGATCCCAAAAAATAAATCATCCAAATTCGGTGCTTAAAAACCTAACAATACTCTTGTAGCCTGCGTAGGCAGGCTTTGTCCGTATAGCCCCACCGTTGAGGGTGCGGGTTTTGGCGATTTTATTTTTTGGGTCTGCCTCAACCCGCTGGGTTTTTAGGCCACCCCCTGACGCTTCCCTTCAGACTAGGGTCGTTGAACGATCGTTTCCACCACACGCCGCTTGGCTTTCGGGTCAATACCAATGATGCGGACATATTCCCCGGGATACTGACGCATAAATCCTTCCAGCGCCGCGAGGGCTTGGGAGGGATTTTGGGTATCAATGGCACCACAGCTTTCCCAGGACCCATTGTTAAAACGCCGCTTATTCACGTGCTCGGCACCGAGGCGCAATCCTTGGTTGAGGATTTGATGGACTTGTTGAGCAACTCCCTGATCGAGGTTACCCGAGCCACCAGAGGGGGCGCTATTATAGCTGCTGCTATAGTTTTGCCCAGCAGAGGAGGCGCGACCGTTGCCATTGGTGGCGACGGGTTCGTTGGGGCGTTGGATGATGGTTTCGACCACCCGGCGTTTGGCTTTCGGGTCAATCCCGATCAAGCGCACATATTCACCTTGATGTTCTTTCAAGCAATTGGCTAATTCTGCCAGCACTTGGGAGACATTCTTGCTTTCAATCGGCGCACAGCTTTTCCAGGATCCGGTGCGGAAGCGGCGCTCATCCACGTGCTCGGTGCCGAGGCGCAATCCCTGAGTCAGGATGTGATTGACTTGATCGGCCAATTCCGTGGGCAGTCCACCACCGCCGTTTCCGCTGGATGCGCTGTAGCTGCTGGGGCTGTTACTGGGGCGATAGGAGCTCGTGCCGTTGCTGGTGGAGACCTGACCGTTCGGGCGTTGGACGATGGTTTCCAGGACCCGGCGCTTGGCTTTGGCATCGATGCCAATTAGGCGGACATATTCGCCGCGATGTTCCGCTAAACATTGTTCTAGGGAGGAGATGACTTCCGAGAGGTTTTGGCTGGAAATCGGAGGCACAACTTTGCCAGGAGCCAGTGCGGAAGCGGCGCTCATCCACGTGTTCGGTACCGATCCGATATCCACCGGCTAGGAGATCTCGGACTTGGGAGATGGCTTCTTGAGTGATGGTCATAGTCTCTTGTTTAGTAGCGTTGCCATTAGAATTTACAGGACCAGGGGCTTCATTGCGGATCTGGAGAACGCAGGAACTGTCTGTTACACAGTGATACCCGCTGCGTAAGGCTTCGTTGATGCCGAGGACATGAGTGGCGAATTTGGTATCCGTCTCTGTCACATTCGGCAAGCGATCGGCCTGTTGCTGGTTGGTGATGATCGCTCCAGACGGAATGTATTTGCCCGGGGGAATTTCCACATCTTGAATCAGGGCGTGCATCATGACGATACAGCCCTTGCCGACTCGGGCATTAAAGACGGTGGAGCGAAAGCCGATAAAACAGCCATCCCCGACGTAGGCGGGACCATGAATTAAGGCCATGTGGGCGATCGAACAATTTTTGCCGACCCACACGGAATAGGAATTATTGTCATCGCCCACGACTCGTCCTTCATCGAGTCCGTGAATGACAACGCCATCTTGGATGTTGCTATATTCTCCGATGGAAAAGGGGGTGCCTTCATCGGCCCGGATTGATGTTCCGGGAGCAACCAAGACATGAGCACCTACCCGCACATCCCCAATCATGTTAGAGAAGGAATGTACGAAGGCGGTTTTGTGAATCTGCGGCTCGGCCATATTTCTTGACCAAGGGGTTGGCGGAGCCGCCTTGCTGCGGACTACCATAACTGAATTACTCCTTCGAAGAATGCGACTAGAATCGGCGTCAGACATTCAGAATTCAGAATTCGGTTGGACCTAGGGTACAGAGGCTTGCTGTCACGTCTGTCCCGTGGTCCGCTGTGCGATCGCACAAGTTAAGTGAATCGTCTGAAGAATTCTGACTCCTGACGCCTGACTCCACACCGAATGCGATCGCTGGCGTTGGTTTGTTGGGTTTGTCTATACTGACTAACAAAACTAGCTAACGAAAGCGATCGGTTTCTTTCTTGCTGTAAAGAATGCGATTTTCAACACTCACCGTATCTACGATCGCAATGACTGCTGCGTCCACGGGCCGTTCGTCATGACGGATCACCTGCCGCGCTGCACTCCCGATGGTCACGAGCACCCATTCCCCTACACCAGCCCCTACACTATCCGCAGCGACTTCGTATTTGGGGATGAGTTGTCCTTCCTCATCTATCAATTGCACCAGGAGTAATTTAACTCCTTGCAGATTTGGATCCTTTTGTGTACTGACGACGGTACCGCGAACTTGGGCAAGTTGCATGATTTATGCTCTATTTATCGGCTTAAACGAATGCCGGTGGTGCTTTCCCGGAATTGCTCCACGGCTTCGGTGTAGCGAATCGGTAAGACATACTCTAGGTTCTCATGAGGACGGGCAATGATGTGGGTAGACAAGACTTGTCCACCATTGACTCGTCTGACATTTTCCACGGCTGCACCGACGGAGGCTTGCACTTCCGAGACATCTCCGCGCACGATGACGGTGACGCGACCGCTTCCGATTTTTTCATAGCCCACTAAGGTGACGCGAGCTGCTTTCACCATTGCGTCTGCTGCTTCTACGACGGCGGGAAATCCTAGGGTTTCTACCATTCCAACTGCAATTGACATGAATTTTACTCCCAACTTTAATGTTGATATTTGCTGTTTGCGTCAATAGACGCTTTGTTTCGGTCCCAGTCAGAACGGTGGTCCTGAATGGTGTTAATAGGTTCGGAACTGCTCGACGGCTTCGGTGTACCGGATCGGCAGCACGTATTCTAGGTTCTCATGCGGACGGGCAATAATGTGGGTGGAGACAACTTCTCCGCCATTGACACGCTTGACCGATTCGACCCCAGCCGAGACGGAGGCTTGCACTTCGGAGACATCTCCGCGCACGATTACGGTCACGCGAGCGCTCCCGATTTTTTCATATCCCACAAGGGTTACGCGGGCGGCTTTTACCATCGCGTCCGCCGCTTCTACCACGGCTGGGAAGCCTCTGGTTTCAATCATTCCCACTGCTATAGGCATTTCTTCTGTCTCCTGAATGGATGAGTCGGTTTAATTCAATCTAAGCTGCGATTGTTCCGCGATCGGTCTTCCCGAACGTTTTCAGTTATCGTAAAGCTATCCTCTCCCTTTATCAAGAATAGGTGAATCTTGTATCCCTTGACAATATAAATAATAATCATATTGGCAAATAAAAGCAATTAGAAAAACTGATAATTTAAAGAAAATTAATATTTTATTAATAAAATTAATGCTCCAATGGGAAAGGAGTTCGACCGACTGGGGCCATGAGTGCTGAAGTGGGTGCAGTCGCATCCGGGATCAGTCCCACTGGTGGGGGTCGCACCCCCGATCGAGACCCCTGCCCTAAAGCGAATCAACAGAGTAGCCTAGGGTCGATCGCGGCACTGTGGTTACGGCCCTCAAGGAGAACCGAGTGGCTCCGTTGCGACGAACTGTACCCTCGACTCGCCTTCACGGTCGATCGCCCAGGGTTCCGCAGGAACTGTCCCCAAATCTTCCAGTATTGGCAGTGGGAACCGTTGCAATCGGACTGTGCGATCGCCCCAAAGACCCCCCTTAATCGGCGAGCAGTCCGTAACTTTTCCGATGGTCAACAGCCGAAGCCTGCGATCTCGTCCGCCGTTTTAGGCCGACATTGCGCGGGTCAATCTACCTCGAAAAAACTCACAGATCAAACCCTTATAGATCTGCTTTAACAACCCTTTTTCTGCTCAACTCGACTGAACAGAAACAGACAGTTGTTCGTTAATTTAATCGTTTGATATCAAGGAATTATGTCATGAATCAGTTGCTCATCCAAACGAGTTGGTGGGTTCCTTTATATAGCTTACTCGGCGCAATTATAACCCTCCCCTGGTCGTCAGCGATCGTCCGACGCACGGGACCGCGACCCGGTGCTTACATCAACCTCCTCGCAACCATCGTGGCATTTATTCATGGGGGATTCTTATTTAGAACCACCTGGGGTCACAGCCCGGAATTCATCGTCATCAATTGGCTCAGTACCGGAGATTTAGATCTATCCTTCGTCCTAGAAATCTCCCAAATGAGTACCGGGGCAATGGAAGCAATCACGGGATTGAGTCTCGTCGCCCAAGTTTACGCCTTGGGCTACATGGAAAAAGACTGGTCTTTAGCCCGGTTTTTTGGCCTGATGGGATTTTTTGAAGCAGCCATGAGTGGTCTAGCGATTAGTAACTCCTTATTTTTGAGTTACGCCTTACTAGAAATGCTCACCCTTTCCACCTACCTCATTGTCGGATTCTGGTACGCCCAACCCTTAGTTGTCACCGCTGCGCGAGATGCCTTCTTAACCAAACGGGTAGGAGATATTTTATTACTCATGGGAGTGGTTAGTGTCGGCACTTTAGCCGGTAGCTTCAACTTTGCTGATATCGAAGTTTGGGCCGAAACTGCCGAACTTTCGCCAATGGTGGCAAACTTCCTCGGATTAACCTTAATCGCCGGTCCCATTGGTAAATGTGCTCAATTTCCCTTGCACCTGTGGTTAGATGAGGCGATGGAAGGTCCAAATCCGGCCTCCTTACTTCGGAATTCCCTAGTGGTGAGTTGTGGCGCTTATGTGTTGATTAAACTCTCTCCGGTGGTGTCGCTCTCCCCAGTTGCGGAAACCGCCTTAATCGTAGTGGGGACGATGACAGCGATCGGAGCGTCGTTAGTGGCGATCGCCCAAATCGATATTAAACGCACCCTCTCCCACTCCACTAGCGCCGTCTTGGGATTAGTCTTTATCGCCGTAGGGATGCAGCACGTTGATGTAGCGCTGTTACTGCTTCTCACCCATGCGATCGCCAAAGCCCTGCTCTTTACCAGCATTGGTTCCATCATCCTCACCACCAGCAACCAAAACATCACCGAAATGGGTGGATTATGGTCCAAAATGCCCGCCACCACCCTCGCCTTTGTCGTCGGGAGCGCCGGGACCATCGCCCTGATCCCTCTCGGGAACTTTTGGGCAATGGAACGCTGGGTCAACGGATTTTGGAGCGTTCCCTGGTGGCTGTTGCTCCTCCTGATCGTCTTTAACGGCTTAACCGCCCTCAACTTAACCCGCGTCTTCTGTCTCGTCTTCCTCGGTCCCACCCAACCCAAAACCCGTCGTGCACCAGAAGTCCCTTGGCCGATGGCCGTCCCAATGGTCAGCTTAACCATCGTCACCCTGCTCACCCCCCTGATGCTCCAACATTGGCAACTCTTGCTCAGTTGGGCCGGACCTTGGGCCAGAAACGGACCGGACCCGGCAGTCTTTGACTTGCCCTTGGTGGTCATCTCCGGTATTGTCGGCTGTATTGTCGGGGGAGTGATTTATCTCAACCCCAACCGCACCGAAGGCGTAGAACTTCCCTGGAAACCGTTACAAGACCTGTTTGCCTATGACTTTTACATCGATAAGCTGTACGGAGTCACCGTGGTGTTAGCGGTACAACAGTTTTCCCGATTCACCGCTTGGATAGACCGCTACTTTGTCGATGGACTGGTCAATTTGGTGGGTTTAGCCACCGTATTCAGTGGTCAAGGCTTAAAATATACCGTTCCTGGGGGGTCTCAACTCTATGTTTTGACCATTCTCATTGGCGTTGCACTTTTGGGTCTGTTGATGAGTTCATTGTTATAAGCCTTGGGGTTTACCGAATGGATAGCTTGAAGAGACCTCTCCCCAAACCCCTCCCCTAAGAGGGGAGGGGCTTTGAGACTCCCCCTTCCGGCTCCCCCTTCCCTCTTAGGGAAGGGGGTTGGGGGGTTAGGTCTCTTGAACAAATTGAGATGCTTCCCAGGACTTACGCAAATGTTAAGAATCGCCTCTACATTATTGAGGGCTGCCTTGGAAAATAGGCGTAAGTCAAGCCACATTTAGAAGAAAGGTGTAAGTCAGGGAAGTGTTAAATCATTAATGCCTTAAGACTCTCTCACCCCTTCCGTAATAGATTGCCGTTAAAAAGACCCTATAGAATTTAGCGATGCTGAGTGCTTTAATCTGGGTGCTGACGATCGGTGCCGCTCTGATTGGATTTTTCCCTAACCAGATGAACCCAAAGCGATCGCGTCAGATTGCCTTGGCGATCACCTTTGCCGCATTCATCTGGTCTCTGATTCTCGTTAGTCAATTTGACCCGACTGGGGTCGGCTTACAATTCGAGGAAAATCTGCCTTGGCTAGAATACCTCGGGTTGAGCTATCGACTGGGATTAGATGGGTTGTCTTTACCCTTAATCCTTTTAAATGGTTTGCTGACCCTCATCGCCCTCTACAGTACCAACGAGGGGATTACCCGCCCGCGATTTTACTACGCTTTAATCTTGCTGCTGAATGCCGGTGTTGCCGGTGCATTCCTCGCCCAAGACTTACTGCTGTTTTTCCTGTTCTATGAAATTGAACTGATTCCCCTCTATCTCTTAATTGCCATTTGGGGGGGAGCAAGACGGGGTTATGCAGCCACCAAGTTTTTACTCTATACCGCTATTTCTGGGATCTTAATTCTTGCCTCATTTTTAGGCTTAGTTTGGCTCACCCATGCCGATAGCTTTGCTTATCAAGCCTTTGCCGGTGCATCACTGCCGTTAAAATCGCAACTACTGCTCTTAGCCCCTTTGTTAATCGGATTTGCCATCAAAACCCCGATTGTCCCCTTCCATACCTGGTTACCCGATGCTCACGTGGAAGCCTCGACGCCGATTTCGGTGATGTTAGCCGGGGTGTTGTTGAAGTTAGGAACCTACGGATTATTGCGCTTTGGAGTCGGTTTATTTCCTGATGCTTGGGCTTATTGGGGCTCCTTGGTTAGCCACGGTGGCGGTGGTGAGCGTTCTGTATGGAGCGTTTAGCGCCATTTCCCAAACCGATATGAAAAAAATGGTGGCCTTTAGTTCCGTGGCCCACATGGGGTATATTCTCCTGGCTTGTGCTGCTAATACGCCGGTGAGCATCGTCGGCGCGGTGTTCCAAATGGTCAGTCATGGATTGATTTCGGCCTTACTGTTTCTGTTGGTTGGGGTGGTTTACAAGAAAGCGGGGACTCGGGACTTGCGCGTGTTACATGGGTTGTTGAATCCAGAACGCGGGTTGCCGATGATTGGGTCCTTGATGGTGCTGGCGGTGATGGCGAGTGCGGGGATTCCCGGGATGGCGGGATTTATTGCGGAGTTTATTATCTTTCGCGGCAGTTTGCCGGTGTTTCCGGTGCAAACGCTTTTGAGTATGATTGGGACGGGTTTAACGGCGGTTTATTTCTTGTTGCTGATTAACCGGGCCTTTTTTGGTCGGTTGTCTGAGCAGGTGGTGAATTTGCCGCCGGTGCAGTGGTCCGATCGCATTCCGGCGATCGTCTTAGCGGTGTTTGTCGTGATTTTAGGCTTGCTTCCCAGTGGCTTGGTTGCTTATAGTGAAACCGCAGCCACCGCCTTGAGTCTGGGACGGCCTACCCTGAGTGCAGTAGTTCACCCAGAGGCGATCGCCCCTGCCGATCAATCCGATGTCCCCACCCCCTTCTCGGTAAATCCCTGAAATTTAAACCGACGGGTGGAGGTTGAAACCTCTGCCGTCGGGTTTAACTTCACCCTCCCGGGGGTTTCTTTCCCCTCAGTTTGGCTGTCATGATAGAGGAAACCAAAATTAAATTCGTACCCTATTAAATAATTTCCCTTGCTATTGATTTAGGAGAACGCAAAACATGACCTTATCAAAAATAAAAGATTCTAACCATCCTTTAATTGAATATATCGAACGCCTAGAAGCGGGGGGAGATTTGCTCCCGGATTCCCCTGAAAATTTGATAGAAGTGGTGGGCATTCTCAAAAGCTATGGCGTCGTTTTAGATGCCTATTCTCGCAATTTAATTTATATTGCAAACCATCAATTTCTGGTATTATTTCCATTTTTCAAATACTTTAATGGAGAATTTTCATTCTCTAAATTATGGAAGCATTGGTATCATGACCGCATTAATTTTGAATATGCCGAATATTGCATGAAAGCCATGTTTTGGCATGGCGGCGGCGGCCTAGATGAGTATGTAGATAGTCCAGAATTTAAGCAACTCGCTGAAGCAGCAATTCAGCGACAGTTTAAGTTTAATCCGGTTATCTTGGGCTTAAACAAGCTCTTTCCTGAATTTTTGCTTGAACAGGTGCGCCAGCTTGCTTACTACAGTGCCTTGGGACAATTTTGGCGGATCATGAGCGATATGTTCATCTCTCTGAGCGACGGCTATGATGCCGGAGAAATTACTTCCATTTCTCAAGTGGTCAATCATATCCTGAATGGCTTAGTTGCCGATGCCAGTACCCCCATTACTTATTCGGTGAAAATAGGGGATCAGGTTTATGATATTCTGCCGAAAAAAGCGGGGTTAACCTTTTTGGCGGATACAGCAGTGCCTTATGTCGAGGCGGTATTTTTCCGAGGCACTCCGTTTCCGGGGACGATTTCTTATAATGCTCAAGCGCATCAAATTCCCGAGTTCCAACAGCAGTTTAGTTATGGCGCGCTTTATGCGGACCCCTTACCCACGGGTGCAGCGGGAATTCCTCCTACCTTGTTGATGCAAGATATGCGGCACTATCTCCCCGAGTATTTGCATGAGGTGTATCGCAATAGTTGCCGGGGAGAAGATGATCTGCGGGTGCAAATTTGCCAAAGTTTTCAGAAATCCATGTTTTGCGTCACCACTGCCGCGATTAAGGGTCTGGCACCTCATCCTTTAGAGACGAAGGAACCGGAACAACAGCAAGCTAACCGCGCTTATCTGGAAAATTGGCTCGATCGCTTTGTCACCTCTCGGTTGAGTGAGGTGAACAAACCCACGGAAAGAAGTTGTCAGTTATTTATCGCCCCGGTGGATAAATAGCAACAATCATTTTTTCAAGAGACCTAACCCCGCAATCCCTAGCCCTGTCAAGGTGTATTTGTAGGGGCGTATTGCATACATCCTCTCATGTATGCAATACGCCCCTACAAGAAACTCCGGATGAGGCGGGATTCCATTCACGGATCAAGAGGGCGTATGCAATACGCCCCTACAAGAAACAAGGATGAGGCGGGATTCAATTTACCACCTTGACAGGGCTACCCGGCAATCCCCTACAAGGGAAGGGGGAGAAAAGAGACCTAACCCCCCAGCCCTACAAGGGAAGTTAGGTGTCTTTTCAAAATTGAATTGTCTCACAATGCCCGGTTAAGGACCCGAACCCGGGTTTTTGACTTAAATGGGTTGCTTATGGCAAAATTTCCGCAAGAAACCCGGTTTCTAACCTATTGCAGGGACCCGAAACTCGGTGGGAGAGGATTTAAGGCTCTTTGTCAAGAAAACTACACTTATAATTCTTTGCCCTCTTCCCTGTAGTTGTTAAATAAATATCAAGATTAACCCTTTATTCTAAAATTTAGGGCATGATTGTAATTGAGGAATAAAGGGTAGCTGAGTTGGGGGTAAGCAGGAGCAATAAACTGTCGTCGCCCCTTCCAGGTGATAAGCGTGTCGTAGGAAACAGAACTGCACGCTATCAAACGTTTATCGTTCTTTCCTAAGCCAAAAAAATCGGGATTCGTGTGGTGAAACTGTAGGATATAGCACAAAAAATCTGAGTAAAACAATCCCGAAGTAGCAAAAAAGAGCAGAGGTATCCCGTGCAAGCAACCAGTGTAGAAGTTAAGCGCGTATCCGGCGCTTTTGCGTTAATTGATAGTTTGAAACGCCACGGTGTCAAGCATATTTTTGGGTATCCAGGTGGCGCGAACCTGCCGATTTATGATGAACTCTATAAGGCCGAAGCGGCTGGAGAATTGCAGCATATTTTGGTTCGACATGAACAAGGTGCAGCTCATGCGGCAGATGGCTATGCAAGGGCGACGGGGAAGGTGGGGGTCTGTTTGGCCACTTCCGGACCCGGTGCAACGAATCTTGTGACGGGGATCGCGACGGCTTATTTAGATTCAGTGCCGATGGTGGCGATTACGGGGCAGGTTCCTCGGGCGGCGATCGGAAGTGATGCGTTTCAAGAGATCGATATTTTCGGGATCGCTTTACCGATTGTCAAACACTCTTATGTCGTGCGCGATCCCAAAGATATGGCACAAATTATTGCCGAAGCGTTTTATCTGGCGAGTACGGGAAGACCAGGCCCTGTTTTGATTGATGTTCCGAAAGATGTGGGTTCTCAGGAGTTTGACTATACTCCGGTACAACCGGGGAATGTCAGTTTGCCTGGATACCGTCCGACGGTGAAAGGCAACAACCGGCAAATCGATCGCGCTTTGAGTTTGATTCGGGAGGCAGAGCGTCCTTTATTGTATGTCGGTGGTGGGGCGATCGCCTCTGGTGCTCATGCGGAAATTTTGGAACTCGCCGAACATTTCCATCTGCCCGTCTGTACTACCTTGATGGGCAAAGGGTCATTTGATGAGCATCATCCCCTGTCTCTCGGAATGTTAGGGATGCATGGCACTGCTTATGCGAACTTTGCCGTAAGCGATTGTGATTTATTGATTGCCGTCGGTGCTGCGCTTTGACGATCGCGTAACAGGCAAGTTAGAGGATTTTGCCCGGAATGCCAAGGTGATTCACATTGATATCGACCCGGCGGAGGTAGGGAAAAACCGTAAACCTGATGTGCCGATTGTCGGGGATGTGCGACAGGTGTTGATTGATTTATTGCACCGCAATCGGGAATTAGGCAATGGGGTGGAAGAAGCACAAACGAAACCCTGGCGCGATCGCCTGGAACAGTGGCGGCACGAATATCCCCTAGAAATTCCCAGTCCGCCCGATGGCCTATCTCCCCAAGAAGTGATTGCGGAAATTGGGCGTCATGCACCGACGGCTTACTATACCACCGATGTGGGTCAGCATCAAATGTGGTCCGCCCAATTTTTGAAAAATGGGCCGCGTCGGTGGATCTCCAGTGGCGGGTTAGGGACGATGGGATATGGATTACCCGCAGCAGTGGGGGTGAAAAAAGCTCTCCCGGATGAAGAGGTGATCTGTATTAGCGGCGATGGCAGTTTCCAGATGAATATGCAGGAACTCGGCACGATCGCCCAATATGGCATTAAGGTGAAAATTGCCATTTTGAATAATGGCTGGTTAGGCATGGTCCGCCAGTGGCAACATTTGTTCTATGGCGATCGCTATGAAGCGACGAATTTGGAGAAAGGAACGCCGGATTTTGCCAAGTTAGCGGAAATCTATGGCATCAAGAGTTTAGCGGTGCGATCGCGCGAGGAACTCCCCGGGGCGATCGCGCAATTCCTCGCCCATGATGGGGCCATGCTTCTGGATATCCGGGTCACCCGCAATGAAGACTGCTATCCAATGGTGGTCCCCGGTACCGGCAACGATCGGATGCTGGGATTGCACCCTCACTTAGAGGAGTCTGCGGTGAGCAATGGACTCACTTGTTCCGCCTGCGGTCATCTCAACCCCGCCAGCCACAAGTGTTGTAGTGAATGTGGCACTCCCTTGTAAGTCCATGTAAGTCAATCAGAGGGTGGGGAATCCCCCACCCTTTGATGATTAGACCTCTTGCAAAAAAAAAGGATTGATCCCCCCAACGCCCTTTAAGAAGGGTAGGGCTGTTTCATTGTCAAATTTTCCTGGCCCTGTAAGCTTTACAGAACAAGGGTTTTTGGCCTGATTTCCTAAGTTGAAACTAAAAAATAGAAACCACCCCGTCCCTTCGGGACACCCCTCCACGGGAGGGGAATCTGCCCCAAAATTCCCCTCCCGTGGAGGGGGTGCCCCGCAGGGGCGGGGTGGTAAATTCTAGCTAGTCATCAAGTATTGAGCGCTGCTTCTTTACTCAAAAGTATCTGTCTCTTCCTAATCAAGACACCACCCCGTCCCTTGGGGACACCCCTCCACGGGCGGGGAATATGCCTGTATCCCCGGCCAGATAAAGTGATTGAACAATGCAACATTAATTGGGCTGGGAGAATGAAACAGCCTACTACCCTTAAGAAGGAGGCGATCGCCTGTTTTCTATTTCCAGGGAATTCTGTTCCATTGCTTCATACCTGTAACCCGCTTCAGTGAATCAAGGGCAGAGTCTTCCCTGTTAAACAGATTTCCGATGTTTCCAGCAAACTAGAGGTCCAACCTTGGGAAAACTGAGCTGGGTTGGTGGCCCCCAAGGTTGACAAAAATCTATGGTTGTGCTATAGAAGAGGTTGAATAACTCCTCATCCTCAAGGCAAAGTTTCTCTCATTTGCACCTCAGATCATCAGTTATACCCACCCAATTTATAGATAGCTGCGATTTTTTTTGATATATTTAAGAAATCAGGGTTTAAAACCCTCTTTTTTCTATCAAGAGAGGTCAATGTACCTTGATAGTATGTTTAACCCGGTTGAAAAATTAAACAGAGAAATCAATCGGACAGAGTTCAGAGATTAATTCGGTAATTTCAGTGAAATTACGGTATTTTCCAAACAGTTTTTGGATGAATCATTTGTGTAATAAAATCCCGGGATTAAAGCAATGAAAGAACCACTAGACCATCATTTGGACTCACAAGAAATTACTCCCTATTTTTCGCAAAAAAACTATCCGATTACAATTTTGCTAATCGATGATAGCCCGTTAGTGGGAGAGTTTTTAAGGCGAACAGTTGAGTCCGAGACAGATATTAAGTTTTGTTACTGTAGCGATCCCGTTCGGGCAATTCCGATGGCAATTGAATGTTTGCCTACCGTAATTTTACTGGATTTAGTCATGCCCGAAATTGATGGATTAATGGTACTCCGCTTTTTGAGGGCGAATCCCCAAACTCGGGAAATTCCAGTATTGGTACTCTCTACGAAGGAAGAAGTCAGTCTCAAGGGAGAAGCATTTGCAGCAGGTGCCAGTGACTACTTAATCAAATTTCCGGATCCCATCGAGTTGATTGCCCGGATCCGCTATCATTCCAAAGCTTATATTAATTTTTTAAAACAGCAGGAAGCCTATAGGGAACTGCAATTGATGCATGAAAGTTTAGAACAGCGAGTCGAGGAACGCACGAAAGAACTCCGGCAAACAGTAGAAAACCTTCAAAATACCCAAACTCAACTGATTCATGCCGAAAAAATGTCGGCCCTTGGGCAGTTGGTGGCTGGAATTGCCCATGAAATCAATAATCCCCTGCAATTTATTGCGGGTAATATTACTCATGCTCGCCAATATACTCAGGATTTATTAGACCTGGTGGAACTGTACCAAAAGTCAAATCCAGACCCGACTCCCGAGGTTAAAGGGTTTACTCAGGAGATAGATTGGGAGTTTATTTGTGAAGATTTACCGAATTTGATGTCATCTCTGCAAGTGGGGGTCGATCGCATCCAAGAAATTTCTAATGATATGAGGAATTTTTCCCGGATGGACCAGGGGCGAAGAATTCAGGTGGATATTCATCAAGGGATTGAGAGTAGTTTAGTGATTTTACAGCATCGGCTAAAAACGAATAAAATTCAAGTCGTCAAAGATTATGGGAATGTGCCGGAAATAGAATGCTGTATTGGACAACTCAATCAAGTCTTTATTAATCTGCTGGGAAATGCGATCGATGCCTTGGAACTTGGGAATTCCTCTGGATCTGAAAGTGGGGAAATCTGTGGGCGATCGCCCCAGGTCAGTCGGACCCCTCGGGTCCCCACGATTTCGATTCATACCGAACTCCAAAATGATTCCCTGGTCATCCAAATCACTGATAATGGTCCAGGGATTCCCAGGGAGATTCAGGACCGACTATTTGAACCCTTTTTCACCACCAAACCGATGGGTAAAGGGACGGGACTGGGATTGTCAATTAGCTATCAAATTATTGTCGAGAAGCATCAAGGGTCGTTTACCTGTAGCTCAATCTTGGGACAGGGAACGGAGTTTAAAATTGTCCTGCCTTTACGTCGGGATACCACTGTCGGAGGGGGAGAGGCGGAATCAGAATCAGCAACCCTTGTGTTACAAGGGGAGAACCGGAACCCGCCAACTTCTGCCTTACAACAGTGGGCGACTGCGTGAACTAAAAATGGGATATTTTTTCCGGAAAAGGGCAATCATCACGTCAGTTCCGTTTCAATAAATACATCCACCGCATCGAGGAGTTCGCGAAACGAGTCTAAGAGTTCAGTGGAACCCTCCAGACTTTGTTGGGAGGCCATTTCTTCCAGTTCCTTGGCGCGATCGGAGAGTATGGGAACCCCCATATTTGCGGCAGAACCTTTGAGACGGTGGGCGAAATGCTTCACCTGAGAATAGTCTTGGGAGGCGATCGCCCGTTCTAACGGCTGTAAATCTTGGGAGGCGGTTTCCAGAAACATTTGCAGCAGTTGCCGTTTGACCGAGATTTTACCCCGAGAGATTTTTTCCAGGCGATCGCGATCGATGGGGAGGGTAAAATCCGGGGAGTCGATTTCCGAACCCTTACCATTTCCGGTAGAGGAATAGATTGAATTCACAGAGACGAGAGCACCGGATTCCGCCAATTCTGAGTCTGTCGCCCCAAGGGAATGACTCACTGGACTCAGAGGAATTTTCTGCTCCCATCGCTGCACGATTCGGGCTAAATCCTCTTCATCCACGGGTTTGCTCAAATAGTCATCCATGCCGGAAGCTAAACATTTCTCGCGATCGGCTTTCATGGCATGGGCAGTCAAGGCAATCACAACCGTGCGACTTTGATTCCCCTCCCGCCGCCGTAATTCCTGAGTTGCTGTATAACCATCCATCAAGGGCATCTGGCAATCCATCAAGACGATATCGTAATCTTGGGCTTCTAGGCACTTCAGTGCTTCGAGACCATTCGCCACACAGTCTGCCTGGTAGCCGAGGGTTTCAAGCTGAGAAAGTATAACGGTTTGATTGATTAAGTGATCTTCTACCACCAAAATTTTCAGGTCTTTTTTGCCACCTGAGATAGAGCGATCGCCCGTTTTTTCTAAGGAATCCCACTCTATTGCTTCTGGAGATTCCCCTGTGGTTTTCCGACGACCATTGGCCAGCTGAAATTGCAGGGTAAACCAAAAAGTTGAACCCTGATTAACTTCACTGGTGACACCAATTTCCCCTTGCATAATCGAGACCAATTGCTCACAAATCGCTAGTCCTAAGCCCGTTCCGCCATACTGACGACTGGTGGAAGGATCGACTTGGGAGAAAGATTGAAACAGTTTAGCTTGGGCTTCCGGGGGAATTCCGATTCCCGTATCGGTGACTTGAAAATAAACCTGCGTCTTGCGGTTGGTTTTTCCATCGAGTTTAGCTTTTAGGGAAATAGAACCGGAGGGGGTGAATTTAATCGCATTACTGACTAAATTGAGTAAAATTTGGCGCAACCGGCTGGGGTCACCCCGCACAAATCGAGGCAGATTTTCCTCACAATGCAGTTTTAAGATGAGGCCCTGGTCTTCTGCTTGGGGTTTAAATAAGTTCACCACATCTTGCAGACATTCATATAAGTCAAAGTCCAAGGTTTCTAAGTGCATTTCTCCGGCTTCAAGTTTGGAGAAATCGAGGATATCGTTAATAATTCCCAGTAAATGTTTGGCAGAAATCCGAATGGTTTCCGCATATTCCTGCTGTTTGGGAGTGAGTTTTGTATGCAGCATCAGCCCCGCCATTCCGAGAACGCCATGCATAGGCGTGCGGATTTCATGGCTCATATTGGCGAGAAATTGTGATTTGGCTTGGGCTGCTTCTAGGGCTGCTTCGCGAGTTTGGATCAATTCATCCACGCGATCGGCCACGATAATCACCCCCCCGATCGCCTCCCCATCTTCTGTTCCATTGAGGGGATTGACGTACCAAGGCTGAACCGCCCATCGAAAGTATAAAATAGAACCATCCGCCCGCTCCCATTTATCTTCCGTGCGAGAAATAAATTTTCCTTGTAATCCCTGTTGATGGATTTCTTTCCAGTCTTCTTTGATATCGGGAAAGATATCATAGTAACTGCAACCCAAAAGACTTTGGGAGACTAAATTATGATCCGTGAGCCATTGGTTACTGTAGGCGAGAAAGCGCATTTCCGTATCAAACATCGCCATCGCGATCGGGGCATTTTTAATAAATTGCCGGAGTTGCTGATATTCTTGTTCTTGCGCGATTTCGGCTTGTTTGCGTTCGGTAATATCAATGCCAATTCCCCATCCAGCCCAACTGGCGATCGGGAAGCGTGAGCTAATATTAGACCAAGCCACGGTCTTGATCACACCATCTTTACAGGTGATTTGCCATTCCCGGGCGCGTCCATGATTGCGCGCTTTATTCACCTCCTCAATAATGGCATCCCGTAGGGTATTCACCGACGGCACAGGCTGGACAATCGGCGAGGTAGAGGGTGCACTTAACTCGCTCGATCTCCCACTCCCTGAAGCGTGATCCGAGAACAGGTGTTTAGCTTGGGGATTGCCAATAATTTCCTCAGCCGAATAGCCCGTGACTCTTTCACACTCACGGTTCCAGACGATAATATTTCCCTCGACATCAAAGGCAGTCAACATCACCGGCATATTTTCCAGAACACCGCGCAGGCGCAGTTCACTTTCCTGGAGTGCCTGATACGCCTCATCCCGTTGCAAACGACTAATATAAGCTTGAGAATGGTAGCGAATTCGAGCCAGAAGTTCGATGGGGTCGGGGAGTTTCACTAAATAGTCATTGGCACCGGCAGCAAATGCTTCAGCTTTGAGCTTGGCTTCTTCTTTCACCGACAGGACAATCATGGGAATGTCCCGGGTGGCGGCATTGGCGCGAAAAAACCGCAGCAATAATAGCCCGTCCACATCCGGCATGACTAAATCTTGCAAAATCACCGTGGGGGAAATTTCGGTAGCTTGTCGAACACCATCAAGAGGGTCCTGGCAGTAGTGAAAAATAATATCTTCTTCATCGGCAAGCATCCGACTGACTGCTTCACCAATGATCGGTTGATCGTCAATGAGCAAGACGGTAATCGGGTGTTGTGTCCAGGTCATGTTGGGACTGGTGGCTTTGGCATTCTGCCTGGTCATAGTCCTGCAGCTCAAAGACTGAATGGGTAGAGATCGGTGGCAGGTTCAGAAGAGGGCTTTGCCCAAACTGAACCAATCAGCAGTAAACAGTGTCAGATTCTTGTGGAATTAGGGATGATTCCTCCGTTGAATCAAGTTAGAGTGAATGGGCTAATCCTGGGGATTGGAAATCGCCCATCGGGAATGAATCAGGGCGATCGCTCCTGGGTAGGTCAGCATCGGCTTCTCCCCTATTATCCTCAATTGTGGGGGTTTCAGCTACCTTATAGGAGACTGACACTCTACCATTAGGGGGACCGCAGTTGGCGCTTTTAGCTCTCTTTTAGCTCTTGAGAACCCGCAAAAG
The DNA here is from genome assembly GCA_963821735.1 of uncultured cyanobacterium. Taxonomy (GTDB): domain Bacteria; phylum Cyanobacteriota; class Cyanobacteriia; order Cyanobacteriales; family Laspinemataceae; genus Laspinema. The sequence continues at coordinate 643,548 of CAWGFK010000070.1, forward strand.
CCAATACTTTAAGGGTAGCAGGATCAGATCGTGGTGGCGTGACTTTTAACCCGCAATGCGCCGAATCAGAACCTCTGTCCAGAATGGGGAGTTATCCGACTAGGACCGAAGCTCTAGGGAAGGGCCTTTTATCCTGTTCATCGACTTTATCCGGGGAAAGAGCGATCGCCATCCCTGTCTTCTGGCAATCTAGGCGATCGGCACAGACGCAAACCAGGGTTTATAATTCGGTTGCTCTAGGCTACTCAACGTTTAGTAAATTATAGGGATGAGCATGGAAACTGCTTTAATTACGGGAGCATCTTCTGGAATTGGTGCGGCATTTGCCCGAGAACTGGCTCGTCGTCATTATAATTTGATTCTCGTGGCGCGATCGCAAGAGCAACTCAATACCCTCGCCCAAGAACTCCGAAACCAGTATCCCATTCAAGTTGAAGTCATCGTACAAGACCTCGGACAACTCCAGGCGGCTACCCAGGTTTATCAAACCATCAAAGACCGAGGTTTGACCGTTGATTTACTGATTAATAATGCGGGATGTGGAGACTACGGACCCTTTGCCAGTCGCAGCCGCACTCGTCAGTTAGAGATGATTCACCTCAATATAGCAGCCCTCGTCGAACTGACTCATTGTGTCTTACCCGAAATGCAACAGCGGCGATCGGGCAGCATCATTAATGTTGCTTCCATTGCCGGATTTCAACCCATCCCCTATATGTCCGTTTATGCCGCTTCCAAAGCATTTGTTCTCAGCTTTAGCGAATCCCTCTGGGCCGAAAATCGCGACTTCAACCTCCGCATTCAAGCCCTTTGTCCCGGCCCAACTTACAGCAACTTTTTCCAAAAAGCTGGGTTTCCTGACCCCCTCCAAAACACCGATAAACGGGTGACTATTATCCCCCCCGAACAAGTCGTTCAAGACTCCCTACGCGGCCTAGAAAAAAATCAGCCCGTTGTAGTAACCGGAACCTTTAAAGCTCACATCATTGTTAATCTCCCCCGCTTTTTCCCCCGCCCAGTCTGGGTCAATTTCATGGGCAAAATGTTTAAAGGAGGGGAGTGAGGGGAGATGGGGAGGATGGGGGAGATGTTCGTAGTAACGACTTCAGTCGTTCTCTTTCTTCGTTCGTAGTAACGACTTCAGTCGTTCTCTTCACTCCACCCAATCATCCCCACATTTATCCATTCCCCACAATCACTACCGTCCCTTGTGCACCATCAATCCGAACTCGCTGACCATCGTGAAGGCGAGAAGTTGCATCCGTAACATCCATCACCGCAGGAATTCCATACTCACGAGCCACGATCGCCCCGTGGGAGAGTTGACCTCCCACCTCCGAAATCAACCCCCCAGCGCGGGCTAATACAGCAGACCAACCCGCATCGGTGTAAGCAACAACGAGAATCGTTTCCTTATCAATCGGGCTGATTTCTTGTAAATTGCGAAGCACTTTGACTCGACCTTCCACCACCCCTGCACTTGCACCAATCCCCCGCAATCCTTGAGACATATCCACGACGGTGCGGGTTACACTCGAAGGCAGGGCCGGTGTATTTCCATAAACCACCGCAGGCACAGATTTCAGTTTCTTATTCCGGGCAAAGTCATCCCGTCGATGAGCAATTAATTCCCGGATTCTAGGTCTTAATTCCCGACTTGAGCCTTCGATTAATTGCCGAATTTCCCCAAACTCTAAAAAGAAAATATCCCCCGGTTCAGCGATTATTTCAGTTTCTATAAACTGCTGCTCTAATGCTAAAAAACTCCAGCGTAAATGGGCCAATAACTTGTTATAAATCATCGCTACCCGACCCTTTAAGTCGAGACGACTTTGAACAATTTGGGCTTTGATGCGTTGGGATGTGGGTTTGTTTGCCAGAGGAACAGGTTGAAACAACTGCTGAGTAAACAGTTGGCGCACAGGACGGGGGTCTTCTTTCCAAGTGGGAACGGCGATATCCGTGGCAACATCGCTCAAATAGCCATAGCGGTTGAGAAACTCATCAAATTGGTCAAAAATTGCTTGTCCTTCAGGCATTTCAGCCAGGACGGCAAACAGTTGAGAACAATCTCCGGTTTTATCACCGGGAAGGCTAATTTCATCCAAGTCCGGCAGGACCAAGAGGGCGGCATTGGCAATTTCTTGGAGGGCCTGGACTGCCGAGATTTCGGGAGTTTTTCCATAATCCAGTTCGCGATCGCCCACTTTGAGCATTCCCTTTCTCAAGGCAAAACTCAGGGGGGACAAAATATTGTAATAGGTGAGCGTTTCTAACAACTCCAAAATCTCATCGATCCGGTGCAGCAGGGATTGGGGAGTTAAGGAAGAATCGCCCAATCCCGATCCCTTGTCATCGGAAACGGAAAGGGCTTCCTGAGATTCCAATGCCGCCAAGGCGGGGGCCAAACGCCTCTGTTCTAGGTCATCAAAATTAAATCCCAGGCGGATTTCTCGCCGCAGCAAGCGCAGTAATCCGGGCAGGGAAATCAGGGTCGAGGTTAAGGGCGGTTTGCTGAAGGGCGCACCTCGGGTCAAAAATTCCAGACTTTCTGGGGGTAACCCCATCCGCAGAAAGATTTCCCCCAGTAAGGAGGCATTAAAGTAGGCATGAGAAAAATGCAGGGTAGCAGTTTGCAGAAAATCCAGATGACGGGCGCGTTTGCCTAAGACGAGACTAAACAGTTTCCCCCAGACGCCACAGGTGAGGGGACGATTTAAGGACCAGGTGAGGGGACGAATGGTGCCGGGGATGACTTCAGCAGCGATTTTGCGGGTCCATAAGGGTAGCAGGGTGGTGATGGGACGCGCCTGTAATAGCCAGAGTGATTCCCCATCGTAGGTCCATTCGATGTCTTGGGGAATGCCGTGGTAGTGGTTTTCCAGATGGCGGACGAGATAGGCGACTTGTTGCAGCAATCGCCGGGGGACATCGCCGGTGCCTTCGAGGGGGAGTTGTTGGTCCTCGGGGAGTTTCCAGCTTGCGCTGGCATCCACATCGGCAGCGGAGATAAAGACTTGGTAACGTTCTGGGGTGACTTGTCCGGAGACGACTCGGGAACAGTCTCCGGGGAGGGCTTCGATCGCCACAAAATCCCCTTGTCCAGCGATGGGGTCCCGACTAAAGGCAACACCGGAAAACACCCCGGGAATTTGGGGTTGAATCAGAACTGCCATTGCGTCTCGTGGCGCTTGACGACGATTGCCCGATCGCATTTTAGGACTAGAATCCTGACGATATTGAGCCGCATTGGGGCGATCGTAGGAGGTTAAGCAGCGAGTAATCGCTTCGCTTAAACTGGGGCGCGAGATGACGTTAGCAATAGACAGATATTGACCCGCAGCGGAGGCGGTTTCGCTATCTTCGCCAATGGCGGAGGACCGGACAATTAAGGGAGAGTCTGGCGAGGGGTCAAGATGAGCAATCAAGGGGGATGGGTCATCCCCGGGAGGGAGGACCCATCCCGGGGGAACGGGATAGCCGGACTGTTTGAGGGCCGCTAATGTAGCGGCTTTTGCGCCGACTTTTGCGGCATCGAGTTGCTTGTCCAAAGAAACCAAGGCGCGATCGCCTCGGAAAAAGCGAAACATCTTCTGAGATTGTTCATGACTGTTGGTGGCAGGCAAATCTAAATCGTCAGGCATTTTTTGGTAAATCCAGTAGAGTATTACCCCCAGGGCGATCGCCGCTGCGATTCGTTCGACTTGCTGGGAGTGCAAGGCAGCGGTAATCAATGGCAGGAGGACCAACACTAAGGTCCGTCCCTGCTGACGCTCTCGCACCAGAGTAAAACTAATCCCCCCAATCAAAAAAATCAACCCCGAGGCAGTCGGATCATGGACGACAAATCCCCAAACCACATTGGTGGTCCCGGCCCCTCGTCCTTTCCAATACCGCCCCATCACTAAGGCAATCAAGGAAATTAATTCCCACTCTGGATTCTGGGGAAAAAACTGCCTTGCCAGCAATACGGCTAAAATTCCTTTTGATGCCTCGGATATCACCGCCAGGATACCGGCAACTCGTCCTCCATGATAGAAGGCCGCAGAAACTCCTATATTGCCAGTTCCCACCCGACGCAAATTTTGGCCGGTGAGGGCCAGAGTGATCCAATCAATTAGGGGTAAGGCCCCTAAGATTGGACAGAGGATGAAAATCAGTAATGTACCCCAAACTTGCGTCAGCGTCATGGAAAAACCAGCAATTGCGGCGATGAGGGATGACTCTTTAACAAATATCTAAGTATGCCGCAAAAATCAAAGTTCTGCTGAAAGGGGCCTTTATTCTTGGGGAAATGGGGTTTAATCCGGCAAAAACCCGCACCCTCAAGGGTGGGGCGTTTGCGGACAAAGCCCGCCTGCGCGGGCTAATACAAAAAAACCCGCACCCTGAAGGGTAGGGGTTTTTGTAGACTATTCCCGTTCGTCATATCCATTGGCATAGACGATCGCACACATCTGCCGGTAAGTTTCATGAGGGCCACAGGCGACCCCAGTCCAGAGAAATTCGCCGTTGAAGATGTTCTTCCGGTGACCGCGACTGGGGACGCCATCATCGATAATCAGTTGCATGACCACTTGTTCGGCGGTATCGGGACCATAACTAATGTTTTCGGCGGCCCCCCCGCGCCAGTGTCCATAACGGTTCATGCGGTCAAACGGGGTGCTGCGATCGCTGCCGGTATGTCCTGTTTCCCCTCGTGGCCCTTGGTCTGCGACTAAATCTGCTGCTGCTTGAGACATCCCTCGGGAGGGTCGCAAGGCGGGTTTAGGATCCATTGCGCGGAGGGCGCGAATGGCTTCATCAACGGCACTGATGCCTTCTTGGGTACGAATCGGAGTTTCTCCCGGGGGTTGAAAGAGTCTGCCATTGTAATAGTTTTTCAGGGTTTCGAGTTTGTTGGCATAGTCTCTGGGATTGGTCCGCGCTTGATTCATTTCCCGAATAATCTGTGCTTCTAATTGAGATAAATAGGGCATTAAGTTTCCTTGGGTGAGGAGGAGAGAAGGCCGGTTTTATTTTTTTTAGGGCAATTGATTTTGTATAGTTTGATTGAGGTAATTTTTTAAGGATAGCACTGCCTCAAAGTGTGTCATCCCATCACTGGCGATCGCCAGTTCTCGGTTTGCGCTACAGTTAGGATGCAACTCTGTGCGACCCTGCCAATTTTGTTCGATAAAAACAGCCGATGGATTACCCAACTGCCTACAATTTTTTAATGGATCAGGGAACTGCCCTAAGTTCTCAGCGCAACCCTGATGATTTACTCCGCCGTCTCCAACAGGGAAAACCACCGATTCCCGGTCAGGTTACGGCTATTTTATTAGCACTTAAGGTCGTTTTTGATGGATTAAAAGAAGCCAAAAATTTAGACCGAAACTTGGTCTGGGCATTGTATTTGTTAACGGTGGAAAGTCAGCAGCTTTTTGAAAGTGGCTGGAACGCCGGAGTAGACTGGCCTCCGCTCTTAAAGGAGGATTTACATCGAATTGCGATCGCAGTCCAAAGTATCTATTCCGGCATTTGGCAAGGGGGGTGAGGCCAATCCCCAATTATCCAGTATAATAAAGAGCCTGTCTCAATGAATTGTCCAATTCATTGAGACAGGCTCTATTAAAATTTTATATTCAATTTAATTCAATTTAATTCAATTTAATTCAATAATCAGTTTTTTTTGCAAACCCTGACCATTTCAGACGTTGCCTTATTCCAATGGGCCTTGAAATAAGTAAATGCACCCAGTTCAACCCTTTAAACATCGTTAAGCCAAGAGGAAAATCACTCTCATTCAATCCGAATTTTAGGTTTAATAGGTTGCCTCATACCAAATTTGCTCGCCATTTTCGTACACCATTAAAGCGTCACCCACCATGTAAGTGTACTCATTTCCGTAGTCATCGTAGGTCGTGGCCATATAATATCCACTGTCGGTGAAGGTGACACCATAGACGTTAATCAAATCCCCATTGGAACGGTTGATACCCTGATAAAAATAATCCCCATCTCCATCCTGACAAATGAAGGCGCTTATAGGTGTCGGTTGTGAATTGTTCAATCATGGTAGCCCGTGAACATCCGCTTTGGGCGATCAGCAATTCTCCAGACTGGGCGAAACTAGAATCCTCAGCGAGATTAGAAGAAGGCGCAACAGCTAACAAAGGCAATGCTGGCATCAATAATCCCAAGGTTGTGCCAACTACAGCGGAAAACTTGCAGCCTTTAAGCCAAAAGTTTGAGGTCATGGTGTCTTTCTTCTGATTGAGTTGTACTTTTTTAGTCATAACATTTGGTTTTCAGCAATGTCAAGGGTATTTTCTCTAGGTATTTATGGAATTTTGATGACAGTTCAGGGGCGATTTATTCGGTATTTTCAGGGTAGGGATTTATCTCTAATCCGACAAAGAATGGTGGATAAGTATAAATTCTTATTACTGTTTTTGTTCCTAAAATTTACCCGAATCATTTTAGGCAAAGCATTGTTTCTATTGCTTGCATTGAGGGATGAATCAACCAGAAAGTAGATTCAATAATTTAGGATAAAACTCAGTAATTTCCAACAGTGGAAGCTATTTTAAATTGATTTTTTAATTGATTTTAAAATAGCAAAAACCCCAGTAATTGTTTGCATAATGTGTTCATTCTCCGGGGACGATCGCAACTTTAATGACCTGGCGATCGCGCATATCCTGAAAAGTTTGTTCTAAGTCTTTCAGGGACCGGCGATCGCTGAGTAACAATTCCAAGGGAATCTGTCTGCTGGCAAGGGTAGAAAGTGCTTCTCGGACATGGTGGGGAGTATTATGAAATACCCCCTTTAACGTCATTTCACTGTAATGTAATCGTTCAGTATTTACCGTGATAGTCGTATCTTTGGGACAACCTCCGAATAGGTTAATAATCGCACCCGGACGCCCACAGGCGATGGCGATTTCCCAGACTTCTGGTACGCCTGTCGCTTCGATGACGACATCTGCACCCCATCCATCAGTAAACCCTCTCACCACTTCAGGAATAGGTTGCTCTAATTGATGATAATTAAAGGTTTTAAATGCTCCCAATTGTCTACCAATGTCCAAGCGATTATCATTACCGCCGAATAACATAACTTGAGCGCAACGGTTTGCTAAAACGGCCACAAACATTAATCCAATTGCTCCATCCCCAATCACCATAACCCGGTCTTGGGGCTGAATCGGCGAACGGTCTATTCCCTGTAAAACACAGGCCAAAGGTTCAGTTAATGAGGCTAATTCATCAGGAACATTAGGAGGAATAGCTAATAAATTAGCTTGAACAATTGGAGCAGGGATTTTTAAATATTCAGCAAATGTGCCGTTATTCCATGTTAGATTAGGACAGAGGGAATAAGCATGGCGATCGCAGAAAAAACAATTGAAGCAAGGGGCGGAATTATTGGCAACCACGCGACTGCCTATTTGCCATCCCTGAACCCCCTCCCCCATTGCCACAATTTCCCCTGCTGCCTCATGTCCAAATAAAGTTGGAAGTTGCAACATCTTAGCATGACCCCCACGCCGCCATACCTTCAAATCTGTTCCGCAAGTCGTCGCAGTTTTCACCCGAATCACGACTTCCCCCAAATCTGGCGTCGGATCCGGTACAATTTCTAAACGTAAGTCTTCTTTTCCGTACAGTAATGCCGCTAACACGGGTCCCTATTCCTAAATGGTTTCCCCCTATTTTATCAGTCCTGCTGTCTCTTCCGGTGGGTTTTCCCTCGGATTGTTGCAGAAATGTTCCTATTGAGGCGATCGTGTAACCATCCCATGCAACCGCCTCTCCCTGATGCAATCTCTTGTACCCGCTAAACCCTAAATGACAAAATTTTCTGTATCCTCTGACTCCAAACCTCCTTAACCTAGTCATCCCAATGAAATTAATTCACCCTGTTTTATTCAGTCTCATTGCGGTATTCACGGACGTTAATTTATCTCTCGCGCAAGCAATTTTCCCCGCTACGGATGGGACTGGCACCCAAGTTCACTGGAATGGAAATCAATATGATATTCAAGGTGGGACCCTCTCTACAGATGGCGTCAATCTGTTTCATAGTTTTGATAAATTTGGTCTAAATCCTGGAGAAATTGCCAATTTTCAATCCAACCCTCATCTTCAAAATATTCTCGGACGAGTTACGGGAGGAACCGCTTCAGTCATAAATGGATTAATCCAAATCTCCGGAGGAGATGCTAATCTATTTTTGATGAATCCCGCTGGCATACTTTTTGGCAAAAATGCCCAATTAAATGTATCTGGAGATTTTTTTGCCACCACAGCAACGGGGATTGGATTTGATAGTAATACCTGGTTTAGTGCAACGGGTTCTGCAAATTGGCAGGAGTTAGTCGGAACCCCAGTGCTGTTTGCTTTTGACTCCTGGAAACCGGGAAGCATTGCCAATTTTGGCCGGATGGAATTGCAACCGGGTCATGTATTGACTTTAATGGGAGGGACTGTTTTTAATGCCGGTACTCTGTCTAGTCCTGGAGGACATATTACCCTTGCTGCCATCCCCGGACAACATCGAGTCCGCATCTCTCAAACCGGACATTTATTAAGTTTAGATCTGGAGATGGGAACATCGGGAGTTCTATCGGGAGGGGAATTCGCATCACTGCCGGACCCCCTCTCACTTGCGGAATTGCTCACTGGGGGAACCCTAGATAATGCGACTGGGGTAGAAGTCAATGCCGATGGCACGATCGCACTCACAGGTTCAGGAATCAGTCTGGATGCCGAAATCGGGGATGCGATCGCCTCGGGAACCCTCGATGTCAGGGATCAAACACCTGATCAGTCGGCATTGCCAAGCATCACCATTGTAGGCGATCGCGTTGCTGTCATCGATGCGGCGATCGATGCTTCCGGAATTGATGGCGGTGGCACAATTCGCATTGGCGGTGACTTTCAAGGCAATGGCACAATTCCCACCGCCACTCGCACCTTTGTCAGTGCAAACACCATCATTCATGCCGATAAACTCTCTATCTCCGATCCACCAGACATCACCCATTCCCCCTCTCCAGCAGATGGAGGACGAGTCATTATCTGGTCCGATGAAACCACTCGTTTTTATGGACAAGTCACTGCCAGAGGGGGTTCTCATCCTGCTGCATCACCTCAAAATGGCGGGTTTGTAGAAATATCGGGACGGGAATTTTTAGACTTTCAAGGGACAGTTAATACCCTCGCACCTTATGGTACACCGGGAATTCTCTTACTGGATCCGACAAATATAGAAGTAGTCAGCAGTACAGAAAATACAGCTAATTTGTCTGACGTTGATGCCTTTGCGGACCCGGATTTGGGGGAACCCACGGCGATCGCTGTAGACTTGATTAATAATGCGACAACCAATGTCATTCTGCAAGCAACGGAAGACATTACCCTAAGTACCCCAGTCGCCATTCAAACCCCTGGAGTCGGATTCACTGCGGAAGCGGGAAATTGGATTGCCGTCTATGGCAACATTCAAACCAATCAGGGAGACATTACCCTCACAGCAAATCAATCAGGAAATGGGGGACTTTTCATTGATAGCAATGTGATCCTCTCTTCTGGTGGTGGCAATATCACCTTAACGTCAAATGAGGGAAATAATGGGATTCAAACGGGTGAGATTATCTCCACTGGCGGAAATGTCTCCCTCACCTCTTCTGGAGATATTGAAGTTGTGGCAATTGATGCCTCGGGAGGCAGTAACGGCAGAGGTGGCAGGATAGACATTAATACGGAGGGATTTTTTCGCGCCACGGGAACTTTGCGCGATCGCCTGGATATTCCGACGAGTCTTTATACTGCTGATGCCAATGGCAACGAGGCGATCGTCATTCGGCATGGCGGGGATAGCGATACTCCCTTTATTGTCGGCGATGCCAGAACCAATGGGACTGTAGGCGGGATTTTTACGGGAACTGAACAACTCAACGGCATTCTCTTATCCAGCGATCGTACTCAAGGCAACATTGCCATTCTCTTCAATTTCGCGCCACCGCCACCCACCCCATCCACACAGATCCAACCGCCACCACCAACAGGAGGAACTCAACCACCACCAACAGGAGGAACCCAACCACCACCAACAGGAGGAACTCAACCACCACCAACAGGAGGAACTCAACCACCACCAACAGGAGGAACTCAACCACCACCAACAGGAGGAACTCAACCACCACCAACAGGAGGAACTCAACCACCACCAACAGGAGGAACTCAACCACCACCAACAGGAGGAACCCAACCACCACCAACAGGAGGAACCCAACCGCCACCAACAGGAGGAACTCAACCACCACCAACAGGAGGAACTCAACCACCACCAACAGGAGGAACCCAACCGCCACCAACAGGAGGAACTCAACCACCACCAACAGGAGGAACTCAACCGCCACCAACAGGGGGATGCAACCACCAACAGGAGGGATGCAACCGCCACCAACAGGAGGGATGCAACCGCCACCAACAGGAGGAACTCAACCGCCACAACAGGAGGAATCAACCGCCACCAACAGGAGGGATGCAACCGCCACCAACAGGAGGGATGCAACCACCACCAACAGGAGGAACTCAACCGCCACCAACAGGAGGGATGCAACCGCCACCAACAGGAGGAACCCAACCGCCACCAGGAGGGATGCAACCGCCACCACCAGGAGGAATGCAACCGCCACCAACAGGAGGGATGCAACCGCCACCAACAGGAGGGATGCAACCGCCACCAACAGGAGGGATGCAACACCACCAACAGGAGGGATGCAACCGCCACCAACAGGAGGGATGCAACCGCCACCAGGAGGAATGCAACCACCACCAACAGGAGGGATGCAACCGCCACTCACCCCACAACAGCAACAACCGGGACAAGCGCAACCCAATGGCAACTTAGATCTCCTAAGTAACCGAACCCCAGCGATCGCCAGTCCTAATGGTCCGGAGATCGGTCTTCCACCCCCTATTTTGACCATAGAACCCCTCTCCCCTCCATCTGGACCGGGGGTACAATCGTCTATCACACTTGCGCCTGCTGGCCCAAATCCCAGCAGTTCAGGGGCGATCGCCCCGCAACCTGCACCCAATACACCTCCCTCACAACCGATGAGGGAGAATACCCCTTCCCCAGGCGGCAATCTGCCACCGGGACAAGTTGCACCCCCACCCATCCCCATGAATGTGGCAAATATTACCCAATCCTTAGAGGTGGGAAATGTCAGTAATGCTGTCTTACAACTCGATCGCCTTCAGGATCAGCAATTTGCCACTTACTTAGGGACGGATCTGTCTCAACAACCTGTCCAGTCCACCGAAAGCATTCGGGATACCTTGAGAAACATTACCCAACAAACCGACACCAAACCGGCGATCGTCTATACGTTATTATTGCCGGATCAATTAGAAATCGTGGTTGTTACAACTGAAGGAACTCCCATTCGGAAAACAGTTCCGGAAGCAAATCGGCAAGCAATCCTAGAAACGGCATTTGAATTACGTCAGCAAATTTCAAATCCTCGTTTCCGCAGTACCAACCAATATTTAATCCCCGCACAAACCCTGTATCAATGGTTAATTGCTCCCATTCAAGAGGAATTAGCGGCGCAAAACATTGATACCTTACTCTTTAGTATGGATGCTGGGTTGCGGGGTCTTCCGATTGCCGCTTTACATGATGGGGAAAAATTTCTGGTTGAACAATATGCGATCGCCCTAATTCCCAGCATTAGTTTGACCGATATGCGTTACATTCCCCTTCGCGATAGTCGCGTATTAGCAATGGGTGCAAGTCAGTTTACCCAACTCAATGCTTTACCTGCCGTCCCCTTAGAACTCTCCACCATTGCCGAACAACTGTGGCAGGGTCAAGCATTTCTCAATGAATCCTTTACTCGCACTAATTTAATTGCCAAACGCCAAGAATATCCCTATCAAATCATCCACTTGGCAACTCACGCCGAATTTAACCCCGGTGAACAAAAGAATTCATTTATCCAACTCTGGAACGAACAACTACATCTGGATGAATTACGAACCCTAGGATGGAACAATCCTCAAGTTGAGTTATTGGTACTCAGTGCCTGTCGGACTGCCGTCGGTGATGAAACTGCCGAATTAGGATTTGCCGGTTTAGCACTTGCTGCTGGGGTTAAATCCGCCTTGGCATCTTTATGGTATGTTAGTGATGAAGGAACTTTGGCACTGATGACCGAATTTTATCAACATTTGGCAGAAGTCCCGATCAAAGCTGAAGCGTTGCAAAACGCTCAATTATCTCTCCTGCGAGGAGAGGTCAAGATTGCCGAGGGCGAACTGCGGGGGACTGGCGCTTTGCGCGGGTTAGAACTGCCTGCGGATTTAGCAGGGGTGGAGAATACCGATTTATCTCACCCTTATTATTGGGCCGGATTTACCATGATTGGTAGTCCCTGGTAGTGGTAAAATACAAGTCCAGAGGCGATAATTTAAAATAAAGGGATGATTCTCACTGTAACTGCAACTCACGCGGCCACCATTCGCACCCATGCCGAACGCACCTATCCCGAGGAGTGCTGTGGGTTGCTGTTAGGTGAGATTACTCCCACAGGTAAAACAGTGGTGGAAGTCTGGGAAACCGAAAATGCCTGGAGTCCAGAAACCGCAGGGGAATTATCTGCCCCGGAAATCTTGACAAAAGAACGGCGATATGTTATACATCCAAAAGACATACTGCGAGCGCAAAAACAAGGACGCGATCGCCAGCTTAAAATTATCGGCATTTATCACTCCCATCCCGACTATCCCGCCATTCCCTCCGAGTGCGATCGCGAATCTGCTTGGCCAGAATACTCCTATATGATTGTCTCCGTAGAACAAGGCCAAGCCACTCAACTGAGCAACTGGTCTTTAGACGAAACCCATCACTTCCAACCCGAACCCCTGGTGATTGCAACGGCTGAATCCTAGAAAGGGCAAGAATTCCCGCTTTGGCATTAAGAAACTTTGCGGCGATCGCCCTCAGCCAAATATTGTCAACAAATTTCGATAAAATAGGAGTTTGCCCTGCCCGAGCAACACTGCCATGTTAAATCCCAATCTGGACGAAATCCAGTTAAACTCAGACGATTACGAACGCTACTCCCGCCATTTAATCTTACCCGAAATTGGCGTAGAAGGACAAAAGCGCCTGAAAGCCGCCAGCGTCCTTTGTATCGGCACCGGAGGTCTCGGTGCACCCTTGTTGCTCTATTTAGCTGCTGCCGGGGTCGGACGCATTGGCATCGTCGATTTCGATGTCGTGGATACCTCCAACCTGCAACGGCAAGTTATCCACGGCACCTCCTGGGTCAACAAACCCAAAATCGAATCGGCAAAAAACCGCATTCTGGAAATTAACCCCTTCTGCCAAGTTGACCTCTACAACACCCGGTTAAGTGCAGAAAATGCCCTAGATATCCTCAAACCCTACGATATCGTTGTCGATGGCACCGATAACTTCCCCACGCGGTACTTAGTCAACGATGCCTGCGTATTGTTGGATAAACCGAACGTCTACGGTTCGATTTACCGCTTTGAAGGTCAGGCAACGGTGTTTAATTATCAAGGCGGTCCCAACTACCGCGACTTGTACCCAGAACCGCCACCGCCAGGAATGGTCCCCTCCTGTGCCGAAGGAGGCGTTTTAGGCATTTTACCCGGAATTATTGGGGTGATTCAAGCGACAGAAACCGTGAAAATTATTACAGGTGCTGGAACGACCCTGAGCGGTCGGCTCTTGCTTTATAATGCTTTGGATATGAAATTCCGAGAGCTGAAATTGCGACCCAATCCAGTTCGTCCCGTGATTGAAGAACTGATTGATTATGAACAGTTTTGCGGAATTACTCAAGCCAAAGCAGCGGAGGCTCAACAACAAATGGAAATTTCAGAAATGACCGCCACTGAACTCAAGCAACTGATGGACAGTGGTGCAAAAGATTTTGTACTAATTGATGTTCGCAACCCGAACGAGTATGAAATTGCTCAAATTCCCGGTTCAGTTCTGGTCCCTCTACCGGATATTGAACAAGGAAAGGGGGTGGAGAAAGTGAAAGAATTGGCAAATGGTCATCGTTTGATTGCTCATTGCAAAATGGGCGGGCGATCGGCTAAAGCTTTGGGAATTTTGAAAGAAGCAGGGATTGAAGGAACGAACCTCAAAGGTGGAATTACTGCCTGGAGTCAAGAGGTGGATCCGTCGGTGCCGCAGTATTAAAGGATTCAAAAATTCCGGCTAGAATACTGGTTTTTTTGGCTGAGTGCGATCGCCCTTAAAAATAACTGAGGCGATCGCACCCACAAAAAACCCCCCAGAGGGCCTGGAGGGGTTAGAAATGTGACATGAGGGCATGATTTTTAGGTGTAACCCATCCTGACATTCACCCAGCGATCTTTGGAATGAATGCAAGGATTGAGGTTGGTTGTACTTAACTCTGACATAAGAACCAAACCAAACGAAATGCGCCGTGAGCATCAGAGGGTGTCAACGCTCTAATCCGGTGGCATTGCTTGCGTCCAGCTAGTGATTAATATATCCAGGCCATATTGCGTTCGTGTGAAATGGGTATGAAGTTTGCGTGACAGTTCCCAGCAATCCTCAGTCGGTTTGAGCCTGACTCAAGTCTAAAAATAATCCCGGCGATCGGCAACAATATCGGGCTTTCTTTTGGTTATCTGCTGACTATCCTCAAGTTAAGTAGAGGTAAATCTCCGCCCTTGTCAAGTATCCCCGGAGGAATTTTAACTTGATCCCCGTATGGGATTAAACATTTTTAAAAAAATGCTGATTTAAGCTCAAAATCGGGAAAACTAAGAAGAGGAAGGACATAATCCAGTAGGATAAACCCCAATACCTTAAACCGTCATTATTGAGGATCACGCTATGCTAGGCCCCACGTCTGAAGCCCAACGACATCAATCCACCTCCCTTGAGGGGTCTGCAACCCCATCGCGGACCTATCGAACCGACTCTCGCAACGACGTTTGTCGTCGCAATGGTTGGGAGAAAGAAGAAATGGAAATGGAGAAAATGCTGCGGGATCTTCCCGATCGCCTCTCCTCCCTAGAAAGCTTCCGCGAACGGTCTACTCGGTGGTAAACTTATCAGTCAATTAACTGGAAAACGTTTGATTTCTGACAACCCTTGCGATCGCTGGCCTCCAACCCACCTGACTGCCGCCCTATTTCATGGCAGAATGACCCCCAGGATCGCCAATTCCACCGATGAAACTGCTTCTCGTCTTTCCTTCCGCCTCGGTTGCGTATTTCTGATTTCTGTTCCTGTTGGGTGCCACACCTAAAACCCCAACAGGACAAGATTTCAACCCAGCATGACACAGCATCCCAGTCCCTCCCCACCGCCACCCGCTACAATTTCGGCCAGGGAAGTACAATATTTAATCCAAGTTCGTAGTAACGACTGAAGGCGTTACTACGAAGAAAGATAACGACTGAAGTCGTTACTACAAACTAAGATAACGACTGAAGACGTTACTACGAACATTGAGTTATAACGGTGAAACTAGATGAACCTGCAATCTTCCCCATTAGACCGAACGGAATGGAATGCTGAACTATACGATCGCAAACATGGATTTGTCAGTCAGTATGGCACCGATTTATTAGAACTACTGCAACCTAAACCCGGCGATCGCATCCTCGATTTAGGCTGTGGTACAGGTTATCTCGCTCAACAAATTGCCGCCAAGGGTGCTGAAGTCATCGGCGTAGATCAGTCTATTTCCATGATTGCTCAAGCGCGTCAATCCTATCCCCACCTCACCTTTGAAGTCAAAAATGGAGAAAAATTAGACTTTTCTGAACAATTTGATAAAGTCTTTTCCAACGCGGCACTCCACTGGATGAAGGCCGCCGAAAACGTCATTGAGGGAATTTTTCAATCCCTAAAACCCGGTGGATTATTTGTCGCAGAATTTGGCGGAAAAGGAAATGTTCAGCAAATTATCGAAGCTTGCTACCATAGCATAGAATCGGCAGGTTATCCCGTTGATATCAATCTCAATCCTTGGTATTTCCCCAGTATTAGTGCCTATACAACCCTATTAGAAAGCAGAGGATTTGAAGTTGATTTCGCCCAATTGTTTGA
Source organism: uncultured cyanobacterium (assembly GCA_963821735.1). Taxonomy (GTDB): domain Bacteria; phylum Cyanobacteriota; class Cyanobacteriia; order Cyanobacteriales; family Laspinemataceae; genus Laspinema. The sequence continues at coordinate 659,680 of CAWGFK010000070.1, forward strand.
CCGTCCGACTCCGTTAGAAGATGGGGAAAACGGATTAAGAAATTGGATTGCCATGTTTGGAAATAGCTTATTTGCTGAAATTCCCCAGGAAGCGCAAGGGGACATTTTAGCCGATATCGAAACTCAACTGTCCCCGCAATTGTATCGAGAGGGGACTTGGTTCGCGGATTATAAACGAATCCGAGTTAGAGCCCAAAAATTAGGATAATTTCCCCAAAAAAATCCCACGGTTTGCTGCCGTGGGATTTGAACTGGGGTTTCCCCTATGCGATGCCGCTGCGGTTGGGGAGAATCCAACAGAGTAAAGGGCAGTAAACGATGCTGAACGTCGTGATGACCAGCAGGATCCATAAGCTGTTGATAATTTCAGGTGTCATGGTTTTATCTGGCTTCCCATCCTATCCGGGGTTAACTCAGATTCAGATGCTTGCCATCCTCGAATTCAATAAGGGTTTTAGGCTATCTCATTTAATTATGACCGATCGCCTCTCAATTTGTAGTGAAATTTACATAAAACTTTATATATTCATGATATGCCGCCAGCAAATATACTTATCTCAAAATCCATAAAAATCGCCCTCCCCCGATCGCCGAAAGAGGACGAATTGACCCAACACTGGATCCAATCTGGCTTAAGTTCGGGCTAACAGAGGGGCCGCACCAAGCAGGGTTTTAGTGTAGGGATGTTGAGGATTTGTGAAAATCTCGCGGGTGTTGCCGAGTTCCACAATCTGCCCAGAATTCATCACCGCAATGCGATCGCAGAAAAACCGCGCGACCCACAAATCATGGGTAATAAACAAATAAGTCAGGTCAAATTCCTGCTTTAACTCCAACATCAACTCCAATACCTGAGTTTGGACGCTGGCATCTAACATACTCACCGGCTCATCACAAATCAGTAACTGGGGCTGCGTAATCAAAGCGCGGGCGATCGCCACCCGTTGCTGTTGACCCCCGGACAAATCCGAAGGATAGCGATCGTAAAAGTCCGATGCGGGAGTCAACCCCACCCGTTCCAACATCTGCATCACCAATTGTTTAGCTTGTTCCGGCGTGGCTAACTTATGAATAAACAGCGGATCAGCAATGCTTTGTCCCACCGTCATCATCGGATTAAGACAAGCGTGAGGGTCTTGAAACACCATCTGGATCTGTCGGCGTTGCTGCTGCATGGACCTCCGGGACAGTTGGGTGAGTTCCTGACCTAAAAATTCCACCTGACCACCCGTAGGGGTCACCAATTGTAAAATCGTGCGAGAAAGGGTACTTTTTCCACAGCCCGATTCTCCCACTAACCCGAGAATTTCTCCTTTGTAAATCTGTAAATTAACCCCATCCACCGCTTTAATCGTCTGGTTTTGTTTACCTGACAACCAGCGATCGAGTAAGTTGGTTTCTAGAGTATAATGTTGCTGCAAGTCTTTTAGAGAAAGCAGGGGAGTGGATTTGAGGTCGGGAGGGGTTTGTACCGCATCTGGGTCGATCGCCTGAATATGTAAGGCCGCTTTGAGCAGAGATTGTGTATAAGGATGTTGCGGATTAAACAAAACTTCTTGCGTTTTGCCCGTTTCCACCATTTCGCCTTTATACATCACTGCAATGCGATCGCAATATTCCCCGACCATTGCCAAATCGTGAGAAATCAGCAACAGGGCCAAATCCCGGTCCCGACAGAGGCGAGTGAGTTCCTGTAAAATTTCGGCTGAAACCGTTACATCTAAACTGGTTGTCGGTTCATCGGCGACAATTAACTTCGGATCTAGCAACAGCGCCAAGGCGATCGCCACCCGTTGACGCATCCCCCCACTAAACTCATGAGGATATTGGGACCATCGCGCTTCCGGAATCTTCACCGCCTCCAAAGTGGCGACTGCCTTTTCCTTAGCCTGTTTTCGGCTTAAATTCGGTTGATGAGCCTTGAGGGTCTCTATACAATGCTCCCCAATCGTCATCAGGGGGTCTAACCTCGTCATCGGGTCTTGAAAAATCAGGGCCACCGCTTCTCCCCGAAACCGGCGTAACTCCGATGGCGTCAAATCAAACACTGGCTGACCCTTAAAATAAACTTGTCCCTCCACTAAGCTAGAGGGCGGCAACAATCGCATCGCTGCTCGTCCTAAGGTAGACTTGCCGCAGCCGGATTCTCCCACCAATCCCATCCGTTCCCCCGGTGACAGGGTAAAGGACACCCCATTCACCGCCCAAACCGACTCACTCCCACCCCCACCACGTCCGGAAGGGTAGGCAACTCGCAGATTTTCTACACAAAATAAAGCGTCATTCATGGTTGTTGGTGGTTGGTTATTTGATGGGGAGATGGGGGAGATGGGGGAGATGGGGGAGATGGGGAGGATGGGGGAGATAGGGGAGATGGGGGAGATGGGGGAGGTGGGGGAGATAGGGGAGATGTTCGTAGTAACGACTTCAGTCGTTCTCTTCATGTTCGTAGTAACGACTTCAGTCGTTTCCTCGTTACTTGGCGTCCGCCAAGTAACGCCCCCATGTCAGGCTCTGGCTCCAGTTCCCCAGCAGGTAGGTGGTAGACCCTAAGATTGCTGCTGTGATGGCTGTTGCCATCACAGCAGAGCAACGACTGAAGTCGTTACTACGAACAATCCTCCCCATCTCCCCTATCTCCCCCATCCCCCCCATCCCCCCCATCCTCCCCATCTCCCCTATCTCCCCTATCTCCCCCACCTCCCCATCTCCTTATTGCGGTTTATCAAAGCGCCTCATTAAATAGGCTACGCCGAAATCGCCATTGGGGTGTTGTTCGAGAACTTCTGCGAGTTGGAAGACCATTTCCGCCACGTCTGGACCTAATTTATCGATAGTGGCATCCCGTTCTTTTTCAGATTGCAGGACCGATCGCACTCGGGCTTGCCATTCCCCCGAAAAAATCTGTTCTAGGCTATCATGGAGTTCTAGTTCTTCGAGAATTTCCCATTCCCCGCGATCGCACCAGAACCCACCGCAACTGGGACAGCGTTCCACATAAAACGGGTTTTTTGCCATCACTTTGGAACGGGAAAGATAGCGATTACATTCGGGACATAATCCCGCTTTCATGTCCGTTTCAGGGGGAACGAAGTCTCTGCCGACTTCGCGAGTCACGTAGGTTGCGGGAACCATCTGCCGACGTTGCTGCGATCGCCAGGGTTCGTAGTCGGTTGAGGAAATCCAACTGCCTTGACATTCCACGCAGTGCTTGACGGGGAGATCCCCGGACAAAAATCCATCGACTAGGGTCTCATTCTTATCTTTTGGGCATTGCATTGCTCTTTCTTTCCCGGTTACACCTTCAAAAATGGGACTTGGAATGAATTCGGGCCTAGATACTCCAGGATGGGCGATCGCCACTCCGGATCTTAACCCAGGCCCCGGAAACTCAATTCGGGGCAGGAATCGACAAAATGGCTTCGCAGTAACCGATGCAACCCTTAAGGCGATCGCGGACCTCAGACCAACGTCGCTCAAGGGTCTCCGGTTGTCGAGCCGAACCTAAAAACATCACGTCATTTCCCAACAACCGGATCTGCTTGTGCAGTTCCGTTTGGAACGACTGCACCAAGGACACCATACTGGGGTCTAGCTCATCCATCCCTAAGCTCAAGATTTGCGCCTGAAAAAATTGTTGCATTTCCAGTGTACTGGCTCGCACCGTCCCTTGGTCAGGATTCGGCCCATTCACCATTTCGGCTAATTGGCTGAGTGCTTGCATCAAATTTTGATAACACTGGGCATAAGGATCCGGCAGCATAAGTTGAAGAAAGTTGTCTATATTAATACAGTAGGCAATCCGTACAATTTAATAAAACTTTAACTTAGATATAAATTGCAAGCCTGAGCGATGCAGAGTGTCTTGCCCGATGTGAATAGCTTGGGGATTTACAAATTTCCGGCCCACCTCGCAATAGGGACCCTGCAACCTCAGCTATTAGCTCCTCATTTCCGGGCTTTCTGTATCTGAAGATACAATAAATGCCTTAAAATTGATAAATCTTCTCAAGTCCACCCCATTGTTAATCCCTCAGACAGTCTTATGATAATGAACCCCGTTGCTCCAACCTGCTCCTTTGATGTCGAGATTCCCGACTGGTTGCAAACCTGTTTAATCTCCTATAACGAATCTCCAGACTCAGCCCACTCCGACCTATCCCAGAACGATAACTCCCTGATCTGTCGCGCCTTTGAATTTGCCTATCAACTTCATGAATGTCAGCGGCGCAAATCCGGCGAACCCTATATCATCCATCCGATCGCCGTTGCCGGACTCTTACGGGAACTCGGTGGCAGCAGTGCCATGATTGCTGCTGGGTTTTTGCATGATGTAGTGGAAGATACCGAAGTTACCCCCGAAGAAATCGAAAAGCGCTTTGGGACCGAGGTCCGCCAACTCGTCGAAGGCGTCACCAAACTCTCAAAATTTAACTTTTCCAGCAAAACCGAACGGCAAGCAGAGAACTTCCGTAGGATGTTTCTAGCAATGGCCCAAGATATCCGAGTCATCGTGGTGAAACTAGCCGATCGCCTCCATAATATGCGAACCCTAGAGTCCCTCGCCGATGTCAAGCGTCAGCGCATCGCCCTGGAAACCCGCGAAATCTTTGCACCCCTAGCCAATCGCCTGGGGATCGGTCGGTTTAAATGGGAACTCGAAGACCTCGCCTTTAAGTATCTCGAACCCGAATCCTACCGCCAGATGCAGGATCTCGTCGCCGAAAAACGGATCGACCGCGAAAACCGCCTGAATAAAGTCACCGAAACCCTGCGACTGCGCCTAGAAGAACTGGGGATCGGTTGCATGGAAGTTAGCGGGCGTCCCAAGCATCTGTACGGGATCTATCAAAAAATGCAGCGCCAGAACAAAAAATTTGAAGAAATATACGACGTAGCAGCAGTGAGAATTCTCGTCCAAAAAAGCGAAGAATGCTACCGAGCCCTGGCGATCGCTCATGATGCCTTCCGTCCCCTACCCGGTCGATTCAAAGACTATATCGGCCTCCCTAAACCCAACCGCTATCAATCCCTGCATACCGTCGTCCTCGGACCGACAGGCAGGCCCATTGAAGTGCAAATCCGAACTGTAGAAATGCATCACGTTGCCGAGTATGGGATCGCAGCCCACTGGAAATATAAAGAAACCGGATCCAGTCACAGTAAACTCAATAACGATGATGAGAAATTCACCTGGTTACGTCAGCTATTGGAATGGCAAAGTGACCTCAAAGATGCTCAAGAATATCTGGAAAATGTTAAGGATAATTTATTTGATGAAGATGTCTATGTCTTCACCCCTCAAGGCGATTTAATCTCCCTCAAACAAGGAGCAACCCCGGTCGATTTTGCCTATAGAATTCATACCGAAGTCGGTAACCATTGTGCTGGGGCGCGGGTGAATGAGCGCCTGGTCACCTTGGATACTCCCTTAAATAATGGGGATATCGTCGAGATTCTCACCCAGAAAAATAGTCACCCCAGTTTAGATTGGCTGAATTTTGCGATTACGACCACAGCAAAAACCCGAATTCGCCAGTGGTACAAGCGATCGCATCGAGATGAGAATGTCCAACGGGGTCGGGATATGTTGGAAAAAGAATTGGGCAAAAATGGATTTGAATCCTTGCTCAAATCGGAACAAATGCTGCAAGTGGCTCAACGCTGCAATTACCACAGTGTGGAGGATTTACTCGCCGCAGTCGGCTATGGGGAACTCACCATCAATCAAGTGGTCCATCGCCTCCGAGGTGAAGTCACCGATCGCCAAACCTTGGTACAGACTCAGCCCTTGTTACTACCCGGAGTCACCGTCAGGGCCTCTCTTCCCCCAGCACAGACGAAAGGGAAACACCCGATCGCCGGAGTCGAGGGATTGGTTTATCACCTGGCGCGATGTTGTACCCCGATCCCCGGAGAAGCGATTATTGGGATTGTTACCCTGGGCGATCGGGGCATTTCCATTCACCGCCAAGGCTGTTCCAATGTTCAAGGGATTCCCGGCGATCGTCTGGTCCCCGTCAACTGGAATCCCACGGATTGCTCCGAGGGCCGTCCTCAAAGCTATCCCGTTGAGATTTCCATCGAAGTGCTCGATCGCGTCGGCGTCCTGAATGACATTTTATCTCGATTGAAAGATAACAATGTCAACGTCCGCAGCGCCAACGTGAAAACCTATATGGGTAAACCGGCAACCATCGAACTGGGGATCGATATTTGCGATCGCCACCAACTCGAACGCACCTTTAACCAAATTCGCCAAATCAGCGATGTGCTGAATCTACGACGCCTGAGTAATGCTGCTGATTAACTTAGAGCGATCGGTCCGATATGGGTATAGATCTCCGCCGTGGGAGACTCTATATTCGGGAGAATGCCTTCAAGGGGACTATTGTAGAACCCGATTTGGTCTCAGGACCTTTGAGATTCGTGTTGAATCCCTTGGGCGATCGCGCGATCGATTAACTCGCATCCTTGCGCCACTGACTCCACTCGGGCTAACTGATCCCGGAGTTCTCCGGCACCGTAAAACCCTTTCACATACCAAGTCAAATGCTTTCGCGCCTGTTGGACTCCGCGATCGCCTTTGTACTCCCACAACCCCCGTAAATGCTCCTTCGCACATTCCAATCGCTCCATCGGGGTAGGTGCAGACAACTCCTCCCCAGTTTTCAGGAAATGGTCAATCTCTCCCACTAAAAACGGATATCCCAAAGTCCCTCGGGAACACATCACCCCATCGGCCCCAGTTTCCTCCAAACAGCGTACCGCCATTTCCACCGAAAAAATATCCCCATTCCCAATCACCGGAATCGACAGCACCTCCTTAACTCGTCGAATCCACTCCCACTTCGCACTGCCGTGATATCCTTGGTCCCGAGTCCGGCCATGAATCGGTAATCATGGCTGCACCCGCATCCTCCATTCCCTTGGCAAAGTCAAGGATATTAATCTCCTGATCCGACCAACCAATGCGGGTTTTTACCGTCACGGGAACCGATACCGCTTTGACTACGGCACGGACGATCGCCTCAGCAGTTTTGGGGTCCCGTAACAACGAAGAACCCCCGCCATTTTTGGTAATTTTATTCACCGGACAGCCCATATTAATATCAATGGTATCCGCCCCTTCTGCCACCGCCATCTCTGCCGCCTCCGCTAAGAAATCTGGGCGACAGTCAAACAGTTGAATACTAATCGGTCGTTCATTCGGGTCCACTTCCATAATTTTTGGGACTTCCCGCAGATAGCGCAAACTGCTCGCCTGCACCATTTCCGTGTACATCATCGAGTCCGGTGCATAGCGACGAACCAGACGCCGAAAGACTAAATCGGTCACGCCAGACAAGGGGGATTGCAAGACGCGACTTTTAACCGTAACGTGACCAATTTTTAGAGGAGTTGCAAGTTTTTTTTGCAATTCAGGAGAAAGAACGGGCATTGTTGAATTCCGGGTTGTAACAATTGGTTTGAAAAAGGATTACAGGGGTAATCGGGTCGGGAGCATCTCAATTTTGCCTAAAAACCAGTCTGACCTCTCTCCAAACCCCTCCCCTAAGAGGGGTAGGGCTGTTTCATTGTAAAATTTTCCTTACCCAGTAAGCTTTACAGACCAAGGGTTTTCGGCCTGATTTCCTAAGTTGAAACTAGAAAATAGAGACCACCCCGTCCCTTCGGGACACCCCTCCAAAGGAGGGGAATTTTGGGGAATATGACTGTATCCCCTGCCAGATAAAGCGATTGAACAATGCAAAAATTAATTGGGCCCGGAGAATGAAACAGCCCTACCCCTCAGAGGGGAGGGGCTTTGAGACTCCCCCTTCCGGCTCCCCCTTCCCTCTCAGGGAAGGGGGTTGGGGGGTTAGGTCTCTTTTCAAAAATGAAATGCTCCCCTTTATCGTTTGCCGAACAATCGCCTAATTTCCCGTTCAGAAACCGCTGTTTCTTGTTGAATTTCGTCACATTTTTGTTTCTTCAATACATTAACTTGAGCTTCGGATTCCACCCCATCCGCGATCGCCCTTAAATTGATGCCGTGGGCCATTTGGATAATGGCATTCAGAATGGGAGCATTTTGAGTGGGATTCCCAATCAAACTCCGCGATATTTTGAGACTATCCAAGCCCAAATTCCCCAGATAATTGAGGGAACTTTGGGCAATGCCAAATTGGGCGATGGTGAGGTGCAATCCTAGCCGTTTGAATTGGAGCAATTGAGAGCCTAGGGCATTCAAGTTTTTAGTATTGGCGATCGCCTCGGCTGGAATCTCTAATTCCAAAGACCGAGGGTCGAGACCCGTGCTGTTTAAGCTATCAAGAATCATCGCTGTGATATTAACATCATTCAGCAATTGTTCCGAGATGCTCGTCGAAATTCGGACCGAGAGTTTGGCCTCATTTTGCCATAGTTTACCCTGCTGACAAGCGATTTGTAACATCCACTGACTCATGTCTCGCACCAGTCCCACTTCTTGGGCTAAAGACATAACTTTAGCGGGAGGAATCGGTCCCAATCGGGGATGATCCCAATAGGGGACTGCCGCGACTGACGTGATTTTTTTCTTCCGGAGATCGATGCGGGGTTGATAAAAGACTTGCAGTTGTTTTTGTTCCCAACTGCGCCGCAAATCCGAGGCGAGTTCCAACTCCTTGGCGGTATCAAAGCCAAACAACGGACGGGTATAAATTTTACAGGAATTTCCCCCAGATTGCTTGACTTCTCCCATTGCTACCCCAGCTTGTCTGCGGAGTTCTTCCACATTGGAGATAGTGGGATAAAAGGCGATGCCAATTGAGGCGGTGAGGGGAATGGATTTGCGTTCAATCTGGTAGGGTTGAGCGATTGCTTGTAATAAATTTTGGGCGATCGCCACGGTAGTTTCTTTCTCACTCACCGGAGGCAGCACAATTCCAAACTCGTCACCCCCGATCCGAACTGCACCGCCGCCATCCAGTTGTTCAGTAAAATCAATCAGACGGCGGGCCACCTGTTGTAAAATCAGGTCGCCTTTTCCATAGCTAATGGTGTCATTAATTCGACCAAATTTATCCAACCCTAAGAGCAAAAAGGGAACGAGGGTATTTCTGCCTTGACTTTTGGCGATCGCCTCTTCCAATAGACCCTCTTTTCCCTCTAGTCCGGACAAGTTTGGTAAACCCGTGAGGGAATCAAATTTTTCTAACAGATTAAGTTGTTCTGACACTTGCTTAAGCTGTTCGGTTTGCTGTCCCGTCCGCCTGAGTCTCGCTTCAATTGCCTCTAGTAATTCGTTCTTGGTAAAGGGTTTCGTGAGATAATCATCCGCCCCCAGATTCATGCCTTGCCGCACGTCCGAGCGATCGCCCTTTGCGGTCAGAAAGATTAAGGGAATATTGACGGTATTCGGATCCGCTCTTAATTCTTGTAATACCCCATACCCATCGAGTTCGGGCATCATAATATCGCAAATAATCAGATCGAACCCCTCTGATTTTGCCAGTGCAACCCCTTCCCGTCCGTTGGTAGCCCCACTTCCTTCAAAATCTTCAGCTTCAAGAAAATCGAGGATGTTGTTCAGAATTTCCGCTGTATCTTCAATAACTAATATTTTGGTCATACCCTTGCTCTTTAAGAGAATCCCTTATTTATAAAGCGATGTTTTGGGCAACATCGCCTTGATTGGTCCTGACTTACACCCCGACCCGAAGCGGATGGCAGACATCCTTTTCACCGCTTGAGCAATGCTTAGGGATTCGCTACCTGACTTTCCAGTTTATTATAAAACAAAGTTCTGGGCACAGCAGTGAGTTAGAATTGCTGATTTTTCACAAAAGACTGACCCGCGTTTGATTGCTGATCGAGACGAGTTATGCTATCGGGCAGTAAGCTGTTCCTTCTTTAAATTGTGTAATCTTAGGGAGCAAGATATGAACCTGGAAGGCATCGCTGAGGGGCTTCACGCACAGAAGAAAGAGCCAGGGCCGCACATCGGAGGAACAGGCGTCGGATCCATTGTCAGAATCCTGTCAGGTTCGCTATAGTCAAAGAACCGCCTGGCTTGTTCTCAGGCTTCCCATCCCTGGCTAGAAGTCAAGGGAACCCTCAAAAGTAGCGCAGGCGATCGCCACTCTCACCACACCGGCAAGATTTTGTCTGAATCCGCCCTCCTCATCAGTCTTTTTTCCGAAAGATTCAGCGTTTAATCTGCATTCATCCTATTTTTTCAGGGTTTTTCTCTCCCCAAATTCAACTCTTCCCGGTCAGAATTCAAGGGAAAATTACCGAGTTTGTGAAGAAAGGTAAAGCCAGGAAGATGCAAACAAGGTGTGGAAGAAAAATGCCTATCCAGCGATCCCTTCACCGATTGCGGAACGGACAGAACCGCTATTGTAGCTAGCGATATCAAAACACAATCATCCATCCATGCACTCACCAGGAGCATCATTCATGGCAAATCAACCCCGTGATCTGGAATATGGAGAATCTTCTCAATCTCATCTGGAGTTAGAACTGTTAGAGCTACTGACTCAGACAGAAGTTCCTTACCCTTGGAACCCGACTGCCGTTGAGACTGATGCCTATTTTTCCACTGTAGAAGCTGAGGTTGCGCCCTTGTGGTTGACTGAAGAAGCCGACTTCGCACCTCAAGCACAAAAGGCGATCGCCGCTTTCGAGAGACTGTGGTCCGCAAATCCCTCAGCAACCTCCGCAGTAGAGAGCGTTAGAGCCGGTTTACTGCAAAAGTTTGGGACACAAGTACCTTCTAGCTGGTTAGGGGCGATCGCCGAACGTGCTCAAACCCTAACCTCTAACGAAACCCCAATTGCTCAAAGATTAGTGCAATGTGTCAGCGAACTGCTGCCGCAATGGACCCCGGAAGATTTACAGGTTTTAGCCCGACCCTTTGCCTACGCCATGCGAGGCGAGTCTCTGGACTCCACTGTAAATACGATGAGCCAAAAAACCTGGTCAAACTTGTCCGAGATTGAAAAAGCCCGCCTGAGTTTGGCGATCGCTCGTTATGCCGTCTCTGAATTAGAAAATTTTTCGGCATAAATCATCGGGGGTGTTATTTTAATAACCTTGCACTCTACTTTAATTCAGGGTCAACACTTTCTCCTGGGGATGGCCAGCTTTTTGGGCCAAGCAATCCCATTTTGTCAACCCCCTGGCTGGTTGAGCATCTCGGTAAAGAGGCTTGCGCCTCAGTGTATCCCCCGCGATCGCCTTGATTGGGTCAATCCAAACACTGGATCACACCCTTTCACACCAAAGGCGGGGGATATTGCTTTAATCCTGGGCGAATATCCCTGAATGTAACATCATCACCCGAGAACAGATACACTGATTAAAAGCCCCTTTCACATTAGAGCCAGTGTTCTGAATGTCTTGGTCTGAGATTCCTTGCCTGAGCATCGCGATCGCCCCATTAAATACCAACTCTGATGCAAAACACTTTGCTATATGGGTTCTGAAAGCCCCCTATCCCGGTGGCTACGTTCATTATGACTGTCCCTGGCCCGATAGCCTCACCCAAACTTGGCAAGCGTGGCATCAGCTATTTTCCCTACAGCCCTTGCCTTCAGTCTGGAATCTGCCGCCTTCATCCCAAGACAACTCCTTGTCCATGCTCACCCCCAGCAGCAGTCAGTCTCCCGCGAGTTACAGCGCTCGACTGATGCAGCAGTTAGGACTCCAGCTTTGGCAATGGCTGTTTGGGGAAGCGCTTCAAAATAGCTACGCCCAAAGCATGGGAATCGCAATGGGTCAGGACCGACCCCTACGGATCCAGTTAGAAATTCGGGACCCCGAACTGATCGCTTTGCCTTGGGAACTCATGCAACCCCGTGCCGGTAAACCCACCATTTGCCTCAATCCCCAATTGCGATTTAGCCGGACCACCAGTGATGTAGACCCCCTGGCGATTCGTTGCACCGCGCAAGCTTTAAAAATTTTATTAGTCTTAGGGGAAGAAGTCGAAACCCCGGGTCATTCCTCCCAGGCAGAAAACCGCCTCCAACTGCAAAAAGAAGCGGATGCCTTAGTGCAGGTCCTGGAACAGAGCGATCGCAACCGGAACTCCGGTGACAATATCCTCCCAGTATCCTGCCATGTGGATACCTTGGTACAACCCACCCCCAACGAACTGATCGAAACTCTGGAATCGGGAAATTATAATATTTTCTTCTATGCGGGCCACGGCATCTGTGCCCCTGCCGGAGGTCAGTTATTATTGCGAAGTGGAACCCATTTAAGCGGGACGGAGTTGGCTCAAGTGTTGGTCCGCTCAGAAGTGACTTTAGCGGTGTTTAATGCTTGTTGGGGTGCTCAAAGCGATCGCCAGAATGAACAAGCGATTCCTCGCAGTAGTCTAGCTGAGGTCCTGATTCATCATGGCGTCCCAGCAGTGTTGGGAATGCGCGACTCGATTACCGATGAAGAAGCGTTAAGTTTTATTCAAGCCTTTACCAGCGCCCTGGCGGATCGAATGTCCATCGATCGCGCTGTGGCAGTCGCCCGACAACAGTTATTAACGGTTTATAAATTTAATCAACCCGCCTGGACCTTGCCAGTCCTTTATATGCATCCAGAGTTTAATGGGGAATTAATCCAACCCCTGGATTATTTGGAGACGGAACTCCCGGAGAACACACCTTCGGGGATTCGACCTTTAATTAGTTTGGCTTATCTGCGATCGGTCGATGTCAGCAATCAAGTCTGGCCGATTCGCGGGGGCCTCATGCGGGTGGGGCGTCGGTCTCAAAACGACCTAGTGATTCAGGAACGGTGGGTTTCCCAACGACACGCCGAAATTTTTTATCGGGATATGTCTGGGACAGGTTCAGTTCCCGCTTATTTTCTGCGGGACTTTTCTCGGTATGGAACTTTGATTAAAAGTAGTAATGGGTGGCAAAAAGTCCACCATCAGGAAGTGAAGTTGGAATCAGGGATTTTATTGAAATTTGGCAGTTCTCAGGGTCAAACTTTAGAGTTTACCATTGATGAATGGCCTCCGCATGATACAGGAGAAAAGGGGTAATATCAACATCCCATCCTAGGGCTGTTTCATTCTGAAATTTGGCAATTACCGAAACCCTGAACCAGAAAAAATTTACCCTGTTTTTTATTCATCCTCTTAATCTGAAGAAAAAAGCAAACGCCTTACTAAGAAGTAGCTTTTACCTGTAAATCAGGCATTTTTATATCGGGAATGAAACAGATATACCCTGGTTAATGGTTGCGTAATAGGTTGATGTAAAAGGCTTATTTTTAAACCAAACAGGTTGCTAACCTTTCCCGTTTCGGAGTCCTATAGGGGGGGATAGTTCTAACGACGTCATGATTCATGATCATCAGTTTAAATGAAATTTAAAAATATTTGACTTTAAAGTTTTAAGGTATTATTTTAAAAATTTAAACCCTCTCACATTTTTATAACCCTTCTCCAACTTTTCAGGATTTAAAGGTATTATTAAAATCATTCAATAGGGATAGGTTTTTTCTGGGCTGGTACTGACCGATTGATATCACTTTAATTTGAATCAGGGAGGCATATTTGTATATTTAGCTTTCGCCTGGACTCAGACTTTCATGATTCCCTTTTAAACCTCTTGACAAATCTCGGATCTTATGAAAAGATAAATAATCTGGGTAAACCAGACTCAATTTAAGTTTTCCGCAGACTTTTTTATATAGCGACCCTAAATCATTTTGACAGGGATCCAAGCTGGAACACCTTAGAGTGCGGTAAGCACCACCTAGGCCGTAGGCTTTGCATCTTGCTGGCTATCTTTAATAGCAACATGATTTAGACGTGCTATACCCAGTCAAAAAAATCAGCCAAGCTATTGATATGTGAGTTTTCTCCCGCCAGATCCCTAGAAGATCCCACGGGCAGAAGATTTTTGGTTGAAATTTTTACATAACTTAGGGACAAAAAAGATTAAGTCCTGATGACCCGGAAAACCGGGGTGCTTCCCAACGAATACTTATCCATTTACCATCCATCATGAAATATAGCAAAACGCGCTTCTTCGGTGGTCGCTTTTGGGGAACCCCAGAAAAATATGGGTTACTCAAGTATGAATCGTGGAATCTTGGGGATGATGTACAAAGTTTAGCTGCTGCTCAGTACCTTCCTCACATTGATTTTGATATTTCACGGGATCATAGTAGCGAAGTCCGGGACTGTGGTCCCATCAAGATGATTATGAATGGTTGGTTTATAGGGCCTTTTAATAATGAGCCGATTGATTGGCCCCCCCCTCCAAACATCGAGCCTCTGTTTGTGTCTTTCCATATTGGGCGTGAGGAACTAGCCGATCAGAAATACCGGGATTACTACAAACAGTTTGAACCGATTGGCTGTCGCAGTTATAAAACCTTAGAGCGTCTAACGGATTTGGGAGTTGAGGCTTACTTTTCTGGGTGTTTAACCTTAACACTTCAGAATAGATTCAAAGAACGTACCGATAACATCTACTTTGTCGATCCCTTCAGTTTTGGTGAGGGGAGAAGCTACCCAACTCCGAAGAGTAAAAACTTTCGTCAAGATTTATGGGAAAAATTCCCCGAGGAAATCCGTAACAAAGCGACGTATCTAAGACATACGGTAGAACTAAAACCGCCAGACTACATCAATCCTTACAAGCGGACCCGTTTAACTCAGTCTTTGCTGGATCAGTATGCACAGGCGAAGCTAGTCATTACCGGGAGAATTCACTGCGCTCTTCCCTGTTTAGCAATGGGAACGCCAGTCATTTTACTCACGGACAAAGAAATTTTATCCAATGATACGAGAATGGGAGGATTAATCGATTTGTTCAAGCACTATTCCTTTGATGAAATTTTGAGTGGTGCAATGGATATTAATTGGGAGTCTCCAGAACCTAATCCGGTAGATATTTCCGCAATGGTAGAAAAATTAAGAACAACCTGTACGGACTTTATGGCAAGAACTCAGTTATTAAGTCTATCGCTCAGGGTTAACTAATCGCTCGTCAGGGTTGAGGGTGATCCAATTGAATACCAGATGCGGTTCTTAAAAGTCGGTTTTCTCTTCAGCCCGCGCTTATCGGGCTATAGCCCTAACGGCGCGGGTCCGCTCAATCCGCGAGTGCCCCACCGTTAACGGGTGTGGGTTTTTATAGACTAGCCCTGTCAAGGTGTATTTGTAGGGGTTTGGTCTCCAAACCCTCAAGGGGTGTAGGGGTTTGGTCTCCAAACCCTCAAGGTGTATTTGTAGGGGTTTGGTCTCCAAACCCCCAAGGGATGTAGGGGTTTGGTCTGATCACCGCCAAGGGGTGTAATGCGATCGCCCCAAAAAGAGATCTGACCAAACCCCTAACATTAGGGCAGAAGAGGGTTTGGTGACCAAACCCCTACCAGAAACAGCGATTTTTCGTTATTAAATTTACCACCTTGACAGGGCTAGTTTTTATAGACTAGCCTTGTCAAGGTGTGTAGATTGTCGGAGTAAATGCTTGCGCCCCTACAAGAAATAACATTGATTTTTCGTCATTCAATTTACCACCTTGACAGGGCTAGTTTTTATAGACCTAAAGCAACCGAATTCCGTATAAGCTATTTGGCAAGCCAACATGAAAAGACGCCCCCGCTTCATCTCAGGAGTACAATTGCACATCTGAGAGCAGGGGCGTCTTATATTTAACCGGAAATTGAACCGGGAAAAATTTAGAATAGACCGAGAGTCAGGGACTTGTCGATCGGCATGATTGCGCCGACTCCCAACCAGATGGTGAACAAAGTACCAAACAGGAACACTGCCGTTGCCAAAGGACGACGGAAGGGGTTTTGGAATTTGTTGACATTCTCAATAAAGGGAATAACCATCAAACCAACGGGAATCGCACCCATTAATGCAATTCCTAACAGTTTGTTAGGAACGACACGCAGCATCTGGAACGAAGGCCACAGATACCATTCGGGCAGAATTTCCAGAGGGGTGGCAAAGGGGTCAGCGGGTTCTCCGACCATTGCGGGGTCGAGAACACCCAATCCAACGCATAGGGCGATCGTCCCGAGAATAACTACGGGGAAGACATACAGCAGGTCATTGGGCCAAGCGGGTTCGCCATAATAGTTATGGCCCATCCCCATTGCCAATTTAGCCCGCAACTTCGGATCGCTGAGATCCGGCTTTTTCAAAATAGACATCTTTGAGAATCCTCTCCTTATTGTTAAGGTCGGCAGGTCTTGACTGCAATTGCTAAAAGGATACAGCGATCGCAGGGTGATGAATGTAAAGCAAGGATCTCTTTACAAGGGACCGGAAATACCTTGCTTGCGAATCATTAAGAAGTGCAGCAACATGAACACGGCAATCAGCCAAGGCAACACGAAGGTGTGCAGGCTGTAATAGCGAGTCAAGGTGCCTTGACCCACACTGGTACCACCGCGCAGCAGTTCCACAATGGTAGAACCGACTACAGGGATTGCTTCGGGTACCCCAGAGACGATCTTAACGGCCCAGTAACCTACTTGATCCCAAGGGAGAGAGTAGCCGGTTACGCCAAAGGAGACGGTAATCGTTGCTAAGATCACGCCGGTGACCCAGGTGAGTTCCCGAGGTTTTTTGAAACCGCCGGTTAGGTAAACTCGGAACACGTGCAGAATCATCATCAGGACCATCATACTGGCGGACCAGCGATGAACGGAACGGATGAGCCAACCGAAGTTGACCTCAGTCATCAGGTATTGGATGGAGGAAAAGGCTTCGGTAACGGTGGGGCGATAATAGAAGGTCATCGCGAACCCAGTGGCAAATTGGATGAGGAAGCAGACTAGCGTAATCCCGCCCAAGCAGTAGAAGATATTGACATGGGGAGGGACGTACTTGCTGGTGATGTCCTCAGCAAGCGCCTGAATTTCGAGGCGCTCTTCAAACCACTGGTATGTTTTGGAGTTCGTTACGTCTTTGGAAAACATTGCAGCAAGCGTTCCGAAAAGATTAATGCGTTTCTTCCAAAATGTAACATAATCTAAACACTATTTTCATAAATCTAAGTCCCGTTGGCGATCGCCGCTAATCCCTTTCCCCTTGCCCCTCCGGTACAAAGGATTAGGGTGGGGATCAGCCTGGAAGGTGGGGGGTTACTTTTATGAGAAAAGGTCAGCATCAAAGGGCCCGATCGCCTCGTGGGGTGGGACCTAGAGTTGGGGGGTCAGGGCTCCAGATTCCCCGGATCAGATTCTGGTTCTTTTCCTGAATATCTCCGTTGGGGCGATCTCCAATAGCGAGTTTAACCCCGACTAGGTAAGTGGAGAGGGATTGGGAGGGCGACTGCCTCGGAAACCCTTTCTTGTCAATCCTCCCAATGCTAGATAGCGAAATGCCCTAAACTGGGGTAACTTGAGCTCATACATTTAGACTTATAAAATTTGATATAAGCTTTAATCAACCTTTCAAAATCGGCATTATGGCAAAACGAGTATTCCGAGTAGGGCTGTTATTGGTCTTGCAATTTACCCTTGCCTGTTGCTGGTGGACGCCAGAGGCATTGGCCCTAACCGAAGAGCAGCAGTTGATTTCGCAAGCGTGGCGGATCGTGAACTACTCTTATGTAGATGAGAGCTTTAACCATCAAAATTGGTGGTTCGTGCGGCAAAAGGCACTAAAACATCCCCTATCCAATCGCGAAGAAACTTATGGGCAGATTCAAGAAATGCTCGCGAGTTTGGATGACCCCTTTACCCGATTATTAAAACCCGATCAGTATCGAAGTTTACAAGTAAATACCTCGGGAGAGTTAACGGGGGTGGGTTTACAAATTGCCCTAGATGAGGAAACGGGAACTGTCGCCGTGATTGCCCCGATTGATGGGTCCCCAGGTCAGAAAGCGGGATTGCTCCCGGGCGATCGCATTCTGAAAATTGAAGGCACCTCTACGGTGGGTTTAACCTTAGATGAAGCGGCAGCCAGAATGCGCGGCCCCATTGGCACCACCGTCACCCTCACCATTAGACGAGCAGAAACTCAAGCGGTGGAAGAGGTTCCTTTGGTTAGGGAGTTGATTGCCTTAAACCCCGTTAACTCAAAATTGCAGCAAACTCCTGATGGTCGTTCCGTAGGCTACATTCGCCTGAGTCAATTCAATGCCAATGCAGCAACCGAAATTGCCCAGACAGTGCAGGAGTTTGAGGAACAAGGGGCGGATGCCTACATTCTCGACTTGCGGAGCAATCCCGGGGGACTCTTGCAAGCAGGAATAGAAATTGCCCGATTGTGGCTCGATGGCGGTACGATAGTCTATACAGTCAACCGACAAGGCATAGTCGGCAGCTTTGAAGCGATGGATGAAGCACTGACAGACGATCCCTTAGTCGTGTTAGTCGATCGCGGAACTGCCAGCGCCAGTGAAATTCTGGCCGGTGCTCTACAGGATAATGGACGGGCCTTGTTGGTGGGAGAAAAAACGTTTGGCAAGGGGTTGATTCAGTCCCTATTTGACTTAGCCGATGGTTCGGGATTAGCGGTAACCGTGGCGAAGTACGAAACGCCAAATCACCGGGATATTCATAAGTTGGGGATCGTTCCGGATAAAGAGGTGGCATTAGATCCCATATCGCGCGATCGCTTGGCAACGGAGTTCGATCGCCAATATCAAGCGGCATTGGACTTACTCATTGATCCCAATGTGGTGGCGGGTGTCCACTAGGGGGGAGTGCTTGTTCAGATCCAGGGGGTGCGTAAGCGACTCGGCTTGAACCGGACAGGGGCCGTCCTGGGTCAAATTTGAACCACGGGAGGCGGTTTAAGGGTCTAAACCGTTCAATGGATTTAAAAGACCTGGTTTAAGGGCGATCGCCTTAACCCGTTTGGGAGTGATAGACGCCGGTTTGACAAAGGAGGAGTCGCACTCCCTAACCCTGGACGATCCGGATTGAAAAGTGACACATCCGCAAAGCCAACTTGGAGAGGACCTGGGTAAGGTGATTCTAGTGGGTTATGGAAGAGGATGAAACAGTATGAATCCTGGCTTTTTTGGTCATCAGCAACATAGAAATAGCTATCCCTGCACTCCAGATTCGGCTTTGACAAATCAAGGGTCGGGTCTGGTCAAGGGGCCTGCAAGGGGCAAACGCCAGCGCCGGTCTACTTGGGAAGGCCCCTCCCCCACTGGGGTGGCATTGGGGTCCCAAGGGTTATCCCCGCAGCAGTTACGTCAACAAGCGAGTTTGACGGTTCAACGGGGAGACTATGCCGGGGCGATCGCCCTGCTGAGTTCGTTAGTCTCGCAGAATCTCGCCAGTGCGATTGACTACAACAATCGGGGGTTGATGTATTTCCAAAGTGGGGAGTATGAGAAAGCTCTAACTGATTATAACCAAGCCATCGAGCTAGATTCTCAACTATCCCAAGCCTACAACAATCGGGGTAATTGCTATGCCGCTTTAGGGTTGCGCGTAGAGGCAACCTTGGACTATGACATGGCGATCGACCTGAATCCGTTTAACGTGCGGGCGCTGATCAATCAGGGGATCACCTTGCGGGAAATGGAAATCTATGAATTGGCGATCGAGAATTTTGAAATAGCCTTGGGACTCGGGCAAATTGAAGGGCATATCTTTGCTGAACGAGGCCGGACTTATCATGTGATGGGAGAATGGAATGCGGCGATCGCCGACTATCGACGGGCCCTGGAATTTTTGCCTGAATCTACCGCTTCATCTCCTGAAGTATCCACCCGGTTGCGATCGCTGGTCAAAAATTGGATTCATGAACTGATTGGGTCTTCCGACACCAGTCCCCATTCCTAAGCCAGAGTCTCAATCATACCCCTCATCCTACTTCCTCGGATAACAACTGTTAGGGAAGCATAACCGGCAAAAGATGCCAAGGTTATGCTAGTTTTGAAAGCCTGCTCTTACCCTGCCTACCCGCCTTGTTAAGGGGTTAACGCTTCACTGGGGCAGTCGGCTTATTTATCAATCACAATTTGAACCTTATTGGGATCGACCCGATAGCTGTGTTCTTCCATAATACTCGTCGCTTGTTCCGGAGCCATCAACCGTTGCAGTTCAGCTTGCAAGCGATTCACGCGGGTTTCAACATGGTTAACTTCAGCCCGAATATCCTGTAAATCTTGCTGCCGAGATTGTTGATACGGAAGCAGGGTGATCACCGCAGAGACAGCAACCACCGAAAGCACCGCGTTGACGGCTAACTTCACCGTAGTTTCAGCGGCGATCGCCCGGTAAAGATGTCGCCGTTGGTGCTGTTGCGACAACCCGCGTCTTTTTGGACGTCGCGTTTCCACAGGTATTAAATGGGGCGTTGAGGGTTGAATTGCATTCATGAGAGTGACTATCCCTTACCTTGCCTGAAATATCAGTTTCAATTCAAAAAAAAAGCATTAACCGGATCTAACCCGGGCTTTGTGGTTGCGCGGCAGGACGAGCGCGTATCCCACCTGAATTCTACTCCCTTGTTTAGAGATCAACAGCCTACCTTAAGACTTTTTTTTGAAAAAGGCTTGCAAAAAATTCCTCAACCCTGCAATCATCCCCCGGATCAACCCGTTAGGGGATCCTGATTTAGCAATTTTGTGTTATTGCATTAATTTAGGAAACAGGTTCCTGAATAAATAGCCGGTCAAGGACCCTTACTCTAGGCAAGGTTCCTGGACCGGCCCTGATCCGTTGGACTGGGACAACCTTACTTGTACAGTTCGGTTGCCAGACGGAAGGCTAAGATTCCTGGAATTAAAGCAATCACCAGTGCAACTAAAACTTGGGTTTCAGAGATTCCCATAATGCAGACCTCCTTGATAATTGGATATTTTTAACTACTGTCGGCTATTTCGTGCCGGGAGGAAACCCATTGTTACAATATGCAACAAATAGTTCTGCCATTTTACTCCCTCTCGGGACTCAACAGGACTCTCAACGAGGGGGATCAGGGCGAATTTATTCCCGGAAACGGGAGATCCGGTGTACTGAAATTTGTAATAAAAGGTTAAGCTGATTGAAGACCGCTGATCATTCGAGCCTAAGTGATTGCCCCCGATTTTGACCGAGGTCGCTGCAACTAGCCGACTGCTCTCGACTCGCACAGAGGGCTTCACCGGCCCAAATCCCTCGTCAGATGAGGGTTTTTCGCGACTCAAAGGCAGAAAGAGGGAAAATCATGGCGGAATGATTGGCTTGGTTTCCCTGCGTGACCGCTATCAAGGAAAATTTTTCGTTAATGCTAGACCGATTTAGTGATTTTTATCCCCATAATATCGGAATTGAAACAGGTTTCCTGCTGCTGATTTTAGTAGCGTTGGAGTCGGTGCTCTCGGCAGACAATGCGATCGCCCTAGCATCGATTGCCCAAGGATTATCGGACCCAAAGATCCAGCGTCAGGCCCTCAATTTTGGTCTACTGGCTGCTTTTATCCTGCGGATAGCGCTGATTTTTACCGCCACTTGGGTAATCAACTTTTGGGAGTTCCAGCTCATTGGAGCGCTTTATTTGTTGTGGTTAGTCTTTCAATATTTTACGTCCTCAGAAGGCGAAGACAATCAGCGCAGTGGCCCGAAATATAATTCATTGTGGCAAACGATTCCCATCATTGCCATGACGGATTTGGCCTTTTCGTTGGATAGTGTCACCACCGCCATTGCAGTTTCCTCAGAAATTTGGCTGATTGTTACAGGTGCAACCATTGGCATTGTTGCCCTACGATTTATGGCTGGGTTATTTATCCGCTGGTTGGATGAATATGTTCACCTCGAAGATGCCGGTTATATTACCGTAGGCTTGGTGGGATTGCGTCTGCTGCTGCGCGTGTTTGACGCCGATTTTATTTTACCGGAATGGTTCTTGATTTCCTCGGTTGTGGTGTTATTCATCTGGGGATTTTCCCTCAGAAAGCCCGAGACTGAACTGGAAAATGTCGTTGAAGCCGCCCTCAGTAACGATGCAGAGGCCGTGGCTCCAATTCAGGAAACGGAAGAAGTCATTCAGGACTAAGCGGTCAGAAGAATTAAGAATTCACCCAGGGAAGTTCTTAATTCTTACCGCTTAGTCCTGGAGTCTCAAGGTCTTGGCTTCAGAATAAAAGCAGCGATCGCCTCTATTCGTAAAGCCAACCTGCCATCGCTGAATCCCAACTCACCAGTTCTTCCGGTGTAAACCACAGGCTAATTTCCTTGGCAGCAGTTTCGATCGCATCGGACCCGTGGATCAAGTTGCGTCCGACACTCACACCAAAGTCGCCGCGAATCGTCCCGGGTTCTGCCGTTAAGGGATTGGTTGCACCAATGATTTTTCGAGCGGAAGAAACCACTCCATCTCCTTCCCATACCATTGCCACCAATGGACCCGAGGTGATGAACTTCACTAACCCAGGAAAAAATGCTTTTTCCTGGTGAACCTCGTAATGTTTCTCGGCCAACTCCCGAGGCACGCTCATCATTTTCAGTCCCACCAGGGTAAACCCTTTGGCTTCAAACCGCCGAATAATTTCCCCGATGAGTTTGCGTTGGACTCCATCGGGCTTGATTGCGATAAATGTCCGTTCCAAACCAATCTCCTAGCACTTGACGATTAACAACTATCACCCTTTAAGCCTATCTCAGAACGTCCCCTCCTCCAGGTCGGAGCCTGAACCAATTTCTCAACTCATCGGTTCGGTGTTATCTGAAATACACGAGTTTTCGTGCAATATGCTAACATCCACGGTTATGAGAGCGCTATTTTATTCTGCCGGTTGAGGCCGAATTCACCCCGGTTAATCCAGGGAAAGGGAGCGCTGCATGACATCCCTTGGCGGGATGAAAATTAACGATTGAATGGACTGGGAGCGCGTTGTTGCAAGGCCGCGAAGAAATTATGGGAGTTAAGCCAAATATCGCCGAGACCAACCTCGGGGAAAACTCGACGGATGGGAACGGGACCGAAGACCGGGGGTCAGGGGCGATCGCCCCAATTGTGTTGCATCCCTCTAAGCAGGCACAACCTTGGACGATTGAGGAGAGTGAGGAACTGTATCGGATTCAAGGCTGGGGAGAGCCTTATTTTTCCATTAATGCGGCAGGTCATGTGACGGTCTCTCCCCGAGGCGATCGCGGTGGGTCGTTGGATTTACTGGAACTGGTCCAGGCCCTCGGACAGCGCAATCTGGATTTACCCCTGCTGATTCGCTTTTCGGATATTTTAGAAGACCGGATCGAGCGGTTGAATGCTTGCTTTTCTAAGGCGATCGCTCGCTACAAGTACCCCGGAGTCTATCGGGGTGTATTTCCAGTCAAGTGCAACCAACAACGCCATCTGATTGAGGATTTAGTCCG
Source organism: uncultured cyanobacterium (assembly GCA_963821735.1). Taxonomy (GTDB): domain Bacteria; phylum Cyanobacteriota; class Cyanobacteriia; order Cyanobacteriales; family Laspinemataceae; genus Laspinema. Next base: position 682,957 of record CAWGFK010000070.1, read on the forward strand.
CTTCGGTCAACCCCATCAATTTGGCCTGGAAGCAGGTTCTAAACCCGAACTGATGATTGCCCTCGCGACGCTGAAAACCGAGGGGGCCCTGGTGATTTGTAATGGCTACAAAGACCGAGAATACATTGAAACGGCAATTTTAGCCCAGCGGCTGGGTCAACGGGCGATCGTGGTGATCGAACAGTTGGAAGAGGTGGAGATGGTGATCGCTGCCTCGAAAAACCTCGGGATTCAGCCCATCTTAGGGGTGCGGGCTAAACTGATGAGCAAAGGGATTGGCCGCTGGGGGGGTTCCTCGGGCGATCGGGCTAAATTTGGTCTGACTATTCCTGAAATCATCCATGCGGTAGATCAACTTGCTGCCGCTGATATGCTCTCCTGTCTCCAGTTGTTACATTTCCATATTGGTTCGCAAATTTCTGCCATTAGCAAGGTGAAAGATGCTATCCGCGAATCCAGCCAGATTTATGTAGAGTTGGCCAAGTTGGGAGCCAATATGAAGTATTTGGATGTTGGCGGTGGTTTAGGCGTCGATTACGATGGCTCTAAAACCAATTTCCATGCTTCCAAAAACTACAATATGCAAAACTACGCCAATGATATTGTGGCGGAAGTGAAGGAAGCTTGCGAAGAAGGTCAGGTGCCGATGCCGACTCTAATTAGTGAAAGTGGACGGGCGATCGCCTCCCATCAGTCGGTGTTAATTTTTAATGTCCTCGGCACCAGTGATGTCTCGATTCAACCCCCAGAACCGAGTACGGAAAAAGAACATCTGATTCTGCGGAATCTGTCAGATACCTATCACTCAATTAAAGCTGAAAATTACCAAGAAGCCTATCACGATGCTATCCAATTTAAAGAGGAGGCGATTAGCTTATTTAATTTCGGCTACTTGAGTTTGCGGGAACGCGCCAGGGCGGAACAACTCTACTGGGCTTGTTGTGGGAAAATCCAGGAAATTGTTCGGGGTGTCGATTATGTCCCGGATGATTTGGAGGAGTTGGAAAAAATTATGGCCTCCATCTACTACATTAATTTGTCGGTGTTTCAATCGGCACCCGATAGTTGGGCGATCGACCAGTTATTCCCGATTATGCCCATTCATCGCTTAGATGAAAAACCCACGGAGCGCGCTACTCTGGCGGATTTGACCTGTGATAGTGATGGCAAAATCGACCAATTCATTGACTTGCTCGATGTCAAGCACGTTCTGGAATTGCATCGCCTCAAACCTGATGAACCCTACTATTTAGGAATGTTTCTCGGCGGTGCTTATCAGGAAATTATGGGCAATCTGCATAATTTGTTTGGGGATACCAATACTGTGCATATTAAGCTGACTCCCAAAGGCTATGAAATCGAGCACGTGGTCAAGGGGGATACGATGAAAGAAGTCCTCAGTTATGTCCAATATGATTCTGAAGACATGATTGAAAGTATCCGCAAGCAGACGGAACAAGCGTTAAAAGAGGGGAATATTACCCTACAGGAATCTCAACGATTGCTGCAAAATTACGAACGCTGTTTGGGTCGTTACACTTATTTAACGACATAAGGTCTGAATAGAACAAGGGAGGAGCAATTTATTCATGACTCTTCCCTTGTTCATTAGAAATCCCACTATCGGGATGATTGTCCGATCGCCTCTCGTTCAACCTCTTGAGTTTGGGGAGTTAAAGGAATCTGGATAATAAACTCAGTGCCTTGTCCCGGCGCAGAAAGACAGTGAATTCTTCCGCCATGTTTTTCCACGACAATTTGCTGACTAATTGACATTCCCAGTCCGGTCCCTTTTCCTTCGGGTTTGGTGGTGAAGAAGGCATGAAAGAGGCGATCGCGCACTTCTTTTGGCATTCCGGGACCATTATCTGCAATATGGATCCTCACCGATTCTTCGACGACTTCAGTGCGGATGCGGATCATAGGAGAGGGATGCGATAAGCTGTTGGGACTGGTGGAGTCTGACTCGTGATGGGTCATGTCATCGATCGCATCGATCGCATTGGCGATAATATTCATAAAGACTTGATTGAGTTGTCCCCCAAAACAAGTCACCTCGGGCAGATTTCCATACTCTTTGATGACTTTAATCTGGGGGCGATCGCCTTTTCCTTTTAACCGGGCTGTTAAAATCATCAAGGTACTATCCAGTCCCCCATTGATATCAGTGGGTTTCTTCACCGCATCCACCCGAGAAAAATTCCGCAACGACTGCATAATATCCTTAATTCGCTCCGTTCCCACAGTCATTGAATTGAGCAATTCAGGCAAATCCTCTTTAATATATTCTAGCTCAATTGCTGCAATTTTCTCGGAGATTTCTACCGGAGGATTGGGAAAATAGTGAGCATACAAATTCACCAAATCCAGCAAGTCCTTAACATACTCCATCGCATGAGTCAAATTCCCGGCAATAAACCCCACGGGATTATTCACCTCATGAGCAACTCCTGCTACTAATTGTCCTAAACTGGAAATTTTCTCAGTCTGGACCAATTGCGCTTGGGTTTGTTGCAATTGATGTAAAGACTCAGCCAGTTGATCGGCCTTTTCTCGCTCGCGATCGGACAATTCCTGGAGCGCCGCATTCTTTTCCTCTAATTTGTAGGAATAATCTTGGAGTTGCTCATAGAACCCGGCATTTTCTAAAGAAATTGAGGCTTGGGTGCATAAAAGTTTTAAGACATCCAACCGCTGCACCGTAAATGCCCCAATCGTTACATTATTTTCCAAATAAAGGATGCCACTTTCTTTGCCTTTTTGGTTTAAAGGCATACATAAAATTGACTTGGGCTGCGCTTTTAAAATATAGGGGTCCGCAGTAAATAGCCCTTCTAATCGGGCATTGTTTAAAACCAACGTCTTCTGAGTCCGTTCTACATAATTGACCACGGCTTCCGGTAGATCTGAATGCCGATCCAGGATAACCGTTCTCATCACTTCCACTTTATCTTTTTTTAAAATCCCTTCAGCAACGAGGACCAAACTGTCTGCTTTTTTGAGAAATAATAATCCTTTGGTTGCTGCGGCATTTTCGAGCAGAATTTGAATTAATTTATCCAGCAACTTATCCAGCCGAATTTCTTCGGATAACGCTTGAGAAGCTTTAACAATGGTCAGGGCATCAATGACGCTGGCGGTGGTAGTGGTGGTATTGGAAGTCAGGGTGGGCATTCCTTGACCTTCCAAGGATTCTCGCCTTAAAATTTGCTGGAAAAACTCTGGATAGCGGACTTCTAAATCTTTGACCTTCGCTTTTGCGCCCCAGTGAATGTAACTATAATAGGCATCGGTGAGGTATAATTTGGCGAGTTTATTTCGGCCACAGGAGAAATAAAATTCAGCAGCTAGTTCATTGGCGATCGCCTCTTCTTGAACATACCCCGCCTCTTTTGCTCTAGCTATGGCACTATCGTATAATTCCATTGCTTGAAAATTTTCCCCCAGAACTCGGGCGCGTTCTGCGGCGACCAAATCATACTTATGTTGAAAGTTAATGGGAGCATGAAATGCCCAGGTTTTCATCTGAGTTTGATTCATATCCACCCGCTCTAAATAGAGGAGGCGGCTGCTTTCGGGCAGGTTGGAATATTCTCCCAAAAGACTCAGGGATTCGTAGAAATTCAACACCGCCACCTGGAGATATCCCATTGCCGAGCCAACTTGTTCCGTGGTCAACTCAGCAGTTTTTACCGCATCGCTATAGCGTTTAAACTGATAAAATAAAATAGTTTTGCATAAATACACCATAAACAAAACCGTGCCACTCTTAGAAGCAATCAGCCGGGGTAACATCTCGGCTTCATCAAAGCTGGCTCCAGTTAACTGAGTGTTGTCCGAGGCTTCTCCTAATAAATTTAATCCCAGTTGTCTCCAGGCACTGCCATAATAAATGGCCGTTTCTATCTTGCTTTTTTTGGCAATGTCAATATATTTCTGTTGTTCTTCTACCACAAACTCTAACGAGTCTTCGGTCAAGAAAGAAAATCCACAATAGTTTCCGGCACAATAACAAGCCCATTCTATATCTCCGGTTTCTAAGCCAGTTTGAACCCCTTCTCTAAATTGGGACAAACTATTTTTTCCATGCTCTTTCCAGGGTCGATTATGGGCGTTAAATAAATTGAAAACCTTGGCGGCTAGTTGTTTGGCATTAAATTCTTCGAGTAACTTCAAGGCAATTTGACCGGAATGATATCCGGCATCAATTTCACCTAAACCCGATAGAAATAAGCCATAAAAGGCATAAACAAACGCCGCTAGTGCCGAATTTCCTTCTTTAATGCAAAACTGAACCATTGTTACAATGGTCTCGGGAAACATTTGGGGTTTGGCAAAGAAAATCGGGGCGCAAAGGGTGGTTAAAATCCGCAATGCCGAGAGTTTATAGGGGTCAGTTAGGGTGGGAATGGCATCGAGTTGATTCAGGGAGGGAAGGGGAATCACTAGACTATCTTCCGTCTGGAGAGGGATAAGTTCGGTCCCGAGGTCTTTTAAGAGGGTAGCCCCTGGTCGATCGCCGGAAGCATTTGCAGTTGCGCGATATAAATCTGCATTTGCAGTTCGCAAACCTTGACGCGATCCAGGGGTAAAAGCGCCTGATTTAAGGCAAATTCTAGGAGGGTTCCGGCTTCCTCAAACTTTGCGTTTAAATATTCTAATTCGATGGCTTCAAGATGGAGGGAAAAGGTTAGGGTATAGTCTTCTTTCCAACTGTCAGGGGTGAGGAGTTGGAGTCCCACGGTAACATATTGCAGGGCCGCTTCGTAGGCGATCGCCGCTTTGGCTTTTTGGGTAGCAATCAGATTTAATTGAGCGAGTTGATATTGTTCGCTGCGACTGCTAATCAGATCCACCGCAACGTTGAGTTGATTCACCAGATCGAAGACGATGACTTCAATGCCTTCTGGGGTGGTAGCTTGCAACAGCAATTGACCAATTTTTAAATGGGTTTCTTGCTTTTGGGCTTCCGGAATCAGAGAATAAGCCGCTTGTTGAACGCGATCGTGCAAAAATTTATAGGCGATCGTGTTCGATTCATCAGAAATAGTTTCTCCGGCTGTCTTGAATGACTGTTCCGCAAACAGGGGAATCTTATAGGCTTCTGAACCTGGTAAAATTAAACCCGCCTGTAGCGCATCCCACAACTGCGCCGCTGTCTCTTCTGGGGAGGCTTCATTCACGATCGCCAGAACTTCTAAATTAAACTGATTGCCAATACAGGCGGCTAATTTTAAGACCTTTTGGGTCAATTCTGGCAGGGTTTGCAGATTCCGGGCCACCAATTCAACCACATTGCAATCCGTAATCCCTACCGATTGAATCTGTTGCAGACTCCAGTTCCAGGTCCCGGTAACAAAATTAAATTTTATTAACTTTTCTGCATACAGAGTTTTTAGCAACTGGGTTAAGAAAAATGGATTTCCTCCAGTTTTGTTGATAAAGCAGTTTCGCCAGGGAAACCAGTGCGGAAGAGTTCATTCTTCCTAACGCATCTCGGATTAATGCAATGACATGAGACAAGCCCAAAGGTTGGAGAACAATATCATTAATAACTGTCCCCGATTGCTTAATTTTTTCTAAGGTTTGAATGGTCGGATGGATGGGCGAAACTTCATTGTCTCGATAAGCGCCGACGAGAAGCAGGGATTGGCTTTCCGAGTCGCTCATCAGCTTTTCAATGAATTTTAAAGAGGCTGAATCGGCCCATTGTAAATCATCCAAAAAGATGACCAGGGGATGATTTTCTTGGGTGAAAACTCCGATAAATTTTTGAAAAACGCGGTTAAATCTGTTTTGAGTTTCTGTGGGTCCTAGGTCGGGGACGGGGGGCTGAGGTCCGATAATTTGTTCCAGTTCAGGAATCACATCAATAATAACTTGAGCATTCTCTCCCAAGGCCGATTGGAGTTTGCCTTGCCATTCCTGGAGTTGCTCTGAAGTTCCCGTGAGAATCTGTTGCGTTAATTTCAAAAATGCTTGAGCGATCGCAGAATAAGGAATATGACGCTGGAGTTGGTCGAATTTTCCCGAAATAAAATATCCACAAGCCCCTACAATTGGTTTATGAATTTCATTGATGACCCGGGTTTTACCAATCCCAGAATAACCCGAAACCATGATAATTTCCGGTTTCACGGGTTCCTTGCTATCCAACCGATTTTCAGAAATTCGGTCAAAGGCGGCTAATAAATTAGCTACTTCTGCTTCCCGTCCATAGAGTTTTTCTGAAATCAAAAATTGGCCGGATTTGTCTAAGTTTCCTGGGGTGAAATCTTCGATTGTTCCTGTGGTCAGAAGTTGCTGGAGACAGGTCTCTAGGTCGGCTTTTAATCCTTCGGCGCTTTGGTATCGGTCTTCAGCATTTTTGGCAATGAGTTTCATGACGATCGCTGAAACTGCCTCGGGAATCTTCGGGTCAACCTGATGGGGGGCAATGGGGGCAACGGCAATATGACAGTGAATTAATTTGAGTGGATCATTGGATTCAAAAGGTAATTTCCCAGTCAGCATTTGATAGAAGGTAATGCCCAGGGAATAAAAGTCAGTCCGGTAGTCCAAAGACCGATTCATTCGTCCCGTTTGTTCAGGGGACATATAGTTGAGTGTCCCTTCAATTTGGTTCGGATTGCCGCTTTGATAAGTTTCTCGGGTCAGTCTCGTAGAAATGCTGAAATCTGTAATTTTAACTTGCTGAGTTTCAGAATTGATGATAATATTGGAAGGTTTAATATCTTTATGAATAATCTGATTTTGATGAAGTTCTCCCAAGGCTTTGGCCAGTTGAATTCCAATTTTCAGGGATTCGACCACAGAGATAGGTTGAGATTCCAGTAGGTGATTGAGGGAGCGTCCTCCCATATCCTCTACGACTAAAGCATACCCTTTTTTATAGGGTTCTAGGCTGTAGGTCTGAATGATTCCATCAAGGTGCAGATTTTCGGTTATTTTATATTCATGACGGAGGCGGGTGATTTCCGCCAGGGTGGGATATTCGGCTTTAAGAAACTTGATAATAACTGGGGTTTTGTGGGGTTGCTTAACCCCCCGATATACCATATTTTTAACGCCAGCTTGAACTTCTTCACAAATTTGGTAACCCGGCAATTCAATATACTTCATTAGTTTTCTTCTCCTGCTGTCGATTAGATTTTTCCGAGTCTGCGCCAAATGCACTGGGTAAAAATAGGGTGAAAACTTGAAGATTCAAATATTTTTGGGGTTCAGTAGGAAGTGGAGTTAATCTGCACTTGGCTTGGGTCAAATGCCCCCGGAAGAACTGGCGATCGCTAGTTTAGTAAGGGGGAAAATGGGTAACCCACAAAGCCTGCATATCTTCTTTAGTGTAAGCTTAAATTTCCTTTAAATACTGCACGTTTTACAAATTTTAACAAACCTAGAAGTTTTCAATCTATGTAAACCTACGCAAATACTAGGGTTTTGGAAGCCAAGCTATGATCTTAAGCTATAAAGGAAAGGTGCGTTAGAAATAGGGTTTTAAACTTGAGGAGCCTATTTTGTTTCCTATTCCAACCCAGGGATGAAGAGAGGGCCACATGATGGGCAAGGGTGAAGTGCCTCGGTTTAAGGATCCAATGGGGGTCACCTTGTAGGGCAATTTAAACATCACAGAGGAACTGTCGTCAAAAAATCTATTTTCCTTTTCTAAAACATTGTTCAAATTGACTTTAAATTTCTCTATTTTTGCCCAACTTATGCGTTGATTGAAATTTGATTAAAAAGCGTTTTATGAAGAGATTAAGCACTGAAATTAGCGGAGAGAGGGAAAACATCATAGCCGGTTGTGACGGAAGTGTGAGAACAAAGGTAAAAAATGTGAGAAACAACCCCCGCTCAAACGCAGGGTTTAACCGACGGATCCGAGCCATTTCCAACCGGGGGATAACGTGGAAAGACATCAATTCCTAAGTGCGTCGGTTTATAAAAAAAGTGGGTAAGGCCACAGAAACCGGGTATGCTTCCCCATACAGAGGGATGACAACGGGAGTAGTTTTTAGGAAACCCGGTTTCTGAAAGCACTACATTGATGCTAAGGGCGACCTTCGCTTTCGAGGAGTTCGGCGATCGCTCTGCCTTCCTCGGGGGTATTCACGGGAATCGCTTGACGAGTATCTGTAATCAACCAATCCAGGGCCGCTGCTTGGACATCAATAGATGCCCCTGTTTTATCCACGCAGTAGCGGCCAAACACCAGTTTGTCCACTAAACGCACCCCCGGACCTAGGCGAGAATATTCAAAAATTACGCTATTTTCCACCGTTGCGCCACTGCAAATTCGGCAACTGGGCCCGATCATGGAAGGTCCAATAATTTTGGCCCCATCTTCAATTTGGGTCATGGCCCCAATGTAGACGGGTCCTTTAATATCCACCTTATCCAGGTTAACTGCGACATTTAAGCCCGTGTACACCCCGGGCATGACCTCTTTGCCGGGAATCGAGACATTTTGGATCTCTCCGGTTAACACGCCACGAATTGCCCGCCAATAGTCCGGCACCTTTCCAATATCCACCCATTGGAAATCCATCGCGATGCCATAGAACGGAGCACCCATTTCGACCAGTTGGGGGAAGAGTTCACCCCCGATATCATATTCTTTGCCCGAGGGGATGTAATTCAACACTTCAGGCTCGAAAATATAAATACCCGTGTTAATGTTAGTGCTGATGGCTTCTTCTACGGACGGTTTTTCTTGGAATTGCTTGACGCGGCCCGTTTCGTCCGTGACAATTACCCCATAACTGGAGACTTCTTCCCGGGGGACAGATTTCATAACAATGGTGGCGATCGAGCCTTTTTCTTTGTGCCACTTGACGGCCTCCGTCAAGTCCAGATCGATTAAAGCATCTCCACAAAGGACGACAAAGGTATCATCGAAAAAGGGGTTAAAGTCTTGGATGCGCTTCATGCCGCCTGCACTTCCGAGTGCCTCTCCGACGAGTTCACCATCCACAATCCGACCTTCAAAGGAATAGCCAATTTCCACGCCAAATCTTTGTCCATCCCGGAAATAGTTTTCAATTTCGTTGGCGAGGTGGCTAACGTTGACCATGATTTGGTTAAAACCATGCTGGCGAAGCAATTCCACTAAAAACTCCATCACTGGTTTTTGCAGGATGGGAATCATCGGTTTGGGGGTGGTGTATGTAATCGGACGGACTCGGGTACCCTTACCCGCTGCCAGAATCATGGCTTTCATAGATATTTTTCTCTTATCCTTGAGCCTATCAATTTTAACGAATTAATGTTTTGAAATTGCAAAAAATTCTTATCTTTTAGTCGCGATCATCATACGGAAGGGCCAGCCCTGGGAATGAGGTTTCCGGTGAAGGGTTGAGCGATCGCCCGGTAATTCCCAGTCCGGCAGCACTTCATGGGTGCGATCGCGGAGTCGGTGAGGGGCAAGGTGCTTCCGGTGCAGGGTTTTTGCGGTGGGGATACGGTATCGGGTTAAACCATTGCCTCGTTGAGAGTGGGTGGACTCTCTACGGGGACTGCATCGACGATCGCCCGGATTTTGAGGTCTCCGTAAAATTGTTCTTGGGACAGTTCAACTTTAGACTGGGCGGAGAGTAAAAGCAGGGCGGAAAAGACTCCCACGCGGTCATGGGAAGTTGGGAGGGACTGCGGATCTGTGGATTCTCCAGAGGGGCGATCGCCGCGTTGGTCCATCAACCCTGCTAAAAGCGCCTCCAATTCTAACCAGGGTTCACAGAGGTCCAGTTTTTCCGCGTAGGCTAACAAAAATCGAGTCAGGCGATCGGCCACTTCCGAAATATTTTCTTGGTCCGCTAACTCCGTCAGCGCCCGCACCGTACTCGCCGTCGATTTCGATCCGCCATGTCGTTTCGCACGACGGCGAGGCGGCGTTTCGATCGCCATTGACATCAACTGCAACTGTTCAATCAACTCTTGAAGCGTAACCCGGCGTTTTTTAGGTGTAGGTGCCACCGCCCGTCGTTTGAGTTGCAATTCTAGCTGTCTGGGAATATTCCCCCCTTGCCCTTCCTCATCCATCGGGTCCAGAAATTCCCCCTCTTCGTCCTCCGAGGCATTGGGGTCATCTAGCAGAGATTCCGAACGCGCCAGGGCATCTGCTTTCAGTAACACCAACATCGAGGCATACAGAAAGGCTTGTCCCGTCTCCGATAAAGCCGCTTCCCGCTCAACTCGTCCCGCTTCATGAACTTGAGACAGTCTACTGAGATATCGGTCAATCACCTCAATCACTTGGACATCCCAGGGATCGATTTCTCCAGTTTGTGCCAACTCGATGAGGAGTGAGATCGCATTTTGAGCTAAAGAACCAGTCATATCCCTTTGTTATTTTAAAATTTAAAGTGGGTGCAGCGTAGGTGTTCAGTCTTTTGATTATATCATTCTTAAAGACCGGCCTGGTCCTTGACTTGGCTCAGGTTAAGCGCCATGCCCAGGATTTTTCTCGGTGAGAATAGCGGTTTAAACTGTTGGAAACCCTTAATTTCTCAACCCTACAGTTAGGGGTGAATGTTCAATCAGGGGTCCCGGGTTGAGTTCAGCGTGATGGGGTGCTGGGTTCTCCACTCCGGGTCCCTGGCAATGAAAAATCCTCCAAAAACACCGCTTACGAATAGTCAGGACAAAAATTATCCCCTGTTTTTGGGTAAACTGGAACGCGCTATGCCGACGATGGGGAGGCGATCGCTCCGTTGGATAATTTTCAACTTGAAAATTCCGTAAGATCTGGGTTTTGGAGAGGATGACCAGATTCGTTGATGAAAAAGGGGATGCACCTAGATAACCGATTGAAGAAGGGGATGCACCCAAAGAACCCTTGGACAGTCCAGATGACTCAGACTCAGTTCTGCACCCAGTAGGATTTACTTGTCTGCGACGGGACGTCTTTTTTGCGAAGAGACAATTCCCAGGCCAGAGAGGATAATGGCGGTGACCATACCCGGTTCAGGAATTTTTTGGGTAGTGGGCGCTTCCCATTCGATGGTGCTTGCCCCTCTCAATGTACACTGTTCCGCTGCAGAGCAATCCATCGTCATGCCCTCATGTGGGCTGGAAACGGCAGCGGATACAGGTGCCAACCCACTCAGTCCGATTTGAACGACCGATATAGAGACTAATCCCAGAGCTAGTTTTAAAAACATCATTTACTTCACTCAATTGCTTGACGACTTATGCTGCTATTAACAGAATCTTCTAAAATTGCTTAATTGTCGCTAAGGTTCCTCACTGCGGTTTCGTGTTTGCGATCGGTTGGGTGCTGTGAGTGAAGTCACATCAGCCTCCCGCAGCACCGATCGCAGCGTTTCACACGGCAGGCAGATAGTCCTCGCTTGATTCCTTGCTGAGACTAATTTAATTAGAAAACTCGGGACATTCATCTGTCTTGGGTGAGATTCTTAAGTGAGAGAATTTGAGGTGGTTATGAACCTAAAGATAGAGTGTAAAATTCCAAAGATTAAACTCTGAGTCACCCAATTTACCTCAACGCTATGATGATTAATCCGGTTTTAAATCAAAAATGTAGGTTTAGAATCCCCCCAGGGTGATGCTTGCTCGCCTCTAGATTTAGTATTTAATCTAATAGCCTGCGCTTTCTATTCTAGAAAGTGCAGGCTATTAGATTAAATGGCAATTAGGGTTAGCGTAGCTGTTCTAATTGGGGACTAACGTAAACCCGGAGGGTTTGACCCAATAACAACAGACGACGGAGTTGGACGGGATCTCCCGGAGAAATGGCGAAGGATTCAGCAGAACCCGAGGCAATTGTAGTATCAAGAGCGGGGAGACCGTGACGATCGCCTTGACCCGTCAGCCAATAGAAATAAAGCTCTTGGGAGCGTTCTAGGGACAAGCCAAGATTGAGGCGTTGACCCACGGCAATCAGGCGTTCTAAGCGCTGAATATCGGCCTCTAGCAGTTCCGGTTGGGCTTCGTGGAGGAGGTCCCAGAGCGATCGCAGAATGGACCGTTCTAAAATGACCTTGGCCTCGGGCAGATAGAGCGTGCAACGGGTATGTTCGGCTTCCGTGGCGATCGCTTCTAACTCCCCTAAATGCCCAGACATCACCTGTCCATCACCCTGGGCCATCCCCAGTTCCTGTTCTAAACCTAGAACGGACTCCATACAGCGATGGCCCAAGGCAATCTCTGCGGCCACCTGCAACTCTTTCGGCACAGGCAGTTCATCCCGATGGAAGCCCATCATGATCCCATAATTATCCCGATACACCTGGCTGTAAAGTTGGTCGAGGCGCATCAAGGTTTCTTGACTTAATAGGCGCATGATCCGATGGCGTTCCTCGGCAAACAGGTCGCGTAAATTATAGGATTTCCCATCAAAATGCTCATTCATCGCCAGAATAGCATGGGCGGCACTGGCTTCTTGGAGGACCCCAAACAGATGCTCTTTCATCTGGGTGTAGGCCCGTCGCCCGGTGAAGGGTTGAATGCTGCAATGGAAATCCCAACCCCCAAGATGAAGGACAGCAAAGACTAAATCAACACTTTCTCGGGTGATTTCCGAAACCAATTGCAGTTGTCCGACTCCCAGGGTCAGGGGACCCATGCGTTGCAACTGATAATCCCGTTGGTAAGCGTCATAGCAGTAGACCCGATGTTGGGGGGCATAGCTGGTAAAGAGTCCACTGATGGCGTAATGGGCGGCGACTTGCTCTAAGCTAATTTGGTCGGTTTGGACCAAATCGCGATAAACCCCGGCCCCATCTTTAAAAGAATCGACGTTACTGGGTGCGAAGGCAAGACGGGCGATAAATTCGCGTTCGAGTTGAACTCCGGCGACATCTCCGGCGAGTTCGATCGCCCGGGCGGCATAGCGGAGAATTTGGACCCCTTCCGGGCGGGAGAGTTCTTCAAAGAACCAGCCGCAACTGGTGTACATCAGCAAGCTATGACGCTGCATTTCCAGCAGGCGGAGGCCATCGACTTGTTCCAGAGGGGTCAGAGGGCGAGTTTGATGGTGTCGGAAGAAGCGGTCAATATTTTCCGGGGAGCGATCGCGGACAATTTTGATATATTCATCCCGTGCGGGCCACGGGTCTAAGAACAGGTGGCGACCTTGTTCTTCATAGATGTCCGTGAGTTGATCCCGCAACCAGTTGAGAGAATCGCGCAGGGGACGCCGCCACTTTTGATGCCAACCGCCACCGCCCGCGCAACCACAATCCTCCTGCCAGCGATCGACACCGTGAGCACAACTCCAAGCGGTGACGGGTTTGAGTTGAACTTCCCAGGAGGGGGGACTGATGCTTAAATAATGGGCAAAGTTGGTGACGGTCCAGCCATGTTTGGGGAATTCGCTGACGAAGGCGTAAGCGAGACATTTTTCGGTTCCGTTTTTGTGGTGACCGAAGGTTTCGCCGTCGGTGGCGACGGAGAGTAACTGACTGGGGCGACCATCCCCTTGAATAGCTAATCCTAAGCGTCCGAGGAGGTTATGGGAATTACTCAGGAGGTCATCAAAGCCCATATCTCGGGAAATTGGACCATCGTAGAAGAAGATATCGATGGATTTCCGGTCTTCTCCCCCTTGGGGATCAGGGAGAAAACAGCGATAAGGCCGGGTGGGATCAATTTGTGCGCCACCGACTTCGATCCAGTCTGGTTCAGGTTCTCCTTCAGCGGGGATCACGCGGCAGCGTTGGGCTTGGGAGGGGGCCAGAATAATAAATTTAATGCCTTCGGCAACCAGGGCTTCTAGGGTAACGTAGTCTACGGCAGTTTCTGCTAACCACATTCCCTCGGGATCACGTCCGAAGCGGGATCGGAAGTCTTCTTTACCCCAGCGAATTTGGGTGTATTTATCCCGTTCGTTAGCCAGGGGCATGATGATGTGGTTGTAGACTTGGGCGATCGCATTGCCATGACCGTTGAGACGCTGTGCACTTTTGCGATCGGCTTCGATGATGCGATTGTACACTTCCATGTCATAGCGTTCCAGCCATGTCATTAACGTCGCACCGATATTAAAGCTGAGATATTCATAGTTATTAACGATCCCCACCACTTCCCCCGAGTCGTTGAAGATTCGGGCGTAGGCATTCGGACGATAGCATTCGTGATAAATCCGCTCGTTCCAGTCGTGAAAGGGTGAGGCACTCGGTTGCCGCTCGATCGCATCTAAATAGGGGTTTTCTCGCGGGGGTTGGTAAAAATGTCCGTGGATGGAGACATAGACGCCCGTGGCGGTTTTGATGGGATCAACTTTGGCCGGTTCGGTCCGAGTTCCTGGGTTTTTTCTGGAGTCAGGGTGGTTAAGGTCGGATTCAGCATAATTGCTGTGTCGGATGGGGTTGTCATACTGTTAGATCTACAACTAAACAATCGATAAAATCTATCTTTAGGCAGGCGATCGCTGGGGTACAGAGTGTTGGATTAAGGGCAGGCAATTTCTAAGAAAGTGGCGTGGCGATCGCGAAGGCAATGACAAACTTGGCACGAACCACCTTGCTCTGAGCTTAAACCGCGATCGCCCTTGCTTGTACCTCATAATCTCTAGGGCGATCTCTTGCGCGATCGCTGTTCTATCCGTTTTCTGCGATGAAGCTTCTGAAAGGCACTATAACCGATCCCCATTGCAAATAGTGTGACCCCGGTCTGAATTTCACACTTCAAAACAAATCTTTATTTTCTGAAACTTGCAAATCAAAATGTCTATGCTATAATCCGCTCCGCAAGACTTATCCTGGGGTTTGTATCTGGATCATGAATACATCCAAACCCAAGGTTACGCGCTTTTGTGCTACAACAGGTTTCGTTATGACTGAACGAATTGAAGAATTTCAATCTCCTAGTCTAATTACCTAGCCAAGGGCGGAGGGAACTGATACCAGGGGCGGCACCTACACCTGCCTTGTCTTGAGACAAGTCCAATCATGCAGGCCAATTTCAGGACAGTCTATAAAGCTGAACTCTGTCCAGCACCGTCTGTTCAACCGGACTTAAACTCAAACGGGATCGGTCGTTTTTTAGCCTAGACTCTGCCCTTAAACGCCCGGTTAGCGGCCTAAAAATACCCGAAATTTGTCCCGATTCTGCCGGTTCAATTCCCACTCATTTTTTTACTGAGACCTAATCAATTTGATGTCCCTCAAAAACATTATTTTCATCGGATTACTTGTCTTTGTCCCCATTTCCATTGTCGGTCATTTTCTGGAATGGGGAGCGTTAACGATTTTTTTAACCGCTTGTTTGGGAATTATTCCGCTAGCGGCTTGGATGGGAACTGCCACAGAAGAAATTGCGGTGGTTGTCGGTCCAAATATTGGGGGATTGCTGAATGCAACCTTTGGCAATGCCACTGAATTAATTATCGCCCTAGTTGCCCTGAATGCTGGATTAATCAATGTCGTTAAAGCCAGCATTACGGGCTGCAATTATTAGTAACCTACTCCTCGTTATGGGGTTTTCCATGCTGCTGGGAGGGTTGCGGTATAAAGAGCAAGAATTTCAACCGATTGTAGCCCGGTTAAATGCGTCGGTGATGACTCTAGCGGTGATTGCCATGTTACTACCCACGGCGGTAGAGTTCACCTCCACCGGCATCGCAGAAAAGACCATGCAACAACTCTCAAGCTGCGTGGCGATCGTCTTAATCCTCGTTTATGTCTTAACCCTGGTGTTTTCCATGAAAACCCATGCCTACCTCTGTGATGTTGGGGAAGCAGAGTTAGAAGGGGAAGAAGGCGAACCTGTCAAACCGCCAAATGTCTTGTTATGGACGGGGGTACTATTAGCCTGCACTCTGATGGTAGCTGTCGAATCAGAATTGTTAGTCGCTTCCCTAGAAGAAGCCACTTCTCTGTTAGGATTAACCGCCCTCTTTACCGGGGTGATTGTCGTTCCCATTATTGGCAATGCGGCGGAACACGCGACGGCAGTTACAGTCGCGATGAAGAATAAGATGGACCTCTCCGTATCCGTGGCCCTGGGGTCCAGTTTACAAATTGCCTTGTTTGTTGCCCCCGTCTTAGTCATTGCCGGTTATATCCTCGATAAACCGATGGATTTGAACTTCAACCCCTTTGAACTGGTGGCGGTTGCGGTATCGGTTGTTATTGCTAATTCGGTGAGTTCTGATGGCCGTTCCGATTGGCTGGAAGGGACTTTACTCCTGGCGACTTATGTCGTGTTGGGATTAGCGTTCTACTTCCATCCAGAGATTGCAGGGATGGGTTAAAAATTTAACATTGGGTTAAAAGAGTTCGATAAAATCAAGGGGAGCAATGCTCCCCCTTTTTTTTGGGCTAAATAGGTTTGGAGTTGGCGCGTTTGAACGGGTTAGGACAGCGATCGCCTGGTTCTATCATTAACAATTGTCAATTGTCAATTTTCAATTTTCAATTGATAGCAATGATGCAGGCAGACTTATACCGCAAGACAACTGCCGGGAATCCCACCTATACTACAGATAGTGGTTTCCTGAATTTGCGATCGCCTTAAGTAAAGTATCGACCTTACCCGCTCAATCCAGCCCCCAAGCGTTTATGAGCTATTGCATCAATCCCGCCTGTCCTTCCCCCCACAATCCGGATCACCAACTCTTCTGTCTCAGTTGTGGGATGCAATTGCTGCTGAACCGTCGCTATCGCCCGGTGAAAGCCCTCAGTTCTGGGGGCTTTAGCGTCATTTATCAGGTGGATGACCAGGGCATTCCTAAAGTCCTGAAAGTCCTCAACCTTACCCAATTTACCACCCTCCAAGCCCAAAAAAAAGCCGTTTCCCTATTTGAACGAGAAGCGCGGGTCCTCAGTCAACTCCATCTCCAAGGGATTCCCTACATGGAACCCTCGGCTTATTTTACGATCGCCCCTCCGAACTACAAAACTCCCTTACACTGTCTCGTCATGGAAAAAATCGAGGGAGTCAACCTCGAAGAATGGCTGAAACAACAAGACACTCCCCTCACCCAATCCCTCGCCCTAGAATGGCTCAAACAATTAGTCCTTCTCCTCGAAGAAGTCCATCAGCACCAATTTTTCCATCGGGATATTAAACCCAGTAATATCATGCGCCAACCCGATGGCAATTTGGCTTTAATTGACTTTGGAACGGTTCGAGAGGTCGCTCATTTGGAACTCTCTCCCCAAAATATCACCCCTGCCGGAACCGTGATTATTTCCCGAGGATATGCGCCACCGGAACAGGAAAAAGGCCATACGGTGGAACAGTCGGACTTTTTTGCCTTGGGTCGCACCTTTGTCTATTTGTTAACCCGCCAGCATCCCCTGACCTTTTATGAACCCTATACGGACGAATTTCGCTGGCGTAGCAGTGCCCCTGGGGTTTCATCAGAGTTTGCCGAATTTCTCGATCGCCTGATGGCACCGTTACCCTCCCAGCGTCCTAGCAATACCAGAGCAATTTTATCGGAACTCGCCCGGTTAGAGCAAATTCAGAATAGTCACCCCGGGGTTCATCCCGTGGCACCCACTCGGGTAATTGCTTTCCCTGCGCCCTCTAGCGTTAACCCCACCCGCCCCGATTTTGCCCTCGATCGCACCTTAGTGGGACATCAAGATGGGGTTTGGTCTGTGGCCCTTTCTCCTCGGGGTCATATCCTCGTCACTGGCAGTTGGGATAACACGATTAAAGTCTGGAATGTCGCCACGGGTCAATTATTACGGACTCTGATGGGTCATCAGGAGGCGGTGTGGTCCGTGGCAGTCGCTGCCGATGGTAAAACCCTGGCATCCGGCAGTTCCGATCAGCAGATTAAAATCTGGAACCTCCGCAAGGGACAGTTAATTCACACCCTCACGGGTCATTCTAACTGGGTCGCGGCAGTGGCCCTTTCCCCGGATGGTAAACTCGTCGCCTCTGGCAGTTCGGATAAAACCATTAAAGTCTGGTCTCTCAAAAGTGGAGACTTAATCCATACCCTCCAGGGTCACTGCTATGCTGTCACTTGTATTGCCTTTACTCCCGATGGTAAAACCCTCGTCAGTGGCAGTGGGGACAAAACCCTGAAAATTTGGTCCATGAGGACGGGAGAATGTCTCTCGACTTTCACGGGACATCGCGCCTCGGTGACTTGCCTTGCCATTAGTCCTGATGGCAAAACTGGGGTGAGTGGGGATGTCAAGCAGACCCTTTGTGTCTGGGATTTAGAGACGCAAAGATTGAACTATACCCTCACGGGTCATTCGGGAACGATTTGGTCCGTGGCGATCGCCCCCGATGGCGAAACTTTTGTCAGCAGTTCTCGGGATAAAACGGTTAAAATTTGGAACTTACAGACCGGGGAATTACATTGCACTCTCATGGGTCATCGCAGTGCCGTGAATGGGGTGGCGATCGCCCGCAGTGGGAAAGTTCTCGTCAGTGCCAGTCATGACAAAACCATCAAAATTTGGCGATCGGCCCATCAACTCTCCAACCTGGCGATCGGTTCATGACTCTGTTGGCAACGCTTTGCTCTGAATCTCTAACTCTTCTCAAAATTAGCCCACTTCTGTTCAGTTTCCCCCCTTAAATCTCGCGCTACATGGGCAACTCGGGTCAACAGCTATTTCTTTTTAAACAGTCCGATTAACCCCTTTAGATAGAGGTCACCTTCGCCGTAAAAAGGATAAATTAGAGAAACATTGATAACTGTAATCATTAAATCCACCCATCAATTTAGTCTGGAGCGCAACAGCAGAATCTCGGCCCCCAGCCTCCAACCTTAACAGACAACTAAACGCCCATCCAAGCCTAAGAGGTACAATTATGAATCCTGAATCCAATCGCCCGCCAGAATTTCTCTCAGAAGAGGGAGAAAATAATTTACTATGGGACTACTTACAATCCTTGAGTCCCGAAGCCGTTTCCCAACTCTCTCGACCTAGCTCCTCCGATGTGTTTCAAGTCATGGAACGCAACATCATCGGCTTGTTAGGAAATCTGCCCCCGGAACACTTTGGCGTGACGATTACCACCAGTCGCGAACATCTCGGACGGATTTTAGCCTCAGCGATGATTAGTGGTTATTTTCTCCGGAATGCCGAGCAACGCATGGCCTTTGAAAACTCGTTACATTTTACCGAATCTCATCCTAAAATTCATGAGTAAATCGAGCGTTGAGTCGTAGGGTGGAGTTGAAAAAATTAAATCAGAACCAGAGTGTCACTCGAACCTCGGCAGGCTCATCCCAGAGTTTGCCGAATTTTGCTATTTTGGACCTGCGGGAATCTCTGCTGAGTTGGTATGCCCAAGAGGGACGAGATTTACCTTGGCGTCACCACCGGGACCCTTATCCCATTTGGATCTCGGAAGTTATGTTACAGCAGACCCAAGTTAAAACGGTTATCCCCTATTATGAGCGCTGGTTGGAGCGGTTTCCCGACGATCGCCAGTTTAGCCGAATCCAGTCAGCAGGATGTGCTCAAATTGTGGCAAGGGTTGGGATATTATGCTCGGGCGCGCAATTTGCACGCCGGTGCTCAGGCGATCGTTCAGGACTATGGGGGTAGCTTTCCCATGACCCTAGAAGCGGCGCTGGCGTTACCGGGAATTGGTCGAACCACCGCAGGAGGGGTCCTGAGTGCGGCGTTTAATTTACCCCTGCCGATTCTCGATGGGAATGTCAAGCGGATTTTCGCTAGACTCATAGGGTTGCAGGTGCCACCGGCAAAGGCGATGAAGCTGTTATGGCAATGTTCAGAAGTTTTGCTGGATCCGGAAAATCCTCGGGATTTTAATCAGGCTTTGATGGATTTGGGGGCGACTCTGTGCACTCCCAAGGCTCCTGAGTGCAATCGTTGTCCTTGGATGGCTCACTGTCAAGCTTATCATTTACATATTCAGGCTGATTTACCCATGCGTGAAACCTCTAGTCCCCTTCCCCACAAACTGATCGGTGTAGCTGTGATTTGGAATGATCAGGGGGAAATTTTGATTGATCGGCGACGTCAGGAAGGACTCCTCGGGGGGTTATGGGAATTTCCAGGGGGGAAAATAGAACCGGGAGAAACGGTGTCGGATTGTATCCACCGGGAAATTCGGGAAGAGTTGGCGATCGCGGTGGAAGTGGGTGCAAAATTAATTACTTTAGAACACGCTTATACCCATTTTCGGGTGACTTTAACGGTTCATCATTGTCGCCATGTTTCTGGAGAACCGCAACCGTTGGAATCCGATGAGGTGCGCTGGGTGCGATTGGATGAAATCGACCAGTTTCCGTTTCCCAAAGCGAATGTCAAGATTATTGAGGCACTCCGTCAGTCGGAAAATTCTTCGTTTCAGCCGTTGTCTAAACTCCCTTTAGATCAGGGTTGAACGTCCTGTATCAGCGGTAGAGATACACCACCTAGATGCGTCTCTACCTGGGACTGTTTGGGGGAGGGTTGATGGGTTGAGACGGTTTTACCCGGTTTAGGGGAAAGAGGTTTTTAAGCTTCGAGTTTAGACCGTTTTTCCATATATTCTAAAGTGTTGAGCAAGCGAATTGCCGATTCGTAGGATTCATGGGTTAATTCTCTCAGTTCTTGGGGAGAGTCTACGACATCATCTACGATTAAGCGCAAAAATCCAATCATGGGATTGAGGCGAGTCCGAATTTCGTAGGAGGTGTTCATTAAGGTTTCGCTGCGCGCTTTTTTCACCAAGTCTTGGGTGTCTAGGGAGAATTGCATGGAGTAGAGTTTGGCATAGTATCCGCCTTTGCTCAAGAGTTCTTCATGGGTGCCGGTTTCAACGACTTGGCCTTTGTCTAATACGGCAATTTTATCGGCATTTTTGACCGTGGACAAACGGTGAGCAATCACCAGGGTGGTGCGATCGCGACTGAGGCGCTCGATCGCCTGTTGGACGAGATGTTCGGAGACGGTATCTAGGGCACTGGTGGCTTCGTCTAGGATTAAGATATCGGGATTATGAAGCAAGGCACGGGCGATCGCAATCCGTTGTCGTTGTCCTCCAGAAAGTAGAATCCCGCGATCGCCCAAGGGGGTATCAAATCCTTCTGGGAGGTTCATAATAAATTCGTAAGCATTGGCCAGTTTTGCCGCTTCTATCACCTCTTGATCCGTGGCCTCGGGACGACCATAAGCGATATTATTTCGCACCGAATCGTTGAATAAAAAGGTATCCTGACTCACGATTCCCATTGATTTTCGCAGCGATCGGATATCAAACTCTCGCAAGTCTTTCCCATCAATGGTAATCCGTCCTTCTGTGGTATCGTAAAATCTCGGAAGCAAATCTGCTAAGGTCGATTTGCCCGCCCCAGAACCCCCAACTAAGGCTAAAGTTGTCCCTTTCGGTAACCATAAATCCACATCCTTGAGCACCACATCTTTATGTCCTGAATATGAAAAAGATAGGTGATCAAAGTGAATTCCATTTTCCAATTTTCTGTAGGGTTCGGTCCCATCCTTCATCAAGGGTTTGTCATCTTTCCGCAAAAATTCGTTAACAATAATCGTGCTGGGAATGACATTGGCAAATTCACTCCGGTTATTGTTTACTTGCCCAATCATTGGCACTACTCGGGATAGGACAAACAAATAGGTTAGTAAGACGGTTGAGAGAGACTCTAGCTGATTGGAAAATATGATTCGACCCACTAAAATAATCGCCAAAATCACCAATAAACCACTCAACTCATTCATCGGTCCAATAATTGAGTAGTTCACCTGAGATTGCATCTCTGCTTTTTCTCGTTCCTCAATTAATCTCTTGATTTTGTCATACTCCGGTTTTTCTTGTCCCGTAGATTTGACCAGACGAATTCCATTTAATACTTCAATTAATGCCCCACTATAGGCCCGGGATTTTTCTGATAGAATCCTCCCATACTCCTTAGAACGGCGGATGATAAACTGAGAAAAGAGCGGGACTAGCATTAACAAAAAGGTAGAAACAAGGGTGAGCTTCCAAGATATTAAAATCAGAATTCCCACAAAGATTAAAACCGTCATCGCGTTGGTCAGAGTCCGAATCCCAATCCGAATCGCGCTGGAACACCGGCCCACCTCTTGGTTAACATAATTGAGGATATCTCCCAATTTTGTCTTTGAATAATAGTCAATATCTATATCCAGCAATAATTCTATGGCATTCAACCGAATATCTTTGACCAGCAATCGCGATAAATGAGCCGATGCGAGGTGATTTGAGACCAAGGCTGCATTTTTTAACACGATCAGGAATAAAATGACTCCCATCATCACCCCAATCCGATATTTTGGATCGACTTGATCCAGGAGATCAATAGCTCTGTTGATGATCGGTGGTCCTTTTTGAAACTCGACTTCCTGCCCCAAAAAGGATAATATCACCGGAACGATCAGGGTCATGCTCACGCCATTGAACAAAGCTCCTGACCACCCTAAAAAAATAGTTAGGGCAATCCAAAATGGCTGTTTTCTAGCGTAATTGAAGAGAAATTGAGTGGGAGACATTGAGTATTTCCTGTCTGGGTAGCTGGCGCGTAAACAGATTTAATCGACGGAGTAGCTAAACTGAAACGATGATCTATTAGATTACCAAATTATTGCGATTCTGAATCCATCGCACTGTCAGTTTCCCGGCTTTTAGCTGGAGACAGAACGAAGATTCAGACGAATCATAGATTTGATTAATCGCACTGACCGCTTTAACCGTTAAACGGACATCATTAACGAGCATCATCGCTAAAAGCGAGAACCAGACAAATCGGACGAACTGTGCATCTTAAGTAGAATGAGTGGGCGCACTCTACTGCCCTCGAAAAATGCGATGGGTGAACAGCTTATGAGAGGTGTTGGTCAAGAAAACTGGCGAGCACCTCCGTAGTGACAACCTTGGACTCAGGTTGCGATCGCCCTCCCCGCTGATTGACGATCATGATCCTGGATCCCCATTCAACTGAGGCGGTTTAGCCCCAGAATTATGTATTGTCTCTGATTGTACTATAACCTCAGAAGTGGCAACTTCAGTGATGCAACTTTTCAGCTACAATCGAGAGGCGTAGGACCGAATAACCACAAAGCGACTTTGAGGCGCTCAGGTTGGAGAGTGTTCTCTATACGTTGCCTACCCCCCCTAGATTCTGTCCCTGACAGGTGATCGGATCAACTGGATTTAACCCGAGGCTAATTATCAATAACATCTGACTTCCGGATCTGGATAAAAGCCCTAACTCCTTACTGGATCCCAATTAGCCAGTTCGACTCGCCAATTGCCGACCCTAGGCGAGTAGGGCACAGGGATAGCTATTAGATAAAATAGGACAAGCCACTGACTTTCCTAACTTCATTGAGAAATTCTTTGTAAAGATTCTGTAAACAACCCCGGGTCTCTTCCCTCTACTGTGCCGAGTCCTAACATAAAATAGAACGAACCTTTATCTGAATTGGAATCTAGCGAGGAAATAAAATAGATGATGTCTGCGAGTTGTTCCCTTTCGATTCTAGCAGCCCGAACGGATCTGCCCTTTATGATGCAGATGATTCCTCATATCGTCAGAGGATGTAACTTCAATTTTAGCGATCGCCTGTTAGCGGTGGATACGGCCCCTTTATCGGGAGATAAGGTCAATCGCCCTGGGATCGGCACAATGGAACAACTGCGGGATTGCTGTGATCAGTTAGTCCAAGCAGGTGTCATTGATCGGGTCGTTGATATAGATTACTCTGAAAACTATCGTAACCGGGTTTATCGTCAGCATTTTGGCAGTCCCCTTCGCCAAACCCACAACTATAAAGGTTATCCGATTTTAGGCACAATTTTTTCCATCGAAGAACCCAAAACTGACTACCTCGTTCATTTTGACAGTGATATGTTCCTGCATACAGAACCGGGTTATAGCTGGATTGAAGAAGGAATTAAGTTGTTGCAGCAACACCCGGAAGTCATGGCAGTGCGGCCACTGACTGGGCCACCCACTGCGGATGGGAATTTGTGGCAAAAAGTCCCTTATGACCGCGATCCCGATGGCTTTTATCGCTTCAAGTTTTTTAGCAGTCGGGTCTATTTAATTGACTGCAAGCGGTTCGAGCAGATGCTTCCTCTTCCGATTATTTGGCGGTCTTATAAAAACAAGTTTCTCAATTATTTGCCCACGGGAGTCAAAACCCAGTTAAACAACTGGAGGAAAAAAGGCCAACTAGATTCCTGGGAAGTCATGGTATCCCAACGCTTAGAGCAAACCGATTACGTTCGAGTGGTGATGGATTCACCCAAAGCCTGGACGATTCATCCCAACGATCGCAGCCCCGAGTTTCTAGCAGCTTTGCCAAAACTTGTTGAAAAAGTGGAAGCGGGATTCTACCCCCCCGAACAGGCCGGTTATTACGATTTGAAAGTCCAATATTGGCTGTGAAATTGAGTGAATCAGAGTTCGGTCCACTAGCATATTCTTCTGCATCGCCATGAGTGATAATTTACCTCCGATTTATTTTTACATTCCCGAAGCCGATTGGCCCGTGGGCAACCTGCTCGAAAGTCCGGAATCGTACCAAGAAGTGATCGCTAAATCCACCTCCACCGGAACTTATGGCTGGATATTGCAAACCTATCTCCATCTGAAAGCCAGTGGGTTTCCTTGTACATTAATTGATTCAATTCCGAGTGAAGGAATCGTCCTGGCATATCGCAAAACCCTCCCAGAGGATTTACAACCCGGGTCTAAATTACTGCTGGTTTGTGTACAAGGAGATGAGGGTCAACATCCGTTTGCTCAGGTGCATTTGGTCCAAAATTCTCAGGAGTTGTTAAAACCCTATCGATTGCTCGGCGATCGCCTTTTATTTCCTGGGGAAATTTATTTTATGCCTTATTGGCCCCAACCGGGAGCGATTCCCCGGGATGCTTCTCGGGGCGATCGCTTTGAAAATATTGCCTACGTCGGTCGGGAAATGAATTTAGCACCGGAACTACTCGACCCATCCTGGCAGGAAAAACTCGCAGGGTTAGGGTTGCAATGGCAGGTGATTTCAGCGCGCGATCGCTGGAATGACTATAGCCAAATCGATGCCATTCTCGCTGTTCGCAGTTTTAATCGCCCATCGGACTATCATTGGAAACCTGCCGCTAAACTTTATAATGCTTGGCACGCCGGAGTCCCCGCCATTATCGGCGTGGATTCGGCATACCGTGCCGAACGCAAAAGCAAATTAGATTATCTCGAAGTCAAGTCCCTAGAACAGGCGATCGCCGCCTTAATCCAGCTTCGGGATGATACCCATTTGCGTCATGCAATGGTAGAAAATGGCAAAATTCGCGCTCAAGAAACCACCCCGGAAACCCTCGTCCTCCGCTGGAAAAACTTACTCACCGATATTCTCGTTCCGGCATACCATCGCTGGTCTAATTCATCGAATTTGACGCGAAAAGCATTTCTAACCCGCCGTTCTCTGTCCGTTGAAACCAAAGATCTGCGAAAAAATATCCAGTCTTGGCGAAATCGCCTCGGATTGAGGACTCGCTTGCGATCTCTTATTTCCCAAAAGAATTAACAGGGGCTAGAAAATTCGATGTGCTGTGATGTTTTTTGCTCTCGTTGAGGAGTAACGATTCGTGGTTTTCTCCGAAGTGACTAACTCAGAGTATTCCGGTTAATTTCTTCTAACCACCGTTGAGCAATATTATCCCAAGTTTCTCCTTTGACTTTTTCCTGGCAATCTTGCCGAATTTGCTCTAACCTGTCCGGGTTTTTTAATAATTCTACAATCTGGCGGGCGATCGCTTCTTGGGTTTCTCGCGCAAACGGATCCCCGGCAATCTTTAGGCAATAGGATTTTTCCGCTAACGCTGCAAAATCTGTCGTCACAGGTACACAACCCACCATTGCCGACTCCCGCACCGAAATGCAGTCTACTTCTTGATAAGTACAGCCATAGTAATGAATAGCAGCCGTTGATTTTTCTTCTACCAGTTTGTCTTGTCCAGTTCTGCCGTGATCCGTGACGTCGGCTTGATTCATTAATTCTATCATTTTCTGTTTCCACGCCTGTTTTTCTGGATTGCGTTTATACGATTCATCAAAAAACTGCCATCCATAATAAATCTCTAACGTGGCCTCTGGAAATTCCTGCTTTAAAAGGGGCCAACCATACAGCAGCATCGACTCCAATCCTCGCTCGTAATTAGAAGCATATATCAGTTTGTTGAGTTGTTTGGGATGTTCACTCAATTCTAATAAAGATCGATCCGCTCCATTGGGGATAATTGCAAATTTTTCATCAGGCACTTCAGGCAATAAATTTCGGTGAAACTGACTTTTTACAAAAATTTTATCGACGCAATCAAGTCGTTCTGTTGTAAAATCTTTAATATTATACGGAACATCGTGGAGATCTAGTAAAATTTTATTGGCTTTTAGGGGGAAATCCAACATCCGCATCCCTTTATTACGCCAAATAACCAGCGTATCGAAGGTATCGCAAGGATTGAAGCGCTCGTAATTCTGATATTTTACCCCGTCATAGAGTCCTTCTCCATCCCCGCAGTAATTATAAACCGTGACCTTATAACCCTGCTTTGCCCATTCTTTAGCCAGATAAACTACCCCGGTCTGAGAGCCAGCTAATCCTCGTTTTAGGCTTTCTGGCGTCCATTTTTCTGCGGTTCTGCCGGTATAGTAAACAATTGACTTTTTGGGCCATGCTGTGGCATTTAGCTTGGATTTCCATGATTTAGCAAGGTCCACTAATCCCGGTAAATCCGACTTTAACCAGTCTTTAACTTGTCTTTTCACCTTAATTTCCCCTTGTTTCAGTAAAACGTGGCTGAGATAGATTAAACTGGGTTTTAGTTAGGCCATAACCGGGGATAAGCCTGGGTATTACCAAGAAGCGATCCCTGATTGGCTTTAAAATCCCTGCGCTTGACTCAAAAATAGTACGTTCTATACAATCGAAATGCGGCAAAATCCAGTCAAAGCGATCGGCTATTGGTTTTTTAGCCCTGGGAGATCAACTATCTGAGTCCTTAACAGAAATTTCACCCTTGCAATGCTGCCCTAGCCCGGGGGCAGGACATTAAATTGTTGTACGGATCCTCTGCTGCCATGACCTGACTCAGCAATCTGGACAGATTAATCCTCTACCGACCCCATTGGTGTCCCAAGTTACTATCATCATTATGATAAGCGCCACTGTCAGCGATCGCAAGTCTTCACTTGGGTTCCTTGAGACCATCTGATGGGATTAAGACATCTTTGATCAGCACTTGGAGCATCGGAAACCATTAAAATTCCCTATTTCCCAAAAAGACCCCTGACAGTTTACAATCTATAGGGTTGACCTCTAGGAACAATCCTGTAGCCTTTTTGGGGGCAATCCGTCGATGGCTTTGCTTTATAAACCGCTCTATCCCCCCTTTTAGCTAAACCTAATTGACCTGATATCGCCTATTGGGGATTTTATTGATAATTTTACCCCTAGTCTAGCTCAACTATTCCAGAGAGATTTAACGGATTTTTATGGTCTTGTTAGGTTAGCAGTTGTGTCAGCCTAGACCCGGACCAATATCCTAGAGTAATTGTTGTTTGAACCATCAACTTGATTTCTTAATTTTACCCATTCATTAAAACACCATGAATCAGTCCCAGCAGAATTTGAAAAAGGTCGCAGTCTGGCATCCTTATTTTTTGGGGGGAGGCGCTGAATCGGTCAGCTTATGGGTTTTAGAGGCTTTAGTCCCTCACTATAACGTGACCCTATTTACCCTAACCTCACCGGATTTAAACCGTTTAGATATTCTTTATGATACCCATTTAGCGCAACAAAAAAATCTCACGGTTCAGAGGATGCTACCGCCATCTCTAAATCCACGTCAGATTGATGGGTTAATAGCTAACAGCCCGCAAATTAAATCAGCCCTTAATCAGTGGGCTGTCCGCGCTTTCAAATCGATGAATACTGAATATGATTTAGTATTTTCAACCTATAATGCCTTGGATATGGGACGAGTGGGAATTCAGTACCTCCACTGGGTTCATGTAGTTGATCCCCAACCCCGTAAAAATAAAGGTTTGACTCGTTTAATGATGAAGTTGGCGGGATTTTCGATGGACCAGCTCAAACAGAATCAGTCCTTAGCCAATTCCTACTACACTGCGGATAGAGTTAAATCAGCCTATGGCATAGAGTCTCGGGTCATCTATCCTCCAGTGATTGGAGAAATGGCAGTGGTTCCCTGGGAGAAAAAAGAGAGCGCGTTTCTCTGTAGTGGGAGAATTGTTGCGGCAAAGCAGACTCATCGAGTGATTGAAATTTTGCAGGCAGTGCGCGATCGCGGCTTTGATGTAAAATTACATATCACCGGAGGGGGTGGCGGCACTTATAAGCGGTCATACGAACAGACAATTATGCAGCTTGCCGATAAAAATTCTGACTGGATTACAGTTTATCAAGACTTGCCCTATAAAGATTATCTCCAGGTGATTGCACGCTGTCGTTACGGCATCCACTGTAAGCCTGAACCTTTTGGAATTTCTGTTGCAGAAATGGTGAAAGCGGGGATGATTCCCTTTGTTCGAGAAAAAGGGGGTCAGGTAGAAATTGTCGGCGCTCACCATGATGAATTGCTCTTTGATAATAGTAATGCCAATGCCGTGGAGAAAATTGTCCAGGTTCTCCAGCAACCCGATCGCCAGATGACTCTACTTGAATCCTTGAAAAAACAGCAACCCCTCTTCTCTACCGAAAAGTTTATTGCCGAAATTCAGGCGGTAGTTGCTGAATACTTCCAGAAATAAGTATTGAATAAAGATTCATCTCTAAGCCTATAGTAAGCCGAAATCAGCGAGCAAAATGTGACTCAAGTCAGCTAGAGAAGCCTCCAAACAAAGCTATGCAGGAGGCTTTACATAATACATTAGCTCTATGTTCTCAAGCCACTTTCTAAGTATTGGGAGTGACCACTTTATAGAGCCAGTTTTTATTTTTCCCATAGGCTTCAAATGCCCCAACCAAAACTTCTATTTGTAAGTTTTGTTTTTTTATTTCATTGAGCATTTCTTGGGAAGGAAAATATAAAAATATTTCTTGGTTATTAGAGCTTGGAGAGTTTAATTTTGGGTTTACCTGTTGATTTAAAGATTTCCCAAATAACTGCATCTTTACTTGAGAATTGAGAAGATAGGTGAGAGGAATTATAAAAGTATGATTGGCATCACTGAGGACAAGCGGTTCGCTCGCTTGATTAATGATTGGAGCAACTTCTAGGTTGATAGCACTCCCAGTCAGCTCCCAAGCTTTAGATTGAGAAATTAAGGTACAGGATAAAACTCCAGCAATAACTAAGCTGGCAAATATCAGGTTCCCTACTTTCCAGCGTCGGATAATACCCGAAATAGCCGTCATTTGACTGGCGATTAGATAGGCGATACTCAATTGAATACCCAAATAAGAGGGAAGAAGATATCGAGGAAGTAAAGATCTTTTTCCTCCTAAAATTAAATCGGGCAAAACTTGAGAGAGGGCGGTTACTCCAATCAAAGTCAAAATAAACAGCCAAACTTGCAGGGGAGTCCGACGAACTAGAAAATAAAGCCCATACGCTACTAAAATTAAAATTAGATAAGGAATTGGATTTTTTAGGCTGGCTTCATAGGGAAAATCTATAAAAATTCGGCTCAAGTTATCAACCCAAATTCTAAATAAGTTTTTGAGTTCAGTTTGATGATTTTTTACCCATTTTGTTTTATTGTTTAGGGTATCTAAACTCGTAATCATGACCCAGATCCAAGGGCTAAATATGAACAGCCCTAAGACAGAAGCTATGACGTAAGAAACTATATTCTTACTTATTTTAAACCCTTCGATGATGAGGACGTAGAGGCCATGAGAAATGGCTACAAATCCAAAGAATAAATGAGTATAAAGACCCAAGGCAACGCTCACCCCATAGAGTCCCCACAAGGGTTTATTTTGTAACCGCAAACTTCGCAAAAGTAAAGCACTGGACAATAAAATTGTTACCGCCCATAAGCTATATTGTCTTGCTGGTTGAGCCAGTAAGAGGTGATAAGGAGAACTAGCAAACAGGGCGATGGCTATCCAAGCTATAAAGGGGGATGTAAACAGTTCCAGACAGAGCCAATATAGAGCCGGAAATACCAGCAAACTGATTAAAACAGCTAACACTGGCTTCCACTGGATTATCAAACCATTGGGTCCAAAATCTGGCGAGCAAGTAGTACAAGGGTGGATGTTCCGGATTTCCAGATAAAGCGGCGATCGCATCCCCTAAATTTCTTTCCGGAGTTGGACGCTGATACTCCTGCACAGAAGCAACGGTCACTACATTCCCATCATAAAACTGCGTCACAAACTCTTCACTGGTGTATCCAGAAATCCTTAAAAAACTTCTGACTTCATCAGCGCTGTACACTTTCTCATCCAGATGAACGAAGCGAAAGAATACTGACAAAATCAAAAGCAATACCAGAACAACTCGCAACCATCCTTTAGGAATTGCCAAACCTTGAATTAATCCGTTCAACCTGAAGAGTTTATTCATAATAAAGGATAACATTAAGCTAGTGGTTATCGGTCAAAGTCGATGCACGAATACTCAGGAACCTCATCCGGTAAGGGGATTGCAAAATATAAATCATTCAAACGTTCAACGTCCTCCCTTCAGGGGTTTCTTTAAAGATGACTCGGTGAAGGAGTCACTACGAACGTTTTGGAGGTTTTATTTTTTTGGAATTCCCTAAGTCAAAAAGCTTATCATTGTTTTTGAGCTTTCCCTAAACCGCTTCTGTAGTCAATCAAGATAACCTGTTGCTACATTTCGCTTAAAAGTTTGCGGGGTTAGTTTTAAGTTTAAAACTGGTTTTTTAAATTATATCATTAAGGCTATATCGAGGTCAATACCTGTCTGAAAATTGACTAGAATAAGGGGCAAAATCTGCCTTAATTATGGATGTTATTACTAATCGTTTAGTAGCTTCAGTAAAAAAGGGGTCTTAATAAACGAGAGTTTCCCCTGTATCTATTGGAGTTAGGGTGATAATTTTTTTTGCATCAAAAGCCTGACAATTCCGGCTATGTAATAATAAGCGGTCAGGTAAGAAAAATTTTGCTGATTTTTCAGAAAATCATAAAGTCATATTAATGCCTGATGATATTTTATCCTCCTTTTTTAATTATTGTTATTGGTTACTTGATAAAGCCTTGTTCTATCCTTTAGTCCATAGCCTTTGAAACTTCCTAAAATCATTTGCAAATTAACGTTTTGACGGCTTATTGTATTAACCATTTCTGGGGAAGGAAGGTATAAAAAAACTTCCCTATTAGGATAATCGCTTAATTTGAATTTTTGATTGAACTGTTGAAGTACAGGTCCCTCAAATAACTGCATCTGTACTTGAGAATTGAGGAGATAGGTTAGAGGAAGTATCAAAGTCTGACTGACATCACTGATGACGAGGGGTTGGCTGGCTTTGTTAATGATTGGAGCAATTTCTAAGTTAATCGCGCTGGCTCTGGCTGTCTGCTCCCAAGCTCTAAATTGAGCAATTAAGGTGGAGGATAAAACTCCAGCAACAACTAGGCTGGCAAAAATAAGGTTCCATAATTTCCAGCGTCGAATCTTCCCCGAAATAGCAGTCATTTGAGTGCCGATTAGATAGGCTATACTAAGCTGAATTCCAACATAAGAGGGAAGAAGATATCGAGGGAGTAAAGACCTTTGTCCTCCCCAAATTAAATCGGGCAAAACTTGAGAGAGGGCGGTTACTCCAATCAAGGTCAAAATAAATAGCCAAATTCGCAGGGGAGTGCGACGAACTAGAAAATAAAGCCCATACGCTACTAAAATTAAAATTAGATAAGGAATTGGATTTTTTAGGCTGGCTTCATAGGGAAAATCTATAAAAATTCGGCTCAAGTTATCAACCCAAATTCTCAACAAGTTTTTTAGGTCAGCCTGATAATTCCTGGCCCATTTTGTTTTGCGCTCTAAGTTATCTAAGTTGGTAAAAATTACCCAGATCCAAGGGCTAAATATGAACAGCCCTAAGACAGAAGCTATGACGTAAGAAACTATATTCTTACTTATTTTAAACCCTTCGATGCTCAGGACATAGAGGCCATGAGAAATGGCTACAAATCCAAAGAATAAATGAGTATAAAGACCCAAGGCAACGCTCACCCCATAGAGTCCCCACAAGGGTTTATTTTGTAACCGCAAACTTCGCAAAAGTAAAGCACTGGACAATAAAATTGTTACCGCCCATAAGCTATATTGTCTTGCTGGTTGAGCCAGTAAGAGGTGATAAGGAGAACTAGCAAACAGGGCGATGGCTATCCAAGCTATAAATGGGGATGTAAACAGTTCCAGACAGAGCCAATATAGAGCCGGAAATACCAGCAAACTGATTAAAACAGCTAACACTCGGCTCTCCACTGGATTATCAAACCATTGGGTCCAAAATCGGGCGAGCAAGTAGTACAAGGGTGGATGTTCCGGATTTCCAGATAAAGCGGCGATCGCATCCCCTAAATTTCTTTCAGGAGTTGGACGCTGATACTCCTGCACAGAAGCAACGGTCACTACATTCCCATCATAAAACTGCGTCACAAACTCTTCACTGGTGTATCCAGAAATCCTTAAAAAACTTCTGACTTCATCAGCGCTGTACACTTTCTCATCCAGATGAACGAAGCGAAAGAATACTGACAAAATCAAAAGCAATACCAGAACAACTCGCAACCATCCTTTAGGAATTGCCAAACCTTGAATTAATCCGTTCAACCTGAAGAGTTTATTCATAATAAAGGATAACATTAAGCTAGTGGTTATCGGTCAAAGTCGCGGGGAGAATCCTCAAAAAAAATACCCAGTAAACCCGCCTATTACTAATCGTTAAGCCGCCTCTGTAGGTGAGGGGTCTTATAATCCGGCGATCGCCTCGGAGAGGATGGTGGACATGGCCTCAAGACTGTAGTATTCTATACATCTTTTTCTCGCTCTCATTCCTCGCTCATTCGCTTCATTCAAATGCTCAAATATCCACTGGATTTGCTCGGCAATTTGTTCGGGAGAATGGGAATCGACCAAATAACCTGTATCCCCTAACATTTCAGGAATATCTCCGACTTTCGTAGACAAAATCGGTTTTGCCATTGCCATACCATCAGACAGTTTCAGAGGACACTGGGCTACAGCAATGGGGGTATCTCGTTGGGGAACGACGATCAAATGAGCGGCAGCTACCACTTCTGGCATGGCATCTCAGAGGAAACCTCGGTAGTTTAATAATCCACCGTCCCCACTGCTCCATCAATTGATCCTCGTAATTATCGGGTTTTCTGCCCCCCACAATGACGAGCCTAAAATCGGGTTGGTTTAGGATATCAAGCGCTTGCAATACATCCTCAAGACCTTTATGAGGTCTGGCCGTTCCCGGAAACATCAACACTCTATATTCAGAAAGACCATAACGCGCTCTACTGACCTCAGCATTATATTGAGCCGGATCAAACAATGAAGTATCTTTGCCATTGGGAAGATAGGTTCCGCCAAAGCGATTTTGCAGAAATTTTGTATCTACGGTAATGGCATTAGCAAACTTTACTAATTTCTCCATTTTTTGTAAATAAAATCGATGATTAGGCTTTCTTAATTCACCCTCTGATTTTAAGATATCTCTTCCTAATTGCCTAAAACTGGGACGATACTTCCAAGCATCTCCTCCTTCCCAACTCATCTCCCAATCATCAATGTCTAAAAGGACTGGTTTTTGTTTAATAATTTTATTGAGAAGGGCAATCCCGAAACTTGTAGGTCGGGGTTTTATAGCACAGACCAAATCTCCGTCAATTTCATCTAACATTTTATGGGCTGAATCTAACATTTGGGGATAATTAAAGCCCGGAATGGAATAAACAGGAATATCAGCCGGAGGTTCGGGATAAATTTGTTCTCCAAATTGACATCCCACAATTTTGACTTGGTAATTTAATTTCTGAAAAACTCTGGCTACTAAAAAAACTCGCGTAGTTCCACCTCCGGCTAAATCGGGGGCCAGAACAGAAACTTTTAGGATCTTTCTTTTGGGTTTGAGGGTCACCGTTTGCTGTGGTTAGAAAGGGTTAGGGTTTAGGGGAATTATCGATCGCATTTTCAGGAATTTTTAATTCCCCAGTTTTGTTGCTTCTGGGTTTAACTGTGACGTTTTTGATGCCACTGCCATGCATGGGAGATGATATCATGCAAGTCGGAATACTGCGGATTCCACCCTAAGATTTTGCGGGCTTTTTCACTGCTTCCGACTAAAACTGGAGGGTCTCCAGGACGGCGATCGCCAATTTTCTTAGGCACTTCTTTCCCTACAACTTTTTCAGCGGTTTCAATCACATCTTTGACCGAAAACCCACTGCCATTGCCTAAATTGAAGGTTTCGGTTTCTCCTCCTTTTAACAAATATTCCAGTCCCAAAATATGGGCGGAGGCTAAATCATTCACATGGATATAGTCCCGAATACAGGTACCATCTGGGGTGGCATAATCGGTTCCGTAAATTGAAATAAATTCTCGGTGACCTAAAGCCGTTTGTAACACCAAGGGAATTAGATGAGTTTCCGGATCATGGTCTTCCCCGATCGCCCCATCGGGATCGGCCCCTGCTGCATTAAAATAGCGGAAAATCACGGACTTTAACCCGTAGGCGGCATCAAAATCACTCAGGATCTTTTCCACCATCAGTTTGGTCATCCCATAAGGATTAATCGGATTCTGAGGATGGTCTTCGGTTAAGGGAATCTTCTCAGGAATCCCGTAGGTGGCACAGGTAGAAGAAAAGACAAAGTTTTTCACCGATGCGGCTAACATCGCTTCTAATAAGGTTAACGTCCCGGTGACATTGTTTCGATAATATTTCGCCGGGTCAGTCACGGACTCGCCCACATAAGCGTATGCCGAAAAGTGCATGACCGATGAAAAATCATGGGTCGCAAATACGTTATTTAAAAGGGCGCGATCGTTGGTATCTCCTTCTATCAATTCGACTTGTAAAACATCTTCTACGATGTCCCGATGTCCATAGACTAAATTATCTAAAATAGTAACTTGATACCCAGCTTTTTTTAGGCTTAATACGGCATGAGACCCAATATAGCCTGCCCCACCTGTGACTAAAATCGTTTTATTGTTTTCGCTCACCTTTTTCCATTCCTTTGTCTTTTTTCTTGATTAAAAAAATAGTTGCACCCTCATCTCCCCCCGCTCATGGATTGATGCGGATGATGGGTTCAACTCCCAACTGAATTATGTTATAATTTTAATCCGATCGCTCTGGATTAATTCAAAAATTCGATTGATTTGCCTGCGGTCTTCATCGGTGATATTTTTCCCGGATAGCAAAACATTTGCAATTTGCAGATGTTCTTGAGTGGTGATTTCATTGATTTCTAAGATTCGCTCAATCGTTTGATGAATCGTAAAAAGCGGTTTAATCGGAGTTGGTCTTCCCATTCGCTTGTTTGTGACTAGATTTGGGTAGAGTTTGGCTCAAAGCCTTAACCGTTCTATTTTATCCGTTTCAATTGAGAATTTCCGTAAATTTGTTACCCTAAAATTATAAAGACTTGATCAAGTTTTAGCAAGTTTTGAGCGCGTCGTCAATCTTATCGCAGTTATCCATCATTTATATGAACTCCAGGAGGAAAGATTCAATGCAAGTTTATCGGCTCAATGCCCTTTCGGACAATTATATCTTTTTACTGCACGACCCCGCCCAAAATGTGGCTGCGGTGGTGGATCCGGCTGAGGCGGGTCCGGTACTGAGGCAATTGAAGGCCCTGGGTGCTGAGTTAACGACGATCTTCAATACCCATCACCACCGAGATCATGTGGGGGGTAATCAGGCATTGATGCAGCATTTTGACGGGGTGACGGTGTACGGAGGATCTCAGGACCGAGGTAGAATTCCGGGACAGCAGGTGTTTTTGGAGGAAGGCGATCGCGTGGAATTTGCCCAACGCACTGGGACCGTATTCTTTCTGCCCGGACATACCCGCGCCCACATTGCCTATTATTTTCCCCCGGCATCGGGAGAGGAACTGGGGGATTTGTTCTGTGGCGATACCCTGTTTGCTGGGGGTTGTGGACGTTTGTTTGAAGGGACCCCCACCCAAATGGTCTCCTCCCTGAGTAAACTCCGGGAATTGCCGGATCAGACGAGAGTTTGGTGCGCCCATGAATATACCCTGTCCAATCTTCAGTTTGCCTTAACAGTGGATGGAGATAACCTTGATTTACAGGACCGTTTCGCCCAGGTGAAGGCGGCGCGATCGCGCAATGAGGCGACGATTCCTGCAATTTTGGGCGTGGAAAAGCGCACCAATCCCTTTTTGCGCTGGGAAGATCCGGTACTACAACGGGCAGTCAATGGCGGGGACCCGGTACAAACCTTTGCGCGCCTCCGGGGTCGCAAGGATCAGTTTTAGCCCATTTCCGGTCCCGGAGTTTCCCAACCTGCGAGGCGATCGCTGTTGAAGAAAATACCTCCGTCTCTGGGAGGATACTATAGAAAAGACTTTGTTTCCCTGCTATTTTCCTTGTTTATTGAATATGACCAAAAATCCAGAATCTGGGACAACTTACGAAGGCGGATGTCATTGTGGGGCGGTGCGATTTCGCATCAGCGTCGATCGCCATGAAGCGATTGACTGTAACTGTTCCATCTGTCAGAAAAAGGGGTTTTTACATTTAATTGTTCCCCCGGATCGCTTTACCCTGTTACAGGGAGAAGAGATGTTACAAACTTATACGTTTAATACGGAGGCAGCAAAACACTTGTTTTGTAAACAATGTGGGATTCATTCGTTTTATAGACCGCGATCGCACCCGGACAGCTTCGATGTGAATGTGCGATGTTTGGATGGGGATGTTGGGGCGAAATTTACCGTCACCCCCTTTGATGGACAAAACTGGGAAGACAACATCCAAACGATTCGATAAAGCTGGCGATCGCCTCGGACTCAGGGGCGTTAATCTCCCCCCGGCATCGCCTGTAACTGCCATTCCCCGTTAATTTTGCTAAATAAAGCGCGATAGTCTAGGGGGGATACACATAACGATTGTAAACATAGCCCTCGCGATCGTCCCCGAGTCGAATCGCCGTCCAACTATCGATGGGGTCGAAGGTTTGTGGGAGTTGGCGATCGCGGTCCACTTGCACCACTTCATTGGACAAGGTGGCGATCGCTTCACTGTCTACACTCGGTTGCGATCGGACATTGACATTCTCGCCCACCACCACCACGCGCTCAATCATCCAGGAAACTCCATCTGCGGAATTCGGTGGCGGAACCTGTCGGGAAAAGGCGTCAGCCACATTTGGACAAACCCACATTTCCGAAACTGCATCACTATTATCAGGCGGAGGATTTTCTACTGGAGAACAGCCAATGGCGACTGCTTTTTCCAGCATCAACCACAATCGGGCTTGAGGGTCATCTAAATTTAAAGTCTCCCGAGTTTGCGGAACGGAAAAGCCAATGCCTAGACCTGTTTCGGGGATGATTGAGTTGACAAATTCGGCATTGCGGTTTCGTACCGCTTCCCGTAATTGGGCACGAAACTGATAGAAATCGCTACTGGGTAGGGCTTCATCTTCTAAAATGAGCCGTCCTTCCGAATCTGGGGTGACAACGGGTCCCGAAGCCGCAAAATTGATCATCCTGGGTTCACTGGCTCTAAGAATAAGCCCGGAGTAGGGCTGCCAAAAGCGCACCCAAAGCTAATCCGACAGCGATCGCCACTAAGATTGACCAGCGGAGTGTTTTGATGGGGTAACGCCCTCTATTTCTAGCCTTTTTAGCCATGCGGTCTGTATTCGCTCACGAGCAACCCAGTGACCCCCTGTGATGCCATGCTCCGAATCAGGAGCCTTGTCACCGGGTAGAGTTAAGCCAGTCTGGGGGATTTCCCCGCTATTTTAGCGGAAAAGCGCTCGGCACTCAACCCGGGCCGAGGCACAGATGTCAAGATTTGATTCATAAAGTCCCTAAAAAAATTATTTTTCCCGCTCAAGATCGGCTCAAATTATCCCCGGCGATCGCCACTGAATCGCACCACACCTTGCACAGAACCCAGAACTGAGCCTACGGCGCAAACGGCCTCAAAAACTGAGAAAAGTATTAAAAGAGATTAAATATTCGGCGCAGTGCTGACAAAATGGGCTATAGAAAACTAAAGAACACCAACGTTATTATTGTCATCATTGTCCGAGTTAAGTTTTCTAGTCCATCTTCAAAAAATTGTCCGTAGCTTATGCAACCAATTCGCACCTTTAACGTTTCTCCCTCTCTGCCTCCCAGACTCGAACCCTTACGCACCTTGGCCTACAATCTTCACTGGGACTGGAATGTAGAGACCAAAGACCTGTTCCGGCGCTTAGACCGGGACCTGTGGGAATCCAGCCGTCACAATCCCGTCTTGATGCTGGGAACCATTTCCCAGGAACGCCTGGAAGAAGTCGCCGAAGATGAAGGCTTTATCGCCCAGATTGACCGTGCAGCACGGCAACTGGACGACTACCTCAAAGAGCGCACCTGGTATCGCAAACACCGGGAAAAAGAGAAACATCAAGAATGTTTTGTGTATTTCTCGGCAGAATTTGGCCTCACGGAATGTCTGCCGATTTACTCAGGGGGCTTAGGGTTACTCGCCGGGGATCACCTGAAATCTGCCAGCGATCGCGGTTTACCCCTCGTTGGCGTCGGACTCCTCTACCAAGAAGGATATTTTAGCCAATATCTGAACGCCGATGGGTGGCAGCAAGAGCGTTATCCCATTAACGACTTCTACAATATGCCCCTGCACCTGGAACGAGATGCCGAGGGGAATGAATTACGCATTGAGGTAGACTATCCGGGGCGGAAAGTATATGCGCGGGTCTGGCGCGTCCAAGTGGGAACGGTCCCCTTGTATATGCTTGATACTAACATCGAACCGAACAATCCCTACGACCACGATATCACCGACAAACTCTATGGCGGGGATCTCGATATGCGGATTCACCAGGAGATGATGTTGGGAATTGGCGGGGTGCGAATGCTCAAGGCCCTCGGCTACGAACCCACCGCCTATCACATGAATGAAGGGCATTCGGCCTTTTTAGCCCTAGAACGGATTTCCATCTTAATCCAAGAACAGGGTCTCACGTTCAAGGAAGCCAAAGAAGTCGTTGCTGCCAGCAATGTCTTCACAACTCATACCCCAGTTGCTGCCGGGTTTGACCTGTTCCCCCATGATAAGGTCATGCACTATTTGGGTCATTATGCCGATAAATTTGGCTTGGGAAGAGAACAATTTCTAGCCTTGGGACGGGACAATACCGGGGATTTGGAGTCGCCTTTTAGTATGGCGACTCTGGCGATCGAGATGGCTAGTTTTATTAATGGGGTCGCCAAATTACATGGCGAAGTTTCCAAAGTGCTATTTAATAACCTTTGGCCGGAACTCCCCCCCTCGGAAGTGCCGATTACCTCGATTACCAATGGTGTACACGCCCGCAGTTGCGTGGCAAAATATACCCAGGAACTCTACGATCGCTATCTCGGACCCAAATGGTCCACTACCCCCGCCCACTATCCCTTGTGGGAACGGGTCGATGCCATCCCCGATGATGAACTGTGGCGCAACCAGGACCTCTGCCGTGCCGAACTCGTCGTGTTCGTCCGGGAACGACTCCAAAAATACTTACGGGCTCGTGGGGCTTCCTTCACGGAAATTGATGCAGCGCGCGAAGTGCTAGACCCCGGAGTGCTCACCATTGGGTTTGCACGGCGCTTTGCCACCTACAAACGGGCTACATTGTTCCTCCGGGACCTCGATCGCATCAAGCGGATCTTACTCGGGTTGAATACCGACCTGATTCCCGGTGGGAAAAACGCCCTCAAAAAGCCAATGGTTCAGTTTGTTATTGCCGGAAAAGCTCACCCCCACGACATCCCCGGCAAAGAAATGATCCGTCATATCACCCATTTCATTCGCGAACAAGGATGTGAAAAGAATGTGGTGTTTATCCCCGATTACGATATTAACGTAGCGCGGATGATGGTGTCGGGTTGTGATGTGTGGTTAAATACCCCCCGTCGTCCTCGGGAAGCATCGGGAACCAGTGGGATGAAAGCGTCCATGAATGGATTATTGAACCTCAGTATCCTGGATGGATGGTGGGATGAAGCGGATTACGTTCGCACTGGGTGGCCGATCGGACATGGGGAATTCTATGATGACCCTAACTATCAAGATGAAGTGGAAGCGAATGCCTTGTATGACTTAATGGAAAAAGAAGTCATTCCCCTGTTCTACAATCGCGATGAAGAGGGCGTTCCCCGCAAGTGGGTCTCGAAAATGAAAGATGCCATTCGCTTGAATTGTCCGCTGTTTAATACAGCGCGGATGGTCAGTGAATATGCAACTCGGGCCTATTTCCCGGCGAGCGATCGCTACTATGCTATGAGCGCAAATGGTTGTCAACCGGCGAAAGAATTGGCCGCTTGGAAAACTCACCTGTTTGAAAGCTGGTATGACATCAAGATTTTGGACATTGATATTTCTGAATCGGATGATGTCAAAGTCAACCAAAGCATTAACGTCAAAGCGCTGGTAGATTTAGCAGGATTGACCGAATCTGATGTAGAAGTTCAACTCTACAAAGGACCAATGGATGCTGATGGAAATATCATCAATGGCGTTTCTGTGGTGATGGATTATCAAGGTACTGATGCCAATCAGCAAAGTATCTATACGGCAAACATTGCCTACAGTTCTTCGGGATTACAAGGATTGTCTCTGCGGGTGTTACCGAAACATCCCTATTTGAGCAGTCCTTTCCAACCGGGTCTGCAAGTGCTTTGGGCTAATGCTTAGAGGTTAAATTGAGTGAGGTGGCTCAGTCTTTTGGGAGATTTGAACCACTGATTTCACTGATTTTCACGGATTGAATGACTGATTTGTAGGGGTGATTTATAGATTGCCCCTACATCAGTTATTTGATTAATAGAAGGGCTATTTGGAATGATGATATAGCCGTTAGCGTAAGCTTCGGTTATCGGGTCGGTACTGACTCCTAAGACGAGGTTGCGATCGCATCCCCAATACCACCAATGAGCGCCAATATAAGCACAAATGATGGCATCAAGTTGGTCTTCAATGGCTTTGAATAATTTAGAGCTTTTTTCGCTTAGTTTGTTAATAAAAATATCCGGTGGATCACTCAAAATCCAAAAATCTGCCTTTAAACTTAAACTTGGCTCTAAATTAGGCAAAACTTGGACAATATATTGCCGAAGTTTGATTAATTCTAAGCGGCGATCGGCCAACTTCCCCTTTTTGTACTTCAAAATCCGAGATAACCCAAATAAGTTAATCATTGCCGGATGAGGAAACACCTCAATTTGATAGCGATCGCACCGTTGGGGAATCATCATCGGTGCGTGCATAAACCCCCGCGCCTCCAAACTCTTGCCAAACCCCACAGTATGACTGGCAAATCGACTTTTGAGATTTGCCGGATAACACCCGGCATGATAGCGCCCAAAATAGCGATGAGTCTGCTTATCCGGCAATCTCATTCCCGTGGCATTCGGAATCAGCGTCGGCGCATCCACGGCAATCAGTCCAGGTTCCGGTTCAGGAACTCTTTGATCCACCCAATCCAAAATATCCACCGTTGACAATTTGCAGTCTAAATCTGTAAGTTTTAATTGAGAATTCTCCCAAACTAAACAACACAACCCACTCGCGCCGGAACTCCATCCGAGGTCAATTCCAATAAATTTCATTTGTTTTTAATCAGTTTTTTTGACAGGAATCAGAAATCATACCAAAAAGTAAAACAGTATAAACTGACCGATTGCAACCCTCACCAAACGAATGCTTCCGTCGTTATCAGAATTCTCGCCTCCAGAAGTAGCAGGAGAAAGAAGCAGACTGGGCCAGTTTTATGATAAACTGTGAACTAGACAATGGAGGGAAAAATTATGTCCCAAGTCGATATTGCTGAAGCGAAAGCCAAACTGCACGAGTTATTGGAAATCGCCCTCAATGGCGAAGAAGTTGTAATCACCAAAGACAGTCACCCGGTTGTGAAACTCGTCCCCGTGCCAGATAAACCGCGCCGAGGGTTTGGCAGTATGAAAGATTTAATCTGGGTTGCTGATGACTTTGATGAACCACTAACCGAAGAGTTTCAGGAATATATGGAATGAGACTGCTTCCGTCCTGAGCAGAATTCTCACCTTTAGAAGTAGCAGTAAAAAGAAGCAGACTGGGCTAGTTTTATGATAAACTGGGAATCAGACATTGGAGGGAAATATTATGTCCCAAGTCGATATTGCTGAAGCGAAAGCCAAACTGCACGAGTTATTAGAAATCGCTCTCAATGGTGAAGAAGTTGTGATCATCAAAGACAGTCATCCCGTCGTGAAATTGATGCCAATGCCAGATCAAGCGCCACAAAAACGCCCCCGGGCCCAATTTGGCAGCGCCAAAGATGTAATCTGGGTTGCTGATGACTTTGATGAACCGCTCACCGAAGAGTTTAAGGAATATATCGGATGAGTCATCGGGTATTCCTGCTGAACTTAATCCCCCGGGAATTACGGGTGCTGCACAGCCTTACCGTGCTAATTTTAATAAACTAGCCAGTTGTTCTGGTTGATGAGACCCGATTAAGATTTTCTCCCCATTTTTGAGTTCTAATAAAACGCCGCGATCGCCACTTACATTAAAGGCTTTTCCCTCGGGACCATACCGCACCCCCCATCCACCATAATCTCGCAATGGATGATAGGTTATCACTTCCGATTTAACTAGAGAGTCAAAAGGGATTTGAAGTCGCTTAAATAACAACGGGTAAAAACTTATATATAATCCATCAGTCCTCACTTCTGTGACTAATTTTGCACTATAAAACAAAATAGGAAAAAATACCCCAAATACAATCCCAAACCCAATTAAAATAATATTTAAAATGGTATTTTCTTCCCAAGAGTCTTCTAAAAAAAATGGCATCATTGCTGCACCTAGGGCTGCCAAAGAGCTGCATACTAGGACGAACCAAATCCAACCCTGACGGAATTGCTGCACCTCGCGAAATAGGAGCGTTGCATAAATTTCCTCGTCAATGCTCACTTCATCTGGCATGGATGCCGTTATTCGTTTCTCCACAGCTACCTCCTATACTCGTTCTGAAAGAGGATTCGCGAATCTGATTCGCTTTGTGATGAGAAGGGGTTCCCTTCCCTCTTAAGATAGGGACTTTTTGGATTACTCCCATTACCCATTCCCTCATCCATAATATGCCCAAAAGAGTAGTCTATTTTGTCCGAAAAAACAATGAAAACAGTAGGGACTAAGTAGGGCATAAATGTTGAGTTTTGTATAGCCGATCGCCACTTCATGAGGACCCCAGAAGCAGATTGCCCCAAATGGACCCGAACCGGGTGGTCCCTTGGAAAGATTCCCCAGGGGGCGATCGCATGACCCGAGACCCAAGATTTGCTAGGATATTTGAGCTTTATGTCAAAAAAAGTCAACAATAAGACAGAGGAACACGGATTCACTCCGGTTTTCCTCGTTCTGTCAGTAGCACTATAAGAGCAATCTATGGGTAAGCAGCGCGTTTTATCTGGAGTCCAACCCACCGGCAACCTCCATCTGGGTAACTATCTCGGTGCGATCCGCAACTGGGTCGAAATTCAAAGTCAGTATGAAAATTATTTCTGTGTAGTGGACCTCCATGCCATTACCGCACCCCACACTCCCGCCACTTTAGCCCAAGATACCTACACGATCGCCGCCCTCTATCTCGCCTGTGGCATCGATTTACAGCATTCCACCATTTTCATCCAGTCCCACGTTTCCGCCCACGCCGAACTCACCTGGCTGCTCAACTGTATCACCCCCCTCAACTGGCTGGAAGATATGATCCAGTTTAAGGAAAAAGCCATCCGTCAGGGAGAAAATGTCAACGTGGGGTTACTGGATTACCCCGTCCTGATGGCAGCGGATATTTTGCTCTACGATGCGGATAAAGTCCCCGTCGGCGAGGACCAAAAACAGCATTTAGAACTCACCCGAGACATTGCGGCAAGGGTGAATCATCAATTTGGCAAGGAAAAAGCGCCAGTATTGAAATTGCCGGAACCCTTGATTCGCAAGGAAGGGGCCCGGGTGATGAGTTTAACCGATGGCACGAAAAAAATGTCCAAGTCTGATCCCTCGGAACTGAGTCGGATTAATTTGCTCGATCCACCGG
Source organism: uncultured cyanobacterium (assembly GCA_963821735.1). Taxonomy (GTDB): domain Bacteria; phylum Cyanobacteriota; class Cyanobacteriia; order Cyanobacteriales; family Laspinemataceae; genus Laspinema. Next base: position 727,184 of record CAWGFK010000070.1, read on the forward strand.
ATGCGATCGTCAAAAAAATTAAAAAATGCAAAACGGACCCGATGCGGGGATTGGTGTTTGATGACCCGGAACGTCCGGAATGCCATAATTTGCTGACGCTTTATCAGCTACTCAGCGGCAAAACTAAGGAAGCAGTGGCGGCAGAATGTCAGGATATGGGTTGGGGTCAATTTAAACCGTTACTCACGGAAACGACGATTGAGGCGCTTAAACCGATTCAGGACCAATATAAGGAAATTATGGGCGATCGCACTCATCTGGAATCGGTGTTAAGAGAGGGGAGAGAAAAAGCTGGAGAAATTGCTAATACCACCCTCAACCGGGTCAAAACTGCCTTTGGATATTCTTTACCGTTGTAAGCATTCGGGATGAAGTCTTTACCCTGGCTGATTTGCAGGTGATTCTCTTTTTACCTTTAAATCGAACAAGAAGATAACGACTGAAGTCGTTACTACAAACTCCCCCCTCTCCCCCATCTCCCCCATCCCCTATCTATGAAACAACCCCAAAACTCTCTATCTCGCTTCCGTCAGGCTGTTAGAGACGGTGAATTTTTGATGACGGCTGAGGTGATGCCACCGAAAGGGGGTGATCCCGCCCACATGATTAAAATGGCAAATGGTTTAAAAGGTCGAGTTCATGCGGTGAATGTTACCGATGGATCTCGGGCGGTTTTGCGGATGTCATCGTTAGCGGCATCAACGATTTTGTTGCAGCAGGGAATTGAGCCGATTTATCAAATTGCTTGTCGCGATCGCAACTCTCTTGGGTTGCAGGCGGACCTCCTGGGTGCGAATGCTTTGGGAATTCAGAATGTTTTGGCCCTGACGGGGGACCCGGTAAAAGCCGGAGATCATCCCAAGGCGAAGTCAGTATTTGATCTGGAATCGGTGCGTCTGCTTAAGGCGATCGCCAAACTGAATCAAGGCTTTGATATCAATGATAAACCTTTAACTGATAGCGCCACCGACTTGTTTGCTGGTGCTGCGGTGGACCCGGAATCAACCAGTTGGTCAGGGTTACAGCGTCGCTTTGCTAAGAAATTAGAAGCCGGTGCCGAGTTTTTCCAAAGTCAGCTTGTCTGCGATTTTGACAAGCTGGACAAGTTTATGAATGAAATTGCCAAGGGTTGCGGTAAACCGATTTTAGTCGGAATTTTTCTGCTGAAATCGGCTAAAAATGCGGAATTTATTAATCGCTGTGTGCCTGGAGTGCATATTCCCCAACATATTATCGATCGCCTGGGCAAGGCAAAGGACCCTTTGCGCGAAGGGGTGGCGATCGCGGCTGAACAGGTGCAAATGGCAAGGTCCCTCTGTCAAGGGGTGCATCTGATGGCGGTGAAACGGGAAGATTTGATTCCCGAAATCCTGGATTTAGCTGGCATTCCACCCATCGCCTCAGAACCGATGTCAATGGATTCCCAAACTCTGGGCGATCGCCCTGCGGTTATCCGGATCTCCACTCCCACACCCTGAACACCTCCACTATAGATGCACCCTGATACAGACGCCTCTGGGCAGACCCTGCCCGAGGCTTTTTATTTTTGAGGATTCATGGCGATCGCATTCCCCACCGCTTCAATTGGGGGGTTAAACCCCCAGGGGGTGCTATCCATCTTCCAAGTTGGGAAAAGATATGTATTAATAAGTTAACCTCAAGAACTTCACCACAAAGAAGCTCTTAAAAAAGGTTGCATCTACGTTATCAAGTCAAATAGGCGTCTTGCCATCAGGGTTTAGCAATCATTCCGAAGCTGGCTAATCGGCCCTCAGGAATCTGCGAAAAACATCACCTCTCCAGCATCAAGTTGGGAGGTATTGTTTTTTTGGGGACTTCCAGCGTTGTAGGCACTAAAATACCCGAGGATCTCGGTTCCCTAGAGCCTAACCCCAACTCAGGTAATTGGGGTCACCTGAGCCGAGAACTCGTTACACGCATCATCCTAAGCGACTTAATCCGGATGAAATAGGGGGTCAAACCGGGCATCTTTTCCGGGCATCTTTTATAGAGTTTAAAAATAAAAAACCCCCCTAGGGCTTGGGGGGTGATGCAACACTCAGGGTGTCGAACAAATTCAGGGTGATCGTGTTTTTATTATGGTTGCAGGAGTCAGGAAAAAGCATCAGCTAAATGGCTGAACTTTGCCTTGCTTAATTTAAACCGACAAAAGACTATGGCAGCAGAATCAGAAGATATCCCAAGTCAACAGGATTTTGTAACGCATCCTTCGTAAGCGACTGAACCGGGATAAAACTGGGGCTCAAACCTAGCATTTTTTATGGAGTTCAAAAATAAAAACCCCCCTAGGGCTTGGGGGGTGATGCAACACTCAGGGTGTCGAACAAATTCAGGGTGATCGTGTTTTCATTATGGGTTGAGGAGCCACAAAAAAGCATCCGCCAAATGGCTTAACCTGATCTAAGCCAAATTACTGACGGATTGAGAGGGAAATAGCAGTGAAGGCGATCGCCACTTGGGACCCATATCTTGCAGAGGCTGGGTACTGTTGAAGAGAGTCCTGGCTGTTGCTGCGGTCACAATATCTGGATATAACGACTGCCTCCTATAGGGGACTAAAAATATCTCAGGCGGTTCCCGAGATTTAAAAGATATTGCTCCCTCCAAAAAAAATTAGACCCGACTCTTATGTAAGCGGATCTTATGCTTGCGGAGAATGCGGATGAGTTGAGTGCCGCTGAGTTGAATTCCCGTTACCTGGGCTAAATGTTCAGCTAATCGTTGACTGGTCCAAACTTCCACCGGATACCCAAATTGGCTGGGTTTTTTTTTGACGACTTCTAAGAGTAACTGAATGTAAGCTTCATCGGCTTTGCGATAGTTTCCCTGTTCGCGGCGATCGCGCAGACTATCGAGATTATCTGGATCCCCATGCACGCACCAATAGGCAACGGTTCGGTAAGAACAGCCTAAAAACTCGGCAATTTCTTCGTAGGTTTTACCATCATTTTGCAATAACAAAATCAGAGCGTGTTCCCGAAACCGAGAACAATCACTCTGGCGGATGGCATTTTGCAAGCTCTTTTTTTGGGTCGGGGTGAGAAAATTTTTGGCGGGCATGAGCGCAATAGAGAAGCAAGTCGTTTTAATTTTATGCTAGTTAGATGTAAATCATATCCCAGGCAGTCGCGATCGCACCCTCCGTCCGATTCTGGGGAATAAAGCAGACGAGAAGCTGTTTTTGGCAGAATCACAGCTTCTCGTCTTATGGATTGGGGATATTCAGATCCAAGCAGTCCCACAGGTTCCCTGGAGGGGGATGATCCAAATGCAGCAAGGAGATCGCGATGGTGGAGTCGCCTCCCTCAACCCGATCTCCTGAACCCGTTATTCATTCCAATATCTAATGGGTATCCAGTCATGATGTCTGGATCTGACACAAATCCGAGCGCCCCTTCCATTTTACTGCTTTCGAGATTCGCACCCTCAAAATTAGCCCCACTTAATTGGGCATTAAAGAAATTGGCATTCGACACATCGGCATTTTCTAAGCTGGCCCCCCGAAGGTCGGCATAGCTGAAATCTGCACTACTCAAATCCGCACTACTCAAATCGGCATTCCTGAGATTCGCACCCTTTAAGTTCGCTGTAGATAGCACGGCACTATGGATGCGAGCGCCTTCTAACGAGGCATTTTCCAGATCAGCAAAAAACAGATTAGAACTGCTGAGATCGACGCGATCCAGATTCGACCCTCTGAGGTTGGCCCCACCCAACACCTGATCCTTGAGATTTGCACCGACTAGATTGCACCCCTGACATTGGTTGTTTTCCTGCAAGTGTTTCAGATGAGCGCGATCGCTCATACAGCTAGAGCATAAGGTTAGCACCACTACCGCAATTGTCAGGTTTATTGCTTTCACGTTCTTTAGTTCCTTATTAGTGCCACCAATCATCACGGTTCCCCGACGGGAACCTAAATACATAAATATTATTAATTGTCAAAGGGGGTGACACCCATCAGCAAAAAATTCATAAAACTTCATAAAAAAGTCGAGGAAGATTCAAAGGCCCTCGGGCAGCGATCGCCCCCGTTGCAGCAAATCCGCTCACCGGATCTGTTCAATTCAGTTACAGTAAAATCAGCGATCGGCCCGGTTGGGTCAAGGGACTGATACCGAATCCGGGTATCAAAAGTCGTTGTTATTGAGTAGCCTGCGGAGGCAGGCTTTGTCCGTATAGCCCCACCCTTGAGGGTGCGGGTTTTTATTCTATGAACCCGGCGATCGCGCCCTCAGCAGACTGGAGAGCACATGAACCCAACCCACACCTTACCCATTCCCCCTCACTTCAATCGCGCAAAAGTCGGCCAAGTTTGGCGAGTCCCTTATCAGCAGCTTGCTCAGGACGCCCAAACTTGGGCCAAAACTCACCGGATTCAACCGGCGATCTCCGACTCCCCTAAAATTTGCCTATTAGCGATCGACATTCAAAATACATTCTGCATCCCCGACTTTGAACTCTTTGTGGGGGGACGCAGTGGCAATGGTGCCGTTGAAGATAACCAGCGCTTATGTGAATTTATCTATCGGAATTTGCATCGGATTACCGCAGTCATCCCCACGATGGATACCCATACCACCGGGCAAATTTTTCATCCTGTATTTTGGGTGGATAGCAACGGGGAGAATCCGCCTCCTTTAACCCAAATTTCCCTGAATGACGTAGAAAATGGGGTGTGGAAGGTAAATCCGACCATTGCTCAGAGTTTGGGCGATCGCAACTCGGAACCCCTCCAAGAGTACGCTCACCATTACGTTAAACAACTGGAAATTGATGGGAAATATCCCCTGATTATTTGGCCCTATCACAGTTTGCTGGGCGGCATTGGTCACGCCTTAGTTTCTGCCGTAGAAGAGGCGATATTTTTCCATAATTTGGCCCGCCATGCCGCCACGGGATTTGAACTGAAAGGAAACCATCCCCTCACGGAGAATTATTCCGCATTGCGTCCGGAAGTATTATTAGACCAAGCCGGAAAGGCGATCGCTCAACCCAATAGCCCCTTAATCAAAAAATTACTCGAATTTGATATGTTGATCATCGCCGGACAAGCCAAAAGTCACTGTGTTGCTTGGACTATCGATGACCTCCTCCGGGATATCCAACAACGAGACCCCAAATTAGCTCAAAAGGTTTATCTGTTGGAGGATTGTACTTCCCCCGTCGTGGTTCCAAATGTGGTAGACTTCACCGATGCTGCTGATGCTGCCTTTGCCCGATTTTCTGAAGCGGGAATGCATTTGGTAAAATCCACTGAGGCGATGGACAATTGGCCTGGACTGGTGGGTTCGGGTTCACCTTTTTCCAATCAATAGAGGTGGAAACTGTTTTAGCCGAGAAACTGCGGATTATTTTGACCTCGGGAAAAACGGATCCTCGTCCTGGGTTGAGGGGGAACTCGATAAAATTTCTGCAAGTCTTCCAGATCAGTGACTTCGATGAGGAACAGATCGAGTATAGTGCGATCGCCTACATCAAGACCCTTGTCAAACGCCCTCCATTGAGCAGGCCACAGAAAACTGGGTCTGTACGTTATAAAAGTTTACAAAGCAGCTAAAATACTCTGGTGAGTGACGGATTTAAGCTTATGTTGTCTCCTAATTCTGCTATGCGACGAGTCTTTTTGGGAATCGCTGTTACCGGATTGCTGATTACAGCCATGCCTACACCTCCGAGTTGGGCGTTCCGATGTTCAGGTTTAACGGTTTTTGGTGGGGTTAGACGCGATCGCGAACTCAAATATTGCGTGCAAAGTGGCCGGGAGAATAGCTGGGACCGCTATTGGCTCAAAATTCCCAAGGAAAAAGTGAACTTGGCCATTTCTGAGTTGCGGATTAACTATCCCGAAAACTACCGAGGCGAATTCAATGAAGACCGGATCGAAGTGACAGTAAATGGCGACAAGATTGAATTAGATGATGCCTTCTGGGATCAGGATAATCGCTTCATTCAAATTTATCCCACAGAAGCGATTCCAGCGAATACAGACATTGAAGTCGTCTTGTCCAATGTCCGTAACCCCAACTTTGGGGGAATGTTCAATTTTAATGCCCTGGTCGTGACTCGCGGAGGTCCTCCGCTTCCCGAATATATTGGGACCTGGGTTTTAGCCATCAACTAAGCCCCCTACAGCTACAGGGAGGGGAATCATGGCAATGAGGGAACGTCAAGGAGTTTGGCGTTCCCTTTCATTTTGAGGCTAATTCCGGGTCCCCTCTGGTTCCCCTAACCGCTCAAAAAAATAAGGGATCCATTGGTTTTAAGTTCAAAGTCATGATATTATAAAAATTTGTGATTTTTTTTGAAAGTTTAGAGTCGCAACCTAGGAGTTAATCGTTATGACACAGCGCACCCTACATGGCACGAGCCGCAAAAGAAAGAGAGTTTCAGGGTTTAGAGTTCGGATGAGAACGGCCAATGGTCGCCGAGTGATTAAATCCCGTCGGAACAAAGGACGTTATCGGTTAGCCGTGTAGTCGGGTCCTCCAGAACAATGGAGTCAAACCCTCAGCAGGAAGAAACCGTTCCCGGTGCGATCGGTGGCAGGATGAACCCAATTGCCACCGTTATGCCTCTGGGTTCCAATGGAGCCAGACAGAGGTAGAACCGGACTCGGGGGCAGTCGCCTCCTCGGGGAATGAGAGTCACCCCAATCCTTCTGCATCCGGAAAAAAAACACCGTGTTACCTGCATCGAATCGGTTAAAGCGCCCGAAAGAGTTTAGCGCTGTTTATCGCACGGGAATCAGTCGCAAGACCACTCATCTGACCTTGAGAGCCAAACGGCGCAAGGGGGTCCTGCCTGAGACGAAACAGCCCGATCCGGGGTCGGAGAACCCACCCTCCGCGCTCACGGCAAATCAGCCGACCCGAGTTGGAATTTCGATTAGCCTGAAAGTGAGTAAAAAAGCCGTGATTCGGAATCGAATTAAACGGCAAATCCGAGCCGGATTGCGGGAATTTCTCCCCCGAATTTCCCGGGGATGGGACCTGGTTTTTATCGTGCGTCCCTCAGCAGTAGAGTGCAATTATCGCCAACTTCTGCAAGAATTAGAGCAGTTGTTGGCACAAGCGGAGGTACTGAATGGCGATTCGCGAGGAAGTTTACTATGAAGGGGGTCCTCATATTGGGGAACTCATCGTGAACATCCTGTTAGGATTTACGGTGATTGCCTTACCGTTAACCGTCGGGGCGATCGTCCGGGCATTGTGGCTGCGCTACCGCATCACCAACCGCCGAATTTCTATCAACAGCGGCTGGATGGGACGAGAGCGTAGTGATATTATCTACTCGGAAATTGTCCAGGTGAAGACTGTGGCTCGGGGTTTCGGACTCTGGGGCGATATGGTATTCACCCTCAAAGACGGTTCTCGTTTAGAAATGCGCGGCGTTCCTAATTTTCGGGAAGCTTATGACTACATCTCGGAAAAATTGTCCGCCAAAGCAAAACAGGCCAGTGGAGCCATTGGCAATCGTTAACCGGGCGAACCTAGGCAGTAGTAATAAAGAGCGAACCCTCAAACCATCAAAATTGGCGGCGATCGCCCCTACTGCCCCAGTGTTCCATCATGTATGCCCTAAGCCAAAGGGCCAGCCATCAAACCTCTTAAACATGGTTAATATTTAAGCAAGGTTAAGGTTATAGACAAAAACTATCCCCACAGCATAGGTTGACATAAAAGAATGGACTTTGGAGTCGGATTTCTTTCCAATAACGTAATGCTGCCGATCCTGGACTTCTTCTACGGGATCGTGCCCAGCTATGGTCTGGCAATTGTCGCCCTGACCCTCGTGATCCGCTTTGCCCTCTATCCGTTGAGTGCTGGCTCAATTCGCAGTATGCGAAGAATGCGAGTTGCTCAACCCGTCATGCAAAAGCGGGTCAAAGAAATTCAAGAACGCTACAAAGAAGAACCTGCAAAACAGCAGGAAGAAATGAGCAAGGTTTACAAAGAATTTGGCAATCCCTTGTCCGGCTGCTTGCCAGTCGTCCTCCAGATGCCCGTTCTATTTGCCTTGTTCGCCACCTTACGGGGTTCACCGTTCTCGGATATCAATTACAACGTCAACGTTGAAATTTTTCCCAGTGAACAGGTAGAACGGATCATTCCTCAAGCCTTTGCCACCCCCCAGCAGAATATTTATTTCTCCGATGGACAACACGCCCCCATCGTGGCGTTACTCCCCGCAGGCAATAAATTAACCGTGGGGGAAAAAACTCAACTAGAATTCCAATCGGTTGAGGGCAAACCCTTAAAGGAATTACTCGCCCAGAACCCCGATACGCAATTGACTCCTCGCTGGCAAGTCACCAAAGGAGAAGACCGCCTGCGGATTAATGAAGATGGCACCATCGAAGCCCTCCAGCCGGGAGAAGCCACCATTCAAGCCACCCTGCCGGGACTAGCAGCTAATAAAGGATTCCTGTTCATCGAAGCCCTCGGGCGCGTCGGTGCAGTGGATCCCGAAGGCAATATCCACTGGGATATTGTGGGCATGGTGCTGTTCTTTGGGATTAGTTTGTACGTGAACCAATTGCTTTCGGGACAAAGTGGCCCAGGTTCCAGCGATAACCCGCAGCAGTCCACGGTCAACAAGCTGACCCCAGTGCTTTTCTCGGGAATGTTTTTGTTCTTCCCCCTGCCTGCTGGGGTGTTGATGTACATGGTCATTGCTAACGTCTTTCAGACGGCGCAAACCTTTATTCTCTCCCGCGAACCCCTGCCGGAAAATCTGCAAAAACTGGTAGAAGCCCAGGAAAAAACTGCCGCAGGTGGCAAGGGCCGCGAAACACTCCCATTTGAACCCGGACGTCCCAAGAAAAAAGCCTAATGGTATCCTCAACCCAAAGTCCAATGCAACGAGGTCAGCAGTGGATTGAACAACTGCTGACCCTCTTGCGAATTGAGAGTTCAGTCACAACGCAGGAGCAAGAAGATAGCTTTTGGTTGACCATTGATGAGAAAAATCTGACCCCAGAACAAATTGAAATTCTGACGGGTCCCAATGGACAGGTTCTGGATGCGATTCAGTATCTGTTGAACACGACGCTCAATATCGCCCAGCCCACTGATGTCCAAGCCTCCTATACGATTGAGCTAAATCAGTACCGAGTCCGCCGAGAGGAGGTACTTCGGGAGATGGTGGCTAAAGCGGTCGAAACGGTTCAGGAGAGTGGGGAAGCCTATGAAATGAAGGGGCTTTCTTCTGCGGAACGAGGCAGATTCATAACTTACTCAAGGACTATGAGGATTTGGAATCCTTCAGTCGGGGACAAGAACCGGACCGCAGACTGGTGGTGCATCAGCGCGAAACGGTGTAAAGAACTGAATGGCGATCGCCCAAAGCACACTCATTAAAACCCCGATAATTGGGGTTGAGGAGTGAGGGAAATGCCCCTGGTAAAGGGGGGTTTCCCAACCCACGGGTTAACCCCCTAAATCACATCGCATGAAATTACTTTCCCTCTGAGGGTTACCAGAATGCTGGAAGCAATTTATATTCCTCGGTTAGCCAAAGCTCATGAACAGACGGAAACCTTCGAGTTTCAACAGTTCATTCAGGATTTAGAAACCTTAACCCCGGTTCGGGGACGAGTTCAGGTCCGACATGGGGGCAACTATTTAGAGGTGAGGGCCCAAGTGGAAACCATTGTTACCCTCACTTGTTATCGATGCTTGCAACAGTACAATCATCGGCTGAAAATCGAGCCCACAGAAATTATCTGTCTGGATGAAACGGGAAATGGTCCGGATGACGGTCCTTTAGAACGCGAAATTGCCCTGGAAGAGTTGGTGGAAACCCTCTCCTCTCAAGGCACGTTTGACCCGGAAGCTTGGTTGTATGAACAGATTTGTTTGGAAATTCCCTCTCGCCAACTCTGTGATGCCGACTGTTCGGGAATTGAGTTTTCCCGGGTCAGGGTAGTCCGCTGTCTGTAGGCGATCGCCGCTGGGCGGAAGCCTTAGAACAACTCAAAAAACAACTGCCAAGCTAGTTAACCGTTTTTGGATGGCAGGATGTCAAGCTAGTCCAAAATCATGAGAACATCCTACTCCAAAATTTAACCGGCTATGACATTCAGTGAAGAGTTTAAATTATTTCTCCGACGCCCGATATCCGTTAATTTACATTCCCACCCGAGAAGAAGAACGAGTTGAAGCGGCAATCGCTAATTGTGCCAAAGAACTCGGAAATCGGGCTGTCTATATCTGGGATTTTGTCGATGGTTACCAAGGCAATCCCAACGATAGCGGGTTCGGTCGCCGCAATCCTCTGCAAGCCTTAGAATTTGTCGAAAAACTGCCCGCCTCTGCACCGGCAATTTTTATTTTGCGGGATTTTCACCGCTTTTTAGAGGATATTTCTGTGTCCCGAAAGCTCAGAAATCTCTCCCGAACCCTCAAATCTCAACCCAAAAATATTGCGATTATTTCCCCATCCGTCGCCATTCCCGAAGACCTCAGCGAAGCCGCTCACCGTCTTAGAATTTCCCCTTCCCAACGCCCCAGAAATTAAAGGGGAAGTCGAACGGTTACTCTCGGCCACGGGACATCAATTAGACGGAAAATTTTTAGATGAAATCGTGCGATCGTGCCAAGGGCTTTCCATCGATCGCATTCGTCGCGTCTTAGCCAAGGCGATCGCCACCCACGGACAACTCGAACCCGATGATGTTGAACTGATTCTCGAAGAAAAACGCACCATCATCCGCCAAACCCAAATCCTGGAATTCTACCCCGCCACAGAACAAATCTCCGATATCGGCGGCCTAGATAACCTCAAAGACTGGCTAATCCGTCGCGGAGGGGCCTTCTCCGAACGGGCGCGCCAATATGGCTTACCCCATCCCCGAGGATTGCTCCTCGTCGGCATTCAAGGCACCGGCAAATCCCTCACCGCCAAAGCCATTTCCCATCATTGGCACCTCCCCCTCCTCCGCCTCGATGTCGGACGACTATTTGGCGGATTAGTCGGAGAATCCGAATCTCGCACCAGGCAAATGATTCAACTCGCCGAAGCCCTCGCCCCCTGCGTCCTCTGGATTGATGAAATTGACAAAGCCTTTGGCGGATTAGATAGTAAAGGAGATGCCGGGACCACCAGTCGCGTCTTTGGCACCTTTATTACCTGGTTAGCGGAAAAATCATCTCCCGTCTTTGTCGTTGCCACCGCCAATAATATCCAATCCCTGCCTCCAGAGATGCTCCGCAAAGGTCGATTTGATGAAATTTTCTTCGTCGGATTGCCCGCCCAAGAAGAACGCAACGCCATTTTTACGGTACACTTATCCCGATTGCGACCTCATAACTTGAAAAGCTATGATATTGAAAGGCTGGCTTACGAAACTCCTGATTTTTCCGGGGCAGAAATCGAACAAGCTTTGATCGAAGCGATGCATATTGGATTTAGTCAAAACCGCGATTTTACCACGGATGATATTTTGGAAGCCGCCAGTCAAATCGTTCCCCTAGCCCGTACCGCCTCAGAGCAAATCCAGTTTTTAAAAGATTGGGCGGCGGCAGGAAAAGCTCGTCTTGCCTCCAGATACAGTACATTGAATAGTCGGATGCAACGTCAACTGCAACAGCCTGAATCCTAAGAATTTATGCGGAGTCTTGCCAGTCTAGTCCAGTTTATCCTCGGTTTTACTTTGGCGCTGATCATCCTTGCGGGTGGGAGTGTCGCCGCAGCGCTGTATTTCGTCACGAAATTAACGGCACTGCCTGCCAGACCGAGTTTTACGAATGATCAGCCAGCGGTGACAGCAACCGCCGGAGGAAATTCCCAAGGGGGAGCCACCAGTGAGGGGTCTGGGAATGCGCCTGCTACCCTTCCTGCCAATGCCTACCGTGCCAAGGTGATTTGGCCCGATGGCTTAATTTTGCGCGATCGCCCCGGTTATGAAGCCAACTCCATTGGCGGACTCGATTTTAACGCCCAGGTGGTGGTTCTCGAAACCAGCTCAGACAAGGAATGGGAAAAGGTTCGCATCGAAGGCAGTGGTCAAGATGGGTGGATTAAAGGCGGCAATACAGAACGCCTGAACTAACCGCCCTTAACCCAAATTGACTCATCAAAACCTAAATATTGAACGCGGCCCCCAGGGGAGGGCTTACTTTTTGCTGTTTTTAGGACTGGCAAGAACACCTCCAAAAAACCCCGCAGCGTCAAGCCTGGGGCTATACGGACAAAGCCCGCCTGCGCGGGCTAAACAGAAAAGCGACTTTTACCAACCGGATTTGGTATAAATTAAATTATTCTGCTCCTCGGGTCACCCTTTTTCTAACTGCATAATTCTTATAATTATGACCGCAATTACTATCAACTTAAATCCCATTATCAAACTAACAGAAGACCAATTTTATCAACTATGTCAGGCGAATCCTGATGTAAAATTTGAGCGCAATATCCTAGGAGAAATCATTATCATGCCACCCACCGGGGGAACGACGGGCAACCGAAATTTTAAGCTGGCTCAACAATTAGCCAACTGGACCGATACCGATGGGACCGGGATAGGCTTTGATTCTTCCACTTGCTTTCATCTTCCCAATGGCAGCAACCGCTCTCCCGATGCCGCTTGGATTCCCTTAGAAAAATGGAATGTCCTTACCCCAGAACAGCAAGAAAAATTTCCACCTATTTGCCCTGATTTTGTCGTCGAGTTACGTTCCGCTAGTGATGCCTTAAAACCTCTGCAAGAAAAAATGCAGGAATACATGGAAAATGGCACGAGCCTTGGTTGGCTGATTAACGGACAAAATCGACAGGTAGAAATTTATCGCCAAGGTCGGGAAAAAGAACTCTTAGACAATCCCGCTACCCTATCTGGTGAAGATATCCTCCCCGGTTTCTGCCTCAACTTGACTGATTGTCTATTGAACCAAATTGAGGCAAAAACCCGGTTTCTGGTCCCTGGGGTCCTGGAAGCCCACCTCTGAAAGTATTAAGAAATTTTGCAAACTAAGAAGAATAATTGCAATTTCTAGGGATTCGGTTTACCTAAAAAAATAAAGATGCTAGGGTTCCTAACAACTGAAAAATATTACCCTAGATAGCAACGATGTACAACAAAAATTCTAATCAAGACCTCGCCACGGCTGCGGTTACGGCAGCTTTGGGAGCCGGTGTCGTCACTTCATTTGCGGTGAGCCAAGGTCAAAATCCATTGGTGGCGTTAGGAATTACGGGATTTGCTGTCGTTGCTGCATTATTGATTGATCGCTTGGGCTTGATTTGACCCATTTGAACCGCCAGATCCAGAAGTTTGGGACGGGGGCGCTCACGTTAGATGTGGCGTTAGGGGGCGGATTACCGAAGGGACGGGCGATCGAGATTTTTGGACCGGAGAGTGCAGGGAAAACCACAGTGGCCCTTCATGCGATCGCCCAAATTCAAAAAACCGGCGGAATTGCGGCTTTTATCGATGCCGAACACGCTCTGGATCCGGCTTATGCAGTAAAAATTGGGGTTGATATTGACCGCCTGCTGGTATCGCAACCGGATACCGGAGAGATGGCCCTAGAGATTAGCGATCGCCTGGTGAGGTCAGCAGCAGTGGATTTAGTGGCGATCGACTCCGTAGCTGCCTTGGTCCCAGAAGCGGAAATTGCGGGGGCAATGGGAGAGACAGCCTCCAGTTTACAAGCGCAATTGATGCGTTACTGGCTAAGAAAAATTACCCACAATATGCGGCGATCGGACTGTGCAGTAATCTTCCTCAACCAACTACGCCACAATTTCTATTCCATTGCCGGACCAGAAACCACCGCAGGCGGAGATTCTCTTAAAATTTTATGCCTCAGTTCGCATCGATCTGCGCCCGATGCAAGTCCTCAGCAATAAATTAGAAGACTATGGAATGCGAGTGCAAGCCAAAGTAGTCAAAAATAAAGTCGCCCCACCGTTTAAAGTCGGGGAATTTGATATTATTTTCGGGCAAGGAATTTCTCATTTAGGCTGTGTATTTGATTTGGGAGAGCAACTCCGGTTAATTACCTGCAAAAGGTCGGGGTATCGCTATCAAGGCAAGGCGATCGGGCAAAGTCGAGAGGAGTGCCTGAATTATCTGGAACGAAATCCACTACTTTATGAACGCCTAGAAAAAACTGTTATGAAAGTGTTGAAACTTCGGGCAGATTCGTGAGAGAAGCGCTATAACGAGAGGTTTTAAGGGTTTTCGAGGTCTCGATCTTGCTTAGGAGGCAGAGCCTCCCTAGTGGCATTCCCAGGCAGAGCCTGGGAACGAGGTGAATGGTTTAGTTTAGGCATTACTAAATGTAGAGGCGATTCGCGAATTGCCTCTACATTTAGGGGTATTCCCCAAAATAAATCATCCCAATTCGGTTGTTAAAAACCTACTATACTCAATGAGCCTGCGTAGGCAGGCTTCGTCCGTATAGCCCCACCCTTTAGGGTGCGGGTTTTGGACTATAGACTAAACTGCTGAAGTTTGAGTCATGCCGGGACAAGCCACATTGGTGCCGCCTAAACCACAATAGCCATTGGGATTTTTCGCCAAGTATTGCTGATGGTATCCTTCAGCATAGTAGAACTCGGGGGCATCCATAATTTCGGTGGTAATTTCGCCATATCCTGCGGCAGAGAGGGCTTTTTGATAGGCTGTTTTGGAAGCCAAGGCTAACTCTTTTTGTTCGGGAGAATACACATAAATTCCTGAACGGTATTGAGTGCCCGTATCATTGCCTTGACGCATTCCTTGGGTGGGATTGTGGCTTTCCCAGAATACTTTTAACAGGGTTTCAAAACTAATGACTTTGGGGTCATACACCACTAACACAACCTCGTTATGACCCGTCATGCCGGTACAGACTTCTTGGTAGGTGGGGTTGGGGGTGATTCCGGCAGCGTACCCGACGGCAGTGACGAAGACGCCTTCTTGTTGCCAAAATTTACGTTCGGCCCCCCAGAAGCAACCCATGCCGACGATGACTTGTTCCATACCATCGGGAAAGGGGGGTTTGAGGGGATTGCCGTTGACGAAGTGCGTTGCAGGGACGGGAATCGCTTCCTGGCGTCCCGGCAAGGCTTTGTCTGGGGTGGGTAGGGTGAGTTTTTTGCCTAATCCAAATAGTCCCATTATGTTCTGACTCCGAATGATGAGTGATGTTCTTTACTTTTCTTAATAATAGCTAGAATTTGCGGGAGCGCGATCGCCTTGGAGGGTTGGCGGCCCTGGGACTCCAAAGAAAGAGCGGCAGGAAGGGGTCGAATCCCATCCCTGCCGCCAGCCAATGTTACCTGGGTTAGAGAGATTGCACTAGCTTTGAGAAGCCATATTTTCTGAGCGAGTAGCAGCTTCTTGGGTGGGTTTGACGAACCCGAAGTAAGCAGCACCCACGGCAGTTAAGGCGTTAAACCAGATATTATGGCCATAGATGGGCATGAATCCGAACAGGGTGCCGGTGTAGGGGAATAATCCCAGCAGGGCTAGAGCCAGATAGGAAATCGCAAAACCCCGATTGTAAAGGCGTGCGCGGCTTTTCTCTGTGGAAGCAAAAATTCCTAAGCCTCCCACCAGCAGGTGAGCAATGTTATGGAGGGTATTCACCGGAAATAGCCCAAACAAAGCCCCAAATTCTTGGTCACCGGGAAAATAGTTCGGTTCAAATAATAAGGTGGGCGAGGGATTTTCTGGCATCCACACTAAGCCGGGAATAAATCCAGCGACCCCTAGAACTACGAAGATAATTCCGAGAGTTAAGGTAAAATTACGATCTGTCATACTTTTTGTCTCCTGTTTTTTTTGAAAGGTTTAGACGTTCAATTGTCGCCTCAGTTGTTAGTCTGATTAGAGGCATTTAAGCCCCCTAATTTTTGGGGTTTAAGTCAAGGGATAGACTAAATGAAACCCGATGCACTCCAGATATTTGGGTGTGAGTGCAAGGGGAGAGTAAATGGCGAGTACCCTCCAGTAATTTCGGAAAATCAGACCCAAATTGGCCCAACTTTACCGAATTGAGTCAGCATTGCTTATGGCTCAAACTAGGGAGTGAATATTGCACTTTTAATCATAGTAAGAAATTAAAAATCGGACTTCCTCTCTCTAAAGTGAGGTTATGCCATTTCTCTGGCTCTATCTAAAGCAGGAGGAGCTTTTGTGGGGTAATTGTAATAAAAATTTCCAGGAAAACATCCATGTCTTTTTCACCGATGCCCCGGAATGTAGGCCCAATTGTTTATAGAAACAACGGATAAAATGAAGTGGCTTATCAGGCAAATTACAGGAATATTTTCCTGGGTTTTATTAAAACCACCCAGGGTGATATCATCAAACTCTGGCTTAAATGCCAGATTGATATGGCCTGTCACTCTGCAAATTTTATTGAGTATTTTTGCTGAGGCCGAGAGATTTAAAGCCTTGACAAGGTATCTGGGAAAGATTATGATAGATAATTGAAATTTTTAAATAAAGATAATGCCCAAAATACATACAAATAAATTTGAGGCTTAAACACTCAAGTCTTAATAAAGCTTGATTTTTTTGTAAACTTATCTTTATTTAATGCTTATTCTGGGGTCAATGCCTGACAGTTGTAGAAATGAATGATGTAATTAATCCTTACGAAACATTACGAGTTAGTCCCCAAGCGACGCAATCGGAAATTAAGCAAGCGTATCGGCGGTTAGTCAAACTGGTGCATCCGGATAAAAATTTAGAATCATCGGATTCGGAACGGATGATTCAGATTAATGGTGCGTATGAAATACTCGGGGATCCGCAACGCCGTCAGTCTTACGATCGCCATCAAACCTCGGGTAGATCCTACTCTCAAACTCGCGATCGCCAGACGCGAACTGCTCGTGCACAACAGAACTATCATCACGCTCGCCAAAACAGCCCCGATCCAGACGATCACCTCGAAAAATGGCTTAAACAGGTGTATCAACCCATCAACCGAATGCTGTATGAAATTTTGTACAGCTTAGGGGATGAAATCGATTGCCTTGCAGCGGACCCCTTTGATGATGAATTAATGGCAGATTTTCAGGCTTATTTACAAAAATGCCGAGATTTTCTCAACCAAGCGCAAATCTATTTCCAATCCATGCAAAATCCCGCAACAGTTGCCAGTGTTGCCGCTAATCTTTATTACTGTCTCGATCGCATTGGCGATGGCATCGATGAGTTAGAATTCTTCACCCTCAACTATGACGAACACTATCTCCATACCGGGCAAGAATTGTTTAGAATTGCTAATGGTTTAAGGAAAGAAGCCCATTCAGCCATTAAAAATGTCTTTCGGTAAGGGTGGGGATAGGAATCAAACTAGAGCATCGATTTAGGATGACCTCAACGGGACCAGAAACCGGGTTTCTCGCTTAAATTTGCGGTTGATTGACCTAAACTAGGGGAAGAAACCCGGTTTCTCATCTTTTTAACTGGGGTTTTGAACTTGAGCAATGATCGTCCGATGTCGGGGACTGTTGCGGGTAATCGTGGGTTTCTCGAAACCGGCTTCTACAAAAGCTTGCTCGATATCCAGGGAAAAATACTGATCTAAATAGGGTTCGGTACTCTTGAGCAAGGTTAGGATATAAGGTGGCATTTTTGCATAAATCTCAGACTGGGGATTCATGTCCATAATTGCCAAATGTCCACCGGGACGAAGTAAGCGGCGAGCTTCTTGGATAATTTGGCGAGAAGCATCTGCGGGAAGTTCATGAAAGATGAGGCAAGCGGAGACTAAATCAAAGGAAGCATCCGATAAACCTGTGGATTCCGCAGCAGCATGAACCCAGGTGATATCCGGATGTTGCTGCTGAGATTTGTACTGAGCGACGGCGAGAAAATAAGGGGATAAATCTAGCCCAGTTAATGTAGCTTGGGGATAGAGTTTTTGTAAGGCAACGGTGCTCATGCCGACGCTACAACCTAAATCGAGAATTGCCTTGGGAGAGTCTGCAATTTGAGCTAACAGCACTTCATGGTAACTGTTGCGGAGGCGAGAGTCTCCTTCGACTCCGGCATCTTTCCAAATATGAGCATGGACGGCTTTAGCGGCGACTTCGACCTCGCTGGCGGCTTCCCAGCTTAAATTTCCCTGGTCGTAAGCATGGAAGGAACAGAGATAATAATCTGGATAAACCAAGGTGGGATTTTGTACCTGTTGGAATTCGCGGTCCCAATTGCGGTTTTGGAGCGATCGCGCTTCGTCTCGTCCAGGGAACGCCCATATTTTCCGCCCGATCAATCATCATTTTTCGGGCTTTAGATTTGGCGAAACTTGCGACGGGTTTAATGGATAACAATCCATTAATTAAACGAGATAAGAATCCGGGGCCAGTTGATACAGAAGCAGTCATGAGGGTGATGATTGGGTGAGAGGTTGATGGTTTCCCCCATCGCTTTAGGGAATGAGCAAAAGACAGATTAGAAACCGGCTTTCTTGGACAACATTTCTGCAAAAAAAGCCACACATTCGAGTCAAAAAGCCGGTTTCTTGTCTGATTGTTCTAATCCTTACCCGGAAGTGCGCTGTCGAGTTTGCGGTCAAAGCGACTGGGGGAGAGGATAGAAACAGCTATCCCATTGACGGGAGGAAAATCATTGGTTATTGTACCAAAACGATCGCCCCCCAGAGCCCCTCGGGATTACTGAGTCTGCTATTTCCTTGGTTTTTCTGAGGGTAAATAACATCTCGCTTTCAAATTGCGTTGCACTGGTCCAAGTGCCGGTTCCGCCAATGCCGCGAACCGAATTTAACAGGTCTAGAGTCTCTGGAGAGATTTGAACACCCATCATAAAGGGCAGGGTATTGATCACCGAAGTAATTTGCTGCATATCCAGGTACAAATAGCCGTGATTGGGGTTGGGTAAGGAACCAACAAGTTCCTGGAATGTGGGATTGTCCTGTAAAGAAGTGGCGGGAGTGGCGATCGCATCGACAATGGGACCCCCGAAGGCGATAAACAACGAATTATCATCCAACCAACCATGACCTAACAGGGCACCTTGGAGGGGGATTTTCCATTCTTGGACATTAATGCCAGAGACATTGCGTTGGCCGATCGCCAAGGGAAAGGGGACGACATTACGACCGATCGCATCTAATTTTTGCAGCATCGCTTCTGCCGCAGGGCGATCGCTGGTTTCAAAGACCACCGCACCTCCGAATCCCAATTGTCCCAACAGTCCCTGATTGGAAGAAATCAGTCCAAAACCAAACTCACCATCCATCCACCCGAACACCTCGCGGTCCACATCCAGGTTCACCCCAGCGAACATCTGGCGAATAGCGATTAGAATTGCTTGTAACTCCGGTTGGGATTGACTTTGAGCGACTAGGGTTGACCAAGAGCGACCCATGCCGTGACCATTAACCAAGGCGATCGTTTCTGCGGGAAAGCGATTTAAGAGTTGATTAGAGACGGGGGGATATTGAGGGATAGATTGGGGGTCAACTTCGGTTAGGAACCGGACGCGCATTCCTTGTTGATCCAGACCCGCACTCAGCAATACCGAATTAACCCCTTCCACCTGGGGTAAACTGGGGCGATCGCTCACCCTGTTGCCCATCAGTGCCACAGTCTCGCTATAATCCGGTAAGTAAAAGTGGACGAGAGCATTATCGAGTTTTGTACTCTGACGAACCAGTTCCTTAGCCCCAGATTTCATCAGAAACGAGGATTCTGAGGTGGTGGCGTCGATCGCTTTTTCCACCGCACTGCGTTGTTGGGAAATCAGCAGTTTGTTATTCACCGTTGCCTGATAGGTACTCATTCCTTGGGGTGGAACGATTTGAGAAACCGTAACGCCTTTATAGTTAAATTCATTCAGGGTAAGCTCGCTTTGAGACTTCAAATTGCGAGTAAACCACCAGGCACGGAAGGGATTTTTAATGCCTACAATCAATAACAGGTCCGAGTTTAAGTTGGTGGTGGCCACCTCTGTCCCCGAGGATGGGACCCAAGCGAGGGTGACATTGCCGATCCAAGGTTGCAGGTCTTTTTTGTAATCGAGAGTCGTTTGAGCGAGGAAATTGGCTTCCAGATTTGCCACAGTGCGGGCGATCGCCGCCTGTGCGCCTGGAGTCCCAAATTCGTCCAATTTCGACCATTGATGCTCATCCGTGACCACATAAGCCGCCATTAGCGCATCTTGTGGAATCACTTTTGCACTTTCTAGGGGATTCGAGCTTCCGACCCAGGTACTGCGCCAGTATAAATATCCACCGGCCATACCTACAGCAGCCACGACTGCGATCGCCCACCGATTTACATTAGGTTTCGCTGACATTTTAATTTGGCTTGTGATTCTCTCTTTTAGGATAGCGATATTTGGGGTGGTGATCCTCGATTGTTGCGATTCATGACCGATTCTGGGGATTGAGGCTGATCGAGGTTCAGGGGATGTCCTCTTTCTTGAGTGGCCTTCTTTCCTTGTCTCTATCCTTGCCAAAACTTCATAAATCAATCCTGATTTCAGATTTTTCTCTACTTTGGCTTTATTTTATTTCAGGATAAACCCCTTATAATAGATTGAAATATCTCAACCTACATTGAATAATAAAATTTTTCTGAAAAAGACCGTAAAAAATATTAGGGGGACGGAATGAGCATGAAAATCGTAGAGTTGGAGTGTGATGCAGGGGAGGAGATCTCGAACTTTCCCTTTTTCGATTTATCCGACGATCTGCTCTGTGTGATCAATAGCAATGGAGATTTTCAGCAGATTAATGGTTCGGGAGAAAAAATCCTAGGATTTCGCCCCAGTGAACTGGATCAGAAATCCTTTCTCGATGGTGTGCATCCGGAGGACCGATTTTCCACCCGGGAACAGCTTGCCCAACTCAGTGGCGATCGCCGGGAGATCGCCTTTGAGAACCGCTATCAATGTAAAAATGGTGACTATAAGCGGTTATCCTGGAAAGCCATAAGGCGCGGGAATGAACCGCTCATCTGGGCGATCGCCCGGGAACTGTCGCCGATTCCCGAACAGAGTCGGGAATCACTGCCTCCGACAGAAGACTATCATGCTTTTTTTGACCTCTCTTTGGACTTATTTTGTACCCTTAGTTTTGACGGGTATTTCCGCAGTTTAAATCCAGCTTGGGAGAAAACCCTAGGGTTTACCCCGGAGGAACTGCGTTCTCAATCTTTTATTGAATTTGTCCATCCGCAAGATCATGAAAGCACCTTGATGGAATTCGTTAAACTCCTCCAAGGATGTCATACCTACTCCTTTGAAAACCGTTATCGGTGTAAAAATGGGGACTATCGATGGTTATTGTGGAGTGCTTGTCTGGGACAGGAACACCAATGTATTTATGCGATCGGCCATGATATTACCGAACGCAAATATGCCGAAATCGAAGGCGATCGGGCTTATGAAGAAACCCGCACCTTCCTCAATCAACTCCAAGTCAAACTGCAAAGCCGCAGTCTAGCGTTTAACAGTGCCATCTATAAACTGCAAAACGAAATTGCCGAACGCCGGGAAACCGAAAAATCTTTAGAAAAAGAGCGGGAATTTTTAAAAGCCTTACTCAATACCGTTGATGCCGGAATTATCGCCGGGGATGCCACAGGAAACGTCATCCTATTCAACCGTTCAATTCGCGACTTATATGGCTTACCTGATGACTCCATTCCTCCCGAGGAATGGTTAAATTACTATGATTTATATCAAGGAGATGGCACAACTCCTATCTCCCCAGACCAAATTCCCTTACAACGTGCACTTAATGGGGAACAGGTTAACAAAGAGGAAATTGTCATTGCACCCAAAGTGGGGGAACCCCGGATTGCCGTTGCCAGTGGCGAACCCATTTTTGATGAAGAGGACAATCAAATTGGGGCGGTGATTGTCTTCCATGATATTACCGAAAGTAAACAAAAAGCGAAAGCGCTTCAGGAATCTGCCCATGAAAAAAACGAATTGATTCACTCGTTGCAAAACCAAGCCCAACAGCTTCAACACACCTTACAAGAACTGCAACGGACTCAAACCCAACTCATTCAAAGCGAAAAAATGTCCAGTTTGGGACAATTAGTCGCTGGGGTGGCCCATGAAATTAACAATCCCGTTAATTTTATTTATGGAAACCTCGCTCATGTTAACGACTATCTCGCCGATTTGCTCAAACTTCTGAATCTTTACCAAACCCATTATCCCGAACCTGTTCAGGATATCCATGAATTTCAGGAGGATATTGACCTCGACTTTTTGCAAAGCGACCTGCCCAAATTGCTGAATTCCATGAAAGTTGGCGCAGAACGTATCCGTCAAATTGTGCTGTCCCTGCGGAATTTTTCGCGCCTAAACGAAGCCGAACGCAAGCCGGTGGATATTCATGAAGGAATTGATAATACCCTGCTCATTCTCCATAATCGGTTGAGAGAAAAAAGCGTCAATTCAGGGATTTCAGTGATTAAAGAATATGGTCAACTGCCCCGAATAGAGTGCTATCCAGCGCAACTCAATCAAGCCATTATCAATATTCTGACCAATGCGATCGATGCCTTGGAAAGCCTGAAAGGGCAAGAGTGTTATGCCAAAAAAACGCCCACCCTTCACATCCGCACAGAATGCTTAGATAACCAGTGCATAGCCATTCACATTCAGGACAATGGTCCCGGAATGACCCAGGCAGTCAAAGAGCAAATCTTTAATCCATTTTTTACCACAAAACCCGTGGGGAAAGGAACCGGACTGGGGTTATCCATTGCCTATCAAATTATTGCTCATAAGCATAGCGGCGAGTTAATTTGTCACTCGGAACCGGGAGAAGGTACGGAATTTGTCATTCAGATTCCTTTGAAGCAACCCTAACACTCAGTCAAGGCAGAATCAGGAACCTGGGCTTGATGCTTCTACCACGGACTGCCGACTAAGGTAAATGCCGCCCAAAAATAGGGATGAGCAAAGCGGCGATCGCCCATTTGTTGGGCTATCTCTGGCGGTACATCGATCGCCCCTCGGGACGTCACTAATTGGTCCCCACTCATCCGGACTTCCCCCCGTAAAAACGCCAACTGTGCCTGTCTGAGCGCTTCGGATTTAATCGTTTGCTCTTGAACACTCAGTTGTTGATAAAACTCGCTCATTAACCCTAAAGTTCCCTCATCATCCACCTGCCACAAACTGGCTAAAACCGACTTCACCCCCATTTGCACCGCTAACCCAGCAAACCCCAACTCCGCCTCGGAACTTCCCACCGCAGTTTCACAAGCACTTAACACTAACAATTCCACGGTTCCGGCATCCAATCCTAACTGCCGCATTTGCTCCAAGGGAACCTGTTCATCCCAAAATTGAATGTAAGATTGACGTCGCGAAGCCGGAAAACCCGCTTCTGTCTGTTCCATGCCGCTATAAAATTTGACATGAGTTGCCAGATGGATAATGTCAAAGTTTTGTTGGCGACGAGAAGCCCGTAAATTATCAGCGGTAAACGCTTCATTCAGAAAGTATTGTTCCAGGGAAAAAACTTCAGAAATCATCTCTAATTCCACGGGAACTGCACTTAATGAGGGAATGGTAGAGTCTTGAAAATCAGAGGCTCCCATTGCCAGAACCCGAGTCTCTTTTAAATTTTTATAACCCGTCTGTGTCAGGTTCACACTGGGGATTAAACCCAAGCGGTACTTTTCGATTAAAAACTGTTCTCCATCATGAAGTGCTGCCAGGGGAATCCCCCGCAGTCCTGCATCGAGAGAAAACATTAACATATCGATTCCCTGCTCTTCCAATTCATCGGCGATCGGCGCAATTAACCACTCATAAAGTTGCACCGAGGCACTCATGTAACTGTCGGTATTAGTTTTGCGCGGATTCGTCAGTTCCGAGAGTAATTCCGTCACTTTAGCTCGCAGAGCATTTCGAGAAGCCGTCGGAATCCTGCGGATGATCGGGACCCCTTCTGCCGTCATCACCACTAATTGCAATTCTTCCGGAAGGGACATCGCATAGACAACCGCCGGATTGACATTGATTTCTTGACGAATTCCCAAGAGTAAATCCCTGATATTTTTGGAATCCGCCTCATCTTCCGAAAGAGGTCCTTGCTGATTCGGGTAAAATTCCTGCATTCGCATTTGTTCAATCTGAGGAATAGAAGCTTGAGCGACTGCCTCTAATTCCGACTGAACTGGAATTTTCGCTTCTGCCGGTTCCCCAGTCGGAATGGCGACGGTCCCCCCCTCCGGTTTGCTCTCCAGGACTGGATCCACTGACATTGTGGGAGCAGTCGCCTCCACTGAACTTGGTGCAACTAAACTCGGGGTACTCTCAACTTGAAGAATCGGAACTTCATAACTCCCTAAATTGCCAACCTCCATCGGGACAACACCCGACGTATTTGCAGGTACCTCATTCTGAGGCATCGGGGTTGGAGGGACCACCGTGGCAGATGGCTCCGTCGGTGTCGGCAGGACGATCGCTGGGGGAGTGGGTGCAGCGAGTTCCGGATTGACCGCCACTGGCTCCACCGTGGGTCCCGGGGTCTGACTCGGCTGTGCCGGATTCTGAAGTATTTCCGTTGGCATGACTGCGATCGGTGCCGTTAGGACTTCCCGAATAATCGGCAACTCTACAGGTTCCGAAGGTAAAATTTCCACCACCGGGGGAGGTATCACCTGTTCCACTATCGGGATGAGTTCCCCCATCCCTTGATTCTCTGAAAGCGGGATATTCTCTGGGATATCAATCACTGGCGGTTTAGAAACTGCTACAGGTTCCGATGGCGTAGGAGTCACGACAGGCTCAGAAACCGCTACAGGTTCCGATGGCGTAGGAGTCACGACAGGCTCAGAAACCGCTACAGGTTCCGATGGCGTAGGAGTCACGACAGGCTCAGAAACCGCTACAGGTTCCTCTGGCGTAGGAGTCACGACAGGCTCAGAAACCGCTACAGGTTCCGATGGAGTGGGAGTCACGACAGGCTCAGAAACCGCTACAGGTTCCGATGGCGTAGGAGTCACGACAGGCTCAGAAACCGCTACAGGTTCCGATGGCGTGGAAGATTCGACCCCAGGTGCTTCCGGGGTGGGGTCTGGCTCAACTGCTGTAGTCTCCTCCTCTACTGGCGGTGTTTCTGCCTCTAAATCTGTGGGAGAATCCTCCGGTGTTGAGTCTGTCTCCTCCGTTGCTTCCTCCTCGGGTTCAGGGTCTGACTCAGAAGGAGTTGATGGATCGGAACTTTCCGGTTCTTCCTCTTCTTCCTCATTTGTAGCGGTTTCGTCGGGGGTTCCCTCTGACTCCTCGGGGGTTTCTGAGTCAGGGGATTCTGGGGGGGGATTGGGATTGAGGTAAATGCGCGATTGGGAAACAGATTCTCCGAGGGAGAGAAATTCTCCCGATCCGGTGGTAATGGCGGCAATGGCTCCATTTTCAATCATGCCATTGCCATCAAGATCCCCAATCACAAATTCACTGTTGCCATGAGTGATAGTAATTTCACCGCCTTGAGGTGCAGCAGTGGAAATACTAAACTCGCCGCCAGTTTGAGAGAGAAAAGAATCGACGATTCGCACGGAACCCGGGGTTTGAATGGAGACATTGCCGCCGATGCTTGCTCCTTCTGTATTAATAAAGGAGACTTGAATATCATTTTGCTGAGTCTGGAGGATGACTTCACCGCCTGCACCGACGGTCGAATGAGTATCGATCGCCCCGGTGGAGAGTCCCGAGAACGATCGCAGGGTAATGGTTCCGCCATCAGAGGCGATCGCCGCACTCTCTAAATTCCCAGCGGTAATCTGGCTATTCTGACTCGTTAAGTCAATCGAGGCTCCTGCGGTGGTGATGTCATCGGTGACAATGGCATCGGTGGCAGTAATATTGACCGTTCCCCCGGTTGTCGTGAGCCGATCGCCTAGGGTGACAGTGCCCGTTGAGTCAATGGCGATCGCCCCTTGACTCGTCGTGGTAGAGCGCAAATCAACGCTGTGAGCATCAATAGACAACCCGGCGATCGCCACTTCATTCCCGATCGCCCCTTCTAGGACAACATCTCCGGTTCCCGCCTCCAGATTTAACTGAACCGTGCCATTAATCGTTCCGGTTACCTGAATATTGCCACCCCCCGCATCCTCTGTAGTCGCCGTGGTTCGGAATGTCACGGGATTGGAAAGTTGCAGAGGACCCGTAATTTGAATGGTGTTATTTTGAGTGATTAAATCCCCAGAAATAATCGGATTCTCAGCCGTTAAGGCGATCGCACCCCCTTGCGGGTTGGAGGAAGAAGAAGCATCCAGGGTTCCCCGAGTCGTATTAATGCGGCCCGAATCGCTGGTGAGGGCAATATCGCCCCCAACGGTAGAGAGGGCACCAGGGTTAAGGTCACTGCCACTAGAGAGGGTAATATCGCCCCCATCCGTCGAGATAGTGCCGGTTTGAATCGATCCGGTTGCCTGGACATTCACCGAACTATCCGGACGAGCGATCGCGATTTCTCCGACAACGATGCTTCCTGGAGATAATTCCAGGGAGTCATTCACCGGAGGGTCTGAAGTGTCTCTCCTACCGGCACTTAACTGGATTCCGCCAGGGGAAGCATTACCGTCTTCGGCGATCGTCAAGGAAATGTTTCCACCTGCTATTTCCCCTACTGCATCAACCCGCAGAGGTCCCCCCGTATAATTTCCAAATACCACATTCCCTCCAGCGATGAGCGCCAACTCATTCCGACTTTGGAACCCAGTCGGTTGGGATGCCGTATTGAAAATCATCAGATTTCCCCCGCTGTGCAACGCGCCATCCAGGGTGACGGTGCCCTCACTGACTACCCTCAAATTTCCCTGGACCTGGATTTGAGAATCTGGGTGATTGAGCAAATCGAGGGTAACACTGCGATCGCCGCGAATCTGCAAATTCCGCCCCACCTTCACCTCAACCGGATTCATGGGGGTATCTTCAAATCTCACCCCGTTGTCCGCTTGCAAGTGCAAATTGCCCGTGGTTTCAAGCTGACTTTCTGCCACCGTTAAATTGCCCGTAGCGAATACAATGGCAGTTTGAGCTTGAACAGCACGATTACTGACATCTCCATGCTCCAAACTCAACCCTGAACCCGTCAGAGTGACCGTCCCATCGGAATTGAGTTCTACTCCTGTGGCATGAGCCCCACCCCCACCCGCCAACAATTCCGGTAAAGATTGGGGATTGAACCGAAATTCTCGCGGAGCCAATTGTCCCGTGACTGGGGATTGCAACAGATCAGGGTCCACCTCAAAACTCAAGAGATTTCCCACTTGGCTAATCCGGACCAGACTTTGACCGGGTACCGCCGCCACAATCAGATTACCTTGGGCCGAAAGGGTGCCGGTACTGACTACGGAACCCCCAAGTAGAATTAAATTTTGATTCGGTCCAACCCCTAAATTTCCCGCATTCACGATCGCGGCTGATTCCGGCATCGAAAATACAAATTGACTGGGATTCCCCACCAAACTGCTATAAAGATTCGTTTGTTTCGCATCAAACCATTGCAACGAGTCCGACCCAGACAAACCTATCCGATCTGCGGTCGTTGCCATGAACGAACCCGGAACATTTAAACTTGCTCCTGAACCAAACAGGATGCCACTGGGGTTCATCAAAAATAAATTAGACTGTCCCCCGGTGACTTGAATTAGCCCATTAATAATAGAAGGATTTCCCCCATTGATTCGCGTCAAAATATTTTGAATCTGGGGGTTAGACATAAAGTTAGCAATTTCTCCGGCACTGAGTCCAAACTCTGTAAAAGTGTGGAAGAGGTTGCTGCCATCATTCGAGAGCGTCCCACCTTCAATATTGAAGGTAGTTCCATTCGGGGTCACTTGGGTATTGGTATCGCTGCCGGGAACGATCGGTTGGGCATGGCTGGGTGGAATAGCGAATATCCCGGAAAGGGAAAGCGTGAATAACCACCCTAGATAGATGCTTCTGATGGGTGAAATCATGGATACGTCTCTTTTTTATGGGGCATTTAAGGATGGGATGAATCCATTGCCCTTTTTCTGAGGTTAGATAAAGCGAGTCGCTACAGTTTAAGGTTAGTAAAAATCAGGAAGGCTTGAATTGATCAAAGGGGACTTGTTTTAAGAAAAATCTCAACTTGAACCGAGGGTTTTAACGATTGAGGTTGACTTGAAACGTTACGGGATAAAAAACCCATTCAATTAAATACAGATTCTGGTCGAGAGGGGGAGCGGATAATTTTAGAATAAACAAGGTCTAGCTCAACTCCAGCGATCGGTTTATTTTTCCCCACTGGCATTTGGGATCAGGTGAATAAAGGACTTCCATCCTTACTTACTACTGTAACCTACATTTGTTACCCCCCTTGTGATCTTGTCTGCGCCGAGTGCGATCTAGTTCGGTGCGTAGTTTGAGTCATCGGAGCAAAAAGAACGCAAATTTCATGCTGTTTATTAGAATAAACTAGCAAGTATTTGAGTATGAAAAAGCTTAAAAATAAAGGGTTAAGCAGAATTAATATCATGCAAGAATAACACAAAATAAAGTAGGGGGGGTTTCCGAATCCTTTCGGGAAGACCAAGCAGGCTTAACACCTGGGGTAAAAGAGGATTCCAATCTCTTCAAAATCTTTACAAATCCCTAGAAAAATTTACCAAGGCTTCAACCCTGATGTAGAAAGGAATTCGTTAACCTAGAACAAGATAGCGGCAATGCGATCGCAGAAGGGATCAAGTGTATTTCCCATCCCCTGTCCAAGGTCCGGAAACGGGACAACCGGAAATTTTTACAAAGTCTTCATAATTGCGGAAGAGTCAATCCTTGATAAATCCCTCCTACACTTAAAGAAGACGGAGCAATTTGGAACGGGTGCAGCCTTGATTCTTAGGACCCCAGCCGGAAAGCAGGCGATCGCCTAGGTCCCCCTCCCCCTCCTCCCCTCCTCCCCATTGCGTTCGTTCGGCGAATGCATCAAGAGTCTTGGGGAACCGTTCTCAACCCATTCCCCTGGACTCATATCCCACCGAAAGAAGGCCAATTCTAAAGTCTCTTTAAACCATAATGAAACCCACTCCCGAAACTGTTCCATTTGTTGATCTCACCCAACAACACCAGCCGATTCAATCCGAAATACAACAGGCGATTCAAACCGTCATCGAACGGGGAGATTTTGTCCTAGGACAAGCCCTGGGAGACTTTGAAAACAGCTTCGCTCAAGCTTGTGGCGTGGAATTCGGCGTGGGGGTTGCCTGTGGGACCGATGCGATCGCCCTGGCCCTCCAGGCAGCCGGAATAGGTCCGGGAGATGAAGTCATCCTCCCCGCTAATACCTTTATCGCCACCCTAATCGGCGTCCTGCGCGCCGGGGCCACCCCAGTCCTCGTGGATTGTGACCCCTCCACGGCTTTAATCGACCTAGAAGCCGTAGAAAAAGCCATCACCCTCAAAACTCGCGCTTTGTTGCCAGTCCATCTCTACGGGCAAATGGTCTCCCCTGGACGACTCCAAGAACTCGCCGCCGCCCACAATCTGATTTGCGTTGAAGATGCCGCTCAAGCGCACCTGGCCGAACGAGAAGGAGTCCGTCCCGGTGCCGTGGGTCTGGCTGCTGCCTTTAGCTTCTACCCCAGTAAAAATCTCGGCTGTTTTGGGGATGGGGGCATGGTCGTCACCGGCGATCGCGACTTGGCTCAAAAATTGCGAAGCTTACGCAATTATGGCGCGCCCAAAAAGTATCACCATCTGGATCGCGGCACCAATAGCCGTCTCGATACCCTCCAGGCGGCCATCCTCCAGGCTAAACTTCCCTACTTACCCGACTGGAATCAAGCCCGAAATGCCTGCGCCAAACAGTACGATGCCTTACTCGAACCCCTCGGCGATCGGGGCATCCTCCCCATCCGCAACCTCAGTGGTAGCGGTCACGTTTATCACCTCTATGTTATTCGCATCACCAAAGCGTGCATTCTAAATCGGGACACCCTCCTAGAAAAACTGGGTTCCGAAGGCATTCAAACCGGCATCCATTATCCGTTACCCTGTCATCTGCAACCGGCTTATCAAAATTTAGGCTATCAAGCGGGGGATTTTCCCCAAGCTGAAGCGCTTTGCGAAGAGATTTTGTCTCTCCCTCTCTATCCGGGTTTGAGTCCGGCACAAATTGAGCGTGTGGTTGAGGCGATCGCCTTAGCAGTCCGTTAGTTAAATCCTTTCTCCTGCCCCTATTGTTACCCCAGATAAAATTATGCAAATTGGGCGTAAAGTTCCTTTTCTAATTGAGCAAAATTACCCGTGGATTGTGATTGGAATCCTCAGCGTACTTTATACTCCCCTCCTCTTCCATTGGTACGACGGGTGGATTAATAAAAGCATCAGTCTCGAACATGAATATTTTAGTCATGGATTAATCGGCCTACCCTTTGCTGCCTATATTTGCTGGCAGGACAAGCGCAAAAGATGGCAGAAACTCCCCCAACAAACCCATCCGCTAGGGGTGATTTTGATGGCGATCGGTGGAATTTTTTATATTACCGGCTTACCGGATTTTGTCAATTTATCCTTCCCCATCGTCCTCGCCGGAATCTGTTTATGGCTGAAAGGAATCCCCGGAGTTAAACTTCAAACCTTTCCATTGCTGTTAGTCTTCCTAGCCACTCCGAACCAACTTCCCTACTTGATTGCTCCTTATACCCTCCCCTTACAAAGCTTTATTGCCGGTTGTGCGGGGTTTATGTTGTCCCATGTAGGATTTAATGTCACCGTAGAAGGAATTTACCTATTCGTCAATCAACGAGTGGTAGAAGTCGCACCGCACTGTGCAGGATTGAAAATGCTGCTCACCAGTCTGTATGTGGCGTTAATGCTGCTCTACTGGACCGGATCGAATGAGTCGCGGACCAAAACTACGCTGTTTTTAGCCAGTACCGTGGCGATCGCCGTGATCGGTAATATTATCCGCAATGCCCTTTTGACTTTCTTTCATGGGGCGGGTCACGAACATTGGTTTGAATGGCTGCATGAAGGATGGGGCGGAGACTTGTATTCGGCTGCGATGTTAGGACTTTTAATTCCCACTCTCAGTGGAATTGATTGGATTGTTCATTATTTTTCCGTTCCAGTGGAAGACCCTACCTAACTGTTAGTCAGATCCACCTCCAACCTTCAAGATTGTCTAAACCAAAAGCTGGGATAAATCACTCAAGATGTCGCCGATGAAAGTCATGTATTTACCCAAATTCCTGCACAATTATTCCCTATCGCGAGTTGCTTTACTGTTATTTATGTTGGTCCTCTTCGCGGTAGGGGCGGTTCCCAGCTACTTCAGTGGAAAATGGGCCTGGGTCTCTCCTCCGAATCTAGTCAATTTGAACCAGTTAAGGGAATTGACCAAGACGGGGTTAAATCTGAGTGAATGGGAAACCAGTGAACCCCAGATGGTGAAAATTGGGGGCCGCAATTGGGTGCAGCAGAACATTCAGGAGGGCGATCGCTTTGTGGCGGGTCTGTTGTTGCTCAATCAAACGGGTTCGATGCATCAACCACAAGTGGAGTGGATGGATATCGATGGATTTTGGCGCTGGAAAAAGGATTCCGAGCGATCGCTAACCTTCGAGGTGAATCCAGAATCGACCCCAAACCCGGATGAGTCCGTTGAAGTGAAAGCCCGATTCTTCCGAGGATGGACGACAGATCAAACCTACGCGATCGCCCAGTGGTATAGCTGGCCCACCGGGGGAAATCCGGCCCCCTTTAGCTGGTTCTGGCGCGATCGCCTCGCCCAACTCCAAGGAAACCGCCTTCCCTGGGTCGCCGTTAGCGTGATCATTCCCATAGAACCCTTCGGGGAGATAGAATCAGTCAGACCTCTGGTTGAATCCTTAAGTCAAAACATTCAAAGCGCTTTAATCGAGGGTCCCTTTAACCCCCTGACGAAAAGGGCAATCCCTGGGGACTCCTGAAACATTTCCCCTCAACACTGGCGCATCTACGGGATCCCCTATTCACGAAAGCACCTGGCTCCGAAAGAGGCCGATCCGCCTTTGTGTCGGGATCTTTCATCAAAAGCTGGGGGAACCTTCCATTCCCTACCCCACCACCCCTTCACCCGTTTTTGTCATCAGTGATCATGATTGAATCCTTCTCTGTCAGACAGTTTTATCACCTCACTGCCTTGACCCTAGCAGGGCTACATACGGGAGCGACGGTCATGCCCCTAGCGGCAGGGTTGAGCCTCGCCTTCAATACGGGAATACCCGAAGCTCTCAGCGCCCCGGTCCCCCCAGAACTCGCCCAAGGGATACCCGCCCCCCAAGCTCCATCCTTGCCTTCCATTCAGCCCGGACCCCCTGTTCCTCCGCCTCCGGGTCAACTCCCCCTGGCTACTCCTACTCCTACTAGCAGCCCTCAACTCAGCCAATTTTGCCAACCCCGTCAAGGATTGCCCGCCCCTACACCTCAGCAGGCGATCGCTCCCCAACCCTTGACACCCGGCCCACTCCCCCCTCCAGCCCCACCGCCGGTTCCCACTGCCCCTACCGCAGCAGCCGTTTCTCAACCCAACCCCTTCCTAGAGACCCCCTCTATTATTCCCGTCAACCAATTTCCCACAGAATCCTACCAACTTGCTCCTGGGGATCAGATTGTCATTGATGTCCAACCCTATCAAAACATCAGCATTCAAACCGTCGTGAATCCCCAAGGGCAAATCGTCATGCAGTTATTAGGACCTGTAGAGATTTCGGGGTTAACGGCACAGCAAGCTCAACAAAGGATTCAAGCCGGTTTAAATCAATTTTTAGTCGATCCCCGAGTCAATGTCGCCTTAATTGCCAAACGTCCGGTGAATATTACCGTCACCGGAGAAGTCACCCAACCGGGGTTTTATGCATTCCCAGCAGAAGCAGCTCGAATTGCCGACGTATTAGCCGCCGCAGGAGGGACAACCCCCGGATCTGACCTGACCTCCATTCTGATCCGACGTCCCCTGGGCGATGGTAGATTTTTGCAACAGCGCCTCAACCTGTTGGTTTCCTTGCAAGCAGGCAGTCCCCCGCCGGATCTCTTGCTGCAAGAAGGGGATATCCTGATTGTGCCCAAACAATCCTTAAGTGAAGCTCAGATTAATGACAGCAACATCGTCGCGCGATCGCGCCTCTCTCCTCCCCAAGCTGTCGGTATCCGCGTCATTGGCGAAGTCACTCGTCCGGGGTTTTATAATCTCCCCCCCTCGGTTAATCCGATCCAAGATGCCTTAGTGATTGCTGGGGGGTCTACACCGGCGGCTGACCTGCGATCGGTCCGAGTGCGACGAGTCCTCAGTGATGGACAGGTTAGCGAGGAAACCATTGACCTGTATTCTCCCTTACAAACCGGCACCCCCTTTCCCGAACTGCGCCTTGGCAATGGGGATATCATCATCGTCCCCACCCTCGATTTAAACGAAGCTGCCTTTAACTACAACAACAACCTCGTTTCTAACTCCACCCTAGCCACCCCCCAACCCGTCAGCATTACCATCGTCGGCGAAGTCACCCAACCGGGATTCTATATCCTCCCGGCTTCCCCCAGTCCCATTCCTACTGCCTTACAAATTGCTGGGGGAAGCACTCCTGTTGCTGATTTGCGCCGAGTCCAGGTGCGACGAACCCTACCCGATGGTCGCATCAGCGAAGAAACAATGGATTTACTCTCCCCATTGCAAGAGGGTACTCCTTTCCCAGACCTTCGATTAGCCAACGGAGATGTGCTGATCATCCCTAAACTCGGGTTAGAAGAAGCCCAGACTTATGACAGTAACGTTGTTTCCACTTCCACCCTAGCTGCCCAACAGCCCGTTGCCATTACAGTCCTCGGAGAAGTAGCCGCACCTGGATTCCATGTGGTCCCTCCTTCACTGAGTCCCATTCCCACAGCGTTACAGGCCGCCGGTGGGATTACGACTGCCGCAGACTTGCGGACTGTCCTGATCTGTCGGGTGATGGCAAATGGGACCGTCACTCAAGAACAGGTAAACCTTTACGCCTCTCTAGAAACCGGCAGCGCTTTACCGGATTTACGCCTAGGAAATGGGGATGTGGTGATTGTCCCCAAATTGGGATTAAACCAGGACCCAGGATATAACCCGCGCATCGTCGCGGAATCTACTCTAGCTGCGGCCATTCCGGTCAATGTGACCATCCTCGGAGAAGTGGCACAACCCGGATTTTTTACCCTTCCCCCGTCCGATCGTCCCGTTGCCGATGCCATGTTACTAGCCGGAGGGATTACCTCTAATGCTGATTTGCGGGCGGTTCGAGTCCGGCGTCGCCTTGATAATGGAGGAATTTCAGAAGAAATCCTGGACCTGTACACCCCCCTGCTGACCGGGGCTGAACTTCCCGAACTGCGGTTAGCCAATGGAGATGTGGTCTTCATTCCGACCATCGAAAGTAGCACCGATGAATATTACGATCGCGTCCTCGTCTCTCGTTCCACTCTATCCGTACCGCAGATTGTTGTTCGGGTGTTAAGCTATCCTGCCGGGGGCATTAGCGTTGTTCCCGTCCCAAGTGGCAGTACCTTTGCGGATATTCTCAATGCGGTTCCCCTCCTGAGTGCAGACCTCAACAATATTGCGCTAATCCGCTTCGATCCCGAACAGGGTAAAGCTGTGACTCGGGAAATCAATGCCCAAGAACTCTTGCGCGGGGATCTGGCTCAAAATGTCCCGTTAGAAAATAATGATGTGATTGTCATTGGTCGCAATCTGGTGGGGAAAATCACTTATGCCCTAGGGACCTTTACTCAACCTTTCCGCGATATTCTGGGATTTTTACTGTTTTTTGATTCCTTGAGAGATAGTGCCAGACTCCTCTTTGGACCCAATGGGGATGACAATGAAAATAATACAAACAATTAATCAGCCCCGGAGCGTCTTATGGTACAATCGAAGTAGGGTCTCTACAGCCAGTCTAAATCAGACAATAAATCAGGCCAGAGAATTGAGAAGTCGAAGCGTCTATTTTGTTTGGGATGAGTCGGGAAAGCATCTGCTCCCATTCCCAAACAAATGATCTAATTCATTTAGCGAGTCTCAATGAATTGGGCAATTCCCTATGCAGGAGTGGGAGCATCTGGCGAGGTTTCAGCCGGAGGGAGCCAGATGCTCTCACAGATTCACTGTAGGGTCAGAATGATTTGGGCTTGCTTTATATAAAATGAGAAAGATGAATTTGATGAATTTTTGGAATTCTGTTTATCCTTAATCTTTAATATCCTTCATCCTTACCCCTATTCCTATCATGGCTCCACCCATTCTCAAGCGCTACGCGATCGCTTTTGGTAAATACAAATGGTTTGGCTTCGCTGCTTTTATCCTGACCTTGGGCGGGGCCGGATTTGTGGCGATGCAACCCCCTCCAGAGGTGACCTATCGAGGGCGGGGGGCACTCGACTTACACCACTCCGGCGGTGACCTTTTCAGCAACCGGCAGCCAAATTCAAGAACAGGGTAAGCAACTTCCTAAAGAGATTCTCCTGGCTGACAATGTGGTAACGGCAGTGGGAACCCAGGTGAATGAAGACCCCAAAGAATTGGCTCGGGAGGTGTCTTTAAGGACCCCTAAATCCGATGGCCCTCCCCGGATTGAACTCAGCTATACTCATCCCAATCGAGAAACTGCCCAAACCGCCGTGCAAGCGCTCATGGAAGCCATGATTGAGCAAAGCCGAATGCTGAATACTTCAGCTTTACGACGGATGATCGACACCATTGAGGATCGGTTGCCCGAAGCCCTCGCGGAACTCAGAGAAGCAGAACAAAAACTTGAAGAGTATGAACGGGAAGAGGCGGTAGCAATTTTGGCAGCCCGAAGCGGGGGATTAGCTGGCGCGATCGTGGCCAACCAAAATCAGCAGCGCGAGATTCGCTTACAGTTAGAAGGGCTTGATGCCCAGCTTGCCAGTTTAGAACAGCGCCTAGGATTGACGGCGGATCAAGCCTACGTCTCCCAAGCCCTCAGCGCTGACCCGATTATCGCCCAATTGAGAGCGGCTTTGCATCAAATTGAGTCCCAGCGGGAACTCCTCAGTAAAGATTTTCGCCCACTCCATCCTCAGATGATTGAGTTGCAAAAGCAGGAAAGCTCTTACAATGAATTGTTGGAGCGCAGAGCCACAGAAGTCATCGGTGGGGGAGGCATGGCTGCCCCCTTAATGAATAGCGCCCAAATTCGCAAGGACAGTAGTCTCGATCCGGCAAGGCAACAGTTAGCGCAAACCTTGGTGAGTTTACAAACCCAGCGTGAAACCTGGGTCCAGCAATTGAATTCTCTGACCCAAACGGAACAGCAATTGCAACAGGATTATCAAACCCTGCCGAACAAACAGCTTGAACGAGAACGGTTAGCCCAGCAGGTGGGACTCAAGCAGATCTCTACAATAAAATGCAGCAAGCTTTGGCTGATGCGAAAGCGGCTGAAGCCGAAACGTCCAGCAGCTTGAGTATTGCCCAAGAAGCATCGGTGTCTAAAAACGAAGTGAGTACCCAACCCCCGGCGCTGATTTTCGCCCTGGGGGGGGTGGTGGGTATCCTCATTGGGAATGCCTTGATTTTTGCCATTTCCTTACTGGAAGGGAAATTTTATACGATGGAGGAAGTTCGCGGGGCGTTGCAGCAACAGGACCTCCGCATTCTGGGAATTTTACCCGAGGTGTTTACCCCGGAGTTGAATGCTCACGAGATACCGATTTTGAGGGATCCGGATTCCCCTTATTTGGAGTTTTATGAAAACATCCGCAGTAATTTGTTGCGGATTGGAGAAAAAGCACCCAAGGTCCTGTTGATTACCAGTGTGGCTGCTCAAGAGGGAAAAACTTTTTGTGCTTATAATTTGGCGATCGCCGCAGCGCGTGCCGGAAAGCGGACTTTATTGATTGAAGCGGATTTGCGATCGCCCTCCCAAGCGCAGAGTCTGCAAGTGGCGATCGAACCCGACGCCAACCTCGAACCCCTGCGCTATTACGGACAGTTCCACCAATGCATTCGCCTCGCGCCGGAAATTGAAAACCTCTACGTTGTTCCCAGTGCTGGTCCTCTCAAAAACAGCGCAGCGGCGATCGAATCCAACGAATTCCGCCGACTCCTGGAAGATGCCAGAGCTCGGTTTGATTTAGTGATTTTGGACTCTCCCGCACTCAGCGTCAACAACGATGCCTTTTTACTAGAACCCTTTAGCGATGGGATGATTCTCGTCACTCGACCCCGCTATACCCAAGGCGGAATGTTAACGGAATATGTTGAACCCCTGACTGAATCAGAAACCGTCCAACTCTTAGGTGCGGTGATTAATGGTGCCGATATTCCCGTAGCACTACCGGAAAGCATTTCCAGCAAACCCCCCTTACCCCTCACCCACAGCCCAGAAGCTCCCCAGCTTGAATCAATAGACAGCAAGCCGCCCAAAATCCCCACCCGCACGAGCCGGTAGTGGGGTTGGTGATCTCTAGTCTAGTCCAATTGAGAGTTAGACCCCCCTTTCTCCTTCTTACAACGGTAGGTTTTTTACAGGATGTTCAAGGATATAATACTTGTGGGGCAGGCCCCACCCCAACAGATGAGAGGAGCGTGCCTCTATCCTTGCGCTTAATGAAACCGGGAAAACGAAGGAGAAACCAACCTTGATAAAAAATGAAGCACTTAAACAGTGGATGAGAATAGTCAGCGCCCATATGCCCTCATTAACTCTTCCTCAAGTACGAGGATTAGCCACTTGGAGCTTTGGGATGGTTATGACTCGCTCCGGGAGTATCACGGACGTTGCCCAGTTCATTGCTCTTATTAATGATGAAAAAGCTAATACAGTAGAGTGCCGTTTGAAAGAATGGTACAAAGAAAAAAGTGCTAAAAAAGGGAAAAAACGAAAAGAATTAGACGTAACTTCCTGTTTTGGCCCTTTACTCAAATGGGTAATTAGCTTATTTCCAAAGGATACTACCCATCTACCATTTGCCTTGGATGCCACTAATATCAAGGATAAATTTACCGCTTTAACAATTAATGTTCTTTACAAAGGCTGTGCTATTCCGGTGGCCTGGAAAATCGTCAACCAAGGGGAAAAAGGCTCCTGGAAACCTATCTGGGAGTCCCTTTTGGGGAGTTTGCAATCCATTATTCCTCCGACAATTCAGGTGATAGTTTCGGCAGACCGAGGTCTATATGCTGATTGGCTTTATGATTTAATTAGGGAGGTCGGCTGGCATCCTTTTTTACGGATTAATCATCAAGGGAGTTTTCGTCTGACCGGAGAATCTAATTGGAAACCTCTGACTACAGTCGTCCCCAAAGTAGGAACCCGTTGGGCCGGTGAAGTTGTCTGTTTTAAAACTAATCCAATTCAAGCCACATTGCTCGCTCGTTGGGATGAAGGGTATAAGGACCCTTGGCTGATTTTAACGGATTTTTCCCCCCTTGAAGGTCATTGCGAATGGTATGGAACCCGCTGTTGGATTGAGTGCGGTTACCGAGATTTTAAAAGTGATGGATGGTTATGGCAAAATACCCGCATGAGGGACCCAAATCGGGCTGATAGACATTGGTTAGCTATGGCTATTGCCACTTTATGGATGGTCTCACTCGGGAGTCAACCGGATATCCAACCCCCGCACAGTTCATCCGTCCGTCAACCGGATGTCCAACCCCCGCATAGTTCATCCGTCCGTCAACCGGATGTCCAACCCCCGCATAGTTCATCCCAGCCTGATTGCTCTAAACAGGTCGAGCCTGTCTACTCAACTGTGGTGAAACGCCCCCGTTCCATGTCTTGTTTTTCTAAAGGTTTACTCAGTATTATCGCTGATTTACTCAAGGGGGTCCCTATTCGATTGTTTCCTCTGATTCCAGACCCCTTACCTCTACATCCGGTCACTCTACCCCTCAATACTTGTTAATTGTAAAAAACCTACCGTTGTAAGCCTTTCTCCTTGGGGATCACCGAATTTCCGCGATCGCCGATCTCCATGATTCAAACCGCCCAGGATGTAAAACCGGGCCAGAGTTGCCCCTACAAAAAACGCCAAACTGATTTAAACTCCCTATCTTCTAGGAGAGCGGTACAGGTTTAGATACCAGGGACAAGAAACCGGGTTTCTCGACAACATTTCTGCCTAAGCCGAACAAATCTGTTGTAGAAACCCGGTTTTTACCCGTTATTGTACCGGCACTCTATCGCGGAGAACAAGTCAGAAACCTAAGCCAGAATTTCTAGTTCTGGCCGGTGTTTTTATTTTAAAAAATCAAACTGTTCTACAGAGTTCCTCCCCCTAAAACTTTTTTAAACTTTAAGAGAGATCCCCTAAACTTTTTATGTTTAAAAAAGTCACAGTTTCTGATGAAGGGTTTGCCTGTATCAGGAAACTATGACAAAATTTGGAATGGTGAGAGGGTGAGAAGAAGTCTGACTTAATGTGCCTTGGGTCAGGATCCCAAAGTTTCTTCTGAAATTCCCTGTCAGCCTTTCGAGAAGCCTTCTTTCCGTCTGAAAATTCCGAAAGGGTTTACAGGTTTTAAATTTTAGAGAGTCCCCTCAAATAAGTGGTTGTGTTGATGATCGGGAACAATGCTATTGTGGATGAGCGTCACGCAACGTTAAGCTGAAGCACCTAGGGGAGCTTAGGTTTGACAGTTTATAGATAGGAAAGGCTTGTATTTCCGGAGACCAATGTGGTTCACTGGATACTTGTTTAAACATGGTATGGGGAGTTTTAGGTGTGTTCTTACATCAGCTTGTATTGCGTCTGAGTTTGCTGGCCGGTATTAGTGCAGCTATTGTGCTGCCATCAGGATTAAGTTTAGCCAATCCTCACCCCGTGGGCAACACAACCGGGCAGACTGCTGAGGTGCCCAACAGCAAACAGAATACCAGACCTGTTCCACCCACTGCTCCACAACAGGAGTCAACGGTTACCTACACTCAACGAGAACTCGAACAGATCATCCTCTTGTTCCGAGAGGTCGAACGACAAGGACTACGGCCCCAACAAGCTCAGGAGCTCCAATCCCTGATTCGCGAATTAGAACAACTTAGCGATCAAGGGCAGCCCCAGGTGGTCCTATCCTCTAGGCAAGCGCAACAAATTCGCGGGTTGTTGACTTCCTTAACCCCTCAAGAAATCTCCCAGATTCAAGAAGCTCTGGATTTGCCTGAAGTACAAGTGGGTTTATTCACCCAACAAGAGATTTCTGAAATTTTAATAATCCTGGACGGAATTCAACAGCTAAGACTGCGGCCCCAGCAAACTCAGGAGATTTCCAGGTTAATTCAAGATTTAGAAGCAATTCAAGCACAGGGGCAGCCCCAAGCCATTCTATCTCCTGAGCAAACTCAACTGGTTCTCTCGCTGATCGAGTCCCTGACTCAACAAGAACGCGCCCAGATCCAATCTGCGGTAGGAGTGGAACTCGCCCGAGGGACTCGCCTCGATCGCGCAACGGTACAAGAGCTGATCTCATTTCTGACAATTATCCAACGCTTAAATTTACGACCCCAACAACAGCAAGAAATTCAAACTCTTGTCCAGGAACTAGAGGCACTTGAAGCCCAAGGGGATCTGGTGGTGTTCTTATCTCCTGAGCGAGCCGAACAGCTCCAAAACTTAATTGGCTCTCTGAGTGAGGAAGAACTGGCTCAAATTGAGCAAAACATTGACTCACAAATGCCAACCCCCCGGCGGTTTACTCCCGAAGAAGTCGCAGAACTCCTGGTTGTTTTAGAAACAGCCCGAGAAGAGGACCTCACCCCGGAGCAACTCCGGCAAGTGAATGAGTTAACCGAAATCCTCCAACGCCGACAGGCAGAAACCGATGGAGATATTATTCTCCCTGCTGCGGAAGTTGAGATTTTACTGAGTTTTATCGACTCATTAACCAGTAGACAAATGCGACGAATTGCCGTTGCCTTGGGCGCACCGGGGAACTTTCCGGGAATTAGCCTCAGTAACCCGACTGGATTTGGTGGGGGTTGGGGCAATCTTGGGGTTGGGGTGATCTTCAACAACCGAAATCGGTTTTCGAGTGAAGATGGGGCAGTTTCATTTTTTATGGGGTTTGGGGATCCAGAAGAGTCGGTCGCCCTGGATGCAACTCTCTCGATCACAGGTTTGTCTAATGAAAGTGGACAAGATGATAATCTCGGTGCCGGTAGCATCAGCCTGCAAGCCAGTCGTCTGCTCCCGAACAATTTTTCCGTTTCAGTGGGAGTGGTCAATCTCGTGGATTGGGTTGATGCC
Organism: uncultured cyanobacterium; assembly: GCA_963821735.1. Classification (GTDB taxonomy): domain Bacteria; phylum Cyanobacteriota; class Cyanobacteriia; order Cyanobacteriales; family Laspinemataceae; genus Laspinema. The sequence continues at coordinate 768,399 of CAWGFK010000070.1, forward strand.
GCCAGTGATACAGACGTCGCAGTTTCTATAGCTCGGTGAGTAAAGTCCTTATTTTTGATGAAGACATTGAAAAACCATTTAGTCTGGGGTTTGTAACCCTCGGGGTTGGCAACGGTGTTTTCCGAACTGAGGATAATATCGACCCCACGGATGAATTTGGGGGAACACAACTGAATGTGTTTGGCAGTTTCGCCACCTCAATGGGTTCCCAGGCTCATGCGATCGCTGAGTGGACCGGACAAGACTTGACAATGGGCTTATCTGTGGTACCCTTTAGGAGGATTCCCTTGGTCGCGAGCTTTGGACTCAATGACTTAACAGGTAACGCCGGTGATGGGGTGCGCTTAAATTTGAGTATAGTCTACGGCATTTCTTTTTAAACAACTGCACAATCGTTATTCTCTCCTTTTTGGAGAAAGCGAAAAATGCACGATCACCTCTAGGTACGATAAAACAAGTAAAGGCATTACCCAAACAATGAACAGGTTTGGTAATCGCTGATCAAGGGTAAATGGGTATTTACAAATACCTGTGCAGTCAAAGTGGGAATGAAATGAGCTACCTCCCAAGTCTTTGATGCAGAGAGTAGCAGAAACCTGGCAACAGATGACATGATGACATTCAGTCCCCCGGTGAACCCTGCGCCCTATCACCCCACTGATGTTCTCAGATGAGATAGGGTTGTCGGTTTAAAATCAGCTATGTACCTCATCTCCTTTTCGGGGATTGAAGTGATCCAGATGGTAGATGTCTTGTATCCAAGACTCTAAGGAGTGTTTGCGTCAACGTTGATGGGCAGTCGATTAGAGTTTGAATTTAAGAGCTCTCGGTCTCCCAATATTAGGGCCCACTGTCCATAGGAAGCGGCTATACCCGCATCGCTTCCTCCCAACTGTTTTGAGTTGGGTATTCTCGCGGGATGTGGTTATATGAACGGAAAACAGCGATTCTCGAAACTTAAATCATCCAGTAGCCGCCTCTTCTTTGTAGGGATGGCCGCTACTGCCTCAGCAATCTCGATCTCAGCAGGCGCACCAGCGAATGCTCAGACTGGATCTCCAATTTCACCGATCAATCCGGTGATCCCACCGGATCCGATTACACCTGCGTTACCGATCGGAACACCCGTAGCGCCGCCGCCGACCCCGACGCCGACGCCGACCCCGACGCCTCCAACGCCGACCCCGACGCCTCCAACGCCGACCCCGACGCCTCCGACGCCGGTGCCTCCAACGCCGGTGCCTCCGACGCCAGTGCCTCCGACGCCAGTGCCTCCGACGCCAGTGCCTCCGACGCCGGTGCCTCCGACGCCGGTGCCTCCGACGCCAGTGCCTCCGACGCCAGTGCCTCCGACGCCAGTGCCTCCGACGCCAGTGCCTCCGACGCCAGTGCCTCCGACGCCAGTGCCTCCGATCCCCACGGATGTCTTAAGCTTCCTGCAAGGTCTGGCCAACCGACTCGGGGTTCCTTTAGGTCAATTGCTTAATACTCCTCTGGTCCAGGCTGCGCTGACCAAGCCTAACACCCTAGCCATTCTGAATGCGGCAGAAGCTGCTTTTGCCAGAGGTGGAATTGGATTGCTAGAGGGCTATAACAGCATCAGTTTAGCCAGTGTGGTGGCACGGACTACCAACCCAGGGGATGCAGTAGCCATCTTCGATCGCCTGAGCACGGCAAGATTGCAATTTATGGTCTTCCGTCTCGATCGCAGCAACCTAGCTGGTTCACTCCTGTCTGCCCTTGACTCCGCCCAATTTGGCCGGTACGGTAGCATCACCTTTGGAGAGTACCTGGTTTACAAAGATACAGGAATCCGCTTCCAAAGCTTTGATAACCAGTTCATTCCACAGATCAACTTCGACTTGATCCTAGAAGACTTTGGGAATCAATTCGGTAATTAATAGAATTCCTTCCTCTAACGATCCAGGGTAATCAACGGTGAATTTCAGGAGGGATTGGCCTTGCGCCTTTCCCTTCTGCACCGGAGTTCAAAAAACTCCTAGAGTTTTTTCAGATCCGTTAGTTAGGTCTCTGTTTCGGGCGATCTGTGCCCTAATCACATCAAAGCTCCCTAAGCTTTGAACCTTAACCAAGCCTACACTCCTTGGAGAGTGTAGGCTTTCTCTATGACCGTTCGTTCGGGGTCAAAAAAGTTTAGAACTATCTGGAGCCTTGACGAGATCACCCCAGATAGAGCCACCTTAAGAATGGCGATTTTTGTAGAAGGGCCAAGATCCGGGTCTCAGAATATCTGTAAAACCGCAGTATAATAGACGCCAGTGGCTAATTTTTGCAACTTAGCCCTTAAACGTATCTTGTATTTTAAACAGTGGAACTTTCCTGTAAAAGTGAATACGCGCTGTTAGCCCTTTTAGAGTTAGCAAGCCAATATGATAAAGGAGAGCCGCTACAAATTCGCCAGATAGCTGCTCAACAAAATATTCCTGACCGTTACTTAGAGCAACTTTTAGCCTCCTTACGGCGCTGTGGTCTGGTTCGCAGTCAAAGGGGCGCAAAAGGCGGCTATCTTTTGGCTCGGGAACCGTGGAAAATCACCCTCTTAGATGTGGTGACCTGCATAGAAGGATTGGATGCGGGACTCTCGGAAAACGATTCAACCCCCAAAACCCTAGAGAATGAAGTTGTTCGAGAGGTCTGGAAAGAGGCTCAGGAAGCCTCTAAATCTGTCTTGCAGAAATATACCCTGAAAGATGTTTGCGAACTTCGCAATGCCAAGCAGCAGGGTAATATCATGTACTACATTTAAAGCCAATTCATAACCCTCGGGGGAATTCATCGGGTCTATCCCCAACACAAGAGGCTGCTGTTATTAATTTCAGATTCGTCTTGTCAACCTAGGTAATAAACACTAAAAAAGCCATGCACAGAGCATGGCAAAGTCTGACAAGAAAACCTCTAAAATTCTTAACCTTTAGATGGCTCCAGTATTTGTGATGATGAACTGAAAATAAGGGGAGTTTTGAACCCCCCTTATCCAGAAATTGTACCGATTTTAGAATTTGAACGTGGTCCGAAGGGTTCCAATCACCACATCATCGTTGAGATCGTTGTGATCCGGAGCCGTCAACCAGATAAAGCCCGGAGTAATAGCAATATTCTCCGTGAGCTGATATTGGTAAAACCCTTCAACGTGCAAAGAAGTGTCTGGGTCTTCGAGCGCCCCATTAAAATCATCTGCGGTGACTCGGGGTTCCATACCCACTACTAGCCCCAATTGGCTACCCGGAGGTCCGGCATTAACTGCTAAGTTAACAGCCCAGTTCCAGATGCCCAGGTCGCCTTTGAGACCTTGGTCAAGGATGCGAGCATTGGTGTAACCGGCCCAGCCTCCCACGGCAAAGGTTCCTGAATCATAACCGAGTTGAACTCCATAAGCGTTGCTAATGGTGGTTAACCCATCCGGTGGTGCCAGGGAGCTAACGGGAGTGGCAAGCTGGCTACCCGTGGCCATATCGGTGCGATAGGCATTGACGTAAGTCAGACCGAGTTGTAAGCCGGTAACTGGCTTAAAGACCACTTGGGCTAAGGCTCCATAAGCGCCATCAAATAGACCGTTGCGACGGGTTGGACTTCCAGCATTTCGAGCTAAATACCCCAGGCTGACTTCTGCTGGACCGGCATCAAAATTCAAGCCAATCCCGGAGCCTTCAACCATGTTGTAAATGGGAGCGCGGGTCCCGAATCGAGACAGGGCACCGCTACCACCATCTCCATCCAAGGGGGTGATGGTGCTGGCGAAGTCAGGAACAATACCGCCTACAGGAAGAAAGACAACGCGGGCGTTGCCAACCGTGGTTTCATAGGCTAACCAATCGAGTTCGACGTTGGTGCTGCCCGATTGGTAAGGTCCAACTCCAAACTTGAGGTCGCCTTCCGGGGTGAAGGTATTTGTTCCGGAAAAGGCATCGAGATTATTGATTTGGAGTCGGGTATACAGGAAGTCGTCCCCAGTAAAGCTGGTCACAAATGCCAAACGAGTGCGGGTTCCAAATTGAACGCCACTATCGGTTTCGCCTCCGACGCTATTTCCCCCTTCGGACAAGGATAAGGCAAAGATAGATTCGCCAAAGAGTTTGGTGGTGGTAGAGAACTGATTGGCTTCAAGTTCAGTGACCCGCACTTCGAGGGCGTCCACCCGACCCCGTAAGGTGGCGAGTTCAGCCCCAAATTCTTCAACTAACCGTTGCAGGGTGATCAGGTCGTCTCTGCCTAGCACCCCTTCGATTTGAGCGGCAATGATTTCGTTGATGCGCTCTAAACAGGCGTTTAAACCGGCAGCAAATTCATAACGAGTCAGCGCCCGGTTCCCACGAAAGGTCCCATCGGGATAACCGGCGATACAGCGATAGCGCTCAACTAGGGATTGGAGGGCTTGGAAGGCCCAGTCAGTGGGTTGCACGTCCCGCAACTGAGAGACGGAGGTGACTTGGGTCAGCAGGTTGCTATCCGCTTCGGATCCGTATTCCGTGAGTTGTTGTAAGATGTTGGCCGTTTCTGTGGCCGACGGTGCGTCCTCTTGGACTTGGGCGATCGCCCCGTTTAGGTCAACCCCATTTGCCGAAAATTCAGTCGGTGGGGCGAACTCATTCGCCTGAGCCGTTGGCATCCAGTCGGCTGGGATTTCTGAGGCGATCGCCTCAGATGCACCCACTCCGGACCCTAAAGCCGCTCCGACTAACGCTGAAGCTAATACTGCTGGACTGACCAACAGCGAATTCCACAATACTTTAGACATTTTCCCTCTTCTCCTCACACCAATTTAGAGTTCGATGGAATACTTTCCCCTGGACTACATTGGGGAAATCAAAACCAACAGCAGAGTGATTATACAGGCTTTCCCCAAATTTGCGGGCCGAATTCACGTGGCCCTGGACGGATATAGGCTGTTCTGGGTCACCCCCCTAAGTCACCTTGGGAGTTTTGGCATCAATCCGCTCGCAAATTAGGGCGCTAGTGTACCCCTGTTGTGAGTGCCTTTATCATGGCCTAAAACTGTAGTTCGGTCAAGAACTTTTATCTATTAATTCTCCCTGGTAGCATTTGTTACCAATTACTCTGGGCTTTTTCCTTTCCTACAAGTAGCGTTATGAGGTATGCCGATGGGTAAAGTTCGTCCGGCTTGTGGATTATAACCTGGATTTTGTCTAGCCCATAAGTTGACTTATAAATTTTGCTAATACCGGGCTTGAAGATTGGAGCGATTGAGAGGGAGAGGGGGAGACCTCCAAAACCCATCAGGCAAAAGATTTTTGGGGAATTATTGGCATTTATTTCAATCAAGTCTATAGCGCATCTAAATCAGTTTGACCTAAAAATAGAAAGCTTTCTACCTCGCAGTCTAAAGTTCTTGGGCTTAGAGCTATTGTCAAATTAATTTTGGGTTGCTAATAGTGCATCTAAATCATTCAAACATTCTAGTTAGGTTCGCCATAGGCTGTTAATGAGATGAAAAAATAACCCGATTTTTTGCTTTCATTATGGGGAATAAATCCTAATTAATTGTTAATACATGAGTGAAAAATTGCATTCCTCCTTAACCGCCACAAGCATCTGCAAACCAAAAACTGATTTGAAATAAGGATTGAACTGCTATCCGCTTAGACCAGAGCTTTGGTTTGTTTCAAATTTCTGTTAAACTTTAAAATAATACTTACTTAATTAAAATATGAGTTTGCCAACCCAATTGTTCTTCAATAAATTACATAAAGATGTTGGGCTGTAGTGGCAGTTTGTGAATTAATACTACAGCCTAATGCTGTCATACATGAAGAGTTATCGAAACTTTCAAAAGTTGCTACAGTATTTTTAAAAATTCAGTTAATTGAATGATTAATGGGGATTATTTATTAATTATACAAAAGACAAGTGGGAAAGATTAACGTATTTTTTAGCCGTTTGCTTTGTTACAACAACTTCTAAACCGTCTCCTATTATGGAAACTTTCGGGAGGTTCAAGGCGATCGCTCTTTACCCACCTACCCCCTCCACCCATTCCAACATAATTCGCACCCTTTAAAAAAAAACACATAAAAGAACCCACAGTCTCAGCCAAAAACCTCTATGTTTAAAACCCTTTGAAAGCTAGACTCAGCGCGAGAATGTCAGTCTTTCCGTTCTAACCTAATACCAAATCCGATAGTCTCAAGTCGGTTTGCTTTATGAAACCGCACAGGCGGGCTATAGACCTTCGCCCCGGGCTACGAAGCGTGTTAGGATAGCCTCGCTGGATTGGCTGCGGGTTTGTATGTCGATAACCGAATTCCTTGATCACAAGGGTAGAAATCCATCAAATTTTCTCCAGACAAACCCATTAAAAAGAAACCCCCCTTAATTCATTAGGGGGGTTTAAATATCTGTGCTACCCAGTTTCCAAAAGCTTAAGACTAAGGTAGCACCCGGAATGGAATTCCCTGGATTTAGCCCAGGGGTTGATTCCAATTGCTGGTTTTAGAATCGGAAAGTGGTCCGGATGGTTCCAATGACCACATCATCGTTGAGATCGTTATGATCTGGAGCGGTCAACCAGACAAAGCCCGGAGTAATGGCGATATTCTCCGTCAGTTGATATTGGTAAAACCCTTCAACGTGCAGAGAAGTATCCGTATCTTCGAGGGCACCATTAAAATCATCGTTGGCGACCCGAGGTTCCATACCCACAACTAGACCCAATTGGCTGCCCGGAGGTCCAGCGTTAACCGCTAAGTTAACGGCCCAGTTCCAGATGCCCAAGTCGCCTTTGAGACCTTGGTCGAGGATGCGAGCATTGGTGTAACCGGCCCAGCCGCCGAAAGCAAAGGCTCCCGTATCATAGCCGAGTTGAACACCATAGGCGTTGCTGATGGTGGTTAACCCATCCGGTGGGGCTAGAGAAGATACAGGAGTAGCTAGTTGGCTACCTGTACGCATATCGGTACGATAGGCATTGACGTAAGTCAGACCGAGTTGCAGACCTGTAACGGGTTTAAAAACCAATTGAGCTAAGGCTCCGTAAGGGCCATCGGTCAGACCGTTGCGACGGGTGGGAGTCGAGGCATTTTCTGCTAAGTAGCCGAGGCTAACTTCGGCAGGGCCAGCATCGAAGGTTAAACCAATCCCAGCACCCCGAACCATGTTGTAAATCGGAGCGCGGGTCCCGAACCGAGATAGAGCACCGCTGCCTCCATCGCCATCGAGGGGGGTAATGGTGCTGGCGAAGTCATCTGCTGCCCCAGCATTTGCCATAAAGACAACATTAGCAGGGCCAACGCTCGTGCTATATAACAAGCTATCTAAGCGGACCGTGGTATCTCCAGCTTGATAAGGGTCGTCAACCGCAAATTTCAGATCCCCTTCGGGAGTGAAGGTGTTGGTGCCAGAGAAGGCATCGAGGTTGTTGATTTCGAGTCGAGTTCTGAGTAAATCTTCACCTGTGAAGCTGGTATCGAAGTTCAACCGAGTCCGGTGCCAAATTGAACACCGCTATCGACGTCGCCACCGACACTGTTTCCACCTTCTGCTAAAGATAAGGCGAAGATAGATTCACCAAAGAGTTTGGTGGTGGTGGAGAATTGATTCGCTTCGATTTCGGCGACGCGCACTTCGAGAGCATCTACCCGACCGCGCAAGGTTGCTAGTTCTGCGGCAAACTCTTCAGTTAAGCGCTGGAGGGTTAACAGGTCGTCTCTGTTGAGAATCCCTTCAAGCTGGGCCGCAATGATTTCGTTGATGCGCTCTAAACAGGCGTTTAAACCAGCGGCAAATTCATAACGAGTTAAGGCGCGGTTCCCACGGAAGGTCCCATCGGGATAACCGGCGATACAGCGATAGCGCTCAACCAGGGATTGGAGTGCTTGGAAAGCCCAGTCCGTGGGTTGCACGTCCCGGAGTTGAGACACGGAGGTGACTTGGGCGATGTTGTTGGTGCCACCCCCTTCCCGGCTGTATTGATTGAGTTGTTGTAAGACGTTGGCGGTTTCGGTGGCCGACGGTGCGTCTTGTTGGACTTGGGCGATTAGGTCAAATCCACCTGCTGAAAATGCAGTGGGTGCAGCCAACTCATTGGCTTGGGCCACGGGCATAGAATCAGCTTGGGTTTCAGAGGCGATCGCTTCAGGTGCGCCCACCACGGACGCTAAGGCCGCTCCAACTAACGCTGACGTTAAAACTGCTGGACTAACCAACAGAGAATTCCACAATACTTTAGACATTTTCCCTCTTCTCCTCACACCTTTAATTATCTAAACGATTTGACTCGCGTCTCTCCTCAATCTTTCAGACAGGAGATAACAAGCCAAAAGAAGGAAATTCAGAGCTGTTTCATTGCTCTTAACCCCTATGATGGGTTATATCCACTTCTCAACTGCACCGATATAGATTTTTAGCCGGAACAGTTATAGGTCCCCACTACCTAGGGTGGGGGTGCTACGGCAGAGCCTAGAACCAGAGGCATCCCCTCCAATCATTAATCTCCCCGATGGAAAAACTAGCCCCATCAAGGATGAGGATGTAAAATCCTCAATCCGACGGCTCGGTTTTCTGATCAGGTTTTTAGTAACCGGATCAAGCTGGTTTCGGAGTTGGCTGGAGGGCCTATTGCTTCTGACAAACTCTCGACTCATTATATAGTCAGCGAGATAGTGGCTGCTTACTTCTGTTATAGATTAACAGATTTACTTCGATTGGAACCGGAGATTTGCAAGTCTTTGTTGTTTCTTGCGAACGATGGTAACCCTTGAACGGTTCAGTTCTATGGTATTTTTTTTCTACTTCAAGGGCAAATAAACCCTATTTTTACTGAAAATTTTCGGTTCAGGGCCAGCCAATGCTTGATTTTAGGCAATAGGCTCCCAGGGATGACTGAAGTTAAGATTTTGGAGTTCCCCGATCGCCTGAATCAAAAGGTTTTAAGAAGGCTAATCGCCATTAGCTGTGATGCTCTCGTCCGGATTAAGCGCTTTCGAGGGTGACGACCTCTGGAGAGTGGCCCAGGACTGAAAAAACTTGACGATGCTCGAATAACTCCAACAGGTCGGCGTTGATTTTGTTATGAATTGCTTCTTCCCGAAGAATTCTGAGGGCCGCTTCTACAGGCAATCCTCTCTTGTAGGGGCGATCGCCTGCGGTGAGCGCATCATAAATATCGGCAATGGTCATAATCTGGGCCTGGATCGGAATTTCATCTCCTTTCAATCCCCTTGGGTAGCCGGAGCCATCAATCTTTTCATGATGGCCGAAAGCGATCTTCGGCACATCTTTGAGGTCCCGGGTCCAGGGAATGCGCTTCAAAAACTCATAGGTATGAGTCACATGATATTCAATAGACAAGCGTTCTTCTGGGGTCAGATTCCCCTTGGGGATCAACAGTTGAGTAATTTCATCAGGATCGATCAACGGCTTCAATTGACCATCCACATCTCGATAGATCTGTTGGGAAAGTTCTCGGAGGCGCGCGAGGGGTTCTTCCGCGAGAATACGCGGTTCGTTGGCCTCTAACAAGAGTTTCCAGTAACTATTCAGTTGCTCTATCTTCTCTTGGAGTTGACGGTCTAATTCCTGCAACTCCTGACAATGAGAACAGGCGTTTTCGGGGTGGCGATGAAGGTGCGAGGGATGCTCAATCAAATACCTAAACTTATTTTGAGCGCATTCCATTTCCATCGTTCGCTCTGCTAAGGCAAAGCGATGGCGGATCACCTCTAGTTGTGATGGATAAAGCTTTTTCTGCTTCACTAAAATCGCTTCAGGGACTCCAACTTTGCCAAAATCATGCAACAACGCTGCATAGCGGACTTCTTGGATTTGACGAACGCTAAACTTGACCTCTCGCATGGGTCCAGTTGTCACCGTATTGGCCTCTTGACTAAGGCGAACGGTCAGTTCGGCTACCCGCTCAGAATGTCCAAAGGTACAGGGATCCCGTGCTTCAATGACCTGCACCGATGCGGTTACAAAACCCTCGAACAGATGTTCAATACTTTCTTGCAGATGATTTCGTTCAATGGAGATCGCCGCTTGGGATGCCAAACTTCTGACGATGCGCTCTTCCCATTCTGAGTAAGACTGCGTGACTTCGGTCACGTTTTCTGGGGTGACGACCACATCGGCCTGAGTCTTACGATTAATCAGTTGGAGTACGCCGATCATTTCCCCCTGACGGTTTTGCATGGGCAGCACCAGGACCGAACGAGTCGAGTAGTCCAGGTCTCGATCGACACTGCGCTCTAGCTGATAAGGGACCGTGGGTGGCAAGGCGTAGGCATCGGCCAGATTTAGGCTTTCTCCAGTAAGGGCGACATAACCGGCCAAACTTTTAGGCGTTAGGGGGATGGCAAATTCCTGAAATGAAACTTGAGGCAGAGAATCGTTCTGTGCTACCTTAAACAACAACTTTGGGACTTCTTCGTCGGTGTGATCGACCAGGTAAACGCTCCCTGCATCGCTACAGGTCAGTTCTCGGCTCTTTGTTAAAATTAGGCTCAACAACTCTCCCAAGTCATAGGTACTCGAAAGCGCTGCGCCAATATCTAATAGCTCTTCGACTAATTCCGCTCTCGTTACATATTCGTTGCTTAATTCCGGGGTATGCAATACCCCAAGGGAGTGATGCTTTACTGTCGGATCGCTGTTCACAGCTTTACCTGAATTCACCTGAAAGTACCGGATGCCTGGAAGCCCTAGCTTTTGAAACCAGGGAGGAAAGGCGGCGCTATTCCATTTATTCCCCGTCAATCTTATTCGGCGATCGAGAGGCCCTTAACAATAACGGTCTACCTGTGGAAACAATTTCAATCATGTGAGACTCCTGCGTTAACTCTAAGGCTTTATCGCCGTAGCCCGGTTAAACAAGCACGATTTGAATGGTTAACTCTACCTAACAGCGCATGAGTGACAGGCCAGGACCATAAGATTTCCCTATCATAAAGTAACCGCAATTGCAATCCCCCGGGTATTGGTATTTGTCTTCAGCCTTTAGAGGCATTTTGACAAAGCTTTGTCAATTGGCCTTAAAGAATATCAGCCGATTCAAACCCGAGACTATCAAGAAGGGACTGCTGGACTAAGGTTCCAGACTTGGTGGAGTGGGGTCCCGTACATTCAGGAGATCCAGATGGGAGAATCAATCCCATTTCCCATAAGCTTCCAACCCATTCAATGGCGATCGCTGTTGACCTAGATTGGGGGTTAGCACCTAGAGTTCGAGGTTATAGGTTAGCCCGTTACTTGGGGAAACTCCCAAAAAAAGGACCCGCTTTTTGGAGGTGGGACCGCTCCTGGTTTTGCCAGAAACATTTTCCCTGAGTTGAGACCTTCCTTTTGATTGTTTCAAATTCATGTCTCCTAAATGATGGACCTATTTTGGCTCCCAAAGCAAGGCCCTACGGAGTCGAAAGTCCCATCAATTCGTTCCTCCTACTTAGAACAACTCCAGAGTGCGCTGATGCTACATCTGTAGTTTACTGATTGGCACAGTTTATCACAAAAATTTTGTTAGGAGAATTTAATCCGTCTCCACCCACTCTGTCAGGGAGGGTAACTCATTTCAACTCGGAGATGGTCTGGGCCATCTGAAAGTCTTTTTCGGTTAAGCCCCCAGCATCATGAGTCGTTAAGCTAATGGTGACTTTATTATAAGAAATTTCCAGGTCTGGGTGATGTCCGGCGGTTTCGGCGGGGTCAACTAATTGATTGACAAAGGCGATCGCCTCGATAAAATCTTTGAATTTTCTTTCACAGTGCAAGACTTTTCCGTCTCGGGTCCATCCCCCAAGTTGAATCAACCGATCCTGAATCTCTGTTTCTGTTAACAACTGAGCCATCTGATTCTCCCTGTTGACTTCAATAATTCAATCATAAGAGGGTTAAGCGAATTTTTTCCCGGACTCGGGTTTCCGGTCCCCCCAGTATTTTTCTCTATAATTGCCGAAAACATTTAACACTGGCTTAAAAAAAACTATCCGCTCTCACCGGGTGCGCTTAGTTTTCACTATGACGCTGAGGGTGAAAGCGGTCTAGTTGGTCTTCAGATTGGAATCTGACTGCCGGGAGGAACTCCCAACCAGCCTAGTTCTCAAGGATTTTCTTTAATCCCAAAGGGACTAAAGCGAGTTGTTAGAGAACAGCCCCGGCCCACAGCCGATTTACTCCAATCTGATGACCCATGCGTTTACTACTATCTGGCATAGGCATCACCTCCTGTTTACCCTAAGCGGGTTTTATTTCAATAAACTTTATGTAACCTAGCATAACACAGGAAATTGAAAATTTCCCAACCCTGCTGTTTTTTATCTGGCTAATTTTTTTCCGCAAGTGTGGGGCGTCCAAACTCGGCGGAAACGCCTGGATGAAGAAGTCCAGGGGAAGTGACCCCTGCTATTTAACACAAAACCCCTACCATTCGGTAGGGGTTTTGACTAAATCAACCTAAAAACTCGGGTGAGTTCAGGAAATTTCTACAGAGCGTTACCGCGAGGTAGAACTTCTTCAGGGAACTCGAAGTTTTCATGAGGCTGGTCAACCGGAGCCATCCAAGCCCGAATCCCTTCGTTGAGAAGAATATTCTTGGTGTAGAAGGTTTCAAATTCAGGGTCTTCCGCAGCCCGCAGTTCTTGGGACACGAAGTCATAAGCGCGCAGGTTTAAACCTAAGCCAACGACCCCGATCGCGCTCATCCACAAGCCCGTTACTGGTACGAACAACATAAAGAAGTGTAACCAGCGCTTGTTGGAGAAAGCGACCCCAAAAATTTGGGACCAGAAACGGTTAGCGGTAACCATCGAGTAGGTTTCTTCCGCCTGAGTGGGTTCAAAGGCGCGGAAGGTGTTGGAACCTTCACCATCTTCAAACAAGGTGTTTTCCACGGTGGCTCCATGAATGGCGCACAGCAGTGCACCGCCCAGGATACCGGCCACTCCCATCATGTGGAAGGGGTTGAGGGTCCAGTTATGGAACCCTTGGAAGAAAAGTAGGAATCGGAAAATTGCTGCGACGCCAAAGCTAGGAGCAAAGAACCAGCCTGATTGACCCAAGGGGTACATCAAGAACACGCTGACGAACACCGCAATGGGTCCGGTAAAGGCGAGTCCGTTGTAGGGACGAATCCCTAACAGGCGGGCAATTTCCAACTGGCGGAGGCAGAAGCCAATCAGACCAAAGGCCCCATGCAGGGCGACGAAGGTCCAGAGACCGCCGAGTTGACACCACCGGGTGAAGTCGCCTTGGGCTTCAGGACCCCAGAGGAACAGCAGGGAATGTCCCAGACTGTTGGGGGGAGTTGAAACCGCCACGGTGAGGAAGTTGCAACCTTCTAAATAGGAGGAAGCTAATCCGTGGGTGTACCAAGAGGTGACGAAGGTGGTGCTGGTCAGCCAGCCTCCCACTGCGAGGTAGGCGCAGGGGAAGAGTAATAGGCCAGACCAACCGATAAAGACGAAGCGATCGCGCTTGAGCCAGTCATCGAGGACGTCAAACCATCCCCGCTCTGCCTGTGCGCGTCCGACTGCAATCGTCATAACGCAAAATCTCCAAATAAATATGACTACGCTTAACTCTTTCTGAGCGTTTTCACCCAAGGGTTCTGCCTGCTATAGCAGAAAATGGGCGATCGCAGCTCAAGAGTTTACGTTTCTTTACTATGTTTCTCATTATAGGGGGAAACCTGAAAATTTTTAAACCCCCTAATCTAAAAATTTTCTGAAAACTGACTGAAGGGGAGTGGCGGTGGGGGTGGGACTGTCCGAAAATTTGTCTCGATTGGGGGATGGTTTCGAGGAACTCGATGCCTCGGGTTGAGGGGTGGGGAGGGCCACAGGGAGCAGAAAACGGGTCGGGAGTCGGAGTGCGATCGCCTCTAAATCGGGGTCGTTCATTTCCAGACATCCCCGGAATGCTGAGATTTTGGGATACTAGAAAGGTGCGGTCCAATGAACTTTGCCACAAATCATGTTTACGATTGACTTAACCCTGAAAAACACTCCTTTACCTCTATCGGTGCAACGGAAGACCCTAGAAGATGCCCAGGCCCTCTACCAGGAGGTCGTTGGATTCGATGCGCTCAGGGAGTTCTGAGATTTTGGAACTCACCTGCGAGAAGATGCCTGAGAAAAAAATTGCCGTCTTTATTAATCAGATCTCAGCGGTGCAAATCTCTGAAAAGTCTGGTGCGGCGGCGGCAGGCAAAGCGCCTGGATTTGCGGCGTTGGTGGAATCCCTGAGTCAATGAACCCGCAGTCTCCTAGTGACGATCGCCCGAATGCGATCGTCGTACAGGACCTCTGCTTTAACTGGCCCTCGGGAGCAGAGGTGTTAAAATCCTGCTCCTTGGCCGTTCCCCAGGGCGAATTTTGGATGCTCTTGGGGACTAATGGCAGTGGAAAATCCACGTTACTCCGGCTACTGGCGGGTTTGCTTACCCCTAAAGACGGTCAAATTGCCATTTCTCGTCCGGTGGGGTTTGTATTCCAAAACCCAGATCATCAGTTAGTGATGCCGACTGTCGGTGCCGATGTCGCGTTTGGATTAGTGGAGGAAAATCTCACCCTGGCTCAAACTCGGCATCGGGTGGAAGAGGCCCTAACAGCGGTCAACTTACTCGCCCTGCAACGCCGTCCGATCTATGCTCTGAGTGGAGGTCAAAAGCAGCGGGTTGCCATTGCTGGGGCGATCGCCCGCCATTGCGAGGTTCTGTTATTAGATGAGCCCACCGCTTTACTGGACCCCGACAGTCAGTTAGACTTGGTGGCTCAAGTCCAGCGGTTGGTGAAAAGCCGAGGTTTAACGGCACTCTGGGTCACCCATCGTTTTGAGGAATTAGCCTATTGCGATGGGGCTTTCCTACTGGAGCGGGGGCGGATGGTCGATTCGGGAAATCCGCAGCCCCTGATCCAACGATTGATGGAATCTGAGGATTTAGAGTGATTCCCAGGGCCGCGACTGCTATTTTCTGTAGTCGCGGCCCTTTCACTTTCTTTATAAAGATATCGTTATGCTTGGCGGGAGTTTAGTTTAGAATTTTTAAACTAAATTTAAGTTTTTATTATGATAAAAAATGATATAATGCAAAGCGCCTAGTCTGATTCTGAGTAAATTGTAAACAAATGTAAAGAAAAGCCATGCCACGCTCCTCAGCGCGACCTTTATTGCTCGTGGATGGATACAACATCATAGGACTATGGTCGAAGCTCAAAACTAAGCGAGACTTTGACGGGTTAGAAGCCTCCCGCCGAGAACTAATCGAGTCGCTGATCAACTACAGCGCCTTTGAAGGATTAGATACTCTGGTGGTTTTTGATGCTCATTCTCGCCATGAGCCGAGCTACACCGAAGTCATCTCGAAAAGTTTATCCGTCTGCTACACCGATTTTGGGCAAACCGCAGACACCTATATTGAAAAAACCTGTGCCACCTTTCGACGAAACTTGGGAAACCTGAATCGCCGCTTAATTGTGGCGACTTCAGACCGAGCTCAACAGCAAACGGTTTTAGGATATGGGGCCGAATGGATGTCAGCGTTTCAGTTCGCCCAAGCGATCGAAGCGACAGAACGCCGTTGCCGGAGTAAACAGAAAACCCGCAACAAGCCCTCTAGTCGGTTTCTGGTCTCGGGACTGGATGCGGAAGCGCAACAGCGACTGGCTCAGTTGCGACGGGGTTTGTAGGTCGGTTAAAGCCCTTGATTTTTTTGACGGCTCGGCGATCGCCACCCATACCGAATCAGAACCTATCCCAGCCTTCAAAAAAAAATTAAAAAAATTTTTGAAAAAGGGGTTGCCAAAACCAGAAAGGTATGTGTATTATTAATAACGGTGAGCCAAGCAAACCGAAACGTTCCTCGGTAGCTCAGTGGTAGAGCGGTCGGCTGTTAACCGATTGGTCGTAGGTTCGAATCCTACCCGGGGAGTTGATTAATTTTAGACTTTTGATTGAAGAGATTAGATTGAATTTCAATCTAGTCTTTTCATGTTCAAGGTTTAAAAATAGACAAGATGATGTTAAACAACACGGATTTAGAAGGGCAGAGACTGACGGAATTTTCCGCTTATTGGTCCCTAGACCCGCAAATTACTTTTTTAAATCACGGTTCTTTTGGGGCCTGTCCCTTCCCGGTGTTAAAAGCCCAGGAACAGGTCCGGCAGCAGCTAGAACAGGAACCTGTGCGGTTTTTCGTTCGCGAATTTGAGCCGCTTCTGGATCAAGCGCGGGAACAGTTAGCCCAATTTGTTGGGGTGGATGGGCGGGACTTGGTATTTGTGCCCAATGCCACCACGGGGGTGAATTCTGTACTGCGATCGCTGCGGTTTAACCCCGGAGACGAGTTACTCACCACGGACCATGAGTACAACGCCAGTCGCAACGCCTTAGAATTTGTCGCCGATCGCGCTGATGCCCGGATTGTCGTCGCCCCAGTTCCCTTCCCCATCGCCTCCAAGCAGGAGATTGTCGATGCAGTGATGGCAAGGGTCAGCGAAAAAACCAAACTCGTTCTCTTAGACCATATTAGTAGCCAAACCGGATTAATTTTTCCCCTTGAGGAAATCATTCAGCAGCTTTCCCAATTTGGGATCGAGACTCTGATTGATGGCGCACACGCACCCGGGATGCTACCCCTAAATTTATCAGAAATTGGGGCGACCTACTATAGCGGCAACTGTCATAAATGGTTATCTGCACCAAAAGGGGCGGCTTTTTTGTACGTTAAAAGCAGCCGTCAGCAGCAAATTCGACCCCTGACCATCAGTCATGGGGCCAATTCCCCTCGGACGGATAAATCTCGCTTCCAACTGGAATTTGATTGGATGGGAACCGGGGACCCCTCGGCTTATTTATCCGTCCCTGCGGCGATTCAGTTTATGGGGTCCCTCCTGCCAGGGGGGTGGCCCGAATTAATGTCAAGAAACCATAAGCTCGTTTTGTCCGCAAGACAGATGCTGTGCCAAATCCTGGGAGTGGAAATCCCGGCCCCCTCAGACTTAATTGGATCAATGGCTTGTATTCCAATTCCTGATGGATCCGCTGACGAATTACATGATCAACTGTTCGATCGCCATCAGATTGAACTACAGGTGATGCCTTGGCCGAAATCTCCCCAACGGGTCATCCGAATTTCGGCTCAGATTTACAATAATTTTGAGCAGTATCAACAGTTGGCGGCAGTGTTAGAACAGGTGCTGGCTATCTGATAGGGCAACATTTTTAGTGCAGGACTTCCGCAATATTTGAGTTCAACTCCTAAAGGTAGGGTTGATTCGCGAATCAACCCTACCTTTAGAAGACAGGATTAGATCAGGGGACAATCAACGGGAGCATCTCATACCAAATCCGGTTGTGAAAGACCTATTTTACTCTTCAGCCTGCGTAGGCAGGCTTTGTCTGTGTAGCCCCACCCTTGAGGGTGCGGGTTTTTATAGACCTTTAACAACCGAATTCCGTATCAATTTGGCCAAGAGACCTAACCCCCCAGCCCCCTTCCCTACGAGGGAAGGGGGAGCAAGACTTGTAAATTCCCCTTTGAGGCCAAATTGAGATGCTCCCCAAGCAACAACCTGCGGGGGTTAAAATTCCCTTAATTTGTTTTAATAATTGCCTGATAGTTTTCCAGAAAGGTTAATAAGGGTTGGGCTTCGGGATATTCTTTGAGACTCAGATAAGAGTAGCGATATAACCCTCGACAAATTATCCCTAACCTTGTTTTGAAATCTAGGGTTGAAGGGATATCGATGAGAATATCTTCAACCGGAGGAATATCCCCCCGTTGACAATATAGGGCTAAACTTAGGCGCGGAAATAGGGCTCGTTTGCTACTGCGACTTCCCCAGTGAAATACATATTGATCCCAACAAGAAAGCGTTCCGGCTGCTGTCGGTAAAGCTCTGATATCTTCTAAGTTAAACTCTGTGGCTTCTGTTTGGAGATTGGTAATTGCTTTTCGATACTGAGGGTCTCTGTTGGCGGGGAGGATGTACATACAGGAATTGAGCGGATTGGCATCGGTAATCGCAATCCAAATGGTAAGGACCGTTGGCATTCCTGTGGAGTCTATGGTGTTTTCATATTCCGCATCTCGATGGGGTTCAAATCCTTTCCCACTGTCTTCTGTATCAATGTAATAAATCCAATAATTGGGGACAATTTTATACCCCGGTCCTAGCATTTGGGCCAGAATTGCTTCAAAGTGACCCATCACTTGATAAAAGACATCGTAGACTAGGGCAAACATGGCTGGAAACCCGGCTTGTTTGACGGTTTCAATACAAGTCCTCATTTCCGCCAGGGTGGCGGGGGGGATGAGGGGTTCGGTTTGAAAATAGCCATCCTCTCGCAGTTGGGAGACAAATTCCTCAAGTTTTTGTGGACTGACTTGCGGAGGTGAAGTCGGACCATCAAAAGGCTTGGTTGGAAATCCTTGAATTGGGATTCAGGTTTTGCCAATAGCGAATATCTTCGGCTTGCGGAAGCAGGGAAATTAAGGGGTCGAGGGCAATCGACTTTCTTAAAACTTGCAAGTCTTGGTTCATGTGATGGGGTTTTGATAATAAGACATGGGTAGAATATTCGGCTAACAATCTGGGTATGGAGGATTGTAGTTTAGTTTGTGATGACCTTACCCTATCACCCTATCAATGAGAATTAATATAAAAGTTTGGCTAAGAAATAGGAGGGTTATCTTGGGGTGACGATCGCCGGTTTATGACTTACCGGACTTAAATCCATCGGCGGCAAATTGTTGAAATTGGTCTTGTCGCCATTGGACATCGAGATGGCGATCGCTTTTTACCTCTAGGACTCGAATGCCCGAACTTGGTAATGGATTTAACAGGGTTTGTAATTGCTGCCAAGACTCAATCCGCTGATGTTCAATATCATAGCCCGCACATAATCGGGCAAAATTGATGTTTTGCGGAGTCGCAAAAAACTCGGTGAAGGGTGGGTCAAATTTGGCAATGGGTAACATTCCAAAAATTCCACCGCCGTTATTGTTGATTAAAATTATCGTTAAATGACCTTGGAAATATTGGCGGATTAAAAACCCATTGGTGTCATGTAATAGGGCTAAATCTCCTGTTAACATGACGCTACTTTGATGGCGATGGGCGATGCCTAATGCGGTGGATAATGTTCCATCAATACCATTTGCGCCTCGATTTACGAAGGGGTGGATATGGCGGTTCCCCGGTTTCCAGAAATATTCCATATCTCGGACTGGCATACTATTGGCAATAAATAGGGGAGTTTCTGGGGGTAAATGTTGGGAAATCAGCCATGCCACTTTGGGTTCAATTAGGTCGGGAATGGATGAGAGGGTGGTGTCGATTTTCTCTCGGGTTTGGCGTTCAGAGTCACACCATTGTTGTAGATAGGCGGTGGGGGAAGGAGTTATTTCAAGCGGGGGTAAGGTGGCGGCAAGGGAGGCGATCGCCATTCGTAAGGGAATCGTGCGGCCATGTAGGGGGTCGAGGTTGCGATCGCTATCGGTGACTAAAAAGGTTAAAGGTTGGCTGTTTTCTAACCAACTGCGAAGGGTTTTGCTGGTTGGTAATTCCCCGATTTGAATTGCCATTTCTGGGGTGAATTTCTCAGCAATTCGAGGATTTCTGAGGATAAAATCATAGGTAGAAATTAAATAGGGATTGAGGTCGGCATAATTGCGGAGGGGGGATAATCCTTCGGCAAGAACCGGCCAATTTAATGTTTTAGAAAGATGGGCGATCGCCTGACAATAGTCTCTGGGATTTTGAGGTTGGGCAACCCCAGCAATGATGATTCCCTGTTGGCAGTTTTGCCACAGTTGGAGAGGGGATGGGGGAGATGGGGGGGATGGGGGGGATTGGGGGAATGAGGGGAGATGGGTAAAGAATTGTTCGGTTTGGAAGGTTGCTGCTAAATCGGTGGCTTGGGGTTCTGGTAAAGGGGCTAATGGATCGCGAAAAGGGAGATTCAAATGGACGGGACCGGGAACGGGAAATAAGGTTTTTTCCCAAGCATGAATCAGGGTTTGGCGGAGATAGCTGAGTTGTTTTAGTTCTAAAGATGGCGTGGCTAATTCCGTTTGCCAGTTGGGATAATGTCCATACAGTTTAATTTGGTCGATGGTTTGACCGGAATGGCAATCTCGCAGTTCTGGGGGTCGGTCTGCGGTTAAAATTAATAAGGGAACTCGGCTTTCTTTTGCTTCAATAATTGCGGGATAAAAATTTGCCCCAGCGGTTCCCGAGGTACAAACCAAGACAACGGGTTTGCCCGTTTGTTTGGCTTGTCCTAATGCAAAAAAACTGGCCGATCGCTCATCTAAAATCGGGATAGCTTCAATCTGAGGATGGCTGGCAAAGGCAACGGTTAACGGGGTGGAACGGGAACCGGGACAAATCACTGCTGTGGTTAATCCCAGGCGTTGGAATGTCTCGACTAAAATAGAAGCCCAAACGGTGTTAGTATTGCGGAAATCTATTGGCATTCTTAAGGGAAAAAGGAATCCTAATGGTCCCGGTGATTGAGGTTAAACTAAGGCTTTTAACAGGGTTTTGAGTTTGAGTTGGACTTCGGCTAATTCTTTGTCTGGATCGGACCCGGCAACAATTCCAGCCCCGGCATATAATCGGGCGCGATCGCCTTCAATTAAAGCGGACCGAATGCCCACAATAAATTCACAATTCCCATAGCCATCAATCCAGCCTAATGGGGCGGCATATAAACCGCGATCAAAGGCTTCATATCGGCGAATTTCTTGACAAGCAGTATCCCGGGGAACCCCAGCTACTGCGGGAGTGGGATGGAGGTCCGCTAAAATGTCTAAGGGATGAATTCCCGGAGGTAAAGGGGCTTGAATTGGCGTCCAGAGATGTTGAATATTGGACAATTGTAATAACAACAATTGCGGGGGGACGTTGGGAGTTAGCCCTAAACGGGTCAGGCGATCGCAGATAAAATCAATCACCACTCGATGTTCATGAATTTCTTTATCACTGGATAACAGCAGTTTGGCTAATTCTGCATCTTCTCCGGATGTTTTACCCCGCGGGGCAGAACCGGCTAAGGCATCGGTGATTAATTGGTGATTATAAATCGCCAGCAAGCGTTCTGGACTGGCCCCAATAAAATTAGTCCCGCCGCCGTTTCCCGTGGCAAAGGTGTAGCAATCGGGGTAAAGTCTGCGTAAATTATTCAGGGATTTGACTAGGTTGATGGGAAGGGGGAAGTTTAAATCAATGGCATCGGCTAAAACGATTTTATTTAAAGTTTTGTTGTTAATCCGGTTTAGGGCGGAATAAACAGATTTTCTAAAATTGGCTGTGGGTTTAAAATCGTGGTTTTGTAAAGATTGGTTGGGAAAATTTACCGGGTCTAACCAGCGAGAATTGGCCCAGCGAATCTGGGTGAGTTTATTACATAAATCTTGATGTAAGGCTTTAATATTATCCCGGGGGGACAGGGAAAAGTTGGCGACAAACACCGAACGGTTGCGACATCGGGAGACTTGCCACCGGGGTAATAACACCGTGGCGCAAGGAAAGGCCGATTCTGGGGGGCGTAGGTCGTCAAAAAAGGTAAAGTTACAAAAAAAGTGGGGTCCGGCAAACGGCAGGTCCGTGGCCCCGGTGGTAATGGTATTCGCCAGACAGGATTGGATAAAGGTTTGCGCTTTGACAAATCTTGCGGAACCCGAGGGGACATGAAAGGTGATTGCCGCCCCGATCGCCGCGATCGCTTCCCCTTTATTGCCATTTTCAAAATAAAAATGTGGGTCCTCCGGTTGGGCGATCGCCTGTAAAACCGCTAGGGGGTCCAGGGGGGGAAGTTCCAGGGAGAGGGTGGCAATCTGGGGGCATTCTTTCTCAACGGATACCTGCTGACAAGCGACAAGGAACTGA
Source organism: uncultured cyanobacterium (assembly GCA_963821735.1). GTDB lineage: Bacteria > Cyanobacteriota > Cyanobacteriia > Cyanobacteriales > Laspinemataceae > Laspinema. The sequence goes on from CAWGFK010000070.1 coordinate 790,259, forward strand.
TAAAGATCCTTGCGATCTGGCTTCATATTGGTATCAGACGGTACAACTAGCATGGAGGAAAGGATGGCTTTTTGGGCTGGTTGGGGGACAGAACCCCTTGTTTACGGTGGGTACCCTCAAAAGTACCTCCTATCTATCTAACCATCGCACGGTTCCCACGGACACGCGCACTTGATGGGGACATCTACCCGGTAAAATAGATCCCGCATTCTCAGCATTGTATGTCACTGAGGGATTCACAGGGGGTTCAATGAAGTTGCCAGCAGGCCCTAGGGCACCATTTTTTCTGCAATCGCTACAAATGATTGCCAATCCCATCGCCTATCTGGACCGGAATGCCAGTCGCTATGGTGACCCTTTCACCCTGCATTTATTGGGGGGAAACTCTCCCCCGGTGGTGTTTTTGAGTCATCCAGAGGGGATTCAACAGATTTTTACCTCGGCGGCAGGGGCGTTTGAGTTAGGAAAAATCACGGACCCCTTTCGCCCTCTCACCGGGTCCCAGTCCCTAATTATGCAGGATGGGGCCAAGCATCAAGGGACGCGCCAGCTTTTGATGCCGCCTTTACATGGGGAACGGTTGCAAGGGTATGGCAACCAGATTTGTGATATCACCTCCGAGGCGATCGCCCATTGGCAACCGGGTTCTAATCTGAATTTGCGTCAGGCCCTGTCGCGATTTCTCTCAAAACCATTTTGCGGGTGGTGTTTGGCATGAACCCTGGGGAACGTGCCCACCAACTCGAACTCCTGATTGAACCGTTTTTGGAGTCGGTGAATTCTACCCTCAACTCGGTGCAATTTTTTTGGAATCCGTTACAGCAAGATTTGGGTCCCTGGAGTCCTTGGGGGAAATTTCTGCGCCAACAGCAGCAAATTGACGAGTTAATTTATGCCGAAATTCGCGATCGCCGGGGTCAAACCGATGGCAATGATGTCCTTTCCATGCTGATGTCGGCGCAAGATGAGGCGGGAGAGGGGATGGGGGAGGCGGAATTACGGGATCAGTTGATTACTTTGCTGTTGTTGGGTCATGATACGACCGCATCGGCCCTGACTTGGGCGTTTTATTGGATTCATCAGGATTCCGAGGTGCGATCGCAGTTGGTGGCGGAATTGGATAGTCTCGGGAGTCACCCCAACCCGATGGCAGTGGCGCAATTGCCGTTTCTGCAAGCGGTTTGTCAAGAGGCGTTACGTCTGTATCCGATCGCCTTGATTTCTCAACCTCGGGTGGTGAAGGAATCGGTGGAAATCCAGGGGTATGAATTTGCACCGGGGACCGTGTTGGTTCCTTGCATTTATTTAGCCCATCGCCGTCCGGAGGTGTATCCAGAACCGTTGGAATTTAGGCCCCAGCGGTTTTGCGATCGAAGTTTTCACCTTATGAATATTTTCCCTTTGGCGGGGGGAGTCGCAGTTGTATTGGTATGGCCCTAGCCATGTATGAGATGAAGTTGGTTCTGGCAACGGTCCTCTCCCGCTATGAATTGGCCCTCTGCGATAAGGGTCCGATTCGCCCTCACCGTCGGGGGATTACCTTTGTCCCCTCGGCTAATTTTCAATTGATGGTGACACAGAGGCGATCGGCTGTTTTATCCGCAGCGCATGCGATAGGACCCAGTCCGAGTACTCATCGTAAAAACCGCCCACCCGAAGAGGAGGTGGGCTATGCCGACCCTACAAGTCTGCTACTCTGGCAGAATACCAGAATTGAACCCCCCAACCCCCTTAATAAGGTGGGGCCTACGGACGAAGCCTGCCTCCGCAGGCTACCAGAGAAAACGGAATACCACGATATTATTAATTCTTAATTTTTATTTCATCCTCTGAGACTTTTCTATCCGCCATCGTAAAATGATGGGGCTGGTTGGAAGAATAATAGGAATAATCAATGACAACTCAGACCATTCAGCCCTCGAATTACAAGTTATGGTTAGCTGCTATTAAACCTCCCATGTATAGTGTGGCAATCATGCCAATTTGGGTGGGAACTGCGGTGGCTTTGTATGAGCATCATTCCCTGAACTGGTCGATATTTTCTACCTTTATTAGTTCGGCCATTTTAATTTTGGCTTGGGAGAATCTTAGCAATGATGTGTTTGATTCAGATACGGGAATTGACAAAAAAAAGCATCATTCTTTAGTCAATTTAACCGGAAATAAATCTTTGATTTTTTGGTCTGGAAATTTGTGTTTAGCCTTGGGTATTTTAGGGATTGGGGCAATTTGTTGGTGGCAACAAGATTTAACCGTCCTGGGATTAATTTTGGTTTGTTGTTTCTTGGGCTATATGTATCAGGGTCCCCCGTTTCGATTGGGTTATCAAGGATTAGGGGAATTTCTCTGCTTTTTTGCCTTTGGTCCTTTGGGGGTTTCGGCAGCTTATTATAGTCAAGTTCAGAGTTGGTCTAGTCTGAGTTTATTGACTTCAATTGTGGTAGGAATTGCAACTACGTTGGTGTTATTTTGTTCTCATTTTCATCAAGTGGAGGACGATTTAGCTGCTGGGAAGCGATCGCCTTTGGTTCGCATGGGGACTCACCGAGGTGCTCAACTCTTACCCTGGTTTTGTGGGAGTATTTTCGCGATTACAGGGCGTTTTGGTGGCGATGGGTAGCTTCCCAGTTTGGACGTTACTCAGTTTTGCCGGGTTGCCTGCGAGTCTGAAACTCTGCCGTCATGTTGCCACTTATCACGACAGTCCGGAACAAGTCAGTAACTGCAAATTTATTGCGATCGCCGTTCATTTTTGGAGTGGGTTGTTATTAGGGCTGGGATTTATTCTGTAAGGAAATTTCCCGGCTATCAATTTTTTGAATAGGGGTGGGGGACGGTTTTGCCGTTCCCTTTATGAGGATAAAAATGCCCAGTTTGTATGAGTTTAATTATCAAATCTTCGGGAATCTCCAAAATCCTTGCATTCTATTTTTACATGGTTTTATGGGGCGAAGTGATAATTTTTTTGAAGTGATTCAGCATCTTTCAGATAAATTTTGCTGTGTGACGGTGGATTTGCCGGGACATGGTAAAACTCAGGTTTTGGGGGGAGAGGAATGTTATCAAATGTCTCATACTGCCCAAGGGTTAATTGAGTTATTAGATGAGTTAGGAATTTCCCGGTGTTATTTACTGGGATATTCGATGGGAGGGCGATTAGCATTATATTTAACTTTACATTTTCCGGAACGCTTTGAAAAAGTTATTTTAGAATCCGCTTCACCGGGTTTGGAGTCTGCTGAGGCGCGATCGCAACGTCGTCATCGGGATGAAATTCTCGCCCAACAACTGGAAACCGGGGATTTTTACTTATTTTTAAGCCAATGGTATCAGCAACCCTTATTTGATTCAGTTCGCCATCATCCTAACTTCGATCGCCTCTTCCAGAATCGCTTACAAAATCAGCCTCAAACTTTAGCAACTTCCCTGCGACAGATCGGAAGTGGCAGTCAACCCTCCCTCTGGGCACTGCTGCCGTCTCTTCCGGTTCCCCTGCTGTTACTGGTGGGAGAATGGGATCATAAATTTCAGGAAATTAATCACAAAATTACCCAAGTCTGTCCCGTTGCCCAACTGGAAATTATCCCCGATAGTGGGCATACGATCCATTGGGAAAATCCCTCTACCTATCTCAAATCAGTGATAAAATTTTTGTCAAGTTAGGGTGATCACCCCTTCATGAGGAGGGGTTCGGTGAAACGGATGGGATGGCTGTCCCCCACTGGCTGATAATTTCCTCCCTCTTTCATGGCAACCGCATTATATGAATTATAAATTCGAGTTTCGTTCCTATCAACGTAAGTTTAAACGCCCTCTGCAAACCAGTCACGGGACTTGGGAAATTCGCGAGGGAATTATTCTGCGCCTAACTACGGATAATGGAAAGATTGGGTTTGGTGAAATTGCACCCATCGGCTGGTTTGGTTCGGAAACGTTTTTAGAAGCCTTAGACTATTGTCAGAACTTGCCCGATGTGATTAGCGATCGCACGATTTTTTCCATTCCTCCTAACTTACCCGCTTGTCAATTTGGTTTAGAATCAGCCTGGGAATCTGCTACGTTAAAAACTCAGTTCAAATCGGCATTTTCGGAAGACAAAACTCCCGCCTCAAAATCCAACCATAGCGGATTATTACCCGGGGGAGAAGGGGCTTTACTCGGGCGGCAAATCCTCTGGATGCAAGGATATCGGACTTTTAAATGGAAGATTGGCGTCTTGCCATTTCAGCGGGAAGTCCGGATTTTGCAGGAACTGGTTCTCGCCTTGCAGCAAGGGACGGGCGATCGCCCGGGTTCCCTCCGCATTGATGCCAATGGGGGACTGAGTTTGGCGGAAGCTGAAGCATGGCTGCAAATTTGTGATGAACTCGGGGGAATTATTGAATATCTGGAACAACCTTTGCCGGTGACGGAGTTGGAGGCGATGGTGGAATTGGGAATGCGCTTTTCTACGGCGATCGCCTTAGATGAATCCGTCGCTACTTTGTCGCAAATGCAATCCGTCTATCGCCAAGGTTGGCGGGGAATTTATGTGATTAAACCCTGTATTGCCGGTTCTCCCTCAGAATTGCGTCAGTTTTGCAATTTAAACAAAATTGATGCAGTTTTTTCGTCGGTGTTTGAGACAGACATTGGCCGGAAAGCGGCTTTAAAATTAGCATCAGACATTCAAAATTCTAGCCATCGCGCCCTCGGGTTTGGGGTGGACCATTTATTGGAATCTGAGAAGGTTTTAGAACCTTTATGGTAGAGTTTATCTGTAAAACATTTCCCAAACTTAAGCCTAGGGCTATTCCAAATCAGCCCTCCGCCCTGGCTTGGCAAAAATCGGATTTGATAGCCTGGATGGAGGCAGAAACCAGTAATTTAGGGACAACTGCCTTGCAGTTTTTTTCCCAGTTAACTCAGTCTAAAATTACCCCAACTCTATTACTGGCAGAACGCGATCCAGTCAGATTTTTAGGGGGTTTTATTGCAGCAGTTGCAGCAGATTGTCCCCTGTTTTTAGGCAATCCCAACTGGGTGGATAGCGAATGGCAGTCGGCAATCCAACAGATTCAACCGGACCGAATATGGCATCAGGGACAGGACTTTCCCGGAAAGGCTTGTCAAACTCCACGGGATACTCCTCCCTCGGGAATTATGATTCCGACGGGGGGTTCCTCGGGTCAACTGCGCTTTGTTATTCATACTTGGGAAACCTTAATGGCATCGGTGGCTGGATTTACCGAGTATTTCCAACTCTCTGCGGTTAATTCCTGCTGTATGTTACCCCTCTTTCATGTCAGCGGTTTGATGCAATTTCTCCGGTCTTTTACCACCGGGGGAACGTTTGTCAATGTTTCTTCTTATCAAACCATTGTAGAGCAAACGGCTGCCAAAATCAACCCGGAAGAGTTTTTTATTTCCCTCGTTCCCACTCAATTAAATCGTCTCCTAGAAACTCCGGAATCTGCTGATTATTTAGCCCGATTTCAAACGGTTTTATTAGGGGGTGCACCGGCATGGCCGGAATTATTGCAACGGGCGAGAGAATACCAGATTCCTCTCTCTCCCACCTACGGCATGACGGAAACTGCTTCTCAAATTGTCACCCTCAAACCGGCAGATTTTTTAGTAGGTAATCAGAGTTGTGGGCGACTGTTGCCTCATGCCCAAATTACAATTACAAATCCCGAAGGGGAAGCATTAGAAGTTGGTAAAACCGGGATGATTACTATCCAAGCTGCTTCTCTGGCCAAGGGGTATTATCCGGGGGAAAACTTAGCCTCATTTTCCTCTGATTTAAACTCGTTTCAATCCGATGATTTGGGGTTTATCGATGCAGCGGGGTATTTAACCGTGGTGGGACGCCACAGCGATAAAATTATTAGTGGGGGTGAAAATATTTATCCGGCAGAAGTGGAGGCGGCCATTCTCGGGACGGGTTTGGTGGAAGATGTCTGTGCGATCGCCGTACCGGATCGGGATTGGGGTCAAGTGGTGACAGCGGTTTACGTTCCCAAGGGCGGAGTCCAAGCAGAGGCGATCGCCTCGTTACTCTCGGATACTTTATCACCCTTTAAGCGTCCAAAATATTGGGTACAAATAGACAGGTTACCTCGGAACAATCGCGGAAAAATCTCCCGCAGTCTCGTTCAAAAAATGGTCTTAATTCAACTCAAACCTCAATAGACACCGGAACCGGAAACCCATTTCAAACTCTATATTCGGGTTTCTCAGGGAGATTCAATGGTCACTTGAATCAATCGAATTGCCTTAACCTTCCCGCATCAAATGGGGAAATTCCATGTGATAGACCTGTTCCCACAGATATTTCACATAAGACTGATTGGAGGGGACAATTCTGCGATCGTAGGCCAAATCTGCTGCCGCCCGGTCTAAAATTCGCACATCAATCGGATTGAGTCGTTGCCGTCTTTTACTCGAACTGAGTAACCAGACAATTTGAAACATCGTTTCCGGGGCAGCGGTGGTGTTCGGATTTGACCAGGCCCTTGCTAAAGGTTGACTCTCGTTGGTTTCGTTAATGCGATCGGTCCGGTCCCAATAGCCTAATTGCCGAATCTGTTCGTAAAGTTCCTGTTCTAGTTTCATTATTGATTGCTAAGTGTTCTACAAGGAAAGTCAGGAAAGTATTGTGGGCGCTCCGTGGAGTCCACGGTGTTCTTATTGAGATATAGTTATAATATTAAACTTTGATTAAAACAGTATTAAGATTTACAAATTTTTGTAAAATTTTAAAAATTTTCTCCCTCAGTCGGACCAACTCTCGATCCAGTGAATCATTTCGGGAGTCAGGGGCTGGCGGGTTCGGGGTTGGGGATCAATGGAAACGTGCTCAGTTCGCGCTTTTGCCAGGGGGCGTTCTGTAGGCATTGAGGCAGCCCGGATTAAGTAGGTAATTTCAAAGCGATCGCCAGTAAGGGATCGCGGAGTCAGGGCGATCGCCACTTCGTCGCCACAAAACAGGGGCCGAAAAAAGTCAATACTGGCATGAACAATCGGAATCGCAACCCTGGGGTTATTAAAAAAAGTTCGCAACTCTATTCCCGTCGCTGCCAGGGATGCCTCGTATGCTTCATGGCAGATGGAAAGCAGATTGGCAAAATAGACGACCCCAGCAGCATCAGTATCTGCAAAGCGAATTGTGCGAGAGTAGGAAAAGGGCATAGGCTGTTTTAATTTCAAGTTTGGCATCCAGAATAGCCCATCGCCGTCCCCGATCCCCGAGGGGTTCTAATTTTTAAGGCGATCGCCAAAATATTCCGCATATAACCGACAGCGTGGGGTACAATCATTGCCCGTCATTTTAACTAATCCCATACTCTGTAATTTAAACCCCTGTTCCGCAGGCAAGCGGACCGGATCTACCTGGGAAACCACTGCTTTCATGGCTTGAGTGAGAGGCGGATATTTTTCTAAATTCCACAAATGCCGACGCAAGTGATCCCCATACAATCCCGTCTCCGTCGGTGATTCTTGCACCAATTGAGTCAGAGTCACATCTTCTCGGGCAATATGATAAAGGGCTAATCGCACTAAATAGGGATGTCCTCCGACTAATTCCATTAATGTTTCCACTGAGTTGCTATTCCAATTCAGATGATGCCGTCGGGCTAATTCCATCACTTGGGCGGGGGTAAATTCGGGTAATTCAATCGGCAATCCGACATTAAAGGGGGATTTGTTGACATCTAAGGGAATGTACACTTCGCTGGAATATACGACAATCAAGCGGAATTGTTTCCAAATATCGCGCCGTTTTGCTTCTTCATGTAGCGATCGCAATAAGCCAAAAAAGTCATCGGCAATCTCGGGAAATTCAAACAGGCGATCGACTTCATCTAATCCCAGAGTTAAGGGACCATTGAGTTCCGGAAGTAAACATTGCTCAAAATAGGCTTTGCAACTTTGGTTACTGCCGATCACCTCCCCTAACTGGGAATACTTCGCCAATCGGTCTAAATCTAATCGGTCCAACTCCAAGCTAACGCTGGCATAAAACCACTGTAAGAAGGTATTTAAACTGCTAAATACCCGGCGATCGGCCAGTTGTAAACTCACCGCTACGGTTTGCGAACCCTGTCGTTCTGCATGATGGAGAATCCGCGCCATTAATGACGTTTTGCCCATCTGTCGCGGGGCTTTAATGCGGATTAATGCCCCCGGTTGGGTGATAGTTTCATAACAGCGGGATTCAATCGGAGGGCGATCGATATAAAAAGTAGAAGCAATTTCAACTTGCCCCTCGGGCAATTCTGGAGGTGCAATAGGAAGGGGAACCTCGGGAATTGCCTCAGATGAGCAATTCTGAGTCAGAGGAAACCCTTGAATCGCCCAAGGATAGCCAGAACCGAGAGAAATTCGGCCTTCGGACAACAGACTAATTAAGTCAGAAACTATCGGATTGGTATCCCCTTCCTGCCGCCATTGCCAGGGTTGAATTCCATCTAACAAGCGCTGCAATTCAAAGGGGATAATTTGGTTTGGTTTTAAGCCAATATAAATCGGTAGTATCGCCAACTTTTGCGGATTCATACTCTGTAACTCTCGCCCTTGGCGGACTTGTTCCCAAACTAATTCACTTCCTAAGCTATCAGGAGATAAGAGTAAGAGTAAATAATCAAAGGACTCCAGAGGGATGGTATAGTTTTGCAGGGATGATGTTTTGTTTAGGGTCGCTTGGGGGAGAATTACTTCATGGCCCGCCGCACTTAAAGCTTGGTAAAATTGCAGAGAGAGGGAAGAAGAAAAAGAGCGATCGCTAATTAAAATCTTCCAGGACTGCGGGGATTCAGTCGGGGGCAAACCGTTCTCTTCAAAATCCGCAATATCCCGCCATTCTCGCGCCAAAACTCGACAAAGTTCGATGAAATTAGCAAAATCTACAGGTTTACCATTCAGGAAATTACTGACGGTGGATTGGGCAAAACCCAACTCTTCCGCCAGGATTTTTTGACTGGGAAACCCATGACGTAATAACGAGGATTTGAGGATAGAAATACAGGAAGGACGGACTTTAAGCGATCGGGGCATAATAGCGACAACCGGAAGACACCACCCTGATTTTAAACGGCAGGGTTCCCAAAGTCGATGAGAACTCGATGAAGTTTCAAAGAACTTAGTCAGGTACTCGCAGAGGGAATGCCTAGAATGACAGAATGTAAACCCCGGGAGGACTGTTGCCCTCTTGGAGATCAAAGCAAGAGGTCTAATGTTACGACTGACGTCGTTACCAGGGTTATGACAAACCCCAATTTCAATCTACTGGGGGATTAGCTTAACGAAGTTTAAATAATCAGGGATAATTTAAGACAAAATTTTCTGATATAATAAAACCTAAAAATTAGTTATATTAGGAATCTATGTCTGCAAAAAAAGAAACAACTACGCTAATTATCGCCTTGGCGATCGCCCTAGGGTTGATGGGTGCATCCGTCTGGTGGCTTACTAAAGAGTTGGACTGGGGAAACAGACTCCTGACTGACACCCAAAATTCCAATCCTTCCCAGGAAACAGTCAATCCCGAGGGAGACTCTCACCCCGAAACCTTAGCAGAAGTCCAGAACGTTCCTAGAGGATTATTTAGTCACGGGGGGAGTAGCACTTGGGTGTCAATTCGAGTCGCCGTAGACCCGGCAATTCAAACAGTTTGGCCACAGTTTCAACTCCGCTATACGGACCCACCCAGAGGGGCACCGAGTTCGGGAACCGGGATTCAAATGTTATTAGATAATCAACTCACCTTTGCGATGTCGGCTAGACCGATTTCCGATGCCGAATATCAAAAAGCGAGGGATAGAGGGTTTACCCTGAAAGAAATTCCCGTTGCCATTGATGGGATTGCCGTAGTGGTCCATCCCTCTTTACCGATTTCGGGAATCACGATGGAGCAATTTGATGCGATTTATGCGGAAGAAATAACCAATTGGAATCAAGTGGGGGGACCGGATTTGAAAATCCAAGCTTATGGAAAAATTGGACGAGAATCCGCCGATTCTAACATTATTTTAACCTCAACTACCACCGAAGCGTTAAGGGGAGTTGGCTCAAATCCCGGGGGAATTTATTGGGCATCGGCCCCGTTACTGGTGTCTCAATGTATGGTGAAACCTTTAGCCTTAGGACGGACGCCTAATAACTTAGTCGCCCCTTATAAATTGCCCTTTGTTCCCCTGTCGGAATGTCCTCAAAGGCGCAATGAAGTGAATTTAGATGTGTTTAGGACTGGGGAATATCCCTGGAGTCGCCGATTGGTGGTGGTGGTTAAAGAAAATGGGCAAATTGACCAACAAGCCGGGGAGACTTATGCCCAATTTTTGTTAACCGAACAGGGACAAGAATTAATTCGGAAAGCGGGATTTGTGAGTTTACGCTAAAACCCAAGTCGATAGAAACTCGAAGGAAACTCAAACAACTCAGTGTGGATCTCAGTCCATCCCAGGATGTAATGAGAAAGACAGGGAATCGAGTTGGGAGGAAGTTCCGATGGTAACCGATGTTTCTACAGTCGCATTACTAATAATGGCGACACAGAGTGCAAGCAGTGGCGCAAAGGTTCTGTTGCCGATCTCTGTAGGTGAACCCATCTGGTGGATGCCCCTATTCTGGGGGTTCACTGGAGTGAGTTTTTGTGCGATCGAGTTGTTGGTTCAAAAATATTTCGGTCATAAATATAAGGCGATCGCCTTAATCATGGGAATTATCGCCCTGATTATGGGACTTGGGTTCTCCTCGCCCCTGATGGCCGTTCGGTTTAAGTGGCAAGTTCTCTATTGGATGGGACTGTCTACGATTTCGGCGATCTGGTTACGTCCGATGTTTCTCAAAGGCAAAAGGGCGATCGCCGTCCCGGATGCCACCGAAGCCAAAACCTTATCCCCTATCTTACCCGGGGAAGTTGGGCGAGTCCTCTATGAAGGCAGTTCCTGGCCCGCACAATGTGATGTTCGCGACTTGGCGATCGCTGCTAACCAAAAAGTTTACGTCTTACGCTGCGAAGGCAACACCCTCATCGTCGTTCCAGACCAGCTTTTTCATTCTTAGGCCCTATACATTCCCTTCATCCGTTCAGTTCACCCATCCCATCAGGAGTTTTATCATGTACGAATCCTTATTTGTAATCTTTCTCGCCCTAACTGGAACCTCCCTAGCCGGTAGCGTCAAAATCATCAAACAAGGGGATGAAGCCTTAGTGGAAACCCTCGGCAAATATGACGGCAAAAAACTCAAGCCCGGACTCAATTTTATGATTCCGTTCCTGGATCAAGTGGCCTATCAAGAAACCACTCGCGAACAATTTCTGCATATTAAGCCTCAAACCTGCATGAGTCGAGATAATGTTTCAATTAGCGTGGATGCAGTCGTCTATTGGCGGATTTTAAACATTGAAAAAGCCTATTATAAGGTCGAAAATCTCCAGCCTGCGATGGTAAGTTTGGTCACTACTCTAATTCGCTCAGAAATCAGCAAATTAAAACTAGAACAGACCTTCATGGCCCGGAGTGAAGTCAATGAATTACTGTTACAGAAACTCGATATCGCTACAGAATCTTGGGGAATCAAAGTAACCCGAGTTGAATTACGGGATATCATTCCGTCTTTATCCGTGCGAGAAGCGATGGAATTGCAGATGTCATCAGAACGAAAAAAACAAGCCGCAATTCTCACCTCCGAAGGACAACGAGAAGCCGCGATTAATAATGCCAAAGGAGAAGCAGAGGCCCGGATTTTACAAGCGAAAGCAAAGCAGCAAGCAGCACTTTTGGAAGCAGAAGCGCAACAACAGCAACAAGTGCTGAATGCTAAAGGCACTGCCGAAGCCATCTCCACCCTCGCTAAAACCATAGAATCCGACCCCTCCTACGCCCCGGAAGCGATGCAATTTTTACTCGCTCAAAGCTATCTGGATATGGCCCTCAAAATGGATAGCGAGGGAAAGGGAATCATCCCCGATCCACGTCATATCCCACCCACTTTAGACGGCGTGCGATCGCTCGTCTCCCAGCAGAGTAACGGCAAAGTCAAGCACTTGTCTTGACAAGTCCAAAACCTGAGTTTAACTCAGGAGAATTAGGGGCAAAGCCACCCCTAATTCTCTGGCTTATTTCCTCTTTTTTTCTGACCGATAACATTGCAAAATGCCTAATCATGAGCGAACCGATATCTAAGAAAAATAATTCAAAGTGGCGTAAAGGAGAGAGATGCTTAATCCTGTTGGTATTAATGGGAATTTTATCAGCTGCCATACATAGTGGCACACCGAATCATCATTATTCTCAGGTAAATCTAGCCAAATCTGTGGAATCTCGCATTAACTTAGGGGAGATGAATCGAGACTCAACAAGCTTACTTTTTGGATCATAATACTTTTGCAAAATCTGTAAATGATTTAGGAATTTGGATTCCTCCTGAAACACAAAACTATCGCTATTCTATCAAAGGGTTAGATAATGCTGCCTTTCACTATGGGATATCTCTTCACCCGGAGGTACTTCAACCCAAACCCAAAATTTGGGGGATTTTTCCTCGTATAGGCAAAGAATATGGGATACCAAGCTACTTAGGAATGGTGTGGTTAAAACAGGATTCAAATGCTGATTCTAATGAAACTCAAAGCCATTGGATAATGGTTTCTATCTTGTGTAAAACCACCTATCCCTATTTACTCAAAGAAGGTTTCCAGCCTCGTTTTCATAACGGTGATTCTCAATGTCCCGATGGCATGGTCTTAGTGAATTAACTAATGAATTGGGAAAGTCCTTTCCCCGCCACCTCGGCGTGCGATCGCTCGTCTCCCAGCATAGTAATGGCCAGGTAAACCACCTGTCTTGACAATTCCAAAACCTGGGTTAAAATTACTGTAATTAGGGGGAGTTTTACCCCTAATTTTTTGACCTACTTTCCTGTGCTGCACTGTTCTTTTAAAATTAAGGTAATCGGAACATGAGTGAACCCACATCTAAGCATCCTGATTCAACCTGGGTTAAAGGACTTGGCTGCTTACTTTTTTTAGGATTAATTGGACTGGTAATGAGTCCTTTGTTGTTGTCAAATTCCACAGCAAATCGAGTAAAAAACCTCGAATCTCGTCATAGTGTAGGGGGCATGAATCGAGGGCAGCAAGACTACTTTGTTACCCATAATAATTTTGCACAATCTTTAAATGATTTGCAAATTGGGATTCGTCCTAAAACCCAATATTTTCGCTATTCTACCCAAAGTTTAGATCATGCGGCCTTTCAATATGGGATATCTCTTCAACCGGAGTTATTTAAACGCAAACCCGGAAAAATTTTGGGAATTTTTCCTCGAAGAGGCAAAGAATATGCGCTACCAAGCTACTTAGGTGTGGTGTGGACAAAACCTAATCCAAATGCTGATTCTGCGGGAACTCAAAACGATATCAAGCTTTTTTCTATCTTGTGTGAAAGCAGTTATCCCTACTTACTGGAAGAAGGTTTCCAGCCGACTGCTCATAATGGTAATTTTCACTGTCCTGAAGGCATGAAAATTGTGAATTAATAAATGAACAGATGCCCGCTTACATCCCCCGAAAAAATTCTATTTTTAGAGATAGCTCCTACAAATTTGCTTGGATTAAATCCCTTCAAAAAAACATCGTGCTTCAAAGTTGAACTCCACTTACACCCAGCCTAATTATCATGATTAATACAGTCTATCAGTATCAAGTGGGAGGAAGTTTACCGGGATTTTCTCCAACTTATGTGATGCGAAAAGCCGATAATGAGTTATATGAAAAACTAAAGTCTAGCGAATTTTGTTACATCCTTAATTCACGGCAAATGGGTAAATCTAGTTTACTGGTCCGGACGGTAAAACGCCTATCTAACGATGGAGTTGCCTGTGCCACCATTGATATTTCTGATATTGGCAGCAAACAAATTTCTCTCGAACAATGGTATGGAGGAGTTGCTTATAAACTCACCAGCAATTTTAATTTATTAGATGCGTTGGAGTTTATGAACTGGTGGCAGGACCGGGAGTCTATTTCTCCGGTTCATCGGTTGGGAGAACTGATTGAAACGGTGTTATTGCAACAGGTTTCTCAACGGATTGTTATTTTTATTGATGAAATTGATAGCGTGTTGAGCGTGAATGAATCTTTAGAAGACTTTTTTGCCTTAATTCGGTCTTGTTATAATAAACGATCGCAAAATCCCCATTACGATCGCCTGACTTTTGCCCTCCTGGGAGTCGCTACCCCCTCGGATTTAATTAGCGATCGCACTCGTACCCCCTTTAATATCGGCCATGCGATTGATTTATCCGGCTTTCAACCCGATGAAGTCCAGCCGCTACTGGCTGGATTAACTGATATCCTGACTCATCCCCAAGAGGTCCTCCACCAGATTCTCCATTGGACCGGGGGACAACCCTTTTTAACCCAAAAATTATGTCAATTGGTCCGGGAAACGGGAAAAATTAGCCCCGAATTTTTACCCCAGTCTGGGAATGAAGCCGAATGGGTGGAACGGTTCATTCAAACTGAAATTATTCACAATTGGGAATCTCGGGACGAACCCGCACATCTGCGAACTGTTCGCGATCGCCTCCTGAGAAACCCCCAACGGGCCAGCCGTTTACTGGGATGCTATCAAAAACTCTTACAATTCAAAGCAATTCCCGCCGATGATAGTCCCGAACAAACCGAATTACGCTTATCCGGTTTAGTCCGAGTCCGAGATGGAAAATTAACCGTTAGCAATCCTATCTATGCCGCCATTTTTAATTCCAATTGGTTAGAAAAATCTTTGTTTGATTTGCGCCCTTATGCTGAAGCATTAGCCGCCTGGTTAGGGTCGGACCGCCAAGATACTTCCCGCTTACTCCGAGGAAAAGCCTTACAAGATGCCCGCGAATGGGCTAAAGGGAAAAATTTGAGCGATCGCGATTATCAATTCTTAGCCGCCAGTCAAGAAGCCGAATTAACCCTGTTTCGCAAAAATGCAGAACAAAATCAGGCCCAAATTCAGCAACTCTATCGGGAAAAAGAATTATTAGAAGAACTCACCCAAGAACAAAATCGCCGCAAAATTACTGAAGCCAAGCTGAGACAGCATAGGCAAAATAAAGCACGAATTATAACCGGATGGGTTAGTGGAATTATGGCGATTTCTGCCTTTCTGCTTGGCGTATTTTGGGTAAACAAATCCATTGACAAAACCCATACTAAACTCAATGGCATCGCCTTACTCTCTCAAGCCCTAATTGCCGAAAATCAACCGGAATTGGCCCTGATAGAAAGCCTGGAAGCGGCACAACAACTCAAGGCATTCATTGGCGTAAATGCGGCCACTCACTTCCGCGTGGCCCTAGGACTGCATCAAGCTATCTATGGTGTAATCGAACCCGATCGCCTCCTCCATTCTCACCCAGCAGTCGCCCTGGAATTTACCCCCAACCGTCAGGGATTCATCACCGCTACCCATCAATACCGTTACCCTCTGGAATCGCGATCGCACAAGTTGCCCTAAATTTACCCGATATTCCCGGTCCAGTGAACCGCATTGCTATCAGTCCTGACCGCAAAATCATCGCAGTCGCAACAACAAATCATCCTTTGCAATTCTGGACAACAACCGGGGAAAAATTACCCCTGACCCTCCCGAATTCCAGTCCCATCACCGATGTGAGTTTTAGTCCTAAAGCAGAGACGATCGCCACCGCAGAAGAAAACACCGTGAAAATTTGGCGGGTCAAAGATGGAAAATTGCTGCAAACCTGGACAGGACATCAGGATCAAGTCTTCTCCGTGAGGTTTTCACCCAACGGCAAAACCCTCGCCTCTGCCAGTGGCGATCGCCGGATTTTCCTCCGCAGAACCAGCGATGGGAAATTGATTCATCTCCTCGAAGGACATGGCAGTCGCGTCGTTGCCATTCGCTTCAGTCCCGATGGTCAATTATTAGCCTCCGCCAGTGATGATGGCACCGTCAGACTCTGGCGAGAAAGCGATGGTAAATTATTAAGTATTCTCCAACATTCCAGCCCCGTCACTAGCCTCAATTTCCACCCCGATTCTCAAATCCTTGCCACCGGAACTATTGAGGGTATTGTTAACCTTTGGAACCGAGACGGCAGTTTCCTCACTCCCTTACGCGGACATCAACAAGCCATCACCCATGTATCCTGGTCTCCAGAAGGCGGAGAATTAGCCTCCACCAGTGACGATGGGACGGCGATGATTTGGAACCTGGAACTGGATGATTTAGTGCGTCAGGGGTGCCAGTTATTGGGCGATCGGTCAATCCCCCATTCCATCCCTCCCACCCTCCTCAAACGTTGTTTCTAAGGGCAACCCCAACCCATCGCCCATTTGATGCTAAAATTTGCGATGACCTGCACTCTTAGGAGTCCCAGGCCAATCCCGTTTAACCCCTACCCCCTGACCGCAACCTCCAATGCCCTGGTTTGTCAAAATAGAAGAAGGAATCGTCGATAAACCCACCTTCGATCGCCACGTTCCCGCCCATAAAGCCTACGTCGAAGATTTAATCGCCAAAGGACATCAAGCCAAAACGGGCTACTGGAAACGACGTGGAGGCGGAATGCTGCTGTTTGAGGCGGAGTCAATGGAGGAAGCCCAGCAGATCGTTGCAGAGGACCCTCTGGTTAAACATGGCTGCGTCCAGTACGACCTCTATGAGTGGTGTATCGTCGTGGAATAACGGGCCGAAATCACAACTTTAAAAAATATTTCGCCACCCCCTAGACAAGAGTCGGACAACAATGATATAGTTGTAAATGACCTGGACCCATGCGGTCATAACGCCCAAACTTTGTCAGGACCGGAAGGTAGCAGCAATACGGGATGCTTGTGACAGGCGTGGTATCCGGGTCACTTTTTTTTAGTGCCTCTTGGTGGTGGTCACTCGGCCTCTATTAGCCTTATCCTAGAAGCAGTAACCTCAGCGACTAAGGAGCAATACTGCCTATGCCTGGTTTCGGTGATATGGTACAAAAGGCATTTTATCTCGGAGTCGGGATAGCGTCTTATGCGGGCGAACAAGCCACGGGAAAACTAGCCGAAGTGCGGGACAAAGCCCAAAAACTTGCCGATGAAATGGTCGAACGGGGTGAAATCAGCGGACCGAAGAAGCGCGTCGCTTCGTCGAAGACATGATGAAACAGGGCCAGCAGCAAATCAAGCAGCCCCCATCGGAACCAACAACGCCAAAAGAACCCCGTCGCATTGAAATCTTAGAAGACGATGAAGAACCCACCCCGGAGAAACCTCCGGAGGTGAATAACCTGCGCGATCAGGTACAATCGTTACAGGATGAACTACGGCGACTCCAGAACGAATAGAGATTGCTTCCGGAAGTCATTAGGCAAAGGGTTATGGAAGATTGGCCGAAAGAATTTTTCAAAATGTTAGAGACAGCGGGACAAGAAATGGATCGCTTTGTTCAAGAAGTGACGGAAGAGGTCGAGGAATTCGTCGATATTTTAGGAAGGGTTTCTTCAGATATTATTGAACTGTCTGAAGAATTCATGGAAGAAGTGCAAACAACGATTTTCATCGAACTCGACCAATATTTTGAAGAGTTAGTTGATCCATTTTTTGACCTATATTTAGGACTAGATGAATTTCCAACAGACACCAATGGGTTTGTGTCATCCGTGGAACCCACAGCGGAAAAATATTCAGCTTGTATCGGCTGTAAAAACTATCACGGACAGGTTTACGGGGGAAATTTACTCGTTTGTGGGATGCATCCTTATGGGTGGGAAACCGATGGCGACTGTCCCGACTGGGAGTCCTAGTTGGAATGAATAGCAGGAGGCGCGGCGATCGCGCCTTTTGTGCTTTTTGGGGGGCGATCGGCTGATTTGTTGTCCCTGCTATTTTCTTGAGGTAAGCCCCTATTACACTCCAGTACCTTGCTTGTAAAACTGGGGAATAAAATTCTTTAGCCTATTTTCCCAACTGATTATACCAATTGGTTAAAATGGATGACCGAATATGTTTACCCCTCTCTCGAATTAACAACTCGGCCATCCTCTTGACTTCAACCTTACTTTTATGTCCCGTCTGCACCATCTCTGTTAGGAGACGCAGAGTTCTGATGTAAGCGATTCCATATTCTTTGCAGATTTTCACCACTAAATTATCATCACTGGCACATAATAATAATTGATGACGGGCCAGAACCAGCGTTGAGCGATCGGCTTCACTCAGCAGGGGCGCTTTGTTGCCAAACTCCAGAAAACTAGCAAACATTTCTTCAGTTTCTAAAGAAAGCGGGATTAAGTATTTTTTCGCCGTCTCTCGCGTACTCTGTTCGAGATGATCTGAGTCTAAAACTTCTTGGGCAATATATAAAGGCTGATACTGTTGTTGCAGCCACTCCCACTCATCAAGATAGCGAAAGTCAATCAAGGCAGTGGCATCGAGAATTGTGCCGTTACGGGATAGCATAGACCTCCGCCTCTCGACGACGAACCCCCAGTTCTTCCAGGGTGATATTCAGCAATTCAGCGGCTTTCAGTTCTGAGATATTCCCCCGATTCAAGGCTTGCCAGATGAGTTGTTGATACCGTTCATTTTCGGGAAACTCTTCGGGCTTTAAGGTGTGAGGTAACTCGATTGAGTTGCTCAAAGGTAACCCATTTCGCTGTTTATAAATCTTGCGAATCTTGGCGATTTCCCGCCCATAGTCGATGCGACCCATATCCGCTAACCGCTTTAAAATTACTTGATAGCTGACTCTAAAATGCTGTTTGAGTTGAATCAAGTTCGGGCTAATTTGATAAAGTCGCTCAAATTCGGTTTGGGGAACCAGTAAATGTCCGGCAAAATAATCAGCCACGGCTTCCCGGGCTTCTTCTTCCCCTGGATTGCCCTGTTTTATGAGGTTGTTTTGATAGTCGTCTCGATGGAAAATTAAATGACCAATTTCCTGGGATAGAGTAAAGATTTGCCGTTCAATCGAAATATTATGGGTATTGATTAAAACAAAAGCACCTTGAGCAAAGCTACAGGCACTTAATCCAAAAAAGCCTTTGATGGCAATGGGTTGGCGGAGGACTTTTAGCCCCAATTCCTCTACGGCGGCAAATAAATTGAGAATGGGGGTTTCCCCTAATCCCAAGGTCCGGCGAAACCGGGCTGCTGTTGCCTGAATGACTGCTTCATTGCCGGGTAATTGATGACAGGAATGGGTTTCTGGGGCATAGGCGGGGATGCCTGCTGCGGCTTCTAAGGCTTGATAGGTCTCCAGCATCCGTCGCACTTGAGTGGCAAATTGCGGTTGTTTATCAAAGCCAGCATGGGTGCGAAACCGAAAGGGGGTGACTGGGCTAGATTCGGGGCGTAGCAAGTCATCCAGGGTGACGCCCAAGGTTCGGGCAAGGGCTGAGAGGGTTTTACTATCGGGTAAGGTTTTGGCGTTTTCGTAGTTATTGATGCTTTGGCGGGTGATGTTGACCCGGTTGGCGAGTTGTTCTTGTGATAAGTTGACAGCTTTGCGGTAGCGGGTGAGGTTGCCTGCGATCGTCTCCTTCATGGTTTGAGTCTCCAGGTTTGGGGGGCGGCGTTAATGTAGAGGCGATTCGCGAATCGCCTCTACATTTAGGGTGGGTTCTTAAAAGATGCGGAAGTTTTGGACTATTCCTGAGTCACAGGAGTATCCATCTGTACCCCTTCCTCGCTGACTGGGATGGGGGGACGTAAGGCTAGATAAAATGCCGGTCCCAATAAGGGAATTAAGGCGACGATCCAAAATATCACGGGACTGTTTAAACCCCGTCGTGCCATGTCATCTCCGAGGATGGTGGGAAAGAGGAGGCACAGCAGGCAAAAGTCTAAGGTCATGACGTGAATAAATCGGCTGGTTTGCCATTGGTAGAGGTAATCGGTCCAATTTCCTTGGGTGATGCCATAGCCGAGTAAGATGAGGGCGGATAAGGCGGCGATCGCACCGAAAATTCGCGAGTCTATTGCTTTTAAAAACCAATTTTTCTCCCCGGAAAAGCTGGGGTTAGGCTGGCGCAATGCTAGATAGGGTAACAAGGCAAATGCACCGACGCCAAAGGACAAGGTGACAAACGGCCATGCCGGAAATTTTCTGTCCTTTTCCATCTAAAAATAGCACGGCGCTATAAATAAACGGCCATACTCCCATGATATTAAACAGGGCAATAATTAGAGGGTTGATTCCCTCCAATTCTCCAGTTACTAGGTTGTTAATTAAGTTAAAGGTAGCGGTGGGGTTATCCGGGGGTGCAAATCCAAAGGCATAAACGATTAATCCAAGCCATATTAATCCAAAGCCGAGTTTTCTCATGGGAGTTTTGTCAATTCTGCTAGGGTTCCCCTCTATGGTATCAAATGTCAATCAGGCTGAGTTGGATTTAGCACAATTTTTAGCCCTGGCGAAAATCGATGAATGTTTGATAATAGGCATCGGGCATTCCGGTATCGAAACACCGTCCTTTGATTTGATAGCCATACATTCCTTCCGCTTGCCGCACTTTGTTCTAGGCAGGTGGTGAGCTGAAATTCTCCTTTTTCGCGGAGATTATTTCGGATATTGGCTTCGAGAAAGTCAAATATTGTGGGAGTCAAGGCGTAAATTCCGAAGACGGTTAAGAAGCGATCGCCCGTTAATCCTTCTACTTTTAAGTATTTCCTAGCATAGTCTAAATCCGGCTTTTCACAAACTTGGGTGAGGGACAAAATTTCATCGTTATCTTGCCAATTTCCCGTGACGCAACCACAGTGATAAATTTCTTCCCCAGGGGTTACAGTGAGGGCAATGGTACTTTTCCCGACCCGGTTATAAACCTCCACCAGTTGGCTGGCACAAGAAACATCGGTATCCGATAAATAAACATGATCCCCTAAAAATAGCAGGAACGGTTCTTGATTGACCCAATCTTTAGCGCAAAATACCGCATGACCATACCCCTCCTGGACCTCCTGAATTACCAGAGTAATTTTTTCGCCTAATTCTTGTAAATACTGGCTATAAATTTGATTTTCTGGGGAAAGTTTGTGATAATGATTAGAGTTTAAAGGAGTTTTGAAGAAACTCTCAAAAATTGGAGCGTCCCCCGGTTGGACGATAATCGCCACCTCTTCGATTCCGGCACTGATGGCTTCTTCTACAATGGCTAAAATCGTGGGTTTAACTCGACCTTTGCTGTCCATAATCGGCAACAATTCTTTTTTTACAGCTTTCGTGGCTGGAAACAAGCGTGTGCCAAATCCGGCGGCGGGAATAATTGCTTTGCGAATCGGATAATTTGTTTTTTTCATATTATAAAGGGTTCAGAACAGGCTATCAAGTCTCCCGGGTAAGACTGAACTAGACAGGTTGCGGAAATCTTCTGTTATTTTATTCTATAACTTCAGTGGAAGAGGAGGAAATCACCAGTTTCAGACATTGCATTTGGGGGAAATCTCGTTTAATCAGTTCGATAAGGCGTTGTTGATTCTCTTGATTTTTCACAATAAATTGTGCCGTACCATCTCCTTGAGACCCGACGCCTTTTCCGCCCAAAATCAAGCTTTGCAGTGGCGGATGTTTGAGCAGCGAGTGCAGGACGGGGGCGGTTAATTGGGAGGGACAGGCCCGAATTAAATGGCGGTCAAATTCGGTTTGGGCTTGCTTCATTAAGGCCCCGAGAGATTCGGCATCGCCCTGTTCTAAGGCCGTGGCGGCTTCCTGGGTAATTCTGGCGCTAATTTCTCCTAAATATTTATGAACGCTTTGTTTAATTTCATTGGTGGCAAAGGGATAGCATTGATTGAGAATGCTCAGGATTTCATGGGTGTTTTTAGAGGCGGCTAAATCGACGATTACAAAAAATAAATTGCTGGGAGTTTTGAGTTCTATAATATTAATATGTTGTCCATCAAACATCATCATCACGGGGCAGTTACCGTAGGCACAACTTTGGTCGAGGCGACCACAGCGAGATGGGGTGGTAATTTCACCGTGATAGGCTAACTCCATTTCACCGCGAAGGGTTAATTTTAATTGGTACAACTGATTGAAGGAACGGGCGACGAGGACGGAGATAGCTGCACTTGAGGCTAATCCTTTTTGAATGGGTAAATCGGTTTTATAGTTATCAATTTCTACCCCTTGGACGTGATAAAGAGTCAAGGCTTGATAGGCAACTCCGGCGGCGTAACTAAAGAAACCACCCTTTTTGGCTTCGGCCAACAATTGTTCTCGTTCCATTGGAATTTGTAACAATTCTTTACGAGTGCCATCGGTGAGACAGGAGTGAAGAATGAGATGGGTCGGATGGGATTTGACTTGGGCATAAATACCTTGATTGGTGCCGACACTGAGGGTGTATCCTTTGTGGAGGGCCGGATTGATAGTTCGGTATCCCCCGGCCCAATCACTGTGTTCTCCAAATAAACAAAGACGACCTGGAACAAACATTTTCATCGATTTTTTGAATGGGGTGCAAAACCCGAGTTATAAAAATCACTGACAATGGGATAATTGTAGGATGTTTGGATGGGGGTTGGCAAAATCAACGAACCCTGATTGAATAAACCGGACTTAAGTTAGGTCAGGTCAAGGATTTCCAATGGATCAGTCTAAGCATACCATTAACGTCTATTGATGACGTCATGGCAATCAAATGAAATCACACCGATCGCCGCTATGGGATCAGAACTTTCCAGGGGTTATGTTCGGTACTTCAAACGGTCAGCCTTGAAAATAGCCA
This sequence comes from uncultured cyanobacterium, assembly GCA_963821735.1. Lineage (GTDB taxonomy): Bacteria > Cyanobacteriota > Cyanobacteriia > Cyanobacteriales > Laspinemataceae > Laspinema. The sequence continues at coordinate 812,981 of CAWGFK010000070.1, forward strand.
GTGATGGTTTCAACAGTTGCTCGATATTTCTGGGGCGAGTGTTCGCTGAAATAACAACTTTCAAAAAATGTTATTAAATCGCGGAGGTTCTATCATAAATTTTTCAATAAATTGAGCTAAGTCTGAAACATCTAAACCGATCAGTGAGATGAGTTTCAGCAGCGATCGCCTTTCTTGAGTTGTACCCTGTCCAAGAGGGAGCATCTCAAGAAGGCAAAGAACCTAACCCCCGGTGCCCCCTTCCCACCTCTCCCCGGCCCTCCCCTAAGAGGGTAGGGAGAATAAGGAAATTTTTTTATTGCTGGAAGGGGGAGCAAGACGTATAAATTCCCCTTTGAGGCCAAATTGAGATGCTCCCGTCCAAGAAAGGCGATCGCCAGGAGCAACCGCCTCTTACCAGGGACTGCCAATTAAGGTAAACCCGGCCCAAAAGTAAGGGTGAGCTAAATTTTCCCCGGTCAATTCCGCTAAGTTTTCAGGGAGGGCTAGTTCCCCGCGATCGCTGACTAACTTGCCGTCTTCTAGGCGCACTTCTCCTCGAAGCATGGCAAGTTGTGCCTGCCGTAGGGCGTCTGCCTTGAGTATCGATCGCGCGTTTTCGTCGTCGGTTTTGAACGTATTGTAAAACTCGGACATCAGGGCCAGAGTCCCGAGGTCACTCACATACCATAAACTCGCTAAGGCAGAGGGAACGCCACTTTGAATCGCTAATCCGGCAAATCCCTTTTCGGCATCTTGGCTGCCAACGGCTGTCTTACAAGCACTCAACACCAACAATCCGATCGCTGCTTGATCGAGTTCTAACCGTTGCATATCATCCAAGGTGAGTTTACTATCCCACAATTGGATATAAGATTGAGTCGGGTTTCCCTCCTGAAAATCCGCGTGAGTAGCGAGGTGAACGATTCCATAGCGCGATTCTTGCAATTGTGACTGCAAGTTTTCCTCGGTAAACTCTTGATTGAGAAACACCTCTCCGCGCCACAGATAACGGGCAATTTGAGAGAGTTCTACGGGGACCGCAGGCAGGGGAGAGAGGTTTTCAAAAATGGAAGCGCCCATTGCCAATACTTCTGTATTCGCGAGTTCACTGGGATTCAAGTCAATCATGTTAAAGGCGGGAATCAAGGCGAGACTGTATTGTTCCACCAGAAATTCTTCCCCATCATGTAAAGCCGCAAAGGGGACCGATCGCAAGCCCGGACCGACACATAACAACAGGTTTTCGATTCCTAGGGATTGCAATTCCTCACGCAAAGGGGCGATCGTCCAAGTATAAAGATCTTGGGCTTGAGGCAAATAGGAGCGGGTACTTCTTCGGCTAGGGCTAGTCATGCGCTGCCGTAATTGTTGTGCCGTTTCGATCAGCATCTCCTGATTGGTTTCGGCGATCGTCCGACCCGTCACGCCTCCATCCGCAGTGACTAACAACAATTCAAGTTGATCCTCACCGGGAATCATGTAAATTACCGCAGACTTTTGACCCGTTTTTTGTTCAACCACCGCCAACGCTTCGCTAATTTCTGCCCCACTCAGGGTAACCTCCGATAAATTTCTGCCAAAATAATCTTCAAATACAGGTTCCCATTGTTGCTCAATTACCGTGACAGCCTCTGCAAAATCAACCGGGGAACTTCCTTGGCTGATTTGAGGTTTCCGGTCCTGGACTTGAGTGAGCTGATCAAAACGGGATATCCCGGGTAAAACGGCACGCCCGTGAGCATCACTCGCGACAGTCACCGAGGGAAATAAGGCGAGTCCCAAAGAACATAAAAAAGGAACAATATACCAGAAATGTTTCCTGGAAATGAACGAATTGAATTGTGAGTTTGACTTGAAAAATGTTGGTTTCATGCAAAAGTTACTATTCGCTAAATTCGCTTTTTTTTGAGAAGGTGATCCAATGGAATGTCACCCAGTAAAAGCGCGATCGCGCTTGCGTAGATTTCCCCTAAAGGCTCGCATTTATTGTAACGAAAAAACTTCGGACTTGTCCGAAGTCTGAAAAGTTAAAGAGTAGGGAGTTGAATGTTGAAGGACATCGGGGTATCGGGTTCAAGCTGCCGGGAAAGCACGGGTGACCCGACCTGGCGAGGGTACTAATCCCCCCTTGGGGGTTAACTCACCTCTAGGTCACTCAATTGACCCTGGCTTAATAAGTGTGCAGCCGCCTCACCGTTAACGGGTTCGGAAAAAAAGTAACCCTGACCGTATTTACAGCGCAGGAGTTCGAGTTCATGCATAGAATCGAGGGTTTCAATGCCTTCGGCAATCACATCCAGTCCTAGGGTATGGGCCAGGGTAACAATGGTTCTGACAATTTCCGAATCGTCATTGAGCGGGGACATTTTAGTAATAAAAGAACGGTCAATTTTTAAAACATCCACGGGGAAACGATGGAGATAACTCAAAGACGAGTAACCTGTGCCAAAATCATCAATGCATAACTGAATATCCAGGGCTTTGAGGCGCTCCAAGATGCCGATCGCCTCCTCCGGGTCTTCCACTAGGGCGGTTTCGGTAATTTCTAATTTCAAATCCCAGCCATCGACGCCGGTTTCCTGGAGAATTTCCTCAACGCGATCGCTCAAATTCTCAGTCAGTTGCTTCCCGGAAACATTCACACTCATTTTCAGGGAAGGATAGGTGGGAAATTGCTTTTTCCAGCTTCTTAACTGGCTACAGGCTTGAATCAGCGCCCATTCCCCGATGCGGTCAATTGCGCCGGTTTCCTCAGCCACGGGGATAAATACATTAGGAGAAATCCACCCTTTGCGGGGATGATGCCATCGAATCAGGGCTTCAAATCCACTAATTTCTCCGGTGGACAATCTCACAATGGGCTGATAAAACATCTGAAACTCGCCCCGTTCGATCGCCCAGCGCAGATCCGTCTCCAACTCCAAGCGCAGGATGGCTTCCTCACGCATGGTGCTATCAAACACCACATATCCGCCTTTTTCCCGGGCTTTAGCGCGATACATGGCGATATCCGCATCCCGCAGAAAATCGGGCTGACGCCGATCGCCTGCGGTACTATGAACAATGCCAATACTGATCGAGGCAAATACCTCGTAACTTCCCACATTAAAAGGCTGACGCAAGGTTTCATGGACTTGGTGCGCCACGGCGATCGCATCTTCAACCCGGGGAATATCTTCCAACAACAAGGTAAATTCATCCCCGCCAAACCGCGCGAGGGTATCGTTAGGACCTAAACATTCTTCCAGTCGTCCAGCGATCGCCATCAACAAGCGATCGCCCACGGAATGACCTAAACTATCATTCACCAACTTGAAATCATCCAAATCCATGAACAGGACCGCAAATTCATAATCCGCTTCACTCTGAGCGCGGGAGACGGCTTTGACCAACCGATCCATAAAAAAGCCTCGGTTCCACAACCCGGTGAGTGCATCGTGAGAGGCATTGTATCGTAGTTGTGCCTCCGTCCATTTTCGATCGGTAATATTCACCACGGACCCTTCATAATACATCAATTGATCATGAACATCGCGCACTGCGCGAGCATTTTGAGCAATCCAAATCATAGTACCATCAGCCCGATAAACCTGGGCCTCAAAACCTGAAACCACATCTTGTTCCTGCAACAGGCGAATAAACTCCTCTGGAGAGCGGGGATCAACGTAGATTTGATGGGAGCGATCGCACAGATCCGCCATCAATTCCGGCAGGGAAGCATACCCATAGATCGCCGCCAAAGCTGGATTCGCATTGATATACCGTCCATCCGGGGTCGTCTGAAAAATTCCTTCTACTGCATTCTCTACAATACTACGATAGTTGGCTTCGGCTTGCTGAAGTGCCTTTAACGTCTGTAACCGATGTAAGACTGACCCCACTTGAATCGCCATTGAAGAGATGCGTGGCAGCATTCGGGGGTCCAGTTCTCCAGGGGTTGACTGAAAAAAGACCAACACCGCCAGGACCCGGCGATCGGCCAGAATTGGAATCCCCAAGGCACTGGTGAGTCCACAGGCGATCGCCCTGTGTTCCCCGGGAAACCCTTTCTCTGCTTCTGCGGCGAGATTGGCAATCCATTCCGGTTCTCCCGACGCCATGACTCGTCCGGGTAATCCCTGATTCAGTTCTAAGCGCAACCCACTACACCTGGGGTAAGCGGTTCCCGATGCAGCGTAATACAATCCAGAACAGTCTAAAGCGGTTCCCTCGGGGTTGGCAACCCAGGCTTCCCCGGCGAAGTATCCCAGGGTTTCTCCGAAGCTACAAAGTGCGATTTTTAAGGCAGATTCAAAATCCGGCGCTGCACTCACCGCCTGGGTCATATTCTCCCACAGCCGAGTGTGAGCTTCGACGCGACTCGGGTCTTCAATCTCGATTCCCGTGGCGTTCCAATAGTCTAAAGTCTGGCGATCGCCCTTGAACACGGCCCGAACACACCACTCCACCCAGATTTCTTCTCCCTGCTTTGTGAGAATCCGGTTTTGGATTCGTTGGGGTTGAGTTTCGTGAGTGAGTTGCTCCCAGGTTTGTGAGACCAATCGTCGGTCAGATTCCGGGATAAATGTCTGAAGATAATTCCTCCCCAAGGCTTCGGCACGAGTAGAACCGACGCGCTCTAACATGGCTTGATTCATAAAGAAAACTGTGCCATTGGGTTTGATAGCACAGTTAAAGGCGGGGTTTGTATCCAGGAGACTCAACCATCCCTCTGGGGCGACTGGCAATGCTTCTTTTTCAGTGAGCTGGGCTTTAAACTGGGTTTGCATTCTCAGACTCATATAGTGCAGCATCAGGACTGTTCCGGTGGTACTTAGGAAGATCAACAGGGCAATTTGATAGGGCTTTTGGAGAGTTCCCTCGGGGTTGATTACCACCAGGAAGGATGATTCGGAAACATCTTGAGACGGTTGAGGGTTGGATGGGTCGTCAACTCTAGCAGTCCCCTCTTTTAAGTTTCCTGAAATTGAGAAATTGTTGGGCAACCCAGAGGAATTTAAAACTCGGATTAATTTCTGAACCTTGGCAAATGGGTCGTCAATTGATAATCCATTTTTTATGAATTTTAGCTCCCTTGGATGACCCTCGCCTCCGGTGATATCCCCGACTTTTCCTAAGCGTTGTTCCCTCACCCCTCTGGCACGAGTGGGGAAAGAATCAGGACGACTGGAAACAATGGAGAAGCCTGGAGGAGTCGCTGCGATCGCCGCTTCAGGGAACAGTTCTCGGGTCTGGGCAAGTTGGCCTACCCAACCCAGTCTACCACCCTGCTGGTCCAGGACAAACATACCCCCGGCGATCGCCACTAATCCCAGGGCCAATCCTGCCCTTATCATTTTTGCTCCCTTCTGAGTCTTCATTTTCTGCCCTTTCCCCGCCCATCACGTTTATAGTTTAGGACTTGTTCCCGATTAACCGTTGTTTGCTTCGACACAAAAGTTCCCGAAAATGGGTCTGACTTTTGTTTGAGGTCGTTTTGAATTATTGTGAATATTTGTAACTCCTTTAATCATCCCTTCCCGGTTACAATCGCGTGACTACAAAGATATCAGAATAACAGGGTACTCTATTTGTTTGTTCATAAAAATTAAAAAAAATTCAAAACCCCGAGTTAAAAGGCAACAACGAGAGTCATTTTGTCCACTCTGAACCCCATTATTCCCAAGTTTCCCGTTTGTTTAACTCAACTGAGAACACCTTGTCAACCGTAGGGACACGGAAACTCAGTGTCCCTTAGTAATGCAATTTCACACCCGGCTCCCATCCTGCAATCGAGGTTAGGGAATGGGTAATGTAATCATAAATTCCGTTCCTAATCCAGGCCCTGACTGACACTCAATTTGACCGCCATGTTTTTCCACCACAATTTGATAGCTAATCGATAACCCCAGTCCCGTGCCTTTCCCGGGGTTTTTGGTCGTAAAAAACGGCTCAAAAATATGTTGTTGGATCTGCTCTGTCATCCCACGACCATTATCTGAAATCCGGATCACCGCGCAGTCCCCCACCTGTTCGGTGCGAATGCAAATTCGGGGCGTAAAAGTTCCGAGAGAATCCCCGGTCATTTTCGGAACATTGGCTCGCATTTTGAGATAGTTTTGCCCCTCTTCCTCTAAAACATCGATCGCATTCCCCAGTAAATTCATAAACACTTGATTCAGTTGTCCGGCATAACATTCAATCGCCGGAAGTTCCCCATACTCTTTAATCACCTCAATGCTTGGCATTCCGGCTTTGGCTTTGAGACGATTTTGTAAAATCATTAAGGTGCTATCAATCCCTTCATGAATATTCACCGACTTTTTCTGAGCTTGATCCAGCCGGGAAAAGTTTCGCAAAGAGAGCACCACTTCCCGAATGCGATCGGCTCCCACCTGCATGGAAGACATCAGCTTGGGAAAATCTTCCATTAAAAAATTTAGGCCAATTCCTTCAATATGCTCTTGAATCGTCGCCGTGGGTTCGGGATATTCTTTTCCATACAGTTCCACCAGGGCTAAAAGGTCCCGGACATATTGGCGAGCATGAGCGATATTGCCATAAATAAAGCTCACGGGATTGTTAATTTCGTGAGCAACTCCGGCAACCAATTGGCCGAGACTGGACATTTTTTCCGTTTGAATCAGTTGAGTTTGAGTTCGTTTTAATTCCTGTAAGGTGTGTTTGAGTTCTTCCGCTTTTTGTCGGAATCGCTCTTCCGAACGGCGCAAGGCATCTTCTGCTTGTTTGCGTTCGGTAATATTTTGGGTCATAATCATTCCCGCAATAGCTTCTCCCTGTTCATTTTTCAGGGGTAAGGTATGGGCGAGATAGAGACGACTGCCAAAGGGAACTTCAGTCACGCTTTCTTTGCCCGCGAGTGCATCGCGATAGAGGGTTTCGTAGAGATTGGCAATGTCTGAGGGGAAGGCTTCTGGGAGAGTTTTGCCTTCGATTAATTCTTTAGATAAGCCCACTTTGGGGAGTTCGGTTCCTTCGGCGAGGGTGTGACGCAGTTCCCTATCAAAGAGGCAAACGGTCCCATTGGGAAAGTTTTTGGCTAGGGTGCGATAGAGGGTTTCACTCCGGCGTAACGCCACCTCCATTTGTTTGCGATCGCTAATATCAATGCCGATAAAAACGGCTTTGGTTCCTTTTTGATATTTCTGAGAAACCACTAAATAGCTGCGGGGTTCTCCCTGGGACTCTAGGGTAATTTCTGTGGATTGGGTGAGTTCAGGACTGGCAAAGAAGTCCTGAACCATTTCGGAGAATTTGGGACTGGTTTGTAAAAAACCCACCGGGCGATCGGCAAAGCTATCCACCGGCATTTGAAAGGCTGCGGCTAAATGGCGATTCACCCCCAAATAGCGTAAATCTGAACTGACCCAAGAGACTAACCCGGGAACCGCATCGAGAACGGCTTGGAGTTGCTCTTTGGCATTGTGCAAGTCGGATTCTGCTTGTTTGCGTTCGCTAATATCTCGCACGAAAGCACAGTGATATTCTTGACCATTAAAGGTTAAATAATTGACCCGGACTTCGACGGGAATGGAGTGATTTTGTTTGGTGAGGAAATTCGATTCAAAGGTAAAGGTTCTAAATTGTTTGATGGCTCGCCAATGTTCGGCCCAAATCGGGGGAGAAAAGGCGGGGTCAATTTGAGAAACGCTCAGGGTGAGTAACGCTTCTTGGGTATAGCCGAGTAACTGACAGGCGGCTTCATTAACATAGCTTAAGTGGGCATCTGGAGTCATCCAGAGGACGGCATCTGCCGCTTTATCCATTGCAAATTGAGTGAGTTGTAAGGCGTCAGCGAGTTGTTTGCGCTCGGTGAGGAGTTCGGCAGACAACATCAACCCGCCAATTTCGCCATCACTGGCGATCCAGGGTTGAATTTCCCATTTAATCCATTCTTGTTGGCCATTGGGTTTAATGAGACAATCCTCATGGCATAAGGGTTCTCCGGTTTCTATACAATGTTGATAGCGCTGTTGCCAGGATTCGCCCAGATGGGGAAAGCGTTCATAATGCGATCGCCCAATAACACAGGTGCGATCGCCGGAACCATATTCACTGTACCAACGTCGCGACCAAGCCAAATATCGCATCTGGCGATCGACCATTGCCACTGCTGCCGGAACATATTCCACAAATTGGGATAAGATGCCTTCACTTGGCTGGACGGCAGTGGGGATTTTCGTGGATGGCGATCGGCTGGTTTTGGGATTGCCATTGAGGGTTGGGTTGGGTTGCACCTTGAGGGATTGATGGACTGAAATCTGTTGCATGGGGGGAATCCTCCTGGTATGGAATGCAGATAGGGTTTCCGGAGTTGTGGAGTGGAGTTCCTTGATGCGATCGCCGATTTCTGGCTTTTGACTGGTTTTTTTCCCCGTTCAAAAGTTCCGCACCGCGATCGCCGGAACACCGAGTTAGACTGTGGTACTCAGATCCCACGCATCCGAATGATAGTGCCGCCTGGAAAGAGTGATGCAAACCCCGACGATTCGCCGAACCCATTCAACATTCCGATTCGAGATGTGTAGATGATGCAAGTCGAAAGCATGGCCCTCGGATGTCTAGATCGAGAGACTCCCTGTTAGCCTTCCTGATGAGTTGTTAGTCTATTTTGGTTCAGCGGTAGTTTCTGGCGACCTGATTTTTTTGGCATTTTAGCCAAAATCCTTAACAATTTGTAGCATAGTTTGACCTAAATTTTAACTTTTGTAAAAACTTGACAATTGAGACAAACTATGTTCTCATCAGGGATGAATCAAAATCGCTCAAGTTAATCTGCGATCGCCCCTGGGGTGATGTCCCCATCTTCCGGTCAAATTGCCTGAATCAATCCTGCCCGCTATTGCTCAAAATTTAGCCATTTCCTCACTAAAAGTCGGCAACCCACTCACTCACTCTGTTAACTTTCGGCATCTGGCGATCGCGCAGGATTCAAGGGAGACGACTTTAACGAAGTGCCGCAAACCTTACAAAACAGCGCATCGCGATCGTGACGAGACAACCCACATCCTCCACAAGGGGTTTCAACCCGGTTCGCATTTTTCACTAATTCTTTAATTAACGCCCCCAGTTGTCCCGGAATCAGAGCAATTCCCTGAAATAATCATCAAAATTGTCAGCAATCGTCCCCCTTGCGATAACGGGGTCACATCCCCAAATCCCACAGTTGTCATGGTGACAACGCAAAAATAGACCGCATCAATAAACGTGCGAAATGCCTGGGGATTCGTGGGATGTTCGACTTGATAAATTAACCCCGAGTAAACAAAAACAATGGTAAACAGGGTAAAGATAATCCGGCGAATAATTAATTGGTCTTCCCCCTCGGTACTGTCAAAAAAAACTTGACTTTCCACAAAGCGCAGCAACCGCAAAATCCTAAACCATCGCAGTAGCCGCAAATAGCCAATCCCGAAATCACCGATAAATAAGGGAAGAATTACAATTAAATCTATCAAAGAATAGATGCTAAAAAAGTAAGTTATTTTATGGCTTGCCGACCAAAATCGTAAAATATATTCCAGGAAAAATATAATTAAAATAAAAGTATTCAGCTTATTTAAAATTAGGGTAAGCTGACTTGGAATTTGATAAGTTTCAATAACAAATATTGCCGAAGATAATAAAACCAGACTGGTCAAAATGAGGTTAATCCATTTTCCAGCTTGGGTTTGGGTATCATCTAAATAAAAAGCGATTTTTTCGGCCAAGTCTTTAGGGATGAAGTAGTATAAATCAGCCGAATCCAGATCAGTAGGAGGCGGGGGTTAAACCCCGATTCCTTCCAGAGTCTGCATAAGAGGGTGACTCCTGGAGGAATCCTCAGAGCATGAGTACCTGATGAGGTCCCAGGGCCGAAAACCCGGTAATAGTCCCCTTGAGCTAATCCTATCAAGGTGATAAATTTGATGACGAAAAATCGTTATTTCTTGGACGAGGCGCTTTGAGAAGCGCCCCTACAAGAAACACACCTTGTCCTAGTTCCTGAGAACTTAACGAGAGCGTTTCTCCTTTTCCTGACGACGGCGATCGCGCCATTCCGCTGCAGTGAGATAGATAATTCCTCCCGTTACCAGGACCATCAACCCTAGGGTTCCCGTTGCTAGAACAGTATAGATAGTCGTGTCCACAAGTCCTCCCCAATCAAAAATCAGTGTTAACAGAGTCCGAGTTTAAGGGGCGGCAGTCATCTATTCCGGGGAAGTCACCTAAATAGAGGACCGCTGAGGGTGGGCTATTTTAGTTAGGTGGTGGCAGTTCACCTAAAATCGTGAATCGGACATGATTGATTGCCAAATCCCCCAGACGGATCTCGCTTTTATGTAACGGGACTCCCTTGAGTTTGAGACTTTCAAACCGGATCCCTTTGCCCAATTCCACATGATACCAAGCTAATCCCATAAAAAACCGCATCGGGTTAGGGCCGCTATCTTGATTATCATCGGGATTGGATTCCATTGGGATCCAACCCAATCCAGGAATATAGAACTCCAACCAGACATGATTGTAGTCCGGTTGCATGGGCATTCCTTGGCGATCGGGGTGTGGGGGGCATTTGTAACGTCCCACAGTCCGACAAGCAATCCCATTTAACCGCAACAGGGCCAGCATTAACCCCACATATTCGCCACAGGAACCGATCCCGCGTTCCAAGACGATATCTGGGGTATCAATATGGGGTTTGATGCCGTAGTCGAGTTTTTCATAGACATAATCGCGAATACTCAGGACCTTTCGCAGGAGATTGGTTTCGGTCCCGATCGCCTCAACCGCTGCCTTACGAACAATTTCCGTATCCATCGCCAGATTGTCATTATCGACTAAATAGCGATCGCCAAACTCCGGGGGAGGTTCGGGCAGATTTTCCACATCCCGAGGGGAAAGACGATACTTGATACTGCGGACCTCTAAAAGAGCTTTCCAACCAAAAACCCGCGCCTCGTGGGGTTTGAGACTGTCGAACTTAAACACAGCAATCCGTTGTCCATCCAGAATTTCTTCTTGAAAAGGCAGTCCGATCGCCTCAATTTTCTTCAATTTTTGGCGAGGGAGTTTCTGCCGGAAAGGCAATCCGCCATTCCAAATCCGTCAAGTCCAACTCATCCAGAGGAGAGAGTTCCTCAACGTAGGAAATTTCCATGAGATAGCCATTGGATAGGGCATAATGTTCATCTTCATGGTAATGAAAATGTAACGGATGGATAAACGTGCGATCGCGAAAGGCTAATTGGTGCGGATCGGCGGAATTCGGGTCATCCCGAATATAGATTTCTTCCGAAGCATAAGCCACATAGAGAATTTCTTCCCCTGTTTCTGGATGGCGATGAAAGGCCAAACCGGAGGGATGTTCAAAGGGAGTCAGGACACTAAAAACCACCGTACCCGTGGCGCGATCGAGACAGTAAACCGTTTGTTCCTCCGAATCAGAAACCCACAGGTATTCCGCCTGGACCGTCAAACTTTCCACCCCGATTCCGGGGGCGTAAAACCGGGTGATTTCCTCCCCAGTTTTGCGGTTAAAAATCAAAATGTAGCCCGTTTTTTGAGAGCTCACATAAACCGTAGAACCCCAAACTGCGACCCCATTCGCCGGATAGGGCAAGGTCACGAAATGTTGAGGATTGAGTTCTTGAGTTCCCAAACCGGACCGGGCATTTTCACAAAAATAAACACTGTTTTCCCGGGTTAGCCAGAGGGTATCTTCCCAGAAGCAAAGGCCCGTGGTATCGACAAATTCAGAAGCCTGATAGGGATTGAGAATTTTGGTGTTGTCATTTGTACAGTCAATTTCCAGGAGATAGCCCCGGGCGGAATCAATGGCAATCAGGGCATCGCCAACAAAGGCCATAGAGTGCAGCTCATAGACGCCATAAGGTCTAATCGTGCGTAACCAGGGGTCGATTTGATGGGAGAGAACAGGTGAATCAAAGCTCATAGAAAACTAATCTAAGGGTGGTAAAAGGGATAAAAGATCAACGGATAACTGGCGGTCGAGTCATGGCAGTCGCGTTCTCAAGTCTTCGTGAACTTGTCTCCCGCAAGAGACGGAAAGTGTGCCCTGGGGTTGAGAGCGGTTATGATGGATTTAAACACTTATCGAAAGGTTTAAACCGGCGATCGGAGTGAATCCGCAATCGCCACCCCATATTAAGAGCAGGGTGATGTCTCTTGAAGGGTGCAAATCCTTGGGAAACCGCAGGAGTGGGGGTAAAGAACCCCGCGATCGCTACGGTTTGGGGTGCACGGTTGCTAATTTAGCAATTTTAGTGGGATTCAATGTGTTCAGAGAGAGCGGTTCCCTCTCGGTAGGACGGGTCCATCTCGTTATCCCGCCTACTTTTACGATCTAAATTCACCACAAGGCCCCTCTATTATGATTTTAAGAAAGTCTTCTCTTGCCTTAATTTCTCTATCGATGGCATTCTCTGTTGGATTCGGTGGGAGTGCCGGTTTGATCCAACCTGCAACCCCTGATTCTGTCTCCAGCGCGATCGCCCAAAATGAGTTACCCACGGATTGGAACGTATTTGAGACCCCCGAAGGTGCACCGGGACGACGGATCGGCGGCGGAACTCGCGGGACCTGTCCGAAGAGTGCATCGGGCATGATTGCCCTCGTCCCCGAGAATAACCTAGGACTGACCCTCTCGAATACCCCTACCTTCTTGTTTTACGTCCCCAAAATTGATGGGACCAGTCCGGAGCAAATTGAGATGGAATTTCTCCTGGTGGATGAATCGGACCCAGAAAACGTCCAAGAAATTTATCAGCATAGAGTTCCAGTACCCAGCGGCGGGGGAACCGTCGCCCTAACCCTACCCGATGACGAGAATCTGCCTCCCTTGCAAGTCAATCAATTTTATAGTTGGTACTTCTCACTGATTTGTAATCCGAAAGCATCAGACCCCTCGGTTTTATCCCTCGGGGGTTGGATCGAACGGATTGAACCCTCACCAACGTTGACTCAGGAACTCGAACCACTCACCTCCCGCGATCGCCTTGCCGTCTACGAGCGGGAACTCCTGTGGTTTGACGCGATCGGCACCCTGGCGCAACTCCTCCAGGAAAACCCTAACGACCCCTTATTACGGCAAAAATGGAATGCGCTCCTAGAAGCTGTCAACCTCGCAGAAGTTGCTCAGGCCCCTTTACTCAATTGGGAGCAGGAGCAAACCTCAATCCGCGATCCACAGTAATTGGAACCCCGCATTTTAGGTCAACCTTAGCGGGTAGGGGCCATCCCGAGGCGATCGGATTGCCCCTACCCTCTCTTCTATAGACCCCTATTTCCTCGTCAGCGATATCGAAAAAAGTCTTTATCGCAATAATGCCCTAAAACCGGCTTGAATAAAATGAATATCTGAGGTAACAGCATCGATTAAGTTTTGCTGTTCCATGACGATAAATGAAAAACAATCAACTAATCCCCATGTTTTGTCGGTTCTAGATTCATATAAATTTAATCCTTCTTCAAAGAGTTGAGGGGTGATATTTACAATCGAAATATTATTAGTTTTATAACAGTTTTGAATAAAAGCCGCGACTTTATGACGATCATAGGTGCTGAGTGCGTTACCAACTTCCATAAATATGGCTTCGGTGATCCAGACTTCTTGTGCATTTTTCACCCGAGGGAATAGTTGCAGGGCTGGAGAATGATATTGGTCACGGGGATTAAGAATTGCTTGAATGAAAACAGTATCTAAAAAAAGCCTATCTTGACTCATGTTTTCTGGTCTTGACTGTTTCTTTTGGTTGTACCATATAAATAGTGATCGTGTTCGCTAGACCAATCTTCCGGTGCTTCATAAGTTCCGGCCATTTCTTCGAGCAGATCCCAAGCATTTTTCTGCGTTGTTTCAGGCGGTTTTTCTTGAGAAATAATCTGGATTGTATAACGGGTATTGGGTTCTAAATTTAGGTGTGTTTCTGGATAAAACGCTGAACCATCGTAAGTGACTGTTACTTTTTCTAACATACTTGAGTGTCGGGTTGTATGGGTTGATATTATACCACTATAGCAGTCCTAACTCAATTGTGGAAGACGATGGCGGCCCCCAACCGTTGGCGGCCCAGAACGGGAGAGGGGAGAAGAAAATGTCACAACTGATTTAGGATTGCTATAGCCATTGTCAATGTGGTAAATTGAATCCCGCCTCATCCGGAGTTTCTTATCGCATTGCCCCTACCCTCTCTTCTATAAACCCCTATTTCCTCGTCATTTGGGTTTCTAAAAACAGGCTTTCTCATGACCCTGCCCCGCCCAGACTCTAGCTGGATAATCCCTGCTCCTGTTTCCCCTAATTATTTAGAAAATCCTACAAAATATTTATCCAAATTAAACAACTTATTTAATTCATGTTGAGCTTTTTGATAAATTCGCATCTGTCCCGTTTCAATATGAGCAAATCCTTCACTTCCAGGTCGTAAACTCTGGTCGTGATTATCAATTAAAATGGTCAAAGTCAACATCGGATTAGTCCCCGATGGATCCGAAGCAATCTTCGGTAAAATATCTTGAACCGTTGCCCGGTAACTCGGACTATAAGGGTCACGAACCTTAAAAATTACAGGTTGATTGGGCTTGACCAAATTCCCATCTTCTTGAGAAACTTCTACCGTGGCAGTAAGCTGGGATAAATTAACAATTTCCATCAGTTCTTGACCCATTTGTACCGGAGCTTGATCCACTAGGTCTAAATCAGGCGTCACCACGGTTCCTGTAATTTTAGATTTTAGAATCAGATCCTGTTGGCGATCGCGCAATCGGGCGAGTTCCGCTTCTGCCTTAGCTACCCTTTCCGATTCATTCTTAATTTGTAATACTGCCGATTCCACTTCTGTTTCCGCAGAACGTTGTAATACTAACTGCTGCTCCAACTCATTGGCTCGCTCATCTCGCAACTCTTCTGCTTTATTTTTAAGTTCTTCAATTTGTTCATATTTAGCTGCAATTAATCCCTGTTTTTGCTCAATCAAATTTTCTCTTTGACGGATTTCGCTTTCATATTGGCGGATTTGCTGGCGCTTCACCTCGATTTGACTGATTTGTTGGTTAATCTGACTTTTCAGGATATTTTCTTCCTGCTGAGATTTCTCAAACTCCTTCAGGGCTAACGCCCCTTCCCTAAGAATATTTTGATAGCGTTCAATCTCCGATTGTAGAATCTCTAAATTATTCTGATAATGGGTCGAATCTACTTCTAATGCTGCGATTTCATGGTGAATTCCCGTAATCTGCTCTTCAATGCCAATCTGATTATTTTTTGCCCCAGCTATTTCACTTTCAATACTGTTAATTTCTTCTTCTAGCTGCCGAATTTGCGGTGAATTGTTTCCTGTGGTAATTGCGTCAAACTCCGCTTGTTCTTTCTCCGCACGACTGCGGGCGATCGCCACATCCTGTTTCGCCTTCAATAATTGCATCTCCCCCATTTTCGCCCGACTTTTCGCGTCATCAAGGGCTGAAATTGCTTGTTGCAAACTCTGTTCTGCCGAAGCAATTTGCTGTTCTATTTCTGCACTATAAACTTCCGCAACAATATCCCCTTCTGTAACCCGGCCATTACTCTTAACTTTCAGATTAACCGTACCCGCTACTGAAGTGGTAACATGGTGACGTTCATAGCTACGAGAGGTAATTGTTCCTGCTCCTGTGACATGATTATCGATGGGAATTTGGGCGATCGCCACCCCACCCCCCAATAAAAACAGCAGCATTAAACCCTTCTTGTAAAAGGAAGAGGCAGCCGGTGCTTTTGCCGGGGAACCCACTTCAGGAGTCGGCGAAGCGGGTGCAGTCGGCGGAATAGGTGGTTGAACCAACGATTTCGGTGGTACCACTTTCAGCGGAGACTTTTGAGGCTGATTCTGATTAGAACTCATAATAGTATGTACCCTGAATAGAAAGTTAACAATTCAACTTTTCTTGCTAGGAAAGAAAAAATAAATCAACCAAATTATTAAAATCAAAAAAGCCGTCATCGGAATTTTGGTTAAACTCCAATCAGCAATTCTGAAAAATAAAAATCCGAAAACAAAATAGATATAGGCCAAACTTAAAGGGGCATAAATCGCTAAAATTAAAATATCCGATGCTTTTTCTCGTAACGGTTTCCCGCGCAGAAAATTTCCATATAAAGCAAAAGAGCGCGTTCTGAGATTATTAATTCCCGTCAATGCCACTGCTAGATAATAGCCATCAAACTTAGCCATCGGATTGAAATTAATCGCCACCGTGACTAAAGCCGCCACCATCAGTAAATAACTCGCCGTATGTAGCCAACTCCCGGCATGAGTCCAATTCCAAAACCACAAAGCACCGGCCCAAATTGCAAATTGCACCAACAAACCCGCCCCCACAACCAACACCCGCTTAAATCGAGGTAAACAGTAAGAATCCGTCGTATTCGTATAAGCCGCAGGCATAAACATCATCAGCAGCAATCCCATATTCGGAACCACCCCGCCAAAGTTTTTTAACGTAAACGCATGACCCAATTCATGAAAAGCAACCACCAGCATTGACAGCAGAGCAAAAGGAATAATTAAAGCGGGTCCATTCGCTTCCATGAGTTGCTGTCCCGTATAAAGAATGATTTCTCGCTGACGAATTCCCAAGACAGCAGAAGCAAATAAACACAGGAATAAAATCACCGCAAAGGGCTTCGTCCAAATCCAGCGAATTCCCTCAATATGTCGAGTCAGCCAAGGGTCGGGATTGAATAAAGGAATCCGAAAATAAAGCAACTGCATCGGGTTAAATTTGCCCCGAGGAGGAGTTGGCACCGTCGTTCCTTCCAACATAGCGGATGTCGTCAACAGTCGCAAGAGATTTTTTAACTCTTGTGGAGTAATACAGAATTCTTCAATAATTGAAGAGGGCGATCGCCGTCCCAGTTGGTCGATAATCACCTTATCTGAATCACTCAACTGTAAAAAGGTAAAATCCTCCGGATTGCGAAGAATCCAATACCCATCGGGATGATTAATCCAATGAACAGACGCTTTAAGACCTTGCGAATTTTTAGGGCGATCGCCCGCAGGTTTTTCAGCATCAGACGGCTCAACATTTTGCTCTGAATCATCCCGGGCTAAAATCTGTAAATCAATCAACTTTTGTAGCAAATCCGGGATAAAATCAGCAGAAACTTCCCCAGGAAACTGCTGCTCACAACGAGTTTGAATCTCAGCAACGGTATATTTTCCCGTAAAAAAGTTTAAAGCATATCCTTCAACCGCCGAAAAAATTACCCGGAGATTGCCTTCAATAGCTTTGAGCAGAATTTGGTCAGAATCAGGGAGAGGAGATAGAGTCCAGTAAGGGGTTAAATCTGGACAAATCCAATCCATAGTAGTCTCATCCTCAGCCGCTAGAATACCCAATTCAATCAATTTTTGCAGGAGTTCCCAAACAAAAGAGGGAGAAAGGGAGTCACCAAATTGCTGGTGACAACGCCGCTGGATTTGGGCGATCGCCAACTTCCCCGTGAAATGCTGTAAAACAAATCCTTCCATCGGGGAAAACGTAAATTGACCCTCCCCTTGGCGCGACTTTAGCACCACCCTATCCGAACCTCGCACCTTAGCCAGTTGCCAGTAAGTGCCGAGATTCGGACAAATCCAGGGGTCATAGTGGTTTTGAGGGTTGAGGGGTTGAGGGTTCATGGCGATCGCATCCGGGTGAGAGGGTCTAGGGGTTCATCTAGTGGGTTACGGTTCTATTTCTTTATTAGGAGTAACCCCAGTGAATTATGCAGCCTGAACAATTTTGTTACAAAACTTTACAAACAGTGGGGGCGATCGGCCAAGTTTTTGGGTCCTAGTAAAGAGCGATCGCACCTGGGAGCCTAGAAACCGGGTTAAAAGCCAAAATGTCTGCTGAGATACAAAGGCTTTTAAAAAAATATGCCTTAGTAATTGTTACAAATGTGTGGGATGATTACCTTACCAATTTATAATTTGTACTCCGTCGCATCCGAGTAGTTGCCAGTCCGATTAAAAAAACAGCCAACGCTGATGTCGGTTCAGGAACCGACACATCATTATTGCCATCTTTTACAACCCGTGCTACTAGGAAGGCAGAAGAAGCTTTATGCTCCTCAGTAATAAAGGAAGAAACGGGAGAGAGTCCATCAACAGTGCGGCTAAATCCTAACAATTCCAAGCTATAGTCAAAGCCATTTTTTTGGAAAGTCGTGCTGCTAAAAGGACTGGTAAAGTCAATTTTATCATCACATGGGGTGTTGCTCAGTTGAAAAATCGGACAAGTTCCTGCCGTATTTGAAGTTTCATTAATCAAGAAACTGTAGTTAAATGAATGGAGGACACCATCAATTGCCATTGAGAGGTCTAAATCAACTCCTGATGCTGCCGTTTCTGCCCACACAGGGAAGTTCAAATGCGTCAATTCCCCAAGGACAAAGTTGCTCCCACTAGACACAGAAACTAACGAGGAAGAACTGTTAAAGTTCAAACCACTTTGACCCGCAATGGTGGCGGCACTTCCCCACCGAACTTGATTAGTACCAGCGCCATTGAAGATGGAAGTTCCTTGGACGTTATCCCAAGTGCCTGTAATGTTGCTGAGGGTGAAGGAAGCAGCGTGAGCCCGAAGGGGTGAAATGAGGGCAATTCCTGCGGTTGCACCGATGATTCCGAGGGATTTTACGAACTCAGTAGATTTCAACATTTTGATGCTCCTGTATGTTTAAGGAAAAAGAAAAGTTTTTGCGATTCGGAGGGTGCGCTAGATGGGGACTCAATTCGGTGACATTGGAAGGAATTAGGTTGACCGCGTACCCCACCAAAACAGGCTGGTTTTTGGGGAAACTGGGGAAATCTAAGCGGAAAACTTTAATTTTTTGGGTAATCAAAAATATTCTTACGGCCTAAACTATCCTATTGATAACACTAAACTTGATTAGCTTGTACTAAAATTTTTAGCACATTGCCCTAAACCAACATCTGAAGATTTATCCCTTGCATTTTACTTCTGAGCCACTCCTCAAAAAGCCTATCTTCAATTGTTCGTCGGAGGCTATCATTCAGATTAGCTTCGATTAACTGATCAAGCCGGAAAAAGCAGTGAAGCTCCTCGACAACAATAGGGCCAATAATACTTCCGGGAAATTTGTCGTTAAAACCTGCTTGCAGTTGTGGCGGCATTTCCTCACGGGGAAACACACCCATCCGGCCATCTAAATGTCGGTCTTCAGATATAGAATACTCTGCCACCAAGTAATTAAATTCTGCAGGATCCTGCTGTAGGGTTTCACTCACTTTCTGGGCAAGAGCAGCCTCCTGAACGACTATCCGGGAAAGAGCAAGACGGTCAAAAAGACTGTGGTTCGCTTCAAAAAACTGGTCTACTTCAACCCCAGCGACCTGTTCGCGGAGTTTTTGAAACTTAATCCCTTTGATTGCCTTCTCCCGAAAACTCTCATAGCTCAACTGATGCTCAGAAAGCCATTGCTCAAATGCCGGACGCTCTACAGCATTATTCTGGAGTCGAAAGTCAAGGATAAACTGCTCTATTTCAGAGTCTGACACCTGAAAGTCACGGGATTGAAGTTCTCGCTCTACGAGGTACTCTCGTAATACAGTGGACATCAACTGGCCAAAATTCCCCGAATCCTTGAGGTAAGTCATCACCTCTTGGATGGATAGAACATCATCGCCAATACGCAAAAATTCAAAGTTATTCATAGAACATATGATTCTGTTGATAGGAATGAAAAGGGGGCAGATTGCTACCCCCTTGTACGCCTGAAATTTTAGGTCTCAGTGATTCGGGGCAAGCCTAAAAAGTTACTAAACGGCTTTTCGCCAACCTTGGAAGTATTGGGTTATATCATTAAAACTGACCGTTAAATAACCGTCACCATCGTATGTATTCCCAGAGTTATGCGGGTTAAACAGCGTGACTGTTCGCTTGGTGTTATCGTAACTCTTCAAAACATAAGCGTGTGATCCAGCAACATATTTCGATCCAATTTTTTTCTTGTTTTCTTCAGGTTTATCACTGAATTTATGAGAGCTAAAGAAAACAATTGCGCCAGAGGCAAATGCTGAAATCGCATCTGCGACAGTCCAATTATCAAAGCCATGATAACTTCCTTTGAGACGGGCAACCTGTTCTGCTGCAACCTGTGCGTGTCCAAATGCAATACCTTTGTAACTGTTTGTACCATCCTGATCAATCCAACCAGCCTCATTAACTTGAGCATAGGCTTTCTCGGCTAGTGCGACCCAAAGTTCATTGTTCGTATTGCTGACAGTATTTTGTTCTTGTCCTCCCCACCAATTATTGCTCATCCCCACTTTCGCGAAAGCCAAATTGCCAGAATGATAGGTTGGAAGCAATCGATTGACAGTTACATAGTCAGCTTTGCCATTGTTGAAGAAACGAACGGTGTAAGTTCCATCCCCATTGTCAATAAACATATCTTCAATCTTTTGAGCATCTTGTAAAGCGACTCCTGCCAATGCAGCAAGATAGTAGCAATTAGCTAGAATACCCTGACGTATGTCAGAATATTCAATTCCATTCTGGAAAAGCTCTCCTTGGGCGTAGATATATTTAATGTCAATAGGAGTTCCATCACTGTATGTGAAGTCTCCATTCGTCCTCGGTAAATCTTTCCCGTAGAAGTGTTCATCAATCAGCTTCTGAAGATGGTCTGCACTACTCCCCGCATAAAGATTACCCAAGGATTCACCAAGGTACTTTTCATTAGCCTTGTTGCCGTGAGCGATCTTCTGACTCAAGACTCGGGCATGAGTTGCCATCTTGATATAAGTCGTCTCATCGCTGGTCAACAGATTCAGGTCTGCAAACTCATTTGAATCAACAATCCCACCATCCTTAGCAGAGTCAAAGATGGCAATCATGTCATCACGACACAAAATTCCATCTTGGAAACGCTCCCGTGCAAGAGCGCGAATTGTTGTGTCCTTGATATTTAGGTCAAACCAGTCGTTGGTGACAGGTGCTTGAGTTGTGAAGTTGGCATAGCTCCACTCTCCCCAACCGTCAATCCCGTCAGTGGCACGCACTGAGATGCGATCAGTATTAGTAGCACCACCACCAACAAACTTGACAGTGTGTAGCTTATCGGCATCGACAAAAAAGCTCTGACCTGCGGCCTGCCGGACACCATTAACCGTAAAGTAACCACTGGTTGCTTGGGCATTACTGTCGAAGAACTCATAGCGAGTGACTTTATCACCATCCTTGTCACTGTTCGTGAAGTTGAGCGACATGGCAGTGTTTGCGTTCACAGTAGCATTTTGAATGCTTACTGTTGGAGCCGAACCTGCTTCAGTAGTTACTTTGTGCTGTGACCAGTTACTCCAGGTCTTGCCATCAGATGCAGCTATGAAGAGATTATCGCTGGTAGCTGTCGAGCCACCGACAAACTTTAGTATCACTCAACTGATTGGCATTGAGATAAAGAGTCTGACCCGCAGATTGCTTGACTCCATTGAGCGTGAAGTAACCACTGTTACTATTTGTGTTGCCGTCGTAAATTGCATACCGTGTAATGGTATCACCATCACTATCCGTTACAGTAAAGCTTGGGGTGATACTCTGACCACGTTTGACGGCTTGATTGTAAGTGGTGACAACGGGAGCGCGGTTGACTTGCTGCGTCGTCAGGGTCACGGAGGGGTAATTACTCCATGCCTTGCCATCATAGGCTTGGAGGCGAACCGTGTCTGTTCCACCTTGGCTACCACCGACGAAGCGGACATTACCCAGTTGGCTGGCATCCACGGAGAAGGAGTTATTCTGTTTTACCCCATTGACGGTGAAGTAACCGCTAGTGCTGCTGCTGTTGTTATCGTAGAAGAAGTACCGCTGCATCGCATCCCCATCGGCATCATAGATGCTGAAGAAGTTGGAGGCACTAAGACTTGTGCCTGTGTTCAGGGTGCGGTTGTAGGTGGTGACAACGGGAGCGCGGTTAACTTGCTGCGTCGTCAGGGTCACTGGGCGTCCGGCACTCCAGGTTTTGCCATCATGGGCATATACCAGCACTTGGTCAGTTGCCGCCTGAGTGCCAGACACAAACTGTACACTCGCTAACTGGCTGGCATCCACGGAGAAGGAGTTATTCTGTTTTACCCCATTGACGGTGAAGTAACCGCTAGTGCTGCTGCTGTTGTTATCGTAGAAGAAGTACCGCTGCATCGCATCCCCATCGGCATCATAGATGCTGAAGAAGTTGGAGGCACTAAGACTTGTGCCTGTGTTCAGGGTGCGGTTGTAGGTGGTGACAACGGGAGCGCGGTTAACTTGCTGCGTCGTCAGGGTCACTGGGCGTCCGGCACTCCAGGTTTTGCCATCATGGGCATATACCAGCACTTGATCAGTTGCCGCCTGAGTGCCAGACACAAACTGTACACTCGCTAACTGGCTGGCATCCACGGAGAAGGAGTTATTCTGTTTTACCCCATTGACGGTGAAGTAACCGCTAGTGCTGCTGCTGTTGTTATCGTAGAAGAAGTACCGCTGCATCGCATCCCCATCGGCATCATAGATGCTGAAGAAGTTGGAGGCACTAAGACTTGTGCCTGTGTTCAGGGTGCGGTTGTAAGTGGTGACAACGGGAGCGCGGTTAACTTGCTGCGTCGTCAGGGTCACTGGGCGTCCGGCACTCCAGGTTTTGCCATCATGGGCATATACCAGCACTTGATCAGTTGCCGCCTGAGTGCCAGACACAAACTGTACACTCGCTAACTGGCTGGCATCCACGGAGAATCCGTTAGATTGACGTACCCCATTGACGGTGAAGTAACCGCTAGTGCTGCTGCTGTTGTTATCGTAGAAGAAGTACCGCTGCATCGCATCCCCATCGGCATCATAGATGCTGAAGAAGTTGGAGGCACTAAGACTTGTGCCTGTGTTCAGGGTGCGGTTGTAAGTGGTGACAACGGGAGCGCGGTTAACTTGCTGCGTCGTCAGGGTCACTGGGCGTCCGGCACTCCAGGTTTTGCCATCATGGGCATATACCAGCACTTGGTCAGTTGCCGCCTGAGTGCCAGACACAAACTGTACACTCGCTAACTGGCTGGCATCCACGGAGAAGGAGTTATTCTGTTTTACCCCATTGACGGTGAAGTAACCGCTAGTGCTGTTGCTGTTGGTATCGTAGAAGAAGTACCGCTGCATCGCATCCCCATCGGCATCATAGATGCTGAAGAAGTTCGAGGCACTAAGACTTGTGCCTGTGTTCAGGGTGCGGTTGTAAGTGGTGACCACTGGAGCGCGATTTGCGGGTTCGGTTGTGATTGTAAGATTGGTAAAATGACCACTCCACGACCCGCTTTCCGTCATCGGACGAATCCGAACCCCATCATCCCCTGATTCAGAACCCGCCACAAAATGGACTGTATCGAGCTGATCCGCATCAACGGTAAAATAAGTCCCATTTTGTTTGATGCCATTGACTGTAAAATAGCCACTGGTACTACTCTTATTGGTGTCTTCAAACCAATAGCGAGTGATAAACGGAGTATCTGTATCCTCTACTAAAAAGTCTTGAACTGAAATACTAGAGCCAACTTCTATGGTAAAGTCATCCGCTGTGACCGATCGCATGATATTGACCGTCTTTTGCACCGGATCGCTCCAAGCCTGACCATCATAGGCTTTCACTAAAATTCTGGCATAGCCAGCATTGGTCGTCCCCACAAAGTTAACCTGGTCGAGTTGATCCGCCTCCACCGTAAACCAGGAGTGTTCTTGTGCGACTCCATCCACAGTCAGGTAGCCATTTCCCCCGTAAACCGATGATGTAGAAAAAGCATAAAGGGTAATCGGGTCCCCATCTGGATCAGTCACGCTGAAGAAATCAAGCGCTGTATCTACACCCGGTTTGGCAAAGTAGGGTTGAGAATTAAGGGACACAACGGGAGCTTGGTTAGCGAATTCGGTGGTTACCATGCCCAGAGAAGATTCACTCCAGGTTGTCCCATCGTAGGCTTGAATATAAATCTTGTCCGTTCCTGATTCCGACCCGGCGACAAATTCAACCGTTGCTAGTTCACTTTCATTGACAGCAAATCCATGATGTTGCTGGACGCCATTGAGGGTGAAGTAGCCAGTGGTGCTACTGTTAGCCATCGTGCTGTTATAGTCATAGAGCCAGTACCGTTGGATGACATCGCCATCAGGGTCATAGACGGTGAATAAGTCGGATCCGGCTATACTCGTTCCCGGATTGAGAGTCTGATTATAGGTGGTCACCACGGGAGACTGGTTACTGGGATTTCCAAACCCATCCTGGGGTAAAGCCTCAACACTCGATTCAGAGAAATTGGGACTCGTAACCCCTGTTTCTCCCCACCCATCTTCTTGGGAATTGAGTTGCTGTAAGAACGCATCGCGATTAAGATCTCCCAAGTTAATGACGCTCGCTGGATCTACTGTATCTGGAATATCCGGATCCGGTTCAGTTTCCCCTTCTGCATAAGCTGTACTCCGTTCCCAGTCATCTTTCAATATCTCTTGCTCCGTGAAGGGACGTTCCACTGAATTGGTTTGCTCTGTCGGAGTCTCTTCAATGCGATCAATGGAGACAGGTTCTTGCGGTTCTTGCGGTTCTTCAGGAGTTTCCGCCACGGGTTCTTGCGGTTCTTGCGGTTCTTCAGGAGTTTCCGCCACGGGTTCTTGCGGTTCTTGCGGTTCTTCAGGAGTTTCCGCCACGGGTTCTTGCGGTTCTTGCGGTTCTTCAGGAGTTTCCGCCACGGGTTCTTGCGGTTCTTGCGGTTCTTCAGGAGTTTCCGCCACGGGTTCTTGCGGTTCTTGCGGTTCTTCAGGAGTTTCCGCCACGGGTTCTTGCGGTTCTTGCGGTTCTTCAGGAGTTTCCGCCACGGGTTCTTGCGGTTCTTGCGGTTCTTCAGGAGTTTCCGCCACGGGTTCTTGCGGTTCTTGCGGTTCTTCAGGAGTTTCCGCCACGGGTTCTTGCGGTTCTTGCGGTTCTTCAGGAGTTTCCGCCACGGGTTCTTCAGGAGTTTCCGCTATGGGTTCTTCTAATTGTTGCGAGGTGACATATTTAATCAACTCCTGACCCAATTCTGTGCCGCGCCAATCTTTACCGGCGGCGACCACATCATCCATTAAGGCAGCTTTGCCTGTAGCTCCTCGGAATTGTAAAACGATGTCGTTATAGTCTTTATCGCTTCCTCCATCAACTCGAAGATCTTCCCAAGCAAAGGCACTACCCTCTCCTGTAATATCGGAAATTTGTCCAACATGATAGGCATCATCCGGATTGGCTGTTGCTAGGGAAAATAGCGGACGCAATGCACCGCCAGCGTTGGGATTATCTAACACCTGCTGTACAGTTCCATTGGGTACTAACATCAGGAAAAATTCATCTCCTGGTCGCATCATAAAGGTTTTTACCCCTTGATACTCTCCGGAATTGAAATCCGGTTCCCCTAAGAGTCCCGTAAATCTCGCGCCTTCAGCGGTATCGTTAATCACGGTATAACCGAGTTCGGAATTACTACCGGCGCGAGAAACAGCTTCTAAAATAAACTCTCTTGAATTGGGGTCCAGTGCTTCCATTCCCGATAAACTGACAATGGAAAGTTGTCCTTTATATGCACCCCCATCAAGGAGAAAATCTACTTCGACTTCGCCGGTTTCTCCGACTGTGAAGGTCCCATACTCGAATTCCGGTTGCAGATTGCTCAAGTCGGCATCGGCGACTAACTCACTCTCTTCGGTATCGGTTTCTTCGGGAAGTTCGTCGGTTTCTTCTATTTCTTCGTTACTGCTGTTATTCTCGGTTTCAGCAATGCCGTCTGATTCACTCTCTTCTTCGGCAATGTTCTCGGGTTCGGCAGTTTCGGGATCTTCAGCATCGGTTTCATCGGTTTGACTGTCAACTGTCTCTAGTTCGTCATTCCCCGTTTCTTCCGATGTCTCAATTTCATTCGTTGTCGGGTCTAGATCCTCTTCCCCGATTTCAGTTTCGTCGGTTGCGGCAGTTTCAAACTCTTCCTCTGCTTCTCCCTCTCCCGTCTCGCTGAGGATCTTTTCCTCGGGGTCGATCGCCGTTTCATCCCCGGTATTTTCTTCACTTTCGCCCTCAGTTTCAATATACTCTACGTCCTCTACCTCTTCATCGGGGGTATCAGAGTTGTTCGTAATATCGGTTACAGCATTACTCTCAGGTTCGCTACTGGGTCCGTCGGCGATCGCCTCTTCCCCCTCTAAATCAAAAAATGGCAGTTCCTCTAACTCTTCATCCCCAAATGTTGCTTCTGTACTGCCTTCTCCAACAACTTCTCACATCATCACTGTCGGACTCCTCCCCAGCGAATTCCTCTGCACCCTCGCCGTCTTCTTCTGTTACATCCCAGTCTAAATCCTGATCTTCAATGAATCCTGACTCCTCTGTGCTTTCTGTGTCATCAAGCACTAATCCGCTGGGGGTTCTCATCGTCTCCAGACGCATTGCTGGACCTTGATACCGTTTGGATTGGGTTTGGAATCCAGTCGCTTCGGAACGCTTTTTGAAACCAGAAAATAAGTTAAACATGAGTCACTAAATCCTCAGTAATAGATGCAGGGTTGAGAGAGAACCTCTTTGAACTTTGAGTTCAACAAGGCGATTGAGTGTTGGTTATAATAGGAGAATCCCTAGGTTAGTTAAGGGGAAAACTTAGTCTGAATATTAGCTAAAAATTACGCAAATGTGAGCCAGACTTCACCGCCCCAGGGATTGACGGCATGAGTTGAACTCTTGATTTTTGGGTTTGTTTGGTAATTATCTTTCTCTACAAAATATCATATTAGCCGTTATTTGAAATGTCAATAGCTAATCCCATATTTTCAGTATTTTTTTGAAAAAATTGGAAAAAAATAAATGAAGCGCTGATGTTTTCCGTAATTTTACAGAAACAAAATGCTTGATTTTTAAGAACCATTTATTTTACTTCCGTAATTTTACACAGAAAATTCTTGCTTTTTAAAAGTTAATCATTGAAAGTGTTATTCTCGTACATCGCCCGGAAATATCTGCTCTTGAAAGCAACAAAGAAAGCGCGTTGAAAACTGGGTTCTTATCTTCAATTAGGTTTACGGACAGCGCTGTACAGTGATGGGCTAATTCATCCGTTGGGTTTACGGACAGCGCTGTCCGTAAAATATCTCTAGTTCAAAACGCTTTGAGTTCGATGTAGGGGTTAATGAGTTTGTTCTATTTTCCGGCAGTAATTAGAATAATTAGACAGTATGGAATTTTCATAAATGAAGGAAACAGCAATTGTAGGGTGCAATGCCCACCCTCTTCCTTTAACAACTGAAAACAACTGAATAGGAATAATTTATTTTGTGGAATACCCTAAATGAAGGAAACAGTTCTTAGCTTAAATTTGAAAAGTTAAACAATTTATAGTAAATTTTGCATCAAAATTTTTCGTAATCTTGATGCAAATTACGAATATTTAATCCTAAAAAATAGTCTAATTACAGTTGATAATTTACTGTAAAGTAGAATCCTTCATCTTGAGCATTCGTCCCTTTATCATCAATTTCAAAAATAGGCCGTCCATAATCAACTCGCACATTAAAACCGGGGAAAACCTGCCAGAGTACACCCATCCCGATTCCGGCTAAAAAGGTTTGTCTCGGTAACTCATTGGGATTATCCGCATGATTCCAAACGGTTCCCACGTCTAAAAATGGGGCGAATTGAAAGATGGGAATTCCGGAGGTATCCCGGAGGATCACAATCCTGTCCTCTACGGAAAAGCGAAATCCATTATCTCCCGATCGCACATTTTGACGATACCCCCGCAACGATTGACCCCCGCCAATCACAAATTGCTGGGAAGAAAGCAAACTATGGGGACTTAACTGTAAATCGGCTTGGACAATTAACAATTGTGAGCCACCTAACCGTTGCACTCGCTGCACCTGAGAAATCCAGCTCACAAATTGTCCATCGGGGATGGGGTCGTCATTATTCGTCGCATCAAATAACCCTGTCCCAATGTTCACCAGCGATCGCACGGACCAAGCCCCTTGAACATCCCGGCGCAGGTAGTCCGCGCCGATCTTAAAGGTACTCGTCCGGGTAATCCCATCTTCGCTAGGACCGCTACCAAACCCAAACGGTTCACCAGCGACAAAGGTTTGACTTTCCTGAAAGGTAAACCCGAGGGAAGTGGCAAATTCTTGCCGGGGCGATCGCACCCAAGGCTGTCGAAAACTCACTTCATACAGTTCAGATTCCCCTTCAATATTCAACGCTCTAAACTCGTCCTGAACGATGCCATTTTGGTTGGGAGCCACCCGAAACCCGAGAGTTCCATTCATGGCATTCACCGGAATCCGATAACTCAGGTCGTAGATTTGCGAGTCTCCGGTTCCCCAATAGTAACTCGCGGCGATTTCGTCTCCAAATCCCGTCACGTTGCGATAGCGCACGGTTCCCCCTAAACGTTCGGAACCGACACTCGGAGGGGATAAATTATCCACACCTAAGTTCAAACCAAAGGGATTGGCTTCTTGCACCCGCACGGTGAGAATACTTTGGGCGATTTCGTCTCCGGCACGCAAACTGGCTTCAATATTTTGAAATAAAGGGTCGAGGCGCAGTAACCGCAACTGATCTTCCAAGCGGGCGGTATTCAAGGGAGCGGCCCCTCCAAGTTCGATCCGAGAGCGGATATAGGACTCTCTCACTCGGTTGTTGCCTTCAACTTCAATGGCAGCTAAAGTCCCTTCAATGACTTGAATTTCGACGATGCCATCCTCGATGACTTGATCTCCGAGCACGGCGCGGGAGGTGATATAACCGCGATCGAGATAAATTTGGGTGATTTGATCGGCGAGTTGTCGGAGGCGATCGAGGGAAACGGTTTGTCCCTCAACTTCGGCAACAAGGGTTTGAATTTCTGTATCGGTGAGTACGGTAGAACCCGTCACGTTTACCTGGCGAATGGGAATTTCTACCTCGGGAGATTCCTCTGGGGAGGGTTGTTCTTCTGGGGGGGTCAAAACAGGGGGTTCCTGGTCTTCTGGAGGGGTCGGCTCTACCTCGGGTAGGGGGGGTAATGGCTCTTGGGTGGGCGGTGGCGGGGGCGGTGAGGGAGGGGTTTGGGCGATCGCCTCGGGCATCCCAGGGATCAGTACAGTGGGTTGCTCTGGGGAGGGAATGCTCTGTAAATTGATCTCCAGGCTGTCATCATCACAGGGGCCATTCTCGTTCCGAGACGCTTCGCGATCGCAACTCGTTTCCCAATCCTCTAGCAACCCCAAATTTCCAAATTCTCCAGGAGGGGTTGTCGGATCTGTGGCTGTTCCCTGAGTTCCAAATATCTGGAAGCGATCGCGACTATTGATGGCTTTTTCCCTGGCTGTTTCCTGGACATCTAGGGTCAGAAAATCTGCTGCTATTGCTTGACCCCCGGAAAAATTAGCGATCGCCAACAATACTGGAATTGAAACCCCATATCGCAAAACGTTGAATATCATGTTCTTCTGCATCGAACAATCACCATCCCAACCCACTTGATATAATAGCCTGAGCTTCCAGAGCATTTATTGTTTAACTCCCTTGGTACCTTAAACCGTGAAACTGCGGCAGATCCAAATGCCAGTGTATCTATTGATTTTGCCATCGGCAAGAGATCCTAGGCTCAAAAACCCTCCTAACTATAAAACACTCCCGCTGGACAAAGCATGAAATCACCTCAATTGAGGCAGAAACTCGGTTTCTGCCTCAGTCCATGTTTTGGATGCCAACTGCTGCTCTATATTGCTGCCAGAGCAAAACTCGGAGTGACTTTGGGTTCTGGAGATGAACAGCCCCTTGTTGTGGGCGATCGCCTTGCTGGCTCAAAGTGCCTATGCCTAGGGTAAACTTTTCAAGGCTTTGGGCTACTCAGTAGGGTTTGAATGGTGGAATAATCCAGATATCAAATTGTGGCGATTAGATGCAATTTTAGCGAGACAGAGGGTAGCCCTAGCGGGTTCGTCACTTGAACTCCTGACCCTCCTCAATTCCCCGTCCTTTAAAACTTTATAACGGTCATTCTTCCCCGCTAATCCATCGGCATTTTAATTAAAATTATCGAGTTTTTCCGAAAATTAATGTTTCAAAAATTATCCAAATCACCGCCTCATTATTTTCATCAAATCCATTGGGTATCAGATTTGAACTCATGGGTTATGGCGGGTCAATGGCATTTATTCCGGAAGTGTGAATGAACTTTCCGCAGGTCCCATTTTGGTGGAGTCAGGAGCTTGGCCCCCAAAATTAGAGAGAGGAGCTAACATAGCAGCTACAGTTATGAATAAAAATAACCAAGCCCCAAATAGGGTGAAATTTGAGGGGAACTGACTTTTTTTAGAGTCTTGAATCGAACCCTTCAGGGTTTTCAATCCGTCTTCTTGACTCACCCGACTCCAGGGATTCCCGCTGGCAAACCATAAGCCTAACAACTGAGAATCGACGAGGAGTTTGGAGGAAGGGGTATCGCAGTTGCAAACCTGGTCTGGTAACATATCTTTACTCTCCATCACAAATCTTTAAGATTTGGCTTGAATTAGGGGAAATCTGAACTTAGTTTTCAATTTATCATCCAGATGTTTGCGATCGCGTTTGCGGGCTGTATGATTTGTGTATAACTTAGCCCAATTTTCCCAATTTTTAGTTAAGTTTTTTGAAGCACCCCTGTCCCGATGATTCCAGGAAACAATACCCGCAATTCTGGAATGTCTTCCCCATTTTTACTTGACAAAATACCTAAAAAGTGATACAGAGAGGATAATAGGGGTAAGCTGAGGAACCGGGAAAGCAATCAGGGTTTGAAACAACAAATCGCCCTGGGAGAAGATGCGCCGGACCTCATCATCGGGTTACCTTGAAAACGAGGCCGATTCCTTGGGGCGATCGCCCCAATAACGACACTTGGAGAATTCCCCATGACTTATCATAAAATTCTGGTCGCAATTGATCGTTCAGCCCAATCTGATTTTGTCATTGATCAGGTGATCGATTTAGCCGCAAAAGAACAAGCCGAACTGATGCTATTTCATGCCATTCAAGTCGAAGCCCTCGCCGAGATCTCGCCGATGGTGGGGACCGGCATGGGATTAAGTCCATCCCTCGGACGAGAAATCCCCGAAATTCAACAACAACGACTCGAAGCGCAAGTCCAAACAACCAAAGAAATACTCCAGGGATATGCTGAAAAGGCAATGGCCCAAAATATCCCCACCATCTGCCATCATCGAGTTGGAGATCCCGGTGTCCTCGCTTGTGAGTTAGCCAAAAGCTGGGGTGCTAACTTAATTGTAGTAGGCCGCCGAGGTCGCAAAGGCATGACCGAACTCTTTTTAGGCAGCGTCAGTAACTACATTACCCATAACGCACCTTGCTCGGTTTTAATTGTCCAAGGCGCTTTACCCGTAAGCTAAGGAAAACTCAACCCTAATACCTCATCTTTTTTATTCAGCTAGGACTTCACAATCCCTCTCCCTGAAAAGGTCAAAACTTTAAACCCTTTCCCCGTTGGACAAAGGTTATCTTAACAAGGCATTCATATAAAAACGATGGAGTATCCACAAAAAAGGAGAGGGCATTTTACCCCCTCCTTTTTGATTTTTTGATTT
The DNA here is from genome assembly GCA_963821735.1 of uncultured cyanobacterium. Classification (GTDB taxonomy): domain Bacteria; phylum Cyanobacteriota; class Cyanobacteriia; order Cyanobacteriales; family Laspinemataceae; genus Laspinema. The sequence continues at coordinate 844,604 of CAWGFK010000070.1, forward strand.
AAGACTAGAGGACCGGGTTAACATCACCCGAACCCGATCCCCTAAACTCCCTTACAAAATTGGGACAAACAGATCTTTTTCTGGAACCGTGGTGTATTCCGCCACAATTTGACGCAACTCTTCACCATCTACAGATTCTTTCTCAATCAGAATATCCACCAAGCGGTCAATCACAATCCGATTTTCCCGGACAATGCGCTTGGCTTCATCATGACAATGTTCCACAATGGAACGCACTTGTGCATCAATGCGAGAAGCAATTTCATCGGAATATTCCGATCGCGTCATCAAATCCCGACCTAAAAACACTTCCCCTTGCTGGGTTTCCAACGACATCGGACCCAAATCGGACATCCCGAAGCGAGTCACCATCTGACGCGCCATGCCGGTCACCTGTTGCAAGTCACCTCCGGCACCCGTGGTCACTTCAGAATCGCCAAAAATGACTTCCTCAGCGGCACGTCCACCCAAAGCCCCCATAATCCGGGCCATTAACTGGGATTTAGAGATCAGCATTTGGTCTTCATTCGGCATAAACCAAGTCAACCCTTGTGCTTGTCCCCGAGGAATCAAGGTGACTTTCTGCACCGGGTCATGGTCCTTAACCAAGGTCCCGACGATCGCATGACCAATTTCGTGATACGCAATCAAGCGCTTACTCTTGCTATCCACCAAGGGAGTGCCTTCCATCCCGGCAACCACCCGGTCTACTGCATCATCAATTTCCAGGATGGTAATGGCATCCTTGCGGCGACGTGCGGTTAAAATTGCGGCTTCATTGAGCAAGTTGGCTAAATCTGCGCCGGTAAAACCGGGAGTCCGACGGGCGATAGCCTCTAAAGAGACTTGATCCGATAACTTCTTATTGCGAGCATGGACATCAAGGATTTCCAAACGACCCTTGATATCCGGTGCATCCACCGTCACTTGGCGATCGAAACGACCGGGACGCAACAGCGCCGAATCCAAGACATCGGGACGGTTGGTGGCAGCAATAATAATGATGCCGGTGTTACCCTCAAATCCATCCATTTCCGTCAGGAGTTGGTTGAGGGTTTGTTCCCGTTCATCGTTACCCCCACCGATGCCAGCACCCCGTTGACGACCTACGGCGTCAATTTCATCGATGAAAATGATACAGGGGGCATTTTCTTTGGCTTTCTTAAACAGGTCCCGGACGCGGGAAGCACCGACCCCGACAAACATTTCCACAAATTCAGACCCGGAAATACTGAAGAAGGGAACCCCTGCTTCTCCGGCGATCGCCTTAGCAAGTAAGGTTTTCCCGGTTCCCGGAGGTCCAATCAACAGGACGCCTTTAGGAATCTTCGCACCAACAGCAGTAAAGCGTTCTGGCTTTTTCAGGAAGGTAACGACTTCTTGGAGTTCTTCTTTAGCTTCTTCAATGCCTGCCACATCGTCAAACATCACCCCAGTTTTCGCTTCCATCTGAAAACGAGCTTTGGATTTGCCGAAATTCATGGCTTGTCCTGGACCCCCAGGAACATTGCTGGAACGACGGAAGAGGAAGAATAAGCCAGCCAACAATAGGACGGGGAAAATTAAATTGCCTAACAGTCCCCAGATTGCGCCATCATTGCGGATGGGGTGAGAATCAAAACTGATATTGGAGTCTCTGAGGCGGGCGATCAGTTCTGGGGCATTTCCGGGCAAATCGACTCGCAAACGCTGTACTCGGTTGTTTAGATCGGGATCGACCGCTTCGACGATCGCCGTGCGGCCACCTTCATACAAATCTACGTTGGTTACGCGATCGGCGTCCAGGTATTCCAAAAACCGACCGTAGCTCATGCGAGTATTGGCGGCATTATTTCCCATATTCATGGCGGGGGAGGAAAAGACTCCCTGCCAAACGACAAAGGCGATGACTAATGCAGGTAATGCCCACAGTAAAATTATTCTCCAGGAAGATTTCATAGGATGCGGTGGCCTCTAGTACAAATTCAGACAATGAGATTAAAAGCAAATTGGGTGTAATTAGACCCAAGCGAGTTGATTGAGCGCAGTCGGGGGGTTCTGTTTGTTCCACTTTCCGCTCCTCCCCCTAGGGGTGGAGTCCCGATATAGAGTAAAACCGTTCATCCCGATCAGAATCTTAATCAAATTTAACTTAATTATCAGGATCGATGCAACTGACTCGCCTAAAAGTCGGTAAAACCGGCTCAGAATCAGGTAAACCGACGACTCATGTACACCACAATTTGGGGAAGGGTTCGGAAAACCGTTCTTTAAGTTTAAGTTATGTTAAGACAATTTCACAATTTGGCCCTCTCCTGAGTTCCGAAATCCGGTTCGGGGTAAAAAAGGCGATCGCCAGAACGCAAGAATGGGCGCACCGGAATGCGCCCATCTTAATGAATGATGTATCAATCGGTTTTTGTTAAACATCCCCCAGACTGTTCCAATCCCTCGGGCAAAGTGATGCCTAGAACGGCGATGCGGTCTAGCGGAGTAGGAGGAGACAGCTAGATGTCCAGCCGACGGTCCTCCTGGGGATGAATCCCCCTGCTAACCGCATCCTGAAAGGAGTGTGTGGAACGAAACGCTGGATGCACAAGGCAAAATAGAACCGGGGAACAGTCTGAGGATGGGTCAGGACACGGCTGGGACCCTCAACCGACAGGCCAATTCCCTAGGGGTTAGGGGAATGGTTCCCGGTAATTTGTTCTTTGATTTCCTCAACTTTGACCGACAACTCTTTGCGAGTCGCGGCACTGAGTAAATACCGATAAATAAACCAGCCGGAGTAAGCCATACCCACGATTTCAAAGGTTGGCTGTACTAGGGGAATGCCGTTGAGCACTTCCAAGACAGCAACCAATACTCTGAGGGACACCAAAGCCGCAATCAATAAACCAACGGTGGTTAAGGGTCTTTGGTTGTCTTTAACAAACCCAGTCACGTAATCCGGGAGATAAGAGAGGATTTCGCGAACTTGTTTGCCGATCCGCTCTAACTGTTCATTCGTGGCCCCTGTTTTGGGGGTTCCCGTGGTCACCGCTGGGACAGTCGGAGGTTCCGGAATTTCGTCTACAGGGGGTTCTGAAGTAGGAATTTCTGCCACAATCTTATCTTGGGGTGTTTCTGGTTCAGGATTTTGAGTCAAGGTACTACCCTCTTGTTCGTCAACCTTTAAGACTTTGTGCAGGCGCGTTTTGTCCAGCTCCCGCTGATAAAGTAATACCCAAGATTGTATCAGGTCAGGACCGTGCAGTTCGCCGGTTAATCCGGCCCGCAGCGATCGCATCACCAGCCCTTTTTTGATATTGAGCTGTTTTGTGACCTGTTTAATGATGTCTTGGGCATCTGCTGCTGTTAGGCTTTCGTGACTTTTTAAATGTCCGATTACCGCTTCGAGAACCTGGGAGGCTCCCTCTTTTTCCAGTTCGGCTGCCGCTTCGTCGCTGAGTTCGACCTCATCCACAAAGAACATCCGACTGAGTTCTACCGCATCGGTCAAGCGAGTTAAACTCGGACCAATTAAAGCAGATAGTTGTTCCAACCAAGGACGATTACTCTCCGGATCAACAGGATATCCCGCTTGTTGCCACACCGGAATGAGTTTTTCGGTGAGGTTTTCCGGGGACATTTGGTGGAGGTATTGGCTATTAATCCAGTCCAGTTTATCCCAGTCAAATTTAGCTCCCGCTTTATTGACGCGATCGAAACTAAACTGCTTTGCCGCTTCCTCCAGGGTAAACAGTTCCTGATTATCCGGCGGGGACCAACCTAGCAAGGTCATATAGTTGACCAAGGCTTCGGGAAGGAATCCCATTGCCTGAAATTCGGAAATGCCGGTGACATTATCTCGTTTTGAGAGTTTTTTGCCGGAAATATCCAAAATCAGCGGCGTATGGGCAAATTCCGGGACCGCGACATCAAAGGCTTCGTAAAGCAGAATTTGTTTGGCGGTATTGGCAATATGGTCTTCCCCGCGAATCACTTGGGTGATTCTCATGTCAATGTCATCGACAACAACGGCGAGGTTATAGAGTGGCATCCCGATTCCGGTCCCACTGGAACCCCGGGCGATCACCATATCACCCCCAAGATCACTGCCTCGCCAGGAGACTTCACCGCGTACTAAGTCATTCCAGACAATCTCGCGATCGTCTTCGATTTTGAACCGAATCACGGAGGGCCGTCCTTCCGCTTCAAATTTGGCGATTTCATCCACCGTTAGATTGCGGTGACGGTTATCGTAGCGGGGGGCTTCATTCCGGGCTTTTTGGGCTTCTCTCATGGCGTCGAGCTCTTCGGCGGTGGTGTAACACCGATAGGCGAGACCCTTATCAAGCAGAGCTTTCACCCGTTCTTGGTAGTGGTCCAGACGCTGAGATTGAAAAATTGGCCCTGCATCCCAGTTCAAACCCAACCAGGTGAGTCCATCCAGGATATTTTGGGTGAACTCCGGGCGCGATCGCTCCTCGTCGGTATCTTCGACCCGCAAAATGAACTGGCCCCCTTGATTATGGGCAAATAACCAGTTAAACACAGCCGTTCTGGCTGTTCCAATATGTAAGTTCCCAGTCGGACTAGGAGCTATTCTGACGCGAACAGTCACAATTATTTTCTCTAATTAACTTCGTTTGCAAGGAGACACGCCGTGTCCCCTATTATTAGGAAAACACGGCGCGTAACCTGATTCATATTTTAAACGGGACTGACGGGGCTCGAACCCGCAACTTCCGCCGTGACAGGGCGGTGCTCTAACCAATTGAACTACAGTCCCTTTCCTTGAGCCTTTTATATCTTGCACGGTTCTTTTGGATTTGTCAACCCCTTTTTCAAAAAAAGTTTTTTGACCGGGGAAGGGGCCGATTACAGCTTGGCAATATCCAATCAGGGCGGACCCTGGAGTGCTGCCAGAAACCTGCGGGGGATTTATCCTAGAGGGAAGGGCGATCGCCACCGTAACCCACCATCACCCCATCCAATCCTCAATTCAAGGCAAAATCATGTCTAATCAAGCCTTAAAATCTATTCTGACCGTCGAAGAATATCTGCACTATGAAGAACTCAGCGACATTCGTCACGAGTACATTAAAGGTCAAGTTTATGCCATGTCCGGAGGTAGCCAGGAGCATGATTTGATTTCGGTTAATATCATCACTGGCCTAAAAAATCAGTTACGCGGGAGTGGTTGTCGAGTCTTTTCGGGCAACATGAAAGTCAGAATCAAACAACTGGATTTATTTTATTATCCTGATGTTTCAATTAGTTGTAATCCTCAAGACCGGCAAAAGTATTTTCTGGAGTCCCCTTGTCTAATTTTTGAGGTGCTTTCTCCGAGTACCGAACGGATAGATCGTCAAGAAAAACTTATCAATTATCGAGAATTGAATAGTCTTCAAGAGTATGTGTTAGTATCCCAGACAGAAAAGAAAGTGGAGGTATATCGGCGAGGCGATCGCCCCAGCGATTGGAGTTTAGCAACTTTTTTACAAAACGATATCGTTGAATTTCAATCTCTGGGATTACAGCTATCTCTTTCAGACATCTATGATGAGGTAGAACTGTGAGGGTAAAATCCCCAAACTAGAGCGGTTTTTTCGATAATTGCTTGACAAACTGCTGCGTGTTCCGGTGAATTTAATCCTGCTTGCAAAACTGCGAGGACGCCCGAAAAACCTCCTGATAATAATTTGTAATAGTCTAACCATAATCCCGGAAAGACTAGACTCCGCAAAACTCCATTTTCGTCTGGTTCGATGGGGATATATTCGCCTTCGGTGAGTCGGAACCAATCCAGTTGAGTTTGAGACACGCGCCATACCAGATACTCTTGCACTCCGTTACGACGGTAGACTTGTTTTTTATCATGTAAATCGTAGGTGGCAGTTGAGGCGGCGATTTCTGCGATAAATTCCGGTGGACCTTCAACATAATCATCCTCTGCGATCGCGGAAGTGCCCCCAGTCTCAATTCTTAACAGTGCATCCGGTTGGGGTTCATTGTCTAAATCTAAACGCACAGTGGTATTATCATTCAGTTCGGTTCCTGGCGTTGCCAGCCAGTAATTGCTTAACCATGCCATGATTGCCGCATGGGGTAAACCGTGACTTTTAGAACGGACGGGGGATGGCATATAAACGACTCCTTCGATGAGTTCAGCTTTTTTGCAATTCGGCATGGCGTGATAGCGGCGCTCAAATTCAGGACGAGTGAGGCGATCGCCATTCTCTAAAGGAAGGAGTTGTTGTTCCGTTCTGTTATGGGTTTTTACCCCCGAGGGTTGTCTACTCATGATGTGATTCTCCATGAATTACTCTGGGAAATTATAGCGTTTCCCACAGTGATAAGGTACGGATATCGGCTAATTTAGGTTTGGGGTTTGTCGCGTCTTTTTCTGCCATATTAAAGGCTATTTAACCGATAATTGCTTGACAAACTGCGCGTGTTCGGGTGAATTCAATCCGGCTTGTAAAACTGCCAGGACGCCCGAAAAATCTCCCGATAATAATTTGGAATAGTCTAACCATAATCCAGGAAAGACGAGACTCCGCAACACTCCATTTTCGTTCGGTTCAATGGGGATATATTCGCCTTCCGTGAGTCGGAACCAATCCAGTTGAGTTTGAGACACGCGCCACACCAGATACTCTTGCACTCCGTTACGACGGTAGACTTGTTTTTTATCATGTAAATCGTAAGTGGCAGTTGAGGCGGCGATTTCTGCTATAAATTCCGGGGGACCTTCAACATATCCATCATCCGTAAGGCGCGACTGTCCCCCAAGACTTTCCTCTAATCTCAGTAAGGCATCGGGTTGAGGTTCATTGTCGAAATCCAGACGAATAGTAGCATTATCTCCAAGTCTGACTCCTGGAGTCATCGCCCGATAGACGCCTAACCAGGTGATTAGGAGTCCGTGGGGTTCGGCATGAGGGGTAAAACGCACAGGGGATGGCATATAAACGACTCCTTCGATCAGTTCAGCTTTTTTGCAATTCGGCATGGCGTGATAGCGGCGCTCAAATTCAGGACGAGTCAGGCGATCGCCATTCTCTAAAGGAAGGAGTTGTTGTTCCGTTCTGTTATGGGTTTTTACCACGGATGGGTGTCTGCTCATGGTAGGAGTTTCCATTAATTGGCGTGGGGAATTGCTGTCTTTATTATCCAAGATTTATCCCCCGATTGTCCAGGATTCGCCTTCACTCTTCTAAGGCGATCGCAAAATATAAATCCTCCAAACGTTCAAAGGTATGTGTAGGGGCGCAATGCTTGCGCCCAAGAGAGGGCGCAAGCATTGCGCCCCTACATTGAGAAGGCTACTCCGTTGATCCGTTACTACGAACGAACGTTTTGGAGATTTTATTTTTTGGAGTTCCCTAAGGTAATGGCAAAAATTAAAAACTGCGTCACTTGCAAGGGATTAAAATTATTATCGCTGACTAAAATTAACGAGCGTCGTCCATCGGCCAATTTCGGACCAAAGGTCATTCCTTCTAAGTTATCCAGGGGAATCTCTAAAGTTCGCAAGTCCAGCAACAGGCGTTTTTGAGCGGGTTGAATCTCTTGAATATTAACCTCTTTTAAACTCTCGATTTGCTGAATATCGGTTGCGCCTTCCAGAGAGACTTCATATAATAAAACCGTGTTTCCTACATCTTCTGTAAAGCCTCGTTCTAAACTGAGCAATTTTGTTTCATCCCAAGCGAGTAATTCGACTAGACTATGAATTGTCAATCCATCCGGATACTTGGGTTCAGTCTGTACGGGTTCGGTGAGATAGTAAAACTCTGGGCCCGGTTGTCCTGTGGTTAAATCATATTTCAAAATGCGGACAGGCGTTCCTTTTTCCAAATTTGCAGGTTCTCCATCTTGAACTAAAGCCGTTTCAATGGCGGTATAGAGGACTTGCTCACTCGGGCTTAAAGTTAGACTTTCAAAAGCCTGATTATTCCGAATTCCTTGACCATTTTGAGCTAGGAATTTATCGGGAATGGGGAGAGATTGCAGTTCTTTTCCTTCTCGGGAAAATTCCTTGATGAAGGGTTGGATATCTCGTTCAACATCTCCCTCGGATGAAATAAATAGGGTATCGCGACGGGTTAAGGCAATCCCTTCAGGGTCTACGGTGTAAGTGGGAAAAGGACGACTGGTTTTATCCACCAAGGAGGTAACACTAATGGGGGTAACAACCAGAGGATTCAATTCTATTTCTAGGGTGTAAAATCGGGCGGGTCCTTGGATAGCGCGATCGTCCGATAGAGCATAATACAAATTCCGCTGAGAATCGTAGGTGATTCCTGAGAGTCCTCCGAGTTGGGTATCCTGAAAAATAAATCCGGTGGGGATTTTGAATTCTCCTAGATATTCAATAGGAGAAGTAATCACCGAGGCAGAATTAGCAGTTGGGGAAGTGGCAGGACTGGCAAAGGTTTCTGGAAGGGTTTGCGGTTGGCAACCCATGCCAAAAGTACAAGACAAGCCCAATGTTATCCATAAAATAGGATTGATTTTACCGAAAAGCATAGAGGTTTGAGTCGAGGGGTTCTCTGAGAGTTGGAGTTTATATAAATGTTTTGAAAGGTAATAATCAACCGTGTTGCCCTTAATTTAGCTTAAACTGATAGCAGGTTTAAGCCTTAGATTCAGGAACAATTTTGAGAAAAATTGACCAACCAATCTTTAACGACAAAAGTAGCAATGCAGTCATCTTCGTTATAGGTTAAAATCAAATCCAGGTAATGCCGATCGCCCGTTTCTAACCAGCGATCGTACCACACCACACATTGAGCGCCGGAGGCTAATGCATTATCCCACTCAAATCCGAGATATCGAGCAATTGACTTGAGGGCATAACTTTCCACAGGCATGACCACAGATTGGGTGACTAATTTATGAATATCCACAAACCGATTCAGAATCACTTTCCATCGGTGCGCGGGGGTATGATAGCGGCGGGCGAGTTTTTTGAGGGTTTGAATTTCATAGTCACAAAAATGAAAAATGGGAGCAATGGGATAGGTCCAGATTAATTCCAAAAACTCCTCCCAAATTTGGCATTCTTCGTCGGGACTTTCGGCTAAAAAGGCATGAAATTTCTGGGTGGGTGCTTCTCCGGGGGCGAGATTGCGGCGATCGACAACTAATACACCCAGCAGAAAATCTAGGTCTAATTCCGGTTGCGCTTCAATATCAAAATAGAGTTCAACGGGAGAGACGGGAAGAAACTTAGGGGGAAGGGGCAATTTTTGGGGTAAAGCAATCGGTTGATTATTGAGGGTAGCCTTGGCTTGTATGATCAGATCACGGGCAAGGGTTTCCGGTTCATATTGATTATTACAAACTGTGACAAGACCCTCAGCTAGAGTGAGTAAATCCGCATGAGCGAGGGATTCTAATTCGGTCAAATTCAGTTGTTTTAACTGTTGATAGCGAATTGGGGTTACTCCAGGCAATAGGGAGAGATGCTGTGTCTCTTGGGCGATCGCATAACAATGACTCTGCCAGTGGCACATACTGCAAGGATGTCGTGCCATAAAGACTTCCGGTTCTTGGCGAGTGGTCAGCATTTTAATGCAAGAGTCTAACAACTCCTGCATTTGAGGGACATATTTCTCTAAATTCACCCAATATTCACCTTTTTCACGGCAAACTAACCAAGCGTCCTGGGGCCAAGCTCCCTGGACCCCCGCCAGCACGAGGGCGTGAAAGGCTGCCATAATTTGATGTTGCGCTTTCGGACGTTTACTAAAGCGAATATCCACGGGAATATAGGACCAATTCCCATACACTGAGGCCCCGGGTTTGCGGATTAATAAATCAGGACGACTCATCAGGGTGACCCCTTGGGGTCCTGGGGTGATCAAGATGCCGTGATCAATGCGATCGACACCCTGTTTCATTAACGCCACAGTTGCCTCGGCACCCTTCACCGCAGTCTCCGGATGGATAATTCGGGCGTTGAGCGGGGTATTCTGCCAATACGCTATGTCGGTAGACTTCGCTATCCCGTTTCAGTTTGGTGGCAAAATCACTCGCCGGTTGTTGATGAGTGCCCGTTCCATACAGGTTGAGGAATGACAGGCGCGCACAGCGTTGGTAATCAAATAAAAGGTTGTCAGTTAGCAGCATATCTTTAACATATCAAGAATCAGTCGGCGAGAATACTCAGGGGAATGAACAACTTGGCGATCGCCTCTGGGTTCTGAGGCAGAGGGGATCCGGCAAATCCATAGCGGTTTAAGGTGGCTCCCCTGGTGTCGGGTGCTTCGTCGGGAAGAAATGGAGCATCCCATCAAAAGAGCCTAAAGGCAGAGAACATTAAATTGATAGAATTTTTAGTAAAGGTTGATTTAATTATAAAGAATATATTATTAAAATTTATGTACAACTCGAAATAAAAATTATTGAATTCCCTCATCAGACTCAAACAGAATCTAACCACATAGTCGCTACCAGTTCTATGCCTTCTATTTTTCACAAAAACTCTCCGACGCGCCGCCTGAGCGCACTGTATATGATCGCCCTCAGCGTCCTCGCCATTCTCTCTGTGGGCAGCGAATTCATGAGACAGCGATCGCTGCGTGTCATTACTACCGATTCTAGGGTGCTCAATCTTGCCGGACGCCAAAGAGCTTTGAGCCAACAACTGAGTAAATCCGCACTGATCTGGCTCGAATCTCCCCCCCAGGGCGATCGCCAAGCCCGAATCCAAGAACTGCAAGATGCCGTGAACCTATTTTCCCAGTCCCATCTCGGCTTAAAATATGGGGATCCGGAACTAGGATTGCCTCAACAGAACAACCTTCAAATTTCCCAAATGTTGGCCGAACTCGAACCCTCCTATCAAGCGCTGCGACAAGGTGCGATCGGTTTACTCTCCATTGTCACGGAACCAGAAACCCCGGTTGATCGAGAGGATATTTTGCCCTTTTCTCAACAAATTCTAGCCAATGAAAGGGCATTTTTCTTGGCGATGGATGCGATTGTCTCCGAGTATGAAAAACAAGCCCTTCAGCGGGTTCAACACTTGATCCGTTTAGAGAGGGTGTTTTTAGTTCTCGGCTTATTCGTCATGTTGCTAGAAGCTTTATTTGTCTTTCTTCCTTCGGTTCAGCATATTAAAAAGTATATTTCCGAAATTATTAAGTCTCAACAAGAAACCGCTCGAATTGCGGCTCAACTGGAAGAAAATAACATAGAACTTGATTTGGCCCTGCGGGAAGCCCAATCGGCAACGCAATTAAAATCCGAGTTTTTAGCTAATATGAGTCATGAAATTCGGACTCCGATGAATGCAGTCATTGGCATGACGGGGCTATTAATCGATACAGAACTAAACCCGAATCAACGAGATTTTGTAGAAACAATTCGCAACAGTAGTGAAGCATTATTGACGATTATCAATGATATTTTAGATTTGTCTAAAATTGAAGCCGGTAAGCTGTCCCTAGAACAGACTCCTTTTGACCTGCGTGAGACAGTGGAAGATGCTCTGGTTCTCGTGGCTGCTAAAGCGGCTGAAAAGCGATTAGAATTGGGTTACTTGATGGATGAAAAGACTCCCATTCGCATTATCGGGGATGTCACCCGCTTGCGCCAAATTTTAGCGAATCTTCTCACCAATGGGGTAAAATTTACGGAACGAGGCGAAGTAAGGGTTGTAATTGAAGCTGAGGAAATCGGCAATTGGTCGCCTAGTTTACAACCTATTTTCCAACTCCACCCTAGAAACTGAAGTCGTGAGACTAGAACCGAGTCCGACTTATTTTGAAATTAAATTTTCCGTCATCGATACAGGGATTGGCATCCCCACGGAAAATATGAATCAACTGTTTCGCTCTTTTTCTCAAATTGATGCCTCCACGACCCGAAAATATGGAGGGACGGGGTTAGGATTAGTGATTAGCAAACGGTTGTGTGAACTGATGGGGGGCAGGATGTGGGTAGAAAGTACAGTCGCGGAGGGTTCGACTTTCTATTTTACAATTATTGTGGCCAAAGATTCCCTGCCCTTGCCCGCTTATGAAACGGGAATTGAAGCTCAGTTAGAGGGAAAGCGGCTGTTAATTGTCGAATATTATGAGACTAATCGGCAAATTTTAATCCGGCAAACTCAGAAGTGGGGGATGATTCCCCTAGGGGTGAGTTCGCCATCGGAGGCGATCGCCGCCCTAAATCGCGGGGAAGCGTTTGATTTAGCAATTCTGGATATGCAGATGCCAGAAATGGATGGGATTACGCTGGGTTCCGAGTTGCACAAGTTGCGAGACCCCCAAACCCTTCCCCTGATTTTATTGACTCCAATGGGTCAATCTCTGAATCATTCTATTCCCCATTTTTCCGGTTGTTTTACAAAACCCATTAAATGTTCTCATTTGTATGAAGTGTTGATGAATGTGATTGCCAAAAAGAAGGCAATTATTTCGGCTAATGCCCCTTCTATTCCTCAGATTGACCCCCTACTGGCCGAACGATTTCCCTTACGAATTCTCCTAGCGGAGGATAATCGCATTAATCAAAAAGTTGCCCTCAAAATTTTATCCCAAATGGGATATCATGCCGATGTTGCTAATAACGGGGTAGAAGCTTTAGCGGCATTACATCAGCATCCTTATGATGTGGTGTTGATGGATGTTCAAATGCCAGAAATGGATGGATTAGCAGCGACTCGCCAGATTTGCCAGGAGTGGGACCCTACCCAGCGCCCTCGGATTGTGGCGATGACGGCAGGTGCAATGGAAGGCGATCGCCAGAAATGTTTAGAAGCCGGGATGGATGAGTATATTACTAAGCCGGTTAAAGTTACTGTACTCCAGACTATTCTGGAGAAGATAGCCACCCAAAAATATCTCAATCCAAATTGATTTCTCCCTGATGAGTCACTGAAACAAGACCAATTATTATCCGGAATTCTCCTCCAGGCGAGATTATGATATACTAATCAATTAAATTAACCAATTCAGTTGTAATCTGAATTTAGAATCGCTATGTTTTTACTGCGAATCTATATTTTAAACTGGATTAAAATTGAGGTAATTCCCTGTGAAACAGACCGATCGCCAGCAATTTCCCGCTTTAAAGAATAAAGCCTATTTTAACTATGGTGGACAAGGACCGATGCCGGAATCGGCATTAGACCGCCCTTTTTAAATCCTATCACTCCATTCAAGAAAAAGGACCTTTTACCGGAGAAACGGGACTTTGGGTTAATGAAGAAATCGCCGCCACAAGAGAGGCGATCGCCTCGGAACTGGGGGTCACTCCAGATACGATTACCCTCACGGAAAATGTCTCCATTGGATGCAATATTCCCTTGTGGGGTCTGGATTGGCAACCGGGCGATCGCATCTTAATCGGCGACTGCGAACATCCCGGAATTGTCGCTGCCGTCGATGAAATCGCCCGTCGGTTCGATTTACAAGTTTCCATTTGTCCCTTGATGGAAACGTTAAATGAGGGGAATCCCACTTTAGCGATCGCCTCCCATCTTCACCCCAATACTCGCTTAGTCGTTCTCAGTCATATCCTCTGGAATACCGGCCAAGTTTTACCCCTCACCGATATTGTTAAACTTTGCCATGAATTCAATCCAAAATCAACCCCTTACCCAAAAATTAGAGTTCTTGTAGATGCCGCCCAATCTGTAGGGGTTTTACCCTTAAATCTCACCGAAATTGGCGTCGATTATTATGCCTTTACCGGCCATAAATGGTGGTGTGGACCCGAAGGATTAGGCGGATTATATGTCAGTCCTGATGCGGCTGGAACCCTCCATCCCACTTTTATTGGTTGGCGCAGCATTGCCATGAATTCTACCGGAGACTGGGTAGGATTTAAACCCGATGGACGGCGGTTTGAGGTGGCAACATCTGCTTATCCGTTATTAGCCGGATTACGAAATGCGATCGCCTTTCATCATGGCATGGGAACCCCGGAAGAACGGTACGATCGCATCCAAGCCTTAAGTCATCAACTCTGGACAAAACTCCGGGAGTTACCGGATATTATTTGCTTAAAATCCACTCCGCCAGAAGCCGGTTTAGTCTCTTTTCAGCTTAATGAAAATCTGCGAAAATCTGGTGCAACTCATGACAAATTGGTGAAGTTTATGGAAAAAGAACATCGCGTCATGGTCCGGACGATTCTCAAGCCAGATTGTGTGCGTGCTTGTGTCCATTATTTTACCTTAGAATCGGAAATTGAACGACTGATTCAGGGAATCCAAGAGTATGGTCAGCAGATTTAAGCGGGTTTAAACTCGAAAAATATGCTGGCTATTTGTCCAACCGCAGCCTTGATTCTTGGTCATTTGAGAAAATGGGCTAAAATCTGTCTTAGCATGGCATTAGAGACGCAATATCTGGGTTCTCTTGACATAATTTCACCTTTATCCTGTTGTAATTGTTTAGATGATATAGACTGTGAAAACTCGACCTGTTGTTTATATTGCCATTACCAATCATGGTTTTGGTCATGCAGTGCGCGCCGCTTCAGTTGCGGCAGAAATTCAAAGGCTAAATCCAGATATTCTGTTGATTTTAGTCACCACCGCCCCCCGGTGGTTATTGGAGAGTTATATTACCGGAGATTTTATCTTACGGGAAAGAGCTTTAGATGTGGGAGTAATTCAGGCAGATAGCTTGAAGATGGATAAAGTGGCCACCCTTGAAAAATTGCAAGAAATTCGGAAACGGCAATATGCGATCGCCTCGGGGGAAGTTAACTTTATTCATCTCAATCGCGTCGGATTAATTCTGGCTGATATTCCCCCCTTAGCGGCAACCATTGGTAAAGCGGCAGGCATTCCCGTCTGGATGATGAGCAATTTTGGGTGGGATTTTATCTATCGTCCTTGGGGAGGAGAATTTGAAGCGATTGCCGATTGGATTGCGGACTGTTTCAGTCAATGTGATTGCTTATTTCGTCTGCCTTTTCACGAACCCATGAGTGCCTTTCCAACCATTAAAGATTTCGGGTTAACTGGCGGAACTCCCCGCTATCAACCGGAAACTCTCCGCCGGGACTGGGGGCTAAAATCTCCCTTAGAACAAACCATTTTACTCACCTTTGGCGGATTGGGACTGGAACAAATTCCTTATCATAATTTGCAGGACTTTCCCGATTGGCAATTTATCACCTTTGACCGCCATGCGCCAGATTTACCCAATTTAGTTAAAATTGATAATCAAACCAATGGCGATCGCCTGCGTCCCGTGGATTTTATGCCAGTTTGTGGGCGAGTGGTTTCCAAACCGGGATTCAGCACCTTTTCAGAAGCTTGTCGCCAAAATGTGCCGATTATCTCCCTCACCCGAGAAGGGTTTGCTGAATCCCCCTTATTACTCTCGGGAATCCAACAGCATTGTCATCACAGAATTGTCACCCAGGAAGAGTTTTTTGAGGGGAATTGGGACTTTTTGCGAGAACCTCCTCTCCCCCCGCAATCAACTGAACCCTTACTCAAAAATGGAACGGAAGCGATCGCCCAGGCAGTGGTGGATTATTTCCAAACCGAATCCGCCTCGGAACGTTAACCCTTTTACCGATTAAATTTATGACGTACCATCAACAAATCCTCCAACTGAAAACCACCGGAAAATCCCTGGCTAAAGTCACCGCCAAAGTGGAAGAAGTCGTGGCAAAATCAGGAGTACAAACGGGCCTTTGTACCCTATTTCTGCGCCATACCTCCGCCAGTTTATTGCTGCAAGAAAATGCCGACCCGGATGTATTAGAAGATTTACAACATTTCTTTTCCGATTTAGTTCCCGAACAACGCCGCTACCGCCATAGTACGGAGGGTCCCGATGATATGCCCGCCCATATTCGCACGGCCCTCACCCATACGAGTGAGCAAATTCCCATCAATCGAGGTCGATTAGTGCTTGGAACCTGGCAGGGAATTTATATTTGGGAACACCGGCAACAAGGTCATTATCGAGAATTAGTCGTCCATATTCAGGGGGAATAATAATCCGTCAGGTGGCTTAAACTGAGGCAGTAGAGGCTAAAAATTCAAGCAAGTCCCGGTGAGGAATTCCATGATGGGTGTTTCCCAGAAGCAGGACATAAGCGATGATGCCGATCGCCCAAATAACCGCCAGCAACTGGTCTATTGGACAGTTGCATTCAGCGC
Organism: uncultured cyanobacterium; assembly: GCA_963821735.1. Lineage (GTDB taxonomy): Bacteria > Cyanobacteriota > Cyanobacteriia > Cyanobacteriales > Laspinemataceae > Laspinema. Next base: position 860,715 of record CAWGFK010000070.1, read on the forward strand.
GATCGCGATGGCGGTGGCGGGAATTGGGGTTTATATCCTGGATCGGATGGTCCTCTCCCAAGGGCGATCGCACTTAGAACAAACCGTCCAAATGCAAGTCCAGCTAATCCAGGGGATTGCCACCGTCACGGATACCCCGCAAACCGCCTGGGAGTCCGCCCAACAAGCGTATCAACTCCCTCAACCCTCGGGGATGCGCGTGGCGATCGCCTGGGTGGAAACCGACGATTTCCCGGTGATCTGGCAACAGGGGACTACCAGCGATCGCCCTTGGATTCCCGTCATCCCGGATTCTGAACTCGCCGATGCCATCCACCGGGCGATCGTTGGGGAAACCGGCAGTCAGTTGATTACCGATGAACAGGGTATTCCGGCGATCGTCGCTTATGCCCCGATTCCCGAATTAAATGGGGCCGTTTTGACCCAGATTGAGGTCCGACAACTGCGCGCATCCTACCTACCCCGTCCGGCGATCGCCACGGGAATCGCCTCCCTCATCATTTGCGCCGCAGGAATACTCTTGATCTACCAAAGTAACCGACTCCTTACCTTTGAAAAGGGCAATTCTCAACAATATCAAGCCATGTTGGAAGCGGCCCCAGAGGGAACTCTTGCCATCACCGATGGCGGTAAAATTCATTGGATGAATACCGCTGCCTTGGAACTCTTTGGTTATAGCGAATCAGAATTACAAGGGCAAAATTTGAAACTGTTGATGCCCTGGTTAATGCAGCAAGAAATTGACGCCTATTTGGCCCTATTTCTGAATACTCGTCAAATGCCCGGGGAAAGCAATTCGGCTTATGAATTAGTCGGACAGCGGAAAAATGGCACGACTTTTCCCATCGAACTGGCGATCGCTCATGTTCTGACTACCCCAAGGACAACTCTACACCTTGTTTGTTCGTGACATCACCGAACGCAAACGCGCCCAGGAGAAATTGCAAGAAAGTTACAATTTGTTGCAAGCTATTTCCGAAGGAACAACCGATAGTATTTTTGTCAAAGACCTTCAGGGTCGCTATCTCTCCATTAACTCTGCCGGGGCCAAGGCAATGGGTAAGCCCGTGGATGAAATTTTAGGGAAAAATGATACCGAATTATTATCCCCAGAAACGGCGCGACAACGGATGAAAAATGACCATCGGATTTTGTTGGAAGGGGAAACTCAGCTTTTAGAAGAAGAAATTGTGCCATTGAATGCAGATTCAACTTCCTCTCCACCCCGGACCTATTTAACCTCGAAAACCATTTATCGTTCTGCCCAAGGTTATGCCATTGGATTAATTGGCGTCGCCCGGGATATTAGCGATCGCGTTGAGGCAGAAACCGCCTTGCGCGACACCGTGGAACGATTGCATCGAACTTCCGGAGAATTGCAGGAAAAAAATCAGCAACTCCAAGCCACCTTAACTCAACTGCAACAGACTCAAACCCAGTTAATTCAATCGGAAAAAATGTCATCTCTGGGGCAAATGGTGGCAGGAATTGCCCATGAAATTAATAATCCGGTGAATTTTATTTCAGGAAATTTGGGATATGTTCGGGATTACCTAGAAAATTTACTTGATTTAGTCGAACTCTACCGGCAACAGTATGGAGAAACCGACCCGATAATTGCGGATAAACTCGAAGACATAGAATTGGATTTTTTGCAAGAAGATTTGCAGAAAATTTTAGGGTCAATGAAAGTGGGAACCGATCGCATCCGAGGCATCGTCCGATCACTCCGCACCTTTTCCCGCCTCGATGAAGCAGAAATGAAGCAAGTGAATATTCACGAAGGCATCGAAAGCGCCTTGTTGATTTTGCAAGGTAGACTAAAAGGCACAGTTGAGCGACCCGAAATCGATATTATCCCAGAATTTGGCCTACTGCCAGCGGTGGAATGTTATGCCGGACAATTGAATCAAGTGTTTATGAATCTCCTGAATAATGCGATCGATGCCTTAGAGCAAAAGTACAACCGCAAGTTAGGAGAAATACCCCCTGAATCCCCCACCATTCGCATTCTCACCTCTGCCACTGGCGATCGAGTCACAATTCGCATCATCGACAATGGTCCCGGCATGACCCCAGAAACCCAAGCCCGCCTCTTCGACCCCTTTTTCACCACCAAACCCGTCGGCAAAGGCACGGGATTAGGGCTTTCTGTTTGCTATCAAATTATCGTAGAAAAACATCAAGGTAAAATCTCCTGTCATGCCAATCCAGATTTAGGGGCTGAATTTGTGATAGAAATTCCCATTTTTCAAGGGTTAACTTAAATTATTTTAACCCGGCCCGCAGGCTAAAGCCTGTGGGTTTTTATTTTAAAATTAAACTCAAAATATGCTTATTGAATAGCCCGCGCAGGCGGGCTTCGTCCTATAGCCCCAGGCTTTAGCCTGGGGGTTATTTAATAAATTAACCAGCATTAACCCCAGCAATCTGAATCTGCACCTCGCTGAGTTTACTTGCTTCCGGAGTCATCGGAGAATTGTACAACAACCGGCGAGGCGGACCGCTGATCACATACTCCGAATGTTCATTCAGCCAATCTTGCAACCGTTGCAAATGTTGTTCATAACTCGCCCAACTATAAGCCCCTTGAATACCAATACTGACCACAGTCATGGGGGGATAATCCGTCACCTTAACCTCATCCGTCTGGATTTCCGGCGAAATATCCCGGTTGGGATATAAAAACGAAACTTCCGCAGTTTGTGGCGTGGTCATGTCCGGACTTAACCCATCCAAATACCGCACTTCAACCGGGGTTGTCATGGCAATTTGATTGGTACTAATATGCTGATATAACGGATTAAAAGCAACTTGGCTGGCTTGTTGAGGATTCCCCGAATGGCTGTAAGTCACCGCCCGATACTCGGGATACTCTTTCACTTCGATCGCCCCCGGTGGGGTAGGATTTGGAAAATTATGGGGTAAAGATGCAGACATGATGGCGTTTTAAGCTGAAGAATTCAAAAGTTTAAAAAGAGCAATTTCAGGTAAAATAGAATGTAATTCTGTTGTCAGGACCGAGAACCATGAAAGGACTCTGGCTAGAAAATCAGCAATTACAACTGCGATCGCAACTTCCCATTCCCGAACCTCCAGAAGGAGAAGCCCTCATCCGAGTTTTACGGGCGGGAATCTGCAATACTGACCTCGAACTGCTGCGGGGTTACTATCCCTACAGTGGCATTTTAGGTCATGAATTCGTCGGTGTGGTGGAACGCGGACCCGAATCCCTGCAAAATCAGCGCGTTGTCGGAGAAATTAACGCCTATTGCGGAGACTGTCGCTTTTGTCGCAAGGGACAACCCACCCACTGCGAAAATCGCACCGTGTTGGGAATTGTCAATCGCAATGGCGCTTTTGCCGAATATTTGACCCTGCCCGTGAAAAACTTGTATGCGGTGCCGGATACGATTACAACGGATATGGCAACCTTCACCGAACCGATCGCCGCTGCCTTAGAAATTCAAGAACAAGTTCCCATCACCCCAGGCGATCGCATCTTGGTGGTAGGCGATGGCAAATTAGGGCAGTTAGTCGCCCAAACCTTCGCCCTCACGGGTTGTAACTTGCTGGCAGTCGGGCGACATCGGGACAAACTGGAGAATTTGGAGTCCCTAGGCATTAAAACCGGATTCGCCGATGCCGTTACAGACCGCCAATTTGATATCGCCGTGGAATGTACCGGCAACCCCGAAGGATTTACCATTGCCCGTCGCGCCTTACGTCCCCGAGGGACCCTCGTCCTCAAAAGCACCTATGCGGGTCACCTCACCCTCGATATCTCGTCCCTGGTGGTGGATGAAATTACCCTAATCGGGTCCCGTTGCGGTCCGTTTCCCAAAGCCTTAGAGCTTTTATCACAAAACAAGCTAAATGTCAACCCTTTAATTCAAGCCAAATATCCCCTCGACGAGGCGATCGCCGCCTTTGATCACGCCCAACAGCGAGGGGTTTTAAAAGTGTTGTTAGAAATTAGCAACTAGATTAGACCGCTTGCAAAATTCTACAAAGCCGAGTGTTTTTTCTAAGGGGGGTAGGGGGATATATCCGCTATTTTGCAAGAGGTTTAGTATGTACTGGGAGCGTGTAACGCATCTATTGCCGCTGTAAAGAATTATTCACCGACTTAGATCTATAATGGCCGGAAAGACCTTAAAAACATTTCAGCATTTTGGGGATAAGGAGTGAATACCATCAGGCTATATACCCTTCTACCGACGTATATTTGCCAAGCTTTTCCTGGAGGATAATTGAGAAATTTAGGTGCCATTTCGATTTCAACACCTGGATGACCACCTAAACCAAAATGGCGCTTGTTTATAACCGAATAATTAGGATCGGGCATTGTGCCAATTTTGTCTAAAAGTTCCATTTTCTCCTCTTTTGAAAGATCCATAGGGTAGTCACGGTATCCGATGCTATAAATTTCCGATTCAAGCTCTATGAAAAATTCATGATCGAATAATTTCCCATTTCTTATTTCTTTTAGAGGAACATTCGGAACGATAACGGAGAAACGCCCATCCGGTGAAAAGAGATGATTCCATCCAGCAGGAATTTGAACTTGTGCAACGGGGTAAACAGGAGATGTCCCGACGGGAACGAGAGTCTGGACTCGTTCTGTTCTAAAATTGCCCTGGCGATAGTTATAGTTGAGCAATTGAAGAACCAATAAAACTCCTCCCACCGCCAACATATTTTTCCAGTTGATCATCTATCGTTATGTTTAGAGGTGATATTTCATATTAACAACTCTCTGGTTCGCGGTCAACTAACTAAGCAGGGAGGAGAATTTGAGGCCCTAGGTGACTATATCATCACTAATCGGCAATCAGCAATCTCGATAATCCACACAATCGATCGCCTCTTCGGACATCGCCCGAGTGGGATGGACGGGACACTTCAAATGAGGGTCATTGGTAAAGAAGACGCAATAGGCACAGGGAATCTGGTGCATTCGCTTGGCATTGGTCGTTGCCGAGGCGATCGCACTAAACAGGCTCCACCCCAGCAACATCACCAAAACCCAAGCACTGACAAAGCAAATTGGCACTAAAAATGGCTCAATGGCGCGAGTCAGAGAGTACAGCAGTTGGAACACAGGCCAATACTCCAATCGATGACATCAAAATATGCTTTTAACTCATACCACAAAGAAAGCAACCTGATACAATCTAAAAAAGATCTAAAAACCGCCGGACAAACCGGAGTTATCGGGCAGAATTGCCTAATCGATTCTTTTTTGTATTGGAAATTACAGGAACTTTACTATGTCTCTGCGTTTAGGTGATACCGTACCCAACTTTACTCAAGCATCCTCCCAGGGAGAGATTAACTTTTACGACTGGGCGGGAGAGAGTTGGGTGGTGCTGTTTTCTCATCCTGCGGACTACACCCCAGTTTGCACCACGGAACTCGGGGAAGTAGCCCGTCTCCAGGCGGAATTCGACAAGCGCAATGTCAAAACCATCGCCCTGAGTGTGGATGATGTGGAATCCCATAAAGGCTGGATAGTCGATATCGAAGAAGTCGGCAATGTTAGCGTCAATTATCCAATTTTGGCCGATGCCGATCGCAAGGTATCCGATCTGTACGACATGATCCATCCCAATTCCAACAATACCCTCACCGTGCGATCGGTCTTTGTCATTGACCCTCAGAAAAAACTCCGGTTGGTGTTAACTTATCCTGCAAGTACCGGACGCAACTTTGTGGAAATTCTGCGGGCGATCGACTCCTTACAACTCACCGACAACTACAGCGTTGCCACCCCAGTCAACTGGAAAGATGGCGATGACTGTGTGATTGTCCCTTCCATCAAAGACCCCGAAGTATTAAAGGAAAAATTCCCCAAAGGCTACACTGCTGTTAAACCTTATCTGCGCTTAACGCCACCCCCGAATAAATAAGGCTCAGACCCTGGGCGATCGCCCCTGCTAATCTGTAGGGATGTTCCGACAAAGATAGCCCTCTAAGCAGGGCGATCGTCTTACTCTGCTGAATAAATTTATAAAACAATCAAACCAACAGTTTTAATCGCCCGCCATAGGACAACAGCCAATGGATATTAAACAGGGGTTCATCGGAACCGTAGGGAATACCCCCTTAATTCGACTCAATAGCTTTAGCGAAGAAACCGGATGTGAAATTTTAGGAAAAGCCGAATTTCTGAATCCTGGAGGGTCCGTTAAAGACCGCGCCGCCCTCTTTATTATCGAAGATGCCGAACGCAAAGGCTTACTCAAACCCGGGGGGACCGTTGTCGAAGGAACCGCAGGCAATACCGGCATTGGATTAGCCCATATTTGCAACGCCAAAGGCTATAAATGCCTAATTGTTATTCCCGAAACCCAATCGCAAGAAAAAATAGATACCCTCACCACATTAGGGGCCGAAGTGCGGAAAGTTCCCGCAGTTCCCTACCGAGATCCCAATAACTATGTCAAGGTTTCCGGCAGACTCGCCGAAGAAATGGACAATGCAATTTGGGCCAATCAATTTGATAACCTAGCCAACAGAATGGCCCATTATCAAACCACCGGACCCGAAATTTGGGCTCAAACTAACGGGAAAATAGACGCTTGGCTGGCGGCAACAGGAACTGGCGGGACTTATGCCGGAGTTTCTATGTTTTTAAAAGCCCAGAACCCGGATATTAAATGTATCGTTGCTGACCCAATGGGCAGTGGATTATATAGCTATGTCAAAACCGGCGAAATCAACCCCGTCGGCAATTCCGTCACCGAAGGCATTGGCAATAGTCGGATTACCAAAAATATGGAAGGTGCACCGATTGATGATGCCATTCAAGTGGATGATCAAGAAGCGATTCGCGTCATTTATCAACTCCTCCAAAAAGATGGCTTATTCATGGGTGGATCTGTGGGGATTAATGTCGGTGCAGCCGTCGCTTTAGCTAAAGAAATGGGTCCAGGTCATACCCTGGTAACGGTCCTTTGTGATAGTGGACAACGCTATCAATCCCGGTTATACGATCGCAATTGGTTAGCCTCCAAAGGACTATCCCCAGACTAAATCAGCAGCCACAGCATTTTCATCCGTACTCAAATGGCCACCCATTGCCGGACCGACTGAAAAAATAGTTCAATCTGTCCTCAATTTTCCTATAAAATGGGCTGTGAAAAAACAGGGTGAGAGAATCCTGACACTCAAAAGTTTGAACTCCTATGAAATTTAAAGTACACCTTCCGTATTTTGACCACCTTTTGGAACTGTTAAAGCAGCAAAATCCAACGGCGATCGCCGCATTTGGTCGTCACGTCCATTGGGGGTACTGGGAAGACCCCAGCAGCGCCGATGGTTCCATTCCTGACTTTGCCAACGCTGCCGAACAACTATCCCGGCGGGTTTGCGATGCGGGAAAAATCACCGACGGATTGAAAATTCTCGATTGTGGTTGTGGATTTGGCGGCACGATCGCCAGTCTCAACGAACGGTTTTCTAACTTAGAGCTTGTGGGAGTCAATATCGACGAACGCCAACTCGAACGAGCGCGATCGCAAGTCCATCCCCTCAACCAAAATGCCATCTCCTTCGTCTGTGCCGATGCCTGCAAATTGCCCTTTGAAGACAACTCCTTTGATGTCGTCCTCGCCGTCGAATGTATCTTTCATTTTCCCAGTCGGGAGACCTTTTTTAAAGAAGCACACCGAGTGTTAAAACCCGGGGGATATCTCGCCATCTGCGATTTTGTCCCCCTAAAATTTAGCATTCCCTTCACCCGCTTAATCGGTCAATTTTTGACCTCTTCAGTCTATAATACCTACGGCTCAATGAAGAGCGATTTTTCCTTATCAACCTATCGAAACCTCGCCAAAAATACCGGATTTATCACACGCATAGAAGAGGATATTACCCGCAATACCTTACCGACTTATCCCCTAGTCCGCCGACTATTTCGCGAGAATGGAGCAGCGGAAACCGAAAAAATTACCGCCGGTGCCGAGTGGCTCAGTAAAATAGGAATTACCCGCTATTTAATTCTTTCTTTTGAGGCAATTGACCCCTAAACGAGTTCTCATCTGTACAAATCGCACCTGTAGAAAACAAGGTTCCCAAAAAGTTCTTCGCCGCCTTTCAATCCTTACCCGTTGCTGATGTTACCGTTGAAAGTAGTAGCTGCTTAGGACAATGTGGAAATGGTCCAATGGTGCTGATCCTTCCTGACGAAATCTGGTATTCCCAGATGCAACCTGGTGAAGTGAAAACCGTAGTCGAGAGACATCTCCAAGGCGGCATTCCCGTTAAGGGAATGCTATACCCTAAGTTTCATCCTAAGTAAGGGAAAAATACTGATTTGTCATGTGTTATTTGTCATTTGTGATTAATCCCGATCGCCTCTCAGCCACCTACCAAAGAAACCGGGTTTCTATGAACCCTTGAATTGGGTGACAGAGATGTTTGGAAGAAACCCGGTTTCTCGGATTTTTCTAACCATCAACAACTACCAAATCGACCCCACAGCGATTTGCGGCTTCTGCCAAGCGGCGATCAAATGTTGCTAATGGCAATTTTAATCGGATAGCTAACTCTAAATAGGCTGCATCACAAGCTGCTAAACCTTCTTTTCTTCCTAGAGGAAATGTTAAAGAGAACGCCTCGCTATCCATTGGTTAGTCAACGTGAATTAACAAATATTATAACCAAGCGATCGCTCATTGTGATTGCTCCTGAGTCATCCGGTTGCGTCGTTCTGCCACCAGTAGAGTATTCGCGACTTCTAGGGACCAAATTGCCGGTACATACGCCTCACAATCCGGCATCAGGGCCAGTACAGCATTGGCATAATCGTTATTTTCATCGACTAAGCACCAACTAATTGCGACGGAACAATCTAATACAAATTGCATTAAAATCTCCGCCATTCCTCAATCATTTCTCGAATAGAAGTTGAGGGAAGTACCACTTCTTGCTGCAATTTTTGCATTTGATCAATGGATTTTTCAATTGATTCTTTAGTAGTCAACTTGCCCCAGGCATTATATTTGGGTTTAGTTTCTTCAGACAATAACGGTTGTACTACTAAGACGAATTCAACCGCAGTATCTTTAAAATTAGCTGGCATCTAAATTTTTATAATTCCATCGGTTCCTACATGAGACTTTAGCTTAATTGTTTCCATCTATTTTTCTCCGGAAAACCCTATCTTATTTTACTTATGGCTACTTGGATAGCTATTTCCCTGACTTGCCACCGAAAACCACAATGCACAATTGTTCTGGACCTAAACTCCACAGGTATTGTTGGTCCTCAGTCTTCAAAAATCCCAGGGACCAACAACCACCCCTACCCCAAATATCCTCGCGTGACAAAGGGGATATCCACAACCTCTCCAGTTGTTTCACCCACTTGCACCTGCAACCCTGCACCTCCTGCCTTCGTGCGAATATAGGCTAACCCAAAAGGACCTTCCGGACTGTCGGTGTAACTGGTGAGGGTCCCAACTTTCTCCTCCCCCATCGTCACCACTGTTCCAGGGGATGCGGGTGCGTTGAGTTTGACCCCCCAAAGTTGGACTTTGACGCCTTTGTAGGTATTCAACCGGGCGATGGTTTCTTGTCCGATGTAGCAACCTTTATCAAACGAGATATTGTGCCATAATCCCGCTTCTAAGGGGTTGTAATCCTCCGTCAGTTCGCAGTCGGGTGCAGGACGTCCTTGCTGAATTCGCAGTTGTTCCCACCCCTGGGTTCCCAAGGGAACGGCACCGCCATCAGTGAGGGTTTTCCAGAGGAATGCGGCATCATTGCGATCGCAAATCAGGGTATAACCGGGTAGGGCCAATCCACTCCCTACGGCAACTCGCACCTGAATCTCGCCCAGGGTCAGGAGTTGATGACTGGCATGGGGCCAGTCGCCTGCCACGCCCCAGGGGGCTAACAGGGCCAAACTTCCGGGACCGATTAAACTAAACGTCGCCATCGAGTCGGTGATATTTTGCAACTCCACGCGATCGGCAGGGAACAGATAGCGATCGAGCCATTCCATGATTCTCTGACGCCGACTCGGAGAGACTAGCAACAGAGTGGTATCCTCCGTCATATAAGCCGTTGCCAAATCGATCGTCCTTGCGGTAGAGGTGACAAAAACCGTATCGCACCCTTGTCCCGGTGGGAGTTTTTGGAACTCATTTGTGCTTTGGTTATGTAAAAAGCGTAGGCGATCGCCACCGCTGACTTGAATCAGCCCCCAATCCGAGCGATCGCATAATGCCACCGCCTGATATGCCGAGGCGATCGCCCCTGGGTCATTCCCATAACTCACCGGCACCTGAATTTCCGAGTCCGAATCCGCAAAGACTGCGCCACTCGCTGCCTGAAGCTTCCGCAATTCCTGAGTCATAGCCATCCCTGGTTTTCTTGTACATTACCTGTTCTTATGCGATCAGACAGCATCCGACCTTGTTACAGCTTGGGCAAATTGGCAAAAATGTCCTCAACCAACTGCTTTGCTTTCTCATCCAGTCGATTCCAATCTACTTCCCCCTCCTCATCAATCAAACTGCTATCAATTTCCACATCACGGCTTTCCGTGGCTGCATGAGTAGGGATATAATTTTGAAAACAAATTTCAAAGCACAATTCCCAGACATTAAACTTGTGTTCCGCTTCTCCCCGTTTTAAACAGAGGAGGTAGCCAGGGAAAGGGCGTTTGCACATCTTCGTAAGTGCCTTCCCAACTGGAATCTTCGAGTTGTTTGCGAATATTATCTAGGACGCGAATCAAAGCCGGTTGCATTAGGATTTCGGCTTGCTGCCATGCCAAAGTATTTTTAAATTTAGGCTTCATTGTTTATCAAAAACTCATCGGTTCAGTTCCCGAAAAAGCGGCTCTAAATTGATTTAATATATTGCAGAATATCTGCTAGGAAAATCAGGAAAGCTCAGGTAATTTAATGGCAGGGAGTCCCAGAGATCTCCGGCATCTGCCGGATTGACTTCAACTCTACCCAAAGAAGCCCGCTTATGCGGGCTAAATCATGAAAAGACGCAGGCTCATACCTGCGTTAACACTTATGCAGTTGGTTTCACCGGGGAGTCCATCCCCTATAACTTAGCGGAACATACTGCTAACGGAACTATCTTCATGAATCCGCCAAATTGTTTCACCCAATAAATTGGCAACCGAAAGGATGGTCAACTGTTTAAAGCGTTTATCCTCGGGTACCGGAATTGTATTCGTGATGATTACCTCTTCAAACACCCCTGTAGAAAGGCGCTCAACTGCCGGAGGAGAAAAAACTGCATGAGTTGCACAGGCATAAACCTGTCTGGCTCCTTCTTTCCGGAGTAAGCGAGCCCCCTCGCAGATCGTGCCAGCAGTATCGATCATGTCATCGACCAGCACTGCCGTCTTGCCCTCTACATCACCAATCAAATTCATTACTTCGGCCACATTATGAGCTTGCCGACGTTTATCGATAATCGCCAAAGGCGCATCGTTTAACTTTTTGGCAAATGCTTGGCTCTCGCCACGCCTCCCACGTCTGGGGAGACTACCACAATGTCAGAGAGTTGTTTACTAACGAGGTAATCCAACACGACAGGCGAGGCATAAACATGGTCTAAGGGGATATCGAAATAACCCTGAATTTGGTCTGAGTGCAAATCCATTGCCAAAATCCGACTTGCACCGGCTTGGGTAATTAAATTTGCTACCAGTTTGGCGGTAATGGACTCTCGTCCCGCTGTTTTGCGATCGGCCCTAGCATAGCCATAGTAGGGAATTACGGCGGTAATTTGCCTTGCCGAGGCTCGTCGGCAGGCATCGATCATAATCAGCAATTCCATCAGGTGGTCATTCACCGGATAACAAGAGGGTTGAATCAGGTAAACGTCACATCCCCGGATTGACTCCTGAATTTGGATGTAAAGTTCACCATCAGCAAACCGCTTCCGGACCATTGGTCCCAAATCTATTCCCAAGTAGCGAGCCACTTCCTGAGACAGAGGGACGTTAGCAGAACCTGAAAACAGTCGCAGACGGCTATGGTCAGCAAAGGTAGCCAGAGATGGCTGGAGGGTTAAAGTAGCAGAACGGATCACGGCAGGCACTTCATCGGACGTTCATTGGTTCAAATTTTATCACCTCAATCGGAAATTTTCGTCATTATTTTCTCGGATCTCTATCCAAAGCAATATAGAAATTCGGGGGGAAATTAAATGAATCAATTGGGCGAAAGGGAAACAGATGACCCTCTAATCTATGCACCATCAGGTTTGTGGGGCTATATTTACCTAAATATTGATTAACTTAGATCTCAGGGAAACCGGCGTAACGCCCCCACCCCCAACCCACTCCTTAATCCTAGCCTCAATTCCTGGGCTACCTTTTGGCCACAGCTAGATCCATTGAGGGAATAGCACGGTTTTTTCTGGAGAAACTTCCCAAGCCTTCTGAGATATCCCCCGAATCATTGCCGACTCCCCTAGGTTGCGGCTAGGCTGGAAGGAGGCTGGCTTCCTCCGTTGCCTCCCTGACTCGATTTTCCCAAATTAACGGTTAATTATGAAAAAAAAGTGAGGCGTTATGAGCTTAAAGGAACGAATTGACCAAGACATCAAGTCGGCAATGAAATCTAAGGATAAAATTCGTCTGGAAACAGTACGCAGTATCAAAAAATTGATTCTGGAAAAGGAAGTAAGCGTCAGACCTTTGGGCCAGAATACTTTAACGGAAGAACAAGAACTAGAGATTCTCTCCAGACTCGCCAAGCAACGCAAAGAGTCCATTGAGCAATATCAGCAAGGGGGTCGAGAGGAACTCGCGGCACAAGAGGCCCAAGAATTGGCAATTCTGGAAGAATATCTGCCCCAGCCGCTGTCTGATCAAGAAGTGAGTACAGTGATTGATCAAATTGTGGCTGAAGTGGGTGCTACCTCTCTCAAAGATATGGGCAAGGTGATGGGTCCAGCGATGGAACAGCTCAAAGGCAAGGCCGAAGGCAAAAAAGTTCAAGAAATGGTCAAAGCCAAGCTTTCAGGCTAGTCCTAGAATTTCGTGACCGTTTCAATCGGTCGGACAAGAAACCGGGTTTCTGGCCCTGATGGGTTGTCAGGTTGACAGGATGAAATGAAGCGATGAACCCCCTTGTCTGCTCATGACTGTAGTCTCATTCGAGGAGCAAGCTTGATATCCCTGCGAACCCCAAAAACCCTAGGCCGGTCCTTTATTTGATTGAGGCATGATTGAGGCATTGATGAGCCTCGTAGATGAGGGTCGTAAATTTTAGCCGGATTTGACCTATATCCAGTTTTAAAATGGGAGTTTTTGATGAACCTAACTGACAAAATCCAGCCGATTACTCGTGCAGCGATTTGGATTGCCCGTTACACAGGAGTTGGAGTTACCCTGGCGATCGCCAGTTGTTTAGGAGCCTCCCCCAACTTCGGCCAAAACCCTAATCCCCCTCAAGCTCAATCCCAGCAGTGGCGTCGAATGACCGATTCAGAAGTCTCGCAACAGTGGGAAAATATTCTCAACTCTCCCTTGGGAGTTGCCGCCCTCAATCAGCTTGCTCTAGAAGGCTTTATCAGTTTCCAGTGTTCCAAAACCTTCTATATCAACGAAGAGTTTGGCGGTTTTCAAACTTTACTGCGCGTCCAATGTCCCACACCACGCGGTCTTTCTGCTGCCCTGGCTTATGACGAAATGCGCGTCATCTTCAATCGCTTTGAAATGAGTATCGATAATTTTGAGATTCAGCGGGTTTCGGAGGAACGTCCTCCTGAAATAACTTTGCCAGAATAGAAGGAGGAAACTCCCGATCGCTAGGGGGCAAATAGGGGACTCAGGAGGGGCCGGCAGAAGTTCCCTTTACAGCCAACCGGAACAGACTGAATAAAACACTCACGACGAATTCCTTCCTGTCCTTCCCCTTTTGAGTTAGGGATTATAGATCATCCGGGTTGGCCCGATCGCGCTTTGTCCCTGCTGATATCTTGAATGGCGATCCCAGCGATCGCCATTAAGTCGGTTAAACCCTATCGAAGAAACCTCAATCCCTCTGATTTAAACGAGAACTTAACTTGTATGCAAACCGCAATTTTTAGTGGAACAATCTTACAAAACCGATATCATATACTCAGTCTTTTAGGTCAGGGAGGGTTTGGCCGCACCTATCTCGCCGAAGATCAAGGACGGTTTAATGAACGCTGCGCCCTCAAAGAATTTATTCCCGCCCAAAATGGCAGCCATGCCCAGGTCAAATCCCTGGAATTGTTCCAGCGAGAAGCAGCCATTCTCTATCAAATTCAACACCCTCAAATTCCTCAGTTTAGAGCCACCTTTGAAGAAGAAGGACGGCTGTTTTTAGTCCAAGATTATGTAGCCGGAAAAACCTATCGCACCCTGCTCGAAGAGTATAAATCCGCAGGCAAGCGCTTTTCTGAAACTGAAGTGTTGCAGTTAATGCAGCAACTTTTACCCATCCTGGATTACATCCACAGCCAAGGAATTATTCATCGCGATATTTCTCCAGAGAATATCATTCGCCGCGAATCCGACCGCTGGCCCGTCTTGATTGATTTTGGTGTGGTGAAAGAACTCGCTACCCTGATTCAGTTTCCAGAACAAGGGACTGCCGCCACAACGGTGGGAAAATTAGGCTATGCTCCCAGTGAACAAATGCAAACGGGTCGAGCTTATCCCAGTAGCGATCTCTATGCCCTAGCGGTGACTGCTGTGGTCTTGCTCACGGTAAGAGAACCTCAAGACCTATTTGATGATGTCAAGCTGGTCTGGCACTGGGAACGATTTGTCCCCCATCCGGTACAGCCAGAATTGGTCAGGGTCCTGAATCGGATGTTGAGTTACAAACCGGGCGATCGCTACCAATATGCCAAGGAAGTCCAGCTCGTCCTGGCCCAACTAACTCCCCAACGCCCGATTCCTCAAGGCAACGATCCCACGGGATCGGAATTGGCTACAATTGCCGTAGGCCGCAACCCCGTGGGTTCTCCATCTCTAAACCCCAACTCTCCCCGACCCGGAATCTCTCCGAGTTCTGATTCTTTATTCGACCACCCGATCGCGATCGCCTTGGGAATCTTTGCCATCATTCTCTTGAGTGGATTAGGGTCTTGGAATGTCGTCCGTTCTTTCTTAAAGCTCGATCGCCCCGATGTCCAGGAGAATCCGGCTCCCTTATTTTCCAATGTTGAATCGGACCTGGAACCGGCAACCATTCCACCGCTTCCCTCACCCAATCCGGACTCCACCACAACCCCCTCACCCAATCCCACCTCCACCCCTTCTACTCCGGCAACATCCTCTAACCCTTTGCCGATTCCTGGCATCCCACGCCCCGGTTCCCAACAACCGGAACCCCCACCCCCAGCAGACCCGATTATTTCTACTATTCCCCTCAACGTTGACACTGGGGTAACCACGGCAGTAGAAGGCACTGTGGAAGAGAACGAAATTATTAAATACGTCGTTTCAGGAACTGCCGGTGAACTGTTGAGTGCAAGTCTCGCCAACCGGGGGATTTTAATGAATGTCTGGGGTCCCAACCGGATGGCGCTTGGGGAATCCAGAGGCGTCACTCAATGGACGGGAAGGTTACAAGAAACCGGAGAATACGAGATCGAGTTATTTAGTTTACCCGGATTCTCCCCGAGTAATTTTGAGCTGCGAATCACTCGGGCGAGTCGGGCATCAACCGCCCCCGAATCACCCCCTCCGGGTTTCCTCGGGGATCAGTCCCCGGTTCCGCCAGAACGCTTAGAATCTATCCCCAGTCCCGCCCCGAGTCCAAGTCCTCCGTCCAGATCGGAACCCACTCCGGCTCCCAGTCCTGGGCCCCAACGGGAACCTACCCCGGATCCTAGGGCGATCCCTGTCCCGACGGCAACCTCGGATCCGACGCCGGGGATAGACATCCAACGAGTTCAGGTCTCCGAGGGCAGTAGCAGCCAAATGAGTGGACGCACGACGAGCCAACCGAAACGCTATGTGGTGAATGTGAACAGAGGCCAGATTCTGAAAGTATCGGTGGTTTCTGGGGCGATCGGTCTGGATATCCGCTATCCCAATGGTCAAATGGTTGAAGATGGTGCGATGCTGGTGCAATGGCAAGGTCAGGTTTCTGTCCCTGGAGATTATAAAATTGATGTAGCCGCAGGAGCCGGGATCAATTATGAAATTGAGATTAGCGTCAGCGACTAGAACGTAAGCGATTGCCAAACTGATGACCAAGGACCGGAATAAAACATTGAACACATTACTGATTGCCGGAACGGATACCGATGCGGGTAAAACCGTAGTGACCACGGCGATCGCTGCCTATTGGCAACGGTATTATCCCCAGCAATCGCTGGCTCTGATGAAACCTCTGCAATCGGGAACCGGCGATCGGGAACTCTATCAACGGCTGTTTGAGTTACAACAATCCCCAGAAGAAATTACGCCTCTCTATTTCGAGGCCCCCCTCGCGCCTCCAGTGGCCGCGCAACGGGAAGGTCGTTCCGTAGACCTCAAACAGCTTTGGCCGGTGTTTACTCGACTGCAAGCGCGCTTCTCCTTCGTCCTCGTGGAAGGCGTGGGTGGATTGGGTTCCCCGATTTCGTGGGAGTTGACTGTAGCCGATTTAGCCCACGATTGGGGTATTCCCACAGTGTTAGTGGTTCCTGTCAGGTTAGGGGCGATCGCCGCTACTGTTGCTAATGTAGCCCTGGCCCGACAAGCTGGAGTGCCGTTACTTGGCATTATCCTCAATTGTGTCCAACCTCGTTCTGACGCAGAAGTTGCCGATTTAACTCCTATCGATTTAATCGAATCACTCACTCAAACTCGCGTCTTGGGGACGATTCCCTGTTTAGAGGATGCTCATAATTTAGACCAACTCATTCACTCGGCCTCTAATCTCGACCTTGAGCTACTGCTGCCCCGGTTACCGATTTTAAACCCTTAAAATAAAGTGGATATTATACCCTAAAACTGGTCAATTTACTTATCTAAAAACCCGAGTATTTTTCGCTTTTTTCCACCAAGATAAAAGCTATATTTTTTGGTTTTGGGTTATTAAACAAACAAAAAACAGAAATTATCGTGAAAGTCTCTATTTTTTCAACAGTTCAACCCATGTTTTCTACATCTCTCAATCCGCAGCGAATTAATCAATCGAGTCTTCGGTCTGAAATACAGGCTTTACAACCTCAACTTGTAGAATGGCGTCGGTGGTTACATCAACGTCCCGAACTTGCTTTTAACGAACATCTGAGTGCTGAATTCATTACTCAAAAATTGCAACAATGGGGAATTAAGCATCAAACTGGGATTGCTGAAACCGGGATTGTGGCCATTGTTGAAGGTAAAAATCCGGGCAAGGCGATCGGGATTCGCGCCGATATGGATGCACTGCCGATTTTTGAAGAGAATGAGATCCCCTACCGATCGCAGCATCCGGGGAAAATGCACGCTTGTGGACATGATGGTCATGTAGCGATCGCCCTAGGGACAGCCTACTATCTCTCCCAACACCCCGAGCAATTTTCTGGAACGGTCAAATTCATTTTCCAACCCGCAGAGGAAGGCCCAGGGGGTGCCAAACCCATGATTGAAGCGGGAGTTTTGGAAAATCCGGCAGTAGATGCCATCATTGGATTGCACCTGTGGAACAACCTCCCCCTCGGCACTGTTGGGGTGCGTAGCGGTCCTTTAATGGCAGCAACTGAGTTTTTTCGCTGCCATATTCAGGGCAAAGGCGGACATGGGGCCATGCCTCATCAAACCGTGGATTCAATTTTAGTCGCCGCCCAAATCGTTCAGGCCCTGCAAACTATTGTGGCGCGGAATGTTAATCCTTTAGAATCTGCGGTGGTAACCGTGGGGGAACTTCATGCCGGGAAAGCGTTAAATGTGATTGCTGACTCCGCCCACTTAAGCGGAACTGTGCGCTATTTTAATCCAGAATTAGGTGAGGCTATCCCTAAACGGATTGAGCAGATCATTGCGGGGGTCTGTCAGAGTCATGGGGCGAGCTATGAGTTAGATTACCAAAAACTTTATCCGCCAGTGATTAATCATCCGGCGATCGCGAGCTTAGTGCGATCGGTCTCGGAAAATGTCGTAGAAACCCCCGCAGGAATTGTGCCCGAGTGTCAAACAATGGGAGGGGAAGATATGAGCTTCTTTTTACAAGAAGTCCCCGGCTGTTACTTCTTTTTAGGCGGAGCCAATCTCTCTCAAAACCTAGCCTATCCCCATCACCATCCTCGGTTTAATTTTGACGAAACCGCTCTGAGCATAGGGGTTGAAATCTTTGTTCGCTGTGTCGAGCAGTTTTGTTCATGATTTTAATAACACTCTAAAAACTAAAAAGCCTCCTGTTCTATGTAGAGAAACAGGAGGCTTTTTAGTTTAAATAGTGACCGGGCACCGAGCTATTTTCCCAGGAGGCTACCCTCCAAGTATCTTCGCCGCAGTCGCGTTTCACGTCCGAGTTCGGGAAGGAGTCGGCGTGGGGCCACGAAGCCATAGGCACCCGGAAAACTGTGAGGTATTATAAACCCTCAAGACTGCATAAAGAAAAGAAATCAAAGTTTAAATTGAAGTTGGATGAGGTCAAGCCCTCGGTCTGTTAGTACGCCTTGGCTACATACATTACTGCACTTCCACCGAGCGCCTATTAACGGGTGTTCTGCCCGTGACCTTACTGGATTAACTCCATGAGAGCACTCATCTTGAGGTGGGCTTCCCACTTAGATGCTTTCAGCGGTTATCCGCTCCGCACTTGGCTACCCTGCGTTTACCGTTGGCACGATAACAGGTACACCAGCGGTGCGTCCTTCCCGGTCCTCTCGTACTAAGGAAGGCTCCTCTCAATGCTCTTGCGCCTACACCGGATATGGACCGAACTGTCTCACGACGTTCTGAACCCAGCTCACGTACCGCTTTAATGGGCGAACAGCCCAACCCTTGGGACGTACTTCCGCCCCAGGTTGCGATGAGCCGACATCGAGGTGCCAAACCTCCCCGTCGATGTGGACTCTTGGGGGAGATCAGCCTGTTATCCCTAGAGTAACTTTTATCCGTTGAGCGACGGCCCTTCCACGAGGAACCGTCGGATCACTAAGGCCTAGTTTCCTACCTGCTCGACTTGTAGGTCTTGCAGTCAAGCTCTCTTGTGCCTTTACACTCGACGGCTGATTTCCAACCAGCCTGAGAGAACCTTTGCGCGCCTCCGTTACCATTTAGGAGGCGACCGCCCCAGTCAAACTGCCCACCTGAAACGGTTCCTTACCCAGATAATGGGTTAAGGTTAGAATTCTAGCTTGGCCAGAGTGGTATCTCACCGATGGCTCCATACCCCCCACAAGGGGTACTTCAAAGCCTCCCACCTATTCTGCGCAGGCCAAGCCCGAACCCAATTCCAGGCTACAGTAAAGCTTCATAGGGTCTTTCTGTCCAGGTGTAGGTAGTCCGTATCTTCACAGACAATCCTATTTCGCCGAGCCTCTCTCCGAGACAGCGCCCAGATCGTTACGCCTTTCGTGCGGGTCGGAACTTACCCGACAAGGAATTTCGCTACCTTAGGACCGTTATAGTTACGGCCGCCGTTCACCGGGGCTTCAGTCGCCAGCTTTAGGGTTACCCCCTGACCGACTTCCTTAACCTTCCGGCACTGGGCAGGCGTCAGCCCCCATACCGCGTCTTGCGACTTTGCGGAGACCTGTGTTTTTGATAAACAGTCGCCTGGGCCTCTTCACTGCGACCCCCCTCATCAGGGGGCACCCCTTCTCCCGAAGTTACGGGGCCATTTTGCCGAGTTCCTTAGAGAGAGTTATCTCGCGCCCCTTAGTATTCTCTACCTCCCTACCTGTGTCGGTTTCGGGTACGGGCCTCGATTGTTTATGGTGCAATGAGCTTTTCTTGGAAGCTGGACTCCTACCACTTCGACCCCGTAGGGTCTCGTACTCGCGCCTCAGCTCAGGACGTTTTCGCCGTCCCTCAACACCTTGAACGCTTGAACCGGTAACCAACATCCGGATGGCGGCAGCCTTCTCCGTCACTCTACACCAACAACCGAAGGTACGGGAATGTTAACCCGTTGTCCATCGACTACGCCATTTGGCCTCGCCTTAGGTCCCGACTACCCCTCCGCGGACGAGCCTGCCGGAGGAACCCTTAGGGTTTCGGGGTATTGGATTCTCACCAATATTTTCGCTACTCAAGCCGACATTCTCACTTCTATACAGTCCACACCTGCTTGCCGCTAGTGCTTCACCCCATATAGAACGCTCCCCTACCAATACAAAATATGTATTCCACAGCTTCGGTATGTCACTTAGCCCCATTCATTTTCGGCGCAGGAGCGCTTGACCAGTGAGCTATTACGCACTCTTTCAAGGATGGCTGCTTCTAGGCAAACCTCCTGGTTGTCTTTGCACTCCCACCTCCTTTATCACTGAGTGACAATTTGGGGACCTTAGCTGGTGGTCTGGGCTGTTTCCCTCTTGACGATGAAGCTTATCCCCCACCGTCTTACTGGCCGAGTGTTCCCCTGGTATTCAGAGTTTGCCTCGATTTGGTACCGCTCTCGCAGCCCGCACCGAAACAGTGCTTTACCCCCAGGTTTAAATCTCGACCGCTGCGCCTAAACACATTTCGGGGAGAACCAGCTAGCTCCGGGTTCGATTGGCATTTCACCCCTAACCACACCTCATCCGCCGATTTTTCAACATCGGTCGGTTCGGACCTCCACTTGGTTTTACCCAAGCTTCATCCTGGACATGGTTAGATCACCCGGGTTCGGGTCTATAAACACTGATTAACGCCCTATTCAGACTCGCTTTCGCTTTGGCTCCGGCAGTTTATGCCTTAACCTACCAGTGCTTATAACTCGCCGGCTCATTCTTCAACAGGCACGCGGTCGAACGTTAAATCGTTCTTCCACTGCTTGTAGACTGACGGTTTCATGTTCTATTTCACTCCCCTTCCGGGGTTCTTTTCACCTTTCCCTCGCGGTACTGGTTCACTATCGGTCACGCAGTAGTATTTAGCCTTACGAGGTGGTCCTCGCTGATTCACACGGAATTTCACGTGCTCCGTGCTACTCGGGATTCAGCCCAGCTGCTCTTCTTTTCGACTACAGGACTTTTACCTTCTGTGGTTCCGCTTTCAACGGATTCGTCTAAGTTGATTGGTCTGTTGTGGCTGTCCCACGACCCCATCTGGTAAACCAAATGGTTTAGGCTCTTCCCCTTTCGCTCACCACTACTTAGGGAATCGAGTTTTCTTTCTCTTCCTCGGGTTACTAAGATGTTTCAGTTCACCCGGTTAGCTCTTTCCCGCCTATATATTCAGCGGGTAGTTCATAGGGTTGCCCCATTCGGACACTTCCGGATCTAAGCTTGTTTCCAGCTCCCCGGAACGTTTCGCCGGTCACCGCGTCCTTCATCGCCTCTGCGTGCCTAGGTATCCACCGTCAGCCCTTTGTAGCTTGACCACAATTTGGGCTTCTTTTTTTGGACAGCTTTTCAATCTGACTCTTTTAACAGAGGTCGATTGAAAAGTTTTACCTTTGATTCTTTTCTTTATGCAGTTTTCAAGGTTCATTGCTGGTTAAAATCCAGCAGTCTTTCTGGTCTCTATAGATAGATGACTTCAGATAAGTTGCTGTGTTTTAGTTCCGGCTTGGGATTTTGCTAGCATTCATTTCAGGTTGATTAAGATGGGCCATCCTGGACTCGAACCAGGGACCTCACCCTTATCAGGGGTGCGCTCTAACCACCTGAGCTAATAGCCCATGTTCATCAAACA
>CAWGFK010000070.1:885000-1022799 GCA_963821735.1 uncultured cyanobacterium
ATTGGATGACGCCGTAATGATTAAGGACAACCATATTGTGGCGGCAGGGGGAATTGGCGCAGCGATCGCCCGAGTCCGGTCCCAAATTCCCTATCCCTTAACCATAGAAGTGGAAACCGAAACCATAAAGGATGTGAAAGAAGCCCTCGAACATGGAGCCGACATTATTATGTTGGACAACATGACGGTTGAGCGGATGAGGGAAGCGGTCCCCCTAATTCGTCAGCATAACGACCGGATTTCCATTGAAGCCTCTGGCAACATCACCCTCGAAACAATCCGTGCCGTTGGGGAAACCGGAGTGGACTATATCTCCACCAGCGCCCCGATTACCCGATCCACCTGGTTGGACTTGAGTATGAAAATTAGAGGGTAAAACTAAAACAGGCGCTTGAAGCGCCTGTTTTAAAATGAAATGAGCGGGACTGAAATTTGTCCCTCCATCTTTCTTCCTTATTTATATAGAAGTCATCCCTGGAGGAATCGGCTGGGAATCCAGACGGCGAATCGCAACAACCGCTGGTAACGGGGGGTCATTCGGTTGCTTTGTGGGCCAGTTTGAACCCAATGGGACCTGACGAGTTTGGATAAATTCCTCTCCCTCTAGAGTGAGCATCGCGAACTCCCGCGTTTCAGTGGCCCGATTCATCCGGATTCCATTCGTTTCACCGGGATGCTGCACCGCTAAAAATAGAGTGCGTTCGTCCGGGGTTAAAAATGGCCCGGTTGTTTCGCATTCCATTGGTCCCAAGCCGAATAAATAGGCTTTACCCGCATCAGGTCCCGATGTGGGAATGAACCAGATGGAATTATTGCCAAAGATGCCGATTTGCTGAGAAAGACCGATCGCCTCTCCCGAATCATCCACCCGAGAGGGAACAGGGCGATTGAGTCCTCCGGTACTAACATCCGTCACCATCCAGAGATTACTTCCGGAATCCACTAACAGATTATCTGGGTTGGCGAATCCTACTCCCCCTTGGGCGGATTCACCACCTAGAGCCAATTTTTCCCAAGTGAAGGTGAGGGAAGCGGGTTCGTTGTCATCTTCGTTGAGGCGGAAAATCCACCCAAAGGGATAGGGAGTCTCGCCATTTGGTCCGGTAAAGATGCGGTTATCCGGGCCTCCTTCGCTTGCTGACCCTCCGGCAGTAAAGGCGATATAAAGGGAACCGTCGGGAGCAATGATGGTATCTTCTGGACGGGCAGTGCAGGTGACGCCTGCTGCATTAGCCGCATAGTGAGCATCAATTAAAATCGCCCCTTGTTTTTCTTCGGGATTGCCTATATAGAGGTCATCAAGGGTTTTGAACTGTTGTTTAAAAGTCTGGATCTGTTCGTCCCGATCGCCAATAAAATAACCCCCTTGGCGTTGATTCCGCTGTCTTTCAGTAGTTGGCGGTTGCCGTTGGGGTAAAGAGATGACATTCCCCACCAACTGACTGGGGAGTTGGGGGTCGATTGCCGTTTCCGGAGTCAGAGGAATCCAAGTTCCGGTCCCATCCGGGTTGAACTTCGCCCCATAGAGTTGACCCTCGCTCAATAATTTGGAGTTAGCTTTATCAGTGGGATTGGTGACAACCCCTTGACTGACAAACTTATAAAGGTGACCTCCCTGGCGATCGCATCCCGAATAAAACGCCAAGGGTTTTCCTGACTCCACCCGCACGCCTACCGCTTCATGGCGATAGCGTCCCAACCAAGTGTGCTTGGTCCCATAGTCGTTGGGGTCGGTTGGGTCAAGTTCTACAATCCATCCATATTTATTACCCGCTAACCCAAATACATTGCCTTGTCCATGTAGACGATCAGCAGCCAAGTTAAAAGTTAATTCCCCTGGATCGAAAGAGGAGCCATCGGCATAGATGGGTTCCGACACCTGGGATTGGAAATTTTCTTCCGCACTCAATACCGTTCCCCAGGGGGTCGTCCCACCAGCACAATTGCCAAAGGTGCCAATGATGCGATCGCCCAATCCATCGCGATATCCTTGTACCTGCTGTTTCTGAAAAATCTTCACCGCAGGACCAGTTGACTTTTAAATACCGGCCATCTTTTAACCCAGAAATCCCAGAAATTCGACGATCTGCGGGGGAATTGGTCCTTTCCCATTGGCCTTCCGGGGTTTGTCGTAAGGAAATTACCCCGAGTCCCTGATCAATTAAGGCTTCTTCGCAAATTTGCTGAATTTGGGCTTTAAGTGGGTTGTTGTCAGCGAGTGCAAAGGCATTAATCGTGGTGGGTGTTTCTCCTTTGGAAGCCTTAGACATTCCAGACTGAATCGCTTCTAGGGGTAAGGGTTTTTGAATGACTAACGGATAGGTTTGCATCCAGGTCCCGGCGCTGACATATTCAAAGTTAATGACCAGATATCCTTCATTGGGGGCTGTTTCAATGAAAGAGAGATAATCATTGTTGTAGCCAAAACGAGAATCGCCCACTGGGTCTCCCCATTGGGCGATCGCATCGTAAGTAAACCCCTCGGGAAGAAGCAGATCGTCGAGGACCTCATAGCTACTGTACTCGGCGATTTGTTGAGCGGGTGCAATGCCATCGCTTGGAACTGGCAGAGGACCTTTGAGGGGCTTAAAATTGAGACTCTTTTGTGATGAGTGTAATCCGGGGAAATTGCAAGATTGCAGGGAACTCAGCGCGACTGTTCCGGCAAATCCACTCAAAAACAGCAAGAATTCGCGACGTTTGATATTCATCATCGATGACCTGTGACGATATAGGAGACTCGCTGGCCAATATTGGTCGCATGATCCGCCATCCGTTCGAGGTGGCGAATCAGTAACGCCATTAATAACAGAGGTTCAACCACTCCTTTAATATCGCGCTGATTGGCGAGGATGTGATAAAGGTTATGGTAAGCATCATCTACAATCGAGTCGAGTTGCTTGATCCGTTGACCCACTTCGGCATCGAGATCGGCTAAGGCGACGAGACTGGTTGCCAGCATTGCTCTAGCTTGGTGGGACATTTCCTCAATTTCCGCCATGCAGGGATGGGGGGGATAGGGAAAGAGTTGGACGGCAATTTCCGAGATATCTTGAGCATAGTCACCAATGCGTTCTAGGTCTCGCACGAGCTGCATAAAGGCCCCGAGTAAACGGGAATCCATTGCGGCTGGGGCTTGCAAGGTCATGAGCATGACACATTCGGATTCGATTTGCCGATAAAAGCGATCGATTTGTTTGTCGAGTAAGGGAATTGCTTCGGCAGCGGATAAATCTCGGGCAAATAAAGCTTGATGACTTAGACGGAAAGAATTTTCCACTAAGGCACCCATCCGCAAGATATCGCGCTCTAAGCGTTTTACTTTCCGCCTAAAATGAGTCAATTTAGAATTTTTACTATAGGACGAAGCAGAGAGTCCGGCTTGACTAGCCATTGGGTTTAAAAATAACGCTACAAAGGGTTAATAATTTGACAAAACGGGTTCTAAAAACGGTATTAGGGGATACGTTTGACTGGATCGCAGTTGGGGACACCAAATTTTAAGGGTGGGGATTGAGAACTGCCCGATCGCGAAGCGTCTCGGAACGAGAATCGCCAGGTAGTCGCAGTTGCAACCAGGCTCCGCCGGTGTCAGGATGGTTGCTGGCTTTAATGGTGCCTCCGTGGGCTGTGATGATTTGTTCGGCGATCGCCAAACCTAGTCCCGATCCTGGACTGGTGGAATAGGCTTTCCCCGGGCTTGGAGTCAGATCCAGGGATTGTCTAGCGCGGGCTGGGTCCCCTCGGTAAAGGCGCTCAAAAATATAAGGGAGATCCGACGGACTAAAGCCTGATCCTGAATCGATCATATCAATTTGGATAATTTCTCGTTCCCAGGTGGGCTGGCTATTAGGGCTAACCTCGCCCACAATCTTAGTCGCAATGATGGCTTGAATTTTGCCGTGGGGTGAACTGTACCGAATACTATTATCAAGGATATTCAAAAAGACGCGGTAGAGTTTGGACTCATCGGCTTCTATCCATACCGGGTCAGGTCCAGAATACTCAAAATTGATCTGTTTCTGACGGGCTAACGGTTCTAGGGTTTGCCACACAGACTGAATCAAGCCGCAGATATCCACGGATTTAATGACCAGTTTATCCCCTGGATCAACTTCCAAATGACTCAGTTCGAGCCAGTCTTGGACCAGTTTAATCAACCGATTCGTTTCTCCCGATAAGCGCTCGACGCGCTGACTCCAGGGAGGCTCTAACCGGCCTTGTAAGGCTTCAGCGACTAAGCTAATACTGGTGAGGGGAGTTTTCAGTTCATGGGCTAAATCGTTCATCCAGCGATCGCGGTTTTGCGCCAGGGTGACTAAAGGTTGGCGATTTTCTAAAAATACCCCCACTTGTCCCTCCCCTAGGGGCCAACTATAGCCGCGTAAGGTGAGCGATCGCGTTTTGCCCATTTCTGACCCATTTTGACAAGCAGGATGAAACACCCACTCTCGCATCTGCGCTTTTTGCTGTTGTCGAGTATTGTCAATTAGCTGATCCAATTCGTAGGACCGCACGAATTTCAGTAATAAACGGGGGGAACTCGGTTCCCACTTTTGAATCTGGAGGATCTCCTGCGCTTGGGAATTGCACCAGACTAATTGGTTTTCTTCATCGACTTGGAGATACCCGATGGGAGCAACTTGTAATAATTGCCGTCCCTCTTCTACCTGGGCTTCTAGCTCTTGTCGCTCTTGTTTCATCCAACCGATCGCTCGGCGCAATCGAGACATCATTGGCATATATAAGCCAAAGGAATCGATCGGCAACCCCCCCAACCATTGCCGTAACTGCTGGCGCATCCAAAACTGCTGGCACAGCCAAAATCCAATTCCCACAGCTAGGCCCAGGAAAAATGCGACGATAGCCATTTCGCTTCCTCAATATAGAGTGCTTTGGCGTTAAGAGTGAATGATTTGGGATCAACTTAGGCGATCGGAACCTCTCCCTAAATCCCTCTCCTCATAGGAGAGGGACTTTGAAAACATTTTTCACGCTCTTGGTCTGATGATATAAGCAATTGAGGGATCGTCGCCAGAGGTGACTCCAGGACACAGTTGAACTGATCGCCGCTTTTAGCCTAACCGATAACCAAATCCCCGAACGGTAATGATGTACTCCGGTTGGGACGGATCCCGCTCTAATTTTTCGCGCAACCATCGGATATGGACATCAACGGTTTTGCTATCTCCGACAAAATCCGGACCCCAGACGCGATCGAGTAACTGATCCCGGGACCACACCCGCCTGGGATAACTCATAAATAACTCAATCAGGCGAAATTCTTTTGGAGATAAATTAACCTCTTCCGTGGAAACCATCACCCGACATTCCTGGGGATATAACGTAATCTCTCCAAATCGCAACACTTGCGGATCCATTAACCCATTCAGGCGTTGACGACGGAATAAAGCCCGACATCGCGCAATAAACTCCCTCATGCTAAAGGGTTTGGTCAAGTAGTCATCGGCCCCTACTTCTAACCCTAATACCCGGTCTGTTTCGCTGCCTTTGGCACTCAAAATCAATATCGGCACGGGGTTCCCTTGTTGACGGAGGAGGCGACACAAATCCAGCCCGTTGACTTGCGGCAGCATGATATCTAAAACAATTAAGTCAAAGGGAAAATCCGTTGAGACAGGTTCGGCTCGATACAAACTGTTCAAGGCGCTCTGCCCATCTGCGGCAATGCTGACTTCGTAACCTTCCTCCTCTAAGGCTAAAACCAGCATTTCCCGAATCAGGTCTTCATCTTCTACGACTAAAATCCGATGATTTTTGCTGAATTCTGCCCTAGGAAGGGTTTTGGTTGCTTCCACAGAAAACATGATTAATGATTGTTGTGATTAATATCATTTCCATTGTTACAACAAAACGGCCATTAAATATGTGTCGGTCATGGTATCTAAATTTACCGATTGCAGGTTAAGCGGGTGATGGCTACTTTTTCCTCGGGCTATTTAGCTCTAAAAATGGTAAAATATTCAGGCTTGATGGGAACTCCGGTTTAAATCCCATCGAATCGATTCAACTCGCAGTTTTATCACTTTACCCCGCACCCCATGTTATTGCACTTAAGTACCTGGCCTGAAGTCGAAGCGTATCTCAAGGATCACCGGGGAATCATTCTGCCGATTGGTTCGACGGAACAACATGGCCCTACGGGATTAATTGGCACCGATGCGATTTGTGCGGAGGCGATCGCCCGAGGGGTTGGGGAAGCAACTCAGGCCGTCGTAGGTCCCACGATTAATGTAGGAATGGCGTTGCATCATACCGCTTTTCCCGGCACGATCAGCCTCCGTCCCAGCACTTTAATTCTGGTGATTCAGGACTATCTGACCAGTTTAGCTCAGGCAGGATTTACCAAATTTTTCTTTATTAATGGTCATGGCGGAAATATCGCCACCCTGAAAGCAGCATTTTCGGAAACTTATCATACCATCGGGGGTTTAAACCTCCCCAATGGCGACTCTATTCAGTGCCAAATCGCGAATTGGTTTACTTGCAGTTCGGTTTATAAACTTGCCAAAGAGTTATATGGGAATGAAGAAGGTTCTCATGCCACTCCTAGCGAAGTTGCGCTCACTCAATATGTTTATCCCGAATCGATTAAAACCGCTCCCTTATCCAAACAAGTGGCTTCCGGTTATCCGATTTATGGTGCAGTAGATTTTCGCCGCAAATATCCCGATGGCAGAATGGGGTCTAATCCAGCTTTAGCAACGCCTGAACATGGGAAGCAATTGTATGATTTAGCGGTTCAAGAGTTAACTCGGTCTTATTTAGAGTTTATCAAGGCCGAATAATTAATAAAAAGGTCGCCAAATCTTCACGGTTTTATCATGAGAGCCACTGGCGAGGAAATGACCATCAGAACTGAAGGCAACAGCATTGACGGAATCAAAATGCCCGGTGAGGGTACTAATCAATTCGCCAGTTTCTAAGTGCCAAAGTTTAATGGTTTTATCATGAGAGCCACTCGCTAATACAGGCGATCGCGGGCTAATGGCTACGCAAAGCACTTCGGCGGTATGACCCCGCAAGGTCCGAGTAGGGGCGGCTCTTGTCCCGCCTTCTGAAGGACTTCCTTGGATTTGCCAGAGTTTAATGGTTTCATCTCGACTGGCACTAGCTAAAATGTGACTGTTGGGACTTAAAGCAACGGAAGTCACTGGGGAATTTCCAATCAAGGTCCGGGCCAATTGTTGGGTTTTTAGCTGCCAAATTTTAATGGTTTTGTCGGTGCTCCCACTGACTAAAAGCTGACCATCGGGACTAAAGGTGACTGAATAAACAAAACTAGAATGTCCGATGAGAGTGCCGAGTAATTCTCCGGTAGAAACCTGCCAAAGTTTAATAGTTTGGTCTCCGCTACCGGAGGCAAGAATTTCTCCGTTGGGACTAAAGGCAACGGAATAAATGGGGACAGAATGGCCGGTTAAAATATGCAGTCGCCGATTAGTTGGGAGATGCCAAAGTCGAACTGTAGAATTGGCACAACCTGTAGCTAAAAACTGGCGATCGGGACTAATCGCCACGGAATAAATTGAGGCTGAATTATCCGTGATGCTATCGGGTAATCCCTGGGATTGTTCTAAATTTTTTAAGTGCCAAATATTGATGCTTTTATCCCAACTCCCGCTGACTACCAAATAAGGCGATCGCCGTTCCGGGTCACTATTTTGCTGACCAAATGCCACAGATACCACAGAGTCAGAATGACCGATTAGCGTATTGACACATCGCCAGATTGGGCGCATTGGATTTAGAGTGGACTCTCCACGGGGAACCGGGAGTCCCGTCAACACCACCGATGCTACAGGTATCCGTTTGTTTTCAGCATTATAACGGCTCTGGGAAAAATTAGGGGGATTTGTTAGTTCTTCTTCTAGTCCATCTTGTTTAGAGGGAGACTCTTCAAGTTCTTGACTATTTTCTAACAGTTCTAAAACTTTTTCGATTTTAGGATCGGTCAGGAAAATCCGTTGATTATTGGTTGTTGAAACATCTTCTATTAGTCTGGATAAACCTGAATCTTTATGGTCTAATTTTTGCACCTCTTGATAGAGTGCTTCCGTATCAAAATCAATGATTTGAATAAAACCCAAATAATTTTGAGGGTATTTTAATATTCTTTTGATTTGATGAATAACTTTTTTAATATCTTCAATGGTTGAAATTATGTCCCATTGAAAAGCTGCAAAATTTTCAGTTTCATCCTCTAAAAAATCTACAATTATTTTATTTTTTTGTAGGGTTTCAGACAAAATTAAACTAACACAAGGTAACCAGTCAGAACGAAAATCATTCCTAATCGGTTCCGGTAAAGCATCAATATAAAGTTCAGCTTCAATCTGTTTTTTTAGGTCCTGAAGTTGCTGACTACGAGTCCGGATATCCAAACTAAAGACTTCTTCTGTACTCCCACAAAGCATTGGACTCTGGGTAATATTTTTGATCCAACATTTGCTTTCATGAGTGCCAAATGCCTCTTGCCGTAAAGCGGTTACCCGTCGTTTTAGCCATGCTTGAATTTGACTCGACTCTGAGCCTTTGATGGGAACAGCAGGGGAAAACAAGTCAGCTTGTTGAAATTTAGAGGGGTGAAGGGCTACAATAATCCCCTTAATCAACGCTTCGATGAATACCCGCCGCACGCGAGAATTTTGAGGAAGAAAGGTCGCATTGCGCCAAATGATAAATAAATGGCTTAATTGAGCAAGGGAAAGCTGGCCTAAAATCCCAGAATTTAAAGCACCAGTAATTTGACCTCCAAATAAAGAGGTTCCCCAGATTAAAGCGCTTAGTTCATCTAGCACGGATTTGTTGCTATTACTCAAGGTGTTGCCATCCAAGTCATTCACTGTGTCGTTCAATCGCATCGGTCCTTTACTCCGACAGCCATTCTGGGCAACCTATTACATTAAAAAACGGGATTTTCCGAATCAAAGTCATCATCAAACTCATCGTCAAACTCATTTACCAAGTTGTCAACGTTGGTCTCACCCGGCAGGGGGGTGCTAGATTCTGGGGTATCGGGAGTTTCAGCAAAGGCTTGGTTCGCCGGACCCGGAATAGCTTCAATGATAGCGTCCAGCACTTTAGAGACAGAAATCACCTCCAATCCCAAGTCAGGAGGATTTTGGCCGTGGGGAACGATCGCCCGTTTGAATCCCAGTTTCGCTGCTTCTCGCAGGCGCAATTCTAATTGAGACACCGGACGAACTTGACCCCCCAGGCCAACTTCTCCAATAATCACGGTATGGGGATCGACAATGCGATCGCGAAAAGACGCCACCACGGCGATCGCCACCCCCAAATCCGCCGCCGGTTCGCTGACATTCAACCCGCCCACGGAACTCACATAAGTATCCAACTTCGACAGGGGGACCCCCACTCGTTTTTCTAAAACCGCTAAAATTTGCACCAATCGATTGCTGTCTATCCCCGTAGTAGCTCGACGCGGGGACCCAAAACTGGCGGGACTGACTAATGCCTGCAACTCCACCACAATCGGACGAGTACCTTCACAAGCCACAATCGTAGAAGAACCCGAGGAAAAATCATCCCGACTGCCGAGAAACAGCTCAGACGGGTTAGCCACTTCTTTGAGTCCATTCGCCACCATCTCAAAGACCCCAATTTCATGGGTGGCACCAAATCGATTTTTCATGGAACGTAACAGACGGTGACTGGCAAAGCGATCGCCTTCAAAAAACAGCACCGTATCCACTAAATGTTCCAAAACCCTCGGTCCCGCAATCCCACCCTCTTTCGTGACGTGACCCACAATAAATAAAGTAATATTCTCTCGCTTGGCAACCTGCATCAGCGCTGAAGTACATTCTCGAACCTGTGCCACGGATCCCGGTGCGGAAGTCAGAGAGGGAAAGTAAATCGTCTGAATACTGTCAATCACCGCTAAATAGGGTTTCAGAGATTCCAATTCCCGCAGTATTTCTTCTAAGTCTGTTTCCGGCAATAAATAAAACCGGGGTTCTTCTTGGGATTGAGCCGTTGCCGGTTGTTTTACCGGCTCTGGGGGCGTTTCTAGAGTCGCTTGGGTTTCCTCTAGTTGCGCCATCTCCTCTGGCTGATGCGTCAGTTGATTGTCATTTTCCCGTAAGGGTTCTGTTACTAAGTCAGGTCCAAAGGGATTTTCGGAGAGAGCAGGCGAGAGGGTGAACCGTTCCTCCTCGTTGCCATTGAATTCTTCTATCTCGACCATCTCATCGGCGATTTCCGGGATCTCGGGTGGGTTTTCTTCCTCCAGCACTCCATTGTCCACTCCGCTGATTAAGCGCTGAGCACGCAATTTGACTTGCAGTCCAGACTCCTCCCCGGAAACATACAGGATCCGATGGTCTAGGGCCAGATTTCTCGCCACTTGCAGCAGCAAGGTAGATTTACCAATTCCGGGCTCCCCACCAATCAAAACCAAGGAACCCGGGACAATCCCACCTCCGAGGACCCGGTCCATCTCTCCATATCCCGAAGAACACCGAGCAATGCTCTGTTCGGCAATCTGAGATAATTTAAACGACGATCGCGGCTGTCCCTCGGATTTGTTTTGATCTCCCCCGCCCTCCCGCATCCAGGAATTTCCACTTAAACTAGGCCGGGACGGGTTGCTAGAAGTGGCGGGAATCACTTGCTCGGTAAGAGACCCGTAAGTATCGCAGGCGGGGCACTTGCCAAACCATTGGGGAAATTCGGCTCCGCACTCGTCACAAATATATTGAGTTCGTTGCTTAGGCATTCGTTATTGATATTGACCCTGAGTAATGAGTGGAGGCAAAAAATGGTACTGGATGAATCAGCGGTGAGCCATCAGATTGCTCTGCTGGCTAAGAGCAAGACAATCCAAATGGTACAGTATTAAAAATTAAAGATTAGATAAGACGCTTAAGGAGCCTTGAGTATCTTGGAAAACCATAAGGAAAAAATACTCGTAGTCGATGACGAAGCCAGTATTCGTCGAATTTTGGAAACACGGCTTTCCATGATTGGCTACGATGTGGTCACAGCGGCAGATGGGGAAGAAGCACTAGAAACCTTTCGGACGGAGAATCCAGACCTAGTGGTACTGGACGTGATGATGCCGAAGCTAGATGGCTATGGCGTTTGTCAAGAGTTGAGAAAGGAATCTGATGTCCCTATCATCATGCTAACAGCCCTGGGAGATGTGGCCGATCGCATCACCGGATTGGAGTTGGGGGCTGATGATTATGTGGTCAAGCCGTTTTCACCCAAGGAACTTGAAGCCCGGATCCGTTCGGTACTACGGCGAGTTGAGAAAACGGGTGCTTCTGGCATTCCCAGCTCGGGCGTCATTCATGTGGCGAATATCAGAATAGACACGAATAAACGCCAGGTTTATAAGGGAGACGAGCGGATTCGTCTGACGGGGATGGAGTTTAGCTTGTTGGAACTGTTGGTCAGCAAGTCAGGGGATCCGTTTTCGCGATCGGAAATTTTGCAAGAGGTGTGGGGATACACGCCGGAGCGCCATGTGGATACTCGGGTGGTGGATGTACATATTTCTCGTTTAAGGGCCAAGCTAGAGGATGATCCGAGCAATCCGGAGCTGATTTTGACGGCGAGGGGAACGGGATATCTGTTCCAACGGATTATTGAGGCAGAGGAGGCTTAAGCAGTTGAGGATTTAGAATTTAGAATTTTGAGTTCTAAATTCTCAAGGGTTTTCCGGGTTCGGTGCCCAATCTCTGATGGGATGATTTTTTGAGTATGGCTAAACCGGATGAGAATGTAGTATTGCGGCGCTTACCCCTGGTTGCTGGTGGATTGGGCGGGGTGCTTTTTTTTGCCAATCGGGTGTTAAGTGTTGAAGTGACGAATTCCCAAGCGCGATCGGATGTCTTGGGGGTGATTTTAAGTGCGTTGTTAATTTTAACGGGGTTACTTTGGCAACAGGTGCAACCGAGAGTCGCCAGAATCGGTGGAGTTAATTGGGGAAGAGGGGTTTGAACTGGCCCCGGATTTGCCGGAACGGAGCAAAACGGAGCTGGCATGGGCGTCCCTGATGTTGCTGACGAATACGGTAACGCGATCGCTGGTGGTGTGGTATGACGGGCGAGTTTTGCTGCGTCGGGGGATTTTAGGGCCGGAAAGGGAGGTGAAACCAGGGGCGATCGTGCAACGGGCGATCGCGCAGCAGAAGCCGGTTTATTTGGTGGCGCTGAAGTTATATCCAGGACGGATTGAGTTTGATTATTTGCCGGAAAATACCCAGGGGGTGATTTGTCAACCGTTGGGCAGTCGCGGGGTGCTAATTTTGGGGGCGAATGCGCCGCGCAGTTACACGAAACAGGATGAACGGTGGATTGAGGGGATTGCTGAGAAAATAGCCGAGAATTTGAGTCATTATTTAGAGAGTGACTAAAATATGGCTCACGAATTACCGTTCAAAATAGTTTTGCACCCGCATTCATTTAAGAGCTTATGACAATTTTGTATTGGGTACTGATTGCCGTGATGATTTTGGGAGTCATCGGCGCTGTGGTTCCGGGGGTTCCCGGATCGAGTTTAATTTTGGGATCGATTATCATCTGGGCGATCGCCCAGGGTTTTGGGACCGTGGGTTGGGCATTAGGGGTGGCGATCGCTGTTTTAATACTCAGTGTGACCATCGACTTATTAGCCACCTATTTCGGGGCGAAACGAGGCGGGGCCAGCAAGTGGGGACAAATCGGGGCGATCGTAGGCTTTTTCGTAGGCTTTTTAGGGCTACTCCCCGCCTTACCATTTGGCGGCCCTTTACTTGGCATTTTTATCGGTCCGCTGTTAGGTGCAATCATCGGAGAATACCTCTACCGACGAGATCTCCAAATTGCCCTCAAAGCCGGGATTGCCGTAGTCGTGAGTTCCGTCATCGGCAATCTGATTCAAGGAATCCTGGCCCTAGCCGTCGTTATCTTCTTTGTGGTTACAACTTGGCCGCCCCCGGGGTTAGGGTTATAGAACAAATCTTCCAAGGGACCGGAAACTCCTGTTTTCCAGTCCCTTCCCCCTCATTTCCAGGTTTACCTTGCCCAACCTGTTCCGCGCCAAATCATAAAAAATAAGACACTAGCAACCAACGCCCCCAGATTCCACTTCACCGAATTTTTGAGTAAAGTTTGACGCTGATTTTGGAGCTGTTGTTGGGATTGAAGTTGCACTCGTTCTTTCGCTTGGGGAATATTGGCGAGAATGTCACTTCTAAGCTGGTCCGTATTTTGTCCATCAACGGGTAAACCCAATCGATTCAGTTCCAGGGCCAAAGTTTGTAGTTGTTCTGGCGTTCCGGTTTGGACTTGCTCCTCAATTTGTTGCAATAGAGACAACTCTTGTTGGGCCTGGGTGTTAATTTGATTCGTGGTGTTGGTATTAATTCGCCCGGTATTGATAACCCCTAACGGAATCAGCAACAGAGATAAGACCGCCAGCAGAAGAGTAACCCAAGAGAGCACTTTTAAAAGAATATCTTCTAATCTATTCCGGTTATAGTCTTCCCCAAAAAAAACAAGGGCTAGGCCCAATAAGGGGACAGGCACCCGCTCAACCAATCCTCCCATTGTTTGTAATTCCCAGGCAGGATTCATGAAATTGGGGGCAATAAAAAGCTGTATCGTATCAAATAAGGCTAATATTAACAGCCCATAGCCGATCAGTCGAAGCCGACCAATCGAGCGCAATTGATCGGCACTAAACCGCAACAGTTCATCCACTGAGCGACTTATATCGAAACCTTCAGATTTAGTCATAAATTTTGCATCCCTGTTGAGAATAGGGTTCACATAAATTAAGGGTCAGGAAAACGCGGTTGCCACCAAGCATACCAAGAAACCCAAGCATTTTCCAATACTGGATAGGCTTGTTCCGCAGTAGTATCCTCTAAGGGGATAGACAGAAGGGTCCAGAGGCAGCGAAAGTCTCGTAGTTCTTGTTGTCCCAGCAACCAAGGGACCAAACGAGAAATCTGTAAATCATAAGTATTGCGGTTATTCCGGAATTGTTCGGCAGTGACCGTACTCCCCCCGTATGGGTTGATACAGGAACTGAGGTAGGCTCGCTCTGCTGTTGCAGTAATACCATAGAACCCTATTCCTTCTTGATGACGTATGGTTAGTTTACCAGGGTAGGTCTCGGAATTGAGATGCTTATTTAGCATCGTTTTGATATCGCCATCGGTGTCAATGATGTAGCGCATATCAATATCTAGGGAAGATTGATTTTGCTGATGCTGATATTGATACAGTCTCGCCGCGATTACATTTGAGGTATTTTGAGCGGGGAGTGAATCACTCTCTAATGGCTGCCAGTCCGTTAGGGGAATGTCTGGGGGAAAACTAAAGTCAGCGGATGGACCTTTCTCGGGACTTGAATAAAGGAGAGATTTTCCTACGACTGTGAGGACGCTACCGAAAGTTAAAGCTAATAAAAAAATCCGCAAGGGTTTCCAGTACATTTTAGGCATGATGCGGCGATCTTAAGGA
Organism: uncultured cyanobacterium; assembly: GCA_963821735.1. GTDB lineage: Bacteria > Cyanobacteriota > Cyanobacteriia > Cyanobacteriales > Laspinemataceae > Laspinema. The sequence continues at coordinate 899,502 of CAWGFK010000070.1, forward strand.
TCGATTTTTAGGTTTTCTGGCTCATTTCGCAGGATAAAGAACCAGCAAAATAACCCAAGAAGGAAGACTCCAAACATTGAAAAAATGAGTGAACCGTCTCCATAGTGCCAATACTCAAACGATTCTTTAGTGGAATAGGCAACCAAAAAGGCCATGAGTGCGACTCGAATTCCATTAACAATAAATCCTAGAATGATCGCAGCGATTGGAATATAGATTTTCTGTTTCCGGGTTGTTGGAAACATAAATAAAAATAAAAGAGATAGTCCCAATAATTGCAGAATGGCACTGTACCCGGAACAACCGGAGTAAACTTCAATACTTCCTGTGGGTAGGTTAACGTAGATTCCTTGGCGAGTGACTGGAAATCCGATGTACCACAGAATCAGTGCCGAAAATTTAGCGGTCAAGGGAGAAATATCAAAGATGCGTAATAATAAGCCCGTCGAAATCGAAATAAAGCCTAAAATAAAGATTTCCTGCCAGTATTGCTTGAGTCCTTTAATACCGGAGGCGAGCAAGGCTAGGCCGATTCCTGACATGAACGGAGAAAGACGCAGAAAAATATCATAGCTATTTAGGTTGGCACTTTTGAGAAGGATTAAGGCAATGATCGCCGCTCCTAAGAGGCTAGAAATAGGCCCACTTTGCAGTTTAAAGGATTGATATCTTTCCCAGATTAGAAATGCAGCTCCCCCCCAAAAGAGAAGACTGGTACCCACGATATCTACGGGGGCGTATTTCCAGATCAATGTGATGTTAATTGTCATTAATCCGGCGGCGATTCCCAATAACCAATATTTGGGTTCTTGTAGTGTTTGTACAAAAGACATTTTGAATTCACCACAGCGCGTTAATTTAGGATGAATGCCGAATGCTACGGATGATGGAGGCGGCGATCGCTCTGAGCAGACTAGCTACCGTCAAGGGCGATCGCGATGCCGTTTAAGCAAAAGCAGTTGGCATGAATGCCAACTGCCCTATTCTACTAAATTGACTGCCCATTTGGAGAACTAGCTCCTTTCATGATTTACTGGGCTTCAGTGCTACGGCGTTTCCGAGAGCGACGAGCGGCAGCAAGACCGGCAGCACCCAAGGCTAATCCACCCATTGTCAAGGGTTCAGGAACTGCTTCTGCGGTGACCACGAAATCGTTAAAGTCGTTATCAGCCCTGAGCCCACTTGATATCTTCAAAGCCAATTGAGACGGGTCCATCAAACGGATTTGCAAACTGGAAGGGTGCGGCATCAAAAGCTTGGGCTTCTACGGCTGAACCCCCAGATCCGAAGGTAGTACGCTGCAAGCCCGTATAATTCAAGCTAGATGTACTGTAAACGGTGCCAACATTAGCTCCCTTGTAATTGCTGACCAGTCCGAGGGTGTAGATTTTCCCGGCCAAAAAGCTAAAAGTATTGTTGACCTGTTGAACGGCATTGCCTAATGTTCCCAGAAAATCATTTTTAGATCCATTATCCGTCCCTTTAACTTCTTCATACAGTACGCCTCGCTCTTCTAAGGCTCCACCCGATAGGACCTCAAAGATTTTTAGCGTAGACTGGAAAGCTCCTTTAGAGTGGACAAAATTAAATTTGACGTCTTGATTGGTGTCAAAGCTAATGCCCTCTGATCCAGTCCCGAAGGAAAAGGCGCTGGCTGGAGCAGCCACTCCGAGCATTGCTGTGGCTGTTGCTGCTGTGATTCCGATAATTAATGATTTTTTCATTTTCTGCACTCCTTTGGTTGTGTGTTGCATCATTGAAACTTAGATTTATATAGCAATCAAATGAGATTGAAAGAGATGGGTTAGTAATTTCTCTTTTCCCCGAAAAGGGTGGGATCAAAACTTACCCACAACTTAATTCCTGTCAAAAGGGAGTTATGATTGCTATAGATGTCTCTATAATGACCTACTTTCTGGTTATCGGCTAGAGTCTTTATGGAATCTTTACAATACTCTCTGGCCTGAGAAATTTAGGGTTTGATAGGGTTGCCCTTGTTAAATAATATACTCCCATCACCGGATAAAAGCTGCGATCGCAGCGACATGGTCTTAGTGATCTCGATCGCAAGCTAAAAACAGGTATTTCGGAGTTGACTGATTGGACAATAAAGAGTAGGTAAAAATCTCCGTACTTTTACGGAGATTTTCTTACCAAATATTCAGAGTTTTACTGTCCGAAGGGTTTTTAAAATTGGATCTGATCGCCCTGATGTCGTGAAAACCCCCTGTAAAACTACGGAACTGATGAGGGCGATCGCCTCAGCCATTCTAGGTCCCTAACCCCTTAATTCGCGTAAACCTGGCGATAATAGTCCTGATACTCCGGAGAAAGGAGAGGACGCCACCACTCTTGATGAGTCAAATACCATTGGACCGTTTGCCGCAGACCCTCTTCCACCGTCACCGTAGGAGTCCAGCCTAACTCCGTCTTAATTTTCGTCGCATCGATCGCGTAGCGGCGGTCATGGCCCGGTCTATCCTTAACAAAAGTCATCAAGGACTCGCAAGGGCGCACCGGCAAATCGGGAGCCAACTCATCCATCAACTGACATAACATCCTTACCAAGTCAATATTTTTGACTTCATTATTCCCGCCAATATTATAAGTTTCCCCCGGAGTTCCCTGGTGAATCACCACATCTAATCCCCGGCAGTGGTCCTCCACATACAACCAATCCCGAATATTTTGCCCATCCCCATACACAGGTAACCCTTTACCCAGTAGCATATTAATGCACATCAGGGGGATCAGCTTTTCAGGGAAATGGTAAGGACCATAATTATTGGAGCAATTGGTAATCAGGGTGGGGAGACCGTAGGTGTGATAGTAGGCACGGGCTAAATGGTCACTTCCTGCTTTGGACGCAGAATAAGGACTATTGGGTGCATAAGGAGTCTGCTCGGTGAACCCAGGCTCCTCCGGCCCCAGACTGCCATACACTTCATCCGTGGACACATGGAGGAAAATCGGGCCCCGTTCTCCCGAGTCAGGAACCGGCAAAGTTTGCCAGTGATTGCGAAAGGCTTCTAACAGGGTAAAACTACCAACCACATTGGTTTGAATGAATGCGGCAGGCCCTAAAATAGAGCGGTCTACATGGGATTCGGCGGCAAAGTGGGCGACGGTATCGATCGCCTCCTCTTTGAGCAGAGTTTCCACCAAAGGGCGATCGCAAATATTCCCCTGAACAAACCGATAGTTCTCGTTGCCTTCAAGACTGGCTAAATTTTGGGGATTACCGGCATAGGTAAGGGCATCAAGGACCACGAGGCGATCGCCAGGGTAGCGCCGACACCAGTAATGAACAAAGTTCGCGCCAATAAACCCAGCACCGCCAGTCACTAATACTCGACGGGACTTTCGATCTTGAGGAGAGTTCAGACTAGAGGTCATGCAGATAGCTTCTCTATTTCTTAGCAGAGTTCTTCAAAAATACCCTGAAAATCGCCGCGAAGAGTAACCCGGCTCTTGTAATAGATCAGTATCGGTACAGCATTGGATATTTCAAGGGGGTTTGAACAGAGAAGTCGCTACTCTAAGCGGATCAATCACCATCCCATGAGAGGGCTTACCCTGTCCAACTTCTACCCCTAGCATTACAAACTCTATTTATTGGTGTGAGGAGACGGATTGTGGACGCGCAAAATATCGTGAATTTAGCAAAGCAAGGAGATCCAGCGGCGATCGCCGTATTGCTGAATCAAGCATTACGAATCAGAAACATGACTGCCCAAGTCGTTCGCCACGACAATCGGCTGCATATCCTCTTAGAAGCCGATCGCATCCCCGATCGCCAAGCCTATCTCGCCTACATTCAGGATGGACTCACTCGTCTCAATGTCCGTTCCATTCACTCCGTCCGGGTTTATGCCCGCCAAATTGGTCAAAAAGTTCCGGCATGGGATGAAGCCTTTGAGTTCGGCAAAGCCACCATTAGCCCCCTGACTTCTCCCTCAGCGGCACCGGAGAAACCGGCTTCAAAACCCGTCGCCACTCCAGAATCCTTGCCGATTACGACAGACAAACCCCCCATCTCCCCGAATCCTTCTGCGTCTCCTTCGATCACTCCCGTAGAGGCATCGGCACAGACTCCCAGGGAGAGTACCCACCCTGAGATTGGCGTCAGTTCATCCGCCATCACTCAGAGCGATCGCCCCCTAGAGGATCCCGTGATTTCCCAACCGGCGATCGCCCAGATAGACAACCCTCCACCCCGAAAGACAGTCCCATCTAAAACATCCCGGGCGATCGGGCATACCCTGAAAATTGTATTACCCACCCTGGGAATCCTCAGTCTTGTACTCGGCACAGGTTGGGATTTCTTTAGAAACGGCGAAAAATTCCATCCCGCCGTTCTGTTATCCACCGCTTCCGAAACCCTCGCCACGGTCAAACTTCCTAACCCCCCTGAATTCCCCTCTTTTGCTGCCCGTCCCAACTCCCTCCAACCCTTACAAGCGGACAACATTCTCAGCAACTTCCAACAACTTTCTGAAATTGTTGAATCCTCCATTCCCAACCGGCCTATTACCATTAAAGCCGTGGGAGATATTATTCCGGGAGTTGATTTTCCCACGAATAAGCTTCACCCCCAGCCTGAGACACTTTTTCAGGGCGTTACCCCTTATTTACAAGGAGCAGATTTAGTTTTTGGTAACTTTGAAAGTACCTTGACCAATCATCCTTATTCAGCCAAAGATGTCAGTCGTCCTAATATTTTCGCATTTCGTACTCCCCCCAGTTATACCCGCCTATTAAAAGAAGCGGGTTTTAACGTTTTAAGTGTGGCCAATAATCATTCATTGGATTTTACAGACCAAGGCTTTGAAGATACCATCAAAAACATAGAAGCGGCTGGAATGGTTGCCGCCAGCCGGAAAGGGGAAATTGCTTATACCACGGTGAATGACATTCCCATCGCTTTTATTGGTTTTAGTACCTACTCCTATCACAACTCTATTCTGGATTTAGATACGGCAAAAGCGCTGGTTGAGGAAGCCCAGGAAAATGCCACTCTAGTTGTGATTTCGTTTCATGGTGGTGCAGAAGGAACCGGCGCTATTCATGTTAAAAACCGCACGGAAACCTTTTTTGGGGAAAATCGAGGAAATTTGGTGGAATTTTCTCGGGCGATGATTGATGCTGGGGCGGATTTAGTCTTAGGTCATGGTCCTCATGTTCCGCGAGCATTAGAGGTTTATAAGGGTAAATTAATTGCTTATTCTTTAGGCAATTTTATGGGATATCGCAGTTTTTCAACGGTAGCGGAATTGGGATATTCTTTGATTTTGGAAGCAGAAATAGATTTGGAAGGGAATTTTATAGGGGGTCAGGTTATTCCCATTCATTTGAATGGTCAAGGAATTCCGAGCTATGATTCTCAAAATCGCACGGTGAAGTTAATGCAAAGATTAACTAAAAGCGATTTTCCCGAAACTTCCCTGTCTATCGAAGCTGATGGAAAAATTGTGAAGGTAAATTCTCAGTAAAAAGGGAGCGTTAAGCGGGAAGTAATGGCGAACGGGAAGGAGATGAAAATGAGGTGGGGCGAGGGTTTGAGATTCGGCAAAATCAGAGGATGCAGCTCGCGAATGTAGGGACGGCAGAGCGTTTCACCCTTGCCAGTTATGCTTTACAATCCTTTACAATGAAGAGAGTTGTTTGTTTTTATGGCAAAAAATCGTATTAAGTGATGCAGGTAACCTCGTCAATCAACACTGAGCCGATACCGGGTGCATACTGGGAATGGGCCGATCGCGCGATTTATTACGTTCGTGCTGGCGATCGCCGTCCGGATAGACCCCCCCTGCTGCTAATTCATGGTTTTGGGGCCTCCACGGATCATTGGCGTAAAACGATCGCCGGGTTACAAACAGAGTTTGAAGTTTGGGCGATCGATTTGTTGGGTTTTGGGCGATCGGCTAAACCCAACTGCATTTATAGTGGAAAACTCTGGCGGGACCAATTACAAGATTTCATTCAAACCCATATCGGCAAACCCACGGTGGTTGTCGGCAACTCCCTGGGAGGATATGCGGCGTTATGTTTAGGGGCTGAATGTCCCGAATCCGTTGCCGGAGTGGTTTTACTCAATAGCGCCGGTCCCTTTACAGAAACCGAACCTCGTCCTGAACCCCCATTGCATCGGAAAGCCTTGAATGCTGCCTTGAAAGCAACGTTTCGCCAAAATTGGGTGAGTTTCCTGTTATTCCAATGGACCCGCCGCCGTGCCACAATTCGGAAGACTTTGATGAAAGTTTATCTGGACCCCTCGGCAGTGACGGATCAACTGGTGGAGGAAATTTATCGTCCCTCTTGCGATCGCGGTGCGGCACAGGTATTCGCCGCGATTTTTAAAACGCCACCGGGGGAAAAAGTTGATAGATTACTCTCCCAACTGAAGGCTCCCCTGTTAACCCTGTGGGGAGAAGGCGATCCTTGGATGAAAATCCAGGAACGCAGCAATCAGTTTCGCCAATATTATCCCGAGGTTACGGAATATTTTCTCAAGGCAGGGCATTGTCCTCATGATGAAATTCCCGATCGCGTCAATGAATTAATTCGCGATTGGGTTCTGTCTCAGGTGCGGTAATCAGTTGACAAAAGGGCGCGAGTTACCCGAAGTCTTCTTATTATTGAGGAGAGTCGGGGCGATCGCCCCTTTCTCTTGGGGTAAGCTAAAACGAAAATTTGAAATGAATTCTAGGGTTGAGAAGCGCATCCACTGGCTCCCCGTTTTCTAAATGTTGGCCTACAATCACAGGAACATCAGCCGGTGTCACCCGACAATACCAGACATTATCCGGGTTAACTTTAACCGTGGGACCTGAGCTACATTGTCCCAGACAACCCGTGCCATTAACCGTCACCCCGGGGGGGAGTGCAGTCTGTTGAAAGGCTTTGAGAACGGCTGGGGATCCGTGGCGCTGACAAGATTGATGCTGGCAAATCGAAATATTCCGATACAGAGGGTCTGGGGAATCGGAGGGTGTCATAGCCTCTTAGGGAAATAAATCTTTACAATACTGATTCTAACTGCCTGAGTCTGTGGTTTCCTGGTCGAGTACAGATCTACAGAACTTTGACCCCCCTGCTGAAACATCGACTTTTGTGCGGATATCTGAGAAAATCTCCCTTACAGTCACTTAAATTTAGAAGTGACCTGAGCGGGCTACAACTTGGGATCGGGGGAAAAAACAGATTAGGCTGGGTTTAAGCCATCAAGTTCGACCCCACAGATGCAGCCGGACAGATAGCTCAATGTTTTAGATGACGGTCACAAATTAGCTTGAGATAAAGATAAAAGAAGATGGCGAAAACAGTTGCCGAGATTATGACCCGAGATCCAGTCGTCGTGACTTCCCAGACGTCTTTGGATGAGGCGATTCAGATTATGGCGGAACGGCGCTTCAGTGGACTTCCTGTCGTGGATACTGCGGGAAAGTTGGTGGGGATTATTTCCCAGGGAGACTTGATGTGGCGGGAAAGTGGGGTGACGCCGCCGCCCTATATTATGGTGCTTGATAGTGTGATTTATTTAGAAAATCCTGCTAAATATCAGCGGGATTTACATAAGGCTTTGGGACAAACTGTGGGGGAAGTTATGACCAAAAATCCTCAAACGATTAGACCCGAGAAGTCTTTACGAGAGGCGGCAGAATTGATGCATGAGAAGGGAGTACATCGCTTGCCGGTTATTGATTCAGGGGGTAAGCCTATTGGAATCCTGACCCGGGGCGATATTGTGCGGGCGATGGCAACTGAGGAAGGATAAGAGTTGACATTTTTAGGGGGATAGGGTTGAGGTCCGAATGGACAAAAGCAAAAGATGGTGAATAATCATCATGAAGTGATGGATTAAGGGGACTGAAGATCCGTTTAATTTCGGTTAAGGAATACCAGATAAGGAACAGATCATAAAAAATGAACGTTACTCCAGAGTCAGTGAGGGAATTACTGCATTCAGAAACAATGGGCGATCGCCTACGCGGAGTGAATCAACTTCGGCAACTTGAACCGGCGATCGCGTTAGAACTGATTTTACCGACGATTCAAGATAGTAGTGCCCGGGTGCGCTATGCAGCAGTCAGTCAAATGGCCAGTTTGGGCAAGCTGGATCGGGAGGTTGCCTTAACGGTCCTGCGCGATCGCCTGTTAAATGATTCGGAAACTGATGTCCAAGCGGCAGCAGCGGACTCTCTCGGGGGTTTGCAATTAACGGAAGCATTTGAAGAGTTGCAACAGATCTATCACAATACCTCTGAATGGCTGCTGAAACTCAGTATTGTTGCGGCTTTAGGAGAATTGGGGGATAGTCGGTCTTTTGAGCTTTTAGAAGATGCCCTAAATTCTTCAGAAAGTCTGATCAAAACAGCGGCGATCGGGTCGTTTGGGGAACTGGGCGATCAGCGCGCTACTGCATTATTGATTCCCTACGCTACCGATGCCGATTGGCAGATTCGCCATCGTGTCGCTCAAGCGTTGGGACTGCTTGGGGGTCCTGAAGTTCGACCCATCTTAGAAACATTGGCGCAAGATGAAGTTTCCCCGGTGGCCCAAACGGCACAAGCGAGTTTATCTACGGTGGTTTGAACAAAAAAAGGGTGGGAAATTTCCACCCTTTTTCTCTTTTTAAACATCAGGACAAACCTACAATTTTTATCTCTTTAACCCAGTGGTTTGCGGTGTTAGAACACTTCCAACTGTTTAGACGCTGAAACTGAACAAGCTATTGAGTCGATGTTCATTTGGGGAGTAGCCTTAATTGGGCAAAATAAAAATTTTGAGAATCAGGCGATCGCGCCCGGATTCTTTGGCCTGATAGAGAGCCTTGTCCGCAATAGAAATCAACTCAGAGGGGACCGTACTCGGACAAGGAATCGTGGCAGTTACCCCCAAACTCACCGTAATAAATTCACTCACCGAGGAAGTGGGATGGGGAATCTGTAAATTGCGGATTTCACTCCGAATTTTCTGGGCTACACTCACGGCCCCTGCTGCATCCGTATTGGGAAGCAACACAGCAAATTCTTCTCCCCCATAACGCGCCACCAAATCCCCGGGACGGTTCACCGCTCGCGTCAGGGCCTCTGCCACTTCTTGTAAACATTCGTCCCCGGCTAAATGACCGCAGGAATCGTTGTAGGGCTTAAAAAAGTCTACATCACACAAAATCAAAGACAGCGATGAGGGATTTTGGACAAAACGAGTTTCTGTCCCGGCATTTTTGGCCGAAACACTTTCCCGAATCAGTCGCCGCCATTCATGTTCTAATGCTTGGTCAAAACCCCGACGATTGGCAACCCGAGTCAACCCATCCAAAAATGCCAGACGCTGCAACTCTTCATTCGCCGCTTGTAACTGTCGATAAAGCTGCGCTTGTTCCAGCAATCTTCTCACCCGTTGACGAAGAACTGCCCAGTGAATCGGTTTCGTGACGAAATCCACGGCACCCACCTCGAATGCATGGTCCACCGATTTACTGTCCTCAAGACTGGTAATCATTAAGATGGGGGTGTGGGATGCAAAGTCATTTTCCCCTGAAGAATCATCTTCAAACATGGCTTGCAACCTAGTGCAGCAAGTAAAGCCATCCATAACAGGCATGATGGCATCTAGCAAAACCATATCGGGACGCAGGCGAATATATGCCTCTAAACCCTGAAGGCCATTTTCCGCCTCGGCTACTCGATAACCCTCTTTTTCCATGACTTGACGGAGGAGATCCCGCATAAAACGGTCATCATCGACGATCAAGATCAGGGGCGGTTCTTTATCTGGGGTCGATGATTTTTTAGTCACACCTGCTCTCGGATTCTCCATTCGCGCATCATTGACTGCCCTACTCCATCCCCTTTTGAGTCCCGTCGTTTTGTATTTTAACGATGGCATTTTTATAAAATAACTTCCTTGAGTTTATTATGAATCATCCGTTGCTACCTTGTGAGCGATCGCACTCTGCTACTGGAAGTGACCCTCCGTAATAGATCACGGTGAGTTCAATCACTTCCAGCGGACCCAACCCCGGTAACTTGCTCTGCTCAAGGGTGACCCTTCGTCCCGGCATTGACGCCAGAATCAATGAGTATTTCCCTCCCACCGAAGGCTTCATCCCAAATCCGGTTGTCAAAAACCTGTTTTCTCTTTAGGGGGGCTGAGACTGGCTGGCTCCATCTAGCTCACTCAAAAAGGCTGTCGGTTTTAGCAACCCTATTCTGCGCCCCTTGAGCCGTCATCCATCCCCGATTGAGTTCCTCCCTGCTTTCGGAAATCAGAACCCCAAACAGTTGGTGACTAAGCGGGTCCGCTTTTATCGCTCTGACTGGATAATTTCAGGGTATTTTCACGTTAGTGAGAGCGCGATTCTCTCCTGTCTTGTGAACAGTAAGACCCTTTAATCTCTTTCCCATAATAAATAACTTAATGGCCGGAAACCTTCTCCTATAGGTAGATTTATCAGCGGTTCCCGGTGGTTTGTCTTTGTTCTTATGTTTCCACTGTTAATCGGGCTTAAGAGAATTCCCAATTTTTGTCTTTAAACGAGCAGGGTTTGGGGAAATAATCCCCTTCCCCCAACAAAAATGGATGACGAAGGAAACTTATGAGACGGTTCAGTTATTGAACGTTACTCCTCCAATCCCTTTAAAAAATTAGGCTCAAGTCTTGCCCGGTAGAATTATCGGGCAAAATCGTCCCACCATAGCCTTTAAAATGTTGCTCCATGTAAATCAGCCGGAGTCAGATGGGATTGGATGACTTCTCCATCACGAAACATGACAATTCGTTTACTGGCGCGGGCGACTTCCGGTTCGTGAGTAACCATAACAATGGTCATGCCACTGGCATTCAGTTCTGAAAAAATATGGATGACTTCTTCCGTGGTTTTGGTATCTAAAGCGCCGGTGGGTTCATCCGCTAAGAGTAAAACGGGCTGGTTGACGATCGCCCGGGCGATCGCCACCCGCTGTTGTTGTCCCCCAGACATCTGATTCGGCTTATTATTCATCCGATTTTCTAAGCCGACCCGCGTTAAAGCTTCCCTCGCTCTTTCCCGCCGTTCCGATGCGGATATCCCCGCATAAACCATCGGTAACATCACATTCTCTAAGGCGCTTAGTTGCGGTAACAGATGATATTGTTGAAAAACAAATCCTAATTTTAAATTGCGAATTTTGGCTAAATTCGCATCTTCCATCTGAGTAACATCGACCTCATCCAAATAATAATATCCGCTACTAGGTCTATCCAGGCAGCCAATAATATTCATAGCCGTAGATTTTCCCGAACCGGATGCGCCCATAATTGAGCAATATTCCCCTTCATGAATCGTTAAATTAACCCCTTTAAGGGCTTGCACTTCTGTATTGCCGGAACCATAAATTTTGTAAACATCTTTCAGTTCAACGATCGCTGATTTTTGTTCCGGACTGGGCAAAGTGGATTGGAGTTGATTTTGAGAGTTCATAGTAATCTTTAATTCAGTAAATTCACAGCTAAACAAATGTTATTGGTCTTATATCATTAGTCTTATGTCATTGGTCATTTCTTGATAGAGAAAATGTTCGTAGTAACGACTTCAGTCGTTATCTTTCTTCGTTAGTAGTAACAACTTCAGTCATTATCTTTCTTCGTTCGTAGTAACGACTTCAGTCGTTTCCTCGTGACTCGGCAGCAGTCCACTCACGAGGACCAATGACCAATGAGCAACAACAAATGACATAAGACAAATCACTCACTTCTTAATGCTACAATCGGGTCGAGTTGGGCCGCACGACGGGCCGGAACCACGCCAAAAAATAAGCCGATACCTCCAGAAACACTGGTTGCCAGGGCGATCGCCATTCCGGAAACTCCCGCCTCAAAGGGCGTGACGAGGGCAATCAGAAAAATCCCCCCCATCCCAATGGCAATGCCGACTGCACCCCCCGCCACCGATAGAATCACTGCTTCTATGATGAACTGAATTAAAATATCTTGCTGAGTTGCGCCGATCGCCTTGCGTAACCCAATCTCCTGAGTCCGTTCTGTTACCGACACCAACATAATATTCATAATCCCAATCCCACCCACCAGCAGAGAAATACTCGCCACCGCTGAGAGTAACACCGTTAACGCCCCGGTAATCGCATCAAAGGTATTCATTAAATCTTGCTGATTCTGAACGAAGAAATCATCTTCGTCCGTAATCCGATGCCGCAGACGCAGCAAATTTTCAATTTGAAACTGCGCCATTCCCATCCCTTCTTCATCGGCGACCCTCACCCAAATGAATGAAAGCGTTAGTCCATAAGGCGATTGTCTTCCCAGGATTCTATTCGCCATAGTTGTGATGGGAATTAAAGCAGTTTCGTCATAGTTCGTCCCAAAGGATGCTCCTTTAGGTTTCATCACCCCAATCACTTCTAGGCTGACATTTTTGATTCTAACTTTTTCTCCAACGGGGTTGGTATCACCAAATAAAGCAATGGCTAAATCTGAACCTAACGCCACGACGGGATTGCTGCGTTTAACATCTAATTCATTGAAAAATCGTCCCGTTTCTACCTCAAAGTTACGGACGTTCAGAAAATCTGGCAGGGTGCCAAATATTAAGGCTGAAAAGTTTTGATTGCCATAGCGCACCAGTTCACTGCCGTTGAGTTCTGGGGAGACCCCATTGATGCCCGGGACTTGGGAGGCGATCGCCTTGGCATCGTCCAAGACCAAGGTTTGTGGCGGTCCTCCTAATCTCCGACTATTCCGATTCCCTGGAGCAATAATCAATACATTGGTTCCCAGGGATTCGATTTGTCCACCAATAAAATTTTGCGCCCCTGACCCCACGCCAACGGTAGCAATCACGGCAGCATTCCCGATAATAATCCCTAGCATGGTGAGGGTACTTCGAGTTTTGTTGGCTACTAGGGTTTTAGTGGCCATTTCCAGGCTTTCCCAGAGGTTCATGTTTCTCTATCCTTCCCCTAAAATAAATTTCTGATGTTTTAAGCGTTATTATCCCTAAAACCCATTTTATCCCTACCTAAAAATATAAAGATGCCGTAAAAGCCGGGATGATTTTATTTCCAGTTGTACGGCATACAGATGAGAATCCTCGTGGCTTTTATAGAGAAAATACAAGGGCCGTCAATCTGGAGAAATATCCCGGGGGTTTTCTTGAAAATTGATCGAGTTTATGGGGTGGATCGCCAAATTTTAATGGTTTGGTCGGCACTGGCACTGGCTAGGGCCTGTCCATCGGGACTAAAGGCAACGGAGAGAACTCGCCCTTGATGATTGTTAAACAGGGTTCGCAGGGAACCATTGGCGACATTCCACAGGCGCAGGGTGCGATCGGCACCCCCACTGGCGAGCAGTTGACCATCGGGACTAAATGCTACGGTTAGGACCCAATCGGAATGACCCGTTAAGGTGCTTTTCAAAGACCCGGTATTGACATCCCATAATTTGATGGTGTGATCGGCACTGGCACTGGCGACGGTTTGTCCATCGGGACTAAAGGCGATCGCAGTAACCGGGCTAGAATGCCCTTCAATGGAGTGCCACTTTTTCCCCTTGGGCATTCTCCAAAAGCGGATGGTGTTATCGTAGCCCCCACTTACCAAGGTATTACCATCGGGACTGACCGCCAGCCCCAGACAAAGCTGGAATGCCCGTTTAGGGTTCGCCTTTCTCGTTCGGTGGTGACATCCCAAAGGATGATGCTGCGATCGGCACTGGCAGAGGCGAGGGTTTGTCCATCCGGGGTGAAGGTGACACCGTGAACCGCAAAGGTATGGCCCAATCGAGTCCCGGTCAAAATCCCCTGATTCACATCCCATAACTTGACGGTGAGATCTGTACTGCCACTCGCTAAACTTTGTCCATCGGGACTAAAAGCGACGGAATTCACATCATCGGAATGCCCAAATAGGGTGCGAATCAATTCCCCACTGGTCCAATTCCAGAGATTGATCGTCTGATCTCGACTGCCACTGGCTAGGATGCTACCATCGGGGCTAAATTTTAGGGTATTTACCCAACTGGTATGTCCTTCTAGGGTTTTGTCTAAAATAAAGCTGGGTCCAGATTGGGGGTTCAGGGTTTCGGTTGCGGGAGGCTGGATTTGGGAATGGGCCACTTGCCAGCGATCCTGGAGGGCGATCGCGAAGGTTAAACTCATTAAGCTAGAAAGTAAAAACCAGCGCCAAGATAATTTCATGTTTAGGGTCCGATCCTCTATATGTCTTTGGTTCGCGATCAAGAAGATACTCTTTCTTTTTGAAAAGTTCATCTTTAATCACTATTTATACCCTTAGAGGGGTTAGTTCTGCGCGATCGGCTAGGTCTTACCACGCCTCCATCTCCCATTCCTGCGGTGGCCTTGTTCAGTGGGCAAAAGTTGGACAGACCTCCTGGATGACCCTGCACCTCCCCCTACCGGCTTCAGTGTTTTTTCATAGGCCAATCTGGGCTATTTTCATGAGAATTCATAATTTTTGGATATTTTCTATTCTACAATAAAATACTTTAAATTGAGGAGATAACTATGTTTAATTTTTATAAAACATCGATATTTTAAGTGGTTTATTCGAGTTTTATCCCTTCAATAGACTGAGGTGATTCACCTCTAATTGGGTCATAAAATACCCATCAATTTCATCAAAAATCCACCCGTCATAACCCTTGGATATCTTCCCAAAGCAAGAGTTTGGAGATGTTTGATTCCTAGAAGTCATGGCTTGCCGGTTGTGCGGTGGAGGAGTTACTGCATTCAGTGGAGAGACTTGGCAGGCGATCGCTTTTGCATCAGTCTGCAACCCACTGATTTCTTAAAGTAAAAAAGGCCCCCTGAACACCGGAGGGTCAAAGGCAACGAATGGAGTCCCTTTTATCAACAGAATGGGCGCAGATCGAGGATCTTCACCTAATTCTCAGTTTACTTTTATATAAAGCTTTGAATGGACACAACTGGACTCGAACCAGTGACCCCCACGATGTCAACGTGGTGCTCTAACCAACTGAGCTATGCGTCCTCACCAACAGTTTATAAATGTAGCATAAGGTATTGGAAAAAAGCAAGGGGTTTTTTGAAATTTATTGAATTTCTTGTGAAATCCTGATGAGCCATCGATTTTAGGTGCTCTCTTCCGCAAAAATTACAAGTTGCCAACTGATTTCAGGGGAATAAAGCCCCATCCCCGGGAGCATTCATACGGAATCCGGTTGTCAAAGGTCTGTAAAAACCCGCAGGCTGTTTAAAAGCCTAGGGCTATACGGACAAAGCCCGCCTGCGCGGGCTAAAGAGCAAAAACGACTTTTGAACTCCGGATTTGGTATCAGGCCCTGTTAGCAGCCTATTTCTAGCGCTTTAGGACTTTTAAAAAAACACTTGCTTTTTTTCAAATTTTCCGATACTGTTGATTTTCATTACTAAACAACAGTATCTCGACCAAGTTACCGTAGATTAAGCCGAGGTGGATATATGGCTCAATGGCAAGCGATTGATCAAAACCGCAGATGCAGATTAGGAAGTGGGGGGTTTAGGCAAGGGACCCTCGTCCGTTGGTGGAAAGAATGGTTCACGGGTCGAGGGAAGTATCGATCTATTCAAAAATCAGTTTCATTGTTTCTCGTGGGACTGAGCTTGAGCGCGGCGATCGCCGCTTGTGGAGGTCCCACAGGAGGCGGTGATACCGTCCAACTCACTCTGGTGTCTTATGCCGTCACTCGTGCCGCTTATGAGCAAATCATTCCGCAATTTGTAGAGCAGTGGAAAGAAGAACATAACCAAGAGGTCACTTTTACCCAAAGCTATGGGGGTTCTGGTTCCCAAACCCGATCCGTGATTGATGGATTAGAAGCGGATATCGTAGCCTTAGCTTTGGCATTAGATACCCAACAAATTGAAAAAGCGGGACTGATTGAACCCGGGTGGGAACAAGAAGCACCTAACAATGCGATCGTGCATAAATCCGTTGCCGCTTTAGTCACCCGAGCGGGTAATCCTAAAGGCATCAACACCTGGCAAGACTTAGCCAAAGATGATGTCAGCGTGATTACTGCTAACCCCAAAACCTCTGGGGGTGCGCGATGGAATTTCCTAGGTCTTTGGGTGCCATCACCCAAACCGGAGGGAATGATACGACAGCCAACGAATTTACTCGTCAAGTCTTCCAAAATGTGCCCGTCCTCCCCCGAGATGCTCGCGAATCCAGTGATGTCTTTTTCAAACAAGGTCAAGGGGATGTCTTAATCAACTATGAAAACGAAGTAATTTTGGCGAAACAAAATGGCCAAGAACTTCCTTATGTGATTCCCAAGGTGAATATTTCTATCGATAATCCCATTGCTGTAGTTGATACCAACGTGGATAAACATGGCACAAGGGAAGTGGCAGAAGCCTTTGTCCAATATTTATTTACTCCAACCGCTCAACGGGAATTTGCAAAAGTCGGCTTTCGGCCTGTAGATCCGAACGTTTCTGCTGAATTTAGCAATCAATTTCCGCCGATCCAAACCTTGTTCACCGTTGCTGACTTGGGAGGATGGGATGCAGTGCAAACTAAATTCTTTGACGATGGCGCTATCTTTGACACAATTTTGAGCCAAGTCAGCCGATGAGAGGGGCTGAGAGTTCACTAGAACAGGTTATTACCCACTTTATTGCCGAATAGATTGAATTAGCTCAAATGGAGAAACTTATGGCCACTCACCCTAATTATCAGGCTCAAGTAAACCGGAATTATCAAGGTTCCCAACCGCCGTCTTTAAACCTCTCAACGGATGACTCGCGACCCACCCACCTGCGAATTCGGATTCGGATTCCGAAAGAGTATCAGGAGGAACCCATCATTTCTCGACTGATTTCTGATTATGGATTGACCGTTAACCTCAATGCAGCCTTGTTGGCCGCCAATATCAAAAATGATGGGTGGTTTGACCTGGATCTGCGGGGAAAAAAATGCCAGATTGATAGTGCAATGATTTATCTGAACGACCTCGATGTAGAAATTTGGAGCAAATCCACAGATCCTGATGAGGAGAATTGGTAATTGCTGGTATATCAATTAACAGAATATGCTGTTGAGCAGGGGATAAGGTGGACTTGATCCACCTGCCTTGGCTCTATTGGACTGCTTCATTTCATTGCTAAAATACCGCGTCTTTTTTGAAAATGAGTCGCTTTTTATCCTCGAATTTCTTCATCCGTTGGGTGGTTGTTTTTCTATCGGGAATTAGTTTGAGTGTGGCGATCGCCGCTTGCACAGGTAATCTGGGTAATGGTAATCCCCTGGAACTGACCCTCGTCTCCTACATGGTTACCCCTTCTGCTTATCAAGAAATCATTCCCCAATTCTTAGACACCTGGAATCAGCAGCACGATCGCAAGGCGGTGATTCGCCAAAGTTACGGCCCTTCCGGGACCCAAACCCGCACGGTCCTCCACGGACTGGATGCGGATGTCGTCGCCCTAGCTTTAGCCTTGGATATCCAACAACTGGAAAAAGAGGGACTGATTGAAGCCGGTTGGGAACAAGAAGCTCCTAATAATTCCATTGTGACCCGTTCAGTCGCTACAATTGCTACTAGACCCAATAATCCCAAAGGCATTCAAACCTGGGCGGATTTAGCCAAAGATGATGTCCAAATTGTTCTGGCGAATCCGAAAACCTCTGGGGGTGCAAGGTGGAGTTTTCTCGCCCTTTGGGGTTCCGTTACCCAAACCGGAGGAACACCAGAGGAGGCGCGAGCTTTTACCCAGAAAGTCTATGAGAATGCAGTGGTTTTGTCGAAAGACTCGCGGGAAGCAACCGATGCTTTTGTAGAGCAACGCCAGGGCGATGTGTTGGTGAACTATGAGAATGAAATGATTTTAGCGGGACTGAACGATCGCCCCTTGTCGTACTTTGTCCCGCAGGTGAATATTGCGATCGAAAATGCTGTGGCAGTGATTGATGAAAATGTGGATAAACATGGGAATCGGGAACTGGCTGAAGCATTTGTCCAATATTTATTTACCCCAGAAGCCCAAACTGTATTTGCGCGCTACGGGTTCCGCCCGGTAGATTCCACAGTGGAGAGTAATCTAGGCGATCGCTTTCCCATCGTTAACACCCCATTTACCATCGAGGATTTAGGCGGATGGGATGCCGTACAACAACAGTTTTTTGCCGAAGGGGCAGTTTTTGATGAGATTCAAGCGAGTCTCTACCGTCCCTAACATCGCCTCAATGGGAACTTATCCGTTGAATCCGATGATGCTCTCCAAGAGAGCCTTTTATTGACTTCACCCCACCAGTTGTAATCATGGGAATCTTAATTCAGGACGTTTGTAAAAATTTTGGTTCATTTTTAGCCCTTGATCAGGTCAACCTCGACATTAAGAGTGGATCTTTAGTTGCACTTTTAGGACCTTCTGGGTCGGGTAAATCGACCTTGCTGCGACTGATTGCCGGACTAGAAGCACCGGATCAAGGGGAAATCTATTTAACCGGAGAGAATGCGACTAAAGTCCGGGTTCAGGAGCGAAATATTGGCTTTGTGTTTCAGCATTATGCGCTGTTTAAACACATGACAATTCGGAAAAATATTGCCTTTCCCTTAGAAATTAGGAAAGTTCCGAAGCCCCAAGTTCGTGAACGGGTGGAACAGTTGTTGGAGTTGGTGCAACTGCAAGGATTAGGCGATCGCTATCCGGCGCAACTCTCTGGGGGTCAACGCCAGCGGATTGCCTTAGCCAGAGCTTTAGCCGTCCAACCGAAAGTTTTGTTACTCGATGAACCCTTTGGTGCATTAGATGCCAAAGTTCGTAAAGAACTGCGGGCTTGGTTGCGACATTTGCATGAAGAAGTTCATGTCACGACGGTTTTTGTCACCCACGATCAAGAAGAAGCGATGGAAGTTGCCGATGAAATTGTGGTGATGAACAATGGTCGGGTGGAACAAGTGGGGAGCGCCAGCGAAATCTATGATCAACCCGCCAGTTCGTTTGTCATGAGTTTTATTGGTCCGGTGAATGTTCTTCCTATTAATTCAGGACTTTGTACAACTCAGTCTCATGTTTCTACATCGGACCAAATATTTTTGCGTCCTCATGATTTATTAATTAGAACCAATCCAGAACCTGATTTCGTTTCGGCAAAAGTAACGCGCTTGGTTCATCTGGGATGGGAAATTCAACTAGAATTGGTGTTGAAATCCGGGGCAGTTTTGACGGCCCAATTAAGTCGGGAGCGGTATGATGAACTGCAACTCGAAGCCAATCAGGAGGTTTACGTCAAGCCCAAGGAAACTCGAATATTTTCTGCTATTTGTTAACTAAATCGCACGAATTGGGTTAATCTAATTGGTTTGTAATTTTTAATTATTAAACCAGACCAAAACAATTGATTATCCAAAGACTGAGTTTTTTATGTGTTGTTGAATCTCGTCAATAAGTAGTAGCAATAATTCTAATTTTTATGGCAACTTCCTTCAATTATCCTCGAAAAAGATTCCTAAATTCCCTCAGTGGCCTCCTTCATCTGTCTTGGCCTTGGCGGATTACGATTGGCTATCTGAGCATCATGCTGTTACTGCCGATGGCCGCTTTGTTGTGGATGTCGGCGACCAAAGACCCTAGTGAATTTTGGCGAATTGCGACCAGTCCGGTGGCGATGTCTGCTTATAATGTCACCTTTGTTACTGCTTTTGTTACGGCGCTGATTAATGGCGTATTTGGGACTTTAATTGCTTGGGTTTTAGTGCGCTATGACTTTCCTTTTAAGCGAATTGTTGATGCAGCGATTGATTTGCCCTTTGCCTTGCCAACAGCAGTGGCGGGGTTGACGATCGCCACGGTTTATAGTCCAACGGGTTGGATTGGTTCTCTACTTGAACCTTTGGGAATAAAAATTGCTTTTACCCGCTTAGGAGTTGGGGTTGCGATGCTCTTTATCTCCCTTCCCTTTGTCGTGCGAACGGTGCAACCTGTTTTAAGGGAACTAGAGTTAGAAGTGGAAGAAGCTGCTTGGAGTTTGGGCGCTTCTAATTCTCAAACCTTTTGGCGAATTATTATTCCCCAGTTGATTTCACCGATTTTAATTGGAGTGGCTTTAGGGTTTTCCCGGGCAGTGGGAGAGTATGGTTCGATTGTAATTGTGGCGTCCAATATTCCGTTTAAGGATTTAATCGCCCCGGTCTTAATTTTTCAACGTTTGGAACAATATGACTACTATGGCGCAACGGTGATTGGGGTTGTCCTATTAGCAGTTTCTTTGGGTATTTTATTCGCAATTAATCTAGTACAAGCGTGGGGAAGACGGTATGCTTAAACGAATCCGTGAACAATCGGGACAGAAAAGTAGCAATTCCAAGCAGCAAGACAAATGGGTGCAGCGGATTGCCATTGGAGTGGCGATCGCCTACTTAGCATTGGTGCTCTTCATTCCAGCATTGAATGTCTTTTATCAAGCCTTTAGAACCGGCTTCGGCCCCTTTTTCACCAACTTTCGGGACCCGCACTTTTTATCCGCGATTCAGCTAACCGTCATTGTTGCAGCGATTGTCCTGCCAATTAATACCCTATTTGGACTCTGCGCGGCATGGGCGATCGCCCGCCATAAAATTCCCGGTCGAGCGTTTATTGTCAGCATCATTGACTTGCCATTTTCCATCTCCCCCGTTGTCGCTGGGTTGATGATTGTCCTACTTTATGGCAGAAATGGCTGGTTTGGTCCCCTAATTCAATCGGCGAATATTCAGATTATTTTTGCCTTACCCGGAATCATCATTGCCAGTTTATTTGTAACCCTCCCCTTTGTCGCTCGTTCCGTGATTCCCGTCTTAGAGGAAACCGGACCGGAACAGGAAGAAGCAGCAAAAACCCTGGGAGCAAATGATTGGCAAATCTTCTGGCGGATTACTTTACCGAATATCCGCTGGGGACTGATGTATGGCGTTATTTTAACCAATGCTCGAGCAATGGGCGAGTTTGGTGCCGTTGCCGTCGTCTCTGGCAACTTGATTGGAAAAACCCAAACCTTACCGTTATTTGTGGAGGAAGCCTATAAGCAGTATCAAACCCAGTCGGCATTTTCCGCAGCAGCACTATTAGCCTGTTTGGGATTGATTAGTTTAGTGGCGAAAGAAATTTTAGAGCGTCAACAGGGGAGTACGAGGCGAATTGGGACTGGCAAAGGTTGAGTTTCTAAAAACCCGCACCCTGGCGGGTAGGGTTCGTAAGGAAAGGGTGGGGCTATACGGACAAAGCCCGCCTGCGCGGGCTCAAATTACATAAAAACCTGACTTTTTATAACCGGATTGGGTATCACATTTCAACGCTCAAATCTTTACCGTTGAAACTGGCTTTAAGCGCTTTAATTTGGCTTTTCATCCCTTTTTAACGTGTTAAAAAAACAGGGTTTTGGAATGGTTTTATTTGCGGTTAAATGCTGAATTTTTATCAGTAACTCCCCAATATTTCGCCCCTATAAAGGGGCGTTAGAGGAGATTTATAGACTTTAGACTAAATTGATGGGAAACACACTGATTGACGCTGGCAGCAGAGGGCATTCCTTTCCCATTCAGTCAGGATGGAATGAGAGGAAGCCCGATGCCATTCTAGGACTCTTCTTGAGGACCGAATACCATCTGGAGCAACATGGGTTCACCCCCCTCCTCGTGATAGCGATCGGCCCACTGGCGGATGACTTCATCCAACTCTTCCATCGCTTGGTCCATGCGATGAGAGGGGATATCCAATTCCTCCAACAGCCGCATCGTTTTCGGTTGCCGTTCCGCCCAATCCTTCATCAGCCGGAAGTATCGCGCGGTATCCTCCACCATGACGTAGGTGCGCTCTTGGTCATCTACGGGAGAATAAGAGGCCCGAGTCAGGGCGTAGAAGGGCATTCCCCAGGGCGAATTAATCCGGGTTACCGTTCCCGAGTAAACCAACCTGCGCTTGATATGTTCTGCTAAGGCTTCAGAAAGAGGCATCCGTCTGTCTGCGGAAAAATCCTCCTGCGATCGCGCGTGCAGAAACTCAATCAATTCCATAAACTGGAAGGAGTTGATTAGTTGAGCATCGGGAATATTGTTGGGAAGCTGGCGTTCAAGTTGACGTTTTTCTTCACTCGTCAGATTGTTGCCTGGAATGCGGGGCCGTCCAGGTCTCCACGGATACTGTTCCAGCCACACATAAGGAAACTGGATCAGATAGCGAGGCTCCTGGGAACCCAGCATCTTTAAGAGCTTGCCTTTTGTTAAGGCTTCTTTAACTTCCTCAACAATGGCTTTAACGCGCTTCGGCTCAATATGGTGCAGATGACCTGTCATTCGCAGGTTCTCATCCTGCTCCAAATAGGTCATGTAAATGGCACATTTGGCTGCTGTTGCCGCTGCATCCAGAAATGCTCCGTGCCGGTGCCCACTGGTTCTCATGGCACTGAAGGCCAGATATATCATGATCTGATCCATTGCGCTGGGGCTAAGGCTTTTGATCAGATCTAAGTCGTTGCTCATCACATTCCTCAATTACGGATAGGTCAAGGTAGTTGCACCCTTCTCCGTTTATTGTTGTCCATGATGGTTGCAACTCACCGGACAATTGTTTTTGCCGGTTAGGGCTGACTGGACTGCAGCCAGACTCGCAACCTCCGACTCCTTCTGCTGAAGGATTGGGCTGTCGATGAATAACAGTAGCTTACCCCAATCACAGGGGTAAAAGCATCACCGGACTTTTAACTGGCGATCGCCGCTAGAAAAGCTCTCGCAAGCAATGGAGTCACTGATCACTCCAATGGCTGACAAAGGGTGCGACAGAAACCGCGATAATCTCCCACACCACGGGCATTGTTGTCAAGACCAGCAGATCTTTCCACTCCTGCCGCTTTATGTGCTTTCGGAAAAGACCTCTTTTCTAGCCATCAAACTCCACTGTCCAGATTGGTCGGCGATCGCTTCTGGATTGATTAGCTGCCTAAAATTATATCCTGCCCGGAATAATCATGGCAACAAAGATTTCTGCCTATAAAAATCTTGGGCCAAGGGTTGAGCGATCGCATCAAAGCGGTTGGTGTTCGATCCGTCTTCCTCATCCTCCCGAACAATTCGCTTTAATCTTATTCCCAATGCTTGAGGAAGACGATAGAAAATTAAGCCGTTAGTTCTTCCACGATTATCCAATTTCCCGAGGAATTCTGGCGGCCCCAAATATTTAAGCGCTGCTCATCCTGGCATTCTTTTAATTGACAATCTATTTCTGCACGCAAGGTGACCAGACTCCAAGTTTGACCCGCCATTTCTACCGGATAACTCAGGACGATCACATACTCCTGCAATCCTTTCTTCTGAAATTTTCCTGTAAATGGTTGGCAATTCTTAATTGGCTTATTTTGAATTGATGATTTGATATCGATTGAGAATGTTTTGTGAGTTTTAGAAAATTCTTCTTTATTGGGGCGATCGCCACTGAGGGGATACTGCTGTGGATTTTCTAAATAAAATTTCTGCCATTCCAACCAGTCGCCCTGTTCAGGAGTCAGATTAAACAGAGGGACCAAAGCTGCTGGGGCGATCGCATCCTGAAGTAACGCCATTTGCAAGACTCGTACAGGCAAATCCCTGGGTTGACAATTTTTTTCCACACAGAGGGCCGCTGCTAGTCCTGCTGCTTGTCCAATTCCCATCACCACAGGTTGTAGACGAGTCGCCCCATTTGCAATATGAGATACAGAAATATTTTTTTCACAAACTAACAGTCCATCGATTGCCAACGGGACCAAAGAACCATAAGGAATCGTAAAAGGCGTCCCAGTCCAGCGCCCACCCCAGCGAATGGATTTGGGGGCAAGCTTAAAAGAGGGGTCCAGACTTTCTAAATTGGGGTAATGATGATCATTGGCATAATTCCCCAAGGCGATCGCATCGCAGACTCCTGACTCATCCACAGATAATTTAGCGACTCGCCCCCCAAGTGCAGGCAAAATATCCGTTTCTGTTACAGTTTTTACCCCTACCAGACGCCTGCTTTCTCGATAATAAGGATGCAAAGCGTAGGCCCCACCCCCTAAAACCGAGGTTTTAGAAAAATTGCTGTTCCCTTCGTCTCCTTTTATAGAGGAGGGAAAAATATCCTCAGCCAACCCATAGCGAGGCCCTAATTCAGATTGGATAAAACGCGCAAAACTTTGGGAATGCGATCGGGCCTCTTGGAGAAACTCTAAACGTGATGCGTCCGTTTCCACCAGTCGCCCTACCCCTTCCCCATAATCATTGCCCTGAATTGGCCAATTAATCATAAAGCGATTTCCAGGCAATCTCCCGTAATTGAGAAAAGACTCAGGGCCGTAGTTATCCCAAGCGCCCAAAAAGCAACTGCAATCCTCAATAAAAGGTGCAGGAATTTCCGAAGCAGTCGCCCCTTCCCCATAATCCTGCATCACCACCACCCAAGTAGGCGCTTGTACTGGATATCGTTCTGTTAAAAGATTGGAGGCAACAGGGGCGCTGGGTTCATTCCACTCCCCTTGAAATTCCCAACCCCAGCGATAGTCCATTTCTGCCAATGCCAATAAATCGCCCAGTTCCGTCCCATCTAGGGTAATTTGCGCTTTGACAATAAAATCTTGAAAACAAACCCCTGCGATCGCATCTCCGTCGCGCAGCACTTCCACAGGAACTTGCCCAGAAATCCAGTGCAGATTCGGCAGTTCTTTCACCCAATCTGCAAAAATTTGGGCCGCAGTGCGTGGGTCAAACGTAAAAAAACTTACCCATCCGTGATCTAATCCGCCCCCTTGCTGACATTGCAGAGATTGCAGGAACGCACCCCATAGACCTGTTTGAAACGCGGCCAACTCATTCCCATCAGGGGCCGAAACCCCTGCACTGGTCAGCATTCCTCCCAACCAGGGAAATTCACTGACTAACACTGTTTTAGCACCGCGACGTGCTGCTTGAATGGCCGCAGCAGTCCCTCCCGTACTGCCACCAACGACTAACACATCAGCTTGGAGTTCATTCATAGAGATAAAAATAGAGAATAAAAGTTAAATCTGCAAAAACCCGCACCCTGTTCGCGGAGCGTTCCGTAAGGAAAGGGTGGGGCTATACGGACGAAGCCCGCCTGCGCGGGCTGTCATCGTATTATTAGGTTTTTGAAAACGGGATTATAACTTGACTTTTCTGTAGAGGATTGTCAAGGCGATCGCCCTTGGGGGAGTCTCAACCCCCGTGTTAGGCTAAATTCATCCCAACTGCTTACCCCACAACCTTTCCGGAGGTCAAAATGTCCACTTTAACCACCCAGAATTTAATTGAATCTGCGATCGCCCAACTTGAAAAGCTACCCCCTCAACAGCAGCAACAAGTCCTAGACTACATTGAATTTTTGGCTCAAAAATACAGCGAACCTCAAACTCCGCAACCTCGCATTCCTGGGTTACATCGCGGGATGGGATGGATTAGGGATGATTTTAACGACCCCATTCCTCCTGAATATTGGAGTGAGCAATCATGAACCTGCTAGGGAGGTCAAAATGTCCAGTTCAACCACCCAGAATTTAATTAAATCTGCGATCGCCCAACTGCAACAGCTACCCCCTCAACAGCAGCAACAAGTCTTAGACTACATTGAATTTCTGGCTCAAAAATACATCGAACCTCAACCCCCTCAACCTCGCGTCCCTGGGTTACATCGCGGTAAAGTTTGGATGAGTGAAGATTTCAACGACCCCATTCCCCCTGACTACTGGAGTGATACCAAATCCAGTTGGTAAAAGTCGATTTCCTAGATTAGCCTGCGGAGGCAGGCTTTGTCCGTATAGCCCCACCCTTTAGGGGTGCGGGTTTTTATAAACTGCAAGTAGGCGTGAATCGAGTCTGGTAGGGTAAGTTAGAGTTTTTTAACAATCACCATTCACCATAAAGATGAAAGCACAAGTTTTTAGAGGCGTCAATCAGCTCAGTTATGAAGACATCCCCCTGCCAGAACTCGCTTCTGATGAGGTTTTGGTACAAGTACGGGTTGTGGGGCTATGTCAATCGGATATTAAAAAAATTCGTTATCCACTCTATGAACCCCCGCGAATTTTTGGACATGAAACGGCGGGGGTGATTTCTGCGGTGGGAGAGGCGGTAACAGGATGGCAAGTAGGACAGCGAGTGGTGGTGATGCACCATATCCCCTGTATGCACTGCACTTATTGCCTGAATGAAAACTTTTCTATGTGTGAGGTTTATAAAAATATCACCACCACGGCGGGATTTGCCCCTAGTGGCGGTGGATTTGCCGAATATGTGAAGGTCCCTGGACACATTGTCAGAAATGGGGGCCTGATTCCCATTCCTGATTCTGTTACCTTTGAGCAAGCGAGTTTTGTGGAACCGACAAACTGCTGCTTAAAAGCAGTGAAAAAGGCCCGAGTGGAACCAGGACAGACCGTGTTAATTACAGGTGCGGGTCCCATCGGACTGATGTTTGTGATGCTGGTGAACTATTTTGGTGCGAGGGCGATCGCCACGGATTTGCTCCCCTCTCGCTTAGAAAAAGCCTTGGAATTAGGGGCAGAAGCAGCGTTTGATGCTCGTAACCCAGACTTAGCGGATCAGGTGAAAGAACGAACGGGGGGAATGGGAGTGGATACGAGTATCTTGGCAGTTCCCAGTGAAAAAGCCTTTTTCCAAGCCCTGGACTGTACCCGCAAAGGGGGGAAAATCCTATTTTTTGCCGAATTTCCCGATGAGGTGGAAATTCCAATTAATCCCAATATTTTATATCGCCGCGAAATTGACTTGATGGGAAGCTACAGTTCCAGCTATCGAGTTCAAGGGTTAGCGACAGATATTGTTTTTAATAAAAGGATTGATGTGGATAAATTAGTGAGTGACAAATATCCACTCCAAGAATTAGCTGCTGCGGTCGAAAGAGCCGTTCAACCGACCCCTGAAACTTATAAGATTTTGCTGTATCCCTAACGGCTATCCCTGGAAATAAGTTTCAGAAATAGGGGAGTAGATAGGCATTATTTCAATATATCAATGTAGGGGCGATTCGCGAATCGCCCCTACATTGAGATGGCGATATTTCCCGGGGGATATGAATCGACCAATTATCATAGGAATTAAAACTGTAGTCGCGATCGGTGAGGTATCATGTCTGCTTCTCAACTTGGATTGACAGAACCGACAGAGATTCCCCTTCCACCTACCCAAGATGAATTGCCCTATGATGACGGTGTTCCAATGGAAACCCTGCGGCACAAACTACAAATGGATTTATTGGTTGACCCCCTGTGGACTTGGCTGAAAGACCGTGATGCCTTTGTGGGAGGCAATATGTTTGTTTACTATAGTCTGGCCCAAGTGCGCGATCGCGATTTCAAAGGTCCTGATGTTTTCGCAGTCCTAGACGTACCTCGCGGCGAACGTAAAAGCTGGGTCCTTTGGGAAGAAGGAAAAGGGCCCGATGTGGTTATTGAGCTCTTGTCCACCAGTACCGCCAAACAGGACAAAACCGAGAAAAAGCAGATTTACCAAAATCAGATGCGGGTCACTGAATATTTTTGGTACGACCCCTACAATCCCGAAGATTGGGCCGGGTTTGTCTTAACAAAAGGAGTCTATGAACCCTTGGCAGCAGACGAACAAGGACGGTTACTCAGCCAAAAACTTGGATTGGCCCTTGTCCGGTGGTCGGGACAGTACCGCGATGTAGAGACTGTTTGGCTACGCTGGGCCACTTTAGACGGAGAATTACTGCCTTCTAAAGATGAACTGGCTGAAACCGAACACCAACGGGCCGAAACCGAGCGCCAACGGGCCGAAACTGAGCGCCAACGGGCTGAAACGGAGCGTCAACGGGCTGAAACTGAGCGCCAACGGGCTGAACGAGCCGAACAACGAGCGCAGGAGTTAGCAGAACAGTTACGGGCGATGGGGATAGAACCAAATCCATAACCCCGTCATCCAAAGAAGCCCGCTTAGGCGGGCTTTGGCATTCAAAGGTTCTGGGATTCTTTTGTGGCCGATTACTCCGACAATTGCTGAGATTTGTGTAGAATTACCAGAGCATTACCGCGATCCACAAGTTTGACTGATAATTGCCACGGCGATCGCATATCATGCCTCTTTGATGTCCTCAGACAGCAAGTTCAAGCAATCTGCAGAACTCCACGGTAAGTTATTTTGACGGGACATTTGTTTGGGCGTCGATTCTTAATCTTTTTTATGATAGGCTTTGGGAAATCACCCCTAAGTCCAAAAAAAATCTGAGCGATCGCCTGGAGTGAACAAAGGCGATCGCCTGCGAAGCCCTCTGTGTCCTGCTAGGAACTAGCGGAGGGGTTTTTAACCCCCGTCAGGTGTTGCATTCCCCCCAGGCGATCGCCCCAGGATCGAGACAATCTCGGCCCGATCGCCTGCTCCAGAATAGGAACCTTTCCAAGTAACCTCTGTCTGGAACAACGCAACGTAAATTTACTCCTTTAAGAAAATCATTATCACTGCAAATCCCATGAGTCAAACGCCTCCAGTCTTACTGACCCTGCAAGAAAAAATTAAGGATCGCACTGCTATGGTGGGGGTGGTGGGTCTGGGATATGTGGGCTTGCCTTTTGCCGTAGAAAAAGCCAAAGTGGGCTTTCGAGTGTTGGGCATTGAGCAGAACCCCAGGCGGGCCGAACAAGTCAATCAAGGGGATAATTATATTGGCGATGTTAAAGATGAAGAATTAAAACAGGTGGTCTCTAGCGGTCATTTGCAAGCCGTCTCAAGTTTTGACTGCGTGGCAGAGATGGATGTGATTGTCATCTGCGTTCCCACTCCCCTGACTAAGAATCTCACCCCGAATTTAAGTTATATCGAAAGCGTTACGGAACAAATTTCTCAGCGTCTCAGACCAGGGCAGCTTGTGACGTTGGAATCAACCACTTATCCAGGAACGACTGATGAGGTGATGCGACCTCTGCTGGAGAAAACCAGCGGTTTGCAACAGGGGCAAGATTTCTTTTTGGCCCATTCTCCGGAACGGGTGGACCCTGGGAATCAGCGCTATACTACGAAGAATACCAATAAAGTGGTGGGGGCTTCTGACCCTCATTCTTTGGCGGTGGCAACCCTGTTTTATGAACAGACCATAGAAACGGTGGTGCCAGTGAGTAGTGCTAAGGCAGCGGAACTGGTTAAGGTATTTGAGAATACGTTTCGGGCGGTGAATATTGCCTTAGCGAATGAACTGGCTTTGTTATGCGATCGCCTGGAGTTAAATGTTTGGGAAGTCTTAGATGCGGCGAATACTAAACCTTTTGGGATTATGCCGTTTTATCCGGGGCCTGGGGTAGGGGGACACTGTATTCCGCTCGACCCTCATTACCTGGAATGGAAGGCTAAAGAGCATAATTTTGAAACCCATTTTATTGCCCTGGCAGGGGAAGTGAACCGGAAAATGCCGGAATTTGTGCGCGAGAAAGTGGGGCGGGTGTTGAATCGGATTGGAAAAGCCCCCTCGCGATCGCAGGTTTTGGTGATTGGGGCTGCCTATAAAAAGGATATCAGCGATTGGCGTGAGTCTCCCTCTATTGCGATTATGGAGTTGCTGTTAAAAGATGGCGTCAATCTGACTTATCACGACCCCTACGTTCCTGAGATTCAAGTCAGTGGGCATCATTTAGAATCGGTGGAACTCACTCAAGGGGCGATCGGTGATGTGGATTTAGTGATTATTGCCACGGATCATAGCAAAATAGATTATCTTGATGTGGTGGAAAAGGCTCAGGCGGTGCTCGATACCCGAGGGGTCACCCGCCACTTGAACTGTGAAAAAGAAAAGGTAACGTTGCTGTGAATCAAGTCATCGTTGTGGGTGCAGGGAATTGGGGTCGCAATTTAATCCGAAACTTTTATGACTTAGAAGCTCTGGCGGGAGTTGCTGAAGTCAATCCCGAACTCCGTTCTAAAGTAGCGGACCACTATCCAGAGGTTAAGCTGTATCAGAATTTTGAAGAAGCGCTGAAGACAGATATTCCAGCGATCGCCTTCGCCACACCAGCACCGACCCATTACGAGATGGCTAATGCTGCCTTAAAAGCAGGAAAGCACGTATTTGTTGAAAAACCTATGACCCTCCGCACAGAGGAAGCGCGCCAGTTAGCAACTTATGCGGATCAACAGGGTCAGATTTTGATGGTGGGTCATCTGCTGCTGTACCAACCTGCAATTACTTGGATGCGAGACTATCTGGCTACAGGAAAAGCGGGACAAGTTCTCCATGTTGCCGCACGACGCGCCAAGTTAGGGAGAGTTCGCCGTGAAGAAAATGTCTGGTGGTCTTTTGCACCCCATGATGTTTCCGTTGTGTTAGATTTACTCGGAAATCCTCAAGTGGAGCAAGTTCGGGCCAGTGGTCATGCCATGTTGCAAGCGGGGATTGAAGATAACGTTTATGTTGACCTTGAATTTACCAGCGGACAAACGGCTCATATTCATTGTTCTTGGTATTGGCCTTTACTGGAACGCAATACCGTCGTTGTTGCTGAAAAGCAGATGCTGGTTTATGACGAAGTGGCTCAACAAGTCACAATTTACAATAAAGGGGTGGATGGGGACTTGAACAATCGAGATCAAGGCAGTGAAACGGTTCCTGTGGCTGAGGCCCAACCTTTGCGGATCGAATGTCAACATTTTTTGGATTGTCTAGCGACAGGACAACGACCTAGATCCGATGGATGGAATGGGGTTGCTGTCGTGGAAATTTTGGAGAAAGCAACGGAGGCGTTGCAACATGGCTAATTTTTTTGTTCATCAATCTGCTTATGTGGATGAAGGGGCTGAGATTGGTGAAGGCAGCAAAATTTGGCATTTTTCCCATGTCATGGGCAAGTCTAAGATTGGGGAACATTGCATTTTGGGGCAGAACGTCTTTGTCGCCAATCAGGTAACCGTTGGGAATTATTGCAAAATTCAGAATAATGTTTCCCTTTATGAGGGGGTGATTCTGGAGGATTATGTGTTTTGTGGTCCCAGCATGGTGTTTACCAATGTTAAAACCCCTCGTTGCGAGTTTCCTCGGAATACCAGCAGCGATTACGCCACAACTTGGGTGAAGCGGGGGGCCAGTATTGGTGCGAATGCCACGATTGTTTGTGGGGTGACGCTCCATGAATGTGCTTTTGTGGCGGCGGGTGCAGTGGTGACTAAGGATGTCCCTGCTTATGCGATGGTGGCTGGGGTTCCCGCGAAAATTATGGGCTGGATGAGTGCCTATGGTGATGTGTTAAATTTTAACTCAGATGGCTATGCTGAGGATTCACAGGGGGCGAAATATCAGCAAGTTTCAAGGTACTCCGTACAAAGAGTGGGATAAATTTTAAACATGAAAGCAATTACCAGTAAGCAAGCCAAGCAACAACTAGATGAAATCCCAAAGAGCGATTGGTTAGAATAATGGTGAGTACAGCATAGGGAAACCTCAGAGTTGAATTTATGTCAAATTTAATAACCACCACTCTCAAAGAAATTTACGAGATTGATGAGTATCTTTGGTTGTCCGAAACGATTAAAATTTTGAGAAAAAGTCGCTTAGAAGACTTAGATCTAGAAAATTTAATCGAGGAACTGGAAAATTTGGGCAAACGAGATTTAAACAAAGTCAGGAGCCTTTTAAGACAAATTATTATTCATCTTTTATTTCTGGAATATTGGCAAGAAGAGCGCGAGAGAAATTATCGTCACTGGAAGGGTGAAGTTACAGCTTTTAGAGCGGATTTGTCTGATAGTTTAACGACGACCTTAAAAAATAAATTACATGAAGATTTAGCATCAATTTATCAGACGGGTTTGAAAATTGTTCTGCAAAAAACAGGCTTATCTAAGGATGCCATTCCGGAAATCTGCCCCTACTCTTTGGAGCAATTATTGGATGATAGCTGGTATCCAGAAGATTAAGAAAGCGCTCGTGATATTTACTGTTTAATGTGAGTCTTATGTTTTTTGAGCATCCATTATGACCAAAAGATAGATAGGATTGGTAACAAAAGTTGTCCGATTTATATTATCCAATTCCCAACCCAAAACTTAGTATATGACTGAAATGAAAATTCCCGTTTTAGACCTGCACCCCCAGTACGAGCAAATCAAAGACGAAGTTCAAGCCGCGATTAACCGCGTTTTAGAATCAGGCCAGTTTATTATGGGGCCTGATGTCAAGCTGTTTGAGCAGGAAGTGGCTGAGTATTTAGGGGTGAAGCACGCGATCGGGGTCAATTCGGGTACAGATGCCCTAGTGATTGGTTTGCGGGCTTTAGGAATTGGGGAAGGGGATGAAGTGATTACCACGCCCTTTTCTTTTTTTGCCACAGCAGAATCCATTAGCAATGTGGGGGCAAAGCCTGTTTTTGCGGATATTGACCCCAGAAGTTTCAATATTGACCCCAAGGAAATCAAAGGGAAAATTACCCCTCGGACTAAGGCGATTATGCCTGTTCACCTCTATGGGCAACCCGCAGCGATGGGGCAAATTATGGAGATTGCCCAAGAGCATGGTTTAAAGGTGATTGAAGATTGCGCTCAATCTTTTGGGGCAAGATATTGGGGAACTTGTTCCTCTTGTGATGGTCATTGCCAGGAAACCACGCGGGAGTCACTGCGGGGGAAATTTACGGGGGCGATGGGCGATGTGGGTGCTTATTCCTTCTTCCCTTCCAAAAATTTAGGAGCTTATGGGGATGGGGGCATGATTGTCACTAATGATGACCAAGTGGCGGAAGTTGCGCGGATGTTGCGGGTGCATGGGGCGAAAAAGAAGTATCACAATGAAATTTTGGGTTACAATTCTCGCTTAGATACCTTGCAAGCGGCGATTTTGCGGGTGAAGTTACCTTATCTGGAGCAGTGGAATGAAGGCAGACGCAGGGTGGCTAAAACTTACAATGAGTTATTAGCGGATGTTGCGGGGATTGTTACTCCAGAGTTGGCGGATGGTCATGTGTTTCACCAGTACACGATTCGGGTTTTGGATGAGAAACGAGAGAAGGTAAAGGAATATCTGGGTGAGCAGGGGATTGGGTCGATGATTTATTATCCTGTGCCGCAAGACCAGTTACCTGTTTATCAGGGGCAGTATCCAAATATGCGAGTGAGTGATTTATGTGGAACAGAAGTATTAAGTTTACCCATTTGGCCCGAAATGGAACCTGGAACAATTGAAGCGGTTTTCAAGGTAGTGTGTGAAGTCCTTGGGTAAAGG
Source organism: uncultured cyanobacterium (assembly GCA_963821735.1). GTDB lineage: Bacteria > Cyanobacteriota > Cyanobacteriia > Cyanobacteriales > Laspinemataceae > Laspinema. Next base: position 932,707 of record CAWGFK010000070.1, read on the forward strand.
AATGCGGAAATGTTCAGCCTGAAATTAGGAGATTATAGAAGATGTCTACCCAATTAAAACGAGTCTCCTCAACTTGATGAATTTTATATCAAACTGATTATATCTCTGGGGGTTGTCAACCATTAAATAATTCCATAATGGCAACTTAGATTTCAGGGAATAGCCGAATTTTCTTGAAGACTTCGTTGAATTGAGTTTGCGGCCAAACAAAAAAATAAAAGGTTGTTAAAGAATTTATTTGGAAGTTGACTGAAGTGGACTAATCGAAAATAAGAAATTGAGACAAATAAATTGCATAATATCAAAGATCTAATCATGAGTATTTGGGTTCTTGAGCATTGCTTTTTTTTACTCGACTTCATTTTTTATGCTTATAAAAACAGTGCAAAATAAGCGAGTGATTCACCTTACATCAGCCCACCGTCGTTATGACACGCGCATTTTCATCAAAGAATGTAAAACACTTTTTGATGAGGGTTATGAAGTTTTCCTTATTGTGGCAGACAGCAAGGGAGATGAAGTCAAAGATGGAATATCTATTTTGGATGTTGGAACGTCAAAAAACAAATTCCACCGTATTTTTACCCTGACTCAACTTGTATTTGAGAAAGCCAAAACACTTAATGCTGATATTTATCATTTACATGATCCAGAATTGATACCTGTAGGACTAAAACTCAAGCAACTTGGTAAAAAAGTGATATTTGATGCTCATGAGGATGTTCCAAAACAGCTATTGAGTAAACCCTACTTAAATCCTATTTTAAGCTATTCCTTCTCTCTAGGATTTTCAATTTATGAACGGTGGATATGTAGGGAATTTGATGCTATTGTGACAGCCACACCCATTATTCGTGATAAATATCTAAATATTAATCGGAATTCAATAGATATAAATAATTTTCCTTTACAGACTGAACTGGACTCTTCATCTGATTGGAATATAAAGCATAATGTAGTTTGCTATGTTGGCGGAATGTCTGTGATTCGTGGTATTCGTGAAATGGTTTTGTCAATGAATATGCTCAATACCAATGTTAATTTGGTGTTGGGGGGCAGGTTTAATGATCCACAGGTAGAACGTCAAGTTAAGCAATACGCCGGATGGCAATATGTTAAATATCTGGGTTTTCTTGATCGGCAAGGTGTTAGGGCGGTAATATCACAATCAATCGCCGGTTTAGTGACACTTCATCCTACTCGTAATTATATTGAATCTCTTCCCGTAAAAATGTTTGAGTATATGAGTGGAGGTATTCCTGTTATTTGCTCAAATTTTCCTTTATTGCAAGAAATTATTAAAGTTAATAATTGTGGTATTTGTGTTAATCCTTTAAATCCTCAAGAAATTGCAGAAGCAATTGAGTTTCTTATAAATCATCGCAAGATCGCAGAAAAGATGGGGAATAATGGTCGTCAAGCAATAAAGAATAAATATAATTGGGAAAAAGAGCGACATAAACTCCTAATGCTTTATAACAGCCTATAGTTAAATTGATTATAAGCCCCATATAAGTTAAAAATTAAAGAATGTCGTTCCAGAGGTGATTTGCACGGTAATATCTTGAGGAATCGGTTGTACATAAGCATTCAAAATTATTCAATTCCTGGCCAGTAAATGTTGGATCTTCCAATAATTTGTTGATTATATAGGAAAATAGCTAATATTTTTTGAATTTAAACTATGGGTTTAAAACGTAGACAATTTATTTCTTTTTTATTTGGTATTGGTACTGGACTAGGGTTAAAAACTTTTAAAAATTTGCTTTGGGGTAGCCATAATAATAACGGGTTTTTTGAAGGCCCAGCTCATGCTGTTCCCTTAATTGAGAATTTGAGGTCAGCCATGTCGTGATAAGCAAATCTTGGCTGGAAGTCTAATTACAGAACAGTTTCATGAACAAACATGGTTGGCCCTGACTAACATGAATGAAATTAGTAATATGCAAATCATTTTTATCGATTTCATTCAAAATACTGGACAGATATTTAACTGTCCTGGTGGTTCAGGAGCTTGGGCTTTTAAGGAGGTTCCGGGGAATAAGTTGGTGATTGGAACTTTTTACGATGGTCAATTCATAGTTTTTGATCTGGAAAAAAAAGAGTTTATCACTTCCGTTAATGTCCCAGGTGAAAGTTATATTTGGAACTTAGCGATCGGTAGTGATGGTCGTCTCTATGGCGGAACTTATCCAGGTGCAAAACTCGTTGCATTAGATCTAAAGAATTATACAGTGGAAAACTGTGGTGCACCTGTTTTACCCAATCTGTATCTACGATTTGTATCAGCGACTCCTGACGGACGTATATTGTGTAGTTTTAGAACCCAACAAACAACCACTAAACTGTATGATCCAATAAAAAAGCAGTTTGAATCAGTCCCGAAACATCTGGACAAAATTCACAGAGGTGTATCTTGGAACGGTTATTTTTTAAGCACATCCAAGGTGTTTGAAGGCCAGTCCTTGGATGTAGTGAATGAGTATCCATTCCCCACCCCTTTAGCAGAACATGGAACATGGCGGGTTGATCTCGATTTGACAACTGAAACTCTTCTTGTGTTGAGACAGGGCAAGAGGATTTATTCCTATACTAAAGGCGATGAAATATTAACTTTATGCTCAGATGCGAACTTACACGGTGGGAGACCTTTAGCAGTCAATAAGAATCGTACTGTTTTGGGGATCAGAGGTCAAAATTATTTTGTAGTAAGTTCTATAAATAATGTCAATTTTGAAAAAATTCCAGTTCAATCCAACCCCCGTCCTATTATTTTTATTAAAGCGGATCCATTTAATCGGATTTGGTTTGGTTCTGCAATGGGAAATGTAATTTATTGTTTAGATTTAATAAACAATCAAATATCTGAAATAACTGATATTGGAAGACAAGTAAAAAGTGTCTGTTTATTAAATAATAAAATTTATGCAGCTTCTTACCCAGGCGGTGATATTACCGAGTATGATTTTAATCAAGAATGGGATGAATGGTATGGAAGCAATCCGAAAGTCGGTAGCAAAATTGGGACCCACTTATATTCGACCCACAGGTGGCATTATAACTGGAGTAGATGGTCTATTATATTCAGGATGGATGGCTCGGTATGGACTGTATGGTGGAGCGGTAGCAATTACAAATCCTTTGAACGATAGTTCCACTGAAATACTCGAAAATCCTCTAGGTGAACAAGCGATTTCTGTCTACCAGTAGATCACCGTTTTATCTATTGGGTACATCTGTTAGAGGAAATGGTTTACCTCTTAAAAAGGGAGAATCTGCTAAGTTTGGCTTGATTGAACTTCACTCAAAAAAACTCTTATTTAGCTATACTTTTCAAAAAGCTGTACAAGTGGGTGCTATTCTTTACGAAACTCAAACAGATTTAGTAGCAATGGTAGTAAACCGCAAAATCTATCTATTCAATCCCACCACTAAGCAATTTGTAAATGATCTGTTCACTAGAGTTCCTGCCATAACAAGTGGAGCTCTTGCATCTGTAGGCAATGGTGTGATTTATTACGCTAACCAAAAAACAATTTGGTCTTTAGATTTCGTAATGGCCAGTTGCAAAAAGTAGTAGATATGCCTCTTACAATTTCTAACCTTGAAATTCAACCCGATGGAACAGGTTTTGTTATTTGTGGTGCAGATTTATTTCGAGTACAACTAATCTAACAAAAATGAGTTTTAACTTGCAGGGTAAGGTTATGCATTTTAGCAGTCCAATCTTCGGAGAGCGTATGGAAAACGGAATCAAGTTCAGCAATATATGCCAGTCAGCCAATATATGGTGGAGATTAATATCAATTAATTTGGACAATAGTGTATTATTTTATACCTTAAAGATCAGGAAAATATGTTATATGACGACAGGATCCAAAGATGCCAGTGAATAATTTAACCCAAATCACCTTTATCAATTGAAAAATTTCTGTAAATCCATGAAAATAGCATACTATGAAAATAGCAGAGATGGTCTATTGTCGAGATTTTTAATTAAGTATTAACATCTGAATATTGAGCAATTTGGAGAGGTAATATCTTGCTATACATTACTTTGCCTGCATACAACGAAGAAAAATCATTACCAACTCTGTTTCCGAAAATTAACAAAACTATGAACGAGTTGGATTGGCAATATAGAATTATTGTTTGTGATGATGGGAGCAAAGATGGCACTCGTGAACTGTTGGCTGATTATGCTCAATCTCTACCTTTAGATATTATTTATCATAAAATCAATCGGGGTTTGGGTGAAACCGAGCGGGATTTGTTTGAGTATGTGGCCGACATTGCTAAACCAGATGATGTTGTAGTTAGGCTAGATTGTGATGATACTCACGAACCTAGTTTTATACCTGATTTGGTAGCCAAGATTGATGAAGGTTTTGATGTAGTCATTGCATCACGGTTTCAACCAGGAGGTGGTCAGGTTGGCGTTAGTATTTATCGAGCATTTATTAGTCGGTGTGCAAATTTATTTATGAAGTTCTTTTTTCCTATTAAAGGAGTTAAAGAATATTCCTGTGGATTCCGCGCTTATCGAGCTGGATTAATTCAAGAAGCTATTGCGTTTTATGGAAATAATTTCCTTCAACTTAGAGGACTTGGTTTTACAGGTACTCTAAAAAACTGGTCAAATTGAAGATATTGGGAGCAAAATTTGCAGAGGTTCCCTTTGTTCTTCGCTACGATCAGAAGCAAAGCGATAGCAAGATGATTAGTAGCATCACAACTCTGGGCTATATGGTTATGACTGTCATGTATCACTGGCCTTGGGGGGGATGGCGTACTAGATACAAGCAAATACTCAAAGATATAAAAGGAGATAAATAATGACTAAAAATCTTGAGGACGTTCGGCAATTTTGGGAAGATAATCCTTTGTGGTCAGGAGAATCTCATTTTTCTCCGGGGACAAAGGAATTTTTTGAGGAACATCGGCAAGTTTATATTGAGGATTGCTTTGCTGGATATTTAGATAAACGCATATTCCCTAACAATATAGAACAACAAAAAATACTAGATCTTGGCTGTGGGCCTGGATTTTGGACGGTGGAGTTTGGTTCTCTTGGTTGTCAAAACATAACCGCAGCCGATTTAACATTAAAGGCTTTAGAATTAACACAACGACGTTGTGAAACTTATGGGGTAAAAGCTGATTTGAGTCAACAAAATGCAGAGCATTTAACTTTTGCAGATGCAAGTTTTTCTCATGTTAACTGTCAAGGTGTAATTCATCATACGCCTAACACAGCATTATGTGTTAAAGAAATTGCCCGAGTATTAAAGGATGAAGGCACAGCGATTATCTCTGTATATTATAAAAATCTATTTTTAAGAAGCTGGAAATTTTTAAAATTTCCAGCTTCTTTGATTGGCCAACTAGGAGGAGGGTTAAAAGGTCGAGGAAGGGAAAAAATTTATCAAATTGATGATGTAAATGAGATTGTTCGACTTTATGATGGTGTGGACAACCCTATTGGAAAAGCTTATTCTCGTCAAGAATTCATCCAAATGCTATCCCTATATTTTGAGATCCAGGATATATGGATTTATTTTTTCCCGGCTCGAACTTTACCCTTCCCGTTGCCCCAGTTCATTCATAAGATACTCGATAAGTCGGTAGGTTTTATGATTATGGCTAAGTTAAAGAAGCGTTAATATGTGTGGAATTTGCGGAATTTTTGGATCGGTAAGAGACTCGGAGGAAAGGGATTCTCTTGTCCGTAGAATGATGGATCGCTTGGCTCATCGAGGTCCTGATGGCGATGGAACTTATAGTGGAAATGATTTTACCTTGGGTCATAGACGTTTAGCCATTATCGATATTGCCTATGGAAAACAGCCTATGCACTCTGAGGATGGGCGTTACACTATTGTTTTTAACGGAGAAATTTATAATTATCGAGAATTACGGCAGAAGCTAATTCAACAAGGTGTTCATTTTCGTACCTTTTAGATACTGAAGTCTTGCTTAAAATGCTGATTTATGAAGGTGATGCGGCTTTCAAACAACTGAACGGAATGTTTGCCTTTGCACTGGTGGACAATCAGACCGGAGAATGGCTGCTTGGTCGAGATCCTTTTGGTATCAAACCTCTCTATTACGCACATCTAGAAGACGAAATTATTTTTGCCTCAGAAATCAAAGCCCTCTTGGTACATCCTAAGATGCAGGCACAGCGGGATTGGGTATCGATGCAGCAGTATCTTACCTTTCAGTTCTGCTTGGGCGATCGCACTCTATTTCAGGGTATTCATAAACTAGAACCGGGTTGCTATATCAAAGGGGTTCATGGAAAGGTTAATAAAATTGTCTGCTATTGGGATACAGACTTTCAAATTGATGAATACCACACGGAAGAGTATTTTATCGATAAACTGCGAGTTTTGTTAGAGGATAGCATTCGCCTTCAGCTTCGTAGTGATGTGCCAGTAGGTGCTTATCTTTCCGGCGACCTCGATTCCACTATTATTGCAATGGGAGCTACTCAATATCTCGAAACTCCTATTAAAGTTTTTAATGGCCTATTTGCAGAAGGATCCCAGTATGATGAATCTTCTTACGCAAAGATAGTGGCTGAGGCAAGTGGTAGTACCTTACTTAGCGTTATACCGACTGCACAACAATTTGTAGATGATTTACCGAATTTAATTTATGCTTTAGACGAACCAGTTGCAGGTCCAGGCTTGTTTCCTCAATACCACGTTAGCAAACTCGCTAGTGAAAACTTAAAGGTTGTTCTCGGGGGACAAGGAGAAGATGAAATTTTTGGGGGGTATGCTCGGTATTTGATTGGTTATTAGAACAAGCTCTTAAAGGAGCCATATTTGAGACGCAAGAAGAGGGGAAATACATTGTTACTTTAGCCTCGATTATTCCTAACCTACCTTTATTGCAGCAGTATCGCCCACTCGTACAAGAGTTTTTGCGAGAAGGTTTATTTGATCCAATGGATGCTCGCTATTTTCGGTTAATAGATCGCAGCCCAAACATTCAACAATTATTAACTCCGGAAGCACGGGCAGCCTTTAATTCTGAATCAGTTTACGCTGATTTTCAAAAAGTTTTCAACCATCCCAATACATCATCCTATATCAATAAAATGACTCACTTCGATTTGAAAACACTATTGCCAGCACTGCTACAAATTGAAGATCGGGTCAGTATGGCAGTTTCTATTGAATCGAGAGTTCCTTTCCTGGATACTCGGATTGTAGATTTAGTAACTAAAATGCCTCCAACCCTGAAATTTCAGGGAGGTAAAACTAAATATATCCTTAAACAAGCAGTCAAAACTTTAATTCCAGAAGCAATTTTGAATCGAAAAGATAAGATGGGTTTTCCTGTACCTTTGAAAGAGTGGCTGCTACATACAAACGTCCGAGACTTTGTTAGAGATGTTTTATTTTCTCAAGCCAGTCGAGAAAGGGGCTTGTTTAATTCAAAGGCTTTAGAACAGCTTCTCAATACAGAAAAACCTTTTGGGCGGGAAATTTGGGGAGTGCTTTGTTTAAAGCTATGGCATCAGCAATTTATCGACAAACAATGAATTTCGATTCAGTTCGTCCAGAACGCAGTTACGCGGTTAAAGCCTTAGAACGCTATTGGAGGGGCAAAGAATCGACGATTTTGAATCTGCCTATTCCAGAAATAATTTATCAAAATATCCAGCAATTGCCACCCCCAGTTGAATTGGTGAAACTTCCAAACTGGGCGGCAGATATTTCTGTAGAGGGAATGTTACTGGTCCCAAAACAAGTGATCGCCAGCGGTGAAGCACCCACTTGGATACGGACAGATTGGTTGGGGGCGATTTTTTGGTACTTGAATGGTTTGGCAGAACAGAGTTTTGAGCAGCAATATGGCCCCATCCATTCTTACAGTTTTCAGCTTAAAGACTGGATTCTCGTCTCTGGTCAAGAGCCTGGGTGAATCGCATTGCGCTGTTTTTAAGACGTTGGGCAGCTAGAGAGCAAGGTATGAGTGAGGAAGATTTATTCGATTCTTTGCCAAAGGCAGAAATTATTTTGACTCACGATGTTGATGCGATCGCCAAAAACCTTAGCAATCCGTTTCAAGCAAGCCGCGTTCCACTCCTTTAATGCCGTCAAAAACCTGTTACATGGTCAGATTAGTGAGTCATTAAAAAAACTGGCTAGTGGGACTAAATTTTTATTCAGTGAAGATGATTATTGGTGTTTTGATCGCATTACCGCTTCAAAACAACCCATCGCCTTCGCAGTCATTTTAATATCTATGGTGGCCTTGGTGGATGGCAACGGACTTTTCAAGAACTCTTGATTGACCCATCTTATAGTATTGCGACTCATCCCCATCTGAAACAACAATTGCAGAAAATGTATGCGGAGGGCTGGACTATTGGTTTACATCAGTCATTTAACGCTTGGGCAGATGCAGAACAGATGCAGCAGGAACGTCAACGGCTAGAAGAAGCTCTGGGTTTTACCATTACAAGTTGTCGCCAACATTGGTTGCGCTTTAGTTGGAAGAAAACTTGGCAATCGCAACAAAAAGCAGGATTTGTATTAGATAGCACTCTTGGCTTCAATGACCGTCCAGGGTTTCGCACGGGATCTGCACTGCAATATCGTCCTTGGTGCTTTAGCTCTGGAGGTTCGCAAAATTTACAAGTGTTACCAATGGTGCTAATGGATTCTCATTTATATGATTATGGAAATTTGAGTGATTCCGATCTCAATACACAGATAGCGTATTGGGTAGACGAGATTTATGCCGTACATGGCACAGCATCAGTAATTTGGCACCAGCGCGTGATGAGCAATGATTATGGGTGGGCAACTGGATATGAAAAACTCCTCTCAATGATTGAGGCTAAAAGTTAACTATGAAAAGCCCTAACCCTTATTTAGAGCAAGTATGGGCGGTTCTGCCTAGACTCCTATCTTTATATGACAACGATCCTCTTAGCCCTACCTACGGAATGGGCGATCGCTATCGTTGGGCTTGGAAGCTGATTGATTTTGGAAATGGCACTTTTCAAGGAGCAGCACATGGACTGGCACGGCTCTTAAAACACAACTTATTGCCCAACCACTTTTCTCAAACGGCGATTAAGCGTCGCATTGATGCCTTATTTTGTGGAGCGGATCGCTTGCGTTACCCTAATGGCAGCTTTGAAGAAGCCTTCCCTTTTGAATCTTCTTTTTGCGTAACGGCTTTAGTTACCTATGACTTACTTACTGCCATAGAATTGCTCAAAGATAACTTGGAATTTCAAGTTCAAGCTCGTTATCTGGATATTATTCGCCCTGCCATTTCGTTTCTGCACCAAGCTGAAGAAACTCATGCTTTTATTTCTAATCACCTAGCAACTGCTGCAGTAGCTCTTTATAAGTGGTCCGCGCTTACTAATGAACCTGGAGAACAACGAGGACAAGAAATCTTAGAGCGAATTTTAGTGAAACAATCTCCAGAAGGTTGGTTTCGCGAATATGAAGGAGCCGATCCGGGTTATCAAACACTAGCAACTTATTATTTAGCAGATTTGCACAGACTGCGCCCAGATCTTAATTTATTAGAACCCTTACGACGTTCTATTCAGTTTCTCTGGCATTTTGCCCACCCCGATGGCTCTTTTGGCGGGTATTACGGGAGTCGCAACACTCGTTTCTACTATCCTGCTGGACTTGAATCTTTAGCTCTAGAAATCCCAGAAGCAGCTAGGTTAGCTGAATTTATGGCAAGCTCAATTCATGACTTGACCACCGTAACCTTAATGGTAATGGATGAGCCGAATTTAGTTCCTATGTTTAACGCTTACTGTTGGGCTGCTGCTCTGTACCAAGAAAAGCAAGAAAAAAAACCTGAACAAGTACCTGAACTGCCCGCATTTTCCAATGCGAGTTGGCGTAGCCAATTCCCAGAAGCAGGTTTGGTTGTTGATAAAGGGCCAAAACATTATACAATTGTGTCTTGGCATAAAGGTGGGGTGTGTTATCATTTTCCTTCACAAACAGAAGCGTCTTGTATTGATGTGGGTTTAGTTGCTAAATCGCCCCGTGGTCAATATTTCAGTACCCAAGCTTATCAATCCAATAACTCCATGCAGCTTGATGGCGATGTTTTAATGATTACCACCCCCTTAGTTGCCATGCACCAACAATTACCCTCGCCTCTGCAATTAATTATTTTACGGTTACTGAATATCACCATTATGCGGAGTTTAATCCTAGGAAATTTTGTTAAAAAATTTTTAGTCCGCCTTTTAATTACGGGTCAAGATGTTGCGTCAGTTACCAACCGTAGAAAAGTCTATCTGGGAACAACTTTGAGAATTGAAGATTCATGGGAGGGAGATGCAAAAGGTTTGAGCCGCCTTCAAGTACAATCTCCATTTAGCGCTATTCACATGGCAAGCCAAGGCTACTGGCAGTCCCAGGATGAAATTGAATGATACCTAGACTAAAACCTACTTTGGGATGGGGAGAGTTGGCGGCGTTATTTACACCGGCCCAAACCGGAGAGATTGAACGTTTTGAGCAATCTTTTGCTAAGTTAATGGGGCAAAATCACGCCATTGCTTTTCCCTATGGTCGCACGGGTTTGCTTTTATTACTAGAGGCGTTTAATTTAAAAGAACAAGAGGTAATTTGTCCCGCCTATACCTGTGTCGTCGTGCCTCATGCGATTGTCACCAGTGGCAACGAACCTGTTTTTGTGGATTCTCAAGAAGAGGACTTTAATATGAACCTTGACTTAGTGCCACAAGCAATTACAGAAAAAACGGGGGCGATAGTTGCAACTTCTATTTTCGGATATCCGGTGGATTTAGACCGTTTAGAAAAGATTCGACAACAGTACCCCCACATTCGGATAATTCAAGACTGTGCCCATAGTTTTGCCGCTGATTGGAAAAGACGCCCCGTTCACCAAGCGGGAGATGCTGCTATATTTGGTCTAAATATCAGTAAAATCCTTACCTCAATTTTTGGGGGGATGGTGACAACCGATCAAGATGACTTAGCACAGAAGTTACGCCAATTGAGAGAAGAGCGAATTCAGACTCCAACTTGGGAAAAATCATGGCAACGCAGACTTTACCTGGCATCCATTTATCCAGCTTTCACTGCACCTATTTATGGCATAACAAATACTCTAGAACGTAGTGGACTTTTGAATCGTTTTGTCAAATATTATGATGAAAGCCTGATTGAAATGCCAACAGACTACTTAGTAGGTATGACCGAAGTAGAGGCAAAGGTAGGTCAAGTTCAAGTTGGTCGCTACCATGACATTATTGCTAACCGCCGCAAAGTGGCAGAGTTTTATCATAAAAATTTACAAGGAATACCAAATTTAATCTTGCCCCCTTTAGTTGAAGGTGCAACGTATTCCCACTATGTGCCTCGGACAGAACATCGTCAAGAACTCATGCAATATGCCCTAAAACATGGAGTACAATTGGGACAAATCATTGAGTATTACATTCCGAAGATGGCGGCATATCGTGATCGATCTGGCAATCGCTTTCCTTGTCCTGTTGCTCAGAATATGGCCAAAACCACAGTGAATTTGCCAATTTATTTTGATAAGCTAGACCCTCGATTATCACGCATCATAGAAGTATTAACTAAATAAAAAAATTATGGCAGGAGATATTTTTTCGATTTTACAATCACCCGAAGATGGTACGCCTATTGAATCAAACCTTAAATCATTAGGAGGAATCCAGTACGAAAAAACCAAGTCGGGAATTTTGATAATTAATTCTCATCAAAAGTCTCCTTGTGTTTATGAAAGTCCAATGTTTAAGAAATGGAATGAAAAAATTGAGAAGCGTATTAATTATTATACTAAGCCAACATCGGTTGCAGGTTTTCTGGCTAATTGGAGCTATAATAGCATTAAGAAATTTAATAAACGTGAACCTGGGGGATGGCTTCTCGATATAGGCTGTGGTGATGGATTGCAAGTTCAAAAATTAAAAGATTGCTCTAAATATATCGGAATTGATAGAAACCTAGAAAGATTAGAGATATTAAAATCTAATTATCCGGAGGTAACAGCTATCTATGCTGATGTAGGCTCATTACCATTTCAATCAAACTCGATAAAATATGTCTTTTCATCAAATGCCTTTGAACATATATGGTATTTGAAAGATGCAATAATTGAACTTTATCGCTGTTGCACATCTGATGCTGAGGTAAACATAGTCATTCCTACAGAGGGAGGGTTATGGAACCTTGGAAGAAAGATGCTATCAAAACCCCATTTTACTAAGATGTATCCAGATATAGATTTTGAGTTTATTTCTCATGTAGAACATTGTAATCAAGCTAGCCAAGTAATTCGTAGTTTAGAAACATTTTTTTATTGCCAAATAAAAGGAATACCACTATATTTTCCCTCTATTTACTTAAATGGACTGTTAGAAATCTCCTGTAAACGTCGGGAAAATATAATAATATAGTAATTATCACTTAGAATATTATGGATACTACAGAAAATTCCGACAAGGCCATAAGCAATCTACTTCGATGTCCAAAATGTAAGAGTGAATTACTATATTTGGAAGAGCGGAGACAGCTACAGTGTCCTGTCCATGGAATTTATCCAGTTATAGATGAAATTCCTTGCTTTTTTCACTCGAATCATCCAGAAAATACAAAATCTCATTTTGACACTCATTGGGATGAAAATATCACCGAACAAGTTCCCATTCAAAAACAATTAGTAGCCCACGAATTCTTGAAACCACTATTTGATTGTATTAACTTACAAAAACCCGCCTTACTTTTGGATGCAGGATGTGGAAATGGCGTTCATGCACAACTTTTATCTACTCAATCATTGGCTAAAACGATTGAGTTGGTGGGTTTAGATATTTCTCTATCAGCTCTCAGATCTGCTGCACAGAATCTACCCACATCTACCTGGAAATTTGTGCAAGGAGATATAGGAGAATTACCTTTTGAGGACGGCCAATTTGATGCAGTATTTTCTTTTGGAGCTATAGCTTATACGGATAATCCATTAAATTCATTTTCTGAATTATGTAGAGTTACTAAAAAAGGAGGGGTAATAGGAATTTGGATTTATCCAAAAACGGGTAGTATTATGGGAATCCTATTTTCTGCTATCAGAAGTTTATGCCAGATTACGGGTTTTGTAGGTTCCAGATTAATTGCGGATTGTATAGTCCCTTTTTTGGGAGTCCTTCCCACTAGATCTGGAATAAACCTATCAAACTCTACTTGGAAGCAGTGTCGTGAAGTTGTCTTGGTAAATATTGCCCCAGACCAATTATTTTTTCCGGACACTGAAGAGGTTGAAAATTGGTTTTCAGATTATCGAGTTGAAATCATCAGTCAAGACAATGACAACCCGATTACTATCTGGGGGAAAAAGCTTTAATGTATTCTTCAAGTTTGACAAGACAAATAAAACGTTTCAGGGGTGCAATACACTCTCACAGTCCAGCAGCACGTCTTGGAATTTTATTGCTCGCGCTAGGCCCGGTTACACGCTCGTTCGACAAAGTTGCTTATCAATTATTAAGATATCAACCTCTTCCAGAGGATTGGACTCTCCCTCCTTGCGCAATGATGTCAGCCCTCCTAGGTCGGGAAGTACAATTGTTTACCAAGTTTTGACAAGACTTATACCTAGTGTTTATATTAGTAATCTTCATTCATTATTTCCCAACTTAGCATCATCCTTCTTATTGAAAAATAATTTATTTGGGCGATTAAGCTTAAAGTTTAATAATTATTATGGTTATACTGCACAAATTAATGATGTTAATGAAGGTAATCAACTTGTTGAGGAACTGCTCCAAGACAGGGAAAATTTAAGTTTAATTCGTAGCCGATTCATTGATTTAATTAGAATGATGCAGGCAACAACAAATTGCCCTTTAATTTTTAAAAATGTACGAGCATATCCCAATATTTTGAAACTGCATAATGCTATACCAGAATTAATTTTTATTAGAGTTAAACGAAATCCAGAACAAGTTATACAATCTGTTGTAAAAGCGTATTATGAACTAGGAACATTTCATCCAGTTCCTCACTCTCTTAAGCACAGCAATATAAAAGATCCGGTTGAGTTTGCAGTTAAACAAATATTGGAAATCGAGAAAACCCTAGACGAGCAACTCAAACATATTAAGTGTTCGTCTGTGGTCGAAATAGAATATGAATCTTTTTGTTCCGACCCTTGGATAGTCGCTGAAAATTTGGTTAAAAATTATTTAAATTTAGATTTATCGTGTCTTCGGAAAGATTCCCTTTCAGATCTGTTACAAGTTTCCAATAGAGTTAAAGTTTCTGAAAGTGACGCAAAAAAAATATCACTTTTATTAACAAAAAATAAGTCTGGGGAGAATGCTAAGACTTGAAATCCAAATTAAAGCAGTTAGGAAAAGACTCACTTATTTACGGAGTGGGAGGTGTAGCTGCAAAAGGAATTTCATTTTTTCTTCTGCCAATCTATACGCGCCTTTTCACTCCTACAGAATATGGCATCATTGAAATGTTGACAGTGTTGAGTAGTTTTCTGGCGACTCTGTTGACAATGGGGATGGATTCAGCCCAGTCTTTTTACTTCTTTCAGCAGAAAGAAAAAGGAAAACAATCACAAGTAAACGTAATCACAGCAGTTTTACAATGGCGATTAAGCTGGGGAATAGTAATAGTCTGTGCAGCTATACTGATATCACCTTTATTAAATAAATTATTTTTTGACAAACAATTAATCTGGTACTATTTTGTATTAGCATTTGCTGGATGTTTTTTTAGCCAATTAATGAACCAAAGTGTTCAGGTTTTTCGACTACTTTATCAGCCTTGGAATTATCTAGGCATAACACTAAGTCAAACTATTATTTCTGCTAGTCTGGCTATATTTCTGGTAGCATGGTTAAAATGGGGGATAGATGGCTTTCTTATTGCTTTCGTTGTCGGTTCTATTTTAGGAACAATCTTGGGCTGGTGGACCATTCGTACATATATAGACTGTTCAGTATGGCATCAACAGTGGTGGCCTAAACTTTTAAAGTTTGGCTTACCTCTTGTGCCTGCAGGCTTAGGAATGTATGTGCTTAATACATCTGATCGTTGGTTTATTATTCATTACCAAGGCCAAGATGCACTAGGTTTATATGCGGTAGGCGTTAAATTTGCGATGCTAATCTCTTTGGCCGTTACGACTTTTCGACAAGCGTGGTGGCCGATTGCAATGGATGCCATCCACACAGAGGAAGGTCCTGAATTGTTCAGAACTATTGCTCGTATCTATCTAGGACTAGGAACAGCAGCGGTTGTTTTAATGACTGCTATCTCTCCTTTCTTAGTCCGGTGGTTGACCAGTCCTGCATACTATTCTGCGTATCCGATTATAGGAACTCTCGCTTGGTCATCTCTTTTTTATGGATTCTACTTAGTCGTTTGTGCTGGAATATGGAAGACAGAAAAAACTGGATGGAATTCACTAATAATGGGGTTTGCCCCACTACTTAATATTGTTCTGGACTCCATATTTGTACCTCAGTGGGGAATTATAGGTGCAGCAATTGCTACTTCCATCTCTTTTTTGGTTTGGAATGCGATCGCTCTAGTAGTTTCTGAAATATTATGGCGAATTCACTATCCGATAGGTATTTTTGGATTACAAATTTTTACAGGAATTGTTGCACCACAATATTTTAGTGTTATACAGCAAAAATGCTTCACTAGCGCCTATTATTTCAGTGGTTATTACTGCATTGATAATTTTAATTACTTCATCCTTTAATAAAAAACATGAACGTATTAATAAAACTTTGGGATAAATTCATAGAACGCTATGGCTGGGTAGGCTTAGTCCGATTAATTTTTTACCCTGTAACAACTTTAGTGACCACTCCAGTACGCCTAGTACAAACTTTATGGGCTTGTCGTGTACTAGTGATGGGCGTTGGGGGAATTATACGCATTTTATTCCCCGTAAAGCATTAATTATTTGTTTTATTGGACAAGAGCCTTAAATTTATACAGATATGGTCGTTCGGGGACAAGTCCATACCTGGGGTTAGGTAATTATGATTTGTCAAGATGTTTTCATTATTCCTTACCCTCTCTTTATGCCTATTGAATAGGTGGTGTAGTCACTATAATGGCTGGAATGTTCAGTTGGTGGCTATCACATTTAATCTGGATTGGAGATGTGAATATTAGCTGGCTAATATCGATCATGACTGCTTCAATATTCAGCACAACTTTTTATGGAAATACTTTTGGGTTGCAAAACTACAATGCAGTAGGTTGGGCATTCTTTCCCATTGGAATTTATGGCTTAATCAAAGGTCATTGGTTAATGGCAAGTCTGGATGGTTGGAGCAACTTTTGGTAGCTTTACTGTTGTATTTATTGCAATCATCATTTCAGTTACTTTTGCTATCACAAATTGGAGCATCGAACCCCTCATTGCATTGCTTCCAGCAACCTTAAAACTCTTGACACATTTTTATCCATTTTTAGCTGACTAAAGATTTAAATACTACTAAAAAAACTTTACTCAATTTATTAAAGGCAATAGGATTTACTAAAAGAACCGTCAAGTACAACGTTCTTCCTCCGGGTTTTTTATTATTTTTTTGAATTTTTACTACTTAGTTATATATATACAGTTTGGAGTGTTTTTAGTTCATTTCACAAACTCATTATCCATTGTTTTTATAACTTCTTTAGCTATTTTTGTTGTCAACCAAAATATTTTTAGATTCGCAGACATACAATCAATATATATGTTAATGTTTAATGTCTCCACAGCACTCATGTTGCAATTTCAAGAACCTCTTTTGTTATTATCTTACTGGCTTTTAATATCTCCATTACCCTTGTTTGGATTTATATCAATACCCAATACATTGGATGTAGTTCCAAAACTGCATCCAATATCGCTTCAAAACCTAATAAAAGGAATGAACGCTTTCTTGGAACCTGTTAAACGAAGTGAAAGAGTCTTTATGGCTTTTGATAACCCTAATGGATTATATGAGAAAGTTTTTGATGGTTACCGCGTACTCCTGGAGCTTCCCTTATATGTAGCCGCCACTAGAGAAATTCATTTTATGCCGGATTGGTGGGGAGTCTTTGAGTTAAATTATCAGGGAGCCCCAGATTTTTGGGGACGAGATTTACGATTCAGTTTTAGAAAACTTAAAACAATGGAATGCTGATTACTTGGTCATTTATCAAGACACTGACACTGAACTAGACTCAAAGTGGGTGTCCTCTGGATTTGAAGTATTGAATAAATTTTCTTGGAAAGAATATAATGATGACTTACAGGGAATAAGACCTTATTCTGGTCAAACACCTGACTGGTGGCTTTTGAAAAAATCTTTGTTAATTCTATAAAACAATAAAAATATGCACAATAATCAAAGTTCAGAAATTAAATTTGCTAATATTTGCTTAATTGGCGGTTCTGGAAGAAGTGGTACTACTCTGCTACAACGCATTTTTAGTAAACATCCACAGGTGGTTGATATTCCAGAATGGCGTTGTCTGATTGATCCTGATGGATTAATTGATTTCTATAATACATTTGCTACAGGATAATCTCCTTATCTCTACGATTCAAAGGTTAAACGGTTAGAAAAAATTTTTAAGGAAAGTGGGTAAAAGAAACTACTCAAATAAGCTGTTTAATCGTGTCAAAAGGTCATTACCTAGAAAAAACATGATAATAAAACCCACCTTCCAATATTCGGGAACTGATATTTTAAAAAGCTTGTCCTCAATATTTGGAATATGTCGATGATTTAATTGAAAAATTAATTGAATTCCGTTATCAAGGAACTTGGGCTGGAATGGAATTTATGGAACGCCACTCAATGATTCTAGCCTGCTTCTCCACCAACTCAAGATGGTTTAACAAAAGTTTTAGGAGATTTTTATCGTTCTATTGTTCAAGGAAGTTTAAACCATCAACAAGCAAAATACTATGTTGAAAAAAATACTTGGAATATTCTTTGGTTTGATAAAATTAGGCATTTATTGCCTGAATCAAAACTTGTTCATATTTATCGTATTTCCTACTAGATGTTGTTGCTTCTTATACGAAGCAGAATTGGATGCCATCCAATCCAATTTTATGCAGCAAAATGCTACAAGGGAATTATAGAAAAGTTGTGGGACATTAGAAAAGACTTACCTAAAAACTCTTATAAAGAAATTTCGTTGGAAGAATTAGTTTTAAAGCCTGAATCTGTACTTCAAGAAATTTGTGAATTTTGGGAAATTGAGTGGCACGAATCTTTATTACAAAAAGATTTAAGTCGTTCTAACTCGGGGAGATGGGAAAAAGAGTTTACAGAGGAGCAAAAAGAGCAAATCAATACTATTTTGTATAATCAAATCCAACAGATGGGGTATCAATAGGAAGATGACAAAATATCAAAAGGTATCGTAACCACAGCCGAATTATCTGCTCCTATAAAAGAAGTTGAGATTACTAGAATTGATTCAGATGGAAATATTGTGGAATTTTCTTATTTAAATTCAAAAGGAGAATGGGTTTGTTCTGATTTCAAGGAAGGAGATAGGGTTATCTTCTTTTACAAAGGCTTTGTCAAAAAGCAATATATTTTACAACCTCTTCCTACCGTAGTTCGTTTATTAGAAGATAGTTTAATTGGCTATCAGGATAAACTTTGGTTTAGTCCTGGTGAATCAATCTCTGCTTACATTCATAGTCCTAATTCGTTTTCAGCTAAGTTATGCCGTCATGGGTTCCATAAAGAAGTTGTCTCTTATATAGGGGATTTTGATTCTTATCAACAAAATGTCCCTGATGGTTTTTTTGTGGAATCAGGCTTAAGCTGGGTTCCTGATGTTTTCTTACTTATTCCCCCTAGAATGTGAAACCCGGATTATACAGCCTGCTATTAGAGTCTGATAACCCAAATATAAGTTTGTGTATTTTTTTCACAGTTTCAACCCCTAAAACAAATTATGGAAAAGACTCTAAATTATTAGTTTTAGCGAGTACCAGGAGTTGGCAATCCTATAATTTACTGGGAGGCAGAAGCCGATATAGAAACTTTGAAGAGGGTTGTAGTAGCGATTTTATGGATAAAAATCGATTAAACTTAAAACAAATATTTAAATATTTGTTTCGTTTTCTTCCCTTTTCTATAAAATCTTTTATAAAACAAACAATTTTAAAGTAAGTTGTGTTGTACTCAAACAGACCATTGGTTTTTTAAAAAATTAACAATTAAAAGGCCATTTACTAATTGTGATTTAGCAATGGATTATGTTTGTAGACCATTCATAAATCACCTTGGAGGAGCAGAGTGGCGTGTTTTGGCCTGGTTAGAACGCGAGAATATAAACTACGATGTTATATCTGGTGCAGAATTACATAACAACCCAAGTCTTTTAAAAAATTATCAGGCTCTTTTGTTGTCTACCCATTCCGAGTATTGGACTCGGAAAATGTACCAGGGTTTAAAATTTTATCATGAACAAAAAGGGTTATGGGTTATAAATATTTCAGGCAATAGTATTTATAGAGAAATTGAATTTTATCAAGATGGTTCTACTAAATATGTGTAAGTCTCAGTTTTCAACAATCTTGTGAAGATGAAACACAAATTGTTGGTGTTCGTTTTACGGAAGTAGATTATGGAACCTGCGCTCCTTATCAGATTTTAGCTCCTGAACATTGGGTGTTTTCAGTCTACCTATTCAGCTAGTAATAGTAAAAATATGAAATTTGGTGGTTTATCTCTGAATCAGAATACTGTAAAGAAGACATATCGTTATGTATCCAGGTTCGTCCTGGACTGGAAAATGGATTGGAAGGTATGGAGAGTATTTCTCGGTGGGAAACGAATAAGTTATCTTGAAAACCGCGCCTGAAAAGTATAAAAATTGTGGCCCAAGGTCTGAATAACTTGGCCTTGCCGGGGAGCCGACATGGTGGTTCGAGACCCAGGTACAACGAGGGGAGGTATGTTTTCAGCTTCTTCTATTGTTTTTGGAGGTTGTTTACTGATCTATATTAAGTAGCATCGACTATTGTGAAAAATGTAATTTACAAAAGTCTAAAGCAATAGCCTGGAATTTTAACTTTCAGTGACAAAACATATGAATATCTCACCATTAAAGCTGTTTCCTGACTCACAAACAAAAAACTTGTAAACACTTAGTTAAAATTATGTTTAAATTATTTTTAATTGATAATGTAATGAGCGGCACTTGATAGAACACTCTGCCTTAAACTAAAAAGTTGTAATTCTTCTCTGTAAATAGTGCAAATTGTGAGAAAATTTTTGTTTTGATAAAACAAAAATCAACCTATTTAATATTATTTTCATTTTATTTGACATTGTAGAGCCTTAGAGTGCGTAATGATAAAAAAAATCAACAATTATAATTTCAGGTATTTTATATTTATTTTTTCCTGCTTAATGTTGCCTAGGAATCCTCAAATATATACAATGTTTTGTAGTATTTTAATAAGCTTATTTATTTACCCTGTTAAGTTAAAATTTAATATATATTCAAAATTAATACTTTCCTTGATTTTGTTTATACTGATTGGTTCTGTAATTAGATTTTTTACTTCATTTCAAGTGAATTTTAGAGATTATTTAGAAGCTATCCATATTTGCCAATTAGTCTCATATTCCTATCAATGGAAAGATGGAAAAAAATTAAGCTAGAAAAATTAATTGATGCTACTTTTGTTTATGTTTTAATAGATGGTTTTGTATCCTATTTGCAAGTGACAAATTTAGATTTATTAGGCATAAAAAATATAGTTAGAGTAGTTTACAATGCCAATCATCATTATCAAAGAAGTTTAGAACTCTCGAATAGAAGCCTTGGCTTGTCTGGAGGACCAGGCTATTATGCAGCTATTGTATTTGTAGTATTTATGATAATGATGGCTGGATTATTTTTGTCAAAAGAGAGAAAAATTATATGTAGCATAGGTGCTGTAATATCTTTTCTAGTTATAGTGTCTTCTCAATCAAGAACAGTTTTTGTTGCTATGTTAGTTTCAATTTTTATATCATTATTGTTATTTTTTGTAAAAAAAACTTTGGCAAATATATTGGTAATCCGTAGCATTTGGACAATAATTCTCCTATTATTTTTAACTTTTATTAGTAGAATTAATGAATGGTTGGGAAATTATAGATACCTGAGTAGCTTATTTATACGAGGATTAGATATAAATTCTTATGTAGCAAGAGAAGAAAAATGGGCCTTTTTTCTTGCTACTACGCAAGAAAAATTTTATTGGATACCAATTGGCTGGGGTAAAGATTTTTTTGGAGAATCTAGTGCGGCTATGGATGGAGAATATATCTATATCTATTGCGTTTATGGAGTGTTGGCTGCAATTGTAGCATCATTATTAATGATAAATTTTTTACTCTCAACCAGTTTTAAAATCTTAAAATCTTATACTATAATTTCTTATAAATATAATGTTTTACTTTTTATTATTATGTCAGGTGGTTTAATTATTGCCTTTACATCCACCTTTGTATTAGATCCAAGAATATCTTATATTCTTGCTTTGATAGTTACTGCAAAATACTGGGAAGACATAAAGAATTCAAATTTTCCAAAAACTTCGATAACTAAATTAACACCATGGCATAAGCAGTAATTTTTTTTGATATTGAGGAAAACCTAATGCAAGAAGTTAGCCAAAAAATTATTTTTCACATTCCCAACTTTATTAATAAAAAATGTTTATCCGCTAGTCAAGCTAGACCTTTATTAATGTTAAAAGCTTTTCAATCTCTGGGATATGAAGTAGATGTAATAATGGGCTATGGACAAGAACGCAAGAAATCAATAGAAGCTATAAAAAGAAAGCTTTCTAATAATGTAAAGTATGATTTTTTGTATTCAGAAAGTTCAACAATGCCTACTTTGTTAACAGAAAAGCATCACTTACCTATATATCCTTTTTTAGACTTTGATTTTTTTAAAATTACAAAAAAAATGGGTATTCCTATAGGTCTTTTTTACAGAGACTTACATTGGAGGTTTGAACAGTATAAAATGCGAGTTCCTTGGTATAAACAAGTTTTAGCTCTTCCTTTTTATAAGTATGATATTTTACAATATGAAAAGTATATAGACTGTATTTTTGTTCCCTCTAGTAAGATGATAAAATTTATAGATAAAAAATTAACAAACAAAGCATTTCCTTTACCTCCAGGGTGTGAAATATACGAAACCAATGCAGGTAATAAAAAAGTTTCTGTTCCAAATGATACCTTGCAATTACTTTATGTAGGAGGAATAGTTCCACCAGTTTATAACTTAGCACCCATGTTTGAATGGATTGAGGGATTATCTCATGTTCACCTAACCTTAATATGCAGAGAAAATGAATGGAAACATATGTCTGACAAATATAATAATCAATTAGCTAATATTGAAGTTGTTCATACATCTGGCGAACACTTGAATATTTTTTATAATAGATTGGATATTTTTGCCATGTTATGGGATGGTAGCAATCCTTATTTGAAGTTTGCTACTCCATTTAAATTATTTGAGTCTTTAGGATATGGTCTGCCTATAATTACTACAAAAGGAACTGAATCATCTCGATTTGTTGAACAAGAAGGTCTAGGTTGGATAGTTTCTAATAAGAAAGAGTTTTATGATTTAATTAACTATTTACAGATTCATCGAGAAAAAATAGAAATTGTCAAGGAACGTATTAAAAAGATTCGTAATCATCATACCTGGAAAGCTAGAGCTAGAAAAGTTGCTGAAGTTTTACTGCAAATCTAAGAAATAACTAAACTAAAAATAATGAAAATAGCATTTTTAGCTGCAAAAAAAGTTCATGCTGTAAGGTGGGTAAATGCTCTGCCGAACGTAACCACCAAGTCTATTTAATTACTCAACACAAAACTAATGAGGGGGATAATCCAATTCACCCTGCTGTTTTAGTACATGAATTACCTTGTACCTCAATATTGGGTTATTTTTTAAACGTTAAATTTTTGAATAATTTTATAAAGCAAATCTCCCCTGATTTACTAAATGCACATTATGCAAGTGGTTATGGAACTTTAGCCAGGTTGAGTAACTTTCATCCTTTAGTTCTTTCGGTATGGGGAAGTGATATTTTTGACTTTCCTGAAAAAAGTGTATTTCATAAAAACTTAATCGCTGCTAATTTGCGATGTGCAGATTGGGTTTGTTCTACAAGCGAAATAATGGCAGACCAAATTAAATATATTAATAATGTTCAGAACTTAAAAATTATACATTTTGGGATTGATGTTGAAAAATTCAAACCATTATATAATTCTAAGCCTTTAGATACAATAACCATAGGAACGGTCAAGGCACTCACTCCTATCTATGGAATTGATACTCTAATTTTTGCTTTTTTTTATGTCAAACAATATTGTGATATTAATTTACCTGAAATCTCCCAAAAACTACGTTTGCTCATAGTAGGAGATGGTTTCCAAAGAAATGGGTTAGAGTCTCTTGTTAATCAATTAGACCTTCAATCTCTGGTCACTTTTACTGGAGTTGTTTCTCATGTGAAAGTTCCTTATTATCTTAGTCAACTTGATATTTATGTAGCCGTGAGTCGTTGTAGAGAGAGCTTTGGTGTAGCAGTTTTAGAAGCTTCGGCTTGTGAAATACCCGTTATTGTGTCTAATATGGGAGGATTGCCCGAAGTAGTAGAAGATGGAGTCACTGGTTATGTAGTAGAAAAGGAAAATCCCCAAGCTACGGCACAAGCAATAATAAAATTACTTAAAAATGAGCAGTTGCGGTTAACAATGGGCCAAGCGGGAAGACAGAGAGTTTTAGAAAAATATGAATGGTCTCAGAGTATTAGCCTAATGGAAAAGGTTTATAGACAAGCATTGCATCCATGCCAATAATAACGGTTTTATTTATCCCAAATATTTGCCCATCTCGTAAAACATAGAACTTTCATGAAAATTTTAACGGTTATAGGTGCTAGACCCCAATTTATTAAAGCCGCTTCAATTTCTCGCTCTATCTACCAGTACAATGAAAGCTTCGGTCTGCCGCCTATAAATGAAATTATAGTACATACGGGTCAGCACTATGATGCAAATATGTCGGATGTATTTTTTACAGAAATGCAAATTCCCTCACCTGACTATCATTTGGGAATGGGTGGAGGTTCACATGGTGCAATGACTGGACGGATGCTCGAAAAAATTGAGGAGGTGATTCTCAAAGAAAAACCTGATGTTGTTCTGGTCTATGGAGATACCAACTCCACTCTGGCAGGGGTGCTAGCTGCCGTTAAGCTGCATATTCCAGTTGCTCATGTTGAATCAGGTTTGCGCTCTTTCAACATGAAAATGCCTGAAGAAATCAATCGAATTTTAACTGATCAAATCTCTCAATTGTTATTTTGCCCAACGGCAACTGCAATCCAAAATTTAGAAAATGAAGGATTTCAGAAAAGAGCTGATGTTAAAGTTTATCAAGTTGGAGATGTTATGTATGATGCTGTTTTATTTTATAAAAAAATAGCTCAACCTACAAAAAAGATAGTAGGTTTGCTTGAAGAAGTCTCAAACCGATTTTATCTAGCGACAGTTCACCGTGCTGAAAATACAGATAGTCTAGTACGATTTCAGAGTATAATGAATGCACTCAATGCCATATCTCAGGTAATACCAGTAATTATACCTCTTCACCCCCGAACTCAAAAGTTATTAGACACTGACTCCTATCCATATCTTAATCTAATTGAACCAGTTGGTTATTTTGATATGCTTTTTTTACTATCTCATTGTAAAGGAGTCTTTACCGATAGCGGGGGGCTGCAAAAAGAGGCATACTGGTTTCAAAAACCCTGTATTACTTTAAGAGATGAAACAGAGTGGACAGAGTTAGTAAAATATGGTTTTAATACTTTAGTTGGACACGATTATGATAAAATTATTAACGCAGAAAAACAAATAAAAAATCAAGTAATTAATAACTCGACGAACCTTTATGGTGAAGGAAATGCAGGCAATAAAATCATAAAAAACATATTAACACACTGTTAAAATGACTATTAACTATCACTGAAGGATAATTGTGAAAGTTATTTACATTCACCAATATTTTAACACACCAAAAATGTCAGGCGCCACTCGCTCCTATGAAATGGCACGTAGATTGGTAGCAGCAGGCCATGACGTTTCCATGATCACCAGTTGGCGAGAAGAAACCAATAAGCAGAATTGGTTTATGACACAGGAATCAGGAATTAATGTGTATTGGCTGCCTGTTCTCTATTCCAATAGAATGAATTATTCACAAAGAATCAAAGCTTTTTTTCATTTTGCCTGGTCTTCAGCATATAAAGCAGCTTCTTTAGAGGGTGATGTTGTGTTTGCCACTAGCACACCACTAACGATCTCGTTACCTGCCATCTATACTTCTTGGCAAAAAAAAATACCGATGGTGTTTGAAGTGCGGGATATGTGGCCTGCTGTACCAATTGCCTTGGGTGCTATTCAGAATCCATTAGTGATAAGATTTGCACGATGGTTAGAACAAACAACATATCAGTATGCTACTCATATTATTGCCCTTGCTCCAGGTATGCGTGATGATATCATGGCTGATGGTATATCTGGAGATAAAATTTCCGTTATACCTAATGGATGCGACCTAGATGTCTTTTCTCAGATTTTTACAGGTCAGTCACCTCGTGACTTCTATGACTGGCTGGGAAATAGAAAATTAGTTGTGTTGGCCGGAACAATTGGAAAATCCTATGGTTTAGATTATTTGGTTCGACTAGCGCACCAGGTTAGATTATCCGATCCAGAAGTTCGGTTTGTTGTGATTGGTGAAGGTGGTGAGTGGGATACAATTCGTTCGCTTGCTATCCAAGAAGAAATATTTGAAAAAAACTTTTTCATGCTCCCTGCATTACCTAAGTGCGATCTTGTTCCTTGGCTTCATGCTGCTCAGATAATTCTTGCACTCATTACTGGACCACGAGTAGTCTGGAAAGATGCCGTGCAAAATAAATTTTTTGATGCTTTAGCAGTTGGCAAGCCCATTGCCTGCAATTTTGATGGGTTTCAGTCTCAAGTAGCAATAGAATCAGATATTGGTTTTATTCTTGATCCTCTTAATATTGAGAGGGCAGCAGATCAATTACTATCCGCACTTAATAATCAAGATTGGTTAGATGATGTGCCAAATCGAACAAAGATATTGGCGAAAGGGCGTTTTAATAGAGATCGCCTAGCTGCTGAACTAGAGAGGATATTAGTAGGCGTGGTTGAGAAAGCTTCTAAAAAATTAAGTGACAACTAAGCGGACTCTGCTATTTCCTTTAGGAGGATGTCGATCTCAGTAAAATGCTAAGAAGATTACAAAAATCAATAAAGTTTTTAGGCGATAGGTTAGTTTCTGCAATTGCCCTCCTCCTGCTAACACCCTTATTACTTCTAATTGCAGTAGCCATTTATCTCCGTATAGGTTCCCCCCTCCTATTTGCCCAACCCCGCCCAGGCAAAGATGGGCAAATCTTCACTTTTCACAAATTCCGCACAATGACGAATGAGCAAGATGCCGAGGGTAATCTTCTTCCTGATGAAAAACGACTAACAGCCATCGGCCAATTTCTTCGTCAAACCAGTCTCGATGAACTTCCCCAACTTTGGAATGTTTTAAAAGGGGATATGAGCTTTGTGGGTCCTCGTCCTCTACTGGTAGCCTACTTAAATCGCTACAATAACGAACAAGCCCGCCGCCATGAAGTAAAACCAGGAATTACTGGCTGGGCGCAAGTTAACGGTAGGAATGCGATTAGCTGGGAAGAAAAGTTTAAACTAGATGTGTGGTATGTTGATAATTGGAGCCTCTGGCTTGACCTAAAAATTCTATGTTTAACTGTTATTAAAGTATTTAAACGTGAAGGTATAGCAGCCGCCAATCACGTGACTATGAGGGAATTCAAAGGAAATGGTTCTTTGACTAAATAGAGGTTATATATTGGAAATCTACCTCTACGGCTCTGGTGGACACGCAAAAGTTATACTAGATATACTGAGCAAACACCAAAGGTCTGTCACAGCATTTGTTGATGACAATCCTCATCCGGGAATTGAGCAAATTCATGGAATTCCTATTTACCGGGCTTCAGAACTGCTACCCACTGTTTCGCTTCATAGTCAGTGGATTGTTTGTATTGGTAATAACCGCATTCGCCAAAACATTGCTGAAAAACTAAACAATCAAGGTTTTTCATTTACAACCGCGATTCATCCTTCAGCTAAAATCGCTTTGGGCGTAAATATTGGACCGGGGACTGTAATAATGGCGAATGCAGTTATCAACACTGACACCAAGATTGGCCACCATGCGATTATTAATACTGGAGCCATAATTGATCATGATTGTATCATTGGTGATTACTGCCATATTGCCCCAGGTTGCTCTCTTTGTGGTCAAGTTCAGCTACACAAGAGCGTATTCTTAGGGGTTGGCAGTAGCATTTGCCCTGCTGTTCAAATTGGGGAACATACAACTTGTGGCGCGGGTTCCGTTGTTGTTAAATCCCTACCTTCTCATTGTTTAGCTTACGGCTGCCCAGCTAAAATTATTCAGAACAACTACTCAAACTAAGGGCAGATGGCCAAACAAATCCTTCTCTCAACCCCACACCTAGGCGACTCCGAACTCGAATTTGTCAAAGAAGCTTTTGACACCAACTGGATCGCCCCAGTCGGCCCTCATGTAGATGCATTTGAGCAAGAATTCTGCCAACTTGTCAGCACCTCCCACGCTGCTGCTGTCAGTTCTGGTACCGCTGCCCTCCATCTTGCCCTCAGACTGATTGGGGTTGAGCCAGGGGATGAAGTGGTTTGCTCTACCCTCACCTTTATTGCTACGGTTAACCCCATTACCTATTTAGGCGCGAAACCTGTCTTTATTGACAGCGATCGCACCTCCTGGAATATGAATCCAGACCTCCTGCGAGAAGCCCTAGACCAACGTGCTAAAACGGGCAAACTCCCCAAAGCATTGGTACTCGTACATCTCTACGGACAAAGTGCGGACATCGACCCCATTCTCCAAGCCTGCAACCACTACAACATCCCCCTCATCGAAGATGCCGCAGAAGCCCTCGGCGCAACTTATAAAGGGCGAACCCCTGGCATCTTTGGCAAAATTGGTATCTACTCCTTCAATGGCAACAAAATCATCACCACCTCTGGCGGCGGAATGTTAGTTTCAGAAGACCCCGACCTCGTTGCCAAAGCCCGTTTCCTAGCAACCCAAGCCCGGGACCCCGCCCCCCATTACCAACATTCCGAAATTGGCTATAACTATCGCCTCAGCAACGTCTTAGCAGGAATTGGTCGGGGTCAGTTACAGGTTTTAGGCGATCGTGTAGAAGCCAGACGCCACAACTTTGAAGTTTATCAACAGGCTTTAGGTAACTTACCTGGAATCGAATTCATGCCAGAAGCCTCCTTCGGTCGATGCACTCGCTGGCTCACTTGCCTGACCATAGACCCCGCAGCATTTGGGTGCGATCGCGAACAAGTCCGCCTTGCCCTTGCCGAACAGCAAATCGAAGCCCGTCCCGTATGGAAACCCCTGCATCTGCAACCCGTATTTGCTGGATGCGAATCTATTGGCGGTGAAGTTGCAGAGTCATTATTTGAAACAGGATTGTGTTTGCCCTCTGGCTCCAATTTAATGCCAGAAGACCTGAATCGAGTCATTGAGGTAATTCAAGGCTTAAGCAACTGAGAGCAAAGACAGAGAACTTTGGGCCATCTTCACTCCCCTCGCCCTCATCGACATCCTGGAAGATATTGCATCAGCAACCCTGCGCTCTAACGTAGTTCCCACAGCCAACCCAACCCACGAGGCGGAGGCTTATCATCATCGCCTTTGCTGGCGATCGCACCCTAACTCCCCACTGTTCCTTAGGCAACCTAAAATAAAACCAGAACCTTGTCCCGTACAGATTTAAAAATAACTTGTGGCATCGCCATGAAATCAAAATTACCCTTATACGACACAGACTACCAACTTTGGTTAGAGCAAACCATTGCCCAGTTGCAAACCCAGGATTTCAGTGATATCGACTTAGAGAATTTAATTGAGGAGATAAAAAGTTTGGGAAAAAGAGACAAACGGGCTATCTGTAGTTACCTCATGCGACTGTGCGAACACTTGCTCAAAGTCAAATATTGGGAACAAGAACGAGAATCTTGTATCCGAGGTTGGACATTAGAGATTAGAAATTTTCGCTTGCAGATTCAACTCATACTTAAAGATAGTCCGAGTCTCAAAAACTATCTCCAGGAAAATTTTATTCACGAATACCAGAATGGGCGGAAACTATTTCTTGATGCCACAGGTTTCAATTCAGGCATCATTCCCGAAGACCCTTGCTTCAGTCTAGAGCAAGTTCTGGATGAAAATTGGCTACCCCAGGGCGGTTTTCCTGCTTAGTGAACCACAAATTTTTTTAAGGGCGAAGCATTCCGGCTGGGAGGTCTGCCAAAACCTCCTGGACATCTCCCACGAGATGGCATCCGCAACCCTGTGCGATCGCAGTTCCCACAGCCAACCCACCCCAAGAGGCGGCGGATTAGGCTTCATCATCGCCTTTGCCGCCATCACCCTATCAACCCCTATCTTGTCAACCTACTTCCCCAAACTTTTCCCAGAAAACCTCTTCCCCCTCACCCCTACCCAACCCTTCTTACTGCAACTGTGGGCCATCCTCACTCCCCTCGCCCTCATCGGCTTCCTGGATGACAAACACAACCTCCCCGCCAGTATCCGCTACCTAGTCCAACTCACCTGCGCCAGTATCGCCATCTTCTGTTTCGGCCCCTTTCCCCAACCCGGGCTTACCCCCTGGGGAACAGCGGGCCACATCATCGCCATCCTCCTCACCCTAATCGCCATCACCGCCCTGATTAACTTCTACAACTTCATGGACGGCTTAGATGGCTTAGTCGCAGGAGTCACCACCGTGCAACTCGGCTTCCTCGCCCTCTACCTCAACCAACCCCTCTGGTGGCTGCTCGCTGCTGCCCTCCTCGGCTTCCTGGGGTGGAACTGGTCCCCGGCCAAAATCTTCATGGGAGATGTGGGCAGTACCGTCTTAGGGGCCGCCGTCGCCATTGCCCTGCTCAACGCCGATCGCCCCACCCCAGCCTGGACCGCCCTCGCCATCACCCTCCCCCTCACCGCAGACGCCATCACCACCCTAGTTCGCCGCCTCATCCGCCGGGAAAACATCTTCAAAGCCCACCGGAGTCACCTCTATCAACGATTGCAGCAAGCTGGGTGGAGTCATAGTCAGGTTGCCAGTACCTATATCGGCTGTACCCTGCTGATTGCCCTGAGTATTCTGCTCTGGGGTGGCGTGGGGGCGGGGATTGGGTTAGCCCTGGTGGGGGTGGGGATGGTTGGGGGAGAGGTGTATTTGCGGAGGGGATAAACTGAGGAGCAGAAATCGGTTTCCTCGTGGGAAATTTGGGGCGGGTGGCGAGAATTTGGGTCAGAAATCCGGTTTCTCAGATAGACTGTGGGGGCAGAAACCGGGTTGATGCGATCGCCGCGATACAATAGGAGCAAATCTTGAGAACCCTAAGACGATGGAAGAATTGCTAACCCTCAAAGAACGACTGTTATGTGGAGACATCTCAGGAGCATTGGTCATCGTAGAAGAATTAGAAGAAATGAGCCGAGATGACAAAATTAATAACATTCGGAGTTATGCCATTATTCTGCTCCTACACTTAATCAAACAACAAGCAGAAAATCGCACCACTCGCTCTTGGGATGTCTCAATTCGTAACACCGTTCGGGAAATTCAGGAGAAAAACAAGCGCCGGAAAGCGGGTGGCTATTACCTGCCATCAGAAGATTTGCTCGATATTCTGAGAAATAGCCTATCCTATGGCACTTGATCGCGCATCCTTAGAAGTAGCCGAAGGTATTTATGATGCTGAAACTTTAGAAACCCTGGTCAACCGGGAAGAAATTATTGAGCAAGCCTTGGCATTGATTGCCCCAGGGAGCAATGGCGATAAAGCATGAGACCAACATTTTACCCCTATAGAAAACCTTCACCTTGGGCAAACCCAGGCTGACATGATGCCTTAAATTGAGATCGCCACCGCCACGAAAAATTGCGATCGCCACCGCCACGAAAAATTGCGATCGCTGACAATGGGTCAGACACCGCATCTAAAGAATACCAGAGATAAAGGACAGAGCAATGCTTTGCCCCTACCCGGTTTTGGGAGGAGCGATATAATGGAATTGCCCATCGAAATCCCTACTATCATGACAGTTAACACCCAAATTGATATCAACGCTCACCGGCGAAGACAATTCATTAATCTGGTGATGAAACGAGTTCAGCCGGGGACGGGTAGCGGGCTGGATTTTCTCAACAAACGCACATGGACTTACCCCGTAACCAACATTAAAGCGATCATTCCTCAAACACCTTTTGTAGTTGTAGGGGGCATTGCTACGAGGCTGTATATGCCTGAACGCATGACTTTGGATTTAGATATTTTAGTGCTAACCCAAGATGCCCAGTCCCTCTATACTCAACTGGAAAAAGCCGGAAGTAGAAAAATCGGAGAATTAGCCATTTCCAGGAGTCAGTGGGAATTACCCGATGGAACTTCCCTGGATATCCTCGAATCGAATGCAGACTGGGTAAGTGCAGCCCTCGCCCACCCCAACATCGCTCCCAATGGCTTGCCGATTATCCCCTTGCCCTATTTAGTTCTCATGAAATTGCAATCGGCACGCACCCAGGATTTAAGTGATGTTAGTCGGATGATGGGCGGGGCCAAACCCGATGAAATCACTCAAGTGAAACAGGCAATCTGCCAATATTTGCCCGGAGCATTAGAAGATTTAGAGAGCCTGATTATTTTAGGCCAGTTAGAAACAAGAAACCCTAATTAATACCCCATGAGTTCTGAAATAAAATCCCAATACGAACAAGATTTTTATGGTTGGACTCAGTGGCAAGTTGAGGTCCTGGCAACCCGCAAAGTCTCAGAATTAGATTGGCACAATTTACAGGAGGAATTAAAAGGATTGGGGAGACAGGAATACCGAGAATTAGTCAGCCGTCTGACTGTCTTGTTAGGGCATCTCCTCAAATGGGAATTTCAGCCAGAAAACCGTTCTCGGAGTTGTTTTTTAACAATTAGAGAACAACGGCGAGCCATTCATCGCCATTTGTATCGCAATCCTAGCTTAAAGTCTCGCATTGCTGACGCTCTAGAGGATGGCTTTGAAGCCGGAGTTGATTTGGCTTTACGAGAAACCAATTTGCCCTTGAGAACGTTTCCAGAAGAGTGTCCCTATCGGTTTGAGGAGGCGATGACAGAAAGTTTTATCTGTGATACCAGCCAAGATTGGGAATAATTGATGCACCGAGGGCGATCGGCTTTGGTCCCATCCACAGGGTTGCAACTTTACCCAAACTCTAGGGAGCCTCTTCATTCGCACAGGTGAGCAGAAAATCTACATAATCCTCCAAATCTTTGTCAATCAAGGGCTGCAATCGTTCATAAACTGATTTCAAATAATCCAACCGAGACCAATCATAATCGAAATCATAATAATACCTTTTGAAATGCCGAAATCGTCTTAACTCATCCAGCAAGGTATAAGAGTCCCGAGATAAAACAGCCTTGCGAATACCGGGAACTTCAATCCGCATTTTTCTCAACAACTCTTTGTGCCATTGATGAGCATCTAAATGATTCTCAAACACCCGGGATATTCTGAACAAGATAGTTTCCACACAGGTGTAGGTATTACAAAAAATATCCGCCAACATCACCGCATCCCGCACATCTCGTTTCTGTTCATCCCGGAAACCCGGTTCATAAGCCGCATACAAACCCTGAATGTTACCCAGTACGACCCTGCTTTCCTGAATCTCGCCGACGAGCAGCAAGAGTTCATCTCTGCTCATAGATAACTTTTCCTTTCATGAGAATAATCTTTTGGAACGAGGGATGAATATCTTCCCATCGGATTAAGTCCAGGGGAAAATCAGTCAGGTCCTCAGCCTCTCCTACCAGATTCATAAATGACCTAAAATCTAATCCGGCGATCGCCAAGTCAATGTCAGAAGCCTCAGAAAAATGCTGAGGTGCCAAGACTGAACCCCATTGGATAATCCGTTGGGGAGCATATCCGTCGATGATCATCGCTATAATATTCTGGGAATCTTCTCGGGCTTGCTCCCATAAGCCCAGACGTTGAGCTTGTAATGCCTGTTCTTTAGCTTGCAAATACCGCCGCGCAGCAGAATAATCAAACATCCTCTCCCCCCAGGTATCCTTACCATTAATTATAGACAAGGGGGACAAAGCACTGCTGTATCCCGGGTATCCCGATGGGTGTGGGCATAAGGGGTCTAATGCGATCGCCAATCTCCCTGGCTAATCTAAAGGTCTTGCTCCTCGTCATCTGAGCCTATCTAATTGTAATGAAAAAGCGATCGGTGCAAACTTAAGATTTAAGTCATGTTAGTTTGCTCGATTCTGGGTAGAGGTTCAGAAACCGGGTTTCTGAACCAAATTTCGGTCCTTTGCAGAAATTGATGCAGAGACCCGGTTTCGTGATTCTGGGTAGAGGTTCAGAAACCCGGTTTCTTATGGAAGTATTTGAAAGGGGAGTTGGGGTGATTATTCTAACAAAAACTTAAGCAGCCCCGGGGATGAAATCGTCAGATGTTGTTGATGGCCCGAAGGCGATCGCAATTCAATCATGACGGTATTGCTATTGGGTATCCCTGAGATGCTTTCAATCCTATACCCTTGCAGGTCGGGACATTTCCCCATTCCCGACTGAGAACCTGGCTGGGATTGTTTTTTGAGAAACTCGCTCCAAAACTGGGAATCTTCATGTCCTATTAATCGATATCTACAAGCATTTCCTTTAATCCGGTCCGTTTCAATCAAAAATCCCTTCTCTTTGGCTCGGTGCATCGTATCCCCAAAGCGATGGCTAACGGTTACTAGATCGCTCGGGTAGTGCCACTCCCCATCACTCATCAAAGCAAGCAGTAAATCGATTTTAGTAACTTTTTGTTCGGTCATATTGTGCCTCGTCGCACCCAGGACATTTCTGGGTCTAGTTTTATGTCAACTAGATTATCGGAATATGGATCATCTCCGTCTAGGAAAGAAAATCGCTCACTCCTGCGCCATTAGGAAGCCACTCATTTTGGGTCTGCCAGAAGGAGTCAGATGAATGAAGTGCATTGATTGATTGTTCGTAGTAACGACTTCAGTCGTTGCTTGCCTGTCATGGCGGATGCCATGACAGCGCACCAGCACTGGAGGCGTAGCACAGGGGTGCGAAGAGGGGAACGACTGAAGTCGTTACTACGAACTAAGAGGGGAACGACTGAAGTCGTTACTACCGATTTCCTGGATTAGCCCGCGCAGGTGGGTTTTGTTCCTGTAGCCCCACCATGTAAGGGTCCGGGGCATGGGGACGGGTTTTAACAGACCTTTAAAAACTACATCGGGGGAATTTATGTACAGCCCTGTCTAGAGAAAATCGGATGATTGACCAAAAAATGTGTAATTCTTATTTCAAATAACTTTTGATAAGATACTAAAATCCTGGCAGATTCCCCACTCAATATGACTAACACACAAGCAAAATCTCTCAGCCTAGAAGAGTTCCTGCACCTACCGGAAACTAAACCAGCCCAGGAATTTATTGAAGGAGACATTCTCCAAAAACCTATACCGAAAGGAAGACACAGCCGCTTACAAAGTAAGCTTTGCAGCGAAATTAATCAGGTCAGCGAATCCGCCAAAATTGCTTATGCTTTTCCTGAACTGCGGTGTAGTTTTGGAAATCGGTCTATTGTTCCAGATATCGCCGTTTTTCTATGGCTGAATATTCCTGTTCTTTCCGATGGAGAAGTGCCGGATAACTTTAACCTGCCCCCAGATTTAGTCATTGAAATTCTCTCCCCCGAACAAAACCCTAATAAAGTAATTGGTAATATTTTGTACTGTATTGAAAATGGCAGTCAATTGGGGTGGTTTCTTGACCCAGGGGACCAGAGTATTCTGGTCTTTAGGCGCGATCGCTCTCCCCTGGGCATTAAAAACCAGGATACCTTACCAATATTAGAGGGAATTCAACTCAGCCTGACTGCTGCTCAACTTTTTGGCTGGCTAAAAATGGGCGCTTAAAATCTGGCCGGGCAAGGTGTATCGGTAGGGGCGTATTGCATACGCCCTCTAATACCCAATCCGAGTTGGTAAAAGTCGATTTTCGTTTATAGCTCGCGGCACGCTTCGTCCGTATAGCCTCCGGGCTAAGGCTGCGGGTGTTTACAGACCTTTGAAAACCGGATTCCGTATCATGTATGCAATACGCCCCTACAAGAACCAAGGTTTGAGGCGGTATTTCATTGACGGATATTGAGGGCGAATGCAATACGCCCCTACGAAAAACAAGGATAAGGCGGGATTCAATTTACCACCTTGCCAGAGGTAACGCTTAAAATCTGGCGGGCAATTTCCAAAGAATACGCCCTCTAAAAGAGCAGTAAGGTGGACTCTCATAGCCCTCCCCTTGGCAAGGGGAGGGTTGGGTGGGGTCTACCCTGGGTCGGAGGAACCTCGGTTCTGGTGCCCCCACTTTGCCCGGGTGGGTGCGACCAAAAGTTCCCAACCTAGTAACAATCCCCTATAATCAACAGAGTTTTAAAGATTTGTTGCAAATCGCCCCTTAATTACCGCATCTGGATCCGGTAATCGGGGATTGAGGGAACTCTCAGCAATCCGGGAAATTCATAGTTCTCTATGAAAGTTGCTCTCAAATCCCACGGATCCCAGTCCAAGCATAACGAGCGTTATGGAATTTATACTGTTCCCATGACCCAAAACTGGCTGATAAACAACCTAGGGACTGCCTTTCAGTCCATCGCTGCTTCCCTCTCAAGGCCCCAGAAACGTCTGATCCTGTTGAGTCTGGATACGGCAGTCTTTCTGGTCGCCATCTATGGGGCATTTGGACTCCGGTTCAGCAGTCTGTTACCTGTTCAACAAACCTGGCCCTATCTGTGGCTGATTCTGCTGCTGATTGTGATCAAGCCTTTGGTCTTCCTGGTGACGGGAATGTACCGCCCAGTGCTGCGGTATGCGGGCTTGGAATTTTTATTAACTGCCACCAAAGCGGTCCTGTTCAGTTCCGGGGCCTTTGTCCTGCTGGCCTATTTATTTGAGTTCCTCCAACTCCCGCGATCGGTCCTGCTCAACGATGCCCTGCTCACCCTATTGTTGGTGGTGGGAGTGCGTCTGTCTCTGCGATGGTTGGTGAATACCCTTATCGGTCTGCCTCGGCAAAATCAAACCCCGGAACGGATTGTGATTTATGGCGCGGGCTCTGCCGGGTCGCAACTGGCTCAATCCCTCGTTCATCACCCCAGCTACCAACCCGTTGCTTTTGTCGATGATGACCCCTCTTTAGCCAATCAAAATATTCAAGGACTCCCGGTTTACGCTCCCTCTACATTACCGAGACTCCAACTCCAAAAGCCTTTTGATACTATTTTATTAGCCATGCCTTCGGTCGATCGCATCAGAAAGCGGCAAATTTTAGAAGGCTTACAGTTCTTGTCCCTGCCGGTCAAAACCGTTCCCTGTGTGGGCGAAATTTTATCCGGTCAGGTCTCCATTAGTGAAATTAGAAATATTGATATCGCCGACCTCCTCGGGCGGGAAGAAGTCATCCCCGATCCAGAATTGCTGCAAATGAATATCACCGGCAAAACAGTCCTAGTCACTGGGGCTGGGGGGTCCATTGGCTCGGAATTGTGCCGCCAAATTGCTCAACAACAGCCCAAATGTTTGGTGCTCTATGAATTAGGCGAATTTGCCCTCTATAGCATCGATATGGAATTAGCCGAAGCTTATCCTACCCTCAAGTGCGTCGCTTGTTTGGGTTCAGTCAATGATGAGAAGCGGCTGGCGGGAGTTCTGACCCAATATCAGGTGGATACCATTTATCATGCGGCAGCCTATAAGCACGTTCCCTTAGTCGAAGCTAATCCTGCTCCAGGAATTATCAATAACGTGGTGGGGACCTGGACCACGGTGCGCTGTGCGATCGACTGTGGGGTAGCGAATTTTGTGTTGATTTCCACCGATAAAGCCGTTCGTCCCACCAATATCATGGGGGCCAGCAAACGGGTAGCGGAACTGATTGTCCAAGCTTTAGCGGAGCGATCGGGGATTTCCACCCGCTTTACCATCGTACGCTTTGGCAATGTCCTCGATAGTAGTGGTTCCGTCGTTCCCCGATTCCGCAAGCAAATCGCTGAGGGTCAAGCCATCACCGTCACCCATCCGGAGATGACTCGTTATTTTATGTCCATCCCGGAAGCCGCTCGCTTGGTGATTCAGGCTGGAGCAATGGGAAAACGCGGGGAAATCTTCTTGTTAGATATGGGTGAACCCGTGCGGATTTATGATTTAGCCTTGCAGATGATTCAGTTGAGTGGGTTAGTCCCCGGAAAGGATATTGATATTAAAATTACCGGCTTAAGACCCGGAGAAAAACTGCACGAAGAATTGTTAGTCGATAGTGCTAAAGCCAGACCGACTCAGCATCCTAAAATCTTTTGCGCCCAAGAAGCGAAAATTCACTGGGAATTTTTACAGCCCCTGTTAGAAGCCCTGGTCCAAAAAACTCGCACCGATGATTTGGTAGCTATTCGAGCCGAATTGCAACGACTCGTTCCCGAGTATCAGCCTTCCTGCTTAGGTTTTCGGTCTCCTCGGTTAACATCCCGCTGCTATTTAGAAGAACCCAAGGGGATTGGCGCTTCCAAGTTGAACGGTTCGGGAAAAAATGATGCAACCGTGTTGTCGAGTCTGCCTGTAGAGGGAAGAGGTGTGGGCAGTGATAGCGTTACCTTACCTTAATTATCCTGATTCCGACCCTCTTGAAGCCGAGACTTCAGGAGGGGCAATTTTTTCCATGTAGAATGGGATGAAACCGGCCATCGGGGGTAACGGACGGGTACTCAAGTCCGTAAATGATCGCGATCGCCCTGCACTCCCCGGATTTGGCTCTCCGACCTCCCCCGGGTTGAAGTTACCCCATCGATTCTGCGAGTTGATGGCTCGGGCAGGAACCCAGAAAACAGCAGGGGGTCTTCTATACCCCATCTTTGCTCCATTCCGATTTCTCTACATAAATTCTTAAGCGACAAATCCAGTTGTAACAATATGGTCAGTCCAGAATCCTTTTCTACCCCCTCTTATTCCCATAAATGGTCGAGCAGACCGAACCTCAGACAACCGATCGCCCCGTCAGTCTCGGGATTGACCTTCTCCATGTTGCTCGCCCTGGCAACAGCACTCCCGGCGGTTGCCCAGCCCTCCTTAGCACCGAGACAAGAACCCCAACTCTTGGCCCAGGGAGCAGCCTTCCAAGAAGCCTATACCCTTGGTCCTGGCGATCGCATTCAAATCGATATTTTTAACGTCCCCGAATACAGCGGAGAAAATGGTCAACACCAAGTCCTAGTCGATGGCACCTTAAATCTCCCCCTGGTCGGCAGAGTCTCCGTAGAAGGACTCACCTTAGAACAAGCCGCAGGCAGACTTAGAAACCTCTATGCCCCCTATCTGCAACGCCCCGAGTTCCTGACCATCTCCCTGATGGAGCGTCGTCCCGTTCAAGTGGGAATTTCCGGAGAAGTCAGAAGACCCGGTTCCTATATCATCGCTATGAATGAAGCGGGTAGTCCCAGGCCCACAATCACTACGGCTATTGAACTGGCCGGAGGGATTACCTCCACCGCAAATATTCGTCAGGTGCAGCTTCTACGGCGGTTTAGAGGGGGGCCAAATCAACTGATTACCATCGACCTCACCACCCTAGTCCAGTTGGGAGACCTCAGTCAAGACATCACCATTCGCGATGGCGACACGATTTTTATTCCCCCAGACCCCAACATTAACGCCAAT
Organism: uncultured cyanobacterium; assembly: GCA_963821735.1. Taxonomy (GTDB): domain Bacteria; phylum Cyanobacteriota; class Cyanobacteriia; order Cyanobacteriales; family Laspinemataceae; genus Laspinema. Next base: position 971,768 of record CAWGFK010000070.1, read on the forward strand.
GATGCCCGTCAGCTTGCCGAAGCCAGCATTTCCGGGGATTCTTCTCAACCGATCAATATCGCCGTAGTCGGGGAAATTAATAAACCCGGTTCTTACACCGTGGCAGGAGATGCTGAAGCCGGTGGACTCCTGACCCTCACCCGCGCCCTCCAAACCGCTGGCGGCGTCACCCAATCGGCAGCCGTCGGTCAGATTCAAGTGCGACGACAACCGAAATCTGGACCCGCCCAAATCCTCTCGGTCAACCTCTGGCAGCTTTTAAACGGGGATATTAGCCAAGATATTATTCTCCAACAAGGGGATACCATCTATGTACCCACAGGCAGTGGATTTAGCCCCGCCGAATCCTCTCGGTTAGCCCAGGCCAATTTTGCCGGGGACCCCACCCAACCTGTCAATATTGCCGTAGTCGGTGAAGTGAGCCGACCCGGTTCCTACACCGTCACCCGCATGGATGAGACAGGGGGACTGTTAACTGTCACCCGAGCTTTACAAACTGCCGGTGGCGTTACGCAATCCGCGCAGCTCGGTGAAATTCAAGTGTTGCGGCAACCCCAGGCCGGTCCAGCCCGACGGATCCCGGTCAACCTCTGGGCATTACTCCGCCAAGGAGATCTCAGCCAAGATATTATTCTCCAACAAGGGGATACCATTTATGTCCCCACTGGCACAGGCTTTAATGCGGCCGAATCTACCCTATTAGCTGAAGCCAGTTTTGCAGGCAGTCCAACTCAACCTGTCAATATTGCAGTCTCAGGGGAAGTGACTCGTCCAGGCTCGTACACTGTAACCCGAGTGGATGAAGCCGGGGGACTGCTTACGGTCACCCGGGCCTTGCAAACTGCTGGGGGAGTCACCTTATCCGCAGATATTCGTGAAATCCGCGTCAACCGCCGTCCGAAAGCCGGTTCACCCCAAACCATTGTGGTGAATCTCTGGGAAATGCTTGATCGCGGGGATTTCAGTCAGGATATCATCCTCCAACAAGGGGATACCATTGAAGTGCCAACGGCGAGTAACCCTAATCCCATAGAAACGGCTCGCATTGCTACGGCTAACTTTGCGGCGAGTACCGCTACCCCCCTGAATATTGCGATCGTCGGAGAGGTCAACCGTCCCGGAACCTATACAGTTTCTGGAGAGGATGTCGCCGCTACAGGGGACATGGAAACCCTCACGGAGCCTACCACTGGGTGGGGGCGTAGTGGGACTCCCGACCGTCACCCGAGCCATTAAAATTGCTGGAGGGATTACCCCAACTGCGGATATTCGGCGGATTCAAGTGCTGCGGCAACGGAAAAATGGCACCCAACAAATTATTGATGTGAATCTGTGGGAACTCTTGGAAAATGGAAATTTGAACCAAGATGTTCTGCTGCAACAAGGGGATACGATTGTGGTCCAAACCGCGACTAATATTGATTTAGCCGAAGCCCCCAGACTCGCGACGGCCAGTTTCTCCCCCAACCGAATTCAAGTCAATATTGTGGGTGAAATCCAGGAACCGGGAGTGGTGGAATTACCCCCCAATGCTTCCTTAAACCAAGCGATTTTGGTAGCGGGAGGATTTAATAATACCCGGGCGGAAAAAGATGAGGTGGAACTGATTCGGTTGAACCCCAATGGCACCGTGTCTCGGCAAACCATTCCCATTGATTTTGCTCAGGGACTGGATGAAGGGACTAACCCCATTCTGCGAAACAATGATGTGATTGTGGTCGGGCGTACCCGGTTAGCTAGATTCGGAGATCGAGTCAGCCCGATCGGGCAGGTGACCAATTCTGTCTTCTCTCTGTTTGGAATCTTACGATTTTTTAATCTGTTCTAAAGCCTCGGTACAATCAAGAGCAGACCCACCAGGTTTCTTGACTAAATCTCTGCTAATTCGTAACAAATTTGGTCAAGAAACCCAGTTTTTGGTCCCTGTGCTCTTATCCAGTAGGGTCGTTTTAGGAACTTTCGAGTCAGGGTCGAGGGCGGGAGCAATCCAGTTCTCTCATAACCTATCCTGATTCATAGCACAATCCTCTAACCAGACTGCTACGATACGAAGGAATACACCATCACCAGAGATTGACATGGAGAGCGCACCCAATCCTCAGCCGTTAACTCTTCACCACCCAGGCAATCCGTCACAGCTTGTGCCGATGCCTTATATGGCTGAATTCCAAGATCCAGATGAGGAAGAATTGGATCTTGGTCAGCTATTTGCCGTGATTCGTCGTCGAGCCTTTGTGATTCTGGGCGTTGCGACTCTCGTCACAGGTGGTGTGGCTGTCTGGACTGCCAACCAAACCCCAGAGTATGAAGGCAAGTTTCAAATTCTAGTGGAGCCAGTCACCACTCAGGATGATAATTTTTCTCGGATTTCGGCCCTGACAGGGGGACTGGGCGGACAATTTCTGCAAGGACAAGGTTCGGGGTTGGATTATGATAGCCAACTCGCGGTTTTACAAAGTCCCAAACTAATGGACCCGATCGTTCAGCAACTCCAAGCTCGCTATCCCGAACTGGAGTATAACGCCTTGATTGGGGGCAACGAATCGCCTCTCTCCCTCGATCGCTTCAATAAGACTACGAAAATTCTCGAAGTCCGATATCGAGATGCGGAACCGGAGAAAATTCAATTTGTCTTGGAAACCCTCCAAAATTCTTACCTGCGATACAGCTTAGAAGACCGCAAGAGTAATATTAGTCAGGGGATTCAATTTATTGAAGACCAACTCCCACAATTGCGGCAACGGGTGGATACCCTGCAAGAACAACTCCAGAAATTTCGGCAGCAGTACAACATTATTGAACCCCAGTTACAAGGGGAACAACTGGCTCAACAACTTACCAAACTAGACGACCAGCTTTTAGACGCCCAAGCTCAACTGGTTCAGCAGCAACAGCTTTATGAAACCTTGCGCCGACAAATTGGACTCGAACCCGGGACAGCGATCGCCGCTTCGGTTCTAAGTGAAGCTCCCACCTATCAAGCTCGACTCAATCGCCTCAAAGAACTCGAAAATCAAATTGCCGCTGAATCAACTCGCTTTACCCCAAACTCACCCCAAGTTCAAGTCCTCTTAGAAGAGCGACGAACTATCGAATTGCTATTAGGACAGGAAGCCTCAGAAGTGTTAGGGGGACAGCTACCCGGTGGAGTAGTGGGCAACCCCCAAGCTCCCTTTCAAAACACAATTCGCACCGGCTTAATTGAGGAAATGGTCAAAGCGGCCAGCCAAATTCAAGTCCTCCAAGTGCGAAATCAAGTGCTCGGGGAAGCAGCGAAAATGTTAAGCGAATACCGCGAACAATTTCCGGTGATTCTGCGCCAGTACACGGATTTGCAGCGAGAACTCCAAATTGCTAACACCACCCTCACCGAATTGTTAGCCCGCAGGGAAGGGTTACGGGTGGATGCAGCAGAACGAGAGGTGCCTTGGGAAGTGATTTCCCAACCGACGATTCCTCGGGATGAAAATGGGAGTCTGATTCCGGTTTCGCCCAGTCTGCCTCGGAACCTGGTTTTAGGGGCGATGTTGGGGTTGATGTTGGGATTTGGGGCGGCATTATTAGCCGAGCGTTTGGATAATGTCTTCCATTCTCCTGAAGATTTAAAAGATGCCACGCGCTTGCCGATTTTAGGGCTGATTCCCGCAAGCGATCGCTCTGTTGTCCTACCCTCTGCGGATGCTCGCGGCGGTGCTGCTGTCCAAGATTTCCGGGATTTTGGCTTTTTAGAAGCATTCCGCGCCTTGAATGCTAATATCCGTTTCCTGACTCCCGGTCAACCCCTACGCTCCGTGGCGATCGCCTCGGCAATTCCGGCAGAAGGTAAATCCACTGTGGCAGTCAATCTCGCCGAAGCTGCTGCCTCAATGGGACAGCGGGTGTTACTGGTGGATGCTGACCTCCGTTGGCCCCAAGTTCACAAACGCTTGGGATTACCCAACCGTCAAGGGTTAACCCATCTGATTGCCACCGAAATGGATATGAATGAGGCCATTCAGCGATCGCCCGTTGAACCCAATCTTTTCATCCTCACCGCCGGTGCCACCCCCCCTGACCCCATCCGGTTGTTGTCTTCTGAAAAAATGCACAACTTGATGCAGCAATGGCACAGTTTATTTGACCTGGTGATTTATGACACCCCGCCCCTCTTGGGGGTCGTAGATGGTCGAGTATTAGCCGCCTATACCGATGGAATTGGGTTAGTTGTCAGCATCGGTCAAACCGAAAAACCCGCCATCCAACAAGCGATCGCCGAACTGCAAACCGGCAATACCAAAGTCTTGGGGATTATTGCCAACGGCGTTCAAGGACAAAACAGCGCCTGGGATTATGGCAGGCACTACAACAATGGAGGCAATGGAGGCGATCGGGAACTAGAAGCGGAGGAAGAAGAAGCGATTTCTCTTTAATCCGAAGGATGGGAAAAAAGTTTGTAGTAACGACTTCAGTCGTTGCGCTCGTGTTATGGCGTAAGCCATAACACGAGCAATCCAAGGGTCTAGCGCCTGCTTGGGAACTGGAGCGATCGCCTGATATCAGGGCGTGACTTGGCTGCCGCCAAGTCACGAGGAAACGACTGAAGTCGTTACTACGAACGGGGGAAACGACTGAAGTCGTTACTACGAACATCTCCCCCATCAACAAATGACAAATGACAAATGACCCAAACTACCCATTAAACAACTCAAAAGTTTGCTGGCAAAAGATTTTCAACTTGTCCTGGACCTCAGCAACTGGCTCCGTTGCCCCTACAAAGCGCCAGTTTTCCACCGTTGAAAATCGCCATTGTTGCCCTTGATGGTTGTAACCGGCTGATTCCACTCCGATCGCCCGGCGATCGCCATCTAAGGGGTCCTCATGAAACCGGATTTGAACTAAAATACTCCGACTCTGCAATGAGCGACTCCATCCGGGAAAGTGAAATCCAATATCAATAGAATCCGGATCCACCAGTTCCTGGGTATTCGGGTCATTCACCCAGGGTTTCAAATCCGCCCGTGCGTCAGGAAACTGTAACTTAAAAAGATTAACGACTGCCGCTATTTTGCTGGCGAGTTCAAAATTTTTAACCTGTTCTGCTGCATTCACGCCCAATTATCCTCCACTCACGAATAGATATCGATGTTAAAACGGCTATATCGAGGGTCGTCAAAGACGACGCGGTAAAAATTTCATCAGTTTAAATGAACGGCACGGGGTGGCTTTAGGCCAAAATATTATGTTGATAACGGGTACCGCAAGTATGGGTACCGTTTCCGAACGAGTAGGAATTACACCCATGTCTATACCCTGTCAAATCGTTGTAGAAGGAAATCCGGCAATTATCTATGCCAGTAGAAATGGAGCGCCGGACAAAGTTCGACGCATCCTCAAACCCTTTCTCGGTAAATTTTGCCAAGAACGAGAGGCGGCTGGAGAATACCACGATACACCGGAGTGCTTAGTAGCCCAGATTGTAGTTCGTTTCGGCTTTGAAATCTGTGAAGATGATTTCTCTAACCTCAAAGTCAGTATGACTTACGACCCCAATGCAGAATACATCTACTCCGTAGAATCGGATTTAACCGTCCAGGTTTGGATTCCAGAAGAAGAGTATCGAAAAAATCCCGCTCTGGGATTGAAAGGTTGCCGTCTATTACCCGAGGAAGGTTGGAAAATCGATTAACTGTGATCGGGCGGTCAATCGGTCAAAGTTGAGAGGGGCGCGAGGATTTGCCCCTATCCTGATGTTAGGACTTACGCGCTAAGACTATAAATCAGGGTTTTATGTAGGGGCGCAATGCTTGCGCCCTCTTGTCTTGCGCCCTCTTGTCTCTTGTCTTGCGCCCTCTTGTTTCTTGCGCCTCTTCTTGTCTTCCTGATACTGTACCGAAACCCTGATCGAATGTGGAACAGCGATCGCCACCCCTTCACTCCCCCGGGGACGGAGAACCCTTGAGTGCCAGATCCGGTAAGGAATTGGATGCAGGGAGAACACGAACCCGAGCGAATTTGAGGCCCGAGACTCCCGGTTGGGGTTCGACTGTACCAAAGTCTATCTTCTCGTCCACCCAACCTTCCCGGGCTAAATAGCGCAAATACTGTTCATATTCTTCCCATTCCTTGTTCGTCGCATAAACCACGGTTAACATCCCCGGACGGGTAATCCGATCGCCGGTTTGTGCTTCTACTCCCTTGTCAATTCGTTTTTTGACAATTTCATACCGGGTATCCCGGGTTCCTCGAACATCAAACAGTTTTTCGGTCTTTTCATCATGGAAAATATCCACGGTGCAATCTTGCACCAAAACCAAATGGGTCACTTCCAGAGTCGTTTGGTAATCCGCTTGAATTCTCAATGCCACCCGCGCACAGTCACAAACCGCGCGCAGTTGTTCATACCGTAAACTGTGCAAGTGAAAGCGCGAAAACGATGGATTAATCGCGGCTCCAGCATAAATCATGTGATCAATGCCATCGCTACATTCCACATCACAGTAATGGGGAATGATTTTCTGCATTTTCTCTTGCCAAATCTCCCAAGTGTCTCTTAAGCGCGCATTAATTTGATTAACCGTTTCGTCATAGCGCGATCGCGCCACATAAACGCACTCATGTTCATTATCACAAGCGGCTCGATAGGTTGCCACCGCCTCGGCAGCTAAGGGGGAGCAGTTGCAAAAATAGTCAAAATATCCTTCCAAATGCTCTTTCAAATACTCGATCGCCGTGACTTCTCCATCCACGGTGACCCCCTGCTGAATCCCCTCAATTCGTTCCAGCAGATCCAGTCTTAGTTGTTCAACAAAACTCTGTTCATCAGCGGCACAAACCGCTTCCACCACCGCTAACCCGAGGTGAAACTGCTCGATTAAATCGGCTTCGATTGCTCGATTTCGCTCGTCTGAGGACCCCCGAATATCCGATATTCCATACAGGGGATAAAGTTCTGGAAAAACGATCGCCTCCGGTGGCAATCCCCAACTGCGCCGTTCTAACTCCTGAACAAACCGCCATTCTACCGAGGGATGAATGTTGGTAAATTGGGTCAACCGTTGTTGGACAATTTGGCGCAATGCTACCGTAAACGGTGCAATCAGTTCCTCTCCCCGGCGAATATCAATGGCATGGAAGTGATGGGGTTGAGACTTGGTTAACCCCACTAATCCCACCATTTGCTGGGATTTGGACGGCGATCGCCGTCCCAATCGGGAATCATTCCCACTCACCTGCACCACCAGGGGAATCAATAACAAGGACCGCACTCCCGCCTCTACCAGTTGCTTTTCGCATTCTCCGGTCCAATCTGCGCTTAAATCGGTGACATTCCAGATCCGATTGGCGTCTGCTGCTTGCAGGAAGTGGGACCCTTGGAGGGAGTCCAGAGGATAACTGGTGACGCTCAAGTTTCTCGATTCGGTTTCCACAAACAGGCGGACGGGATCTCGCTCGGTACTCAGGATAAAACTGTTGTCACATCTAAACAGGGATTTGAGGTGCTGATTAATTTGCCGAAAGCGATCGGGACGTAAAATTGAGTGGGTGCTAATCAGTAACCGGGAAATCTGCCGAATGCTCTCCCGAACGGTGACATCCACTCCTTCTAGCAGGAGTAATCCCTCAACGTGATAATTCTCCCAACAGACTCGTTGTTCCAAGCTTTCCAGGGTGGAGAGGTCCGTCAAGCTTTCGGAATTTTCGGGTCGGGAGTGCTGTTGTAAGCGTAAATCTGCAAACTCATCTTGATCGGGAGCGAGGGGACTAATTTTGAGTCCTGCCGTATTCACCCAAAACTCGATTATCCTCGGTTCTGAGTAGTTTGGGCTATGAAAGCTGACGATCGCCGGTTCATCCCATCCCAACTCACTCTTGAGGTCAATTCCATAGCGATCGCCTAGAATTCTCAACAGCACCTGACGCCGATATAACTGTTTCAGGTCCTGGCGATCGTCTTCACTCAGGTGTTCCTGTAGCAAGTGATGCAACAACATTTGGCGATCGTCGAGACTTTGTTGTTCTAAACTCGCTTGAATTCCCGCCAGTTGGCACAAGGTTGGATTCCCATAACAAACGGTAAAATTTTGAGGTTCAACCGCTGCGATTAATAGTTTCGTCCCCCGTCCCAAGCGACTGAGACAGTCTAAATTGTCCTTCCAAATTCTAATTTTTTCCCCTTCCGACGACGCCGGTAAATCACCAGACAGGCGCTGCCACAGTGCATCCCCATCAGACAGTGATTCCGGATTTGCCGTCGGGGAAAACTCCCCGGAAAGCGGGTCTATCTCCCGATAGGAGTCTATACCTCTATTGAAGATTGACGGAGAATCATTCATAATTTTGGGATAGATGCTGTTTGGGCCTGGTAGTCTTCACACTAATGCCGTTGGCTGGACTTTTGTTATTTTTAAACCCTGTATGAGGCAGATTGTGGAGAGACTCCCTGAGCTATTATTGGGTGACTCTGCTCCACCGAAGCTGCTTCACAATTAACCCGGTCTTTGATTTATTTTTGTTGACTGAAAGCCATCTTCTCACCAAGGTGATATAAAAGGCCCTTTTTATTTTCTTTGCTTAAATCATGATGATAGCCGATTTCGAGACAAGTGCCAAGTTAGAGGGCTCAGGCAGGGGGTAGGGATCCGGCAAAATTTTAGGCTATTTCTAGTCCCGGGGGAGAGTCTGGGTTGGAAACCTGGTTTCTTTACAAGCGCTGTAGCCATCAGCAGTTTTATCTAGGCCGTGAAAGCGGGTTTTTGTCCGCCTTTTTTGACGGCTGTACTGGCGTTCTAGGTAATGCATTTGCCGGTTCTATAGCGCTTACCAGCCTCATGGAGTGCGAGCATCTTGCTCGCTATTTTTTTTGAGCGAGCAAGATCCAAAGCCTACGGCATAGCTTTGCTTACCGAACGCCTTAAAATGTACGGGAATAACTTTGGGAACCACTCTACGAACTTAAGAGGGAACGACTGAAGTCGTTACTACGAACTTTTCCGAACTTTAGAGAATACCCGATTAATTAATGTTATATCCGAATAGATTGGGGTTGACTTCTGCCAACTTTAAATCGGATAAACCATACTCGGTCCAGCGGCGATCGACCATTGCGGCAACCTCTGGATCGGACTCTAAGGGTTCTCCCCATTCATGTTCGGTTTCGGGCGGAATTTTGGTGGTGGCATCGATACCCATGCGTCCGCCTAAGCCAATTTTTTCACTGGCAAAATCTAAACTATCAAAGGGAGTATTGGGTAAAATAAAGACATCGCGCACGGGGTCAACTTTAGAAGAAATGGCCCAAACCACTTGGCGGGGGTCACGAATATTAATATCTTTATCTACCACAATGACAAATTTGGTGTAAGTAAACTGGGGTAAGGCACTCCAAAAGGCTAAGGCGGCCCGTCTCGCTTGGCCGGGATAGGCTTTATCAATGGAAATAATTGCTGCTTTGTAACTCAGGGCTTCCATTGGTAGGAAAAAGTCTACAATTTCTGAGACTTGTTGTCGCAAAATTGGGGTATAAATGCGATTGAGGGCGATCGCCATCATCGCTTCTTCTTTGGGGGGACGTCCGCTAAAGGTGGTTAGATAAACCGGATTTTGGCGATGGGTCATGCAGTGAAAGCGGACCAAGGGTGAATCTTCAACCCCGCCATAATAGCCCATGTGGTCGCCAAAGGGTCCATCAGGGAGGACTTCCCCGGGAGTAATGGTGCCTTCTAGGACAAATTCTGAGTCTGCTGGAACTTCTAAATCGACGGTTTTACATTTGGCGAGGGCGACCCCAGAACCGCCATAGAGTCCGGCAAATAGCCATTCGGACAAGTCTACGGGAATGGGGGTAGCAGCGGCCATAATGATTAAGGGATCGACACCGAGGGCGATCGCAATTTCCAGTTTTTTACCCTGTTCTGCGGCTTTTCGCAAATGTCTGGCCCCACCGCGTACCGATAGCCAATGGACGGTCATGGTATTGTGAGATTGCAATTGCAAGCGATACACCCCGACATTGGGCGTTCCTGTCTCACAATCTTTGGTAATTACCAATCCCAAGGTGATGATTTTCCCTGCATCTTTGTAATAGGGACGAATTAAGGGTAACTGGTTTAAGTCTAAGTCATCCCCTTGAATCACCACTTGCTGACAGGCGGGGAAAAAGTCCCGTCCGGGTTTGGCCTTGAGAACATCAAAGAGCACTTTGCCAAACTCTACCGCCTGGGCAATTTTTTTCGGGGGTTTCGGCTGTTGTAAGAGGGCGAGTTTTCTGCCGAGTTCCTCTAATTCTAAGGGTTTTTCCATGTTCATCGCCCAACAGACCCGTTCCTCGGTCCCTAAGAGGTTGATTGCGACGGGATGGGTCGATCCTTTAACATTCTCGAACAGGAGTGCAGGTCCTCCGGCTTGTAGCATCCGGTTGGAAATCTCGGCTATCTCTAAATCCGGGTCAACGCAGGTGGTAATCCGCCGGAGTTGTCCCCTATTTTCTAGGAGGTTGAGGAATTCCCGTAAATCTCGTGCCATGTTTATCCATCAATCGAGCTATCGTCTTTTATTATGATGGAATACTGTCACTTTCTACGGGAATCGCTATGCGAGACGATCCGAGTTTGACTGCTAATCAGGTATTAGAGGCGATCGCGCCATTAAGTCGTGCGATTTCTAAAACCCTTTGGATAGCCTATCAACACCATCCCGAATGGCTGCATGAAAAATTTAGAAATCAATCCTGGCATCGGGAAGAGTTTCAAGCAAAATTGTCAGAAAAAATAGCAGCAGAGTTACGCCAAAATCATCAAGACATCGACAGCCTGATTCGGAGGGTGATTAAGCTTTTAGAAGCCTTTATGAAACCTCCATTTTTTGTATCTTATGAATTTTTAGAGTTAATCCAAAATTTTCGGACCTTACTTAAATTTCCAGAACAACTCGTCCGGGCAGACGAGGCCCTTTCATCGGGAACCCTGACGGTGCAATCGGACCTTGAAACTCAAAGTTTAGAACAGTTTGCCATTCGCTTAGGCTTTAATTTGCCCGAAGCCCTTTCTCTGGGAATGGCGGCCCAATTTAATGCGGCGAAAAACTTGACGATGGGCGGGATTGCGATTTTACTTTTAGATGCTGAAAATTTATCCTTAGATGAAGAATCAGAAAAATTTTTAAAACAAGTTTGTCAATATGATTTACAAATTAAAATTGCCTTTGCTAATTGGCAAAGAATGGGGAAAAAGGATGTTCAACTCCATAAGCGGCATTATGAACTGATTCATGTTCCACCGGGTAAAGATAGTGCTGATGTGAAAATGGCAACGGTGGGTTCCTCTATTTTTGTTCACTATCCCAATGCTAAGGAGGTGTTGGTTTGTTCGTCCGATGGGGTAATGACTCATTTATGTACAACGCTTCAGACTCACGGATTAACGGTGTATCTAGTTCGCAAACAAGGGAAACTTTTAACGGTTCTCAATACGCAGACGGGTAAAACTCAAACTTATGGAATGGAGGAAATTAGCCCGGTTCTTTCGGTGGATGAATGCGTTAAAACGTTCAAGGGAATCCTCAAAGCTGAACAGAAAAGAAGTGGCAAACAGTGGGTTAAGTTTTCGCGAATTTGTGCGGTGTTTCAGGACCGTTATCAAATCCCCTTGAGTCAGGTGGCGATCGCCTCGGAACCTGGGAAAAAAGCCCGGGACATTTTTTGCGATCGCCCGGATGATTTTGTCGTCCATCAAGTCCCGGGAGATTCCGAACTTTACATTGCTTTATTCGATTGTCTGGAGTTAAAATCAAGCCCCGGGGTTGATTCTCACCCTCTAAGTTTAAAACCCCCGACAATGCCACAGGGTTCTCTTCACAATGGGTTTAATGGCAGAGAAGAAGTTGAACTAGCATTAGAACGGGCGATCGCCTCTATGCACAAGAAATATCCCGGAATGGCGATTTCTACCGGAATGCTGGGTTCAGAATTTAAAGAACTCTATGGTCAAAATCCCAATTGGATTATTAAAAAATTAGGACTGGGGGGAAATTTTAGTAAATTTTTACAGTCGAGTTCGAGATTTACCCTGACCCCATCCCCTCAAACGGGTGAAGTCATCATCTGCGAAAAACATAGTCATCTCCCTAAAGCTTTCACCCTGACCCCGGGAATCCCGTCTTCCTCTTCTTCCGTTGTCAATACCCCGGCAGACTTAGAACAATGTTTAAGAGAGTTACTCGTCAGATTAACCGAACATTCGTCGGTCAATTCCATTCCTCTTGCCTCCCTGGCGAGTGAATTTAACGCCCAATATGGAATTCCGATTACCCAGCTTATGAAACGCTTGAAAATAAAAGGAAAATTCACCCACTTTCTGGATTTATCTAAATCGTTTAAATTAAAAAAAATAGGGAAAGTGTATCAAGTCGCCCTCCTGTCCCCAACGCCTTAACCCCTCCGATTTTTGAGGAAACGAGTAAAATTAAAGGGCATTAGAGTCATTGAGGACAGTGATATCGGATTCATGGAAATCGATCACATTCACTTTTACGTTAAAGATGCTACAGCACAACGGGACTGGTTCGTAGATTACCTCGGATTTGAGGCAGTCGCCAGTTTCACCCACACCGACACTCACACGGAACTGATTCAAAGTGGTTTAGTTCGGTTTGCACTTTCTTCACCCTTGTCTGTTGCTTCTCCGGTGGCGGAATATCTCGATCGCCATCCTCCAGGAGTCGCAGATATTGCCTTTGCTGTTGAGGATATACCATCCTGCTTGGATCAAGCAACGGCTGCCGGTGCAAAAGTCTTACAACCCATACAGGAACAACCTCCATCTTTTCCCCCCTTAAAATGGGCAAAAATTGCCGGATGGGGAGAACTCAGTCATACCTTAATTCAACGGTTTGACTCCCCTAATGCCATCCCTCGTATCCCTGAACAGATTTATCCTATTTTAACAGATGAACCCCTTGAAAAATCAAGCTACTTACCCCAAAAAAATTTACATCAACCTAACTCACCCCTTCTTTCTCCAAGTCTTTATCTCACGATTGACCATTTTGTTCTAAATGTCGAAAAAGGAGACTTGAAAACCGCTTTATCTTGGTATGAAAAGGTGCTGGGATTTAAAGGTCAGCAAACTTTTGATATTCAAACCGAACGGTCTGGATTACACTCTCAGGTGATGATTTATCCCGAAAGTTCCATTCAGTTTCCCATTAATGAACCGACCTCTGAAACCTCTCAAGTCCAGGAATTTTTAGAGATAAATCGAGGGCCGGGGATTCAGCATATTGCTTTAAAAACGAATCATATTCTGAAAACCGTTGCTCAGTTACAAAAAAATGGAGTCTCGTTTATTGATGTGCCACCCACCTATTATGCAACCCTGCGCCAACGTCTGGGGTTTGATGAAGGGTCGGCAGAGTGGCAGGACATTGAAAGGAAAAAAATTTTAGTCGATTGGCATCCTGAAACCCCCAATTCCCTGTTATTGCAAACCTTTACTCAACCCATTTTTGAACAACCCACTTTCTTTTTTGAAGTGATTGAACGTCGGCAGGAGGCGGCAGGATTTGGAGAGGGAAATTTTCAAGCCTTATTTGAGGCGATCGAACGAGAACAACTGAAACGGGAGGAATATTTGCCCTAATCTCCCCAACCGAACAAGGTTGAGGTCCCGAAGACCAAAAACTGGGTTTTTTACCTAAATTTGTGACAAATTGCCAAAAATGGGGTAAAAAACCCGGTTTCTAACCCCCGGTTAAATCGCCCGGTAAATAAAGCTGAGAGTGGCCCAGTGATCCACATGAAGCGCCCAGCGATCGGGGGAAGTGTTGGCATTGGGGAGACTGGCAAGGCTGGCGGTATGGAGGTCCTGTAAAATCGCTTGGACGATCGCCAGGGGATTAGTCACCGGAATCAGAGGTTGAGCATCTCCCTGGGGACGCATGAAACCAGATAAGGCAGAAAAGGTTTTCGTAAACGGACTGGATGAAAAAATCACCTGGGTTTCCGTTAATCCCGCTTGACCATGCACCACCCATGATCCCGTACCCGAACCCGTAGGAATTGTCAGGGTTTCCCCGGGAAGTAGCAGATTTTGTTCTAAGGTGGGCTGAGTTTGTCCAGTATTGGAAGTGCTGGGGTCATCGGAGGGATAGAGGACGATCGCATTACCACTATTATCTAAGGAAAATAATAGGCAGTACAGGGGGCGATCGCTATAATTAAACGCCCGATAGCGAATCCGACTCCCCAAGGGAACCCCTAACGGACTATTCCCATTGCGCGACAGGGGAACCGCAGATAAATCGGGGGCTTCCCAAGGGGCGCGACGGGTTTCGCTTTGCACGATCGCCTTGGCTTCAGGTCCCAAAGTTTCCAAGTTAACCCGCACCCCCAACCGGGAAGACCCTTCATTGGAGCTCAACCGCAATAATTTGGTCGCCAGTAACGTTTGCAGTTGCGGAACTAGCCGTTGCGCCGAGGATTTAATCGCTTCTCCCTGTTCTCCCATCGTGTTCAGCAGGAGGTTTTTCCCCAGGGAAAATAGCGCATAACTCCCGGGGGGAATCATCGGTAAGGCGGAACTCGGCAGTTGCGCTAACATGGCCTCTTGAGCTCGTCCAAATAAATAGTCTGCCGGTTGTTCTCCGGCAATCACGGTGGTCACTCGGGGAATTCCAGCAAAGGCACTGGTGGCATCCACCCGTTCGATGCGTTGCAATCCGGCATCTAAGGCAATGGTCAAGTTGATATTCCGGGGGATTGTCCGCACTGTTTCTTGGACGACTTGACCGACTTTCACAGGGTTGGGAGACTGAGGCGTTGATTTGTCTACATCTAAGACTTGCGCTTTAACGGTTAATCCCTCTCGCGATCGCACCTGTAAGCGATAGGATGGCGCATCGGTTCCGGCTACAGGAACCGGCGTTAAAATTGAATTGACTTCTAAAGATTCGATCGCCTGGGCTGGAAGTCCTCCCAACCATAAAACTGCGGTTTGACCGTTGTCTTCTAGGGCGGTAACCGCACCTTCGGCACTGGGTTGATTAAAGGCAAAACCCGGTAAGGTTTCATCAGGTGGATTGTTCCCTTCCCCGGATGCTGGCGCTTCTAAGGTTTTTAAAAGTTGCGGTTGTTGCAAGGGAAAACCCGCAATTTGCTGAACGGCACAAGCGGCTTTTTGGAGGCTAGATTGCAGCGTATTAGCGGGAGTTGCTAACCATAATTGCTGGGTGATGGCATAAGTAAAGACTCCAGCGCTAAAGCCATTCCATCGCCCTTCGGTGGCTAATTGATTGGCACCGGAGGCGGCTAAAACTACCCCTTTAAAGGAGGAAGGCGATCGCGGAAACAATAAGGTGGGTTTTGGGCTAATTTTGTCCAAAAAAGCCAGTTCGGCATCACTGGGATTGCCCGTGGGAACCCCTTGTTGGGAGCGAATTCGCAGATTTCCTTGGAGGGTGGTCCCCGGATAGCTGTAGCTGGTATCCAAGAAGGCGATCGCCCGGTCGGTTTTCAGCGATCGCAACAGTTCCCAGAGGGTCGCCTCTAAAATGTCATTAGCGGGTTTTCCCCCACTGCCGGTTCCCCCATCCACAGGCATCAAACTGGTTTGCAATCCCGTGGTGGATTGGTCCCAATTAATCCGACGACCATATCCACTAAAGTGGAACACCACCAAATCCCCGTTGGTTGCTTGCTGTCCCAAGTGATTGATAAAAGCATCTTCAATATTGGCACGAGTGGCTTGTCCATCGATGAGGGTGACGATATCTCGGGGATTAAACCCAAACCGATAGATCAAGAGTTCTCGTTGCAGTTCCACATCCGTGACACAACCGGAAAGGGGATTTAAGCCCGGATAGGCGTTGATCCCCACTAATAACGCCAACTTGCCAGAGGCGGGTGCTGCCAAAGCTTGGTAATAGCGCTGGCTAGATTTCCAGATGATGGACTCGCTAATTCCCAACCCGGCTAGGATGCCGCTTGCCCTGCGTAAAAATTCTCGTCGCTTCAGTCCCATTCCCTAAATCGTCCTTCTTACCCTTATAATGCTTATTTTTCAACGGGAATGGACTCGTGGCAACCCGAGGGGCAGCTTCTTCCTTCGTTGACTCATCACGGTTTGATCATGGTCTCATCGTGGGGAGTCCATTCCCTTGGTTCGGTCATGATAACCACTTTATACCGGGACCCGTTGCGATCGCCCGTGGGGTCTTTTTTCCCCTAGTGTCTCTTCACCCCTCTTGGATTCAGTGAGGTTTATCCTCTCCTAGAACCCGCATCTTTAATATTTTTTTGTTAAGAGATTCTGGCAAACAGCGCTAAACCTTGCATTGGGTCTTTGTCAATTTTGCCCATATCTTCTCACTACTCGTCAGTTTTCTTTTAATATTTTCCTGACGTTCTTTTTCTCTTTCTTTTCCCGCCGTTTCCGTCTCCCAATGGGGACAAACAGACAAAATTTTAGCGATAGTTTCGCAATGTTGAGGCCAGAAATTATTTTCCTCTTTAATATATAATACCCCTTCGATGGCGATCGGTCAAAACCACAACGAGGAATTTTGCTCCCCCTGGCGCTAATTGGGGTTTCATCGAGAGGCGATCGGCCCTGACGGTGAGGGGAGGACAAGGCGGTGCCTTGTCCCGAGAGCGATCGCAGATTCGTTTGGAGTGCGGTAAGCAAAGCTATGCCGTAGGCTTTACATCTTGCTCGCTTGTCTTAAGAACGAGCAAGATGTTTGGGATCACGCATACAGGCTTAGGGAACTCCAAAAAATAAAATCTCCAAAACGTTCGTTCGTATGACGGATCAACGGAGTAGCCCCCTCAATGTAGGGGCGCAATGCTTGCGCCCTCCGGAGGGCGCAAGCATTGCGCCCCTACAGATACCTTCCTTTCAGTTAAACGGTTGGAGGATTTATATTTTGCAATTCCCTTACGTGCTTACGAACTTAAGAGAACGACTGAAGTCGTTACTACGAACAATGAAGACCACATAAGTCCACCGAACCGCTATCCCCCTGTCTTCTCAGTCAGTTAGTAACGACTCTACAGCCACCCGCATCGCCCGGGCGAGTTCTGCCGCCACTTCTGGACGAGAAAACTCCGGCGGGGGTAACTCCCCATTCCGCAGCATTTCCCGCACCTTAGTTCCTGACAAATGAATCCGTTGATCCGGGTTACTTGGACTCGTTTTTGTGGTTGCCATACTCTTGGTCAACTTACAGAAGAAAGCGTGCTCAAACTTCATGGGCACGATTCCTAATTCCCCGGGTTCAAACTCATCAAAAATATGTTGAGCGTCGTAGGTGCCGTAGTAATCCCCCACTCCGGCATGATCCCGACCGACAATAAAATGAGTGCAGCCGTAATTTTTCCGCAGCAAGGCATGGAAAATTGCTTCTCTAGGTCCGGCATAACGCATTGCTGCGGGGTTAATAGCCAAAATTACCCGGTCTTTCGGATAATATTTTTCCATGAGAATTTCATAGCAGCGCATCCGCACATCGGCGGGAATATCATCCCCTTTGGTGACGCCGACTAGGGGATGCAGGAATAACGCATCCACACTTTCCAAGGCGCATTTTGTAATATATTCGTGGGCGCGGTGGATCGGGTTGCGGGTTTGGAAGGCGACGATGGATTTCCACCCTTTTTCCCGAAAGAGTTCGCGAGATTGAGCAGGGTCGATTTGGTAATTGGGAAATTGGGGATGCGCTTCGCGATCGAGTAACCAAATCGGTCCCGCTAGATTGATGGGTCCTTGTTCGTACAAGACTTTGACCCCGGGATGATTGTGGTCCTCGGTACGATAGACGTTAACGGCTTCTAATGCCTTGTTGTAGCGATATTTTTGGGTGAGTTCCAGGACCCCGACAAATTTGCCTTCGGTGTCATCTAAGCGGATCCAACTGCCTTCTTTCAGGGGTTCAGCGATTTCTTCACTCACCGGCAGGGTGATGGGAACGGACCAAGGGAGACCATTCGCCAAGCGCATATCCGTGACAACCGGATCATAATCTTTTTGATCCATGAAGCCCGTCAGGGGGCTAAAACCACCAATAGCAATTAGGATAAGGTCACACAGTGCGCGATCGCTCAGTTGCAGGCGAGGCATAGTCTCCGCTTGGGCGAGAAATTCCTGCTTTTGAGCGGGACTGACGATCCGATTAATTAGGTGACCGCCGTGGGGGGCGATCGCATCTGGATGTTGAGTCAAAACGATCCCTCTTTAGATATAGTTCAATTCTTAAGCTTTGCTAATTTTTTATCATACTGGTATCTGGGACGTTTGACACGCCTAGATTCGGTGCGATCGCCTTCAGCCCAAGATTGCCCCAATATCAACAACCCGGCTTTGTTGAAAAACCGGGTTGCTGATATTGGGGCTTTTAAATTTTTGATCCCCAGGATAGAGGATGGGTTCGTTTCGGGTTCGATCGCCCTAGGACAACTGTTCGATAATCCCGCCACCGAGGACGCGATCGCCGTCGTACCAAACCGCTGCTTGTCCGGGGGTTACCCCAAACTGCGGTTCATCAAACACCAGTTTGGCGCGATGTCCGCGATCTTCGGGAATCACCGTCACGGGAACAGGCGAGGTCCGATACCGAATCTGAACTTCTGCCCGAATCGGTGCAGTTGGAGGGGCGATCGAGACCCAATTGACCCGATCCACGGTGAAACTCGGTTCGGTTGCTGACTCGCGATCGCCGACAATCACCCGATTTTTCACGGCATCCAATGCCACCACATACAAGGGTTCCGCTGCCGCAACCCCAATTCCTTTGCGCTGTCCAATGGTGTAGCGATGGATGCCATCATGTTGTCCGAGGACCTTCCCCTGAACATCGACAATATCCCCTTTTTGGGGCTGGATGTACTGTTCCAAAAAGGTCTGCATTGACCCGTGGGCTTCCACCAAGCATAAGTCTTGACTTTCCGGCTTTTCAGCGGTTTGCAGTCCATATTCCGCCGCAATTCGCCTCGTTTCCGTCTTGGTAATTTCACCCAAGGGAAACATACATCCCGCCAGCAATTTTTGGGTTAAGTCGTACAAAAAGTAAGATTGATCTTTATTGCGATCGACCGCCCGCAGTAATTCATACCGTCCAGTCTCTTCGTTATAGTTGACTCGGGCATAGTGTCCCGTGGCAATTTTGTCAATCCCCAGTTCTTCTTTGGCATAACTTAACATGGGGCCAAATTTCACGGCCCGATTGCACTGGGAACAGGGTAACGGGGTAAACCCGGCACTATATCCCGCCACTAAGTAATCGACAATTTTTTCTTGAAATAACTGGCGAGTATCGACGATGTGATGAGGAATGTCCAATTGTTCGCAAATTGAGGAAGCATCGACCATCCCCTCAGAACAGCATTGACCTTTCCCCTTCATTAACCATAGGGTAAGACCAATGACTTCATATCCTTGATGATGTAGGATGGCGGCTGCGGTAGAACTATCCACTCCGCCGGAGAGGCCAACGACGACTTTGCTCATAAAATCTCATAAAAGGCCGCTATCTAAA
The DNA here is from genome assembly GCA_963821735.1 of uncultured cyanobacterium. Classification (GTDB taxonomy): domain Bacteria; phylum Cyanobacteriota; class Cyanobacteriia; order Cyanobacteriales; family Laspinemataceae; genus Laspinema. The sequence goes on from CAWGFK010000070.1 coordinate 991,271, forward strand.
CAATTCGGCCAGACAATAACAATCTCTTTCTAGGCTAACAGATCGAGTTGGAATTAACGGTCCAATTCATTGAGATTTTCGGCTCTTTTGGAAAATCCCTTGAATTTCCTGTGCTAGAGTGACTAAAAACCTCTTGATCCTGCTTGGTAAGTGGATATCCCTGTATGGAAAATCTCCGATTCGGTTCGTTGAGTTCTAGGAATCGTGAATGGAGTTCGGCGCGATCGCCTGATGTCTGGGTAGGGGCGATTTTAGGGTTGGGTTTAACGGTGGGAGTCGCCGCTGAGGTACTGCTGTCTCAACGGGCGATCGCTCAAACCCTTCCCCAACTTCCACCCCTCCAACAATTTCCCCAACAACAACCGCAACAACTCCCCCAACTTCCGGTTCCCTCCCAGCAACCCCCTTTCTCCCCGGGACCGATTCCCCAGTTTGAACTCCCTCCGGCCCCACCTGGGCTTCCTCCACTGCCGAGTTCTAAGCGTTATGTGGTCTATATCCCCACTAATAACCCCATCGTACTCGCCCAAGTTCGGTTAATCGAACCGGAGGCATTTATTAAGGAGTTGGACGGAAAAACCGTGATTCAAGCGGGGATGTTTGTGAATAACTCCAATGCCTACAGACGGGCGCGAGAATTAGAGTTATTGGTCGGGATTCGTTCGGCGATCGGCACTATTGAACCCATCTCCCCGGCGATCGCCTCTGCTGTTGGTCCACCGGCTGCCTCGTTGGGCATTTCTAATCCCTATTTTGTAATCATTCCCGGCAACCCCAATGACTTTTCCCGGATTACCACTCAATTAACCACTGCCGGAATTGCCTACCAAGAAATCTCCGTCCGCACTGTTCCCTTTGGACCCCATCTGGCGATCGGACCTTACCCCAATCGCATCACCGCTCAACAAGAAAGCGGTTATATTCGTAATTTTGGCATTGATGCTCGCGTTCATCAATATGATTGATTAATTTCCTAAAACAGGACACGGCAATGCCGTGTCCCCAACAAAATTCTTAAAATTTAACTCTAAAAATCTAGCATTAATAACCCTTTAAATTGTTGATTCATCCAGAACAGCGGACCGTGACCCAACAGCAAAATCGTCAAACTCTAATTCATCAAGTCATCGTGACTTCAGGGCAAATGAGCGCTATTGAAGGACGACTCTTTGCTGCTGGAATGCCAGTCGCTGCATTGATGGAAAAGGTGGCCCAGGCTATTTTTCATCGGTTGATTGCCCTCTATCCTCGTCCCAGAGTCCAACGAGTTGGGGTGTTGGTGGGTCCGGGTCACAATGGCGGAGATGCTTTGGTGGTGGCCCGAGAGTTACATTTTGCCGGATATGAGGTGCTGATTTATCGACCCCTGGCTAAATGCAAGGATTTGACAGGGAAGCATGGGCAATATGTGGCGAGTTTGGGGGTGGCGTTTTTTGACCAAATTGAACCCCTCCTGGATTGTGATTTGATTGTGGATGGATTATTTGGATTCGGATTAGAACGGGCAATTTCTGGGGAGATTGCTCAGGGAATTGACCGATTAAATGAACAGTCTCAACCTGCGATTAGTATTGATTTACCCTCGGGGTTGCATACGGATACGGGAGCAGTTTTAGGAACGGCAATTCAGGCTACTCATACCTTTTGCTTGGGGTTATGGAAGTTAGGATTATTTCATGATCAAGCATTGGCTTATGTGGGAAAGCCGGAATTAATTGATTTTGATATCCCTTTGGCAGATATTCAGGCGGTGTTAGGCGATCGCCATCCGATCCACCGGATTACTTCAGCAGTGGCACTCGCCCATCTCCCGCTTCCTCGTCCCCAATTGACCCATAAGTATAAGGAAGGACATCTCCTGGCAATCTGTGGTTCTCAACGGTATATGGGGGCGGCCCTATTATGTGGGTTGGGGGCGAAGGCATCGGGGGTGGGAATGTTGACGATCGCCGTTCCCAAGTCGCTCAAACCCTACATGAGTCAGCAATTAGCCGATGCGCTGATTGTCGGATGCCCAGAAACAGCATCCGGGGCGATCGCTGAGTTGCCTGATAGCATCGATTTGAGTTCCTTTGATGCGATCGCCTGTGGTTGTGGTTTAACCCTGGATGCAATGGCGGTGGTTCAAGCTGTATTAGCCAGCGATCGGCCCTTGATTTTAGATGCCGATGGATTAAATGCCTTGGCGCAATTGGGGACTATTCCCACCCTGTCTCAACGAGAAGCCTTTACCCTGTTGACCCCCCATCCGGGAGAATTTAAGCGCCTGTTTCCCGAGGTTCAGGAGGAAGCTGAGGATTTGGTGAGGGCCGTGCGTCGGGCTTCTGAGCAAAGTGGGGCGGTGGTGATGCTCAAACAAGCAAGAACGGCGATCGGCTATCCCGATGGATCGGTTTGGATTAACCCGGAAAGTACCCCGGCATTGGCACGAGGCGGCAGTGGCGATGTCTTAACTGGGTTATCTAGTGGCTTAATGGCTCAGGCGATCGCCCGGAAAATTCCCCTAGAACCTCTCGTGCAAACCGCCGTATGGTGGCACGCCCAAGCTGCGATTTCTGCTGCCGGTGTTCGCACGGAGTTAGGAGTAGATGCGGTGACGTTAAGCGAGTATTTACTCAAAGTATTGCCCCAGTTCGTGCGATCGGGCAATGACTTGTAAAAATAATTAGGATAACTCCGGACTACTAAAACAGCCCGTCTTTAACTGACTCTCAGCCCTGATGGGTGGGTTGACTTGCTTGTTTTGCTGTTTACCATCGCATATAGAGAGCATTGTAGCAACCGGCTATATGTTTTTGATGAATAAAATCCGTATAGAAGGAAACAGGTCGATATCCAAAGGGGAGCAAAAAATTGTGAATGTCTATCAATCTCCCGCCTAGCTTGCTACTATGGTCATTTCCGACATAGAAAAACTCAAAGTAGATAAAATTAATCCGTTTATTCTCTAGTAATTTTTCTGCGCCCTGAATCACCTCAAAGTCAAACCCCTCTGTATCGACTTTAAGAATGTCAATCGAACTAATCTGATGTTTTTGACAGTAGGCATCAATCGTTTCTAGCTCTAATGTGGCAACGTCGCAACTCTTACGGGATGAGATGACTGGAGATTCGGCAATGCAAGAAGCCAAAACAGACTTGGAGTAAATATATATTTCTTTGGTCTCATTTTTTTTGCCAAACCCTAGGCAATAAGGATGGATATTTTTGTAAGGCTTAACGTTATCCTGCAATTCTTTAAATGTTTTTTGAACCGGCTCAAAACAGTAAATTTCGGAGTCGGGAAACTTTTTGGACAACTTAATTGCTGTTTGCCCAACATTTGCGCCAATATCAAATATAGTATTGATTGATGGACTCGTCAGGTGAGAATTGTAGTGGGGGTCGGATAAAATTTTATTGATATCAGATAAGGGATCGACTCCTAATCCAGTAATCACGTTTTTAGCTGTTATCTGATAACCCGCAGCTGATACCAGTGATTTGATGAGACTTTTAAGCATATTTTTTTTTCGTGAAGATAGAAAAAAAATCTAACAATCTGTGCGGTTTCTTGCTCTTTTAATTTAGCACGCTTTTAAGAAATGGTAAGGCCATCAGCAAAACTTTCACGGAGGTTACAAGCAGCTTGGTTAGGTTATATAGCTGGCTAAAACCCGGGGTAATCCTACCCTGAAGGATCCTTTCAGTCAGGGATTCTCATCAGGGAGCAGGGCGATCGCCCCTCCTTGAACTTTTTTGAGGGTCCCCATTCTAGAACGAAAGAGAGTTTAGAACGCAGGGACTGGTTTTTAAAATTGGATTTCCTGGCAACTGATACCCAAACAAAACAACACCCAAGACTTACTCGCTGAGTGATTTCCTCTCAATTTCAATGTTCGCAGTCTACCTAACTTAATCAGTTTAGGAGTATTGCTGCCGATTCCACTATTTGAGGAAATATCAGCCCTTAGTTTGGGTGTTGTTCGGGTTTTGGTACGCGACAGATGTTAGATTAAACAGCTTGAACCTCTTTAAGCTAATTTGAACTTGGCTGTTGTAATCTGCCAGAGAAGCTCTTTCTTGCTTCTATATATTTAATTTAGCACGCTTTTGAGCAATGGCAAGGGAATGATATAAAACTTTACTTAATTTATCGGAGGCTGGGTTCCCTCGTAAATTCCTCTAAATTCAGGGCGGACCATCAGATGAAGGCTTCTTTTCACAGTGGGTTCTTGTCAGGGAGCAGTGCGATCGCAACTTCTGCTCTTCTTCAAAGGTTTCCATCCGATGGCCAAGGAAGGGATTTTAAAAACTAAGTTTCCTGGAAACCGTGACCCAAACAAAACAACACCCAAGACCTACTCGCTGAGTGATTTCCTCTCAATTTCAATGTTCGCAGGCTGCCTAACTTAAACAGTTTAGGAGTATTGCTGCCGATTCCATGATTTGAGGAAATATCAGCCCTTGGTTTGGGTGTTGTTGGGGGTTTGATACGACGAGACAGATGTTAGATTAAACAGCTTGAACCTCTTTAAGCTAATTTGAACTTGTCTGCTGTTATCTGCCAGGGAAGCTCTTTCGGCTTCATTTATTAATTTATCATCATTTTCCTATAATGCAAGCCCAAGCAATAAAGGTTTACATAAATCAGAGCAAACTCACTCAAAAGTATGAATTTAAGTAAACATTGGCCTCAATCGGGGGTTCACCAGGGTGCAAGAGACTTGCGATGCCATAGATTTCGGGGTCCGATGCCAGGTAGCTTGTCCTACAGGCTCGGGACAGCATTCGACACCCAGGATAAGCAATCGGGGTTTTGGCGCAAATGGGCGGCGAATGAGTAAAGATTTTGTAAAACAAACCGGGTTGACTTCCTGTGACTGTATCCCCAAACTCAGTGATTGCTCTAAAAGGTGTCCAGCGAGTTATCAAAAATCCTCCCTCTGTCGAACCTCATTTTTTACAAGGGCAGAAATCTCAAACATCAGTGGACTCACTCCAGCTATCTATTTCTAAAGAAAGATGCAGTATCCCCCAATTTTTTCCTAGAGTGAGTTCAATTATTATCAATGGTCGCTCGGGCTAATTTTTAGAATTGGGATACCCGTGGCAACTTTGTTCTCATGGTCAGCATTGATCTGACTGTTTTTATTCGGAGGTTTCACAATGTTAAATAGATTTAACAAGACATCCCTTAACAAACGCAGCCCTCTGGTTCGCGGATCTTCCCTGTTTGGAAAGGTGAATGGGGCGATCGCCCTGGGACTGATGCTCCTGGTACTCCCAGCTTGCGACGCGACGGATCAAACCACGATGACGACCCCCACAGACCCGGGAATTGACACCACAACGACCCCAGGCATGGAGACGACAGCCATGATCGCAGAGTTTGAGGAGGTTGCGGAGAATCCTAACCAGTTTATGGGTCAAATGGTGACCCTCAACGGTGAAGTGGCAGAAGTCCTTGGACCGAATGTTTTCCGGATCCAGGAAGATCAGCTCATTGGTGGGGATGATATCATTGTGATTACCACCGGAGCCAAACCCCGGTGATGGAAGATAGTCAAATCCAGGTGACGGGAGAAGTTCGTCAATTGGTGGTTACTGAAATCGAACGGGATTACGATCTCGGCTGGGATGATACTTTACGCACTGAAATCGAACGGGAATACACGGACCGACCTGCGATCGTGGCCCAGTCCATTCAGCCAATGGTGACTACTCCCTAACTTAGGCTGAGGCGATCGCTGGCTGAGTTTCCAAATAATCTAAATAAAAAGAGAAGAGAACCGGAGTTCTCTTCTCTTTTGTTTTGTTGGGGTTTTGGGAGGGGGTGGGGTTGCGATCGCCCGTTATGGATTCCCCTTTTAATTTCTTCCGCAACATCTGCTGCTGCTTCTTGAGTTGTCGTTGCCTTGCACTGCCGCCTTTGCCCTTGGTATTTCTCCCCTGACTCCGAGGAGACTCCCAGCGTTTGAGCCGTTGAGCCATTGTCTTAATCCTTCTGTGTGTAATGTTGATCAATCACTGTCTTTTACCATTGTAGCTGGGCTAACCCAGCACTTGTCAAGTCCGCAGTCGAGAAACAGGACTGACGCAATTTTTAACATTAAACGCTAAATGTAGGGGCGATTCGCGAATCGCCTCTCCAGTTAGGGTGGATTCTCCAAATCTGCGTAAGTCCTGTCTAAGCGCGACGGAGTAGGCTAGAGGGCGAGAAATGATAGACTTGGAGCAAGACGTCTAATCTTTTTATGAGGTCAGCATGAACACAGAGTTCACTCAAGTTTTTGAGTTAGCCCTCTCGGAAAAGTTGCAACTTTTAGAAGACTTATGGGACAGCATTGCCGAAGCCCCAGAGCAAATTCCTGTGCTGAACTGGCAAAAAGAAGAATTAGCTACAAGAAAGGCTGCCTATTTGCAGAATCCTGAGTCCGGCAGTTCATGGGAAGCCGCGAAAGCACGAATTCGCAACGGGCAGTAGGATAATGTTGAGAACATTAATCATTTTGCCAGAGGCAGAACAAGATGTAGCCCAGGCTTTTGGGTGGTATGAAGAACAGGAATTTGGCTTAGGCGAAGAATTTCTACGTTGTATTGATGCTTGTATTCAGTTTATTCGCAGAAGACCTTCGGATTTATCCCGTCGTCCATGAAAGCTATCGAAGGGCTGTAGTTCGCCGCTTCCCTTATGTTGTGTTCTATGAATATTCAGAGACTAAAGTGATGATTTACGCAGTTTTTCACTGTTCTCAAAATCCGAAAAAATGGCGTAGTCGGTTTGAATAGCACGGATCCAGTTCAGGCCCAGCCCCTTTTGCAGAAAACCCTAAAAAATAAAGGTCCTCAGCTTTTGACTGAGAACCCCTATTTTGTTCTTCCGATATTAGAGAGTGGGCGAGGCGAGAGTCGAACTCGCACGACCGAAGCCGCCACATTTTGAGTGTGGTGCGTCTACCAATTTCGCCACTCGCCCTTTTTCTCGGTTTCACTACTATAACACATTTTTCCTTTTTGCAACAAAGTTTCATAATCTTTGCTGCTGGCCCAGCGATCAATCTCTCTAGCCCTGAGTACAGGCAGGGGATGGGTGAGTTGGCCGGTTTGGGCTTCCCTGAGCAAAAGTCCCAGTTCTGTACTGCTGCTCTCATCGTAAGCACGAGCTTGGGCGAGAAAGGCATCCAAATTGAGTTGGGGAGCCAAAGTCGGAGAACCCCCGGCCAATTTCATCAGGACCGAACTGACGACTCGCGAGTCCTGAGTGGCTAATAAGGCCGCGCGATCGCAGCTAAACTCGGCGCATCTGACCCACTGCAAAATTTGAGCTTGGAGGGTTTGGGCCAATAAAGCCCCCACCGCAGACAGTTGTCCTGCCGCTAACATAATCAGATTCGCCAGAGTTAAATACACTCCATGTTCGCATTTGAGATGCCCAAGCTCATGTCCAATCACCGCCTGGATTTCTTCCGGTGTCAGCAGTTCGATCAGCGAGGTGTGAATCACCACAAAGGGTTTTTTGCCCCGCATCGCGAAGGTATAAGCATTCGGCATCGGATGTTGACGAACATAGAGTTCGGGGGTCTCTAAATCCAAAACCTGGCAGGCTTCCTTGAGCAACTGATGCAACTCGGGCAACTGTTGCTCACTGACCAAAACGCTAGAAGCAATATTATCCAGGTAAAAAAATTGTTCCCCAATCGAACCGAGCAACTGGCGGACGATTAGGTCTAGTCCAGGGAGTTGCTTGAGGGATTGGGTTGCTTTCAGATCCAGAGGATGACGAAAGCCATCTGCTTTGAGTCCGATCAGGGGTGTTTTTGGAAAAGCCATGCCAGTTTAGGGACTAAGGTCTGATGACAGAGAATTAAGCGGTTTTCAGAGGAAGAAGAGACTTCCAGAAACCGCTTGCCCTTTTATTTTAGTGCGGATTGAGAAGATTGGATGGCGGTTGAGTTGGCTTCGCTCTCAGGAGGAGCCGGTTCTCGCTTAATCCGAACCCCGAGCTGTTGGAGTTTGAGGTCGAGGTTTTCGTAGCCGCGATCCAGGTGCTGCAACCCTTGAATGGTCGTTTTACCCTGAGCGGCTAAAGCGGCGATCGCCAAGGCTGCCGAGGCGCGAAGGTCTGTTGCCATCACCGGAGCACCGTGAGGTGGGGTACACCCCGCACGATCGCCGTATTGCCTTTGACGCGAATATCTGCTCCCATGCGATTTAACTCAGCCACATGGCGCAGGCGATTTTCAAAGACGGTTTCGCTAATCAGGCTATCCCCATTACTCACCGTTAGCAAGGCCATAAATTGAGCTTGCATATCCGTGGGAAATCCAGGATAGGGCAAGGTTTCGATATCCGTTGGCTGAATGATATCCGGTCCAATCACTCGCAGGCGATCGGGGCCTTCCATAATGATTTGCGCGCCGGTTTGCTTGAGTTTGGAAATTACCGGAGTCAGATGGTCACTGATCACGGGATAGAGACTGATATCTGAGCGAGAAATTGCTCCAGCAACTAAGAAGGTTCCGGCTTCAATGCGATCGGGAATGATCGGATAGTCCGCCGTATGCAGCCGGGGAACCCCTTCAATCACAATGGTTTTGGTCCCCGCACCGCGAATTTTTGCCCCTAGAGCGTTACAGAAGTTCGCCAAATCAATGACTTCTGGCTCTTGGGCGACATTATCCAGGATGGTTTCTCCATCAGCGAGGGTGGCCGCCATCATCAGGGTTTCGGTGGCACCGACGCTGGGATAGTCGAGGTAAAATTTAGCGCCTTTTAAGCGGCGATCGCGTCCCGGGACGGACGCATGAACCATACCATGCTCGATATAGACATTAGCGCCCAGAGCTTGCAGTCCGCGAACGTGGATATCCACGGGTCTGGCCCCGATCGCGCAGCCACCGGGAAGGGGAACATGAGCTTCTCCCAATCGGGCCAGGATCGGTCCAATCGCAAAGAAACTCGCCCGCAGTTGGCTGACTAATTCGTAGGGGGCTTCGGAAGTCGTGATATCCCGAGCGTTGATATCCAGGATATCGCCGTTCCATTGGAGATCGACCCCGAGGGCCGAAAGCACTTGACCCATGCGAATCGCATCCACCAGGGATGGCACATTTCGCAACCGACAGGGTTCCGGACAAAGCAGGGACCCGGCCATGATCACTAAGGCGGCATTTTTGGCCCCGCTAATTTTGACTTGTCCTTGCAGGGGATGGCCTCCCCAAATATGTAGGACCGAGGGGTCAGCTTCGTGAGAGTTGGTGATGTTGAGCGAACCGAGAGAGGCAGTAATAGGTCTATCCTCCAGAATCAGTGGATGTGGTACACCTTTCGATTTGGTTTTGATTCTACCGGAAATATTTTAGATGTCCAGATTTATACCTAAAAAAATCTATTCCGGTAACCCCTGATACCAATAGAATCTTACCGTTAGCTATTTTGTATCCAGTGATGTGGATTTCACGGCGAGGACCTCCTCACGGTCCGCATCATTTGGGAAAACAATTCTAGCGGGTGTCTTCTGGTGTACCTTAACTGGACATTCCTCAAAAGTGTAGTGGGTAGATGACGTAATTGGGAAAAAAACTTTTTTAAATTGACCCCTTGACATCCATGAGGAACTGAGGCACTATGGTAAATCGGAGTGCAAAACTGCATTTTCGCGGAACTGGCGGAATTGGTAGACGCGCTAGATTCAGGTTCTAGTGTCCGCAAGGACTTCCGGGTTCAAGTCCCGGGTTCCGCATCTACAACTCATGTAATACCTCAATGTTGACGAGCCTTCAGAATCCTCTGGTCAAGCAGATGCGGAAGTTGCACGCAGCAAAGGAGCGCGATCGCCAGCAACTGTTTTTGTTGGAAGGGACGCACCTCTTGGAGGAAGCCTGTGGGGTGGATTATCCCCTAGAGGTGGTCTGTTTTACCCCGGAGTGGCAAGCGCGCTATCCTGAATTATCGGAAACCGTGACCCAGCGATCGCCCCGGTGTGAACTCGTCAATGAAGCAGTCATCAAAGCAGTCGCCACTACAGTCCAACCCGATGGGGTCGTGGCAATCGCCAAACGGCGCGAGTCGGCAGTCCCCTCGATTCCCCAGTCCGGATTGACCCTCGCCTTAGAAACCCTCCAAGACCCAGGCAATCTCGGCACTCTAATTAGAACTGCTGCCGCCACGGGAACTCAAGGCATTTGGCTGAGTGCGGATAGTGTGGATGCCGCCTCTCCAAAAGTGTTACGCGCCTCTGCTGGACAGTGGTTTCGCTTGCCGGTTTCTGTGAGTGCGGACTTGAAAAGCGATGTCATCCGCGCACAAGAACAAGGGGTGCAGGTGATTTCCACTACCGCCGATGCACCCCTAACTTATTGGGAAATTGATTATCAGCAACCCACTATAGTCTTACTCGGCAATGAGGGTGCAGGATTATCCGCCGACTTACTCTCTACTGCCGATTATCAAGTTCGGATTCCCTTGCAGTCTGGGGTCGAATCCTTAAATGTGGCGATCGCCGCCGCCTTAATTTTATATGAAGCGCTCCGTCAAACCAGCCATTCGTCCCAGGTTTCTTGAACTGAGGCGATCGGACTCAAAACCCTAACTGGATTAATCTTCAGCTTCGGGTTTGTGCAGTTCTTTAAAAAATTCATCAATATCAGCCACTGCCTCTTCCAGATCATGGAGGGTAAAAGTCGCCTTCTCTTCTTCTGCCGTCTGAATCGCTTGTCGTTCAGCTTCGCGAGCAGATGCAGCCTTCTGGTCCTCAACCAATTGCAAACGCTCTTGCAACGCATTTAGAGAATCTAAGAATGCCTTCTCCGCTGCCTCCCGGTCTTCGTGCTGATGGTTACTCATAACAAATTGACTCCCAATTGAATATGCACCACCCCAATGAGCTCCGATTCCGGAGAGTGGGACGAGTACAAAGACTATGCCGTCGGTTGTACAGTGCAGATGCATCCAATGATCCCTAGGGCATCGATACAGTCTTAGAGAACAACAGACAAAAACCCGAGTTTCTGGCCCTAAATTGTTGCTCTGATGTAGAGATTTTCTAAAAACCCTGGGTTCTAACCTCTACTGTACTGGCAGTCTCCCCGGGTTGGGCAGATTGTTTTACCCCACCCTAGGAATGTTGCCCAACCCATCTTCTTAGCCCTGATCTAATGATCTAAAGTGGGTCCGATTCCGTTCCCCCAATCCAGCTAAATTTATCCCGATTGGAGAAAACTGGCTATTTTGCGATCGCCCTCAAACAGCACCCAGAGGTTAAACCCCATCAGGTAGAGAAGGCAAAACCTACCGGGGGTAAAAACCACCGCCTACCCGGGAGGAAAACGGTTTGTTCAGATAGAGTACAAGTTAGCAACCCATTCCCCATAGCCGTTATAAGGAAGAGTAGGCTGACGTTCCCAAGAGATAGCCGGTCCGTCGCCAACAATCCGTTCTGTTGCCTGGGACCAACGCGGATGAGGCTTATTCGGATTGACATTCGCCTCTAAATCGTACTCGCTCGGTACTAAAGTATTCCAATAAGTCGCTGGTTGTTCGGCTAGAAATTCGATTTTAACAATAGATTTGGCTCCCTTAAACCCGTATTTCCACGGGATTACCATCCGTAGGGGTGCTCCATGTTGTTTGGGAAGGGTCCGACCGTAAATTCCCGTAGCAAAAAAGGCCAGTTCATTAGCCATTTCTTCAATGCGTAAACTTTCGGTGTAAGGCCAAGGTAAGCTGCCTAAATGAAATCCAGGACCGGGAGTAATTTCTGGATCATAAAATGAAGTAAAACGCACAAATTTAGCGGCACTGGTGGGTTCTACCGCTTCGATGAGGCGTTTCATCGGGAATCCAATCCAGGGAACAACCATTGCCCAAGCTTCTACACATCGGAAGCGATAGATGCGTTCTTCTAGGGGAAATTGGGTTTGAATTTCATCAATATCATAAATGCGGGGATTTTTCACCAGTCCACCGACTTCAATTTTCCAGTTTTCTGTGGGCAAACTTTGGGCGGATTTCCAAATCGATTTGGTGCCGCCAAATTCATAAAAGTTATTGTAGCGAGAGGCAAAGGATTGGTCAGTGATGGGCCGATCGCCTTCTATGAAATTGGGGTTGCGCGGAATATTGGCTAAGGGAGTGGTATTTTGGATGAGTTCGCTGAGGGAATCGGAGTTGGTTTCACTGTTACAGCCAGCGATCGGTAAAACGGTCGCCCCAATCCCAGCAGCGATGGCCGTCTTCAAAAAGCGCCGACGGGATAAAAAGGCGCTTTCTGACGTTGTTTGGTGTTCGGGAATTTCCCAGGATTTGAGAATGCGGATGAGAACCATGATTGATAAAAGTGGCAGTCGCCTTCAGTGTTTTTGAATTGAATCATCACGAAATATTAGGGAAATTATAGAACAAATTGTCGAGGTTATAGAACCAGCCACTCCAGGACGAACACCAGGATGGAGAGACCCTTTTCATACCCAATCCAATTTTCAAATTTCATTGTTATAGATTAGCCCGCGCAGGCGGGCTTTGTCCGTATAGCCCCACCCTTTAGGGTGCGGGTCGAGTTTTTGCAAATGAGCAGTAGGGAGCAAGATGCTCCCACTCCTCAAAAATTGTTCAAGGCATTGAGAATTGCTATCCTCTATCCGAGTAAATCAATCCCCAAATCTTCCGCACTGACTACTTGGATATAATCAAGTAAATTGAATTGCGAAACATCGACATTCATGACGACACCCAAGACGCGATTATTGGAATCAATGATGGCAGTATCTCCAATGCCATCGCTATTAATATCAACTGCGCCGAGGAGAATGTTAGAGAGATCAGTCACATTGACTAATTTAATCCGATCGCCTTCTGCGGCATTAAAATCTAAAATGCGATCGGCAGTAGCAGCATCGGTCCCAGCAACATCCGCCCGTAAGATAAAATCATCGGCATCAGCACCGCCATAGAGAAAATCTGACCCCATATCTCCAATCAGAATATCTCGGCCTTCATCGCCATATAAAACATCATTTCCTTGGCCCCCGCGAATTAAGTCATCCCCTGTAGCGCCACGCATGGTATCATCACCTAAATTGCCATTCAGGACATCATTCCCGGTGCCACCATCAAGCAAATCATTGTCTCTGCCACCCCGGAGAAAATCATCCCCTTCTCCCCCAAATAGGGTGTCGTTTCCTTGGTTGCCGTTGGCAACATCGGAACCACTACTTCCGATCAGGCGATCGTCCCCTTCGAGTCCGCGTAATCCTCCCGGCCAATTGATATCATCTAAAGCCATTTCAATTAAGTTACTGGCTGCATCTGCATCCACAAATCGTCCTAATTGACTGCCTTCAGCCGCTCGATTAATGAGGTCAGAAAACCCTTGTCTAACTGTGGGATTGTCAATGAAATTAGTTCTTAAAAAGTCACTAACTTCAGTTAAAGAAAATCGCTGAGTAATTTCATTGCTGTTGACAAAATTACGAATTTCTCCCACCACAGAGTTGAGGAACTGAGTTGAGTCAACTGCCGTTTGATTTGATTCAATCAATTGATTGACCCGGTTGAGAAATTGCGACCCCACTTGATTGACATCCACATTTCCAATCAGGCGAGAAAACACCGAACTCAGGACAAAACCTGTCGGTCCCAGGGTGATAAATCTGGCTGCTGTAGTAGCAATATCTCGCGCCGCCTCTGTTTCCTCTTGGTCATCGTTGCCGACTCCGGGTAAGAAGTCAAAAAATCCATCGGGGATAATTTTATTAAAAAATTCCATGATGAGTCTCCTTGAAGTTTAGAATTTAGGGTATAGTATAGAACATTTTTTAAAACTGACATCAGGATGATTTAAGAACAGCTTTCAGAAATTTTGAGTCTGGGTATTGAGTCATGCTGAGGCGATCGCCTGGTTTCGAGTCCTCTCTGATTTTCCATCCCCCGATTTCTACGATTGCAAATAGCTGAACATCAGGCTATATCAGAGGGAGAGGAAGTGGGGATTCAGTTTCCATCCCCCTCTTGTTTCTCTGTGGATCAAGAGTTAGGTGCGCCCCACTCTGCGCTAACTAACCGCAGCAACTAGGGGTCTTTCGGCAGGAGTGCGATCGCCAACCTTAATCATTTTAATTCCCCCTGCCGGTGATAAGGTAACACCTCGGCGCTGGGGTTTGACGGGACCTTTTTCTGCCAACTTTAAATCATAACCCGATAAAATTGTGGCTAAGGCTAACTTCATTTCATACGCCGCTAATGCAGCCCCAATGCAGCGACGTTTCCCCCCACCAAAGGGCATAAATTCGTAGGGAGAAAATTGCCGTTCTAAGAACCGTTCTGGCTTAAATTGATAGGAATCGGGATATAAATCTTCCCGATGATGGAGTAGATAAATACAACCAACTAAATCCGTTCCGGCTTTCAGTGAGTATCCTAATAACTCCATCGGTTCTTCGACTCGTCGGGGAAAGGTTAACATCGCCACCGGATAAAGTCTCAACACTTCATTGCAGACTGCGGTCAAATAAGGGAGTCCAAAAATGTCCATCGGTGCCGGATTATCCCCGAGACTGGCAATTTCCTCACGGAGACGATTTTTAACCTCTGGAAGTGCATGAATCCAATATAAACCCCAAGACATGGCACTGGCAGTGGTTTCATAACCAGCAAACAGTAAGGTCAGCAATTCATCCCGTAATTCTTTATCGGTCATCGCTTCACCTTCGGCATCCCGCGCCGACATTAATAGGGAGAGGATATCGAGGCGATCGCTCAAATCTTGTTGACGGCGATTAGCAATTTCTGCATAGAGTAATTTATCAATTTTTTCTCGAATCCTGAGAAAATATCCCCAAGGACTCCATCGGCCTAAATCTACTTGTAATTGTTTAAAAAACAGTAGACCGGACGCAGCCGGAGTGTTAAAAACATCTAACATCGAAGTCATTAAATGTTTTATTTGATAATAATTTTCTCCGGCAACATCTAAGCCAAAGACGGTTTTGAGCATCACTTGGGATGAAATTTCAGACATCATTGCACGAGCGAGAAAAGGCTGGGAGGTTGGCACTTGGCTCATGACTGTTGCAGCAATTTCGCGGATCATTTTGCCATAAGAGCGCATTCTATCCCCATGAAACGGAGGCATCAATAATTGGCGCTGACGACGGTGGCGATCGCCTTCTAACATGATAACCGAATACTCTCCCAGCAAAGGTTCCACAATTTCATTCACCTTTCCTGGGACGCTCAACTGCTTGTTATCATGGGTTAAAATATATTGAATCGCTTGGGGATGAGAGACAAAGACAAGGGTATCCCCAAACCCAACAACCTCCGCCTGAAATAGGTCGGGATAACGTCGAGCATGGGTTTCCATATATCCCACGGGATTCATCACCCACTGTAACTTTTGCAACAAGCGGGGGGTCTCTGAACAAGGTAGGTTCATGGGTCTTCTGCATGAGTAGTTTTATCAATTTTAAAGGATTTGCTGAAAAACGAACCCAAATTGCACAATCAACGGATAAAAATGGGTGCAAGTATCATATTTTTACCCCCTGGGAGAAAAGCTCATGAAAGACAATCAACAACGACCCGTTATCGAGGCGATCGCCTACTCCCCCTTAGAAATTGTTTTGGAAATTACCGCCTTGCTGGGTGTGGTTGCCAGTCTGGCGATCGGGGGCTACTATTGGCAGAACCTTCCTGCTTCCGTTCCTCTGCATTTTGGCATCACAGGAGAACCCGACTTATGGGGACCTAAACTTACATTCTGGTTGATTCCCGCGATCGGCGTCATCAGTTATATCTCAATGACCCTGACTAATTTTTTTCCCAATACCTTTAATTACCCGGTCCCCATCACCCCAGAAAACATCCAAAATCAATATAAAATTGCCCGTCAGGTGTTGCTCTGGATGAAAGCTGAACTGATGGGAATCCTAGTCTGGATTGAATGGGGAATGATTCGAGTGGCCATGAAACAATCCACTCATTTATCAATCTTTTATCTGCTGGGATTTTTAGGTCTGTTATTTTTAACGATTGGATTTTATTTAAGGCAGTCTTATCGCGATCGGTAGGAGTGTCAAGATAGAAATTTAGAGAAAATATCCGAGGGGCCATGAAACCATAAAATGGATAGCCTTCTGTCAATCCCCACGAATTGAATTAACAAATAGGCTATCCCTTCCTGTTCTTACTCTGACTCCTCCTCTATGGGGAGTAAAGGGGTGATTTTTTCTATCAAGTCAGGAATATCCAATTGGACTGCCTTCCAAACTACCTCTAACTTTACCCGGTCATATTGATGGGTGACTTTATCTCTCATTCCGGCAATTTCTTTCCAAGCAATTTCCGGATGCTGACTGCGAAATTCCATTGAGATTCGTTTGACAGCTTCCCCGATGATTGTCAGATAATACAAAACGGCAGCTTGGGTTTTAATATCCGCATTAAATTCATCTTGACTCATTGTGTCCGTGAATTCTAAAATCAATCGAGAAAATCTAGCGATATCTAAAAGTGATGCATTATCCCGCAACATAAAACACCTCCGCTGTTCCTAAAATTTCTTTGCGTCGAATCCAGTTCGGACTTTGGGCGATCGCCTCCTTATCCACACAGTCCACTTCTCGGCCAAAAATGGTTTCTAATTCTTGCTCCATTCGGACAGAATCGAGCAAACTCCAATGAGCATCCGGTGCAAAAGTAACCAAAACATCAATATCGCTATCTGGACGAAAATCATCCCGTAAGACTGAACCAAACAAGGCAAATTCAGTGATTTTCCACCGTTGACAAAATGCCTCGATTTTCTCTCTAGGTAGTTCAACTTGAGTTCGGACCATCTTTCCTCCTTTATTCCTGATTTTGCAATTGCTCTTTTACCCAGGTTCTAAAAGCTCGCAATGCGGCCATTTCTCCCATGCTGCGGCTTTTTTGAATGAATTCTGGAATTGCAGCAGTAACGGCAATGGGTGAAAATGTCGGACTGAAATCCCTTTGCAGGTATTCCTCACCCTGCAACTCAAAGATTTCCAAACCTCTGCGCCGGTAGCGCCAAATTTCGGGAATTTTCAAGGATTGATAAATTGGAAATTTATTTAGAGACCCACTGGTAATATCCACTTCAACGATTAAATCTGGAGGCGGGTTTAAACTTAGGTCAATTTTGAGTTTATTTCTCACCCGAGGCTCATTCTGAATGTAGTAGCATTGATCCGGTTCTAATCCTCGCTGAATATCTTCTTTTTTCAAGGTGGTAGAGCCTAACTGCCTTAAATTGAGGGCGAGTTCATCGGCTAAAATCACAATAAAATTGTGAATCGAGATACTATACCCTTCATGTTCTTCTGATGGAGCCATAATTTCTAACGTTCCTTGATCATAGGCAACCCTCACCCTACCCGTATCTTTTAAGTCAAATAAAAGTGCTTCGTAGGTTTGCCAACGGATATTGGGTAAAATAAGGGAGGGGATATCCTCCGCCGAGTCTAATTCCGGGGTTATCGCCAGGGGTTCTCCGGTCGAGTTCTGTGAAATTCTTACCATTCTTTTTTCTCCAGATATTCGGGTTGGACCTGAATCGACTATCCTAATTATTATGAGCCTTAGAATTTATGGTAATCGGTTACTGAAAACTTTATCCGGTGAGCAAACTCGACCGACTGCGGCACGGGTGCGCGAAGCGGTGTTTAATGTTTGGCAAGGGAGTATTGCCGGATGTCGCTGGTTGGATTTGTGTGCCGGTGCCGGGACGATGAGTGCAGAGGCGTTATGTCGAGGTGCTGTAGAAGTTGTGGCGATGGAACAGTCCCCTCGTGCATTGGCGATTATTCGGGAAAATTTGCAACGGGTGAAGCAGGCGGATCAAACGGTGGACATTCTGCGCGGTGATGTGATGGCGCGGTTGAAATCTTTGCAGGGTCGCCAATTTGACCGGATGTATTTCGATCCGCCTTATGCCAGCAGTCTCTATCAACCTGTGTTGGCAGCGATCGCCCAATATCAACTCCTGGCACCGATGGGGAAATTGCGGTGGAACATCGCAGCGATCGCCTGACCCTGGACCCGATTCCGACTCTGGAAATCCTTCGGGAACGCCGTTACAGCAATACGACTGTCACCTTCATCGGGTTATCCGATGAGTCAGCAAATTAAAACAGCGATCGCCTCTCCCAGGTTCAGGACCCAAAAGCGGCGATCGCTGTTGTTTTAGTCAGGAATCAGCGACTGGTTTACAAACCCAAATCGTTCCCGCGCTTGTACTGCTGGTAAGCGGCGAAAAACAAACCAGCTAGAGTCACCACAATCAAACCCAACACGATGCCAGACAGTAACGGTTCAACCACGTCTATGAATCTCCTTTGCAACTAGGGTTATATTTTAATATGTAAAGGTTTCTTGCAATTCTTTCATCTAAAGACAGTCGGCCAAAATGGCACTCTTGGCATTGGACGAGGCGGAGATCTCCTGAGCAGGGGATTTCCTCGACTAACGGGGGTTTCGCAGAAATTGCCGTAGAATGCCCATTCTGATCGCAAATGTTAAGCTATGTTATAAAATCATACAATATTTGTACATCCCTTGAAAACCACCTTACCCTTGACTAACGATCTCGCCAAACCTGAAGCAGTAGAACCTTGTCCCGTCACAAGTGGGGCGATCGCCTTTGGTGCGCGAAGCGCAGTCATCGTCTTTATTCTGGTGGGTATTGTCCTCGGGATTATTCTCGCCCTACAATTACAAGTCTCGGATCCTTATGTGAAAACCGTCTTAAACCTTGATGGAGATTCAATTCGGGGTCATGCCATCTTCCAAATGAACTGCGCGGGTTGTCATGGCATCCAGAATGGACGGCAGGTGGGACCTAGCCTTACCGGGGTTTCTCAACGGAAATCCCCCGTGGGTATTATTCATCAGGTGACGGGGGGAAAAACGCCGCCAATGCCTCAATTTCAACCGAATCCTCAAGATATGGCAGATTTGTTGAAATATGTTCAAAGTCTTTGAACCGAACAACCCCCAAAGGTTTCAAATCTTCGGGGGTTTTCAGTTATCCCCTTTCAAACTGTTGGGCGTAAAATTTGGCATATTGTCCCTCGCGTTCCAACAATTCCTGATGAGTGCCGGATTCTAAAATTTGTCCCTTTTCCATGACTAAAATGCGATCGGCGCGACGTACAGTGCCGAGACGGTGAGCAATAATAAATACGGTGCGATTTTGCATTAACCGTTCTAATGCTTCTTGGACTAATGCTTCCGATTCTGAATCTAAGGCAGAGGTTGCTTCATCTAGTATGAGGATTCGGGGATTGAGAAGGACCGCGCGGGCGATCGCAATTCGTTGCCGTTGACCCCCAGATAAATTAACCCCTCTCTCTCCTACCCAACTGTGATATCCATCAGGCAGTTTTTGAATAAACTCATCGGCATTAGCAATTTTCGCCGCTGCTTCAATCTCGTCTAACTGATAATCAAGTTGTCCAAACGCAATATTTTGGGCAATACTTCCGGTGAATAAAATGGTTTCCTGGGGAACGATGCCAATTTGACGGCGTAAACTGGGAATAGTTACCTCGCGAATGTCAATTCCATCAATCAGAATTTGTCCCGATTTCACATCATAAAACCGAGGCAAAAGATTGACTAACGTGGTTTTACCCGCCCCCGAAGCACCGACTAAGGCGATCGCCTCTCCTGGGGATGCCAATAAACTTAACCCCTGCAATACCGGCACTTCTTCTTGGTTTTTGGGGTTAAGAATCGGTTGAGTGGCGTAGGCAAAGGAAACATTGCGATATTCCACCTTTCCCGTAACTGCCGGTAAGGCGACTGCACCCGGTTTTTCCACCACCGTTGCTTTCACCGCAAACAACTCAAAAATTCGGTCTACCGATGCCTCTGCCTGTTTAAATTCGTTATAATTGCTCGTCGTCAAAGCAATGGGATTAATCACCAACGCTACTGCTGCGACATAACTGACAAATTCACTCCCCGTTAAATTGCCTTGGGAAATTTGCCATCCTCCGAGGAAAAATAGCAATAACACACTTAAGGCTTCTAAAAATCCCACCACGGGAAACTGAATCGCCTTTAATTGTTCTGCCCGATATTTCATCCGACGATTATGTTCGGCTTCTTTATAAAATCGCTCAATTTCGTAGTCTTCAGCCGCAAAGGCTTGAACTAAGCGAATTCCACTAAAAACTTCAGAAATTAATGCCGATAAATTAGAAATTTGGGTTTGACTACGCCGGGAAACAATTAATAGTTTATTGCCAAACCAACTGACGATGATTGCCATAAATGGGGCAATTAACAAGGTAGCAAAGGTGAGTTGCCAATTCAAATAAATCATGTATCCCACCACCACCAACAGTTGCAGAACACAGGGAACAAATTGATGGAAAAATTTATTAACCACTTCCCCAATCCGGTCAATATCTTCCGTGAGGCGATAGGAAAGGTCGCCGGTTTTGGCGGTTTCAAAAAAGCCGAGATTGAGCTTGTGGAGGTGGCTATAAATGGATTTGCGGAGGTCGAGGGCGATGGAGAGGGCGGCGGAAGCCATGAGGGAATCTTGACCATATTGGACGATTCCTTGACCGAGGAAAATTAGGGCACCAATCCCCGCTAATCGGGCGATCGCCACCACATCCCCGGCCCCGATAAAATTAGCAATCCGACCGGCTAACCAGGCTTGCAAAGGCCAAAAAACGGTAAAAATCAACGTACAAATCAGCGCCCGGATGATGGTGTTCCAGTGGGGACGCAGGTAAGGCAGCAGTAACCAATAATGCGATCGAGACAATTTTAGGCGTTAATATTGAGGGTTAATCTTAACTTTACTCGATCGCCGTCGGGTCCGACATCGCTGCACAACCTCTTAGCCCGCGCAGGCGGGCTTCGTCCGTATAGCCCCACCCTTCAGGGTGCGGGTTTTGGAGACCAATAGTTACCGAATTGGATATCTTGGGTATCACCTATCGGTTCGCTGTAGCAACCGGGGATAATTCTAATTGATAGCGATAAAGGGCGATCGCCTTCCCTCCGGCAGCAAAGTAATCCGGGTCCTGGGGTGATAAATAAATCGCCGTGATTTGATTGGCGGTAATTTTCTCCGGCGCATCCTTCACCCATTGATAGTGGGTGGTGGTTTCCACTTCATTGAGATAAATCTGCGGTTGGCGGCGAAAAATCTGCTGGGTAATTTCTGTGGCGATAAACTGATCCGGTGCAGGAATTTCGCTGCCTCTGCCGGTTACCAGGGATACCAGTTGGCGATCGCCGTTCAAAACCGTAATCTGCCGGTTGGGATTCTCTGGATCCACTTTCACCGATTCCACCGCCGGACTGCCTAAATAGGCTTGAGCAATTTTTAACCCATTAAAGGCGCGATCGGCAACAACTCCCTGATTCCTAGAAACCGGAATCGGGATTCCCCGCCATCCCCCCAAATTCAGTCCCGACCCCTCCACAAATCGCACCTGAAATTGTACCGGCTGATTCAAATAAGCTTGATTCTTCTCAAATCCCGGTGTGACTAGACTCGGCGCGAGGGGAGCAATCTGTTCGATTAGGGTACTGGTTACCTCCCAAGTGCCTTTGATCCAGTCAGGGTAAATCAAATCTCCCTCTGCCACAGAAACCGCAGGTTTACTCTGCCAATTGGGAAAGGCTTGCAAACGGTCCGCCAGGGGTCCCGCTACCGCATTCCCAGAGGTGAACAGCAAAATTAATACCATCAAACAAAGGGAAATTCCCCTATTTATCATGGCTTTCATATGCGGCAACGATACGCTGAACGAGAGGATTGCGGACCACATCGGCTTGGGAGAGGTGGCAAAAGGCAATGCCTTCTACATTTTGCAGGATTTTTTGGGCGACATTTAAACCCGACTGCTGATGGAAGGGTAAATCGGTTTGGGTAATGTCTCCGGTGACTACCATGCGGGATTTAAACCCGAGGCGGGTTAAAACCATTTTCATTTGGGCGGGGGTGGTGTTTTGCGCTTCATCGAGGATGACGAAAGAGCGATTGAGGGTGCGTCCCCGCATATAGGCGAGGGGGGCGACTTCAATGATGCCGCGTTCCATGAGGTTGGCGATTTTTTCGGGTTCGATGACTTCATAGAGGGCATCGTAGAGGGGGCGCAAATAGGGATTAATTTTCTGTTGCAAGTCCCCAGGAAGGAAGCCGAGTTTTTCCCCCGCTTCTACGGCAGGGCGGGTTAAAATCAGGCGTTCGTAGTCATTGGCGAGGAGGGATTGGGCGGCGAGGATGGTGGCGAGGAAGGTTTTGCCAGTGCCTGCTGGACCAATGCAAAACGTCAGATCATGGCTGCGGATGGCTTTGATGTAGGAACGCTGGCGAAAGGTTTTGGCGCGAATTTCTTCCCCTCGACGGTTTTTGGCGAGGATGTCTTGGCGCATTTCGCTGAGTTCGTCTTGGCGTTCGGTATCCAAGGCGTGACGGGCGGTGAGGATATCAACGCTGGTGATGGGTTTGCCGTGAATCCAGAGGTCCGAGAGCGATCGCACTAAGCGAGTGCAGAGTTCTATTTGGTTGGGGGTGCCTTGGATGAGTAAATCTTGTCCGCGCAGGACGACTCGGGCCCCGGTTTGTTTGGATAAAAGTTTGAGATTTTCCTCGCGATCGCCACTGAGGGCTAAGGCGCTTTCTTGAGAAGGGAGTTCAATCGTTGTGTTTTCTTCCATGCCATATCCATTACAGGTAAAGTTTTAAAAAATGCAAAAAGACGCCTTTTTTGCAAATTGGGCTGCAAACAGGCGTCTTGAGAGAGGACTCCGGCAATATCTTTGTTTGGAAAAGGAATGAGTGTTGAGGAAGCGGGGCTGGAACCCGACTGCGATCGCCCCACTCCAGACTCCAGAAACTTGGGGCAATTTCTCCCCAAAGATGCTGGGCGATCGCATCTCCTAGGAGCGATCGGCGAGTTTTGGTCCAGGACGAACCGGACCATTTCTGACCGCAGGACTCGTCGTTGTTTTAGACCCAGGTCCATCGGATGACGACGCGCGATCGCTCGGCCATCCCCCATAGATATCTAAATAAATCGCTTCCCCCGCATCCTTCGCCGCTGCTTCTAATATGGTTCGCACCGCGTGCATATTGCGTCCGCCACGCCCAAACACGCGCCCTTTTTCTGGATCCTCAAACGCCATGCGAATCCAGACTTTAGGTACGCCCACCAATAACTCGCAATCCACTCGTAATGATTCCGGCGTTTCTAACAACGGTTCCACCAGAAAACGTACCAACCCTCCATAATCCGGTCTAGGCGTTTCTTTCTCACCCTCAGATGGTTCTTGGGGAGTCAGTGGTTCGTTGATGGAATTAGGAAGGGGTTCTGGCATTGACCTGTTCAAAGACATTAGCTTTCTCAAGAATGTGACGCACCGTCTCGGTGGGTTGAGCGCCCTGTTGCAGTCGCTTCACGATCGCTGGGACATTCAGACGAGTTTCATCATTTCTCGGATTGTAGAAACCCAATTCTTCCAAAGGACGTCCATCCCGGCGAGTCGTGCTCTGCATCGCCACAATCCGATAGCTGACTTCTTTTTTCTTGCCGAATCTCTTCAATCGAATTTTGATCATCTTGCTCCTACTTCTTTTTCGTAACCATTCTAGGCCATCAAATTACAGCTTACCTGGTTCTGGGGGTAAGCATCTACAGCGTTCCATCTACAAAATTTCCGCTGCAAAGTCATTCATTATACCACCTTGTAGGGCATCGGTACAATAGCAAATACGGCGTCGGGAAAATTTTAGAAATAGCCTTAACACCCTTGAGGGTGCAGTTTTTTAAGACGAGTAACCGATTGCGAGGGATTTATCCCCCGCCGGTTGTTGCTTGGTTCTTTAGCCCGCTAGGAATTACAAATCCCCAAACCCCTTTTTCTTCTTGGCTTTCTTTTTCTTCTTGCCCGGACCCCCAGGATAGCCGCCTCGTCCCGGTTGTCCTCCTCCAGGACCGAACATTCCCCCCATTCCAGGCATCCCCGTCAAGTCCCCTTGACCCATGCGCTGCATCATCGTTCGCATTCGGGAGAAATCCGTCACCAGCTTAGTCACTGCTGCATCATCATGACCGGAACCCCGGGCCACCCGTTTGCGCCGGGAGGGAGAACCCGCTAACAAATCAGGATTTACCCGTTCTTGGGCCGTCATGGAATTAATCATCGCCTCAGCACTTTTCAACTGAGACTCGCCCTTAGACAACTGGTCATCGGAAATTTTCCCAACGCCGGGAATCATTTTCAGCAATCCGCCCAACGACCCCATATTCTTCATCAAGCGCATCTGCTTGAGGAAGTCGTTAAAGTCAAATTGCGCCTGTAAGATTTTTTGCTGCATCTTCTCGGCATCCGCAAGGTCCACTTGCTCTGCCGCCCGTTCGACTAAGGTGAGGACGTCACCCATGCCAAGAATCCGAGATGCCATGCGATCGGGATAAAAAGGCTGTAGGGCCTCTACCTTTTCCCCGACCCCCACAAATTTAATCGGTTGTCCAGACAATTGCCGGACTGAAAGGGCAGCCCCCCCGCGAGTATCCCCATCCAATTTGGTCAGAATCGCCCCAGTGATGCCAATTTCATCATTAAACGTCCGGGTCAGATTCGCCGCCTCTTGACCCGTCATGGCATCCACCACTAACAGAGTTTCATGAGGTTGGATCGTCTCTTTAATCTGGGCCAACTCCGCCATCATATCTGCATCAATTTGCAGACGACCGGCAGTATCCACAATTACCGTATCCACCCCGATCGCCACGGCGTGTTGAATCCCCTGCCGCGCAATTTCCACCGGGTCCGCATCAGTCCCCAGCTCAAACACCGGCACATCAATCTGTTTCCCCAGGGTCAGCAACTGGTCGATCGCCGCTGGTCGATAAATATCCGTTGCCACCAACAGGGCCGTGCGATTTTGCTTTCTCAGATGTAAGGCCAGTTTAGCCGTTGCAGTGGTTTTACCTGTCCCTTGCAATCCGGCCATCAACACAACCGTCGGGGCAGTCTCAGCTTGCGCGAGGGGAACGTTACTTTCCCCCATGACTTCCACCAGTTCATCGTAAACAATCTTGATAAACTGCTGGTCCGGTCGCACCCCAGAAACCACTTCCGCACCCAGCGCTTTCTCTTCAACGTCGGCAATAAATGCTTTGACGACCTGAAGGTTAACATCGGCTTCTAAAAGGGCGCGCCGAACGTCCCGCAGGGCTTCTTGAATATTGGATTCGGAAATTTTGTCCTGCCCTCGAAGTTTCTTCCAGGCTCCTTCTAAGCGTTCAGCAAGCGCGTCAAACATGAATTTATGGTTACTCTCGAATGTGACTAGGAAATTAGTTGTAGTTGTGTCCCTGCAAGGGATTGGTCCAGGGTCAGACCCGCCTAGTTTAACATATTGCGGTCTTCTTTCGAGGATGGATTGACGAGGGGAAAACTCCAAGCTGTCAAGGGCGTTGAACCCCCTCTTCCCCTCCGGATGGGATGTTTACCCTTTACCCGTCCAATAATTGTGATAAAAATCTCTTGAATGGTGAGGGTTTTTCATGAAATAAATTTAGTTGTTAATTTAATCAAAAAACAGTTTGCCTTTATTTATTAAGTTTACGCGCAATTAAAAATTAACTAAAAATTAAGCCCTGTTCGGGGCCTTTCATTATTGAAAAAGAAACGACTTCAGTCGTTATTCCCTCTGTTACAAACTAGGGAAAATGACTAAATTCCCCCCGTTCGTAGTAACGACTTCAGTCGTTATCCCCCACCCCCACGGAGATTTGTTACAAAAAGTGTAACCCCCCGCACATTTCCCCAAGTCTATGCCATCCTAGAATTCATCACATTTTTCAACGCTTCTCAAAATGAGGTTCCTATGAAATTACTCTATATTGTTCCAGCCTGTTTAGTCCTGGTTGCAGCAGTGGGAACAGTCGCCAATTTAACCTTAGCCCAACATTCGCGATCGCCAGCCGAACCCATCCTCTCTCAGGGCAATCAAACCCAGACTCCCTCGGAATCCCAAGATGCGGGGGGCTTATATGTTTTATCCCCGGACGGAGAAAAACAAGCCTTTACCCTCACCCATACCGATGTCAAAGCCCGGATTGATGGGAATGTCTCCCAAGTTGCCGTAACTCAACGGTTTCAAAATCCCTTTAATGAGCCATTAGAAGCCATTTATGTCTTCCCGCTTCCCGATGAAGCAGCGGTTTATGATATGGAAATTAAAATTGGCGATCGCATCATTAAAGGCGATATCAAACAACGAGAAGAAGCCCAACGCATTTATGACGAAGCAAGAGAACAAGGACGCACCGCAGCATTATTAGAACAAGAACGTCCTAATATCTTCACTCAATCCCTGGCGAATATCAAACCCGGTGAACAAATTGAAGTCACCATTCGCTACAGTGACAGTCTCCCCTTTGAAGGGGGAAACTATGAGTTTGTCTTCCCAATGGTAGTCGGTCCGCGCTATATTCCCGGGACTCCAACTACCCCAGAAACCCCCAATACCAACCAAGTTCCAGATGCCTCACGGATTACGCCTCCGGTCCTTCGTCCTGGCACAAGGTCCGGTCATGATATTAGCGTAGCAGTAGAAATTAATGCCGGAGTTCCGATTTCCAATATCCAATCCCCGTCCCATCAAATTGTCACCTCTCAAGCGGGAGAAATGGTGCGGATTGATTTAGCAAAAGCCGATTCTATTCCGAATAAAGATTTAATTCTGCGCTATCAGGTTTCAGGCGATCGCACCAAAGCAACAGTCCTCACCCAATCCGACGATCGCGGGGGACATTTTGCCATTTACCTCATTCCCGCCTTAGATTACAACCGCAATGAAATCGTCCCCAAAGATGTCATCTTTTTAATGGATACCAGCGGGTCTCAATCCGGTGACCCTCTAGTTAAATCACAAGAATTGATGCGCCGCTTTATCAATGGCCTAAATCCCAATGATACCTTTACCATTATTGACTTTGCCAATACCGCAACGGCACTCTCTCCTCAACCGTTAGCCAATACTCCTGCTAATCGCAACATGGCGATCGATTATATCAATCAATTGGACGCCAATGGGGGAACTGAGTTATTAAATGGCATCCAAACCGTCTTAAATTATCCACCGGCAAAAAATGGCCGATTGCGGAGTATTGTCTTATTAACTGATGGCTATATTGGCAATGACATGGAAATCATTGCCGAGGTCCAACAAAAGTTACAAGCGGGCAACCGTTTATATAGTTTTGGAGTGGGGAGTTCGGTGAATCGATTTGTCCTCGATCGCCTTGCAGAAGTAGGACGCGGAACCTCCCAAGTCATTCGTCAGGATGAACCCACAGAAGAGGTGGCAGAACGATTTTTCCGACAGATTAATAATCCAGTTTTAACGAATATTGAAGTGACTTGGGAAGGCGGAGGGGAACCGGCAGAAGTTTATCCCGGGTTACCGCCGGATTTATTTGCCGAACAACCCTTAGTTTTGTTTGGACGAAAAGGCGATCGCGCCCGGGGACAGTTACGAGTCAAGGGAATGACTGCCAATGGCGATCGCTATGAAGAACTCTTTCGCATGGCATTTGAAGAAGAAGGCAACCCGGCGATCGCGCAACTGTGGGGTCGCCATCGGATTAAAGATTTAATGAGTCAAATGTATGGCGGAGAAACCACATCCGGGGTAACGGAAGTTACCAATACCGCCCTCGCCTATCGATTGCTGTCTGCTTACACTGCCTTTGTCGCCGTCAGCGAAGAAGTCCGAGTCGATCCCGATGGCACCACTCGCCGAGTGCAAGTGCCGGTGGAACTCCCCGAGGGAGTCAGTTACGAAGGGATTTTTGGGGAAGAAAGCGAAGCAGATGCAGCAATAGGGATGCGGGGTCGGACTACCAGCGCATCTCCCCCACCGCCACCCTCTGCGGCACCTGTTCGGTTGTCTGGGGGTGCTGCGTCCCGGTCCCGGTGGAGTCCAACCCCTCCGTTTAGATGAAGCGGAAGCGTCTCCAATGGAGTCTGTCAGTCCCGGTAGTAGTCGCATTCAAGTGATGGATGCGGAGGATTTAGATGCGGAGGCGACTGCGGATTTAGAAGAATTATTCCAATTTGTGTCCCTCTCCCCAGGAGTGAGTGGGGAAGTGGTTTGGGAAATTGTAGTTCGTCAGGGTCAAGTGGTGCGCGTGATGTTAGACGATCGCGCTTCTACGTTAACGGATCAAGGGGCGATCGACTTAATTCGTCAAACCTTACAGAGTTGGCAACCCCCCCAATCCCTCTCCGGAACCCTCCGGATTAAGTTGCAAGTTCAACCCTAATTTTGAATTGGGATAAGTGACTGAGAAACTGGGTTTCTATCCATATAGCAATCCTAAATCATTTAGGATTGCTGTATATAGCGACCCTAAATGAATTTGACATAAGGTCCTGCTCCCCTCTCCCTTTCTGGGCCGCCTTATGTTGGGGGCCGCCATCGTCCTTATGCAAACGGGAGCATCTCAATTTTGCCTAAAAGGGGAATTTACAAGTCTTGCTCCCCCTTCCCTCGGTGGGAAGGGGGCTGGGGGGTTAGGTCTCTTTGCCAAATTGAGATGCTCCCATGCAAACTGATTTAGACTGGCTATATTACTCCAAAGCTAACTTGATTTTTGGAGCGACCACTCTCTTTAAGAATTTCTGGATAATTTGGATTCCCCACCACAGGAACACTCCTACTACTAACGCAAAGATAATATGGAACAGAAGACTACCTATATGCTCATTTTTGTTAATTCCTGTGACATTCTTGAGAAGAATAAAGGCAGCCATATGGGTCACGTAGATAGAATAGGATGCAGAACTAATCAGTTGTATCGGCTGTTTTAATATTTGCGGTACAGAAACATATTGTTTCCATAGAACCATCATCCCTCCCACTAATATCCATAACCGAATTGACAACTGTTGCTCTGGCCACATAAATACGGGGAGCAGCAATATGATGCTAGTTACAACCTTTTGATACTTAGATTTGGCAAAGTGGGCAGACCAACCGATCGCAAAAAGCCAGAGGAACATATAGGGTAAATAAAGGTTGTCGTGACTTCCTGGTTGGTCAGGCGTAGGCATCCAGAAATATGGCACGATCTGATTAGTAAATACACCCACACCGAAAATCATTAAGCCAAATTTCCACGGGGATAAGTTGGCCAGATTGCGAATTGGTGGAATAGAGAATAATAGTAAAAATATCACAACTAACTGGGCAAGAACCTGAATAAACCAAACAAAAAATACTGAGCCTTTTCCTGGATCTAAAAAGTTACTTACCAATAGCAGAACTGGAAAATTCCAGTATCCATACTCTGGATGATTGACTATTTGAGCATATACCTGAAAAATCCAAACAATAGATACATAAGGAATTATTATGTTGCTTAAAAGTGAATTGAAGGGTTGCATTAACCGACCGGTGAGCAAACTTCTGCCATTAAATCTAGCTAAGTTTTTTCCCGCAATTAACAGCATTATATAAGCTCCACCTTTAATGTAAAAGTTCGTTAAAGTCGCGTGAAAAATTACTACTGCACAGATGGCTAAAGCCCTCAAAAAAATGCTCGTTTCAATCGTACTATTTTTTCGCTTCTCAGGTTCTTCATTCTCTAGCTGACTAATCGTCATTTCTTCCCAAACTGGAGGTAAATATCCCAGATAGCGCTCAAGTTTCATGGAAAATTGAATATAAGATAGGGAATTACCTCCCAAGGAAATAAAAGTATCCTGGGGCTGAACTAGACGCAGGTTTAAGGCTTCACAAAACAGCTTTTGAATTTCTGTGTCAGCAGAATATTCACCGTCCCCTGCTTGATTGTTTAGAAAGCTAGGTTTTGGTAAAGCAAGACGATCTAATTTTCCATTAGGAGTCCGAGGAAATTCCGCCAGTTCCATGAACGCAGCCGGTAGCATATAATCTGGGAGTTTTTGAATTAAAAACTCTCGCAATTTATGATGCAATGTAGACGGATCGCGATAATTTTCCGCCGGTTCAGGGATGATATAAGCCACCAGGATATTTTCTCCTGATTGTTTTGGGTGGGCGACAACTGTGGCTTGTCTAACGGTGTGATGTTCTTCTAAGATTGTGGCAATTTCATCGAGTTCTACCCGCATACCGCGAATTTTTACTTGAAAGTCAGTGCGACCCAGTAGTTCGATAGTGCCATCGGGTAATTTCCGCACCACATCTCCGGTTTTAAACAGGGTGGGCAGAGGGCGATCGCTGGTAGAATCTCGGTCAGCCCAAGGGTTAGGAATAAATTTTTCTGCGGTCAAATCATCCCGGTTTAAATAACCCCGACAGACACAACCTCCAGCCATCATGAGTTCACCGACTTCTCCGGTTGGAACTGGGTTGAGATTTTCATCTAAAATGTAGCAATGATTGTGAGGATACGGATAACCCACCGGAAAATATCCTTCATGACGATCAAAGTCTGGAGGCATTTCGTAGGCAAAGTTACCAATGGTTTCACTTTGTCCATAGACATTGAAAAAACGGACCTGGTTGCCCAGAAAATGTTTTATTTTTTGGACTAAAGCACAGGTGGTATTTTCTCCTGATAGCACCACAAATCTGAGACGGAGTTTTGACAGATAAAATCGCTGTTTATCTTCTTCGGCTAAGATTTCTAAAATTGACCGCCAAATTGAACAAACTCCATCCGATATAGTGACTTGCTGTTGACATATTAGGTTCAGTAATTCCAAAGGATTTTTGGTTTGTTCTCGCGTGGCAATTACCACTTTGGAACCCTGAGACAGTGGCAGCATTAATTGTCTAATGGAAGAAGAAAACGAGAAGGATGCAACGTGCAGATAAATATCCTCCGGCTGGACTGTCACCACCTGACTTAATGCCTGAATGTATCGGACTATATTAATATAGGGCATCTGTACACCTTTTGGCTGTCCAGTGGAGCCAGATGTGTACATAATGTAGGCTAAGTTTTCCGGTAATATTTCTGTGGGTAAATTTTCCTGGCTATACTGAGCAATGGTATTCCAGTTAGAGTCTATATAAGATATTTTTGCCGAGGATGGAGGCAGGCGGTCGCCCAAATGTTGTTGCGTCAACAATAGAGAAAATTGAGTTTCCTGGGCGATATATGTTAATCGTTCCTTTGGATATCCTGGATCTAGGGGAATATAAGCTGCTCCGGCTTTAAAAATGCCCAGAATTGTCACAACGATTTCGATGGATCGCTCCATGAATATCCCAACTAATTGCTCAGGACCAACTCCCAAATCTTTCAGATAATGGGCGAGGTGGTTCGCTCTTTGATTGAGTTCCCAATAAGTCAATTGCTGTCCGTTACAAACAACCGCGATCGCCTCTGGAGTCTTTTGAACTTGGCTCTCAAAGATTTGATGAAAGCTGGTTAGATGTTGATTGTTTCTTTTCTGCATCTTTTATGCATTCCCTGGGAGTAATTATTTTTTTTTAAATTTTCCAGCAGCACCCAAATTTTTTCAATTATACCCTACATTCCGCAGGTAAA